>CAWAFK010000001.1:0-184832 GCA_963781325.1 uncultured Solirubrobacterales bacterium
TGCATCGTGGAATTGTGGCGCAAAGGCGCGCGCTCCGCTACCCTCCCTCAAGTCAGCGTTGACTGACCAGTCAATCTACTTCGCGCGGCGAACGGATCGCCCAGCCGGGAGGCCCGCCCCGCGCCAGCCCGAGGAGCCACAGAACATGGTTGATTTCACGCTCACCGACGAGCAGAAGAACCTGCGCGAGCTGGCGCACGACTTCGCCGAGAAGGAGATTCGCCCGGTCGCCTGGGAGTACGACAAGGAGGGCACCTGGCCGCAGGAGATCCTGCAGAAGGCGTGGGAGGTGGGGCTGATGAACACCCACGTCCCCGAGGAGTACGGCGGCCCCGGCCTCGGCTACCTCGACGGCTGCCTGATCGAGGAGGAGCTCTCGTGGGGCTGCTCGGGGATCCAGACGACGCTCGGCTGCAACGGCCTGGCGACCGCCCCGATCGTGCTCGGCGGCAGCGAGGAGATCAAGAAAAAGTACCTGGGCGCCGTCACCGAGGAGCTCAAGCTGGTGTCGTTCTGCCTGACCGAGCCCGACGCCGGCAGCGACGTGTCGGGGATGCGCACGAGCGCCGTCAAACGGGGCGACAAGTACGTGCTGAACGGCTCGAAGTGCTTCATCACCAACGGCGGCCACGCCGACTACTTCACCGTGTATGCAAAGACCGACAAGGAGGCCGGCCACCGCGGCATCTCCGCGTTCGTGGTCGAGCGCGAGTGGGGCGTCGTCGTCGACAAGAAGGAGGACAAGCTCGGCCAGCGCGCCTCCAACACCGCGACGATCACCTTCAACGACGTCGAGGTCCCCGCCGAGAACCTGCTGGGCGAGGAGAATCACGGTTTCAAGCTCGCGATGATGACGCTCGACCGCACCCGCCCCGGCGTGGCGGCGATGGCGACCGGGATCGCGCGCGCGGCGCTCGAGTTCGCGATCGAGTACTCCAAGGAACGCGTCCAGTTCGGCGTGCCGATCGCGATGCACCAGGGCGTGCAGTTCATGATCGCCGACATGGCCACCGACGTCGAGGCGGCGCGCCTGCTGACGTGGAAGTCGGCGGCGATGCTCGACAACGGCGAACGCAACACGCTCGTGTCATCGCACGCCAAGCGCTTCGCCGCGGACGCCGCGATGAAGGTTGCCACCGACGCCGTGCAGATCTACGGTGGGTATGGCTTCATCAAGGACTACCCCGTCGAGAAGCTGTTCCGCGACGCGAAGATCATGCAGCTGTACGAGGGCACCTCGCAGATCCAGCGCCTGGTCATCGCCCGCGAGACGCTGCTGCCGCGGCGGATCGAGGCCGCGGAGACGGTCGCCGCGTAGGGAGCGTCAGGCGGGGAGATCTTGGGAGCGTCCGCGCGCCGCGGCGCGAGGGCCGACGCGTGGGGCGTGGGGCATCCATGCCCCACGACTATCGATACGGATGAAACGCCTCAGCGGATGAACAGCGGCTGGCTGTAGTTGGAGACCTGGGCGCCGTTGGTCACCTTCACAAACACGCGGTACAGCCCCCGCCGCTTGACGCGGATCACGCGGCTGAAGCGCGAGCTGGTGGCGTTGTTGTGGTGCAGGACGGTGCCCGCCACCAGCACTTCGTGCCCGCCGACGACGTGCATGATCCCGACTTCCATGCCATCGATCGCGGGGCTCACGGTGCCGTAGATGCGTGCGTGGTGGCGCCTGTGCGTGCGCCCCACGTGGGCTTCCACCTTCACGGCGACGCTCTCGATCGCTTCCGAGCTGACGACGACCGGTTTGGTGGTGGTCGTGACCACGCGGAACTTCGTTGCCTCGGTGAGGCCCACGAACGGGAATGAGAAGCCGCCGGTGGCGCTCGTCAGCTCGGGGTTGCCGACCGTCGCGAAGCCCTGTGTGTAGGGGAAGGGGTTGGCCTGCAGCACCACTGCCACGTTGCCGTTGCCGGTGCCCGACAGCGTGCCCTGGATCGTGGCAATGCCCCCGAAGATCGTCGGGTTGGGCCCAGCGGTGATCGCCAGCGAGAGCGGCACCTTGGCGGTTTTGAAGGCTTTGTCGTCCCCCGTCGCCGCGCCGCCGGCGTTGACCGCGATCAGGCGGTAGTGGTAGGTGGTGAGCGCCAGCAACCCGCTCACCGGGACTGCGACTTTCACCGTGCTCGTGCCCGCGCCCGCGTCGGCGAGCGGCGTCTGGGCGCCATACGCCCTGGTGGGTCCGTACTGAAAGTAGTAGGAGGTGTTGCTCCCGTGCGGGTTGACCAACCCGGTCAGCGTGGCCGTGCCGTAGCTCACGCTCGCCGCCGCGCCGGTGGCAATGCCCGGGATCGAAACCGCTCCAGCTGCCGCCGGCGGACCGAGCAGGGCCAGGTTTCCGAGACACATCGCGAGGCCCACCGCCAGCGTCAGCCGGCGGCGGCCGTGCGCCACCCGCGCACCCGCGTGCGTTTGCGCCTCATGGTGCGGGTATCCAGCGATCGGCGTCTTGCCTTGTAGGCATCCAGCGACCGCGGTCCCGCCATGCGAACGCCGCCCCCCGGCCCCGGAGGGGGGCCGGCCATCCAAATCAGTTTGCTCGCTACGCATATGCACACCTGCCTTTCACTTCGCCGAATACCCCCCATTCGCACGCTGTAACCCCCGGGCGGGCAAGACGATGCGCTGGCCACTCGCTAGGCTCCCGCGTCGGACTAGACGAGAAAGCGATCCCGCGGGAGACGAGGAGGCCGGCATGTTCGTGTTCAAGGCAGCGGTGGTGGGCGCGGGGACGATGGGGGGGCAGATCGCGCAGACGATCGCCGCCGCCGGGTTCCCGGTCGTGCTCAAGGACATCAGCGAGGATCTCGTGCAGGCCGGCATCGACGAGGCGCGGGGAGTGACCGCCGGGCAGGTCGGCAAGCTCGTGGAGCGCGGCAAGCTCACCGCCGAGCAGGGCGATGCGCAGATCGCGGAGGTCCTCGGGCGCATCGAGGGCACGACCTCCTACGCCAGCTTCGGCGACGTGGACTTCGTGATCGAGGCCGTGCCCGAGCGGATGGAGATCAAGCACGCGGTGTTTGCCGAGCTCGACGCGGCCACGCCCGGGCACGCGATCCTCGCCTCCAACACCTCCTCGCTGTCGATCACCGAGATCGGCGAAGCGACGCTGCGCCCCGACAAGGTGGTCGGCTTCCACTACTTCTACCCCGCCTCGGTGCTGCCGCTGATCGAGGTGATCGAAGGGGACGAGACCTCGCTGCAGACAGTCACCGCGGCGGTCACGTTCGCGCAGGGGATCCGCAAGCAGCCGATCGTCTGCGCCGAGGCGCCGGGCTTCGTCGTCAACCGCATCCTCAACTCCGGCATCTCGGAGATCTGGCGCGAGCAGGAGGCCAAGGGGCTCTCGATCAAGCTGATCGACGAGGGCCTGGCGCAGGGCGGCGGCCTGCCGCTCGGCCCCTACTTCCTCACCGGCCTGCTTGGTCTCGACACCGTGATGCACGTCGCCGAATACCTCGCCGAGTCCTACGGCGAAGAGCGCTTCTTCATCTCCAAGGGGATGCAGAAGCTCGTCGCCGAAGGCAAGCTCGGCGCGAAGACCGGCGGCGACGGCTGCTACGACCCGCAGGGCGAGCCCAACATCCCCGGCGATGCCGAGCCCGACGCGGGCGAGCTCGGGGAGCTGCTGCGCGCGAAGGTGCTGATCGAGGCCTGCCTGCTGCTCGAGGAGGGCGTCGCCACCCACCGCGACATCGACTTCGGGATGATGGCCGGCGCTGGCATGGACCCGCGGCGCGGAACCCTGCCGCCGTTCATGGCTGCCGACGCCGAGGGCTTGGATGCCGTGCTCGAGCGCCTGGAGGCGCTCTGCGAGAGCCACGGCGAGCGCTTCGCCCCGCCCACGATCCTGCGCCGCCTGGTCGCCCAGGGCCGCCTCGGGCAGAAGAGCGGCCAGGGCTTCTACGCCTACCCGCAGCCGGACGCCGACGACTCGGCCCCGTCCACCCAGGTGGTCAAGCTGCAGACGATCCACCTCGGCGCCGGGGCCACCGCCGGCGCGGACGACACGGGAGCGGACGCCGACAGCGGCGTGACCGTGGCGATCGCGTGGCTGGCCAACGGCCAGATGAACGCGATCGCCCCGGCGGTGATCGAAGACCTGGGCAAGGTGTGGGCGCACGTGAAGGCCGCCCGACCGCCGATCCGCGCGCTGGTGATCGCCTCCTCCAACCCCTTCCTGTACAGCGCCGGCGCCGACATCAAGGCGTTCACGCAGCTGGACGAGGCGGGCGGGCGCAAGCTGGTCGACGACGCGCACACGCTGTTCAGCGAGCTGGGCAGCGAGGGCATCGCCACGATCGCCGCCGTCAACGGCCTCGCGTTCGGCGGCGGCTGCGAGCTGGCGATGGCGTGCGACCTGCGGATCGTCGCGCGCTCGGCCGTGTTCGGCCAGCCCGAGATCAAGCTCGGCATCATCCCCGGCTTCGGCGGCACCCAGCGCCTGCCGCGCCTCGTCGGCCAGAGCAAGGCGCTGGAGATGAACCTCGTCGGCGATCCGCTGCTCGCCGAGGAGGCCTACGAGTACGGCCTCGCCAGCGCGATCGTGGACGACCACGAACTGCTCGACACCGCGCTCTCCTGGGCGCGCAAGCTCGCCGGTCAGGCGCCGCTGGCGCTCGAGCAGATCAAGCGCGTCTCCGCGGCCGGCGACCTCGACGAAGGGATCGCCGCCGAGAAGGCCGCCTTCGCCACGGTCTTTCAGAGCGCCGACGCGCGCGAGGGGATCGCCGCGTTCCTGGGCAAACGCGCGCCACGGTTCAAAGGCCCACCCACCCGGTGACGATTCGCCGCGCTGGTGGTTAGGTTGGCTTGGGATGGGCCAGACGCTGGTGGCCCCTGAGAGGAGCCGCTATTTGAGGTAGCCAGCTTTGCGGAGGTCGCTTCGCGCGCTTCGGATTTCTGCGCCCGCACTCGTCAGAGTGCGGGCGTATTTGCCCGCCTTCTGCCGTGAGGTCTGCAGAGCAGCCTGGTTACGCTCAAGCGTCCGCTCGATTTTCTGCCGGTCGCTTTGGAGTCTCGCTCGGTCCTTTGGTGGCATTAGTGCCCTCCTTCTTGGCTTCTATCGTATCGATCAGCGCAACCAGAGCATCAATATCGGTTTGCGCCTTGGCGAGACTCTCGTCGCTCTCGACAAGGCGCTGTTCGAGATCCTGGATCGTATCGATAGCGTCCTGAAGGCCGCTATCCAATAACTGGGCGTTGTTGTCGAGTCGAGCGATTGGATCTGAGGCCTTGAATGGCCCAAGCTGAGAGAGCCATCGGCGCGCAACGATCAGTCCCACGACGGAGATCACGATGTAGCCCGCCGCAAAAATGAGGGCTACACGCACGCCCAAAATGACGACCCGACTGTCGAAGATGTTGTCTACGAAGCTCGGGTTTGCGGTGGTCGGCAGCTTGTGCGGATAGATCTGGACGACCGCCAGCACAGCCGCCACGACAAGGGCAGTCAGCACCCCTACCCCGATGGCGGTCTGCCAGACCGGGGTTTTCTGCTCTTCTGCTGGCAGTGTCTCGGAATCCTTGGACACAAGAACACTTTTAGTCAACGCGACGGACGACTCGATGCAGACGCTGGTCTGTCTGCAAACCTGCCTGCTACGTGCCCGACGGCCGGAGGTTTACGACAAGTAGCTGAGGTCGCGCGCGGGCTCGATCCGCCAGCGCTCCGCCAACTCCGCCAGCTCGCCGGTGAGCGGCCAGCGATCGGGCTGCGGCTCGCCCTCGAAGTCGGGGTTGGCGCCCTTCAGCGCCATGCAGCCGGCGTTGTCGCCCCTCGCGCGCAGCGCCGTCACCTCGTCGTCGCTGAGGTGAGCGTCCGGGGTCGATCGCAGGGTGCTCAGCGCCGCCAGCTCCGCCCGCTTGTCCTCGATCGGGCGAGGAGTGAGTTGCGAGCCCCGCCGCCCTCCTCCTCCTCCCCCCCCATCAGAAGCCGCCGCCTCCTGGATCAGGGTGGGCGCCACGCAGCGAACGGGGGGGTGCGCGAGGACCCACTGGCAGGCCAGCTGCAGCATCGTCAGGCCGTGACGGGCGGCATAGGGGCGCATCCATTCGAGCGTCTCGCGCCCCTCCTCGACCCAGCCCTCGGGTCGGAACTTGCGGTGGTCGTAGGCGGCGAACCGGTGGCCGGGCAGCACGTCGTCGTGGAACAGGCCCCCGTAGTCCACCACGCGCGCGATCAGGCTCACCCCGTGCGCGGCGGCGGCGTCGAGCACCAGCGTCCCCGGCCACGGCTCCAGCGGGCCGAAGATGATCATCCCCCAGTCGATCAGCTCGCCGAAGCGCTCGATGCAGTCGATCAGATCGAGCGTGAATCCGTTGGCGGGGCCAGGCGCCACGCCCAACAGCCGCGTGAGGCCGGCGTCGCGTACGGCCTGCATCCCCTCCCACACCGCGGCGCTCGTGTACCCCGTGCGGTCGGGGTTGTGCAGCAACAGAAGGTCGAATCGCTCGGCGCCGATGCGCTCCAGGCTGCGCTCGGTCGCCATCCGGATGTACGACGCGTACTCGTCCTCCCCGCGCAGCCGCGGGTCGGTGAAGCGCGGAAAGCCTTTCGCGCCTTCACGCTCGCCGGTGTAGAAGTCGTGCCCGATCGCCCCCACCAGGCAGTAGCTGTCGCGCTCGACGCCGCGCAGCGCCTGGCCCAGCAGTCGGTCGGCCGCACCCTCCCCGTACACGTCCGCGGTGATCACCGTGTCGATCCCCGCGCCTGGTTGTAGCAGCGCCTGCAGGCGCCCCTCCTCCACCGGCTCGCCGAAGTGCATGAAGCGCCCGCCGCTCCAGGTGCCGAGGGCTGTGGTGGTGGGGTCCACTGTGCCCTTCACTCTACGAGCCCCGCCGCGGTGCGCGCGCGCAGTGCCGCCTCCAGCCGCGTGAGTGCGTGACGCAGTGCATCCCCGTCGAGCCCCGCTGCGCCGGGCTCGTCCTCCCCCCCGAGCGCAGCGCGCGCAGTGGCGCTCACGCCGGGGCGCAGCTGCTCCAGCTCGGCGATCCGATCGGCGAGGTCGGGGCGGTCCTCCGCAGGCAGCTCCAGCAGCGCGGCGCCGTACGCCTGGTCGAGCTCGATCGCGGCGTGCGCGAGGCGACCCTGGTCGAGGTCGAGGTGGGCGCGCAGAGTGAGCTCCTCGCACAGCAGCGGCGCTTCGCGCGCGCCCAGCAGCGCGGCGAAGCGCTCCTGCGGGCGCAGCGCCGCCGAGCGCCGCGCCCGATGCTCACGGAAGCGCAGTTCCCGCGCGTGCAACCACTGTCCGTAGGCGACCTGCTCGCCCTCGCCCCAGCCCACACGGGTCGCCAGCGCCTGCGTGGGGGAGAGCTCGCGCACGTGGGGGTCGGCGGTGGCGATGCGGTGGGCGAACAGCAGGCGGTTGAGGGTCGCCGCGGCCGCGTGCGCCTCGCGCTCGGCGTCCAGCTGCGCCAGCCACGCGCGCGCCTGCAGCTCCGCCGACACCGACACGGGGTCGATCACGGTCGCGCGGGTGCTCGGCACCGTCGTCGGCTCGGGCTCGGGTTCCACCGGTGGGCGACGGCGCGCTCCCAGCCGCCCGCGGCGAGGTGTGGCGCCGACGGTTTCCAGGATCACCACCCGCTCGGGCTCCTCGCCCGCTCCCGCGCGCAGCAGATAGCGGCCGTCGGCCGGCCCCAGCTCCCACGGGAACTCCATCTGCACGAAGAGGAACAGCCGCTCGGCCACCCCGGCACCGTATCCTTTGCCAGATGCCTGACGCAGAATCAGCCAAGGGCTTGCGCGAGCGCCTCGCCGGCGGCACGGAGGATCGCTTGGGCAAAGCGATCACCGAGCTGTTCGACAATCCGCTGTTGAACGGCGCGCTCGGTCGTGCCTCCGACGCGCGCGAGAAGGCCGCTCAGGCGCAGGAGCTCGCGATGGGGGCGCTCAACCTGCCGTCGGCGGCCGACGTCGAACGGCTCACCCGCCGCCTGCGCTCGATCTCGCAGCGGCTCGAGGGGATCGAGGACGGTGTGCACCGCATCGGCCGCACCCTCTCCGGTCCATCGATCGAGACGCGCCTCGCGGCGATCGAGGAGCAGCTGCGGACGCTCTCCAACAAGCTCGATCCCAGAACCACCGCGGCCACCGCACCCGAGGCTGGCGCCGCATCGAAGCGGGCGGCCGCCGCCAAACAGCCCGCCGCCAAGCGGTCTGCTGCCAAACGCTCGGGGTCGGCCACCAAAGCGGGGTCGGCCACCAAAGGATCTGCCCCCAAACGCTCGGGGTCGGCCACCAAAGCGGGGTCGGCCACCAAAGGATCTGCCCCCAAACGCTCGGGGTCGGCCACCAAAGCGGGGTCGGCCACCAAAGGATCTGCCCCCAAACGCTCGGGGTCGGCCACCAAAGCGGGGTCGGCCACCAAAGGATCTGCCCCCCAAACGCTTGGCGGCCAAAGCTCCTAAACCAGCGCGCTGACCGCCGCGCGGCCCATTGCCTGCGCCGAGGCCAGCAGCGCGTCGTCGTCGATGTGCTCCTGATGCTCCGCGGGCTCCTCGCCGAGCACGTTGGACACCGTGAGCACACACGCCACGGGGACCCCGGCCTGCGCCCCCACCGCGAACAGGGTGGCCGCCTCCATCTCCACGGCCACTGCTCCCGCCGCACGCCACTCCAGCTCGCGGTCGTGGTTGGGCTCGTAGAAGAGGTCTGTGCTCACGATCGTGCTCCCCCGCCGCGCCGCCGCGCTCCCCAGCGCCGCCGTCAGCCCGCGGTCGGCGGCGATCCGCTCGCCCGCGCCCAGGTTGCGGCTGGCTCCGTCCGCGGCGAGTGCCTCATGCGCCACCACCAGGTCGCCGAGCTTAAGGCCGCCGTCGAGCGCGCCGCACGTCCCCACGCGGATCGCGCGCCGCACACCGAGCGCAACGAGCTCCTGCAGCACGATTGCCGCCGAGGGCCCGCCCATACCGGTGCTCTGGATCGTCAGCGGCTTCCCGTCGGCGATCGCCGGGCCGGTGTAGCCCCACAGGCCGCGGTGGTGGTTGAACATCAGCGGCCCCTCGATCAGCAGCTGCGCCAGCGCCAGCGCCCGCCCGGGGTCGCCGGGCAGCAGCACGCGCTCGGCCAACTCGGCCGTCGGACGCAGGTGGATCGGCTTGCGCGGCGTCATCGACGAGAACTTTACGAGTCCGCACGCCACCGCCGGAGGAGGACCATAAACTGCGCGCAATGGGAACATCGGAGGCGAGCGGGCTGACCCTGGCGCAGGTCGCCGCCCGTGCGAGCGTCTCGCCGGGGACGGTGAGGCGCTGGGTCAACGAGGGGCTGATCCCCCAGTACAACGGGAGCTGGAGCGCGCCCGCCGCGAGGCAGGTGGGAATCGTCGCGCGCCTGCGCGAGCGCGGCTACACGCTCGAGCAGATCCGCGAAGCCAGCGACAGCGGGCGCCTGGCGTTGGGGGACGTGGAGGATTTTCTCTCCGGCTCGGGCGGTCGCCCCACGCTCAGGCAGGCCGCGCGCGCGACCGGTCTCGCGCCCGAGCTGATCGAGCGGATCTTCGTGGCGCTCGGCCTCAGCGCGCTGGCGGTGGAGGCGATGTCGGACGAGGACCTGGAGATGCTGAAGTACGTGGCGGCCGTGCTGGAGGCCGGCATGCCCGAGGTGGCGTTCATCCAGATCGCCCGCGTCTACGGTCAGGCGCTCGCCCAAATCGCCGAAACCGAGGTGCGGCTGTTCCGCATGTACATCCACGAGCCGTTGATGCGCGAGGGCGTCTCGGGCCGGGAGATCGGCGAGCAGATTGATGGCATCGCGCGCGAGCTGGTGCCGTTCACCTCGCCGCTGATGAACTTCGTGCACGGCCGCTTCCTGGCGTACTTCGTCGAGCAGGAGGTGATCGGCCACATGGAGGCCGAAACGATCGACGCCCAGGAACCCGAGGCGGGCCGCCTGCGCGTGGCGATCGCGTTCGCCGATCTGGCGGGCTACACCCGGCTCACCGAGGAGCAGGGCGACGAGCAGGCGGTGAGCGCGGTGGAGCGCTTCGTGGAAGAGGTCGAGCGCACGCTGCCGATCGACGCGCGCGTGCTCAAGACGCTCGGCGACGAGGTGATGATCGTCGCCGCCGACTCGGTCGCGCTGACGCGCTGGGCCGTCGGCTTCCAGGCCCGCGCGCCCGCAGGGGTGCCGCCGCCGCGCATAGGCGTCCACTACGGCGAGGCGATCTACCGCGATGGGGACTACTACGGCCGCGAGGTCAACCAAGCCGCGCGCGTGGTCGCCCGCGCGGCCGGCGGAGAGGTGCTGGTGACGCGCGCGGTCGTCGACCTCGCCGAGGGCGTCGACGGCCTCGCCTTCAAGCTGATCGGGGAGGTGGGCTTGAAGGGCTTCTCCGAGCCCACCGAGCTGTTTCTTGCCTCGGGGGGGTGAGCTTCCTCCTCGCCCGGCTCCGGGTTGTGCAGCTACCTTTTGGGCCGGTTGTGCAGCTACTTTTTGGGCCTATACCACTTCATTTTGTGAAGTTGTATAGAGGCATGTGGTAGTGGCTCAGTTTGAGTGTGTGTTGCCTCACTTTCTCTGAAAGCTTGGTCATAGTATAGCGATAGTATTTATAGAGAGGGGCGGGGGGTGTTATAAAAAATTCAGAACCCGATAGCAATTGCGCACGGCTTTCAATTTTTGTTCAACACCCCAACCTATTGCAATGGCTATACATCCTCTCTCTACTTCCAGCCTGACCCACCAACCCAACCTGACCCACTACCAGGCATGTTTGGATGACATCGCCCCAGCCCTGGTCGCCGATCGGGCATCCTCAGCGATCATGACCTCCGAGGAAGTGCTCGAGCGGGTGCGGGCGGGCGGCCTGCTGCCGTCTGGAGAGCGGGGCGGACATCGCGTGCTCGCGATGCTCTCCGGCGGGCGCGACTCGGTCTGCCTGCTCGATGTGGCCGTCGCGCTACTCGGCGCCGGCGCGGTCAGTGCGCTGCACGTCAACTACGGGCTGCGAGCGGAGGCCGACGAGGAGGAGCGCCACTGCCGCGCGCTGTGCGAGCGGCTGGGGGTGGTGGGGCTGGAGGTCGTGCGCGCCGAGCGTCCTCCTGGCGCCGGCAACCTGCAGGCGTGGGCGCGCGAGGTGCGCTACGGCGAGGCGGGGCGCCTTGCGCATGAGCTCGACGTGCGGCCGGTAGACGAGCGGCCGGGGAGGGATGTGGCCCGCGGCGAGACCCTGATCGCCACTGGACACACCGCCACCGACCAGGTCGAGACGATCCTCTACCGCCTCGCCGCCTCGCCCGGTAGGCGGGCGCTGCTGGGGATGTCGCCGCGCGAGGGTCGCCTCGTGCGCCCGCTGCTGGAGCTCACGCGCGATCAGACCGCCGCCTACTGCCGCGCGCGCGGCCTGCCGTGGCGGGAGGACCCCAGCAACGACAGCGAGCAGTACGCGCGCGCGCGCGTGCGCAACCGCCTGCTGCCGGCGCTCGACGCGGTGCACCCAGCGGCGCGGGAGAACGTGCTGCGCACCGCCCGGCTGCTGCGCGAGGAGGCGGTCGTGCTCGACGCGCTTGTCGATGCGGAGCTCGAACGCGACTTTGCCGCGCTGGCCGAAACGGGGACCGATTGGGGAGACACTCGCTCCGCTCGCATCCCCAAATCGGCCAGCGCCGAAGGCGCGTGTCACCCGGCTTCGGCAGGCGGCCTGCACGAGCGCGGCGGCGAGCCGAGCGTCGCGATCGAGCGGCTGCGGGATCTGCCGCCGGCGCTGGCGCGTCTGGTGGTGGTGCGCCTCGCCGAGCAGACCGCCGGCACGTACGTGCCCCAGGCGGGCTCCCGCGTGAGGGAGATCCTCGACCTCGCCGAGCGCGGCGGGCGCGCGGAGCTGCACGTGGGCGGCCTTGTGGGCGCCGTGATCGAGGATGGCCGGCTGCGCATGGTGAGGCTGCCTCCGCGCTCCTGAGACCCGAGCCCCTACACTCCCCCGCGTGGCCGTCATGCCCCCGGAGCGCGTCGCGCCTGCCCATCCGAGCGGCGCGCCCGCACACCCGAGCGGCGCGCCCGCACACCCGAGCGGCGCGCCCGCACACCCGAGCGGCGCGCCCGCACACCCGAGCGGCGCGCCCGCACACCCGAGCGGCGCGCCCGCACACCCGAGCGGCGCGCCCGCCCATCCGAGCGGCGCTCCCGATCACGCTGCCGAGGTCGGCGAGGTGCTCGTCGACGCGGAGAGCCTGCGCCTGCGTGTCGCCGAGCTCGCGCGGGAGATATCGCGCGACTACGCCGGCATCGCCCGCCCGCTGCTGCTGGTGGGGGTGCTGAAGGGCGCGATGTTCTTCCTCTCCGACCTGATGCGCCTGATCGAGATCCCGGTGGAGGTCGATTTCATGGCGGTCGCCTCCTACGGCTCCGCCACCGACTCCTCCGGGGTCGTGCGCATCCTCAAGGATCTCGACGCCGCGATCGATGACCGGGATGTGCTGATCGTGGAGGACATCGTGGACTCGGGCCTGACGCTGCAGTACCTGCTGCGCAATCTTGGGTCGCGCGATCCCCGGACGCTCGAGGTGTGCGCGCTGCTGATGAAGCCCGCGCGCCGCAAGGTCAACCGAAGCCGGGAGACACGCGCCTCCGACGCTGGCCGATTTGGGGATGCTGGCCGAAGCGGGGATGCTTGCCAAGGGCAAGCGTCCCCCGACTTCGGCGGAGCGAGTGTCTCCCCAATCGGTCCTCGTTTCGGCCAGCCGACCCGCTACGTCGGTTTCGAGATCCCCGACCGCTTCGTGATCGGCTACGGCCTCGACTACGCCGAGCGCCACCGCAACCTTCCCTTCGTGGCGGCGTTGGAGCTGTCGTGAGGCACGCCAGGGCCCTCTGGAACCCCGGAAAATCCGAACCTTCGTGGTACGCTAGTCGGCTGGTGGCCGTCTTAGAGGGTGGCGTAGTCAGCCGAAGGCCGACTAGCCGGGTTCCTCTTCTGCCAATCGGGTCAGACGGCACCCCGACACCAAAGATCTTGCTATGAGCCGTTTCTTCAAGAGCGCCGCGTTCCCGATCCTGATCGTGGTCGTGCTGGTGTTCTTCGTCATGAAACTGTTCCCGAGCGGCTCCAGCAATGGGCCGCCGCGCAACGAATACACGCTCGTCACGAAAGAAATCCCGCAGCACGAAGTCAAGTCGGTCGTCTTCAAGACGAAGGGCAACGTCCTCGAAGTCACCCGCAAGGACGACGGCAAATTCGAACTTGGCTACACCGAACAGACGACGCCCGAACTGAAGAAAGAGCTCAGGGAAGCCGGCGTCACCTATACGACCGAACCCAACAAGAGCAGCGTGATCCTGTCGCTGCTCGTCACGGTGCTGCCGATCCTGATCTTCGTCTTCATCTGGATCTTCCTGCTCAACCAGATTCAGGGCGGGGGCTCGAAGGTGATGTCGTTCGGCAAGTCCCGTGCGAAGCGCCTCTCCGCCGACTCGCCGAAGATCACCTTCCGCGACGTCGCCGGCGTGGACGAGGCGGTCGAGGAGTTGCACGAGATCAAGGAGTTCCTGGAGAACCCGAAGAAGTTCCAGGCGCTCGGCGCGCGCATCCCCACGGGCGTGCTGCTGTACGGGCCGCCGGGCACCGGCAAGACGCTGCTCGCGCGCGCCGTCGCCGGCGAGGCGGGCGTGCCGTTCTTCTCGATCTCCGGCTCGGACTTCGTGGAGATGTTCGTCGGCGTCGGCGCCTCGCGCGTGCGCGACCTGTTCGAGCAGGCCAAGCAAAATTCTCCCTGCATCATCTTCATGGACGAGATCGACGCCGTCGGGCGCCACCGCGGCGCGGGCCTCGGCGGCGGCCACGACGAGCGCGAGCAGACGCTCAACCAGCTGCTGGTCGAGATGGACGGGTTCGAGGCGAAGGACAACATCATCATGATCGCGGCCACCAACCGGCCCGACATCCTCGACCCCGCGCTGCTGCGCCCCGGGCGCTTCGACCGCCAGATCGCCGTCGACCGCCCCGACCGCAAGGGCCGCGCGAGGATCCTCGAAGTCCACACCCGCGGCAAGCCGCTGGCGAAGGTGATCGACATCGACGCGCTCGCCGGCCAGACGCCCGGCTTCACCGGCGCTGACCTCTCCAACCTGATCAACGAGGCCGCCCTCCTCTCGGCCCGCACCGGCAAGCGCGAAATCGGCCAGGAAGAGCTCGAGGAGGGGATCATGCGCGTGATCGCGGGCCCCGAGAAGAAGACGCGCGTGATGAGCGAGAAAGAGCGCCTGATCACCGCCTACCACGAGATGGGCCACGCGATCGTCGGCCACTACCTCGAGCACTCCGACCCGGTGCACAAGATCTCCGTGATCTCCCGTGGCCAGGCGCTCGGCTACACGATCTCGATGCCCCAGGAGGACCGCTTCCTCACCACCCGCGCGGAGCTCAACGACACGATGGCGATGACGCTCGGCGGGCGCGCCGCGGAGGAGATCGTCTTCAGCGAGATCACCACCGGCGCCTCCAACGACCTCGAGAAGGTGACTGCCACCGCCAAGCAGATGGTGATGCGCTTCGGCATGTCCGAGAAGCTGGGCCCCCGTGTCTTCGGCCACGAGCACAGCCAACCGTTCCTCGGCCGCGAGTTCTCGACCGAGCCCGACTACTCCGACGAGATCGCGCGCGAGATCGACGACGAGGTGCGGCGCATCATCGAGGCTGCCCATCAGCGCGCGCGTGACATCCTCACCGAGCACCGCCAGCACCTCGGCTCGCTCTCCGAAACCCTCGTCAAGCGCGAGACGCTCGAGAAGGAGGAGTTTAACGCGCTGCTCGAAGGCAAGAGCGAGCAGGAAGTGTTCGGCTCCGAGGAGCCCCATACGCCCGAGCTGCCGCCCGCGCCGCCCGCGCCCGCCGAGCGCGCCGGTCGCGAAGCGCCGCGTGCGCTGCCGCGTCCAGGGCTGGCGGGTGGCACCGCGGATATAAGGGCCGCCGACCCCGAGCGTCCTGAGCTCGCCTAAGAGCGATAGGGTGGTCCGGCCGATGGCAGTGAAGCTCCACCGTTGCGGCGTGATGTTCGTCAAGGGTGCCCACCCCTGCTGGCGGGTGCAGAAGGCGCTCGACGAGTCCGGTGTCGAGTACGAGATCGTCAAGCACCCGGCCTTTCCGCGCGGGCGCCGCACCGAGTTGCTCGCCAAGAGCGGGCAGCAGCTGCTGCCCGCGATCGAGCTCGACGATGGCACCGTGATCCGCGAGCAGTCCAAGGATCTGGCCGCCCGCATCCACGCGGGAAACCTCACCGCTTGAGCGCACGCGAGGACTCGTCCGGCGTCTTGCGCCTGATGGGCGTGGTGAACGTGACGCCCGACTCGTTCTCCGACGGGGGGCTCTACCTCGAGCCCGGCGCAGCGGTCGCACACGGAGTGGAGCTGGTCGAAGAGGGAGCCGAGATCCTCGACGTGGGCGGGGAATCGACGCGGCCGGGCGCCGAGCCGGTGGACGCCGCGGAGGAGTTGCGGCGGGTGCTGCCCGTGGTGGAGGGACTTGCGAGCGCGAGCTTTGCCGGCCCCCGGCTGCCCCCCGGCGCGACCGGGGCCACTCGCCCATCGGGCTCGCTCGGCTCGGTGCGGCCGGCCCGCCCCACCATCTCGATCGACACCGCCAAGGCTTCGGTCGCCCGCGCCACGCTGCAGGCGGGCGCGACGCTCGTCAACGACGTGACTGCTCTGCGCGGCGATCCCGAGATGGCGGCGGTGGTGGCGCAGAGCGGCGCGGAGTGCTGCCTGATGCACATGCTCGGCGAGCCCCGCACGATGCAGCGGGCGGGCGGGCCTCGATACAGGGACGTGGTCGACGACGTCAAGGCATTCCTCGAGCGGCGCCTGGCGTTTGCCGTGGGGGAGGGGATCGCCGAGGAGCGCGTGCTGCTCGATCCTGGCATCGGGTTTGGCAAGACGCTGGAGCACAACCTCCAGCTGCTGCGGCGCCTGCGCGAGCTCACCGCGCTCGGTCGCCCGCTGGTGGTGGGGACCTCGCGCAAGAGCTTCATCGGGCGCATCCTCGCCGGAGCTGGAGCGGAGAGCGAGCCGGCCGACGTGGCAGGCAGGCTCCCGGGCACGATCGCCACGTGCGTGCTGGCCTACGAGCGCGGGGCGCGCGTGCTGCGCGTGCACGACGTCGGCCCTGTGCGCGCCGCTCTCGCGGTGACCGCTGCTACGTTGGGCGCGCAATGAGCGAGGATGCCATGAACGAGGGGGATGCGGACGCCGACGAGACGACCGCCCGGGAAGCCGACGAGACGGCCGGCCGGGAAGCCGATGAGATGGCCGGCCCGGAAGCCGACGAGACGCCCGACCAGGAAGCCGACGAGACGGCCGACCGGGAAGCCGACGAGACGGCCGACCGGGAGGAGGAGCCGGAAGGCTACGAAGAGGACGAGGATGAGGGCGAGGACGGCGAGGGCGTGGAGTCGGTCACGATCGAGATCACCGGCCTCTCGCTCTACACCCACCACGGCGTGAGCGCGGCCGAGCGCGAGGTCGGCCAGCGGCTGATGCTGGACCTGCGTTTGGAGGTCGGCGAAACGGACGCCACCGTCACCGATCGCATCGAGGACACCGTCGACTACGGCGAGGTGTGCCAGCTCGTCGCGCTCGTCGCCCAGCAGCGCTCGCATCGCACGCTCGAGCGGCTGTGCAGCTCGATCGCCGATCGCCTGCTCGCCGACTACGAGCTCGAAGGGGTGTGGGTGAAGGCCACCAAGCCCGAGCCTCCGATCCCGCTCCCGGTCGCCGAAGTCTCCGTCGAGGTGTGGCGCGAGGCGGAAGAGTAGCGCCAGGTTTCTTGACAATTAGTTACTTCCTGCGGAAAAAGTAGCGTGTTGAGGGTGGCTTTCCGTCCGGTCTGATCGCCAGAATGTGCCGCAAATGAGCGGGTTTCTGGTCGAAAGGGGTCGGTATGTTGACGTTGTCGGCGGGGCAGGCGGAGTGCTTGTGGGACGAGGCGTTGCCGGTCGAGGTCAAGGAGTTGCCGCAGGATCTGGCGGCGCTGGATTTGCTGCTCTCGGACCCGGGGTTGCTTGGGCCGGTCGTGGAGCGCTTTCGCCAGGAGGTGGTCGAGCAGAAGCGGGCGGTGTTGACGGATGGCCGTCCGACGATCGCGATGGAGACGTTCATTCGCTTGATGGTGCTCAAGACGCGCTATCGGTGGGGGTATCGGACGCTGGTGGCGGAGGTCTCGGACTCGATTCACTTGCGGCGGTTCTGCCGGATCTCGCTGAGCGAGCGGGTGCCGGACGAGTCGACGGTCCGCAAGCTTGCCCGCAGGATCGGCCCCGAGACGGTGTCGGAGCTGACGCGCGCGCTGATCGCCAGGGCGACGCGCGAGAAGCGCTTTCGTCCTCGTGCGGTGCGGATCGACTCGACTGTCGTCGAGGCGGATGTGAAGTATCCGACCGATGCGGGGTTGGCCTCGCATGGGGTGCGTGCGCTCGCGCGGGAGGCTCGCAAGCTGGCGCAGCGGGTCGGCGAGAGCGAGCGGCGGGTGCGGGATCGCTCGCGGGCGATGGGTCGCCGGTTGCGGGGAATCACGCGCACGATCCGGGCTCGCTCAGGGGAAGCGAAGGCGCAGGTGCTCAAGCTCACGGCGCAGACCGGCGAGCTGTTGGAGCGCTCGGTGAGCGAGGCCAGGCAGCTGGTGAAACTCGCGCGGTCCAAGGCGCGAGGCCGCGGCGCAAAGGCGAAGCTGAAGGCGGCGACCAAGCTCGAGCAGCTCGTGGATCGCTGCGAGAAGGTCGCCTCCCAGATCAAGCAGCGCGTGGCGGGAGAGCCGATCTCAAACCGGATCGTGTCGCTGGCCGACCCGGACGCCAGGCCGATCCGCAAGGGCAAGCTGGGCAAGCCCAACGAGTTCGGGTATGTGACCCAGCTCGCGGAGGTGACCGAGAACACCAAGCGCGGCGCACGAGGGTTGATCCTGCCGGCGGCGACCGCGCCGGGCAACCCGACCGAGAACACACTGCTCCCCGACACCGTCGCGGAACTCAAACGGCTCGGGATCTCCCCGCGCGAGCTGGCGCTCGACGGCGGGTTCATGCCCGGCCCGACGAACGAGGCACTCAAAGATCTCGCACCAGAGCGAGTGTTCATCTCCGGCCGCCAGGAACCAGGCTCCAGACACACCAACAAGCGGTTGCAACGCTACCGAACAGGCGAGGAGGGCCGAATCAGCCACCTCAAGCGCCGCTACGGGATGGGCCGCAGCCGCCTGAAGGGCACCGAAGGCCAGAAGATCTGGACCGAGTGGGGAATCCTCGCCTATAACGCCGACACGCTCGCCATCCGAGCCGCCTGAAACACTCCAGTCGCTCGACAAGAGCAACCCACTCATTCAGAAACGGCCGCGCCCTCGACCAGCGCGGCCGTTTCTATGCTCCAGAGTTTTTCCGCAGGAAGTAGTTAGCAGTCACTATAATCGCCGGGATGGCTTGGCTTGCAGTGCCGCAGCGGCGAATCGAGAGACGGCGATGATCGACCGTCTGGCGCGACTGGCGACTGAGCGCACGCGACGCGTCCTGCTGATCGCCGGCGCGGTGTTCTTGCTCGCCGCGACGCTTGGCGCTCCTGTCCTCACGATCCTCAAGAGCGAAAACTCCGAATTCCAGGCTCACAATGCGCAGAACCAGCAGGTGCTGCGCGCAATCGAACACGCCACCGGGCAGACGGCTGAATACGGCGTCGCCGCGCTCGTGCCGGCCGTCGGCAATGTACGCAGCGACCCGGCGGCCGCCGTTGAGGCGCGGCGGGTCGCGGCGCTGCTGGCCGCCCAGCCCGGCTTTCAGCGCGAGCTCGATTATCCGGCCACCCACCTGGCGGCGCTCGTCTCACGCGACGGACGCCACACGCTCGTGCTCGCCGCGTTCGCAACTCAGGACCGCGCCGCCGCCGCGGTCGCGCGCGTGCGCCCCGAGCTGGCCGACAGCGGCGTGCTGTTCGGCGGCAACGACATCACCTTCCACGAAGTCAACGAACGCACGACCTCTGACCTCCGGCGCGCCGAGACGTTCGCCCTGCCGATCCTGCTGCTGCTCTCCTTCTGGGTCTTCCGCGGGCTGATCGCAGCCGCGCTGCCGCTGCTCGTCGGGGGTTTCGCGATCGTGGTCACGTTCCTGCTGTTGCGCCTGATCGACCAGGTGCTCGGACTTTCGATCTTCGCCGCCAACCTCGTCACCGGGATGGGGCTGGGCTTGGGGATCGACTACAGCCTGTTCGTGCTCTCCCGCTACCGCGAGGAGCTCGCGCGCGGCCTGCCCACGGGCGCGGCGATCGCGCGCACGCTGCAGACCGCGGGGCGCACTGTGCTGTACAGCTCGCTGGCGGTCGCAGGCGCGGCCGCATCGATGCTGGCGATGCCGCTGCGCTTCCTGTACTCGATGGGAGTGGGCGGCGCGATTGTGGCGCTGTCCGCCGGGGCGGTCTCGCTGATCGTGCTGCCGGCGGTGCTCGTCGCGCTCGGGCCGCGCATCAATTCGCTGGCGCCGAAGCGCCTGCAGCGCAGCGCCGAGCAGGCGGCGCGACCGGCGGAGAGCGGCGGTTGGTACCGGCTCGCACGGGGGGTCATGCGCCGGCCCGGGGCGGTCGCGCTGGGAACCGCGGCCTTGCTGCTAGTAATCGCATCGCCCGCCCTGCGCCTGGCGCTGACGCCCGCCGACGCGCATGTGCTGCCGGCCTCCTCGCAGCCTCGCCAGGTGGCGGAAGCGATCACCCGCGACTTCGCCGTCAACGGCGCGCAGACGGTCACGCTGGTGGTGCACGCGGGGCCGGCGGGAGCCAATCCCGGCGGACCGAGCGTGGGCGCGCTGGCGCAGCGAGCGCAGTCGGTGGCGGCGGGTCAGGCCGTCCTCGTGGGCCCACCGCGCTATCTCGGTCGGGACACGTGGGATGCCGAACTGGTGCCGCGCGGCAGCGTCGGCTCGGCTGCCAACCAGCGCCTGGTGCACAATCTGCGCGCCCTCGCCAGCCCACCGACCCTGCTGGTGGGCGGTGGCACCGCATGGTTCATCGACCAGAAGGCGGCGATCGCCGCGCACACCCCGCTGACGCTCGCGATCCTCGTGCTCGTGACCGGCGGGTTCCTGTTCATGATGACCGGCTCGCTCGTGATCCCGGTGCTGGCGCTGCTGATGAACCTGCTGACGGTCGCGGTCGGGGCGGGCCTGCTGGTGCTCGTATTCCAGGACGGCCACTTCTCCTCGCTGTTCGGGCTCACCCCGATCGGCGGCCTGGAGGAGTCCAACCTCGTGCTGCTGTTCATCATCGCGTTCGCGCTCTCGACCGATTACGGGGTGTTTCTGTTCGCCCGCATCAAGGAGGCCCACGACGACGGGTTGCCAGCCCGCGACGCGGTCGCGTACGGCCTCGAGCGCACCGGGCGGCTCGTGACCGCCGCCGCGCTGCTGTTCTGTGTGGCGATCGGCGCGTTCGTGACCTCCGACATCTTCTTCATCAAAGAGCTCGGCTTCGGCGCCGCGCTCGCGGTGGCGATCGACGCCACGTTCGTGCGCGCCCTGCTGGTCCCCGCCCTGATGGGTTGCCTCGGCGAGCGCGCCTGGTGGGCGCCCGGACCACTGCGCCGCCTACACACTCGCATTGGCCTGAGCGAGGGCCCCGGGGTGGGCGAGGCCGCGGGGGCGTAGCGGCGTATAGCGTTCCGCGCGTGCCCCTCCGCACCGGACTGCTCGGCCTCGGCTCCAACGTGGGCGACCGCCGTGCCCAACTGCAGGCCGCGGTCGATGCGCTGCCCGAGGCGGGCGTGGAGGTGGAGGCATCCTCCTCGGTGTACGACACCGACCCCGTCGGCGAGCTGCTCGACCAGCCCAGCTTCCTGAACGCCTGCCTGCGCGTCCGTACGGCGCTCGAGCCGCTGGAGCTGCTCGACGCCGTGAAGGGTGTGGAGCGGGAGCTCGGCCGCGCGGCCGGCGGGCCCCGCCACGGGCCGCGCGCGATCGACATCGACATCCTGCTGCTCGGCGTGCTGGAGCTGCGACATGAGCGCATACGCCTGCCCCACGAGCAGCTGCTCAGCCGCCGCTTCGTGTTGATCCCCGCGCTGGAGCTCGACATGGAGCTGGCTGCCCCCGACGGGAGCCGGCTCGCCGACGCGCTCGTCGCGCTGTCGCTCAGCGAGGGCGTGCGCTGGGCGGGCCCCCCGCTGGCGGCCGGTCGACCAGTCAGGTGAGTGCCCGCGCGTGCGCCGCAGAGAACCGAGCCGGTGCCGCCGCGCCGCTTACGCCGCCGCGGGGCTCGCCGGCAGCCACTCCGCGGGCAGCGTCCCTGCCGGTATCGCGCCCACCATCGGCGGGAAGTAGCGCGTGAGGGCCGCCGCGGGATGGCCTTCGATCAGGGGGCGTACGTCTCCAACCGTCTGCAGCAGGCGGATCGTAGAGCCGATCTGGAGGTCGGCGGCGTTGGGCTCGTCCCCGCCGAGCAGACCGTCGGCGATCCAGGCGTCGATCTGCTCGAGCTGGCCGGCGAGCTCGGCGAGGTCGGCCCGCACAGCCTCACCATCGGCGTGGTTGCGCCGTGCCATCAGTTTCGCCGTGAGCGGCAGCGCGGGACGCAGCGCCGCGCGGGGCAGCGGCAGCTTGGTGTCGCCCGCGTAGCTCTCCATCGTTTTGGCATCGATCAGCCAGCTTGCGTCGAGCACCCGGCGGGGGACGCTCTGAAAGACCTCGTCGCCCCACCGCTCGGCCTCCAGTACGCGTTCGCGCTCAGCGGGGTCAGAAGGCAGCAGCGGCGGATCGGGCGCGAGCACGTCGAGGCGGCGCATGATCGTGCGCGAGCCCACCAGCCGCTCGCCGTCGATCCGCATCCCCGGAACCGTGGGGCCTCCGTACAGCAGCGGACCCACCGCGACCTGGACCATCGGCAGCAGGTTCACTTGCTGAAAGGGGATCCCCTTGCGCCGCATCGCGACTTCCACGGCCGCGCACGGGTGGGAGCCCGGTAGGACATACAGCTTGACGCTCACTTCGCTCACCTCTTTTGGCTGGGCGACCAAGGATATAGGAAGTAGGCTTGCGCGATGCTGCTCGCCGTCGACGTCGGCAACACCCAGACCCACTTCGGGACCTTCCGCGAGGAGCGGCTGACCGAGCACTGGCGCTTTGCCACCGTGCGCCAGTCCACCTCCGACCAGCTGGGAGCCGCGCTGAGCAACCTGCTGGAGCTGCGCCACATGGGGATGGGCGAGATCGAGGCCTCGATCGTCTCCTCGACGGTGCCCGTGCTGGGGCCGGAATGGTCGGCGATGGCGGAGCGCTACCTCGGGCACACGATGCTTGCCGTGGGGCCGGGCGTGAAGACGGGCATGCCGATCCGCTACGACAACCCCCGCGAGATCGGCCCCGACCGCCTCGTCAACGCGGTCGCCGCCCACGAGCGCCTGGGGGGGCCGTGCGTGGTGGTGGACTTCGGCACCGCGATCACCTACGACCCCGTCTCGGCCGAGGGGGAGTATCTCGGGGGGATCATCTCCCCAGGCGTGGAGATCTCGCTGGAGGCGCTGACCGAGCGCGCGGCGGCGCTGCCGAAGGTGGACGTGACCGCGCCGCGCGCGCTGATCGGCAAGACCACGATCGACGCGATCCGCTCGGGGATCGTGTACGGCACCGCCGGGCAGGTCGACGCGATCGTCAACCGCCTGCGCGCGGAGTTGGGGTCGCAGACGAAGACGATCGCCACGGGGGGGCTGGCGCACGCGATCGTCCCCTACACGACCACGATCGAAGCGGTCGACGACTTGCTGACACTGACGGGGCTGCGCCTCATCTACGAGCGCAATCGCGCCTGATCGGAGCGCCCGCGGCGCGGAGGGGTGGCATTTGGGGAGCGTCCGCGCGCGTCGGTGGGTGTCCCAAGCGCACGGGGGCCGGGGCCTCCGTGCCCCGCCACCAAGCGGGCGGCTTACGAGCGGCGAAGGACTCCGAGAGTCAAGAGCCGTGACTTGTTGGTGCGCCTGCGCTCAATCGGTGGCACAATGTATGGCATGAGGCGGACGACCATCTATCTCCCGGACGAGCTGAAGGCCGCGTTGGAGCGGACCGCTACGGCAGAGGGCCGCAGCGAGGCCGAGGTCGTGCGCTCGGCGCTGGCGTCTGCGACCGCCGTGCATCTCTACCCGCCGCCGCGACTGCCGCTGTTCGAGAGTGGCGATCCGACCCTCGCGGAGCGGGTGGATGAGGAGCTCGCCGACGGCTTCGGCGAGTGATCCTGCTCGACACAAGCGGCCTGCTCGCCGCGCTCGACGCCAGCCAGAACCACCACACGGAGGCGGCCGCGAGCCTCGCCGCCGCCCGCCCGCCGCTGTTGCTGTCGCCGTTCGTGCTTGCGGAGCTGGACTACCTCGTCGCTGCGCGCGTCGGCGCGGTCCCGCGAGCCTCCTTGCTCGAAGAGGTGCAGCGCGGCGCGTATCTGCTCGAGACGATGACGGGCGCCGATGTTGCCCGTGCACATGTGGTCATCAAGCGCTACGCCGACCTCGAGATCAGTCTTGCCGATGCGTCGATTGTGGTCCTCGCCGAGCGTCACCGCGTGCGCGATGTCCTGACCCTCGACGAGCGACACTTTCGCGTGCTGACCGCGGACAGAAAACCGTTCCGCCTGCTGCCGGCCGACGCCTGACCGCGCGACTGCTGACATCGCCCGGCCCACAGCCGACGTCGAGCACCAGCATCCCGGGCTGGACTCTCGCGCGCTCCAGTAGACGGCTGGTGAACGACTCATACCAATCCGCCTGACGGCTCAGCCGCTCGTGCTCGTGCTCGCTGGACGAACTCAACGCATACCGAGGGTCTCCTATGGCCGACACGCCGCGCAGTCTACGGATCTCGTGCAGCCATAATGGGCTCATGTCCGCCCCCCGCTTGACCGACCCCTGGGAGCTCGGCCTCCTGCGGGTCCCCAACCGTGTGTTGCTCGCTCCGCTGGCGGGGATCGGCAACTGGTTCGTGCGCCTGCAGGCCAAGCGCCATGGCGCCGGGATGGCGGTGTCGGAGATGGTGTCCAGTCACGCGATCCACTACCGCAACGAGCGCACGCTGCGCGAGCTGCTGCGCATCCATCCGGAGGAGAGCACCGCGGGCGCGGGACACCCCACCCGCCCGACCTCGATCCAGCTGTTCGGGAGCGACCCCGACGTGATGCGCTCGGCTGCCGTGGCCGTTGTCGCCGCAGGAGCCGACGCGATCGACCTCAACATGGGCTGCCCTGTGCCCAAGGTGTGCAAGACCGGCGCCGGCGCCGCACTGCTGGCCGACCCGGCCCGCGCCGTCGCCGTCGCCCGCGCTGCCGTGGATGGGGCCGCGGAATCAGGGGGCGACGATCCGCCACCGGTGACCGTCAAGCTCCGCTCCGGCCAGCGCCCCGGCGACACCTCGGGCTTCGAGCTCGCCCACCGCCTGGTGGCGGACGCGGGGGTTGCCGCGATCGCCTTCCACCCGCGCTCCGCCGCCGTGCACCACAGGGGCGTCCCCGACTACGAGCTCGCCGCGCTGCTGGCCGACTCGCTGCCCGCGCCGGTGATCCTCACCGGGGGGATGAACGACGCGCAGGGCATCCGCGAGACGTTCGCGCGCACCGGCGTCGCGGCGGTGATGCTGGCGCGCGGCTGCCTCGGCAACCCGTGGCTGTTCGAGGAGCTCGTGCGCGGGCGCGTGGCTGAGCCGACTCCAGCGGAGGTGCTGGCGGAGCTCGAGTGGGTGATCGACCGCGCTGCCATGCACCTCGGGCCCGAGCGCGCGGGGCGCTATCTGCGCAAGTTCTACCCCTGGTATCTGCCCCGGCTCGGCCTCGATCGGACACAGCTGATACCCCTGCAACAGTCGCTGCAGGCGACCGCCGATCTCGCCGAGGCCCGGCGCCTGCTGGGCTCGCACCTGTCTCTCACAGCCGATTCCGCTTCACTTCGCGCTGGCGCTCGCCCGTCCGCGGCGCTCGCCGCGTGAGTTGCCGAGCTCGGCCTGCAACATTTCGTCTGGCTGCTCCATGCCTCGCTATACTGCTGCGCTCGCTGCAGCCCGCCGATCCGCGGATTTGCCTCGCCCAGCTCCGGGCAGGCCCGTTCAACCGGCGGGTTTCGTTCGTAATCGACACACCATCCGGGAATCGAATCCCACCCTCCCTCATGCCGAAGGACGTCATCCTCACCCCCGAAGGTCTCGAGAAGCTGAAGGACGAGCTGGAGACGCTCTCCACCGCGCGCCGCCGCGAGGTCGCCGAACGGATCAAGGAGGCGCGCGAGTTCGGAGACATCTCCGAGAACTCCGAGTACGACGACGCCAAGAACGAGCAGGCGATGCTCGAGAGCAAGATCGCCCAGCTGCAGGAGAGGCTGCGGATGGCGACCGTGATCGACTCCAAGGAGCTCTCGACCGACGTCGTGCAGGTCGGCTCGGTGGTGCACGTCAAAGACGAGAAGACCGGCAAGTCGGTCAAGTACACGATCGTCGGCTCCGCCGAGGCGAAGCCCGAGGAGAGCAAGCTCTCCAACGAGTCGCCCGTCGGCCGCGCGCTGCTCGGGCACAAGCGGGGCGACACCGTCGCCGTGCAGGTCCCCCGCGGGCCGGCGCGCAAGCTCAAGATCACGAAGATCGACGTCGGGCTCAAGTAGCCTGCCCGCATGAGCGGGACCGAGGAGCCCGAGGGGGGCCAACGTCACGGCCTCCCGGAGTTGATCGCGGAGCGGCGCGCCAAGGCGCAGCGGCTGCGCGACTCCGACGACAGCGCATTTCCGCACGAGTTCGCGGGCGTCGAGCCGATCGACGCGATCGTGTCTGCCTACGAGCACCTGACGGCCGGTGAGGAAACCGACGAGCGCCACCGCGTCGCCGGCAGGATCGCAGCGCGCCGCGGCGCCGGCAAGGCCGCGTTTCTGGACCTGATCGACCGCACCGGCAAGATCCAGCTGCATGCGCGCTTGGATGTGCTCGGACGCGAGCGCTTCGACCTGCTTCTCTCGCTCGATCTCGGCGACCTGATCGGGGTGGACGGCAGCGCCATCCGCAGTCGTCATGGCGAGATCTCGCTACGTGTGGAGAGCTTTCGGATTCTCGCCAAGTCCCTGCGCCCACCACCCGACAAGCACCATGGGCTCAGCGACGTCGAGACGCGCTACCGCCACCGCGAGCTGGACCTGATCTCAAGCGAAGACACGCGCAAGCTGTTCATCGACCGCGCGCGCATCGTCTCCGCTGTACGCGGCTATCTCGACGCCGCAGGGTTCATCGAGGTCGAGACCCCGGTGCTGCAGCCCCTCTATGGCGGCGCCATGGCGCGCCCGTTCACCACCCACCACAACGCGCTGGACCGCGACCTGTACCTGCGGATCGCCACCGAGCTCTATCTCAAGCGCCTGATCGTGGGGGGGCTCGAGCGTGTGTACGAGCTCGGCAAGGACTTCCGCAACGAGGGCATCTCGCACAAGCACAACCCTGAGTTCACCGTGGTCGAGTGGTATGAGGCGTACGCCCACTACGAGGGCGCGATGGCGCGCACCGAAGCGATCGTGCGCGCGGCCGCGGCGGCGAGCGGGTATGCCGGCGAGCTGGACTTCTCCGCGCAGTGGAAGCGGGTTGGCTTCGTCGACGCGATCAAGGATGCGTCGGGCATCGACCTCGCTGAGATCACCACCGCCGAGGCGTTGGCCGCTTACATCGGACGAGTTGGCCTCGAGCTGAAGACGGAGGGATTCGCCTGGTTTCAAATGGCCGACGATCTGCTCTCCAAGTGCGTCGAGCCCAACCTCAAGCAGCCGACATTCGTCGTCGACTACCCAAAGGAGCTCTCGCCGCTCGCGCGCGAGCGTCCCGACGATCCCAAGATCGTGGAGCGCTTCGAGGCGTTCGCGGGAGGGATGGAGATCGCCAACGGTTTCAGCGAGCTGATCGACCCCGACGAGCAGCGCACGCGCTTCATTGAGCAGGACCGAATCGACAGGGTTACCGAGGGCGAGGCTGAGACGATGCCCTACGACGAGGAGTACGTGCAGGCGCTCGAGCAGGGCATGCCCCCGACCGCGGGCGTCGGCCTCGGCATCGACCGGCTGGTGATGCTGCTCACCGGGCGGGACTCGATTCGCGAGGTCGTGCTGTTCCCGGCAATGCGCTCGTAGCGAGCGGGCGATGCGCGGGGGCGGGCTGTGCGCTCGCCGTTCGCGTGCGATGCTCCCGGCTTCCGGCAATGCTTTCGGCTCCCGGGCAGCGCACCGTAGAAGTCCCGGAGCGCCGATCCGAAGGTCACCCGTGAAGGTTCGCAGCCGGTTCCCGCTGGAGTGCCGGGGGGCCCGTTGGTAGACTGTCCTATGGCGGCGATGGGAACTGGAGGCTCATCTTTCTCGCGGATTGCGACGAAGAGATGGGTGGGGCATCCGCCCACCCCGGGATCACCGTCCTCGCGGACCGGACCTACACCCAGATCGTAGACGGAGAGGTCGTATCAGCACCATGTTCGAGCGATTCACAGAACGGGCCCGCCAGGTTGTCGTTCTCGCGCAGGAAGAGGCGCGCACGCTCAAGCACAACTACATCGGCACCGAGCACATCCTGCTCGGGCTGCTGCGCGAGGAGGAGGGGCTCGCGGCCAGAGTGCTCGAGAGCCTCGACATCACCGTCGAGCGCGTGCGCGCGCAGGTCGTGCGGATCGTCGGCTCCGGCGAGGAGGTCACCTCCGGGCAGATCCCGTTCACGCCGCGCGCCAAGAAGGTGCTGGAGCTGGCGCTGCGCGAGGCGCTGTCGCTCGGGCACAACTACATCGGCACCGAGCACATCCTGCTCGGGCTGGTGCGCGAGAACGAGGGCGTCGCCGCGCGCATCCTGCTCGACTTCGACGCCGACTCCGAGAAGATCCGCAACGAGGTGATCCGGATGCTTTCCGGTCCTTCCGGCCGCCGCCAGGGTCAGGGCGCCGGCGCGCCCGGTGCCGCCGCTGGCGCGGGCTCGGGCAGCGGAGCCGAAGGCAAGAAGTCCTCGAAGCTGCTCGACCAGTTCGGGCGCAACCTGACCAAGCTCGCCGCCGAAGGCAAGCTCGACCCGTGCGTGGGGCGCGAGACCGAGATCGAGCGGATCATGCAGATCCTCTCGCGGCGCACCAAGAACAACCCGGTGCTGATCGGCGAGCCCGGCGTTGGCAAGACTGCCGTGGTCGAGGGTCTTGCGCAGCGGATCACCAACTCCGATGTGCCCGAGCTGCTCAAGAACAAGCAGATCTACACGCTCGACCTCGCCGCGCTGGTCGCCGGCTCGAAGTACCGCGGGGAGTTCGAGGAGCGCCTGAAGAAGGTGATGAAGGAGATCACCCAGCGCGGGGACATCATCCTGTTCATCGACGAGCTCCACAACCTCGTCGGCGCCGGCGCTGCCGAGGGCGCGATCGACGCCGCCTCGATCCTCAAGCCGGCGCTGGCGCGCGGCGAGCTGCAGACGATCGGCGCGACCACGCTCGACGAGTACCGCAAGTACCTGGAGCGCGACTCGGCGCTGGAGCGCCGCTTCCAGCAGATCCGCGTGGAGGAGCCCTCGATCGACCAGACCGTGGAGATCCTCCAGGGGCTGCGCGACCGCTACGAGCAGCACCACAAGGTGCAGATCACCGACGACGCGCTGCGCGCCGCCGCCGAACTGGCCGACCGCTACATCTCCGACCGCTTCCTGCCCGACAAGGCGATCGACCTGATCGACGAGGCGGCTTCGCGGATGCGGATCAAGTCGATGACCTCCCCACCCGCAAACCGGGAGCTTGAGGAGCAGATCGAGACCACGCGGCGCGAGAAGGAGGCGGCGATCGAGGCGCAGGAGTTCGAGAAGGCCGCCGCGCTGCGCGACCAGGAGCGCAAGCTCACGAACCGCAAGCGCGAGCTCGAGGAAGAGTGGGAAGCGGGCGAGTCCGGCGACCGTCCTGCGATCGGCGAGGAGGAGATCGCCGAAATCGTCTCGATGTGGACCGGCATTCCCGTCTTCAAGCTGACCGAGGCCGAGACCCAGAAGCTGATGCGCATGGAGGAGGAACTGCACAAGCGCGTGATCGGCCAGCACCCCGCGGTCGAGGTCATCTCCAAGGCGATCCGCCGCTCGCGCGCGGGGCTGAAGGACCCCAAGCGCCCGACCGGCTCGTTCATCTTCCTCGGCCCCTCCGGCGTGGGCAAGACCGAGCTGGCGCGCACGCTCGCCGAGTTCCTGTTCGGCGACGAGGACTCGATGGTCAGGATCGACATGTCCGAGTACATGGAGAAGCACGCCGTCTCGCGCCTGGTCGGCTCGCCCCCCGGCTACATCGGCTACGACGAGGGCGGCCAGCTGACCGAGGCGGTCAGGCGCAAGCCCTACTGCGTGCTGCTGCTCGACGAGATCGAGAAGGCCCACCCCGACGTCTTCAACATCCTGCTGCAAATCCTCGAGGACGGCCGGCTCACCGACGCCCAGGGCCGCACCGTGGACTTCCGCCACGCGATCGTGATCATGACCTCCAACATCGGCGCCGCCGAGATCGCGCGCAACACGCCGCTGGGCTTCGCGGTGTCTGACGACGAGACGGGGATCACCTACAACGACATGAAGAACCGCATCATGGGCGAGCTGAAGAAGGTGTTCCGCCCCGAGTTCCTGAACCGCATTGACGACGTGATCGTCTTCCACAAGCTCGGGAAGGACGAAATCAAGCAGATCGTCGAGCTGCTGCTGCTGCGCATCCGCGAGTCGATGGCCGAACGCGAGCTGCAGCTGGAGCTGACCGACCCCGCCAAGGAACTGCTCGTCGAGAAGGGCTGGGACCCGGCGATGGGCGCCCGCCCGCTGCGCCGCGCGATCCAGCGCTACATCGAGGACCCGCTCGCCGACTTCGTGCTGCGCGAGCAGGTCGTCCCCGGAGCCACGGTCGTGGTCAACCCCGCCGCCGAGGGCGAGGAGGGCGAGGTCAAACTGACGATCGTCAAGCCCAAGAAGCAGAAGACTCCCGTCGGCGTTGGCGCGGGCGCCGCCGAGGCTGGCGGCCCGGACGCGGGCGAGCTGCCCTCCGGTGACGGCCTGCCCGAGGGCGATGGCGAGGACGTGGAGGACGACCACGACGCCTCGCCCGACCTGCCCGCAGACGGCGGCTAATAGTCGATCGCCGGCAGCGGGGGCGCGTCTGCTGCAGCTCGTGTAAACGCGAGCCTCGCCAGGTGTCTGCGGCTGTGGCTCCGGTGAGCGTCGCCACCGGCCGGCTGGCGGCTCGGATCCGCCGCGAGGGACCGTCAGCCGAGCGAAACGTCCGCAGCGTCGACTATCTTGCGCTTTGAGTCAGGGCCAGTGGGCATAGGCTCAGGCCAGAACCCGTTTCGAGGTGAGCCACGTGTCAACAACCCATTTCCATGCCGAGCCGATGTTGAACGAACGGAAGGGCCTGTGGATCGAGGTACGCGACTCGGAAACCGGTGAGCGCCACGTCTGGATCTACGCTGCGCCGGTTCCGCGGAGCCGCACGGATCGCGAGCGCTTCCTGAACCGCTACGTCCCCCAGATATTCCCGGGAGCAAAGCTTCGCACCTACGCGGGTGGAGCGGCAACGTTCCTCGTGCGGCAGCTCCTGATCAGAGCGCACTACGGCGCTGTACGTCACGACGCCGAGCTGCTTCCGCTCGATGAGAAGCTCCCGGAGCCGACAGCCGCGAGCGTCGGCCAGGGCACGCTCTTCGCCGCATAGCCTGGAGCATCGCGACCCGCTGTCACGACTCCTTGGTCACCACGACGAACTTCATCTCCCGTTCTGCGCACCACCGTTTCGCAGCCTCGAACTTGCCCCTGGTGTCGGGGTTCTGTATCAGGTGGCCGCCCTTTACCTCGTGGAGCTCGATGCCTCCGGCGGTACCGCGAACGAGGAAATCGGGACGGTACTCGCGCTTGCGGGCTTGGTGGTCGATGTATGGGATGCGAATCTTGTGGCGCTTGGTCCACGCGTCCACGTCGGGATCCGCCTCAAGCTCGACCATGTACTGCCGCTCCCAGTCGGCGTCGAACTTCTCGAATGCATACGCGCTCTTCTTGGGGCTCTCGAATCGTCCGTGATGACTCGTTGGGCTCATGCCCCAGCCCCAACCCGTGGAAACTTTACGATGCCCCCGACGATCCCTGGAGCCATGAAGACCTCACGCACCTCAGCGAGCTTCTCCACCGCATAGAGGAGCCGGAATCGGGAGGAGTTGGCAAGTCCCTGCCCCTCCAGGAACTTCTCGTCCAAGTGGTCCATGACGACGTCGTAGAGAAGACCCTTCTCGACACCGGAGAACCCCTTCTCGAACAAAAGCTCTTCGGCGAGGCCGAGAGCGCTCTGCTTGAGCCTTTCGGCCAACTCGGTCGCGGGAGGAAGATCGGCTTCTGACGGTGGCTCGGCGCCCTCGACCTCGTCGGCCGGCTTGAACTTCACAAAGCCTGTTGGGTCGAGGCTGATTGACTTCACGCCCTTCACAGTCACCTTTGTGATCTCGACGGCCTCATAAGGGTAGGTTGCCGCCGCAAGCACCTTCGGCCAGTCCTTCCGGGGCTCATCCTCATCTCCGACCTCGCCGAGCAGTTCGCCGAAGTCGACCTCGCCCTCCTCTGCTGCCTGGGTCTCGGGGATCTCGATCAGCTTGTCCGGGTTGACGAGCTCCGCCTCCAACGGTGGCAGGAGATCTGGCAGATCCTCGGCGGGATCGAAGGAGTCGGTGTCCTTGACGCCGCTCTTGATCTTTGCGCCTATGAGGGCCCACAGCCAGCCGTGATCGAGCTTTGGATGATCGACGACACAGAGAATCTCCCTCTCTCCTGGCTCCCGGATCACCTTGCGCAAGCCACGACCGATGACCTGCTGCCCATATACCTTCGATGAGAACTTCCGGAGCAACGCGATGACCGCTACCTCGGGGACATCCCATCCCTCGCGGAGCATCATCACGCTGACGATCGCGTGGTAGGGGCTGCTCTCCTCGCCGATGTGCATGGCCTCCCGGCGTTCCTGCTCATCCGACTGCTCGGTCACGACAAGGGCATTTACGCCGAATGTCCTATCGAGCGTGCGCTGGGTCTCATGGGCGTCCTTGATTCCCACCGCAATGACAAACAGAACAGGCTTGTAGCGCCCGCTGGCCCGCCTCCGCTGCTCCTGCAGCCGCGCAAGCGCGATGCGCAACTGGTGGCGGCGCGGCTCCGGATCGGTCACCCACTTGGTCGGCTTTACACGACCATCGTCGATGGCCTCCCAGTCGATCTCCTCGACCGAGATCTGATCGCCTGTATCGGGGTCCGTGTAGGTCAGCTCGACGGACTTGATGTCAGGCTGATAGACAACCGTTGACTTGATGATCCCGTCGTCGAGAGCCGCGGGGATCCCGTACTCGTAGACCATCTCCGAGTCCGGTTCCTGACCGTCGGCCCGGTCAGGCGTCGCGGTGGTGTCCAGGCGGAAGATCTGCTTGCTGCTGAGCGCCGTGAGCACATCCGTGTACTCGAGGGCAGGAGTGTTGTGTGCCTCGTCGTTGAACACCGCGAGGTCACCGAGGAAGTTCAGCACGTACGCGAGTCGCTCGTTCGACTCCTTGCCATAGAACTGCTGGATGTTGCCCAGAACTATCCCGGACTCGAGCATTCCCTGTGTCGGCGCCCCCGGCTCCAAGACATGAAGGTCAAGGTCCTTCACGTAATGCGAATGGACGCCTGGAAGAAGGTCGAAGTCATGAAAGACCTTCCCTGCCTCGAAGTCCGCGCGGAGTCGTTCGCGCACGATCGTGTTCGGGCAGAGGATGAGGAAGGAGCGGACGTCGTACGCCCACCGAAGCCATGCGATGCAGGCGGCGATGATCGCCGTCTTCCCGCCACCCGTGACGATGTTGAGCAGGAGGTTGCGTTTGGCGAGGATCTCGAAGGCGTAGATCGTTCGCAGAAGACCCTCGCGCTGACCCGGCCACAACGGCCGCTCGCGTGTCTCATCGAGAGCTTGATCGAGGAACTCAGCCGTGGCGTCTTGTATATCCGGGAAGCCATCGTCCATCCACATCGCAAACCGCTTCTCATAGGGAAGGAAGGCATTTCGCATCACGACACCGATACCGTCTCTATTAGGATCGCCTCTCCCCCGAGGTCGTCCTGGACTCGCACTGCAATGTCGTGGTCACCGGCGGAAGGGAACTTGTATTCGGCTGTCAAGACCGGCTCACCCTTTTTAGTCCGCCGCAGCTCAAAACCCGTTGTCGAGGTGAAGTGATCTTGGTACTCGAAGTCCCACTGTGCATTGATGATCTTGGCCCCCGAGTTGAGCGCGATCGACTCCGAAACATCGAATTTGTACTTGCGCGACGACATACGTTCGTGCTTGAGCCGAATGGTCGGCGGAAGAACGAAGGTCACCAGCTCGGCATAGCGCTCGTGCTTCGATGTCACGTGGGCAGCGAACCCCGGAGACTCCAGTGGGATGAGCCGTAGCTTTACGAACTGGAGGCCCACCTTCTCCTCGGCGGCGATCCGCTCGGCCATTCGTCTGGAGGCTGGAGTGAACGCCCAGGCGATCATCGTTCCCACGCCACCGCTGCCAAGTCGCTTCACGACCGCATTGGCGAACTCTACGACCTGCTCCTTGCGAACGGCTGCGTCAGGGTCGGGTGAGCCAATGTAGACCGGCTCTTTGCCCTTGTAGCCGTGGATGACGCTGCCAGTGGACTCCGGACGCGCTTCATAGGCCGCGAGGACGAACTCGCGAAACTTGTCCTGGGCCATTTTCGACAAGTCGGAGATCTCGTAGATACCCCAATGAGCGACCGTGAAGTCTCGGGGTGTCGCCGGCGTACGTGTTTCTTTGGCTTCATGCTCCCGCTCCTCGATCATCTTTGCCACTCGGTCAGCCGTGAGGCTCACCGCTACCCGTGAGATGTCGCAGCCAATCCACCTCCGACCCAGCGCCTCGGCCACCGCCAGCGTCGTACCTCCGCCACAGAAGAAATCCGCGACGACATCATCCGGCCCAGTCGTGGCTCGGATGAGTCGATCGAGAAGCCTCGCTGGCTTCTGTGTCGGGTAACCGATTCGCTCCGGGTCCTTTTGTTGAAGGTGATTGATGCCGAGCCAGACATCGGATGGGGCCACCGGGTCATCGTCATAGTAGGTGTATACCTTGCCAGCTGACTTGATGGTTCGGTAGATGCGCCCGTCCTCATCAACGTGCCGCTTGAGGTTGTTCCACTTCTCCAGTACGGAGCCACACAGCTCGCATTGATTACGAGGCACGCCTATTGCCTCAGGGTCAAAGAAGTGACCGTCAGCCTTCGAATACCAAAGAATCACGTCGTGCTTCCGCGAAAACTGCTTCGTACTACGACCGCCGCTCTCGTAATGCCAGATGATCTCGTTGCGAAACGAGTCGTACCCAAAGATCTTGTCCATCTCGACCTTGACATAATGCGAGGCATGCCAGTCGAGATGCACGCAGATCGCACCCGTCGGCTTCAATAGCCGCTTCATCTCATACAAGCGAGCGTTTAGCCACACGAGATAGCCATTGAGACCCCCCTCCCATATGTCCCTGAACGACCGGAGCTCATTGCGGTCGCCGAAAAGGACGTTATAGGTCTTCTGAGAAAAGAAAGGAGGGTCGATATAGATGAGGTCGATCGAGTCACTTGGAAGAGAACGCATGATGTGCAGGTTGTCGCCAAAGAAGAGTCGGTTGGGCTCCGGCTGTGGCGCCCCGAACTCGAAGCGATCGACGATCTGGAAAGGCAGACTGACATGCGGGTAAAGGTGCTCGAAGCGGCGCTTTGGATCCCACCCGAGGGGCTGCTCGGCTACCGGCACGTGCCCGAACTTCGCGGGCATCTTGTAGAACTCGCGCTGCTCCGGCAAAGCAGGCGCTTCGTCCGGCGATGCATTCAGCTCGTCAGTTGGTGCTGGCGGCGCTGCGCTTTCCTCCGCAATGGACTTCGTGCTCTTCTGCCTCACTGGTCTCTCTCAAGGTGTGGGCCTCGGGGACGTCTAACGTCTGTCGACGAAGACCGATGGCGCGAATGGGCAAACCCCAGCCTAAAGAGCTACCGTAGAGGGAGTGCCGGACGCCGCCGCCGGCAGAGACCGATTCCATTTCGCGGGTGAGCCGTCGGGGTCGGCGCGTAGTCTGCGCCGATGGCTCGCGCCGCCACCGTCCACGTTTGCTCCCAGTGCGGCTTTCAATCGGCCCGCTGGTACGGGCAGTGCCCCGGCTGCGAGGCGTGGAACACGCTCGTGGAGGAGCGGGCACCGGCAGCCGCGGCGGGCGCGCCGGCCGAAGGCCGGGGCCGCGGCGGGCGGGCCGTCGGCGGCAAAGGAGGCGCGGGACGCAGAGACGGCTCCCCGGCGCTCGTGCCGGTGGCACTCGCCGAGGTCGGGGCGGCCCCAGTGGCGCGTCTCTCCACTGGTATCGGCGAGCTCGACCGGGTGCTCGGTGGGGGTCTCGTGCCCGGCTCGCTCGTGCTGCTCGGAGGGGCGCCCGGGATCGGCAAGTCGACGCTTACCAACATGGTGCTCGGGCACCTCGCCGGGGTGGGCCGGCGCACGCTGTACGTCAGCGCGGAGGAGTCGCCTGAGCAGGTGAGGCTGCGCGCGGAGCGTCTTGACGCGAACCCTGCCGATCGCGCAGGCGATCCTGAATCACCTCGCGAGAGTGGGGCGTTGGCGGTGCCGATCGTGGCCGAGACAGACCTCGACGCCGTGCTCGAGGTGCTCGAAGCGCACGCGCCCGAGGCGTGCGTGATCGACTCCGTGCAGACCCTCCACGCCGCCGAGCTCAGCGGCGCCCCCGGCTCGGTGGGCCAGGTGCGCGAGGTTGCGGTGCGCGTGATGGAACTCGCCAAGGCGCGGGGAATTGCGACGATCCTCGTGGGCCACGTCACCAAGGATGGTGCGCTCGCCGGTCCGCGCGTGCTGGAGCACCTCGTGGACTGCGTGCTGCAGTTCGAAGGCGAGCGCGAGCGCCCCTACCGCGAGCTGCGCGCGCTGAAGAACCGCTTCGGCTCGACCAACGAGGCGGGGCTGTTCGAGATGCGCCAGAGCGGCCTCGTGGAGGTACTGGACGCCTCGGCGCGCTTCGTCGCGCAGGCCACGCGCGCGCCCGGCAGCGTGATGTTGGCGGCGATGGAGGGCTCGCGGCCGCTGCTTGTGGAGGTGCAGGCGCTGGTGGCGCCCTCGGAGCTCGAACAGCCCCGCCGCGTGGCCTCCGGGCTCGATCGCAACCGGTTGGCGCTGGTGCTGGCGATCCTCGCCCGCCACGGCCGCGTGGGGGTGGGCGGCCACGATGTGTTCGTCAACGTGGTTGGTGGCGTGCGCGTCGACGAGCCCGGCGTGGACCTCGCAATCGCCCTCGCGGTCGCTGGCGCCCGCCGCGGTGTGCCGATAGTGGGCGTCACGGGCGACGGCGTCGGATCCGCAGGTGGCGTGAGCGAGGTTCGCGGTGTCGGCGGCATGGGCGGTGGCGGTGGTGTGAGTGGCGCCGATGGTGCGGGGAGGGTCGGCGGCGCCCCTCTGGCGTGCTTCGGCGAGCTGGGCCTGACGGGAGAGCTGCGCTGGGTCGGCCACCCCGAGCGCCGCCTGCAAGAGGCTGCCAGATACGGGCTGCGCGACGTTCTCGCCCCTGCCGGCAGCGGCGCGGGCGCCCGTGAGGTGGGCACCCTGCGGGAGGCGCTCGCGGCGGCACTGCCACGGGAGCGGCGCGTCCCGGATCTCCCGGCGCGGGCAGCCGCCTAGCGCTCCTGTCCTAGGAGGCCGCGTGAGGAGGAGCTAAATCTAGGCTCAATACCGTAAAATGCCTGTCGTGGCTCCACGATCCGGCGAAGATTTCGATACCGAAGCTCGCTCGGAGCCCGGTCTGATGAGGGCGTTGGAGATGGTCGCGCCAGGGACCGCCCTGCGCGAGGGGATGGAGAACATCCTGCACGCGCGCACCGGGGGGCTGATCGTGATCGGCGACCCCGAGGAGCTGAGCTTCCTCTTCTCGGGGGGCATCAAGCTCGACATCGACTACGCCCCGGCGCTGCTCTACCAGGTGGCGAAGATGGATGGGGCGATCATCCTCAACGCCAACTCGACCAAGATCGCGCTCGCCAACGTCCAGCTGATGCCCGATCCGACGATTCTCACGCTCGAGACGGGCACCCGCCACCGCACCGCGGAGCGCATCTCCAAGCAGACCGAAGCGCTTGTGATCGCGATCTCCCAGCGCCGCGAGGTGGTGTCGCTGTACTCGGGCGGCACCAAGTACATCCTCCAGGACATCCCGGTCGTGCTCGCCAAGGCCAACCAGGCGCTCGCGACCCTGGAGAAGTACCGCACCCGGCTCGACCAGGTCTCCACGCGGCTCACCGCCCTGGAGTTCGAGGGCGGCGTCACGCTGCACGACGTGCTCACCGTGCTGCAACGCTCGGAGCTCGTGACGCGCATGGCGGTCGAGATCGAGCGCTACATCGTCGAGCTCGGCACCGAGGGTCGCCTGATCGAGATGCAGCTGGAGGAGACGATGGTCGGCGCCGCCTCCGAAAAGGCGGCGCTCGTGCAGGACTACCTCGCGGGCTACTCCGACGAGGCGTTTGCCTCTTCGCTGGACCAGATGGGGCGGCTGGGTCATCAGGACCTGCTCGACTTCGGCCGTCTCGCCGAGCTGCTCGGGTATGACCGCAAGCTGAACACGCTCGACTACGCGGTGTCGCCGCGCGGCCATCGCATCCTGGGGCGTATCCCCAGGCTGCCGAAGCTGGTGGTCGCGGAGATCATCAGGCAGGTTGGAGGCTTGGACGAGCTGCTGGCGGCGACGGACGCCGAGCTCGAGGCGATCGAGGGAGTTGGGGAGATACGCGCGAAGGACATCCGCGAGGGCCTTCGTCGCCTGCAGGAGATCAACCTCGTGGACCGTTATCTGCAGACGTGAACCCAGAGCGAGGTCATTCCCGACCGGCTCGATCACAAAGGAGGACAGTCATTCCCATTCCCCAGGCAATCGAAGCGGAGTTGATGGAGGACCTCGACGTCGTCAGTGAAGTCGAGTGCATCGAGTTCGAGTTGGGGGACCATGTGGTCTATCCCCATCACGGCGCCGGCAAGGTCCTCAAGAAGGAGGATATGGAGGTGCTCGGCGAATGTCGCGAGTACCTGACGATCAAGATCCTGCACAACGACATGACCGTCAAGGTTCCCACCGAGAACGCGGGGATCGCCGGTCTGCGCAGGGTGATCGACGAGGAGACCGTCAAGAAAGTACTCGATGTGCTCCAGGACGAAGTCTCGGACATGCCCAAGAACTGGAACCGCCGGTTCAAGCATAACCGCGACAAGATCAAGACGGGTGACATCTACGAGCTCGCCGAGGTCGTGCGCAACCTCGCGCTGCGAGAGAGCGAAAAGGGGCTCTCCACTGGCGAGAAGCAGATGTTCACACGCGCCAAGAAGATCCTCGCCTCGGAGCTGATGTATGCGCTCGACAAGGACGAGGACGAGGCCGAAGGCTATCTCGACGAGCTGCTCGCCAACTCTGCGTCGAGCAAGCTGGCGATGGCCAAGTAACAGGCTCTCGCGCACGCGGCAGTTGATCCCTGCCGCGTGCGCGACAGTCGGCCCTCGTTCCCGTCGTGACCATTGCTCTGATCGTCGCTGCCGGCAGGGGCGAGCGCTTGGGAGGCGATGGCCCCAAGGCGCTCGTATCGCTCGCTGGTCGCCCGTTGCTGCAGTGGAGCGTCGACGCGCTGCGCTCCGTCTCCTCGATCGATCAGATCGTGGTGGCGCTGCCTTCCGGCGTGAGTGCACCAGCGGGCACAATCGGGGCGCCGGGTGGTGCGGTGCGCTCGGAGTCCGTGCGCCTCGCGCTCGCCGCGGCCGGACCGGGGGATCCGGTGCTGGTGCACGACGCCGCGCGTCCGCTGCTGACGGGCGAGCTCGCCGAGCGGGTGATCGCCGCTGCGCTCGCGGAGGGGGTGGATGCCGCGATCGCGGCGGCCCCCGTCACCGACACGATCAAGCGGGTCGGGGAGAGCAAGGAGAAGGGGGAGGAGGGGGGGAGGGTTCGGTTCCGCGACGCCGCGGTGGTGGAGACGCTCGACCGCGCGGGGCTGTGGGCCGTGCAGACCCCGCAGGTCTTCCGCCGCGCCGCGCTGGAGCGGGCCCTGGACGTGCCCGACGAGGTGCTGGCGCGGGCGACCGACGACGCGTGGCTGGTGGAGCGCGCGGGGGGCCGCGTGGTTGTGGTGGAGGCGCCGCGCGAGAACCTCAAGGTGACCACCCCGCTCGACCTCGCCCTTGCTGAGCTGTTGATCGCGAGGAGCTCGTCCGCCAGATGACGAGCGGTGGCCAAGTGACGAGCGGTGGCCAAGTGACGAGCGGTGGCCAAGCAGAGCGGTGGCGTGGGTGTTGATATAAAAAATCCCAAGCCCGTGTGCAATCGCGCACGGCTTTCGAAAATTTACATACGAACTCCCGCACCCTGCTGCTTGAATCGCCTGCGAGGATGGCGCGGCTGCGCCTCTCGATCTTCGACCATATGCTCACCGACTACCACCTCCACCTGCGCCCCGACGAGCTTGACGCGACTGCGGCCGAGTACTTCACCACCGCCAATGTGGAGCGCTACCGCGAGGTCGCCGACGAGCGCGGGATCGCCGAGCTGGGCGTTTCCGAGCACATCCATCGCTTCCGCCAGGCGCTCGAGGTGTGGCAACACCCGTTCTGGCGGGAGAACGCGCGGGACGAGCTCGACGAGTATTGCGGCTTCGTGCGTGAGGCAACTGACCTGAAGCTGGGGATCGAGGCCGACTTCATCGCCGGGAGCGAGGACAGGATGGCCAACCTGCTGGAGGCGCACGACTTCGACTACGTGGTCGGCTCGGTTCACTTCCTGCGCGACGAGTCGCTCGACATGGAGGAGTACAGCGTGTGGAGCACCACCCGTAGCGCCGAGGAGATCTGGCGGCGCTACTTCCAGACCTTGGGGGAGGCGGCGCGCAGCGGGCTATTCGACATCCTCGCCCACCCCGACCTGGTGAAGGTGTGGGGCTCGGAGCGCCCGCGGCCAGAGGGAGACCTGCGCCGCTATTACGAGCCGGCGATCGAGGGCATCGCGGAAGCGGGGATCGCGGTCGAGGTCTCCACGGCGGGCCTGCGCAAGCGCGCGCGTGAGATTTACCCCGCGCCGGCCTTCCTCGAGATGTGCGTGGACGCCGGTGTGCCGATCGCGCTCTCAAGCGACGCCCACCGCCCGCAGGACGTCGGGGCTGACTACGAGCGGGCGCTCGAGCTGCTGGAGTGTGTGGGCGTGCGCGAGCTGTGCGTATTCGAGCATCGCTCCCGGCGTCAGGAGCCGATCGGAGCTGGTGTGCGATGAGCCTCAGCGGGATCGGCTACAACTGCCATCGCTTCGCCGCGGGACGGCGGCTGGTGCTCGGCGGTGTGGAGATCCCGCATGAGCAGGGTCTGGAGGGTCACTCCGATGCCGACGTGCTCACTCACGCGGTGATCGACGCGCTGCTCGGGGCCGCCGGGCTGGGGGACATCGGCGAGCACTTTCCCGACACCGACGCGCGCTACCGTGACGCCGATTCGCTCGACCTGTTGGAGACGGTTCTCACGACCGTGATCGCGGCGGGCTTCGAAGTCGAGAACGTCGACTGCACGGTGATCATGGAGGCTCCCAAGCTTGGTCCGCATCGGCAGGAGATCCGCGAGCGTCTCGCCCTGGCGCTGAATCTGCCGGTGGGGCGCGTCAACGTGAAGGCCACGACGGGCGAGGGCATGGGCTTCGTCGGTCGCGGCGAGGGCGTTGCGGCGCTGGCCGTTGCCAGCTTGAGCGTTCGGTAGGTTGCGCTCACTGTCATCGTCTGGGTTGCCGGGCGGTGGGTGTCCGACCGACCGGGTTGGTCTCGGGCTGGCGCTGTCGCTCCGCTAGGGTTGGCGCGCGATGCGCGAGATCCGCCTGCACGACACCCGCAGCGGCGAGGTGCTGCCGCTGCGCCCTCGCGACCCCGGCCGGGTCGGCATCTACGCGTGCGGGCCGACGGTGTACAGCCGCATCCACATCGGCAACGCCCGTCCGTTCGTGGTCTTCAGCCTGCTGCGGCGCTTCTTGGAGTACGAGGGCCTCGGTGTGACGCTGGTGATCAACATCACCGACGTCAACGACAAGATCTACGACGCCGCCGGCCCCCAGGGCCGCCCGAGCGCGGAGCTGGCGGCGGAGATGGCGGCGCTGTATCGCGAGGACACCGACGCGCTCGGCCTCGGCCGCCCCGACCATGAGCCGCTGGCCTCGGAGACGATGGGGCCGATCGTCGACTACATCGCCGCCCTCGTGGAGTCCGGGCACGCCTATCCGGTCGACGGCGACGTCTACTTCCGCGTGCGCTCCGACGATGGCTACGGCAGCCTCTCCCATCGCCGGCTCGACGACATGGACCAAGGCGAGGGGGACGGGAATCCCGCCCACCCCGAGCGCAAGGCGGACCCGCTCGACTTCGCGCTGTGGAAGGCGCACAAGCCCGGCGAGGACACCGTGTGGGAGTCGCCCTGGGGGCCGGGTCGTCCCGGCTGGCATATCGAGTGCTCGGCGATGGCCGAGAGTCTGCTCGGGGTGGGGTTCGACATCCATGGGGGAGGCTCGGATCTGGTGTTCCCCCACCACGAGAACGAGGCGGCCCAGACGCGCGCCGCGCGCGGCGCGGAGCTTGCGCGGATCTGGATGCACAACGGCATGATCCAGTTCACGGGCGAGAAGATGGCAAAGTCCGTCGGCAACATCGCGCTCCTGCATGAGGTGCTCGAGCGGTGGGGGCGCGACGCGGTGGTCATGTATCTCGTCGGTGGGCACTACCGCCAGCCGCTGGCGTTCGGCGAGGAGGAGCTCCAGGACGCCGATCGACGCGTCCATCGCATCCGCGACGCTCTGCGCCGGGTGGACGCGGGCAGTGCGAGCCCTGCCGACATGGTGCACCACAGGGATGCCTTCTTTGCTGCGCTCGCCGATGACTTCAACACCCCGCGGGCGCTCGCGTCGCTGTTCGAGTGGGTACGGGAGGCCAACCGCCGCGGGGAGGGCGTCGTCGGCGACGGCGACCTGCGCGAGATGCTCGGGGTGCTCGGCATGGGCGATATGCGGCCGCTGGGCGCCGTCGGCAGCGTGGAGGCGATCGATCCGGAGGCTGTGGCGCTGCTGGCCTCGCGCGAGCATGCCCGCGGCGAGCGCGACTTCCAGCAGGCCGACCGCCTGCGCGAGGAGATCAGGGCGCGCGGATGGGAGATCAGGGACGGCTCCGACGGTCCCGAGCTGATACCCCTCTCGCGGTGATCCTCTACGGCCGCAACCCCGTGATGGAGGCGCTGCGCGGTCGTCGCGCGCACACGGTGGGGGATGTATGGGCCACGCCCGGCGCCGCCCGCGAGCCCTGGCTGGCGCAGACGCGGGTGCGGGTACGGACTGCGACCACCGATGAGATCGCTCGGCGCTGCGGTTCGGGCGCCCACCAGGGGATCTGCGCTGAGGTGGGGGGCTACCCCTACGTCTCCCCTGACGAGCTGCTTCTGGGCGGGGGCGGCCCTGGCGACTCTCGCGACGGCCCCGGTGGTTCCCGTGGCGACCCTGGCAGCTCCCGAGGGAGGTCGGGCGACTCCCCTCGAGTCGGGCGCGATGGCCCCGGTGGCGGAGACGACCCCCTGATCGTCGCGCTCGACCAGGTGCAGGACCCGCAGAACCTCGGCTCGATCTGCCGCACCGCGGAGTGCGTCGGGGCCACGGGGGTGGTGATACCCGAGCGGCGCGCCGCCGAGGTCACCCCCGCAGTGTGCAAGGCCTCCGCCGGCGCCGTCGAGCACCTGCGGATCGCACGGGTGCGCAACCTCGCTGACTTCCTCGGCCTGGCCCAGCGGGCGGGCTGCTGGTCCTATGGCGCGAGCGCCGGCGCTGCGACGCCCTACCACCGCCCTGACTACCGCGGCGGGGTGGTGCTGGTGCTCGGCAGCGAGGGCCGCGGCCTGCGTCCCCGGGTGGCGGGGGCGTGCGACGAGCTGATTGCGCTGCCCCTGTTGGGGCGGATCGAGTCGGCCGGCGTCAGCGCGGCGGCGGCGGCGATCCTGTACGAGATCTTGCACAATCGTCTCCGCCCCCTTGACAACGCGTCATAACTGTGCGAACCTCGCGCCTGTAACGCTGAACCTAAGCTTTAGACGTAGTGATTTTTCGTCGTTTATTTCCCAAGTAGTCGATTTCCAATAGTCGTTGGCGCCGGGGGAGGAGTGCGCCACTGAGCGATCCGGGCTGCTCTGCACCCGAGAAAGGCTTGCTCGTGGCACGTATCTCCCGTAACCCTCAATCTGAGGTCAAGGTTGATGATGGTTTCCTGATCGCCCTTGCGAAGCAGGGCGACCGCACCGCCTACGACCGCCTCGTGCGCCGCTACCACGGCTTCGTGCGTTTGAAGGCCTCCTCCTACTTCCTCGCGGGGGGGACTCCGACGACCTCATCCAGGAGGGCCTCGTCGGCCTCTACAAGGCGATCCGCGACTACCGCACCGACCGCGAGTCGAGCTTTCGCAACTTCGCCGAGCTGTGCATCACCCGCCAGATCATCACCGCCGTGAAGACCGCGACGCGCAACAAGCACACGCCGCTCAACCAGTACGTCTCCTTCTCCGCCACGCCCGCTGGGGGCGGGGAAGACGTGCCCACGCTCGACCAGGTGCTGCCCGGCCCCTCGGTGCACGACCCCGCCAACCAGGTGATCTCCTCCGAGGAGCTGCGCTCGCTGGTGGGCTGCCTCTCCACGGCCCTCTCGGAGCTCGAGAGCCGCGTGCTCTCGCTGTATCTGGACGGCTGCTCCTACGAGCAGGTGGGCGAGCACCTCGCCTGCGACACCAAGACCGTGGACAACGCCCTGCAGCGGGTCAAGCGCAAGGTGGGCGCCCACCTGGAGGCGCGGGCGGTCGCGGCGTAGGCTCGGGTCCCGTCCCCGTCCCGCTATCGGTCGCGGCGTAGGCTCGGGTCCCGTCCCCGTCCCCCGCTCTCGGCACCATCCCCCGGTTGCCGTCCCCTTCGAGGCATATGGCGGTGCGATGACCGTCAACGACCGAGGCCGCCCGTAGGCGGCCTCGACGTGACCAGGCTGGTGGTGTGCTTACGGCGCTACCGGTGGTGGTGATGCCCGCGGGGACCTTCTTCTTCGGTTTTTGCTTCGCCTTCTGTGCTGCCCCGTTCTTCGCCTTCCTTTTCCACTTCGGTGGAGTTGGTCGAGCCTTCCGAGGGCGTCGAGGAGTTGCCTGGAGCTTCTTTCAGCGATGCCGCCGGTGCCGGGCTCACGTCGATCGTGAACGTCGGGCTCGCCGTGCCTCCGTTGTCGGGGCCGCCGGGGATGTACACGCGGAAGACGTCGGTCCCTACGCTGAACACCTGGTAGGGGATCGAGAACGTCGCTTCCGGAGTGACCGTGCCCACCCGCACCACGTGGAAGCCCGTGCCAGAGGCGTTCTCGCGCTGCAGATAGATCACGTGACCGGGGTGGCTCGGGGTGGGGGCGACCTTGCCCGAGAACGTCACGACCTGGCCCTCCATCAGCGACGTCGCCGAGGCTTCGGCCGTGAGCACATACCTGACACCCTCGAACAGCACCGCCGAGGACCTGCCGTCGCCCTGCACCTTGTAGTAGGTGCTGTTGACCGGTGTCTGCGCGGGGAAGGTGTACGCGCCGCTGCTGTTGGTGTCCACTTGAGCGACCGGCGCGAAGCCATGCTGGTGGATCGTGCGCGCCAGTAGCGTCACCGGCTGACTGCTGGTCACCCCTGCGAGCGTTCCGCTCACGACCACCGACTGCCCGTAGAGGATCGGATCGGGCGTGGCTTCGATCGTCAGTTCCTTGTTCTGCGTCTGCGAGATCTCATAGGTGAGCGGGCTCGACGTTTCGCGGACGTTGCGCCCCTGGCTGAGCACCAGCACCCGCAGGTTGGCGTCGCCGGGGACGATGAAGGTGTGGGGGATCGAATAGCCGCCCCCTGCTTCCACCACGCCGGAGTCGATCCGGTGCCATTCGTTGCCGGTGAGCGCGTTCTGGCGCTGCAAGATCACCCGCGCGCCGATGTCCGCCGGGGTTACCCTGCCGGTGAAGGTGACTTTGTTGGCGACGCCCGTCAGGATCTGGGTGCCTTCCGGCGGTCCTTCGAGCGTCACCTGGGGGGCGACGTGGATGCTTCTGTGGACGCTCTCGGCGCCATGTGAGCGCACATGCCACACGCCGTTGTTTTCGACGACGCTGCCGGTGAGCTGGAACTGGTAGGCGCCGCCGGCGCCGGTGGTGGTGCTCGCCTCGAGGGTGAACCCGGGAGCGCCGGGGACGTGCCGGAAGAGCCTCACGATCCTGCCTTCGGTGCTCGCGTGGCGGCGGCAGATGAGCTGGCCGAACACCGTGGCCGATTCTCCGGCGGTGATCCGCACGGGAGCGTGGATGCTCACTCGGCAACGGCCGCCAGGGCTGGGATGAAAGAACGCGGACGCTCCTGTCGCAGACAGCGCCAGCGACGAGACTGTAACCGCGTACGCCAAAGCGATACCTCTCAGGCGCATGTGATCCTCCTCCTTTGAGTGGATGGTCGTCGACTATTCAGGTGGGCCGCCCCGCTCGGTCCAACTCCCCCCGGTCGTGGCCGATCCCGCCGGGCTGTGCAGCTTGCGCTCCCGGTTGATCTGTGATCTACGACCCCAATAACCCGACCGCCTCGAAATCGATGCGGTGCCTCTTCGCGTTAGGTGGGGCCCAGCCCCATGAAGTTGTGGTGGGCTGCGTGAGGTTTGCAGTGCGGCGGTGTCTCAGAGATGTCCCTGGCAATACCAGGCGTAGCGCGGTCCGCTCTCGGGCCTGCCGATGGCGCTCCATCCTCCGTCGGCGGGACGAGTTCCGCGCCAGGCGCCCCACCCCACGGGGCGGGACAAGGTCTCGGGGCGGCCCATCCTGGCGGGCCGCCCCGAGCCGTCCCGGGCTGGGTCATCCCTCGTCCCGCGCATCCGATTCTTCCGTGTCTTTTCGTTGATCGGCGTGAAGAAGGGTTGTGGTGCGTGTCTAAGATGTCGTAAGGATGGTTGGGCGCTTGCCGCCGCCAGGGTCGTTCGGGCCTTGGGAGCCGCCACGGCGCCCATGTGTGCCATGAGTCCAGGAATCCCCACCCGTCTGCTGGCGACCCAGTCGGATGAGCGGCTGCTCGCGTTGGTGCGCCAGGGCCACGAGCGCGCGTTCGAGGCAGTCGTGCATCGCTATCGCAAGCCGCTGCTCGGCTACTGCCGGCGCCTGCGGCTGCAGGACGCCCGCGCCGAGGACATCGTCCAGCTCGCGCTGCTGAAGACGTGGATCGCCGTGCGCGAGGGCGCCGAGGTGCGTGATCTCAAAGCGTGGCTCTACCGGGTGGTGCACAACACCGCCGTCAACGATCTGCGCGACTCCGCCCACGACGGCGAGCCGCTCGCCGACCCAACGTCGGGATTGAGATCCCACCCACGCATCGATGACGCGCAGCTCGACTGGGGATTGGCGATGCGCGAGGCGCTGGCCGAGGTCGCCGCGCTGCCGCCGCTGCAGCGCGAGGTGATCGTCCGCACCGCCGTCGCCGGTCACAGCCACGAGCAGGTGGCCAGCGACCTCGGCATCACCAACGGCGCCGTGCGCGGTCTGCTCTACCGGGCGCGTACCACACTGCGCACGGGGATCACCGCGCTCACCCCGCCGCCGCTGTTGGGTTGGCTGGCGGGGCGCTCCAACCAGGGCGGCCCCGCCCCCGAACGGCTCGCCGAGCTCGCGGGCGGCGGGGGAGCGGCCGGCGTCGGCGGAGCGGCTGGCGTCGGCGGGCTGCTGCTGAAGGGGGGCGCGGTGGCGATCACCGTCGGCACCGTGGTCACCGGCGCCGCGGTGGTGCATCTCAGCGCGTCCACCCACCACGGCCGGCACAGGCTGATTGCCGCGGCGGCGCCCAAGAGCGGCGCGGGCGCGGGCTCCGACGCGGCCGAGGCGCATCCCACGGCCCGCTACGGCGAGCCAGTGAGCTCCACGCGTGCAGATGGTGGCCTCTTCGCGCGCCATGGTGGGCGCCATGCGGGCACCGCCGAAGCAAATGCCCGCGCGCGGATCAATGCCGCTGGTGGGGGCTCGGCCGGCGCCCTCACCACCTCCGGTGGGCGCCACGTGCTCCGATCGACGACGCGGGTTGGCAACGCCCACGACAACTCACCCGCGAAGGCGCCAGCCGTGCGGAGCCCCGCGCCCGGCTCGACCCAGGAGACCGTGCAGACCGGAACGGGGCCCACCCAGAGCGGAGGATCGGGTCAGGGCGGGGAATCGAGTGCGGCGTCGGGCAATCCCGTGGGCTCCGCCGCGGGCAGCGGCTCCCCGGGCGGCTCCGACACCAGTGGCTCCTCGGGAAGCGCCTCGGAAGGGGGCGCTTCCGGCAGCGGACAGTCGGGCTCGGGGTCAGGTACGGAATCCGGCTCGGGGTCGGGCTCTGAATCCGGTGCGGGTGGCTCGGAAGGCTCGGGCTCCTCGGGCGGTTCGGGCGCCTCGGAATCCTCGAGCGGCGAACAGTCGGGCTCGCTGGTCGGCACCGTCGTGCACGAAGTCGGCAGCATCCTCGAACACCTGCTGCATTGACCGGCGGCGCGATTGCTGGTTAGGGGATTTAGATTTCCACCCGTCAGTGCGTCAGCGCGAGCTTGAGCGCCACCGCTGAGAGCGACTGAGCCGCGTCGCCGACCTGCCGGGCGATCGCCACCTTGTCTTCCTCGGTCAGCGCTCCGTAGAGCGCAAAGCCGAGCGGGGTGTTGCGGCGATACTTGTCCAGCTCGAGCTGAACGGCATGGAGCTCTTGGGCGATCGTGGCCGCCAGGGAGGAGTCCCCAATGCGTTCCATCGCCGGTCGCACGTATTCGAAGGCCTTGCGCGCACCGATCAGGTTGCCCTGGAAGTCCGAGAGATCGGTGTGCGAGTAGCGGTCCTCTTCGCCGGTGATCTTGGTGTTGACGATCTCGTTGAGCAGCCCCACCGAGCCGTTGACCAGTTGCAGGGCCGAGAGCGGCAGGGTGGGCACCTTCTGGTTGAGCATCTGCACGTCGCCCAGCAGCAGGTTGGCGAAGCGGGTGGCGCCCTTGAGAGTGTGCTTCGCCCACATCAGCATCTCGAGGCGGTGAAAGCCGGTCCACTTCGCGTAGTCACCGTCGACGGTGGGGGAGTCGATGCGGGCGTCGATCGCGGAGTCCAGGCCGACGAAGCTCTCCGCGACCGGCTCGACTGCCTCGTAGTGGATGCGCGTCGGTCCGTACAGGAGCTTCGCCTCGGCGAGGTTGCCCTGCTCGATCGCGGCGGCGAACCTGCGTGTGCCCTCCAGCAGTTGACTTGTCTGCCCCTCCACATAGGTGCGGTACTGGAGCACGGCCGTCCTCAGCAGTCCCTGCGCGGGGCCGTGCTCCTTGAAGGGTTTGCCGGTCACCGTCAGTTTGCCCTGGGTCACGTTGCCGTCGGGGCAGTTGAGGATGTAGGTGCCTGGCTCCAGGTCGAGCGAGAAGGTGCCCGAGAGGCCTGGGAAGAGGTTCTCGCGCTCGCCGAGCACGATCCCGCTCGTGTTCTGGACCTCCAGCTCCGTGACCTTCGGATCGCCGCCGTTGGTGACCGAGATGGTCACCGGCCCGGCGGGCGCCGATGCCTGGCTGGGCGTGCAGCCCAGCTGGGTCAGCGTGAACTTGAGCGATGCCCCGCCGCTCGGGTCGCCGCCCGCGCACCCCGCGAGTCCGAGCATGGCCGCCAGCGCCAGTGCCAGCCCCACGCGGCCCGGTCGAGGCCTTTTGCGCGCCACCATGCGACTTGGACGCTCGCGGTGCGCCGCCGCGCGACTCGGATGTCCGCTGCGCGCCGCCGCGCGACTTGGACTTTCGCTGCGCGCCGCCGCGCGACTTGGACGTCCGCTGCGCGCCGCTGAGCGGACTCGCAAGCCGACGCCCCCTGATGCGTTAGGTCGTTGCAAAGACATACGTTTGAAAATCGCGCTTAGGGTACCCTAATTCACGTCATGAGGCAGTAGCATGCGTCCGAGTCTCAATCGGCGCCCCGCACGGCGACGGTGGCGCATGAGCGCGCTCGCGGCGCGGCCCGTCGCGGGCCTGCTGTGCATGTGCATGGCCGTGCTTGCGGTATCGCCAGGCATCGCCAGCGCCTTGAATCCAGCGTCCGCGGGCGGCGCGGGACACACGGCCCTCGACGCGCAGAATGACGCGCAGAACCCTTCGTCCGCGGGGATCACGGCCAGCGAAGCGCTGGGCCTGGACCTGCTGCTCACGGTCCTGCCTCTGCGCTATGCAAGCGCCGATCCCACCCATGATCCAGCGCCGGCGGCGGTGACCCGCGTGCTCGCGCAGGGCATCCAGCGACAGGTGCTCGCGTACGCGTCGCTCCTGCGCACGCGCAACCCCATACGCACGGCACGCGCAATCCATGCTCTGGATCGCCTCACCCACGAACTGCAGGCCACCACAACACGCTTTCAGCCCTGGCCGCTGACGCTCGAAGTCAGCGCGTGGAGCACACGCGCGCGAGCAGAGCTCGACGCGATACTGCACCCACCCAGGCCGCCCGCACGACCATATTCCGCAATTGCGACCGCGCTGGATCGGCTCGCAAGCGCCGCGGCGGCCGGGCGAAACCAGGAAGCCCGCTTCGCCGCGCTGCGAGCCTTCGCCCTCTACGCAGTGGGGCCGGGCAAGCGCGTCGAAGCCGAGGATCCCTCACTTGACGCCAAGGTCATAAGCAGACTTCTGCTGGGGAGCGCGAGCGCCCCGGCGCTGGTCGAACTGCTGGCCGATGGCGCCCCCGTGGCTGCCGTCGCGCGCGCCACCAGCGCGGCGCGCGCGGATATGAGCCTTGTCGCGGAATCGCTTGCGGAAGTGAGGATCAGTCACACCACGATCGTCGTCGATGCCGCGATCATCGTTTTCCGGGAGGGCTTGGAGGCGGTGCTCATCCTCGCGGCGATCACCGCTTCGTTCGTCGGCGCGAAGCGCCATCTGCGGCGCCCTGTGCTGCTCGGTGCATTGGCAGGACTGGGCGCCACCGCGCTCACCTGGGTGATCGCGCAGATGATCCTGCATCTGCTGAGCAACGGTGGACTGGAGTTGCAGGCCGTCACCGGACTGATCGCCATTGCCGTTCTGCTGCTGGTCACCAACTGGTTCTTTCATCGCGTCTACTGGAGTGAGTGGATCTCCCGCTTCAACCGCCGGCGCAAGGCGCTCGAGCGTTGGGATCGGCTTGGCTTCGTCTCCGGCCAGGCGCTCGGCTTCGCGCTGCTCGGTCTCTCGAGCGTCTATCGCGAGGGCCTGGAGACGGTGCTCTTCCTCCAGGCGCTGCAGACCAGCGCGGGCACCTCGACCACCCTGCTCGGGGCCGGCATCGGCCTGGGCGGGACACTGATCGTCGGCGGCGTGACGTTCAAGCTGCAGCGCAAGCTGCCGTTCAAGCGCATGCTGATAATCACCGGTGTGCTGATCGCGCTGGTGCTGGCGGTGATGGTCGGCACGACCGTGCACAACCTGCAGGGCATCGGCTGGGTGGCGAACACGCCGACCAGCTTCCATGTGCCGCTCTCGTGGAATATCTGGCTGGGGGTATACGCCACCTGGGAGGGCATCGCCGCCCAGCTGGGCGCGCTGGTGTTCGTGATCGGCTCCTACTTCGCGGCGCGCGAGATCCAGGTCAGGCGACCTCAGCGACGCGCGCGCGGAGCGATGGTGCCAGCCGCGGCGTCTGAGACCTCGCTTCAGTTCTAAGCCTGGTCGCGCCGATCGACCGGCGGCGTCACGAGATTTGCGGGAACTCGCCGGGGCACAGCCAATCGAGACGCGGTCGCGCGAAGTCGCACAAAAGCGGCCGCAAAAGATAGCCGGTACCCGCGCGTTGTCTCATCGAATGCTCATACACCACGCTCTCCCAAACCAACGCGCGCGGGCCGTTCTCGGGCTGCTCATCGCTCTGCTTGCCGCCATCGCCACCTTTACGCTATGGAGCGCCAGCCCCACGCTCGCCGCGGTGTCGTGCCCCAACGCCAACCCGATCGTCAACGAGAACAACTGCATGGGCGAAGGCACCACGGCCAACCAGTCGGCGATCGAAAACTACAGCGATGAAATCGGTGGGTTCACGCCCCAGACCGACTACGAGCTCGGCGAAAACGTCCCGCTGAAGATCGGCACCGATGAGCCCTCCTTCCCCGGGACGAGCGTCAACATCGCGGTCTACCGGATCGGCTACTACGGCGGCGACGGCGCCCGTCTGATTCCCACCGCGGGCGCGAGCAACGTCAAGGTCAATAACTCCTTTCAGTGCAATCCCGAGAACACGACGACCGGCGAACTGAGCTGCTCGAACTGGAACGTGACGTACACGATCCCCGGCAGCGCGCTGCCGATCTCCGGCATCTACGAGGCCGTCTTCACTGACGTCGCGGACGGCGGCATCGAGAACTACGTGGTCTTCCCCGTGCGCAACGAAAAAGTCTCCTCGGAAGTCCTCTATGTGCTGCCGAGCGCCGACTACGAGGCCTACAACACCTGGGGCTGCAAGTCGCTGTACTACGACGCGTGCGGTGGCGCCAACACCGTCGCCGGCGATCCCCGCGCGGTGGCGGTCTCCTTCGACCGCCCGCAGGCCGAAGGCAATAATCAGATGAACCATTTCTTCGGCCCCGACGCGCTCACGGTTGAGTGGCTGGAGGAGCAGGGGTACAACGTCAGCTACACCGACGACGTCCAGACCGACGCCAACGGCAGCTCGCTGCTGGGTCACAAGGTCGACCTGATCTCGGGCCACAGCGAGTACTGGTCGGCGGCCACCTTCAAAAACTTCAAGGCGGCGCGCGAAGCCGGCGTGAGCATCCTCTCGCTGAGTGCCAACACCGCCTACTGGCAGACGCGCTACGAAAACAACTACCGCACGCTCGTCTGCTACAAGACGATTCAGGGCTCTGCCAACGGAAACCCGGGGGCGACTCCCAACGACCCCGCCGCGACCGGCCCCAACGGCGAAATCCGGCCCGAAGACGCGACCACGACGCGCCGCGATCCGGGCGCGCCCGCCGGCAATCCCAACGCTCCGCCGGGAGGGCGGATCGGTCCCAACGAACCCGAGAACTCGCTGTTCGGGGTCATGTACATCGGCGACAACGACGGTGAATCATTCAAATTGAGCATCCCGGGGGGCAACCCCAACAGCGAATACGCATCCAGCCGGGTGTGGCGCAACACCGGGATCTCCTCGAGTAGCACCACTACGCTGCCCGAGCAGATCGTTGGCTGGGAGTGGGACCAGGTCCCGACCCAGGCCAGCTACCTGGCCCAGGAGCCCGCCGGCGTCAAGCGCGTCACGCTGACGAACGTCGCCAACCCCGACGACTCCTTCATCCAGGACGCCGGACGCGCGCGCGCCGCGACGCCGCCACCGGGGGAGGCGGCGGAAGTCAGCGCCGCCGAGTACCGCGCTCCCAGCGGCGCGCTCGTGTTCGCCACCGGCACGATGGAGTGGGCCTTCGCGTTCGACATCGACCCCGTGATCGACCAGGCTACCTACAACGTCCTCGCCGAAATGGGCGCCGCGGCGGCCACGCCGGCGAGCGACATCACGCCCGAAGCGCCAGGCACCCCTCAGCCACCCTGGCCCTCGTTCACCGCCACTCCGAGCACGGTGTTCATCGGTGAACCCGTCACCCTCAACGCCTCAGCGTCAAAGGATCCCGACGCGACGATCACCGACTACAAGTGGGACCTCGAAGGCAAGGGCACGTTCGCCACCGACACCGGCACCACCCCCACCCTCACGCACACCTTCACGCAGCCCGGCACCTACAACGTGATCCTCAAGGTGACCGACAGCAAGGGCCAGCAGGAAACGACCGAGCGCACCGTCAACGTCGCCAACACGGCCAATGCCGTCATCGCGGCCTCGATGAACCCCGTGGGGGCCAACCAGACCGACACCTTCAGCGCCGCCGGCTCGACCGACAGCGGCGGCACGATCACCGACTACAAGTGGGACCTGAGCGGCAGCGGCAAATACGAAACCGACACCGGCACCACGCCGACAATCACCAAGGCCTTCGCGACGCCCGGGGTCGACACCGTGGGCGTGAAGGTCACCGACAGCAAAGGCTCGACCGCGACTGCCACGATCTCGGTGACCGTCCTCAGCCAGGGTGTCAGCCGCTACTCCGATGCGGTGATGGCGACTCCGGGCCTGTTGCACTTCTACCCGCTGGGCGAAGCCAAGGGCCCGACGGTCCTCGACAGCAAGGGCAACGACCCCGGCACGCTCGGCGGAGCCACCTTCGGCGTGCCCGGCGCGGTCAACGGCGACCCCGGCACCGCCGTCAACTTCTCCGGCGACGGCGACCCCTTCGAGGGCCAGGCGGGCTCCTACGGCGAAATCCCGATGAACCTATCCGGGCAGAGCGCGATCACCGTCGAGTTCTGGCTGAAGTGGGACGCCTACGGCAATAACGACGCGCTCGCGATGGAGTTCACCCCGAACTACAACCAAAACGCCGGCGGCTTCATCGTCGATCCCGACGCCGGCCAGTACGGCGGCACATTCGCCGTTGGCATCGGCATGGGATCCTCGCACGACGCGGTCTACTTCGCCCGTCCGAGCGCCGGCGTATGGCACCACTACGCGCTCGTGCTGAACGCAAACGCGCCCGCCGCCAGCGAGATCACCCCCTACGTGGACGGGCAGCCGGTCAGCTACCAAGCGGAAAGCGCCACCACCAGCGCGGGCTCGTTCGCAAGCTCGGCGCTGTACCTGTTCTCGCGCGATGGGAACTCGCTGTTCGGAAGCGGCTCGCTCGACGACCTGGCGATCTACAGCGGCGAACTGAGCGCGGCGACGATCCAGGAACACCTGGATTCCAACGGACCCGAGCCGCGCCCGGTCGCGTCGTTCGCGGCCTCGCCCAACCCTCCCCGTGTCAGCCAGACAGTGACGCTGAACGCATCGGGGTCCCATTACGCCGGCGGCACGATCACCGACTACAAGTGGGACCTCAAGGGCAGCGGCAAATACGAAACCGACACTGGCACCACACCGACGATCACCACCAGCTTCCCGGCCGCCGGCACCTATACGGTCGGCCTGCGGGTCACCGACAGCGACGGCGCGATCGATGACACCACCCAGCAGATCTCTGTTGGGAACTTCCCACCGGTCGCCCACGTGAGCGCCTCGCCGACGCTCGCCCTCACCGGCCAGACGGTGACGCTGAACGCGAGCGAATCGACCGACCAGGGCAAGATCACCGACTACAAGTGGGACCTGGAAGGCAGCGGCAAATACGAAACCGACACCGGCACCACGTCGACTCTGAGCACCTCCTTCAAGACGGTCGGATTGCATATGGTCGGGGTGCAGGTGACCGACAGTGAAGGCCTCACGAGCACGGCGACAGCCCAGGTCACGGTCCTCGCCCACGGGATCAGCGGCTACGAAGAAGAGGTCGAAGACACCCCCGGTCTGATCGACTACTACAAGCTCGGCGAACCGGCCGGACCGACGATCTTCGACAGCAGGGGCACGAGCAATGGCACAATCACCGGAGGCACGTTCGGCCTGCCCGGAGCGGTGCGCGAAGATCCCACGACCGCGATCGGCTTCAACGGCTCCAGCGACTCGGGCGCGATCCCGCTGAACCTGTCCGGCACCAGCCAGCTGACGGTGGAGTTCTGGTTGAAATGGAACCAGTACACCGACAACGACGCGCTGGCGATGGAGTTCACCCCGAACTTCAACGAAAACTCGGGTGGCTTCCTGATCGATCCCGACGCCGACCAGGACGGCGGCACGTTCGGCATCGGGATCGGCAGTGGTTCGGACCGCAACAGCATCTTCTTCACCCGCCCCAGCGCCGGGGTGTGGCACCACTACGCGATCGTGATCGACACGACCGCGGCGGCGGGCAGCGAGATCACGCCCTACGTCGACGGACAGCCCGTCAGCTTCCAGCAGCAGGGCAGCGACACCGGGCAGGGCGCCTTCGCGAACTCCACGCTGTATCTGAACTCGCGTGACGGCAACTCGCTGTTCGGAGCAGGCGAGCTGGATCAGCTCGCGATCTACAACCAGCCGCTCAGCGCCGGGACGATCTTCGAACACTTCAACGCCTACGGGACCGTCAAGGCGCCGAGCGCGGCGTTCACGATCTCCGCAAACCCGGTGCGCCCCGGGCAGAGCGTGACGTTGAACGCCTCCGGCTCGAGCGCTCCAGAAGGGCATATCGTCGAATACCAGTGGGACCTGAACGGCAGCGGCAAATACGAAACCCACACCAGTGGTCCCGAACTGACGACCAGCTTCCCGACTGCGGGCACCGAGAGCATCGGGTTGCGCGTGATCGACAGCGATGGCGCCAGCGCAAGCGTCACGCATTCCCTGACGGTGGGCAACCTTCCACCGGTGGCCAAGCTGAAAGCCTCGCCGGCCACGGCGCTGGTGGGACAGACGGTGACGCTGAACGCGAGCGAATCGACTGATCAGGGCACGATCACCGACTACAAGTGGGACCTCAGCGGCGAAGAAGGCAAGTACGAAACCGACACCGGCACGACGCCGACGGTGACCACGAGCTTCAAGACGCCCGGCACGCATACGGTCGGCGTGGAAGTCACGGACAACGAAGGCCTCAGCACGCAGACCACGATCCCCGTCACCGTGCTCGAACAGACGCCCGCCGACTACTCCGAAGCCGTGCTCGGCACCCCGGGGCTGATCGACTACTACAAACTCGACGAAGCGCAGGGCCCGACGATCCTCGACAGCCGGGGCCTCTCGACGGGCACGATCGCCGGCGGCACATTCGGACTGCCGGGCGCGGTCCAGAAGAGCACAGCGATCGGCTTCAACGGCTCCAGCGACTCGGGCTCGATCCCGCTGAACCTCTCCGGCACCAGCCAGCTGACGGTCGAATTCTGGTTGAAATGGAACCAGTACGCCAACAACGACGCGCTCGCGATGGAGTTCACCCCGAACTTCAACGAAAACGCCGGCGGCTTCCTGATCGACCCCAACGCGGGCGAGTACGGCGGCACGTTCGGCATCGGCATCGGCGACACCTCGAACCGCAACAGCATCTTCTTCACCCGCCCCAGCGCCGGGGTGTGGCACCACTACGCGATCGTGATCGACACGACCGCGGCGGCGGGCAGCGAGATCACGCCCTACGTCGACGGACAGCCGGTCAGCTACCAGCAGGAAAGCGCCGAAACGGGACAGGGAGCATTCGCGAACTCGACGCTGTACCTGTTCTCGCGCGACGGCAACTCGCTGTTCGGGGCGGGCGAGCTGGACGAACTGGCGATCTACAACCAGCCCCTCAGCTCCACCACGATCTTCGAGCACTACCACTCGATCGACGTCGACACCGCGCAGGCGCCCTCGTTCACGGTCAACCCCTCGCCGGCCGTGACCGGCCAGAGCGTGACGCTCAACGCCTCCGGCTCGACCGACTCGCAGGGCACGATCACCGACTACAAATGGGACCTGAACGGCAGCGGCAAGTACGAAACCGATACCGGCACAAGCCCGACGCTCACCCATGCCTTTGCAGGGCCCGGCACCTACGTGGTCGGCCTGGAGACGACCGACAGCACGGGAGCGATCGCCAGGACCACGCACACGCTGACCGTCACCCAGGCGCCGCCGTCGAAACCGGCGCTGACGCTCTCCGGGGCTAGCGGCGAGACGTCGATCGCCGGCAGCACCGTCTACACCAATCCGCAGAGCGGGAACGCGGGCGCCTTCACCGTGAGCGCCCAGACCGCCGACCCGCTCTCGAGCATCAAGAACATCGTCTTCCCCTCGCTGAGTGGCTACAGCAGCGGCGGTGGCACGCTGACGACGGAACCCTTCCAGAGCAACTACGCATGGTCGGGCGCGGGTGCGAGCGCATCTGGCGCACAGTCGGTCACCGTGACCAACAACGCCGGCCTCAACTCGAGATCGAGCTTCGAAGTCGTCCCCGACACAATCGCGCCGAGCGGCGGCGCGCTGAGCGTCAACGGCATGGCCGCCGGCTCCACGGCTACCTCCAGCTACAACACCACCGGGAGCTTTGCGATCGCGCGCACCGACTACACGGAGGCACAGTCCTCGAGTCAGTCGGGGTTGCGCTCGAGTACGCTCACCGTCTCCTCCGCCCCCCTCTCCGGCAATGTCTGCGGCACGTACGGGCCGGCCACGACGATCGCCGGGAGCCCATCCCAGAGCGAGCCGACCGGCTGCTACCGGTACACGCTCACCGGGGTCGACAACGTGGGCAACCAGGCCAGCCTCATCACCACCGTGCTGGTGGACACGAGCGTCCCGACCGCGCCGCAGCTCAGCTTCAACGGCCTGTCGGCGAACACCTACTACAAGAGCTCCACCAACGCGATGTACTTCAGGCCATCGGCCGGCGGAGCGTTCACCGTGACCGCGTCTTCCAGCGACCCCGATACGGGCATCGCCGGCTACGTGTTCAGCTCGCTGAGCGGCTACGGCTTCACCGGCAGCCAGAACGGCGGGCAGATGGCCTACGCCTTCGGCACCTCGGCCACCCAGCCGCCGAGCGGCCCCACCGTGCTCGCGACCAGCAACGCCGGCGCGAGCTCGGCCAGCGCGGACTACGCGCTGATCGCCGACACCACCGCGCCGACGGGCGGCGCGCTGAGCGTCAACAGCGTGGCCGCGACCGGCGCTGGCTCGACCAGCTACAACAACTCCGGCAGCTTCACGATCGGCACTCGCACCGACTACAGCGCGGACACCGGCTCGGGCCTGCTCTCCTCTGTGCTCACCCGCGCAACGGGGACGCTCGCGAACGGCGCCTGCAGCGCCTATGGCACCCCGGTGACGATCACCGGCAACCCCACCCAGAGCGGGCTCGCCGCCGGCTGCTACCTCTACACGCTGACGGGCACCGACCGCGTCGGCAACACGGCGACGCTGTCCACCACCGTGCAGGTCGACAAAACCGCCCCAACGGCCATGGTGAGCGTACCGGCCGACGCCAACGGAGCGGTGGCCATGAGCTTCAGCGCCACCGACACCGGCTCGGGCGTGAACGCCGCGAGCGGCCAGCTCAAGCGCGCCACCGGCACCTACACCCCCTCCAGCGACACCTGCAGCGCGTTCGCGGCCTTCGCGGCGATCGGTTCCACCGGGCTGTCATCGCCCTTCACCGACAGCACGGTCAGCACCGGCCACTGCTACGAGTACGAGTACACCGTCTCCGACAAGGCCGGCAACTCGACCACCACAGCGGCGGCCACCGTCAAGGTCAACACGACCAAACCGACCCTCACCGCGATCACCGACACCACGACCGGCAGCACCGCCGGCCTGCCACAGGTCGGCGACGTCCTCACGCTGACCTTCAGCGACCCGATCGCCGCCTCGAGTATCCCCAGCACCGTGACGCTCACCTACACCGGCAGCACGTCGGTAGCGACAACGGTCTTGGTCAGCAGCATCGGAAGCTCCACGCCGTGGAGCAGCGGCGATACCGCGAGCGCGCGTTACAGCAAGAGCGGCGGCACCGCGGCGGTCGTGACGGCCAGCGCCGCTCTCAGCGGCACCAAGGTCACGCTCACCGTCACGAAAGTGACCGACCCCAGCGGCAACCTGACCGCCGGCGGGCCCGGGGTCGTGACCGGCACGCTGAGCTCCTCGATCAAAGACGTGTTCGGCAACACCGCCAGCACCAGCTCCTTCTCGAGCGCCAGCACCAAGCTCTTCTGAGGCCCGAGCACGGTAACGTTACGGCAAGTCTATCGGCCCGCCGACGTAGCTCAACTGGTAGCAGCGCTCGCCTTGTAAGCGAGAGGTTGGGAGTTCGAGTCTCCCCGTCGGCTCTTGATCGCGGCGCTGCTCAGCGGGGTCGCGCTCGCCGGATTCGTAAGGCGGATCATCTATGGTGAACCTGAAGGAGACATTCCGACTCTACTTCGGGAGCCGCAGGCCGCCGGAACCAGCCGAACTGACGTCTGCGCTGTGGAACGACGCCATCGGACCGCAGCATTACGCGGACGGAGCCGAGGGATATCAGGCTGCCATTCTCGAGCAGTACAAGCTGTATGTGGAGATGGCCGACAGGATCAGCGCCCGCCGAGCCTTGGCCAACACTTTCTTCGTCACGCTCAACACCGCCGTATTGACGCTGATCGGTACGCTCTGGAAGAATGGCCCCCACGTTGCTGTCGGTTTGCTCGTGCTACCGCTTGCGATCCTACTCGCACTCTGCTTGGCGTGGTTCTGGCTGGTCCGCTCGTATAGGCAACTCAACTCGGGCAAGTTCGCGGTGATCGGCGCGCTGGAGCGCCGGCTTCCGGCCTCGCTCTACTGGAGTGCCGAGTGGAAGGCGCTTGGCGAAGGGCGCGACAAGGCGAGGTATTGGCCCCTGACCCATCTCGAGCAATGGGTCCCATGCCTGTTTGCGGCCGCCTACATCGGTGGCTTTATCGCCGCCGCTGTCTCGTAGCGCACGTCGTCTGGCCGGAATCGTGGACACCAATGTGGTGGATACCGGAGCCGGATGGCGCCTCCAGTCGCAGATGGGCTTCGAGAACCGGGTTGCGGCACTGTGCCGCTGCCCTCCGCGTTAGTCGACGTAGTTCAGGCTGAGCGTGACGTAGCGTTCATCGATTCCGTGTCCTTGTTCCGGTTCACCGAAGGGATCGCTCGGATTATCGGGAGCGAGCACGGCGGGCGGGCCACCATTTTTCGCACGTGCGCCGGCCACGGATGCAAAACTGTAGCCGGCCACATTCGGCTTTCCCCCCGTGGACAGACCAACCCATACGGTGCCCGCTGGAATCGGTACGGGTTCAGCGAATGCCAGGGTGTAGTCCGGCTCGTACGGGCTGTTCTGTGTGAAGCGCAGGATCTTCGTCTCCCCCAAGAGCTTTCCCGGCTTTCCGCCTTCGTCGGCGTAGACGACGCCCCTGATCAGCTGCGTGCCGCGCGCGCCGGTGGGACCGAGTTCGACGTCGATGCTGTGTGCCTCGCCGGTGCGAGGCACGGACTCGTGGTCGACGAACTTGTAGGGTGCGTTGAGCTCGGAGAGGTGTTCTTCTTCGCCGAGTGTCAGCCACTTGCCGACGGCGGTTTCGCAGGCTCCTTGCGGAGGGAATGCAAATGGGAGCACCTGCGTCTTGTACACGAGCGTTTCACCGATGGGCACTCCTTCGATCTGCCAGCTCACGTCGTACTCTCCCTCCCCTTCGAAAGGCAGGCAATTGGCGAGCGTGGCGACTGTCGAGGTCCCGTTCTGAGGTGAGAGCGGAAAGGACGAGCACGATCGCTGGCCGCTCGGACCGCGCACGCAGAGTTCGGCGACGTGACTCGCGCTCACGGTCACCAGTCCGGCGCCGTAGATCGCGTCGGTACCACCTTGTACACGCGTGTTCTCGCCGATCAAGAGCACGCAGTACCGCGCCGGGCTCGACGAGCATTCGGAGGACTCGGTCAGTCCGGGGCCGAGCTGTTTGAATGTCCGTTCACCGTGCGGAGGGCCGGACACAGCTTCGACTTCTGCACCACCCTGCGAGCTCACTTCCGTCGTTTTGCAAGTGTCTGTGGTCGTCCAGCCCGCGGCGCCGCTAACGCGACTGGCGCCGTTTGCGCCGCGGACTTCGAAGCCGACGTCGTCCACCCGTCCGCGCGCCGCGCGGTTTGCGCGGTGGAGGTGGCTCCGGCGCGAACTCGGCGTTTTGCTGCGCAGGCTGTCTCCTACGTCGGTCTCGGGGCGACGAGCGGCGATCGCGTGAGCGCTTGCGACGGCGCATTCACGTTCCGCTCCGCCGGAGTCGACGAGGGCGAGCACCGTCCGTCCTGTGCTCGACTGCCTCACCACCTTGAACGCGCCGCCGCCGAAGTCGCCCGTCTGCAAGTCGCCGTGGCCGCTCGCCGCGGCGATCAACTCGACCACGCCGCCCTCTGCTTGGACCGTCGTGCCGAGTCTCACCGTGCGGCGGCGGTCGCCCAGGGTAGTCGGAGTCCCGGCGCCCGGTTCGAGAACAGAGACGGTTCCGGAGACCCGGATGAGGACGACGGTGCTGCGCTCCACCGGCGCGGGCGCGGCGATCGCGGGCGAATTCGAAACAACAAACGCCGACGCAAGTGCGAACACCGTGACCGCGAGCCGCGGCGAGCGGCTCCGAAGCGTCCAATCCTTCATCGCGCGGCATCGTAGCTCAGCGCTAGACGGTCGTCAAGTATCGGTCCCGTGCGGTGACTACTGGAAGACGATCGGCGCTACGATATGCCGGACGACAGGAGGATTCCGGTGATAGCGGCAACGCCAGGACCAAATCATCGCGGCGAATCGAATTCGGAAGGGCGCAAGATGTTCATCAGCTATCGCCAGGAAGAGTCGGCTGCGGACGCACGCTTGCTCTACGACGGCCTGAGCAAGCACTTCGGCGCCGAGCACGTGTTCTTCGACGTGGAGACCCTCGACGCCGGTGCGGAATGGTTGCGGGAGACGAGCGCGTGGGGGGCATCCTGCGGCGTGTTTCTGATCCTCATCGGCCCACGCTGGCTCACGAGCATCTATGAGCGCGGCAGTCGCGACACTCCCGACTTCGTAGTGGGGGAGGTTGAGCTCGCGCTCAGCAAGGGGTCGAGCCTGCGGCCCATACCGGTACTGATAAACGGCGCGCAGATGCCCCTCGCCCGGGACCTGCCTCCGACGATCAGGTCGTTGGCGCCGCTGAATGCCGTCGAGTTGCGCTACAAGACTTGGCCCCGGGACATCGAGGCGCTGATCGCGAAGATCGAGCGCGGTCACGAGGACGCGAGCGCCATCGCCAGCAGCCACGGGTCGGCTGGCATCGACAGCCGCGGGTTGGCTGACGCGAACGAGGAGGATCGCGCGGCGGGCCGATCTGCCGCGGCGAGAACAGCCTCCGAGCAAGCCCCGCCGCCCCGCTCCGGCGGGCGGATCACGGATCGTGGGGTCGACGGCAGGCATGTCGATCGAGTGCTCCGTCGTCTTTGCGAAGGCAAGCTCGTGCCGATTCTCGGACCCGGCGTGAACTCGACGAACCGCACAGGACCCTGGGAGCAGGGATGCGGCACGCTGCCGGACTCCTCTGAGCTCGCCGGCGCGCTCGCGGAGCACTTCGAAATCGAACGACCTGTTTCCGACCTGCCCGAGACGGCGCAGAGCGTTCTCGTTCAGGACGGCGAAGCGAACCTGTTCGAAACCCTCGGCGACCTCCTCGACGGCGAGGAGTGCGACCCCGGTCCCGTACCGGAGCTTCTTGCGCGCCTGCCCGGGCTGATGCGCGAGCGCGGCTGCGACGCCTGCTACCAGATGATCGTGACCGCCAACTATGACAACTCGCTGGAGCGGGCGTTCACCCAGAGGCGAGAGAAGTTCGACGTGGCCCTCTACGCAGCCGCCGGACCGCACGCAGGCAAGTTCGTGCACCTGCCGGCGGACAGCGTAGAGCCCATTCCGGTCCAGATTCCCAACAAGTACACCGACTTTCCTTTCGTCAAAGGCGTGTTGATGCACACGCTGATCGTCAAGGTCTACGGAGCCGTCGAGGATCAGGACTGCGGATACAGCTGGCCCAACAACTACGTCGTCACCGAGGACGGTTACATCGACTATCTGAGCGGGGTTCCAGCGTCGAGCCTTGTACCGATGGAGATCCTCCGGAAGCTGAAGGACAGCCACTGCCTGTTCATGGGCTTCCCGATGAGGGATTGGAGCCTGCGCGTATGCCTCAAGCGACTCTGGGAGGGCGCGCGGTTCCAGGGCCCCTCGTTCGCCGTCGCGAGGGAACTCGACGACGTCGAAAGGGACTTCTGGCGCGAATCCCGCGTCGAGGCGCTCGAGGCTCCGCTGGACGCCTACGCCGCCGCGCTTGGTGAGCGCCTCGGCAACCTCCAGACCGCGACTCAGAGCACGTGAGCGCGACGGCCACACGGGCTGCGCAGTCGCCGACCACCGATAGCCCCTACGTGGGGCTGAGAAGCTATGGCGTCGAGGACGCGGACGTCTTCTTCGGTCGCGACGCCGAGATCGAGATCATCACCGGCAACCTCTGCGCCGCGCGGCTGACGGTGCTGTACGCCGACAGCGGCGCGGGCAAGAGCTCGGTGCTGCGCGCCGGCGTCACCGCGGCCCTGCTCGAGGAGGCCGAGCGCGACCGCGAACGCCACCAGTCGGCGCTGCGGATCCCCGTCATGTTCGCTTCATGGCGCGACGATCCGCTCGCGGACCTGCGTGCGGCGATCGCGCAGGCCGTCGCCCCGTTCCTCCCCGAGCACCACGACGGCGAATCGGCCGCGGCTCCGCCGACGTCCGGTTCGGAGTCCGCCGAGCTCTCGCTCGCGGACATCCTGGCAGGAGTGACCGCCACCCTCGGCGGCCAGCTCCTCATCATGCTCGACCAGCTCGAGGAGTACCTGCTCTATCGCTCGCTCGGGCGCGACGGCGATGTCCTCGCCGACGAACTCGCACGCTGCATCAACCGTCGCGAGCTTGGGGTGAACTTCCTCATCTCGATCCGCGAGGATGCCTACGCCGCGCTCGGCGAGCTGTTTCGCGGCCGGCTCAACAACGTCCACGCCAACACCCTGCATCTTGAGCACCTGGCTCGCGACGCGGCACGCGAGGCAATCGAAAGGCCGCTCGCCCATCACAACAAGTTGCACCCTGGCGAACCCGGCGTCGAGATCGAGGAGGCGCTCGTCGAGACCGTGCTCGGAGAGGTCCGTACGGGCCAGGTGCTGCTCGAGAACGCGGCCCAGGGGCTCGTCTCCGGCGACCGCGGCGCGGCTGGCGCCGACGAGTCGATCGAGACGCCGTACATGCAGCTTGTCATGACCCGACTGTGGGAGTGCGAGCGTGCGCGGGGTTCGCGGCTGCTGCGGGCGGCGACACTGCGCGAGCTCGGCGGGTCTCAGACGATCGTGCGAACGCATCTGACGCGCGCGCTCGGCGAGCTCGAGCCGCGCGAGCTCGCCACCGCGACAGAGGTGTTCCTCCACCTCGTGACTCCGTCGGGCGCCAAGATCGCCCAGTCGATCGCGGATCTCAGCGCCTGGAGTGGCGAGCCGCCGGAGCTCGTCCGCGCGCTCGTCGCGAAGCTCGCCGCCAGCGATCAGCGCATCGTGCGCCCGCTGCCGCCCGCCGTGGGGTCGGACTCGCCCCGGGTGGAGATCTTCCACGATGTCCTCGCCAAAGCGATCGTCGACTGGTGCCAGCGTCAGACCGAGCGGCGGCTGCGCAACGAGCGCAACGCGGCGCGCCGCCGAACGGCGCTCGTCTCAGCCCTTGCGCTCGTCGCGCTCGTGCTCGCCGTGCTCGCATATGTGCTCCGCGAGCACCAGATCCACGAAACCCACCTCGCGCTATCGCGGACGCTGGCGAGCCAGTCCGGCGCTCAGCTCGAACGCGATCCCGTGCTCGCATCGCTCCTCGCCCTGGAGGGATACGCGCTCGGCGAGACCGACGAGGCGCGCCAGGCGCTGAACAACGCGCTGCAGCAGCCGCTGCAGTCCGTCCTGACGATCGGCGGGCCGGTGGTAGGGGTCGCCTATGCCGACGGGGGGCGCGCGCTGGTCACCGCAAGCAGCGACGGCGGCTTCGCGCTTTGGAACCCGCGTACAGGAGCCAGCGTCGCGCGCGCGAGGTTGAACGGCCCTGTGGGTGCCTTCGCCGCCAGCAGCGACGGGCGCCTGATCGCGATCGGCGACGAACGGGGAGGACTCGCGATCTGGAACGTTTCCCGGGCGCAGCCGGCGAAGATCGAGGAAATCGCCCCAGCGCAATGGGGCTGCGAGACCAAATGCTCGGTGGCCAGCGTCGCGTTCAGCCCACGGGACGACCTACTCGCCTTCGGCGATCAAGGAGGCGAAGCGATCCTCTGGAGCCTCTCGCGTCGGTCTCGCGTCCGCCGGCTTCTCCAGACCGGCGCCAAGGTTGCGGCTATCGCATTCGATCCGAGCGGCGACGTTCTCGCCGCCGGGAGCGCCAGCGGGGAAGTCAGGCGCTGGGCGATCGGGCACGGCATAACTCCACGGCCGACGCTGTGGGACGAAGCGGGAGTCTTGTCAATTGCCGTTGCCAACAGCGGGACGGTCGCGACTGGAGACCAGGAAGGAAGTGTCTTTGTTCTGGGTGCCGGGAGAACCCGAACGGTCCCTCGATGGGTTGGACGGCACGCCGGTGCGCAGCGTCTCGTTCTCGCCGGACGGGCAGCTCCTCGCGTGCGCCAACGAAGCCGGGCAGCTGAGCATCTACAGCACGTCCAACCTCGCACAGCACGTCGAGCAGCCGCTCTACATCGGCGGCGAAGCTCTGGCGCTCGCCTTCGCGCCCGGCGGCGAGACGCTGGCCACCGGCACCGTTACTGGCCGCGTGCTGATCTGGAACGCCCACTCGCCGGCAAGATCCGAACCCGCGGTGGCGGACGGCGACGAAACCGTCACTAGCGTTGCGTTCTCCTCCGGCGGTCGCACAATCGTGACCTCCGACCACCGCGGGTGGGTCAAGCGATGGAACGCGAAGACGCGCGAGCGCGAACGCGCCTGGCGCGTACCGGATGGCGGTGAAGCCCTCGGCGCGGCGATCAGCCGGGACGGACGCTTCCTGGTGGCGGGGGACAAGAGCGCCGCGACGGTCGTGATCTGGCCGCTCGAGGGCGGCCCTCGGCGCGAACTGAAGGCTGAAGGCGAACTGACGAGCGTTGCGGTCAGTCCGCAAGGCATCGTCGCCGCCGGCAGCGCGAACGGCCTCGTCAGCCGTTGGCAGATCGCCACTGGGGCACGGGTCGGCAAGCCTCTCGACGCCGGCTCGCCGGTCACGAGCCTGGCCTTCAGCGCCGACGGCAGCAAGATCGCGGCGGGGACCGAAGGCGGCAATGTCACGCTGTGGGATGCGCGAACGGATATGCCGCTACGCTCGCTAGCGAACGGGAGCCCGATCACAAGCGTCGCGTTCAACCCGGCACCCGGCTCAGAAATGCTCGCGAGCGCAAACCGCGCTCAGGAAGTGCTCATCTGGAGCCTGCGCGACTTTCAGCGCGTCGGCCTGCCCCTCACGGATCATTATCCGATCTACAGCGTCGCCTACAGCCACGATGGCCGTATCCTCGCGGCGGGGGATCGGGCGGGCGAAGTCCTGCTCTCAGACGCCCGGACCGGCGTGATGCTCGGCCGGATCCAGGGCGACGGTCAGTCCGTCGAAAGCCTCACCTTCAACCCCAGGGGAACCTTGCTCGCCGCGGCGGGCGGAAGCGGTGAGGTAAGCGTGTACTCGCCCACGTACGCAGCCGGTAGCCTCAGCAAGCTCACCGCGGAAGTTTGCGCACGCGTGCACGTCAACCTGACGTTGGCCGAATGGGCGCGCTACGTGCCGGGCGAATCCTACCGGCGGCTGTGCCCGGCGCCTAGCTGATGCTCCTCCTCGATTGCGCTAGCAGCGCGTAATGAGCGCGCCCACGAGGACGCGGCGCGCTAGCTCTGGACGCGGTGCCGCAGGCTGCGGTAGGCGACGTAGAAATGCAGGATCGCCGCCGGGACCAGCAGCACTCCCCACCAGCCGCCGAGACCATAGCCGTACAGGATGACGGTAAGGGCCACCAACCAGATCCCGCTGACAACGCGCACGGGGACCATGACACGCCGGTGCCTGTACTCCCATGCCCATGAATTTCGCAGCCTGGTTCGCAGCCGCATGGACGTCGCGCTTCTGAGCAGATCGGCGGCCTCCGCCAGTCGCGGCCACCGCTGCCCCTCCTCGGCGGCGGCCATCAGCACAGAGAGAACCTCCTGTTCGTGCTCGCGCCGAAACGCGGCGGGGTAGCACGCGAGCAGACGCCTGTAGCGGCGCTCGAGGTCAGGATCGTCATTCATCGCGCTCCGACCGGTTCCAGCCGCGACATCGCAACGACGGCATTCGCTTGCAGACGAGCAGCCTCGGCGGCGAGGCGCTCTGCGCCCGTAGCCGTGAGACGGTAGTAGCGGCGCAACCGGCTATCCACGATCTCCTCGCGGTCAACCTCGACCAGTCCGTCGGCGCGGAGACGTTCCAGAGCCGTATACAAGGTCCCGGCGCGCAGTCGGACGCGCCGGTCCGAGATCTGCTCGACGTCCGTGATGATCCCGTAACCGTGCTGGCTGCCTCCAGCCAGCGCCGTCAGGATCAGGAACGTCGCCTCCTGCATCGCGCGCTTCCTCATAGGAACAGTATATATCGATCAACTGACATATCTCAGGGCGGTGAGATCACTCCCGGCAGACTTCGCTGCCCTCAGAGCGGTGGTATCCACCGTCCACCGATTCGCATTCCCTCCTCGCCGATTCGACGATCGGCGAGGGGGCGCTCATGCGCACCGTAGACGTGCAGCTCGACGAAGCCGTCTGGTCCATCGCGCAACACGAATGCTCGCGGACGCCTTATTCTCACCCGATCCTTCAGTTCGTAGGTCGCTTCCACCTCGGCGATCCAGACATCGTCCTGGTGCCACTGCGCGCTGATTCGGTGCGTGGTCTGAAGGATCGTCGCAAGAAAGTCCGACAGCAGCTCGCGCACCGCGGCCGTCCCCTCGGCGCGGCGGCCGTCTACCGCCAGCATCTGGCAATCAGGCGCCATCAGCGCGATCGCCGCCTCCCCGTCGAGCATGTCGATGGCTCCGAGTAGCTGGTCGATGGGCGACTTGGTCAACAGACGCGATCTTAGCTCGTCGGTCCCGAAACGCAGAGCTAGGTGTGGTCCCTCACGATGGCGCTCCTCGCCGCTCCGGTGCGCGCCCGGGCGGCTGTCCAGGGGTCTCGCGTGGGGCTGGTGGGGGGATCGGGTGGGTCTGTGGCCGTTGTCCGTCAACCGTCGTCTTCTTGCCGTGATGGACGATCTCCAGGGAGGCGCCCTGAAGTAGCGAGTACGCCGCCTGCTCGGGACCGACCTCCACCAGCAGCCTTCGCCCACGGAAGCAGAGGCGGAACGTGAGCCGGGTGAGCGCCTGCGGTAGGCGGGGCGCGAAGCTCAGGATCCCTTTGTGGTCTCGCATCCCTCCAAACCCCGCGACGGCGCCGACCCATGTCCCCGCGAGCGACGCGATGTGCAGACCGTCGCGCGTGTTGTGCTGGAGGTCGTCGAGATCGATGAGAGCGGCCTCACTCAGGTAGTCGTAGGCCAGCTCGAGGTGGCCTACCTCCGCGGCAATGACCGCCTGGGTGCAGGCCGACAGTGAGGAGTCGCGAACCGTCAGTCGCTCGTAGTAGGCGAAGTCGCGCGCCTTCTGCTCGTCACCAAAGACGTCCCCGCGCAGATGCAGTGCGAGCACCAGGTCGGCCTGCTTGACGACCTGCTTGCGATAAAGGTCGAAGTAGGGGAAGTGCAGCAGCAGCGGATACTGGTCGGGGGCGGTCGTATCGAAGTTCCAGATGTCGTGCTCCGTGAACGCCTCCGCTTGAGGGTGGACTCCCAGCTGCTTGTCGTAGGGGATGAGCATCGCCTGGGCGGCGTCACGCCAGGTGGCGGCCTCCTCGTCGTCGACTCCGAGCTCAGCGGCGCGTTGGGGATGGCGCTTTATGCCCTCGAAGGCCTCGCGCAGGTTCCGCTCGGCCATCAGGTTTGTGTAGACGTTGTTGTCAGCGATTGCGCTGTACTCGTCGGGGCCGGTCACGCCGTCGATCCGGAAGCGGCCGGCAGCATCGTGGTGCCCCAGCGAGCGCCACAGTCGGGCTGTCTCGACAAGCAGCTCCAGGCCGACGCCGCGCGCGAACTCCTCATCGTGATCGCTGGCCGCCTGATAGCGGACGACGGCATCGGCGATGTCGGCATTGACATGGAACGCCGCTGTCCCTGCCGGCCAGTACCCCGAGCACTCCTGTCCCCGGATCGTCCGCCAAGGAAATGCGGCGCCCTCCAGCCCTAGCGAGGTTGCTCGCTCCCGTGCGAGATCGAGCGTGTGATGACGCCAGCGCAGGGCATCGCGCGCGGCGTGCGGAGCCGTATATGTCAGGACCTGTAGGACGAAGGTCTCTGTATCCCAGAACGCATGTCCGTCGTAGCCCGGTCCGGTCAGTCCCTTGGCTGCGATCGCCCGCCGCTCAGCCCTGCCGCCGGCCTGGAGCGTGTGGAAGAGGCCGAAGCGAACCGCCAGCTGCAGCTCGGCGTCACCCTCGATCTCGACGTCGGCGCGATCCCAGAAGTCGTCCAGGTAAGCTCGTTGGTCGACGAGGAGACCGTCCCAGCCACGGTGTCGCGCCTCCGCCAGCGCGGCTGCAACCTGGTCGACGATCGCCGGCGGCGAGCGCTTGCGCGACCACCCGTAGCTGATGAACTTGACGATTCGAAGGGGCTTCTCGGGCACGAGGTCGGCCGTCACGAGCAGGCGACCGATATCCTCGAAGCTCTCCGAGGTGGCTGTCGTGTGCACCGGCCCGTCGATGACATGGTCCATCGCCGCGGCCATCGTCAGGCCGCTCGCGCGGGTCGCATGCTCCAGCATCACGCGGGTGTCACGCGCCGCAAAGAACTCGGATTGCAATGGTGACGCGAGCGCTGACGCGGCGCGGGGATCGCGCTCGGTGACCGGCAGCTTTTCATTGGCGACGAGCTCAGACTGCACGACCACCGGTGTCTGACCGTCGAGTGCCTCGACCTCGTACAGGATGGCTGCGATCGCCCGCTGCGTGAACGACACGAGGCGCGTGGAGGTCACCCGCACGGAACGTCCCGTCGGAGACACCCACTCGACCGTGCGGCGCAGCACTCCGGCGCGAAGATCGAGCACCCGTTCGTGGCGGCGCAGCTCACCGTAGCGGATGTCAAACGGCTCGTCCTCCACTAGCAGGCGAATGATCTTGCCGTTGGTCACGTTGATGACGGTCTGGCCGGCCTCCGGGTCGCCGTAGCCAGCCTCGGCGTAAGGCAGCGGCCGGCTCTCGTAGAAGCCGGCCAGGTAGGTACCCGGCAAGCCGCAAGGCTCTCCCTCGTCGAGGTTCCCGCGCAGACCGATGTGACCGTTGGCAAGCGCGAATACCGACTCTGTCTGCGCGAGCCTGTCGAGGTCGAGGTCGGTCTCGTGCACGGCCCAGGGTTCGACCGCGAAGTCCGGATGCTGGATCATGGCGTCGGCAGCAGCTTGGCCAGATCGTCCACGACGACGTCGGCGCCGTGGGCGCGCAACGCGTCGGCCTGGCCGACTCGGTCGACCCCTACCACGAAGCCGAAGCGGCCTGCCCGGCCCGCCTCGACGCCCGCCAGCGCGTCCTCGAACACGGCCGCACAAGCAGGCTGGACGCCCAGCGCCCTGGCACCCGCGAGAAATGTGTCCGGCGCAGGCTTGCCCTGGAGCCGCTCGCGCTCGGCGAGGACGCCGTCGACGATCTCTTCGAACAGGTCCTCGATGCCAGCGGCGGCGAGAACCTCGCGGCAGTTGGTGCTCGAGGAGACCACGGCGCGGCGCAACCCGGCCGCTTGGACCGCTTTGACGTAGCGGACCGAGCCCTCATACGGCTGCACGCCCTGCTGACGGATCAGTCTGAGCACAATCTCGTTCTTGCGATTGCCAAGACCGTGGATCGTCTCCGCCTCTGGCGTGTCATCCGGGTCGCCCTCCGGGAGCTTCACCCCGCGCGAGGCAAGCAACGCTCGTACACCGTCATCGCGAGGCTTGCCATCGACGTATTGGTCGTACTCGCGGATCGGATCGAAGGGGACGAAGGCTTCGTCGGTCCGTCGGGCGCGCCCCCGCAAGTAGTCGTCGAACATCTGCTTCCAGGCGGCGGAATGCACCTTCGCTGTCTGCGTCAGCACTCCGTCGAGGTCGAATAGGCACGCGGTCACACCGATGGGCACGCCAAGCACGCCTCAGAGCTAATCAGCTTAGGGCTCTGTGGGGTCGGCCTGAGACAGCTCGGGGGGGCTCTGTGGGGTCGGCCTGAGACAGCTCGGGGCTCTGTGGGCCGGCCCGAGAGCTCGGCTCACGACTCCTCCGGCGGGCGGCGCTCGCGCTTGCGTTCGGTGCCCCGGCGCTTGGCGGCCAGGCGGCGCTCGCGTGAGGCGGCGGTGGGGCGGGTGGCGCGGCGGCGCTTGGGAGTGGCGAGCGCTCGCGCCAGCCGCTCGCTGAGGCGGGTGAGGGCCAGCTCGCGGTTGCGTGCCTGTGAGCGCCCGTCCTGGGAGATTGCCACGACTCGCGGGCCGGCGCGCGCGAGCACCCGCTCCCGCTGTGCGTCGGTGAGGGTGGGGGAGGCGAGTACATCGAAGATGACTTCCACGCGGGAGGCGGTGACGTTGGCGTGCTGCCCTCCCGGGCCGGAGGAGCGGCTGGCACGCACCGTCACCTCCGCGAGTGGGATCGTCAGCTCGACGGTGATCTGGAGCTGTCGATTGGGGTCTCTCGGGGCTTCGGTCACGACGCCAATCTACGCGACCTCGGCACCATGCCTACCGCGCCATCGCCTACCAGCTTGGATACAACGATGGGCTCAGTGTGAGGCTGCGGACACGGTGACGGGGTGCGTCCCGACTCTGTGCCACGCCCCCGGGGACCCGACGAGCCTCCAGTCGACGATGTTGTAGACATGGACGGCCAGCGCGTCGACTTCGCCGGTGTCGCTCAGCGCCACTGTCGCCGTGCCTTCGGGGGGGCGTGGGGTTGCGCGCCAGGGGGCGAGGGGGGCTCCGATCCGAAGTCGATTTCCGTGGGGGGTGCTGACGAGCAGGAACGTCTGGGCGTGCGGCGCTGGGCCGGCGGCGATCAGGTCTTCTCGGGCGCCCATCGTCAGCGGCGGGCTCTCGGTCCAGCGGTGGCCGCCGTCGGTGGTCCATGCGGCGAGGAGCGTGTTCTGTGCGGGGGAGGGGAAGTCCACCAGGGCGAGCGTCGTGGCGCCGGTGGACGCCAGCCACAGGACCCGGCTGGGGGTGCCCCGCAGCGCGACGGGCGTTGGTGGCGCCGCCGCTCGCCAGCCGCCGTGGGTGTAGGCGTACTCGCCGATCTGCCCCGCCTTGGTGCAGGTGCCGCCTGCCAGCACGCCTTCGGGGGCGACGTTGGCAACCGCGTCGATGCTGGTCAGGGCGTCGATGCTGGTCAATCCACAGCCGTGCGTGAGCTGAGTGGCGGCAAGCGCTCGCGCGGTGGTAAGGGAGCGCCATTCGCCACTCCGCGTATCGCTCGCGACGATTTCGCCCCCGTCGTTGGCGAGCAGCGCGTAGGTCGTGCCCCGGGGGCCCTGTGCGAGCGAGTCGGGGACGCCCGTGAGGCCGCTTGGGAGGGGGACGGACGTGGGTGTCCACGTGGCGCCGCCGTTCGTTGTGAGCGCCAGCGGGGAGAAGTGAAGGTTGTAGCTCGGTAGGAACCCGGCGAGCAGTGTGCCGCTCGCCGCGGCGATCGCGAGGCCACCGTTGTCCTGTACGCCCGGTGGAGTCACGAGCGACCAGCGTGAGCTGCCCGCACCTCGGTGGAGCAGCTCCCAGAAGTGTTCTTCGCCTGAGCTCGCCCCCGCCGGGAGCAGTGCCCAACTGCCGCCGGCGCTTGGCAGGGATGTCGCCAACGGCGTGGTGAGCGCTTCCGTTGCGTTGCCACTTCCGCTGTCGCTTCCACCGCTGGAGCCGCACGCGGCCAGGCTCGATGCGAGCAGGCAGAGCGTGAGCAGGCCTGCGGTTGCCCGTCCACGCGTGGGCAGACCCGCGGTTGCCCGTCCATGCGTGAGCAGACCCGCGGTTGCCCGTCCACGCGTGAGTAGACCTGCGGCCGCCCGTCTGCGTCCTGGCGCACCCGCGGTTGCCCGTCTTCGCGGTGCGCCCCGTCCCGCCGGGCGGCGCGAGGTGCGCGGAGAGTTGGTGCTCACGCCTCGCTCAGAGCCTGTCGGGCGGCCTGTACGAGGGTGACGGCGAACGAGGACTTCGTGCTCGACGTCGCGGGACCCGGGTCGAAGTTGGCGAGCGAGCGGATCTGGCCTTCGCGGTCGATGATCGCCGCGCCGTCGGGGTGGGTGACCATCGCGCCTCCTCCGGGCACAAGAATTTCGACGCCGAAGGAGCTCCACAGTCTGCGCAGCGCCCCGACGGTGCCGGTGAGGTAGATCCAGTTGGGCAGGTGTTCGAGGTGCTCCTGGCGGTCGAACGCGCGCAGGTCGGCGGGGGAGCGGTAGAGCGGATTGGCGTTGATCGCCACGAGATCCACATCGCGGGCTTCGCTGCCGAGCAGGCTGTCGGCCTGCTTGAACTCTTGGGCGATGACCGGGCAGTCGGTCGTGCACACCGGGTCGATATAGGTCACCAGCAGCACCTTCCCGTGAAGCTTTTCGAAGGTGACGGGCCGGCCGTGCTGTTCGACCAGCGGCACGTCGGGAGGCCGTACGTTTCCGGGCACCGCCGTGGCGCGGCCGTCGATGCTTTCCGCCAGCAGCGTCGTCGCGTTGGGCGAGACGGCCGCGATCGCGTACGGCACGGCGCCCAGCGCCGTGGTGGCGCATGCCGCGACCACGGCGAGCAGTCGCGTCGTCGGTCCCAAACGCGGAAGGCCGGCGCGGGCAACCGGGGCGGGTGTGGCGGTGGCCGCGGGTTGGCCGGCAGCTGCGGGACGGGCCGCCCCGCCGGTTGCGGCGACCGCGGGTTGGCCCGTGGTCGGGGGAAGCGGAGCCGCACCGGCAACAGCGACCCGGGCGGGCGCAGTGGCGAGCGCGGGCCGCACCAGCGCCAGATAGGAGGCGCACAGCGCGAGCAGCGTGGGGATCATGCTGTTGGGGTCGGTGCCGACGCCGCCGAACACGCCGAAGTCCTGCACCAGCACCCAGTCGGCGAGGCTCAGCACGAGCGCCGCCCCCACCGCCACCCGCGTCGCGCGGCGGCGGCCGCTGAGCAGGGCGAGGCCGATCGCCCCGAGGGCGACCACCACGAAGGCGTTGACGAGCACGGCGTGTTCGGCGGCGAAGCCGCCGAAGTGGCCCAGCGCCTGCGCGACCGCGTGCGGCTGCGGGGTTTCGGCCATTTCGCTCACCATCGCCGGCAGCGCGCCGCTCGACCCCGCGGTCCAGAAGCCGTTGCCCGGCCACGCCTGCAGCACCGCCATCGCGATGAAGTACACGCCGAAGCCGGCCAGCAGGCGCCGCCCGAGCTGTGGGTTGCGCCACGCGCGCTCGGGCAGCGCCAACAGCGCGCCCGCGAGCGCGTAGAAGAGCACCGCTCCCGGCGCGCCGAACAGCCAGCTGGCGCCCGGCGCGAGGATCCCGCCCATGCTCTCGCCGAGCACCCACACGCACAATGCCCAGCCGATGCTCACGGCGCCGCCGATCCGCGACCAGCGGCCGCGGACGACCAGCAGCAGCCACAAACCCAGCCCGAGCTGGATCCACACGGCGGCGACGGCCGCCTGCACGGGGTGGTTTTCCCACACCCGCAGTCCCCAGTGCACGACGCTCACCAGCCACGCGGGGCTGCCCTGCGTCGACGGTGCGACCACGTTTTCGGGGAGGCCGAGCGGCATGTGCGCCTGGATCTGCAGGGCTCCGTCCAGCAGCCACAGCACGCCGAAGCCGATCCGCAGCACCCGCCGGGCGGGCGGCTCGGGTGTGACTCGTACAACACGGGTGGGCTCGCCGCCACTGCCCATCCCCCTCCCCCTCCCATCCTTTCCTTCGGCTCCGTGACCCGGCCGCTGCTCCGCGCCGGGGTCGGCGAGCAGCGCGGCGATCAACCGGCCGACGACCAGCAGCACGGCGACCACGACGAACGCGAGGATCAGCACCTGCGCCTGCGTGGAGAGGCTGTGGTGGAAGGCCGACACGATCAGGCTTTCGTTGACCCCCCTGCGGTCGGCGCCCATCCCGCTCATCGACTCAGCTCTCCTTGGCCAGGGGCCCGGTGCCAGCCGTCATCGACTCGCTCTCCTCGGCCGTGCGCTCGGGAACCGGCTCGACCGTGCGGCTCTGTTCCAACAGGCGTTCGCGCAGCAGCCCCCCGGCGCCGGCGTTCACCGCGCGCACCGCCCGCTCGTCGCTGAGCGGGACGCCCTGCCCGGCGGCGAGGTCGAGCAGCCCCTGGCGCTCCTCGTCCTGGCGCGCGAAGCGCAGGAACAGCCAGCCGACCAGCACGATCGTGAGAAACATCTGCTCGATCATCATCGCCGCGCCGGCGAGGTTCTGGTCGGAGAGCGGGTTGAGGCCACGGGCGGCGTCGCTGGCTTTGTACACGGGGTAGAACAGCGTCTGTGCCCATATCATCGCGTTGCCGAGCACCGCCCCGATCAGCCGGATGCTGGCGACGTACCCTACCGGGGCCCAGCCGTGGAACCACGCGGGCTTCGGCAGCGGGCCGAGCAGCGCCAGCCACAGCAGCAGCCCGAACCACAACATGCAGGCGTGCTCCAGCGCGTGCACGAGGTCGTGGCGGATCGCCAGCTGGTAGAGCAGCGGCGTGTGCCATATGTACATGTTGGCCGCCCACAACAGCAGCGCGGGGATCGGGCTCGCCAGCCGCCGCAGCGGGCGCGTGAAGCGGAAATGCAGCAGCGGCGCGAGCACCGGGCCGGTGAGGCCGAACACCATCAGCAGGGACGCGAGGTCGCCGATGATGATGTGCTGGATCATGTGCGCCAGCAGCACTTCGTCGGCGAGGCTGTCGAAGGGTGGGAGCTGCACGAAGCACACGGTCAGCGCGCCGACCACGAACGAGGCGACGCGCCAGTTGGCCACGGGTCGCCCCTCGCGCGCCAGCGTCTGCGCGCGTTTGCCAAACAGCGTCAGGTACGTCGTGGTGGCGAGTAGCGGCGGCAGGAACTCGCCCAGATGCAGGCTTTCAGCCGTGCCGAGCGGGAACGCGAACATGCCAGTAAATCTCAGCCGGTCGGGGCGAAATGCTCCGGGCGGGCGTGGCCGTTGGTCGAGATCAGGTGCGAGTAGTCGGGCGGGTCGACACGGTCATCCGCGTTCAGGCGCCGCTCCAGCTCCCCCAGCAGCACCCCGAACAGCAGGTGGCGCCAGGTTGATTGCGCCAGCGCCCGGGGGTTGGCGAAGGCGGCGGGCAGCTCCTCGCGTGCGGGGTGCACACGGTCGGCGAGCGCCACCAGCGGCCACGTCGTGAAGTTCTCCGCGAGCCCCGCCGCCGGCCCCCGCGCCCACGAGGGCAGCGGCGTGCGCGGGGCCACGTTGGCATACACCGCGCCGAACAGCGCTCCGTTCTGCAGGTGCGCCAGCACGCCCGCCAGCGGCCACCACTGCCCCCGCGTGATCGCCTTGCCGAGCAGCTCCACGTCGTCGAAGCCGCTGCGGAGCAGGCGCTTGTCGAGGGGCATCTGCGCCGCCCACACGCCCGCCGCCAGCGCGCCCGCCAGCGCTCCGCGAATTGTCTTGCCACGGTCGATCGCCATCGTCTCCCACTGTAACGGCCCGCGCGCCGGTGGGTATCCAGCATATGAGGTGTGGGCAGCCCGCGACCCAGCGTATGAGCGCGTGCAGTCGGCGGCCGAAGGGCGGCGGCGTGGGGGATAGGGTCTGATGGGTGTCCGAGCACGTAACCGGAGAAGGCGAGGGGGCGAGCGGGCTCGAATCATCGACCTCGGGCCAACTGCCTCCCGGCGCAAAGCCCAAGGCGGAGCTCGACAAGGAGTTCTCAGAGCTCTACCGCGCCCACCTGCGCGATGTCTACAGCTACGCCTACTATCGCGTTGGCAACCACCACGACGCCGAGGACCTGACGGAGCAGACCTTTCTGCAGGCCTACCGTCACTTCGAGCGCGCGCAGCGCGAGTCGCGCGGGCGCCCGCTGCGGCCGTGGCTGATCAGGATCGCCCACAACCTCGCCGCCAACCTCTACCGCGACCGCTCCCGCCGGCCGGTGTCGCCGATCGAGGCGACCGATACGCTGAGCGACCTGCACACGACCGAGGACCTGGTCGAGAATCGCAGCGAGCTCTCGCGCGTGCTCGAGGGCGTGCGTCAACTGCCCGACGACCGCCGCGAGGCGCTGATCATGCGCTTCGCCCTCGACATGGACAACCGCGAGATCGCGCGTGCGCTGGGACGCTCGGATGGGGCCACCAAGGTGCTCATCCACCGCGCGATCAAGCAGTTGGAGGAGATCGTGCATGACTGAGGCTCTGCCCAACTTCGAGAGGCTGCTGCGCGAAGCGCTCGCGCCTGTCGAGCCGCCCGCCGATCTGGTCGGCAGGGTGGAGGACACGCTCACCAGCATCACCGAGCTCGCCGCCGAGGAGCTCGAGGGGTGGGAGCTCTCGGCGATGCGCGACCCCCGCAACTGGGTGCGGCCCGCGGCCGCGGTGATGGTGGGTGGCGCCGCTGGTGTCGCGCTCGTGCTGCTGCGCGCCCGTCGCCGGGGGCGGCCCTCCGAGGGCCCCGCGGCGGTCGCCGGGCAGGCGCCTGCCCGCGGCGAGCGCTGAGCGCCTCGGAACCGGCGAGCGCTGAGCATCTCGGAACCGGCGAGCGTCGAGCATCTCGGTACCGGCGAGCGCTGAGCATCTCGGAACCGGCGAGCGCTGAGCGCCTCGGAACCGGCGAGCGCCGAGCATCTCGGCACCAACGATTGCCGAGCACGCTCGAACCGCGACCCAAGCGAGCGCTCGGAGCGGACGCCCCGGCAAGCGCGCTCGGAACTATTCTGCTATCTGGTTAACGGTAGTCTGGGGGAGCGATCCGCTCGGTCCCGGGATGCGGAATCCCTAACCCCCTCCCGGCTGGGAAGTTTCGATGTCCAACATGGCTCTCTACAAGCGCTCCCCGGAGGCCCCCTCGGTCCTTCTGTGTAGGCTCGACGACCGTGAGCTGATGCGACTCGTGTGCGAGGCTGACTCCGCCGCCTTCGCGATCCTCTACAAGCGCCATGCGCGCGCTGCCCACCTGCTGGCGCTGAAGATGTGCGGCCGGCCCGCGCTCGCCGAAGAAGTCGTCCAGGAGGCGTTCCTCTCGCTGTGGCGCAGCGCGCCGCGCTATGACAGCTCGCGGGGCACGGTGCGCACGTGGGTGCTTGGGATCGTCCACCACCGCGCGCTCGACGTCCTGCGCCGCGGAGTGGTGTACGACGGCAAATGGGTTGGCGTCGAGGTCGTCGAGGAGCAGTTGGAGGCGGCCGAGCACACCGAGCGGGAGGTCGGCCGCCGTGAGGCCGCGCGCGAGGTGCGCGCGATCCTCCGGCGGCTCCCGCCCGAGCAGAGCCGGGTGATCGAGCTTGCCTACTACGGCGGTTTCTCCAACACCGAGATCGCCGCCATCCTCGATGCCCCCGTGGGCACGATCAAGGGCCGCATGCGACTGGGGTTAAAGAAGATGCGCTCGCAGCTGCATTCCGAGTACGTGCTGTGGTAGGGGTGTGGGGGCGGGCCGGGCGCGGGTAGGGGTTCGAGATGGGCGGGGTCGATACGCTCTCACCCCCCATATGGCCACCTGCTACCGCCACCCCTCCCGCGAGACCGCGGTCTCCTGCTCCTCGTGCGGGCGGCCGATCTGTCCCGACTGCATGACCCCCACGCAGGTAGGGATGCGCTGCCCGGAGTGCGCCTCGCAGCGCACCAAGGTCGTGCGGATGCGCGAGATGGCCGCCGTGCCGCGCGTCACCTACGCGCTGATCGCGATCAACGTGATCGTCTACCTCACCGAGCAGGGCCAGTTCACGCTCACCGGCGAGGCGTACGGCAAGGTCATCAACGAAGGCGATCTGTATCGCTTTGCGATCGCCGAAGGCCACCAGTACTACCGGCTCGTCTCCAGCGCCTTCCTGCACGTCGACCTGCTGCACATCGGCTTCAACATGTACCTGCTGTATCTGCTCGGCATGATGCTCGAGCCCGCGCTCGGCTCGGTGCGGTTCGCCGCGATCTACTTCACCTCGCTGCTCGCCGGCTCCTGCGGCGCGCTGATCGCCACCGCCGCCCCGAGCCTCGGCGCCTCGGGGGCGATCTTCGGGCTGATGGGCGCCGCCGCTGTCGAGCTGCGCGCGCAGGGGCGCAGCGTGATGGAGGGGGGCATCGGGGCGCTGATCATCTTCAACCTGATCCTCAGCTTCTCGGTCCCCAACATCTCCGTCGGCGCCCACATCGGCGGGCTGATCGGCGGCGCGCTTGCCGGGCTCTCCTTCCGCCTTGCCACGGGCCGCTACGCGCTGGCGCTCGGGCTGCTCGCCTGCCTGGCGCTGTCAGTGGCGGCGGTCGTGGTGGGTGTCGCCGCCGCGCAGTCCACAGCCGCCGGTATCGTGTGAGCCGTGGCGGTGCTCAACGACGAGCAGATCCAGCGGCGCCTCGCAGGCAGCGAGTGGGCTCGCGATGGTGATGCGATCGTGCGCGAGTACAAGCTCACGGACTTTGCCACGGCAATCGCCTTCGTCAACCGCGTCGCCGAGCTCGCGGAGGCTGCCAACCACCACCCCGACATCCTCGTGCACGGGTGGAACAGGGTGCGCCTGGAGCTCTCCACCCACTCCGCGGGCGGCCTCACCGATGCCGACTTCGCGCTTGCCGGGCAGATCGACGGGCTCGGCTGAGCACCGGGCGTGACCGGTCTGAAGCTGATCCTCGCGGCCCTGCTGGTCGCGGTGAACGCGTTCTTCGTGATCGCGGAGTACGCGCTCGTGCGCTCGCGGCGGGCTCGGTTGGAAGTGATGCGCGAGCAGGACATGCGCGGCGCCGCGCTTGCGCTCAGGCAGCTGGAGCGGATCAACGACTACATCTCCGCCGTGCAGATCGGGGTCACGATGACCTCGATCGGGATCGGCGCGCTGGCCACGCCCACGCTCGCCGATGCGCTGCGGGAAGCCTTCGGAGGCGGGATATCCCACGATGTCGCCGTCGTGATCGCGGTCGTGATCGCCTACGCGATCGTGATCACGGTGCAGCTGATCTTCGGGGAGATGGTGCCCAAGTTCTACGCGATCGACCGCGCCGAGAGCGTCGCCCGCCGCGTCGCCCGGCCGCTGCAGGGCTTCAGCGTCCTGTTCCGCCCGATCATCCGTGCGACCACGACCGTCTCCGCGCGGATCCTCAAGCTGTTCGGCGTCGACATGACCCGCGATCACGGCGGCGGCTCGCCCGACGAGCTCAAGCGCCTGATCGCCGAATCGCACGCCGGCGGCCACCTCGACCCGGGGGAGGCGGGGATGCTCACCGGCGTCTTCCACCTGCACGAGCAGGAGGCGCGGCAGGTGATGACCCCGAGCCCCGCCGTGGTGGCGATCGACGTCTCGCGCGACGTCGAGACCGCGCTGAAGCTGTGCATCTCCTCCGGGCACACGCGGCTGGTCGTGACCGAAGGCGAGGATCGCGATCGCGTGCGCGGGCTCGTGCACGCCAGCGCGCTCGCTCGCCGGCTGATGGACGATGGGCCGCACGCCACGCTCGAGCCGGAGGTGCACGACGCGCCGATCGTGCCCGAGACCAAGCCGCTCGACGACCTGCTCGCCGATCTGCAGCGCCAGCGGACCTCGCTGGCGGTCGTCGTCGACGAGTACGGTCGCGTCGCGGGAATCGTCACCGTCGAGGACATCATCGAGGAGGTGGTCGGCGAGATCACCGACGAGACCGACCCCGCGGCCGGGGAGGTGCGGCGGCTGCCCGACGGGGACCTGTTCGTGCGCGGCCACGTCCCGGTCGCCGACCTCGCCGACTACGGGGTGCCGCTGCCGGTCGACAGCGACGCCTACAACTCCGTCGGCGGCTTCGTCTTCGCCGAGCTCGGGCGGCTCCCGCGGCGCGGCGACACCGTCACCGCCGGCCCCTTCTCGATTCGCGTGGAGTCGGTTCGCGAGAACCGCATCGAGTCGCTGCGCATCCGCGAGCGCCGTCCCGTGCCGGCGCGGGAGACGGCGACTGAGGAGTAAAAACCTCCCAGGCACACGTCCGGCCCGCGGGGGGAGCGGGCCGGAGCGTGCGCACTGGGAGGAGGCGGGTGTGCGTTGCGATCTGTGTCGCGCTTTCAAGTATCCACTTCTTGATCAAGCCCACTTAAAAGGTTTGCGGTCCTAAGAACATTCTTGCCAACGGGTGACTTTGGTTACAAGGTCGGTGCCTGCCGATCCGGCCGGCACATGTCGGGCTGCCCAGGGCAGCTCAGTAGTCGTGGAAGCCGCGCCCGCTCTTGCGGCCGAGGGCGCCTTCGCCGATCAACCGCTCGACGCGCGGGGGCACCTGCTCTCCGAGCGTCTCCCCGATCGCCTGCGACACGTCGAGGCCCACCAGGTCCAGCAGCGCCAGCGGGCCCATCGGATGTCCTGCCCCCAGCTTCATGCAGGTGTCGATGTCCTCGGCGGGCATCTCGGTCTCTTCCAGCAGTCGCACTGCGCTGAACAGGTAGGGGAACAGTAGGCGGTTGACGACGAAGCCCGGCACGTCGGGCACCACCACGGGCGTCTTCTCGAAGGTCTCGCACAGCGCCAGCGCGCGGGCGCGTGTCTGCTCGCTCGCCGCCCGCGGGAAGATCAGCTCGACCAGCTGCATCCGCGTCACGGGGTTGAACACGTGCAGGCCCACGAAGCGCTCGCCGACGCCGCTCGCCTGCGCCAGCCGCTCGATCGACAGCGAGGAGGTCGTGCTTGCCATTACCGCGTTTGCGCCCAGCACCCCGAGCAGCTCCGCGTGCACCCTCTCCTTCACTGCGTACTCCTCCACCACCGCCTCCACCACAAACGTCGCTTCACTCAGCTCCTGTGGCTCGGTGACCACCTGCACATGCTCGGGGTCGATCTCCACGGCCAGGCGCGTAAGGGTCTGATCCACCCTGGTCTGGGCCCGCTCCGCGGAGCTGGCGGAGCGCGCCAGCAGCAGCACCGGTCCGTGGTGCGCAGCCGTTGCCGCCAGCCCGCACGCGATGGCCCCCGAGCCGACGATCGCCAGGTGCTCGTTCATGCGCGCCTCCGTGCTGCCGTGGGCCCGCACGCGATGGCCCTCGAGCCGACGATTGTCAGGTGCTCGTTCATGCGCGCCTCCGTGTTGCCGCGGGCCCGCAGGGCGATCACGTTTGAGCCGACGATTGTCAGGTGGTCGATCATGCGCGCTGCTCCACGATGGCTCACGCTCCTTCTATAGCGACGGATTCGGGACGAGCGATTCGATCCCCGGGTCAGGGGGAGTCGAAAGAATTGGTTGACTGACCAGTCAATCTAGGGGTGTCACGCGGTAGAGTATGTGTTGGAGGCGCTGCGCGGCAACGTGCCGATCAACCACTGCACACGGAGGACTTCAAAATGAGGCAACCAGAGGGCCGTGAGGTCGTGATCGTCGAGGCGGTGCGCACCCCGATCGGGCGCGGCCATAAGGAGAAGGGCTACTACAGGGACACCCACCCCAATGCGCTGCTGGGCAAGTGCTACAGCGAGGTGATCGCCCGCGCCGGCATCGACGCCGCCGAGGTCGAAGACGTCGTCGCCGGCTGCGTGCAGCAGTTCGGCGAGCAGGCCTTCAACATCGCGCGCAACGCGTGGCTGCAGGAGGGCCTGCCGATCGAGACCCCCGCTACCACCGTCGATCGCCAGTGCGGCTCCGCCCAGCAGGCCGTCAACTTCTCCGCCGCGCTGATCGCCGCGGGCGTGCACGACACGATGATCGGCGGGGGCGTCGAGCACATGGGCCACCTCCCCTTCGCCGCGGGGATGCAGACTCAGCAGGAGTTCGGCTTCGCCTTCACCCCCGAGCTGATGGCCAAGCACAACATCGTCGGCCAGGGCCTCGGCGCGGAGATGATCGCCGACCAGTGGGAGATTTCACGCGCCGAGCTCGACGAGCTCGCGGTGCGCTCCCACCGCCTCGCCCACCAGGCGACCGAGGAGGGCCGCTTCGAGCGCGAGATCGTGCCCTTCGCCGTCAACGGCGACACGTTCGTCACCGACCAGGGGATCCGCCCCGAAACGACGCTCGAGGCGCTCGCCCAGCTGAAGCCCGCGTTCAAGCCCGACGGCAAGATCACCGCCGGCAACGCCTCGCAGATCTCCGACGGCGCCGCCGCGGTGCTGCTGATGTCGGCGGAGAAGGCCAAGGCGCTCGGTCTGCGCGCCCGCGCGCGGATCGTCGATCAGACCACGGTCGGCTGCGACCCCGTGAAAATGCTGGAGGGCCCGATTCCCGCCACGGCGAAGATCCTCGAGCGCAACGGCATGACCATCGACGACATCGACCTGATCGAGATCAACGAGGCCTTCGCCCCGGTCGTCGCCGCCTGGCGGCGCGAGCACAGCCCGGATATGGACCGCGTCAACGTCAACGGCGGCGCGATGGCGCTCGGGCACCCGCTCGGCTCCACCGGGGCGCGGCTGATCACCACGCTGCTGCACGAGCTGGAGCGCTCCGACAAGGAGGTCGGCTTCGTCACGATGTGCTGCGGCGGAGGGCTGGGCACCGCAACGCTGATCCAACGCGTCTGAAGCGCGGGGCATTCATTATTTTTCGGCCCTATACCACTTCATTTTGTGAAGGGTATGGGCCCTGTTGGTGTATCTCAAGGTCAGGGGTACCACCAACTGGACCTGTCGGGCTGCGACCGGATGACAGCTATGAGAGGTCCAGTTGCTGGTATGGGTGCCCGAATGAACATAGGTCTTCGGGCCAGCGGCGGCCCGGTCTTTGGGCCGGCGGCGATCGGGTCTTCGGGACCGGCGGCAGATCAGGTCTTCGAGCCGGCGGCGGTCCGGTCTTTGGGCCGGCGGCGATCGGGTCTTCGAGGCCGGCGGCAGATCAGGTCTTCGGGCCGGCGGCGGTCCAGTTCACTTCGACCATCGGCAGCACGAGGATGTAGCCCCACGTGCCGGCGTCGGTTTCCCCCGTCGCCGGCAGGCCGTGTTCGGCTTGGATCTGCTTCACGTCAGCAGCGGTCTGCGATTCGAAGATCCCCGTCGTCGGCTGGGAGGGGATCGCGCCCGCGAGGTGCTCCTGCAGCCACAGCACCTGATCGCTCTTGGCGCCTTCCTTGAGCAGCGGCGAGGTCAGCTCCGGCTGGGGCACCGTCAGGGTCGCGTTGAGCGGTTCGGCCATCGAGGTCCACCCGGCCGCCTTGGTTTCCTGCCAATCCCAGAAGGAGTTGCCCGCCGCCCCATAGGCGCTCGCCAGCGAGCGGAAGGCCACGATTTCCGAAGCGCTCACGCCGCCGTAGGTCTGTCCCAGCGGCAGGATCGGCCGTCCGTAGACGAGGTTCTGTTCGTAGGTGTTCACATACACCTGCGCCACGCTGGTGCCGATGTCGTGCCAGTACATCTGCGGCACGTCGAACTGCGCCCCATCGGGGCCGAGGAACACCGAGTAGGGGAAGGACGGGTGATAGTTGACGTAGGGGAAGGACGCCAGCGCCAGCGGGAAGGCCGGGCCGATCTTCGCCCGCAGCATGTCGATGTAGGTCTGGGCTGCCCCGTACAGCCCTTCGTACTGCGCCTCCGCGTCGATCACGAGGCATTCGGCCCCTTCGGCGACTGCCTTCGCCCCGAGTTCGGCCTCGCCCACCGGGTTGCTGCCGTACACGTATTGCCAGGCGCACACTTTCAGCCCCTGCGCGTGCACTTCTTCCACCAGCTTTTTGCTGAACTGGCTCCAGTAGTTGGTCGAGCCGTCGGAGCTCTTGATCAGCAGCGTCCCCACCCCGGCAGCCTTCGCCTGTGCGGCGATCGACCCCAGGTTGCCCCCGTTGGAGGCGCTCAGGTACCAGATCCACATGCCCTGTCCGGCGAGCGCCGTCCCGTTCGCCGTGCTCGCCACTCCGCTGGGCACCGGCGCAGGCGCCGGTTTCGGCGGGGCGGGTGGGTGCAGCGCGTGCGTCACGACTTTGATCGGGCCGTACAGGTTCGACCTGCGATCCCTCCCCAGCAGCACGGCGATCTGTCCGGAGTGCGCGCTGCCCGGAACGGTCACGACCAGCCCAAGCGTCGAGGAGTGCAGGTGCGCGCTCGGCGAGTTGCTCGCGATCCGCGCGTTCCATGAGTGCGGGAACGCCACGGCCTGCCCGCTCTTGAGGCCCTTCCCCTGCAGCAGCAGCGTGCCGTGTGTGGAGACTTCGTGCTCCCTGGTGCTGCAGTTGCTCGCCGGCACGCAGCGCGCGCTCGAGATCGCCACCGCTGGCTGGGGGGGAGCTTTTTGGCCTTGCTCTTGCTCCTGCCCTTGGCGGGTGGCGTGGTCGTGGGCGTTCGATTCGCCGGCTGCCCGCCGCTGGAGGACCCCGACGACCCCCCCGACCTGCCCCCCGGCGGGGACGTGCCGCCGGTGATCTGGGCGGCCGTGGCGCCTGCCGGCAGCGCCAGCGCCACCGCCGTCGCTAATGCGAGGAACCAAAATCGCTTGTTCGCCCGAGTGCTGTCCATGCGATGAGGGGCCGATGCGCGCGACCGACCATAACGGCTATGGGGTTCGCAACCTACTTGCGGGACGGAAGTTGCGCCAACGGGGCGCAGTCGGGCGAGCTGAGCCGTCAGACCCAGCGAAAGCCCAGCGGCGCCGGCGCCGGTGCAAGCGGGCTTGCAGGCAGGCCCGCGGGGGGGTCGGGCAGGTTGAAGCCGCTGGGCGCCACGTCGTTGGGGGCGTCGGCGTGGAACAGCGAGGCGAGGTACTGGATCTGCCCGCGGCCCACGCCCAGCTCGAACTGGCCGCCGCCGTAGTTGCCGATGCCCCGCTCCGCGCAGTGGTCGAACGCGTCCACGAGGTTACGCAGGCCACCCAGACGAGAGGGCTTGATGTTGACCATGCGCGGTGGGTAGCGCAGCGCTTCGATGTCCGCCACCGAGTGGATCGGCGCATCCCACGAGAAGCGCTCCCGGTGCTCCGCCAGCACCGCGTCGGTCTCCGGCGTCAGCGCCGGGTCCTCGATCCACGCCTCGGGGAGCGCCTCCACCACCCGCCTGTACAGCGCCGGGTCGGCCGGCTGATCGACGATCGAGCCGGTGTAGTACGCCTTGAAGTCCACCGACTCCACCGCTCCGGTCGCGGCCAGCTCGGCGACCAGGCCCTCATCCCAAGAGCTGGTCGGATCGAGCTTGAAGCACAGCCCCGGGTAGAGCTCCAGGCGCCGCCGCAGCGGCTCGAGCGTGGGGGGCTCGCCGAGGCGCAGCGACACCACGAAGCGCACCGGCGCCGGCTTCCGGCCGAGCAGCGCGTGCAGGGTCGTGCCCGCCTGGCGCAGCCCCAGGTCGAGCGCAGCCGACTCGTACGCCCACAGGCGGTAGCGCTGCGACACCTCCCGCTGGGGGGGCTCCGGAAAGAGATCGAGCTCCCGCAGGCGCTCGGCGAAGGAGGCGATCGTGAAGCTGCCCGCCAGCGGCAGCGTCGGTCCGGCGGCCTGGAGGATCGTGTGGTCGACCGCGTCATAGGTGACGTCCTCCCCCTGCCCCTCCTCACCCGTGCCCCGCAGCCGGATCACCGTGGAGAGGCGCTCGAACTCGCTCGACACCTTCGCGCTGAGCGGCTCCAGCGCGTAATCCTCGATCTTCACCGCCAGCCCCGCGAGGAGCTCCCAAGTGCTTGGCCGGAGGGGGGCAGGCCCACCTCCGGACCTCCCCCCGTGCGGCTGGTGGGTGCTCACCCGCCCGCCTCGCTTTTGGCGCCCTCGCTCTCCGACCGAGGAAGAGGGTCCAGGCTCGCCGACCGCTGGCCGGCTGCGCCACCCTCGAGGCGCGCCACCATATCCTCCAGACGGAGCTCCTCCAGCGCGCCTCCCACCGCCTCCAGCTCGCCCGCGCAGCGCTCGATCAGCTCCTTGCCCTCCTTCACGAGCTGCAGCGTATCGGTGAGGCTCGCCTCGCCTGAGTCCAGCCGGCGAATGATCTCCTCCACCCGCGCCACGTTCGCCTCGTAGCTCTGCGCGCCCTGCGCCTGCTCGATCGAGGATCTCTCGCTCATGAGACCACTTCGCTGGTGCTTGGCGCCGAGCTTCTCATGAGCCCTCCTCGATCCGTGCGCCGAGGTCGCCGTCGGCGAAGCGCAGCCGCACGCGCGCCTGCTCGCGGGCGCTCTCCGCGCTCGACAGCGGCTCGCCCGTGGGGCTCTGCACCAGCGCATACCCCCGCTCCAGCGTGCGCTGCGGATCGTGCGCCGCCAGCGTCAACGCGAGGCGCTCGAGCTCGCGTGGACGCCGCCGGCGGCAGTCGCCGATCGCCGCCTGCGTCTTGCGCTCCAGCACCACTGCCCGCCGCCGTGTCAGCGCGCGCTCGCCCTCCACCCGCCGGCGCGCGCCGGCGCGGATCTCGCGCAGCTGCTGATGCAGCCGCCGGCGCTGGCGCTCCAGCTGTTCGGTGGGAGCGCGCGAGAGCGCCGCGAGCGCGCGCGCTCGCTCCAGCACCGCACGGCGGCCGTGGTGGTGCAGGCGCTTGGCCGCCCTCCCCAACTCGGTGCGAGCCTGCGCGCAGTCAACCCCCACCGCCTCCTGCGCGGCGTGCGTCGGAGTGGAGCAGCTCACGGCCGCCACGTCGTCCAGCAGCGTGCGGTCGGTGTGGTGGCCCACCGAGGCGATCACCGGCACCCCCAGCAGCGCCACGGTGCGGCACAGGGTCTCGTCGCAGAAGCACAGTAGATCCGCCAGCGAGCCCCCGCCGCGCGCGACGATCGCCACGTCCACCGCGCCCACCGCCGCCAGGTCCTGCAGCGCTCGGGTGATCGCCGGGGCGGCGTGGCGGTCCTGCACGGGCGCGAAGCCCCACACCACGGTGCCGGCCCAGCCGCGGCGCTCAAGGCCCGCCAGGATGTCGTCGCGGGCCTTGCCCCCCTCGCCGGTCACCACGCCGATCGTGCGCGGCAGCAGCGGCCGCGGCAGGCGCCGCTGGCGCTCCAGCAGGCCCTCCGCTGCTAGCGCCTTGCGCAGACGCTCGATCCGAGCGAGCAGGTCGCCCTCGCCCGCCACCCGCAGGTCGCTGACCGCGAAGCTGAAGCTGGGGGAGGCGCTGGCGCTGCCGGGGTAGTAGTCGCAGCCGCCGGCGATCACCACCTGCATCCCCTCCCTGACGGCGCCGGCGCGGCGCACCATCACCTCCCAATCCGCCTTCCACGCCGCGCATGGGATCGCGCCATGGGCGTCGCGCAGCTCGAAGTACACCCGCGCCCGCGAGGGCCGCAGATCCGCCAGCTCGCCCACGAGCTGTACGCCCGCAAACGCCCGCAGCCGCGCGCGCAGCGCCGCCGCGTACTCTCCCACCCCGAACGGGCCCGCCAGCGCGCTCCCCGGAATACCCGCGCGCGTGGTGGGGGCCGGCGTAAGCGTGTCGTTGCCGGACATCTCTCTTGTCAGCCTAGAGGGTGGCGCAGACGGCGCAGGCCGGCTGGCCGAACCGGGGATGCTCGCCGGAGGCGAGTGTCTCCCGGCTTCGGTCGGGCGCCCCTTGCTCCGGTCGATTGCCGATAGGATCGATTTCCTGTGGCACGTGCCCGCTCCCGCAAGCGTCGTCCCACCGGCGCCAAGCGGGCACCGGCGGGAGCAAAGAAAGGTGTCGCCTCCCCAGCGGGTTCATCCGGTAGCGCCAAAGTGTCGCGTTCGCCTGCCGCGCCCACCTATGGCGAGCGCCCCAACGCGCCCTGGCACCCGCTGCCGCTGTCCGAGCTGCTGATCCTCGTTGGCGCCGTTGCCGCCGCGCTGGGGCTGATCCGCTCGGGCCACGACGCCTCGGGCGGGGGGCGGCTGCTGCTCGCCGGCCTCGGCGCGGTGGGGATCGGCACGATCGAGGTGACCCTGCGCGAGCACCGCAGCGGCTACCGCTCGCACACCGTGATGCTCGCCGGGTTGCTGGTGCTCGTCTTCGACTCGATCCTCGTGCTCGCGCTCACCGCGATCACGACGCTGCCGCGGCTGTTCAGCCTTGTCCTGATCGCGCTCGACTTCGCGCTGTTCGCGGTCCTCTTCAAACTGCTCCGCGCCCGCTTCGTCGAGGCGCGTCATGCGCGGGTGATCAGAGAAGGGTGAGGTGGGGGTGGGCTTGCTCCGCGCGCGCTCCCGATGCGTCCGAGCGCGGGTGATCAGAGCAGGGTGAGGGCGGCCGCTGGGTCGCGGCCCAGCTCGGGGGGCTCGGGCGCAGCCCACCGCTCCTCGGCGGCTGGAACGACGCCGGGGACGTCGTAGTCCAGTCGGTTGTCCCGGCCGGCGATCACCGTGGGGTCGCCGCAGATCTCGATCAGCCGTGAGAACGTGCGCATGCCGATGTGGTCGGCCAACTCGCGGGCGTTGTAGGCGAGCGGCCCATCCGCGTCGGAGTCGACGTCGGAGGTGAACACGATCGCGCGCTGCTCCTCGTAGCGCGCGTTGACGATCAGGTACAGCTGCTCCAGCACCCACTCGGTGGGACGCACCACGCGCAGATCCTCGATGTGCAGTAGCTCGACTTCGGCAAGCGTCCTGATCACGTCGCTGCGGCGCTCGCGACTGTCGGCGTCGATCGTGTCCCGCAGCCTGTTCAGGAGCGCCACCGCGTTGAAGCTCAGCACCGAGTGACGACCGCGCGCGGCGGTCGCCGCGATCGTGTAGCCGAGGGTCGTCTTGCCGGTGCCCGTATGCCCCATCAACCACAGGCCCCTGCCCTCGGCGAGGTTGCGCTGGATGTCGGCGCAGTAGCGCTTCACCTTGCGCACCGAGTCGGCGTTCAGCGGATCCCTGGCGAGCTGCGTGAGCGGGGGGCGCTCCCAGGAGAGGTCCATGTAGCGGCGCGGCACCCGGTCGCGCAGGTGACGCGCTCGCGCGTTGGCCACCCGCTGTGCGCGGCAGGCACAATCCCGCGCGCTGTTGGTCTCCTCGTCGATCTCGAAACCGCTGCCATCGCAGATTTCGAGCGGGCAGCGCGGGTGGTCGTCGGAGGAGCGGGGGCGGGAGGAGCGCATCGAGCTCTAGTCAAGCAAGCGCTCCGGCGTGAGGGAGGGCAGAACGTGCATCTTCCAATCTTTTTCGCCTGCCTCTCCTCGCGTCTCGCCATCGAATCCAAGCTGCTCCAAGCGCGCGATCTCGCGCTCGCCCTCCACCCGCGCCGGGTGGCCCTCCGGCAGGCCCGCGATCAGCCGCGCGATCCGCTCGCGCAGCTGCAGCGCGAAGTGGGGGGTGGAGGCCCCCATCAGCTGGCGCACGTCCTCGACGGTCACCTCGTGCGCGCTCACGCGCTGCAGGCGGTTGGGGTCCTCGGCTTGGCTCATCGCGTGGGGGCCGCCGCGGTGGTTGGTGGGAGTGGGGCCGCCGCGGTGGTTGGTGGGAGTGGGGTCATGGTGTCGTCGTGGTGGGCGCGGTGGCCGTCGGTTCGGTGGAGGTCGTCGTCGGTTCGGTGCTCGATGGCGCCGCGGGGATGGTCGAGCTCGTGGCTCCCTGGGGGGCGATCTCGAGCATCGTGTCCAGTTCGGCCTGCACGCTCGACGTGATCGCTTCGCCGTCCCCGATCAGCCAGCCGTGATTGTACGCGCCTCGCACCGGCTGGTATTCGGGCGCGTCGCTGTAGGCCGGTTGGATGTCGCCCAGGTATTCCCTCAGCCCCCCGGGCACCTGATTGGGATGTTCCAGCAGCAGCAGCGGCGCGTAGTCTCCGTTGGCTGACAGCGGCGCCGCGGCGGGGGCGTCCAGCGGACGGGAGGCGTTGGCGAACGCCAGACCGTGACCGGGCTGGTCGATGCCCCAGCCAAACGGCCCGTCGGAGTAGCGGGCCACGGCGATCGCGTTGTCCGCCGGATCTTCCCCGCTTGTGCCTGGTCCCGAGGCTCCGTCCGTGCCCGGCGTCGGGTAGATCCGCCGCACCGAGCCGAACCGCGCCAGCTTGGCGAGCACGGCGTGGCTCACCGCCAACGGGGGACCCACCGCGTAGATGACGGGGCGGTGCAGGCGCGCCAGCACCCTGCGGGTCGCGGGCGGGATGCCGGCGGCATTCACGGGCAGGATCGGAGTGCCCGACTCGGCGGCGAGGCCCGCGGCGGGCATCGCCAGCGCCCGTGGTCCGTCCGCGCCGACCACGATCACGCGGTGGGGACGGCCTCCGTGGATGACTGCCACGAGCTGCTCCACCTGCGCCGCGACGGACGCCGGCCCGTTGCCGCCCGCTTCCTTGGTGGTGGAGCCTGCACCCGACGCACCGTCCGTCGTTGCTGTCGGTTCGCCCCCCGGCGCGCCGTCAGCCGATCCGGTGGGGCTGGCGCTCAACGTCTCCGTGCGGAAGCCGGCGGGGGCCACGGCGGCGCCGACCGCGATCACCTGGGCGCCGCCGAGCAGCGCGGCGCCCGTGGGCTTCAGCGCCGCCAGCGCCTGCGCCGAGAGCGCCGGCAGGGAGCTGCCTTCGCTGTACAGGATGGGCGCGCGCAGGGGGGAGCTCGCCAGCGCGGCCGCCGCCAGCGCGGCCGTCCAGTCGTGGTCGTCGACCAGCACCACCGCCTGCGGATGCGTCGCCGGGGTGAGCCCCGGGTAGGTGGCGAGCGCCACCGCCGCCGCGTCGGCGACGGGGTTCGCGCCGCCCAGCCGCGTGGTGTTCTTGGTCGCCAGCCCGCTCGCCGCCAGCTGGCTCGTGCCGGCCACCGTGGTGACCGACGCTCCACGGTCCTGGCCTTCGCTGGGCAGTGACTTGCCACAGCCCGCGAGCGTCGCGCCAAGCAACAGCGCGGCGGCCAGTCGAAGCGGGGGGAGGGCATCTCCGAGACACTATCTGCGGGGCAGGCGGCGGGGAGTCGCTGCCGAGGGCGGCGGGGAGTCGCTGCCGACAGGTCAGTAGCCCTCGGTGGCGTACGGGTTGAGGAACTGCCGGCGCCAGAACGCGGCGCGATCGACCTCGGTCAGAGCGGCCCGGTCGCATACGTCGGCCCAGTGGGTCTCGATCGTCTCGAGCTGGTGGTCGACGATCTCACGGGCGTCGGGCTCCGAGAGCAGGTATGTGGATGCGCGGGCGACACAGCCGGCGACCTGGCTCATCCGGTAGCCGTCAGGGCCGATCGCCATGAGCTGCGCGGTCTCGCCGCCGGCACGTGGCTGCGGGCAGATGTCGTAGGCGGGGGTGAGGGTGAGGGCGGCCCCATCCCAGAACGCAGCGTGGTTACGGGCGTGGTCGTCGTTGTTGCCCGTCAGGATGTTGAACACGATGCGGGCGAACAGCTCGCGCAGCGTCCGGCGCGGATTGGTGAAGCGAGCGCGGATCGCCTGTGCGAGGTCGGCGTAGCTCGCATACCTCGCGCCCACCTCGTCGAGCCCGAGGATCGTCAGCGCCGACACCATCGCGCGGCGACTGCCGCCGGCCGGCCGGTCGAAGCGGTCGATCAGCAGCACGTCCCTGCCGAGCGCGTGCGTGAGCTCGACCGTCGCGACGTTCAGGCCCGCAAGGTGCGCCAGCTCCATCGCCACGAACTCGCCCTTGACGACCGGGTAGGCGTCCGTGCTCGATCCGAACTTTGCGATCGACCGGCGGGCGCCGTCGCTCAGCAGCGCCTTCGGCCGAGCGCCGCCGACGGAGCTGCCGTGCAGCAGCGCCTGGTCGAGTGCGGGCGAGAGCGGGACGCCCTGCTCGACCCGCTCGGCAGACTCGGCGAGCTCCGTGAGCGTCGCGTTCCCCGCCGATCGCGCGAGGTGCTCTGAGGCTGAGGCCTGAAAATCCAGGGCGCCGATCCTGTCCGAGCCGGATTCCAGCAGGTAGGTCAGGAGGTTCAGGTCCGTGGCGTCGAGTACGCCGCGGCCGACGCGGCGGTTGAGGATCACCCGTCGGCCCCACGCGTCCGGGGCCGCGTCGGCGATGCAGCCGGCCACGTCGCCGAGGAGCGGTGAGATTGGGCCGCGGCCCAGCGGCAGCTCCGGCAGGTAGAGCGCGATCCGGTCCTTGCGCGCGAGGTAGCTGCGCCCGTACGTGAACGTGACGATCTCACCGACCTGGTCCAGACGGCCGGCGACCACCGGGTCGGCCGCGCCGGGCAGCCACACCCACACGAACGCCTGTTGTGGCTCGGCCTCAGAAGTCATCGTCCACCTCCGGCTTGCGCACGAGCTGCGGCAGCACCGCGAGACGGTCATCGACACGACCGGCCTCCAGCGAGCGGCGGGAGCGATCCTCGTGGAACAGCGGCACGCCGAGGACAGCCGCGGCCTCGAACGCGACACCCAGCCCGACCGTCAGATCGCCGCGCTCGACCTTGCGGATCGTCACGTGCGTGACGCCGACCCGATCGGCCAGTTCTTGGAGCGTCCAGCGGCGCTCACGCCGTGCCAGCCGGACACGCGCGCCGAGCAGCCGGGCCGCTTCGGCGGTGATGGGCGAGTATGTGCGCGTCCTCTTCATGCGCGATATTATACTAGATGTAAAGCATTTATAGCGATATTATAGTTCTTAATTTGTGAGCGGCGCAAGCTTGGAATGGCGGTGAGCGCGTGGGTTGCGTGCTCGTGGACATAGACGCTTGTGGACATAGATGCTCGTGGACATCGATCGCGCCGGCGGCGCCACGGTCGCTATCTTGTGTGCAGTGGCCACCTGCGCTCATCTGGATACGGTGGAGATCCTCGATCCGCCCGCGGATGTGGCCGGTTGCGAGGAGTGTCTTGCCAGCGGCGGGCGGTGGGTGCATCTGCGGATGTGTCAAACCTGCGGTCACATCGGCTGCTGTGACAGCTCGCCGGGGCGCCATGCGACGGCTCACCATCGCGCCACCAGTCACCCGATCATCCGCTCGGCGGAGCCCGGCGAGACCTGGAGCTGGTGCTACGTCGACGAGCTGATGCTGCAGCTGCACGCTCAGTGAGCCCGGTCCGTCCGAAGGTATCCTCGTGGGCTCCGCCTGGCCCCCGGAGGACCGGGGAATCTCAGCTGTGAGGTCGCGCTGATGGACTTTGCGCTGAGCGACGAGCTCCGCGCCTTTCGCGACACCGTCGCCGCCTTCGCCCGCGACCGGCTGGCCGGCGACTACGCCGGCGCCGACCGTCGCGGGGCGTTCCGCGAGGGGCTCGAGCGCGAGATGGCGGAGCTTGGCCTGGTGGGGTTGCGCATCCCGCAGGAGCACGGCGGCCAGGGCGCGGATGCGCTCGTCGCCGGGATCGCCGTCGAGGAGGTGGCGCGCGCGGATCTGAACGCCTCCTACCTCGTCTTCCTGCCTGCGCTGGTGGCGGAGGTGCTGGTGGGCGCCGCCGACGAGCACCAGCGCGAGCGGTGGCTGCCGGCGATCGCCGCGGGCGATGCGCTGCCGTGCTTCTGCCTTACCGAGCCCGAGCACGGCTCCGACGCGGCGCGCCTGGGGCTGCGCGCGGAGCGTGACGGGGCCGGCTGGAGGCTCACCGGGGAGAAGACCTCGATCTCGCTCGGGATGAGCGCGCACACCGCGCTCGTGTTCGCGCGCACCGGCGGCGAGGGCGCGCGCGGCATCAGCGCGTTCTACATCGAGCTCGACGATCGCTACGTTCGGCGCTCTCCGTTCGAGGATCTCGGGGAGCGCGCGATCGGCCGGGCGTCGCTGGCGTTCGACGGCCACCCCGTCGGCGCTGACGGACTGGTAGGGCGCGAAGGCGAGGGGTTTGTGCGCTGTATGCAGGGCTTCGACTACTCGCGCGCGCTGATCGCGCTGATGTGCCTGGCGTGCGCTCAGCAGTCGCTCGACGAGGCGATCGCATACACGTGCGAGCGCCGCGCCTTCGGCCAGCCGGTCTCGCGCCAGCAGGCCGTCGCCTTCCCGCTGGTCGAGCTCGCGGCCCAGCTGCGCGGCGCGCGGCTGCTCAGCTACGAGGCGCTGTGGCGCAAGGACCGGGGGCTGCCCCACGCCCTGGAGGCCAACATGGTCAAGTGGTGGGGCCCGCGGCTGGCGGCCGAGGTGTGCCACCAGGCGCTGCTCGCCTTCGGGCACGCCGCCTACAGCGAGGAACTGCCGCAGGCCCAGCGGCTGCGCGACGTCATCGGCCTGGAGATCGGCGACGGCACCGCCCAGATCGCCAGGCTCGTGGCGGCGCGCCACCTCTTTGGGCGGGAGTTCGCTCCGTAGAGAATCCCCTGCGGCGCTTTGTGCAAGCGGGCTTGTGCCCCCTGAGCGCGGCGAGTGACCGGTCACGGTCTGCGTCCCGTGCAAGCGCGCTCGCGCCGCCCCGCGCGCCACCCGCTCATCGTCTACCGTGCCCGTGGATGAGGGTGGCGCGACGCAGATCGGCACGCTGAGAACGTGCGCAGCCGCACGACGATCCTGATCCTGGGCACGGCGCAGTTCGTGATGGTGCTCGATAGCACCGTCATGAACGTCTCGATCTCCCAGGTCGTGGCCGACCTGCACACGACCGTGTCAGGGGTGCAGCTGGCGATCACCGCCTACACGCTGGTGATGGCGGCGTTCATGCTGACCGGCGCGAAGCTCGGGGACATCTTGGGGCGCCGGCGGGCCTTCTCGATCGGCCTTGCGATCTACGGGGTGGGGTCGTTGACGACCGCGCTCAGCCCCAACCTCGGCGTCCTGTTGATCGGCTGGTCGCTGATCGAGGGGCTTGGCGCGGTGCTCGTGATCCCCGCGATCGCCTCGCTCACCGCGGCCAACTACAGCGGCCGCGAACGGGCGCTTGCGTACGGGCTGCTCGGCGGGATCGCTGGCGCCGGCGCGGCCGCCGGGCCGCTGATCGGCGGCTTCGTCACCACAGAGTTCAGCTGGCGGGTGGTGTTTGCCGCGGAGACCGTGATCGTGCTCGTGCTGCTCACGTTCGTGCGCAAGATCGGCGACCGGCCGTCGGAGGAGCGGGTCGAGCTCGACCTGGTCGGGGCGGCGCTGTCGGCGCTCGGGCTTGGCCTCACCGTGTTCTCGATCCTCAAGATCTCCACCTGGGGCCTGTTCAAACCGATCGGGGCGCTCACGATCGGCGGCACCGAGATCACCCCGTTCGGCTTCTCGGTCGTGCCCTTCCTGATCCTCGCCGGCCTTGTGATCCTCGGCCTCTTCGCCCGCTGGGAGCAGCGCGTGGCGGCCGCCGGGCGCACGCCGCTGCTGGCGCCCGACCTGCTGCGCATCCCGCAGCTGCGCGCCGGTCTCTCGACGCTCGTCTCGCAGTACCTGATCCTCGCCGGCACTTTCTTCGTGCTGCCGCTCTACCTGCAGTTGGTGCTCGGCTACAACGCGCTGGAAACCGGCGTGAAGATCCTGCCGATCTCGGTGACGATGATGCTCGCCGCGGTACTCGGCCCGCGCCTGGCGACGCGCACCTCGCCCCGCAAAGTCGTGCAGATCGGGCTCGGCTTCCTGTTCGTCTCGATCGCCTGCCTGATGGCGAGCATCACTCCGTCGCTCTCCTCCGTCGCGTTCGCGCTCTCGCTGGCCGGCTTCGGCGTGGGGATCGGCCTGGCGTTCTCCCAGCTCGGCAACGTTGTGATGTCATCGGTCGGGGAAGCGCGCTCCAGCGAGGCTGGCGGCGTGCAGGGCGCAGCGCAGAACCTCGGCCAATCGCTCGGTACGGCGCTGATCGGCGCGGTCCTGCTCACCGGCTTGACGACCGGCTTTCACCAGCGTGTGCTCGCCGACCCCGCGATTCCCGCGCAGGTGCAGCAGCAGGTGGTGCACGGCACCGAGGATGGTCTGCCGATGGTCTCCCAAGCGCAGTTCAAGGCCGAGGTCGAGCAGGCCGGGCTACCGCCCGAACAGGCCACCAAGCTTGTCGGCTACTACAACGACGCGCAGCTCGAAGCGCTCAAGCGCTCGCTGCTCGTGGCCTGCGCGTTCGCGCTCGTGGGGTTGTGGTTCGCCCGCTCCCTGCCCGGTGAGGCGCTCGCCACGGCGGAGGACCAGCCGGTGGCGTCCGCATCTCAACCGCAGCCGGCGGTGTAGAGTGCCCCGCACGTCCTACCACCCTTGGCGGGCGAGGCCGGATCACCTTCGCGGCGAGGAGGCTGCAGGCGGATGACGAGCGCAGGCCCCACCGGAGCGAGCCCGTCCCCTGAGGGTGGCGCCCCTGCCGTGACGGGAGCCTCTGCCGCGACCGGCGGGGGTGGAGTTGCCGGTGGCGCGGTCGTGGCGCGGCGGCATCCGCCGGGGTTCTGGCGCGCGCGGACGCTGGTGATTCTGGCCAGCATCCTGATCATCTTCTCGATCATGGCGACGTGGATCCGCGCCCAGATCATCGATACCGAAGGCTGGACGCAAACCAGCGTGCGGCTGCTGCAGAACGAAAAGGTCCGCGAAGTCGTCGCCAGCGACCTCTCCGAACGGCTGCTGAGCGTCGTGGACGTCCAGAACCTCGCCGCTGAAAAGCTGCCGAAGGAACTGCAGCCGCTGGCGCCGCTGCTCTCCACCGCCGCGGCGCAGGTGGTGCCTCAGGCGATCGAAAAGGCGCTCGAAGTCCCCGCGATCCAGGAACTGTGGGGGCGTGCCAACCACATCACGCACGAACAGGTGACGAGGATCCTCAACGGGGGCAGCGGCGCGCTCTCGACGTCAGGCGGCGTGGTGAGCATCAACCTCGAACTGCTGGTCGACCGGATCGGCGAACGGCTGGGTGTGGGCAACGAAGTCGGCGCCAAACTGCCCGCCAACCGGCGCACGCTCGTGCTGCTGCGCTCCTCCCAGCTGAAGCTCGCGCAGGATGGCGTCAAAGCGATGCGCGGCCTCTCCTTCATTCTGCCGCTGCTGGTGGTGCTGATGTACATCGGCGCGCTCGCGCTCGGCGCCGGCTACCGCCGGCGGGTGCTGCTGGAGATCGGCGTGGGGATCATCGCCGGCGCGCTCATCTCGCTGGTGCTGCGCCGCTGGATCGAGTCCTACGTGGTGAGCAGCCTCGTGCACAACGAAGGCTTGCGGCCGGCGATGCGCGAAGTCATGGAGATCTTCACCGCCGGTTGGCGCAGCCGCGCGCTGTGGCTGTTGATCACCGGCGTCGTGGTGATCTTCGCCGCCTGGCTGGCGGGCCCGATGCGCTGGGCCAGGCGCCTGCGGGATCTGATCGCGACACCGCTCGAGCACCACCCGGCCTGGTTTGCCGCGGGGGCGGTCGCGATCGTGTTGCTGATCGCCACGCTCGGCCCGGCGCGCACGCCCGGGCAGGCGCTGCCGCTGTTGATCCAGCTCGTGCTCGTCGTCGTCGGCGTGCTCGCGCTGCGGCGCCAGATCGAGCAGGAGCGGGGGGAGGCGTCGTCGGCCGGTCCGCCGACGCTCGTACACCCACCACCGCCTGAGGCGGGGTAGGATGCCCCGCCCCCGAGCGGCTGTTTGATCGCCTACGCGCGCGGACGATCCCCAACCCCCACCGCCTGAATGCCAGCGCGTCTAGCTCAGCACGCGACCGGCGTGAATGCTTGCTTGTAGCTCGCGACGAGCTTTTCGCCCACGGTCAGCACCTTCGTCAGCGCTTCTGGCAGCGAGAGGCTCGTCAGTTCGTGCGAGATGCTGCTCAGTTCCGCGGACATCTGGGCGGTGGCTTTTTCGGCCGCTTCCTTGCGCGAGCCGCTGAGCTGGCCCTGGGCCCCTTTGACCTTCTGCAGCCCTGCTTCGATCCCCTTGATGTCGTTCTGCACCGTGCTGGCGCTGGCATCGGCGAGGGTCATGCTCGTCAGGCTGTCCACGCTCGTGCTGATTTCCTTCTTGCCTTCGCACACGGTCTTTTCGGCCTTCGCCTGTGCGGATTCGCCGCACCCCGTGGCGAATGCGAGCGGCAGCAGCAGGCCGAAGAGGGCGAAACGGTAGCGCACGCCGCCACGTTATGCGGACGGGGGGTGAGCGACCCTCACTCGGATCGGGTGAAAGCGGTTCGTTCTCTGTGGGTGAGGACCGCTCACCCCCCGCGGCGTGAGGATCGGGCGGTCCGTTCCCGCCCATCTCCCATCCCGGAGGCTGCTCGCGGATGACCAACGACCTCGCGCGCTGGCAGTTCGCGACGACGAGCATCTACCACTTCCTGTTCGTTCCCGTGACGATCGGGCTGGCCTTCCTCGTCGCGATCCTGCAGACCGCCTGGCACCGGGGCGGCAACGACGACTACCGGCGCCTGACGCGCTTCTTCGGGACGCTGCTGCTGATCAACGTCGCGGTGGGGGTCGTCACCGGCCTCGTGCAGGAGTTCGAGTTCGGGATGAACTGGTCGACCTACTCGCGCTACGTGGGCGACGTGTTCGGCGGGCCGCTGGCGATGGAGGGGCTGGCGGCGTTCTTCCTGGAGTCCACGTTCTTGGGGCTGTGGCTGTTCGGCTGGGGGCGTCTGCCCAAGCGGATACATCTGGCCTGCATCTGGCTGGTGGCGGTCGGGGCGATGCTCTCGGCGATGTTCATCATGGTCGCCAACTCGTGGATGCAGCACCCGGTCGGCTACACGATGAACAGTCACGGCGAACCGCAGCTGTCCAACGTCGCGGCGCTCTTCACCAACCCGACGTTCCTGTGGGGGTACGTGCACGTGATCCTCGCCTCGCTGATCACCGGGGCGCTCGTGATGCTCGCGGTCGCCGCCTGGTATCTGCGCAGGCAGCGCGAGGTCGCCGCCTTCCACAAAGCGGCGCAGCTGTCGGTGGCGGTGCTGCTCCCCTCGATCCTGCTGACGATGTTCGTGGGCAGCGAGCTGGGGGTGGTCGAGACCAAGTACCAGCCGATGAAGATCGCCGCGGCCGAGGCGCAGTGGGAAAACTGCCAGCCGTGCTCGTTCTCGCTGTTTCAGATCGGCGGCGGCAACAACGACCAGACGCCCTCGCAGATCATCGAAATACCCAAACTGCTGTCGCTGCTGGCCACCAACTCCTTCAACGGTGGAGTGGAGGGCCTCAACCAACTGCAGCGCGAATACGAAGCCAAATACGGGCCGGGCAACTACGTGCCCGACGTCTTCATCCAGTACTGGTCGATGCGGGTCATGGCCTACCTCGCGACGCTGATCGTGCTGCTGGCGCTGTGGGGCGGGTGGCTGCTGCACCGTGGCCGCTTCGACCACTCGAAGTGGTTCCTGCGCCTGTCGATCTGGGCGGTGGTCACGCCTTTCCTGATGAACACCGCCGGCTGGCTGCTCACCGAGAGCGGGCGCCAGCCGTGGATCGTGCAGGGCCTGATGAAGACCGCCAACGCCAATTCGCCTTCGGTGAGCGCCACGGAGATCGGGATCAGCCTGGCGGCGTTCGTGCTGGTGTACATCGCGCTCGGGGCAGTCGAGGTCGTGCTGATGACGCGTTACGCGCGTAAAGGCCTCGAGCCCGAGGGCGCCGACGGTGGCGAGAGCGGCTCCACGCCCGCGATCCACCCTCCGGGTGCCACCGGCGGGGGCGGGACATCGATTCCGGCGCTGACCTACTGAGGAGATCGAGGTGCATCTGCACACACTCTGGTTTGTGATCCTCGCGATCCTGTGGGTGGGGTTCTTCGTGCTGGAGGGCTTCGACTTCGGCGTCGGCGCGTTGCACAAGCTCGTCGGGCGCACCGAAACCGAGCGGCGCGTGGCGATCAACACGATCGGCCCCTGGTGGGACGGCAACGAGGTGTGGCTGGTCGTGGCCGGCGCCGGCACGTTCGCGGCCTTTCCGGCGTGGTATGCGACGATGTTCTCCGCCCTCTACCTGGCGCTGCTGCTAGTGCTGCTCGCGCTGATGGCGCGCGGGGTGGCGTTCGAGTTCAGGGGCAAGAGCGAGGATCCGCGCTGGCGGGCGACATGGGCGTGGTGCACGACGTTCGGCAGCCTCTTGATCCCGCTGCTGATCGGCGTCGGCCTCGGCGACCTGCTGAACGGTCTGCCGATCGACTCCCACCACGACTTCACCGGCAACTTCTTCGACCTGCTCACCCCCTACGGCCTGTGGACCGGAGTGACGCTGCTCGGGCTGTGCCTCCTGCACGGCGCCACGTTCCTGAAGCTGCGCACGACTGGCGAGGTGCGCGAGCGCGCGCGCGCCGCCGCGCGGCCGCTGGGCTGGGCGGCGATCGCGCTGGTGGTCGGCTTCGTGGCCTGGACGCTCTCTGTCGCCGACCACACCCAGGTCCCGGGACCCGTGCAGGTGCTGGCGGTGATCGCGGTCGTGTTCGCCGCGCGGCTGGCCAGCAGCGACCACGATGGCTGGGCCTTCACCGCCTCAGCGGTCGCGATCGCCGCGACGGTCGGCTCGATCTTCATCGACCTGTATCCGCGCGTGATGGTGTCCAGCACCAGCACCGCCTACAACCTCACCGTGAACAACGCCGCGTCCGGGCACTACGCGCTGGTCGTGATGTCGATCGTCGTGGTGATCTTCCTGCCGCTGGTGCTGCTCTACCAGGGCTGGTCGTTCTACATCTTTCGCGCCCGCGTGAGCGCTCCCGCGGAGCGGGCCCAGGATCTATATGTAGCGCAGTGACGGGGCCTTGGCGACGCGCTGCAGATATGCTTCGAGCTGGGCTTGGCTCGTACCCGTGAAGTTCGCCCCCGTGACCTTGTTGATGCGGTCCGGCGTCACGTAGGCCCACGCCTCGTCGCACTGCTTTTCCAGGAATGTCGGGGTCAGCAGCACACGTCGCGCCCATGTCAGCGCCGCGAAGTGCTCTCCGTCGGGCCGGCCGACCATCGGGATGCAGTGGCCGTCGAGTTTTTCGGAGCCCGCCACGTTGGTCCACACGGGCGTGGATCCGTTCTGTTCGGCGGCGTTGAACGCTTCCATCTGCGCCTGGCCGATCTGCACGCCCAGCGGTAGCCCCTCGAAGAAGTACAGCGCCTCGAGCAGGTGCTGCAGGTTGCCGGGTTCCAGTTCGACGAACGGTCCGATCTTGTGCCGCGTCCCGGCCGTGTCGAGGATGCCGGTCTGCTGCATGTAGGTCAGGCGCGTGCGGATTTCCGTGCCGTTGTCGCCTTCGCCCGTTTCCGGATTGAAGCCCGTCTCGCTTGCGTATTCGCCGACCACGACCGCCGTGTCGAACAGCCCGGCCACCGCCGCGGGAGGCTGTCCCGCGTCCGTCAGGCTCTCCATCACCTCATGCGCCGCAGCTGCCCACACGCAGTCACCGCAGCCTTCCCACGGATCCGTGTAATTGGCGGGCGCCGCGGGTTCTCCCGGGATGCTCGGGCCGTTGCCGAGCATCAGCCAGTCCTTGTACGTCTCGCCGTGACCGAACGTAGCGGGCACGGCCGGTAGCAGCCCGGCCGCCTTCAGGGGCAGACGCAGGTCCGCCCAGCGGAGATCCTCGGGGTGGTACACGGGGTCCTTCTTGCCCAGTTTCAGCGCGCTCATAGTTTCGACGACTCCCTGGAGATGGATGGATCCGAACCGCGATGGGTCGGGACGATGCGATCTACTGAGCGCGACAGCTCAACAGATCGAACCCGGGATCATAGCTCATGGAAACGCAAGCAAAATGTAAAGATCGGGTATCCAAAACCGCCGATGTTCGCCGGCGCTCGCCTGCCAGAGTTGGCATTTGACGAACGGTTAGCTGTTATGGAGTTGCTCGGGTCGGGGTCTGAGCAGACCGCTCGGGGAGGCCCGGAGCCATTCACGGCGCCTTCGGCAGCTCCCCCTCGATCACCTGGTTCTGGAGTTTGCCCAGCCGCGAGGTGACCCAGTCGATCAGCACCTTCAGGCGCTGCCCGGGGACGCCGCCGAGGTAGTACATGTGAACGGTGAGGTAGGTGAAGAAGGCGGGCCGCCCGGAGAGCTCGAGGCCGCGGATCGCGCACACCGCCCGCCCGCGCCCGACCACCGCGAGGGCGCCCTTGTCGAGGTAGTGAAACGGTGTGGAGGCACTCGGCGCGCCGGCGCGGATCGCCCTGGCGACGTGGCGGGCCTGCTGGATCGCGACGGTGGCCAGCCCCGGCAGCGGCTTGCCGTTCGGCGCGGTCAACGAGGTGGCGTCGCCGACCATCGAGATCTCGCGGTGCCCGGGGACTGTCAGGTCGGGTTCGATCTGCACGCGCCCCGCGCGGTCGGTGCTCGCGCCGGTCGCCTGCGCGAGTGTGGCGGCGAAGGGAACGGCGTGCACGCCCGCGGCCCATATCACGGTGCGGGCGGCGATCCGCTCCTGCGTTGCCTCCCCGCCCGGCTGAGAGCCACCGCCCACCTCGATGGTCACGCCGCGCTCGTCGATCGCGGTGGCGCGGGCGCGCTCGCGCACGATGACGCCGATCGACGCGAGCTCCTTGGCGGCCTTGCGCGAGAGGCGCTCGCTGAACGCGGAGACGACGCGCTCGCCGGCGTCGAGCAGGATCACGCGGGTGTCGCGGGGTTGGATCCGATCGTAGTCGCGGCTCATCGTGTCTTTGGAGATGATCGCCAGCTCCCCGGCGACCTCCACGCCGGTGGGCCCGCCGCCGATCACGACGAACGTCATCAGCTCGCGGCGCTCCTGCTCGTCGTCGGTGCGCTCGGCGCGCTCGAACGCGCCATAGATGCGGTTGCGCAGCTCGATCGCGTCGGCGAGGGTCTTCAGTCCGCACGTCACCTCGCTCCACGCATCGTTGCCGAAGTAGGAGGTGTGCGCCCCGCAGGCGACGATCAGGCTGTCGTAGTCGAGGCGTTCGCCGCCGTCGAGCTCCACCTGGTGGCGCTCGGCGTCAAGGCCGGTGGCGGCTGCCATCAGCACCGTGGTGTTGTCGTTGCGGCGCAGCGCGGAGCGGATCGGCGGGGCGATCTCACCGGCGGAGAGGCCGCCGCAGGCGACCTGGTAGAGCAGCGGCTGGAAGAGGTGGTGGTGGACGCGATCGACGAGTGTCACGTCCACGTCTGCGTGGCGCAGCTCGTGCGCGGCGGCGAGGCCGCCGAAGCCGCCGCCGACGATCACCACCTTACGGCGGTCGCTCACCCGGTATCGGCTCCCAGTCGCTCCAGCAGGTGATCGCCGACGCGCACGGCGTTGGCGATCGCGGTGAGCGCGGGGTTGACGGCGGAGATGCTGGGGAAGAAGCTGGTGTCCACGACGTACAGGTTGTCGAGCTCGTGCGCGCGGCAGTCGGTGTCGAGGGCCGAGGTGGCGGGGTCCGAGCCGAAGCGGCAGGTGCCGGCCTGGTGGGCGACGCCGGCGACGGGGATCTTGTTCTCGAGGTAGGCCCAGCGGGGGATCAGGTGGTGCTCGTGCATTCCGAGGTGCTTGAGCAGCGAGCGCAGCTGCTCGAGCAGGCGGTCGCGGGCGCCGTCGTTGGAGGAGGAGTAGGCGAGCGTCAGCTTGCCGTCGCGATCGACGGTGACGCGGTTCTCGGCCTGGGGGATGTCCTCGGTGGAGAGCCAGAAGTCGACCGCATGCTCGGCCACCTCGTTCAGCGAGAGGCCGAAGGGGGCGAGTTTGGTGATCAGGGGCTTCTCGCCGCGGTACATGTCGGGCACGGACTTGCCCACCATCTGGATGTTGCCCATCGGGAACTCCCAGGCGTCGGAGGCGAAGTAGTAGTCGTTGACGCCGAGCGTCTTCTGGAAGACCGTGGGGTTGGGCTCTTTGGAGATCGCCAGCACCGCCTGGCTGTTGTGGAACATGTAGTTGCGCCCGACCTGGTCGGAGCCGTTGGCGAGGCCGGCGGGGTGCTTGTCGGTGACGGAGCTCAGCAGCAGCTTGGCGGTGTTGGCGGCGCCGCAGGAGACGACGACGATGTCGGCGGCGTAGGTTTCCCGGGTGCCCCTGCCCGACTCGTTCCCGCCGCCCGCCTCACTCTGGCCGCCCCTCCCGCCTCCGTCTCCATTGCGCTCCACCACAACTTCCGTGACGGCGCTGCCGGTGGCGTTGGTGCGCAGCTCAACGGCGGTGGCCCCGGTGAGCAGCGTCACGTTGGGGTGCTCGAGCGCGGGCCGTACACCGAGCACCTCGGCGTCGGACTTGGCGTGCACGAGGCAGGGAAAGCCGTCGCAGGTCGAGCAGCGCACGCAGGCGCTGTAGGGCATGTTGTCCTCGCGCAGCATCACCCCGCACGGGGCGTGGAAGGGGTGCAGGCCCGCCGCGGCGAAGTCATCGGCGAGTTGCGCGATGCGTGGCTCGTGCGAGACGGCGGGGTGGGGGTAGGGCGCGCTCGCGGGCGGTTCGGTGGGGTCCTCGCCGCGCGCACCGTGCACTTCGTAGAGCTGCTCGGCCTTCGTGTAGTAGGGCTCCATCTCCTCGTAGGGGATCGGCCACGCGGGGGAGATGCCGCCGTGGTGGCGCAGCTCGCCGAAGTCCTCTTTGCGCATCCGGTACAGCGCGGCGCCGTACAGCTTGGTCGCGCCGCCGACGTAGTAGTGGACCTGCGGCTGAAAGGGCTTGCCCTCGCCGTCATACCAGGTGTCGGGGGAGACGTAGCGGTTGTCGACGAACACGTCGGCGGCCGACCAGTTGGCGGGCTCGCGGGGCAGCCAATCGCCGCGCTCGAGCAGCAGGATGCGCTTGCCCGACGGCGCGAGGTGGCGCGCGAGCGTGCCCCCGCCGGCGCCGCTGCCGATGACGATGACGTCGTAGGAGTCCATCACGAGATCTCTGCGAGGCGCTCGGCGAGGATGATGCGCGAGGCGGCCTCGATCAGCGCGAGATGGGAGAAGGCCTGGGGGAAGTTGCCGAGGTGCCGCCCGGTGGAGGTGTCGAACTCCTCGGCGTACAGCCCCAGCGGGGAGGCGACGCGCAGCAGCCGTTCCATCAGGTCGCGCGCGCGCTGCTCCTCGCCGACGATCGCCAGCGCCGACACCAGCCAGAAGGAGCAGATCAGGAAGCTGCCCTCCTTGCCGGACATGCCGTCGTCGGTCTCGCCGGTGCGGTAGCGCAGCACGAAGCCGTCCTCGGTCAGATCGTCGGCGATCGCCAGCACGGAGGCCTTCAGGCGCTCGTCGCCGGGGGGCAGGAAGCCGAAGATCGCGGCCAGCAGCGTGGAGGCGTCGAGCGCGTCGGTGTCGTAGTGCTGGCGCAGGACGCCCGCCTTGGTGAGGCCGTGGGCGAGGATGTCGGCGCGGATCTCCTCGGCGGTGGCGCCCCAGGACTCCTGGCGCTTGGCGTCGCCGCGCATCGCGGCGAGCTTGGCGGCGCGGTCCATCGCGACCCAGCACATCAGCTTCGAGGAGACGTAGTGCTGGGGCGCGCCGCGGGCCTCCCAGATGCCCTGATCGGGTTCGCCCCACACGCGGGTGGCGCATTCGGCCTGGGCCTCGACGATTGGCCACAGCCGCCGGGGCAGGCGCTGGGAACGACGGCTGTGCAGGAAGATCGAATCGAGGGCGGCCCCGAAGACGTCGTTCTGACGCTGGTCGAAGGCGCCGTTGCCGACGCGCACGGGGCTCGCACCGGCGTAGCCGGAGAGATCGTCGCGAGTGGTCTCGGTCAGGTCGCGCCGTCCGTCGATCCCGTACATGATCTGCAGCGCCCCGTCCCCGTTGCACTCCAAGTCGGCGACGAACTGCATGAACTCCTGGGCCTCCCAGTCGAGATTGAGGTAGTGCAGCGCCTGCAGCGTGAAGGTGGAGTCGCGCAGCCAGGTGTAGCGGTAGTCCCAGTTGCGCTCGCCGCCGGGGGTCTCGGGCAGCGAGGTCGTGAGCGCGGCGACGGTCGCGCCGGTGGGCATGTAGGTGAGGCCCTTGATCGCCAGCGCGGAGCGCTGGATCGGCTCGCGCCAGCGGTGGTCGGGCAGCCGGGCGCGGCCGAGCCAGTCACGCCAGTAGCGACCGGTGGTGGCGAGGCGGGCGTTGGCGTCGTCGACGTCGGCAGGCCCCTCCAGGTGCCCGCCCCAGGAGAGGGAGCAGAAGATCTGCTCGCCCTGTTTGAGCACGTGGCGGGCCCTCACCCAGTCGCCCTCGACGCCGAGCGCCATGTCGGTGTGCAGGCGGATCGTGAGCCCGGCGCCGCTCGCATCGGCCTGGTGGCCATCCTCCGCGACGCTCCATTCGGCGGGGACGCGGCCGTAGTCGAAGACCGGTTCGCAGGTGAGCTCGACCTCGACTTCGCCCTCGATGCAGAACGCGACGCGCACGAGCAGGTGCTCGGCGTCTTCGTCGGTGGGGGGCCGGGTGTGGGGGGTGACGATGTCCACGCCGCGGCGGGGCCCAAGGGTGAGCGCGTCGCGCACGGCGACCCACCCGCTCGACGTAGTCCAGGTCGTGAGCAGCGTGTTGGTGCCGGGCTCGTACACGCGCGCGGTGGGCACGTTGATCCCGAACGGCCCGAACCGGAACGCCCCGGCCTCGCGGTCGAGCAGCGTGCCGAACACCGAAGGCGCGTCGAAGCGCGGCACGCACAACCAGTCGATCGCCCCGTCGGGGGCGACCAGCGCGCCGGTGTGGCAATCCGACAGGAAGGCGTAGTCGGCGATCGGCGGAAAGGGCGAGGGCGCGGCGGCGCTCTGGGGGGCGGTGTCGCCATGTGGCGCGGCGGCGCTCTTGGGGGCGGTGTCGCTCACTTGGCCACCCATGGCCCGTGCCAGCCGCCGAAGCTGCTCACTAGGCGATCGGCCTCCTTGGGTCCCCATGACCCCGGCGCGTAGGGGTGGACGGGCGGAGGAGCGTTCAACAGCGGTTCGAAGATGCGCCACGCCTCCTCGACGCCGTCCTGGCGGGTGAAGCGGGTGCTGTCCCCGCGCATGGCGTCGAGCAGCAGCACCTCGTAAGGGGTGGGGGCCTCGCCGCCCTCCTCGGCGAACTCCATGTCCAGCGTGATCGCCTTGGGCCCGCCGGCGTCGGCACGGTGGGCGTCGAGGATCACCCGCGTGCCGGTGGAGGGGTCGAGCTTGACGACGAGCTGGTTGGGCTCGGGGCGGCGGTGCCCGTGTTCCATGAAGCCGAGGCGGGGGGGATGGCGGAAGACGACGCGCAACTCGGTCTGGGTGACGGGGAGCTTCTTGCCGGTGCGGATGAACCAGGGCACCCCGGACCAGCGCCAGTTGTCGATCTCCAGGCGTATTGCGGCGTAGGTCTCGGTGGTGGAGTCCTTGGCGACGCCGTCGATGTCGAGGTAACCGTCGTACTGCCCGCGCACGTAATGGGCGGGGTCTGCGTCGGCGGTGGAGCGGAAGACGGCGTACTTGGCGTCCTTGAAAGTCTCGGCGTCGTTGCCAGCCGGCGCCTCCATCGCGGCCACGGCGACGACCTGCATGAGGTGGTTGACCACGACGTCGCGTACGGCGCCGACGGGGTCGTAGAAGTGCCCGCGGTCCTCGACGCCGAAGCTCTCGGCCATCGTGATCTGCACGCAGGCGATGTGGTTGCGGTTCCAGATCGGCTCGATCATCGTGTTGCCGAAGCGCAGGTAGAGGAACTCGTCGGTGCCCATCTTGCCGAGGAAGTGGTCGATCCGATACAGCTGCGACTCCTCGATCGACTGGTGGATTTCGGCGGCGAGCTCCCGCGCTGAGGCCAGATCGTGGCCGAACGGCTTCTCGACCACGACGCGCCCGCTCTTGGTGAGACCGGCGGCGGCGAGCTGTTTGATCACGGGCCCGAACAGGAAGGGGGGGATCTCCAGGTAGAAGACGGGGCTGCTCACGTCGCCGACGGCGGTGGCGAGGCGCTCGTAGGTGGCGGCGTCGGTGAAGTCGCCGCTGAGGAACGACAACCGTGCGGCGAAGCGCGCGAAGACGTCGTCGTCCACCGTTTCGCCGGTCCCTTCGATGCACTTGCGGGCGTGCTCGCGCAGGTGCTCGACGGTCCAATCGTCGCCGGCGACGCCGACGATCGGGCAGCTCAATAGGCCGCGGCGCTCCAGGCGGTAGAGCGAGTGGAAGGTCATCACCTTGGCAAGGTCGCCGGTGATGCCGAACACGACGAGCACGTCTGCGGGCGGAGCCTCGCTCGAGCTCCCTGCGCGTGTGGCGGTGTGCTTAGCGGTTTTTACAGCTGTGCTCATGATTTTGCTCCCCAGCCCTTATGGTCGATTGCGGTTGTGCGCGGTTGCGGCCGATCGGGCGCTGCCGGGACCTTATGTCTCCCGCCGCGGTGGGTGGTCCCACATCGCCCGATCGGGGTGAATCTCAGTTTGATCCATGCAGGCTCGCCGCGACATCCTGCTCGTGATCTTTCGCCGAGCTACACGATGCTGTGTAATGTCGGCGTGGCGCACGATCTGAGCGGAGGGGAAGCTTGCCGGGCGGCCGGCCGGTCCAGCACTCCTAGCCGGCGCGCGAGCCACGGGGCAAGGCGCGATGCCCGAGCCTGAGGTCTCGCCCGAGCAGGTCGAAGCGACGATCCGGAGTAGGAGCTTCGTCGTCCTGTTGTTTGTCGCGGCGGTCGCCGGGGTCTTCATATCGCTCGCGGCGTGGTGCCTGCTCGAGCTCATCAACCAGATCCAGAGGGGCGTGTACGTCCATCTGCCGAGCGACCTCGGCTACCACCACGGTCCACCGCTCTGGTGGTCGCTGCCGATACTCGCGCTCGCCGGCCTGATCACCGCGTTTGCGATCGAGCGCCTACCCGGCGAGGGAGGACACCTCCCCGCAAACGGGCTCTCCACGGCCGGCGGCCCGACTTTGCCGGGCTACCTGCCCGGCATCATCCTCGCGGCGCTCGCGTCGATCGGGCTCGGGGTCGTGATTGGCCCGGAGGCCCCGCTGATCGCCCTGGGCTCCGGCCTGGGGACGCTGACGATCCACCTTGCGCGCAAGGACGCGCCGCCGCAAGTGGTTACCGTGCTCGCCGCCGCCGGCTCCTTCGCCGCGGCGTCGTTCCTGTTCCAGTCGCCACTGCTCGCGGCGGTGATCATGATCGAGGTGATCGGCCTGGGTGGCCCGAAGCTGACGCTCGTGCTGCTCCCCGGCCTGCTTGCCTCGGGCATCGGCGCGCTCGTCTCGCTTGGCATGGGCTCATGGACCGGGCTGAGCACGAGCGCCTACGCGCTGGGCTCGGTGGAAGGGCTCGCCAAGTTCCCCCGCCCCGACATCGCAGACTTCGGCTGGACGATCGCGCTGGCGCTCGCGGTCGCAGTGGCCTGCGTGCTCATGGTTCGCGGCGGCAAGCGCACCGCCGGCATCGTCGCGGCGAGGCGGTTCGTGCTGCTGCCCGCGGCCGGGCTGATCGTCGCTGGGCTTGCGATCGCCTTTCAGCAGACCACCGGCAAGCCCTTCCAGGAAGTGCTCTTCTCCGGTCAGGGCTCCATCCCGCAGCTCCTCAGCAAAGCGGGCACGTGGTCGATCGGGGTACTCGCGCTGTTGATCCTCTTCAAGGGCATCGCCTACTCGCTCTCGCTCGGCAGCTTTCGCGGCGGCCCGACCTTCCCCGGGCTGTTCCTCGGAGCCGTGGCGGGGCTGATGGCCGGACAGCTACCCGGGTACTCCATCACCCCGGCCATCGCCGTGGGCATGGCCGCCGCGGTCGCGGCCGTGTTGCGCCTGCCGCTCTCAGCGATCGTGATCGCCACGGTCCTGACGGTGGGAGCCGGGTCCGGAAGCCAGCCACTGGTGATCGTCGGCTCGATCGTGGCTTACCTGGCCGCAAGCAGGCTCCTGCCACCAGCTGTTGCCACGACGCCCGCCGCGGCGCGGACCCAACCAGGCTGAGCGACAAGGTCATCCCGAAGGGGTGATGAGCCCTCACCCGCCGCGCGGCAATGCTCACTGACGGAGGCGGGCAACGGCGCCCGAGAACGAACCGGAGTGAGCAATGCCGCCCGGCCGGGCGGCGCAAACATCTTTGTAAGGAGGACCGCCAATGTCCAGCACGATTCCCGAGCCAGGCGCCGGTACGCGCTACGATCGCGAACCCGCCGGGGTGAGTGGCTGGATCGTCTTTGCCGGCGTGATCATGCTGATCATGGGTTTCCTCGACGCGATGTGGGGTCTGGCGGCCATTATCAACAACGAAGTGATCACGGTCGGCGGCCACGGGGTGGTCGTGTGGGACATCACGGCGTGGGGCTGGGGCCACCTGATCCTCGGAACGCTGGTTGCGTGCACCGGCCTCGGCCTCCTGGCGGGGCAGACCTGGGCGCGCGTGCTGGGGATCTTCTTCGTGTCGCTCGACCTGCTCGTGCAGTTCGGCACCTTCACGCTGTTCCCGCTGTGGTCGATCATGATCATCGCGATCGACATCGTGATCCTCTACCAGCTCACCGCGCGCTGGGATACGGAAGGAGCGACACGATGATGCGCAGGCTGCGCAGGCGCAGGCCTCTGATGCGGGGAGCGATGGTTGGCGGAATGGGCGGTCGTTGCGGGAGTGCCGCCTGAGAAGTCATCCCCCGCGGGTGAGGTCCGTTCACCCAGATCGCGAGCAGGCTGCTCGCAGCAGTGGCAAGCCAAGCGCTCATCAGTCCCGATGTAACACAGGCGGCGTGAGGGCCACAGCTCGACACTCTCGTCCGCGTAACACCTCCTCCCGCGATCCTCATCCCCGTTGGGTGACGTCCGCTCATCCCCCCGGGCCTAGCTTGGGAGAGACCCGGCCAAGGAGACGCTCAGCGTGGTTGGCGTGAAACGCACGAGCTACGAGATCCACATCAAGGGGCGCGTGAGCGAACAACTGCTCGGCGCCTTCGAGGGCATGGACGCGACTGTCCAGTCGGTGGAGACGGTGCTGCGCGGCCCGGTGCTCGATCAGGCCGCACTGCACGGCCTGCTCGACCGCATCCAGGCGCTCGGTTTGGAGCTGGTGGAAGTGCGGCGCCTGCCGGAGGGCGACGACTCACAGTGAGGTCCTCAGGCCCGCTGCACGACCCGCGGCCGCTTGATCCCCGCGGGGAGCAATCCCAGCCGGCGAGCCTTCTCCACCGCATCGGCGCGCCCGTTGGCGCCGAGCTTGCGGTAAATGCTGCGCAGGTGGGTCTTGACGGTGTTCAGCGACACGAACACCTCGGCTCCGATCTCGGCGTTGGTGAGCATCGTCGGCAGGTAGCGCAGGATCCGCTGCTCGCGCTCGGTCAGCGGCTCGGGCAGCGCGGTGGCGCTCGCGGGACCCTGGCCGACGCCATCGAGCAGCACCTCCAGCAGCGCGGGATGGGCGGTGCCGTCCTGCGCCTGGAGCTCCAGCAGCTCGCGCACCGCCGGCCCGTTCCGCAGGAAGGCGTCGCGGAAGGGCTCGCGCTCGGCCAGCGCAAGCGCGCGATCCAGCGCCGCGGAGGCTGCCTGGTGGTCTCCGGCCGCTTGGTCGGCGAGCGCCTGCAGCAGCCACTGCTCGAGGAGCACCGCGGGATGCGGGTGCGGCGTCCCCTTCGCGCGCGCGCGGGCAAGCGATGCGCGGGCCAGCTCGGGGTCGCCGTCGCGCAGCTCGAAGCTCGCCCGACGCACCAGCAGGGCGACGCTGTCGGGTGCCCCATCGAGTGCGCGCGCAAGGGTCGCGCGCGCCCGCGCGACCTCCCCGGCGGCCATCAGCACGCGTGGCTCGGCATCCTCGAGCGCGAGCCTCACGAAGCTCGGCGCCGGCGCGCCATCCGCCAGTTCGGAGCGGATCGCGCTCAGCTTCAACGCGCCGCGGACGGCGGAGCGCTGCCCGGTGGCGGCGAGCGTGAGCGCCTGCAGCAGGCCCACCGCCAGTCTGACGGGCGTCTCGGCGGTGTCGGCCGCGACCGCGGCGCGCACCAGCAGTCCCTCGGCGCGCTCGAACTCTCCCCGCTGGTAGGCGCACGTGGCCGCCACCAGATGGGCGCAGGCCGCCGCGGCGCCCTCGCACCAACCGCGCTGTTCGGCCAGCTCCACCGCGCGCGCGCTGCGCTCCTGCGCCTGGGTCAGCTCGCCGCGCAACATATTCACAGTCGCCAGCTGGGCGAGACAGTCGAGCGCGATCTGCTCGTGTTGGTGCTCGGTCGCGAGCGCGTGCGCCTCGTGCAGGGGGGCGACCGCCGCGTCGACGTCGCCGCCGCTCCACAGCAGCGTGGCGCCGAGCTCGCACAACGCGAAACTGCGCAGAGCCGTGCAGCAGTGGCGCGTGCAATCGTGCGCGGCGACGCTGAGCTCGCGCGCGAAGCGCTCGGCGTCAGCGGGGTGCACGCGCAGGCGCGCGTGGCGCAGCGCGACCGCGGCGATGATCGCCTCGGTCTGGTTGGTGTGCTCGCCGGCCTCCCGCGCGATCGCCAGGTGGCGCTCGGCGTCATGGAGGTCGCCGTCCTGCAGGCGGCTGCCGGCGACGGCCGCCGCCAGACGGGGGTCGGATGCGACGACCTCCGGTGGCAGCTGCGCCATCGGGCCACGCATCGCCGCCGAACCGCCGTGCAGGAACAGATCGAGCCAGTGCTCGGCGATCAGGCCACCGGCCTGCTGCCAGTCCTCGCCCGCGAGCGCGTGGCGGATGGCGGGCATCGCCTGCCCCTGCGCCGCATACCAGCCCGCCGCGCGGCGGTGCAGGGAGGGGATCTGCTCCGGGTGGTCGTGGCGCAGGTGGGCGCGCAGCAACTCCCCGAACAGCGGGTGGTAGCGATACCAGCGGCCGTCGACGGCGGTCGGCTGCACCGGCGCGCCCAGTCGCTCGAGTTCCGCAAGCGGCAGCGTGCCGCCCTCGCGTCCGGTGAGCGCGTCCGCCAGCTCCGGGCTGACGGCGTCGACCAGGCAGGTGCGCAGCATGAACTCGCGGTTGTCCTGCGGCAGGCGGACGAGCACCTCGGAGATCAGATAGTCCGCCACCGCCCTGTCGGTGCCCGCGAACTCGGCGAGGAAGCGCCCCGCCTCGGGGTGCCCCCGCAGCGACAGCGCCGCCAGCCGCACCGCGGCGGGCCAGCCCTCGGTGCGCGCCCACAGCGAGTCGATCTCGGCGTCGGAGAGCGCCAGCTCCAGCCGTCCGCACAGCTCGGCGGTCTCCTCGCGGTCGAACGCGAGCTCGGCGATGCGCAGCTCGCTGAGCCTGCCGCCCGCGCGCAGGCGCTCGGTCGGCAGCGGCGGGTCGGCGCGGCCGGCCAGCACGATGCGCAGCTGTGCGGGAGCGTGGCGGACGAGGAAGTCGAGCGCGGCCGTCGCCCGCGGGCTGGTGAGCTCGTGAATCTCATCGAGCACCAACACGACTGGCGAGCGCAGCTCGGCGAGGCCGTTGACGAGCAGGGCGAGGAAGCGCTCGGTGTCGGTTCCCGCCGGCGCGATGAGGGCATCGAGAGCGCCGCCCGGCTCGATCGCGCCCGAGCTGCGCAATGCACCCAGGAGGTTCTCGAGCAGCCGATTGACGTCATTGTCCTCGCCGTCCAGCGACAGCCAGCACGGCGGCCCGGGCAGCTCGCGCGCCGCGATCCACGCGGAGAGCAGCACGGTCTTGCCGGCGCCGGCCGGCGCCGAGAGCAGGACGACGCTCTGTCGGGCCCCCTCGTCGAGGGCGTCGTACAGTCGCTCGCGCTCGATCAGGTGGCGGGGGGACGGTGGTGTCAGCAGCTTTGTGGCGACCGTCGGGATCGGGGCGGTGGGGACCTTGAGCGAGGATCGCGCCTGGCGCGCGGTCCCCAGCGATTGATCCGGCTCCGAGGATGGGATTGACATCACGCTGGACCTCCTCATGCGGGTGTCCGATCGTTGCACCTGGAGTTTGCCCGGGTCCATCCGGCGGCGACGAGGTTCGCCGAGAGACTTTTGCAGCTCGCTCTATACACCCTATCCGTGAAGCGCCGCAATGCAAGACAGTATAAACGTGCATATCGAAACTTGCCTCTTGCCCTAATTGACAGTCTGGTTCCGAATATATGAAACTATCGCCGGGGAGACGCAGCGACCGTCGCCTACTGCGCGAGAGCCGCGCCGCGCGTGCGCAGCTGTGGTTGGCGGCGGGACTGGGCGTGGCGATGGCCGCCACCGTGGTTGCGCAGGCAGCTTTGCTCGCGCACGTGATCGCGAGCGCGGCGGTGCACCACACGGCGCTCCCGCTGCTTGCCGGCTCGCTGGCGGCGCTCGCCGCGGTGATTGTGGCGCGGGCGCTGCTCGCCGGCGCGTTCGAGACCTCGGGGCGGATCGGCGCGACGCGTGTGATGTCCGAGCTGCGCGGGCGCCTGGCCGAGCAGCTGCTGATCCGCGCTCCCGTGAGCCGCGTCGAGGACCGCACCGGCGAGCTCGCCGCGGCGGCGGTGCAGGGCGTGGATGCGCTGGAGGCCTACTTCGCCGGCTATCTGCCCCAGCTGGTGCTGGGCGCGGCCGTGCCCGCGGCGATCCTGCTGTGGGTGGCGCCGGTGGACGCCGTCGCCGCCGGCGTGCTGGCGCTGACGATCCCGCTGCTGATCGCGTTCATGATCCTGCTCGGCAGGCGGCGCCCAGGCGCGGGCACGCTCGCGCTGGCGTGCGCTGGCGCTGCTGAGCGGCCACTTCCTCGACGTCGTGCGCGGCCTCGCGACGCTGCGCGCGTTCCGCCGCGAGGTCGCGCAGGCGCAGACGATCGAGCGGGTCAGCGAGCGCTACCGCGCGGAGACGATGGGGACGCTGCGGGTGGCGTTCCTCTCCGCGCTGGTGCTGGAGCTGTGCGCGATGCTCGGCACCGCGCTGGTGGCGGTGGCGATCGGGTTGCAGCTCGACGGCGGCCACCTCAGCCTGCAGGCGGGCCTCACCGTGCTGCTGCTGGCGCCCGAGCTGTACGGCCCGCTGCGCGCCGTGGGCCAGCAGTTTCACGCAAGCACCGACGGGATGGCGGCGGCGGAGCGGATCTTCGCGGTGCTGGACGCGCCGTCGGCGCTCTCGGCGCCTCCTTTCGCGGCGGCGTCCACCACTGTGCCCGCGACCGTGGCCTCCGCGGGCGGCGGTCGCCGCGTGCCCGACCCGGCGCTCGCGCCGCTGCGCTTCGAGGCGGTGTCGTTCGCCTATCCCGATCGTCCCGCGCCGGTGCTGAGTGAGCTGGAGTTGGAGCTCCAGGCGGGCCGCACCACGGCGCTGGTCGGCCCTAGCGGCGCGGGCAAGAGCACGGTGGCGGCGCTCGCCCTGCGCCTGGCCGACCCGACCGCGGGGCGCGTCAGCTGCGGCGGGCACGACCTGCGGGAGATCGCCCCCGAGGCGTGGCGCGAGCGCGTCGCGTGGGTGCCACAGCGCACGCGCCTGTTCGCGGGCACGATCGCGCAGAACATCGCGCTCGCCGTCCCGGGCGCGGCGCGCGAGCGGATCCTCGCGGCGGCGCACGCCGCGGGGTTGGAGGAGCTGCTGGGTCAGCTCTCCGACGGCCTGGAGACGCGCGTCGGGCGAGGGCGGCCGCGGTCTCTCCGCCGGCCAGGCGCAGCGGGTGGGGCTGGCGCGCGCGTTCCTGCGCGACGCATCGCTGGTGGTGCTGGACGAGCCGACCGCGCACCTCGATGCGGACACCGCCGCCGCGGTGGGCGACGCGATTGCGCGGCTCGCTGAGGGCCGCACCACACTGCTGATCGCCCACAACGCCGATCTGGCGGCACGCGCTGAGCGCACCGTGACTCTCCAGCACGGCCGGGCACTGGTCGCTGCGCTGGAGGTGGTCGCATGACCGGCAGCTACGCCAGCCTGGCTGCCGCGGCGCGCGCCGGACGCGCCGAGCGCCGCCGGCTGGGGTTGGCGATCGCGTTGGGCTTCGGCGCGGTGGTCGCCTCGGGCGGTCTGCTGATCACCTCCGGCTACCTGATCTCGCGCGCCGCCCAGCGCCCGCCGGTGCTCGCGCTGAGCGTGGCGATCGTGGGCGTGCGCGCGTTCGCGATCTCCCGCGCGCTGCTGCGCTACAGCGAGCGGCTGGCCTCGCACGACGCCGCGCTGCGGCTGTTGGGGCGCGTGCGCGCCAACTTCTATCGGCGCCTCGCCCCGCTCGTGCCGGGCGACGTGGGCGGTCCCCGGCGGCGGCGACCTGCTGTCGCGCTTCGTGGGGGACGTGGATGCGCTGCAGGATCTCTACCTGCGCGCGCTCGCCCCGCCGGTGGTGGCGGCGCTTACGATCTGCGCCGCCTCGCTGACCGCGTGGGCGATCCTGCCGGCGGCCGGCCCGGTCGTGTTCGTGTGCCTGCTGCTCGCGGCCACCCTGGTGCCGGCGCTCGCGGCGCTGCTCGCCTCGGCCTCGGGCCAGCGCCAGGCGCCCGCGCGCGCGGTGCTGACAGCGGAGCTGGTGGAGACGATCGAAGGCGCCTCCGAGCTCGCCGTGGCGGGCCGCGCGCGGGAGCGGATCGCGCGGCTGCGCGCCGCCGACGGGCGCCTGGCAGCGCTCGCCCGTCGCGACGGGATCGCGGCGGGCGCCGCGACCGCGCTCGGGTCGGCGGCGGCCGGGGCGAGCGTGGTGGCGGTGCTGCTGGTGGCGATCCCCGCGGTGCACGACGGCGCGCTCGCGGGGGTGCTGGTGGCGGGGCTCGCGCTGCTGGTGCTGGCCGCGTTCGAAGCCCTCGCCCCGCTGCCGCTCGCGGCGCGGCGCCTGCGTGCCTGCGCCGAGGCGGCGGGCCGCCTGGAGGAGCTGTGCGCGCGCGAGCCCTCGGTGCGCGACCCGGAGCGCCCGCGGGCGCTCCCCGGCGAGGGCGAGCTGACGGTGGAGGACCTCAGCGCGCGCTACGGCCCCGAGGAGCCGTGGGTGCTGGAGCACGTGAGCCTGCGTCTGGCGCCGGGGCGCCGGGTGGCGCTGAGGGGGCCCAGCGGCGCCGGCAAGAGCACGCTCGCGCAGCTGCTGGTGCGCTTCCGCGACCCCGACGCCGGCAGCGTGCGGATCGGCGGCGTCGACCTGCGCGAGTGTGTCCAGGACGACGTCCGCCGCGCGGTGGCGTACGCCGCGCAGGACGCCCACCTGTTCAACACCACGCTGCGCAAGAACATGCTGGCCGAAACGGGGATGCCGGCCGAAGGCCGGTGTCTCCCGGCTTCGGTCGCGCGGCGCGAGGCGAGCGAGGAGGAGTTGTGGGAGGCGCTGGAGGCGGCCGGCGCGGCCGCGTGGGTGCGCACCCTGCCCGATGGCCTCGACACGCTCGTCGGCGAGGACGGCGGCGTGCTCTCCGGCGGCCAGCGCCAGCGGATCGCGCTCGCGCGGGCGCTGCTCAGCGACGCGCGCTTCCTCGTGCTGGACGAGCCCACGGCGCACCTCGACGCCGCCACGGCGGAGTCGGTGATGCGCGCGATCGTCGCGGGTGCTGGGGAGCGCGGGGTGCTCGTGATCACGCACAGCGAGATCGGCGTCGAGTTGTTCGACGAAGTGCTGGAGCTGCGCGGGGGCGAGCTGCGCGAGGTCGAGCGGCGTGGGGGCAATCTGCCGCTGGTCGTGGGGCAGGAGGCCCCACGACCGTGCGGTCGTGTGCCCCACCAGCGCGCGCGGACGATCCCATAAAGACCTCCGCCTGCTACACTATACAAAGTAAAGTAATGGAGCCGTGTAGGCTGGGCGCGATGGGCAGACCACGCGCGAAAGGATGAGCATGGCGGACATCGAGAACACGATCATCGTCGGCAGCGGCCCTGCGGGGTACACCGCCGCGCTGTACACCGCGCGCGCCAACCTCGCGCCGCTGGTGATCGAGGGGTTTGCGTGGGGCGGGCTGTTGCAGCAGACGACCGACGTCGAGAACTACCCAGGCTTTCCCGAGGGGATCATGGGGCCCGAGCTGATGGGCAAGATGCGTGAGCAGGCGGAGCGCTTCGGCGCGCGGCTGGAGACAGACCAGGCCGAGCGCGTGCTGCTGGCGAGTGGATCGGATCCCACCCACCCCGTCGTGCACAGTGTGTGGGTGGGGGACACCGAGCACCGCGCGCGCACCGTGATCCTCGCGATGGGCGCCGAGCACAAGCGGCTGGGGGTGCCCGGCGAGCAGGAGCTGGGCGGCAGGGGCGTGAGCTACTGCGCCACCTGCGACGCCGCCTTCTTCAAGGACGCGCCCACGATGATCGTTGGCGGCGGGGACTCGGCGATGGAGGAGGCGATCTTCCTCTCGAAGTTTGCTTCCAAGGTCGCCGTCGTGCACCGCCGTCCCGAGTGGCGTGCCTCGAAGATCATGCTGGAGCGCGCCCGCGCACAGGAGAACATCGAGTTCCTCACCCCCTACACCGTCAAGGAGTTCCTCCCCGGCGAGAACGGCGCGCTCGACCGCGCGCTGCTGCTGGACATCGGCAGCGGCGAGGAGCGCGAGCTCGAGATCTCAGGCGCCTTCATCGCCGTTGGGCACCAGCCCCAGTCAGAGCTGGTGCGCGGGCAGGTGGAGGTGGACGAGAACGGGTATGTGCTCACCAAGGGCCGCTCCACGCTCACCAACCGCCCGGGCGTGTTCGCCGCGGGGGATCTGGTCGACCACACCTACCGCCAGGCTGTGACCGCCGCCGGATCGGGCTGCCAGGCGGCGCTTGACGCCGAGTGGTACCTGCGCGACACGCCGGAGGTGCCCACGCCGGTGGGGATGCCGCTGGGCGATCTCGCCGAAGAGCAGTGGGCGCCGCCCGCCGCCGTGCAGACGGCTGGCGGGGAGTAGCGCTCTATAACGCCGACCGGCGCAGCGCGGGCGCCATGCGGTAGCGCTCCTCGCGGTACTCCTCCCACAGCAAGTCCAGCGTCGCCGTCACGTGCTTGAGGCCGATTGCGTCGGCCCACGCGAAGGGGCCGCGGGGGTAGTTCATGCCGAGGGTCATGCCGGCGTCGATGTCCTGCGCGGTGCCGACCCCTTCGCCGAGCGCGAACGCGCACTCGTTGATCACCTGGCAGACGATCCGGGGGAGCACCCCGACAGCGGAGGGCTGCACACGCGCGGTGTGCAGGCCGAGCGCCGCGAACGCCCGCTCGCCAACCTCGCCGGTCACCTCGACCAGCCCCCCCTTGAGCGCCGGCCTGTTCCCCTCGCTAGCCGCGCCAACCAGCCCGAGAGGCACGAGCGCGTAGAAGGGCTCGCCCTCCACGGTTCCGCCGAGTCCCTCGACGACGATCTCCGGCCCGGAGCTGCCGGGCGCGAGCTCGCGCAGCGCGTCGGCGACAGGGCCGCTGCCCTGCACCAGGGCGTCGCCGTCGCGCGTGGGCGGCTCGGGGTCGGGGGGACGGTGGGCGTCGCCGGAGTAGTCGTAGTAGCCGTGCCCGGTCTTGCGCCCGTGCAGCCCGGCGGCGACGCGCTGGGCCTGGATTGGGGAGGGCCGCCAGCGGGGCTCGCCGAAGGAGAGCTCGTAGAAGCTGCGGGCGACGTCGAAGCCGGTGTCGACCCCCACGAGGTCGGAGAGCTCGAAGGGCCCCATGCGAAAGCCGCCGCCTAGGCGCACGATGCGATCGATCGTCTCGATGTCGGCGATCTGCTCGCCCAGCAGCCGCAGCGCCTCCAGGCCGAAGGGGCGGTTGCAGCGGTTGACGAGGAACCCGGGGCCGTCGGTGGCGCGGATCACGGTCTTGCCCATCGCGCGCCCGGTCGCATCGGCCAGCGCCAGCGCGCCCTCGCTGGAGCGCAGGCCGGCGATCACCTCGACGAGCGCCATCAGCGGGGCGGGGTTGAAGAAGTGCATCCCCACGACGCGCTCGGGATGCGTGGCGCCGGCGGCGATCCCGGTGACCGGCAGCGAGGAGGTGTTGGTCGCGAGCACGCACTCGTCGCTGACGATCTCCGACAGCCGCCCGTAGATCTCGCGCTTGAGCTCGACCCGCTCGGGGGCGGCCTCGATCACCAGGTCGCACGGCGCAAACGCCTCCAAGCCGGCGACGACCTCCAGACGCTCGGCGGCCGCGCGGGCCTCCTCGGCGGTGATCCGCCCCTTGGCGGCTTCTTTCTCGAAGCCCCCCCGCACGCGCTCGGCTCCCCGCTGCAGCGCCTCGGGAATCGGGTCGTGCAGCAGCGTGCGCGCCCCGGCGCGGCAGGCGAGCTGGGCGATGCCGGCGCCCATCGTGCCCGCACCCAGCACGCCGATGATTTGCGCGGCAGGCTTGGCGTTCATCTCAGGAGGGCACCAGCGCGTTGATCCCGGTGAGCGCGCGGCCGATGATCAGTTTCTGGATCTGCGAGGTCCCCTCGTACAGCGTCGTGACGCGCACGTCGCGGAAGTAGCGCTCGACCGGGTGGTCGTCGACGTAGCCCGCGCCGCCGTGGACCTGGATCGCGGTGTTGGAGCACTCGACCGCGGCCTCGGTCGCGTGCAGCTTGGCGATCGAGGTCTCGGTCGTGTTGGGGCGCCCCTTGTCCTTGAGGAACCCCGCCCGCCACACCAGCATCCGCGAGGCGTCGGTCTTCACCGCCATGTCGGCGATCATCGCCTGCACGAGCTGGAAGCTTGCGATCGGGCGCCCGAACTGCTCGCGCTCCTTGGCGTATTTGACCGACTCGTCGACGCAGCCCTGGCAGATCCCGACGCAGCCGGCGGCGACGGAGTAGCGCCCGGAGTCGAGGGCTGACATCGCGACTTTGAAGCCGTCGCCGACCTCGCCGAGCACCCCGTCCTCGCCGACCTCGACGTCTTCGAGTGAGATCGAGGCGGTGTCGGAGGCGTGCAGGCCCATCTTGTGCTCGATCGTCTGCGGCTTGAAGCCGGGCTGGTCGGTCTCCACGAGGAAGCAGGCGAGGCCACGATGGGCCTTCTCGGGGTCGGTCTGGGCGAAGATCAGCGCGAGCTTCGCGTAGTTGCCCATCGAGATCCACATCTTCGCCCCGTTGATCCCCCAGCCGGAGTCGGTCTTGGTCGCGCGCGTGCGCTGGTTGGCGGCGTCGGAGCCGGTATCGGGCTCGGTCAGGCCGAAGCAGCCCAGCCACTCGCCGGAGCAGAGTTTGGGCAGGTAGCGCTGCTTCTGCTCCTCGGTGCCCCACTTGAGGATCGCCGAGCACACGAGCGAGGTCTGCACCGAGATGACGGTGCGCACCGAGGAGCAGCCGCGGCCGATCTCCTCGACGACGAGGCCGTAGCCGAGGTAGTCGAGCCCGGCGCCGCCGTACTCGCGGGGGACGATCGCGCCGAGGTAGCCCTGGTCGGCGATCTTCTTGACGAGGTCGAGGTCGAAGTGGTGGTTGCGGGCGTTTTCGCGCGCGCGCTCGACGATCTCCTTGTCGGTGAACTCCCGCGCGGTGTCGCGGATCAGGCGCTGCTCGTCGGTTAGGTCGAAGTCCATGTCGCTCCTATCTTCCGCCAGCGGCGAAGGTCACGCCGGTGGAGGGTGCCGGTATATACAAAGGTGGGCAGGCGCTGCGACTTAGGTATATACAAAGGTAGATAAGGTGGCTTAGATATATACAAAGGTCGCTGCGTTTGGGGGGTGCGGATGTATATGTACTTTTTAAAAGGCGTGTGCCATTGCGCACACCTTTTAAATTTTTCAATACTTCTTCCGCTCCTTTCACAATCTCATCTCAGCCTGCCTCTCCTGCCTCTCCTGCCTCTCTCATGCGAGCTTTGGCGTTGTCCACGGCGCCTGCACCCGCCGCTGCAGCTCATGCGCCAGCCCCTCGATCGGCAGGCGCTCCTGTGTGAGCGAGTCGCGATCGCGCACGGTCACGGTGCCCTCTGTGACGCTGTCGTGGTCGATCGTCACGCAGAAGGGCGTCCCGATCTCGTCCTGGCGGCGGTAGCGCTTGCCGATCGCTCCGCCGTCGTCGTACTCGGCCTGCACCAAACCGCGCATCGCGCGGTACACCTCCTGCGCCAGCTCGGGCTGGCCGTCCTTCTTGACGAGCGGCAGCACCGCAACCTTCACGGGCGCGAGGCGTGGATGCAGGCGCAAGACAGTGCGGCGCTCGCCCTCGCCCGTGCCCTCGCGCTCGACGACTTCCTCGTCGTAGGCGTCGACCATGAACGCCAGCGTCGCCCGGTCGGCCCCCGCCGCCGGCTCGATCACGTGCGGCACGTAGCGCTCGCCGGTGGCCTGGTCGAAGTACTCGAGCTTCTCCCCGGAGAACTTGGCGTGCTGGGTGAGGTCGAAGTCGCCGCGGTTGGCGATCCCCTCGAGCTCCGACCAGCCGATGGGGAATAGGTACTCGACGTCGCTGGTGCCCGAGGAGTAGTGCGAGAGCTCGTCGGGGTCGTGCGCGCGCAGACGCAGGTGGTCGGGGCGCAGGCCGAGCTCGGTGTACCAGCGCATCCGCTCGGCGAGCCAGTGCTCGAACCACGTGCTGGGCTTCGGCGGGGGGGACGAAGAACTCCATCTCCATCTGCTCGAACTCGCGCGTGCGGAAGATGAAGTTGCCGGGGGTGATCTCGTTGCGGAAGGACTTGCCGATCTGGGCGATCCCGAACGGCGGCTTCTTGCGCGAGAACTGCAGCACGTTCTTGAAGTTGATGAAGATCCCCTGCGCGGTCTCGGGGCGCAGGTAGGCGGTCGCGCCCGACTCCTTGACGGGCCCGATCGTGGTCTCGAACATCAGGTTGAAGTCGCGCGCCTCGGTCAGGTCGCACTCCTCGGTCTCGCCGGGGTGCTTGGAGGGTTTGCGCCCACACTGCCAGGTCGCCGAGGTGGTCGGCGCGGAAGCGCTGCCCGCAGGTGCGGCAGTCCACCAGCGGGTCGGTGAAGCCCGCGAGGTGGCCGGAGGCCTCCCACACGCGCGGGTGCTGCAGGATCGCCGAGTCGAGCGCCACGATGTCGTCGCGCTCGGAGAGCATCGCGCGCCACCACTCGTTCTTGACGTTGCCCTTCAGCAGCACCCCGTAGTGGCCGAAGTCGTAGGTCGAGCCGACCCCTCCGTAGATCTCCGAGGAGGGGAAGATGAAGCCGCGGCGCTTGCACAGCGCCACGATCTTGTCCATGCTCACGATGTCTGTGGGCTCGGTCATCGGCGCCGGATGGTATTCGAGGCCGGCGAGACTATGGGTCCATCCCCCTCTCGAGCTTGCGCGTCTGGCTCGTGGGCCGCTATGGGCCGCCATGTCCAACTCAAAAAAACTGTCTTTGACATATCCCTCTTGACAAGACTCTCGTTTTGTGTTTTCATTTGGGTGGATGGCAGGGATCTACCCGAGGGACAGGCAGGGGAGGGCCAGACAAGGCTGAACGTCTTGCTGCCGGAGCTTGCTCGAGCGCCGCTACCCATACCTCTCCGGTGGCGCTCGAGGAAGCCTCGGCACAGACCGAGGCTCAGTGCCGGTCTCCTCACAAGGGCGCCGTGGCCACGATGGCCGCGGCGCCCAATTTTTCAGGGCCTCCCTGCTTGGCGGCCCACCCGCTCGTCCACCACCCGCCCACCCGCCCACCCGCCCACCAGCACGGTCGGCCGTAGTGCGGCTAGGCTCCGGCGGTGGCGCGACTGCTGATCGTCGGGGGCGGCTGCCGCGGCCTGCGGCTCGCCGAGGAGGCGGAGCGGGAGGGGCACGCCGTGCGCATCGTCACCCGCACCGAGGACCGCCGCGCACAGATCGAGGCGGCCGGCGCGGAGTGCTGGATCGGCGACCCCAACCGCCTCGGCACGCTGCGCGGCGCGCTGGACGGGGTCACGATCGCCTGCTGGCTGCTGGGCGGCGCCACAGGTCCCGAGGAGCAGCTGCGGGCGCTGCACGGCGCGCGCCTGCGCGCCTTCCTGGAGAGCGCGATCGACACCACCGTGCGCGGCGTCCTCTACGAGGCCGCCGGGATCCTCCCCGCCCGCCGACGCCCTTGCCGAGGGCGAGCGGATCGCGCGGGAGATTGCCCGCCGCAACTCGATCCCGCTGGCCATCCTGCGCGCCGACCCCGCCGACATGCCCAGCTGGCTGGAGCAGGCGCGCGGGGGGCTGTCCTCGATGTTGGCCCCCTGAAGCCGACCAGAGAGGACTGGCAAAGGGCTACGCGCGCCGCGCGGCGGGGTGCCTCACGGCTCGACGGATGGCGCGCCGCCGGCGGGCAGGATCGCGTCGATGTGCTCGTCGGCGGGCAGGATTGCGTCGATGTGCTCGTAGAGGTTGTCCAGGATGCGCGCGGTGGCGCCCCAGATGAGGTGCTCGGCGACGATGTAAGCGTCGGTTTCGAAGGAGATCCCACGGCGTTCCATCGGCGTGCGCGTCCGGCTGTCGCGCAGGGCGTGCAGCGGCAGCTCCAGCACGGCGTCGACCTCGCGCGGGGAGGGGCGCCAGCTCTGACCGATCGAAGATCGGCGAGCGGGGATCAGCCCGACAAAGGGGTGGATCAGGTAGCCGGTCACGAACGTGGAGACCGGCGGGAGCTCGCCGAGCACCCTCACCTCCCCGCGCGCCAAGCCGATCTCCTCTTCGGCCTCGCGCAGCGCCGTCTCGCGCAGGTCGGGGTCCTCCGGGTCGCGCCGCCCGCCGGGGAAGGAGATCTCGCCCGCGTGGCGGCGCAGGTCGGCGCGACGGCGGGTGAGCACCGCGTGAGGCTCGCCGTCCGCGGCGCGGAACAGCGGCACCAGCACCGCTGCCGCAACCTGATCCGGCGCGCCGGCCAGCTCAGGCCGCCGCGCTCGCCGCGGGCCGGAGCGGGGCAATCCGCTCGAGGCGTTCCTCGAACATCACCTCGCCGTCGAGCGTGCGGTGCACGGGGCACTTCGCCGCGATCACCCGCAGACGCTCCATCTGCTCGGAGGGAAGATCCTCGGGCAGCCGCACCACGAGCTCGAACCGCGTCGGGCAGCCCCGCTCGGCGGGGGTGTACTCCACCTCCACCTCCACCTCTCCGATCTCCCAGCCCTTGCGGGCCGCATACATCTCCAGCGTGATCGCCGTGCACGACGCGAGGCTCGCCGCCAGCAGCTCCTGGGGGTCGGGACCGGCGTCGCCGCCCCCCGCCTCGGTGCCCTCGTCGATCGTGAGCTGGTGGTCGCGCACCCGCACACTGTGCCTGAACGTCCCCTCGTTGCGCTTCGCTGTCGCCTTCATCGCTCTACGCCTTTCCGATCCGGTCGTCACCCAATCACCTCCCCACTACAGATGGTAGTTATGTAAGGAGCTTTTCCAAGGAGGTTGGATACGGGGTCAAAGGGGGTTGAACAGCAACCCCGTCAGCAGCTTGGGAAAGAAGAAAGTGGACTTCGGCGGCATGTTCTCGCCGGCCGCCGCCACGTCTCTGACTTGCGCCACCGGGGTCGGTCGCATCAGGAAGGCGACGTCGTACTCGCCGCTCGCACCAGCTCGATCGCCTCGTCGGCGCTCGCGGGCGTAGCGGAAGTCGTGCAGGTGGGAGATGTCCTCGTCGGAGAGACCCAGCGCGCCCTTCAGCAGCAGCGCCTCCAGCACGCCCGTGTCCAGGCGCCGGTAGGCCTCGGAGAAGCCGGGCAGGGCGGCGTCGGCGATCGCCTGATCCTTCAGCGTCAGCCGCAGCGGGCGCTGAGTGTGCGAGTCGATGTAGCCGAGCTGCAGTAGGTCCTCGCCGGGCGTCGGCGCAAGCTGCCCCAGCGGCTCAGCGGGCGTCGGCGAAAGCTGCCGCAGCGGCATCTCAGCGGGCGTCGGCGCAAGCTGATCGAGCGGCACCTCCGTGAGCTCGAAGTCGCGGCGCAGCGCGTCCGCCAGCGCCTCGCGGCGTGCGGCGTCGAGGCCCTTGACGAGGCGATGGGTTGGGAACACCGTGAGCCCGGGATCCTCGAGCGCCACCAAGCACATCAGCACGTAGCGGTGATCGCCCTCCCCGCCCACCTCCTCGGCGTAGGCACGCGCGGTCTCATAGCGATGGTGGCCGTCGGCGATCAGCAGCTCGGAGTCGCGCGCGGCGGCCTGCACCGCGGCGATGACCGCCTCGTCGGCGACCCGCCACAGGCGATGGACGGTGCCCTCCGCGTCGGTCGCCTCGCCCCACGGCGCCTGCGCGGTGACCGGCTCGAGCGCCCGCCACGCCGCCCCGGCGGGGTCGGAGTAGAGCGAGAAGATCGGCGACATGTTGGCGCGCGTGGCGCGCGTCAGGCGCAGCCGGTCCTTCTTCGGACCCGGGTGCGTGCGCTCGTGCGGGCGCACCCGCCCCGCCCCGTACTCCTCGACGCGCACCCTGCAGAAGAACCCGCGCCGGGTCTGCGCCACTCCGTCGGGGCCGGTGTACTGCTGCGTGTGCGCCCAGATCGCGGGCTGCGAGTCGCGCACCACGGCGCCCTGCAGCCGCCAGCTCTCGAACAGCTCCCCCGCCGCCCGGTAGGGATCGGCGAGCTCGCTCGAGACGCTCTCCTGCCCATCGGCGCCGCCCTTGCCGGCGGTGGGCGCACGCGGGAGATCCACCGCGACCACGTTGAACGGGGAGCGCGCGATCAGCGCGGCCCGCTGCGCGGCGTCGATCACGTCGTAGGGCGGGGCAACCACGTCGCCGAGGGCTCCCACCACGGAGAGGTCATAGTGCAGCGCGCGCAGGGGTCGAACGTCAGCCATCGCGGGGCGGGACCCTAGCAGCGAGCGAGCGGGCGCGGGTGTTTTGGTTGGGGATGGGGAGGGGGGCTCGCGCTGGGCAGACAGCCGTCCGAGCGTGGAAAGCGGTGGGTGGCAGTAGACTGAGTGCGCGTCGGGGCGTGGCGCAGCCTGGTAGCGCGCGGCCTTTGGGTGGCCGAGGTCCCCAGTTCGAATCTGGGCGCCCCGATAACCTTCAGATTCCGCGAACAGCCGCGAATAGAGGCGAAGAAAAGCGCAATAGGGCGAGCAGGCGCGAAACTCGCTGGAGCCATACGGACGGGTCGTCGCAGGCGCCGGGGTATCACCGGCAGTACACGCGCCCGGGCGATCGGTGGCGTCTCACACAACGTTGGCAGAGAGGGTGCTTCAGAAAGATCAAGCGGCGAGCTCGCAAAGATACTTTGGCGCAGTCCAACGCGCGTAGGCGCGAGTCCTCACGGCCGCTAGGGGTCGGATTCCGCCATGTTCGCGAGAGACGCCAGGCACCGTGCGCGACAATTCTGCTGCAATCATGCTACGCTAGCTTGATGTCCGTTCCTGCCCTCGCTCCGCAGCCGCTTATCCGGGAGGCGGTCTACCTCCATGAGATAGCCCAGCTCACGGATGCCGATATCGCCCGCGCGACGGGTGTGGCTCGCAGTACTGCGCGGGCATGGTTGGCCCATACCCGCTCCCCGACGGGCGAGCGGGCGGAGCGGCTGATCGAGCTGTCGGCGCTCGTGGAGCGGCTGGCGCGTGTGATGGAGCCGTCATACATCGCGGTGTGGCTGCGAAAGCCGGTGCCTGCGCTTCAGGAGCGCAAGCCGATCGACGTGATCGCGAGCGGCAACTACATGCAGGTCGCGGAGTTGGTCTCCGGGCTCGAAGAGGCTCCTTTCTCGTAGGCCGTTGACGTGCGCTCTCCCGTAGCGCGAGGGTCGGTCTCCGGTTCGTGGTGGCGGCAGATTCCTCACGGCTCCGACCCGCTCTGGCTTGCCTCTCCTCCATCGAGTGGCCGCTGGCAACGTGGCGAGAGGGTCGCGGCCATTTACTTCGCCGACGAGGAGTCGACGGCGTGGGCGGAGTGGTACTGGCTACTCGCCGAGACGGCGCTGCCGCCGACCCACGGGATGCCACGGGACATTTGGCGCTGGACGATCGCCGTAGGCGACATCGCCGTCCTCTCGACTCCAGCCAAGCTCGCCGAGGTCGATCTGCCCGTTCCAGTCCCGAGTCGCAGGAATTGGGCTCCCTTCCAAGCCGTCGGTGAGCAGCTTCACCGCGAGGGATACCGCGGAGTGCTCTACCCGAGCGCTGCACGCCCGGATCACCAGGCGCTATGTCTTTTCCGGGACGGCATCACAATTTCTGGCGCTGATCCGGTTCGCCCGCCCGTGACCCACCGAGACCCGCCGGCGCCCCCCACCGGGATGCGCACGTGAGTGTCGGCCAGTAGTGCGGAGACTGTCTTTGCGTCCTCCTGTATGGCATGGCACACCGGGTCTCGGCGAGCGAGAAGCCCGGTATCGAGGTGGTCTGGAGGGCCGCAAATGGGCCGCAGAAGCCCGAATCACCTTTATCCAAGCCAACTCTAACCGTTCGCCCCGATAGCTTCATGTAGGACAAGCACGCGCGAACACAGGTCGGGCTCTCGACAGATTTGCACGCACTCGGGCGCGAGTGGGAGCGGCAAGGTCGGAGAGGATCTTCATCCCAGGCGCGGACCCGGTACGCCGGCGCGGACCCTGTACGCCCACCCCTCACCCACCGAGACCCGCCCGCGCCACCGACTGGCCTGCGCTAAAGGCCGCTTAGAGATAAAACGATTATGCGTATAAACGTATACACTATGAACCATGATCTTTCGGACCCCTGAAGCGGAGCCCCATTTACTCGCCCAACTCGCGGACTTGGATGAGCTACGCGGGCGGCTGGGCGACCAGGCTGGAATCGCCGGCCCGTGGTTGGGCAGCCTGCGCCGGCAGTGGCGAGCAGCCTCAGCCGAGAGCTCGATCGAGATCGAGGGCTTTCGCGTGCCGGCGGACGAGAGGATCGCCCTGGCAAGCGGTGACGAGCAGGCCGATCCAGGCGATGACAATCGCATGGCGCTCTCCTGCTACGCCCGTGCCATGGACCATGTTGGCGTGATGTCCGACGATCTCACGTTCCGCTGGAACGAGCGTGTCGTGCTCGACCTGCACTTCGATGCGTGTTACTTCCAGAAGGACAAAGACCCAGGCAGGTACCGCCGTGGTGGGATCGAGGTGACGAATCCGGGCGGCGGGCCGCCGGCCTACGTGGGGCCGGCCGCCGGAGAGGTGCCGGCGCTCATGGGCGAGGTCATCGGATGGCTCGATCACGGGGATCCCGACGCGCATCTCGTTGTGCGCGCGGCGATGGCTCATCTGCACCTCGTCTCGGTGCACCCGTTCCGCGACGGCAACGGACGGATCTCGCGCATCGTACAGTCGCTCGTCCTTGCCCGTGGAGGGCTGTTGGCGCCAGAGTTCGTCTCGATCGAGGAGTACCTCGGCCGCAACACCGCCGCGTACTACGCCACGCTCCAGGCCGTTCAAGGCGGGACCTATCGGCCTGAGCGCGACGCAGCGCCATGGGTGCGATTCTGCGTCGCCGCCCACCTCGAGCAGGCTCGCCTGCGACTGGAGCAGCTCGCCGAGGCGGGCAGGCGATGGGCGTATCTGGAGGCGCTCGTAGAGCGGCGCGAATGGCCCGACCGGCTGGTGATCGCGCTCGAGCAGAGTCTCTTCCGGGGAGCCGACAGAGCTGCCTACGCCGCCGAGGCGGACGTGTCTGCCCCCACCGCGAGCAGCGACCTCAGACGCCTCCTCGACGCCGGGCTAATCGCCCAGCAAGGGAGGGGACGAGCCACGCGGTACGTGGCGAGCGATGGCCTGCGCCGCGATCTGAGCCTGCATCTCGACCCTGGGCAGTCGGGCACCTTATTGGATGTTGTGTCCTAGCCTCCAATGAGAGATCCCATGTCGGAGCTTTTACAGCGAGTCGGCGAACGTCGGTAACGACATCTCAACGGTTGGTTCCAAAGCGCGATATACGTCGGGGACAGTGTCTGGGCGAGGAACCCTGCAAGCGACCACCGCGATCCGTGCCGTCGTGCGCGGTGAGGTGCACGGCGTCGGGTTCCGCGACGCGACGGTCATACGGGCGCGCGAGCTTGCCGTGACAGGCTGGGTCCGCAATGGCGAGGAGGGCACCGTGGAGGTGCACGCCGAGGGGACCGGGCATGCGGTCGATGAGCTCATGGCCTTTCTGGGCGACGGTCCTCCGCTCGCGCGGGTCACTGAGGTCGCGGTTGAGCGGGTCGCGGTCGAGGGCCACGAGCAGTTCGCGGTGCGCGGTGTCAGCGCTGGAGTGTTCGTCGTGCAGGAGCATCTGGCGCGGGCCCACCACTTCGACCTGCGATTGGAGGTCGGCGGAGTGATGCGCTCATGGGCGGTACCGAAGGGCCCCTCGCTCGACCCGGCCGTGAAGCGCCTCGCCGTCCAGGTGCCCGACCACGCAATCGCGCACAACTCGTTCGAGGGCGTGCTCGACGGGGGCCGGGTGATCGTGTGGGATCGCGGCGTCTACGAGCAGGGCGGGCGGGTCGCGTGGCCCACGGCGCTCGAGCGCGGCCACGCCGTCTTCGTGCTGCACGGCGAGAAGCTGCGCGGCGGCTTTGCGCTGCAGCGCACCGGGGCGGGGGCGAAGGCGCAGTGGCTTTTGATCAAGCGCCGCGACGAGCACGCGCGCCCCGGGTCGGGCGTCGTCGCCGAGCATCCTCGCTCGGTGCTCAGTGGGCGCACGCTCGACGAGGTCGTCGCCTGATCACTCCTCCTCCGAGCGCCACCGCCGGTAGAGCGCCGCGAACTCCGTGCTCATCTCGGGCGTGAGATCCTCGGCGCGCAGACCGCCCGTCAGCCGGATCGTGGCTCGCATCTGCTCCAGATACTCCGTGCAGTGCTCGCACCCGGCGAGGTGCGCCTCGAAGCGCCGCCGCTGGGTGCGGGACAGCGCTCCCTCGAGGTAGTCGGTGATCAGCTCGACCATCTCTTGACACACGAGCTCTTTGCGACGCAGCAGCACCCTCATACCCTCCCCAACTCTGCCTCGAGCGCCTGGCGCAGGTGGCTGCGGCCCCTGTGCAGCAGTACGCGCTGGTTGGCTTCGCTGATCTCGAGCGCCTCGCACACCTCACGCGCGCTCAGCTCGGCAACGTCGCGCAGCATCACCACGTCGCGCTGGCGCTCCGGCAGCTCGCGCATTGTGGCTTGGATACGATCTGCCAGGCCCTCGGCGAGCAGCCTGCTCTCGCTCTCCTCGACCCAGTGCCGGGGCGGGGACATCCAGGCGCCCGACTCGTCGAATCTGGCGCTGTCCACGGCCGGCCCCGCGTCGCCGATCGCCACGCTTCGATGCTCGCGCACGCCCGTGCTCCTAGCCCGGTTGACGAGGATCGCCAGCAGCCATGTCCGAAACGACGAGCGCCCTTTGAAGCCGTCGAGGCCGCGCAGCACCGCCAGCCAGGTGTCCTGCACGACCTCCTCGGCCACCGCCGCGCTCGCCACATACGTGCGTGCGATTCGCAGCATCGTCGCGTGGTGGCGCGCCGCCAGCACCACGAACGCCTGCTCCTCGCCCGCGCGCACCCGCGCGCACGCGCTCGCGCCCGCGGCGGCGCTCCTGCGCAGGCGCAGACCGCCGAGCGCCATCGCGAGCATCACCCCCATGTGCATGGTGGGAGGGCGGGAAGAGCACTGAGCGCGGGTTGGGTCGTTTCCAGCTACGCCGGTCACGAGGTGCACCCTCGCCGCCAGCCGCGCCGGGTACCGTGGCCGACCCGATCCGGGCCAACGCGCCGCCCGCGCCGATCGCGAACTCGTCGACGATCCCCGCCGCGCCGGTCTGCACGTAGAGGAAGCGGCCATCGCCGCTCACGGCGGCATCGACAGTGCCGCCGTCGGTGGGCGTGTCGCCAAACGATGTCAGCAGCGCTCCGCCGTCGCTCGACTGAAAGCCAGTCAGCGATGCGCTGGCGGCGTTGGAGGCGTAGAAGAGGCCGTTCGTCGCGACCACCCAGCAGGTCGCTCCCTGGCTGGTGCCGACCGCGTCGAGCGGGGTGAGCGTCCCGTTGCCGTTCAGCGCGAAGTCCGCCAGCGCGTTGGTGCCGGCCTCGGCCACGATCAGATGCCCCTCCTGGTCGAAGGTCACCGCGAATGGGACCGCGCCCGGCTCGGAGTTCACGACGGGTGTCGCCGACAGACGCCCGAACGGCGCCACGCCGAATACGTCGATGTCGCTGCCGTTGCCCTTGGTCGTGACGATCAGCTGCCTGCCATCCGGCGAGAAGGCGACCTGCCCGGGCGTGTGGGTGAACTGCGGTTCTTCCGTGGGGTTCAGCCCCAGCGCGCGGCCCGAGCCGGGCAGTGGCACCAGATGTCCGAAGAACGACGCGAACCCCTGCACCTCGCCGCCGTTCTCGGCGTTCAGCACATACACGAGGCCTCCGTGGACGGCGATGCTCACCGGGAACGTTCCCCCCGAGCCGATCGTCTGACGTAGCGCCAGGTGGTCGCCGAACACGGCGAACACGGAGATCGTGTTGCTGGCGGCGTTGACTGCATAGAGCTCCCTGGTGGCCGGGTCGTAGGCGAGCGAGCCCTGTGAGGCGAGGTGGTCGACGACCGATCCCGCCAGCGCCCCGCCCAGCCCGCCGGTGTCGTACACGCCGGCCTGGGTGAGGACGCCGTCGGCGGCGCTGTCGTAGACGACCACCTGATTGCCGGCCGTGTTGTCGGTCTGCACGAATACGGGCGCCGAGTGGGCCCGAATCCGCCGCCGAACGGTCGGCCGCCGAACGCGCTCGCGGCTCCAGCGGCGCTGCTCATCACTGCCAGGGCGGTGGCTGCCACCACGCCGCAACGGGTCATCGACTTCATCGAGCTCCTCCTTGGTTGGATCGGGCTTGCGAGGTGCAGTCCGCTCCGCGCTCGATGCGTTACGGCAAAAGATCTGCCGCGGCGCGGGAAGGATCGGCGCTCGCAGGCGTCTCCGGAGCTGAGAGGTGCCGTACGGCAGAGGCGGCCGGGGCGGTGGCGCCGTCTGGTATGCGACCGAAAGGCTGGGTGAGATCGTGAGGATTGGCAGGCGCTACATTCCGCTGGCGGCGGCGCTGGGGGTGGCCGTCGCGGTGCTTCCGACGGTCGCGAGCTCGGAAACGACTCCGGCGATCAACGCCGTCAACGAACCTGGCGGCCTGTACAGCGAAGAACACCATCGCTGGTCGCCTCCGCAGACGACGATCGCCGCCGGCGGCGCGGTGACGCTCAGCAACTCCGGCGAAATCCCGCATGGGGTGCGGTGGGTCAGCGACCCCGTGAAGCCGGTGTGCGAAGAAGGCGCGGGCAAGGTGCCGGTCGGCACCGAACCCAGCGCGTCGGGCACCAAATGGAGCGGCGAGTGCACGTTCTCCCAGCCCGGCACCTACACGTTCTACTGCACCGTTCACGGCCCCGAAATGACCGGCACGATCACCGTGCTCCCGAATGGCGCAACCACGACCTCGACCACAATGCCCACGCCCGCGCCCACCACGCCCACCACTCCCACCACGCCAGTCGAATACCCCTCGGAATCGGCTCTCGCCGGAGGCCCGTCGCTGCGCTCCGCCCAGCGGGGCGGCGCCGTCAAGGGCTCGCTGGAGGTCTCCAAGGCAGGTGCGGGCGACCGCTTGGAGATCGACCTGCTCGCCACGCGGGCATCTTTGGCGACGGCCCACCGCCACGCGCGGATCACGGTCGGACGGCTCGTGCGCGAATCGGTGTCGGCGGGCAGGCTCGCTTTTGCCGTGAAGCTTGACGCGAAGGGGCGCAAAGCGCTCGCGCGCCGCCGGCAGCTGGCGCTGAGCGTGCGGATCACGCTCACCCCGGCCTACGGCGAACCGCTCACCGTCACGCGCGCGGTGGTCGAGCACCGATGAGCAGCGGAAAAAGAAAAAAAGGGGGGAGAGGGGAGGGGGCAGGATGTTGAGGAGAGGAGCGGAGCGCGCGATCGGTTCGCGGCCCCGAAATGACCGGCACGGTCACCGTCGAGATCCCCGAAGCGCCGATCGTGACGACCGCCGCGGCGAGCGCTGTCGGCCAGGCCGAAGCGACGCTCAACGGCACCGTCGACCCGGAAGGCAAAGCGACCGAATACTTCTTCGAATGGGGCACCACCTCGAGCTATGGGCACACCACGGAAAAGCTCCCGCTGGGCAGCGTCGATCAGACCGGCCACGCGGTATCGGCCAAAGTGACGGGGTTGGCGCCGGGCGCCCCCTATCACTTCCGGCTGGTGGCCAAGAACGAAGCGGCCACCACGCCAGGCGCCGACAGGAACTTCTCGACCCTTACCGCCTCCCCGCCGCCACATGAAGAACAGCCACCCCCTAACGAAGAACGGCCACCCCCGCACGAAGAACAGCCGCCTCCTCACGAAGAACAGCCACCCCCGCACGAAGAACAGCCGCCTCCTCACGAAGAACAGCCACCCCCCTCACGAACTGCCGCCGAGCACCCCAACGCCGACCGGTATCCGCGGGGAAGGTGTCCTTCGCGGTGAAGCTCGACGCCGCCGCTCGGCACGCGCTCAAGCGCCTGCGACACCTCTCGCTGACCCTGAGGGCGACGCTCACACCCGCCGAGGGCCGGACGGTGACGATCACATACGAGGTACAGCTGCGCGGATAGCATGAGGCGGCGTGCGCTCTGAGAACGAATCCACCGATCCGGGGGTCGCCTCGGCGCCGCATGATGCATCGCATTGGCCGATGGCTCTCGCTCGGAGGGGCCATGTCGCTCGCCTGCTCGCGCCCGCGGCCGTCCTGCTGGCATCCACCGCGACGGCCGGCTGCGGGAGCTCGGCGCCCGCCAAGCCGGCGAATGCCGCGCTCGCCACGAGGGCCGAGCTACGAGGCTCCGGCGCTGCTCACGCCCGCTCGCCAGGCGCCGGACTTCACGTTGCGCGATTCCACCGGCAGGCTCGTCCACCTCTCACAGTTTCGGGGCAAAGCTGTACTGCTGACCTTCATCTACGACCATTGCCCCGACGTCTGCCCGCTGATCGTCGCCAACCTGCACAACGCGCTACTCAAACTCGGGTCGCGAGCGGACAAAGTGCAGATCGTGGCGGTCTCAGTGGACCCCCGAGGCGACACTCCCGCGACCGTCAAGGCGTTCCTCGCCGCGCACCAGATGACTGGGCGGATGGAGTACCTGATCGGTTCGCTCAAGCAGCTCGCACCGGTATGGCACAGGTACGGCATCGCCGCCGAAGGCAGCCCCGACAGCCGCGAGGTGTCGCACACCGCACTCGTGTACGGCGTCACCGGGAGTGGCAAGATGCTCGCGCTGTACCCCTCCAACTTCAAGCCAGCATGGATCGTCCACGACGTTCCGCTGCTCGCGGCCGGTTGATCCCGGGGCCGCCTCCTCTTGGTAGGGGCCGCCACATGCGCTGGCGCTCCGTGCTCATCACCGTCGTGCTCCTGGTCCTAGCTGCGCTGCTCGCGGTGCTGATCGGTGGCAATGCCGCTCCGGTCAGGGCACGCCCCGCGCCGGCGCTACCGACACAGGTGCTGGCCGGGCCGCGCGTGGATCTGGCCAGCTTGCGCGGGCGCCCGGCGATCGTCAACTTCTTCGCCAGCTGGTGCCCTCCGTGCGCGGCCGAGGCCCCCCAGCTCGCCCGCCTGGCCGCGAGCTTCACGGCCGCGCGACGCTCGTCGGCGTCGACTGGTCGGACGGCCGCGGCTCCGCGGCGCGTTTCGTCGCCCGCTATCACTGGACGTTCCCGGTGCTTTTCGACCCTTCCGGGGAAACCGGCTACGCATACGGCTTCATCAACCTGCCCGCGACCTTCCTGCTGGACAGCCGAGGGGCGCATCGTACGGCGCCTGATCGGTCCTCAAACCGCCGCCGGCCTACTCGCCAGCCTGCCGGCCGAGGGTAGCGTTCAATAGAGTCGGAAGCTCGGACAATCGGCTCCCGTCGACGGGCGCCGGGCGGCCACAAGCCAAAGGTCCATATTTCAAGGCTGCCTACATTGGGGTGAGATGACCTCGCTCCCCGCCGCCCACGTCAAGCGCCTGACGCTCGCGGCGTGCATCATCGGCTCGGGGATCGCGGTGCTCGACGGCACCGTCGTCAACGTGGCGCTGCCCACGATCCAGCGCGACCTCGGCGGCGGTCTTGCTGGCCAGCAGTGGGTCTCCAACGCCTACCTGCTGACGCTCTCCTCGCTGATCCTGATCGGCGGCTCGCTTGGGGATCTGTACGGCGAGCGGCGGATCTTCGCGCTCGGCGTCGGCGGCTTCGGGCTGGCGTCGCTGCTGTGCGCGCTGGCGCCCACGATCGGCTTCCTGATCGCCTTCCGCGCGCTCGAGGGGGTCGCGGGGGCGCTCTGATCCCCAGCTCGCTGGCGGTGATCGTCGCCACGTTCCCGGGCGGGAGGGGCTAAACCGAGCGCGGCGCGGCGATCGGCACCTGGACCGCGTTCGGGGCGGTTGCCGCGGCGATCGGCCCGCTCGGCGGGGGCATGTTGCTGGCGGTCGGCTCGTGGCGCTGGATCTTCCTGATCAACATCCCGTTCGTGGCGCTCTGCCTGGGGTTGATTCTCACCGCGATTCCGCGCGCGGCGCCGCGCGCGGGTGATCAGGCGATCGACGTCACCGGCGCGCTGCTGTGCGCCCTCGGTCTCGGCGGGCCGGTGTTCGCGCTGATCGAGCAGCCGCGCCTGGGCTGGTCGAGTCCCGCGGTCGCGATCCCGCTCATCGCCGGCGCGTTGCTGTTCGGGGTGTTTCTGGTGTACGAGTCGCGCGCCCGCCACCCGATGCTCTCGCTCAACCTCTTCAAGCGGCGTAACTTCGCCGTCGGCAACGTCGAGACGTTCGCGATGTACGCGGGGCTGTCGGTGTTGTTCTTCTTTCTCGTGCTGTTCCTGCAGCAGGTCGCGGGCTACTCGCCGCTGCGCAGCGGCCTCGCCACGCTGCCCGTCACGATCGTGATGCTCGTGCTCTCGCGCCGCTTCGGGGCGCTCGCCGACCGTCACGGGCCGCGGCTGTTCATGGGTGGGGGACCGCTCCTCGCGGGCGCCGGCCTGCTGCTGCTCCTGCGCGTCGGCGTCCACGTGGACTACTTCACCGAAGTGCTTCCCGCCCTGCTGTTGTTCTCGCTGGGCCTCTCGCTCACGGTGGCGCCGCTCACCGCGGCGGTGCTCGCGGGTGTGGAGGAGCGCCAGGCGGGAATCGCCTCCGGGGTCAACAACGCGGTCGCCCGGGTCGCCGGGCTGATCGCGATCGCGGCGCTCGGCGCGATCGTCGCCGTGCAGTTCTCCGCCACGCTCGATCGGCAGCTGGAGGGGGTCAGGCTCTCCCCCTCCGCTCAGGCGGCGGTGGCGCAGGCCAAGCGCCTCACCCTCGGGCGCCCATCGGTCGCCGGTGTGCCGCCACGACAGGCGCGTGCGATCACCGACGCCGCCAACGCCGCATCGCTGGAGAGCTTTCGAGCGGGCGTCGGCATCGCGGGCGGGCTGGTGGTGCTCGGCGGCGTGATCGGCGCCGTCGGCATCCAGAATCCGCGTCGCGCGGTGTGCGCGGAGGAGTGTGCCGGCGGCCAACTGGTCGGCGCCTCGCTTGATGCGGCCGGGCTTCACGAGGCGTCGCCGCCCGCCGCGCGCGAGGGCGCCGCGGCTCGCGTGGCGTGAGGATCGTTCGCTCGCGTACTGCCCGTGGCATGAGGATCGCTCGCTCCCGTGCTGCCCGTGGCATGAGGATCGCTCGCTCCCGTGCTGCCCGTGGCGCTCGGCTCTGGAAGGATTTCGTGTCGTGGGCGTCCATGCGTGTAACGACCAAGCAGGCGAAAGGGAGCGACATATGCTTGATATGCGGCGACAGCACGATCAACAGGGTGGGCGGCGTCGAGGTCCCGCACGCCTGGCGGTAGCGTCGATGGCGGCCGGGCTGGTGCTCGCCGCGTCGCTGGCGGCGATCGCGCTCGCGGCGAGCGCCCCCACGGTCAGCTCGTTGTCGAGCGCGAAGCTCAAACAGACGATCGTCGTCAACTCGCAGGGCCGCACGCTCTACTGGCTGAGCCCCGAGACCCCTAGCCACCCGCTGTGCAAGAGCAGCCAATGCTTCGCATTCTGGCCGCCGTTCACGGTCAGCTCCAGCCACGCCACGCTCAAGGCCGGACCGGGTGTGCACGGCCGCCTCGGGATCGTGCATCGCAACGGGATCTTCCAGGTCACGCTCCGCGGCATGCTGTTGTATCGCTACTACGAAGACCGCGCCAAGGGGCAGGTCAACGGGCAGGGGATCAAGAGCTTCGGCGGCACCTGGCGCGCGGTGGGCGCCTCCTAAAAAGGCAGGCAACCGGCGGTGACGGCGCAGTCAAGGGGACGGCCGTCACCGTCGATACCGACGTGTGGACCGTCGTCCCTCACACGGTGGACGCCCCCTGGCGAGTCGGCCCCGGGATCGGCCCGCGGCTCAGCCGGGGCGCCGGTTCGCCGGTCGGCTGGCGCTCCTCTGCGCGGTCGCCTCCCTGGGGGTTGTCGTGATGGCCGGGTCGGCCGTCGGCACGGCAGCCGCGAGGAAGCTCACCGCCGCCTCCGCGAGGAAGCGCACCGCCGCCAACTGGGACACCTCAGAACAGCGCCTCGTCGTGCGCGAAGCGGTGATGAGCGAAGAAGGTGCCGGCTTCGCGGGCGCCAGCCCCCTGAGCGCCGCCGCCGAGAGCGCCGCGCTGGCGGCGATCGCCACGCGCGAGGGCGTGGCCCCGATCGTCTTCGACCCCGGGCCGGCGCTCACCGTCCAGCAGGCGGCCGTCACCGCCGGTCTCACCCCGCCCAGCTATTTCGGCAGCGAGGTGGTCGCCCGCTATCTGGGCCTGCGCTACGACCACCCCGCCGGCGAAGATCGCCTGGAGCTCTACCCCTGGAACCCGATCACGCGTGCCGAAGCCGCCCACTCGTTCGCCGTGGTGCTCGGGCTGGAGGGCGATGCGGCCGGTCAGGAGCCGTCGAGCGGAGGCGAAGCGGCTCCCGGTGCCCCGTCGAGCGGGGGCGATCCCATCGCCCCGTCGAGCAGCTGGGCGCTCGCCGCGGCGCGCGAAGCGCTGATGAGCTTCGCGCTGCCCCACTACACCGCCGCCCAACGCGAGGTGCTCGACATCGCGGTGTCGAAGATCGGCATGCCCTACGTGTGGGGCGGCACCACCGACAACACCGCCGACGGGCTCGAACACGGGGGCTACGACTGCTCGGGCTTCGTGTGGCGCGTCTACAAGCTCTCCGGCCTGGCATGGGGCAGACAGATCCGCGGTCGCACAGCCGCTCAGCAGGCCGGCGAAATCCCCAAGCGCGAGCGCATCCACCCGCGGGACGTCGCGCCCGGCGACCTGCTGTTCTTCGGCTCGGCGCACTTCAACTCGACCGCCACCGAGTCCAACGTGATCCACGAGGCGATCGCGATGAGCAGCGAATGGGCGATCAACTCCTCCGCCCAGGGCGTGTACGTGCTGCCGCTCACCTCTGGCTGGCTCGCGGAACGCTTCACGTGGGCGCGCCGGGTGCTGTAGGGCGGAATTCTGGGGCGCGTCCGCGCGCCTGCCGGCTTGCGAGCACCTGGTGGGCGTGGGGCTTCCCTGCCCCACGACCGGCCCCACTGCGTACCCGTTCAGGGGGTCGCTGCCTGATTTAGGGGGGGCTGGGCAGCAGTGAGGGCGCGGGCTGACCGTGATGGGCGGCGGTTGCGGCGTCGATCAGATATGCAAGCTTTGAGCGGCCTTGTAGGCGGCAGGTCTCGGTGATGGAGAGGATGCGCTCGACCCAGCGCTCGCCCTGCGCGGACTGGGTGCCGCCCTGGACCTTGCGCATGATGACACCGTGTCTCAGCGCTCTCTCCGCGGCGTTGTTGGTCATGGGTATATCGGGTACCTCGCAGAACGTCCAGAGCGCCGGCCATTCCGCCAGGAGTCCCGCGCAGAAGTTGGCGGTCTTCTCGTGACGGCCACGGGTGCCCTGCTCCAGCAGCGCCCTGATGTGCTCTTGTACCGGTGAGAGCTCCTCTCCCAGCCAGGCGAGGGTGTGCTCGCCTTCGAGGTAGAGACGGTGAATACGAAACACATCGCGTGCTGCTTTCACGAGCTTCGTGCCGAGCTTCCCGGGAGCGCCCTGGCGCTCGGAGACCTCGATGAATTGACGGATCGCGTGCGCCCAACACAGCTGCTGTTGAAGCACATCGAGAAAGTGGTAGCCGGCGTAACGATCGCTGATGACGAACCCACCGAAGTCCTCCCCCAATAGCTCCTTGGCCGCTGCTTGGGAACGCGAGGGATCGATGCGGTAGCAGGCAAACAGTGCGGTCGCTGCCAGCCACAGCCACTGCTGGCGTCCCCGCAAACGCCAGCTCGTCTCATCAGCGTGAACGACCTCTGCTTCACGGATCGCCCCTCGCAAATGCTCCCACGGGTCCGCGAGAACAGCACTCATCCGCATGATCGTGGCATCCACAGCACCCACTGAGATATCGATATGAAACATCTCGCGTACGACGTCTGCGACCTGACGACGCGAAAGACGGAACACCCCAGCGAGCGTCGCGATGTGCGCCTCGAGCTTCGGCCCGAACGCCGAGCCAGACACACCCGCCGGCAGCCCCGCTAACTGGAGCTTGCCGCAGCCCGGGCAGCAGACCCGCAACAGCCGGTACTCGAAGACCAACGCACGGACCGCGGGCAACTCCCACTTCTGATGAATCACCGGATCGCCCACGCGCTGCTCGCAACCATCGAAGTCATGCCCACAGCCAGAGCAGCACTCCGGCAGATGCTCACTGCACCGATCTACACGCTCCGGCGGCGCCATCTGACGATGCTTGCCCTCATGCCCTGGCTGCCCGCCCGGTCTACGCTCAGAGAGCTTCTTGACCTGTTCACGCGCCAACCGCCGCCGCTCCGCACGCGAGGCCGGTGGATCCGTGGACGGCGGCTTCGAGGAGTTACGAGAATCCTGCGAAAGCCGCCGCTCCAACTCCTCGACCCGCTCCCGCAACACACGGTTCTCCGCTACCAACTCGGCAACGAGCGCCTCAAGCTCAACCTCACGCGAAGACCCCAGCACGCTACATAACTACGCCCCCAACCCCAAACCCCCTGCACCAAACCCCCTGAACGCCTACGCCAGACCAGCAGCGCGGCCAGCAACGTAACCCACCCGCACCACCTCGGTGCAACCTTGTGAATCCGCCTCATCTGTGGTGCATCCTACGAGCGCGCTTGCCGGTGAGCAAGGACCGTCTCTGTCTTGGCGTTCGTCTCCTGCCCCGCGTCGACGCGAAGGGTGCCACCGACGGGAACGGCGAGTTAGGCCCGGTCTTCGGCCGGGGCGAGCGGGGCGGCGCGGGGCTCGGTGGACCGGGGCGAAGGCCTCGTGCCTCCCTTCGGGGCTTTGGGCTCGGCGAGCCCGGCCGGCCGCTGAGGGATGGCCGGCCTCCCGTTGGTCGGCCGGAGCGCTCAGGATCTCGTGTCACGAGATTCTGAGCTCCATCTCTCGTCGTCCGGCTCGGTGCTCCCGGCCCAAAGCCCCTTGCTCGGCCTTGAGGCCTTCGCCACCGCGTCCCCGGCCCCGCGCCGCCCCGCTCGCGAGAAACTGGAAAGGCAAACACTGCCCCTGACCCATTCTTGCGGCAAGAACCACAGCGCCCGATCTGCCCTCTTGGGTTCGACGGGGATCGATGGGCGGGGGAGAGGCCTCGGTGTGCTTGACGCTCGTCACGTCAGTCTCGGGGTGGTGCTCGGTGGTGCAAGCGGCCCCCGGGCCGAAGCAGGAAGGGTATTGAGAAGCGGGGATGATTGACATCGCGGGCGCCGCCGGTGAATGGTGCGCTGTAAAAAACAGCAGCAACGAGGGGTGCGTGGGTAGGAGGGCTGCTCGGGCGCCGGTAGGGTCGGCTGGTTTAGGCAGTCGCAGTCCAGAGGGACTGCTAGGGGGGAGTGATGCGCCTCCCGCTGGGGCGGGGTTGGGGGTTGGCGCTCCGGTGCGAAGTGAGCGGCCGTGTCGTGGCCTGCGGCGGCCGCGTCGGGCAGCGCTCGGTGGCTCGGTAGGGTTGGTTGGTCGAGAGCATGTCGCAGTTCAGAGGAACTGCGATGGCGAAATGATGCACTTCACGCGCGGCCCAGCCGGATGAGCGTCCTGCGAGTTCCGTCCGTACCCTCCGCTAACATATGCCCTATCGGCGGTTGGTATTGACCATCGCGGTGCGTACCGGCAGCGACTACGGTGTCACGGTGAGCACGATCAACGTCAGTCATCTGGCTGAATTCCTTTCGAGCGAAGTGACGGTTTGGGGTGTCCCCGGGGATCCCTGTCACGACACCCCCAAGGGCCGCGACGTCGAGTGGACGATCAGCCGCCAGGCCGAGGCTGCCGTGCATTGAGCACCGTGCGGGTGCGCCGTGCGCGAGATTGGAGCCCACCCGCACCGCCGGCCAGCCGTTCGCGCAGCGCTGCCAGGTCCTCGCCGGTGTCGATGTCGAGCAGCAGCGAGAGCACCCGCTCCACGCGGCAGGGGACCCCGGCCTCGCGCGCAAGCTGGGCGTGGCGCGCGCGGCTGCCGGGCCCGAAGCTGGGTTCGATCGCCCCCGGCGGGGTGAGCAGCAGCCCGTTGGTGCCGGTGCCGTGGCGGTCGGGCACGATCACGACCTCGCCGCTGCCCACGTCGCCCGCGTCGCCCGTGTTACCCGCGTCATCCGCGGCACCCGCGTCGCGCGCGTCCGCGGCCCCCAGCAGCGCGGCGACCTCGGCCGGGTCGAGCGCAGGGCAGTCCCCGGGGATGCACAGCACCCGTGCGAAGCCATCCGCGATGGCCCGCTCGATCCCCCGCGCGACCGCGGCGCTCTGGCCCTCCTCAGCGGCGTCCGGCACGACGATCGCCCCGAGGTAGCGCGCCGCGGCGGCGACCGGCTCCTCGCACGTCACGACGATCGTGCGCTCGATCGCGGCACAGTCGCGCAACGCACTCAGCACGTCCCCGACCATCGCGCGCGCCAGTTCCCGCCGCAGCGGGTCGGCCACGCTCGCCCCCAAGCGCTGCTTGGCGCTCGAGAAGCGCTTGACGGGCAGGATCGCGGCGGTGCGCATCGTGCTCTGAAGATACGACGGCGCCGGGGCGAGCTTCGCCGTCCTACTCCCAGAGCTTCTCCGGCAGCCCCGTGAGGTGAATCCCCGCATGCGCCTTGTAGCGGGCGTTGACGGCGATCAGCAGCGCTGTGAGTGACTCCGTGATGCGGGCCATCTCCAGGCGCCCGCAGTCCACGCAGCGCAGCCCCTCGATCCGCTCGATCAACACCGCCGCCTCGCGCTTGTCGGCGCGGGCGTCGCCGCACACCAGCACGTCCTCGGTGAGCTCATGGCCGAGATCGGCCAGCGAGGCCGCGGAGACGGTGTGCAGGGCGGAGACGACGCGCACGCCTTCGGGCGCCATCTCCCGCGCCTGCTGGGCGGCGGAGCCCTGCCACACGCCGAGCATCCGCGTGGCCTTGCCGCTGTGAGCGGCCGCGAGCGGCACGGAGGCGTCGATCAGCAGTTGGCCGGCGCGCAGCGCCCCCTTCAGGTTGGTGAGCATCTCCGACTGGTTGCGAAACGGCACGCTCAGGATCACGCTCTCCGCGCGGGACACCGCGTCGGTGTTCTCATAGCCGGCGAACGAGCCCTCGGGCACCGCGGCCCGCGCGCGCTCCACAGTCTCGGCGGCGCGCTCGGCGCTGCGCGAGCCGATCGCGATCGGCACGCCCGCGCGGCCAAGGCGCAGCGCCAGCCCGAAGCCGAGCGCGCCGGAGGCGCCGATGATGCACACGGGGGCGGGGGCGGGCACGCGGGCGAGTATATGAGCGACACAGGGCGGGATCGGGAGGAGAAGGCTCCGCCCCCCAAGGGGGCTCCGCCGGGTGGCGTGCGCGTGGCGCTACGGGGCGGGTTCAAAATGCCGACGCGGGGCGGCCATCACCCGGCGAGCGAGTCAGCGAACGCGAGCGTCTGCTCGGCCACGCGCGCGCGGGAGGCGGCGTCATCCATGCGGGTGTCGAGCGCGAGCGTCGCGAGACCCTCGACGGGCTCGTCGGCGACGATCCCGTCGAGCAGCTCGCCGTAGAAGTCGGCGACCCCCGTGGCGCTGCACTCCAGTGCCGCAAACGCCATGAACGAGGCCGTGGGGCCCTTCAGCACCGCCCCGCCGACGATCGGGCTGACGGCGACGACGGGCGCGCCGGCCGCGGCGAGCGCCTCGCGGACGCCGGGGATCGCCAGGATCGGTCCGATCGAGGCGAGCGGGTTGGAAGGGCCGATCACGATCGTGCGCGCCCCGGCGATGGCCTCCAGCGCCGCGGGGCTCGCCGCGGCCTCCTCCGCACCACGGAACTCGATGCCCTCCACGAGGCCCGCTGCGCCCATGCGGATCATGAACTCCTGGAAGGAGCGCCAGCCCTTGGTCGAGCGGACCCACGTACGCACCGGATCGTCGCTCGCGGGCAGCACCCGCGCACCCACCCCGATCGCCGCGTTCAGCCGCGCCAGCGCCGCCGTCGGGGAGAGACCCTCGGCGAGCAGCCGCGCGCGCTCCGCACACCACGCGAGGTCGCGGTCGCCGAGGTTGAACCACACATCGACCCCGAGCGCCCGCAGGCCGTCCATCACGTTGAACGTGTCACCCTCCAGGCCCCACCCGCGCGCGTCGATCAGGTCCGCCAGCCAGAAGGAGATCAGGTCGGGGTCCGGGGAGACGTACGCGCCGTAGATCTCGATGTCATCGCCCGGGTTGGCCACCACCGCCAGCCGTTCGGGCCCCACCACATCCCGCATCCCACGCGCGAGCTTCGCGCCGCCGGTGCCGCCGGCGAGGACTATGACCTCAGCTGTCACGGCCTGAGTATAGAAGGCTGGTGTCCAGATGCTCAGCGCAATCCCGGATTGGAGGGCGCACTAATCCGATTTGGTGGGCTTGCTATTCCGGATCGGTGGGATATGCTGCTCCGATGCGGTCGAATACACCAGCTGGTCTGAGGAGCGGCGCATGGCACTGATCGCTCGGGGCATCGAGCATGAGCTGCGCGACATTCTCAGCGTGAGCCGGGCGGCGGCGATCACCGGTCCGCGACAGGCGGGCAAGAGCACGCTTGCCAAGCAGTTGCAGGCTGCGGGGATCGTCCCGAACTATTTCAATCTCGACGACGAGGGGTTGCGCACCGCGGCGCGGGCGGACCCGGATGGATTCGCGCTGTCGCTCGCTCGCCCAGCGGTGATCGACGAGATCCAGCGGGCGCCGGAGCTGATGCTGGCCGTCAAGCAGATCCTCGATCGCGACCGGGCGCCTGGTCAGTTCCTGCTCACCGGCTCGGCTGACCTGGTGACAGCAAGGGTTGTCGCCGACGCGCTCCCGGGCCGCGTTGAGTATGTGAACCTCTGGCCGCTGGCGCAGGCCGAGATCGAAGGCAGGAGCGCCTCGATCGTCGACGTGCTGCTCGACGGAACGCCGCCGCGGGTCAGCGGCGCGCCCAGGGGTCGTGCGGCGAGCGCCGAGCTTGTTCTCGCTGGGGGCTTCCCCGACGCGCGCACTCGCACCCTGCGCCAGCGGGCACGCTACTTCCGATCCTACGCGCAGACGATTTTCGGCCGCGACCTGCCCGAGATCGGTGAAGTGCGGATCGATCCGGCAAAGCTCGAGCAGCTGCTGCGGCTGCTGGCGGCACGAACAAGCGGCATGGTGAACCACGCGGCGCTGGGACGCGAACTCGGGCTCGACGACAAGACGGTCAAGGCGCATATTGAACTGCTCAGGCAGCTGTTCCTGCTGTATCGGCTGCGTCCGTTCTCGGCGAATCTCGGCGCTCGGCAGATCAAGACGCCCAAGCTGCTGCTGACCGACACCGGCCTGGCTGCGGCGCTCGTCGGCGTTGACACAGCTCGCTACTCCGCGCCTGACCAGGGTGCGATCGCGGGGATGCTGTACGAGACCTTCGTGCTGATGGAGCTGGTCAAGCAGGCTACGTGGAGCTCGACTCCGGTCGAGCTGTTCTTCTACCGAGACACCGACAAGCGCGAGGTCGATCTCGTAATCGAGTCCACATCCGGTGACATCGTGGGAATCGAGGCGAAGTCCGCGGCAACCGCCACCGCCTCGGACACACACGGGCTGCGTCTGTTGCGCGATAGGTTCGGCAGGCGCTTCAAGGCGGGCATCGTCGTGTACTCGGGGGAGCACACGCTGCCCCTCGGCGAGCGAATCTGGGCCATGCCGATCTCCGGGCTCTGGCAGTGACACCGCTGGATTGGATGGAGCGTGTGTTGCCGTGGCGGTTCATGCCGGTGAGCCAGCTGCCCGCCTTCACTGGTAGACAGCTACGCTTTGCCGCTGACCATGAGACTCGAGGGCAAGATCGCACTGATCACCGGCGGCGCGTCGGGCATCGGCGCCGCCACCGCGCGGCGGCTGGCGGCCGAGGGCGCGCGCGTGGCCGTGGGCGACCTCAACGAGGAGGGCGCCAAGGCGGTCGCCGGAGAGCTCGACGGCGTGGGCCTCGCGATGGACGTCACCGACCTCGACTCGATCGCCGTGGCGGTGAAGGCCACCGAGGAGCGGCTGGGGCCGATCGACGTGCTCGTCAACAACGCCGGCACGGACCTCTTCTCGTTCTTCGTCAAATCGGACCCCGGCCTGTGGGACTTCGTGCTCGGCGTCAACCTGCGCGGGGTGCTCGCGGTCACCCACGCGGTGCTCCCGGGGATGCAGGCGCGCGGGGCGGGGGCGATCGTCAACGTCTCCTCGGAGGCCGGGCGCGTCGGCTCGCAGGGCTCGGCCGTGTACAGCGCCGCGAAGGCGGGGGTGATCGGCTTCACGAAGGCGATCGCGCGCGAGGCGGCGCGCTACCGCGTGCGCGTCAACGCCGTGGCGCCGGGGCCGATCGAGACTCCCCTGTTTGACGCCGCCGCGAAGGTGTACGGCGAGATCGGGGAGCGCCTGCAGCGCAACATGATCGACTCGACGCAGCTGCGCCGCGCCGGCCAGCCGGAGGAGGTCGCGGCCGCGATCGCGTTCCTCGCCTGCGACGACGCCTCGTACGTGACCGGCCAGACGCTCGGCGTGAGCGGCGGCCTGTCGATGTGGTGATGATGTTGCCATCGCCGCATGCGGCGATGGCCCGGCCGGCGCATGCGCCGGCCGGCCTGGCAGTGCATGCACTGCCAGGAAATAAGGATTAGCGATGGGGGACACGATCCGCATCAGGGAGGTCGGCCCGCGCGACGGCTTTCAGAACGAGCCCGGCAAGGCGATCCCCACCAAGCGCAAGGTCGAGCTGATCGACGCGCTCGCGCGCACCGGCATCGAGCGCCTGGAGGTGACGAGCTTCGTGCGACCCGACGTGATCCCGCAGCTTGCTGACGCCGAGCAGGTGCTGGAGCGCGTGAGCATTCCCGAGGGGGTCGCGGTGAGCGTGCTGATCCCCAACGAGCGCGGGCTCGATCGTGCGCTCGCACTGCGCGATGGGACGCGGCGCGAGCGACCCGCGTTCGACGAGATCAATGTCTTCCTCTCCGCCTCGGAGACGCATAACCGCAAGAACGTCAACCGCTCGATCGCCGAGTCGCTGAGCGGTCTGGAGGTCGTGCTGGGTCGCGCGCGCGAGGCCGGCTTGCGCTGCGAGGGGGTGATCTCGACCTCGTTCGGCTGTCCCTACGAGGGCCACGTCTCACCGGCGCGGGTGCTGGAGATAGCGGCCCACCTGCGCGACGCCGGCGCCCAGGAGATCGGCTTCGGCGACACCACGGGGATGGCGAACCCCCGCCAGGTCGGCGAGTTCTTCGTGCTCGCCCAGGAGGAGTTGGGACCTGAGGTGGAGCTGACCGCGCACTTCCACAACACCCGCGGCGCCGGTCTCGCCAACGCGCTCGCCGCGCTGCAGGCCGGGGTCAGGAGCTTCGAGTCGAGCTTCGGCGAGCTCGGCGGCTGCCCGGTCCCCGCCGGTGCGACCGGCAACATCGCCACTGAGGACCTGGTCTCGATGCTGCACGAGATGGGCTACTCCACCGGCATCGACCTCCCCGCGCTGATCGATTGTGCGCGGCGTGCGCAGGAGATCCTCGGCCGGCCGCTGGGCAGCCACACGCTGGTGGCCGGGCCGGTGGAGTGGCGTGACGACGCGCGCAGGACCTGACACCGCTTCGCCGGAGCCCTTGACCGCATGTGCGGCGCCAGTTTGCAGTCGGGGGCTTGACAGTTCGGCGACTGGCGAGTACAGTGGTCTTGTCTTGGTGGCCTTATGGGGTCGCCAGCATACATAGGATCGGGTTTGGGACTTGGCCTCGTTGGCCGGCTTCAAGCGCATTGGGGATTCTTGGGAGAGGGACCGGGTCATTTCGGTGAGGGAGTTGGTTTACACGTGTCTTTGAGAGGGAACAACGTGCCGAGAGTCATTGCACCTCGCTCCGTGAGTGATGCTAGATGCGCCAGCTTGGCGCTGTCGCATCTCTCTCTCTCTCTCTCTCTCTTCGCCTAGGGGGCAAAACCTAAAGCGCCTCCTTCGGCCGGTTTCGACCGGTCTCCCGGCTCCCCCCGCGGGGGGAAGGGGCAGAGGTGTCTCCGCTTGGTCGTGCACCGTTCGTGCGCGGCCGTTTTCGTGTTTCCGCGCGCGTTCGCGCGTGTGTGCAGCGACGTGACCTGGCGAGGGGTTGTGTCCCCTCCGTATTCGAGGAGGGGATGGTTCGATGAGTGCTGCTCGTAGGCTCGCTTTGGCGAGCGTTGGGATCCTGTGCATGCTGGTGGGTGGATCGGTGTTCGCGAGCGCCCCGGCGTTCGCGTCGGAACCCCCGGAAGCGCCGGCGCCGGTCACGGTGGAAGCGCTCACGGCGCGCTCGGCGACGTTCGAGGGTGAGTTGAACCCCGGTAAAGCAGGTGTTGCTGGGACGTATGAACTGGGCACCTACGAATTCCTTTACAACCAGGGTGGTGGCTGCGAAGGCGGTAGTGTGGCGCCGGAACCGGCGGGGCTGTCGCTGGGTGGGGGGCAGGAAGCGCTTCCGCCGGTGGTGGTGGGTGGTCTTGCGCCGGGGAGCGAATACGCGGTGTGTCTGCTTGCTCGTAACGGGGTGGGAGAAGTGGCTGTCGGTCCGCCTGTGGCTTTCGTGACGCCTGCCGTGGCACCGGTGGTGGTCGGTGAGTCTGTGTCCGGTGTGGAAGCGGCCGCGGCGACGTTCGAAGCGGAAGTCATACCGGAGGGCGCGGTCGCTACCGCTCATTTCGAGTATCTCCCGCAGGCCCGGTATGAAGCGGACGGTGATGTGTTCGGCGAAGGGACCGAGACGACCGTGGAGTCCGCGGCGATCGGGTCTGACGATGTCGAGCACCCGGTCCAGCCGGCGCGGGTCGTGGGCCTGTTGCCGGGCAAGACCTACGACTACCGTGTTCTCGCGAGCAGCGAATGCGAAGCGGGCAAACGGTGTGTCACCGAAGGCGAAGACAAAACGTTCACGACGCCTCCCGCTCCGGGCTCGACACCGCCAGAAAGCTGCCCGAACGAACAGAGCCGCGCTGAACAGCCCACCGCCCACGAACTCCCCGACTGCCGCGCATACGAGATGGTCTCTCCCATCGAAACAAACGGGCAGGACGCAACCGACGAAGAGATCCAAATGGGCCCGCGCGCGGCGGAGTCTGGTGACGCGCTCGTGTACGCGTCGCGGGGAAGCTTCGCGTCGTGGGGTAGCTTCGCCGGCGGCGCGGGCGCGATCATAGAAAACGAGATGCTCTCAAGACGCGGCCCACAGGGCTGGAACACCCAGAACATCACACCGGCGTTCGAACCACACAAAGCCGAAACAGGGGACCTGCCATACCAGTCGATGGCGTTCACGCCGGAACTCGACGAGGCGGCGTTCAGCACCAGCGCATCGCTCACCCCCGAAGCACCTAGGACCGGGCCCGATGAAACTGACCTCTATCTGGGGAGCCTGTCAGGTTCGCATCTGCAGTATCTCGCGCAAACGCATTATCCGATGAGCGCGTCGCCCGATCTCAGCCATCTGCTTCTTGGCGAAAGCGGGGAAATCGTCGAGTGGTCGGATGGCGAGACGTTTCCGGTGAGCGTGAGCAACAGCGGGACGCCGATGACGGCGAGCGTCGGCGGCGCGGCGCCGGACGAGCAGTTTGCCTTCAGGCGCGGGGACACGTGGCATGCGCTGTCCTCGGACGGGTCGCGTGCGTACTTCTCGAGCCCGACGTTCACCGAAGAAGAATCCTTCGATCCTGGGCACGCCCCCCCTCAGCTGTTTGTGAGGGTGAACCCGGAACAGCCACAGAGCCCGATGAGCGGACCAGGCGGCGAAGAATGCGCGGTCTCCACCGATGCGTGCACGATCGAAGTGTCGGCCTCGCAGCGCGCTACGCCCGACCCGCGTGGTCCGCAGCCCGCGCGCTTCTGGGGAGCGAGCGTCGCTGGGGACAGAGTGTTCTTCACAAGCACGGCGGAGCTGACCGAAGACGCGTACACGGGCCTGAAAGACAACGCCGCGAACCTCTACGAATACGACGTGGAATCGGGCAGGCTGAGCGACCTGACGGTCGACACGGGCGATATCGCGGAAGGAGCCGCGGTGCAGGGCGTCGCGCAGATCTCCGACGACGGTTCCTACGTGTACTACGTCGCCGATGGCGTGCTGACGCACGAACCCAACAGCGAAGGCCGGGAGCCCGTTGCCGGGGAACCAAACCTGTACATCGCGTACGAAGGCGCGACCGTCTTCATCGCCACGCTCAGCCCGAACGACACATCCGACTGGATCTTCAGCACCGGCTTTAACGCCCCGACGGAAGCCGGGCCGGCTACGAATTCGGCGGTCACGAGCCCTGACGGCGCGCTCCTCGCCTTCACCTCGGAACTGAGCCTGACCGGCTATGACAACGAGCAGGCAAGCGAAGGAGAGTGCAAAGGCCAGGTAGTCCCAGAAACCGGAGAACCAGCCGTTACGGGTAGCTGCCGCGAGGTGTACCTGTACGACGCCGCCACGGGTGGGCTGGTGTGCGCGTCGTGCGATCCCACGGGGGCGCGGCCCGTCGGCGGCGCGGGGCTACGAGAGCGAAGTTCGACCATATCGTTCGGGGAGTATCGGCCCAGGAACCTTTTGGCTGACGGGACGTTGTTCTTCGACAGTTCTGATGCGTTGGTGGCACACTCGAGCGATGGTCGTGAGAATGTGTATGAGTACGAGGATGGGCATGTGCATGTGATCTCGGATGTCGCGGGTGGGTATGGCTCGTTCTTTATGGATGCCAGTCCGGAAGGTCGGGATGTGTTCTTTGCGACCGTGGATAAACTGTTGCCTGAAGATCCTGGTGGCAATGTTGTGGTGTATGACGCGCGGGTGGATGGTGGGTTTCCTGTTGTGTCGTCTGCGCCGTCGTGTGATAATGGTGATTCGTGTAAACCGCCGCCTTCGGCGCAGCCTGGTGTGTTCGCGCCGACGGGTAGTGCCACGTTCTCGGGTCTGGGCAACGCGCCGGCGCCGGCGGAGGTTGGTAAGCCAGTTGTCGTGAAGAGGGCGTTGACGCGTGCGCAGGAACTGACCAAAGCGTTGCGGGTGTGTCGGGCTAAACGCAAGAAGGGCGCCCGCGTCATTTGCGAAAAGCGGGCGCGGGCCAGGCGTGGCGCAAGGGTGAAGAAGTCTGCTGGTAGAGCCAACAGGGATCGGGGGGCACGCTGATGACGTCTCATACCGCACATTCGCGTATTGCTCAGATCGTGCGTTTCATTGTGCCTGTCCTTGCGGTCGTCGTTGTTTGTCTGTGTGTCGCTGTGCCCGCGATGGCTGAATTTGGGTTGTATCGGTTCGGGTTCGGGGTGGGCAATCGGGGTGGGTCGCCTGATGTGCAGGCTGGTTCGCATCCGTATTCGCTCACGACGACGTTTGTGTTGAACCCTGGGCAGGATCCCAAGGACACCAAGCTGGAACTGCCCCCCGGTTTCGTAGGAGACCCTAACGCGACACCACGATGCACCTACGCGGAATTCGTCAAAAAGGAGACAGGTGGACAAACGTGCGCAAACGAAACAGCGGTCGGTGTCGCGACGGTTTATCTAACTGACCCTAGTGGTGAGGGATACCCATTGTCTACGCCGGTCTACAATTTGGTGCCTGCGCGCGGCGTGGCGGCAGAGTTCGGCTTCTTCCTTACGAAAAGTGTGCCAGTGTTGTTGACGACGTCGGTGAGGACGGGTGGGGATTATGGTCTAACGGAGACGTCATCCGATGTGCCCCAGGCGGCCGTGGTCTTGGCCGCTAAGGTTACGATTTGGGGTGTGCCCGCGAACCCTGCGCATAACCTGATCAGGGGAGAATGCGAGCGCCAGTATGGTGGGGTTCCGGAGCCGGTGGAAGAAGTGGGGCGGGGTTTGCGGGAAGGTGAAGCGGAAGTGGAAACCCCGATCCATTGGGAATCGGAACCGGGGTATAACGAAGAAGTCGATGCTGGGCTTCCGGAACCGACGGGGGCGAGTCTGGCAAAACGTGGGTGTCCTTCGGTGAGCCCTGAAATCCCGTTGTTGACGAACCCAACGTCGTGTGGGGTGCCGCGGTCGGCGACGTTGAAGGTGGATTCGTGGGAGGAACCGGGGGATTTCGAAGGCTCTAGGACCAAGACTGCGGTGCTGCCTGAGCTGGCGGGCTGCGAAAGTCTGGATTTCAGTCCGACGATCAGTGTGACGAGTGATGGTACGGCTGGTAGTACCCCGACAGGGTTGAACGTCGATGTGCATGTGCCGCAGGAAGCGACGGAAAACCCGGTAGGGTTGGCGGAGGCCGATATGAAGAATACGACGGTCGCGCTGCCGGAAGGGGTGCAGATCAGTCCGGGTGCGGCGGATGGGTTGCAGGCGTGCTCGCCGCTTCAGATCGGGTTGCATACTGCGGAACGCCCGGCGTGCCCGGACGCGTCGAAGGTCGGTAACGTCGAAGTGACTACGCCGCTGCTGCCGGAACCGTTGACGGGCGGGGCGTATCTGGCGACGCAGGATGAAAACCCGTTCGGGTCGTTGATCGCGCTGTATCTCGTCTTCGAAGACCCGGTCGCGGGGGTCCTCGTGAAGGTCGCGGGGCAGGTATCGCTGAACCCGGTCACGGGGCAGCTGGTGACGACGTTCAAGGAAACGCCGCAGTTCCCGTACAACGACTTCAAGCTCGACGTTCTTCGGGACCGATCGGGCGCCGTTGAGCACACCCGCGTTGTGCGGGACGTATACGACCGGAAGCGTCGCTTGAACCGTGGTCGGGGACCCCGGCGGTGAAACCGTCCTCGAGCTTCCAGATCACCAGCGGCCCCAATGGCGCGTCGTGCCAGGACCCCAGGCCGTTCCAGCCCGGGTTCGTCGGCTGGCACGACGAACATCCAGGCTGGTGCGTACACGCCGCTTGACGATGACGATGACTCGCCCGGACGCCGACCAGCCCCTCGGGAAACTCTACGGTGGTGTTCCCACCGGGGATCTCCGCGGGGTTGCAGCGGCGTGAAGCTCTGCGAGGAACCCCAGGCCGCGAGCGGCGAGTGCCCCGCGGAAAGCCAGATCGGGCAGGTGATCGCAAGCGCCGGGCTCGGCAACGACCCCTACTAGCGTGGAAGACGGCAAGGCCTATATAACGGGCCCGTACGAGGGCGCCCCGTTCGGTGTGGATGTCGTCGTCCCCGCGGTCGCGGGCCCGTTCAACCTGGGGACCGAGGTGGTCCGCTCGAAGGTTGAGGTGGATCCGACGACGGCGCAGCTGACGGTCGTCAGTGACCCGTTCCCGACGATCCTGGATGGCATCCCGTTGCAGCTGCAGCACATCAACGTGACGGTCAACCGTCCCGGGTTCGTGTTCAACCCGACCAGCTGCGAACCGATGAAGCTCACCGGGCAGCTCGAAAGCTCAGAAGGCGCCACCGCGAGCGTCGCCTCGCCGTTCCAGGTCACCAACTGCGGGTCGCTCTCGTTCAAACCGGAATTCAAGGTGTCCACCGACCGCGAAGACCTCGCGGACCGAAGGCGCGAGCCTGCACGTATCCCTGACGCTCCCGAACACCCCGCGGGGTACCGCGACGAACGTCGCGAAGGTCAAGGTCAGCCTCCCCAAACAGCTCCCCTCGCCGTTGAAAACACTGCAGAAGGCGTGCACGGAAAAGGTCTTCGCGGAAAACCCCGGCGAACTGCCCGAAGGCATCGAGGGTCGGCGAAGCGAAGGTCAGACCCCGGTCCTCGAAGGCGCCGTTGTCCGGCCCGGCGTACTTCGTCTCCCACGGTGGCGCGAAGTACCCCGAACTGATCATCGTCCTGACCGGCGAGGACGGCGTGACCGTGCAGGTGCATGGGGAAACGTTCATCAGCAAAGCGGGGATCACGACCGCGACGTTCGCGACGGTGCCGGATGTGCCGTTCTCGACGTTCGAACTGGAGCTCCCCGAGCGGGAATACCCGGCGCTCACCGCGAACGGGAACCTCTGCCAGGCCCAGGCTGCCGGCAAGCTGTTGATGCCGACCGAAATGGTCGGCCAGAACGGGCTCGTGGTCAATCAGAGCACGAAGATCTCCGTCACGGGGTGCCCCAAAGTGAAGAGGGTGTCCCATAAGCGCAGGCACGCGAAGAAGGGGCGGTAGGGGGAGCGGATGCTGTCAGTTAGTTCCCTTGGGGTTGAGGTGGTGTAATGCCCGCGCGGGCTCATGCGATGTCGGTCCCGGCCTCGCTCCGGGTGGTGGATGGTCGCGGGGATGTGGTGAGCTTGCAGCGAGCGAGGATCATCACCGCGATGGTGGAGGTGGTCGCTGAGCGTGGTGTGGCGCGCTCGACGGTCGCACATGTGGTTGCCCGTTCGGGTGTTTCGCGTCGCACGTTCTACGAGCTGTTCAGCGACCGGGAGGACTGCTTCCTGGCGGCGTTCGATCAAGCGGTCGAGCAGGCCATGGGGCGGGTGATCCCTGCGTTCGAGGGGGCTGGGGGTTGGCTTGAGGGGATGCGTGCCGGGTTGCGTGCGTTGCTTGAGTTCCTCGACGACGAGCCGGGTCTGGGGCGTCTGGCGATCGTCGACGCGCTTGGCGCGGGCCCCATCGCTTTGGAGCGCCGCAGGCGTGTGGTGGGTGTCCTGATCGACGCGGTCGACCGGGGGCGGCGTGAGCCGCGCGTGACACCGGGGTTGAAGCGGTTTACGGCGGAGGGGATCGTCGGCGCGGTCCTCGCGGTTCTGCACGCGCGTCTGGCTGAGCAGGAGCCGCGGTCGATGGTGGGCTTGTTGGGCCCGTTGATGGGGTTGATCGTGCTGCCCTACCAGGGTCGGGAGGTCGCTGAGTGCGAGACGCGGCGGCCGGCTCCCCGGCGCAGACCCGCGGCTGCGCCTGTGGCTGACCCGCTCAGGGACCTGGAGATGCGCTTCACCTATCGCACGGTCAGGGTCCTTGTCGCGATCGCGGCGGTTCCGGGTGCGAGCAACCGCGAGGTCTCCGATGCGGCCGGGGTCGCCGACCAGGGTCAGATCTCGAAGCTGCTCGTGCGCCTCGAGCGCCTCGGGCTGGTCGAGAACGTCGGGGAGGGCCACGCCCGCGGCGAACCAAACGCGTGGCAACTCACGCCCAAAGGCCGCGACGTCGAGCGGACGATCAGCCGCCAGGCGGAGACTGTCACGCGTTGAAAGATCGACGCCCGATCAAGGCCACGACAGCCAAATAGCCTCCAACAGGTTCAGGATGAACCCGCGCACGGATTCGCACTCAACCAACCTTCTCCGCGTGGGTTGGGACGCCGTTGGCCTGCGCTGCCCGCGTACTCTCGCGCATGGCGGCCACGCAGTACTCCTGCACCGAGACCTCCATCTCCAGCGTCGCGGCCAGCGCCGGGCGGGCTGAGGCGTCGATCACGCGCTTGGCGCGGCCGACGGCGACGTGCGAGTTGGCGAGCAGCTCTGCCACCAGCGCCTCGACGGCAGCGTCGAGCTGCTCGGGCGAAACGACGCGGTTGACCAGGCCGATTCGCTCGGCCTCGGCGGCATCGATCGTGCGCGCGGTCATGATCAGCTCCTTGGCGCGGCCGAGGCCGACGACCGCCGGCAGCCGGCTGGAGCCGCCGACGTCGGGGATGATCCCGAACTTGACCTCGGGCAGGCCGAGCTTGGAATCGTCGGAGGCGACGCGCAGGTCGCAGCCGAGCGCGACCTCGAGGGCGCCGCCGACGCAGGTGCGGTGGATCTGGCAGATCACCGGCTTGGCCATCTCTTCGCAGACGTTGGCGCACTCCAGGAAGGTCTCGCGGAAGGGGCGCATGTTGCCGGGCGTGTCGGCGGAGGCGGCCAGCTCGACGAGGTCGACACCGGCTGAGAACACGGGCCCCTCGCCGCGCAGCACCACGCAGTGGACCGACTCCTTGGCGGCGGCCTCGCGCAGCGCCTGCCCGAGCGCGCGCAGCAGCTCCTGGCTCATCGCGTTGCGCTTCTCCGGGCGGTTCAGGATCACGTGCCGAACCGCGCCTCGGTCTTCGGTGGTGACGATGCTCATGGTGGCTCCGTTTCAGTGTTCTTTTTCGGCCCATACCACTTCATTTTGTGAAGGGTAGGGGTCCAATTTTTTTTTGATGTGCAACCTCCCGCTGAAGAATGACCCGCTCAGCTCAGGTCGAGCACCGGCGTGGGCGGCTCAATCGCCTCGTCGTGGCCCTCGCGCGGCACGATCGCGGTGCCGAGCGCGAAGAACTCGATCGTGTGGCTGCCCCAGCCGTGGCTGGTCTCGTTGAGTTTCACGCCGACGATCCCCTCGGCAGAGAGCGCCTGCGCCTCGACCTGCATCCGCTCCATCGCGAGCTCGCGCGCGTCGTACAGCGCCTGCGTGAAGTTGGGCAGCTCGACGTTGCGCCCGGTTTGGGCCATCGACTGGAGCATCCCACGGTGGGCGACGTGGTAGACGCAGCTGCCCATCACCATCCCGACGGGGCGGTGCCCGGTGCGCAGCAGCGTCCAGAAGTCCTGGCCCGAGAGGTCGCTGGTGAAGGGACGGCCGTTGGGGGCGCGGTGCATCTCGCCCTTGCGGTGCTTGACGGCGGTGCCGATCGCGATGAACTCGGCCATGTCCTGGCCCCACTCGTAGCGGCCGATGTCCAGGCGCACGCCGACGACGCCGTCGGCGCCGAGCTGGTCGGCCTCCTCCTCCATGCGCGTCATCGCCAGCTGGCGCGCCCCGTACATCGCTTCGGAGAGCACTTTCAGCTCCTGGCTTTTCTTCCAACCCGCCATCTGGATGCCGATGTGGTAAATCGAGCTGCCGACCACGAGGCCGACGGGGTCGAAGCCGGCCTGCTTGATCAGCAGGAACTCGTTGACGCTGAGGTCGGAGGTGAACAGGCCCGCGCGGTTCTGCTGCAGGCGCGCGCGGCCGGCCTCGGGGACACCCTCCAGCGAGGAGGGATCGTAGGTCTCTGTCTGCTGCTGTTCGCTGTCGCTGCTCATTTTCGTAGGGGGCTCCCGGGCTCGTGTTCAGGATGTCAGATCGCAGGTGGTTGGGGAAGGGGAAGGAGGAGGGGGGGGCTGGGGGTGTCGCTTCGAGGTCTGCTCAGGCTGTCAGGTCGATCGTCATCTCGGGTGGATACAGGGTGACGGCCTCTCCGGTCTGTTGTTGGATCGCGGTGCCGATCGCGTTGAACGTCACCATCAGGCCGCTGCGTGAGGAGGAGCCCATCCCGCCCTGCAGCTCGTGGCGCACCGCGCGGTGGCCGATCCGCACGCCGACGATCCCCGAGGCGCCGATCGCGGAGGCCTGCGCGTTCAGCTCGGCCATCACGGTCTCGCGCGCGTTGTAGAAGGCTCGCGTGAACTCGCTCAGCTCGAAGTTCTGCATCCCGCCCATCAGCATGCCCCCGCCCCGCGACATGCCCCCGCCGACCATCCCCGGGCCGAAGTTGTAGCTGGCGAAGAACACCGAGCTCCAGGCGACGATCCCGAGCGGCTCGAAGCCACCTCGCACGAGCTTGGAGAAGTCGGCGACCGACAGCTCGGTGAGCACCGGGCGGCCGCTCCCATGCTGGGCGGCCCCGCGCTTGCCGATTCCGGGCGATTGGTCGTTGCGGCTGACGGCGGTGCCGAAGACCGTGTGTTCGAGCGAGGTCGTTCCTGTTTCCAAGCTGCTTTCGCCAGCACGTGTGTCCACTTCCACGACCGCGTCGGCGCCGACGTGCATCGCCTCCTCCGCCATCCGGCCGAGCGCGCGCGTGCGCACCTCGTTGAGCGCGCGCGAGAGCGTGTCGAGCTCGATCATGTAGGTCTGGGCGAGGCCCATCCCGCCGACACCGCCCCATTCGCCCCCCCACGCGCCCTGGTAGCCCATCTGGTAGATCGAGCTGCCCATCACCTGCGAGAGCGGGCGCAACCCGAGCTGGGAGGCGAGCGCCCAGCCGTTGACCGTGAGGTCGGAGGTGAACAGGCCGCCGTGCTCGCGCAGCTCGCTCAGGCGCCGCTCGGCCGCGACCGTGATCCCGCCCCGTTCGATCCGTTGCAGCGACTCCTGTTGCTCGGCGGCCGTGGCCCCGGGATCGGCCATTTCGGCGTCGTCGGCCCCATCCATTTCCTGACCTTCGGCCCCTTCCGATCCGCTGCCCGGCGTCCCCTTCGCCCCGGTGTCACGCCGCCGCGCCATCTCAGCCCAGCAGCCTCTCGAGCGCCGCCCGCGCCTCGGTGCTGCGCTCGGCCTCCGCCTGCAGATCGCTCGTCAATGCCGTCACCCACGCGCCGGGGTCGAGCGGCTCGCGCTTGATCGAGATGCCGCCGACCTGGCGTTCGCGGAAGCCCTCCACATGGTCGCCCTGCACGGTCAGCTGGTAGCAGTTGCCGCCGAGCTCGACCCGCACGAGGCGCACGTGCTTCTCGCCACGGCCGAGCAGTCCCCCGCCACGACGCTCGACGTGGATGCGCCCCGGCAGCGACTCCTCGAGCTTGCTTGCCAGTACCTCAACGGAGATCCGAAGATCGGTACCGTCCGCGCGCAGGCCCGCAGCGGAGAGGTCGAAGTCCTGCTCGGTGGGCATACATGGAAGCGTACAGTCAAAGCGAAGAGACCAGCCACGACAGCTGGACGGGCCGATGAGTGCCCGCCCAGCCGCGAGGCCTCCGCTCAATGCAGCAGTTCGAGCGTGTTATTGGTGTCGTTGACGAACAGCACGCCCTGGTTGTGGGGTGCGACCGTGAGCCCGAACAGCCCCCCTCCGCCGGCGCCGGTGTCGAAGGGCTGGAACTCGGCCCCCACCGGGGTGGTCTCGACGAAGTTGCCATCCCCGCCGTTGGCGGTGAGGATGTCGTCGTTGGGGGTGATCGTCAGTCCCAGCGGGCTGTTCAGGTAGCCGCCGGTGGCCACCGTGATCCCGCCTTCGCCCTGCGGCGTCTGGCGGTAGAGCGCGCCGGGGACGGCCGCGATCCGGCTGTCCTGGGTGTCGGCGACGTACAGCGTGCCTTCCTCGCCCAGCCCCACGCCGGTGGGGCCGACCACGAGCGCCGCGGGGTCGGTGCGCTCGGGGAAGCCTTCGGCGATCACTTCCTCGCTCGTCACCCGCAATCCGCGGCGAAAGCGGGGCTGTACGCGGATGCGTACCACGGTGCCTTGGTCGGTGGGGGTTTCACCCGAGGCGACGGTGCCGTTGAGCACGTTGGTCACGAACAGCGTGGTGCCATAGCCCTGGTTGACCGCGGTCATGTCCCAGGGGCCGTTGATCGGCGGACCGGAGATCGTCTGCACCGCGCGACCCCAGCTGTCGAGCACGATCAGACAGCCCGCCTGTGCGGTGGCCGCCTGGCCGTTGCTCGTGGGCAGGCTGCCCACCACCACGAACCCGCCCGGCAGGATCGCGAGCGCCGTCGTTAGTCCCACGCCGCCGGGGCAGGGGCCGGGGAGCGCTGAGGGCTTGATCTTGGCGAAGACGGAGAGCGCCCCCGCGGGGCTGATCTGCACGATCGTCGTGCCGGTTCCCTGGAGGTTTTCTTCGTTGTTGAAGTTGCTGACGAGCGTATTCCCGCGCACCAGCCCGCCAATGCTGTTGGGAACGGTGGCGATCCCGTAGGGGTTCACGTCCCCGTTGGGCGGTACGGTGCTGGCGATCGAGGCGATCGAATGGAACGGTTCGATGAAGGGGTGGTCGAACGCTGAGGCCGCCCCCGGGGTGAGCGCCACGCAGGCAAGCGCCGCGGCGATCGTGGTTGAGAAGTGCCTTCGGCTGGGCATAAAAATGCCTCCTCTGGTCGGGGCTTTACCCGAGGGAGACTCCAAAGATGGCCAAACCTTCCCAACCCTCGTCGCGTGCCGGGTAGCTGGGCGCTCTGCTCGCACCCCGACCCTTCCCGGTAGGCTCACGCTCCTTCACAACCGGCGAACGCGAGCGGAGGTCGATAGAGATGGCGCGGCAGATCGAGAAGGTGGGCGTGCTCGGAGCGGGGCTGATGGGCCACGGCATCGCCCAGGTGGCAGCGCAGGCCGGCTACGAGGTGGTGCTGCGCGAGGTGGACGAGGCGACGCTCGCGAAGGGCACGGGCAAGATCGAGAAGCAGCTGGCGCGCGCCGTCGAGAAGGGCAAGAGCTCCCAGGAGGAGGCCGACGCTGTCAGGGGGCGCATCCACGGGACGGTGGACTACCGCGACCTGGCCGAGTGCGATCTGGTGATCGAGGCGATCACCGAGAGCCTGCCGCTGAAGCTCGAGATGTGGCGCGAGGTGGACCCGATCGTCAAGCCGCAGGCGGTGTTCGCGACCAACACCTCCTCGCTGGCGGTGATCGACCAGGCGGCGGCGACCTCGCGCGCGGAGCAGTTCGTCGGGCTGCACTACTTCAATCCGGCGCAGGTCATGCAGCTGGTCGAGGTCGTGCGCTGTGTGACCACCTCGCAGGCGACGCTCGACACGGCACTCGAGTTCATCGGCTCGGAGGGCAAGCTGGCGATCCCCACGCGCGACAAAGCCGGGTTCATCGTCAACCGCCTGCTGGTGCCGTACATGCTCGACGCGATCCGCGCGCTGGAAGAGCAGGTCGGCTCGGTGGTCGAGATCGACGCGGCGATGAAGGCCGGCGCGGGCCACCCGATGGGGCCGCTGCTGCTCTCGGATTTCGTCGGGCTGGACACGCTGGGGGCGATCTGCGACGTGCTGTTGGAGGAGTTCAGCGAACGCCGCTTCGCCTGCCCGCCGACGCTGCGCAAGATGCTCTCCGCCGGCTGGTTGGGGCGCAAGTCGGGGACGGGCTTCTACACCTATGCCGGCGAGGAGCCCGAGCCGAACCCCGCGCTGTAGGAGCGCCCCAAGGCACTCCCCACCGGGGTAGGTCCAACCCCCAAGGCACGCCCCACCGGGATAGGCTCTAACCTCCTGGTATGAGCGACCTGTCGAAGCTGCGTGTCGCGGACGATGAGCGTGAGCAGCTGATCGATGAGCTGCGCGAGCACGCGGGCGCGGGGCGGCTGACCTCCGAGGAGCTCGAGGATCGCGTAGGCGAGGCCTACAAAGCCTCCACGCGCGCCGACCTCGACGGGCTGCGGGCCGACCTGCCGGTCAGCTCGACCTCGGTGAAGCTGGCGCTGATCAAGCGCAAGTCGCATTTGCGCCGCCGCCTGGTGCAGGAGGCGGGCGGCTCGCTAGGCGTGTCGCTGCTGAGCGTGGGCATCTGGCTGGCGAGCGGACCGGCCGGGAGCTTCTGGCCGGGGTGGGTGATCGGCGTCACGTTGATACCGGTGGTGCGCGACGCGTGGCACCTGTTCGGGCCGGCGTCCGATCTGCAGCTGGTCGAAGCACGCCAGCAGGCGCGCCACGAACGCAACCTGGAACGTGGGCGCCGCCGCCACCGCCACCGGTATCGGGGATTGCCGCGTCCGTGAGCGCAGCGCTCCCCCGTCGCGGAGGGCTCTGGCTCGGAGGGCTCTGTCGTCTCGAAGCGCTGCCTTGTTGCGGCCGGCGCACCCGCCTGTGAGCGCCCTGAGCGGCGCGAGGAAGCGCGCCCTGGAGGGCGGCCCCGAGCGCCACCACGAGAAGGCGAAGGAGCAGGGCAAGCTGCCGGTGCGCGAGCGCGTGGCGCGGCTGCTCGACCCCGGCACGCTCGCTGAGGAGGCGCTGCTGGCGAACTGGCAGGAGGATGGCCTGGGGGCGGACGGCGTGGTGACGGGCCTCGGGCGGATCGGTGGCCGCCCCATCGCGCTGATGGCCAACGATCCAACCGTGAAGGCCGGCTCGTGGGGCCCGAAGACGGTCGAGAAGATCCTGCGCGTGCAGGAACGCGCCCTGGAGCTGCGCGCGCCGATGGTGTACCTGGTGGACTCGGCGGGGGCGCGGATCACTGAGCAGGTGCAGATGTTCCCCGGGCGCCGCGGCGCGGGGAGGATCTTCCACAACCAGGTCAAGCTCTCCGGGCTGGTGCCGCAGGTGTGCGTGCTGTTCGGCCCCTCGGCCGCCGGCGGCGCCTACATCCCCGCGTTCTGCGACATCGTGATCATGCGCGACGGCAACGCCTCGATGTACCTCGGCTCGCCGCGGATGGCGCAGATGGTGATCGGCGAGGACGTGAGCCTCGAGGAGATGGGCGGCGCGCGGATGCACACGAGCGTGAGCGGCTGCGGGCACGTGCTGGTGGGTAGCGACGAGGAGGGGGTCGACGCCGCGGTGCGCTACCTCTCCTATCTGCCGGGCAACTTTGAGCAGGCCCCACCTTCGCTCGTCTCTGGCGAGCAGGTCCCGCCCCCGCTCGACCCCGCCGGGTCTGCCGCAAACAGCCCCCCCTCCTTCTACCCCTCCCCTCCCAACACCGGGAGCGCCACCGGGCTCGCCGCCTCACCGCTCGCCCCTGCCTCCCACACCCCGATCGGCGAGCTAATCCCCGCCGACGAGAACAAGCCGTTCGACATGAGTCTGCTGCTCGACGCACTGGTGGACGCCGGCTCGTTCATGGAGATCCACGCGCGCTGGGCGAAGGAGCTGATCGTCGGCTTCGCGCGTCTGGAGGGCCGGCCCGTCGGGATCGTCGCCAACCAGCCGAAGGTGAAGGGAGGCGTGCTGTTCGTCGACTCCGCCGACAAGGCCGCCCGCTTCATCTGGACGTGCAATGCCTTCAACGTTCCGCTGCTGTTCCTCGCCGACGTGCCGGGCTTCATGATCGGCACGCAGGTCGAGCGCCAGGGGATCATCCGCCACGGGGCGAAGATGATCAGCGCGGTGAGCGAAGCGACGGTCCCGAAGATCTCGGTGATCGTGCGCAAGGCATACGGCGCCGGGCTGTACGCGATGGCGGGGCCGGCCTTCGACCCCGACTGCTGCCTTGCGCTGCCCAGCGCCTCGATCGCGGTGATGGGCCCGCAGGCGGCGATCAACGCCGTTTACTACAACCAGCTGCAGGCGATCGCCGACGAGGCCGAGCGCGCCGCCGAGACCGAGCGCCTGCGCGCGGAGTACGCCGCCGACATCGACATCCTGCACCTCGCCTCCGAGCTCGTGGTGGACGCGGTGATCGAGCCCGACGATCTGCGCGGCGAGCTGATCCGCCGCTTCGCGCTGGCTGCCGGCCGCCGTCGGGAGTGGCCCGCCAAGCGCAACCCGGTGACGCCGGTCTAGTTTGTCGCCGGGGGCTCGATTGAAGGTGCCGGAAGAGGCTGTGTCTCAGTTTTAGTCTCAGGAGGTCCCAGTATCGACACCTCGCCGCGGTAGGGCAACCCGCCCGCCGCACGCACAGCCATATTCTGGTGCTTGGTCACGTACCAGAAGTGAATAAAGTACGGGACGATTAGGAGCGCGCCGGGGAAGAACAGCAAGAAGCTCGTCACCGGGTTGATCTGGTCACTGCGTGGGATACCACCGAGGCGCTGCGCGCGCTTGATGCGCTGCCCGTAGTTGTAGACGGAGAGAAGCGGCGGGATGATGAAGTATCCGCCTACCAGGAGCGCGGTCACAGACATCGCGGGGCTGGACTGCGCGAGGTTCTGGTCATCCCTGGCCTGTCCGACGTCCTTCAACTCGTCGTTGACGAAGTAATACCAACATAGGCCGTAGAGGCTGAGCGTAATCGCGCTCAGGCCAAAGCCCACCCAGAAGCTGCGGATCTTACCCTCGCCGTTGTTCCCAATCTCGACTTCTTGAGCCATTGCCCTCTCCCTAGGTAGCTTGCGGCGGACATCGTACTCGGGTGACCGTCAACACCCTGCGCGAGAGGCTCTAACCCCCTCCATCGACAAAGCCAGTAACGGCCCAAAGACTCAAATCGAGCATAACATGCCGGAAATCGCTGTGCAGAGCGAAGAGGTGAGAGTGTGGCGGTCGGACCCCGAGCGCCGCGTAGGAGTTGCCGAGCGGCGCTGCCGATGGGTTAGATTCCCTCCGATGGACGCCACCGACCTCGCCTTCGCAGGCATCGCCCGGCAAGCGGAGCTGATCGCCGCAGGGGAGGTCTCCTCGCGCGAGTTGGTGCAGCTCTACCTCGACCGGATCGAGCGTCACGACAAGCAGCTGAACGCCTACAAGACGGTGTTTGCCGAACGCGCGCTGCTCGAAGCCGACCAGGCCGACGCCCGCCGCGGAGCAGGTGGGCTGCGCCCGCTGCTCGGGGTGCCCGTGGCGATCAAGGACGACACCGACGTCGCCGGCGAGGTCACCTCGTTCGGGACGCGCGCGGCCGAGCGGGTCGCGAGCGCCGATCAGGAGGTCGTGCGCCGCCTGCGCGAGGCCGGTGCGATCGTGCTCGGCAAGACCAACGTGCCCGAGCTGACGTTGTGGCCGTTCACCGAGACCCCGACGTTCGGCATCACGCGCAACCCCTGGAACCTCGAGCACACCCCGGGCGGATCCTCGGGCGGCTCGGGCGCCGCCGTAGCCGCCGGCCTGGTAGGCGCCGCGCTCGGCTCCGACGGCCTCGGCTCGATCCGCATCCCCTCGAGCTTCTGCGGCCTGTTCGGGATCAAGCCCTCTCGCCACCGCATCTCCCTCGCCCCCCACACCGAGCAGCTGTACGGCTGGCACGGCCTCGCGGTGTACGGGCCGATCGCGCGCAACGTTCGCGACGCCGCGCTGTTCCTCGACCTCACCGCGCAGGTCCCGCCCGCGCAGGGCAGCTTCGGCGAGGCCGCCGCGCGGGGTGGGGGGGCACCCAATCGATTGCGGATTGCGTTCTCGACGAAGCCGATCCTGCCGCAGCCGATCGACGCGCGCGTGCTGCGCGCGCACGGGCAGGCCGTCGAGCTGCTGCGCTCGCTCGGCCACGAGCTGCTCGAGCGCGACCCCGACTACCCCCCGTGGCTGGGCCCCCATCTGATCGCGCGCTATCTGCGCGGGGCCTACGAGTCGGCCGTGGACATCGGCCACGTCGAGCGGATGGAGCTGCGCAGCCGCCACATCGTGCGCGGCGGCGAGCTGGTGGGGGAAAAGGGCATCGCACGGGCGCTCGCCTCCGAAGCGACGCTGAACGAGCGCGTGGGTCGGGTGCTCGCCGACTGCGACGCCCTGCTGCTCCCCTGCACCGCCCGTCCCGCGCTGCGCATCGGCGAGTTCGAGGGGCGCGGGATGGTGCAGACGATGTTCGGCGGCACGCGCCTGATCCCGTTCCTCGGCACCTGGAACGCGACCGGTCAGCCGGCGGTCTCGATCCCGGCGGGCTTCACCGAGGACGCCGACCATCTCCCGCTCGCCGTGCAGCTGGTGGGCCGGCCCGACGACGAGGCGACGCTGCTCTCGCTCGCCGGCCAGGTCGAGGCCGAGCGCCCGTGGGAGCAGCACCGCCCGCCCGGGTTCTCGTGAGCGACGCTCCCACTCGCCAGACGGAGCCGCCGGTCAGTCCGTCGCCTGAGCCCACGCCGGCTGGATTCGCCCCGGCCGAGCCGCCGCGTGCCGAGGAGCTGCTGGAGGTCGCGGTCGAGGCGGCGAGGTGCGCCGGCGCGCTGCTCACCGAGCGCGTGCGCCACGGCACCGAGCGGGAGGTGAGCAGCAAGAGCACGCCCACCGATCTGGTGAGCGAGGCTGACCTTGCCTCCGAGCGGGCGATTCGCGAGCTGCTCGCGGCGCGGCGCCCGCACGACGGCTTTGTGGGGGAGGAGGGTGACCACGTGGAGGGCACCAGTGGCCTCAGCTGGGTGGTGGATCCGCTCGACGGCACCGTCAACTTCCTGTTCGGGCTCCCGCAGTGGTGCGTGAGCGTGGCTGTGCGCGACGAGCGGGGAACGATCCTTGCCGGCGCTATCTATGACCCCAGCCGCGAGCAGCTGTTCAGCGCGACCCGAGGCGTCCGCTCGACGCTGGTGGGCCCAGAGGGGACGATCGAGTTGGGGGACGACCACGCGGTGCGCTCCCGTGCGAGCGATCTTGCCAGTGCGATGGTCGCAACCGGCTTCGCCTATGACGCGCGCGTGCGCGGCGCCCAGGCGCGGGTGCTCGCGCGGGTGCTTCCGCGCGTGCGCGACGTCCGCCGCTTCGGCAGCGCCGCGCTCGACCTCGCGTGGACCGCAGCCGGCCGCTACGACGCCTACTTCGAGCGCACGGTGAAGCAGTGGGACATCGCCGCGGGGACGCTGCTGTGCGAAGGGGTGGGGTTGCAGGTGGTCGAGCTGCCCGAGCACGAGCACCTACCCTGGGGCATCCTCGTCGCCCCGCCGGCGCTGTGCGAGCCGCTGCTGGAGCTGGTGGGGTAGACGTAGCTCCCGTCGACGGGGCGGGACGCGGTTCGATCCGGGCCTAACCCTTCATTTTGTGAAGTGGTAAGGGTGGTTTCCTAGCGGTGCGCCGCGGCTGAAGTGGCGATCGTCTGACCGGCCGCGTCGAGCGCGGCGACGGCGAAGTAGGGCTGTGCGCTGTTGGCGGCGATCGCCGTCTCGAACCCGGAGCTCGGCGCCGTCGCGACCGGTGCGAGCTGGGTCGGGCTGGGCCCGGCGAGCAGCTGCCAGGCGCTCACGCCGGTGGCGCCGTTCCAGCTGGCGTAGGCGGTGAGCGCTTCCCCGCCCCCGCTGCGCAGCGCGAGCGCCGGGGGGGCGGCTGGGGCGCCGGTCCACGGATAGGTGTACGCGCGGTAGGACGCGCCCGGGGCGGACATTCGCGCATCGAACACGAGCTTGCCGGCGGGGCTGAATTCGCTCATGTAGGGCTGCGCCCCCCAGCCGACGAACGAGTCGCCGTCCGGCAGCAGCTGGTCGTCGCCCTGGCTGTTGGCCAGCAGCGAGGGCGTGTGCACCGCCTCGGAGATCAGCTGCACGGTACGGTCGCTCCAGTCGATGCGCTCGTGGACGATGCGCGTCTGCGGATGCTCCTGCGGGGAGTCGCCGTTGTCGAACAGCGTCAGGGTGTGGTCGGGCTGCCAGCTGATGTCGTGCTGCCACGCCGTCCCCGTGCCGGGGTCCATCTTGAAGCTGGAGTAGCGCCCGCCGAGCCGCCACAGGATCTGACCGGTGTCGTGGTCCACCTCATACCCCGCCCAGGTGTTGCGCGCCGAGATCAGGAAGTTGCCGTCGCCCCACGGGTCGAGCGAGATCGAGTTGACGTGGAAGTAGTCCCACGGGGTCGCGGGCGAGGTCGGTCGCGGCCAGTAGGAGTCATCGAGCGCGACGTGCCCGTAGGCGTGCCACTCGAACATCACCAGCCCGGTCTTGACGTCGACCTCCTGCACGATCGCGTCCTGCAGCGCGCCCCGCGTGGCGCCCCCGGCGGAGGAGAGGTCGGCCTCGACGATCGAGTAGGCGGTGATGAAGGCCGCGCCCGACGGCGTGATCTGGATGTCGTGGAGGTCGGCTTGGTAGCCGTTTCCGGCATTCACCGTCGCGATCCGATCGTAATTTTCGCCGTAGATCTCGTCGCTGCCGAAGCCGACGCCGAGTCCGATGTAGCCCTGCCACCACACCAGCACCGGTTTGCCGGCGTAGCGCTCGACCTGGAGGTCCATCGCCGCTTTGCCCGCGGGGATCGGCTCGAACCAGACGAGCTGACCGGCGCGGTTGAAGATCATCGGGCCGCGCTGTGGATAGTCGCCGTTGGCGGCGATGAACACATCGTCCTCGGATGCCGATGGAGCTTTGGTGAGGACCGCGACGGTCGGGGGCTCCAGGCCCGGTTGGGAGACGAAGCTCTGCACCATCCCGGGCTTTGCCGGCGACGGCTTGGTGGACATCGGCGTGAAGCGATAGTGCGCGAGCTGCGCGATCGTGAAGCTGCTGCCGACACGCTGTTGGTGTCCGGTGGGGCCGACGAGCGCGCTCACGCGGACGCTCTCGCCTTCGCCGAACCCCCGTTCGGGGATGAAGCTCGCTCCCGGCGCGCTGTCGTAGGCAAGCAGCCGCCCGCGGTGGGAGCCGGTGCGCGAGCCCACGACCGAGATCTCGTGGATCTCGTTCGAGGGGACACCGAGGAAGCTGATCTGGCCGTGCGGGGATGCGTCCGGAGTCCCGGGGAGGGGCGAGATCGTCACGGCGTGGGCGCTTGGCGCGAGCAGGCAGCCGGCCAGCAGCGCGACCGCGCCGCTCCACCCTCGTAGGTATCGACAGAGCTCTCCCATCAAGCGATGGTGATTATCCACCTGCGGTCGGCTGGGAAGTCGCGGTCGGGCGGATACGCTGTGCGACCGGCGCACAAAACATCGAGGGAGGAGCACCATGGGGCTCGAGACCATCGGCTACGAGGTCGCAGAGGGAGTGCTGACGATCACGCTCAACCGGCCGGAGCGCCTGAACGCGTTCACCGAAGGGATGGGCGCCGAACTGATCGAGGCGTTCGAGCGCGCCGACCGCGACGACGAGGTCCGCGCGATCATCGTCACTGGGGCGGGCCGCGGCTTCTGCGCCGGCATGGACCTTGGTGAGGGTGGCAGCACTTTCGACTACGGCGAGCGCCCGGAGGGTGAGATCCCCCGCGACGGCGGCGGCCGGGTGGTGCTGCGGATCTTCGAGTCGACCAAGCCGACGATCGCGGCGATCAACGGGCCGGCGGTGGGCGTGGGGATCACGATGACGCTGCCGATGGACATTCGCCTGGCGGCCGAGGGAGCGCGCATCGGCTTCGTCTTCACGCGCCGGGGGATCGTGCCGGAGGCGTGTTCGAGCTGGTTCCTGCCCCGCGTCGTGGGGATCAGCCAGGCGATGGAGTGGGTGGCAAGCGGGCGGGTGTTCACCGCGCAGGAGGCGCTGGACGGCGGTCTGGTGCGCAGCGTGCACCCGCAGGGCGAGCTGCTCGACGTGGCGCGCGAGCTGGCGCGCGAGATCGCGCAGAACACGGCGCCGGTGTCGGTGGCGCTCGCGCGGCGGCTGCTGTGGAGCGGGCTGGGCGCCGCTCACCCGATGGATGCCCACCGCGCCGACTCGCGCGCGATGTTCGCGCGCGGGCGCTCTGAGGACGCGCGCGAGGGGATCGCCTCGTTCCTGGAGAAGCGCCCGCCGCTGTTCCCCGACCGGGTCAGCGAAGGCCTGCCCGAGCTGTTCCCCGGGCGCGAGGAGCCGCGGTTCGCATGAGCGCAGTGGAGCTCACGGCGCTGACGCTGCGCGACGAGCAGGCGCAGCTGGAGGCGACGTTCCTGCCGGGCGCGGGGATGCTGTGCCGCTCGCTGCGTCACCGCGGCGAGGAGCTGCTGGCGCAGAACCGGGGCGTGGAGGCGTACGTCGAGCGCGGCAAGACGATGGGCATTCCGCTGCTCTACCCGTGGGCCAACCGGCTGGCGGACTTCGACTATACGGTCGCCGGGCGCACCGTAACGGTGCCGCACGACGCCACGCGCGTGGCGCTCGACGATCGCGGCCTGCCGATCCACGGGGTGATCGGCGGGCGGATGGCGTGGGAGCCGGCCGCCGCGCCCGGCGGCCCTGAAGCCCAGGCGCTCACGGCCCTGCTGAGCTGGAGCGAGTCGCGCGGCGAGCTGTTCGAGGTGTTCCCGTTCCGCCACGACCTCCACTACGAGGCACACCTGAGAGGCGGACGGCTGGAGATCGCCGTGACGGTGCACGCGTGTGGCGAGGACCCGGTGCCGGTGGCGTTTGGCTTTCACCCCTACCTCGCCCCGCCGGGCGCACCCCGCGAGCGCTGGCGGGTGGAGCTGCCGGCGATGCGCAGCCTGGTGCTCGACGAGCGCCAGATCCCGGCCGACCCGGGCGAGGAGCTGCCAGGCCAGGAGTTCGAGCTCGCCCAGCGAGAGTTCGACGACGGCTTCGACGCGGTGCCAGCGCACGCCCGCTTCGTCGTCGAAACCACCAACCGGCGGCTCGTGATCGAGCTGCTGGAGGGCTACCCCTGCGCGCAGGTCTACGCCCCGCGCTCCGGCCAGTTCATCTGCTTCGAGCCGATGACGGCGCCCGCCAACACGCTGCGCAGCGGCAATGGCCTGCGCCTGCTGGCCCCGGGGGAGAGCCACCGCGCCCGGTTTGCCCTCAGCTGTATCGCCGTCGGCTGAGCGTGCAGCCGGCGTCGGTGCAGGTGCGCTGCAGGCGGCTGGCCGAGATCGTCTGGATCAGCCCGGCGATCCAGCAGGTGGGGCAGCCGCGCAGTGCGACCATGCCGGGTGGTGCAAGCAGCAGCGCAACCGGACCGACGCTTGGCGTAAGCGCCAACCCCACGCCGATCAGCCCAAACCCGATCGCCCCACGCACGAGGTGACGCGCGATCGAGGTGCTGGCGAAAGCGCTCCGGTCATGGTCGGGCATTGTTGGTGCCTCCTTGGCTCTCGAGGTGCTCTGGGGTGCCGAGTTGCGAGCGGAGCGTCTCGCGCCCGCGGTGCAGACGTGACTTCATCGCGGCGCGGCTGAGCCCCAGCGCGTGAGCCGTCGCCGCTCCCGAAAGACCTTGGATGTCGCGCAGAACGAGGACGGCGCGCTGGTCGGGAGGAAGCTCTGCGATCGAGCCGACGATCCGCTCGAGCTCCAGGTGGGCGAGGGCGGCGTCCTCGGCGGAGGACTCGACCACGTCGGGGGACGCCGGGCCGCGAAATGCGCCCCGCGATCTGCGGATGCACTCGTGAAGCACGATCTGGAAGATCCACGACGCCAGCGCCGCGGTGGCGCGCAGCGTCCCGATCCTCCGATAGAGGACGATCAGCGCCTCCTGCGCCGCGTCCTCCGCATCCTCGGGCGTCGAGCAGAGCGTGCGAGCGAAGCGCTGCACATGCGCGTGCGAGCCGCGCACCAGCGAGGCGATCGCCCGCGGGTCGCCCTGTTGGGCGGCGCTGACGACCCGCTCGGTGGGCCAGGTGTGCGTCTCAGTCACGAGAGCGCGCTTTTGCGAGGAAGAAGAGGCAGCCGCAGACGGCGACCGCTCCGATGGCGAGATAGACGAGCGTGGGCACGGTGGCATTCTCCTGTTCGATCGGCGTGAACGTACGCAGATAAGAGGTCTGCTGCCGCGAAAAGGATTCTTGCTCCGCTGCTGCACTGGGCAGGCCACATGCAGGCCTGCCCTCATCTCGGGCCCTACGATGCGGCGGGCGCCGCTTACAGCACCCGCGGCAACGCCGCCAGGCGCGGGTCGTGCGCGCGATACGGCGGGCTTACGATGCGGGCGCTGCTTACGATGCGGCGGGCGCTGCTCTCCGCCTTCTGCGGCGCGAGCGCTGCTGAGGTGTGGCAGAGCCTGCCGGCCTGCCCGAGCGCTCGGGAGCGCCGCCCCCAAGCCCGTGCGTGAGGCCGAGCCGGCGTGCGAGCTCACGCATCTCGTGCTGCTCGCCTGCGCCGACCAGCGTGATGCCGACGCCCTGGCGCCCCGCGCGTCCGGTGCGCCCGATCCGGTGGACATAGGCGTCATGGTTCTCCGGCGGGTCGAAGTTGATCACGTGTGAGATGCCGTTGACATCGATGCCCCGGGCGGCGACGTCGGTGGCCACCAGCGTGTCGACCCGACCCGACTTGAAGCTGGCGAGCGCCCGTTCGCGCTGGCCCTGGGACTTGTTGCCGTGAATCGCTAGCGCCTCCACGCCGCTGGCGCCGAGCCGTTTGACGAGCCGGTCTGCCCCCCGCTTGGTGCGCACGAACACCAGCGCGCGGTCGCGCTCGCAGCCGAGCTCGTCCACCAGCGTCTGCAGGCGGGCGTTGTCGCGGATCGCGACGAAGCGGTGCTCGATGTCGGCGGTCTCGTATCGACCCGGCGCGCCATGCTCGTGGGTGATCGGCCGCTTCGTGTAGCGCGCCGCGATGCGGCCGGCGACGCCGTCGAGGGTCGCCGAGAAGAACAGTGTCTGCCGCTCCGCCGGGCACGCCGCCACAATGCGATCGATCGCCGGGCGGAAGCCCATGTCGAGCATGCGGTCGGCCTCGTCGAGCACGAGGATGCGGATCGCGTCGAGCGTGAAGGCGCGGCGCTGCAGCAGGTCCTCCAGGCGACCGGGTGTGGCGACCAGGATGTGAGATTTCGCGGCCTGAGCCGCCTGCTTGGCGAGTCCCACGCCGCCGTAGACGGCCGTCACACGCAGGTTGCACGCACGAGCGATCTCCTGGATCTCGCCGACGATCTGGCTGGCGAGCTCGCGGGTGGGCGCCAACACGAGGGCGGCGGGTGCGGCGGAGCGGCCAGGGCGGGCGGGCTTCAACTCATCGGCTTGGATGCGCTCGGCGAGCGGGACCCCGAAAGCGAGCGTCTTGCCCGAGCCGGTGGGCGACTTGACGAGCACGTCGTGGCCGGCGAGGACGTCGGCGAGGACGAGTCGCTGGACGGGGAACGGCTCGTGGATACCGCGACGCGCGAGAGCGGCGGTGACCGTGCTCGAAACGCCGAGATCGGCGAAGGACTGCTGGGACATTAATGACTCCTTTGGCGGCGCTTGTGCCGCGTACGGTTCGGAGGCTCTGGCCTACCCGAACCGCACTCCTCAGCGGGACTCAAGCGAGCTGCCTCGCGGCCAAAAGGCTCGGCCGCTCTGGCCAAGCTAGCAGACGCGGGCCGCGGGCACGGGCGGTGCAGCAGGCGATTCATCCGAATGGCCGCCTCGGAATGTGGGGATGGTTGCGCTAACCTGTAAATGCAGATTCACACTTACTCACGCCCGCGCGAATCCAGGGTCCACAGGCCCTTAGGAGCAATCACGTGCCAGGTCCCCAGCAGATCCGCCAGCAGGAAAAGCACGAAGAGAAGCTCAAGGACATTCGCGAGCAGGTCGCCCAGGGCAAGCTGGTGATCCGCCAGATGACCGCCGACGAGCGCAAGCGCTATCCACCGCGCGAGGCGGGCAGTCGGTCGCGTGCCGGCTCCAAGCGGCGCTGATGACGAGTTTCTTCCTGCCATCCTCGCTGCAAGGCGAAGCCGCCGCTGAGCGCGACTACAGCTCGCTGCGAGAGCAGGCGGAGGCGTGCACGGGATCGGTCTCGCGCGACCGCCGCATCCGCCAGATCGAATGCCGGCGCCAGGGTCTCGACCACCTGCTGCGCGTGGGCGAGCCCGATGCGATCGACGGCCGGACGGTCTCCGCGATCCTCCAGCTCGGTCGCGACACGTACACCGTGCACCACGTGCCGAGCGAGCCCGACCAGTCGACGGCGCCGACGGTGCTGCAGCGGGGCGAGGTTTACTCGGTCGCCGACTTCGACTGAGCGGCTCCTTGAGTGCTTGGAGGGCGCGCTCGCCGCTACTCGAACTCCGCGTCCAGGATGGGCAGGGGGTGGGGCTGTGGCGTGACGGGCTCACTGGCCGCATGCTCGCGCTGGATGTCGGGCTTGGTGATTGCCACGTAAGCGACGAGGGCGATGAACACCACCAGAGCGATAGCGCTCACGGTGCCGTCGCCGAGGCCGAGGCCCGTGATCGATGGGGGCTTGCTGAACCAGTCGGCGAAGGAGGCGCCCAGCGGCCGGGTCACGACGTACGCGAACCAGAACGCGACGATTGGGTTGAGCTGAAAGCGCCACCAGCCGAGCGCCGGGATCGTGATGATCGCGGCGAACAGCACCACCGACCCGAAGAAGCCGAGGTGAAGCGTGGTCGCCGTCAGGTCGCCGGCGGCGGTGCCGAGCGCGAACGTGGCAAGGACGGCGGCCCAGTAGAAGCCCTCGCGCCGGCGGGTGGTGATGCTGTGGATCGAGAGCGTGCCCTCGCTGCGGTACCAGCAGAAGAACACCGCGGCAACCACGGCGGCGTAGCCGATGGTTGTCACGGTATAGGGCAGGCTCGCCCCGATGTGGACCCCGTCGGCGGCCATCGTGCCGAAGATGGCGACCATCATCACGGCAAACCAGTAGACGGGCGCGCGGTATTCGGGCGCGCGCATCTGCAGCCACAGCGCCAGCCACAGGCCGAAGATGCCGATCGCGCCAGCCAACGGGACACTGTGTTGACCGAGAAAGTCCGACATCGACTCGCCCATGCCCGTGGTCAGTAGCTTCAGGACCCAGAAGATCAGCGTGATCTCCGGAACCTTCGTCAGGGCCCTGGTGGCGGCTTGGTGTCGAGGCGAGGACTTGCTCGTCATTGGTGCTCTCTGCGCGCGAACTGGCGCGATCGATGGAGGAAGCTGGATTCGCGGTCGGCGAGACTGCCACAGCTCTCTTTAGCTGCACTAAAGAAGTGGCCACCGTCTGGTGACGATCCGGATAGCCCGGTCTCCATTTGACAAGAACCAATCATCGAGCTACGTTGAGTTGACATAACGGCGTCACGGCGGTGGCGGACCAGATCCACCGACTGCCGGTGCGCGCTCGTGGTGGACCAACCCGCGCTCGAGGAGGCATGCGATGGCTGTCAGGTTCCGTTCCCACCTTCTTTGGCTCGGCCGGCGTCGCATGGCGCTGCTGGGCGTCCTCTCCGTAGTGCTGTCCGCCGCCGCGCTGCTCGCCGGCTCCGCGGGCGCGCGAGGGCCGGCGGGCCCGTCGCGGCCGAGCTACAGGCCGCCGGCGCCAACCTCCTACCTGGCGCTCGGCGACTCGCTGGCGTTCGGCTATTCGCAGGCGAAGTTCAACGAACACTTCCCCGAAGAGAACCCCGCCGACTTCGAAACCGGCTACGTCAACGACTTCGGCGACGTGCTCAAACTCTTCAACCCCGGCCTGCAGATCGTCAACGACGGCTGTCCGGGGGAGACCACCGAATCGCTCATCAAAGGCCCCTGCGACTACCAGTTGGAGTTCCCGCTCCACCACCCCTACGCCGGGGGGCTCGACTCCTCACAGCTCTCCGACGCGATTGCCTACCTGGACGCGCACCCCGGGAGCGTCAACCCGATCACGATCGACATCGGCGCCAACGACGCGCTCGGGCTGATCGAGGGCACCTGCAAACTGGAAGCGGCCTGCATCGCCGCGGGCGCGCCCGCCGTGTTCGCCAAAATCGGCGCCAACCTCGGCCTGATCCTCGGCGAGCTACGCGCCGCCGCCCCGCACGCGCAGATTGTCGTGCTCGGCCTCTACAACCCCTTTGGGGAAACGATCGCCGGGGGTGATGCGCTCACCGCGGATCTCAACGAAGTCGAGGCCAAAGTCGCGGCTGGGGTGGGGGCCCGCTTTGCCGATCCGCTGCCGTTCTTCAACCCGCCAGGGGCGCTCGAAGCGCCGACGATCTGCCTGCTCACCAACATGTGCACGCCGCTCGTGGACATCCACCCGACCGACCTCGGCTACAAGGTGCTCGGCGGGCTGGTGCTGCAGCAGTACGTGCTCGGCCTGCCGGTGGGTAGGCCCCCATTCCCACGGGGGCTGATGCACCGCTTCGACCTCACTCCCCACCGCCTCCCGTGAGCGGCATCGGCTCCTCAGGAACGGTTTAGCCTCGATCCACCGATTCTGTCCGGTGCTGAACAAAGAATGACCTCCTGAAAGGGCTTGGTAGCGGCTGTTGAGGCCAGCCGCGGCCCGAGTTCAGGAGGTCACTCGTATGGTGCAGGATGACGAAGCGGTCGGACTGGACGCTGTGGAGGTCGTGTTCGACGATGAGCCCGGGGCGCCGATCACATGGACCTCGGCACGGGTGAGACCGATGTCCCGGCACGGGCGTTGTACGAGAGTTTCGGGTTCAGCAACCGCGCAGGCCAGCCGGACGGGCCGCTCAACTACTTCTACGAGCGCGAGCTGTGAGGGTGCGACGGCCACGCGGTATGCTTGACAAGCGGTAAGTCTGGCGTATACGGGGTGGAGATGAAACGGGGTCCAGGGGTATATACGCCCACCGGCACGCAGAGATATGTCGGGGTGGTGGCCGTGCTGGCGCTCGTACTCGCGGCGCTCGCGTCCCCCGCGCAGGGCAGGGTGTTGATCGTAGACGGCAGCGCCTACGGCGTGATGCCGGCGCCCGGCTCACCGGGGCTTGCGACGGACGCGGCTACGTCCCAGGCGCTGCCCGCGGCGCGGCCCCTCTCCGCCGGCCGGCTCGCCACGCCCGCGTTTGGCGGTGGCGGGGGCTCGGTGACGTACAACGGCGGGCCGCTGATGCTCTCCACAACGCTGTATCTGATCTTCTGGGGCCCGCAGGGGAGCTTCCCGGCGTCCTACACCGGGCCGCTCGTCCAGTTCGCCAAGGATCTGCAGGCCGACGACGCGCTCACCACCGACGACTTCTCCGTCGCCGAGCTGTACGCCAACGCGAGCGGCACGCACATCAGCGGCGACGTGACGTTGGGGGGCGAAATGCTCGACACCACCCCCTATCCTGCGCCCGACGAATCCGAGGGCTGCCACTCCTCGGACTGCCTCACCCACACCCAGCTCGTTATCGAGCTGCGCGAAGACGTGCTCGCGGAGCACTGGCCGATCGATTTCATCGAAAACCTGACGGCCGAGTACGCGATCTATACGCCACCTGGAGTGCGTGTCTGCATAGCCAAGGGCGACTGCTCCGAATTCGGCGGCTTCTGCGCCTATCACGGCCTGCTCAACTGGAGCGGCGGTGCGACGATGTCGGCCTACAGCGTCCTGCCCGACGTGCCCTTCTGCAACCCGGGCGGTGCACCCGCAGCGGTCGATGGCACGCTGAACGAGGAGATCCACGAGGTCATCGAGTCGGCCACCGACCCCGAACCGGGGTCGGGATATCGCGACCCGGAAGGCCACGAGGTGGCCGACAAGTGCGTGTACCCGCTGGGAGAACTGCCCGCCACCTTCACGCCAGTGCTCGGCGACGGTGACGAAGGGCCATTCAACCAGCTGATCGGCGGGCACCCCTACTACCTCCAGGACATCTGGAGCAACGAGCGGGGTTGTGTCCCACGGATCGGTCCCACCCCCTCCTTCGGGGCGTCCGAACGCGGCTATGTTGGCGAGCCTGTGAAATTCTATGGTGGCGGCTCCTTTGACCTCGACGGGCCGCTCACCAGCTACGAATGGAGCTTCGGCGACGGCGCCCCGCTCGACACGACCAGCGGGGCGAGCTCCGAACACGTGTACACGCAGCCGGGCACCTACGAGGTGTCGCTGACGGTGGGCGACGCCTCGGGGAGCGCCAACGCCTCCACCCAGACGCATTCGATCACCCTCGCGATCGGCCCACCCAGCGCCACGATCGCCTCGCCCGCGGGCGGACAGATGTATGCGCTCGGGCAGAGCGTTGCTACCAGCTTCTCCTGCTCGGAAGCTCCCGGCGGCTCGGGGCTCGCCTCCTGCGAGGACTCTGCCGGCAGCACCAACCCCGGCGAGCTCGAAACGGCAACCGCGGGGACCCACAAGTACACCGTGACGGCGCTCAGCCGCGACGGCCAGAGCGCTGCCACGACGATCGAATACACCGTCGCGGCGCCCGAAGGCAGCCCCGGGGGCAACCCGGGGGCAGCCCCGGGCCTGGCGGCGGCAGCTCCGGTTCGGGATCGCAGCAGGGTGGCGGGGCGCCGGGAGGGAGCTCACCCGGTGGGGGCTCCGCGCCAAGCCCCGGCAATACGGTCGTCGGCGCCAAGCCGGCGACGCTGAACGAGGCTCAGAAGCTGGCCCGCGCGCTGAAGGCGTGTCGCAAGCTCAAGCGGGGCGAGCGGGCTCGCTGCGCGGCCGTCGCCAAGCGTCGCTTCGCACCCCGGCGCGGGCGGAGTCGCGGGCGGGCTGGGTGAGCTCGCCATCGGTGCTCAGGCATCACTTGGGGTTTTGCGGAGCGGGAGCTCAGTTGATTTCCGTAGAAACCTGGCAATCCCCGGCCGGCTGACGCGCACCGCCCGCCAATGGACCCTCCACCTCCCCGCCCGCTGGCCCTGGCAACACGACTTCATACGGGCACTCGCACGAATCAGGGCGCTCCCCGCCGCCAACTGAGCGACAAGCCCGCGCGACGAAGACCAGCCCACCAGCCGCCGACACCGGCACACCTACCGCTGCCCAAAAACACGCCCAAACCGCTCCGCCGAACCACCCCCAGCGAAATCCCCACCCACAACACAACCTGACCCCCGTCAACCCACCAACTCACCCCGAAACGACCCCATCAACCCAACGCACCGGTGGATTGAGGTTTAGGCCGCCCTTCGAAGCTCTCCTCACGCCGCCGCGCGCCTCGGCTGAAGCCGGGGGACACTCGCCTTCGGCGAGCATCTCCGTTTCGGCCAGCAGCGGCCGCTCGCGCGCGGCGGCGGCCTCTTCGAGGATCCTCAGCATCGCCGAGGCGGCGGGGATCAGACGGGTCCTCGAGCCGACCTTCCCGGGGAGCGCCGCGATCACGCAGCGCACCGGGGGGTGGGGGGAGAGCGCGCGTGCCACGATGTCCTCGCGGTGGGGGCGCAGTGCCAGCTCGGGGATCAGCGCCACCCCGACGCCCGCCGCCACCAGGCCCTGCACGGTCTGATAGTCGTCGCTCTCGAACGCCACGTTCGGCTCGAACCCCGCCGCGTGGCAGCAGCGCACCACGTGGCGCGCGCAGGGGCTCGCCTGCGAGGTCTGCACCCACGCCTCGCCGCGCAGCTCCTCCAGGCGCAGCGCGCGCTTGCTCGCCAGCCGATGGCCGCGGGGGAGCGCGAGATACAGCGGGTCCTCCAGCAGCTCCACCCGCTTGAGGCCCTCGCTCTGCGTCTCGTCGAACTCGAACAGCAGCGCCAGATCGAACTCGCCCGCGCGCAGGCGCGGGGCGATCTCCTGCGGCTCGCCCTCGGCGAGCGTCAGCGCCACCTCGGGGTAGGAGGCGCGGAACGCGGCGATCGCCACCGGCATCAGCGTCGCGCCAGCGGTCGGGAACGACGCCATCCGCAGCTGCCCCCCGCGCAGGCCCGCCAGCGCCGCCAGCTCCTCCTCGGCGGCGTCCAGGCGGGCGAGAATCCCATCGGTGTGCTCCACCAGAGTGCGCCCGGCGCCGGTCAGGCGCACCCCGCGGGGCAGACGTTCCAGCAGCGTCAGGCCCGTCTCCGCCTCCAGCGCCGCGATCTGCTGAGAGACAGCGGACTGGGTGTAGGCGAGCGACTCCGCCGCGGACGAGAACGAGCCGCGCTGGGCGACCTCCCTGAGAACTCGCAGACGGCTGACATTAAGCATAAGCGTAGCTTATCGCATCTATCAAAAGAATCACTTGTGATGATGGCAGGAAGGTGTCACGCTGATAGCGAAATGAAGCCCGCGAGATCGACAGAGCGAGTTGGGCGGGGCAAGCGCCGAGACCCGGTCGAAGCTCACCGCCGTTTTGGCGGCGCGGCTCATCGGCCTAGGTATCCGTGACATCCACCGCGGCTTGCCACCGCTGACCCATCCCAATCCAAAACCTCTCACCACCCGCAACTACCAGGAGCCACAGCCATGCCCACCAAGATCATCGTTTCCTACGACGGCACCAACAACGAGGACGACGCGATCGCCCTCGGGCGCGTCTTCGCCCGCGCCGGCGCGGAGGTCGCGCTCGCATACGTGCGTCACACCCAGGAGCCCGAGCCCGAGCGCGAGGTGCTCGCCGAGCAGGAGGCCGAGGCGCTGCTCGCCCGCGGCGTCGAGCTGCTCGGGGTGCCCGCTGCCGTCCACGTCGTCGCCGACCGCTCCACGCCCGAGGGGCTGCGCGCGCTCGCCGAGCGCGAGAACGCCGACGCGATCGTGTTCTGCTCGGACTCCCACACCGCCCCGCGGCACGTGACCGTCGGCAACTCCGCCCAGCGGCTGCTCGACGGTGGCCGCTTCGCGATCGCGATCGCCTCGGCCGGCCTCGCCGGTGCCGAGGGTGAGCCGGTGCAGCGGATCGCCGTCACCGAGGATCCCACCGATCCCAGCGCCCAGGCCACGGCCGATGTGCTTGCGCAGGCGCTCGGAGCGAGCGTCAGCCCTGCGGCCAGAGGCCATGACGCCGACCTGCTCGTGCTCGGCTCCCGGCCCGAGGCCGGTCAGGGCCAGGTCGCGCTCAGCGCCGCTGCGCTCAGCCTCGTCGAGGACGACGCCGGCGCCATGCTGGTGGTGCCCCGCGGTGTGGCGCTGGCCTTCGACGCGGTCGCGTCGGTCGGTGCGTAATCGCGCTATTCAGCGCATCGGGTAGTGCCACCGGTGGCCCTTCTCGCAGCCCACGCCGGCAAGGTGGGTTGCACTGAGAAGGGCCACCGGCCTGCGGTGGCGAATGTGAAGGCCCCATGGCGTCATTGCCACCTCACACCGACGACGCTCTGGGTTGGGTGCGGCGCATTCGCGCCGCGCTCGAGCACGACCGTTTCGTGCTCTATGAGCAGCCGCTACTGGAGCTGCGCAGCGGCGCCGTCGAACGCCACGAGATCCTGCTGCGGATGGTTGCCGAGGATGGCGAGCACATCGCCCCGATGGCATTCCTCCCCACCGCCGAGCAGGCCGGCCTCGTGCAGGCGATCGACGCCTGGGTGATTCGCGGCGCGATCGACCTGATCGCCCGCCAGGCCCATCGCGGCCAGCGCCTGCAGCTGGATGTCAACATCTCCGGCGCCTCAGTCACCGACCCCGAGCTGCTCGCGCTGGTCGAGCGCGAGCTGGCGCTCGCCGAGATCGATCCCGCCTGCCTGATCTTCGAGATCACCGAGACCGCGGCGATTGCGGACATCGAGCTCGCGCAGCGGTTCGCCCTGCGCCTCGGCGAGCTCGGCTGCGGCTTCGCGCTGGACGACTTCGGCGCCGGGTTCGGCTCGTTCTTCTACCTCAAACACATTCCCTTCGACACGCTCAAGATCGACGGCGAGTTCATCCGCGGTCTGGTGGGTTGCGAGCGCGACCAGATCATGGTGCAGGCGATCGCTCGCGTCGCGCGCGACCTCGGCACCGAAACCGTCGCCGAGTTCGTAACCGACGACGCCACCCGCGAGCTGGTGCACAGCTACGGCATCCACTACGCGCAGGGCTACGGCATCGGCCGCCCGCGCCCGATCACCGCCACCTGGCCCGGCGCGTTCGTCGAGCCGCCCGCCGCCAGGCCCTGCGTTACGGGGCCCGCGGTCACCGAACCGGGCCTCAGCGGGACGGCCGCCGTCGAGCGGCCCAGCGCAGGCGTGTATACCGTGCCAGCGCCTGCGTGAAGTCCGCGCCGACGCCGACCAGGTGGCCGATCGGCCCGGTCCACAACCATCGCTCCGTACGCCGCAGCGCTCGCATCTGGCGGCACGGTATCGTGCCGGGCACGTTCGCCCGCGAGCACCCGGGGGCGAACGCTGCCGCCATGCCCAGCCCCCTTACGACGACCGTCACCGAGCTGCCCGAATCGCGCGTGCGCGTGCAGGTGCACGTGCCGCCCGAGGAGCTCGAGCAGCGCGTCGAGCGCAAGGCGCGCGAGCTGGGGAGCAAGCTGAAGCTCCCCGGCTTTCGCCGCGGCAAGGTGCCCGCGCCGCTGGTGATCCAGCGTGTCGGGCGCGAGGCTGTGCTCGAGGAAGCCGTGCGCGACACGCTCTCGCAGTGGTATGTGGACGCCCTGGAGAGCACCGGGATCGTGCCCGTCGGCGACCCCGACGTGGACCTCGGCGAGCTGCCCCCGCGCGGGGAGAGCCTCGAGTTCTCTTTTGAGATCGGCGTGCTCCCGCGCGCTACGCTCGGGGAGTATCGGGGCCTGGAGGTCGGCCGCGCCGAGCCGGCGGTCGAGGAGGAGCAACTGCAGCGCGAGCTCGACGGGCTGCGCGAGCGCCTCGCGCGCCTGGAGACCGTGGGGCGGGCAGCCGCCGAGGGCGACTTCGTCGTGATCGACTACACCGGGACGCTCGTGACGGAGTCCGGCGACCAGGAGCCGTTCGCCGGCGGCGAGGGACGCGACCAGCTCGTGGAGCTGGGGTCGGGCAGCCTGATCGAGGGCTTCGAACGGGAGCTGATCGGCGCATCGGCTGGGGAGAGCCGCACGCTGAAGCTCACCTTCCCGGCTGACTACGAGCGCGAGGATCTTGCCGGTCGCGACGTTACCTTCGCGGTGACTGTGAAGGAGGTCAAGCGCAAGCAGCTCCCCGAGGTCGACGACGATCTGGCGATCGACACCGGCTTCGACACGCTCGCGGATCTGCGCGAGGACATCGGCGGACGCCTGCTGGCGGCCGAGGAGCGGCGCATCGAGGAGGAGTTCCGCGTGGCCGCGCTCGACGCCGCGGTCGAACATGCGCAGGTGCAGGTGCCCGCAGCGCTGATCGAGGCTCGCGCGCGGGAGATGTGGGAGCGCGTCCTGCACACGCTCTCCCACCGGGGGATCACGCGCGAGTCCTACCTGCAGCTCACCGGTCGCGACGAACAGGAGATCCTCGCCGAGAACGCGCCCGCCGCCGAGCGAGCGCTGCGCCGGGAGGCGGTACTCACCGCGGTCGTGGCGACCGAGGGCATCGAGCCGAGCGAGGAGGAGCTGCTCGAGGCGCTGCGACCTGCCGCCGAGCGCGAGCAGCTGACGAGCGAGGAGGTGCTGCGGCGGCTGCGCGATGCCGGGCGCCTCGAGGAGATCCGCGAGGACCTCGCCGCGCGCAAGGCGATCGAGCTGATCGCCTCCGCCGCCGTCCCGATCGCGATCGAGCAGGTTCGCGCGCGCGAGCAGCTGTGGACGCCAGAGAAGGAGCGCACCGAGCGCGCCCGCGAGGGGCAGGTGCTCGAGGCGCAGGAGCACACCCGCGGCGAGCAGGGGCATGGATTCGAACCCGCCCACCCAGGACTATGGACACCGGATCGGTAGCCTTCCTCGCCACCGCCTGCGCCGGCCCGCTAGCCTCTATGGAGGCGTTCCGGATACGTGCGGACGGGGCGGTGCGGCATAGGCGTTGCCGGTGGAGGAATCCCGCAGGCGAAGCGAAACTGAAGCGAGGACGATGAGCCCACTTGTGCCAATGGTCGTAGAGCAGACCTCCCGGGGGGAGCGCGCTTTCGACATCTACAGCCGCCTGCTCAACGAGCGGATCATCTTCCTCGGCACTCCCGTCGAAGACCAGATCGCCAACCTGGTGGTCGCCCAGCTGCTGCATCTGGAGTCCGAGGATCCCGAGAAGGATGTCTCGCTGTACATCAACTCGCCCGGCGGCTCGGTGTATGCCGGGCTTGCGATCTACGACACGATGCAGTTCATCAAGCCCGACGTGCAGACGATCTGCGTGGGTATCGCGATGTCGATGGGCGCGCTGCTGCTGGCGGGCGGCGCGCACGGCAAGCGGATGGCGCTGCCCAACGCGAAGATCCTGATCCACCAGGTCTCCTCGAGCTTCCAGGGCCAGGCGACCGACATCGAGATCCACGCCAAAGAGATCATTGACGTGCGCCACCGCCTCGACGAGATCATCGCCAAGCACACCGGCAAAGCGCTCGATCAGGTAGGCAAGGACACAGAGCGCGACTACTTCATGAGCTCTGAGGAGGCCAAGGAGTACGGCATAATCGACCGCGTCATCTCCGAGCACTAGGTTCGGATACGCGGCCGCCCCGAGGAGGAGATCGCAATAATGGCCCGGCCAACAGATTCAAACGAGCAGCTCCTCTGCAGCTTCTGCGGCAAGTCCCAGCGGCAGGTCAAGAAGCTGATCGCCGGCCCCGGCGTGTACATCTGCGACGAGTGCATCGACCTCTGCAACGAGATCATCGACGAGGAGCTCGCGCCCACGCCGATGTTCGACCTCGAGAAACTCCCCACCCCGCGGGAGATCTACGACGTGCTCGACGAGTACGTGATCGGCCAGGAGACCTCCAAGCGTACGCTGTCGGTGGCCGTTTACAACCACTACAAGCGCGTGCAGATGATGCAGAGCGGCGACTCCGACGTCGAGCTGCAGAAGTCCAACATCCTGCTGCTCGGGCCCACCGGCTGCGGCAAGACGCTGCTCGCGCAGACGCTCGCGCGGATCCTCAACGTGCCCTTCGCAATCGCCGACGCGACCGCGCTCACCGAGGCCGGGTACGTGGGCGAGGATGTCGAGAACATTCTGCTGAAGCTGATCCAGGCCGCCGACTACAACGTCAAGAAGGCCGAGACCGGGATCATCTACATCGACGAGGTCGACAAGATCGCGCGCAAGGCCGACAACCCCTCGATCACGCGCGACGTCTCCGGCGAGGGCGTGCAGCAGGCGCTGTTGAAGATTCTCGAGGGCACGCAGGCATCGGTGCCGCCCCAGGGCGGGCGCAAGCATCCCCATCAGGAGTTCCTCACGATCGACACCACCAACGTGCTGTTCGTGTGCGGCGGCGCGTTTGCCAACCTCGACAAGGTGATCGAGAAGCGCATCGGGCACAAGGGCGTGGGCTTCGGCTCGGTGATCGACGCCCCCACCGATCGCGACACCGGCGAGGTGTTCGAGAAGTGCCTGCCCGAGGACCTGATCGAGTACGGGCTGATCCCCGAGTTCATCGGTCGCCTGCCGGTGATGAGCGCTGTGCACCAGCTCTCGCGCGAGGACCTCGTCTCGATCCTCGTCGAGCCGCGCAACGCGCTGGTGAAGCAGTTCCAGCGCTTCTTCTCCTTCGACGGCATCGAGCTGGTGTTCGCCGAGGAGTCCCTGGCGGCGGTCGCCGAGCGGGCGCTGGAGCGCAACACCGGCGCGCGCGGGCTGCGCTCGATCATCGAGGAGATCCTGCTGGAGGTTCAGTTCGAGCTGCCCTCCCGGCGCGACGTCAAGAAGTGCGTCGTCACGCGCGAGACCGTCGAGCAGCGGCGCACCCCCACGCTGGTCACCGAGGCCGCCCCCGAGGAGGCCCCCGCCGCGGCGGCCGAGGCCAAACCGCGCACGCGGCGCCTGCGCGAAGAGTCCGCGTAGACCCGTGCACGACGAGTTCCGCGTCCAGGTCCGCGCGAAGGAGCCCGGCGAGGTGATCGACGCGC
>CAWAFK010000002.1:0-127286 GCA_963781325.1 uncultured Solirubrobacterales bacterium
CGCGGCCGGGTCCTGCTCGGTGCTGAGGAAGCCGGTGCCGAGCTGGCAGGTGAGGGCATATGGGCCGATGGGCGCCTCCACCCGCCGCTCACCACGCTATCCACGCCCCGGCGGATCGTACGCCGCGGGTGGGCCAGCGCCTCCAGCCCGCCCGCGCCCTCCGCGATCACCACGCCGAAGGCACCCTACATGCCGTGCTTGATCGAGATCTGCCCGGTGGTGGCGGCGTAGAACCACGCGATCGACTGGTAGGCGCCGACGAACTCCGGCCCTTCTCCCACAGCGCCTGGATCTCGCGCTGCCCGAACTCGTTGCCGCCCGAGGAGCTGGCGGTGATCACGCTCATCGAGCAGGGTCGTGCTCGCTCGGATCGAACGGGCGTCGTCGAACGCCATCTGGGCGGCAGCGAGCGCCATCCGCGTCCAGCGGTCGGTCTGCTTGATCAGGCGTTGGTGGATGTATCCTCGGGGTCGAAGACCTCGACTTCGCCGGCCAGCTCACCGGGTGGCGCGAGGGATCGAAGCGCGCGATGCGCTCGATGCCGCTGTTGCCGGCGCGCGTCGCCTGCCACCAGGACTCGCGGTCCTGGCCGGTGGGGGCGACGACGCCGATGCCGTGTGATCACGGCAGCGACGGTCTGGAGATCGGGATCGTGGGGCTCATTCCCTCACAGCCCCGCGTTGCGGCGCTCGCCGGGAACCGAGAAGATCATCGCCGACTGAAAGCCGCCGAAGCCGCTGCCGGTCGACAGCGCCACGTCGATCTGCTTGCGCACCGCCACTTTGGGCGTGTAGTCGAGGTCGCACTCCGGGTCGGGGTTCTCCCAATTGGCGGTTGGCGGCACCACGCCGCGGTCGATCGCCAGCGCGCAGGTCGCCATCTCGATCGCCCCGATTCCCCCCAGCGAGTGGCCGACCATCGACTTGATCGAGCTGATCGGCACCTTGTAGGCGTGCTCGCCCAGCGTGTTCTTGTACGCCGCCGTCTCGTGCCGGTCGTTCTGCTTGGTGCCCGACCCGTGGGCGTTGATGTAGTCGATGTCCTGCGGCTTTGTGCCTCCCTGCGCCATCGCGTCGAGGATCGCCTCGCTCATCTCGCTCGCGTCGGGCTTCAGCCCGGTCATGTGGAAGGCGTTGCCGCGGCTGGCGAAGCCGGTCACCTCGCAGTAGATGTGGGCGCCGCGGGCCAGCGCGCTCTGCATCTCCTCCAGGATCAGCACCGCCCCGCCCTCGCCCATCACGAACCCGTCGCGGTCGCGGTCGAACGGGCGCGAGGCGTGCGCGGCGTCGTCGTTGCGCCGCGAGGTCGCCTTGATCGGGTCGAAGCACGCCATCGAGATCGGGGAGATGCCCGACTCCGCGGCGCCGGCGATCACGATGTCGGCCTCGTCGTCCTGGATCATCTGGTGCCCGTACCCGATCGCGTCGATTCCCGAGGTGCAGCCGGTCGAGACGACCACGGAGGGGCCGTGTGCGCCGAACTTCAGCGCGACCTCGCTCGCCAGGCTGCTCGGAATCAGCCCCTGGTAAAGGAACGGGGGGGCGTAGTCGGGGTCCACCAGCCACTCCTGACCGTGGTTGGACACCGCCACGTAGCCGTCCTCCAGCACCATCGTGCCGCCGACCGCCGAGCCGAGGCTGACGCCCGTGCGATCGAGGTCGATCCGCTCGCTCTCCAGCGCGCTGTCGGTCATCGCCTCGATCGCGGCGGCCACGGCGAACTGGATGTAGCGATCCATGCGGCGCTTCTCGTGCTCGCTGAGGCCGGCCGCCAGCGGGTCGAAGTCGCACTCGGCGGCGATCTGCGAGCGAAAGCCCGAGGCGTCGAAGAACGTGATCGGCCGCGTAGCGGTGCGCCCGGCGGTGATCGCCTCCCAGAAGGAGTCGCGCGTGCTGCCGCCCGGCGCCACGACGCCCACCCCGGTTACCGCCGTCCTCCTTAGTGTTCCCCCGTCGCTCATCTCGCCTCTACTCCGTGTCCACGTGCCCGGCGTCGGGGCGGGGCGCGAGCGGGCCGAGGTGGAAGACGATGAACGCGTCCTCCTGGCCGTCGTTGACCAGGCGGTGGCGCACGTTGATCGGGATCAGCAGCGCCTGGCGGGCGCCGAGCCGGTGGGACTCGCCGTCCAGCTGCGCGTCGAGCCCGCCGCTGACCACGAAGATGAACTCCTCCGAATAGGGGTGGTAGTGCTCGCTGATCCGTTCGCCCGGGGCGATCGTCGCCACGCCCATGAAGCCGGACGTCGAGCCCGCGGTCTTGGGGCTCAGCAGGGTGCGGACGTCGCCGCCGCGCCGGGTGTCGGCCGGCATGTCATCCACCAGGCGAATCTGCGGCTCGCCGGCGGGCTCGGCTGGGGGCTGCTCTGAGGACATGGGTTACTTTCCTCGTCTCTCTGTGTTCGATGGGGACCGGACCCGGGAATCTATCCGACAAGGGTTATGCTTGCGCTGCGCTGGTGAGCCGGGAGATCAGGAGGATCGGGTTGGAAGTCGGACAGATGTCATCGATCGACGTGATCGCCTCGGCGCTGGGCGAGGATCAGCCCCAGCTCGGCGAGATGAGCTCGCCCGACGGAGCCCTCACGCTGCTGTTCTGCGACCTTGAGGACGCGGCCGAGATCGGCGAGGAACTGGGGCCCGAGCCCTTCGCGGAGCTGCTCGCCGACCATCGTCTGATCGTCGAGCGGGTTGTGAGCCACCACGGGGGCACGGTCGTCAAGGCGCACGACGACGGCTTCATGGTCGCCTTCGACAGCGCACACGCGGCGCTTCGCTGCGCGCTCGACCTGCAGAGCGCGCTCGCCGATCGCACTGTCCCGGGCGGGGAGCGCCCGCTGCGCCTGCGCGCCGGCCTGCACACCGGCTTCGTGATCCTCAACGAGGAGGAGATGTACGGGCGCAACGTGGTGCTCGGCGCCCGCGTCGCCGGCTGCGCGCGCGGAGGCGAGATCGTGGTCTCCTCGACGCTCAAGGAATACACCGAAACCGATCCCAGCTTCCGCTTCGAAGAGCGCGGCGAGCACCGCTTCAAAGGGGTGCTCGGCGAACACCACGTGTTCGCCGTCGTCCGCTGAGGGCTTTCGCCGTGGCGGGCGGATGACCTGAGCCCGCCCGCCGGCTGGCACATCCACCCTGGCGGTATTGTGGCCTGGCACCGAGGAGCCCGATGGCGCAGAACATCTACATCACCGCGATGGGCCCGCACAGCGGCAAGTCCGTCGTCGCCCTCGGCTTCACCGAGATGCTCTCCGCGCGCCTGCAGCGCGTCGGCTTCTTCCGTCCGGTGATCCGCAGCGCCACCGATCCCGACCCGCAGATCGAGCTGATGCGCGACCGCTACCAGCTGCAGTTCGACTACGCCGAGATGCACGGCCCCACCGCCGAGGAGGTGACGGGGCTGATCGCCCACGGCGCGCACGAGGAGATCGAGAAGCGGGTGCTCGTCGCCTACCGGGAGCTGGAGCGCCGCTGCGACTTCGTCGTGTGCGAGGGCACCGACTTCGTCGGCTCCACTCCCGCGCTCGACTTCGACCTCAACGCCAACCTCGCCAACCAGCTCGGCTGCCCGGTGCTGGTCGTGGTCAACGGCGCGGCGCGCGGCGACGTCGTCGAGGAGGTGCAGCTCGCGCGCGAGGTGCTGCAGCGCAAGGATTGCGAGCTGTTCGGCGTGATCGTCAACCGCGTCGCGCCCGACGCCGTGACCGAAGTCGAGCGCCGGCTCGCGCCCAACACCGGCCAGGAGTGGGTGTACGTGATGCCCGAGCACGCCGAGCTCGGCTACCCGAGCGTGGGGGAGGTGCAGGCCGCGCTCGGCGCCCGCCCGGTGCTGGCCGTCGACGGCATGCTCGACCGCGACGTGCGCGAGGTGCGGGTGGCGGCGATGAGCGTCGAGCACTTCATCGAGGACCTCGTCGACGGCACCCTGGTCGTGGTGCCGGCCGATCGCTCGGACATCGTCGTCGCCTGCCTCGCCTCGACGCTCTCGCCATCCTTCCCCGCGGTCTCGGGGCTGCTGCTGACAGGCGGCTACCAGCTCTCGCCGACCGTGCGGGGACTGCTCGAGACCGCTCCCTTCCCGGTGTTGGAGATCGACGCGCGCACGCACGTCGCCGCGGCCGCCATCTCAGGTGTGCGACCGGTGCTGCGGGCCGGTGACGAGCGCAAGATCGCCACCGCCCTCGGCCTCTTCGAGCGCAGCGTCGACAAGGTCGAGCTGCAGATGCGCTTCATGGTCGAGCGCCCGGCGCGGATGACGCCGAGCATGTTCGAGTACGAGCTGATCGAGCGGGCCAAGGCGGCGCGGCGGCACATCGTGCTGCCCGAGGGCGAGGACGAGCGCGTGCTGCGGGCGGCCGACATCCTGCTGCGCCGCGGCGTCGTCGCGGTGACGGTGCTCGGCGATCCCGACGCGGTGCGCGGCAGCGCCGCCGCGCTCGGCCTCGACCTGGACGGCGCGCAGATCGTCGATCCGCTCAACTCCCCGCTGCGCGAGCGCTACGCCGCGGTCTACCACGAGCTGCGCCAGCACAAGGGGGTGACCGAGGCGCTCGCCTTCGACGCGCTCGGTGACCCCACCTACTTCGGCACGATGATGGTGCACCTGGGCGAGGTCGATGGGATGGTCTCCGGGGCGGCGCACACCACGGGCGACACGATCCGCCCGGCGTTCGAGTTCGTCAAGTCCCGCCCCGGCGTCTCGGTCGTCTCCAGCGTCTTCTTCATGTGCCTCGCCGACCGCGTGCTGGTGTACGGCGACTGCGCCGTCAACCCGAAGCCCGACAGCGCGCAGCTCGCGGACATCGCGATCTCCTCCGCGGACACCGCGGCGGCGTTCGGCATCGCCCCGCGGATCGCGATGCTCTCCTACGCCACGGGCGACTCCGCCAAGGGCGCGCAGGTCGACGCGGTGCGCGAGGCGACCGAAACAGTGCGGCGGCTGCGGGGCGATCTCAAGGTCGATGGGCCGATCCAGTACGACGCCGCGGTCGATGCCGGCGTCGCCAAGCTGAAGCTGCCCGACAGCGAGGTCGCGGGCAGCGCCACGGTCTTCATCTTCCCCGACCTCGACACCGGCAACGTCGCCTACAAGGCGGTCCAGCGCTCCTCCGGGGCGGTCGCGGTCGGCCCCGTGCTGCAGGGGCTGCGCCGGCCCGTGAACGACCTCAGCCGCGGCTGCTCGGTCACGGACATCGTCAACACGGTCGCGATCACCGCGATCCAGGCGCAGGAGAGCGGCTGAGGGTCGGGCCTTCCAGGAGCGGCCGGCGGGGCGCGCTGGCAGAGGGCGAAAAAAGGATTGGGAGGAGGGGGGGGCGGGGCTCGTGCCGCGGCGACACCCGAGCGGCGATCACTGGATCTGGTAGGTGCGCTCCTGCTCCCACAGCAGCTGCCAGAACTTCTGCGGCATCGCCGACAGGACCTGCTCGCGCATGAACAGCCCCACCGGGTTCTTCACGTGCGAGAGCTTCGCCAGCATCGCCGAGCGGTTGACGATCTGGCTGGTGCGCGGGATGCGCTTGCTCTCGTAGGAGTCGAGCGCCGCCTGCATTGCGCCGGGGGCGGAGAGGCTGTTGGCGGCAGAGAGCTCCCGCCCGAGCACCACCCCGTCCTCGATCGCCATGCCCGCCCCCTGGCCCAGCGTTGGGGTCGTTGGGTGGGCCGCGTCGCCGAGCAGCGTAACGCGCCCATTGCGCCAACGCTTCACCGGCTTGCGGTCGTACAGGTCCTGGCGGAAGAGCTGTTCCTCGGGGGTCGCTTCGATCACCTGCACCACCTCCGCGGGCCAGCCGTCGAACGTGTTCAGCAAGTCCTGCTTGCGCCCGATCGGCGGGTCGACGGCGCCCTCGGGGCGGATCTGGCTGCCCCACCAGAACAGCCGCTTGTCGACCGGGAACATCCCGAAGATCGAGGCCGGGCCGTACACCTGCTGGGCGAAGTTGCGCCCCAGGGCTTTGTGCTCGTACTCGGGCAGCGCCCGCCACACGGTCGCGCCCGAGTACCGCGGCCGGCCGTCGCCGATCAGCTTCGCGCGGATCACAGACTCCAGCCCGTCCGCCGCCACCAGCGCCGCGCCGCGCTCCTCGTGGCCGTCGGCGAACAGCGCCGTGACGCTGCTCGCATCCTGGCGGAAGCCGGTGCACTCCATGCCGCAGTGGACGATGCCGAGGTCGCCGACGGCCCGCGCGAGCAGCTCCAGCAGCTCGCCGCGATGGACGGCGACGACCTCGCCGTGCCAGGGAACCGCCGCGAGCGTGCGCCCGTCGCGCCACGAGAGCAGCCGCAGCGCCTCAAACCCAGGCCCCGAGATCCCGCGCAGCTCATCGCGCAGCCCCAGCATCGACAGCGCCTGCGCCGCCACGCGCTGGATCCCCACGCCCGTGCCCAGCTCTCTGAGCTCCGGCTGGCGCTCGAACACCTCCACCGAGACGCCGCCGGCCCGGAGCATGGCCGCGGCCGTGAGGCCGCCGATTCCTCCGCCGATCACGAGCACCCGGTTGGAGTCCTGCATCGCCTGAGGACTCTACTTGCTGCGGTTCTTGGGCGGGCATTCGGCGAGGGCTTGGGTGGCTCCGTGTGGTGTGCTGCGCCACGACTGCCCGCAGTCTGATTCAATTGGGCTGTGCGAGGTTCTCAGCTAGGGGGGAAGATTGGCGTTCGAGCAGGTGCGGCGAGCCTGTTCGTGCGCGCTCTGCTGGTGGCTGTAGCGACGCCGCTCGCAATCGGCTTCGGGCCGGCGGTCGCCTCCGCCGGCGCCGCGCCGGAAAAAACCGACGTCATGTTCATCTTCGACACGAGCGGCTCGATGGGCGGCGTCCTCCAGGAAGCCAAAGAAGGGATCAAGAAAGTCATCGAAGAAACGCGCGCCACGCTCGGTCCGAACACCGCCTACGGGGTCTCGAACATCGAAGACGTGCCCGGCTATGAAAGCGGCGAGACGGAACTCTCGCCCCAAAGCGAAGAATATTACGAAACGGACGCCGAAAAGCCGTGGCACCTGTGGCAGTCGGTGACGACGGAAGTCCCCAAAGTCGAAGAAGCGATCGTAAAGCTCTCCGGCGACGAAGGAGTCGCGCACTACGGCGGCGACGGTCCCGAAGCGTACGGGCGCGCGCTGTGGGAGACCGACACGAACCCTGAGGTCGGCTGGCGCGAAGGAGCACGCCACGAGATCGTGCTGATCGCCGACAACGTTCCGCACACGCCGAACGTCAACGAAGGGATTCCGCCGGAATTCGCGTTTACGGAACCGCTCAATGACGGCGTGGAAGCATGGCCGAACACCGGAGAAGAACCCGGCGGCAGATTCGGCATTGCTGACACGCAGTGGGTCCCGGGCGACTCGCTCGAGTTCCACAAAACTCTCGAAATGCTCGATGTGGACGGCAAGCCACTGGCGATGGTCAACTACTTCCACACGGATGAGTCAGAAAACGAGAACTACATCCACTACTGGGAATACTGGGCCAAACAGACCGGCGGGGAAGCGCTCCAGGCCACGGAAGGCGGCATAGAAGAATTCTCCAAGGAGCTCGTCAAAATCATCAAAGAAACGACCGGCAAGTCGCTGCCGCCGTGCCCCACGGGCGATGAGCCGCGCGCGGGTGAAGGAGCGTGCGTCAAAGCTCCGCCTCCGCCACCCCCTGCACCGCCGACGCTCGTCACGACCTCGCCGCCGACGGTCCTGACGACGACCAGCGCGGCGTTCACGGCGACGGTCGAATCCGGAGGGGCTGGAGACGGAGGTGCACTTCGAATACGGGCCTGATCCTCGGCGGGGCGAAAGCGGCCAGCACGGCGACGATCACCTACGGCTCGGTTACGCCCGACCAGTCGGCAGGCTCGGACTTCGCCAATCACACGATCACGGCGACGGTGACCGGCCTGCTGCCCAACGTCACCTATAACGTGCGTGCGGTGGCGACCAACAGCGCCGGCAGCGCGACGGGCGCCAATCAGACGCTCAAAACACCGGCCGATCCGCCACCGCCGCGCCCGGTGCTCGGGAAGTCAGTGAACGTGACGCCGGTGTCGGGAATCGTCTACGTCAAGCTGCCGCCCGGCGCCACGCTGGCATCGGTCTCCCCATTCTCGTCGTTGCGTTCGCGCAAGCGTCTGAGGCGCTCACGAAGGGGCAGGCGTTCATACCGTTGACCGAGGCGCGTCAGATTCCCGTAGGGTCGGTTCTCGAAACGACTGGCGGCGTCGTGGGTATCACGACGGCCACCACCGCGTCCCGGAAGGGCAAGCTGCAGTCGGGCGACTTCGGCGCCGGGATCTTCAAGCTGCTGCAGAACCGCAAGCAGAAGGGCCTGACCGATCTGGACATAATCAACAATCACAGCGCCAGCCAGGTGTGCGCCACGGTCGGCAAGAAGGGCAAGGGCAAGGGCAAGGCCTACGCGGCCAAGCTCAGCTCGAAAACGCTCGGCCGGGTCAATGCCAGCGGGCACGGGCGCTTCTCCGTGCGGGGGCAGTACAGCGCGGCGACCGTGCGGGGGACCGTCTGGAACGTCGGCAACCGCTGCGAAGGGACGCTCACGCACGTCACGCGGGGCGTAGTCTCGGTCCGCGACTTCAGCCGCCGCAAGACGATCACGCTGTTCACCGGTCAGTCCTACCTCGCCAAAGCACCCCCTCGTCGCTAGGCCGGCTGCGATGCGGTCGGGTCTCGGTCCACGCCTCCTTTCGCACCCGCGTGGGGCGGTGGCTGGGTCCACGGCGCTGGTCGCGTTGGTGGCAACCGTCGGGCTCGCCGCGTCGGCGCGGGCTGCTACCTACACAGTGGGGACGACTGAAGACCGCATCGGAGAATGTGCACCCGCCTCCGGCACCTGTTCCCTGCGGCAGCTGATCCAATACGAGAACAACCTGGCGAGCCCGCCGAGCCCGTTCGACATCATTGTCGTCCCAAGCGGAAAATACGATTTGACTTACGGCGAAGTCGGGATCGTCCAGTCGCTGGCGATCATCGGAGCGGGAGCGCGCACCACCGAGGTGGACGAGCCGGAAGGCACGGAAGGACGGGTGTTCGACGTCAAAGTCCCCGCCTCTACGCCGGAAGTGTTCATCTCCGGCCTCGAGGTCTCAGGCGGCACCGCCAACTCGGGCAACGGCTCGTTCGGTGGTGACATCCGCAACGCCGGGTTGCTGCTGCTCAGCGAAGATTGGATCACGAACGGCACCGCCGAATCGGGGGGCGGGATCTCCAACGACGCCGGCACGCTTGTGGTCGAGCACTCGCTCGTGTCGGGCAACCACGCCTCGCTTGGCGGTGGGGACTCGGGTGGCATCCAGAACTTCGGCTCGCCCGGGACCCCCGACAAGCCGGGGGCGCTCGCCGTTCTCGATTCGACGATCGCCCACAACGACGCACGGCTGGGCGGTGGCATCTTCAGCTGGGGCGATGCGAGCAACACGATCACGATCGAGAGCTCGACGATCGCGTTCAACAGCACGCAGGCAGAGCAGAGTGGCTCGGCTCGCGAACCGGGAGCGGGGCTGGCGCTGGGCGAAACCGACGGAGGCACGGCGCAGGTCGTGGGCTCGATCGTCGCCGACAACACCGAGACGGTTCCCGGGGTCGGCACAGTCAACTCGAACTGCCATGCTCTGGAACCGGCGAGGATCGTCTCGCTCGGCTACAACCTCGAGAACGAAACCGACTGCGGCTTCACGTCCACGGGGGACCTGCAGAGCACCTTCCCCGAATTCACCTTCGGCGAAGAACTGCAGAACAACGGCGGCAGCACCGACACGCTCGCCCTCACGCCCATCAGCCCGGGGGTGGATGCGATCCCCACCAGCAACCCGTTCTGCGAGGGCACCGACCAGCGCGGTGTGACACGCCCACAGGGCCTCGGCTGCGACATCGGCGCATTCGAGCTGGTCCCGCTCACGATCCAGGCCACCGAGGGGGCTCAGTTCTCCAGCCGGGTCGCGAGCAGCCCGAGCTGCGGCATCGAAACAGGGCTCACGCCGATCATCAACTGGGGGGATGGGCAGAAATCCGTGGGAACCTTCGAAATAGAAGGGGAACGGGAAGTGACGGGCATCCGCGGCACCCACGAATATGCCGAGGAGGGAACCTACACCGGCACGGTCACATACAGAAACGACTGCGGCGAACACACCATCGCCTTCCAGGTGGACGTCGCCGATGCCCCGTTGAGCGCAACCGGGGTACCGGTGAGTGCGACGGCCGGTGTGCAACTCAGCGCCACGGTGGCGACGTTCACCGATGCCGATCCCGGCGGGGCGATCGCGGACTATACGGCGACGATCGACTGGGGCGATGGTGCGACGACGGCTGGCACGGTCGTTCCCTCGGGCGGTGGCTTTGCCGTCACGGGCTCGCATACCTACGCCGGCAGCGGGTCGTATCCGACCAGCGTGGCGATCAAAGACGTGGGGGGCGCCACGGCGACCGCCACGAGCACCGCCACCGTGGCCAACCCGCCCTCCGCGCCGCCCACGCTCCTCACGACCGCGCCGCCGACCGTCATATCGACCACCAGCGCGGCGTTCACGGCGACGGTGAACCCGCACGGGCTGGCGACTTCGGTGCACTTCGAATACGGGCCGGTGCTCGGCGGCGCCAAACCGGCGGCGATCACATACGGCTCGGTGACGCCCGGCCAGTCGGTCGGCTCGGACTTCGCCAACCACACGGTCACCGCGACCGTCACCGGTCTGCTGCCTAACGTCACCTATCACGTGCGCGCGGTGGCAACCAACAGCGCGGGCACTGTGCTGGGCGCCGATCAGGTTCTTGACACGCCAGCCGATCCGCCGCCGCCACCGCCGGTGCTCGGCAAGTCCGTGAACGTGACGCCGGTGTCCGGCGTGGTCTACATCGAATTGCCGCCGGGCGCCACCCTGGCCGCGGTCTCGCCATTCTCGTCGGGCTCGCTCGGAGCGCGGGCGTTCGCGGCGCTCGCCAAGGGGCGGAGGTTCATTCCGTTGACCGAGGCGCGCCAGATCCCGGTCGGTTCCGTGCTCGAAACCACCGGTGGCGTCGCCCGGATCGCGACCGCCACGTCGAAGCCCAAAGAACAGCAGTTCGGCAACTTCGGGGCCGGGATCTTCAAGCTGCTGCAGGGGCGCAAGCAGAAGGGCCTGACCGACCTCGACATCGTCGACAACCGCAGTGCCGGCCAGGTGTGCGCGACGGTCGGCAAGGGCAGGGGCAAGGCCCTAGCGGCCAAGTTGAGCTCGAAAGTGCTCGGCCGGGTCAACGCCAGCGCGCACGGGCACTTCGACGTGCGGGGTCAGTACAGCGCGGCGACCGTACGGGGGACGGTTTGGAGTGTCGCCAACCGCTGCGAAGGGACGCTCACGCACGTCACCCGCGGGGTTGTCTCGGTCCGCGACTTCCGTCGTCGCAAGACGATCACGCTGTTCACCGGGCAGTCCTACCTAGCCCGGGGCGCCGTCAAGCGGGGCTGATCCGCGGCCTTGTCCCGCGCGAGTGGGGGCATTACCAGACGAGTGCTGGTCAGCGCGGTCGTTTGCTGCGGCAGGCGGCGAGCCGTGAGCAGTCGGTATATACGGTGAGCAGCGAGGCGGGCAGGAGCGCGAACCCGGTGTCGATCGTCACGATCGCCTCGGCGCCGGCAGCGATGGCGCTCGCTGCGTGGACCGCGTCGTAGGACGCGATCCCGTAGCTGGTCATGAAAGTTGTGGCGACGGTTGTGATGTCGCCGAGCGGGATCGAGATGTGTTTGAGGGTGCCGAGTAGCTCGTCATACCGGGTTAGGGTTGGGCTCAGGAGGCGTGCGGCACGAGGGCGTGCTCGCCCATCGGTACGGTGTCGTCGCCACTGGCCTCCCCAGCGTTCCTTCAGCGCGATCGCGAATGCAGCCTCGGCAAGCTCGACGCGGAGCAGCTCGCTGGTGGCGAGGGATACCCCACTGTGGTCGATACGTGTGAGGAAGGCGTTGCAGACGCCGTGGAGCGGCTGGGTGGCGATCAGGGCCTCGACCACGAAGCTGGTGTCGAGCGCGATCGGGTCTGGCAGCGGGAGCTCCGGTTCCTCGATCGCAAACACGCCGCGGCCGATCCGAGATCGGCCTGCGGACCGACGCCCACCTGTAGGAGGCATCGGCCTACCGTCGGCCGTACATGTCGGGCGTGACGCGGACCTTGACGCGGAGTCCCTCGGTCGCGCGCTTCAAGGCCGCACGTTTTTCCTCGGGAGTCTTGTACCGAGCTGGGTGCGTCAGTTCAGCCAGCCGTTCAGGGCTGAGACGCTCGGGCTCGCCATTGGTCTGCTTCGTCGCCACGGATCTCATGGTATCGACGAAATCATGCCCGCCTGCCCGGACGTCATCGAATCTCGATCACTTGATGTGGAAGACCGGACCCGGCCCACCCTCCCCGTCAAATCGGATCCGTGCCCCGGCTCGGGCGGTAGGGCAGGCGGGATTCCTACGCCGGGACGATCCGCGACCGACGCGCGCCGAGGCTGGGCATCGCCTCGCTGTCGGCTTCGATCGCGCTGACGACGAGCTCGGCGAACAGCGCCGCGCGCTCGGCGTCGTCGGGCCCGTAGTGGCCGCCGTCGCGGCGATCGAGCAGCGACAGCACCCCGATCGGGCGCCCCAGGCGGATCAGCGGGACGACCAGCATCGTATAGGGGACGTGACCGGTGCCGGCGGCGATGCGGGACGCGAAGCGGGGGTCGGTGCGACAGTCGGGGACCGCCAGCGGCTGCCCGTTTTCGACGACGCTGCCGGCGAGACCGTGCCCGGGTGGCAGGCGCACGCCCACGATCTCGCGCGCTCCCGCTCCCCACGCCGACTGGTAGACCAGCTCGCGGGTGTTGGCGTCGGTCAGCGCGATCGAGGAGGCCGCGGCCTCGAACACGCCGGCGGCGGTGCGCGCGATCCCCTCCATCAGGCTGCGCCGAGCGGCGGGCTGCTCGATCGAGAGGGTCAGCGACCCGCCGATCGTGGGCTGCGCGTGACCCCGAGGCTGGGTGTGACTGCCGAGCGCGCGGGCGAAGGCGGCGACCGAGGCGACGCGCCGTTCGGGGACCATCTCCAGGCCGGCCTTCACCGCGTCGGCGATCTCGGGGGGCACGTCGGGGGCGAGCTCGCGCAACTCGGTCGGGCTGGCGTACACCGGGGGCCGACCGACGATCAGCGTCCATAGCGTGGCGGCCAGCCCGAAGACGTCGCTGCGCGGCGACACCGAGCCGCCGGCGAACACCTCCGGCGCCATGTAGCGTGGCGTGCCGACGCCCACGGTGCCTTCGTCTTCTTCCTCGTCCTGGAGCAGGCGGGCGATCCCGAAGTCGACCAGCACGATGCCGTTCTCGCCGAGGATCAGGTTGTGGGGCTTGACGTCGCGGTGCACGATCTGCTGGTCGTGCACGTACTCCAGCGCCTCGCAGCTCTCGCGGGCGTAGTCCAGCGCCTGCTCCAGCGGCAGCCCCGGAGTGCCGGCCTGCGCCAGCAGTGCGTGCAGATCGGTGCCCTCGACCAGTTCCATCACCAGGTACTGGCCGCGCTCGTCGGCGAAGTGGTCGGTGACCTCGACCACGCGCGGGTGGCGCAGCAGCGACAGCAGTTGGGCCTCGACCTCGAAGCGCTCGGCGTGGCGAGTGTTGTTGACGTGCTTGATCGCCACCGCCACACCATTGCCGGTGTCCTGGGCGCGATAGACGGCGCCCATCGCACCGCTTGAGATCGGCTTGCCGACGGTGTAGCGGTCTGCCAGCAAGAGCCCCTGCGGCAGTACGAAGCGTGACTCGTCCTCCATGTAGACGGCCAGCGTAACGCAGCCCCCGGCCTGCGCCCGTCCTTTGATGCGCTGCATAGGCGCAATGACATGGTCGGCGACCGGGAACTCGGGTAGCGTTCTGCCTGGGTGAATGGATGAAACGCAAGCGCAGGCGCGCCGGGGCGGCACGCACGCGCCAGCTGCGGCGAGTGCTGCTGGCGTTCGTCGCGCTGGGTGCCACGGGCCTCGCGATCGTCGCGTACGAGACCAACCTGCTGCGCTCGCTGGAATTGAGCACCGTCAACACCCGCTTTACGATCCGCGGCCGCCAGCAGCCGCCGGCAAACATCGTGCTGGTCGAGATCGACGAACGGACCTTCGACGAACTGGACCTGCAGTGGCCCTTCCCGCGCAGCGTGCACGCCAAGGTGATCGAAGACATCGCGCGCGATCACCCCAAGGCGATCGCCTACGACGTGCAGTTCAGCGAGGCCAGCGCCTGCCCGCTCTCCACCACCGGCACCCAGCCGCCGCCGGGCGAGTGCCCGCAGGCGCGCAGCGACGAGACGGCGCTGCTCGAAGCGCTGAACAACGCCGACGGGCGCACCGTGATGACCACGACCGAAACCGAGGGGAGCGGGAAGATGAGGTTCCTCGGCAGCGAAGGCAACGCGCTGCTGAGCGAAGTCGGGTCGCGGCCGGCCAACGGGCTGCTGCCGACCGATCCGGGCGGCGTCCTGCGACGCGTCAGCTTCTCGGTCGGCGGGCTGAAGACGCTGGCGGTGGCGAGCGCCGAAGTCGCCGAGGGGCGGCGGGCACATGCGAGCGAGTTCAGCGGAGGCCCCGCCTGGATCGACTACTACGGGCCGGAAAACATCTTCCCCCGTGTGTCGTTCTCGACGGTCTATCTCGGCCACGTGCCGCGTGGCTTCTTCCACGACAAGATCGTGGTCGTCGGTCCCTCGGCGCCGACGCTGCAGGACATCCACCCGACCTCCACCGCCCGGCAGATGCCGGGTGCCGAAGTTCAGGCGAGCGCGATCGCGACGGTGCTGCGGGGCCTGCCGCTGCGCTCCTCGGCGGCGTGGCTGGATCTCGCGCTGATCGTGCTGCTGGGCTGCGCCACGCCGCTGGCCACGCTGCGGTTCGGTTCGATCGCCACCGTCGGGCTGGCGCTGGCGCTCGCGGCGGCGTTCACGGTGGGCGTGCAGATCGCCTTCGACAACGGGCGCGTCGTGTCGTTCGTGTACCCGCTCGGGGCGCTGATCCTCAGCGCCGCGGGGGCGCTGTCGGTGCAGCTGGTGACGGTCGCCTTCGAGCGAGAGCGGGTGCGCGACCTGTTTTCGCGCTTCGTGCCGGAGAATGTGGTGGACGAGGTGCTGGCAAGCGCTGGTGGGGAACTGCGCCTCGGTGGGGTGCAACGCGAGGGAACCGTTATGTTCACCGACCTGCGCGGCTTCACCTCGTTCGCGGAAACGCTGACGCCGGACCGCGTGATCGAAGTGCTCAACCGCTACCTGAGCGAGATGAGCGATGCGATCCTCGACCACGGCGGCACGCTGGTCGCCTACATGGGGGACGGGATCATGGCCGTGTTCGGAGCGCCGATCGTCCAGCTCGACCACGCCGACCGCGCGCTCTCCACAGCCCGCGAGATGCTCGCCGTGCGTCTGCCCCGCTTCAACGAATGGCTGCACGAACAGGAGCTGGGATCGGGGTTTCGCATGGGCATCGGCCTGAACTCGGGACGCGTGATGTCGGGCAACGTCGGCTCCGAGCGGCGCGTGGAGTACACGGCGGTGGGGGACACCACGAACGTGGCCGCGCGCATCGAGCAGCTCACCAAGGGGACGCCCCACCAGCTGATGCTCTCGGGGGCCACCAAGGAATCGCTTACCGCGCAGCCCGACGATCTCGCGTTCGTCGACCAGATCGAGCTGCGCGGCCGGCGCGCGGAGATCGCGATATGGGCGCTCGCCGAGGAGCCCGAGGGGCCGGCCGCGTCTCCGTCCTCGCCGGCCGATCATCTTAGGGAGGATGGGCCCGAGCTCTTGTCAGCCGATCATTCTGCCGAGAGCCTGTCGCGGGAGCCTCCGGTCGCCGATCAGCCAGAGACCGTGTAGCCGGCCTGCCGCAGGGCCGTGAGCGCGCTCGTCGTGCGGGCGCCGTCGCTGCCGATCGCGCGCTGGGCCTTGGCGTAGGCTGCTTCGTTCCCAGCGCGCGCGGCGGCGGCCAGCGCAGCGTAGTCGCGGCTGAGGGCCGCCAGCGAGGCGGCGAGGTTTGCGTTGATGCTCTGCACCGCGGGGCTGACGGAGAGCCGCCCAAGCGCGCGCGACGCGGTGGTGTAAGCCGTGGCCAACTGCTGCGCCGCGGCGGCCTGCGATGCTGCGCTCGACGCGGCGCGCAGGCGGGCGGTGCCGGTGTTGACGGCGCTGTTCAGCGTGCCGAATGTGCTCCCCAGTGCGGACGCATACCGCTGGCTGGGCGCCAGCCCGAATGCGGTGGTCCCGTTCAGCTTCAGGGTGGCGGCGATCTGCGCGCATTGCGCCCCCGATGCGGCAGCGGAGGAGCCCAGGCAGGCGATCGTGACGACGCCGCCTGTCGTGGGCACTGTGTAGAGCGTCAGCGGCGAGGCGAGGCCGTGCACCGAGAGCCCGCTGTAGCGGTATGCCTCGAGCGTGCCCAACCGCACCGGCTGGGGATGGGGCAGCGTCCCCTTCAGGGCGGCGGTGAACGCTGCGGGCAGCAGGGAAGGCCCGGTGGCACCCACCTCGCCGGCTAGCAGGCGCTGGCTGGAGGAGGCTGACGAGGTGCTGGAGCCGCCGGCGGCCGAGCCGGTGCTCAGCGCGAGCGGCTGCGAAAAAGTGAGCCCTGTAACCGTGGGCGCGCTTCCGAGTCGCTGCCAGCCGGACGGGAAGGAGAGTTCGACGTGGCCCGCCGACGCCGAGTCGGTGAAGGCCGCACCGGAGCCGCTTGAGCCACCGCCGAGCAGGAGTCCGGCCACGAGCGCGAGCACGGCGGCGGCGATCAGCACCGGCACGTATCTCCTGTTGGGAGCGCCGGTTGCGGCGCCTGCGCTGGTGGGAGCGTCTGGGCCGGGGTCGGCCGGTGCATCATGCTCGCCGCCGGGTGTGGGCGCGGCGTCCGGCGCCGTCACCGCGGCGGCGGCAAGACGGGTCGCGCCGGGGTCGCTCTTGGCGGCCGTGTGCGGAGCGCGCGTCGGGGAACCGACCGCCGGGCGCAGACGCGTCGCGTCGGTGGATGCGGGCGGCGCGGAGGACTCCGCCGGCGCGGCGCCGAGCGCTCGCCGTGCCTGCAGCATCAGCTCGCCGGCTGAGGCCGGTCGCTCCTCGGGATCCTTCGCCATCCCGCGCGCGACCACCTCGTCCATCGCCGCGGGGATATCGGTGCGCATCTGCGAGAGGCGCGGTGGGGGCTCGGTGAGGTGCGCGAGCAGTGCCCGCTCTTCGGTTGACCGCTCGAAGGGAACCTGGCCGGTGAGGCACTCGCAGAGCACGGCCGTGAGCGCGTACACGTCGCTGCGGGCAGTGGCGCGCCCGCCGCGGGCCTGCTCGGGGGAGATGTAGTCGATCGTGCCCACGAACTGGCCGGTTTCGGTCATCGCCGCGTCGTCGTTGCCCTTGGTCAGTCCGAAGTCGGCCAGATAGGCGTGATCGCCGGCGCCCACCAGCACGTTCTGAGGCTTGACATCGCGGTGAATCAGCCCCTTCGCGTGTGCCGCGTCGAGCGCCTCGGCCACCTGTGTGAGCAGGCGCAGCGCCCGCCGGTCGTCGAGCTGGCGGCGCAGGATCAGATCCTTGAGCGTGGGGCCCTCCACCATGCGCATTGCGAGGAACAGCCGGTTGTCGGTCTCGCCGGCCTCATACACCGTGACGATGTGGGGGTGGTCGAGGGCGGCCTGCAGCAGGCCCTCACGCCGGAAGCGCTCGCGGAAGGCGGGATCGGCGCTGAGCTCCGCGGTCAGCAGCTTTAGCGCCACCACCCGCTCTAGCGAGAGCTGGGTGGCGCGGTAGACGGTGCCCATCCCGCCCTCGCCGAGCCGGCCGTCGATGCGGTAGCCGGCTACGACGGTCGGGTTGTCGAGCGAGTCCATCAGATCACCGGGCGCTGCTCATCGATGGGCAGCCACGCACTCCTCGACACTAGCCGACGAGCACCGGGCCGCTGTGTTTGCCGCTGCTCGGCGGAGCCGCGGGTGTGGAGGGCGTGCTGGTGGCTGGAGCCGGGGTTGACGTGGTCGGCGCTGGGGTCGTAGTCGGCGACGGAGTCGCCGTCGGAGCGGGAGCGGTTGTTGAATGCGGTGGACGATGCAACGCCGGCGGCGTGGCGGGCACTGCGACGGTGGAGACGTGCACTGGCGTCGAGGAGACGACCAGCGAGGCAGGCAGCGGCGCCGCCTGTGCGCTGCTCGCCGTCGCCTTGCGCACGCCGAAGCTCACGCCGAACACGACCAGTACGACGATCAACGCCGCGACTGCCGCGCGCCCACGCGAGGGCTGCGAGGCGGAGGTCATGCGCGGCGCTCGGTCATCGGCGGCGGCGCCCCGTCATTCGCAGCGCTCGGGCTTTTTTGAGCCCGGGGCCAGGCAGCGCTGGATCTTGGTGAAGTTGGCGTGCCCGATTTTGTATTCGAAATACGCCCCGGTCTCGTTCTTGGCGGTCACGTAGATCTTCAGGGCGGCGCCATTGGGCAGCACCGCTCCGTGCAGCCTGGGGAAGCCCAGGGCGCGGGCGGTTTTGGCCTGGGGATGGCAGCCTCGCGTGCAGCGCACTTCGACGCGGGCCTTCTTCGGAGCGCTGACGGCGAGGTTCACGACGCGAATCCCACCGGCGAGCGGCTGCGCGGTGAGCGTCGCTTCAGCCTGTAGGCGCTTCGGCGCGACGACGTAGTTGAACAGGACCTCGAGTGGGCCGCCGGCTTCTTCGACGCCGCCGATCTGGACGGTGTAGGACTTGCCGGCCTGCACGTTCTCGAGCAGTTTGCCGGCCATTGTGGGCTCGTTGACCGCGCACTGTCGTTCGCTGTAGTTGGGCAGCAGCGTTTTGGGGTCGAACGGCATGAGCGCCATGACCGTGCCGAAGGCGGCCGAGGTTTCGATCTCGATCAGCCCTGTGGCATCTGGATAGAAGTCGTACCAGATCGTCTTGCCCTCGCTGACGCCGTTGCAGCCGGTCAGCTCGGCTGGGCCGCCGTGTGACGGCGGGCTGAGGATGTCCGACTGGACCGTCGCCGCCGCCGTGTTGCGTTCGTCGCGCAACTGGTCTTTGCGATCGAGCGGCTTGCCCGGTTCGTTGAGGTTCAGCGAGTCCAGGTAGTTGTCGTTGATCGGCGGCGCCGATGGCGCTTTGCACGCAGCCGGGTCGCAGACGCTCGGCGCGGACGGCGACGTCGGCGCCGCCGCGCTCGCGGTCATCGTCGTCGTGGCCCCGATCGTCAGCAGCGTCGTCGACGCAACAAGCGCGATCGAGCGCCGGGAGCGCGTATGTTTTCCTCGCATCAGACCACCTCGCCTTATTTGCCTGTCTCCATCATATGCCAGGCGTCGGCGCGCCGTGCCGGATGGCGCACCGGCAGATTCCTGCCATCAACCGCACGGGTAGACTCGGGCCGCGCCATATGAGCACGAGCACGAGGGGGAGCGAGGCAGTGGACACGGAGCAGCCGAGCTCTGTCGGAGCCGGTCGCCTCGCGATCCACTACGCGGTGCTGGCGCTGGTGACGGCGAGCGTGATGGTGTTCGTGTTCTCCTCGGGCGCCACCAAGCACGCTCAACCGCAGATCGCGGGGGGTTATGACGTCTCGTCGGCGCGCGTCTGCCTTGGGGCGAAGATGGAACTGGCGCAGTCGGGTGAGTTCGTCACGATCTCCGGCGCCAAGTCGACGCTGAGCGGCGCGCTGAGGTTCGCCGACGGGCGCCTGCGTGGTGCGGTGCACTGCGCGCGGGGGGGCCGCGTCGCGCAGCTGGACGCCCACGTCGCGCACGGCCTGCTGGCGGGCTCGCTCGGCGGGCTGCCGGCGAGCGCGGTGCTGAAGCGCAAGCCCCCCGAACCCGGGGCGCCCAAGCCGGGGCTCGCGACCGCCAAGCCGCGCACCCTGGAAGAAACCGTGGTGGCGTTCTTCATCGCCGTCGTGGTCGTGATGTTGTTCGCCCGCCTGTGCGGTAGCCTGATGCCGAGGATCGGCCAGCCGCGGGTGATGGGCGAGGTGCTCGCGGGGATCCTGCTCGGCCCGACCGCGTTCGGGGCGCTCGACCCGGGGCTGCAGGCCAAGGTCTTCGCGACCGACATCGTCCCCTACATCGGCGTGGCGGCGAACCTCGGGCTGGTCTTCTACATGTTCTTGATCGGCCTCGAGGTCGACCTCGGGCAGCTGCGCAGCCGTGCGAGGATGACCCTCGTGGTCTCGAACACGGCGCTGCTGGTGCCGCTGATGCTGGGGATGCTCGTCGCGTTGCCGCTCTATACGCTGCTGGCGCCGAATATCCACTTCGCGGCGTTCGCGCTGTTCGTCGGGGTGTCGATGTCGATCACCGCGTTTCCCGTGCTGGCGCGGATCATCTCCGAGCGGCGGATGATCAAGCGCCCGCTGGGCGCGCTGGCGCTCTCGGCGGCAGCCGTCGACGACGTCTCGGCGTGGTTCTTGATCGCGCTGGCAACCGCGGTGGCGGGGGCGGGCAGCGGTGTTGAGGTGATCGAGACGATCGGCTGGGCCGGGGTGTTCTGCCTCGGCATGGCGTTCCTCGTGCGCCCGCTCATGGCCCGCGCGGCGGTCGCCTACGACGAGGCTGGGCGCGTGCCCGGCACGTGGATCACGATCATCTTCGCCGGCGTGCTGCTGGCGGCGATCACGACCGAGACGATCGGGATCGCGGTGATCTTCGGCGCGTTCGTGATGGGCCTGGCGATGCCCCGCCACGCAGGGCTCAGCGAGGACGTGACGCGCCGTGTGGAGGACTTCGTGCTGACGCTGCTGCTGCCGCTGTTCTTCGCTTATACCGGGCTACGCACCAACGTCGGCCTGCTCAACCGTGGCGAGCTGGTCGCGATCACGTTGGCGCTGTGCGCGATCGGGATCGTGGGAAAGTTTGGTGGGACGCTGATCGCGACCCGCACGATTCGCCTGCCATGGCGTCAGTCGGCGGTGCTCGGGGCGCTGATGAACACGCGCGGCCTGACCGAGCTGATCGTGCTCAACCTGGCGCTCACCGTGGGGGCGATCTCGCAGGCGCTGTTCACCGCACTGGTGATCATGGCGCTCGTGACGACGTTCATGACGGGACCGCTGATGCGGCTGTTCGACCCTCACAACGCCTTCGGGGAGCAGCCGGAGGAGGAGCTCGCCGCCGCCAGTGCGACGCTGGCGCCCGAGCAGCTCCAGGAGACGCCCGAGCGCTCGATCCTGGTGGCGCCGCAGAGCGCGGCCGCGCTGGCGCAGCTGCTGGCGCTGGCCGAGCCGCTGGCGCGCTCGCAGCCGCGCCGCGAGCTGATCCTCGTGCGCCTCGTCAGGCCGCCCCGCGGCGCGGCGGTGCGCGGCGGGCTGCGCACCGAGGCGCGGCTGGTCGGCGAGGCGAGCGCCCAGGTGGAGCGCAGTCGCCGGGAGCTGCTGGACGCCGGCGTGGCCGCGCGCGCGGTGGCGCTGACCTCGGCCGACGCCGGGCGCGACCTGACGAGGCTGTGCCGCGACGAGGACGTCGACCTGGTGCTGATCGACGGTCGCCGACCGCTGCTCGGCGACGGCGTGCCGCGCGAGGAGGTGGGCACGGTGCTCAGAGAGGCCCACTGCGACGTGGCCGTGCTGGTGGCGCGCGAGGGCGCCACGGTGAGCCCCGGCCCCGAGCGCTCGGTGATGGTGCCCTTCGGAGGCGCCGACCACGACTGGGCGGCGCTGGAGCTCGCGTGTTGGATCGCCGCCGCCAGCGGGGCGCGGCTGCAACTGCTGGGCTCCGCCGAGCGCCGCGAGGACAGCCGCGACGCCAGCGGTCTGCTGGCGAACGCGTCACTGGTGGTGCAGCAGTTCGCGGGGGTGTCGGCTGAGCCGATCCTGGCGGCGCCCGGTCGCGACGGGATCCTCGCTGCCGCCGCGCAAGCCGGTCTGCTGGTGGTGGGCCTGTCAGAGCGCTGGCACAGCGAGGGGCTGGGGGAGACCCGCCGCGCAATCGCCCGCTCCGCGCCGGCGCCGATCGTGTTCGTCCGTCGCGGCGAGCGGCCCGGCGCGCTGGCTCCCGCAACCGACATGACCCGCTTCGGGTGGTCGACCGCGGCGCTCGGCAGGCCGAGTTGAGCCACAGGACGGCGCAGCGGCGCCCAGCTTGGTCGGGAACGACCTCGGTCGCATCCCGATTGCAAACCACCGGGTTGAGTCGATCGGCCATCGGCATGGCGGGACGCGCCGAGACCTGCAACGCTGCCAGCGTGCACATAATCACGGGGATCGCGACAAACCAGGGTGGCAGGCGTGAGTGACGAGCCCGAGCAAGAGCGGCCGGCGGCGCCGAGCGAGGCGCCCGACCCGCTGATCGGGGCCACCGTCGGGCGCTACCGGATCGAGTCGCTGCTGGAGGTCGGCGGCATGGGGCGCGTGTACCGGGCGATCGGCGCCGAGGGCGAGCTGGTCGCGCTCAAGCTCGTGCGGGGCGACCTCGCCGAAGACAGCATCTTTCGCAAGCGCTTCGAGCGCGAGGCGATGATCGCCCAGCAGGTGAAGAATCGGCACGTGGTGCCGGTGCTCGACACCGGCGAGCACGAGGGCGTTCCATACCTGTCCCAGCGCTTCATCGAGGGCGGCTCGCTGGAGCAGAAGCTGAAGCGCGACGGCCAGCTCGAGGTGCCCACGACACTCAAGCTCTGCGCCGAGGTCGCGGACGGGCTGGACGCGCTGTTCGCCGGCGGGATGGTGCACCGCGACGTGAAGCCCGCCAACGTCCTGCTCGACCTGGACGGCACCGCGCTGATCACCGACTTCGGGCTGGCGAAGGACAGCCAGGGCACCAACCTCACGCGGCCCGGCCAGGCGCTGGGCTCGCTGGACTACATGTCGCCCGAGCAGATCCGCGGCGAGGCGGTGAGCGCGGCGACCGACGTGTATGCGCTCGGGTGCGTCATCTGCCAGTGCCTCAGCGGGACGCCGCCGTTCGCCGACCGCAAAGGTATGCGGATCCTGTGGGCGCAGCTGCAGGACGAGCCGCCCGACCCCTGCGCGGAGCTGCCCGGCGCGCCGCCCGAACTGGGAGGAGCGGTGCTGCGCGCGCTTGCCAAGGATCCGGCCGAGCGCCCGCAGAGCGCGGGCGAGTATGCGCGCCTGCTGTACGAGGCGGCCGGGCTGACGCCTCCATCCGGGGGGTAGCGAGCAGGTCGAGCGCGGACCCCGCGCGCTGCCGATCGGAGTCAGGGAGCCGCCGGAGCGGCCCGCCAACGCCCGTCCTCGAGGACCAGATGCACGGTCTCGCCGCCGTCACCGAGCGCGATTCGCGCCTCGCGGGCGTCGAAATCGATCTTCAGTTCGAGCAACAGCGGCGGAGTCGGGTCCGTGCTCTGCACAGGCGTCGACGGAGGGGTGCTCTGGTCGGCGCCTGGCTGCGGGGGTGCGCTCGGTGGGGCCGGCTCAACGGACATAGCGGGCTCGGCGACCGGGGGCGGAGGCGCAACGACGGGACTGCGGGCGAAGACGGTGGGGGAGTGGCGGTCGGGGGCGGGCGGACCTGTCGCCTCGGCGACCGCCTCGACGGGCTGCGGCTGCACGATCGCCCTGACGACAAGCGTCGTGGCGCCAGCCTCGATCGAGTCGCCGAGCGCCAGCAGACGAGGACTCTGGATCCGTAGTCCGTTGATGAAAGTGCCGTTGGAGGACCCGAGATCCTCGATCGCATAGTCGCCCGTGGCTTCACGCGAGATGCGGGCGTGCTGGCGGGATATCTCCTCGTCCTCGGAGAGCCGGCCGGCCCCCTCGGCGTGACGCCCGATCACGAGCTCGTCATCGACGACGATCGTGTCGCCGGTGGCGTTGCCGCTGATCACCTCTAGGCGCAGGTAGGTGGAGCCGGTGCTCATCGCAGCACCGTAGCGATCGCCGATGTCGGATCCTGCTCGCCGCGCTCGGCGCGGATCACGTGCATGACCGCGTTGATCAGGGCGAGATGGGTGAAGGCCTGCGGGAAGTTGCCGAGGTGACGGCCGGTGCGGGTGTCGATCTCCTCGGCGTACAGCCCCAGCGCGGAGGCGTGGGATATGAGGTTCTCGCATAGCGCCCGCGCGCGCTGGAGCTCGCCGATCTCACACAGCGCGGAGACCAGCCAGAAGGAGCAGATCGTGAACGAGCCCTCCTCGCCGGTGAGCCCGTCGTCGGTGTCGGCAACGCGATAGCGCAGCACCAGCCCATCCTCGGTGAGTTCGTCGGCGATCGCCAGCACGGTGGCCACGATGCGCGGGTCCTCGGCCGGGAGGAAGCGCACGAGCGGCGCCAGCAGCAGCGAGGCGTCGAGCGTGGTTGTGTCGTAGTGCTGCGTGAAGACCCCACGCTCAGTCGACCCCGTGCGCGCAGATGTCGGCGTGGATCTCCTCGGCCGCCGCTTGCCAGCGCTCGGCCCACTCGCCGTCGTCGCGCAGCTGCGCCAGGCGGGCCCCGCGGTCGGCGGCGACCCAGCACATGAGCTTGGAGGAGGTGAAGTGCCGGGGCTCGCCGCGGACCTCCCAGATTCCGTGGTCGGGCTCGCGCCAGTGATCGAGCGCGCCGGCGACCTGGCGCTTGATGATCGGCCACAGCCTGTCGGGCAGCTGATCGCGCGAGCGGGTGTGCAGGTAGATCGAATCCAGCACCGCGCCCCACACGTCGTGCTGGCGCTGGCGGTAGGCGCCGTTGCCGATGCGCACCGGCCGCGCCCCGCCGTAGCCGGAGAGGTGGTCCAGCTCCTGCTCGTCCAGGCGGCTCTCGCCGCCGATCCCGTACATGATCTGAAGCTCGCCCTCCTCGGCCTCGGCGAGGTCCGCGACGAAGTAGAAGAAGTCGTTGGCCTCCCAGTCGAAGCCGAGCGTGTAGAGCGCCCACAGCATGAACGTGGAGTCGCGGATCCAGGTGTAGCGGTAGTCCCAGTTGCGTTCGCCGCCCAGGGTCTCGGGCAGCGAGGTGGTGGCGGCCGCCACCATCGCCCCGGTGGGGGCGTAGCTGAGCCCCTTCAGCGTCAGCGCGCTGCGCTGCAGGTAGGTGCGCCACGGGTGGTCGGGGAAGGTGCCCTGCTTGAGCCACTCCTGCCAGTGGTGGGCGGTGCGCACGAGCCGCTGGTTGGCCTCCTCGTAGGTGGTCGGCAGCGGGTGCTCCGACCAGCCCAGCGCGGCGAACCCAGCCTCCCCTTCGTGCAGGATCGTGCGCGCCCGCGCGCGCGGGCCCTCGAACCCGAGGTTCATGTCGGTGACGAGTCGGAGCTTCAGGTCCATGCCCTCCGAGCCGGCCGTCGCCTCGTTGTAGCCCGGGCCCGTATAGGCCCACTCGGCCGCCAGGCCGCCGTAGTCGAAGACCGGTTCGCAGTCGAGGTGGATCTCGGCCCACCCCTGCACGCAGAAGACCGTCCGCAGCAGCACGTGGTCGGCGTCGTAGTCGGTGGGGGAGCGGCGGTGGGTGCGCGAGCGCTCCTCCTTGTGGTACCACGGCCCGATGCACAGCACGTCGCGGACGACCACCCACCCGGTGCGCGTCTCCCAGCTGGTCTCGAGCACCAGCGTGCCCGGCAGGTAGCGCACCGCGCCGGGCACGGTCACGCCGGCCGGTCCCAGGCGAAAGCCGCCGGCGTCGCGGTCGAGCATCGCCCCGAACACGCTCGGCGAGTCCAGGCGTGGCAGGCACATCCACTCGACGTTGCCGCTCGGCGCGATCAGCGCGCAGGTCTCGCAGTCCGACAGGAAGCCGTAGTCGGCGATCGGCGGAAACGGGCTCGCCGGGTCTCCGTGGGGTATCGGGCTCACAGTGACGCCAAGGCTACTAGCAGGGACCCGTCGCGGCGGCTCTGCACGGATGGATGCGGGCGGGCCAGGCGCATCGAGCGGGCGGGGGCGGATAGGCTCTGGCGCGATGACCTGGGTCGAAGTCTTCATCGCGTTCGTGGTGTCGCATCTGGTGGGGGACTATCTCCTGCAGACCAACTGGCAGGCCCTCCACAAGCGCGGCGGCCTGGAAAGGGGAGCGCGAGACGCGCGCCGAGCGCTGTTCACCCACGTGAGCCTCTACACGCTCTGCTTCATCCCGGCGCTGGTGGTGGCCGATCTCGGCCTGGAACTGCTGTGGGTGATCCCCGCGATCTTCATCCCCCACCTGATCCAGGACGACGGCAGGCTGCTGCAGGCGTATATGAAGGGGGTCAAGCGGTTGGATCCGAAGGAAAACCTGGCGGTGTCGATCGCCGTCGATCAGACGTTCCATCTGCTGGCGCTGCTCGTCTTGGCGCTGGTCATCGGCTCCTGAGCGCCCGGATCACCCGCCCCTTCGTCCACTCCGCTCGGCTCCGCCTTCAATCGGCAAGCCGCGGAGTCGGTTCGCCCCGCGCGATCCGCCGCCGCTCGGTCGCGGCGACCATCCGAAACTCCGGGATGCACGAGCCGCGCGCCAGCCTGCCCGGCAGCAGCGGCCGGGTGTGGCGGGAGCTTGCGAGCACCGCCGCGCACGCGGCTTCGTGGAGCGGGGTGCAGCGCAGGCCGTACAGCTCGCGCACGCGCGCCGGCAGCGAGCAGAGCATGACCAGGTCGTGGACGCGCTTGCCCAGCTGGCGGCTCGCCGGCATCGGGATCGCGAAGGCCGAGGCATACCCCATGTAGCGGGCCTCCTCTGTCAGGTACAGGTCCTCCGCGGCGAGCTGGCGCCCATACCAGGCGCGGAAGTCGCCGTAGGTGGCGGGAGCGGATTCCGCGGGCATTCCGAACAGCTCGGCGAAGCGCACATAGTCTCGCCACAGCGCCTCCCGCTCCGGGTCGCTCATGCGGCGCACCAGCCGCTCATAGAACCACTCGGCGGAGTCGGCGATCACCGCTACGGTCCACAGCATGAGCTCGGGATCGACGGCCGAGTAGGGGGTACCTGCCGGGTGGTACGGACCGGCGTCCTCGGGGAGCTCGCCGATCACCTGCTCGTGCATACGCCGCACCGCCTCCAGCACGCGATCAGCCTCGGCGCGGGTGCCGAAGAAGACCGCCTCGAACATCTCGCCGGTGTGCGAGAGACGGCGGAAGGGCGTGCTCTTGTTGCGTGTGTGCCTGCTCGTCCCCACGTAGTTGAGGGGCTTCACCGCGCCGACGCACAGCGCGCGCTGCCCATAGAGGAGGCCCACCGCCTTCTCTTCGTGGACGCGGCGCAGCATCGACTCGCCCCGGGGAAAGTACCCGTCCGGCATCTTCGGGCCACCGTACCAGGCGTCTCGCGCTCGAACCGCTCACCTGTGCAGGTTTCAGTCGTCAAGCTCCATGCCCGTCTTGTGGGCGCTCGTTGGCGGACGGGAATCGGTGAAGCGGGGCGGGCATGTCGCTCGCCGGTAGACGATCGCCCGACGGTGGCATCATCGGTCGATGCCCGAGTTCCCTGAGCTCTCCCTGAGGGCGTTCTCGGAGGACGACGGCCCCGTGCTGATGGGTGTGCTCGGGGCACCCGAGGTCGCGCGCTGGCTGCTGCCAGCGGGGCGTCGCCAACCCCACTCGGAGGCCGAGTGCGCCGCGCGCGCCAGCGCCGGCGCCGCGCACTGGCGCGCGCACGGGTTCGGCCCCTGGATCGTCGGTGAGCGCGAGCGCACGGTCGCCTGCGGCGGCCTCGGCCTGCGGCTGCTCGACGGGAGCGCGGAGCTTGAGCTCGCGTGGGCGGTCGTCCCGGACGCGTGGGGCCGCGGGATCGCCACGGCGATCGGGCACAAGGCGCTCGCGCTCGCTGCCGCCCGAGGTGCGCGGGAGGCGGTCGCGCTCAGCCGCGCCGACAACCTCGCCTCGCGGCGGGTGATGAACAAGCTCGGCATGGCGCCTGCGCGTGAGCTGCAGCACGCGGGGTTTCCGCATGTGCTGTATCGCGTGGAGGTTGCCGCGCCCTGACTGCGAGAGCTCACACCGTCGGCAGCGAGTACTTGCGTGTCTTGGGCGACTGCTCCAGCAGGCCGACCTCAACGAGCGTGATCACGTAGCGGTGGATCGTGCTGGCGCTGATCTGCAGGCGCTCGGCGATCTCCATCAGTCCCAGCGTCGGCTCGTCGGGGCCGAAGCAGGTCAGGATCGCGAGGCCTCGCAGCAGCGAGCGCGACAGCCGGCGGTCGTCGTAGGTGGGCATACTCGCCTCGTCGGCGCGACTCAGCGCGGCCGAGATCAATGCGGCGAAGCCGGGCGCTCGCCCGGGGTCGGCGGCGTGCACGATCTCCTCGATCTGGCCGGGGGAGAGCGTGATCGAGATCTGCGGTTCGGTGGCCATTGGGCAATCCTTGCAGATAGCGCAGACGATTGTCTGCTGTGTTTGATGGCAGCCATCCGCAGGCTCTCGGCATTCTGCGTCCTGCAGAACGCGATCGACCCCGCGCAGCAGAGCCGAACGGGGATGCGGCCTGCATCGTGTCAAGGGCGGCTGCGTGCGATCTGAGACATTGCTGCGGGCGGGATCCGACGTGGCTATGTTGAGGGCATGAGCGAGATCGATGTCACCTACTTCAACGACCCCGGCTGTCCGTGGGGCTATTCGGTCAGCCCGGCGCTCGCGGTGCTGCGCTGGCGCTATGGCGCGCAGCTGCGCTGGCGCCTGGTGACGATCGGGCTCTCGGAGGACCCCGAGCGCTACATCAAAAGCGGCTACACGCCCGCGCGCTCCTCGCTCGGCCAGTTGATGTACCGCGCGCGCTACGGGATGCCGTTCGCGTTGACGCCCCGTGCGCGCGTGCTCGGCACCGCGCGCGCCTGCCGGGCGATCGTGGCCACGCGGCTGCTCGATCCCGCGCGCGAGCTGGCCGTGCTGCGGGCGCTGCAGTTCGGGTGGTTCACCACCACGCTGCTGCTCGACGAGGACGAGGGGATCGCGCAGGCGCTCGCGCGCGTGAAGGGACTCGATGTCGGGGCGGTCGTGGGGATGCTCGACGACCCGCGTGTCACTGAGGCGTACGAGGCCGACAAGCTCGAGACCCGCCAGGCGGAGGGCACCCCAACGTACTTCCAGGGCAAGGCGCGCCAGACGGATGGGCCGGTGCGCTACTCGGCGCCCTCGCTTGTATTCACGCTGCGCGCTGCGCCGAGCGACGCAGGGAGCACCGGGCCGGGCGACACGGCCGTGGCCGGCGCGGAGCAGCCGCGGCGCTTGGAGGCGGGGGGCTTTCAGACGATCGAGGCCTACGACGTGCTGATCGCCAACATCGACCCCAAGCTCGAGCGCGAGGCCCCGCCGGAGGAGCCACTGGCGGCGCTCACGCGCTTTCCCGAAGGGCTCGTCACGCAGGAGGTGGCGGCGGTCATGGCGCAGGGCAACAACCCTCCCGACCGCACCGCCGCCGAGCGCGCGCTGATCGAGCTCGTGGGAGACGGCCGCGCGCGGCGCACCGCCTTGGGCGACGACGCGCTGTGGCAGCCAGCCCCCTGACCCTTGCCGAGCCAACCGCCTCCACGGGTTTGGCCGCTGCCCGCCTGGTGAGGGGCGGTTGCGTCTCTGTGCGCTCCCCAACCATCGCGGCCAGCGGGCCAGTAGCCTCCAGCGCTCGATGAGCACCACGGTCACCCTTCCCGACGGCAACGCCCTGGAGCTTCCCGACGGCGCGACCGGCGCCGATGCGGCCGCGGCGATCGGCGCCGGCTTGGCGCGCGCGGCGCTGGCGGTCGAGATTCGGGGTGTGGGTGACGTGGCAGGCGGTGGAGGAGGTGCGGCCCCCGAGGTGCGCGACCTCTCCCGGTCGCTGCCTGACGGCGCCTCGATCGCGATCCTCACCGCGCGCAGCGAGGGCGAGGAGCCGCTGCGGCTGATCCGCCACGACGCCGCGCACGTGCTGGCCGCTGCCGTGATGGAGCTCTACCCGGACGTGAAGATCTCGATCGGGCCGGCGATCGAGCAGGGCTTCTACTACGACTTCGAGTTCCCCGACGGGGTGAGCGTCTCCGAGGCCGACTTCCCCGCGATCGAAGAGCGGATGCGCGCGCACATCAAAGCGGCGGAGCGCTTCGAGCGCGAGGACCTGCCGGTCGCCGATGCGCGCGCGCGCTTCGTGGCTGCCGGCCAGGACTACAAGGTCGAGCTGATCGACGACCTCGTGCGGGCCGCCGACTCCCGCCCGGGCGACGGGGACAGTGGGGGAGGGGATGCGCGCGCCAGCGGCGGCGGAGCGGGTGAGGGCGAGGAGAGTAACCGGCCGTCTCGGTTGGAGACGGTCTCGCTCTACACCAACGGCCCCTTCACCGACCTCTGTCGCGGCCCGCACGCGCCCTCGACCAAGACCGTGGGCGCCTTCCGGCTGCAGTCGGTCGCCGGCGCCTACTGGCGCGGGGACTCCACGCGCACGATGCTGACGCGCATCTACGGCACCGCGTTCTTCACGAAGGCCGCACTGGAGGAGCACCTGGAGCGCCTCGAGCAGGCGCGCGCGCGCGATCACCGCAAGCTGGGGCGCGAGCTCGACCTCTTCCAGTTCTCCGAGCTCTCCCCGGGCGCCCCGCTGTGGAAGCCGGCGGGGATGGCGGTGTGGAACGCGCTCACCGAGTTGTGGCGGGAGGAGAACCGCGCGCGCGGCTACGAGGAGGTCAAAACGCCGATCCTGTATGACGTCGAGCTCTTCAAGCAGTCCGGGCACTGGGACAAGTTCCGCGAGAACATGTACTTCACCGAGGTGGAATCCCACCCGATGGGCATGAAGCCGATGAACTGCCCGGCGCACATCCAGATCTACAAGGATGCCCGCCACTCCTACCGCGACCTGCCGATCCGCTACTCCGAGCAGGGCCTGGTGCACCGCCACGAGCCTTCCGGAACGCTGCACGGCCTGCTGCGCGTGCGCCCGATCACCCAGGACGACGCGCACATCTTCTGCACCGAGGAGCAGGTGCAGGACGAGGTCGTACGCTGCCTGCGCTTCGGCTTTCACATCTACGAGCTGTTCGGCTTCGAGCCGCGCCTGGAGCTCTCCACGCGCCCGCAGCGGCGGATCGGCAGCGATGCGATGTGGGACTGCGCGGAGGCGGCGCTACAGGGGGCGCTGGAGGCGGAGGGCCTCGCCTACGAACTGAACCCTGGGGACGGTGCCTTCTACGGGCCCAAGATCGACCTGCATATGGCCGACTCGATCGGGCGCTCCTGGCAGCTGGGTACCGTGCAGCTCGACTACTCGATGCCCGAGCGCTTCGAGCTCACCTACACCGGAGCCGACAACGCCGAGCACCAGCCGGTGATGATCCACCGCGCGCTGCTCGGCTCCTTCGAGCGCTTCATCGGCATCCTGATCGAGCACTACGCGGGCGAGCTGCCGCTGTGGCTGGCGCCCGTGCAGGCGATCGTGCTGCCCGTCTCCGACCGCTTCAACGAGTATGGCGCCACCGTGCTCCGGCGTCTGCGCGAGCACGGCCTGCGCGTCGAGCTCGACGACCGCAGCGAGTCGATCGCCCGCAAGGTGCGCGACGCCGAGCTGCGCCGTGTTCCAAACATGCTCGTTGTCGGCGGGCGGGAGGCGGGGGAGGGCACGGTGTCGGTGCGCACGCGTTCTGGCCCGAGCGAGCACGGCGTGCGTGAGGTCGGCAGCGCCTCGGTCGACGAGCTTGCGCAGCGGCTGGTGGCGCATGTGCGACGGCGCGCGTCCTCGCCGTCACCCATCGAGCAGAAGGACACATAACCCCGTACATCCTGGGCTGGTGGGTGCAATTGGAGGGGCGAGATCGGATGGTGTCCAGAGGCTCCCCTTGCGCGCCGCCGACACCCCGTTATACTCGGCCGCCTTGAGTTTCCGCATCCATTCAGTGTGCCGCGCCATCGAATCGGCTTGACGCGCCGCCGGGACAGCTAGTGGCCGTACCCCGCAGGTTCGACCGGCGCCCGCCCGAGCGGGACACGACCAGGGTCAACGAGCGGATCCGCGTGCCCGAGGTGCGCCTGATCGACGACCAGGGCGGCCAGGTCGGCGTGCTCAAGACACCCGACGCGCTGCGCTTCGCCCAGGAACGCGACCTCGACCTGGTGGAGGTCGCGCCGGAGGCGCGCCCCCCGGTGTGCCGGGTGCTGGATTACTCCAAGTACAAGTACGAGCAGGCTCAGAAGCTCAAGCAGGCGCGCAAGCACCAGCAGCAGATCACGGTGCGCGAGATCAAGTTCCGCCCGAAGATCGCCCAGCACGACTACGACACCAAGAAGCACCACGTCGAACGGTTCCTGCGCCACAAGGACAAGGTCAAGGTCACGATCATGTTCCGCGGCCGCGAGGTCACCCATCCCGAGCGCGGCACCCTGATCCTCGATCGGCTGGCGGAGGAGCTCGCGGAGCTGGGCATCGTCGAGCAGCGCCCGATGCAGGAGGGGCGCAACATGACGATGATGCTGGGCCCCTCCAAAGCGGTTCTGGCGGGGCGCTTCGATGCCTCGCCCGACGGCGCCGAGCCGACCGTTGAGGCCCAGGAGACCCCCGCTGGGACCGTTGAGGCCGAGGCAGCCCCCGCCGAGGCGCCCGCTTCCGAGACTGCCTAACGCGGCTCAGGCCGCGCGCGTGCCCTTCATCGAGAGCATCGCCGCGTCGGCGTGATGCAGCAGCTGCTCGGCGTTGGACCCGTCGTGCGGGTAGACGCTCGCGCCGAGGCTCGCCCCGACTTTCACCGCGCCGGCCTCCACGCGGATCGGCTCGGCGAGCGTGAGGCGCATACGCTCCATGAACGCCTGCACCTCGGCGGCGGGGTGGCGCAACATGCTGAGCAGCGCCACGAACTCGTCGCCCCCGTAGCGGGAGATCAGCTCGTCCTCGCGCACCGCGCCGCCCAGCCGCTCGGCCAGCGTGCGCAGCACCTCGTCGCCGGCATGGTGGCCGAGCGTGTCGTTGACCTGCTTGAACCCATTGAGGTCCATGTAGACGAGCGCGACCGCGCACCCATGACGCTGGGCGCGCGAGATCGCGCGGTCGAGCTCTTTGTGAAACAGCCGACGGTTGGCGAGGTCGGTGAGCTGATCGTGGTGGGCCTGGTGGCGCAGCTGCTCGAGGATCGTGCGCCGCTCGCTGATGTCCGCGAAGGTCGCGATCGCCCCGCACTGGCGCCCGTGCTCGTCAAGCGCGGGCCGGGAGCTGAGTGAGATCCAGGTCACCGCCCCGCCCGGCTTCAGCACCCCGATCGCGACCGCGCGCGAGCAGCGCCCGGTCTGCAGGGTTTCCGCGCTCGGGTGCGAGGCGACCGGCCAGGAGGAGCCGTCCTCGTGCAGGAAGCGCCAGCGGCGGTCGCGCACGTGGCGGGCGAGCAGCTGGTCGTGGCTCATGCTGAGGATCCGCGCGGCGGCGTTGTTGGCGTAGACGGTGCGGCCGTGGAGATCGAACACGAGCACCCCCTCCGCCAGCATCTCGGTCGTGACGTACATGCGGTTCTCCAGCGTGCGCAGCTCGGCGCGGCGTGCCCGCAGCTCCCCGCGCAGGCGCTCGGTGGCGGCGATCGACTGCACGAGGCGCTCGCAGGCGAGGTCCAGGGCCCGCTCGGGGTCGGCCGTCCCGACCCCGGCGATCTCGCGCAGCGCATGGGCGATCGCGCTCGGGGCGGCGTTCGGCAGCCGTTCGGCCTGCTCTGTGAGCGGATGCGCGATCGGGGCTCGATCCATCAGTGGATTCATCGGCTCTCGGCGGCCATTTCATGACAGACATGGCCCGATGGACGTGTCCGAATGGAAGCCCACCCACCCGTCTGCCATAATCACCGCTCCGAGGGTGGCGCAGCCGGCCGGGCCGGCTGGCCGAAACGGGGATTCGCGCCGCAGGCGCGTGTCTCCCGGCTTCGATCGAGCCCCTCGTCTTTATTTAACGATGCCCAAGATGAAGACCCACTCCGGCGCCAAGAAGCGCTTCAAGCTCACCGCCACCGGCAAGGTGCGCGGGCGGCACGCCTTCACCAGCCACATCCTGGAGAAGAAGTCGCCCAAGCGCAAGCGCGCCCTCGGGGCACCCGCTTTACTCTCAGCGGACGACACCCCGCGGATCAAGCGGATGTTGGGCGCGCCCTCGAAGAGCGCGCGCAGCTCCTCGGCGGCTGTCAGCGGCAAGGCGACGACCTCTCGCGGCGCCGCGAAGGCTCCCCGCGGTGCGTCGGCGGCCGCAAAGAGGGGGGCGGGCTCGTGAGGGTCAAGCGCTCCGTTCACGCGCGCAAGAAGCGCCGCGCCACGCTGGAGCTGACGAAGGGCTTCAGGGGCGAGGCGCACTCCAACTACCGCCGCGCCAAGGAGGCGCTGATCAAGGCGGACACCTACGCCTACCGCGATCGGCGCAACCGCAAGCGCGACTTCCGGCGGCTGTGGATCACCCGCATCAACGCCGCCGCCCGCCAGAACGGGATGAGCTACTCCCAGTTCATGCACGGCCTCGCGCTGGCCGGGGTCGAGCTCGACCGCAAGGTGCTCGCGGACGTCGCCGTGCGCGACGCCGACGCGTTCCGACGTTTTGCCGAGGTCGCCCGCGAGGCGTCGGCCGCCTGATCGAAGGTCGCCGACATCCCCCCTCCCGGGCGCCGCTCCTCCAGGACGGCGCTTTTTTTGTGTCCCAAGCAGCGAGGAAGATGTCAACCAAACTCCGATGACCACCATCGCCTCCCCCCACAATCCCCACCTACAGGAGCTGCGGCGCCTGCACCGCCGCCGCGAGCGCACGCGCAGCGGCCGCTTCCTCGCCGAGGGCGAGGATCTGCTCGCGGCCGCGGCCGACGCGGGGTGGAGGCCCGTCGAGGGCTATCGCGCTGCCGGCAGCGAGCTCGGCGGGGCGGACTTCGTGGAGGTGGAGCCGGCGGCGCTGGCGGCGGTGAGCACGCTCGGGTCGGGCACGCGCGCGATCGGCGTCTACGAGCAGCGCTGGAGCCCGCGCCCGCAGGGTCCGTTGTGCGTGTACCTGCACGCGCTCTCCGACCCCGGCAACGTCGGCGCGGTGCTGCGTGCGGCCCACGCATTCGGCGCCTCGAGCGTGGCGCTCGGCCCGCGCTGCGCCGACCCGTGGTCGCCCAAGGCGGTGCGAGCCAGCATGGGCGCGATCTTCCACGTGGCGCTCGCGCGCGCCGGGTCGATCGCGGAGCTGCCGCCCGAGCGCATCGCGCTGGTGCCCGACCCCAGCCCACCCGCCCAGCCGCTGCGCGGGCCCGCGGAGGGCCCCGTCACGCTGCTGGTGGGAGCGGAGCGCGAGGGCCTGCCGGTGGAGCTCGTCGCCGCCTGCGAGCGCGTCGCGTACATCCCGATCGCCAACGATTCGCTGAACGCGGCGATGGCGGCGACCATCGCGCTGTATGAAATGACGAGAGGGTGGCGCAGCCGGCTCCAAGCCGCCAAGAGGGTGGCGCAGCCGGCCAAAGGCCGGCAAGCCGGGCCCCTCTTTTGGATCCACCGGGCCCCTCGTTTCCAAATAGGGTCCCCCCGTCGTGATCGAACGGATCGAACAGCTGCGCGCCCAAGCCGAAGGCGAGATCGCCGCGGCCGCCACCGCCGAGGCGCTCGAGGAGCTGCGCGTGCGCCATCTTGGGCGCAAGGCGGAGCTGCCGCAGATGCTGCGCGGCGTGCGCGAGCTGCCCCCCGCGGAACGGGGCGCCGTGGGCAAGGCGGCCAACGAGGCGCGGGTGGCGCTCGAGCGGCTGATCGAGGCGCGCGCGGGCGAGCTGGCCGGCGCGGAGCTGCGCGAGCAGCTGCGGCGCGACCGAGTGGACGTTACCCTGCCCGGCGCACCGCCGCAGCCGATCGGGCGCCTGCACGTCATCACCGCGACGATGCGCGAGCTCGAAGACGTGTTCCTCGGGCTGGGCTTCACCGTGATGGAGGGCCCCGAGGTCGAGACCGTCCACTACAACTTCGACGCGCTCAACCACTCGCCCACGCACCCCGCGCGGGCGCGCACCGACACCTTCTACATAGGGAGCCCGCAGGGCTCCGATCACGTTCGCCCCGAGGGCGAGCGTCCGGGTCAAGCCGCGGAGCCGGACGCCCCGCGGATCGCTTCCCCCGGCAGTGAGGAGCTGGTGCTGCGCACGCACACCTCGCCGATGCAGGTGCGCGCGATGGAGGCGCACCCGCCGCCGCTGTACGTGGTCATCCCCGGTCGCGTGTACCGGCCCGACTCCGACGCCACGCACACCCCACAGTTCCACCAGATCGAGGGGTTGGCGGTGGACGAGGACATCACGCTCGCCGACCTCAAGGGCACGCTGCTGGTGTTCGCGCGCGAGCTGTTCGGCGACGCCCGCGACGTGCGCCTGCGCCCGCACTTCTTCCCCTTCACCGAGCCCTCCGTCGAGGTGGACGTCTCCTGCTTTCACTGCTCCGGCAAAGGCCACCTGCGCGACGGCTCGCGCTGCTACCTGTGCAAGGGCGAGGGGTGGCTGGAGGTGCTCGGCGCCGGCGAGGTGGACCCCAACGTCTACTCCCACGTGCCGACCACGGCCGCCAACGCCCCCGGGTATGACCCCGAGAAGGTGCAGGGCTTCGCGTGGGGGATGGGCGTGGAGCGGATCGCGATGCTCAAGCACGGCATCCCCGACCTGCGGCTGTACTTCGAAAACGATCTGCGCTTCCTGGAGCAGTTCTAGATGCGCGCGAGCACCTATCCCTTCCTCCATGGAACCGGTCGGCGCATGCGCCGACCGGCGAGGCCGCGCATGCGCGGCCTCGGGGAGGGCCGCATGCGGCCCTCCCACAAAGAGATATGGGGAGGGACACCGAGATGAGGGTGCCGCTGCCATGGCTGCGCGAGTACTGCGACCCCGACCTTGACGTGCAGGCGATCGAGCAGCGCCTGACGATGACCGGCACGAAGGTCGAGGCGATCCACCACCACGGTGTGCCCTCCGCGGAGCACTTCGTCCTCGGGCGCGTGTTGAGCGCCGAGCGGCACCCCGACGCCGACCGCCTGCGGGTGTGCAGCGTCGAGCTCGGCCTCGCCGACGGCCCGGCGACGATCGTGTGCGGCGCCCCCAACGTAGCCGCCGGGCAGACGGTGGCGGTGGCGCGCCCGGGCGCGGCGATGCCCGACGGCACGAAGCTCGGCAAGGCGAAGCTGCGCGGCGTGGTCTCCGAAGGGATGATCCTCGCCGAGAGCGAGCTCGGCATCGATTCGAGCCCCACCCGAGCGGGGATCATGGTGCTCGATGGCATGAGCGCCGATGGCGCACCACGCCGTTCCGGCGAGGCGCCCCGCCCGGGCACCCCGCTGGCGGAGGTGTTGGCGATCTCGATGGACGTGCTGGAGCTGGAGATCACCCCCAACCGCCCCGATTGCCTGGGCGTGTACGGGGTCGCGCGCGAGCTGCACGCCGCCACCGGCGCCGCGCTCGCGCCCGCGCCGTGGAGCGAGGACCCCGGCAGCCCGGGGCCGCTGGCGGGGTGCGGCGGCTCCACGGCGGCCCCGACCGGGAGCGGTGGCTCCACAGAGGACCCGGCGGCGAGCGGCGGCGCCGTCCCGGCCACGGTCGAGGTGCGCTGTCCCGATCTCTGCCCCCGCTTCACCGCGCGCGTGTTCGAGCACGTCACGATCGCGCCCTCCCCGCCGTGGCTGAAGGCCCGGCTGAGCGCCGCCGGGCAGCGCCCGATCAACAACGTGGTGGACATAACCAACTACGCGATGCTGCTCACCGGCCAGCCGCTGCACGCCTTCGACCTCGACAGCGTGGCCGGCGCGCGCCTGACGGTGCGCCGCGCCGCCGACGGCGAGCAGGTGCAGACGCTCGACGGGCACACGCGCACGCTCGACGGCGAGATGGTGGTGATCGAGGACGCCGAGGGCCCCACGTCGATCGCCGGGCTGATGGGCGGCGCGCGCTCGGAGGTCGGGGACGCGACCACGCGGGTGCTGCTCGAGGTCGCCAACTGGCACGGTGCGAACATCCACCGTTCCTCCTGGGCGCTGGGGTTGCGCAGCGAGGCGTCGGGGCGCTTTGAGAAGGGCCTCGCTCCGGAGCAGTGCCTGCACGCGCAGGCGGTCGCGTCGCGGCTGATGATCGAGCTGTGCGGCGCCACGCTGCTGCCGGGCACGATCGACCTCGCGGGCGAGGAGCCGTGGGAGCCGCTTGCGCCGCAGACGATCGGGCTGCGCGAGCGCCGCGTGCGGGCAATCCTCGGCGTGCCCGTGGCCGTGGCGCGTCAGGCGGAGATCCTCGCGGCGCTGGACTTCGCGACCGCGTCCAGCGAGGATGGCCTGGACGTGACCGTGCCGGCGCTGCGCCGCGAGGACGTCACCCGCGAGGTCGACCTGATCGAGGAGGTCGCCCGCATCGACGGCCTCGAGCGCCTGCCCGCCACGCTGCCGGCCCGGCGCGGCGCCGCCGGGCGGCTCACCCACGCGCAGCGCGTGCGCCGCGCCGCCGAGGACGCGCTGGTGGGGCGCGGGCTGCACGAGATCGTCGGTTGGAGCTTCGCCGACCCGCAGCTGCTCGACCGGCTGCTGATCCCGCCCGGCCACCCGCTGCGCGCGGTCGTGACGCTCGCCAACCCGCTGTCGGACAGCCAGTCGATGATGCGGCCCACGCTGCTCGGCTCGCTGCTGGACGCGGCGCGCCACAACGTCTCGCGCGGGCGCCCCGACATCGCGATCTTCGAGTCCGGCACCGTCTACCGCGCGGCCGCCGACGAACGTCCTGCCGATGAGCACCATGGACTTGGGGTACTGTTGAGCGGACACACCACGCCCCCTGCGTGGCGGGGGGAGCGTGCGCAGGCCGATTTCTTCGCCGCCAAGGCGCTGCTCGCCGGGCTGCTCGACGACTTCCACGTTCGCTGGTCGGTGGTGCCCGCCGACTGGCCCTTCCTGCATCCAGGCCGCAGCGCCGCGGTATTCGGCGGCAAAACGATGCTTGGTTTCCTCGGCGAGCTGCATCCGCTGGTGGCCGACGCGTGGGGCCTCGAGCGCACCGCCGCGTTCGCCATCGACCTCGGCGAGCTCGCCGCGATCGCCCCCGAGACGGTGTCCTTCCAGCCGTTCGGCGCCTTCCCGGCGTTGCGCCAGGATCTCGCGGTGACGCTCCCCGAGAGCGTCAGCGCCGACGAGCTGCTCGCGCTCGTGCGCCGCGCCGGCGGCGAGACGCTGGAGGAGGCCGAGATATTCGACGTCTACACCGGCGCGCAGGTGGGGGAGGGCCGGCGCTCGCTGGCGCTTGCGCTCTCCTTCCGCACGCTCGATCGCACCCTCACCGACGAGGACATCGCGCCCACGCGCGCACGGATCGTCGCGGCGCTGCGGGAGCTTGGGGGTGAGCTGCGTGGGTGAGCCTGCATCCACCGATCCCGGGGTTGCACCGCCGCGGATCCAGCCCGAGCCCACAGCACAGCGCTTCGCCGCGGGCGCCCCCCGCGTGCTGGTGACCGGCGCCACGGGCTTCGCCGGCGCGCTCGCCGCGCACCTGCTGTGGCGCCATCCCCGCTTCGAGCTCGCCGGCGTCACCGGGCGCTCGGATGTGGGGCGGAGCCTGGATGACCTCTATCCCCGCTACCGCGTGCCGCTGGTGGTCGAGGAGCTAGACATCGGCCGCCATGCCACCGGCGTTGACGCGGCCGTGGTCGCTTACCCGCACGCCGCCGCGGCGCCCACCGTGGCGCTGCTGCGCGAGCGCGGCGTGCGCGTGGTGGACCTCTCCGCCGACTTCCGCCTCGCCGAGCTCTCCACCTACGAGCGCTGGTACGGGCCCCACCCCCGGCCGGCGCTGCTGAGCGAGGCGGTGTATGGCCTCACCGAGCTGCACCGCGAGCGGATCGCAGCGGCCGCGATCGTCGCCAACCCCGGCTGCTATCCCACCGCGTCGGTGCTCGCGCTCGCGCCGCTCGCCCGCGCGGGGCTGATCGCGGACGTGGTGATCGACGCCAAGCAGGGCATCTCCGGCGCGGGGCGCACGTTCGACTCCACCACCCACCTCTCCTACGCGGGCGAGAACATCCTCCCCTACAAGGTTGCCTGCCACCGCCACACCCCGGAGATCGAGGAGCAGCTCGATGCTCTGGACCCCGCCCACCCTGGCCTCGCCGTGCAGTTCCAGGCGCATCTGGTGCCGCTCGACCAGGGCGAGCTCGCCAGCTGTTATGTCACCCCGGCGCGCGCGGTGGGGGAGGCCGAGTTGCGCGAGCTCTACGAGGACGCCTACCGCTGCGAGCCGTTCGTCGAGGTGGTCGCGACGCCGCCCGGCACGCGGGAGGTGCTCGCGACCAACTACTGCCGCCTGTTCGCCGCCGCCGACTCGCACACCGGCAAGCTGGTCGTGCTCGCGGCGATCGACAACCTGTGGAAGGGCACCTCCTCGCAGGCCGTGCAGAACCTCAACCTGATGTTCGGCCTCCCTGAGACCGAAGGACTTCTATGAGCTTGGGTGAAAAGTGCACCTACGTGGGGTGGTTGGGATGAGCGCGGGCAACGACGTATGGGGCGATCGCTCCAGTGATGGCCCGCCGCGGCCGTTCTTCGGCTCGCGCTGGGTGGCGGCTCCCACGCACGTGCTCGAACTGGAGCCCAACGCGGGGCTGCCCGCCGGCTTCCGCGCGGCAGGCGTCGCTTGCGGGATCAAGCCGAGCGGCAACCATGACCTCGGCCTGCTGATCTGCGACGCCGAGCACCCCGTCAGCGCCGCGCGCTTCACCGCCAGCGGCACCGCCGCCGCGCCGGTGCTGCTCAGCCGCGAGCGGTGTCGTTTGGATTCACTGCGCGCGGTGCTCGCCAACTCCGGCTGCGCCAATGCCGCCACCGGCAAGCGCGGCCTGGATGACGCCGCTAAGACGCAGGGCGCCGCCGCGCTTGCCATGGGCGTGCAGCCGGAGGAGGTGCTGCTCGGCTCGACCGGCGGTATCAGCTGGTATCTGCCCGTCGCGCGCGTGCTGCAGGGGATCCTCGCCGCGAGCGGGCAGTTGCGCCGCGAGGGCGACGTCGACTTCCAGCAGGCGATTCAGACGACCGACGCGTTCGAAAAGCGCGCCAACCTGGAGGTGCACCTGCCCTCCGGGACCGTGCATCTGGCTGCACAGTGCAAGGGAGTGGGGATGATCTCGCCGAACTTCGCCACGATGTTGTGCTTCGTGGAGACCGACGCGGCGCTCGAGCCCCACACCACCGAGCTGCTGCTCGGCGTGTGCGTCAAGCGCTCGTTCGACCGTTGCACCGTCGATGGGCAGCTCTCGACCAACGACACCGCGGTGCTGATGGCCTCCGGTGCGAGCGGGGTTCAGGTCGCCCCCGAGAGCGAGGACGAGCTGCGCTTCGGCGAGGCGCTCGACGCGCTGCTGCGCCAGCTGGCGATCATGATGGTCGCCGACGGCGAGGGCGCCGCACGGATCGCCCGCGTCGTGGTGCGTGGCGCGCCGGGCGCGCCGGGTGGGCCGGGTCACGGCGGTGTGGATGCGGTGGAGATCGTCGCCCGCGCGGTCGCCAACTCACCTCTGGTGAAAACCGCCCTGCACGGCGCCGACCCCAACTGGGGGAGGATCGTCCAGGCGATCGGCGCCGCATTGCCTGGCGCCGCACCGCTGGTGGTCGACCTCGCGATCGAGGGCACGCTCGTGTGCTCGGCCGGCACCGCGATCGACTACGACGAGGACGCGCTCGCGCGGGCGATCGACAGGCGCGAGGTCGAATACGAGATCACCCTCCCTGGCGATGGCGCCGAAACCGAGGTCTTCTTCTCCGACCTCTCGAACGAGTACGTGAAGTTCAACACGGAGTACACAACCTGATGCGCTGCGCTGCCCGCTCAATCCACACGGAGGGCACACGCGATGCGTGACGTAGCCACCCTGCTGGAGGCGCTCCCCTACATCCGCGAGTTCCACGGCAAGACCGCGGTGATCAAGTACGGAGGCGCGGCGATGGAGGATCCCGCCCTGCGCGAGGAGTTCGCGCGCGACGTGGTGCTGCTCAAGTACGTGGGCCTCAACCCGATCGTGGTGCACGGCGGCGGCCCCGACATCACCGCCTACATGGAGCGCCTCGGCCTGCCGGTGCAGTTCGTCGGCGGCCTGCGCGTCTCCGACGAGGCCACCGTCGAGGTCGCCAAGATGGTGCTTGTCGGCAAGGTCAACAAGGAGATCGTCGGTCGCCTCCACCGCCACGGCCAGCCCGCGGTGGGGCTGTGCGGCGACGATGGCGCGCTGTTTCGTGTCGTGCGCCGCACGGCGCCCGGCGGCGAGGACATCGGCTTCGTCGGTCGCATCGAGCGCGTCAACGTCGACGTTCTCGAGCACATCGCGCGCGACTACATCCCCGTGATCGCCTCCGTCGGCGCCGACCGCGAGGGGCGCTCCTACAACATCAACGCCGACGAGGCCGCCGGCGCCGTGGCGAGGGAGCTGGGGGCCTACAAAATCGTGTTCCTCACCGACATCGCTGGCTGGCTGGCCGACCCCGAGGACCCCGCCAGCCTGGTCGGCCAGGCCACCGCCGAGCAGGTGCGCGACGCGCTGCCGGGCCTGGAGGGGGGGATGCGCCCCAAGCTGCAGGCCTGCCTGGAGGCGATCCAGGGAGGTGTCAGCTCCGCGCACATCATCGACGGGCGGATTCCCCACTCGCTGCTGCTGGAGTTCTTCACCGACGCAGGGATCGGCACCAAGATCGAGGCAGCCCCATGAGCGCCCACGGCTGCGCTGAGCCGATGTCCTCGATCGCGCATGTGCCGATCGAGGCCGGGCGGGTGGGCACACGATGACCCTCGCCGACCTGCAGCAGATCGAGGCGGCGAGCCTGATGGCCAACTACGCGCGCTTTCCGGTCGAGTTCGTGCGCGGGGAGGGGGCGCGGCTGTGGGACGCCGAGGGCGAGGAGTACCTCGACTTCCTCTGCGGCATCTCGGTGACCAACGTGGGGCACTGCCACCCGCAGGTGGTCGAGGCCGTGCGCGAGCAGGCCGGGAGGCTGATGCACGTCTCCAACCTCTTTTACACCGAGCCCGCGATGCGCCTAGCGCAGCGGCTCTCCGAGAACAGCCTCGGCGGCAAGGTGTACCTCTGCAACTCCGGCGCCGAGGCCGTCGAGGCGGCGATCAAGCTCGCCCGCAAGGCGCGCCCCGGCGGAGACATCGTCTCGGTGTACAACGCCTTTCACGGGCGCACCTACGGCGCGCTCTCCGCCACCCCCCAGGAGTCAAAGCAGGCGCCCTTCGCGCCGCTGGTGCCCGGCTTTCGCGCCGTCGCCCCCGAGCCGGAGGCGCTGTACGAGGCCGTCGATGCGCGCACCGCTGCCGTGCTGCTGGAGCCGATCCAGGGCGAGACCGGCGTCAACGTGCTCTCGGCGGAGCTGCTGCGCGCCGCGCGCGCGGCCTGCGACGAGCACGGCGCCGCGCTGATCTTCGACGAGATCCAGTGTGGCATGGGTCGCACCGGCTCGCTGTGGGCCTACGAGCAGATCGGCGTGCAACCCGACGCATTCACAGCGGCCAAGGCGCTCGGCGGCGGGCTGCCGATCGGCGCGCTCGTGACAGGCGAGCGTCTCGCCGACGTGTTTGCGCCGGGCGACCACGGCTCGACCTTCGCCGGCGGCCCGGTCGTCTGCGCCGCCGCGCTGGCGGCCTTGGACATCGTCGAGGACCCCGCGCTGCTCGCGCGCGTACGCGACTTCGGCCTGCGCCTCGCCGCCGGCCTGGAGGGGCTGCCGCACGTGCTCTCCGTGCGCGGGCGCGGGCTGATGCTCGCCTGTGAGCTCGACATCTCAGCTCCGGCGCTCGTGCGCAGCGCGCTGCTGGAGCAGCGGTTGATCCTCAACGCCACCGGCCCTACCACCGTGCGGCTGCTGCCCCCTCTGATCATCGCCGAGGCGGAGGTCGCGCAAGGCCTCGAGCGGCTGGGCGCTGCGCTCGCCGGATAAGGTTTCGCGCCGTGAGTGACGACCCGCGCAGCTTTCCCCCCGCACGGCCTCCTACGAGGCCGACCCCGAGGACGTGCACCGGGTGCTGCTGCTCTACTCCGGTGGCCTCGACACCAGCGTGATGCTGAAGTGGATCCAGGACCGCTACGACGCGGAGGTGGTGTGCCTCACCGTCAACCTCGGGCAGCCCGGCGAGGATTACGCGGTGATCGAGGACAAGGCCCGGCGGCTCGGCGCGCTGGAGTGCCACGTGGTGGACGCGCGCGAGCAGTTCGCCAACGATTTCCTCGTGCCCGCGATCAAGGCCAACGCCCTCTACGGTGGCGGCTACCCGCTGTTCACTGCGCTAGGGCGGCCCCTGATCGCCAAGCTCGCGGTCGAGTACGCGCGCCGCAGCGGCTGCGACACGATCGCGCACGGCTGCACCGGCAAAGGCAACGACCAGGTGCGGATCGAGGCCACCGTCGCCACGCTCGGCCCCGAGCTGAAGGTGATCGCACCCGTGCGCTCCTGGCAGATGGGCCGCGAGGAGGAGATCGCGTACGCGCGCGAGCACGGGATCCCCGTCAAAGGAGGTACCGAGACGGTGCCCTACTCGATCGACGACAACCTCTGGGGGCGCTCCTCGGAGGGATGCTGGATCGAGGATCTCGACCACGCCCCCGAGGAGGACGTCTTCCAGCTGGTCACCCCTCCTGAGCGGGCACCCGACGAGCCTGAGACCGTGAGCATCGGCTTCGAGCGTGGGGTTCCCGTTGCGCTCGACGGCGAGCGGCTCGACCTCGTGGAGCTGCTCGAACGTGCCGCGGAGATCGGCGCGCGCCATGGCGTTGGGATCGTCGACCACATCGAGGATCGCATCGTGGGCCTGAAGGTGCGTGACATCTACGAGGCCCCGGCCGCCGCGCTGATCCTCCCCGCCCACCAGGAGCTCGAGAAGCTCGTCGGCACGATCCACCAGAACCAGTTCAAGCCCCAGCTCGACCGCCAATGGGCCTACCTGGTGTATGCCGGGCTGTGGTGGGAGCCCCTGCGCTGCGACCTCGACGCCTACATGGAATCCGTCAACGAGCGCGTCACCGGCACGATCGGCATGAAGCTCTACAAGGGCCACGCGCGCGCCGTCACCCGCGAGTCGCCCAACGCCGTCTACGACGCTCGCCTCGCCACCTTCTCGGAGTCGGGTGGCCTCTTTCCGCAGGCCGCCTCGCCCGGGTTCATCGAGCTGTGGTCGCTGCAGTCGCGCATGGCGTGGCGACTGCGCGAGGAGGAGTAGCCGAGCGGCAGCGGCTCGTGCGGGCGGTGCGCGGCAGCAATCGCGCATCGCGTGGCGGCTGCGCGGGAGGATTGAGAAGCCCGTCCGATCGCGCCCATACCCTGAGTAGCGGTGATTCCCGAGGAAGACGAGGCGCGGCGCAAACGCACCCCGCAGGAGGAGGAGCACGACACGCTCGCCGAGCGCCGTGCTCGCCGTGCCTGGCTCGGTGACGCGGCTCTGCTGCGCCGCGCGGAGGCGGCCGAGGCCTCCGTGCGCACGTTCGAGGCCCACCTCGCCGATCTGCGCCGACGCCAGGCCGAGAGCGAGCGTGCGCGGGAGAGCGCCGCCGCGCAGCTCGCCGAGCGCGAGTTGGAGCTGCGCCGTGTCAAGCAGCGCGAGTACGCCGAGCAGCAGCTGCGCGTCGAGGCCGAGGAGATCGCCGTGCGCGCCCGTCGTGGCCACCGCACCGAGCGCGACCGCTGGCAGCGGCGCGTCGAGGAGGCACATGCCGCCGCGCAGTACGCGGAGGAGCAGCGGGACGCGCTCGCGGCTCGCCTCGCCACGGTGAACGAGAGCTGCGAGCGCCTGCGGCAGGGCGTGGTCGCGTTGCAGGGGGTTGCCGCCGAGTTGCGCGCCACCTTCGAGCTGGAGCATCACATCTCGCAAGCGCGGATACGCGAGCTCGAGGGCGAGCTCGAGCGTGCTCGCGCTCAGCCGCCCGCGGAGCAGGGTTCGGAGGCCGAGGAGGCCCAGCGGCGCGAGGAGATGGCTGGGGCGCTCGCCGCCGCCGTCACGCGCTTGCGTGCCCGCGCTGTCCCTGCTCCTGCTGAGCTTCCGGCTTCCCAGGTCGCTGTTCCCACCGAGCTTCCGGCGCCCCAGGTCGCCGTTCCCTCTGAGCTTCCGGCGCCCCAGGTCGCTGCTCCTTCCGAGCTTCCGGCTCCCGCGACCCTGGCTGCTCCGCAGGAGATCCCAACGGTGTTCGTGGTGCCGCGCCTGTTCGTCGGCACCGGACGGCTGCGCCCGGTGGCCCGGCGCATCGCTGCGCGCTTGGCCGCGTGGGCCGGCCCGGCTCAAGCCCCGCCCCGCTCGTAGAGCAGCCCACCGCTCCGCCGCTCGCAAGCCTAAGATCCACACCGGTGTCCAACCTCGCCTGCGCCCATCTGCACGTCCACTCCGAGTACTCCCTACTCGATGGCGCCTGCAAGATCGATGCGCTCGCCGAGCGCGCCGCTCAGTTCGAGCAGCCCGCCCTCGGTCTCACCGATCACGGCGTGATGAACGGCGCGGTGGAGCTCCACAAGGCATGTGCCAAGCACGGCATCAAGCCGATCGTCGGTTGCGAGATCTATCTCGTGGACGATCACACCGCGACTACCGCCGATCGATCCGATCCCACCCGTCCTCGCGTTCAGCGCAACCACCTCACGCTGCTGGCCGCCGACGACACCGGCTACCGCAATCTCGTCAAGCTCTCCTCCGCCGGCTTCCTGGAGGGGCTGCAGCGCGGCAAGCCGACCGTCGACCTCGAGCAGATCTCGCGCCACGCCGAGGGCGTGATCGCGCTCACCGGCTGCCTCGCCTCCCGCTTCTGCCAGCGCCTCACCGAAGACCGCTCCGAGGACGCGCGCGCCCACGCCGACGAGCTGCTTGGCATCTTCGGCTCCGAGAACGTCTACTTCGAGCTGCAGAAGAACGGGCTGGCCGCCCAGGAGAAGTGCAACGAGGGGATCGAGCGCATCGCGCGCGAAGTCGGCGGGCGCCTGGTGGGGACCGGCGACGTGCACTACCTGCGCCGCGAGGACTACGAGCACCACACCGCGCTGCTGTGCGTGCAGACGAAGAGCACGATCGCCGCGCCGAAGCTCACCTTCGACACCAACGAGTTCTATCTGCGCGACAACGCGGAAATGGCCGAAATCCTTCGCGCAGTGGCCGGAAGCGCTCGCCAACACGCTCGAGATCGCCGAGCGCTGCTCGGTGCGGCTGGAGCTCGGCAAGCAGCTGATCCCGAGCTTCCCGACTCCCGACGGAGCGCCCGAGCGCGAGTATCTGCGCGCGCGCGTCGAGGAGGGCATGCGCACGCGCTACGGCGACCCGCCCACTGCGCAGGCGATGGAGCGGATGGAGATGGAGCTCGGCGTGATCGATCGCATGGGCTTCAACGCCTACTTCCTGATCGTGTGGGACTTCGTCAAGTACGCCAAGGAGAACGGCATCGCGGTGGGCCCCGGGCGCGGCTCGGCGGCCGGCTCGATCGTGGCGTACTGCCTGCAGATCACCGACGTGGACCCGCTGCGCTACGAGCTGCTGTTCGAGCGCTTCCTCAACCCCGAGCGGGTGTCGATGCCGGATATCGACATCGACTTCTCCGTGCGCGGGCGCGAGCGCGTGATGCGCTACGTGACCGAGAAGTACGGGCGCGAGTCGGTCGCGCAGATCGTCACCTTCGGCAAGATGCTGCCCCGCGCCGCCACCCGCGACGCGGCGCGCGTGCTCGGCTCGGACTACGCGACCGGGGACCGTCTGGCGAAGCTGATCCCCGACCCGATCATGGGCCGCTCCCCCTCCTTCGAGGAATGCCTGAAGCCGGGCGAACCGCTGCGCAAGGCGTTCGACGAGGAGCCCGAGGCCAAGCGCATCATCGAAACCGCGCAGCGGCCTGGAGGGGATCGTGCGCAACTCCTCGATCCACGCCGCCGCCGTCGTGATCGCCGACCGCCCGCTCACCGACATCGTGCCGCTGCAGCTCGCCGACGCCGGCGCCGGCGAGAACGGCGAGCGCAGCTTCCGCACCGTCACGCAGTTCTCGATGAAGCCGATCGAGGAGATCGGCCTGCTGAAGATGGACTTCCTCGGGCTGCGCAACCTCGACGTGATCGAGGACGCGCTCGACATCATCGAGCGCTCCACCGGCGAGCGCCCCGACATGACCACGCTGCCGCTGGACGACGCAGAAGACGTATGAGATGCTCGCGCGCGGCGACTCGATCGGCGTCTTCCAGTTCGAGTCCGAGGGCATGCGCGAGGCGCTCAAGAAGGTGCGCCCGGACGAGTTCAACGACCTCGTCGCGCTCAACGCGCTCTACCGCCCCGGGCGCGATGGACCAGATCCCGGTGTACGCCAAGGGCAAGCGCAACCCCGAGTCGATCTCCTATCCGGACGAGCGCCTGCGGGCGATCCTCGAGTCCTCCAAGGGGGTGATCCTCTACCAGGAGCAGGCGATGCAGATCGCCAAGGAGCTCGCCGGCTTCTCCGGGCGCCAAGGCCGACGATCTGCGCAAGGCGATCGGCAAGAAGAACCGCGCCGCGATGGCCGCGCTGAAGCCCGAGTTCGTCGAGGGCTGCCGCGCCTCCGGCACACAGCCCGAGGTGATCGAGTTCCTCTGGCAGACCAACGAAAAGTCGGCCGACTACTCGTTCAACAAGACCCACGCCGCCTGCTACGGGCTGATCGCCTACCGCACCGCCTGGCTGAAGGCCAACTACACCGCCGAGTACATGGCGGCGCTGATCTCCTCGGTGATGTCCACCAAGGACAAGGTGCCCTTCTTCGTGGCCCGCTGCGAGGAGCTGGGGATCGAGATCCTGCCCCCCGACGTCAACCTCTCAGACCACGAGTTCACCGTCGTGGAGGGCAACATCCGCTTCGGCCTGGACGCCGTCAAGGGGGTCGGCTACCAGGCGGTGGAGGCGATCAAGCGAGCGCGCGAGGAAGCGAGACCCGGCGGCGCGTCGAGGCTCGCGGCGGGAAATCGAGCCCGCCCACCTGCGTTCACCTCGCTGTGGGACTTCTGCGAGCGCGTGGACAACCGCGCCGTCAACAAGAAGGCGATCGAGGCGCTCATCAAGTGCGGCGCGTTCGGCTCCACGGGAGCCTCCCGCAAGGGGATGCTCGCCGTGCTCGAGCAGGCTCAGGGGGCCGGGCAGAAGGCCCAGCAGGACGCCCAGATCGGACAGGGCTCGATCTTCGACCTGGAAGGCGCGGGCGGCGCCGGGACGGCGGGGAGCGCTCGGAGCCGGCGCGTCCGGCGCGGGCTCGGGTTTGAGGCCCGCCCACTGCGCCCGGGCGGGCGGGGATTCGATCATCCTCCGATCCCCGCCGAGGAGTTCGATCAGGCGGAGCTGCTGGCCGCGGAGAAGGAGGCGATCGGGCTGTTCGTCTCCGCCCATCCGCTCAAGCCCGTGCGCGAGGCGCTGCGCGCCCGCGCCGACTGCCCGCTCGCGAAGCTCGCCGGGCGGCGCGACAAGGAGTGGGTCACCGTCGGCGGGATCGTCACGGAGTCCAAGCGCATCCGCACCCGCAACGGCGACCACATGATGTTCGCCACGCTCGACGATCTCGAGGGCTCCGTGGAGATGCTCGTGTTCGGCAAGGCGCTCGCCGAGCACGAGGCGGTGCTCGCCGTCGATCAGGTGGTGCTGGTGCGCGGGCGCGTCGATCACAAGGAAGCCGGCAAGACATGCCTGGTGGTGCAGTCGGCGGAGACCTTCGCCCCCAGCGAGCAGGAGGTGGCGGACGCGCGCGCGGCGTCGGCGCGCGCGGCGACGCCGGCGCGGCCGGTGTGCCTGCGGATCGACGCCGCCAAGCTGCCCGCGAGCGCGATCGACGAGCTCAAGCACGTGATCGGCAACTTCCCGGGCACCGCGGAGGTCGTGCTCGAGATGGACACCACCACGGGCCCTCGCCGCCTGCGCCTCGGGGAGGCCTACCGGGTGGCGCCCACCCCCACGCTGCGCGCCGAGCTGGAGCAGGTGCTCGCCCCCGCCTGCCTGGCAGTCGCCTGAGGGTCGTGGGCGCGGCGCATACCTGCGTCCTCGGTCGCTCGCGTGCGAAGCACGCCACGCTCCCTGCGTCCTTGGTCTGCTTGGCCCACGACCCTCAGGGCCGTTTCGCTCATCCGGTCGCTTCGCGCCGACGCCGCGCCTGCAGGCCACGCTTGCGCAGCGCCATCGCCAGCGCGACCTCCTCCGCGGTGGGGCCGCCGTCGCCGGGGGTCTCCAGCACGCAGGGCAGATCCTCGAAGGGGGCGGCGGCGAGGAAGGTCGCGCAGCCGCGCTCGCCCAGCTCCCCCTGCCCGACGTTGGCGTGGCGGTCGCGGCAGGAGCCGAGGGTGCCACTGGGAGTCGTTGAGGTGCAGCGAGCCCAACCGCTCGAGGCCGACCTTCGCGGAGACCTCCTCCAGCAGCTCGTCCATGCCAGCCGGCGTGCGGATGTCATAGCCGGAGGCGAACAGGTGGCAGGAGTCCAGGCACACCCCCAGCCGCTTCCCGCCCCCGGCGGCGTCGATCAGTGCAGCCAGCTCCTCCACCGAGCGCCCCAGGGTGCCGCCGCCGCCCGCGGTGTTCTCCAGGTGCAGCGCGCAGCCCTCGCTCTCGGCGAGCGCCTCGCGGATCGTGGTGCCCGCGCGCGCGATCGCCTCGCCGACGTCACCGGTCTTCGCCGAGCCGGGGTGCAGCACCACGCCGCTGGCCCCGATCGAAGCCCCCACACGCAGCGAGTGGATCAGCGAGTGCAGCGTTTTGGCGCGGATGTCAGGATCCTCGCTGGCGCAGTTGAGCAGGTACACCGCATGGATCAGCACCGCGTCGATCGGGCTCGCGGCGAGCGCCTCGACGAAGGCGGCGACGTCCTCCTCGCGGTAGACGGTGGGCCGCCACATGCGCGGCGACTGGTTGAAGATCTGGATCGCGCGGCAGCCGCGCTCCTCGCCTCGCTCGATCGCTTTGGGCAGGCCGCCGGCCGGCGAGACGTGCGCTCCGATTAGCATGCGCGGCGATCTTATGGTCTGCGCCCGCTCGCACGTCTCCCCGCCACACAGTGCCCGCCGGCCCGGTGCAGGCGGTAATCGGTTGAACATCCACCGCCGAGAAGCTCGTTGCGCGTAAGGTTCGCCCCATCCCCGACGGGGGCGCTCCACATCGGGGGCGCCCGCACCGCCCTGTTCAACTGGCTGCTGGCGCGCGGCAGGGGGGGCACGCTGGTGCTGCGCATCGAGGACACCGACCGCGAGCGCTCCACGCCCGAGAACGTCGAGCAGATCCTCGACGCGCTGCGCTGGCTGGAGCTCGATTGGGACGAGGGGCCGATCCTCCAGACCGAGCGCTCCGAGCGCCATCAGGAGGCGCTCGCCGCGCTCCTTGCAAGCGGCCGCGCCTACCGCTCCAACGCGACCGCCGACGACGTGAAGGCCTACAAGCAGCTGCATGGGGCCGACCGCGGCTTCCGCGGCGAGGACCGAGGCGGAGGGCGCCGTGCGCCTGCGCGTGCCCGACGATGGCGCCACGGTCGTCCACGATGTGATCCGCGGCGACACGCGCTTCGAGCACGTCCACCTCGACGACCCGGTGATCGCTCGCGCCGACGGCTCGGTGCTCTACAACTTCGCCGTCGCGATCGACGATCTCGACGCGCGGATCACGCACGTGGTGCGCGGCGAGGATCACCTCTCGAACACCCCCAAGCAGCTGCTCGTGCTGGAGGCCGCCCGCGCCGCCGGCTTCGACGCGGACGTCGAGCCCCCGGTGTATGCGCATCTGCCCCTGCTGCACGGGCCGGACGGCAAGAAGCTCTCGAAGCGCCACGGCGCGGCCTCGGTGCAGGAGCTGCGCGCCGCCGGCTACATGCCCGAGGCGGTGCGCAACTACCTCGCCCTGCTCGGCTGGGGCGCGGGCGACGATGAGACCGTGATGTCCACCGAGCAGCTCGTCGAGCGCTTCGCGCTGGAGCGCGTGAGCCGCAACCCGGCGCAATTCGACGAGGCGAAGCTGCGGTGGCTGAACGGTGTGTACATCCGCCAACTCCCGCCCGCCGAGCTGGCCCACCGACTGGAGGAGTACACCGGGCACGGCGGTCTCGCGGAGGCGGCGCGGATCAGCCAGGAGAAGATCCAGACGCTCGCCGACTTCTGGCCGCTCGCCGGCCCGCTGCTGGACGGCCCGACCGACGATCCCGCGGCGCGGGCGCGCTGGCTGGACGAGAGCGGGCGCCAGGCGCTCGCTCAGGTCCGCTCTGCCCTGGCAACGGCTGCAGGCTTCGACGAGGCCGCGGTACAGGAGGCGCTGGAGGCTGTGATCGCCGATCGGGGCGCCAAGCCGCGCGAGGTGTATCAGCCGCTGCGCGTGGCCCTCACGGGCACGACCATCTCGCCAGGGATCTTCGAGAGCGTGGCGCTACTCGGTCGCGATGAAACGCTGCGGCGGATCGACGCGGCTCTCGCAAGCAGCGGCTGAGAACGCCCTTGGCCAAATCGTCCACCGCCCTTGAAAATGCCGGGGCGCGGTCGATTACCGAGCCATACCTGCGGCTAAACGCCTCAACCGAACGTCCACGCCTGCCGATAGAGCCCCAGAGGGTGGCGCGGTCGGCAGAAGGCCGGCGAGCCGGGCCCCTCTTCAGTTATATACCAGGCGGCCCAATGGATTGGGCGGCGAGCGAAAAAACAAGGTAGGTGCGCAGGAGCATGCAAGCAACAGCCACCACACAGCGGCAGCGGGCCAAGGAGCGGCCCAACGCAGCCGGCGAGTCTGCCCCCTCGGGGAACGGCCGCCATCAGAACGAGGGGCACGGCCGGCGCCTGACGCAGGCGTTCGAAGCGCTCGAGGGCTTCCCGGCGCTGGCGGAGTCGCGCAAGCGGCTGCTGGCGGTGATGTCCAAGGACCACGTGGCGACTGCGGACGTGGTCACGGCGGTGGAGTCCGACGTGGCGTTGGTGACGGCGGTGTTGCGCATGGCCAACCAGGCGCAGGGGACGCGCGGGCGCGTGGACACGGTGGTGGCGGCGGTGGAGGTGCTCTCCCCGCAGACCGTGCAGGCGCTGGCGGCGAGGGTGAGGACCTTCGACTTCTTCGAGCGGGCGAGCGTGTGGGACGCGGCGCCGGAGCGCTTCAGGCTGCACGCGCTGGCGACCCAGCACGCGGCTGACCGGGTGGCCGCGGAGGTGGGGTATGAGAACCGCGACCGCCTGACGGTGACGAGCCTGCTGCACGACATCGGCAAGCTGGTGCTGATGCACGCCTACCCGGGGTATCCGGCACAGGTGCACCAGGGCGCGCAGACCCCCGAGCAGCGCATCCACCAGGAGCGCCGCGAGCTGGGCGTGGACCACGCGCTCGTCGGCGGGGTGCTGGCGCGGCGCTGGGGGATGCCGGTGTCGATCGCGAGCGTGATCGAACGCCACCACAGCCAGGAGGCCGCGGGCGAGGCGGCGTTCGTGCGCCTCGCCGACATGCTCGCCCACTACACCCAGGGTGCCCCGGTGTCACCGACGGAGATGCTGCGCACCGCGCGCCTGGTCGGCCTCGGCCCCGAGGAGCTGCGCCGGGTGATGTACGAGCTGCCGACCGCCACCAACCAGCGCCAGCGCCACGTCGACCCATGCCCGCTGTCGGGCCGCGAGCTGGGGGTGCTGCAGCGCCTCGCCGAAGGCAAGGTGTACAAGCAGATCGCCCACGAGCTGACGCTCTCCACGAGCACGGTGCGCACGCACCTGCACAACATCTACGGCAAGCTCGGCGCGGTCGACCGAGCGCAGGCCGTTCTGATCGCCACAGAGCGCGGCTGGCTCTAAGCGGCCGCCCGCCACAGCCGGCGTGCGGCTGGGGATGGTCTGCGCTCCCCGCCTCGCCTCGCCTCGCCTGGCCAGCGACCGTCTTGGGGCGTTGTTCCCTAGAGTCGCGTAGATGCGAGCGAGCGGGCGATGATCTCGATCACCAGCAAGTCCCCCTACGCCGTGCTCGCCCTCGCCGAGCTGGGACGCAGCGCGGGCGCGGGGCCGGTGCCGATCGGCGAGCTGGCGCGCCGCCGCGAGGTGCCGGTGCAGTTCCTCGAGCAGCTGTTTGCGGTGCTGCGCCGCGCCGGGATCCTCAGATCCCAGCGGGGCGTGAAGGGCGGCTACACCTTCGCGCGCGACCCCACCGCCGTGAGCGTGCTGGAGGTGGTGGAGCTGCTCGACGGTCCCCTCGGCCGGGACTCCGAGGGCGTGTTCGCCGACGCGGCGCGGGCCGCGCGCGCAGTGCTCGCAGAGACGACGATCGCCGATGTGATCGAGCGCGAGACGCGCGAGGCGGGCGCGAGCATCTACCACATCTGAGCGCTAAACACCCAATCTGGCTTAACTAAGCCAAGAATGCCCCCACTAAAGCCCTGCTTGTGCCAAGGATTTGTGCCAATCGTGCTCAATGCGGTGTCAGCCTTCCTCCACGAACACGTCCATATGGTCGGATAGTGTCACCGAGGCGTGTACCCCAGGAGAGAGACATCCCCCGAGGCGAAGTGCCCAACCGTCAAGGATCGTGAGCTTCGAGCGATGATCGAAGCCGCGTGGGCCGCGGGCTGGTGGTGCGAGGGCCAGCAACGGGCATGTGCAATGCTTCCAGTGGCCCGTCGAGGGTGGCGGCCGAGGAAAGATCATCACGGTGGCGAACACACCCAGCGACCACCGCACCGTTCCCAACACTCGATCGATGCTCCGCCGTGCAGGACTACAGCTCTAGCCGACCCTACCCGATAGCGAGTAGGGCGACTTCTGCCATCATGGGAGGCACCGACATGCCCAGACTCCAGGAACCGACAACGACCAAGACCGAGTTCCAGGTGTTGCTTCACTTGGCTCCCGAGCCGAACGACGACCGCGATCTTGCCGTTGTCGCCGAGCTGACCGCGGATGCACTGAGGGCTGAGGCCCCCGGCTTGGCCCTGGGGCCCGTGGTCGGTATCGACCTCGATCTGCGAATCGTTGAGATCGAGATGACCGTAGAGGCAGCCTCGGCATCGGAGGTCCACCAGAAGATGGGTTTGATCCTTGGCGCCCTTGAGCGAGGCTCCCCGTTCATTCTGCAGGACAGCTCGGCTTCGCGTTCGCCCGTCAACGAGCCCGAGCCGGTCTATGCCTAAGGGCTGATCCCTGTAGGGCGGTGGCTGTGCGTGGGCGTGGGCTCATCTGAGCGCCCTGTGCGCCCCGACTCAGTGCGTATGGGGCACGGGTATCTTGGCGCGCTTGGCCGCATACATCGCGCGGTCGGCCTCGACGAGCGCCGTCTCGTCGTCGCGGGTGAGTCGGTGGAGCAGCGCGAAGCCAGCGGAGGCGTCGAGGTGGACGACGGTGGTGCCCGTGTCCACGGTGCACGTCCCGATCACGCGCATCAGATCGTCGGTGACGATCTTGGCGCCCTCGGGATCCATGTGGGGCAGCAGCACGGCGAACTCATCGCCGCCGAGGCGGGCGACCAGGTCGGTGGCGCGAAGCCTGCGCGTCAGCATCCGGGCTACTGCCTTCAGGGCCTCATCGCCGACTTTGTGGCCGTATAGGTCGTTGACTTGCTTGAAGCCGTCGAGGTCGATCACGATCAGGGCTGCCTGCTCGTCATAGCGTTGACAGCGCCCGATCTGAAGCTTGAGGTCGTGCTCGAAGAGCCGACGGTTGCGCAGCCCGGTGAGCGGATCGTGGTCGGCGAGATGCCGCAGGTGCTCCTCGAGATGCTTGCGCTCGGAGATGTCCTGCACCTGGACGATGAAGTGCAGCGGTCGGTCCTCGTGGTCGCGCACGAGGGAGATCGAGAGCAGCGCCGACATCGTCTCCCCGGCGGCGTTGAAGTAGCGCTTCTCGGTTTGGTAGGCGGAGATCTCGCCGTCCAGCAGCTGGCGGCGGCGCCCGGCGTCGTTGCCCACGTCCTCGGGGTGGGTGATGTCGCGAAAGCGCTTGCGGATCAGCTCGTCGGAGGTGTAGCCGGTGATGTCGCACAGCGCCTGGTTGACCAGCACCCAGCAGCCGTCCTGATCGAGTAGTCCGGTGCCGATCGGGGCGCGCTGGAATACCTCCTCGAAGGGCTCCCGCGGGTGGCGCTTGGGTTGATCGGAGGGCTGGTGCTCGGAGACGTCGAGGATCACTGCGACACCGCTTGTGATCGCGGCGGGGATTGCTGTGGTAGAAGCGAGCGGGCCGACGTCGATCACCAGCCGCTGGCGCCCATCGGCGGTGTGGATTCTGCGGGATCGCGTGTCCCCCTGCAGGGCGGAGCGGCATAGTGGCTCGATCTGCCGCCAGAGCTCCGCGGGGAAGGCATCTGCGAGGGGCCTGCCTTCTCGGTAGATCGGTGAGCCCTCCCTGCGACCGAGCGCGTGACCGGCGGCGAGGATCAAGCGCAGGTCGGAGTCGAAGACCGTGATCAGGGCTCCTGGCAGGTCCTCTCGGGTCAACATCGCGGCCTCGTCGAGGCCCGCGAGGAGCGGAGCCGCGACGTCGCGATCGGGCGCGGGCATGCCCGTATATCGGCAGGCCTCCAAATGTCCTTGACAACACCGGTCCGGATCTTGCGACCACCACGCGACGACCATCGAGGCACCTGTGGGCCGTGGCCCACTATTGTCGTGCGCGGATGCCCCGAATCCCGATCAACATTGCGGAACTGGTGGGGGAGACGCCGCTGGTGGAGCTGCCCGGGCTGCTGGGCGAGAGGGAGCGGAGCGACGGGGTGCGGTTGTACGGGAAGGTCGAGTCGGCCAATCCCGGGGGAAGCGTGAAGGACAGGATCGGCGTGGCGATGATCGAGGCGGCCGAGGGGGAGGGGCGGATCGCGCCGGGCCGCACGACGATCGTGGAGGCGACGAGCGGGAACACGGGGATCGCGCTGGCGATGGTGTGCGCGGCGAAGGGGTATGAGCTGGTGTTGACGCTGCCGCAGGGGATGAGCCGCGAGCGCGAGAGCCTGTTGAAGCTCTACGGGGCGGAGGTGAGGATCACCGAGTCGCTGGGTGGGATGAGCGAGGCGGTGGCGGTGGCCAGGGAGCTGGCGCGCGGGGAGGACGTGTGGCTGCCCGACCAGTTCTCAAACCCCGCCAATCCCCAGGCGCACCGGCGCACGACCGGCCCGGAGATCGAGCGCGCCCTGGAAGGCGCGCCCGACGTGCTGGTGGCGGGTGTCGGCACGGGCGGGACGATCACCGGCGCCGGGGGGTATCTGCGCGAGCGCAACCGCGAGCTGCGGATCGTGGCGGTGGAGCCGCAGGGCTCGGCGGTGCTGTCGGGCGGGAAGCTCGGCCCCCACCGCATCCAGGGCATCGGCGCGGGCTTCGTGCCGCCGGTGCTGGAGCGCGAGCTGCTGGACGAGGTGATCGCGGTGAGCGATGAGGACGCGATCCGCACCGCGTGGAGCTGCGCGCGGCGCACGGGCCTGCTGGCAGGCATCTCCGGCGGCGCGGCGTTGTGGGCGGCGCTGCAGGTAGCGGAGCGCCCGGAGTGCAAGGGCAAGCGGATTGTCGCGATCGTGCCGGACTCGGGCGAGCGTTATGTGTCGCAGGCGTTCTTCGCGCCGTAAGGCTGGAAGTATTTGGATGGGGACCCCCACAAGGGGGGTCAGGGGTGGGGTGGCGCGTGGGGTGCCCGCGTGTAGCTCAGAGTCCTCGGGCGGCTGCGGGAGTGGCTGTAGGTGGTGTTATTACGGAGATGCGCGCTTCGGGCGCACCGGGTGAGCTTGCGCTCCGCTCTGGCTGCTGCTTTCGCCGAGCGAGCGTCCGAGCACAGGCCGCGCTCACGCTCGCTCAGGACGAGACGGTCTGTCGCTTTGGTCCGCTCTCCGCGCCTCGGCCTGCTCTCTGCCTCCGGCTCACACGGTCCGCAGCGCCTCGGTCGGTGACAACCGAGCGGCGCGCAGCGCGGGCACCAGTCCGGCGACAGCGCCGATCAAAAGCGCCGCCCCGAACCCGCCGGCCCAGGCGACGGTGGGCACGACGATTGTCCAGCCCTTGGTCGCGGCGTAGATGGCGGTTGCGAGCGCGCCGACGGCGATGCCGACGGCGCCGCCGCCGAGCGCGAGCAGGATCGCCTCGGACAGGAACTGCGTGCGGATCTGCCCGCGGGTCGCGCCGAGCGCGCGGCGCAGCCCGATCTCCGAGCGGCGTTCCAGGACGGAGATCACCATGATGTTCGCCACGCCCACCGCGCCGACCAGCAGCGCGACCGCGCCGAGCCCGAGGAACAGGCCGTTCAGCGCGCTCTGCGCGTCCGCGCGGGCGGTGAGCGTGGCGGAGGGCTGGCTGACGTTCACTTCGTTCGGTGCCTCCGGGTCGGCGGTGGCGGCCAGCACCGACTGCACGGCTGCGACCTGGCTGTGCTGGGCGCGCAGGTAGACGGTGTTGGGGTGGCCGTCGAAGTGCAGGTAGCGTTCGGCGGCCTTGAAGCCGACGAGCACCGAGCTTTCGATTTCGGGCGTCAGCACAGAGGGACCGAGGATGCCGACGAGGTAGAGCCACTGGTTGGCGACCCAGATGCGCTCGCCGGGGTAGATGTGATCGACGCCCAGCCGCTGCGCGGCGGCCGCGCCGAGCACCGCCACCGGCTCCTGTGCGGTGGCGGCGTTCAGATAGCGCCCCCGCACGACCTGTACGCCCAGCGTGTGCAGCAGGTCGAGGCTGGCCGCCTCGACGCTGAGGGCGTTTGTGTCGACTTCCGGGATCAGCGGGCTGCGGTACACCTTGCCTTCGACCTTTCCGGTCTCCGCCACGCTTTCGACCGGCTCGATGCGCGCGATCATCGCGGGCGCCACCAGCGGCAGCTCGGCGGTCTTGCCGGTGAAGCTCTGGCCGTTGGTGACCGTCAGCAGATTCGTTCCCAGCTTGTCGATCTCTTCGAGCAGCCCCGCCTGGCTGGAGGCGGACAGGCCGAGCACCGCGACGATCGCGGCGACCCCGATCGCGATCCCCAGCGCCGAGAGCCCGGCGCGCATCCGCCTGGTGCGCAGGCCGACGCTTGCGACGCGGGCGAGGTCGGAGGCTCGCAATCGTCGCGGGGTGAGATCCGCGGCGCCGGCGTGGTTGCGAGCGGGGTCGGCGACGGCGCTCACGGCGCCCTCACAGGGACTGGCCGGGAGCTTCGTTGACGAGCGCGAACGCCGCCGGCCGGGCGGGCTCGGCGCTGGCCTTGACGATGTAGCCGCCCGGCTGAGCGGAGGCGCTGAAGGGAGGCGCCACGGCGATCCCGCAGGCGCCGGTCTTGACCTTCACGGTGCGCGAATATGAGACACGGGCGCGGTGGCGGTGGGAGCCCCGGGAGCGGAGCGCGAAGCGCCCGCTGGTCCCGGCGGCGGGAGCGGAGAAAGTGACGAGCGCGCCCGGCACCGGGTTCTTGTCGGCGTCGGTGACGGTGACCGCGAGGCGGATCGGGAACGCGCTCCCTGTCGGGGTGGACTGGGTGGAGCCGACGCCGGGGGCCACCTTGGCGGGCTTGCCGGCGAGGTTCGCGAGTGAGAAGCCGACCGGCGCGACGCTGGGCGCCCCGGCGTTGCCGGCGCTTTCCGCTCCGCCCGCGCTGCCGCCACCGCTGCCGCTCGAGATCGAGGCGGTGGCGGTGAACGAGCCGGCGGCGGCGGTCGCTATGAGTGCGGGGAGGTAGCGATGCCGCGGGCATCGCGTGGTAGCTGTCGCCTGGGTGCCGCCGCCGGCGAAGTTGGCGCTCGCGGCGGTGCCGGCGCCGCAGCGGCCGGCGGTGCCGGCACCGAGCGTGAATGTGACGGCAACCCCCGCCACCGGGTTGCCCCCGGCGTCCAGAGCTCGGACCTGCAGCGGCTGCGGGAAGTGGCTGCCGACGCTGGTCGACCTGTGCTTCGAGGGGGATCGCGGCGAGCCGCGCGGGGATGCCGGCGGCGGTGTTGGTGAGCGAGAACGAGACCGAGCCGTACGGCGAGCTCGCGGTGACGGTGTAGCTGCCGGCCGTGCCATTGGCGGTGAACGTCGGCGCGGCGACCGCGCCCGAGGCGTCGGCCCCGACCGTGGCGGAGTTGGAGTTGCTGGTCGAGAAGCGCCCGCTGGCGCCGCCGGCGGGCGCGCTGAACGTCACCGGGACCCCGGCGGCGCCGGTGACGGCGCAGCCGTCGCTGTTGGAAAGCGCGACCTGCAGCCCGCCGGCGAAGGCGGTGTCGAGCGTGGTGGTCTGGGGGGTGCCCGCCACGAGCGTGAGCTGGTTGGGGGGATTGGGCGAGGGGCAGTTGGACGTGCCCGTGGGCGAGGATTGCGTGCCGTCCGGGTGCGCCGCTGTCTTCCCCGCTCCCTCCGCTGGAGGCAAAGGCCGGAGCGCCGGCGATCGCGCCCGCCCAGGCGCCCAGGCCGGCGACGAGGATCAGTCCAAGCGCTGGCGAGGCGGCCGGTCGGCCGGCCGGTTCCTCGCTCGGTCATCGCTGGAGCGCTCCGTCTGTGGCGGCGTCGGGTGCGAGCTGCGCCTCGAGCGCCCGCGCTTCTGGGCGTGCCTCCGTGTCGGCGACGATCTGGCCGTCGAGCACCTGGACCTGGCGGGGCAGGCGGGCGGCGAGGTCGTGGTCGTGGGTGATCACGAGGATCGTCGCGCCCTGCGCGTTCAGCTCTTCCAGGAGCTCCAGCACGCTCGCCCCCGAGGCGCTGTCGAGGTTGCCGGTGGGCTCGTCGGCGAGCACGATCGCCGGACGCCCGACCAGCGCCCGCGCGATCGCGACGCGCTGGCGCTCGCCGCCGGAGAGCTTGCTCGGGCGGAAGTCGGCGCGCTCGGCGAGCCCGACCCGCGCGAGCGCCGCGGCCGCTCGCTCGCGGCGCTCGGCGGCGGCGACGCCGGCGTAGAGCAGGCCGTCGGCGACGTTCTCCAGCGCGGTGGAGTGCTCGGCGAGGAAGAACTGCTGGAAGACGAAGCCGATGCGCGTCGCGCGCAGCGCCGCGAGCTCACGGTCGGACAGCCGCGCGGCGTCGAGGCCGGTGATCGACACCGCGCCCGCGCTGGGGCGCTCGAGCGTGCCCATCACGTGCAGCAGCGTGGTCTTGCCCGAGCCCGACGGCCCCACGATCGCGACCAGCTCGCCCTCGCGCACCGCGAAGCTGACCTCCCGCAGCGCGTACACTGGCGGCTCGGCGCCGTAGACCTTGCTGACGCCGCGCAGCTCGAGCACCACCGGCGCCTCGCCGTCGTCTGCGTACGCGACGCCTGTCGGCAGCCCGCTCATGGCGTCGCCGGCACCACCACGCGCTGCCCGGCGGACAGGCCCTGGCCGCTGACCTGCACGAGGCCTTCGGCGTCGTCGAACAGGCCGACGGTGACGGCCACCAGGCGGTGCACGCGGCCTTCGGCGACCTCCACCGCGTAGCCGCCGCCGGCGAGCGCGAGCAGCGCGTCGACGGGCACCGCCAGCACGTTCTGGACGCTTTCGGTCGTGATCTCCACGTTCACCGGCGCCTGGTCCAGATGCCCCGTCGCCGCCGGGTCGGTCGGGGTGGCGTGCGACTTCGACGGTGGGGGCGCTTTCTTCTTCTCCGCCGCCGCCTTGCCCGCTAGAGGACGGCGAGGTGGCGACACTCGATACGTAGGTGATCCGGCCCGGTGTGGTCTGGTTGTCGGGCAGCGTGATCGTGACCGTGTCGCCGACCTTGACGCTGCTCTGCTCGGAGGCGTCGAGCGCGACCTTGACCTGGCGAGCGGTCGAGGTGATCGCCAGCACCGGCCCCGGCATGACCGTCGCCCCGACCGTGGGGGTCACGCTGGTGACGCGCACCGGCCCGGACTCGAACACGACCGATCCCACCAGCAGCTCGCCGGTCACCGACGGCGCCGCGCGCGGACTGCAGCGCGCGGATCGCCGCCGCGGTGGCGGCGGTGAATTCATCGCCCGCGAGTCCCTGCCCGTAGCCGAGCGCGTCGAGGTTCGCGTTCAGCTCGGCCACGTCGGGCCCCGGAGACATGCCCGCCACGAACGCTCGCGTCGCCGGCGTCGAGCCGTACAGCAGCAGCACCGGCTGGCCGCCGATCTCGTACAGGCTCTGCCCGCGCGCGACGATCTGGCCGACCGATGGCAGCGCCGTGAACGTCGAACCCTGTCCGTAGAGCGCGGCCGAGGAGCGCGCCGTGGACAGATTGGACTGCGCGCTCGCGAGCTGTTTTTCCGCAGAGGAGACCTGTGAGCGGTCGGCGGTGAGCTTGTCGGCGGCGCCGCTGGCGTTCTGCTGCGCCGAGGACACGGCCTGCACGTCGCTCGAGCACGAGCTCCCGCCGGCACCCGGCGAGTTGTTTTCGCCGGCGGCCGAAGCGTTGGCGGAGGCAGTTTCCGCGGCGCCCGCGCCCGCGCAGTCGACCGCCTCCTTCGCCCGCGCCGCCGCCAGCGTCGCCTGGTGGCCGGCGAGCGCCTGCGTGTCGGTGGCTAGCGTTGCGGAGGCCGTGGCCAGCATCGCTTCGGCGCTCGCGACCTGCTGGCTGGCCTGCTGGACGGCGGAGGGTGTCGTTCCGGAGGGCACGCGGATGCTGGAGGAGCCGGCGTAGCCGAGCGTGCCGCTCACCTGTGTCTGTTGCGAGAGCGACTGCCGTTTCACCGTTGCCAGCGAGGTGGCGCTGGCGTTGTCGAGCACGCCGGCGCCGGATTTCCCCCCGCCGGCGAACGGGTCGGTGGCGATCAGCACGACGACCGCCACGACCAATGCCAGCCCCGTCGCCGCCAGCATCCTGCGGCGGGCGCTAGCAGCCGGCAGACCGATCTGCGATCGCGCGCTGGACGCCGGCGGTTCGACTCGGGTCGCTCGCGGGATGCGGACAGGATCGCCTGTGCGGCCTCCTGGTCAGGGGCCTGGGCCGCGGGCGTCGCTTCACCGGATATCGGATCGCTCATATTGCTGGTTGCACTGCACGGCGCCTCGTGCGCGGCACGCAATCATCGCTGCGTCGCTTTTACGACATCGATGGTTTCGGGAAGGTAACGCCGGCCTCACGCGCGAGCCCACGCCCAAACCCACTCGTTACGGCGATCACGGGGCCACCGCCACGGCGCCGGGGCCGGGAGCACCCTTCGGGCCGCCCGCGGCCCCGGGGAAGCCCTTGGGCCCGCCCATGATCGACTGGCATGCCTTCTGCGCGGCCTGGAACTCGGGCGAATTGGGATCGATCCCGCTCGGGCCGCCCTTCCCGACGCTCCCGATGTCGTATCCGCACCGCACCGCCGCCATGGGAGAATTCGGGATCGGGGAAGCTCGGGACTCCGTGGGTGCGCATGCACTGCGAGAACTTCAGCGCTTTTTCCTGCGCCTTTGCCTGTTCAGCCGGGCTCGGGGGCTTGCCTCCGTTGGGCGCCAGCTTTGCGCAGGCCTTCTGTGCCGCCTGGAATTGCGCCGACTCGCGGGTTGACCCCGGTCACGTGGCCGTTGTGGTCGCTGCTGTGGATCGAGCAGGTGGCCTTCGGTCGGTTCGGGAAATTCGGGTACCCCGTGGGAGCGCATGCACTGCGAGAACGCGACCATCTTCTGCTGGGCGCTCGCGCTGCTTTCGCTTTCCGGCGAGGATGAGCCGCCGCTGCCGGGGTCCGCGCTGCTGGAAGTGCTGGAGGCGAGATGCGCGACGCCGGGGCTCGACGAGGAGCCGCCGCAGCCGGCAACCAGCAGGGCGGCGGCGAGCACGGCCAGGGTGAGAAAATGGCTCTCCTCATCTCTCTCGATCTCCTTCACCTTCAGGTAGCGGGTGTTCGCCGTTGCGGGGAGCGGTGACGAGACGACATCATGCGAGATACGACCTGAGAATCGGCTGAGAAGAAGCGAGGAACTTGCTAAGTGGCACATCAGTGGTTGTGCAACGGAAACGCGCACGCCGCCGCCGCCCGTGTGAACGCCGGCGACTGCTGATCGATCGTCCCGGGAACACGAAGATCACGCCTTCGATATCGCTGATCACGCCGCCGCCACTGCCCAGGGCGGCGCGGGGATTGGATGGGGCCGTGGTCCGAGGGTCGGGGAATTCAGGCACACCGTGCTGACGCATGCACCGCGCGACCGTCAGGTAATGCGCCAGTGTCTTTGCGGAGGGCGGCGAGCCGGAGCCGGGGCCCGGGGGCAGGAACTTCTTGCACTTCGCCTGCGCCGCCTTGAACGCGGGCGATGAGGGATCGACGCCGGCGCCCGTGTGAAAGAGAAAGCCGCCGCCGGCCTTGCGGGTCTGGGAAGTGGGGTACGCCGTTGGCGCGCATGCAGCCGGCAAACGCGAGCGCCGCAGCTTCTGGCGAGCCCGAGCCGGGGCCGGCCGCGCCGGCGACGGTTTCGGTGCCGCCCGAGGTGCCGCCGCCCGAGGTGGCACCGCTCGAGGTGCCGGAGGACAGGCGCGCGACGCCGGGGTTGGCGGAGCCTCCGCCGCAGCCGGCGAGCGAGCAGCGCGGCGCTCGCGAGCACGACCGCGCTGAGGTTGATTCTCCTCGGCGCCATTACCGAGAATCATGGGGGAGCAACCTGAGAATCGGCTGAGAGAAAGCGAGGGACTTCCTCAAACGACGCCCGACGCCCTCGGAGCGTCCAGCTTCGATGCGGCGATCTCGGCATCGGTCATCTGCAGCGGTGGAAGCTCGAGCGTCAGGCGGGCGCCACCGCCGGGATCGTTGGCGGCGTGCACCGATCCACCGTGAGCCTCGGCCATCTGGCGCACGATCGCCAGCCCGAGCCCCGATCCGGGTCGTCCCCGGGCGCCGGGCGCGCGGTAGAAGCGGTCGAACACGCGGGGGAGATCCTCCGCGGAGATTCCCGGACCGTGATCGCGGACCTCGATCGCGCCGTCGCGCACGCGCACTTCGACGGGGCCGCCCGCCGCTTCACCCTCGTGGTTACGGGAGGGCGGGTTCCATTTGCAGGCGTTGTCGAGCAGGTTCGCGATCGCCCGATCCAAGCGCGCCGGCGCGGCCCGCACGAGGCAGGGCTCGGCGTCGAGCACGATCGGGCACGCCGGCGCATGCAGCCGCGCGCGCCGCAGCGCTCCGGCGGCGGCCAGGTCCAAGCGCACGTCCTCGACCTCGACCTCCTCGACCTCGGTCTTGGACAGGTCGACCAGATCGCCCACCAGCACCGTGAGCTCGCGCAGTTGCGCCTGGGCGGCGGCGAGGATGCGAGCACGCTCGTGGGCAGGTAGTTCCTCGCCCATCGCAAGCGCGTCGAGGTTGGTCTGCACGCTCGTCAACGGCGTGCGCAGCTCGTGCGAGGCGTCGGAGACCAGCTGTCGCTGGGCGAGACGCGAGCGCTCGAGCGTGGCGAGCATCGTGTTGAAGCTCTCCGCCAGCCGACCCAGCTCGTCGTCCTTGCCGGCCTGGATGCGGTGGCCGAGGTCCTGCGTGCGAGCCACGCGTTCGGCGGCCCCCGTCAGGCGGCGCACGGGTATCAGCGCCGTGCGCGAGACGAGCAGCCCGAGTGCCGCCGCGAGCGCGATCCCGCCCAGGCACACGAGCGCGAGCACCAGCTTCAGGTGCGTGAGCGTGTTGTCCACGTCGGTCAGCGGCAGCGCCACCTGCCACACCCCTCCTTCCGGCGCACGCTTGGTCAGGATCCGCATGGGTGTGCCGGCGACGGTCGTTTCGCTGAAGAAGGCGTCGCGCCGGCCGGCCGCCACGGCCCGGGTGGCGGCGGTGACCGGAAGCTGCAACCCCTTGGCTTCCGAGCGCAGGACCTGCCCGTTGGCTTGGAACAGCTGCACGTACCCGGCCGCGCTGCCGGGTGTCGCAGGGGGCAGCACGAGCCGGTTGACAGGAGCGACGCAGTGCGGCGGGCGCGCGGGACGCGGAGGAGAGGTTTCCCCGGGTGGAAGCGAACCGGAAGATTTGCCCGAGTAGGCGGTTTCGAGCGAGTGCAGCACCGCCTTCGCGCAGGGCGACCCCCCTGCGACGGCGGCGCCGCGGGGGAGGCCGATCCGTGCCACCGACTGGCCGAAGCCGATCGGCCCCGACGCCCCGGGCGGCAGCTTGCCTTCCCGGATCAGCTTGGCGAGCTCCGCCGCGCTGATGTTCACAGTCTTGATCTGGACCGCCTGCGAGCGGCCGGGAGTGAGCTTTTGACGCAGGCTGGCGTCGATCCGCGCGTGCAACTCGTTTCCGGTCACCACGTACACCACGACCGACGCGATCACGATCGCCGCCGCCACCGCACCGGCCGCCAGCAGCACCACGCGCCGGCGGAAGCTCATCGCGGCGAGCACCTCAACACGTAGCCGACTCCCCGCACCGTCTGCACCAGACGCGGCTCTCCGCCGGCCTCGGTCTTGCGGCGCAGATAGCCGACGTACACCTCCAGCGAGTTGGAGGCCGGCCCGAAGTCGTAGCCCCACACGCACTCGAAGATCCTCGTGCGCGAAAGCACCTGCCGAGGGTGGCGCATGAGCAGTTCCAGCAGCAGGAACTCCGTGCGGGTCAGCTCCAGCGGACGTCCCGCCCGGCGCGCCTCGTGCGCGCGCGGATCGAGCTCGAGGTCCTCGAAGCGCAGGGTCTCCCCGTTGCCCTCCCAGCCGGTGCGGCGCAGCAGGGCACGCAGTCTGGCGATGAGCTCCTCGCTGGCGAACGGCTTGACCAGGTAGTCGTCGGCCCCGGCCTCCAGCCCGGCGACCCGCTCGGACACCTCGGCGCGGGCGCTCAGCATCAGCACCGGCGTGCGATCGCCGATCGCACGCATCCGCCGGCAGACCTCCAGGCCATCCAGGCCGGGCATCAACACGTCGAGGATCACCGCGTCGGGTCGGTCCACCGCGAGCGTGCGGATCGCCTCGCCGCCGTCGGCCGCACTCGCCACCCCGAACCCGTTGAGGTCCAGCACCAGCTCGAGCGCCTCGCGTACGGAGGGGTCGTCGTCAACGACCAGCAGCCGCATGGGGCGATGCTGACAGGCGAACCTGAAAGAAAGCTGAGGAGCCGGCCTGCCTCAGCGGCCCGGCGCGGCCTGCTGAGTGTGGCCGGAGCCGCCGTGCACGCCGCCGGGGATCAACGATTCGCAGTCATGCACCGCCGCCTTGAACGCCGGCGAGCTCTCGTTGAGCTTTTGGTGTTCGATGTGGACTCCGCCGCCAGAGAACGTCGGGTCGGGGAAGTTCGGTACGCCGTGGGAGCGGATGCAGGCCGCCGCCCTCAGGTACTGCCCCTGCTGCGCCGGTGTCAGCGGAGCCTGGTTGCCCGGCCCACCGCCGGGCAGGAGCTTGCGACAGGCTTCCGAGGCAGCCTTGAACCTGGGGTCCTTTCCGACGCCGGCGGGAACGGCCATCTTGATGCTGGTTTCGCTGCCGTGTTCGCTGACCTGAGGCTCGGGGAAGTTGGGTACGCCGTGCGCGTGCATGCAGGCGGAGTATGCGATCGCCTGACTGGCAGGCGACGCTTCGTGGCCTGCGCTCGCGCCGGTCGCGCCGGACGTCGAGGAGTGGGACGCCGACGTGTGAGATCCCAGGCTCGCCACTCCTCCGTTTGGGGACCCGCCGCCGCAGCCCGCGACGAGCGCGCCGGTGAAGAGGAGCCCCGCCGCGGCGCAGGCCGCGCGTCGTAGTCGGGTCGTGACTGTGCTCCGATCATCGAGTGGTGCCTCGTCTGGCATGTCGTCTCCTTCGCAGCTCGTGTACGGCGGTTGCGGCTGTTTGTACGCCATGCGCGGTTTCGGGAACGTATCTACGCAGGGCGACTCACTACCCCCGCGATCGAGGGCGCGGAGAGCTCGGTGAGGGTGGCGATACCGCGCCGAAACCGCCGGGGACTAGCCTCGTGGGCGTGCGGGTGCTCGTGATCGAGGACGACGAGGAGATGGCCGAGGCGATCGCCTTCGGGCTGCGCCAGACAGGCACGGCGGTGGACGTCGCGCTGGACGGCCCGGCCGGGCTCGTCCGCGCGCGCGTGAACGACTATGACGTGATCGTGCTCGACCGCGACCTGCCGGGGATTCACGGGGACGAACTCTGCGCGACGCTCGTGGAGGAGGAGTGTCGCAGCCGCGTACTGATGCTGACCGCTGCGGGGCTGGCGGAGGACGTGGTCGGCGGCCTCGCGCTGGGCGCCGACGACTATCTACCCAAGCCGTTCGACTTCCCGGTGCTGGTCGCCCGCATCGGCGCCCTGGCGCGGCGTGCCCAGCCGGCGATCCCGCCGCTGCTGCGCCGCGAGGACCTCGTGCTCGACTCGGCGCAGCATCGCGTCATGCGCGGGGGGCGCGAGATCGAGCTGGCGCCGAAGGAGTTCGGCGTGCTGGAGCTGCTGCTCGCCTCACAGGGCCGCTGCGTGTCGGCCGAGGAGCTGCTCGCGCGGGTGTGGGACGAGGCCGCGGACCCGTTCACCAACGCCGTCAAGATCACCGTCAGCCGCCTGCGCGCCAAGCTCGGGGAGCCGCCGCTGATCGAGACGGTCGCCAAGGCCGGCTACCGGATCTGAGCGACGCCGTGGGTCTCGGCCGCCGACTGACACAGCTCGCGCGGCGCCTGCCACTGCCGCGGCGCACGATCCGTCTGCGCCTGGCGGTGCTCTACGGCAGTCTGTTCTTCCTCTCCGGTGCCGCCCTGCTGGGGATCACCTACGTCGGCGTCTCGCGCACCCACGGCGTCTATTCGCAGGCGTTCCCCGCACCAGTGATTCGGACCGAATCGCGCGTGGCGCCCTCGGGTGCCGCACCGCGCGGGCTCTCGGGGTCTCGCGAAAAGGTAGAACAGGCGCTGCACGCTCCGCTCTCGGGCGGAGCTGCGGTGCGCGTGTTCGATCCAGGCCAGCATGGCGCGGACGTGCGCGTGCTCGCATTCGTGTCGGTGATCGCCCTTGTGGCGATGGCGGCGATCTCGATGGGGCTCGGCTGGCTGGTGGCGGGACGGGTGCTGCGCCCGCTGCGCACGATCACCGGCGCGGCGCGCGAGATCTCGGCCACGGATTTGCACCGGCGGCTCGCGCTCGCCGGCCCCGACGACGAGTTCAAGGAGCTCGGCGACACGTTCGACGGGCTGCTGGGGCGGCTCGATGCGTCCTTCCAGGCACAGCGCCAGTTCGTCGCCAACGCCTCCCACGAGCTGCGTACCCCGCTCGCCAGGCTGAAGACGCTGGCACAGGTGGCGCTGGCCGACCCGAACGCGAGTGTGGAGTCGCTGCGCGCCGCGCACGATCGCGTGCTCGCCTCCGAGCAGCAGTTGGAGCAGCTGATCGATGCGCTCCTCAGCCTGGCCAGCAGCGAGCGTGGCCTGGATCGCCGCCAGCCGGTCGACCTCACGGCGCTGGTCGGAGAGGTGCTCGCCGACCGCCGCGATGAGATCGAGCGTCGCGGACTGCGGCTGCACCCCACCCTGGACCCTGCACGCATCCAGGGCGACCCTCAGCTCCTGGAGCGCCTAGCCGCGAACCTGATCGACAACGCGGTCCGCCACAACACCGCCGGCGGGCGCATCGAGGTCGCCACCACGACCACCGCCGCAACCGCGGTCCTGTCGGTGGCCAACGACGGCCCGGTCGTTCCAACCGAGGAGCTGGAGCGCTTGCAAGCCCCGTTCCAGCGCCTTGGCGCAGCCCGCACCAGCCCCGGCGACGGTCACGGTCTCGGCCTCTCGATCGTGCACGCCATCGCCAGCGCCCATGAAGCCCAGCTCGGCGTCAGCTCGCGGCCCGAGGGGGGCCTGGCGGTGGAGGTGCGCTTTCCTTACAGCGTCTAACTGAAGGGACCTCCCTCAAAACCCCATCGAGCTCGCCGAGCCCCGAGCTCCGGTCAGGATCGGGGGGTGGCAGGATCGCGGGTTCGCGGGCGAGTCGCTGTGGTTCGAACGTTGAGAGCAGGGCGTCGAGGGTGTCGACGACGACTGCCCTAGCCCCCGGGCCCCGGAGCGACCCGCTCCACCAGCACCGAGTGGTCGCCGATAAGGGCGAATCGCTCCGACGCTACCCTGTGGGGATGCTCGGACTGGGCACCTTCGCGGGGGTCGTCAAGGAGCTGCGCCGCGATGTGGCGGCAGCGCGCGACCGCGATCCCGCCGCCCGCGGGGTGGGGCCCGCGGAGATCGTGGCGACGTGGCCGGGCATCCACGCGCTGCTCTCCCACCGCGTGGCGCACGCGCTGCACGAGTCGGGGGTGCCGCTGCTGCCGCGCACGATGTCGATGCTGACGCGGACGCTGACCGGCATCGAGATCCACCCGGCGGCGAGCATCGGCGAGGGCCTGTTCATCGACCACGGCGCGGGCGTGGTCGTGGGGGAGACCGCGACGATCGGCGACGACGTGACGCTCTATCAGGGCGTGACGCTAGGGGGGACGGGCTTCGCCACCGGCAAGCGCCACCCGACGGTGGAGGACAACGTGACGATCGGCTCGGGCGCCAAGCTGCTCGGCCCGATCACCGTTGGCCATGGCGCGAAGATCGGCGCCAACACGGTTGTCATCACCGACGTGCCGCCCAACTCCACCGTGGTGGGCAACCCCGGCCACCCGGTGCGCGTGGACGGCCGCCGCCCGGAGGGCCCGGACGCCGACTGGATCCACCTGCCCGACCCGATCGCGGAGGCTCTGCAAGGCCTCTCCAGCCGCATTGGGGCGCTGGAGCGCGCGGTGGGCGAGCTTTCGGGCGGGCGCATCGAGCCGCCCGTCGCCAAGGTCAGGCCGCTGCGGCCGGTGAAGGGCCCCAACCCCGCGGGGGGGTAGGTCGGACCCGGCAGGATCAGCTGAGGGGACGCGGGGCTCGGTACGTCCGGCAGCCGGGTGCGAGCTCCGATCGGCGCCAAGCCACGAGCCCTGGGCGCGGCTCGCCGACGTGAAAACCGCGCTCCCCAGGTGGCCGAGGACGCCGCCGGCGACGCGACCGTCGTTTGGTGGAGCCTTGGGTCGAGTGACCTTGTGGAAGCCGCCACCGTGACGGACGGGATTCCCTCGGCCCCGCTGACACTCTCCGGGGCAGCGAAGGAAGCCCTGTTCCCGGCGGTTGCCATGAACGACCGGGGGGACACCATCGTGGCCTGGACCAGTCGCGAAGGCTCCACCGCGGTCGTCCAGGCGTCATTCCGCCCGGCCGGGGGGAGCTTCGGCACCGCGGTCACCATCTCTGCCAGCCGTGTGAGCGTCGAATCTCCGAGGGTGGCGATCGACGACGCCGGCGACGCCACGGTCGTTTGGGATCGGAGCAGCGGCGCCAAGGAACTCGTGGAAGAGGCGACGCGATCAGCGGCGACCGGCAGCTTCTCCGAACCGGTGGTGCTCTCGAATGAATCCGAACCCGCGATCCATCCATTCGCAGCAATGAACACCGAGGGAGACACGGCAGTCACCTGGATGGCCTCCAACGGCACCGTCGAGATAGCTCAGGTCGCGGTGCGGCCCGCCGGTGGGACATTTGACAAAGCCGTGAGCGTGTCCGCCGAAGGAGCGAACGCGGCGTTCCCCCAGGTGGCGCTCGACGGCCGCGGGGATCCGGGCGTTGTGTGGACGCTCGATTTCGGCGGTGATCTCGTCGTCCAATACGCGGCCGGAACATCGTCGGGAACCTTCCCGGCGGTTCAGGACCTCGCGTTTCTGTCGTGGGCCCCCAGCATCGCCGAGGACCCAGCCGGCGACACGGTGGTCAGCTACGCCAACGTCCAGAGCAACAGCGCCTTCGCGGTCGTGCGGCCCGCCGAAGGCCGCTTTGGCGAGCCCCAGGAAGTGTCCCCCGCCGGTCAGATCGTGAGCCCCAACGGGGAGAGCGACGAGCAGGGTCTCAACGCAGCGATGGACGGCGAGGGCGACGGCGTGGTCGGTTTCACGATCGAGGGCGGCGAAGATCTCCCCGAAGAGAGCCTGCTCGATGCGGGAGGACCCACCCTGCAGAGCACGTCGATCCCGGCGACCGCCACCGCCGGGGCACCCGTGACCTTCTCGGTGGCGCCGGTCGATCAGGTCGATCCGACGCTCGGCGTCTCGTGGGCGTTCGGCGATGCCTCGACCGGGAGCGGGGACACGGTGACGCACACCTTCACCGATCCCGGCACCTACAGCGTGTCGGTGACAGCGGACGCAGCGCCCGGGGACACTGCGACGCACACCGGCACAATCACCGTCGCCGCGCCCGTGGCGCCCAGCGTTCCCGCGTTCCAGGCGGCGAGGCTTGGATCTCCGACCGTCACCGCCGACAGCCACGGGCGTGTGCGTCTGACGATCGCGTGTCCCTCTGGCGGAGCATCCTGCGCGGGGGCTGTGACATTGACCCTGCCCGCCACCGCGAGCGGCTTGGCGGTGGCTGCCCGTGCGCAGGGTACCTCCGTGACCGTCGCCGCCGGCCACGCCTCCTTCAGCACTGCGCCCGGAACCTCGACGATGGTGAGTGTCGGACTGCCGGCCGCGGTGCTGCAACTGCTGAAGCGCCACCACCGCCTGACGCTCGCGGTCGCCCTCGAATCGCACGGCGCCTCCGACCAGAGCGCGACCACGAGCGCCAAGGTGCTCGTCAAGGCGTACGCCAAGCCGAGGAAGCCGAAGCGGAAAAAGAGGTAGTCGCCGCTCGGCCTTACCGGCAGGCGCATCGGCGGCAGCAGATGGGCGACCATCCATTTGCCTCCGCCCGGCGCTCCCACAGGCATCGCAACTCAGTAATACACGCACCGGCAGCGATGCCGCGGGCGCGCCTTGTACTCCGGGGCCTGGCCGCGGTTCCACAGGCGGTGGTCGAGCACGCGCGGGGGGATGCCCGTGCGCGCCGAGATCGTCTCGCAGGCGTGCACCGCGCAGGCGCGGATCTCGCGCTCGGGGCCGCCCGCGGCGAGCAGCTCGCCAGCGTCGATGCGGGCGGCGAGCGACTCGTCGTACACCAGGATGCCCTCGCAGCGCAACACATGGGGGACGAGATTGTCCGCGAAGATCGTCAGGCGATCGAGGTCGGCGAAGCTTGCGACTCCCGCCAGCGCGAGGTCGGCGGCGACGATCTGGGCGCGCTTGTAGAAGCCGCGATCGTCGAACATCGCCATGCCGCGCGCCAGCGTCTGTGCCAGCCGCTCCGCCGAGCCGCCGCACTGTGCGACCACGTCCAGCGCACGGCGCTCGCCGAGGAAGCGCCCCAGCTCGCGCAGCGCCTGCGCGTAGAGGCTCATCAGCTCGTGGTCGGGCCGCTGGTCGAGGATCGCCGCGATCGTGCGGGTGTCCACCGCGCGCAGCCACGCCGCGTCGAGTACCCACCCGTTGCCGGCGGCGTGGTGGGCGCGCGCGTAGTCGGTGAGCGCCCATGCGACCGTGAAGTAGCCGCCGATCGGCACGCCTGCGTCGAGGCGCTTGCGCAGTGTGGGAAACCACCCCGAGCCGAAGTTGATCGCGTCCAGCGCGAGCAGGTAGTCGGCGACGTCGGCGGGCTCGCCCTCCAGGTAGTGGCGCACCGGGTCCAGCGCCGCGGGCGACTCCTCTGGTGTGGCCGCAGCGATCTTCGTGAGGAGCTCCTCATCGGCGACGGCGTCCATGTCGATCCGCACCGACTGTGCGTGCGCTGCGATAGTGGCGCAGCTTGCGCGGACCTCTTCGAGCAGCGGCATGGCGGACACGTTACGCCAGCCGAGCTCCTGACTATGCTGGAGCAGATGCCCGAAAACCCCCACGCCGAGCATCTCCAGGAGCTGCTGGAGGGCCTCAACGAGCCCCAACGGGAGGCCGTCACGCACGGGGAGGGGCCGCTTTTGATCCTCGCCGGCGCCGGCTCGGGCAAGACGCGCGTGCTCACCCACCGCCTCGCCTTCCTGATCTACACCGACCAGGCGCAGGCGGGGGAGATCCTGGCGATCACGTTCACCAATAAGGCCGCCAAGGAGATGCGCGAGCGCGTCGAACGGCTGCTCGGCCACTCCACGCGCGGGATGTGGCTGATGACCTTCCACGCCGCCTGCGCGCGGATCCTGCGCGCCGAGGCCGAGCGGCTGGGGTACACGCGGCAGTTCACGATCTACAACCAGGCCGATGCGCGCCGGCTGACGAAGCGCTGCATGGACGCGGTGGGCGTCGACCCCAAGCGCTACACGCCGGCGGCGATCCACAACCAGATCTCCTCCGCCAAGAACCAGCTGCGCGACGCCTCCGCCTACAGCCAGGCGGTCGGCTCGCAATTCGAGGAGCTGGTCGGCGAGGTGTACACGCTGTATGAGCGCGACTTGATGCGCATGAACGCGATGGACTTCGACGACCTGCTGTTTCGCACCGTCAACCTGCTGGAGCTTTACCCGGAAGTGCGCGAGCGCTACAGCGAAAGCTTCCGCCACGTGTTGGTCGACGAGTACCAGGACACCAACCACGCGCAGTACCGCTTTCTGCAACTACTGGTGGGTGGCGGGCGCCAGGCGCCGGCGCGCGGGGAGCCCGTCCACCTCGCCGGTCATCGCAACCTGGCGGTGGTCGGCGATGACGCTCAATCGATTTACAGCTTCCGTAACGCCGATATCCGCAACCTCCTCGACTTCCAGGATGACTTCCCCGACGCGCGTGTGGTGAAGCTGGAGCAGAACTACCGCTCCACCGAGACGATCCTGAAGGCCGCCAACGCGGTGATCGCCAACAACCGCGGCGGGATCGCCAAGCGCCTGTGGAGCGAGCTCGGCACAGGCGAGCCGATCCAGGTGCGCGAGCTGGAGGACGAGCACGCCGAGGCGCGCTTCGTGGTGGGCGAGATCGAGCGCCTGGTGGACGAGGGCGCCTCGCGCGCGGAGATCGCCGTGCTCTACCGCACCAACGCGATGTCGCGCGTGCTGGAGGACACGCTCGTGCGGCGCGAGATCGCCTACCAGGTGATCGGCGGGACGAAGTTCTACGAGCGCGCCGAGATCAAGGACGCGATCGCTTACCTCTCGTGGCTGGCCAACCCGTTCGACGTGGTGAGCTTCACGCGGGTGGCCAACTCCCCCCGGCGCGGGCTCGGGCAGACCTCGCTCGGGCGCATCGTGGCGCACTCCGCCACCGTCGGCGTCTCGGTGTGGGAGGCGGCGGCGGCGCCCGATGCGATCCCCGGTCTTGGCGCGGCTGCGGTGAAGGCGCTGCGGCGCTTCATGGACACGATGGGCGAGCTGCGCGCGCGCGTGGACCGATCGGAGATCGGCCAGCGCGTGCCGGTGGGCGAGCTGCTGGAGGCGGTGCTCTCGCAAACCGGCTACATCGAGGCGCTCGAGGCGGAGCGGACGATCGAGGCGCAGGGGCGCATCGAGAACCTGGAGGAGCTGGTGTCGGTCGGGCGCGAGTTCGACGCCACGGCCGAGGCCGGGCAGGATGCGCTCGACGTCTTCCTGGCGCAGATCGCGCTCGTCGCCGACGCCGACTCACGCAAAGACGAGGCGGAGGGGTTGGTGACGCTGATGACGCTGCACAACGCCAAGGGCCTGGAGTACCCGGTGGTGTTCATCGTGGGCTGCGAGGACGGCGTGTTCCCGCACTCGCGGGCGCTCGACGAAGGCGGTTTGGAGGAGGAGCGGCGACTCTTCTACGTCGGCGTGACCCGCGCGATGCGCAATCTCTACCTCACGCACGCGCGCCGCCGTGTGGTGTTCGGCGCGCAGGCCTACGGTATGCCCAGCCGCTTCCTCGACGAGATCCCCGCCGAGCTCACCGAACGCGAGCAGGTGCAGCTGATGGTCGCAAGCGCCGCGCGTGGCGGCGGTGGGATGAGCTGGCAGGGGGGCGCGGGGGGGAGCCGCGCGCTCGTCGGCGTCGGCGGTGGCTGGGACTCCGCCGCGCGCGCGACCGCCGACGTTGGGATGCACGCCAACGGCGCGAGCGCCGCCCGCGGGGTGCAGGCGGGCTCCGGGGGATCGTTCCGGCTGGGCGAGGACGTTATCCACGCCTCCTTCGGCGAGGGCGTCGTCACCGCCGTGGAGCCTCACGGGGTGATCGTCGTGCGCTTCGCCCGCGACGGCTCCGAACGCAAGCTGATGTCTGAGTTTGCGCCCGTCACCCGCCGGTAGCATTCCGACCCTCATGAGCGCAACGATCATCGATGGCAAAGCGAACGCCGCGCGCGTACGGGCACAGGTCGCCGAGGAGGTGCGCGCGTTCGTGGAGCGCACCGGGCGCACGCCGGGTCTGGCGACTGTGCTGGTGGGCGATGACCCGGGCTCGGCGGTGTACGTGGGGGGCAAGCAACGCGCCTGCGCGGAGGTCGGGATGACGCCCTTCGATAAGCGCCTGCCCGCGGATGCCTCCTTTGCGCAGGTGGCTGAGGTGCTCGATGCTCTCAACGAGGACGACGCCGTCAATGGGGTGCTGCTGCAACTGCCGGTGCCCGCCCACCTCGATGGCCCGTCGCTCACCGGCCTGATCGACCCGGCTAAGGACGTGGATGGCCTGACCCCGGTCAACGCCGGCCTGCTCCTGCTCGGACGGCCGGGGCTGCGACCGTGCACCCCGCTGGGGGTGATGGAGCTGCTGGCGAGCGTCCAGGGTGGGGACGCGGGCTGGCTGGAGGGCGCCGAGGTGGTGGTCGTCGGTCGCTCCAATCTCTTTGGCAAGCCGATGGCGCAGCTGCTGCTCGCCGCCAACGCGACCGTCACCGTCTGCCACTCCCGCACCCGCGATCTTGCGGGCGTGTGTGCGCGCGCGGACATCCTGATCGCGGCGATCGGCCGTCCGCGCATGGTGGGTGCCGAGTTCGTCAAGCCCGGGGCGGTGGTGATCGATGTCGGCATCAACCGCCTCACCCCCGAGCAGGCCGGCAACACCAGCGGCCTCGTCGGCGACGTGGACTTCGCGGCGGTTTCACAGGTGGCCTCCGCGCTCACCCCCGTGCCGGGTGGGGTGGGGCCGATGACGATTGCGCTGCTGCTGCGCAACACGCTCGATGCCGCCCGCCTACAGGCGGGCGTCGAGGTGGCGCGATGAGCCTGCGCCGCCTGCGCTCCGGGGAGTTGATTGCGCTCGCGGGGGCGATCTGCCTGATCGTCGCGCTGGCGCTGCCTTGGTATGAGAACGCCCAGGGCAAGCTCAGCGCGTGGGCGACCTTCGGCGTGGCGGTCACGCTGCTGATCCTGGCAGCCGCGGGCGCGCTCGCGCTGGCGCTCGCCACCGTCACCGAGCGCACCACCGCGATCCCGGTCGCGGCCGCGGTGTGGAGCACGCTGTTCGGGATCCTCGGGACGATCGCCGCCGTGGTGCGGCTGCTCGAGCGCCCCGACCACGCCACGATGGTGTGCTCCGGGGCGTGGCTGGCGCTCGCCGGGGCGCTGCTCGTGCTGGTCGGGAGCTGGCAGTCGATGCGCGACGAACGCACCGGTCTCTACCCGCCCGACGCAACACCGCCGCGCGAGGCGCCCCCGGCTGGGGCATAGAATCCCGCCGTGATCGATCGCGACGAAGTCCTCCACGTGGCGCGCCTAGCCCGCCTGAAGCTGGACGATGGCGAGGTCGAGTCGATGGCGCGCGAGCTCTCCGGCGTGCTCGACCACATCGCCAAGATCGGCGAGCTGGACTTGGACGACGTGCCTCCCACCTCGCACGTGGTTGAGGTCGTCGGCCGGCTGCGTCCTGACGAGCCGCGCCCATGCCTGCCGCGCGAGGTCGCGCTCGAACAGGCACCTTCCGTGGCCGACGGGGGCTTTCTCGTCCCCAGCCCCCAGGCGTGAGCGCCCGTTCGTCAACGTCGGCTCGTCGCGGGACAGGATGTCCCGCGCCCACCCGCTCCGTTTGCGGGAGCTCACTTGCGCGGATGCGACCCCACCCTCACGCATAGATGAGCTCTGAGGCGATCATCGACCTGTCCGCGGCGCTGGCGGTGCAGGAGATCGCCGCCGGCCGGCTCTCCGCGGCCGAGCTGTTCGATGCCTATCGCGCGCGCGCGGACCGCCGACGAGCTGAACTGCTTCACGTGGGTCGCCCCTGTGGCGGATGGATCGCGCCCCGTCCGGCCGCCCGACGGGCCTCTGCGCGGCGTGCCGCTCGCCGTCAAGGACCTCTTCTGCACCGCCGGCGTACCCTCGCAGTCGGGCTCGCGCATCCTCGAGGGCTACCGCCCGCCCTACACCGCCACCGCCGTCGCCCGGCTCGCGGCGGCCGGCGCGCCGCTGCTGGGCAAGACCAACCAGGACGAGTTCGCGATGGGCTCCTCCAACGAGAACTCCGCCTTCGGCCCGGTGCTCAACCCGTGGGATCGCGCGCGCGTGCCCGGGGGGTCCTCCGGTGGCAGCGCCGCCGCCGTCGCCGCCGGCCTCGCTCCGTGGGCGCTCGGCACCGACACCGGCGGCTCGATCCGCCAGCCCGCCGCGCTGTGCGGGATCGTCGGGCTCAAACCGACCTACGGCGCCGTCTCGCGCTACGGGATGATCGCGTTCGCCTCCTCGCTGGACCAGGCCGGGCCGCTCACCCGCGACGTGACCGATGCGGCGCTGCTGCTGCGCCACATGGTCGGCCGCGACGAGTGCGACGCCACCTCGCTGGGGCACCCGGAGGAGATCGCGCTGCCGACTGCCGAGAGTCTTTCCGGCGTGCGCTTGGGCGTGCCCGAGGAGCTCACCGGCGAGGGGATCGACCCCGGCGTGCTCGACGCCTTTCGCCGCGCACTTGCGCGCGCGCGGGAGCTCGGCGCGGAGATCCACGACGTGCGCCTGCCCCACGCTCCCCACGGGCTCTCCGCCTACTACGTGCTCGCGCCAGCCGAGGCATCCTCCAACCTCGCCCGCTTCGACGGCGTGCGCTACGGGCTGCGGAAGGTTGCTCCCGCCCCCGCGGGCGATCGGCAGGCCGACGAGGAGGGCGGTCTGATCGGCATGTACACCCACACCCGCCACGACGGCTTCGGCGTCGAGGTGCGGCGGCGCATCATGCTCGGCACCTACGCGCTCTCCGCCGGCTACTACGACGCTTACTACGGTCGCGCGCAGCGGGTGCGCACGAAGATCGTCGCCGACTTCGACGCGGCGTTCGCCGAGGTCGACTTCATCCTCACGCCCACCTCTCCCACCGTCGCCTTCCCGCTGGGGGAGCGCACCGGCGACCCGTGGTCGATGTACATCAACGACTTCTGCACCGTCCCGATGTCGCTCGCCGGCATCCCCGCGATCTCGATTCCCTGCGGCCTGGCATCCGACGGCGGCGGTGGGGAGCTGCCCGTGGGGCTGCAGATCGCCGGGCCGGTGTTCAGCGAGAACCGCCTGCTCGACGCCGCGTTTGCGCTGGAGCGGGCGCTCGGCTTCGACGGGTCGCGGGCGCGCGTCGGGGGGTCGGCGTGAGCGCGGTCGAGTACGAGCCGGTCATCGGCCTGGAGATCCACATCCAGCTGGCGACCGCCACGAAGATGTTCTGCGGCTGCGGGCTCTCCTTCGGCGAGCCTCCCAACACGCGCACCTGCCCGGTCTGCCTCGGCCTGCCCGGCAGCCTGCCCGTCGCCAACGCGCGCGCCGTGCACTTCGGGCTGATGATCGGCATGGCGCTCGGCTCGGAGCTGGCGCCGCGGTCGATCTTCCATCGCAAGAACTACTTCTACCCCGACCTTCCCAAGGGCTACCAGATCTCGCAGTACAACCTGCCGCTCTGCCGTGGCGGGCGGCTCGGGGAGGTGCGCATCCACCGCGTGCACCTCGAGGAGGACGCCGCCAAGCTCGTGCACGTCGGCGCCTCCGGGCGCATCCACGGCTCCGACGCCTCGATCGTCGACTTCAACCGCGGCGGCACCCCGCTCGCGGAGATCGTCACCGAGCCCGACCTGCGCTCCGCCGAGGCGGCCGGCGAGTGGCTGCGGCTGCTGCGCACGACGATGCGCGTGCTCGGCGTCTCCGACGTGAACATGGAGGAGGGCTCGCTGCGCTGCGACGCCAACATCTCGCTGCGCCCCGCCGGCTCCGAGCGGCTCGGGGTGAAGACCGAGCTGAAGAACATGAACTCCTTCCGCTTCATCGAACGCGGCATCCGCGCCGAGCTCGCCCGCCAGGAGGCGATCCTGCGCGGTGGCGGGCAGGTCGAGCAGGAGACCCTGCACTTCGATCCAGCGTCAGAGCGCATCACCTCGCTGCGCTCCAAGGAGGAGGCCCACGACTACCGCTACTTCCCCGAGCCCGACCTGGTGCCGGTCGCGATCGACGCGGCGATGCTCGACGCCGCCCGCGTCGCCCTGCCGGAGCTCCCCGCCGCGCGCGCCGAGCGCTTCGCGGATGAGCTCGGGCTCTCCCCCGACAGCGCCCACCTGCTCGCCTTCCGCGCCGAGCTCGGCGACTATTTCGAGGCCGCGCGCCGCGCCGCGGTGGATCCTGCGCCGCCCGCCCAGGCGCTCGCCAACTGGATCTCCGGCGACCTCCTTGCGCGCCTGCCCGACGGGCAGGACCCCGCCGAGTCGCGCGTGCGTCCCGATGCGCTGGCGCGGCTCGTGGGGCTCGCCGACGCCAAGCGCATCAGCGTCGGCGCCGGCCGCCAGGTGCTCGACCGCCTCGTCGCCGAGGGAGGTGAGCCGGCGGCGATCGTCGAGGCCGAGGGTCTGGCCGCGCTGGACGGCGGCGATGAGCTTGCGGCGATCGTCGCCGCCGCGCTGGCTGCGCACCCCGAGGCCGCCGCCAACGTGCGCGCGGGCAACGCCAAGGCGATTGGGCCGATCGTCGGCCACGTGATGCGCGAGACCAAGGGCCGCGCCGACGGCGGTGCCGTCACCCGCCTGGTGCACGAGCAGCTCGGGGCCTGATCGGCAACCGCCACACCGCCTCCGCGCACATCTTGGACCGCGGGCCAAAGGCAAATCACCTCGTGGCGGGCAAGATGCTCGTCATAGCCAGATCGCTCCGAGTCCCTCCGCTGCGTGGTCCAAGGGCGCTGGGGCGATCTCGAGATCTCGCTCCCGCGGGCTCCCCTCGACCGCGGATGGGCGGAGCAGGATGCGTGCGGCCGGGCCGGGGCGCCAGCTCCCGCCCGGCCGTATCGCATGCGTCTGTCTCCCAGCGCGCTACCATCCTTGTGATGGCCGAGTCGCCCGCATCCACAACGTCGTCGCGCTCGCTGGGCCGGATGATCGTCGCGGTGCTGATCCTGGCGGTCGCCGCCTGGGTGCTGCTGCACATCGTGATCGGGATCGTCACCTTCCTCGCCGTCCCGGTCATCGTGGTGCTCGCCATCGTGGCGATCGTGTGGGCTGCGCGCGTCCTGTTCTGAGAGGCGCGGCGCGATGGGCTACGTGGTCATCTGCCTCGGCTTCGGTCTCGCCGGCGGTGTGGTGGGCCGCGTCAAGGGCAGCTCGTTCATGTTGTGGTTCGCGATCTCGGCGGTCGTCCCCGTCTTTGGCCTGCTCGCGGCGATCGCCTATCGGATGGAGAGCAACGAGCTGCGTCGCCGCTGCCCCCGCTGCGGGCGCGTCACCAAGATCTACGATGCCCTCTGCACCCGCTGCGGGACGGAGCTCGATTTTCCGGACGCGGTGATCGCGCCGGAATCGTGGCAGCCGTCGTCACCGGCCCGCGGTTGAGTCGCTACCGCGGCGCGCGGTTCTCCCGAGCCGTTAGGGGCACCGATTAGGGAGCCCGAAACGGCGCAGGCTCTATAAACGTGGCATGAGCGCCAAGGCTCCGCCCATGCCCGTGCACAGCTCGCTGATCGCGCGGCTGATCCACCGCGCCGGCTTCCCGGACGAGCGCGACTTCGTGCTGCGCGTGGTGCAGCCGGCGCTGGTGGGCATGATCGACGGCACCGTCTCCTCGCTGCCGCCGATCTTCGCGGCGGCGATCTCCTCCGACTCGCACGTCGCGCTGCTCGTCGGCTTCTCGACCGCGCTGGGCGCCGGCGTGAGCATGGGCTGGTCGGAGGCGCTGTCGGACACGGGCGAGCAAACCGGCCGCGGCTCGGCGGTGGTGCGCGGGGCGATCACCGGCGGGATGACCACACTCGGCGGCATCTTCCACACGCTGCCGTTCCTCATCAGCGACGTCCACAAAGCGCTGCTGGTCGCGGGCTTCGTCGTCGCCTTCGAGCTGTTCGCGATCGCCTGGGTGCGCAAACGCTTCCTGCACGTCTCGATGCGCTCCTCGCTGCTGGTCGTCACCGTGGGCGGGGCGATTGCCCTGGCGATCGGGATCGGGATCGGCTCCTCCTAGCGGCCGCTGGCACGGCGCCAGGCGGCGTCCTCGATCGCTCGTGTGCAGAGCACACTTCGCTCACTGCGTCCTTGCCTGGCTTGGCCATCGACCGCTAGGAGGGCGTGGTGGGCGGGCCTAAACCCGCTGGTACACTGCCTTTTTGACCCGTTCGAGTGCAGCGGAAAGGCGGTTGGCAGACATGCGCGCGGTTGACGCACTGATGGAATGCCTCAAGGCGGAGGGCGTCGAGGTCGTCTTCGGCCTGCCCGGCGGCGCCAACCTCCCGACCTACGATGCCTTCGTCGACGCCGGCATCCGCCACATCCTCGTGCGCCACGAGGCCGGCGGCGGCCACGCCGCCGAGGGCTACGCCAAGGCGACCGGCAAAGTGGGTGTCGCGTTCGCCACCTCCGGCCCGGGCGCGACCAACCTGATCACCCCGATCTGCGACGCGATGATGGACTCCGTGCCGGTCGTGTTCATCACCGGCCAGGTGCGCACCGAGCTGCTCGGCACCGACGGCTTCCAGGAGGCCGACACGATCGGGATCACGATGCCCGTCGTCAAGCACTCGTTCATGATCCAGCACCCCCTGGAGATCCCCCGCGCGATCCACGAGGCGTTCCACATCGCCTCCACCGGACGGCCCGGCCCGGTGCTCGTGGACATCCCGCAGGACCTCTCGCGCGCCGAGATCGACTACGAGCCCGTCACCGATGTGCGCCTCCCCGGCTACCAGCCCACCGTGGAGGGCAACCAGAAGCAGATCCGCCAGGCCGCCAAGGCGCTCGCCGCCGCCCAGCGCCCCGTGATCTACGCCGGCGGGGGCGTCGTCAACGCGAACGCCTCCGCCGAGCTGGTCGAGCTCGCCGCCTGCGACCGCTTTCCCGTCACCTGCACGCTGATGGGCCTCGGCGCCTTCCCAGCTCCACATCCTCAGTGGCTGGGGATGCTCGGGATGCACGGCACCCGCAGCGCCAACTACGCGATGGACGAGGCCGACCTGATCTGCGCCGTCGGCGCCCGCTTCGACGATCGCATCACCGGCAAGCTCTCGGAGTTCGCGCCCCACGCCAAGTTCATCCACATCGACGTCGACCCGGCTGAGATATCGAAGAACGTGCCGGCTCACATCCCGATCGTCGGCGACGCCCGCAACGTGCTCGCCAAGCTGGCCATCGAGTACCGCGCGCTGGGGCCCGACCCCGCGCGCCTGACCGAGTGGTGGAGCCGCATCGAAGGATGGCGCGAGCAGTACCCGCTCAAATACGAGGACTCCGCCGACGCCGAGATCAAGCCCCAGTACCTGATCCAGGCGCTGTTCGAGGCGACCGGCGGCGAGGCGATCGTCTCCAGCGACGTCGGCCAGCACCAGATGTGGACCGCCCAGTACTACGACTTCCCCGCGCCGCGACGCTGGATCAACTCCGGCGGCCTGGGGACGATGGGCTTCGGGCTGCCCGCCGCGATGGGCGCCGCCGTCGGCTGCCCCGATCGCCTCGTGTGCTGCGTCGCCGGCGACGGCTCGGTGCAGATGAACGCCCAGGAGCTCGCCACCTGCGCGCAGGATCAGATCCCGATCAAGGTGTTCATCATGAACAACGGCTATCTCGGCATGGTGCGCCAGTGGCAGGAGCTCTTCTGGGACGGCCGCTACTCCCACGTGGACATGGGCAAGTTCCCCGACTTCGTCAAGCTCGCCGAGGCCTACGGCGCCACCGGGATGCGCTTCGAGGACAAGCACACGCTCGTGGACGACATCAAGCGGGCGATCGCCACGGAGGGCCCCGTGGTCGTGGACGTCCGCGTCACACGCGAGGAGAACACCTACCCGATGATCCCTGCTGGGCAGGCTGCTCGGGAGATGGTGGGATGAGGATGGGTGCTCGCACGAAGCCGCGACACGATCTTGCGTGGATCGAGCACGTGGCAGCGAGGGGTGGGGTGGTGGGCAATGGGTGAACCAGCCACCAAGGCCCCGCTCAGCCTCGCCGAGCTCGAAGCCTCCGGCAACCTGCGCACCGGGCGCAAGCATGTGCTCTCGATCCTGGTCGAAAACAAGTCGGGCGTGCTCACGCGCATCGCGGGCCTGTTCGCCCGTCGCGGCTTCAACATCGACACGCTCACGGTCGGCCCGACCGACGACGAGCGCGTCTCGCGCGTGACGCTCACCGTCGACGGCGCCCTGCACCCGATCGACCAGGTCACCAAGCAGCTGCACAAGCTGATCAACGTGCTGAAGATCCGCGACCTCGACCCGGGCGACACGGTCTCGCGCGAGCTCGCGATGTTCAAGGTCGCCGCCGATGGTCCCCAGCGCGGCGAGCTGATGCAGATCACCGAGATCTTCCGCGGCAAGGTGGTCGACGTCACCAAGCGCTCGATCATCGTCGAGATCACCGGCACGACCGAGAAGATCCAAGCCTTCGAGGACATGGTGCGGCCGTTCGGGCTGATCGAGATGATGCGCACTGGTGAGATAGCGATCGCCCGAGGCCGCAGCGAGACGTGAGGGGAACGCTCGAGCGGACGCAGGAGAGCCCGTTCGCGCTCAGCGAGGCCGACCGCGAGCGACTCTCGGCACGCCTGCAGCTCGCCGTCAAGCGCGCGCGGCGCAGCGGCCGCCAGACGCTCGCGGCGCTGACCCTGCCGCTGCCGACGGGCCTCGACCCCAGTGCGGTCGCCTGTGCCTCGCGGCGCCCGGGAGAGTCGTGGTTTCTCTTAGAGCAGCCCGAACGCGGCGCGCGCGCGCTGGCCGCGCTCGGTGAGGCGGCCTGCCTAACGGCCGCCGGGCCCGAGCGCTTCGCCACGGTGGCCGACCGCTGGCGCGCGCTCGCCGCGGCCGCGGTTAGCGACCCGCCCGAGGACCCCTCCGACCCCGGGTCTACCAGCGGTGGGCCGATCGCGCTGGGCGGCTTCGCGTTCGCCGCCGAGGGCGGCGCCGACATGGCGTGGAGCGGTTTCGCGCCCGCCTCGCTGATCGTGCCCGAGGTCGCATTCACGCGCGAGCAGCGCTCCGGGCGCCGAACGGGGGGGACGTCGCCGACTCCGCTCCCCGATCCGCGTGCCGCGATGGACGGCCTGCGCGTGCGCATGACGCTGTGCGCGCTCGCCGCCGCCGACGACACCGCCGAGGGGCTGCTCGCCCGCCTCGAGCGCCGTCTCGGCGAGCTGCGCATCGAGCCGCTGGCGCTGCTCGACCCCGCGCCCACCGGGCGCTACCGGATCGCGAGCGCGATGCCGCCCGAGCACTACGAGGCCGCCGTCGCGCGCGCGGTCGAGCTGATCCGCGAGGGGCAGCTGGAGAAGGTGGTGCTCGCCCGCGAGGTGCAGGTGCACGCGGGCGGGGGGGCTTCCAACTTCGACCCCGCCGCGCTGTTCGGCGTGCTGCGCGAGGGCTTCCCCTCGTGCACGGTCTTCTGCGTCGGCCGCGACGACGCCGCGTTCGTCGCCGCCAGCCCCGAGCTGCTCGTGCGCCGCGAGGGCCACCGCGTCAGCGCGCTCGCGCTCGCCGGCTCGATGCGCCGCAGCGCGGACCCCGCCGTCGACGACCACCTCGGCGAACAGCTGATGCACTCCGAGAAGGACCGCGAGGAGCACGCGATCGTGATCCGCAGGATCGAGCGGGCGCTGCGCCAGCACGCGCTGTGGACGGCCGCCCCGCCCGAGCCGGCGCTCGTGAAGGTCGCCAACATCCAGCACCTCGGCACCCCGATTCGCGCGCAGCTGGCGCAGCCGCTCGACGTGATCGAGCTGCTGGAGCTGATGCATCCCACGCCCGCCGTGGGGGGCGAGCCGATCGAGCGCGCGCGGCCGCTGATCCCCGCCCTCGAGGGCCTGGACCGCGGCTGGTACGCCGGACCCGTCGGCTGGGCCGACGCCACCGGCGACGGCGAGTTCTGCGTCGCGCTGCGCTGCGCGCTGCTGCGCGGCCGCGTCGCCCGCTGCTACGCCGGGGTCGGCGTGGTGCGCGACTCCGACCCCTCCGCGGAGCTGGCGGAGACCGAGGTCAAGCTCGCGGCGCTGTTACCGCTCTTGGCTGGCTGAGCCCGTCCACAGCAGCTCGCGCTCGATCGCATGTGCGCGCCAGCCGCTCGGCAGGCGCGTGGGGGCGACGCCTTGCGGGGTCTCCGGCGCGAGCAGGCAGTACTCGGGGGCCGGGCCGAACACGAGCGCTCGGCGCCACAGGCTGGCGTGCGCGGGGTCGATCCCGTCTGCCAGCAGCTGCGCCAGCTCGCCGCGCGGCTCGCCTGGTGGGCGGGAAACCCACACGGCCCGCGGCGCGTCCGCGAGATCGGCGTGGCCCTCCATCAGGCCGTACAGCCCGCCCGCGCCGGAGCCGAAGCGCCGGGCGACGCCGTCGTGGGCGCTGCGGTGGCCGTGCGCCACGGCCGCCTCGTTGAGCACGCCGAGGGCGGTGAAGTCATCGAGCAGGTACCAGTCCTCGTAGGCGGCCTCCTGAGGAGAGGCCAGCCACGGGCACTCGGCGAGACGCAGCACCGCCGAGCCGCGCAGGCCTGCCGGAGGGGAGCGGTGCAGCGAGCGGTGGAAGTGCTCGCTGGCCTGCTCGTAGGTCTCGCGCTCGACCCCGTCCGCGGGGCGATGCCATAGGAGGTAGGCGAGCATGACGTGTCCCTCGCGGCTCCCGCGGGAGCGCGCTCAGGTCTCCCCATCCAGCACGCCGGCGACGGCCTCCCACGCGCGGCGGTGCAGCGCCACGTTCTCCGCGCGATCGGTGCGGACCTCGATGATTCCCGCGCGCCGGGGGCGCCGCGTCAGCGCCTGCTCGAGCGCCGCGCGGAAGGCGAGCACGTCGGTGACGGTCTCGTGCTCGAGGCCGTACAGCCGCGCCGCGTGTTCGAAATCTAGGCCTGTCGGGGTGGCGATGTGGCGAGTGTAAAGGTCTTCGTGCGGGCGGTTCGCCGCGTCGCTGTCAAGCGCTACTGGCTCATCGCTCGCCGGCGGCTCCCCGTCGGCTTGCCGAGTTGCTTGCATCCGTGCCATCGGTGCACCTGCCACCGGCAGGAAGTCGAAGATGCCCCCGCCGCCGTTGTCGATCAGCACGATCGTCAGATCGAGCTCCAGGCGCCGCGCGGCGAGCAGGCCGCCGATGTCGTGCGCGAGCGCCACGTCGCCGATCAGCAGGATGACCGGGCCCCCGCCCGCCCCGGGGCCGGCGGCGGCGGCGCCGAAGGCGCTGGAGACGGTTCCGTCGATGCCGTTGGCGCCGCGGTTGCACAGCACCCTCGGCGGGTCGGCGCGCACCGGCCAGAAGCTCTCGATGTCGCGCACCGGCATCGAGGAGGCGACATACAGGGTCGCCCGCCCGGGCAGCAGCACGCCGAGCTCGGCGGCCACGGCGGGCTCGCTGAGGCCGCCCGCGCCCAGCACGCCGAGCAGCGCCTCCGCGGCGCGCTCGTCCGCGCTGCGCCAGCTCGCAAGCCAATCCGGGTCCGGCGCGGTCGCGTTCTGCGCCAGCGCCCGCAAGGCCGCGGCGGGCTCCAGCGCGAAGCGTCGGCAGAGCGTCGCGTCGGGATCCTGCCAGCGGCCCTCCTGCTCGATCGCTGCCTGCGGTACGTCGGACATGCCCGCGAGCCACCCGCGCAGGGGCTTGGAGGTGGGCAGGTCGCCGACGCGCAGCACGAGCTCGGGCGTGACGTCCGCGGCGAACGGGCCGTGGCGCAGCAGCGCGTCGTAGTGCGCCACCGCGGCCTCCCCGCGCCGCGCGCCCGAGAGCGGGTCGGCCAGCAGCGGCCAGCCGGCCGCCGCGCAGAACGCCGACGCGGCCTCGCCCAGCGCTGTGTCGCGCTCGTAGCGCCCGGCCACCACCACCCCGCGGCGGGCGGCGGCCACGGGCCCGGCGAGGGAGCTCGCGTCCTCGGGCGCCGCCGGGCGCGCGGGTGTGGAGGTCACAAGCGGACGGCCATCGGGGCGCCCGGTGCCGTCCGCCGGCAGGGGCTCGTCCTCCACCAGCGGCTCGCGCAGCGGGAAGTTGAGGTGCACCACGCCGGGCCGGCCCTCGAGCGCGAGCCAGTAGGCGCGGCAGGCGAGCGTGCGCATCCAGCGCAGCCGCTCCCGCGTCGGCTCGTGCGTGCCGACCTCGAAGAACCACTTCGCGGCCTGCCCGAACAGCTTCACCTGGTCGATCGTCTGGCCCGCGCCGTTCTCGCGCAGCTCGGGGGGTCGGTCGGCCGTGAGGATCAGCAGCGGCACGCCCGCCTCGTGCGCCTCGATCGCGGCCGGCAGCAGCTCCGCGACGGCGGTGCCGGAGGTGCACGTCACCGCCACCGGCGCCCCCGTCGCCTTCGCCAGCCCCAGCGCGAAGAAGCCGCTGCAGCGCTCGTCGATGTGCGAGTGGCAGCGCAGCCGTGGCTCGCGGGCGAGGCTCAGCACCAGCGGCGTGCAGCGCGACCCCGGCGAGGTGCACGCCTCGCGCAGCCCGCAGCGCGCCAGCTCGTCCACGAAGGCGCGCAGCAGGATGTAGGTGTCGGTGGCGGTGGTCATCTCGGCGTTGGGCGGTGGGCGGTCATGGGGTGGGTTGCGATTTTGGGGTGGTGTGTCGGGTGTGGTGGGTCGGGTGTGGGATGGAGAGTTCGGTAAAAAAGGGTGGAGGGTCGGGATGGACGTGGCGGGGGCGACGAAAGTAGGATCGCGGAGTGCTGGAGCACCTCGTCCTGCTGCACGGCTTCGGCGGCACCCACCGCGCCTGGGACGGCGTGGTGGGGCTGCTCGACCGTGAACGCTACCGGCCGCTGGCGCTCGACCTCCCGGGACATGGCGCGGAGGCGGATGCGCCGCGGCCGATCTCCTTCGCCGGCTGCGTCGAGCACGTGCTCGACGTCAGTCCCGAGCGCTTCGTGCTGTGCGGCTACTCGCTCGGTGGGCGCGTCGCGCTGCACGTGGCGCTGGCGGCGCCTGAGAGGGTCGTTCAGCTCGTGCTGATTGGGGTCAACCCCGGCATCGAGGACGACGGCGAGCGCGCCGCGCGACGACTTTCGGACCGTGCCCTCGCCGACGATCTCGAACGCGGGCCCTACGAGGAGTTCATCGAGCGCTGGCGCACCCAGCCGCTGTTCGCCGCCGACCCTCCCGAGGTGGGGGCGCTGGCGCGCGAGGATCAGCGGCGCAACCGGCCCGACGCGCTGGCCGCCGCGATGCGTGGCCTCGGGGTGGGGGAGATGGCGCCGCTGTGGGAGCGCCTGCCCGAGCTTGCGATGCCGGTCGCCGCGCTGGTGGGGGAGCGCGACCCGAAGTTCCTTGCGCTGGGGCGGCGGACGGCCGGGCTGCTGCCGGGGGGCGAGTTGCTCGTGGTGCCGGGCGGTCACGGGCTTCCGTTGGAGAACCCGGCAGCGATCGTGAGGGCGCTGCGGTAGAGGATCGGGCGTTTGGAGGGTGGTGTTGTTATTGAAAATTCAAAAGGGTGTATAGCGATGGCGCACGGCTCTCAAAAAGTTAAATATGAACACCGACGCTCCTCGACGATTTTCGGCGAGCTCCGGGTTGGCCAAGTGCTGCCACCCTCAGTCCCGGGTTTCGGGCATCGCAATGCCGTGAGACTCAGACGGCCCCGCCGGTCGCCACCCCCAATCCCGGGGCTGTGGGCACCGCGATACGGCCCTTCCGCACGGACAGAGCACCCTCCCCCTCCTCCCCCTCCTTCTCCAGCTCCTCGAACAGGCTGAGCGTCGCCAGACCGCAGGCCGGGAGCGGCCCGCGCGAGGCCAGGGCGGCTGCGGCGTGCACCGCGGCGGCCACCCCGAGCGGGCCGTCGAGCGTCGACGCCAGGTAGACCTCCGCACCCGAGGCCCTGACGAGCGCCGCGGCGGCGAGCAGGCCCGCGATGCCCCCGCAGCGGGAGATCTTCAGGCAGACGGCGTCGGCGACGCCCGCCCCCAGCGCGCCATGCTCGGCCGCGGTCTCGTCGATCGCCACGCGCGCCGCCACGCGCTCGCGCACCTCACGCACCGCCCGCAGGCCGTGGCTGGGCTCCTCCACGAGCTCGAGGCCGACCGGGGTCAGCGCTTCGATCGCGCGCACCGCGCCCTCGACGTCCCAGGCGCCGTTGGCGTCCACGCGCAGCGCGATGTAGGGGCCCACGGCGGCGCGCACCGCAGCCACGCGGCCGGCGTCGTCGCCGACGCCCACCTTCAGCTTCACGCACTCATACCCCCGTTCAGCCGCGCGCGCGGCCTGCCTGGCGGCGCCCGCGCGGTCGGTCGCGCCCACGGTCGCGTTGACCTGGATCTCCGCCGCGGGGTCGTCGGTCAGCAGCGCCGCCACCGGCTTGCCTGCGCGCCGCCCGGCGCGGTCCCATAGCGCGAGGTCGATCGCGGCGAGCGCCGCCGGGAGATTCGCGACGCGCCGGCACGCCTCGATCAGCTGCGCGCCGTTGGCGGTCGCGGACTGCATCAGCACCGGCCGGTACGCCTCCAGCGCCGCGCGCACGCGATCGAGGCTGACGCCGTCGTAGGGCTGCAGCGGCGCCGCCTCGCCCTGGCCGCTCACCCCATCGGCGTCGGTCAGCGTCACCGTCAGCAGCTGCCGCTCGCGCACCGCGCCGTAGGAGGTCTGCAGCGGTGTGCGCAGGCGCAGCGTGCGCTCGGCGACGTTCATCTGCATCCGGCTAGCCGATGCCTCCACTGGCGAGGATCCCGGCGGCGAACAGCAGGCAGAAGAGCAGCTGCAGCAGGCCGGTGCGCGCGAGCGCCCCGTTCAGCGCGGGCCCGTCGATGCGGGTGCGCACCACGCGGATCAGGGCGAGCGCCAGCGGGATCGCCGCCCACGGGAGCAGCAGCCAGGCGGTCATCGAGCCGAGCGGCCACGGCAGCGGCGCGGCGAGGAAGGCGATCGTGAGCATCGCGGTGTACAGCGTGCGCGTGCGTTGCCTACCAAGGCGCACCGCGAGCGTGCGCTTGCCGGCGCGGCGGTCGGTGTCGATGTCGCGCACGTTGTTGACGACGAGGATCGCGCTCGCCAGCAGGCCGACCGGCACCGCGCACGCGAACGCCTGCCACGGCAGGTGCTGCACCTGCACGTAGTAGGAGCCGGCCACGGCGACGATCCCGAAGAAGAGGAACACGAACAGCTCGCCCAGCCCTTCATACCCGTACGGGCGCGGCCCCCCGGTGTAGAGGACGCCCGCGAGGATCGACGCCGCGCCGACCGCCAGCAGGCCCCAGCCGGCGACCGAGATCAGGTAGGCCCCGCACAGCACCGACATACCGAACGTGACGTAGGTCGCGATCAGCACCTGGCGGGGCGGCACCAACCCGCCCGCGGTGACGCGCACCGGGCCGAGGCGGTCCTCGGTGTCCGCGCCGCGCCGCGCGTCGGAGTAGTCGTTGGACAAATTGGTGCCGACCTGGATGAACACCGCGCCGAGCAGTGCCGCCACGAACGCGAGCGCCCTGAACTGATCGTTCCCCAGCGCCAGCGAGGTGCCGACGAGCACCGGGGCGATCGCCGCGGGCAGCGTGCGCACGCGCGCGGCCATCACCCATATGCGCACCGCGCTCGCCTCCCGGTGAGCTGCGACCGCGGACACGGCGGTCATGCCCTCCGCGGGAAGCGCGAGAAGTCGGGCGTGCGCTTCTCGCGGTAGGCGTTGCGGCCCTCCTGGGCCTCCTCGCTGCCGTAGAACAGCAGGTTGGCGTCGTGCGCGAGCTGCTGTACGCCCGAGAGGCCGTCCTCGGCGGCGTTGAACGAGGCCTTCAGCAGGCGCAGCGCGAAGGGGGAGAGCGCGAGCATCTCCCGGCACCACCCCACGGTCTCCTCCTCCAGGCGCTCCAGCGGCACGACGGTGTTGACGAGCCCCATCTCGAGGGCTTGCGTGGCGTCGTACTGGCGGCAGAGAAACCAGATCTCCTTCGCCTTCTTCGGCCCCACGAGGTTGGCGAGCAGCCCCGCGCCGAAGCCGCCGTCGAAGGAGCCCACGCGCGGCCCCACCTGACCGAAACGGGCGTTCTCGGCGGCGATCGTGAGGTCGCACACGAGGTGCAGCACGTGGCCGCCGCCGATCGCATACCCGGCGACCATCGCCACCACCGGCTTGGGCAGGCGGCGGATCTGGATGTGCAGGTCGGTGACGTGAAAGCGCCCCACGCCGGCGCGGGTGGGTGGGGATCCCATCTGAGTGGGTGTGGATCCCAGCTGATCCTCGGTGAGGTACCCGGAGTCCCCGCGCACGCGCTGGTCGCCACCGGCGCAGAACGCCTGCGGCCCCTCCCCGGTGAGCACGATCGCCCCGACGTCGAGATCCTCCTGCGCCTGCGTCAGCGCGCGCGAGATCTCGATCACGGTCAGCGGCCGGAACGCGTTGCGCACCTCCGGCCGGTCGATCGTGACCTTCGCGATCCCCCCGTCCTCAGACTTCTCGTAGCGGATGTCGGTGTACTCGCCGGCGGCGATCCAGGTGGTTGGCATGCGCGAAGGCTAGCCTGTGGCGATGGTCGTCGATAGTTGGCTCGAACGGGCGGCTGCGTCTGCGCCGTCGGCAATCGCCGTGCAGACGCCACATGGGATCTGCTCCTATGGCGAGCTGCTCGGCAGTGCGCGAGCGGGCGCTGCAGAGCTGGCCGCGCGCGGGGCCGAGCGGGGCGAGCGCGTGGCGATCGCGCTGCCGGCGGGCCTCGACTTCGTGTGCGCGCTGCACGCCTGCCTGCTGCTGGGGGCGGTGGCGGTGCCCGTCGACCTGCGCCTGGGGGAGCGCGAGCGCGCGGCGATCGTGGGTGAGGCGGCGGTTGTCGTGGACGAGCCGCTGGGCACGGACGCCGCGCCGGGCGCGGGTGGGCGGGGCCCCGATCCGGCGCATGACCTCGATGCGGTCGCAGCCGTGATCCACACCTCGGGCACGACCTCGGCGCCGAAGCCGGTCGAGCTGACGTACGGCAACTTCCTGTGGAGCGCGCTCGGCTCGGCGGTCGCGCTGGGACTCGACCCACGCGAGCGGTGGCTGTGCAACCTGCCGCTCTCGCACGTCGGCGGGCTGTCGATTCTGATGCGCAGCGCGATCTACGGCACGACGGCGATCGTGCACGAGCGCTTCGACACGGAGCTCACGCTGCGGGTGCTGATGGGGCCGCCGGACGACGCCGCGACGCTGGTCTCGCTGGTCGCCACGACGCTCACGCGCCTGCTGGACGCCGGCCTGGTGCGCCCGCCCGCGCTGCGCTGCGCGCTTACTGGGGGTGGGCCGGTGCCGGCGGCGCTGCTGGAGCGCGCGCGCGAGGCCGGGGTGCCGGTGAGTCTCACCTACGGCATGACCGAGGCCTGCTCGCAGGTGACGACGCTGCCGCTCGCCGCTCTTGAGTGGACGCCCGCCGCCAGCGCCACCGGGGGGCCCCCGCTGTTCTGCACGCGGGTGCGCACCGCTGCGGATGGGGAGATCGAAGTCTCCGGCCCAACCCTCGCGCGAGGGGTCGCCGGTGGGGATGGGTGGTTGCGAACCGGAGATGTGGGTAGATTGAATGGTGATGGGAACCTGTTGGTAACGGGACGGAAGGCGGACACGATCGTCAGCGGGGGGGAGAACGTGGCGCCCACGGAGGTGGAGGCCGTGCTCGAAGAGCACCCCTGCGTGCTCGAGGCGGCGGCGATCGGCCGTGCCGACGAGCGCTGGGGCGAGGCCGTCACCGCGCTGGTCGTCGTGCGCGCGGATGCGAAGCTGCGCGGCGAGGAGCTGCGCGCGCACTGCGCCGCGCGCCTGGCCCCGTACAAGGTCCCCAAGGAGGTGGCGCTGGTGGAGGGGCCGCTGCCGCGCACGCGATCGGGCAAGCTGCTGCGAAGGGAGCTGCGATGAAGGCCGATGCCGGATCACACCGAGGAGGAGCGGGGGCGCCGGTGCGCAACGGCACCGACCCCGCCGGGGAGGGCGAGCACCCCGCGGAGGAGCACCGCCGCCGCAGCGCCGAGCACTGGGAGGAGGCGGCGAGCGGCTGGGTGCGCCGCCAGGAGGCGATCCGCGAGTGGGGGGCGCCGGTGTCGCACTGGATGGTCGAGGCGATCGAGCCCCAGCACGGCCAGCGCGTGCTCGAGCTGGCGGCCGGCCTGGGGGAGACGGGGCTGCTGGCGGCCGAGCTGGTCGCCCCCACCGGCGGGGTGATCCTCTCCGACCACGCCGAGGCGATGCTCGAGGGCGCCCGTGCCCGCGCGGCGAAGCTCGATCTGACGAACGTCGAGTTCCAGGTGTGGAACGCCGAATGGATCGACCTGCCGGTGGCGAGCGTCGACGCGGTGCTGTGCCGCTGGGGCTACATGCTGATGGCCGACCCGCTCGCCGCGCTGATGGAGACGCGCCGCGTGCTGCGCCCCGGCGGGCGCGTGGCGCTGGCGGTGTGGGACTCGCTCGCCGCCAACCCGTGGGCGCTTGCACCGCGCCTGGAGCTGCTGGAGCGCGGGCTGGCGCAGCCGCCGGCGCAGTCCACCGAGTACACGCCCGGCCCGTTCGGGCTCGGCGACCCGGAGCGCCTGCGCGCGCTGCTGGGCGAGGCCGGCTTCACCGAGATCGTCGTCGCGGCGATCGACGTGGTGCAGCGCCACGACTCCTTCGCGGCCTTCTGGGAGACGATGCTCGACCTCTCGCGCGAGCTGCACGACCTCGTGCTGGCTCGTCCGGAGGCGGAGATCGAGGCGATCGGCGCCTCGCTGGCGGGGCGCCTGGCCCCCTTTACGCTGCCCGACGGCACGCTCGAGATCCCCGGCCGCTCGCTGGTGGCCGTGGCTTTCGGATAGCCTGCCCGCCATGCTCTACGACGACGATGCTGACCTCACGCTGCTCGATGACAAGACCGTCGCGATCATCGGCTACGGCTCCCAGGGCCACGCCCACGCGCTCAACCTGAAGGACTCCGGCGTGCGGGTGGTGGTCGGCTTGCGCGAGGACTCCGCCTCCGCCGCGCAGGCGCGCGAGCAGGGCCTGGAGGTGCTGCCTGTCGTCGAGGCGGCGAGCGCCGGCAACCTCGTGATGATGCTGGTGCCCGACGAGCTCCACCGCCAGGTGTGGGAGGGCGACGTGGCCGACGGGATCGCCGACGGCGACATGCTGCTGTTCGGCCACGGCTTCTCGATCCACTACGGCGAGGTGGTCCCGCCCCCGGGCGTCGACGTGGCGATGGTCGCGCCGAAGGGCCCCGGCCACCTCGTGCGCCGTCAATTCACCGAAGGCAGCGGCGTGCCGGGGCTGATCGCGGTCGCCCAGGACGCCACCGGCAACGCGCGCGCGCTCGCGCTGGCGTACGCGAAGGGGATCGGCTGCACGCGCGGGGGCGTGATCGAGACGACCTTCAAGGACGAGACGGAGACGGATCTCTTCGGCGAGCAGGCCGTGCTGTGCGGCGGCGTCTCCGAGCTCGTGCAGGCCGGCTTCGAGACGCTGGTCGGCGCGGGGTACGATCCCGAGATGGCCTACTTCGAGTGCCTGCACGAGGTCAAGCTGATCGTCGATCTGATGTACGAGAAGGGCCTCGCGGGGATGCGCTACTCGATCTCCAACACCGCGGAGTACGGCGACTACACGCGCGGCAAGCGGGTGATCACCGAGGAGACGCGCGCCTCGATGCGCAAGATCCTCGGCGAGATCCAGTCTGGGGACTTCGCGCGCGAGTGGATCGCCGAGAACCGCGCGGGACAGGAGAACTTCCTGCGGATGCGCGCCGAACAGGCCGACACCCAGATCGAAGAGGTCGGCAAGGAGCTGCGCTCGCACATGGATTGGATCCAGTCCTCGTTTTAGCTAAACTCGCGGCTGTCGCGACTGGCGCAGCAACGAGGTGGAAGCGACCACCGGGGAGCGACATCGAGCAGCACCGCCGCGCGCCTGGGCACCTCCGATCCATGTAACCCTCGAGGCCGAAGCGAGGAAGCCCATGAGCACCAGCGCAGAGCAGCAGTTGACGATCCCACCCGAGTTGAAGCCCGAGGACGGGCGCTTCGGCTGTGGTCCATCGAAGGTCCGTCCCGAGGCGCTCGAGCGGCTGGGCGAAGGCGCCGCGCCGATGGGCACCTCGCACCGGCAGAGGCCGGTGAAGGCGCTCGTCGGTGAGATTCGCGCGGGGCTCGGCGCGCTCCTCAGCGCCCCCGACGGGTACGAGGTCGCGCTCGGCAACGGCGGGGCCACCGCCTTCTGGGATGCCGCCGCGTGCGGGCTGATCGAGCGCCGCTCGCTGCACCTGACGTACGGGGAGTTCTCCTCGAAGTTCGCTCAGGTCGCGCGCGAGGCGCCGTTCCTGGAGGAGCCGGCGGTGCTCCTGGCCGACCCGGGCGACGCGCCCGATCCGACGCGGGCCGGCGTCGCCGAGGCCGGGGCCGATGTGGTCGGGTGGGCACATAACGAGACATCGACCGGCGTGATGGTCCCGGTGGTGCGGCCTGCCGGCGAGGCCCTCGTATTGATCGACGCGACCTCGGGCGCGGGCGGGCTGCCTGTGGATGTGGCCCACACCGACGCCTACTACTTCGCGCCGCAAAAGAGCTTCGCCGCCGACGGCGGGCTGTGGGTCGCGCTGCTGAGCCCTGCCGCGCAGGAGCGGATCGCGAAGCTCGCCGACGCGAACGGCGAGGGCGGGCGCTGGATCCCGCAGTTCCTCTCGCTCGCCACCGCGCTCGAGAACTCGCTCAAAGACCAGACGTACAACACGCCCGCGGTGGCGACGCTGTTCCTGCTCGCCGAGCAGGTTCGCTGGATGCTCGACGGCGGCGGTCTCGACTGGTGCGTATCGCGCACCCGTGCCTCCTCCGAGCACCTGTACGGGTGGGCCGAGCGCACTGCCTACACGACGCCGTTCGTCGCCGACCCGGCGAAGCGTTCGCTGGTCGTGGGGACGATCGACTTCGACGCGGCCATCGACGCCGCCGCGGTCGCCAAGACGCTGCGCGAGAACGGGATCCTCGACACCGAGCCCTACCGCAAGCTGGGGCGCAACCAGCTGCGGATCGGGATGTTCCCCGCGGTCGAGCCGGCCGACGTGCAGGCGCTGACGGCGTGCATCGAGTGGGTCGTCGAAAGGAGCGCGTCATGAGCGCGGTGGGGAGGGCCCCGGCGGGCACTGCGGCCGGCGGCGAGCGTTTGAAGGTGCTGGTCAAGGAGAAGATCGGCGATTCCGGGGTGGAGCTGCTGCGCGAGCACTTCGACGTGGACCTCGGGCTCGACTGGAGCGACGAGCAGCTGGCGCAGCGGATCGGCGCCTACCACGGCATCCTGATCCGCTCTCAGACGTTGCTCACCGCCGAGCTGATCGACAAGGCCACCAATCTGCGCGCGATCGGGCGCGCGGGCGTGGGGGTGGACAACGTCGACGTGGACGCCGCCACCAAACGCGGGATCGTGGTCGCCAACGCGCCGCAGTCGAACGTCGTCACCGCCGCCGAGCACACGCTGGCGCTGCTGCTGGCGCTCGCGCGCAACATCCCCCAGGCGTACGTCTCGCTGACGGCGGGGAAGTGGGAGCGCTCGAAGTTCTCCGGCGTGGAGCTGTACGAGAAGACGCTCGGGATCGTCGGCTTCGGGCGGATCGGCCAGCTGGTGGCGGCGCGCGCCCGCGGCTTTCAGATGCGCGTCGTCGCGTTCGACCCGTTCGTCAGCGCCGAGCGCTACCGCGAGCTGGGGGTCGAGAAGGCCGAGAACAGCGAGGAGATCTACGCGCAAGCCGACTTCATCTCGATCCATCTCCCCAAGACGGATGAGACCAAGAACTGGCTGGATGCAGAGGCGTTCGCGCAGATGCGCGACGGCGTGCGGATCCTCAACGTCGCGCGCGGCGGGCTGATCGACGAAGTGGCGCTGAAAGAGGCGCTCGACTCCGGCAAGGTCGGCGGCGCCGCGCTCGACGTGTTCCCGGCGGAGCCGATGACCGAGAACCCGCTGTTCGGCTACCCCAACGTGATCGTCACGCCCCACCTCGGTGCCTCTACCGCGGAGGCGACCGACCGCGCCGGCTACCAGAGCGCCGAGCAGGTCGTGGCGGCGCTCGACGGCGGGGTCGTCTCGACGGCCGTCAACATCCCCGCGATCGGCGCCGAGGACATGCAGGTGCTGGGCCCCTTCCTGCCATTGGCCCGGCAGCTGGGGCGCTTGGCGATGGAGCTGGCCGAGGGCAGCTCGGTCGAGCGGATCGAGGCGGCCTTCATGGGCCGGATCGCCGACTTCGACACGCGCCTGTTGACGCTCGCGGTGATCCAGGGCGCGCTGCAGGGCCGCACCGAGGAGCAGGTCAACCTCGTCAACGCCCCTTCGATGGCGGAGGAGCGGGGGATCGTGGTCGAGGAGAAGACGGTCTCCGAGGCGCAGGACTACAACGAGCTGATCCGCGTCACCGTGATCGCGGGCGATCGCAAGGTCGCGGTCGCGGGCACCGGCATCGGCCCGCACCGCGTGCCGCACCTCGTCGAGGTGCAGGGCCGGCGCCTGACGGTCGAGCTGGAGCCGTTTGTCACGGTCTTCCGCTACGCCGACCTGCCGGGCATGATCGGCCGCGTCGGCACGATCTTCGGCCGCCATGGGATCAACATCTCCTCGGCCGCGGTCGGGCACACTCCCGACGGCGCTTCACACGCGGGCGGGGGAGAGGCGAGCGGCGAGGACCAGCGCCTCGCGGCGATGGTCGTCACGACCGATGCTGCCGTACCGGCCGAGGTCGTGAAGGAGATTGTGGCCTCCGAGGGGTTCTACGGCGGCTGGGCGGTCGTCCTATCTTGAGCAGGCCGACGACCGGCGCGGGCCTGGCCCTCGACGCCTCAGACGCGATGTTCGGATAGTCTGGCGACGGTATGCGGGTCGTCGAGATCTCGAAGCACGGGGGGCCGGAGGTGCTGCAGGTGCGCGAACGCCCCGACCCGCCGCTCGGCAATGGCGAAGTGCGGATCGAGGTGGCCGCGGCGGGCATCAACTTCGCCGACGTGATGGCGCGGATCGGCATCTATCCCGATGCGCCGAAGCCGCCGTGCGTGATCGGCTACGAGGTGGGTGGCACGATCCTCGAGGTGGGCGAGGGGGCATCGAGCTCGGCCCACCCGCTCAGCCCCGGTCAGCGCGTGCTGGCGGGCACGAAATTCGGCGGCTACGCCTCGCAGGTGGTGGTGCCGTCGGGCGACGTGGTGGCGCTCCCCGACGAGCTGAGCTTCGAGCAGGGCGCGGCGATCCCCGTCAACTACGCCACGGCGTGGGCGGGTCTGATCGGTTATGGCAACCTGCAGCCGGGCGAGCGCGTGCTGATCCACTCGGCCGGGGGTGGCGTGGGGATCGCGGCGACGCAGATCGCCAAGCGCCGCGGCGCGGAGGTGTACGGCACGGCCTCTCCCGGCAAGCACGAGCGGATCTCCGAGCTCGGCGTCGACCATCCGCTCGATTACACCCGCGAGGGGTGGGAGAAGGGCCTGCCGCGGTTCGACCTGATCATGGATGCGGTCGGCGGCAAGAGCTTTCGCCAGAGCTACAACCTGCTGCGCGCGGGTGGGCGGCTGGTGGCGTTCGGCGCCTCCGCGGCCGTGGGCGGCGAGAAGCGCAACCTCGTGGCCGGGTTGGGCACGCTGGCGCGGATGCCTCGCTTCAACATGGTCAAGCAGATGTCCGAATCGAAGGCTGTGATCGGCCTGAACATGCTCAGCCTGTGGAAGGACCGTCAGACGCTCTCGCCGTGGATCGAGCCGCTGCGCGAGCTGATGGACGATGGCACGGTCGAGCCGGTGGTGGCGGGCGCCTTCAGCTTCGAGGAGGCAGGCCAGGCGCAGCGGATGATCACCGAGCGGCGCAACGTCGGCAAGGTCGTTCTCACGCCCTGATCGGACCCTTGGCGTCGCGCTGCGGCGGTTTGGCATCGCGCCGCGGCGGTGCTACCCTGCGCGCAGCATGTCGTTCCAGATCTCGATTCGACTTCTGCTCCTCCCCCCTCGGGGGGAATAGTGCGTGGCGGCCGCGCAGCCGCAAACACAGCCGGAGGAAGTTCGAACGAGACCTAGAAGGGAGCTGAACGACATGGAGCAACAGCAGGCGGCACCGGTACGAGACGAGCGCAGGCGTGTGCGTGTCTTCGACACGACGCTGCGCGACGGCGAGCAGTCGCCAGGGATCTCGCTGAACAGGCAGGAGAAGCTGGAGATCGCCCAGCAGCTGGCGCGGCTGGGCGTGGACGTCATCGAGGCGGGCTTCCCGATCACCTCGCCGGGCGATTTCGAGGCGGTGCAGGCGATCGCCAGGGAGGTCGAAGGCCCGGTGATCTGCGGACTGGCCCGAACGTCCAAGCAGGACATCGAGGCGGCGTGGGAGGCGGTCCGGGACTCCGAGCGCCCGCGCATCCACACGTTCATCGCGACCAGCGACATCCACATCGAGCGCAAGCTGCAGACCACGCGCGAGGACGTCATCGGCCAGGCGCGCGCGGCGGTCGCGCAGGCGCGCGAGTACACCGAGGACGTCGAGTTTTCACCCGAGGACGGCTCGCGCTCGGACATCCAGTACATGGCCGAGGTGATCCAGGTCGCGCTGGAGGAGGGCGCCACCACGATCAACGTGCCCGACACGGTGGGGTACACGATGCCGCACGAGTACGCGGCGATGTTCGAGGAGCTCTACCGCCTCGTGCCCGGGCTGCGCGACGTCGTCGTCTCCGTGCACTGCCACGACGACCTGGGCCTGGCGGTCGCCAACTCGCTGGCCGGGATCGAAGCGGGCTGCCGCCAGGTCGAGTGCGCGATCAACGGCATCGGCGAGCGCGCCGGCAACGCCTCGCTGGAGGAGATCGTGATGCTGCTGCACACGCGCGAGCCGAGCCTGGGGCTGTGGACGGGGATCGAGACGACCGAGATCGCCCGCACCAGCCGGCTGGTCTCGCGCCTGACGGGCTATCCGGTGCAGCCCAACAAGGCGATCGTGGGACGCAACGCGTTCGCGCACGAGGCCGGCATCCACCAGGACGGCGTGCTGAAGGAGCGCACCACCTACGAGATCATGGACGCCACGACGGTGGGGCTACGCAGCAACGCGATCGTGCTGGGCAAGCACTCCGGTCGCCACGCGCTGCGCGAGGCGCTCGAGGCACAGGGCATCCGCGTCGACGGCCAGGCGCTGAACGCCGCGTTCAAGCGCTTCAAGGAGATCGCCGACCGCAAGAAGTCGGTGACGGCGATGGATCTGGAGGCGCTCGTAACCGACGAGCTGCGCGGCGGCGAGCTGCAGGCGTACACGCTGCGAGGCTTCGAGGTGCACGCCTCGACGCTCGAGGCCCCCCGCGCGAGCGTGGTGGTCGTGCCCCCGGAGGGCGAGGAGGTTCGGGCCGAGTCCTCGGGCGACGGCCCGGTCGACGCGATCTTCCGCGCGATCAACGCCGCCAGTGGCGTCAGCGCGGCTCTGCGCGAGTTCCACATCGACGCGGTCACCGAGGGCCAGGACGCGCTGGGCGAGGTGTCGGTGGTCGTCGAGGTGCAGGGCCAGACCGGCTCGGGCCAGGGCGTCTCGACGGACATCATCGAGGCGGCGGCGCGCGCGTACGTGCGGGCGCTGTCGGTCGCGCTTGCCCGCGCGCGACGCGACGCGAACGCGGTCGGGTTGCCCGAGTCCATCGGGCCATGACGTCCCACTAGTCGGAGACATCGACCGCGATTAGCGCGGCTTCCACGGCAGGCCTCGGCATATTGGAAGTCGATGAGCAGTGTCAAGGTCACGCTTGCTGTGGGCATCGCGCTGTTGGTCGCCGCGATCGCGGTGACGCTCACGCGCGCGCCGCCGCGCGTCGTGCGGGCGGTCGCGCAGGAACGCGTGGGGCGGGGAGAACACCGGAAGCTCGGCCTCACCGCGAGTAACATCGCGGTCTGCCAGGCGGGCGAAGTGCTGCCGGCCGGGGTGTCGGGCATCCGCTTCTCGATGCGGGCGTTCTATGGGGCGCGGGTGCAGGTGGTCGCCTACAGCGGCTCCAGTGTGCTCACGGAAGGCCGGCGAGGGGCCGACTGGACGGGCCAGTCCGTGACGGTGCCCGTCGCACCGCTGGATCGCGCGAGCAGCCACGTGAAGCTCTGCTTCGCGATCGGGCCCAACAGCGAGCCGATCGCGATTCTCGGGGCGCTGGCGTCCGAACGGGAAACGGCGGCGGTCCTGACGAGCCGCAGGATCAGGCCGGCGGCCGCGACGATCAATGCGGTGCCGCTCGGCGGCCGGGTGGGCGTCGAATACCTCGCCGCCGGCCGGGGCTCGTGGTGGTCGCGCCTCGCCTCGGTGGCGGGGCACATGGGTCTCGGTCGCGCCTACAGCGGGGCGTGGATCGCGCTGCTCGTGGCGGCGCTGATGGCCGGCGTCGGCGTGCTCGCGGTACGGCTCACGGCGCGGGAGCTGCTATGAGCAAGGCGCCCGCTCGAGGCCCGCGGCCGGGCAAGGCTCCCGCCGGCGCCCGATCGCAGACGCGCGCACGCAGGCTCGAGCGAGAGCGCGCGGCGCGACAGCAGGTAACCCGGGCGGGGACCCGCGGCCGGCCGTCGGCCGACCCGCGGGCGATGCTCAGGCGCGTGCCCGCGGCCGCCTGGATGTGCGCGTTGATCGCGCTGCTGAACGCCACCGCCTGGTCGATCGTCACGCCGCCGTTTCAGGGGAAGGACGAGGTCGATCACTTCGCCTACGTGGCACAGCTCGCCGAAACGGGCACGTTGCCCAACAGCGGGGCCGAAGGGAGCCCATACTCTCCCGAGCAGTCGCGCGTGATGCAGGCGCTGCACTACTACGAAGTGAGGTTCACGCCCGCCACGCCCGCGATCTCGACGGCGACCGCGCAGCGGGAAGTGACCGAAGCTGTCCATGCGGGCGCCTCGACCGTGGGCGGCGGAGGCGCTGGGATCGCCACGCCCGAGCCGCCGCTGTACTACGCGCTGCAGGTGATCCCCTACGCCCTGGGGGGCAGCAACATCCTCGCTCAGCTGCAGCTCATGCGGCTGTTCGGCGCGCTGCTGGGGGCGCTCACCGTGCTGCTGATCTTCCTCTTCCTGCGCGAGGCGCTGCCGCGCGTGCCGTGGGCCGCGACCGTCGGCGCCCTGTGCGCCGCGCTGCAGCCGCTGTTCGGCTTCATGTCCGGCAGCGTCAACCCCGACACGCTGCTGTACACGGTCGCCGCGGCGCTGTTCCTGTGCCTGGCGCGCGCCTTCCGTCGCGGGCTCACCCGGCGCCTGGCGCTCGCGCTCGGGCTGCTGACCGCGGCCGGCTTCCTGACGAAGCTCAACTTCGCCGGGCTGGCGCTCGGCGTGCTCGCCGGCCTCGTCGTGCTGAGCGTGCGCGAGGCGCGCTCCCGAGGCTGGGAGGCGCTGCGCCTGTTCGCGATCGCCGCCGGCATCGGGCTTGCGCCCGTGCTGCTGTACGCGCTGCGCAACGTCCTCTCGGGCCAGTCGACGTTCGGAGAGGCCTCGGGAGTCATCGACGTGCTCGCCGCGAAATCGCTGTTCAAAGAGCTCAGCTACGTGTGGGAGGTGTACCTGCCACGGCTGCCGGGCATGACGCGCTACTTCAGTGGGATCGCGACATACAAGGACGTCTGGTTCGATCGCTCGGTGGGGCAGTACGGCTGGATGGACACGGTGTTCCCCGGGTGGGTCGACAACGTTGCGCTGCTGGCGGCGGGAGCGCTCGCGCTGCTCTGCGGGCGGGAGCTGGTGGTGCGCCGCGCCGCGCTCAGGGCGCGCCTGGCGGAGCTCGGCATCTACGCCCTGATCGCCGTCGGGGTGCTGGCGCTGATCGGGCTCTCCTCCTACAACAGCGACGTGGTCGCAAAGGAACTGGCGTTCGGCGAGACGCGCTACCTGCTGCCGATGCTGCCGCTGCTGGCCGGCGCGATCGTGCTGGCGGTGCGCGGCGCCGGGCGCAGGTGGGCTCCCGTGGCGGGCGCCGCGGTCGTCGTGCTGTTCCTCGGGCACGACATCTTCAGCCAGCTGCAGGTGATCGCGCGCTATTACGGTTGAGCAGTGCCTGAAGCGTGGCTCGCGTGTGCCGCGCGATTGCGAATGGGCGTCCGTCTATGATCACGTACGCATGCCGAAGACACTGTTCGAGAAGATCTGGGAGGCCCACGAGGTCGAGCCTGGCCTGCTGTACATCGACCTGCACCTGGTGCACGAGGTGACGAGCCCGCAGGCGTTCGACGGGCTGCGCCTCGCGGGCCGCGGGGTGCGCCGGCCCGACCGCACGCTGGCGACCGCCGACCACAACACGCCGACCGACGGCACCCCCAACGCCGCGGCGATCAAGGAAGAGCTCTCGCGGGTGCAGGTGCAGACGCTGGAGCGCAACTGCGCCCAGTTCGGCGTGCCGGTGTACTCGCTCGGCTCCAAGCGCCAGGGGATCGTGCACGTGATCGGCCCCGAGCTGGGCGTCACGCAGCCGGGCATGACGATCGTCTGCGGCGACTCGCACACCTCCACGCACGGCGCCTTCGGCGCGCTTGCGTTCGGCATCGGCACCTCGGAGGTCGAGCACGTGCTCGCGACGCAGTGCATGGTCCAGCACAAACCGCGCTCGATGCGCATCCGCTACGAGGGCCAGCTCGGCTTCGGCGTCACCGCCAAGGACTTGATCCTGGGCACGCTCGGGCAGCTCGGCGTCGGCGGGCTGACCGGCCACGCCGTCGAGTACACCGGTCCGGCGATCGAGGCGCTCTCGATGGAGGGGCGCATGACCGTCTGCAACATGACGATCGAGGGCGGCGGGCGCGCGGGCATGATCGCGCCCGACGAGACCACGTTCGCGTGGTTTCGCGACCAGGAGCGTCCGGGGGCGCCCAGGGGCGCGGAGCTCGAGGCCGCGATCGAGCGCTGGCGCGAGCTGACCACCGACGACGGCGCCGCGTTCGACACCGATGTCGTGATCGACGCCTCGGCTATCTCCCCGCAGGTCACCTGGGGCACCAACCCCGGCATGGTGCGCGCGGTCACCGAGCGCGTGCCCGCGCCCGAGGAGTTCGACAGCCCCGCGGACCGCGAAGCGACCGAACGCGCGCTCGCATACATGGCTCTGGAGCCGGGGACGCCGATCGAGCAGATCGCGATCGACCGCGTGTTCATCGGCTCGTGCACCAACTCGCGGATCGGCGACCTGCGCGCCGCCGCCGAGGTGATCGCCGGGCGCAGGGTCGCCTCGACCGTCAACGCGATGGTGGTGCCCGGCTCCCAGCAGGTTAAGGCACAGGCCGAGCAGGAGGGCCTCGACCGGGTCTTCCGCGACGCCGGGTTCGACTGGCGCGTGGCGGGCTGCTCGATGTGCCTGGGCATGAACCCCGACATCCTCGCCCCGGGCGAGCGCTGCGCCTCCACGTCGAATCGCAACTTCGAGGGTCGGCAGGGGCGCGGCGGCCGCACGCATCTGGTCTCTCCGCAGATGGCGGCGGCGGCCGCGATCGAGGGGCATTTCACCGACATCAGGAATTGGCACTAGGGGAAGGGCGCAGGATGGAAGCGATTGAGACGATTTCGGGCGCGGTCAGCCACTTGGACCGCGCGAATGTGGACACCGACCAGATCATGCCCAAGCAGTTCCTCAAGCGGGTGGAGCGCTCGGGCTTCGGGCAGTTCCTCTTCTACGACTGGGCGAAGGAGCCCGGCTGGGAGCTGCCGGCCAACCCGATCCTCGTCGCGGGCGAGAACTTCGGCTGCGGCTCCTCGCGCGAGCACGCCCCGTGGGGCCTGGAGGATTACGGCTTCAGGGCGATCGTGGCGCCCTCGTTCGCGGACATCTTCTACTCCAACTGCACGAAGATCGGTCTGCTGCCGGTGGTGCTGGACGAGCAGCACTGCCGCGCGCTGGCCGTGGCGGGCGAGGGCCAGGTCGACCTGCGCGCGCAGGAGGTGCGGTATCCGGATCCCGCCCGCCACCCCGACGGCGCGCTCGTGTCGGTGGCGTTCGAGATCGACGCCGAGACGCGCAGACGGCTGCTGGAGGGCCTCGACGACATCGCGGTGACGTTGACGCAGGAGCAGCGGATCGCGGCCTACGAGGATTCCCACGAGCGGGGCGGGGAGCTGGTGGGGGCTCTCAACACGACCACTTTGTGAGCATCTCTACGCAAGTCTGCAGCCAATGCTGACACGCGCGGCGCGGTGCGGGTACGCTGAACCAGCGATGGAACGATTCCAATGTGTAAGCGCATAGCGATACTGCCCGGCGACGGGATCGGGCCGGAAATCATGGCGGCGACGCGTGAAGTGCTGAACGCCGTGGGAGAGTTCGAGCTCGACGAGCGGCCGATCGGAGGCGCCTCGATCGACGCGCACGGCGAGCCCCTGACGGCGGAGACGCTGGCGGCGTGCAGGCGCGCCGACGCGGTGCTGCTCGGCGCCGTGGGCGGCCCGAAGTGGGACAGCACCGTGCCGGGGGCGCCGCGCCCGGAGCGGGGCCTGCTGGAGCTGCGCCAGGGCCTCGAGTTGTATGCAAACGTGCGCCCCGTGCGCCCGCTGCGCCAACTGTACGAGTCCTCGCCGCTGCGGCGCGAGCGGATCGAAGACGTCGACCTGCTGGTCGTGCGCGAGCTGACCGGCGGGATCTACTTCGGCGAGAAGAAGCGCACCGCCGAGCAGGCGAGCGATCTCTGCATCTACACCGTCAAGGAGATCGAACGGGTCGCGCGCACGGCCTTCAACGCGGCCCACGCGAAGGTGACGAGCGTCGACAAGGCGAACGTGCTGGAAACATCGCGGCTGTGGCGCGAGGTGGTGAGCGACGTGCAGGACCGCGAATACCCGCACGTCGAGCTCGAGCACATGCTGGTGGACAACGCCGCGATGCAGCTGATCGCCAACCCGCGCCACTTCGACGTGCTGCTGACCGAGAACATGTTCGGGGACATCCTCTCCGACGAGGCGGCGATGCTGACGGGCTCGATCGGGATGCTGCCGAGCGCCTCGCTGGGCGACCGCGAGCCGCGCGCGCCGGGGCTGTACGAGCCGGTGCACGGCTCGGCGCCGGACATCGCCGGGGAGGGGATCGCCAACCCGATGGCGATGTTCCTGTCCGCCGCTTTGATGCTGCGCAACAGTCTCGACATGGATGAGCAGGCGCTGGAGGTAGAATCAGCCGTTGAACGCGCGCTCGACGACGGCGTGCGCACCCCCGACCTGGGAGGCGCCGCCAGCACGGCCGACGCGACGCGGGCGGTGCTGTACTACCTCTAATAGATGACGGGAGCTGACGTATCTTGAACCCCACACCTCTAAGCTGGGGGAGGGCAGGCCCTCCCCCAGAGCCCCCTCCCAGTGGGCATAGCTCCCGCAACCATAGGACGACTGGAAAGGGACAGCAGTGAACCCCACCGAGCTGATCTGGATGAACGGAGACTTCCTTCCCTGGGAGGAGGCCAAGGTTCACGTCCTCACGCACGGCCTGCACTACGGCACGGGGGTCTTCGAGGGCGTGCGTTGCTACGACACCGAGCTCGGACCGGCGGTGTTCCGCAACGCCGAGCACGTGCAGCGGCTGCTGCGCTCGGCCGAGCTCTACTACATGCCGGTGCCCTACTCCGAAGCGCAGCTGCGCGACGCCACGCGCGAGCTCGTGGCGCGCAACGGGCTGCGCTCCTGCTACATCCGCCCGATCGTCTTCCGCGGGTACGGCTCGATGGGCCTCAACCCGCTGGAGGCCCCCGTCGACGTGACGATCGCCTGCTGGGAGTGGGGCACATATTTGGGTGAGGAGGGGATGCGCAACGGCGTGCGCGCGAAGGTCTCCTCGTGGGAGCGGATCGGCCCGCGCTCGCTGATCCCGCACGCCAAGGCCTCCGGCCAGTACCTCAACAGCGTGCTCGCGAAGGTCGAGTCGATCAAGGCCGGCTACGAGGAGGCGATCCTGCTCGACGAACACGGCCACGTGTGCGAGGGCACCGGCGAGAACGTGTACGTGGTGCGTGACGGCGAGATCGCCACGCCGGGCCAGCACAACTCGATCCTCGACGGGATCACGCGCCGCTCGGTGATGCAGATCGCGCAAGACCTCGGCTACACGGTGGTCGAGCGCAACGTGGCGCGCGCGGAGATGTACCTCGCCGACGAGGTCTTCCTGTCGGGCACCGCGGCCGAGCTCGTGCCGGTGCGCGAGATCGACGACCATGCGATCGGCACGGGCCGCCCGGGCGAGATCACGCGCGTGCTGCAGGCGGCCTTCGATGACGCGATCCACGGGCGCACCGAGCGCTACCGGGAGTGGCTGGACGTGGTCAGCGCCCCGGCACTCGAGACCCCCGCTGGCGAGGCTCCGGAGGCGGTCCCGGCGCGGTCGCGGAGCGCCGCGAGCGGCTGAGAGCACCCATGTCGAGGATCGAGCTCTACGACGCGACCCTGCGCGACGGGATGGGCGGCGGCGGGCTGAGCCTGACGGCGGACGAGAAGGTGCGCGTTGTGCACGCGCTCGACGAGCTCGGCGTCGATCTGATCGAGGCCGGCTTCCCGGCGTCCAACCCGAAGGAGCGGGCGCTGTTCGAGCTGCTCGAGCACGAGCCGCTCGTCCACGCCGAGATCGTGGCGTTCGGGATGACCCGCAGGCGCGGGATCGAGGCGGCGGCCGACGACGGGTTGCGCGTGCTCGCGGAGTGCTTCGCGCCGGCCTGCACGCTCGTCGGCAAGGCATCGCCGCTGCACGTCGAGAAGGTGCTGCGCGTCTCGCGCGAGGAGAACCTGGCCATGATCGGGGCGTCGATCGCGTTCCTCACGAGCGCCGGCAAGCGCGTGCTGCTCGACGCCGAGCACTTCTTCGACGGCTACGCGCTCGACGCCGGCTACGCCCTGGAGTGCGTGCGCGCCGCGGCCGAGGCGGGCGCCGAGCGGGTTGTGCTGTGCGACACCAACGGCGGCTCGCTGCCGACGTACGTGCGCGACGTCGTCGCGGAGGTCCGCGCCGCGCTTCCCGAAGTGGCGCTCGGGATCCACACGCACGACGACTCGGGCTGCGCGGTGGCCAACACGCTGGTGGCCGTGGAGGCGGGCGCCACCCAGGTGCAGGGCACGATCAACGGGATCGGCGAGCGCACCGGCAACGCCAACCTGGTGACGATCGTCGCCGACCTGCAGCTGAAGATGGGCCGCGAGGTGCTGGAGCCCGAGCAGCTCGCGCGCCTGCGCGAGACCGCGCACTTCCTCGACGAGCTGCTCAACCGCGTGCCCGACCCGGCGCAGCCGTACGTCGGCAAGCACGCGTTCGCGCACAAGGCCGGCCTGCACGCCGCGGGAGTGAGCGCCGACGCGCAGACCTTCGAGCACGTGGACCCCGCCCTTGTGGGCAACGGCAGCGAGGTGTTGGTGAGCGAGCTGGCGGGTAAGGCGACGGTGATGGAGAAGGCGCGCGAGGCGGGGATCGAGCTGGATGACCCAGCTCTGCTACGGGTGGCCGAGCGCGTCAAGGAGCTCGAGCATCGCGGCTTCCAGTTCGAGGCGGCCGACGGCTCGTTCGAGCTGCTGATGCGCAGGGAGGCGGGCGAGTACGAGCCGCTCTTCCGCCTGGAGTCGTGGCGCGTGATCGTCGAGCAGCGCGCCGACGGCGCCGTGGAGACGGAGGCGACGATCAAGATCTGGATCCCCGCCCCGGCTGGCGGCGAAGAGCACCGCTACGTGCGCACCGCCGAGGGCAACGGCCCGGTGAACGCCCTCGACACCGCGCTGCGCGAGGCGATCGGCGAGATCCACCCGCACCTGCGCGAGATCGAGCTGGTCAACTACAAGGTGAGGATCCTCGACGAGGACAAGGGCACCGGGGCGGTCACGCGGGTGCTGATCGATGCCTCCGACGGCCAGCGCGTGTGGGGCGCGATCGGCGTCTCGGAGAACCTGATCGCGGCCTCGTGGGACGCGCTTGTGGATTCGCTGGAGTCGGGGGTGCAATCCCCGCGACCGGCGGCGTTTCCGGCCGGCGGCGGACGGTAGGGGAGGGCAGGCAAGGTGGCCGATGGATCAGAAGGACGGCCGACGGGGCGCCCGCTGCGCTACGTCCCAATCCCCGTGGAAGGGGATAGCGAGGAGGTGCTGAGCCCGTTCGAGGAGGACGAAGAGACGATCCCCCTGGCGCGCCCAACCCTCGGCGCCGAGGAGGAGCGCGCGGTGCTCGAGGTGCTGCGCTCCGGCGCGCTCTCGCTGGGCCCCAAGGTGGACGAGTTCGAGCAGGCGTTCGCGCGCCGTGTGGGCGGGGATCCTATATACGCCAGCGCGGTCTCCAGCGGCACCGCCGGCCTGCACCTCGCGCTGCGCGCCGTGGGCGTGAAGCGAGGCGACGAGGTGATCACCAGCCCCCTGTCGTTCGTCGCCTCCGCCAACGCGGCGCTGTACGAGGGCGCGCGCCCGGTGTTCGCGGACATCGACCCGGTGACGCTGAACCTCGACCCCGAGGCGGCCGAGGCGGCGATCACCGAGCGCACGAAGGCGATCCTGCCCGTGCACATCTTCGGCTACCCCGCGGAGATGGGCGCCTTCGAGGCGATCGCTCGCCGCCACGACCTCGCGATCGTCGAGGACGCCTGTCAGGCACTGGGCGGCCGCCACGCCGACGGCACACCTGTCGGAGGCCGCGGCAACCCCTCGGTGTTCGGCTTCTACGCCAACAAGCAGATCACCACCGGCGAGGGCGGCATGATCACGATGGGCGACCCGGCGATGAAGGCGCGCATCGACTCCGAGCGCAACCAGGGCCGCTCGCCGAACATGGAGTGGCTCGACCACGACCGCCTCGGCTTCAACTACCGCCTCTCGGACATAGCCTGCGCGCTGGGCATCAAGCAGCTGGAGCGCCTCGACGACTTCCTAGCCGCCAGAGTGCGTCTGGCCAGCCAGTACCGCGAGGCGCTGGAGAACGTCAGGGGCGTCGAGACCCCCTGCCCCGACATGGAAGGCACCCGCCGCGGCTGGTTCGTCTTCGTGGTGCAGATCCCCCGCCGCGCCGACCGCGACGCGGTGATCAAGGAGCTGGCGGCAGAAGGCGTCCAGAGCAAGCCCTACCTACCGGCGATCCACCTGATGCGCTACTACCGCGAGCGCTTCGGCCACCAGCCGGGCGACTTCCCGATCTGCGAGGACGTCGCAGCCCGCTCAATCGCGCTCCCCTTCTTCGTCGGCATGGAGGAGTGGCAGGTGCGCTGCGTGGCGGACGTGCTGCGCGAGGCCGTGGGGCGGTAGGGCTCACACCGCGGCCGGGCGGCCCGCGCCCTCGCGCGTCGCAGCCGGGGTCGCCTGCCCCGCCGACGGCGACATTCGCGCAAAGAATCCGCGCACGTGGGAGGCCGACGCCGCGCTCTCGGAATCCGTCGAAAGAATCGCTTGACGTCGGCGCGCCGGGGTGATAGCAAGAAGGGGCTTCGCGGGATGCGCTAAACACCCGGCGCCGGGACGTCTCTGCCTTTGAAGATGAGCGCCCCGGCGCCGGCAACCAACCCTCACCGGCCGGAACCGGCTGGGCAGGAGTCATCATAGCCAAAGCGCACAGCTCCGCGGACGTTGGCGGCCACCCGCCGCGCGGTGTCCGCGGAGCGCCGTTGAGAGAGCCGCGGGGGGTCGTGGAGGGCAGCGACCCGAGCGGCGAGTGCACGCCCGAGGCCTGGAAAGGCCTGAGTGGGAAACACTACCAAGGTCTGACAAGTACTTCACCGCGAGTGAGAAACACCCCTTGAAATTGCCTTGACGCCCCGGTACGGTAGTAGTAGTAGCCTCGAATCTGGCCACGACCGTCAAAGCGTCAGTGGTGCGAGGAGAGGGTGCCAAGCAGTACGAACACATAAATGTAGTTGGCACCGGGGCGTCTCTGCTTGAAGATGGGCGCTGCGGAAGGCCGGCAACCAAACCTCAAGGGTAAAGGAGCAGTACAACATGAAGTACTTTAAGAGCCTGGGGCTATGCCTCGTGGCGGTGTTTGCGCTGAACGCGGTGGCGGCGGCTTCGGCTTCCGCTACCGAACCGGTGTTCTTATTCGCCTTATCCACGGCCACCGGGGATTTCTCCTCGAAGACAGCAGGGGGAAGACTCAAGACTATAAACGGACACAAGGTGGAATGTACATCAGCAACCAATACGGGTAGAGCTGTGCCCGAAACGGACAAGGTGGAAAGGGTATTAATCGTCTTCTCGGGGTGCAGAGCGGAACTCCAGGCTGGAAGTACTGTACCCTGCAAGAGCAGCGGGCAGGGCAAAGAAGTCATTAAAACCGAACAGTTGAAGGGTAATCTGGGTTACATCGAAGAAGGGACCGGGGAACACTTAAAGGTCGGCTTGGTCCTGTTGCCGGAAGCGTCCGAAGGGTTATTCGCGGAATTCAAATGCGAAGAAGGCGCGATCAAAGAAACAATAAAAGTCAGAGGTCGCAACGGAGGTGGGGTCATCGCGGCAGTCTTACCTAATTCGATCGAAAAATTAATTGGCAACTACAATAAAGATGAGAAAGAAGACACGCCAACCCCCGGCTTTCTGACATACAACGAAGAAAGCGCGGGCATTCAACAGTACAGGTCTCTAAAAGTCTTAGGGAAATTAGTGGATGAATTATTACTCGAAACCAAAATCGGCGGTGCGGCACGCGAATGGGAACTGTCATCAATCCAAGAGGAAGAAAATGTTGAAATCTTCTTCTTAGACAGTGTGAAGATAATGGGCTGAACTGGATTTGGCATTCTGGTATCGGCATTTGTCGGAACCATAAAATTGAGTCTGAGTTGACCCGATGCGGTGCGTGGGGCTGCCGGCCCCACGCACCGCTGGTGAGGGTGGTCGAGGGAGGCGAAAGCTGTGGGAGGTGGAACAGCGATGCGTAGGCTATGCGGCCGGGTGCGCCAGCGCGAATATCAACTTTACGTCCGGGGGCAGCGCGGGCCGCCCTCGGTGACAGGTCGGCGAGTTGGCCTGCTTGGCTTGGTCGCGATGGCGATGTGCTGCTGGATGGTCCCGTCAACAGCCGCTGCGGCGCCTCCAACGGTGGCGGGGCAATGGGCATCCGAAGTCACCGCAGCCAGCGTTACGCTGCATGCAGAGATCAACCCCGAAAACGAAGCCACGACCTACCGATTTGAATTCGCCGAAAGCGAAGCCGCCCTGCTCGACGGACACGGCGAAGCCGTCCCTGCGCCTCCCACCGAGGGCGATCTCGATGCCGGTGAAGCGGTAGTAGCGGTGCAGGTCCATGTTCAGGGTCTGACGCCGCACACCGGCTACTGGTATCGCGTCGTGGCAAGGAACGAGACCGGCGAAACGCCAGGATGCCCCGCAGCGGCCAGTTGCGGCTCGTTCACCACGCGGCCAACGTCCCCCGAAGCGGCCCTGCCCGACGGGCGCCGCTGGGAACTGGTCTCGCCGGCTGTGAAGGACGGCGCGCTGATCGCGCCGATCGGGGGGTCTGGCATCGTGCAGGCCGCCGAAGGCGGTGGGGCTGTCACATATCTCTCCGATGGCGCCGCGACAAGCGGGCCGGACGAACAGCCGTCGGGGAACCCGGTGGATTCGCAACTTCTCTCCGTGCGGTCGCGGGGCGGCGGCGGCTGGTCGACGCGTGACATCGCCACCCCCCATGAAGTCTCCACGGGAGCGCCCGTCGGCGAAGGGCAGGAGTACAGGTGGTTTTCGCCGGATCTCTCGTTGAGCCTCGTCCAACCGCTCGGCTCCGGCCCGACGGGGAGCAAACCGGAAGGAGCGGCGCTGCTGTCGCCGGGAACGTCGGAAAAGACGATCTACCTGCGTGACGACACGCCGCTCTCGCCAACGCCCGCGGGCGAGACGGCCTATGGGGACGCCGAGCGCGAAGCCGCCGAGCCCGAAAGCGAAGCCGGTTACCTGCCGCTCGCGACCGGTTGCGCATCGGCGCAGGAATGCAGGACGCCTCGAGTGAAGGAACTTGCGGACGTGCCGCCGGGGACGCGGTTCGGCGAAAAGCTATTTTTCCTCGACGCTACCGACGACGCCAGTCACGCCGTCGTGGCGTCTAGGTCACCACTGGAAGCGGGCGCGAACGAAAACGAGCTGTACGAGTGGACGGCGGGCGAATCGGCCACACAGCCGGGGCGGCTGCGCCTGGTGAGCAGGATCACCGAAGGCGAACAGGCATCGAGGCCGATACTGGGAGATGGCGAATCGGGTGCTACCCCTGAAGCACCGGTCAACGCCAGGGGTGCGATATCGGACGACGGCGCATCGATCTTCTTCACCGCCTCGCATAATTTGTTCGTACGCGACACGTCGAGCGAACCGGAACAGACCGTTCAACTGGATGTGGTGCAGCCGGGCGTGGTCAGCCCGGGGTCGCCCTCGCCGGCCTTCCAGTTCGCGAGCGGCGACGGGTCGAAGGTTTTCTTCACCGACGGGCAACTTCTGACCGCCGAATCCGGGAGTGGTGACTTGTACGAGTGCGAACTCGAGAAGGTCGCCGGGAAATTGCAATGCAAGTTGACCGACCTGACTCCGCTCGCCAGCGGGGCTGGTGTAAAGAATCTCGCACTGGTCGGGTCGGAAAGCAGTTCGTATCTCTACTTTGCCGCCAGCGGAGAATTGACGAAAGAAGAAAATGCACGCGGTGAAAAAGCCGAAGCGGGCGCAGATAATCTTTACCTGCTTCACTACAACGACAGCGCCGGAGAGTGGGAAGCGCCAGTCTTCATCGCCGTCCTGTCGAGTCTCGACGCAAATGATTGGGCCGGTCGACATCGCCTTGTGGGGTTGGGTGATATGACTGCACGAGTCTCGCCCGATGGAAGATATCTGGTTTTTATGTCGGAACGTGGTCTCACGGGTTACGACAACGAGGATGTCGCCAGCGGAGTGCCCGACGAGGAGGTCTTTCTCTACCAGGCGCCAACGGCCAGTAAGCCGGGAGGGCGTTTGGTATGTGTGTCGTGCAATCCCACGGGCGAGCGGCCGGCCGGCGTCATGGACGCCCAAAGCGCAAGGGAAGGAGAGGGGTTGCTGGTCGATCAGCAGAGGATTTGGGCCGAAGGTAGGTGGCTCGCCGGCAGCGTTCCTGGATGGATCGCCATGTCGCTGGATGTCGGCGAGTACCAGTCGCGGTATTTGGAGAACGACGGACGCGTGTTCTTCGATAGCCCGGACGATCTCGTCGCACAGGCCACGAACGGCTTGGAGAACGTGTATGAGTACGAGCCCGAAGGCGAGGGAGGCTGCGAACGCTCGAGCGGGTCGTTCGATGCGCGGGCGGAAGGGTGCCTTGCGCTGATCTCGTCGGGCGATGCGAGCGAAGAATCGGCGTTCCTCGATGCGGGCGGCGCCGGTCCGGCCGGCGAAGACGGCGAAGACGTGTTCTTCCTCACCTCCCAGTCGCTCGTTTCCGCCGACAGGGATACGGCCTTTGATGTATACGATGCACATGAGTGCAGCGCGGCGGCGCCGTGTGAGAGCGAAGCCGCGGCTGCGTCGCCGTGCGACAACGAAGAAGCGTGCCGGGTCGCGCCAACGCCGCAGCCGACGATCTACGGGGCGCCGTCGAGCGCGACGTTCGCGGGCGCGGGCAACCCGATGCCGTCGGCGGTGACCGCGCCGCCGCTCCCGTCGCCGCAGAGGTGCGCGAAGGGCCAGAGGCCAAGCCATGGTCGGTGCGTCAAGCGAAAGACGAGAAAGGTGGGCCGCAAAAAGAAAGGCGGAAAACCGAGCAGCCTTATGAGAAGGGCAACCCAGAGTCGAGGGGAGGGGCGATGAGGGTCGCGGCAAAGGGAAGGTTGACGAGCGTGCTCGTCTTCGCGGGCATGCTCGCTTTCGTCGTCGGAGTTGTGCTTGGGATCCCCTTCTGCAACCTCGCGGCGGTTGACACGGCGTCGGCCGAAGGCGTGGCGCCCTGGTGGCACGTGAACGTCGGTTCCCGCCCGACCGACCTGACGCCGGGGATCGAACGGACGATCGTGGTCTCGGCAGCCAACCTCGGCGACACCGACGCGGAAGGGAACACGGGTTCGCCAATCGTGCTGCGCGACGTGCTTCCGGCAGACGTCAAAGTGGAAAAGGCGTTCTATCTCGCGTCAGCCCCCGAACAGGCCGGGGGATGCGCCGTCCACCCGGCGTCGGCCGGGCGCGAAGAAGTGGAATGCATCTATGAAGGGGTGCTCTCTCCGTTTCTGACCCTCGAAGGCTACATCTACGTCGAAGTGGAGCCGCAGGCGCTCACGGCGGGGACGTCGCCCGACGAAGCGAGCGTATCCGGCGGGGGCGCGGCGAAGGTGTCGACCAGCGAGTCGCTGAAGATGAACGCCTTGCCGGCGAAATTCGGCATGGAAACGTTTGAAATGGTGCCGGAAAACGAAGACGGCGCGCCGGAGACACAGGCCGGTGCGCACCCGTTCCAGTTCACCACCACGGTCATCCTGAACTCCGGCGATGAAACGCTGGGCAAAGAAGCCTTCGAAGCGGGGGAAATCGGCTTTGGGGATGTGGTGCAGCCAGCGCTTCCCAAGGACTTGAGCTTCAGGCTCCCGCCGGGGTTCGTCGGCAACCCGTCGCCTTTCGAACAGTGTAAGGAAGGACAGTTCGAAAAAGAAAAATGTCCGCTGGGGGCTCAGGTCGGCGTTGCCGTTGAGAGCGTCGACAACCCATTGCACGCCACCGATTCGGTCCCGGTATTCAACATGGTGCCGGCGGTCGGCGAGCCGGCCCGCTTCGGGTTCAAGTACGGACCGGTCCCCGTGTTCATCGACACGTCGGTCCGCACCGGCGGAGATTACGGGGTGACCGCCAGCGTCAAGAACATCACCGAGGTGGGCCAGTTGCTCTCCTCGCAGGTCACCCTGTGGGGGTGGCCCGGCGACCCGCGGCACAACGTGTCGCGCGGGTACGAATGCACCGGGGTCTACCCGCTGTTCGGGCTCTGCACCTCGCCCGCCGACCCGGTCAAAGCCCCCTTCCTGTCGTTGCCGACCTCGTGCCCGGCGAAACCGGCCAGCGAACCGTTCAGCGCCGAGATGGAAGGCGACTCCTGGCCCGGCCCCAACAAGGCGCAGGAAGAGACCGGCCTGGTCGAATACAGGCTGCACGACGCGCTCGAACCATCGATCGGCCTCGACGGCTGCGACAGGCTGGGCTTCGAACCGTCGATCGACGTCTCGCCCGACGTGCCGGAAGCGAGCAAGTCGACCGGTGTGAACGTCGACCTGCACGTCCCCCAGGAAGCGGTCCTCACGCCCAACGGGCTCGCGGAGTCCGATGTGAAGGAAACGACGGTGCGGTTGCCGCAGGGGCTGGCCGTCAACCCTGCCGGTGCCGACGGGCTGGAGGCGTGCACCGAAGCGGAGGTCGGCTATGAACCGGGGGTCAGCCCGCCGGCGGGCAGCCCTCCCGGGGGCTTCGTCTTCAGCGAAGGGCTGCCGGAGCCGTTCTGCCCCAACGCGGCGAAGATCGGCAAGGCCACGATCACCACGCCGCTGCTGCCCAACCCGCTCGAAGGAGCCGTCTACATCGCCACGCAGGACGAAAACCCATTCAAGAGCCTGCTCGCGCTGTACCTGGTGGCGGAAGACCCGAAGGCCGGTGTGCTGGTCAAGCTACCGGGTAAGGTCTTGCTCTGCCAGAATGCGGGCGAAGAGATCGCCGGGCAGGCGTGCGAAGCGCCGGGTCAGATGACAGCTGCCTTCGCCTCGCCGCAGTTGCCGTTTGAAGACGCCAAGTTCGAATTCTTCGGCGGCGAGCGCGCCCCGCTCACCACCCCGCCGCTCTGCAAAGGCGGAGAAGGCGAAGAAGGCTACAAGACGACCACGGTGATCGAGTCGTGGGCGGAAAACGGCGCGAGGACGCCATCGTCGGAATTCGACATCACAGAGGGTCCCAACGGCGGGCCGTGTCCAAACCGCCCGCCGTTCTCGCCCTCGCTGGCCCAGCTACCGTTCTCGCCGTCGCTGACGGCTGGGACGACCAGCAACCAGGCGGGCGGCTTCAGTCCGTTCACGATGACGATGAGCCGCGAAGACGGCGATCAACAGCTGCAGGGGGTGCAGCTGCACATGCCGGCCGGCCTGCTCGGGATGCTCTCGAAGGTAACGCCGTGCGAAGAAGCTCGTGCCAACAACGGCACGTGCGGTCCGGAAAGCGAAATCGGCGAAACGACGGCCAGCGTCGGCGTCGGCGGCAGGCCGTACACCGTGGCTGGCGGCAGGGTCTACATAACAGGCCCCTACCATGGGACTCCGTACGGACTCTCGATCGTTGAGCCGGCGAAAGCGGGTCCGTTCGACCTCGAGCACACGCTGGTGCACAGCCCGGCGTGCGACTGCCTGATCGTCCGCGCGAAGATCGAAGTCGACCGCACCACCGCGGCGTTGACGGTCACCGCCAATTCGGGGGCCGAAGAAGATGCGATCCCAACGGTCATCGAAGGAGTGCCGTTGGAGATCAAGGATGTCAATGTCACTATCACGCGCAAAGAATTTATCTTCAATCCCACCGATTGTGAACCGCTCTCGCTGAGCGGTGTCCTGACCAGTGCCGAGGGAGCCGTATTCGCTCCATCGCCCGTGTCGTTTCACGTAACCAATTGTGCTGCGCTTGCTTTTACACCTACATTCGCAGGCAGTACCCAGGCGCACAACACCCGCACCGAAGGCGCCAGCCTCAAGACCACCGTGACCTACCCGAGCACGCCTCAGGGCACCGAGGCCGATATCGCCAAGGTCAAGGTGAGCCTGCCGGCGAAGCTGCCGGCGCGCCTGAGCACACTGCAGAAGGCGTGTCCGGAAAAGACGTTCGCGGAAGATCCCGCGAACTGCCCCGCCCCTGCCAGGGTTGGCGAGGCAACGACGAGTACGCCGGTGCTGCCCAATACGTTGAGCGGGCCGGCGTACTTCGTCTCCCACGGCGAGGCGAAGTACCCCGAACTGGTGATCGAACTCAAAGGCGACAACGTCACAATCGACCTGCACGGCGAAACCGCGATCTCGAAAAAGGGCGTCCTGACCTCGACGTTCAACACGGTCCCCGACGCGCCCTTCTCGAGCTTCGAACTGACTCTGCCCGAGGGGCACTACTCGGCGCTCACGGCGAACGGCGCAAATCTCTGCAAGACCGGCTCGCTGACGATGCCGACCGAACTCGTCGCCCAGGACGGCACGGTGATCAAGCAGAGCACCAAGGTCAAGATCACCGGCTGCCCGAAGAAGACGGTGCACAGGCACAGGAAGAAAGGGAGGCGGAAGGGTAAGAAGAAGTAGCGATGGCTTATCAAGCTCGCGGGCGCCAACTGAACGACTCTCCCGGGCGCCCGTTCGAGACCCCGGAAGAAGCGTGACTTCCTCTCCACGCGTTTTTCGGACAGCTGGGCGGCGGCGCCGGGCCCGCGGACAGGGCCCCGGCGCCGCCGCCGGCAAATGTCGAGCGAGGCATATCCCCGGGGCGTATCTCCGACGCGCCCCGAGTTGGAGACATTCTGGTACCGCTCAGATGTCCACCTGGCGGGCTTGCCTGGTAATCCTGTAGCGCTCCCTTGAGAGCCGGGTACGATTGGCCACGCAGCCGAGCCAGGACCGTGATCGCGAACGCTCGTGGTCTGGTCGAGCCCGGCGGAACTACCGAATTCTTCTTACTCGACTTCAGCAAAGGCGAAGGCAAAGGCGTGAGCCTTGACAAAAAATTCGAAGGCGAAGAACACGAAAATATCCTTGAATCAGAAACGACGACCAGCAAAAAATTCATCGGCACCGCGATCGAAGGCTCGATCAAAATTTACCCGCACCTGCCGGTGAAGATCAGAGGGTAGCCGTAGTCGCTCCTGGCTTGTGGGGCCACCCACGGCCCCACAAGCATGTGGCCGGTGTGCTTCATCGCGACGACGGTGGCGATGCCGGTAGCGGGTACGGGAGGCATGGGGCCTCCGTGGCTCCCCTGCGCACCGATCTCGAGCACAACTGTGGGATGCGCCGAGCTTACGAGAAGCCCGGCGCATCGCCACATCCCTGGCTATGCGCCAGCGGCAGCATAGCGCATCTTGGCGGAAGATGTCGAGCGGGTGGGATCGCCTCTTGCGAGCCCGTGAGATGGGCATGCACGAACTCTGGCGGGGTAGGTAGGGATCAGGGCTCCGTGCGGGCGGGAAGTTACGCCCGCGCAGGCGCGCCAGCGGGCATCACGGCGGCCGTGGCGACCTCCCCAGCCGCCTCGGCTCCGATGAACGGCGCCAGCGCGAAGTACGTGGCTCGCGGCACCATCACGGGGAGCTCGTGCATGCGGTGCTGCAGCGCGTGGTGGAGCATCAGCTCGAACAGGCCGCCAGCGATCGCGTGGATTGTGACCTCCGGGGGGCGCTGGTCGGCGGGGGTGTGCAGGGGGTCGGGGTGCAGCATCTGCGCGTAGGGCGCCGCGCCCTTGAAGGCGCGCGCCGTGGTGCGCTCGGTTGCGGCCAGCACGTCGATCATCGCCATGTGCGCGAACGCCGGCTCGCCCGCGAGGAAGCCGAACAGGGCCGACAGACCGGCGCGCACGCCGTAGCGCCAGTCGGGCTCGGCGTCGTAGGCGCGCTCCACGAGGGCGAGCGCTTTGTCCTGGCCGATCTCGAACGCGACGAGGAAGGCGTCCTCCTTGTCGCTGAAGTGTTCGTAGAAGGCCTGCAGCGACACCGACGCCTCGGCGGCGATCCCCTCGACGGTGAGCGCGGCGTAGCCGCTGCGCGCCGTCAGGTTGGTGACGGCGTCGAGGATCCGCTCGCGCTGGCTGTGCACGACGAAGCTTCTCGGCATCCCGTTCTCCCCGCGCGGCAGTCGCCGCCGGCGGCTGGTGGCGGCGCCGAGCGAGAGGGATCCGGGTGCCCGCCCACCCGCCCGCCCGCCCCACCCACCGGGTAGGTCGAGGTGCAGCTCCTGTGGCGTCGGGTCGACCAGCGTCATGATCGACTCCGGCGCCGGCCAGTAGGAGGTGGCCCACTTGACGAGGTCGGGCAGGCGCTTGCGCAGCTGTTTGCGCTCGCCGCGGCGCAGGTGGGTGTAGATCACGTGCAGGACGCCGCCCAGCACGCCGCGCAAGATCGGGTTGGGGATCGGGCCGGGGCCCGCCGGCAGACCGAGGACCTCGCGCAGGAGGTCTTCGTAGCGCACGACCAACTGTTCGCGGCGCTCGATCCCCGCCGGGCCGGCGGCGCCGATCTCGACCATCAGCACCCGCAGCGCCTCCGGCCGTGCGATCGCCAGCTCGATCAGCTCGCCGAGCGCGGCCTGCACGCTGTCGGGCAGGCCCTTCGCGCGACGGAACGCCATCGCGACCCCGCGCTGTCCGACCGATGCGATCGAGTCGTACGTCGCCAGGAAGCACTCCTCCTTGTTGGCGAAGTGCTCATAGAATGCCTTGCGCGACACCCCCGCGCGCCGGATCACGTCCGAGACCGTGGTGGCCGCGTAGCCCTTTTCCCCGATCGCGTCGATCATCCCGTCCAGCAGGCGCAGGCGCTGGTTGGTCGCGACCTCCTCACGCGTGAGCGAGTGTGGCCCCCGCGGCAGCCCTGGGGTGGGGCCGATCCGCGGCTGTTCGAGCACTCCTGGCATACCGTGATTATCCCGCGCCCGGTCGATCGGCGCAGGAGGCGTTTCTGTCTGCCCGTTAGCGTTGACCCTCTGCATGGCTCAGGTTAAGAGTATCGGGACTGTCGCAAATCATGGACCGTATAATCTACCTTGCCCGGAACTCATGCGCGTCCCGCTCGCGTCCCGCTCGGCGATCGGCTTCGGGCAGCTCGAAGCGCGCCGCCGGCGCCGGCGATCTCCGCTACTGTCCAGCAAACCGCATCGCCGCACAACCCCATGTCCCGCTTCAGCGAGCCCCAGCACCCCGACTTCCGGCGCCTGAACGCCTCGCTGCGCTTCGACCGGCGCCTGTGGCCGCAGGACGTCGAGCAGTCCCGCGCTCACATTTGGATGCTCGCCGAGCGGGGGATCATCTCGATTGAGGACCGCAACAACCTGATCGAAGCGGTCGAAGAGACCGAGGCCGAGCTCGCGCTCGGGATGTTCGTGTTCGAAGACGCCGACGAAGACATCCACACGGCGATCGAGCGGCGCGTCACCGAGCTCGCCGGGCCGGTTGGGGGCAAGCTGCACACGGCGCGCTCGCGCAACGACCAGGTCGCCACCGACGTCGCGATGTTCGTGCGCGCGCAGGCGCGCGCCGCGCACGACGCCGTGGGGGAGCTGATGGGCGCGCTGCTCGCCCGCGCCGAGCAGCACATCGACTGGCCGCTGCCCGGCTACACCCACCTGCAGCGCGCGCAGCCGGTGTACCTCGGCCACCACCTGCTCGCCTACTTCTGGATGCTCGACCGCGACCGCCAGCGCTTCGCGTTCGCGCTCGAACAGGCCGGGCGCCTGCCGCTCGGCGCCGGCGCGCTGGCCGGCGTCAACTTCGACACCGACCGGCGCTCGGTCGCCCGCCAGCTCGGCTTCCACGACATCCTGCCCAACTCGATCGACGCAGTGTCCAACCGCGACTTCGCGCTCGACTACCTGCACGCGGCCGCCACCTGCGCCACCCACCTCTCGCGCCTGGGCGCCGAACTGGTGCTGTGGTCGAGCACCGAGGTCGGCTTCTGCGAACTGCCCGATGCGTGGTCGTCGGGCTCCTCGATCATGCCGCAGAAGAAGAACCCCGACGCGGCCGAGCTGCTGCGCGCCAAGGCGCCCCGCATCCTCGGGCACCTGACCGCGCTGCAGGGGGTGCTCCACGCGCTGCCGCTCACCTACAACAAGGACCTGCAGGAGGACAAGGAGCACCTGTTCGACACGGCCGACACGCTGGAGCTCTCGCTGATCGCCGCGCGCGGGATGATCGAAGGGGTGCGCTTCAAGCGCGAGCCGATGGCCGCAGCGGCCTCCGAGGAGCCGCTCGGCGCCACCGACATCGCCGACATGCTGGTGCGCCACGGGGTGCCCTTCCGGCAGGCTCACGGCGTCGTCGCCGGACTCGTCCGCGCGGCGCTCGATGCGGACAGGAGCCTCTCCGAGCTGACGCCCGTGGAGCTCGCCGCGCACAGCCCCGTGCTCGGCGAGCACAGCGAGGAGTACCAGGCGCTGCTCACCCAGAGCTCGTGGCTGGAGAGCAAGGTCTCCGAGGGCGGCACCGCCTCGGGGCGCGTCCAGGAGCAGCTCGAGCTCGCCCGCGGCGTGCTCAACCACCCGCCCGCGGAAGTGTCGACCGAGCCCTGGGATTGACGTGCCCGGAGCGCCCGCCGCCCCCGGCTTTGCCGTGCGCGCGCCCCGCAGGCCCGCGCCGGGCGCGCTGCCCGTCGAGTTCTACCGGCGCCCGGTGGTGGAGGTCGCGCGGGAGCTGATCGGTTGCGTCGTCGAATACCGCGCCGCCGCGGGCATGATCGTCGAGACCGAGGCCTACCACGAGCGCGAGCCGGCCTGCCACGCCTTCGCCGGGCTCACTCCGCGCACCCGCACCCTGTTCGGCAGCCCCGGCCGCTCCTACGTCTACCGCTCCTATGGCATCCACGCGCTGCTGAACGCGGTGTGCGAGGAGCAGGGCGTCGGCGCCGCCGTGCTGATCCGCGCGCTGGAACCGCTACGCGGGGTCGGCCGTATGCGCGAGCGCCGCGGGCTGCGCCGCCGCGAGGAGCTCTGCTCGGGCCCCGGCAAGCTCACGGTTGCGCTGGCCGTCGGGTTGCTGCACAACGATTGCGACCTCACCCGCGGGCCGATCACGATCCGCCCGCCGCGCGAGTCGTGGCTGCAGAGCTCGCACGAGATCCGCTGCGGCACCCGCATCGGGATCAGCAAGGCGGTCGATCTGCCCTGGCGCTTCTGCCTGGCGGGCAACCCGCACGTCTCGCGCCCGCGGCCCTGATCGATCAGGCTCAGGGTTTGGCGCCGCCCGAGGGTGCGCTCGTGCCGCCGCTCGCCGGCGGCGTGGATGCTTCGGGCGCCGGCGCTGGATTGGCCGCCCCGCCCCCCGCCGCGGGCGCCGGGCTCGCCGGCGTTTGGGGAGCGGGCGCGGGGGTGCTCGCGGGAGGGCTTTTGGCGGCCGGCGCCGGCGTGCCTTCGCCGCCGGCCGGCTTGCCGCTCTGTCCGGTGGGGCTCGCGGGTGCGTTCACATGGCCTTTGGCGCCGGCTCCCGCGCCGGGCGCTTCCCGCGGGGAGGAGGGGGAGGAGGAGGGGGGGGCGGGTGCGCTCGTCGTGCTGCCCGCTGCGGCGACCGTTCCGGCGCTGCTCGCGCCGCCGGCGCGCTTGGCCAGCGCGGCCGTGTGCCTGGCGTCTGCTTCTTCGGCGCGTTCCTTTTCAACCTGCATCGCGCCAGTCATGAAGTTGTGCCAGATCAGCGCGGGGAAGGTGCCACCCAGCACCGGACCGCCGTCGTACTCGGTGGTCATTGGCACCAGCGCGTTGGGGAAGCCGACCCACACGGCGACCGTGTAGCGGTGGTCCCAGCCGACGAACCACGCGTCCCCGTAGTTGGAGGTCGTGCCCGTCTTGCCGGCGGCGAACTGGCCGAGCGCGGCGCCGCGCGCGGTGCCGTACGCCAGCACCGTCTCGAGCATTTCCGTCTCGGTGCTCGCCACCTCCGGCGGCAGCACCCGGCGCAGCTCGGTGAGGTCGGCCTGGGCGTGCGGGCCGCTGCCCACGCTTTCGATGCCGACCGGCGCGCCCGGTTCGGCCAGCGTGCCGCTCACCCGCTGTCCGCCGTGCGCGATCGTCTCGTAGGCGTGTGCCATGTCGAGCGGCGTCACGCCCGTTTTCAGGCCTCCGATCGTCATCGCCGGGTTGGTGGAGATCGGCGTCGTGATGCCCATCTCATGCGCCAGCCTGGCGATCTTCGCGGTGCCGACCCTGAGGCCCACTTCGGCGTAGATCGAGTTGTCCGAGTACGCCGTCGCCCCCGTCAACGTGTTCTCGCCGGAGTAGGCGTTTTCGTCGTTGTGCACCACGAACAGTTCCGAGCTGTGCGGCACCTTGAAGATCTTTTCCTTCGACGTCCACACCGAGTCGGGGGAGATCCCGTCCTCGAGGGCGGCCGCGAGATCGAACGCCTTGAACGAGGAGCCCGGCTGGCGCTCGCCGTCGGTGGCGAGGTCGAATGGGCTTTCGTCGTAGCTGCGCCCGCCGACCATCGCGCGCACCTTGCCCGTGGAGTTTTCGATCGCCACCAGCGCCGCGGTGGGGCCTTCCGCGCTCGGCAGGTAGCCCGCGATCGCCCGTTCCGCGGCGCGCTGCAGGCCGAGGTCGAGCGTCGTGTGGACCCGCAGGCCGCCGTAGTACGCGCGCTCGGCGCCGTAGCGGGCGACCACCTGCGGTCCCACCCAGCTGTCGAAATAGCCCGTGTCGACCCCGTCCACCAGCGGCTGGTTGGGGGGCGCGATCTCCTGCGGGGAGGGCAGCGGCTGAACCGTGCCTGCTTCATACTGCCGGCGCGTCAGATACCCCTGTTCGCGCATCTGCGCGAGCACCATGTCGCGCCGTTCGCGCGCCGCCGCCGGGTCGGTCACCGGGTTGTAGCCGGTCGGCGACTGGATGATCCCCGCCAGCAGCGCCGCCTCCGCCGGGGAGAGCTCCTGCAGGCACAGCGGGTACTTCGGCAGGCCGCAGTCGCGATGGGTGGGCTCCTGGCCGAAGTATGTCTGCGCCGCCGCCTCGATCCCGTAGGCACCGTTGCCGAAGTAGATCGTGTTGAGGTACTCCGTAAGGATCTTCAGCTTCGACCAGTGGTGGGCCAGGTGGAACGCCAGCGCCGCCTCCTTCAGCTTCTCCGCGAGCGTGCGATGCGCCTGCTGCCCCAGCGCGTTCTTGACGAATTGCTGCTCGATCGTGGAGGCGCCCTGGACTGCTTCCTGGTGCAGCACGTCGGCCACGAACGCTCGCGCCAGCGAGCGCAGGTCGATGCCGCTGTTGGTCATGAAGCGCTTGTCCTCGATCGAGATCACCGCGTCGCGCACGATCGGCGGGATCTGCTGCTGGGTGACGAGGATTTGGCTGCGCTCGCTCAGCATCCCGATCGGCGTGTCGCGGTCGTCCAGCAGCACCGAGTTGCGCGCGTTGTCCTGGCGGTACTTGGCTTCCAGGTGCGGCAGGTCGGACGCCACGGCCATGAACATGCCGAACGCGAATGAGATCAGGCCGAGCAGCGCGAGCGCAAGGAAGATCAGCAGGAAGCGCAGCTTCTTCAGGCGCGTCATGCGCGAACTGCCGAGGCGTCGCGCCCGCGCGGCGTGGTCGGGCAGCGAGACGGACTCCACCGAGTGCGAGAGTCTAGCATTGGCCGGCCATGCCCACGCCTCCCGACCATCAGATTCCCGCAGTCGACGCTCCATGGGGAGGGGGTGCCGCCGCGACGGGGAGCCCTTACCGGCCGGCCACAGGGCCGGCCGGCCACGCGGCCGCTGATCGCGCTGCGAGCCCAGCCCCTGGGCGGCTTGCCGCCCTCCTATCCCAAAATGCTGTTGATTCGCTGCCCGACGGCGCGCTTGCCGAGAAGCTCGCCGAGGCGCGCCGCGCGGGGAGGCCGCTGCGCGTCAAGCTTGGGATCGACCCCACGGCTCCGGATATCCACCTCGGCCACGCCGTGGTGCTGCGCAAGCTGCGCGAGCTGCAGGACGCCGGCCAGCTGGTGGTACTGATCGTCGGCGACTACACCGCTCGCGTCGGCGACCCCTCCGGGCGCTCGGCGCTGCGGCCGATGCTGACCGAGCTCCAGATTGCCGCCAACGCCGCCACCTTCCGCGAGCAGGCGCTGCGCATCCTCGACCCCGACCCCTCGCGCCTGGAGGTGCGCTTCAACAGCGAATGGCTGGACATGCCAATGGCCGAGCTGCTGCGGCTCCTCAGCACGACCACCGTGGCGCAGCTGCTCGAACGCGACGACTTCGCCCAGCGCTACGCCGCCCGCGCCCCGATCTCGATGCTCGAGCTGCTCTACCCGCTGCTGCAGGGGTACGACTCCGTCGCCGTCCGCTCCGATCTGGAGCTCGGCGGCACCGACCAGAAGTTCAACCTGCTGCTGGGGCGCGACATCCAGCGCGCCTACGGCCAGCCCTCGCAGGCGATCCTCACGATGCCGCTGCTCGTCGGCGTCGAAGGGCGTCGCAAGATGTCCAAGTCGTTGGGCAACCACATCGGCATCACCGAGCCGCCCGCGGAGGTCTACGGCAAGACGATGAGCATCCCCGACGAGGTCGTGGGCGACTACTTTGGGCTGCTGCTCGGCCGCCCCCGACGGCGGGGGCCGCGCCGCGCGACGCCAAGCGCGAGCTCGCCCGCGGGATCGTCTCCTGGCTGTACTCGCCCGAGGCCGCCGCCGCCGCCGAGCACGAGTTCGACCTCGTCTTCGTCCACCGCCGCGCGCCCGGTGAGATGCCCGAGGCGCGCGTCGCCCCCGAGGACGGGGTCGTCCACCTCCCCGCCGTGATCGCCGAGGAGTTCGGCTTCTCCCGCGCCCACGCCCGTCGCCTGATCGATCAGGGCGCGGTCTCGCTCGGGGAGGTCGTGGTGCGCAGTCGCGACTACAACGCTCCCGTCGAGCGCGCCGACGGGCAGGTTCTGCGGGTCGGCAAACGCCGCTTCCGACGGCTGGTCGTGGAGTAGGCTATACTGCTCCGCCGGTCCTAAAGTGCCCTCGGGCGCTGGTCCGGATCGACTTCTCCGGGGAAGTCCTCCCCAAAGAGGCTCGACGGTCTTTGAAAACTCAACAGCATGCGCACCGACGATCGAGAATCGATCGTGGTGTGCGTCCAGGTTCGACCCGCTTCGGGCGGCGCTTCGGCGTGGCGCGAGGCGGACAAGAGTCAAGTA
>CAWAFK010000003.1:0-1355330 GCA_963781325.1 uncultured Solirubrobacterales bacterium
GACGGCTCCCGCTGGGGGACCGAGCTTCGCCACGGCGCCCGGCGCGGCCCACGGCGTCGCCATGGCTCCCGGCGCGGGCCCGAGCGTCTCCACCACGATCGGCTCGCGCGGCTCGGTCTCCGTGCTGCTCAGCGGCGGCCACACCGCCAACCCCCCCGCGCTGCTCGCCGGCGAGCGGATGCGCGGCGTGCTGCGCTCCGCCGCGGAGGACTTCGACTACGTGCTGATCGACGCGCCCCCGCCGCTGCAGGTGAGCGACGCGATGCCGCTGCTCGGGCTGGTGGACGGGATCGTGCTCGTCGCGCGCGCCGGGCATACGCACGAGGCGGCGGCGCGGCGGCTGATGCAGCTGCTTGCGCGCGTTTCCTCAGCCCCGGTGCTCGGGGTGCTCGCCAACTGCGTCTCGCGCGCCGAAGTGCAGGAGTACGGCTTCGACGCCCCCTACGGTCAGCCGCGCGGGCTCGGGAGGCTGGTCTCCCGATGAGCTCCCAACCGATCGCCCGATGAGCGCCTCTCATCCGCGCGTGGCGGCTCCGAACGTGGGCGCCCATCCGGCTGTCGTGAGCCGGCGGATCGCGGAGCTGGCGCTGCTCGGGGGCGCCGGCGCGATCGCGCTCGGATTGGCGCTCGGCATTGCCCTCGCGGTTCCAGACCCCAACTTCCTGCTCGCGCTCGCGCTGGCGCTCGGCGCGGTGGGGATCGTGGCGCTCGCCGTCAACACCCGTCTGGAGGTGTCGGTCGCGCTGCTGGCGATCTACCTGGGGATGCTCGACGGGCCGGTCAAGCTGCTGACCGCCAACCAGGCGGCCTCGGCCGTCCGCGACGTGCTGATCGCCGCGGTTGCGCTGGGAGCGATCGTGCGCCTGCTCGCGCGCCGCGAGCGTCTGGCGCTGCCGCCGCTGTCCGGTTGGGTGATCGCGTTCGTCGCGCTCGTGCTGGCGAATGCGCTCAACCCCAACACGCTGGGGACGCTGAAGATCCTCGGCGGCTTCCGCCAGGAGCTCGAGTGGGTGCCGTTCTTCTTCTTCGGCTACGTGCTGATGCGCTCGCGCCGAGCGCTTTCGCAAGCTGTTCGTGATCCTCGGCGTGATCGCGCTCGCCAACGGGGCGGTCAGCCTCTACCAGACGCGGCTCACACCGGCACAGCTCGCCAGCTGGGGCCCCGGCTACTCCGAACTGGTGTACGGCAACGAAGCCCTCTCGGCGCGCAAGTACCTCAGCGAAGGCGTCGCGCGGGTGCGCCCGCCCGCGCTCGGCTCGGACGCCGGCTTCGGTGGCGGCGTCGGCGTGATCGCGCTGGCGGGGACCGTGGTGCTGCTGGCGAGCATCAGGCGGCGGCGCCGGTGGTTTGCGGCGCTGCTGTGCGTGGGCGTGCTGCTCGCGATCGCCACGTCGCTGGCGCGCCTGTCTGTGCTCGGCGCGGTGATCTCGCTGCTCGCTTTCGGGCTGCTGTGCGCCGGCGCCGGTGTCGGGCGGCGAGTGAGGCGTCCGCTCGGGGCGCTGCTGGCGGTCGCGGTCGTGGCCGTGGCGCTCGGCGTGGCGCTCGTCGCGTTCGAGGGCGGCGGGGTCTTCTCGCGCTACGTCAGCATCGCGCCCTCCAACGTCGGCTCGACCTCGACCACCTACAAGGCCGTGAGCCTTGCGCAGATCCCCAACGACATCGCCAACGACCCCTTCGGCTTCGGGCTGGCGACCGCGGGCGCGGCGTCGAACTTCGGCGGGCACACCACGGTGACGCTGGAAGGCCACGGCCACAGCGCCGAGACGCAGTACAACTACGTCACCGACGAACTGGGGCTGCCCGGCCTGCTGCTATGGACGGCGCTCTCGCTGAGTGTGATCTGGATGGCCGTCACCCGCCTGCGGCGCGTCGGCGACGTCGAGATCCGGATCGGCCTCGCGGGCGTGTTCGCGGCCTTCATCGCGCTGATCCTGATGGGCACCAACGGGCCGGTGATGGCGAGCGCGGCGGCCGGTCCCTTCTACTGGTTTGCGGTTGGGATCGCCGCCTACTGGCTGACGGGCGCCCCATGAGGCGCCGGCGCTCCCGCGAGCAACGTGATCGCGCGCCGGCGAGCGCTCGCGCGCGGCTGAGCCTGCTGCTCGGCGACCGCCGCGGAGCGGTCGCGATGCTGGCTGCCAGCTCGATTCTCTCCGGCTTCGCGGAAGCCGGGATGCTCGTGCTGCTCACGCAGATCGCCGCCGCGATCGCCACCGGGGCGCGGCATGTGCACACGCACCTGGGCCCGCTGCGCCTCGACACGACCGTCGGCGAGCTGCTGCTGGTCGCACTCGCGCTCACCGCGTTTCGCCTCGTGCTGCAGGTGCCGATCTCGATCCTGCCGGCGCGGATCGCCGCGGACGTGCAGGCGCGGCTGCGCCGCGACCTCCTGCATGCCTTCACGCGCGCCTCCTGGAGCGTGCAGTCCAGCGACCGCGAGGGGCACCTGCAGGAGACGATGACCAGCCAGGTGATCCAGGCGACCGCCGGCGCGGTGCAGGCGACGACGCTGCTCACCTCGCTGATCACGTTCCTCGTGCTGATGGCCTCGGCGCTCGCGCTCAACCTGGCCGCCGCGGGGATCGTGCTCACGGTGGCGATCGCGCTGTTCGGGCTGCTGCGGCCGCTGAGTGCGCTCGGCGCGCGCCGCGCGCGCGCTCTCTCGCAGGCGCAGATGGAGTACGCCGGCGGCATCGGCGAGGCGATCCGGGTCGCGGAGGAGACGCAGGTGTTCGGTGCCGCCGCCGCGCAGCGCGAGCGGATCGGGCGGCTGATCGACGCCGCGCGCGAGCTCTTCTTCCGCACCCAGGTGATCGGTCGCCTCGTGCCCAACCTCTACCAGAGCATGATCTACCTGCTGATCGTGGTCGGGCTCGGCGGCCTGTACCTCGTGGGCGCCGGCCACGCGGCCTCGCTCGGGGCGGTCGTGCTGCTGCTGGTGCGCGCCGGCAACAACGGCCAGCAGGCACAGACCTCCTACCAGGGGCTGCGCCAGTCGCTGCCCTTCATCGAGCGCCTGCAGGCCGCCGAAGAGCGCTACGCGCAGAGCGCCCCGCTCGACGGCGGGCGGCTGCTGCCGCGGATCGAAAGCCTCGCGTTCGAGCGCGTGTCGTTCGCCTACCGCGCCGAGCGCCCGGTGCTCTCGGAGATCGGCTTCGAGGTCGCCGGCGGCGAGGCGATCGGCATCATCGGTCCCTCCGGCGCCGGCAAGTCGACGCTCGTGCAGATCCTGCTGCGGCTGCGCCCTCCGGATCGCGGCCGCTACCTGGTCAACGGCGTCCCCGCCGAGCAGTTCGCGCGCAGCGAGTGGCACCGGCGGGTCGCCTACGTCTCCCAGGAACCCCGCCTGGTGCACGCGTCGGTCGCGGAGAACATCCGCTACTTCCGCGATCTCGACGTGCGGCGGTCGAACGTGCTGGGCGCCTGGCGCGCATCCACGAGGACGTGGTCGCCTGGCCGCAGGGCTACGAGACGATCGTCGGCCCACGCGCGGACGCGGTCTCCGGCGGCCAGCAGCAGCGCATCTGCCTGGCGCGCGCGCTCGCGGCGCGGCCAGAAGTGCTCGTGCTCGACGAGCCGACCAGCGCGCTCGACCCGAACTCCGAGCGGCTGATCCAGGAGTCGCTGACGGCGCTCAAGCACGAGCTGACGCTGTTCATCGTCGCCCACCGCATGTCCACGCTCGACATCTGCGACCGCGTGATGGTGATCGTCGACGGCCGCCTGGCGGCGTTCGACACCACCGCGTTCCTGCGGACGCACAACCCCTACTACCGCACCGCCTCGGGGCTCGCCGCGAGCGCGCCGGCGGGGCTGCTGGGGGTGCGGTGAGGTGTCTCGGTATGTGCCCCCGTGGGCTGTTGGAGGTGTGTGGTGAGGGTGCCCACGGACACAAGCACGCGATGGTCGCGGGGGCATGGAGGCCCCGCGGAGGGTGCGTCGTTGAGCAACCAACGCGCGCGGACGCTCCCCGAAAATACCCGGCTACCGGACTTCTTCATCGTCGGGCAGCCCAAGAGCGGCACCACCGCGCTGTACGAGATGCTGCGCCGCCACCCGCAGATCTTCATGCCCGCCGGCAAGGAGCCGTGGTTCTTCGCGCGCGAGCTGCACGAGCGCACGCCGCCGCGCCCGGAAGGGACGCCGGCGACGCTCGCGGAGTACCTCGCGCTGTTCGCCGCCGCGCGCGCCGGGCAGCGCGTCGGCGAGGCGTCGCGCGCTGTATCTGTGGTCGCGCACCGCCGCGCGCGGCGATCGCCGCGGTGGCGCCCGACGCGCGGATCATCGCGATCCTGCGCGAGCCCGCCGAGCTCCTGCGCTCGCTGCACCTGCAGTTCGTGGAGACCTACATCGAGACCGAGGCCGACCTGCGCACGGCGCTCGCGCTCGAGCCGGCCCGGCGCGAGGGGCGGCAGGTGCCGCGCCACACCTACTGGCCGCAGGCGCTGCTCTACTCCGAGCACGTGCGCTACGTCGAGCAGCTGCGCCGCTATCACGAGCTGTTCGCGCCCGAGCAGGTGCTGGTGCTGATCTACGACGACTTCCGCGCCGACAACGAGGCGACCGTGCGCCGCGTGCTGCGCTTCCTCGAGGTCGACGACACCGTCCCGATCGAGCCGGTCGAGGCCAACCCGACGGTCCGCGCGCGCTCGCAGCGCCTGCACGAGCTGCTGCACGCGGTCTCGGTCGGGCGCGGTCCGTTCTCGCTGGCGGTGAAGGAGGCCGTCAAGGCGCTCACGCCGACCGGGATGCGTCGCCGTGCGCGCGACGCGGCGCAGCGGCGCATCGTCTTCGCCGAGCCGCCCGCCGGATGCAGAGCTGATGGCCGAGCTGCGCCGCCGCTTCAAGGCGGAGGTCGTGGCGCTGAGCGAGTACCTCGGCCGCCGGGATCTCGTGACGCTGTGGGGCTATGACGCCTCGAGTGATGCGCCGGTCGGTGAGCCAGGGTGCCCGACTTCTTCATCGTCGGCCACCCCAAGTGCGGCACGACCGCGCTGTACGAGATGCTGCGCCGCCACCCGCAGATCTTCATGCCCGCGCTCAAGGAGCCGGGTTCTTCGCCACCGACCTGCGCTCGCGCTTTCAGCGCAAAGCCTCCGGCCCGCTGCCGCACACGCTCGCGGAGTACCTGGCGCTGTTCGAGCCGCGCCTCACCCGAAGCAGCTGGTGGGGGAGGCCTCCTCTTCGTATCTGGTGTCCACTGCCGCGGCGCGCAACATCGCCGAGCTGCAGCCCGGCGCGCGCATCATCGCGATCCTGCGCGAGCCCGCCAGCTTCCTGCGCTCGCTGCACCTGCAGCTGCTGCAGAACCACATCGAGACCGAGCAGTGCCTGCGCGGGGCGCTTGCGCTCGAGCCCGCGCGGCGTCGGGGCCGACAGATCCCGCGCCGCTCGCCGCGCCCGCAGGCGCTGCACTACTCCGAGCGCGTGCGCTACGTCGAGCAGCTGCGCCGCTATCACGAGCTGTTCGCGGCGCGAGCAGGTGCTGGTGCTGATCTACGACGACTTCCGCGCCGACAACGACGCCACGGTGCGCCGCGTGCTGCGCTTCCTGGAGGTGGACCCCACCGTCCCGGTGCAGGCGAGTCGAGGCCAACCCGACGGTGCGGATGCGCTCGCAGCGACTCGACGAACTGGTGCACACGCTCACGGTCGGCCGCTCGCCGCTCGTGCGCGCCGCGCGGGCGCCGGTCAAGGCGCTGGCTCCGCGCTCGCTGCGCCACGCCGCGCTGCACGGCGTCCGGCGCCGCTTCGTGGTCGGCGCGCCGCCGCCTCCCGACGAGGGGCTGATGCTCGAGCTGCGGCGGCGCTTTGCGCCGCAGGTCGTGGCATTGAGCGAGTACCTCGACCGCGATCTCGTGAGCCTGTGGGGCTATGACCGCCTCGGCTGACACCGCCACGACGCCGGGCGGTGCCGGTCGGCCGGTTGGAGCGGGCGTCACTCGCGCGCGGGTCAGGGTGCCCGACTTCTTCATCGTCGGCCACCCCAAGTGCGGCACCACCGCGCTCTACCAGATGCTGCGCTCCCACCCGCAGATCTTCATGCCCGACATCAAGGAGCCGTGGTTTCTGGCGCCGGAGCTGCGCTCGCCCTTGCGCGGGGCGGTGGTCGGCAGGCGCCCCGAGACGCTCGACGAGTACCTCGCGCTGTTCGCCCCCGCGCGGCCCGACCAGCGCGCCGGCGAGGCCTCCTCCTCCTATCTGATGTCCCGCTCCGCCGCCGGGCGCATCGCCGAGCTGGCGCCGCGGGCGCGGATCGTCGCGATCCTGCGCGAGCCAGCGAGCTTCCTGCGCTCGCTGCATCTGCAGAGCGTGCAGGTGCACGTCGAGACCGAGCGCGACCTGCGCCGGGCGCTTGCGCTCGAGCCCGAGCGGCGCGCGGGCCGCCACATCCCGCCCCGCTCCCCGCGCCCGCAGGCGCTGCTCTACTCCGAGCACGTGCGCTACGTCGAGCAGCTGCGCCGCTACCACGAGCTGTTCGGGCGCGAGCAGGTGCTGGTGCTGATCTACGACGACTTTCGAGCGAACAACGAGGCGACGGTGCGCCGCGTGCTGCGCTTCCTCGACGTGGACGAGTTGGCGCCGCTGGAGATGGTCGAGGCCAACCCGACGGTCGGTGTGCGCTCGCTGCGCCTGCACCGAGCCGTGCAGGCCGTGTCGGTGGGGGGTGGGCCCGTGGCGGATGCGGTCAAGGCGTCGGTCAAGCGGGTCACCTCCCGGCGACTGCGACACGCGGGGCTGCGCGCGGTCAGGCGCGGCGTGGTCTTCGGCGCGCCGTCGCCGCCCGACGCGGAGCTGATGGCGCGAGCTGCGGCGGCGGTTCGCGCCGGAGGTCGTGGCGTTGAGCGAGTACCTGGGGCGCGATCTGGTGGGGCTGTGGGGCTATGACGGCCTCGGTTGAGCCGGCTCCGGCGCTGGGGCAGGGTGGGCGCGGGGCATTGGAGGGGGAGGGGGGTTGTGCTGGCGTGAGTCCCGCTGCTGCTCGGGGCAGGCCGCCCGACTTCTTCATCGTCGGCAACCCCAAGAGCGGTACCACCGCGCTGTACGAGATGCTGCGCTGCCACCCGCAGATCTATATGCCCACGCTGAAGGAGCCGCACTTCCTCGCCGCCGAGGAACACTCCGGGGACTCGCGGCCCGCGCTGCCACGGCCGGTTGCCTCGGCGATGGCCGCCTCCCCCAACCCGGCGCTCGGCGCGCTCCCCCACACGCTCGACGAGTACCTCGCGCTGTTCGCCGCGGCCCGCCCCGACCAGCGCGCCGGGGAGGCATCGCCCTCGTATCTGCGCTCGCCCGTCGCTGCCGCCCGTATCGCCCAGCTCGCACCCGACGCGCGGATCGTCGCGATCCTGCGCGAGCCCGCGAGCTTCGTGTGCTCGTTGCACATGCAGTACCTGCGCGACCACGTCGAGGCCGAGCGGGATCTGCGTAGGGCGATCGCGCAAGAGGAGATCGTGCGTGACGGCAGGATGGTGTCGCGTTACTCCGAGCGCGTGCGCTACGTCGAGCAGTTGCGCCGCTTTCACGAGCTATTCGGGCGCGAGCGGGTCTTGGTGTTGATCTACGACGACTTCCGGGCCGACAACGATGCGACGGTGCGCCGGGTGTTGCGCTTCCTGGAGGTGGACGACGGCGTGGCGATCCCGCCGCTGGAGGCCAACCCGACCGTACGCATGCGCTCCGTGCGCCTGGCGCGGCTGACGCTGGCGGTGCGCACCGGTCGCGGGCCGCTCGGGCGAGCGCTGAATACGTCGATCGGGGCGCTCACCTCCGAGCGGCTGCGCGCCGCGGCGATGCGAACGGTGCGCCGGCGCGTCCTCTACGGCGCGCCCCAGCCACCCGATGAGGAGTTGATGGCGCAGCTGCGGCGGCGATTCGCGCCGGAGGTGGTGGCGTTGAGCGAGTACCTCGGGCGCGATCTCGTCACCGAGTGGGGCTATGACGGCGTCGGCTGAGTGCGGTGCCGTGACTGCGTCGGCCGAGTGTGGGACCGCGACGTCGGCTGAGCTGCCTCGAATATCGCAGCGGGTCCCCGACTTCTTCGTCGTGGGACACCCGAAGTGCGGCACCACCGCGCTGTACGAGATGTTGCGGTGCCACCCGCAGATCTACATGCCCGAGCTCAAGGAACCGATCTTCTTCGCGAGCGAGCTGCCGCCGCGCGCGCACCGCTACCGCGCGCCGGCGACGCTCACGGAGTATCTCTCCCTGTTCGACGCTGCCTTGCCCGGGCAGCGCGTGGGCGAGGCCTCCGCCTCCTATCTGTGGTCTCCCACCGCGCCGGGCCGGATCGCGCAGGTTGCTCCCGCCGCGCGGATCGTCGCGATCCTGCGGGAGCCCGCCAGCTTCCTGCGCTCGCTGCATCTGCAGTGTCTGCAGTCGCGTTACGAGACCGAGCGCGACCTGCGCAAGGCGCTCGCGCTGGAGGAAGTCCGGCGTCAGGGGCGGCGCCTGCCCCGCCGCTCGCGCTGGCCGCAGGCGCTGCTCTACTCCGATTACGTCCGCTACGTCGAGCAGCTGCGCCGCTATTGCGCGCTGTTCGCCCGCGAGCGCGTGCTGGTGCTGATCTACGACGATTTCCGTCGCGACAACGAGGCGACGGTGCGGAGGGTGCTGCGCTTCCTGGAGGTGGACGACACGGCCGAGGTCGAGGCGCTCGAGGCCAACCCCTCGGTGCGGGTGCGCTCTCCGCGGCTCGACGATCTCATTCACGCGGTGTCGATCGGGCAGGGGGGAGCTCACGCCGTCAAGGCGCCGCTGATCGCGCTGACGCCACGTCGCCTGCGCCGCGGCGCGATGGGGACGATCCGGCGGCGGATGCTCTTCGCCGCGCCGCCGCCGCCCGATGAGGCACTGATGTTCGAGTTGCGCCGCCGTTACAGGCCCGAGGTCATCGCGCTGAGCGAGTATCTAGGCCGCGACCTGGTCGCGCTGTGGGGCTATGACCACCTCGACTGAGCAGTGCGTGCCTGGGCCGCTCGATGTGTGTTGGCGCGCTGAGCGCGCGCGCATTCAGGAAGAGGTCATGCCATCCGGCCGGGTCGTGGTGTCATGCTCGACGCAGCTCGGTGTCGGCGGCCTCGGGCGTCACCTGCAAGAGGCGATGCGCGCGCTCGATCGTCGCGGCGCATCGGGGGTCTGCATCTGCGACTCGATCGACGCGGGCGTTCATCGGGCTGGAGCGCGTCGGCTTGCCGCGGCTCTTGCCCCTCTCACGCGCCGCTCACCTGCCTGGAGCACGTGGACGGCGAGCGTCGCATTCGACCTCGATGCCGCGCGCCGGCTGCCGGCGGCAGAGCATCTGATCGCGTTCAACGGCTCGGCGCTCCTGCAGCTAGGCGCTGCCAGGCGCGCACGGATGCAGTCGGTGTCGGTGATGTCCGCCAACTCGCATCTGCGGCGCGTCGTGCGCATGCACGCCCTGGCCCACCGCCAGTACCCCATGGAGCGCTCGTGGGCGACGCGCCTGCTGGAGCGCAATCTCGCCGAGTATGCGCTTGCCGACCGCATCTACGTCTCCTCCCGACACGCCTGGGAGTCGTTCGTCGAGGAGGGGGTGCCGGAGGCGGCGCTCGCGCTCTTTCCCCTAACGCCCGATCTCCGCTTCGTGCCCGACGCGAGCGGGCGTGCGTCCTCGTCGAGCTTCGACATCGTGTATGCCGGCAGCCTCTCCGTCGTCAAGGGCGTGCCGTTGCTGATCGACGCCGTCCGCCGCCTCGACTGCCCTGACCTGCGGCTGGTGCTGGCGGGAGGCTGGGGGACGCGGGGGATGCGGCGCTTCGTGCAGCTGGCCTGCGCCGAGGACGCGCGGATCGTCGTGCATCCGGGCGACCCGCTGCCCCATCTGCAACGCGCGGCGCTGTACGTGCACCCGAGCTACGAAGATGGGTTCGGGTACGCGCCCGTCGAGGCGCTTGCCTGTGGCGTTCCGGCGATCGTCAGCGCCAACACCGGCATGCGTGAGCTGATCGAGCCGGGCCGCAACGGGCTGATCGTGCCGACGGGAGATCTCGACGCGCTCAGACAGGCGATTGAGGCTGCCTACCGCGGGGAGCTTCTCGGTGGGTAACGGTTTGCTGCGCGTTGCCGTGGTTGGCATGTCTGCCGGATCCATGTGCGGTGCGCGCGATCACGCGCGGCTGCTCGCGGAGGGATTGAGCCGCGAGGAGGTGTCGTGCTCGCTGCACTGGCTGGATCGCCGCGAGGAATCGGTTCGTGGCGGAGGGAGGGAGATCCGCGCGTGGGCGCAGGCGCTCGGCGGCGAGCTGGCGCACGAGCGGCCCGACGCGATCCTGCTGCACTACTCGGTCTTCGCCTACTCGCACCGCGGGCTGCCGCTGTTCGTCGCCCCTACGCTCGCGGCCCTGCGGCGCTCGCGGATTCCCGTTGTCACCGTGCTGCACGAGTTCGTCTACCCCTGGCGGCACGGCGGCCCGCGGGGCAAGGTGTGGGCGCTCACGCAGCGGGCGCTGCTGATCGACGTGATGCGCAGCTCTGCGGCGGTGCTGCTCACCACGGACTTCCGTGCGCGGTGGCTTGCGTCGCGGCCGTGGCTACCGCGGCGGCCCGCCGCGGTCGCGCCGGTCTTCTCCAACCTGCCGCCCCCGCTCGCCGGGCCGCCTCCCCAACGCACGCAGCCGGTACTTGGGCTGTTCGGCTACTCCTACCAGGGCGCCGCGCTCTCGCTGGTGCTGGATGCGATCGCGCTGCTCGCAAGGCGCGGTTTGGCGCCACGGCTCATGCTGCTCGGGGCGCCGGGGCGCGCCTCGACGGTGGCCGGGATGTGGCTCCAGCAAGCGCGGGCGCGCGGGGTCGACCACGCGCTCGAGTTCTCCGACACGCTCCCCGCACAGGATCTCTCGAACGCGCTTGCGGCCTGCGATCTGCTGCTGTTCGCCGACGCCTCGGGCCCCTCTTCGCGCAAGGGCACGCTCGCCGCCTCGCTCGCGTCTGGCCGACCCGTGCTCGCGCTCGACGGTCCCCGTCGCTGGCTCGAGCTGGTCTGGGCCGAGGCCGCGGCCGTGGCCGAGCCGACGGCCCCGGCGCTGGCCGATGCGATTCACGAGTTGCTCGGCGACGGCGCCGCGCGCGAGGCGCTCGGGAAGCGCGGCCGCGTGTTCGCCGAGGAGCGGATGGGGGTGGGGCGCACGGCGGAGGCCGTCAGAGAGCTGCTCGACGGGGTGGGCATCGATGCGCCGAGTCGCTTTATCCCCGAGCTTGCGCAGGCGGTGCCGTAGGTAACTCCATCAATTCGCTTACGAAGAACGTCGGCGAGCGTGCGACAATGAGAGCATGACCAAGGCCGACCTGCACGAACTCGTAGACCGTCTGCCCGAGCGGGCGGTCGATGGCGCCGCGATCCTCCTGGGAGAGATCAGCGATGGTCGCATCGCCCCCGAGCAGACTGGGTTCTGGACGCGCGAGTGGCTGGCAAAAGAGCGCGAGGCGGACGATGACCTGGCGGCGGGTCGCGTAACGTGCTACGAGAGCGATGAGGAGTTCTTGGCGGCCTTGGATGAGCGCATGAAGCCGCTCGATGCCAACACGTAAAGTCCTTGCTTCGTTCTGGCGCGATTGGGACCGGCTCACCCCTCAGCAGCAGCGCGCCTTCCGCAAAACAGTAGTCCAGTTCATCGCTGACATTGCCGGTGACGGCCAGGGCTTCCATCCGCGCCTGCGCGTCAAGCGGGTGCAAGGCCACCCCGGCGTATGGGAGATGACTTGGGCGCCGGACGGCCGCGCGACCTTCGAGTACGGCGACGAGATTCGCCCTGGCGAGCCGCACATCATCTGGCGACGCATCGGCACGCACTCAGTTTTCCGTCAGCCGTGAGCGACACGTACAGAACCCGGTTCGCCAGGCACCAATCCGCCTCTTCGAACGACAGCCGCCCGTCAGCGAGCCGCGCGGAGCGGTTCGCGTTGACTTCGGTTTGGTTTCTCCCAGCTCGCGCGCGCGGCACGATACGCCTCGATCAGCGCGGCCACATGCCGCTCGGGGGAGAACCGCGCGGCCACCATCTCCCTGCCGGCCGCCCCGATCTCCTGCTGACGCCCCGGGTCGGCGAGCAGCGCATCGAGCGCCCGCGCGAGGCCGTGTACATCTCCCGGACGGACCCCAACGCCGGTGACGCCGTCCTCCAGCCAATCGGGGATTCCCCCGGTGAGGCTGGCGATCACCGGCCGCCCCGCGGCGAGCGCCTCGATCCCGACCAGCCCGAACGGCTCCGGCCACAGTGAGGGGATCGTCACGACCGACGCATCCGCCAGCTCTTGCGCCAGCTGGTCGGGGTCGAGCCAGCCGCGGAAGTGCACGCGCCGCTCCATCCCCAGGCGCCGCGCCAACCTGCGCATCGCGGCGAGCTGCATACCGTCGCCGCACACGACCAGCTCGGCGTCCACCGCACGCGCGGCGCGGATCAGCACGCCGAGGCCCTTCGGCTTCACCACCCTGCCGGCGAACAAGACGCGCCGCGCGTGATCTTCCGCGCGCTCGTGCGGCTCGCGTGGCTCGTGCGGCGGGCGCGGCGTCAGCGTGGTGAACAGCGGGATCACCGCTCGGCGCGTCACGCCGTTGACCGCGAGATGTCGCTCAACGGCGCTCGAGTACGCCACGGCCAGATCGGCGCCGCGCAGTGCCCCGAGCGCGCGGGTCGTCTGCCGGTAGGAGGCGGGCAGCGGTCGCGGATTGCGCACGTGCGCGCAGCCCCGCAGCGCGAGATTGGGAGCGCACCCCGGCCCGTGGGGGCGGGTGCACTCCCGGCCGGGCCGGAAGTAGTGCACGCCGGCGGTGCACGCCGTGTACCCGTGAGCGCTGACCACCACCGGCGCTTTGATTCGCAGGGCCGCCACCACGTCGGGGTCGTCGAGCTGGTGAAGGTGGATCACGTCGGGGCTCGATGACGCAGCGGCGCCGAGCCGAGCGTCGATCGGAACGTGCGCCTTGAAGAGCTCCGAGCTGCGATGCACCGTCACCCCGGGGACGTGCAGGTCCGGATCGACTTTCGCCGCCACCACCGTCACCCGCAGGCCCCGCTCGGCGAGCAGCCGCGCGCTCGCCTGGACGTGCGCCGCGACGCCGCCGTTGCGACCCCACAGCGGGGTGCCCAACAGCACCGAGCTTGGGGAGGCGGACATCGCGGCGGATGATATCTCCGGTGAGCCGCGGGGTGACGTAGATGTGTCTTTTGTGTGAACCCGCCGGAGCGGGCGGGCGGGGTGCGAGAGAATGCCGGCGCGATGCAGGGGAGATCGACATCCGAGGCTGTGCCCGACACCGGCACGGCGCGCCCGAAGGTCCTCTACGTGATGGGATCGGGCCGCAGCGGCAGCACGATCCTTGGCGTCGCGCTTGGCAACTGCGACGGCGTCTTCTATGCGGGCGAGCTGGACAACTGGCTCGTGCGCTCCGGCGCCCCGGTGCTCGGCGGCATGGAACGGACGCGCTTCTGGAGCACCGTCCGCGACGATGTTCAGGGGGCCTATGAGCTCTTCGGCAACAGGGCGCAGCGTGACCTGGAACGCTCGTTTGCGCCGTTTCGGGTTCACAGGTGGCGCGCCCGGCGGCGATTGCGCGAGGACTACCGCCGGGTCACCGAGGATCTCTACCGGGCGATCGCCCGCGCGGCGGGCGTCACACACGTCGTCGACACCTCGCACTTCCCGCTGCGCGCGCGGGAGCTGCAGGCGCTCGCAGGCATCGACCTGTACCTCATATTGCTGGTCCGCGACTCCCGCAGCGTGGTCGACTCGTTCAACCTGTACCTGAATCGCAACGACGTGGCCGAGCGCCGGCTGCGGGTGCTCAGCACCAACGCCAACCTGTGGTTGACGCATCTGCTATCGGTAGTGGTCTTCCTGCGCCAGCCGCGCGAGCGGCGGATGCTGCTGCGACACGAGGAGTTCCTCGCCGACCCGGAGGGCATGTTGCGTCAAATCCTCGACCGTGTGGAGTGTGCCGCGGAGCTCCCTGACCTGACGTCGCTCGGCACCGGCTTTCCTCTGAATGGCAATCGACTGCTCTCCGCCGATGTCGTCTCGCTCAAACGCCAGGCGGTCGTTCCGCGTAATGGCTCGCGTATGACGGCGCTGCTGCAACTTCCGTGGGCAGTCGTCTTTTCCCGGCTGCGACCGGTGGCGAGCGTCTCGACGCCGCACGAGCCTGCGGCGAGGACGTCTGCGTCGCATGAGCACGCCCGGGCGTCTCATTAACTTCCCGCGGGTGGCCCGCCGGCGCCTGCGGGCGTTGGGTGAGCGCTACGAAGAGAGCCGCTTCCGCACGCGCCTGCGCTTCGACCCGCAGGCGCCCGAGCTGCTGCTCTCTCCCCACTGGGATGACGCTGTGCTCGACTGCTGGGGTCTGCTGGCCGGCGAACGTCAGGTGGCCGTGGTCAACCTCTTCGCGGGAGCGCCGCCGCCCGGGCGCCTGGCGCCGTGGGATGCGATCACCGGCGCGATCGACTCCGCCGTGCGGGCCCGCGAACGGATCGCCGAGGACACACGCGCGCTCGCCCGCGCCGGCCGCACGCCGGTGAACCTGCCGTTCCTGGACGCCCAGTATCGCGTGGCGGCTGGCGCTCCCAGCCTGGAGGAGATAGATCGTGCCCTCGGCGCCGCGGTGCCCAGCGCTTCGCGTGTTCATGTGCCTGCTGGTGTGGGCGGTCATCTCGATCACCTGCTTACGCGCCGCTACGGGCGGATGCTGCTGCGCGCAGGGTTGCCGGTGACGCTATACGCCGATCTGCCCTACTGCGTCCTGCATGGGTGGCCGCACTGGGTCGATGGCACCGAGCCCGATCCCCACCTCAATGTCGACGCGTTCTGGCTCGAGTTTCTCAAGGGCGTGCCGGAGTTCGAGGGGCTGCGCAGCGCCCATGTCGAGCGCCTGGACGACAGCACCGCGGCCGCGAAGCTCGCTGCCACGCGCTGCTACGAGACCCAGTTTCCCGGGCTCGACTACGGCGCCGGGCGCCTGCTCTCCGATCCGGAGATTCATCGGTTCGAGGTTTGGTGGGAGCTGTCGACGAAACCGGGTAGCACACCTTGAGGTCACCCGGAACCGCTGGCCACCCCGGCCCTGCCCTTCGCCTTGCGCGCCGCCGAGTGCTCGGCCTTCTTCTCCCGCGCCTCGCTGTAAGACTGCGCGAGGAGCGTCTTGCCGTCGGACCAGCCGAAGGCTCGGACGAGGAGCGCGATCGCGAAGAGAATGCCCCAGGCCGTGGTCACGAGCTGCTGGGACACGGAGTAGGCGGTGGCGTTGGAGGTGCTGGTGACGCCCTTCAGCGAGAGCACGTTGAAGCCCTGCACCACGCCCGCCCCGCCGGGAGTCACCGAGCTCACGTTCGCGATCGAGTTGCCGGCGACCACACGCATCAGGATGTGAAAGCTGACGGGGATGTTGTAGGCCGACAGAAACACGGCGATCACTCCCAGCATCGCCACCCAGCTGATCGCCTCTGGAAGCACGACTCGCCCGAGGAAGGCGCGGCGGTGGACGAGGATCTGCGCGCCCACCTTCGCCTGCTCCCACCACCGCTTGACGCGCTGGCGCAGAACCCGGCCTACGAGGAACAGGAGCACGGCGAGACCGACGAGCAGGATCGCGGTGGCCCACGGGTGTTCGCTCACGAATCCCAGCTGGATCGAGAACGATCCACTGACCGTCAGGAAGAGGTACACGTAGCAGAACGTTCCGATAAAGGTGAAGAAGATCTTCTCGACCGCCATCCCGGCCAACACGCCGGCGAACGTGGCGGCGGTGATGATCGTGGTGAACATCAGCAGCATCACCAACGTGCCGAGGTTGGCCGGCAGGACGGAATTCAGCGCCACCGCCGCTGCATAGCAGGCCAGGACCTGGATCCAGCGGACTTCGGAGTCGGGATAGGCATAGCGCAGGATCGAATACCAGGCGTATGCGGTCGCGGTCGTCTGCAACGTGAGCAGTGCTATCGCCGCGATCACGTAGCCGATCGGGATGCTTGTGACGACGTTCCAGATGTGTTTGAACCAGCCGGTGATGTCCCAGCCCGCAAGCGTCGCGGCGGCACCGATCACGACGATGACCAGCGCGCCGACCAGGATGCGCATCGGGCGGATTCGTTCGCGCACGGAAGCGAATGCCTGCTGAGTAGCCATGCGCTTGATCTTACGGGTCGCTCAGCGGGAGACACACTCTGCGGCGCCAGGCTGGGATTGATCTTGCGGGTCGCTCAGCGGGAGACGCACTCTGCGGCAAGGCTGGGATGCCTCAGGGCGGGGCACGCAGGCCGAGCAGCTGAATCACCGCGAACACGAGGATCAGCGCACCGATTCCGATCAGGCCGTAGCGCGCTTGGCGCAGCGGGAAGTGACCGCTGATCCCGACGAGGAACAGCACCGTGGCGAGGAACACCGTGTCGCGCACATACTTGTCGCCGATCGCTCCCGCTTCGGTGCCCTTCGCGAAGCTGGCGTCCGCCTCGGCGTCGTCGGCGTTGGCGGCGTGTTCCTGGGGGATCACGTACTGCGGCATGTAGGAGGGGCCGGGCGGCGCCTTGGGGTTGTGCGCGGGGTCGGTCGCCAGCCACGCGTGGAAGGCGGGGCGGTAGCCTGGGCGCAGGCGCTTTTCCGCGAGGCGCTCCGCATTGGCGTTACCGGCCGTGAATGCGCTGAACCACGCGTTGAACGACACCGAGTCCAGTGTGCGGACCTGCAGCGCTTCGAGGTCGGCGCGGTTGGCCTTGGTGCGCGCCGCCGACGCTTTCGCCAGCGACACGGATGAGTAGGTGCCCCACTTGGCCGCGGCGTAGCCCGAATACGCCGCGAGCACCGCCACCAGTGAGAGCAGGATAGCCTCGGTGATCGACAGCAGCCGGTCGCGGCGGTCCTTCGGCGGCTCCTCGGTCGCGTGGTTGTGCTCGCCGATCTCCTTGCCCACCTCGGTTGCCGAGAGCCCCTCTGCCATGAGGCGCACATCCTAAAGCTCCGTCTCCTGACCGGGAGCGAGGATCCGCACCTCAACGCTCGGGGACATACTTGCCACGTGCTCGGCAAACAGGCGTGGCGGGTCACCGAGCCGCGCGCGGTGGCGGCGGCTCAGGCCGATCGGCAGGAGCGTTCCCCAGTGCACGGGAACGGCGATACGCGGCTCGATCAAGCCGACCGCCCGCGCCGCGTCGAGCGGCCCCATGTGACCGGGGCCAAGCGTCGGGCCCCATCCGGCGACCGGCAGCAGGGCGACGTCGAGCGGCCGCGGCAGGTTGGACATCTCCGTGAAAAGCTCGGTGTCTCCGGCGAAGTACACCGTGTGCCCGCCGCTCACGAGGTAGCCCAGCGTCTCGGTGTGTGGGCCACCGAGGCGGCGCCCGTCATGGCGAGCCGGCACCGCGCTCACCGCGAGCGTGCCGACTTTCGCAGCCTCGCTGGCCCCCAACTCCGTCACCGGCCCGACTTTCGCAGCCTCGCCGACCCCCAGCTCGCTCACCGCCGCGAATCCCCTGCGCCGCAGCCACCCGCCGGCGCCGGCCGGCACGATCAGCGGGGTGTCGCCGCCGAGGAGCCGCAACGAGGCGAGGTCGAGGTGATCGTGGTGGAGGTGTGAGATCAACACCGCATCCGGGGCGGCGAACAGGTCCCTCCGCACCGGTGGGACCTGGCGGCGCAGGTGCGCGACGCCGCCACGCAGCAGCGGGTCGGTGAGCAGACGCACGCCATCCACTTCGATCAGGACGGTCGCGTGGCCGAGGAAAACGATACGGTCTGCGGTTCTGCCCGTGCGACGGGCAGCGACCGCGCCATCGACCATGACGAGACGGTAGCAACGAGATGCCTTCAGCGATCGAGGAGCGCGCAACCCAACAACGCTCGAGCCGCTTGCGGCGGTTGTTGGGGTTCGGCATCAGAGCCCTGGTCATGCTCGCGGTGCAGGCGGTGGCGCTGGTTGCGTTGACGGCGCTGCTGCCGAGCCACGAATCGCTCTCGCTGGGTGCCGCCGTGCTGGTGGCCGCGGCGATGGCGGTCATCAACGCCGTCCTGTGGCCGCTCGTCACCCGGATCGCGCTGCCGCTCACGATCATCACGTTCGGACTTGGCTCGCTCGCGCTCAGCGCCGGCGTAGTGGCGCTCGCGTTCCACCTGGTGGATGGCAAGACACCGTCGTTTTGGGCCGACCTGGCGATCGCGTTCGGCCTGGCGCTTGTCTCGATGGTGGTGGCGCCCCTGCTCGACGTCGACGGGGACGCCCGCCATCTGAGCGTGGTCAGGCGCAGGGTGCGACGCACACGCCGCCACAGCCCCACCGATGTCCCGGGGGTGATCCTGTTCGAGATCGATGGGCTCGGCGAGGGGGTGCTGCGCGACGCGATCCGCGCAGGGCACACACCCACGATCGCGCGCTGGCTCGCGGACGGCAGCCACCGAATCGTGGGCTGGGAGTGCGACCTCTCCTCGCAGACGGGCGCCAGCCAGGCCGGGCTGCTGCTCGGCAGCAACTGGGACATGCCCGCGTTCCGCTGGTATGAGAAGGAGTCGGGGCGCACGATGGTCTCCAACCATCCCGCGGACGCGGCCGAGATCGAGCGCCGCAGATCGACGGGCGGGGGGCTGCTGGCGGCCGCGGGGACCAGCCGCGGAAACATGTTCTCCGGCGACGCGCCGCGCTGCACGGCGACGATGAGCGTGATCCGCGACCGCAGCCGCTCGAAGGCGGGCGACCTGTTCGCCTACTTCTCCGACCCCTACGGGTTCATGCGCACGATCGTGCTGTCGCTCGCCGACATCGCCTACGAGCGCCGCGCGGCCCGCCGCCAGCGCCGCAGCGGCGAGGAGCACGTCGATCGGAAAGGCATGTACCCGCTGATCCGGGCGACGATCGCGGTGGTGATGCGCGACCTCGTGACGGCGCTGCTGATGGCCGACATCGTCGAGGGCGTGCCGGTCAGCTACGCCACGTTCGTGGGCTACGACGAGGTTGCGCACCACTCGGGCATTCGCGCGCCCGACGCGCTGGCGGTGCTCGAACGCCACGATCGCCAGCTCGCCCGCCTGGAGCGCGCGACGGCGCAGTCGCCGCGCCCCTACCACCTGGTGGCGCTCTCCGACCACGGTCAGACACAGGGCAGGCCGTTCCGCCAGCGCTACGGAGAGACGCTCGAAGCGCTCGTGCGCGGGGCGCTCGCGCAGGGCGAGGTGTACGCCCCGGCCGCGGTCGACGAGGCGTGGGGCGACGTGGGCGCTGTGCTGGCCGATGCAAGTCAGGAGCCGAGCGTTGGGGGACGGATGCTCGCGCGAGCGACCAGCGGCAGGTCGATCGAGGGCACGGTCGCGCTGGGGCCGAATCGGGAGGCCCTTGCGCAGCGCGGCGTTCGCCAGGCGGTGGAGGAAAAGAAAAAGGGGGAGGAGGGGGAGGGGGAGGGGGAGGGGGCAGTGGTCATGGTTTCGGGCGGCCTCGCGCTCGTCTACCTGCCGCTCAGCACCGAGCGGCTCACGATCGAGCAGATCGCCGAGGCGCATCCGCGGCTGCTGGACACGCTGACGGCCCATCCCGGGATCGGGTTCGTGATGGTGCGATCGCAGGCGCACGGCGCGCTGGCGATCGGTGGGGCCGGGCAGCGGCGCCTGAGCGATGACGTCGTCGAGGGCGAGGACCCGCTCGCCCACTTCGGCGCCACGGCGGCCGATCACCTGCGCCGCCACGACCGCTTCCCCCACTGCCCCGACATCCTCGTCAACTGCATGTACGACCCGGACGCGGACGAGGTGGCCCCGTTCGAGGAGTTCATGGGCTCGCACGGCGGTCTCGGCGGGCCACAGACCAGGCCGTTTGCGGTCGTGCCGGCCGAGTGGAGCGAGCCGCCGGCCCCGATCGTCGGCGTGCAGGCGATGCACGAGGCGCTGCGCGACTGGCTGGCGCAGACGCGACCCGTCGCTCCCGCCACAACGGCCCCCGATGGCTCGCTTACGACGGGTATTCGATCGTGAGTAGGCGGGGGTAGTCGGTGGCGGCGATTTCGACGGTAGCGGTGTGGCCGGTTTGGGCGATGAGCTTGGCCGGGGTGGCTTCGTTGCGCAGGGGATCGTAGGCGGCGATCGTGGGGGGTGTGGCGGTTTCGGGGAGGTCGCCGAGGGTAATGCGGAAGGTCTCGTCGGGGAGATCGAAGCGGTGGACGTCGCTGGTGGCGGCGCCCGGTTCGTAGAGGGTGAGCAGGTCGCGGGTCATCACGTAGACGGGGATCACAAAGCGCGTGGGGGAGGATTGGAAGGGCAGGACGGCGAGCACTTCGCGGTCGTAGAGGCTGGGGTGGGCGGCGGTGCCGTCGCCGGCGAATTGGGCGTGGTTGCCGTCCTGGGCGATCGAGAGGAGCGTGAGCTGGCGCAGGTCGGGGCCTGGGCCGGGGCCTTGGAATTGGGCGAGCATGTCGCGAAAGCCGCTCATCGTTTCGCCGCCGAGCGCGTCGCCGGGGTAGGTTTCGGGGTGGGCCTGCAGGGCGGCGTAGAAGCTGGGGGGGATCAGCGCGAGGGCGTGGCCCGCGGCGGCGTAGAAGTACTCGCGGGTCATGCCCTTGTTGATCATCGCGACGAGGCTGCGCAGCAGCGCCTTGGCTTGGAAGTGGGCCCTGTCGGCGGGTGTGAGGGGTGTTTGGGCGGGCGTGCTCTCGTCGGGGCCGACTGGGGTGGCGCCGTTCAGCGAGAGGTTGTACTCGGTCATCCACTTCTGCAACGGCGCGCCGCCGGGCGGGCCGACGTTACGGCCGTGCGGCAGTCCGTACACTTCGCTCGTGATCGGCGCGAGGTCGCGGACGATCGTCTCGGTCTGCGTCGCCGCGAGATAGTACTCGGGGAACAGCGACTGGTAGTGGGGCACGAACAGCGGGGCGAAGCTGTTCTGCAGGGTGTCCGGTTCACCCAGGGCGTCGAGCGGTGTGAGCGACCGTTCCCGGTCGGCGGCGGGGAAGGTTTTGGCGCCGTCGTACAGATGCTTGCTGAGCGCCGAGAGCCCCGGTGGCGCCTGCGCGCCGGAGGGGAACGGCGTCTGGCTGGCGAAGCCGTCGCTGATGGCCACGCCCGGGCCGATCCCGTTGGCGGGGTTGCGCACGTAGGCGACCGTTTCGTCGAGCAGCGCTTTGGTGGTTTCCCTGGTCACCGCGCTCACTCCTTCGGCGCCGGCGGGCGCGTCGTAGTATTCGGCATTGAGGAACTGCGAGCCGAAGCTGAGCTCGTTCCACACCTCGAGGTCGTACCCTTCGGGGCCGAAGACGCCGGCGGCCTCTCTGCACACCGTCGCCACGTAGCTCAACCAGCCGGCGAGGGTTTCCCGGAAGGCCGGGTTCGGTTCGCCGTTCGCGAGGGTGGGCGCGCTGAAGGGCGCATACAGCAGCGTGGCGCCCCTGTGCTCGCCGCCGGGCAGCGCGCTCGGCAGCGGTTTGGAGAGCGTGGCGAGGCCGCCCGGGCCAACCGAGTCGATCAGGATGTCGGGGTCGCCGCCGAAGGAGAGCCCGTCGAAGCCGGTCTTGCCGGGCACGACCGCCGCCGCGGCGGCGGGCGTGAGGGTCACGGTCTGCGCGCCGGCGGGCGCTTCGGCTGTCGTTTCCAGGTCGACCTGCCGCGCCGGGGTGGGGCCCTCGCTGTTGGCGTCCAGCAGGATCAGCGGCCGCAGCCCGTGCCGGTGCAGCGCTTCCAGGCGCGTGCGCACGCTGGCTTCGTCGGTGAACTGGGTGGGATCGCCGTAGGAGAGCGCATCCCAGTTGAGCGCGATGCGGGCCAGCTTGAAGCCGCTGTCCCGCAGCAGCTGCGCGGTCGCTTCGGCCTGCGGGGCGCTCACGTTGAAGTTGATCCCGAGCGATTCCAACAGGCGCGAGGCCGGCCAGGTGTCGATGTAGGCGCGCCACGGCTGGATCCAGAACGAGGTCGTCCCGAACGGCGTCTCCGTCAGGTACCTGGGGTCGATCGGGTCCGTCAGGGTCCCGCCGGAGGAGCCTTCGCCTGGTACTGAGGAGGAGCCGCCGCTGCTCTGTTCTGAGGAACCGGCTTCCTGTTCGGAGGAGCTAGCGCCTCCCTGTTCTGAGGAGGAGCCATCACCCTGTTCGCCGGGCGTTTCGTCGGAGGGATCGGTCTGTTCGGCGCCCGTGGCCGCGCCCGTCACTTCCGCGGGCGGCAGTTCGCCTTCCAGAGGACCTGCCGCCGAGTTGCTGCCCGCGCCTGAGCTGACGGGGGGCCTGTGGACCGGCGGCCGATGCTCGCCCCTGGTCGCCCGCTTCTTCGTACACCTCGCCGCGGAGCGCTCGTGGTCGGAGGACTGACCGTGGTGCTTCGGCGCGCAAGATCGATGGGCGCTGCTTGGGTGCGCAACCGAGCGTGGGCGGTGGGCGGATCGAGCTGCCACGGAGCCTGGCATGAGCAGGCCGATCGCGACGGCGAGCGTCGCGGCGAGGGTGCTCGCCGACCGAGCCCGCCAAGCAGGCGCAAGCAGGTGGGTGGATATGGCGACTCGGTGCACTCTGGGGCGAGGCCTGCCGGGGATCGGCCTTCCCCAATCCGATCGACGGTCTCGCCGGCCCGCTTGATGTGGGAGCACCGCGGTGGACGCGTGTGGGACCCGCTGTCTTCGTGGGGTTTGCCACACGTTCAGCGTCACCGCCAACGCTCACGGGACCAGCCAGAGCATCTCTCAATCAGTCACCTACACCGTCGCCCCGTCGGAGCCGGTTTCACTTCAGCCGCGCCCGGGGGCACAGAAGATCTGACTCCTCAGATCGTCCCAAGCGGCGCGGGGGTTCAGACGGTGTTCTTCTCGTTCGCGATCGGCTTCGCGCTGCTGCAGCCATACCTTGTAGGGGTCAGCCGGTACGATGCGCCTGCGCCCGGTGAGCGCCTGTGCGTCATGGCGGCTTGCCGTCTGGTACGGCATGTTCTGTGTGGAGAGCTCGATGCTCTGCGGGCCTGCTACGTCGTGGGTTGATGAACCGTGCTGCAGTGAGTGTCTGAGAGCTTGAAGCGGTCGCATGTCAACGGTCTCCTGACTCGGTCGTCGCTCGTTGGTGGTGCGGCAGTCGATTCACATTTCGCAGATACATATCGAGGCTCTGCGAGCGTGCGATCGAAGAGGGCAAGGATGCACGCTTTACCGACAGTTTGCACGGGTGTTGGACGAACAGTTTAGGGGACTCCCTAAAGGCCATACTCACATGTTGGCCGGAGTGTCCGACGAGCTGCCCCAATCGGGCAATTTGTGTGGTCCTTGAAGGCCCTTAACTCGTTTGACGGTAATTGCTCTCCTGACGCGTGGGGCTCGGCTGCCGGTCGAGGTGGAGGTGTCACTGACGGCCTGCTTCGATAGGTGGCGGAAGTTGGGAGTACGGTCGGGATCGCAGACCTAACGAGCTGCCGGCGCGGTGGAGGTGTTGCCCCCCGCCCGGCGTGCGATTCGGGCGTTCCAGGTTCGTTCGATCTGTCGCGTGAGCGCTGGGTAGACAATCCAATACCGGAACGGCTTGATCAGCGCCATGTATCCCTTTCCGAACAGGCCACGTGGCTTGACGTAGACGGCCATCTGTCCCTGGTAGCGGCCTTCTCCCTGATCGACCCAAGCCAGGTGCATCACGCCGTGCACGGTCTGGTTGGACAACTCCGCGGCAAACTCGACGTCGGTGCGATAGAGGGGCGCAAAAGGCAGGGAGCCGAAATCCAGATTCGTCGCCGTGTTGCGCAGATCGTCTGGCAGTCGGCCGGCCAGCGAGACTTCGTTCGTACCCGGAATCGGCAGCTTGCCCGCATCCTCGCGGCCGCTGTCGATCGGGGCCGAGATCCCGCCAAGGTCCAACCAGCCGCCGAGGCGATCGCGGACGCGCCACAGGACGCGAGTCGGGAGGGACTTCGCGTTGGCGGGATCGGAGGAAGCCGCGATTTCGAGCAGCACCTGAAAGTCCTCGGCGCCACCGTGCACGGGTAGTGCCCAGACGTCCTCCAGGATGAAGTCTCGCGTGATTTCGCGGATACGCCAGGGGCGAGCTTCGTGCTCGCTGTTTGGAAGCCTCATGTCAGTCTCCATCCTAATGGCGCGCGGTCACGCGGTCTGCTGGCCGGTATGAGGTCGGCCGGTGTATGCTCGTCCGGTGAAGACCCGTGTGGTTGTCTTGGGAGCGGGCTTTGGTGGTCTTGAGCTGGCGACGACAGTGTCGGAGGCGCTCGGCGAGGACGTCGAAGTGACCTTGATCGACAAGAGCGACTCGTTCGTCTTCGGGTACTCGAAGCTCGACGTGATGTTCGGTAGAGCCACGCTGGATGCCGTTCGCCTCCCCTACCGTGAGATCGCGAAGCCCGGGGTGCGCTTCCTGCACGAGACGGTCACCGCGATCGACCCCGCCGCCCGGAGTGTGACCACCGACGGCGGTGCTTACGAGGCCGATTTCCTGGTGGTGGCGCTCGGCGCCGACTACGACCTGGACGCGACGCCGGGCCTCGCCGAGGGCGGGAACGAGTTCTACTCCGTCGCCGGTGCGCAGCGGCTGAGCGAGCTGCTTCCCACGTTCACGCAGGGCCGGGCGATCGTCGGCGTCTGCGGGGCGCCGTTCAAGTGTCCTCCGGCGCCGAGCGAGGCCGCGCTGCTGCTGCACGACCATCTGACGACGCGCGGCGTGCGCGGCGATTGCGAGATCGCCCTCGTCCTGCCGTTGTCGAGCCCTGTGCCTCCCTCGCCGGACACCTCGCGCGCGCTGGAAGCCGCGTTCGCCGAGCGCGACATCAAGTTCGTTCCCGGCCGACGTCCGAGCTCGCTTGACCCAGCGCGGCGGGTGGCCGTGCTCGACGACGGCAGCGAGATGCCCTACGACCTCTTCCTCGGCGTCCCCAGGCACCGCGCTCCCGACGTGGTCATCGCGAGTGGCATGACCGAGGACGGCTACGTGCCCGTCAGCTCGGCGACGCTCCAGACGCGGTTTCCGGGTGTGTACGCGGTCGGCGATGTCACCACCGCCGGGGTGCCGAAGGCGGGGGTGTTCGCCGAGGGAGCGGCACGCGTCGTCGCCGCGTCGCTGATCGCGAGCATACGCGGCGGCGAGCAGCCTGCGCCCTACGACGGAATCGGGATCTGCTACATCGAGTTCGGCGCCGGCCGCGTGGGGCGCGTGGAGGTGGACTTCCTCTCCGGGCCGAAGCCGACCGGCACCTACGGAGAGCCCTCCGAAGCGCTCGCTGCCGACAAGCAGCGCTTCGGCTCCAGCCGCCGCGCCCGCTGGTTCAACCGCTGACGTGGGCGGTCCGAGCGCTCCCGCCTATTCACAACGACCCCTTCGACCGGCTGCTCGCGGCACAGGCTATTTGCGAGCGAGCCACGATCGTGTCTGTCGATGAGGTCTTCGACGGGTACGGGCTCACGCGCATCTGGTAGCCGCGCGTCGCATGAATCACACGCGGCTGGCCGCTGAGAGGTGCCGGAAAGGGTAGGGCATCCCCCGCCAGGGGAGCCTGCTGGCCGGGCAGGGGCCAGGCGCCTACCGCCCCAGCACCTCGGCATACACCTGCTCCAGCTGCTCCCCCACGCGCGTGGGGCGATACGCCTCGATCGAGCGCCGCGCGGCGCTCCCCAACTGCTCACGCGCCTGCGGGTCGGCGTTCAGCGCGCGCATCGCGGCGGCGAGCGCGTCCGTGCTGCGGGCTGCGAAGAGGCGGCCGGTGTCACCGTCGGCGATCATCTCGGCCGGGCCGCCCTCGTCGGGCGCGATCACCGCCAGGCCTGCAGCCATGCCCTCGAGCACCACCTGGCCGAACGGCTCGGGGATCGTCGAGGCGTGCACCAGCACGTCGATCCGCGCGAGCTCGCTCCACACGTCCTCGCGAAAGCCGCGCAGCTGCACGCGCTCGGTGAGGCCCAGACGCGTAATCAGCTCGCGCAGCTCGCGCTCGCACGCCTCCTCGCCGAACAGCGGCGCTCCTACGATCACCGCGCGCTCCACTGCCGGGTTGGGGAAGGCGGCGGCGAAGGCGCGCACGAACAGGTCCTGGCCCTTCCAGGGGGCGATTCGCCCGACGATCCCGAACGTCGTGGCGGACGAATCGAGCGCGTGGGGGTAGGGGGAAGGCTCCACCGAGTCGGGGATCACGCGATGCACCCGGCGTCGCTCGCGCGCGCTGGCCGCGAGCGTATCCAGCGTGGCGGTGGAGTTGGCCACCACGCCGTCCGCCATGCGCCCCACGAGCTGGCGCACGAGGTGAACCGCGGGGCGCGGCAGGTAGTCGTCGGCGATCCGGTCGCGCAGGTGCCACACGACCGGGATGCCGGCGGCGTTCGCGGCGAGGCTCCCATACACGCCGGCCTTCAGCGAGTTGGTGTGCACGAGATCGGGCTTCAACTGGCGCAGGCGCAGCGTGAGCCGCGCGACGTACGCGAGCGTGCTGAGCAGCGCCGCGGGTGAGGCGCCCCCGAGATGCACGGTGTCCTTGCGCAGGTCCCGCGTCGCGGCCGCGATCGGCAGCACCTCTACCGAGATCCCGGCCTGCCCCAACCGGTCCGCGAGCGGACCCTCCTCGCCGAGGATCACGTGGGCGTTCACGCGCCGCAGATGCGGCAGCAGGCGCAGCAGCGCGATCTCACCTCCCGACAGCCGGGCGACGTGGTCGAGATACACGACCCGCAGCCGCTCCTCGCGCGTGCCACTCACCAGCCGGCGGTGCAGCGCGCGGTGGCGCTCGGCGACCGCCGGCCAGGCGAAGCGCTCGGCGTAGCCGCGCGTCGCCGCCCGTGTGGGCAGCGCTCCGTCCGCCGCCGCCCGCAGGCGCGTGCCGAGCGCCTCGCTGTCGCCAGCCGCCACCACGAGCGAGGGGTCGAGCGCCGCCGCGGCCTCCGGCAGGCCGCCGACGTCGCTGACGATGCTCGGCGTGCCGCACGCCGCCGCCTCCAGCACCACCAGGCCGAAGCCCTCGACCGCGACGCTCGGCACCACCGCCACGTCGGCGCAGCGGTAGGCCTCGATCAGCTCCTCGTCGGAGATCCTGCCCATCACGCGTACCCTTCCCGCAAGGGGTGGCCGTGTGGCGCGCGCCGCCAATGCCTCGCGCAGCGGGCCGTCGCCGGCCAGCAGCAGCACCGAGCCGGCCGGCAGCTCGTGCTCGATTCGGCTCCACGCGTCGAACAGCAGGTCGATCCCCATGCGGGGCACCAGGCGCCGGGCGCAGATCGCGACGAACGCCGCGGGGTCGATGCCCAGCCGCGCGCGGGCCCGCGGCCGGTCGCCGGGAGTGAACTGCCCGAGCGCCACTCCGGGCGCCCACACGTTGATGTTCCACGGTGCCACGCGGTGGCGCTCGACCAGCACTCTGCGGAAGGCGCTGGACAGCACCACGTGGGCGTCTGCATGCCGCAGCACGCGGCCTTCCAAGGCGCTGCGCAACGCGCGCTTCAGGCGAGACGTGTCTCCCGCCGCGGTGCTCTCATCCGCCCACGGCCCATGGAAGTGAAACACCGTCGGGCGGTGCCGCTGCGCTCCGAGCAGGAGCGGTGCCGCGGCGTACAGCGCGAAGTGGGCGTCCACCACCTCGGCGCGGCGCGCGGCGCGGCGCGCGGCCAGCCAGAACTCGGCGAGGCGGCGCGCGAGCGGAAGATCGTGGCGCGCGGCGGCGGCGATCGCGGCGGGCGCGCCCTCGGCCGGGCCGACCACCACGCCGCTCGCCTCGGGAAGCTGCTCGAAGAGCGAGCGGTAGTAGCGGTCGAGCCCGCCCACCGTTGAGGGAAACCAGCCCATCCCGAGCATCAGCACGCGGGGGTGCCCGTCGGTTGCCTGCATCGCACGAGCCTGGGCTGCGCCTGCTTGCCGGCTGTGAACATCTAGTGAAGCGTTGGAGTACGGGTGCGCTGGTGGGGTTAGATACACACGCACGGCGCGCTGGCGGCTACGGACGACCGTCTCGCGCGAGCCGTAATGGTCTCTGGATGATTCACCGCACACTGCTCCCAATCAAGCTGACGGCTCTATGGCGCGGGGCGCCGGCGGTTGCGCTACTCGCGCTGCCGCTGTTGCTTGGCGCCGCGATCCCCGACGGCCTTGCCAGCGGCTCGGCTCCGCTGTTCCAGCAGGGCCCGAAGCTCACCGGCGGCGAAGCGGAGAGCGGGGCGGGTCGCTTCGGGCGCAGCGTGGCGCTCTCCGCCGACGGCGACACCGCGCTGGTCGGCGCGCCGCGCGACAGCGGGGAAGCCGGCGCGGTGTGGGTGCTCACCCGCTCGGGCTCCGCCTGGACGCAGCAGGCGAAGCTCGTCGGCGGCGCGGAAGAGAGCGGGGCGGGTCGCTTCGGGCGCGGCGTGGCGCTCTCCGCCGACGGCGACACCGCGCTGGTCGGCGCGCCCAACGACGAGGGCGGCGGTGCCGCATGGGTGTTCACGCGCTCGGGCTCCGCCTGGACGCAGCAGGCGAAGCTGACCGGCGCCGGCGAGAGCGGCAGCGGCTGGTTTGGCCAGAGCGTGGCGCTCTCCGCGGATGGCGCAACCGCGCTGGTCGGCGGCTACGTCGACCACAGCGACATCGGCGCGGCGTGGGTGTTCGCGCGCACCGGCTCCGGCTCGGGCGCGAGCTGGGCGCAGCAGGGCGCGAAGCTCACCGGCGGCGAAGAGTCAGGCGAAGGCGAGTTCGGCTGGAGCGTGGCGCTCTCAACGGATGGCGCAACCGCGCTGATCGGCGGGCGCAAAGACGGCGAGGGTGTCGGCGCGGCGTGGGTGTTCGCGCGCACCGGCTCCGGCTCGGGCGCGAGCTGGGCGCAGCAGGGCGCGAAGCTCACCGGCGGCGAAGAGTCAGGCGTTGGCGAGTTCGGCCAGAGCGTGGCGCTCTCAGCCGCCGGCGACACCGCGCTGATCGGCGGCTTCCACGACGGCTCCGGTGCGGGCGCAGCGTGGGTGTTCACGCGCACGGGCTCTGACGCCGGCGCGAGCTGGGCGCAGCAGGGCGCGAAGCTCACCGGCGCCGGCGAGGCGGGCGCGGGCTACTTCGGCGACGCCGTTGTGCTCACCCCCGACGGGGGTACGGCGCTGATCGGCGGCGTCAAGGACGGCGAACAGCGCGGCGCGGCATGGCTGTTCGCGCGCACGGGCTCCGGCGCGAGCGCGACCTGGGCACAGCAGGGCGAAAAGCTCACGGGCGGCGAGGAAGAGAGCGGCAGGGGCGAATTCGGTTGGAGCGTGGCGCTCTCCGGCGACGGCGACACCGCGCTCGTCGGTGGCATCGGCGACAGCGGCAGGGCGGGCGCGGTGTGGGTGTTCGGCAACGAACCCCCGTCGTCCGAACCCCCGCCGCCCGGATCGCCGGCGGGCGGGGAAACCGCCCCCGGCACGCAGACGCAGGCTGTCGGCGGCCCCTCGGGCGGCGCCGGCCCCACCCCCGGGCAGGGCGTGGCCGCCTACCAAGTCGCGGGAGGAGGCGTGGCGCTCCTCGCCAAACGCCTACCGACCGCGAGCGGGCGCGCGCGGGTCAGGCTACGCTGCACCGCCACGACCACTTGCCGCGGGCGCCTCACGCTGACGCTCGCACCGGCGGCGCGCGCCGCCAGACGCTCTCGCACGGTCACGATCGCGAAGGTCGCCCTCGCGATTGCCCACGGCCGCGCCGCAACCGTCGTGCTGCGGCTCGACCGCGCCGGCCGCTCGCGCCTGCGCGCCGGCCACGGGTATCTGCGCGCGGTCCTTGCGATCCACGTTCTGGCGCCGGATCCCCCGAGGAGGCACGCCTACGCAGTCAAGCTCGTGCCGCGTCGGGATGGCTAGATCGGTGAAGTTTTAGTTTCACTGTCAGCCCGAGATCGCGCTGCGTCAGTGATGGTGAGCGTGCACGCGATGCCTTTTATGCACGACCGGCTCCCCGCGCAGCAGGACGGTGCGGCTGGAGCCCGGCACCTGTTTGCCGTTGTTCACCCTCACGAGCGCGCGGTAGTAGCCCCCGTGGCGGATCCTCACCGTGGCGCTGAAGCGCGAGGCGCTCGCCGCGCCCGGCCTCACCACCGTGCTTGCGACCGTCACCGGCTTGTGAGTGGGCCTGATCCACTGGAACTCCACCGGCGCGCCGGCCTCGACGGGCGCGACTGTGCCGGAGAGGCGCACGTTGCCGGTCTTCCCGGTCGGCCGCGCGTTGATCGTGACGAGCACCGCGATCTTCACCTTGACGACCTGGCTGTATATGGGCGGTGCGTCGAGCGTGCGCGCCCTCAGCTCGGTCGTCTGCGTGAGGTCGGGGGCGGTGAGGGTGAAGTTGCCGGCGGCGTTCGTCGTCAGCGATGCGCCGACGTCGCTGAAGCCGGTCAGGTAGGGGAACGTGCTGGCCTGCAGCATCACCTGGTGGCCGGCTCCGCCTGCGCCTGAGAGAGTGCCGGTCAGCGAGAACGGGCTCCCGAAGGTGCTCACCTTCGACGCCTTCACGATCACGAACTTCAGCGGGATCCGCTTGGTGATGAATGTGCGATCGACGCCATCCGACGTGCCCGCCATGTTCACTGCCACGATGCGGTAGTGGTAGGTCGTGCCCCCCTGCAGCCCTGCAATCGCCTGGCTCATCTTCACCCCCGTGGTGCCGCTGCCCGCCACGGCGGTGGGCGTCTGCGCTCCGTAGGCGGTGGTGGTGCCGTACTGGAAGTAGCAGGTGGTTTCCTCGCCGTGAGGGTTGACCGTGCCGTCGAGCGCGACGGTTGTTTCGCCCGCGTGCACCGCTCGCTCGGTGGCGACGTGCGGCGGCTTGAGCGTGGGCGGTTTGGGGGTTTTGGCGGTTGCCTGCGAGGAGATCGGCAGCACAAGCGCGACGCTCGCCAGCGCCAGTGCGACGCTCGCGAGCGGGACTCCGGTCATAGCTGCCCGGCGGCTGGTGGATCTCCTCATGTCAGCGTCACTCTCCTGCTCGACTCATCGTTGCTCGAGGCCGTCGCTCCCCGTGAGGTGCTCGGCACTTTGAACACGCTCGACGCAGGTTGGTTGCGGTTGGGGCCCTGGCGCTCATGCCTGCGCGGATGCCGCCTGCGGTTGCGCCGCGAGCGCGGAGGTCTCGGGCGCGCCGGAGACGGGCTCCGGCGCGAAGCGGTAGCCGATGCCGAAGTGGGTGTGGATATACACCCAGCTGGGCGCCGCCGTGGCGAGCTTGGTGCGCACCTTGCGCACGAACACGTCCACCGCGCGGTCGCGGTGCTTCATCTCCCCGCCCCACACCTGCCGGTAGATCTCCACGCGGCGCATCACGCGATCCTCGCGACCCGCCAGCGCGGCGAGGACCTGGAACTCGCGCACGGTGAGGCCCACCCGCGCGCCCGCCACCAGCGCCTGCATCTCGTCGGGGCGCAGCTCGAGGTTGCCGAAGGTCTGCGCTTGCTGCCCCTCGCCGTCCAGCTGCGAGCCGGGAAATGGGGGTTCAGGGCTGAGAGTCGTGAGAGGCTCGAGGAAGCTGTGCACCGGACGAACCGATCATGTAAAAGATTTGTGAATGACTTGTAATGACACCCGCGCGGTGTGCGGGCCAGTCTCTCACGTCATCCCTTCTCTGGAAGATGTGTTCACCGAATCGTCACCAATTACCGCCGGGGCAAAACCTTATGATGCGAGGCCTATGAAAGCCTGCGCTTACTGCGGCGCCTCGCTTGCCGACGATCAGCGCTACTGCCTGGAGTGCGGGGGGCGCCAGGTGCAGGCGCGCAGCCAGTTCCTGAGCCGCTTCACGCCCGCAACCGTCTCCGGTCCCGCCCCATCGAGCGGGGGTGGGGGGGCTGAGGCTGGGGGTGGGCGCTCCTCGGGCGCGACCGCCGTGGCTGGCGTGGGGGTGCTGCTGCTGGCGATGGGCGTCGGTGTGCTGATCGGCCGCGCCAGCGGCGGGAAGGCATCGACTGTGCCGGCGCAGGTGATCTCGGTTGCTGCGCCCGGCGCTGCGGCGCCGGGCACGAGTACCGGCGCCGCTCCGGCGCTCACCACGCCCGCGGAAAGCTCCTCCTCTTCCAACCCCGGGGCCAGCAATGGCGGCGGCTCGGGATCGAGCACGAGTGGCGGTGGCAAAGGCTCGTCATCCTCATCGTCATCGAAATCCTCTTCCACCAAATCGTCCTCCGGGAGCTCCTCCTCGGGGGGCTCCTCGAATAGCGGCGGTGGCTCGAGCAAAACCAAGTCGAGCAACAGCGGCGAAAGCGCTGAGCAGAAAACGCGCAACATTCCCAACGTGGTTACGACCGGCTGATGGGCATCTTCGACCCGCTGCTCGGGCGCACCGGCGCGGACGCTTCTCGACAGGCTCCCGCCGCGCCCGGCGGACCCTCCGATACGGGCGACGGGCGGGCCAGCCTGGAACGCCGGCGTGACGAGCTGCTCGCGCAGGTCGCCGAGCTGCACTGGGATCTCGGCGGCCTGGCCTACGAGATGGCGATCCGCGACCACTTCCGCCTCGACGTACTGGTGCGCCGCGCCGCGGAGCTGCAGGAGCGCGACGCCGAGCTCGGCGAGCTCGAGCGCGTGCTTAGCCTCCGCGAGCACGTCGAGACCGGCACCTGCCCCGACTGCAGCGCGGTGCACGGCCGCGGCGCGCTCTACTGCTGGCAGTGCGGCAAGGTGCTGATGGAGCGCGTCCCGAGCGCCGCCGCCAACGGCTCCTCGCCGAGCGAGCCGCCCGGCGGGGAGCGCGCCGAGGGCACAGACGGTGGTGCTTCCCCCAAGCGCTCCAGTCGGCTGAGAGCGCCGCCGGTGAGCGGGGATCGTGAGGTGTCCGCGGCGCGTCCCTCCGGCGCCTGCGCCGAGTGTGGCTCGCCGCTGGCCGGCGACCAGCGCTACTGCTTGGGCTGCGGCGCCCGTCATGGGCCGCGCCAGCCGGCGCTGGAGCGGATGCTCGAGGGCTTGAGCGCGGGCGGAGGGGCATCGGTGCCCGTCCCTCCCGTGGCGCGCCCGCGCGGCAGGCTTCCGGGTCCGCTCACCGCCGCCGTGCTGACGCTCGCGATGCTCGGCTTCGGCACGGTCGCCGGCGCTGCCGCGTCCAACGACCCCTCTGGTGCCCTTGACGCGCTGCGCCGTGGCCCGCTCACGCTGCTGATCCCCGCCCCGGCCGCGAGCACCCCGCTTGCCGCCGCGCCGCCGCCGGCCGAAGCGGCGCCCACGCCCGAAGCGCCGCCGTCGGGATCCTCGGCTGAAGAACCGGCGCCGGCCGCCGAAGAATCCAGCCCGTCCTCCGGCGCCGGACACAAGCACAAGCACGCGGGCGGCGGCTCCAAGGGCTCCGGGTCCGGCGGCGAAGCGCCGAAGCTGCCGCCGGTGAAGCACGTCTTCCTGATCGTGCTCGCCGACCAAGCCTACGCGCAGACGTTCGGGCCGGAATCGCCCGCGCCCTACATCGCGCACACGCTCGAGCGCCAGGGCGAGCTGCTGGTGCGCTTCTACGGCGTCGCCCACGAAGAGCTCGCCGACGAGGTCGCGCTGATCAGCGGGCTCGGGCCGACCCCGCAAACGGCCGCCGACTGCCCGACCTTCACCGACATCGTCCCGGGGCAGGCCAACAGCAAGGGGCAGTACAGCGGGCAGGGCTGCATCTATCCCAAGGAAGCCCAAACCGTCGGCGAACAGCTCGCCGCGAAGGGGCTCACCTGGAAGGTGTATGCCGAAGGGCTGGGGGATGTGCCCGGGGGTGGGCTTGAACCCCAGGCGGGGGCGTCCACGCTCAGGTCGGGCGGGTCGATGTTGGATGTGGGCGGGTCGACGGCGGCAGGCGCGTCGACCGCGGCAGGCGCGGCCAAAGCCCTCGCCTGCTGGCACCCCGAATTCGGCGCCGCCGATCCGACCGCGCAGGCGCAGCTCCGGGACATGTTCGCCACCTTCCGCGACCCCTTCACCTACTTCGACGGCGTGCTGCACTCGCCCGAATGCGCCCACGACGACGTCGGCATCGAAGGGTTGGCGGGCGATCTGAAGAGCGCCAAGAGCACCCCCGCGCTCTCCTACATCGTGCCCGACCTCTGCAACGACGGCCGGCCCACGCCGTGCGCGCCCGGCGCGCCGAGCGGCCTGCCCGCCGCCGAAACGTTCCTGCGCCGCGTCGTCCCCGAGATCCTCGCCTCCCCCGCCTACCACAAAGGCGGACTGCTGATCATCACCACCGATCAGGCTCCCACCAGCGGGGAGTACGCCGACTCCAGCTCATGCTGCCATCAGCCGCGCTTCCCCGCGCCGGCGCCGGCGGCGACAACGCCGGCGAGCGCACCCAACGCCGCCACAGCCACACCCACCACCCCGTCCTCGGCGACACCGGGCTCGGAGACACCGACCACGACTGTTCCAGCCACCACAACCCCACCCCCAACCCCCCCCACCACAACCACGCCGACCGCGACCACGCCGGCCGTGACGACACCGGCGCCGACCACGCCTGCGATCGACCTCCCGCCCGCGGGTGGCGGGCAGGTAGGTGCGCTGTTGATTTCGCCCTACGTCAAGCCCGCCACCTTCGACCAGGAACCCTTCAACGACTTCTCGCTGCTGCGCACGATCGAGAACCTCTTCGGGCTCCCGCCGCTCGGCTACGCCGCGACGCGCGGCCTCAGCTCGCTGGAAGCCTCGGTGTTCTCGGCCTGGAGCGGCGCCCCCGCCAACTCGTCGTAGGTGACGGCGAGCCGGCGCCGGGCGACGCGGGCAAGCGTCCGCTCCAGCGCCCGTAGCTGGTGGGGATGGTCGAGCTGCGCGGGCGAGAGGTCAAGGCGCAGCGTGTCCCCTGCCAGCAGCGCTCCCGCGCGGATCGAGCGCGGGCCCCAGGCGGGGAGCAGCCGGCGGGGTCGGGTGGGGACGAGCCGGCCCCCGGCGGGGATCGACAGGCCCCCGGCAGGCTCGACGGCTCCGTGCAGGCTCAGCAGGCCGGCCCACCAGCGGAAGCGGGCGCTCACCGCGCGGCGCAGCGCGGGCGTGTAGACGTAGGCGGGTGCCACGAAGCCGTCGGGCTCGATCCCCGCGAGCTTCAGCAGCCGCCAGCCGGCATCGACCGCGCGGCGTGTCTCCTCGTCGCCGAGCCCGGCGAACTCTGCCGCGCGGCGTGCCCGCGCCGGGGCCCAGACGCGGTGAGGCAGGCTCGAGCGGCGCAGCTGCACGTGCTGGAAGCCGTGCTGGGCGATCGCGTCGCCCGCGCGGCGACGGGCCACCAGCCAGTCGGCCAGGGCCGGCGAGCGCTCGCCCACCGGGTGCAGGTCGCGCGCGGGGATCACCAGCAGCGTCACGCGATCCACGCCGTGCTCGTCCAGCCAGGTCCGGATCTCCATGCAGCGCTCGAATGTGGCCGGCTCAACGTCGTGCAGCGCCACGGCGAGCGTGTCAGCCATCGATGCCTGCCTCCGGCGGGTGGCGAGGGGCGGATGAAGGCGGTGAGGGGGGTTGTTGTGCATTACTTTTTGGCCTAGAACCACTTCATTTTGTAAAGTGGTTCTAGGGCGTTTTGAAAGACAACGCACCCCCCGCGAGAGCGCCCGGATCTTCCCTCAAGCTGCACGGCGCGCCCCCGGGCTGCCCGCGGCACTGCGGGGCGCCCCGTCAAGCACGCGGCGGTAGCCCTCGGCGAGACGCTCGAGCGCACCCTCCCAAGTGCGCTGGCGCACTCCGGTGAGCGCCACCGCCGCCAAGCGCCCGCGCAGCAGCGGCGAGCCGGCGAGCTCCAGCACGCCCTCCGCCAGCGCGTCGGCGGTGGGCTTGCACAGCAGGCCGCTGACGCGATGCTCGATCAGCGACACCGGCCCCCCGGCGGCGACTGCGACGACCGGCAGGCCGGAGGCGTGCGCCTCGAGGATCACCTGCCCGAAGGTGTCGGTCGCACTCGGGAACAGGAAGATGTCCGCGCTCGCGTACACCCGCGCCAGCTCCGCGCCCTCCTGCCAGCCGAGGAAGGTCGCGTGCTCGCCGAGGCGCTCGCGCAGCCGCTCCTCCTCCGGGCCGCCGCCGGCCAGCACGAGGTGCAGCCGGGGGTCGCGTGCGTGCGCATCGAGGAAGGCGCCGGCGAGCAGGTCGGCCCCCTTCTCGCGTGTGATGCGCCCGCTGTAGAGCACGTTCAGCTCGCCCGGCAGCGGGTGCTCGCCGCGTAACGCAGGGTCGAAGCGCGAGCAGTCCACGCCGCGGTCCCAACGGGCGATCCGCGCGGGGGCGATCCCGAGCTGCGCGAGCGCCTCGTCGGAGGCGGTGGAGGGGGAGAGCACGAGGTCGCACGCCCCATACAGCGTGCGCACCGCGAGGTCCATCGCCTGCGCGAGCGAGGGGTCGCCCGAGCGCAGCGCGGCGTAGGCGGTGAGCTCGGTGTGGTAGCTGCCGATCAGCGGCATCCCCAACCCGCGCGCGACGAGCGCGCCGGCGATGCCCACCGGGCCGGGCGAGCAGACGTGGATCGCGTCGAACGCGCCCTCGGCGAGGGTCTCGACGGCGGCGGGCAGCCCCGGCACGCCGATCCGCAGCCCCGGGTACAGCGGCACGTCGAGCTCCGCCACCGCCGACAGCCGCCGGTCGACGCCCGGATCGGTGCCGATCACCTCGATCTCGAAGCCCCGCACGCCGCGCGCGCGGATCTCCTCGATCGTGCGCGACACCCCGTGCGTGGAGGCGATCCCATCCGCCATCACCGCCACCCGCGGAGTCTCGCCCTCGCGCGAGTCGAGCTTCGCCTTCTCTGCCCCGAGGAACGCGGCGGCGGGCGCGTAGGGGATCGCGGCGATGCAGCCCTCGAACACGGCGGTGGCGGCGTCGCTGAGGTCGACGCTGCCGCCGGCCTCGATCGCCCGAGCCACCGACTCGATCGCGCCGCCCAGCTTGCGCTCGTGCGCACGGCAAGCGCGGCGGTAAAGGTCGGAGTGGGCGAAGCCCTCCGCCTGCATGTGCGCGAGCAGCTCGCGCTCGGGCAGCTCCACCGCGGCCAGCCAGGCGCTCAGCAGCTGGCGGGCGTCGGCCGGCGTGAGGTCGCTGCCGGTCGGCCCGTGGCGGGCGTCGCCCTCGCGCAGCAGACGCTCCGTCATGCGCATCACCATGCGGGGGTCGGGAGCCTGCCCTGTCCCGGGCCCATCCGCGCCGGCCCCCACCGAGCGCGCGGCGAGCGCGATCGCGGCGTGCGCCCACTTCGCGGCGCTGCCCTGCTCACCGCGCGCGAGCGTGCGTCCGGCGCGCAGGTGGACCAGCAGCTCGGCGGGCGTGGCCGCGGGCGGCGTCTCGGTGAACGTCCGGCCGATGTCCACCCCCGCGTGGTCGTCGCTGCCGCCGATCCCGATCCCGTCGTGCGTGGCGATGTAGATCGCGGCGGGGCGGTTGAGCTCGCGCGCGCGGGCGCCGTTGCGCACCTCCCAGATTGCGAACATCTCCACCAGGCGGCGGCGGTGGCGGGGCGTGAGCGGGGCGGCGACCGTGTAATAGGGATGCGCCAGCGCACACACGATCTCGCGCTCGCGCATATATTCGGCGCACGCCTCGACGTCGTGGTGGTGGCCCTGCAGCCACTCGTGATCCCCGGGTGTGATCCCGTAGCAGAGCACGTGCACCGCCTGGCGCTCGCCGCGGAAGTGGGCGGTGAGCTCCTCCGAGACGAACACGTCGGGCCGATCGGCGATCGCCAGCACCCCGTCGATCGTGTCGTGGTCGGTGATCGTGACGAAGTCCATCCCGCGCCGCTTCGCCAGCGCGTACACCTCCTCCGGCGGGGTAGCGCACTCGGGCAGCCCCATCGCGCGCTGGACTCCCAGCCGCGAAACCTCCGACGCCGAGGAGTGGCAGTGCAGGTCGACGCGGCTCACCTGGTCGTCCGCGCGGCTCGACCGTACCCCCGTCGGCCCCTCGATGGTGGTGCCCTGCGCATCCATACCAAGTACATTCGGCCGCAAATTGCGGGTTTTTGTAACGAGCTGGGAATCAGGTTGTGAACTCTTGGTGAACGCACCGAGGGATGAGCAGGTTCGGTTGCCGGTCAGTCGAGCCTGTCTGGAATGAGCGCGAGTCCTTCAGCATCGGCAGCCGCGTGGAGGCGGCGGTCCCAGGTGGCGAGGAGGAGGTCGTCTCGGGGGAGCATGAGGGTGGCGGCGAGGTGCAGGGCGTCCAGGCTGCGCAGCTCGCGTTTGATCGCGAGCTTGGCGGCGTCCTCGACCAGGCGCTGGTCCACCTCGATCGCTCCGAACGCAGGCCACTCGTCGCGCACGGTCTTGGCGGCTGCTCGGCCTGCGCTCAGGCCAACAGCGCGGACGGTCTCCACGAAGCCGACACGACACATGAACCAGCCGTCGGCGCGGTCCATCGCGTCACGGACGGCCTCGCTTCCGGGCTCAGCGACATAGCGCTTGACCAGCGCGCTCGCGTCGAGGTAGAGGTTCAGCGCTCGGCTTCCCGCTCGGCCAGCACCAGCGCCGATGCGCTGCGACTGCTCTTCACGAGTCGGGGCGCCCGCTTTGGCCGCGCGCGCGCGGGCGCAACCAGCCGCCCCTGTGCCACCAGCCCGCGCAGGCGATCGTCCTTGGTCGAGGTACCGGCTGGGACGATGTCGGCCAGCGGCCGACCGCGGAGGGTCACGCGCACCTGCTGACCGCGAGCGACCGCTCGTAGCGTCTGACTCAGCGTCGTCTTCAACTCCCGGACTCCGATCTCGCGCATGTGACCACCTTAGCAGCTATGAGGCCACAAGACGACAAACGAGCCTTACCAGATCGCCGCTGCACCGTACGCTGCGAGCGCAGGGTCGCGGGTGACGATCGGAACGCGCTCGGTGAGCGCCTGTGCCGCCAGCAGCCGGTCGAAGGGGTCGCGGTGGGCCCGGCCCGCAACGTCTGGGAAGGGGAGGTCCTGGAGGCGTGTCACGTGGGGCCATGCGATCGCCAGCACGCTGAAGCCGTCGTCGCGAGTTCGCTCAGGCCAGTCGGCGTCGAGCTCGAGCTTCCCGATCGAGCGCTTCACGGCGATCTCGACCAGCGTGCCGGCCCCGACGAGCGGATCATCGGCGGTCTCAATCGCCTGCCTGGCCGCGCTGGAGAGGCGCCGATCCGACCCGAGCCACCACAGCAGCGCATGCGCATCCACAAGCAGGCGCATCAGTCGACGATGCCCAGCTCGCGCGCGATATCGGGCGGCCACTCGTCGAAGTCCTCGGGCACCCTGACGCGGCCGCGCATGCTGCCGGGCTTGCGTTTGATCGGCCCCTCACCGGCGGGTATGGGGATCAGGCGCGCGACCGGCTTGCTGCCCCGACGCAATACGACATCCTCACCCTCCTCGACCTGGTGTACGAGCCTCGACAGCTGGGTCTTGGCTTCGCCGATGCTGTAACTGGACACGTGGGCATTCTAGCGAGCTTGACCAACTTGGCCAAGCTTGACGTCAAATCCGCTGATTGCCCACCTTGCGCCGAGGTGGAACCGCCGCCCGAGCACGGCATGCGGGAGCCGGCGCCCGCGTGGGATGAGGAACGCAGCCTCGCCGGTTTGGGTATTGACAAGGGGGCGAGGTGTGGTGTACGATTGCCTGTATCAAGGTCATCCCTGGTGGTGGGCTCGTGGACATAAGATCGGGTTGGGTAGGCGCATCCTGCGGTTGACATCAAGCGCTCGCGGGGTGTATGTTTGGGCAGAGGGATCTGGGTCGTAACTTGAGAGGGAGCTGAATCAAGCGTGGTTTCAAGAGGGAGAAACGTGATGGGAGTCGCAGCGCGTCGCCTCCAGGGTGATGCTAGATGCGCCAGCTTGGCGCTGTCGCATCTCTCTCTCTCTCTCTCTCTCTTCGCCTAGGGCACTCGAGTCTGAGGGCGGTAGCCGCCTAGTCTCGAAGTGCCGTATTGACCCGCTGCGCGGGAGTGGGCTCCGCTCAGCCGGTGGGAGCGCCGCGTGATGCCCCCGCGCGCGAGTAACGGTGCGGCTCGCGGTGCGACTGTGGGTGTGGCGCGCCGGCCGGAACCGATCGGGGCGCGCAGGCGTGCCCGCGCGCCGGGGCGCGATGCCGGGGGCCAGAGTACGCAGGTCGCGGAGATCCAGCGTTCGCGGCTGTTGGCCGCGGGGGTCCGTGCGGTCGATGAGCTGGGGTGGTCGAACACGACGGTGGCGGATATCGTCGCGCGTTCGCGGATCTCGCGGCGTACGTTCTACGAGACGTTCGCCAACCGCGAGGAGTGTCTGGCCGCGGTGCTGGAGGACATCCTCGGTGTGATCGCGGGGGAGTTCGCCGGGGCTGGTTTGGAGGGCCTCGCGTGGCGTGGGCGGGTACGCCAAGGGCTGTGGACGATCCTCGCGTTCTTCGATCGTGAGCCGCTGCTCGCGCGGGTGTGTGTGGTGCAGGCGTTGAGCGGCGGCCCGGAGGTGCTGGAGCGCCGCGAGGCGATCCTCGCTCAGCTGACGGCCGTGGTGGATGAGGGCCGCAAGAGCCCGCGCGCGGCGGTGCAGTGCACGCCGCTGACGGCGGAGGGCCTGGTGGGTGCGGCGTTCGGGATCCTGTACACGCGGCTGCTCAAAGGGCAGCAGCGGCCGTTGACGGAGCTGTTGGGTGAGTTGATGGCGATGATCGTGCTGCCGTACATGGGGCCGGCGGCCGCGCGGCGCGAGCAGGAGATCGCGATGTCCCGCGCGGTGACACCGCGCACCGCGCAGCGCCCGGCGTGGCTCGCGCGGGCGGTGGCTGACCCGTTGGAGAGTGTGCCGATGCGGCTCACCTACCGGACTTCGCGGGTGCTGGAGGGAGTCGCGGAACTGGCGGCTCGGGGGTCCGATCCAAGCAACCGCGAGGTCGCCGACTATGCGGGGATCCACGACCCGGGGCAAGTCTCGAAGCTGCTGCGGCGCCTGGAGCGCCTGGGGCTGCTGGTGAACAGCGGCGCGGGGCATGCGAAGGGTGAGCCGAACGCTTGGACGTTGACGGCGACGGGTGAGCAGATCGTACGGAGTATCCGCGCGCATAGCGCTTCCTACCAGCGGCATGCCGCGTGACCACAGCAATGAGAGGGGAATGCAACATGATGAGGTTCCGTAGGCTGATCTTGGGTTTGATCCCCACGCTGTGCGCGCTGAGTTTCTTGGCGTTCGCCGCGACCCCCGCCGGGGCGGCCGTAACCCATGAATACCTCCCCACCCTCTCGGCGAAACTGACGGCGGGCGCTCCGAAAGTGGGCGGGCTGACGGTGGGTTCGGGTGAAACGGTGGGGGAACCGGGTGAGCTGTTTACGTTCGAAACGCAAGGGCCGACGGGTAATCGGCTGGCGAAGTTCAGTCTGTCTTCGGGCGCGTTGGTGTTGCAGTTCCCTGAAGTCGCGGGCTTTTCCTATTACAACGGTGTGGCGGTGTCGCACTCGACGGGGAATGTGTATCTCTCGGCGGACGAGGAAGGAGGCGGCTCGGTCGCGGTGTTCGACGCGGCGGGCAGCCTGCAGAAGGTTTGGCAGGGCAAGGAAACCGCGGGCGGAGGCTTCGGTATCTTCGACACTACGGGCGAAGGGCCAATGGTCGCGGTCGATAATTCCTCTAATGTCGAAACGGCGGGTGATGTGTATGTTGCCTCCGAGCAAAACGATGTCGTGGATGTCTTCAAGCCGGGCGCTGGGGGCTCTGAAGAAACGAAGCCCGTCCATGAAATCGGGGGGGTCTCCCCGACCGAACCGTTCGGTCGGATAGGGGCGGTCGCGGTCGATGAAGCAAACGGCGATGTGCTGGTCCTCGACCAACGCAACAGCGTGGTTGACGTCTTCAAGCCGGCGCTGCTCGGCGAATACGAACTCGCGTTTCAGATCGCGGGCACGCCGAGCGGCACGTTCCAGGGGGGCCTGCGCGATGTGGCGAGCGGTGGCGGTGAAGGCGACGGCGACATTTATGTCGCGGACGGACGCGGAGCGGTTGACCAGTTCAGCGTCGAAGGAGTCTTTCTCGGCCCGTTGACTGGCATCTCACCCGCCGAACCGTTCGGTGAGACGGTCGGCGCGGCGGTCGACCCGGCTACCGGTGACGTGTTCGTCGATGACGGTGGGTCGGCGATCGACGCGTTCGGTCCGACCATCGTGATTCCCGATGTGAAGACCGAACCCGCCACCGAAGTGCACGCCACGCATGTACAGCTGGGCGGGACCGTGAAACTGGACAAAGCGGGGCCGGCGGAATGCTTCTTCGAATACGGGACGAGCAAGGCCTACGGTCGGGAAGCGCCGTGCGAACCGGAAACCGTCACCGAAGCGGAGGAACTGCCCCCAGGCACTCCTGTCCCGGTCAAGCAGACGATCACGGGCCTATTGCCCGACACACAGTATTTCTACCGTGTCCGGGCGCTCAACGACAACACTGCTCATATCTCAAGCACCGGCGAAGGCTCAGAAGACGAAGGCACCTTCACCACCACCGGCCCGGGCCTGCACGGCGAGTTCTCCTCCGAAGTCGCCTCCGGCGCCGCGACTCTTGACGCGACGATCAACCCCGACGGGTCGCCCACGCACTACTACTTCCAGTACAACACGACCGGCACCGTGGCCTGCCAAGCGACCGCGTCCGCCTCTTCGTGCCCGGCCATCCCAGCTCCGCCGGGTGAAGCGCTGGGGTCCGCTGCCGGTGACCAGAACGTCTCCCAGCGCCTGCAGGGCCTGCAGCCGAGCTTCACCTACCACTACCGGGTCATCGTCGTCAGCGAACCCGAACCCGGTGTGAAGGAAGTCTTCCCCGAACCCGACCAGACGTTCACCACGCAGCCCGCCGGCACCGGTTTCCAGCTCTCCGACGCCCGCCAATGGGAACTCGTCTCCCCGCCGGACAAGCACGGCTCGAACCCTGAAGCGAGCGGCAACGAAGGGGTAACTCAGGCCTCGTTGTCCGGCGAAGCGTTTACCTACGTGGGGACCATCCCGACCGCGGAAAACGCCCCTGGGTTCTTTGACGGCGAGCAGATCATCGCCACCCGGGGTCCTGCGGGATGGTCCTCACGCGACATATCGCTGCCGCATCACACACCACCGGGTGTTCCTACCTACCACAAGGAATACCAGTTCTTCAGCGAAGATCTCTCGCTCGGGGCGTTGATGCCCTTCGGGACGGAATTCATGTCCCTGAAGCCCGAAGTGTTCCCGCCTGACACCGAAAAGACACCGTATCTCCGCCACACCCAGACGTGTCAGGCGACGCCCTCGACCTGTTACGAGCCGCTGTTGACAGGCGCTCCGGGGTACGCCGACGTTCCGGAAGGCACCAACTTCGGCGGGGAAGGCGAAACGCCACAGGCGACGGTGGTCGGCGGAACCCCCGATCTCAGCCACGTCATTGTCGCAGGAGCAGACGTGTCAGCAACAACTACGTCTCTGGCTGAGTGGTCCGCGTCGGCGCCGCCGACGGAAAGACTGAGACAGGTGGGCGTGCTCCCCGCGAGTGAAGGGTCCGCCCCTCCGGGTAATAACAGCGCGATCCTTGGGAGGGACGGCAACGGACTCACCGATAACGCGCGGGGGGCGGTTTCCGCCAATGGGTCGCGCGTCGTGTGGACGTTGGAAACCTCTAACGGCAAAGAAGGTCTGTACCTGCGCGTGAACGCTACTGAACCGCAGAGCGCGATCAGCGCCGGCCATTGCACGGAACCGGCCAAGGCGTGCACGATTCGTTTGGACACGGTGCAGGGCGGCTCCGGCAACGGCACCATCGATCCCGTGTTTCAGATCGCGAACAAAGATGACTCGCGGATCCTCTTCAGCGACTCCCAACAGCTGCTGCCCGGCGCCGGCGATCTGTACGAATGCGAAGTGGTGGCTGTGTCCGCCGAACCGAGTTGCGCGCTGCATGACGTCGCGCCGGGAACGGGCAACGTGGCTGGCGTCCTCGGCGCCAGCGAAGATGGCTCCTACGTCTACTTCGTCTCAAACGGTCTGAAGCTCTACGTGGTTCGCCACGACGCTGCCGCCAAGAGCTGGGAAGCACCGGTCCTCATAGCGACTCTCTCGAAAGCGGACGAAAACGACTGGGGTCAAGATCTCACCTTTCAGACTGCACGCGTGTCGCCCGACGGAAAATGGCTGGCATTCATGTCGAGCCGGTCGCTGACGGGATATGACAACCGCGACGCCCAAAGCGGTCAGCCCGATGAGGAGGTATACCTGTACAACGGCGAAACGCACAGCCTCGTGTGCGCCTCGTGTAACCCGACGGGCGCACGGCCCCACGGGGTGTTAGGCCACATAGGAGGAGGACCCGAAGGGCCCCGACTGGTTGACCCTACGGGGCGTTGGAGCCAAGTCTGGTTCGCGGCGAACATCCCGAGCTGGTACGGGGACAGCTCCGTTACTCCGAACCACCAGCCGCGGTATCTGTCGGACTCCGGGCGTTTGTTTTTCAACAGCAGCGATGCGCTTGTCCCGCAGGATGGGAACGGCACCGAGGATGTGTATGAGTGGGAGCCTGCCGGGGTTGGCGGCCCTGCGGGCTGCACCACGAGCGTATCGACGTTCAACCCGGCTACGGGTGGTTGTGTATCGCTGATCTCTTCGGGCACCTCGGCGGGCGAATCGGCGTTCCTCGATGCTTCGGAAAGCGGCAACGATGTGTTCTTCCTGACCTCCGAAAAACTCGTGTCTCAGGACATCGACACTGCGCTTGATGTGTATGACGCGCATGTCTGCTCGTCTTCCTCGCCGTGCCCGGCGTCGTCTGCTGCGCCGTCCGAATGCGTTACGGCCGACGCGTGCCGCGCGGCGCCCTCACCGCAGCCGGGAGTCTTCGGCGCGCCGGCGAGTGCGACGTTCTCCGGCTCTGGCAACATGTCGGCGCCGCCTCCGGCTGGGCCCAAACCGAAGACCGCCGCCCAGATCAGGGCGGAAAAGCGCGCCAAGTCATTGACGCAATGCCACAGGCTCAAGAAGAAATCGACGCGCACAGCATGCGAAAAGACAGCCCGCAAGCGCCACGGCCCGCTGAAGGCCAAGAAGTCTGCTCACAGCGACCGGAGGGGTAAGTGAAAATGTCTCTAAGCCGAGTGACACCACAGGCAGTAGCTAAGATCGCCGCGCCGCTCACGGTTCTCGTATCTCTCCTGGCCATCCTCGCGCTCGGTTCGGTGTCCGCTTCCGCCGCGACGGAAACGCCCTCCCCGTGGTGGGGGATCACGGCCGGCTCACATCCGACGGACCTCCGTTCGGGCGTCGGCAAGAACGAGGTGCAGAAGGTGACCGTGTCGAAGGCGACCGGCGGGGAATTCGCGCTGATCAACGTCAACAAGTACCTCTATACGGATCAAAAAGAAGGCGTCGCGTTGCTGCCGTGGGATGCCACGGCCGCCGAAGTGCAGAAAGGCCTCGAAGCAGTCTACGGCAAAGGCAATGTCAGCGTATCCGCGGGCCCCGGCGCGACGCCGCCCGCGCCGGGCGAAGAAAGCTGGTCGTATCTGATCACGTTCGCCGGTTCGCTCGCGAGTCACCCCGTGGAACCGGTCTTCGCGGACGCGGAAGCAACGTCGTTCGGCGGCTCCGCAAACCTCGAGGGCGCGGAAAGCGCTGTGAGCGCTAAAGAGGTCACCAAGGGCACCTCCGATGGTCAGCTCGTGATCGAAGCCGAGAATCTCGGTGATGCGTCCGCGAACGGCTGCAGCGCCGTCCCGGCGGGGACAGGCAAGTATATGGACGCGGGGTGCAGCGAACCCGCGGGATCCGCCGCTGAAGGCGTGTTCGAAAAGACACCGGTCACGATCACGGACACACTCCCGCAAGGCTTGACGGCCGTTTCGGCTGAACCTGGCCGGCGTGGCGAAGGCACATGCGAAGTGGAACCCTCGGGCCGGACGGTGACGTGCACCGACGAAGGGCGCCTGTCGGCCTACGAACAGATCGAAGTGCAGATCGAGGTGCTCGTCGAACCGGCCGCGAAGACGGGGGAAGTCAACACGGCGACGGTGTCCGGCGGCGGTGCGGCTGGTGCCCGCACGGTGACGCACACGATTGAAGTGAACGGCTCGGAACGCTTTGGGATCGAAAGTTATACGCTCGTCCCGGAAAACGTGGGTGGGTCGGTCGATACGCAGGCGGGGTCGCACCCGTTTCAGGTCACGAGCGTCGTGAACGCTAACAGCGCTCCCGGCGTTTTCGAAGAAGGAGGGCAGACCGGTGGAGCGGCGAGGTTGCGTCCGCGCACGGTAGCGCTCGCCAAGGACTACATCGCCCGGCTCCCCGCTGGCCTGGTGGGCAACCCGACCCCGTTTGCGCAGTGCACCGATGCGCAGTTCGACACCGTCCAGAACGGGTTCACCTCGTGCCCGGCGGCCTCCGCCGTAGGCGTCGCGCTGCTGCGCTACTCCGGCCCCTCCGCGAACGAAGCGTACCGTGCTCCGATCTTCAATATGACGCCGCTGCCCGGGGAACCTGCGCGGTTCGGTTTCCACGCGGGCCCGGTGCCTGTGTTCTTGAACGCGTCGGTGCGTACGGGCTCTGACTATGGTGTGACGCTCAGCGCGCACAACATCATCCAGCTCGTCTGGCTGGAGAGCGTGAAACTGACGTTCTGGGGCGTGCCGGGCAGTGGCTTGCACGATCGCCAGCGTGGCACCGAATGCCTGGAGGAATTCGGCTCCTGCCCGCCCTCGACCGCCACGGCTCCGCCGCCGTTTTTGATCATGCCGACGTCATGCCGGTCGCCGTGGGTCTCGACTCTGGACGCGGACTCGTGGCCGTACGAAGAACACGCATCTGAACAAGGCGAACAGTACAGGTACGAACTCCCCAAGAAGCTCGACGGGTGCAACCATCTCCCGTTCAGCTCGTCGATCGAAGTGAAGCCCGATGTGTCCGAGGGGAGCACTCCGACGGGTCTGACGACCTATGTGCGTGTTCCGCAGACGGCGGAGCTGAACCCCGAAGGGCTCGCGGAGTCCTCGGTGAGGGATATCACGGTCACGTTGCCCGAAGGTGTCGCGATCAACCCGTCGGATGCCAATGGCCTGGAAGCGTGCTCGGAGGGCCTGGTCGGGTTCACGGGCTTCGAGGAACTGGACGGGGAATCGGGGCCGGGGGCGGCGACGGCGACGTTCACGCCGACGCTGCCGGGCAGCTTCGGTGCCAGCGAACCTTTGCGCCCGGGCTTGAACTTCTGTGCGAACGCGTCGAAGGTCGGGACGGTGAGGATCAAGACGCCGCTGTTGCCGAACCCGCTGGAAGGCGCGGTGTATTTGGCGACGCAGGATCAGAACCCGTTCGGGAGCCTGATCGCGATGTATGTCGTCGCTGAAGACCCGGTCTCGGGGACGGTCGTGAAGCTCCCCGGGGAAGTCTCGTTGAACCCCGTGACGGGGCAGTTGACGGCGACGTTCCCGAACAGCCCGGAGCTCCCCTTCGAAGTAGCCGAACTGCATTTCTTCGGGGGTGCAAGGGCGCCGTTGAGTACCCCACCGCTGTGCGGCTCCTACACGGCCACGGCGTCGCTGACGCCGTGGTCGGGGAACGGTCCGTCGAACTCAAGCTCGACGTTCCCGATCACCAGTGGCCCGAACGAAACGCCGTGCGAGAGCCCCCGCGTGTTCCAGCCTGGGTTCCAAGCGGGCACCACGAGCGTCCAGGCCGGTGGGTACACCCCGTTGACGATCACGATGAGCCGCCCCGACGCCGACCAGCCCCTTGGGAAGCTCTCGGTCGTGTTCCCCCCGGGGATCTCCGCCGGGTTGCGGGGCGTGAAGCTCTGCGAGGAACCGCAGGCCGCGACGGGGGAATGCCCGGCGGAAAGCCAGATCGGGACTGTGACCGTGAGCGCTGGTCTCGGCGGGGACCCCTACCCCGTGGAAACAGGCAGGGCGTACATCACCGGCCCGTATGAGGGCGACCCGTTCGGGGTGGACGTCGTGGTCCCCGCGATCGCGGGCCCGTTCAACCTGGGGACGGAGGTCGTGCGCTCCAAGGTCGACGTGGATCCGACCGACGCGCACTTGACGGTCGTCAGCGACGCGTTTCCGACGATCCTCGACGGGATCCCGTTGGAGTTGCAGCACATCAACGTGCTGGTCAACCGTCCGGGGTTTGTGTTCAACCCGACGAGCTGCGAACCGATGAAGCTGACCGGGCAGCTCACCAGCACCGAAGGTGCCACCGTGAACGTCCAAACACCGTTCCAGGTGACCAACTGCGCGGCGCTCTCCTTCAAACCGGAATTCAAGGTCTCCACCAGCGCGAAGACCTCAAGGGTTGAAGGCGCCAGCCTGCACGTGTCGCTGACGCTCCCCGCGGGGGCGCAGGGCACCAAAGCGAACGTCGCGAAGGTCAAGGTGTCGCTCCCCAAACAGCTGCCCTCCCCGTTGAAAACGCTGCAGAAGGCATGCACCGAAAAGGTCTTCGCGGAAAACCACTCCAACTGCCCCAAGGCCTCCCGCGTCGGCGAAGCCACGGTCAGCACCCCGGTCCTCGAAGGCCCCCTCTCCGGCCCGGCGTACTTCGTCTCTCACGGCGGCGCGAAGTACCCCGAACTGATCATCGTCCTCACAGGCGAGGACGGCGTGACAGTCCAGGTGCACGGCGAAACGTTCATCAGCAAACAAGGGATCACGACCGCGACGTTCTCCACGGTGCCGGACGTCCCGTTCTCGAACTTCGAACTGACGCTCCCCAAACGCGAATACCCAGCGCTGACCGCGAACGGGAACCTCTGCAAGGGAACGCTGTCGATGCCCACCGAAATGGTCGCCCAGAACGGCCTCGTGATCAAACAGAGCACGAAGATCTCGGTGATGGGATGCCCACCCACCCGCCCGAAGTCGGCACACAAGAAGGCCGCCAAGCAGAAGAAGGCCAAGCACCCCAAGCGCACGAAGCGGTAGCCACGACGCTGGTCGCGGGGCATGGATGCCCAGCGCCCACCAGCGCGGGCAGCGAACGGCGCCGCGTGGACGATCCCCAAGACATCCTCCCGACAGCGAGGCGGGTGTCCTTAAGGAAGGCACCACCGCGGCGGGGACCACTTTCGAAGAAGGAAAAGAAAATCTCGGGGTGTGGGCGTGGAGCGAAAAAGAAGAAATCACTGAAGTTGAAAAATCCAATGGCACAAAGGAAAAAGTCGGCTTGAAATTCAACGGCAACACTGCGACCATCGCCGGAGATGCCGAGATCAAAGCAAAAGGCCCTAACATAACAGTCAGTCAGACCAAGGTGATAATTGAAAAAGCCGAACTGAAAAAAGTGTTCTTTGGGAAATTCATCTTCACCAATCACGGGCCTGGGCCGTGGACCAAACCAATCGTCGGGGTGTTAGGCCGCTCCGAAACGACGGTGGGAGGGGCAAGATTTCTAGCGCCGACGAATACATGCACTCCAAATGCCACGCTCGAAAATGGAACGTGTGAAGTCACGCTGGAACTCGAACCTACGATGAAAGGCACATATACACACCAGGTGGGACTGGACGGTGCGCCAAACATACAGCTGGAAGTAAAAACGTCATAGCCGCGGCTTGCCGCCACACTGGCGCGATCCGCGACCGAGCCCCTCGATCGCGTCCGCCGCCGCCCTGGCGCCGCCCGCTGCCCGATAGGCCCGGCTCACGCGCTGCGCGCCCGCGCGGCGTGTGAGCGCGGTGCGTACCGCCTCAACGAGCCGCTCGGGTGTCACGCGCTTGGGCGAGAGGCGCACCCCGGCGCCGGCCACCTCCACGCGGCGGGCGGTCTCGAGCTGGTCGCGTCCGAACGGCACCACCACGACCGGCACCTCGGCCGCCAAGGCCTTCTGCGTGATGCCCATGCCGCCGTGGCAGATCACGCACGCGGCTCGCTCCAGGACGGCCGCGTGGGGGACGAAGCGCTCGACCCGGCTGCCGGAGGGCGGAGCGAACTCGGCGGGGTCGTGCGCCGCCGTGGTGGCCAACACCGACATGCCCGCCGGCGGCAGCGCCTCCAGCGCGACGCGCACCAGGCGGCGGTCGTGTTGCAGCTCGGTCGAGCACGTCACCAGCACGAGCGGATCTCGCATCTGCGCCAGCCAGGGCGGCGGCTGCGGCGGCGAGGGGTCCCAATCGATCGCTCCCACCAGGCGCACGTTCGCCGGCCAGTCGCGGCGCGGGTACTCGAAGCCCTCGGCGGTGAGGGAAAGCAGCAGGGGAGGACGTCGCAGCAGGTCGGTGAAGTGGTCGAGCCCGCCGAGCGCATACCGCGCGCGCAGCGCGTTCAGCGTCGGCACCACTGCGCGATCGATGCTGGTGTCCCATATGCGGCGCAGCACCGTATCGCGCGCGCGACCGAGCGGGCCGCGCGGGGGTGCCAGGCCCGGCCCGTAGGCGGGGGCGTCGCGGGAGGGGAGCATCAGCAGAAAGGGGCAGTACATCGCCCACGGCCGGCCCGACGCCTCGGCGACAGTCGCCGCTCCCCAGCAGTTGACGTCGATCAGCAGCAGCTCGGGCTCGTGAGTGTCGATCGCTCGCTCGAGGTCGGGAGCCTCGCGAGCTGCCCGTGCGAGGAACGTCGCCAGCGCGCGCCTGCCCTTCGCCGGCACCGAGCGCGCCCTGTAGTCGTCGAGCTCGACCGCTTCGACCTGCTCGGCGATCGGCGCGGCGTCGATGCCGAGCGCGCGCACCCCCTCGACCTGCGAGGCAAGCGTGCGCAGCGCGAGCGCGTGGCCACGCCGCTGCAGCTCCTGCACGATCGGCACGACCGGGTAGAGGTGCCCGCGCGCGGGGGAGGTGTACACGAGGATCCTCAACTCAGGGTCTCCTCGGCGTCCCCCCGTGGGTCTGCCCCCTCGGCGCTCGTCGCCTGCTCGTGCGCTTTCCGCGCGCGCTGCTGCCCCTTGGCCTTCCCCCGCCCCTCCTCTCCCCCCTGCCCGAGCAGACGCTCGATCGCCGTGGTGAGCGTCGCCCTGACCGCGGCGCGCTCGAACCCGAGGTCGTGCGCGAGCAGCCACCACGTGTGCACGTCGCACAGTGCGATCAGCGCGGCGCGGCAGCGCACGCGCTCGTCTCCATCGCGACGCTCCAGCTGTGGGCCGAACGCGTACTCGATCCAGTCGTAGTGGAGCTTGCGCGCCATCTGCGAGATGCCAGCGAGCGTGGGGGGGCCGCTGTCGAGCCACGCGCCGACGCGCAGCGAACGCTCGCCCCACGCTTCGTAGTGGTCGAGCACGTTCTCCACGGCGCCTTCGACATCGCCCGGCACAGTGCTCCAGCGCTGCGTGTACATCTCCGCCGCGGTGCTCGCCAGCGCCTGCATCAGCAACCCATCCTTGGAGCCGAAGTGGCGCAGCAGCGTCTGCTTGGTGACGTTCGCCCTGCTCGCCAGCTCCTGCAGCGACATCTTCTCCCACCGGCCCTGGGTGAACTCCTCCATCGCGGCATCCAGCAGCGCCGCGCGGGTGCGCTGCTGCGCCTCCGCGCGCGCCACCTGCTTGTACGGGCGTCTGCCGATCTCGGCCATCGAGCCAATTATCTGCTCGTCGGAGGTCACATCAGTCCTGCAGCGCCATTGCCGCCGGCACGCAGGCGGCGATGTAGCCGGGGAGCGCCAGGATCGCCAGCGCCGTAGCGCTCACCAGCGCGAGGCTCTCGAGGCCCGCCAGCGCCGTGACGGAGTGCACGACCGGGAAGTTGATCGCTTCGGCGAGCGCGCGGTCGGCCAGCTGCTGGCCGTAGAGGCCGAAGATCGCCCCCGTCAGGCAGCCTACGCCGACCAGCAGCAGGCTCTCCAGCAGGATCGTGCGCCACAGTTCGGCGCGCGCCAGCCCCTCGAGCTTGAGCTTCGCCAGGCGCGGGCGTCGCTGCCACACCAGCGCGCCCATCGCCGCCGCCATCGCCAGCACCGCCGCGAGCGGGATCAGCGCGGCGATCTGCGTGAGGCGCGCGAGCGCCTGGCGGGAGAGCGCGCTCTGCTTGGCGGCGTGCTGCTGTGCGGTCTGCACTGCCAGCCCGGACTGGTTTGGACCCCCCTGCTGGCCACTCCGTTCACCCCCTGCCAGCGCCCGTTCGATCTCGCGGGCGCCCTGGCTGGGAGTGATGCCGCGGGTGAGCGTGATGGCGTACGCGGTCGCGTCCGCGCTGCCCCACGCGCGGGCGTAGTCGGAGGCGTTCATCACGATCGCGCCCGGCTCCCAGCTGAGGTTGGTGGAGAGCGCCGCGACGCGGAACACCTGCGGATCGGGGCTCGGCAGCGTGAACGCCTCGCCGATGCGCAGGTGGTGTTCTTCGGCGAGCGCGCGCGACAGCACCACCCAGCCGCCGGCGCGCACGCGCGCGGCGGCCTGGCGCGGGTCGCCCTGCACGAGCTGGTCGGCGGGCACCAGCGGCACGGCCGTGCGCGGCGGGGCGATCACCAGCACACGGCGCTCGCCGTAGTCGAGCAGCCCGCTGCGATAGAGGCCGACCGCGCGCACCCCCGGCAGGCGCGCCAGGCGCCCTCGCAGCGTCGGCTCGAACGGTGCGGTCTGCAGCAGGTTGTAGGAGCCGGCCGGCGCCACCCACACGTCGGTGAACGCGTTCATGTCGTGCGCCGCGCCTTCCAGGCCCGCCAGCAGGTCGCCGTGCGCGCCCTGGATCGCGACGCTGCCGAACACCGCCACGGCGCCGGTCGCCGCGATCGCCATCGCCCGCGCGCGGGCCGCGCGCAGCTCCATCGTCGCCACGTGCGCGACGGGGCTCGTGATCCTCCCGGCCAGCCGCTTGACCACTGCGAGCGTCGCGCTGAGCGCGAGCGGCAGCTCCAGCAGCAGCGCGGCGAACAGCAGCACCATCCCCGGCAGCGCCGCGTCGGGTGCGGCCAGCAGGATCGCGGTGGCGCCCGCGAGGCACGCCAGGCCGGCGAGGGGGATGAGGGGCAGGTGGATTGGGTGGGCGCGCCGCCAATCGGCCCGCGCGGCGCCGGGGCTGCTGCGAGGGTGTCCAAGGGCGGTGGCCTTGCCGGGAGGTGAGTCGCCGAGGCCGGCTTTGCGAGGAAGATCGCTGGGCGCAGTGGCTCTGCGACGGGGACCGGCGATCGCTGCCAGCGGGTCGCGCGAGAAGATGTCGCGCAGCGGGCTCATCACCGCCACGATCGCGGCCACCATGCCCCCGCCCGCGGCGAGCGCGACGCTCTGCCAGCTCACTTCGCGCGCGCTGCCGAGCGCAAACGCCAGCGAGAGGAAGGCGGGGTTGGAGTGGAACAGGTGGATCGAGAGCTCATCGCCGAGCGCCAGCCCGAGCGCGCACGCGATCACCCCCAGCACCACCGCGTCGAGCATCAGCACCGCGATCACCGTGCGCGGGGTGTACCCGTCGCGGCGCAGGTCGGCGATCAGCCGCCGCCGCTGGGGCACCGTCAGCAGCATCGCGTTGAACGCGAACAGGAACCCCACCAGCGCGCTGATCGCCGCGAACAGCGAGGTCGACTGGTTGCTCGCCGCCGCGGCCTTCGCGAACAGCGTCGCGTCGTAGCCGATCGGCTCGACGTTCAGCCGGCCCGCGGCGATCCGCTCCAGCGCCGCCCGCACGTGCGCTTCGGAGCCGCGCGCCGGCTGCACGAGGATGCGGCTCACGTGCGCGCCCACGCCGGCCAGTTCCTGCGCGAAGGCGAGCGGCGCCAGCGCCACCGGGGTCCCGATCAACGCGCCGATCTGGCGCGCGTGCAGCTGCTCGTACAGCGGCGCCGTGGCGGTGTGCCCGGCGAGCTGGAGGGTCGCTTCCTGGCCGAACCGCGTCACGCCGATCGCGCGTGCGAGCGGCGCGGGCAGCACCACCGCGCCCACGCCGCCGAACGGCGTCAGTTCGGCGTGGCGCACCAGCGCGCCGCCGAGCTTGGCGAGGCTCGAGTCGGCGCCGATCAGCTCCACCGACTCGCTGCCCCTCGGCCCGGATGCGTTGGCGTCGGCTTCCAGCAGCGGCGCTGCCGTGCGCACGCCGGGGATCGCGCGCACCCGCGCAAGGGTGCTCTGCGGGAAGCCCTGCGGGTCGCGCGCCAGCAGCTGCAGCGTCGCGTCGCCGGCGATCCCGTGCGTGAGCTCCGCCACCGAGCTCTGCAGGCTGGAGCTCGACACCTGCGAGGCGAACAGCAGCGCCACTCCCGCGGCGATCCCGAGCACCGCAAGGCACTCCTGCGCCAGGCGCGCCCGCAGGCGCACGCGGTAGAGGCGCAGGACGTTCGCTGGCCTCACGGCCGCGCGCCGTCAGCTCCGGTTGCGAGCTCGTTCGCGAGCGTGCTCGACACGACCGCGGCCCGCACCGTGCCCGCGGCCGTGTACGCCCCTGCGCCGTCGTGCGGGACCGGCCGCTCGGCTGTGTGCTCGCCCAGCCGGCCGTCGCGCAGCGCGAGCACGCGGTCGGCGTACTCGGCGGCCATCGGGTCGTGGCTGACGAGCACGACCGCCACGCCCCGCTCACGGCACAGCCCCCGCAGCAGCTCCAGCACTTCGCGCCCGCGCTGAGTGTCGAGGCTGCCCGTCGGCTCGTCCGCGAGCAGCAGGCTGGGCTCGGTCGAGAGCGCCCGCGCGATCATCACCCGCTGGCGCTCGCCCATCGAGAGCGTCTCGGCGCGGTGGCGCAGGCGCTCGCCCAGCCCGAGCCGTTCCAGCAGCGGCGCCACCTCGCGCTGCGCCGCGTTCCAGCGGTGGGTCTTCAGCAGCTTCAGCACCGCGTTGTCGATCGCGCTGACGCCCGGCAGCAGGTCGAAGTTCTGGCGGATGAAGCCCAGTTCGGTGAGCCGGAAGCGCGACGCCTCGCGCTCGCTCAGCGAGGAGATGTCGCGCCCGCCGATCAGCACCGTGCCCGAGGTGGGCGCCAGCAGCGTGGCGACCATCAGCAGCAGCGTCGTCTTGCCCGACCCGCTCGGCCCGTACAGCGCCACCATCTCACCGGGCTCCACTCGCAGCGACACGCCGTCCACCGCGCGCACCGGCTCGCCGCCGATCGCGGGATAGTGCTTGACGAGGTCGCGCAGCTCCAGCATCAATCCGAGATCGGGCCGCTCAGGTGCACGGCGATCGCGTCGTTGGAGTTCTGGATCGTGCCGCCGAAGCTGAGGCCCGAGCCGTGCGCGTGGCTGTAGCTGCCGGTGCCGCCGCTGACCGAAAGCGACCCCGAGAAGCTCGCGCTCCCGCTCGAGCGGTGGTAGCTCGCGGTGGCCTCTCCCGAGATCGAGCCGCCGCTGCGGGAGATGCTCACTTCGGCCTTCACGTGGTTGCTGGAGACGATCGTCAGGCGTACGTGGATCGTGCCGCTGAACGTGCCCGTCGCCGAGCCCTGCTCGTTGAGCGTAAAGCCGTGTTTGCTGGTCAGGCGCAGGTTGCCGGTCTCGTGCAGGGAGACGGTCCCCGCGCTCCTTGCTCGCGGAGCCGCCGCCGCGCCGGGGCTGGTTGCGGCGGGGGCGCTCGCCCGGTGGGCCGTGGTGCCGGCGGGGCGACGCCTGATACTGGCCGTGCGACGCCTGGCGCCGGCCGCGCGCGGCTTGGCTCTGGCGTGGCGACCCTTGGCCCTCGCCGGGCAGGGCTCCCTGGCGACGGTGCTGTCACTGGAGCCGTCGGCGTAGGTGAACGCGGCGGCGAACGGCCACCCACCGGCCGGGCAGCGCGGCACCAGCACCGTGTTGGCGCTGCGCGCCGGATGCGATCCGCCTGTGCCGATCGTGAGCGTGAGGTTGGCCAGCGAGGTTTCCGACACCGACGGCAGCGAGGGGACCGGAGGGATCGGGATCACAAGCTCTTCCCCGTAGGGGGGGCGAGCGGGTACCACCGTTCCGGTGATCACCACCTGCGCCGGCACCGGCTCGGAGCCTTCGCCGACGAGCTCGAGCGTCGGGTTGTTGCCCTGCGGCGGGCCGATGAAGGCCCACAGCGCGACTTCCTCTTCGATCACTTCCGATCCCGCGAGCGCCTTCGCCAGCGCGTGCCCACGCCCGAGCAGCGACTGCGGCGGGCAGGCTTGGGGGCCGTGGGCCTGCAGGCGCGTCGCGCTGCAGCTGCGCAGGCGCGGCACGTCGAGGGTCAGCCCGGCGGGGAGGCTCAGCACCGAGCGGTGCACCGGCGAGGGCACGCCCTCCTCGCCGCCGGTGTACTGGATCGCGAGCGTCAGCGCGCCCCTGGCGCCCGCCCGGTCGGGGGAGAGCGTGGGCGCGAGCGTCGCGGAGGTCCCTTCCAGGGAGGGGGCGAGTGCGGCGGAGGCCAGGACCGGAGGTAGTGGGGGCGCGATCGCGGCGGAGGTTGCTTCCGGCGCGGCTGCGATTCGCGCCGCGCCGGAGGCATTCACCCGCACGGGCGCTACCAACGCCGCGCAGATCGTCAGAGCCACAGCGAGGGTGCAGGCGGCCCCTGCTGCGATTGCGGGTTGGGTCCCTGGGGTCGGGCCCTGTACGTCAGTCCCTCTGCGAGTCATCGCGCTCCCATACCTCCCGCAATGTCCTAATACTCTAGCACAGTATCAAACTACTCTGACGCCTGCCACAGCCGGCCCTGGCGTGTCGCCCACCAAAGTGTCGCCCACGAATCGCCGGCCCGGGGCGTGCCGCCACAATCTTCATGTGACCAAGGGTAACACGAATTTCAAGGGTGCGCGCCCCCCGCCGCTCCGCGCCTTAAGCTCTCGCCCGTGCACCACCCGATCTCCTATTTCCAGGCGATCGTCCTCGGCCTCACGCAGGGGATCGCCGAGCCCTTTCCGATCTCCAGCCTCGGGCACGCGGTCGTGCTGCCGCGGCTGTTTGGCTGGAACATCCACCAGGGCGACAAGTTCTTCCTCACTTTCCTGGTCGCCACCCACTTCGCCACGGCGCTCACGCTGCTGCTGTTCTTTCTGCGCGACTGGATCAAGATCGTCGGCGGCATCCTGCGCTCGCTGCGGATGCGAGAGATTCGCGATGACGACGTCTACGCGCGCCTCGGCTGGCTGCTGATCGTCGGCACGATCCCCGCCGGGATCCTCGGCCTGCTGCTGCAGGAATCGCTGCGCAAACTGTTCGCCTCCGCCGCGATCGCCGCCGCCTTCCTGATCGTCAACGGGATCGCGCTGTTGATCTTCGAGCAGCTGCGCAAGCGCCCCCCACGACCCGATGACTACCTCGGCGACGGCGATGCCCGCATCGCCAAGTTCAGCTGGCGCCAGGCGATCGCGATCGGCACCTCGCAGGCCGCCGCGCTGATCCCGGGCATCTCGCGCTCGGGCTTCGCGATGGGAGGCGGCCTGCTCGCGGGGCTCTCCAACGAGGACGCCGCCCGCTACTCCTTCCTGCTCGCCACCCCCGTGATCCTCGCTGCCGCCGCGCTGAAGCTGCCCGAACTGCTCGGCTCGCAGGGCAACGGCGTGCGCGGCCCCGCGCTCGTCGCCGGCCTCTGCGCGGCTGCGACGACGTTTCTAGCGGTGAAGTTCCTCCTGCGGTTCTTCGAGACCAATCGCCTGAGCCCGTTCGGGATCTACTGCATCGCGTTCGGCACCGTCTGCACCGTCGTGTTCGCGGTGTGAGAGGGGTTGGGGGAGGGGGAGGGGGAGGGGTGCTGTCGTAGAGGCGCGGGGCGTCCCGGCGTGTATCAGCCGCCCGCGGCGTCGGGCCCCGTGGTGCGCGTTTTGGGGCCGGTCTGAAACCAAGCGAACGCGAAGCACGCCAGCGCCACGATCAGGGCGGCGAGCCCGTGCTTGGTGTGATGGTGGCTCGCTTCGACGTTCCCCGCCGAGGTGTGGCCGGGGAAGAACGAGGGCAGCGAGTGCTCGGGAGTGACGAAGTAAACGATCGCGACCACCACCAGCACGACCCCGAGAATCACCGCCGGCACGACCAGTTTGCGCAAGTTTGAGCTGCTCACTCGCGGGGAAGGCTACACCGACACCGCGTGCCGGCCTGTCATGTGAGAGTTCTCTCACCCGGCTTGCCCCGGTCTGCGCTTCACGGCGTCATCGCGGCGGCCGATCCAGTGTCGAGAAGCTCTGCCCCCGCGATCCGGCGTCGAGAAGCTGCGCCCCGGATACGCTGATGAGACCGATGCCGCGCACCCCGCCTCTGCCGAAGACCCCGCCGCGCATGTTCGAGACCCGCAGCCAGGCGTGGCGCGAGGTGGGGTTGCTGCACGAAGTAGACCGCGGCGCGGCGCGGCGGGCGCGCCTGCAGGCGTTCCTGCTCGTGCCGCTATTCGTGGCGGTCGTCGTCGTCTACTCCCACCGCGAAGCGATCTTCGGCAGGCTCTCCCCGGAAGCCAACACGATCGCGCAGATTGCGACCGTGGTGGCGCTGCTGATCCTCGGCTGGGCGATCGCGCGCGACGCCGGTCAGGCGCTGAGGCCCGCGCTCTTCCGCCGCCTCGACCCCGCGACGGCGGGAACGGTGGGCTTTGTGATCCGCCTCCTGACCGTGGCGATCGCGCTGCTCGTGGCGCTGCTGATCGCGGGCGTCGATCCACGCACGCTCGCGGTCGGCGGGGCGTTCACCGCGGTGATCCTGGGTCTCGCGGCGCAGCAGACGCTCGGCAACCTGATCGCGGGCACCGTGCTGCTTAGCGCCGGACCCTTCCGCGTCGGCGACCGCATCCGCCTGCAGGGCGGCCCGCTTGCCGGCCAGATCGAGGGCGTGGTCAGCTCGCTCGGCCTGATGTACACCACGCTCGCCACCGACAACGGCTCGACGCTCGTGCCCAACAGCGTGGTGCTGAACGTCGCCGTCCACACCGAGGCTGCCGGCCTGCGCGACCCCTACCGCGAGACTCCGTAGCGCAGCAGCAGATTGGACTCGCTCTCCAGCACGTCGCGCAGCTCGAGCTCTACGGGCGGGGACAGCTCCGGGCCGGACACGATCCGCAGCGACGCCTGGGGGTCGGCGCCGCCGCCGAGCTTGGGGGCCAGCGAGAGAAACAGATCGTCCACCAGCCCGGCGGCCAGCAGCGCGCCGCTCAGGTGCGGCCCCCCCTCGCACATCACGGTCTGCACGCCCCAACGGGCGTGCAGCTCGACGAGCGCGGCCCGCAGGTCCAGCTGCCCTTCGTGGGCCGTGCGCACGTACTCGACCGGTGGCGCCTGCTCTCGAGCGGCGGTGGGTCTGTCGGGGGTGGGATATTGGCCGGAAGCGTCCCCCGGGAGGACACCTGCGTGGGAGGCATGTCCGCCGGAAGCGTCCCCCGGGAGCACGCCCGTGGGGGAGGGCGTGAGGATCGCGACCCGCGCGGCGGGGTCCGCGAGCAGCGGGACGCTCTCGGGGGAGAGCGCGAGGCCGGCGGAGACGATGCAGGCGAGCGGTTCCTCCGCCAGCCCCCGCGCTTGCCGCAGGCGCCGCTGCAACTCATCTTGCACCAGCCGGCGATAGTGCTCCGTGCGCGCGGTGCCGGCGCCGACCAGCACCGCGTCGACGGCGGTGCGCAGTGCGAGGAAGAGCTCTTTGTCGGCGCGGTTGCCGATCGGCCCCGAGCGGCCCCCCAGGGTGGCGCGCCCGTCGGCGGTGCACGCCATATTGAGGAACACTCGCGGGCGTTTCCCCGCCGTTGGGGCCGACGAGCTCGGATCCCACAGCCGCAGGCGCTCCACCGCCTGAGCGGCGCTCAGATGCCGCCCCGCGGTCTCGCCGATCAGCGACGTCAGCAGCGCCGGGGCGGGGGCGCTGGGGTCGGAGCTCATCGACCAACCTTAGCCACGTCAACATCTTGAGAACACAACCGCTTCGCTACCTGCTACCGTCGTGACCGTTGGGCCGGGCAAATAACCGGCATAAAGCAGTGCAAGCTCTCGCAGGTCGAAGCTCTTCGCAGCATCCTCCGCGCAGCAGCACGCACGAATCGTGGAGGAATGTCACATGCCTACTGGCACAGTGAAGTGGTTTAGCGACGACAAGGGATTCGGGTTCATCACCCCGGATGACGGGGACAAGGATCTGTTCGTCCACCACACCGGCATCAATGGCGAGGGCTACCGCTCGCTCCAGGAGGGCGCCAAGGTGTCCTACGACCCGGAGCAGGGCGACAAGGGGCCGAAGGCCGTCAACGTCCAGGCCATCTAGTCGCGATGTCGTCAGTCTGACCGTCGCTCGCGTGCGGCGCCCTGAATGGGCGCAGTCGGCAGTACGAGGATCGTCAGACCATCGACATAGAGCAGAGTAACCTGGGGGGGTCCGGTCGTCACCGGGCCCCCTCTGGCATGTCGACCGACGCAACCACATTTCCCCTGCGGGACACGCTGCTCGACAACCCCGCCGACGTTGCCCGCAAGGGCATGTCCTCGCGGAAGGAGAGCGCTTTCAAGGGCGAGCGCGTCGGGGCGCGGCAGCCCACGCGCAGAGACGCCGCGATCGGGGCGTCGGTACTGGTTTGGATCGGCGTGTGCGTCCTGTTGATCGTGCTCGCCGCCGCCGACCGCCCGAGCTTTCTCTCCTCCCCCTCCCACTACGGCTTCTTCCCACACTGGTTGGCCGGCCCGCTGGGTGGCTTGTGGCCGTGGTTCACGCGCAGCTCGCGGGCGACCAAGGCGCTGCTGACGGGAGCGCTGGTGACGATGTACGTGGCCTACGTGGTGGGCCTCAGGTATGTGCCGCTGCTGCGGGCGCGTTGGGCGATCGCGACGATCATCGGGGTCCACGCGATCCTGCTGCTCTCGCCGCCGCTGTCGCTGACGGATGTGTTCAACTACATCAACTACGGGCGCATGGGGGTGCTGCACGGCCTGAACCCCTACACCACGATCCCCGCGCTGGGGCCTCACAGCGACCCCAGCTACGCGCTCAGCAACTGGCATCAGCTGCTGACCCCCTACGGTCCCCTCTTCACGCTGATCACCTACGCCGTGGTGCCGCTCGGCCTCGCGGGCTCGCTGTGGACGTTCAAGGGCCTTCTGACGGTGCTCAGCCTCGGCACGATCCTGCTGGTGTGGAGATGCGCGCGCCTGCTCGGCCGCGACCCGGTGGCGGCAATCGTGCTGGTCGGCCTCAACCCGCTGGTGCTCGTATGGGGCATGGGGGGCGACCACAACGACTTCTTCATGATGTTCTGCATCGTGCTCGCCTTCTACCTGCTGTTGCGGGCGCGTGTGCCGGGGATCTCCCCCGATCTGGAGGTCCCAGTCGACCGCGGATCGCGTTCATGGCTCCTACCGCTGGCGCCGCTGGAGCTCGGAGCGGGCGGGGCGCTGGCGGCGGCGATCGCGCTGAAGGCCTCGGCCGCGATCCTGCTCCCGGTGATACTGGTGGGGCTGCTCAGAGCCCCGCGCCGGCTCGTGCAGGTGATGTTGGGGCTGATCGGGGGCGGGATCGTGCTGGGGGTGTGCGCGGTGGCGGCGTTCGGGATGCACCTGCCCGACCTCGGCGCCCAGGGACGGCTGGTGATCCCGATGGGCCTGCCCAACCTGCTCGGCCTGGCGCTGGGCCAGGGCGGGGAGACGGAAACGCTGCGCGACCTGCTCAGCGTCGGGCTGGTGCTCGCGGTGGCCGGCTGCAGCGTGTTGGCGTGGCGCCGGCGGGATGCGCTGAGCGCGTCGGGCTGGGCGACGATGGCGCTGCTGCTGACGTTGAGCTGGGTGCTGCCGTGGTACGTGCTGTGGGTGCTGCCGCTGGCGGCGCTGTCGCGCTCGCGGACGCTGCGCACCACGGCCCTCGTGTTCGGGGCCTACCTGCTGCTCACGTGGATACCGCTCGCCACCGCGATCGACAACGCGCTCGGCATCCGGCCCACGACGACCTCGCTCGGGCAGCAGCACCAGCGCTATGTCCGCGGGCTGCTGGACTGATTGGGCTACGCCAGTGGGCGGCCCGGGTATAGATCAAAAATCTACGCGGTGTGTGCGATTGCTACACCCTCCAAAAAGTGCATAGGTGCCCGGGTGCTCCGGGGACCTGGCGGCGGGTTCAGTCCCCGTCGATCGGACCCGCCCCAGCCGCACCGGGGGGTCCACCGGCGGCGCTGACGCGCTCCTCCCCCTCCGGCAGGCGCCCGTCGCGCCCGACGTAGCCGTCCTTGCCGCCGGCGCAGAGGTAGATCGCGTCGCCCTCGCCGACGTTGCGCACGCGGCGCGGGGTGGAGGCGTCGACGCGCGCGAAGCCGCCCTCTCCGAGGCGGTGCACGGAGCCGTCGCCGAACTCTATCTCGATCGTGCCGCGGTGCACGAAGTACAACTCCTCCTGGACGTCGTGGTAGTGGCTCCCAGTTTGGTAGCCGGCCGGCATGACGATCGCGTTGACGCCGAATGCGGTCACGCCCAAGCCCTTGCGCACCTTGCGAAAGCCGTGGCCCTCGCCCAGCGCGTCGAGGTCGCCCACGGCGTAGCCCTCGCCGATGGTCACGTTGGGGTACTCGGATGCCTCCATGTTCGATCTCCTTGGTGTGGTCGGTGGTTGGGTGGTGATGGAATCGGCGTGGATGGTGCCGGGCGTGGTCGGTGGGCGGTGTCGGCTGGGGTGGGTGCTGGGCGTGGTCGGGGGCGGTGTCGGCTGGGGTGGCGATCAGTGGTCGGCGACGCTGCCGCCCTCGGGTGAGAGCGGCCTGCCCTCATGGACCCAGCGCACGAGGCCGCCGCTCATCGAGTGGGCCTGGAAGCCGGATGCCCGAAACGCCTGGGCGGCCATCAGCGAGCGGGACCCGACACGGCAGTAGAAGACGACCGGCCGGTCTGTCGCGATCGTGGCGGACTGTGAGGTGAGTGAGTTGAGCTCGATGTGACGGCTGCCCTCGATGTGGCCGGCCTGACGCTCGTAATCCTCGCGCACGTCAACCAGCTGCACGCCCGGATCGGTGGCGAGCCACTCGGCGACCCGAGCGGGCTCGACGGGGATCTCGGAGGACTCGTCGCCTGCGGCCACCGACGGAGCGTAGCGGCTAGTAGCATCAGGGCTATGGAGGCAATCAGCGACGTCTACACGATCCCCCAGGAGCACCTCGACCTCTGCGCCACGATCGCCCAGATCGCGCAGGAGAAGATCGCGCCGCGCTCGGCGGAGATCGATGAGAAGGCGGAGTACCCGTGGGACATCCGCAAGATCCTGGCCGAGCAGGACGTCCTCGGCCTGCCTTTCGGAATCGAGTACGGGGGCACCGGCACCGGCACGCTGATGCTGAACATGGCGGTCGAGGAGATCGCCAAGGTGGACGCGTCGTGCGCGCTGATCCTGATGGTGCAGGAGCTGGGGACGCTGCCGATCCAGCTGTTCGGCAGCGATGAGCTCAAGGAGCGCTTCCTGCCGAGGTGCGCGAGCGGGGAGTGGTCCCCGGCGTTCGCGCTGTCGGAGCCCGAGGCTGGCTCGGATCCCGCCGGGATGAAAACGACGGCGGTGAAGGACGGCGATGAGTGGGTGATCAACGGCACCAAGAACTGGATCTCCAACCTCGGCGTGGCCGACTTCTACATCTGCTTCGCGGTCACCGACCGCGAGAGCCGGCGGATCACGGCGTTCGTCGTCGAGGCCGACCGGCCGGGGTTCAGCGTCGGCAAGCTCGAGCACAAGCTGGGGATCCGCGCCTCGCCGACCGGGCAGCCGATCTTCGAGGATGTGCGGGTGCCACAGGAGAACGTGATCGGCGAGGTCGGCCGCGGCCTGCGGGTGGCGCTCGGCACGCTCGAGCGCACGCGCCTGGGCGCGGCGGCGCAGGCGGTCGGGATCGCCCAGGGGGCGACCGACTACGCCGTCGGCTACGCCCGCGAGCGCGTGCAGTTCGGCCAGCCGATCATCGACCACCAGGCGATCCAGTTCAAGCTGGCCGATATGGAAACACGCACGGCGGCTGCGCGGGAGCTGTTGTACAAGGCCTGCGCGATGGCCGATCGCGGCGATCCACTGCGTGCGAAGTACTCCTCGATGGCGAAGGTGTTCTGCTCGGACACCGCGATGGCGGTGACAATTGAGGCGGTGCAGGTGTTGGGGGGGTACGGTTACGTGAAGGAGTATCCGGTGGAGCGCATGATGCGAGACGCGAAGATCACTCAGATCTACGAGGGCACCAACGAGATCCAGCGGCTCGTTATTGCCCGTACGCTCAAGTAAGGGTGGACGGGGCGGGGCGGGGGCGGGCGGGCCCAAATCATTATGCGCGCACCCAAGCCTGCCGGAGCAGCCGTCCCGCTGAGGAAGATCGGGCTGGCGGCGCTGATCGCGCTGTCGCTGGGCCTGGTCGTGATCGTGGTGGGCGAGGGCTTCAGCACGGTCGGAGCGGTGCGGGTGGTGGAGGATCTGATCCTGGGGATCGCGGCGGTTGCGCTGTTGACGACGGCGATCGCGTTCGTGGCGGTGCGGATGGCCGGATGGCACGACCCGGAGTCCGAGGAGGAGTTCGAAAAGATCGTGCGCCGCGCGGAGGACCTTGGCCGCGAAGGGCTGGCGGTGGACCCCGACGAAGCGGAGTTCATGGCGCTCGACCCGCTCAACGACGAGGACTTCGAAGAGCTGGTGCGCGACGCGCTCGACGAACTACCCGACCTGCTGCGCAACGCGCTGCGCCACGTGGCGGTCGTGATCTCCGACAAGGGCCGCGCGGCCGGCGCGTACGGTCTCTATCAAGGTGACCAGATGCGCGACAGAGTATTTGGCGCTCCCGCGCACGATCGCATCGTGATCTTCAGGGACACGCTGCGGCGCGACTTCGGCCACGACCCCGAGCTGCTGCGCGAGCAGGTCGTGAAGACCGTGCGCCACGAGCTGGCCCACCACGTCGGCTTCGACGAGCTGGGCGTGTCGCGCCTGGACCTCTGAGACACATTCCCCCGGAGCGTAAGGAGCGGCGAGGTCCTGGGGCAAATGTATTTTCCGGTCCCCAACCCTTCATTTTGTGAAGTGGTAGGGTGCGCGACGGGGAGGGTGGCTGCCACGCCGCCGGTACCAAAACGACCAAGGAGAGCTTCGCATGCCTGACGCCGTAATCGTTGATGCCATACGCACGCCGATCGGGCGCGCGGTGAAGGGGTCGCTCAAATCGGTCCGTGCCGACGACCTGGCGGCGATCCCGCTGAAGGCGATCCTGGAGCGCAACCCGCAGCTACAGTCGAGCTCGATCGTGGACGTGATGATGGGGTGCGGCTTCGCCGAGGGCGAGTCGGGCTACAACATCGGGCGTAACGCGTCGCTGCTGGCGGGGATCGACTACCACGTGCCCGGCACCACGGTCAACCGCTTCTGCGCCTCCTCGCTGCAGACCACACGGATGGCGTTCCACGCGATCAAGGCGGGCGAGGGCGACACCTACATCGCCTGCGGCGTGGAGGCGGTCTCACGCGCGACGCAGGGGGGCGACTTCGAGTTCCACCCCAAGCTGGACGGCTCGGAGGGGTCGCTGTACAACGTGTACATCCCGATGGGCCTGACAGCTGAGAACGTGGCGGAGGAAAAGAAAGTAAGCCGCGAGGCACAGGACGAGTGGGCGGTGATCTCCCAGAACCGCGCGGTGGCCGCGCAGGAGTCGGGCCACTACGACGTGGAAATCGTCCCGGTGACGGCGCCGGCGCACAAAGACAAGGATCGGGAGGGCAACGAGATCGAGATCCCCGAGCAGATCGTCACCAAGGACGACGGCCCGCGCCCCGGCACGACGCTCGAGAAGCTGGCGTCGCTGAAGCCGGCCTTCAAGCCGGACGGCACCGTGACGGCGGGCAACGCCTGTCCGCTCAACGATGGCGCGGCCGCGCTGCTGGTCACCTCCGAGGAGCGCGCGCGGGAGCTGGGGTGCAAGCCGAAAGTGAAGATCCTCGCCTCCACAGTGGTGGCGATCCGTCCCGAGGTGATGGGCCTCGGCCCGATCCCCGCGATCCAGCAGCTGCTGAAGAACACGGGCATGTCGATGAGCGACATCGACGTGGTCGAGATCAACGAGGCGTTCGCCGCGCAGATCGTCCCCTGCAAAGAGGAGCTCGGCATCGACGACGAGAAGCTCAACCCCTTCGGCGGAGCGATCGCGCTCGGCCACCCCTTCGGCATGACCGGCGCGCGGATCATGACCACGCTGATCAACGACCTGCAGACGCTCGACGGCACCTATGGCATCGAGTCGATGTGCGTCGCCGGCGGGATGGGGATGGCGATGCTGGTGGAGCGGCTGGGTTGAGGGCCGCTGTTCAGGTGTCGAGCCCGGGGATCGACTCGATCGGGAGCTCGCCGTAGATCGCCTCCAAGCCGATCAGGTCGTTTCGATCGCGTGGGCGGCCGGCAAGACGCTTGAAGCCGACGATACTGCTCAAACCGGCGACCAAGTATCTGACGCCATCATCCTCGACGTGTATTGCGCGCTCCTCGACGGTCTCGTAGTCGAGTGGGGGTAGGCCCCCGCGCATGATGTCAATCACTCCGGCTCGTGTCTTTGCTCGCAGGTGCGTCCGACCGAGTAGGTGTTCTTCCTGAAGTGGGGCCTCGTCACGCAATCGCACGCCGTCAAGCTTGACAAGAGCCGCCAGCACACTTTGGTCGTTAGCGGTGTCATCAGGGACCAAGAAGTCGACATCCTCTGTCGCCCGGATGAAACGGTTGGCGATGACCGAGAAGCCGCCCACTACAACAAAGCGGGCACCCTCGGTGACCATCGCAGCGGCAGCAACGTCGAGTTCAGGATCGAGGGCCGCCATTTGCTCGTTCGACGGCTCGCAATAGTTTTGCCGCCTGGGCCGAGAGGTGCTGCCCACGCCTGAGCAACTCGCTGACCGGCGTATCGGCCGGCGGCGTGAGGGCACGGCGCTTTTCCTCGTTGAGCGCAGCCCACTCGGCGTCATGGCCGGGCTCGAGCAAGGTGCGGGAAGTCGTGCTCACAACCTCATTCTATCCAAAATGCTCGACGCCATCGGACAGACGTCTGCAAAACGGTCTACGCGACCTACCGCGGGGGCATCCGCAGCGCCCCGTCCAACCTGATGACCTCGCCGTTGAGCATGACGTTCTCGACGATGTGGCAGGCGAGGTGGGCGTACTCCGCGGGCTGGCCGAGGCGTTGCGGGTAGGGGACGCCGGCGCCGAGCTTCTGGCGGGCCTCCTCCGGTAGCGCGGCGAGCAGCGGGGTGTCGAACAGGCCGGGGGCGATCGTGCAGACGCGGATACCGTACTGGGCGAGGTCGCGGGCGGCGGGGAGCGTCATGCCGACGATGCCGCCCTTGGAGGCCGAGTAGGCGATCTGCCCTACCTGCCCGTCGTAGGCGGCGATCGAGGCGGTGTTGACGGACACGCCGCGCTCGCCGTCGTCCCCGAGCGGCTCGTTGGAGATCATCGCGGCAGCCGTGAGGCGCAGCACGTTGAAGGTGCCGATCAGGTTGATCTGAAGGATCGTCTCGAAGGGCATCAGCGGGTGTGGGCCCTTGGAGCCGGCGATCTTCTGCGCCCAGCCCGTGCCGGCGCAGCAGACGGCGATGCGCAGTCCGCCCTCCGCGGCGGCGGCGCGCTCCACTGCGGCCTGCACCTGCGCCTCCTCGCGCACGTCGCACGCGACGAACTCCAGCCCCAGCTCGGCGGCGAGCACCTCGCCCTTCTCGGCGTTGACGTCGGCGATCGTGACGAGCGCGCCGGCAGCGTGCAGGCGGCGCACGGTCGCCGCGCCAAGCCCGGAGGCTCCGCCGACGACGATCGCTGAGCTGCCCTCGATCTGCATGTGCGGCGGGAGCCTACATCACCTCGTCGTCCCCGACGTCACCACCGACGTCGGCACCAGCGGATGACTCTTGACGAGGGAGCGCGGTGTGTATGTAACTTTTTAAAGCCCGTGCGCAATTGCTATCGGGCTTTAAATTTTTTATAACAACACCCCGCCCTCTACCGTATATACTATCACTATACAATAAGATCACGCCACGACCCGGCCTGACCCTCAGTGGCTCGGCCGCGACAGCGTCAGCGCAAAGAGATCCTCCGGATCGGTCAGCCACCGCACGAGCTGGAGGCCGGCCGCGTCGAGATCCCCCTCCAGGCGCGGGCGCGTGAACTTGGCGCTGATCTCGGTGCGCATCTCCTCGCCGGCGTCGAAGTGCACGTCTAGCTCGATCGCGGAGACGGTGACGGTGTGGTCGCGCCGCGCGCGCAGGCGCATCTCTACCCACTCGTGGCGGTCGTCGAAGAGCGCGACATGATCGAAGTCGCCGGGATCGAAGTCGGCGTCGAGCTCGCGGTTGAGGACGTGCAGGACGTTGCGGTTGAACTCGGCGGTGACCCCCTGTTGGTCGTCGTAGGCGTCCTTGAGCACGCCCGCGTCCTTGACGAGGTCGGTACCCATCAGCAGGTGGTCGCGCGGCCCGAGCAGCCCGGTGATTTGGCGCAGGAAGCGGCGGCGGCTGCCGGGGGGAAAGTTGCCGATCGTGCCGCCGAGGAACACCACGAGGCGGGAGCCGTCGGCGGGGGGCACGCGGTCGAGGTGGCGCTCGAAGTCGCCGATCACCCCGTGCACGCGCAGGCCGGGGTACTCGAGCGTCAGCTCATCGGCGCAGTCGCGCACCATGCTCTCGGTGACGTCCACCGGCACGTAGCGTTCGAGCGTGCCGGCGCGGTGCAGGGCGTCGAGCAGCACACGCGTCTTGGCGGCGGTGCCCGAACCCAGCTCGACCAGCTCGACGGCGCCGGTGAGGGCGGCGATCTCCGCGGCGGTGGCGTCGAGGATCCCGCGCTCAGTGCGGGTTGGGTAGTACTCGGGCAGCTCGCAGATGCGGTCGAACAGCTCGGCGCCGCGGGCGTCGTAGAAGTGCTTGGGGGGCAGTTCCTTGAAGGGCCGAGTCAGCCCGTCCAGCACGTCCTCGGCGAGCGTGCGCTGCTCGGGGCCGCCGAGGTGGGAGTCGATCTGGATGGCGTCGGCGGCCGAGGAGCCTCCATTCACCGGGCCTCCGCTCACCGGGCCTTCATTCACCGGGCCTCCATTCAGCGGGCCTTCGCTCATCGGGCCTCCATTCACCGGGCCTCCGTTCACTGGGCCTCCGCTCACCGGGCCTCCGTTGGCCGGGTCTCCGCTCACCGGGTCTCCGCTCACCGGGCCTTCATTCACTGGGCCTCCGTTCACTGGGCCTCCGTTGGGCGGATCTCCGTTCACTGGGCCTCCGCTCACCGGGCCTTCATTCACCGAGCCCCCGTTTGCTTGACCTCCGTTGGCGAGGGTGGGCCGCCGCGCGGGACCCATCACACCACATCCCTCGCCAGCCGCACGCCCGCAAAGATTTGGCGTCGCAGCGGGTAGTCCCAGTTGCGGAAGGTGGGGCTGGCAACGCGCGGATGCGTGGCCCACGAGCCGCCGCGCAGCACCAGGTAGTCCTCGCCGAAGAACACCTCGGAGTACTCGCGGTAGGGAAAGGCCACGAAGCCGGGGTAGCCGCCGAAGTGGCTGGCGGTCCACTCCCACACCTGCCCGATCCCCTCCAGCCCCGGCTGCTCCGAGGTCGCCGCCCGCTCCCACTCCGCCTCGGTGGGGAGCCGCGCATCGTGCGCGCGGGCGAAGGCGTCGGCCTCGAACCAGCTGACATGGCAGACGGGCGCCTGCGAGTGACCGGCTGCCACGGAGGGATGATGGGTGATGTCGTACTCCTCCTTCCACGACCAGCCCTCGTCCGACCACCACTCGCGCCGCTCGTAGCCGCCGCCCTCGCTGAAGCGCAGCCAGCTGGCGTTGGTGACGGGACGCCGCGCAACGCGGAACGCGCCGGTGCGCGCGAGGTGGCGGGGGCGCTCGTTGTCGTAGGCGAAGCCCTCGGCGCCGGAGGCTGGAGGGGCACCCATCAAAAAGGCTCCCGCGGGGAGCTCCAGCCAACCCTCCTCGCCGGTGAGCGACCGCAGCGACGGCTCGCCCGGCGGGAGCAGCCCGGCGAGCGCCAGCGTCTGGCGCATAGTCTCCGAATGCTGCAGCTCGTGGCGCACCACCAACTCGGTGATGACACCGTCGCCGACGCCGACGCCGTCGCGGGCAAGCGCGAGTGCGACGCGCTCGCGCACTGCCTCCAGGTAGGCGCGCGCCTCGGAGGCGTCGAGCAGCTGCGCTTCGCCCCGTCGCGAGCGGGGCGTCTCGAAGGCGTCGTAGAGCTCGGCGAGGTCGGGCCGCAGCAGCTCCAGGCCGGCGTGGCGGTGGGCCAGCCACAGGTCCTCGTAGGCCGCGATGTGCGCGAGGTCCCATACGAGTGGGCTCATGATCGGCGAGTGCGCGCGCTCGAGCTCGCGGTCGTCGAGGTGGGCCACCAGCCGCAGCGTGCGGCGACGAGCCTCGTCCAGAGCCGCGAGCGTCTCGGCAGGTGGGGCGGGGGGCCTGGCGGCAGTGGGTTGGGGAACGGTGCGGGCCATGAGCTCCGGGCGCGTACTCAAGGTAGGACCTTAGCGCGACTGGCCGCGCGAGCCCTCACCCGGTGTCTTTAGGAACTATCAGAAGGATCGATTCTTGACGCCGCGGCGGCGTCCGCCACGACGTGCAGGCGCTCGGACATGAGCAGGCTGGCGGGGGGATCGGGACCCCGCCCACCCCCAGGACCCCGCTCACCCCCTGCCAACGCGGCGGCGAGCGCCTCGGCCTTGCCTGCGCCGGCGACCAGCAGCAGCGAAAAGCGCGCGGCGCGCAGCACCGGGAGGCTGAGCGTGACTCGCTCCGGTGGGGGCTTGGGCGAGTTGCGCACCGGCAGGCAGAGCGCACCGCTGGAGTCCTCCACCTCGGGGTGGCCGGGAAACAGCGAGGCGGTGTGACCATCCTCGCCGATGCCCACCAGCGACACGTCCAGCGCGGGCAGACCGCCCGGCTCGGCTGCAGGCACCCCGGCGCGCAGCTCCTCGGCGTACTCCCGCGCGGCCGCCTCGGGACCGAGCTCGCCGCGCACGCGATGCTCGATGGGCCCCGCCAGCCCGCGGCCCGCGATATGAGCGAGCAGCGATTCCACCACCAGCAGGTGGGTGCTCTCCGGGTCATCGGGTCCGACGCAGCGCTCGTCCCCGTACCACAGCTCCACCGCGCTCCAGTCGTCGAGCAGCCCGGCGAGTGACCGGTAGGCGACCCGTGGAGTGCTGCCACCCGAAAGGGCGAGGTGGGCGACCCCGCGCCGATCGAGCGCCTCCCGCAGCGCCCGCGCGATCTCGCTCGCGGCGTACTCGGCGGCGGCCTGCGGATCGGGAAGAGTGGTGAGTTGGCTCATGGAAGACAGGGCGCAGAGATTGTCAGTTGGCTGGGTGCGAATAAAGCATGAGCTCACCAACCAGCTACTGGACCTCTCATCGCTGTCATCTGGTCGCTGACCCACAGGTCCAGTTGGTGGTTTATACCCCAAAATGAAACATCACCCACACCCCACCTTTACGGCACGATCGCCGCCGCCGCGGCGAGCGCGGGCGCGAAGGTGGGGTCGCGCAGCAGCGCCTGGCGAATGCCCTCGCCGAGGATGCCGGCCTCGCCGCGTGAGGCTCCGAGGATCGTCCACTCCCGCTCGTCACCGCGGGCGTCGTGGCGGTAAGCGTGCAGCCCGCCGGGCCCGCGGTCGAGGCGCAGGCGCAGGCCGGAGGCGGTGTCGAGCTCCAACCCCGCGAGCCCGCGGACCTGCTGCTCGGGCACGGCGAGCAGCCGCAGGGCGATGTTCTGACGGCGCCCGCTGGCCTGGCCCGTGAGTGCGCCGTCGTGCGCCACCAGGGGGTTGAGCCGCCAGCCCAGCCGCGAGGCGAGCCAGCCGATCAGCAGCATCGCGGAGATCGCCGATTCGGGGTGGTGGCGGATCGTGACCGCGGTGAGCGTGTGCAACTGGCGGCGCATGTCCGGGGGGTCGAAGGCGGTGGCGAGCCGCTCGCGCCAGGGGGTGGTGCGCAGCCAGGCGAGATCGACCACGTATGCCTCCTCCGAGAGGGCGCGCGCGTGCGCGATCGCCTCGCGCGGCTCGGGCTCGTCGACCGAGTCGAGCAGCACGGCCTGCACGAGCGGCAGCAGCTCCCGCACGACCTCGTGGTGGCCGTGGGGGGACCACAGCAGCGTGAGCAGGTCGCTGACGACGAGCGGGTCGGCGATCGTCAGCAGGTCATCGAGGTGGCGATCGCCGATCTCGACGACGACCGTCTCGCGCAGCAGCGTGAGCTCGCCGGGTCGCGGGTCGCCTTCGGAGGCGACGGTGGCGCGCGCGTCGAGGTGCTCGCGGGAGGGCTCGTAGGAGAGGACGATCAGGCGCGAGGCGTGGTAGCGCCCCACGCCGCGCAGGCGGTTGGCGATCTCCCCGCTCCAGGCACGATCGACGAACGCGATCATGTTCAGCGCGCGCGCGGGCACGTACCCGCCGTTTTCGGCGTGGCGCGCGACCAGCAGCTCGCGCAGTGCGGCTTCGATCGCGTCGGGCGTGGTGTCCTGTGCGCTCCAAACGGCGTCGCTGGTGGCGGGCATGGCTCAGTCGCGCTCTTCTACGTGGTCGTTTTCGGCGACCGTCGGGACAGGACCAAATTGCGATGGTATATACGCAGAGGGGTGGTCAGCGTATATAAAAAATCGGAAGGCGTGCGCATTTGTTATACGGACTTTAAAAAGTTATACATACACCACGCCCCGACATCGCCAGCGAGTCTTAGTCCGCCGGCGGCTTTCGTCCGCCCTCATCAGATCGCCCGCCACGAGTGCCCCTCGACCAGGATCTCCTTCGCCTCGGAAGGCCCCTGCGAGCCGGCCTCGTACTGCGGAAGCGGCCCTGGTGTATCAGCCCACGCGCTGACGATCGGGTCGCAGATCTCCCACTGCGCCTCGACCTCGTCGTTACGCGTGAAGAGTGTGGGGTCGCCGCGCATCGCGTCCATGATCAGCCGCTCGTAGGCCTCCGGCGACTGCGAGAGAAAAGAGGTGCCGTACAGGAACTCCATGTTGACGGGGCGGATGATCATGCGCGTGCCGGGGATCTTGGCGCCGAGCTGCAGCGACACGCCCTCGTTGGGCTGCAGCGTGAGGATCAGCTGGTTGGGGCGGATGCCGAGCGAGCCCTCGGCGGAGAAGGCGAGGTGGGGGACGGGCTTCAGGGTGATCGCGATCTCGGTGATCTTGCGCGCGAGGCGCTTGCCGGCGCGCAGGTAGAAGGGGACCCCGGCCCAACGCCAGTTGTCGACCTCCAGACGCAGGGCCGCGAAGGTCTCGGTGATCGACCCCTCGCGAACCCCCTCCTCCTCCAAATAACCCGGCACATCCTCTCCACCGGCATGTCCTGGCGCATACTGGGCGCGCACCGCCATCCCCGGCACCTCGACCGCGGCGGGGGCGTGGATCGCCTGCAGCACCTTCACCTTCTCGTTGCGCACCTCTTCGGCGGTGAAGTTCACGGGCGGCTCCATCGCGACGTGGCAGAGCAGCTGCAACATGTGGTTCTGGATCAGGTCGCGCAGCGCCCCGGAGTGGTCGTAGTAGCCGGCGCGGCTGCCGATGCCGATGTCCTCGGCGGCGGTGATTTGGATGTTATCGATGTAGTTGCGGTTCCACAGCGGCTCGAACATCCCGTTGGCGAAGCGGAACGCCAGCATGTTCTGGACGGTCTCCTTGCCGAGGTAGTGGTCGATGCGGAACACCTGGCTCTCCTCGAACACGTCGAGCACGCGGCGGTTGAGCTCGGCGGCCTCCGCCAGGGAGGTGCCGAACGGCTTCTCGATGATCGCCCGCACCTCGGCGCCGGCGTGGCGGTCGAGCCCCTGCACGCCCAGCGCCTCGACGATCACCGGGAAGAACGCGGGCGCGGTGGAGAGGTAGAAGGCGCGGTTGAGCGGTTCGCCCGCGCGCTCGTCGAAGCGGTCGAGCACGAATGCGAGCTCGCGGTAGACGCGCTCGTCGTCGAACGTGCCAGGCACATACTTGATGTGCGCGAGCAGCCCCGCGAGCACATCCTCGTCGGGGGTGCGGCGCGAGAAGGAGCGGATCGCCTGCTCGCACTCGGCGCGGTAGTCATCGCGCTCCTTCTCTTTGCGCGACACGCCCACGAGGTTGAAGCGCTCGGGCAGCGCGCCCTCGTGGGCGAGGTTGTAGAGCGCGGGCAGCAGCTTGCGCCGGGCGAGATCGCCGGTGGCGCCGAAGATGACGAGCGTGGTGGGCGCCACCGGCAGCCGCTCGAGCCCTGCGACGAGGGGATTGTCCTGCGTCTGCTCGACAGTGCTCATAGGGGATCGTCCACGTGCGTCGGCTGCCCAACAGCCGCCCGGGCGCTGGGCCTCGTGCCCAGCGTCGAGCCGTTGTGTCGCCATCCAACGAGGCCCATTATTTGCCCTTCCTGACCGCGTGTCCACCGAACTGGTTGCGCAGCGCGGCGAGCACGCGGTTGGCGTAGTCGCCGTTGCCGCGCGAGGTGAGGCGCGCGTACAGCGAGGCGGTGATCGCCGGGGTGGGGACGTCGCGCGCCGTGGCCTCCTCGATCGTCCAGCGGCCCTCGCCGGAGTCCTCGGTGTAGCCGGTGAGCGTGTGCAGGTCGTTGCCGTCGGCTTCGAACGCGCGGGCGGCGAGTTCGCACAGCCACGAGCGCACCACCGAGCCCTGCCCCCAAAGGTGGGCGATCTTCGCGTTGTCGAGCTCGTACTCGCACTTGTCGAAGAGGTCGAAGCCCTCGGCGTAGGCCTGCATCAGGCCGTACTCGACGCCGTTGTGCACCATCTTCACGAAGTGCCCGGCGCCCGCCGGCCCGCAGTGCTGCCATCCGCGCGGGCCGATCGCCGCGACGCTCGTCTCGTTGGTGGGTGGCGCGAGCACGTCGAGGAACGGCGCCAGCCGCGCGACCGCGCGGGTCGGCCCTCCCACCATCATGCAGTAGCCGACTTCGAGGCCCCACACTCCCCCGGAGGTGCCCACGTCGACGTAGTGGAGGCCGCTCTTTTTGAGGTGGCCGGCGCGGAGCTTGTCTTCGGTCCACTTGGTGTTGCCGCCGTCCACGATCGTGTCGTCGCGGGTCAGCAGCTTGGCGAGCCGGTCGATCGTCCGCTGCGTGATCTGGCCGGCGGGCAGCATCAGCCACACCGTTCGCGGCGGATCCAAGCGCCGGACGAGGTCGGCCAGGGAGACGGCGCCGAGCGCGCCGTTGGCGCTCGCCCGCCGCACGGCGTCGCGGTCGGCGTCGTACACCACCACCTGATGCTCGGAGTCGCGGAGGATGCGATGCGACATGCCGCCACCCATCCTCCCCATGCCGATGAACCCGATCTGGCTCAAGATGACTCCTCCTCTGGTGGTGTAGGTTTCAGGCGCACGCGCAGTAAAGGTATCCATTTGAGCCCGACCCACGTGCGGCGGCAGCACCCGACGCGCGGCGGGAGGAGAGGTGAGCACATGAGCCCCGACCCCACCCATCAACGGCCCGACCGCAATCTTGCCCTGGAGCTGGTGCGGGTCACCGAGGCGGCCGCGCTCGCGGCGGCGCGGATGGTGGGCAAAGGCGACAAGGAGGGCGCCGACCAGGCCGCGGTCGACGGGATGCACTACGCGCTGCAGTCGGTGCAGATGGACGGCGTGGTGGTGATCGGCGAGGGCGAGAAGGACGAGGCCCCGATGCTCGCCAACGGCGAGCACATCGGCGACGGCTCCCCGCCGGAGGTGGACATCGCGGTGGACCCGCTGGAGGGCACCACGCTCGCGGCGCACGGGATGCCGAGCGCGCTGGCGGTGATCGCGCTCTCCAGCCGCGGCACGATGTTCGACCCGGGCCCGTGCGTGTACATGGAAAAGATGGCGGGCGCTCCCGAGATCGCCGATCTGCTCGACCTCGACCGCCCCCTGTCCGAGACCGTCGCCCTGATCGCGGAGCGCAAGGGCCGCGAGATCGGCGACGTGACGGTGGTCGTGCTCGACCGTCCCCGCCACGAGCAGGGCATCAAGACGATCCGCGAGGCGGGAGCGCGCGTGCGGCTGATCCCCCACGGCGACGTGTCCGCCTCGCTGCTGGCGGTCACCGAGCGCTCCCCGGTGGACCTCCTGTGGGGCATCGGAGGCACCCCCGAGGGGGTGATCTCGGCGGCCGCGATCAAGTGCCTCGGCGGCCAGCTGGTGGGACGCCTGTGGCCGCGCACCCAGCACGAGCGCTCCGCCGCCCTGGATGCCGGCTATGACCTGCGGCGCGTGCTCACCCGCGACGACCTGGTGGCGGGCGAGGACGTGTTCTTCTCGGCCACCGGGATCACCGACGGAGACGTGCTGCAGGGCGTGCGCTACCCGAGCGCCGGAGGGGCGAGCACCGAATCGCTGGTGATGCGCACCCGCTCGGGCACCGTCCGGCGCATCACCGCGCGCCACGACCGCGCAAAGCTGCGGGCGATCTACGGGGACGCGCGGTTCGGGTAGGGACGCGCCGTTCGGGTAAAGAGATCGCTCTTTTCAGTCAGGCCGCGGCCAGCCGCCCCACGCGCGACTCGGCGAGATCGAGGCGGGCGAGCGAGCGCAGGAAGCCGTGGGTGACGACCACGTGGATGCGTGACTGGGTGGCGTTGTAGAGGCGGAGGCTGATCCCCGAGGCGATCGCCGGGTGGAAGTTGGCGACCTCCACCTCGATGTGCAGGTGAGCCGCCGTCGAATCCTCACCCGAACCCTCCGAGGAGCCGTCTCCGGCGAGGCGGCGCACGTCGATCTGCAGGTGGCCCTTGCTCTCACGTCCCGCGCGAGCGACCAGCAGCCCCCGCTCCAGCCGCCAGCGCACCACGCCGTGATCGGCCTCCAGCTCATACTCGGGGGCGCGGAAGGCGAGCAGCGTGAGCGGCCGGAAGAGCAGCACCACGAAGCGCTCTCGCTCGGTGTAGCGCACGCGCACCAAACCGAGCGTGACCCGCGTGAGAAAGCGCCAGTAGGTTCGCGCCAGCCGCTCGAGGTTCTCGGCCGACCACAGCTCGCCGAGTGCGCGCTCGCTGAGCCTCAGGTCGGCGGCCTGCACCGAGCGCATCGCCCCGGTGTCCGCATCCACGGTCGTGTGGTCGCACAGGTTGGTGATCGCGGCGTTCGCCGGCACACGTTGAGCCTAGCTCGCGGATGCCCCGCCGGTGGCGGCGGAGGAGGGTGTGGCGGAGGAGGAGCTCGCGAGCGGTTCGGAGGCTGCGCTCGGGGAGGTGGTGCCCGCCGGCGAGAGCGTGGTCGAGAAGGGGGACTCGCCGAGCGTGGGGGTGTTGGGCACGCTGCCGACGATCTGCGTGCCGATCCGCACCGTTTCCTTGATCTCGAGCGCGTGCGCGGCACCGGAGGTGAGGTCCCACACGGCCCCGCTGTGGCCGTAGGGCCCACGATCGAGCACCGGCGCGGTGAGCAGGTGGCCGTCGTAGGAGATCTGCACGAGCGTCCCACACGGAAGCGTGCGGCTGGCGAGGCCCACGAGCTTCGGGGTCAGCTTCTGCCCGCACGCGGTCGTGTGGCCGTAGAAGCCGGGGCCATACCACGTCGCCACGGTCTGCTTGCTGGGAGAACCCGGCGTGGGCGCCGCGCCGCCGGATGTGGAACTGCTCGACGTGGAGCCGCCGGACGTGGGGCCGCCGGTCTGCGCAAGCGCCGGTGCTGCGGGCACGGCAAGGGGCCCGGCCATGCCGAGCAACGCGGCCAACAGGCCTGCCGAAAGGGCGTGCTTGAGCGAAACGGTGTGCATAGTCGTCGTCGTACGCCTACGAGGTGAGCTGACGGGCTCGCGCTTAATGGCGCTACGGCCCCGATAGGGCCGATTCGCCCCCGCGGATCGATCGACTCGCTCCGCAATGGATCCCCCGTCCTCCACGACCTGAGCCGCGGAGGTTCGGCGTGCCGGGAGTATACATAGCTCGTCCGGACGCGTTACTCGCCCCGGGGTGTTGCTAGTCCGGGGGTGTGCGGGGGCCCAGCCGGACGTGTTGCTCGCCCGAGGGTGTGGGGGGCCCAGCCGGACGTGTTGCTCGCCCGGGGATGTGGGGGGGCCAGAGGGTTCAGCGCCCCGCGGCGCGTGCCTGCTGGCGGAGAGCGAGGGCTCAGCCGCCGGCGAGCCGTGTGAGCGCGTCCCGCAGCGCGCGCCCGCCGGCGGAGAGCCCCGTTTGGGCGAGCTCGCCGACGAGCTCCACCATCGAGGCCGCCAGCTCGGAGCCGCTCGGCGGCTGCACCGGGCGCCCCAGCTCGATCGCGTCCTCGGCCTCGAAGCCCTGGCGAGGCACCGGTGGCACGGCGGGCTTGGACGAACGCGGCCGCGGGGCGGCGCCTGCGCTCGCCCGCCGCCGGGAGGGAGCGCCGGACGGCGGCCTGGGTGCGGTGGGTGGCTTGGGCTTGGCCCGAGGTTTGGCGGTCCGCTCGGGCGGGGTCTGGACGGCGCGCTTGGGCTTCGCCGCGGCGCGCTCTGCCCGAACCGCGGCGGACTGCCGCGCGGCCGTCCTGCGTGCGCTGGGGCGCTGGGGGCGGGTGCTGGGCAGGCTCGTGAGCACGCCCGGCTCGTCGGTCGAGTCAGTCGCTGGCAGCGTTTTGCCAGTTGGCCGGCGCCCGCCGGATCGTTTCTCTTTGCTCGGGGGGCTCATCGGAGTGCGCAATCATCGCGCATACGCGTCGGGCATACGGTATCGGCGCGCGCAGGCGTTAGACATGGGTCTACGTTCGGCTGTAACGTGGGGCGGGTCTCGGCCGCAGAGGGGACGGACAGGCCATGGCCCGCCGTCTCGGTATGGTCGCCTCGTTTGGCGTGCAGCTCTTCCCGCCCGAATCGCTGTCTAAGGAAACGGAAATCGATGTCAGTAGTCGAACTGCAGGAGCTCGATGAGATAAAGGGCCTGTTGGCGAAGGGCCAGCAGGTGGGGGTGCTGACGTTCGCCGAGATCTCCACGGCGACCTCCGAGCTGGATCTGGACGAGACCGACGTCGAGGAGCTGCACGGCTTCCTCGAGAAATCCGAGATCGAGCTCGTCGAGGACATCGACCCGGCGACCGCGGCGGCGTCGCAGGTGGAGCGCGCCCCGGACAAGCGTGGCCGGCGCAAAGCGAAAGCGACGCTGGACCTCAAGCCGGACATGACGACCGACTCGCTGCAGCTGTTCCTCAAGGACATCGGCAAGGTGCGGCTGCTGACCGCGCAGGAGGAGGTCGACCTCGCCAAGCGGATCGAGCGCGGCGACCTCGACGCCAAGCAGAAGATGGTCGAGTCCAATCTCCGCCTCGTCGTGTCGATCGCCAAGAACTACCGCAACCAAGGCCTGCCCTTCCTCGACCTGATCCAGGAGGGCACGCTCGGGCTCGTGCGCGCGGCGGAGAAGTTCGACTACCGCAAGGGCTTCAAGTTCTCCACGTACGCCACCTGGTGGATCCGCCAGGCGATCGCGCGGGCGCTGGCGGATAAGGCGCGCACGATCCGCATCCCCGTGCACGTCGTCGAGAAGCTCAACAAGATCGGGCGCGCCGAGCGCAAGCTGGTGACCGAGCTGGGCCGCGAACCGACCGCCGAGGAGATCGCCGACATCACCGGGATCGACCCTGAAGAGGTCGACTCGATCAAGCGCTCCGCCCAGGCCCCGGTGTCGCTGGAGAAGCCCGTCGGCGACGAGGAGGAGTCGGAGTTCGGCCAGTTCATCGCCGACGAGCGCGCCGAGTCCCCCTACGAGCGCGCCGCCGAAATCCTCACCAAGGAGGCGCTGCGCGAGGCCCTCGAGAACCTCTCCTACCGCGAACGGCGCGTGCTGGAGCTGCGTTACGGCCTCGGCGGCGAGCACCCCCGCACCCTGGATGAGGTTGGCCGCACCTTCAACGTCACGCGCGAGCGCATCCGCCAGATCGAGAACCAGTCGCTGAAGAAGCTGCAGTCTTTGGCGGAGGCCCAGAAGCTCCGCGACGTGGCATAGCCCTCGTCCACGCGCCGCAGAGGCGCTCAAGCCTCCCGGCGGGGATGCCGATGCGAGAGGCATGTTCGACGTGCAGGCAGCTCTGCGTGAGCTGGTAAACCGCCACGGCTCGGATCTGCACCTGAAGGTGGACGCGCCGCCGCTCTACCGGGTGGACGGCATCCTCGTGCACGACGAGCGTGGCGGGGCGCTGAGCGCCGAGGACACCGAGCACGCTCTGCACGATCTCCTACACGACCCGGTGAAGCTGCAGGAATTCACCGAGGAGCACGAGGTCGACTTCTCCTTCGAAATCGTCGGACTCGCGCGCTACCGCATCAACGCCTTCCGCCAGCGCGGCGTGATCTCGCTGGCGTGCCGCGCGATCCCCCACAAGATCAGCTCGATCGATGAGCTGACGCTGCCCCCGGTCGTCAGGGAACTGGCCGAGGAGGAGCGCGGCATCGTGCTGCTGACGGGCACGACCGGCTCGGGCAAGTCGACGACGCTGGCGGCGATGATCGACCACATGAACGAGACGATGTCCAAGCACATCGTCACGATCGAGGACCCGATCGAGTTCGTGCACTCCGACAAGCGCTCGGTGATCAATCAGCGCGAGGTGGGGATGGACACCGCCTCGTTCAAGCGCGCGCTGCGGCGCGTGCTGCGCCAGGACCCCGACGTGATCCTGGTGGGCGAGATGCGCGACGACGAGACCGTCCAGACCGCGCTCTCGGCGGCCGAGACCGGCCACCTCGTGCTCTCCACGATCCACACGGTCGACGCGACCGAGTCGATCAACCGGATGCTCGACTTCTTCCCGCCCCACCAGCACGCGCAGGCGCGCTCGATGATCGCGGGCACGGTGAAGGGAGTCATCTCCCAGCGCCTCGTCCCGGGCGCCGACGGCGGCCGGGTGGCGGTGTGCGAGATCCTGCGAATGACCGGCAGGGCGCGTGACATGATCGTCGACCCCGCACAAACCGGAAAGCTGCACGAGGTGATCACGGCGGGCGGCTACTACGGGATGCAGACCTTCGACCAGGCCCTCTTCGGGCACCTGAAGGCCGGGCGTGTCAGCCAAGAGGACGCGCTGCGCGTGGCCTCCAGCCCGCACGACTTCAAGCTGCTGGTGCAGGCCGACGGCCGCCGCGGCACCACGATGGAGGATGTCTCCTCCGCACAGGAGCAGCGCGGCGCGGAGCCCACTCCCGCTCCGCCGGCTCCTCCGAGCCGCCCGCCCTTGACCGTCGCGTCGTAAAGCGCTCCAACACTTCATTTGGTAAAGTAGTGATGTGGCTATCGACGAGACATGTCCGGTGTGCCGTACCGCGGAGATCGTGTGCGGCAAGTGGACGCTGCTTTTGATCCGCGAGCTGGCCGAGGGCCGCTCGCGCTTCTGTGAGCTGGAGCGCTCGCTGGAGGGGATTAGCCCGCGCACGCTCTCGCTGCGCCTGCGCGCGCTGGAGGAGGAGGGGATCGTCGCGCGCCAGACCTTCTCCGAGGTGCCCCCGCGCGTGGAGTACGCGCTCACCGAGAAGGGCTCTGCGCTGCTGCCGATCATCGACGGTATGCGCGTGTACGGCGAGCGCTGGATCGTGCAGGGCTGCGAGGATCGGACGAGCTCCGCGCTGTTCGCGGAGACGCCGGTCGCCGCGGTCGCCTGAGCCTGCAACGCCCGCTGCGCATAGCAGGAGCACGGAGAGCGCCGACGAAGGTGAAGCTTCCGTGCGCTCCCATCAGCTCGAGACAGCCATCACCCAGTTCGTGCATGAGGCCGCGGCATACCTGCAGGCCGAGCTGGACGCGGGCGCGGAGGTGCCGTTCGAGCTCGAGTCGCACTCCGCGCGGGGGCGGGGGCAGGGGAGAGGCGCACAGCTGTACTGCTACCGGCCGCTCACCGAGGCGTTCATCGGCGCGCGCTGGCAGGGGCTGGCGAACTTGGAGAGCTGCGCCGCGGCGGAGCGGCTGCTCGAATGTCTGCAGGGGCTCGATCGCTACCTGCTCCAGTGCAACGTGCGGATCGGCCGCGGGGACAGGCGCTCGCGCGCGACGGTGGTGCTCAGGACGCTGCTCGAGGAGGTGTTCGCCGAGCACACCGACTTCGAGCTCGACGGCGAGCGGCTGTGCCGCGCGCTCGCGCGGCTGGACGCGACGGCCTTCACCAACGCCGGCGAGGTGGCGCTGATCGAGACGCTGCACGGCATGGGCGTGGTGGCGCCCGAGCTCGCCCACACCCGCGCGCCGGCGATCGGCCGGCCCGAGCTGGCGTGGGCGCTGGCCCGCTTCGAGATGGGCTGCGAACGCTCCTCGGAACTGGAGGCGCTGAGCGACCACCTGCTGGCGCTGCGGGCGCTGCTGGAGCCGGAGGGCCCGGCCAGCGGGCTGCTCGCCGGCCGGCTGGCGGCGCTCTGCGCGACCCCCGATGAGCGCGCCGGTTTGACGCGGCGGGTGCAGAAGGCGATCGCCTTGGAGCGCGACGCGATCACGGGTGCCGCGGTCGAGCACGCGAGCTGCGACGCGCTGGTGGCGGAGCTCGCCGGCCATCTGCGGGCGGTGCTGCGGGACGTGGTGTGCGGCCACCTGCCGCCCGATCTGGCTCGCTGCGCCGACTCGCTGCTGTCATCGCAGGAACCGACGCAGGACGGCCCGATCAAGGCGCGGCGGGGGCACGCCGATCCGATTGAGACGACGATCAAGCGCATGCGTCGCCTCGCGGCGCGATCAGGCGAAGAGATGCCGAGCGACGCGGTCGAGACCGGCGAGATCCTGCACGTCCCCGTCTAGATGGGGCACGAGGATCGGGGCTGGATCCCCCAGCGCCCGAGCGAGCCGCTGCACCGTGGCACGGTCGCGCTGCACGAGCACGTCGAAGTCGGCGAGGTTGCCCGCCACGCGCGCGGCGAGCCGCTCACCCAGCTCGCCGGCGAGCAGCGCCTGCACCTCGGCGGGTGAGCGTCCTTCGAGGCCGTCGCGGTGGACGCGGTTGACGATCAGCGCTCCACGTGACATCCCCGCCGCGTCGAGCTGCTCGGCGAAGAACAGCGCCTCGCGCGCCGGCTCGGGCTCGGGCGAGGTGACGAGCAGGAAGGCGGTGGCGGGGTCGCGCAGCAGCTGATCGACCGTGCGGGCGCGCTCGCGAAAGCCGTCCAGCATTCCCCCGAGCGCGCCGAAGAAGCCCGACAACTCGCCGATCAGGTCGATGCCGGTGAAGCGCGAGAACATCGACAGCACCAACCCGCTGCCGCGACCGACGAGGCGCGCGGCGAGGTTGCCGGGGGCGAGGAACATCCGCACCGAGCGGCCCTCGAGAAAGCGCGTCATGCGCGCGGGCGCGTCGAGGAAGTCCAGGGCGTTGCGTGCGGGCGGGGTGTCGAGCACGATCGTGTCGAAGCGCCCCTCGCGGTGCAGCTCGTACAACTTGGCGATCGCGCTGAACTCCTGGGTGCCGGCGACGGCGCCCGAGATCTCCTGGTAGATGCGGTTGGAGAGCACCTCATCGCGCGCGCGCTCGTCGGGCGCGATGCGACCGATCAGCACGTCGAAGGTGTGCTTGGCGTCGAGCATCGTCGCCCACAGCTCCCCCTTCAGCTCGATCCCCTGCGCGGCTAGCAGCGCCGGGTCGATCCGGCGCGGCTCGTCGTCGAGCTCGTCGATGCCCAGCGCGCTCGCCAACCGCCGGGCGGGGTCGATCGTCACCACCGCCACCCGCTGGCCTTTACGCGCCAGCCCCAACGCGAGCGCCGCTGCCGTGGTCGTCTTGCCCACGCCGCCCGGACCGGCGCAGATGCAGACGCTCTTGCCGCGCAGCCGCTTCGCGAGGGGTGAGGCGCTGGCCCGTGGCACGGAGGGATCGTATTGGTGCAGGAATCCGACCACTACGTGCGAATACTCACGCGACGGCTTTCCCAACATTCGAGCATCGGAGCCCGCCGTGCAACCAAGGGCAAAGGTCATCGCGTTCGCCAATCAGAAGGGCGGGGTGGCCAAGACAACTACTACGCTCAACCTGGCGGCTGCGTTCGCAGAGGAGGGGCACCGCGTGCTGTGCGTGGACATGGACCCCCAGGGCAACCTGACGATGTCGCAGGGGATCGACCCCGACACGCTGGAGAAATCGATGTACAACGTGCTGGTGCACAAAACCTCGATCCGCGAGGTGATCCGCCGCCGCGAGGTGGACATCGCGTGCGCCTCGATCGACCTGGCGGGCGCGGAGATCGCGATGTCCACGATGATCGGCCGCGAGCGCTCGCTGCAGAAGGCGTTCGAGCCGATCCGCGAGGACTACAACTTCATCTGCATCGACACCCCGCCGAGCCTCGGGCTGCTGACGATCAACGCGCTGACGGCTGCCGACAAGGTGATCGTCCCCGTGCAGTGCGAGTATTTGTCGATGCGCGGTTTGATCCAGCTGCAGAACACTCTGGCGATGATTCGCGAGAACCTCAATCCGGACGTCGACATCGAGGGTATCCTTCCCACGTTGGTGGACTCGCGCACGATCCACGCGAAAGAGGCGATCGAGATCCTCGAGGAGAACTTCGGGGACCGCGTGTTCGCCTCGCGCATCCGCAAGACGGTGCGCTTCGCCGAGGCCCCGGTGAAGGGCATGTCGGTGCTCAAGTACGAGCCCGAGGGCGTGGCGGCGCAGTCATACCGCGACCTTGCCCGGGAGGTTCTCGCGCATGGCTCGCCGGAGATCACCGCGCGGCGGGGCCCGATCGTCGCCCAGGCCGCGCCGGCGGTCGTCTCCGAGGGCGCGCCCGCGGCCGCGGCCGAGGTTCCCCAGGAGGTTGTGGCTCATGGCCCAAAGTAAACGCGCAAGCATGCGGGAGGGCCCGCTGACGGCGCTGTTCAGCAAGACCGAGGAGGAGCAGGCGAAGGAGCCCGAGCAGCCCGCCGCGAAGGAGCCCGAGAAGTCCTCCGCGCGCGAGCCCGAGCAGCCGCTCGCCGAGGGCCGGTCTGCCGCGGCGCGGGAGACCGGGGAGGAGCGGTCGGCGGCGGTTGGGAAGGAGCAGGCCGCCAAGCGGGAGCGGACGGTCGAGGAGGACGACGAGTCCCCACCGATCCCCACCCCGCGCGAGCGCCTGCGCAACGTCTTCTCCGCGGAGATCCCCGCGAACATGATGGAGCGCCCTGCCGCATCAACCGCGGCCGGAGCAGCAGGGGCCGCCGCGAGCGACGCGCCCCCGCCGGTGGACGTGTACGCGCGCGAGGACCGATCGGAGATCGGCCAGCACGCCGCGACGGCGGGCGGGCAGCCGGTGATCCACCCGGTAATCCGCGTGGTGGGCGTCGGCGGCGCGGGCGTCAACGCCGTCAACCGCATGGTGGAGGCCGAGGTGGCGGGCGTGGAGTTCCTCGCTATCAACACCGACCTGCAGTCGCTGCAGCAGTCCACGGCGGACATCACCCTGCACATCGGCGCCGAGCTGACCAGGGGCCTCGGCTCGGGCTCGGACACCGACCTCGGCAGGGCGGCGGCGATGGAGGACTACGACCGCGCGAAGGCGCTGTTGAAGGGCTCGGACATGATCTTCATCACCGCCGGCGCCGGCGGCGGCACCGGCACCGGCGCGGCGCCGATAATCGCCCGGATCGCCCGCGAAGTGGGTGCGCTGGCGGTGGCGATCGTCACCAAGCCGTTCGGCTTCGAGGGCTCGCGCCGCGCCGAGCAGGCCGAGCAGGGCATCAAAGCGCTGGCGGAGGAGGTGGACACGCTGATCGTGGTGCCCAACAACCGCCTGTTGAGCGTGCTCGACAAGCAGACCTCGATGGTCGACGCCTTCCGCGTCGCCGACGACGTGCTGCGCCAGGGCGTGCAGGGCATCTCCGACCTCGTCACACTGCCGGGCCTGATCAACCTCGACTTCGCCGACGTGCGCACGATCATGAGCGGCGCCGGCAACGCGTTGCTGGGCATCGGCATGGGCGCCGGCGGCGAGCACCGCGCCACGGAGGCCGCGATGCAGGCCGTCGCCTCCCCGCTGCTGGAAACCTCGATGGAGGGCGCGCGCTCGATCCTGCTGTCGATCACGGGCGGACGCGACCTCTCCCTGTGGGAGGTCAACGAGGCCGCCAAGGCGGTCTCCGAGGCAGCCCACCCGGACGCGAACATCATCTTCGGCGCAATGGTCGACGAGAAGCTCGAAGACCAGGTGTGGGTCACCGTCGTGGCGACCGGCTACGAGCAGGAGCGCTCGAGCCGCCTCTCCGGGCGCAGCAGCCGCCTGGAGGAGCCGGTGGGCGAGCCCCGCGTGCAGCGAGGCAGCGGCCGGCGCGAGCGCCGCGGCGGTGCCGCCGCCGTGGAGCTGGACGTGCCCGAGTTCATGCCGCGAGGCTGAGCACGTCTCGATCCGAGGGCTTCGCGGCGGCCGCTGGACGCACGTGGTTATACTGTCTGGTATGACTTACAAGGTGGGACCCAAGGGGCAGGTCGTTCTGCCCAAGCCGCTGAGGAGCGAGCTTGGGATTCAACCTGGAGACGATGTCCTCTTCGAGCGGGAGGGCGAGGGCATCCGCGTGTGGAAGGTGCCGGCGGCGGACGATCTGTGGGGCTCGCTGCCCCCGGCCGAGATCGATCCGCTGCAGACGCTGGTGGAGGAGAAGCGGCGCGAGCGCGAGCGCGAGGATCGCCGGCTGCTGGAGCGCAGGCGCTGAAGGGCGTGCTCGACGCGTGGGTCGTGATGGCCGTGCTCAGGGGCGAGCCGGCCGCCAAGCGCGCGCGTGCGCTGATGCGCGTCGGGATGGCGATGTCCTCGATCAACCTGGGCGAGGTGTACTACGCCCTCGTGAGGTCGCACGGGCTCGCGGTCGCCGACGATCGGACAGCGGCTGTGCGGCGGGCGATCCACGTCGAGAGCCCCGACTGGCCGCTCGTGGTTGCCGCCGCCCGGCTGAAGGCGGGGGGTGGGGTCTCCTACGCCGACGCCTTCTGTGTGGCGACCGCCCAGCGCCACAACGTTCCGCTGTACACGGGCGATCCCGAGATCCTCGCGCTCGAGGCTGCGGTGAAGCGGATCGACCTGCGCTCCTCGTCCGCGCGGTGAGACGGACCCTCGGTCGCGGCGTTGCACTTCGACACTGGCCTCGCTCTACCCTTCGCAAATGCACAGGGGCGAGAGAGGAGTCATCGCCGCGGGCCACCCGCTGACGGCGCAAGCGGGCGCGCGCGTGCTGCGCGCGGGGGGCAACGCCGTGGATGCGGCGGTGGGGGCGATGCTGGTGTCGTTCGTGGCCGAGCCGCTGCTGACAGGTCTGGGGGCGGGGGGCTACCTGATGGTCGCCGGAGGCGGCTGGCAGCCGGCGCTGCTCGACTTCTTCGTGGAGGCCCCTCTACGAGCCACCGACGGCTCGGCCGCCGAGCTGCAGGCGATCGACGTGTCGTTCGGGGATGCCGCGCAGGTGTTCCACATCGGGCCCGCCTCCTGCGGCGTGTACGGAACGCCGGCGGGGGTGTGCGAGGCGATCGCGCGGTGGGGCACGGTGCCGCTTGCCGAGCTGACGGCGCCCGCGGCCGAGCTGGCGCGTGCGGGCGTGGCGCTCAACGCGGGGCAAGCCTACGTGGCGGAGATCCTCGCCGAGCTGCTGCTCTCGACTCCGGAGTGCGCTGCGCTGTGGGCGCCGACCGGGCACGTGCTGCGCGAGGGCGAGGTGCTGCACAACCCGGAGCTGGGGGATGCGCTGGAGCGCCTGGGCAGCGACGGCGCGCTGCCGTTCTACGGCGGTGACATCGCCGCCGCCGTGAGCGGCTGGCTGGGCGAGCGTGGCGGCTCGATCACGGGTGAGGCGCTTGCGGCCTACAGCGCGCAGCTGCGCGCCCCGGTGCGGGTCGGCTACCGCGACCGCGAGGTGCTCACCAACCCGCCGCCCTCGGCGGGCGGCACGCTGTTGGCGTACGCGCTCGGCCTGCTCGACCGGAGCCCCGGCCCGCCCGCGCTCGGCGAGATCGTGGCGGCGATGGCCGCCGCGCAGGGCGAGCGCACCCCCGAGTTCGTCGACGGTCTCGTCGAGGAGGGCTTCTTGGGGCGGTTCTTGGACGAGCGCCTGGGGGCCGGTGGAGCGGGGGGCACGGCCGGCGGAACGGAGGGCCAGATCGGCCAACTGGGGGCGACCGATGGCGCTGAGGGCGCGGGAGGGCCCGCCGGCCGCCTGGGGGCGACTACGCACATCTCCGTGCTCGACGGCGAGGGCCGCGCGTGCAGCGTCACCTGCACCAACGGCGAGGGCTCGGGCGTGGTCGTGCCGGGCACCGGCATCCACGTCAACAACATCATGGGCGAGCAGGACCTCAACCCGCTCGGCTTCCACCGCCACCCGGCGGGCCGGCGGATGCCGAGCATGATGGCCCCCTCCGTGGTGATCGGGGGCGCGGCGGGCGAGGTCGAGCTGGTGCTCGGGAGCGCTGGCTCCAACCGCATCCGCTCGGCGCTCTTGCAGACGATCGTCGGGGTCGTCGACCACGGCATGAGCGCCTCGGAGGCGGTGGGGGCGCCGCGCGTGCACTACGAGGAGGGGGCTGTGTACGCCGAGCCGGGGATCCCGCTGCGGGCGCTGGCGGCGCCCGGCAGGGAGGTGGTCGCCTTCCACGAGCTCAACCTCTTCTTCGGCGGCGTCCAGGCCGTCCAGCGCCGCGACGGGGAGCTGCTCGGCGCGGGCGACCCTCGCCGCGGCGGGGTGGCGGTGTGGGCGTGAAGGGCGCGGCGGCGGTCGCGCTCGCCGTGGCGGTGGTGCTCGCGGGGGCGGCAGCGCTCGCCGTGGCGGGCTGCGGCGCGAGCGTCGAACTTCCCGACCTGTTCGTGGTCACGCGCACGGGCGGGGGAGAAAAGTTGACGGTGCTGATCGACGAAAGCGGCACGGTGCATTGTTTTGTGCCCGCCCACCCCAGCCCTGCCCACCAGCTGAGCGACCCCCAATTGATACAGGCGCGGGGCATCACCGAAGAACTGCAGACCCCCTCCGCCAAGCATCTCAAGCTGCCTCCGCGCCCGGGATCGGTGTTCAGGTACAGCGTGCGCGACGCCGAAGGCACGGTGCGCTTCGCCGACAACTCCGCCCACCAGCCCTCGGCGCTGCACCACCTGCAGTACCTCGTGCTGGAAGTGGCGCAGCGGGTGTGCAGGCTGCCGGGGTGAGCCGCCCCTGGACACGCCGGGCTGCGCTTGTGCGGTGGGTCGCGCTCGTGGGGCGGGTCGCGCTTGTGCGGTGGGTCGCGCTCCGGCGGGTGGCTGCCTACCCGAAGCGCACCTTACCGTTGGAGCGCGCGTGCGCCTGGGCGCGCCCGACGAGCTCCATCCGCTTGATCGCGGCACGGAACAGCATCGTCAGCAGGCGCAGGCGGGCGTTCTCGGAGCGCAGCTCCAACAGCTCCTGCTTGGCGTCGGCGCCGAACTCCACGGTGGCGGCCATGCGGTAGGCGTTGAGCGCCTCGATCTCCTCATCGGAGAGGGCGTTGTCGGTGGCCTGCTCCACCAGCTCGGCGTACAGCTGGCGGGTGGCGCTCACGACCTCGGGGTCGGCCGGCTCCTCGTGCTCGTCGAGGAACTCCACCACGCCCGCCGGATAGGGCAGGTCGTCCTGGCGCTCGAGCAGGCGAAACGGCCGGGTGCCGCGCGCGAGGATGTTCATGCGCCCGTCCTCCAGGCGCTCCAGCACCGTCTCGACGGTGCACGCGCAGCCGACCGGCTTGAGCTCGTCCTCGGCCATCCACAAGATCCCGAACTCGCGCTGCTCCTCGAGGCACTCCTCGATCATCGTGCGGTAGCGATCCTCGAAGATGTGCAGCGGCACGTTCTCGGTCGGCAGCGCCACGATGCCGAGCGGGAACAGCGGGAAGTCGCGGTGCGGGCTCTCCGACATAGACAGAGTCTAAGGGGGTGAACCGTCAGCTGCCTGCGAACCGACGGGTTTGTAACGACCGGTACCACCCCGGTGCGATGGGCCGCGCGGGCCCTGCCCCCAGCCTGGAGTTCAGCCCGGCTTGCGCGTGTAGCTCAGCCCCCCTTGCGCGCAGAGAGCATCAGGTTGTAGAAGATCGCGGCGGGCAGCCGCGGCTCCAGCAGGCGGCGGTCGACCTCCTGCAGCGCCAGGTAGCCGCGGTATGCGTACTGGCGCCAAGCCCACGGCACGTCGGCCGGCTCGGCGGTCGCCTCCAGGGTGCGGTTGGTCCAGCCGAACCAGTTGGCCAGCAGCTCCTCGCCGCTCACGCGCACCCGCTCCAGACCCGCGCCGCGGGCGAGCTCGCGCAGTTCGCCGGGCACGAACGCGTGCACGTCGACGACGCTCTCCAGCGCCTCGTCGGACGCGCCCTGAGATCCGTTGTCCGCCCACCCGGCGGGACGCGCGCGCAGCGCCGCCCGCCACAGCGGCGCCACCGTGCCGGCAAAGCGCTTGGGCACGCTCGCGAGGCGGTCGCCGGCGCGCGAGGGCTCACCGGCGAACAGCAGCGTGCCGCCGGGTGCCAGCACGCGCGCGAGTTCGCCGAAGGCGGTGGGGAGGTCGGGGATGTGGTGCAGCACGGCGTGGCCCAGCACGAGATCGAAGCTCCCGTCCTCGAACGGCAGGCGCTCGGCGTCGGCGCTCACCGTCTTCACCTTCAGCCCGAGCCGCTCGGCGTTGGCGTCGAGCGTGGCGAGCATCCCGGGCGAGATGTCGGTGCAGGTGGCCTTCCCGATCAGCCCGGCGCGCATCATGTTGAGCGTGAAGTACCCCGTCCCCGAGCCGATCTCAAGCGTTTGCTCGTAGCGGCCGAGCCGCTCGCCGAGCGCCTTGCGCACCTTGGCGCCCACCTGCTCGATGCCGATCTCCCCGAAGTCGATCCCCCACTTCGCGTCGTAGTGGCCGGCGGCCACGTCGTGGTAGCGCGTGTTGACGTCGCGGATCTCCTCGGCTGTGAGCGGCGCTGTCAAGAGGAGGATCCAATCGGGGCCGCGGCGGTGGAGGTGACCGGGCGGTGGCTGTTGCGGCCGGGATCGGTCAAACGGTGGTGGGGTCGGGCCAGGAGAGGCGTCACGGCCGGGACCATATACTCGCGCGCGGTGTCGGCGTCCCTCTACGAGCAGCGCAACCAGCCCGAGGGGGTACCTCCGCTCGCGCTGACGGGGGAGCGCACGTTGCCGGACGTGCCCGAGGAGAACTACTGGTATCGCCGTCATCTGGTCGTCTACCAATGGATCGCCGCGCGCGTGGGTGGCCTGCGGGCGATCGACATGGCGTGCGGGGAGGGGTACGGTTCGGACGTGCTCGCTGCCGCCGCGGCGAGCGTCGTCGGGGTGGACGCCAATCCGCAGGCGCACGAGCACGCGCGCATCCGCTACCGACGCTCCAACCTGCGCTTCGAGCGCGATCTGATCGAAACCTTCTGCGCCCCCGCCGACGTCGTGGTGTTCCTGCAGACGATCGAGCATCTGCAGAGCCCGGGGTCGGCGCTCGAGCACTTCCGTGCGCTGGTCGGCGACGGCGGCGTGGTGTACCTCTCGACGCCCAACGTGCTCACGCTCGCGCCGAAGGGGGCGCCGCGCTCGGACAACCCGTGGCACGTGCACGAGTACTGCGCGCACGAGTTCGAGCGGCTGTGCCGCGAGCACTTCGCCTCGGTGGCGCTGTTCGGTCTCTTCCACGCTCGCAAGCTGCGCGCGCATGAGCTCGCCCTGCGGCTGGGATGGGACGACGTGCACTCGCGGCTGAGTCTCACCGAGCCCTTCTACAACTGGTTCACCCCGGCGATCTCCACCAGCGACTTCGCGCTGCGCCCCCGTGGCCAGGCCGACCTCGACCGGGCGCTCGACTTCGTGGCGGTGTGCCGCGCGTGAGCCACCGTCCGGTTGCCCGCCCGCCGCGAGGCGAGCTGGCGATCGTCCTGCACACCCACATGCCCTACGTGGAGGGCTTCGGGACGTGGCCGTTCGGAGAGGAGTGGCTGTGGGAGGCGCTCGCCACCTGCTACCTGCCGCTGCTGGAGCTACTGGAGCGCGGGGCACCGCTGACGGTGTCGCTCACCCCGGTGCTGTGCGACCAGCTCGAGGCCCCGGGCGTGGGCGAGCGCTTCGCGCGGTTTGTGGGCGACACCCGCCGCCACACCCACGCCGAGGACTCCCGCGGGCTGCGCGCGGGGGGGCATGACACCCTGGCGCGTGAGGTCGAGCGCTCCTGGGGGGACTACGAGCGGGCGCTCGCGAGCTTCGAGCGTCGCGGCGGCGAGATCCTGGGCGCGTTCGCCCCCTACGCGCAGTGGACCTCCGCGGCGACCCACGCGGTGCTCCCGTTGCTGGCCAGCGACGCCGGGCTGCGGCTGCAGGTGGGCAGCGGCGTGGAGTCCCACCGCGCCCGTTTCGGCGCGGGGGCGTGGCGGGGCGGCTTCTGGCTGCCGGAGTGCGCGCACGCCAGCCATCTGGAGCCGGCGCTGGCGGATGCGGGGGTGCACGCCGTGTGCGTGGAGCTGACCGGCCGCTTCGGTGTCGGGGCGCCCGCGCACCTGCGCCCCTTGGTGGGGGAGTCTGGCGTGGTGCTCGTGCCGATCGACCGTGCCACGATCGCGCGCGTGTGGAGCGACGAGGGCTACCCCGCGCACGGCCGCTACCGCGACTACCACCACCACACGATTCACCACCACAACCCGTGGGCCAACGACGGCGGCGCCTACGACCACGAGCACGCGCTGAGCCTCGCGCGCGCGCACGCGCAAGACTTTGTGGCGGGCGTACGCGAGCGGCTCGATCGCGATGGGCGGGGCCTGCCGGGCGGCGGTCTGGTCGTGTGCGCGCTCGACACCGAGCTGCTCGGTCACTGGTGGTATGAGGGTCTTGCGTGGCTGGCGGCGGTGGTGGAGGAGTGCGCCCGCCAGGGTCTCCCGCTGGTCGGGCTCGACGACGCGCTGGAGCGCCACGAGCCGGCACCGCTCGCGAGCGTGGCGACGGCGCGCGAGCGTGGCGGCGACTCCGCGGCCGGACCGGCGGAGGCGGAGTGGGAGGAGGCGGAGCGGGAGGATGCGGAGCGGGAGGGGGGGGAGTGGGAGAAGGGGGAGTTGGAGGTGAGCACCTGGGGCGCGGGCGGCGACCTCTCGACCTGGTCGGCCCCGGCGGTGGCGGAGATCGCCTTCGCCACCCGCGCGGCGGAGCTGGAGGTGGCGCGCGCCGGCCACCGGGCGGGCGCCGTCGCGGTGCGCGAGCTGCTGGCGCTGCAGGCGAGCGACTGGGCCTTCATGGTCGCCCGCGGTCTCGCGGTTCCATACGCGCACGAGCGCTTCGATGCCCACCGCCGCGGCGTCGAGCGGGCGCTGGCGGCCGGTGCGGACGCCGACTCCGGGGCGCTGCGCAACCTCGCGGTGCACGCCGAGCGCGCCGCGCTGCTGGCGCCCTGAGTACACGGGCGCGTGGGACCCGCGGGTAGTGGGTCGGTTTGGAGTAGAGAAAGGGGTGTATAGCCATTGCAATAGGGCTGGGTGTTGAACAAAAAATTCAAAAGCCGTGCGCAATTGCTATCGGGTTCTGAATTTTTTATAACTACCCAAGCCCCCGCTCCTCGACCTGCCGTGAGGAATCCGAAGCCACCCCGGACTCACCACACGCAACCCTCCCCCGACCCCCCTTGTGGGGGTCCCCTCCCCCTTCCCCTTCCCCTTCCCCTTCCCCTCCCTGTGGCCTGTCACTCCCAGCGCAGCGTGCGGGGCGCCTCGCGCATGCGGATCACGCGCGCGGGGCTGCCGCCGACGATCGCGTTGGCTGGAACCTCCTTGGTGACCACGGCGCTGGTGCCGACCACGCTGTTGTCGCCGACCGTCACCCCGCGCAGGATGCAGGCGCCGTAGCCGATCCACACGTTGTGCCCGACGCGCACGTCGCGCTTGTAGATGCCCTGCACGCGGATCGGGCGCTCGACCTCGACCATGCCGTGGTCGAAGTCGATCAGCATCACGCGGTCGGCGACGATGCACTCGCGCCCGATCGAGACGTGCTGGAAGGCGGAGATCGTGCACTCTTGCCCCATCACCGTCTTCGCGCCGATCCGCACCTCGCCCTCGTGTACGCGCAGCTTGCTGCCGTGCCCGATCCACGCCCAGCGGCCGATGTGCAGCTTGGCGTGCCTGCCGATCTCGAACTGCACGCCGGGGCAGACGAAGCAGATGCCGTCGGTCTGCAGGCGTCCACGCCAGCGCAGCTTCAGCCACAGCCACCGCGCCCCCAGCAGCGCGTAGTGGCGGCTGACCATGTTGTTCGCGCGCATCCACCGCCACGTGCGCAGGCAATCTCGGGTCCGTGTCACGAGCGGGCATCCTAGATACTTCGGTCATGTCCTCCACCCTCGCCCAACGCCTGCTCGCCGGCGATCGCCGCGCGCTTGCGCGGGGAATCTCGCTGGTCGAGGACAACCGCGCGGAGGGGTGGCAGCTGGTGCGGGAGATCTACCCTCACACCGGCGCCGCCGCCGTGGTCGGCTTCACCGGGCCTCCCGGCGTCGGCAAGTCGACGCTGATCGGCGCGCTCACCCGCGCGCGCCGCGAGGCGGGCCGCACGGTGGGGGTGCTCTCGATCGACCCCTCCTCGCCCTTCACCCACGGCGCGCTGCTCGGCGACCGCATCCGCCTCGGCGAGCACTTCCTCGACCCGGGCGTGTTCATCCGCTCGATGGCCAACCGCGGCGCGCTGGGAGGCCTCTCCGAGGCGGCGCTCCAGGCCGCGCTGCTGCTCGACGCCGCCGGCCGCGAGGACGTGTTCGTGGAGACCGTGGGTGTCGGCCAGGCGGAGGTGGACATCATCGACCACGCCGACACCGTGGTGCTGGTGCTGATGCCCGGCTCGGGCGACTCGATCCAGGCGCTGAAGGCGGGGGTGATGGAGATCCCCGACGTGATCGTAATCAACAAGGCCGACCACCCGCTCACCGACACGATGGTGCGCGAGATCCGCGGGGTGCTATCGCTCGCCAACCTCGATCGCGACGGCGACGCAGCCCAGCGCTGGCGGGTGCCGATCGTCAGGACCGAGGCGGCCACCGGCCGCGGCGTCGGCGAGCTGGTCGAGCGTCTGGAGGAGCACCGCGCGCACATCCTCGCGGCGGGTCAACTCGCCGAGCGCCGCCGGCGCAACCTGCGCGGCGAGGTGCTGGCGCTGGCGAGCGCCCGCATGCGCCGTCGCCTGGAGGCCCGCCTGCAGGGCGACGCCGAGCTCGAGCGCCTGCTGGAGGAGGTCGTGGAGCGCCGCCTGGACCCGGCGAGCGCGGCGGCGGCGCTGCTGCGGCGGGCCGGTCTGAGTCAGGAGGATCTGGAGCCGGCGGACGCCACCTGAACCCGTCCGGGCTGGCAAACTTTCGGGGGCGGAAACGTAGGCGCCATTCTATTTGAAAGGTTCTTAAGTTCGCTGCACTTGGGAGCGGTTTGGTGTAACGTTCTGCCGGCAAGCAGAGTGGTGGTCGGAGGGACGACGGGGAGACGCGATGTCCACAGAGAGCTTCATAAGAGCCGTCGATGACGAGTCCGCCAACAGCTCGGGCGCTGCCGGCGACCGAACTTGGATGCGGGGCTCCTCGCCCCTGAAGGGCGCGATCCTCGGCCTCGTGCTGGAGCGCCCCGGGCACGGCTACGATCTCGGCGCTCGGCTGGGCGCCCGTCTCGGTCCCTCGTGGGCGATCGACCCCAAGCGTCTCTACCGGATGCTCGACCAGCTCGAGCGAGCCGGCCTGATCCTGGGCACGGTCGAGAGCGATCCCGACAACCCGCGCCAGCAGCGCACCGTCTACAGCGCCACCGAGCTGGCTCCCGAGGCGCTGCGGATGTGGCTGGAAACCCTCGCCCCGCGCGAGCCCACGCGCGTGGAAATCCAGGCGAAGGTGGCGGCCGCGCGCGAGCAGGACGTGCAGCAGCTCTCGCAGGCGCTGCGCCAGTATGAGCTCGAGTGCCTGGAGCTGCTGCGCCAGAGCTCCGGGCCGCCGCTGCCGGTGCGCTCGTGGATGGGGTTGGTGATGGACATCCTGCGCGAGGCCTCCGACGTGCAGCTGCGGGCCGAGGTCGAGTGGGCCAAACGCACGCGCCGGCGGATCGAGGAGCATGCCGCCCGCGCCGAGTAGCACCGTCGGCGCCGTGCCGTTGCTCCGCTTCGAGCAGGTCAGCAAGGCCTACCCCGACGGGCGCCGTCAGATCCCGGTGCTCCAGCAGGTCTCCTTCGAGGTCCACCGGGGCGAGCACATCGGCATACTCGGCTCGCGACGCACCGGCAAGACCACGCTGCTGCGGTTGGCGGCGGGCATCGAGGCCCCGGACGGGGGACGGATCGACTTCGAGGGCTACAACCTGGCGCGGATGCCGACACTGTTACGCGAGCGGCTGCTGCGCGACCGGATCGGGCTGCTCGCCAGCGAAGACTGGCACCCCGCCAAGGGGGAGCGGGTCGTCGATCTCGTGGCGCTGCCGCTGGTGAGCGACGGCGCCACGATGCACGACGCGCGCCGCCGAGCACGCAAGACGCTGTCGTGGGCGGGCGCCTCCGACTGCGCCGACGATCTTGCCGCGCCGCTCGCGGTGGGGGAGCGCATGCGGGTGATGCTCGCCCGGGCGCTCGTGCGCCAGCCGCATCTGCTGCTCGTCGACGAGCCCGCGGTGGTGCCGAGCCTGGAAGAGCGCAAAGCGCTGTATGAGCTGCTGCGCGAGGGGGCGCGCGAGCACAACGCCGCGCTGGTCGTCGCCTCGGAGGACACCGAGGCCGGTCGGGGAACCGACGTGCTGATGTCGATCGGCGGCGGCGATCTGGTGCGGGTCGGCGGCGAGCCGGCGAAGGTGGTGCCGTTTCCGCCGCGGCACGCGCCCCGGCAGCCCGGCGGGTTGGAGCGCTCAGGGTCGTGAGTGCGGCGCTGGAGCTGCGCGAGCTCGTCAAGCACTACACCAGCGACGCCGAGGTTGTGAGAGCGGTGGATGGAGTCTCGCTGTCGGTCGCCCCGGGCGAGCTTGTGGCGCTGTACGGGCCCAGCGGCTCGGGCAAGACCACGCTGCTGCTGCTCACCGCCGGCCTGCTCGTCCCCGACAGCGGGAGCGTGTGGTTTGGCGGACGCGAGGTGAGCAGCCTGCCGGCCGCCGAGGGCGCTCGCTTCCGCCGCCGCGAGGTGGGCTTCGTGTTCCAGTCCTTCCACCTGATGGCCGGCGCCACGGCGCTCGACAACGCCGCGCTGAAGCTGCTCGGAGATGGGTGGACGCTGCGCGATGCCCGCCGCGTCACGCGCCCGTGGCTCGAGCGCGTGGGGCTGCGCGAGCGCGCCGAGCACACGCCCGACAGGCTCTCGATGGGCGAGCGCCAGCGGGTCGCGATCGCGCGCGCGCTCGCCGGCGAGCCGCGCGTGCTGCTCGCCGACGAGCCCACCGGCAGCCTCGACTCCAAGCGCGGCCGCGAGGTGCTGGGGCTGCTGCGCGAGCTCTGTCGCGAGCGCGGCATCCCCGGCCTGCTCGTCACCCACGACCCCCAGGCGCGGGCCTTCGCGGACCGGGTGCACACGCTCCGCGACGGCCATCTCAGCGAGGGCCTCGACGCGGAGCTGGCGATGAGCCTCGCGTGATGCGCCCGCGCGTCCGCTGCTCGATGAGATGAGCCTTTGATCCGCGAGCTCCCGTGCCGATGAATCCCCGGTTTGAGTCCTCGCCCTCTGACGTGCCGAGCGCGCGGGTGGGACGCCCGCAATGAGCCGCCTCAAGCCGAATCTGACGATCGTCGGCCTGCGTCCGAGCATGTTGTTTCGCTTCTACGGTTGGCGCCTGCGCCGCCACACCGCGCAGGAGCTGTTGGCCGGGGGTGGGATTGCCGTGGGCGTGGCGCTGGTGTTCGGTGTGCTGGTGGCCAACGGCAGCCTGATGGGCTCCGCGGGGAATCTGCTGCACGGGTTGGTCGGCTCGGCCCGTCTGCAGCTGGCGGCGCGCTCCAGCGAAGGTTTCGAAGAAGGGCTGGCCAACACGGTCCGCCAGCTGCCCGGTGTGAGGGTCGCGGCCGCGCTCCTGCGCGAGGACGCGATTGTCGTCGGCCCGCGTGGCCGCGAGTCGATTCAGCTGATCGGCGTGGATCCCAACATCGTCAGGCTGGGCGTGCTGGGCAGTCAGGGGTCCAGCCCCGAAGCGCTGCAGCTCACGCGCGGAGTGGGGGTGCCGGCCGACGTGGCGAGCGCGATCGGCGTTCGCCGCGGGGACGCGCTGACGCTGCTGGCGGCGGGCCAGTCGCACCCCACCTCGGTCCGTGCCGTGCTCTCCGGCGGGCCGAGCGGGGTGGCGAGGTACGGCACGGTGGCGATCACCCTGCTGCCGCTCGCACAGGAACTCACCGACAGGCCCGGACGTGTGACCGAAGTGCTGGTGCGGCCGCTGCCGGGGGCCGAACGGCTTGTCGCCGGCGAGCTTCGAAGCCTTGCCGGCGGACGCCTGAACGTCGAGCCGGCCGACAACGAACTGCGGCTGCTCAGCACCGCCTCCAAGCCGACCAACCAGTCGACCACGCTGTTTGCCGCGATCGGCGCGATGGTCGGCTTCCTGCTCGCGGTCAACGCGATGCTGCTCACGGTACCCGAGCGCCGGCGCTTCATCGCCGACATGCGTATGCAGGGCTTCGACTCTGCCCAAATGCTGCTGATTCTTGGTTTTCAGGCGCTGCTGCTCGGTTTGATCGCATCGCTTGTGGGGGTCGCGCTCGGTGAGGTGCTCTCGCGGACGCTGTTCCACAAAGTGCCTGTCTACCTCGCGGTGGCGTTTCCGATCGGCGCCCACCAGATCGTTCATTTGGGCACCATTCTGCTGGCGCTTGGCGCCGGCGTGGTCGCAACGCTGCTCGCGGCGCTGCCGCCGCTGTTCGATCTGCGCGCGCATCGGCCCACCGACGCGGTCTTTCGCGAAGGGCGCGGGGAACTCGGCATCGGCAGGCCCGTGATCCTGTGGCTGGGGATCACCGGCCTGGCGCTGATCGTCGGCGTGGCTGTGCTCGTGCTGATCGCTCCGCAGCTGACCGTGATCGGCGGGATGGCGTTGGCGCTGGCGGCGATTGCGCTGATTCCGGCGATCTTCGCCGCCGTCGTCCAACTGCTGGCGCGGGTGGGCGAGCGGATTCCGGGAAGCATGCTGGTGATCGCGGTGACCGAGCTGCGCTCGACGGCCACGCGCTCGATCGCGCTCGCCGGGGTGGCGGCGCTGGCGGTCTATGGCAGCGTGGCGATCGGCGGCGCCAGGCAGGATCTTCTACATGGTCTGGACAACGCCTTCGGGCAGTACCTCGACACCGCCGACATCTGGGTGACCAGCGGCGGCAACGATCTCACCACCAACGCCTTCCCAGCCGGCGGCGCGCCGGCGGCGATCCTCAAAGCGCCGGGGGTCGCCGCGGTGCGCGCCTACCAGGGCGCGTTCCTGGATGTCGGCACCCGTCGCATGTGGGTCATCGCCCGACCCCCGAACGACCCCACGATGATTCCCCCCAGCCAGGTGCTGCATGGCGATGATGCGCACGCGACCGCGCTTCTGCGCAAAGGGGGATGGGCCGCGATCTCCGAAGGGTTCGCCTCGAGTCGCGATCTGCGCGTGGGAAGCTTCTTCACGTTGCCCACGCCTGCGGGCCAGGCCCGCTTTGGCGTGGCGGCGATCACCACCAACCTGGGGTGGCCCTCCGGCTCGATCATTCTCAACACGAGCGACTACCGCCGCGCCTGGCAGACGCCCGACCCCTCGGCGTTGGAGGTCAACCTCAAGCCCGGCGTGAGCGCCGCGCAGGGCCGGCGCGAGGTCGTGCGGGCGCTTCGCGGCTACCCCGGTCTGGGCGTGCAGACGCTGGCCGAACGGGAACGCCAGTACGACCAGAACGCGCGCCAGGGCCTGCAGAACCTCGGCGCGATCGCGACGCTGCTGCTGATCGCGGCCGCGCTCTCGGTCGCCTCGGCGCTCGGCGCGGCGATCTGGCAGCGGCGTGCCAGGCTCGCGTCGCTGCGGATCCAGGGTTTCGACTACCGCCAGCTGTGGCGCGCGCTGCTGCTGGAGAGCCTGATCCTGTTGAGCATCGGCGGCATCGATGGCGCTGTGCTGGGGGTCTACGGACATGCGCTGGCGAGCCGCTGGTTGCAGCTCACCACGGGCTTCCCCGCGCCCTTCTCGCTGGCTGGCACGCAGATTCTGAGCACCTTCCTGCTGGTTGCCGCGATGGCGCTTGCGGTCATCGCAATACCCGGCCTGCGAGCAGCGAGGGTGCCGGCGAACGTGGGATTGCAGGAGTAGGAAACTTCTCAACCAGCTTGACCGAGCCTAAAGGTTCGTTTGAGCCCGTCGGCGGGGGTTGAGCGGCTCGGATGGACAGATGTTGCGTGATGTCGTCTTCCCGACGCGCCAAGCTGTACTTGTGGTGGCAGGCAGAGGAAGAGGAGCAGCGCTCGCTGCGGAGTTTGCGGGAGCGGCACAACGCTACTGGCTGAGAGTCTTTCCACGCGTCTGTCGTGAAGTCGGCCAATGGCGGAGCAGAGCGTGGGCGATCCCCGATCCGGTGCTGCGACAATCGGCGCTCGAGAACCTGCAGACGGAGCGTTTGAATCTCGACGGCGCGGCCGCCTTCGCCGCCTTTGCGCCCGCCGCGCGCCGTCCGGTCGTCGTGCGAGCCCAGGTTGCCTTTCAAGCGGCCTACGACTACGTCGATACGCTCGCCGAGCAGGACAATCCCGATCCGGTGCGCAACGGCGATCGCCTGCACCGCGCGCTGCTCGCCGCGCTCGATCCCGTGCCTCAGCGGATCGACTACTACGCCCATCACGCCCACCGGGACGATGCCGGTTATCTGGAGACCCTCGTCGGGACCTGCCGCGCCGCGGTGAGCATCCTTCCATCGTTCCCCTCGGTGGCGTCTTGCGCGCGTAGAGCCGCTGGGAGAATCGCGGCCTACCAAAGCCTCAACCAAGGCGAATGCCGGGGTGGCCATGCTGCGCTGGAGCACTGGGCGCGGGAGCGCAAACTTGCCGACAGCGACCTGCAGTGGTGGGAGATCGCGGCCTCGGCCGGCTCCTCGCTTGGGGTTTTCGTGCTGATCGCGGCCGCGGCCGAGCAGGCCGTTCGCGCGGAGGACGCGGTCGCGATCGAAGCCGCTTACTTCCCCTGGATCGGATCGCTGCACACGCTGCTCGACAGCCTCGTCGACAGAGGCGAGGACGCCGCGGCCGGTCAGTGCAGTCTGCTCGATTACTACGCCTCGCCTCAGGATGCGGCGAGGAGCCTGGCGCGACTGGCGGTCGAGTCGCTGCGCCAAACCGCGGCGCTACCGCACGGGTGCCGCCATTCTCTGGTGCTTGCGGGTATGACCAGCCACTATCTCTCCGCGCGCGAGGCCACCCTGCCGGAGGCGCTGCTGGCGACCCGTTCGGTGTTGGCGGCGATCGGCGGACTCGCGGCTCCCGCGATGCTCGTGATGGGCGTCCGCCGGGCCGCTGAGCGCGGATGACCACAGGGGTTTCGCGGCATCGAAGCGGTTCAGTTAGAAACAGTGAAAATGACTGCGTATAATGGGAAGACGGGATCGTCGCGAGGGGTGGAGGCCGATCGCCGCTGCGGGCATTAATTTACTCGCAAAGCGACCATTCTTGTTGGGACTTTTCCTCCGCCGATGCGTCAGGCATGATGTCATTGTCTTTGTGGTGGTGCGCTTGTAGGCGTTGCCGCCGGTTCTGCTCTCTGGGGAACTAGCGTCCACGCTTTATCCCTCCGGGGAGGCGGATCGAAGATGAAAGCCGCATCGATCGCGGCACGTTGGTGTTTAGGCAGTTGAATGGCATAAATGAGGTACCCGCATCTCCACATCCCTTCGGTTCGAGTCCACGCCAAACCACGCAGCCGTCATCAAACCCGCACTCGCCACTTCCCAGCCTTCAACCATGTCAAAGCCATTGGATCCCGAGCACCCCGGCAGGTTCTCGTCGTCGCTGGTGGCGGGTCTGGCGATGCTGACGTGCTTCACCGCCGAGCACCCGGTGCGCGGGATTGCCGACATGGCTGAGGAACTCGATTTGGGCCGCTCCACCACGCATCGCTATGCGACCACCTTGGTGACGCTCGGTTATCTTGAGCAGGGCCCCTCGCGCAAGTACCGGCTCTCCTCGCGCGTATCGGACTTCGGGCTCTCGCTGCTTGATTCGATGGTGGTGCGTCGGGTTGCGCGCGAGCACCTGCGCGAGCTGCGCGCGCGGACCGGCCGCACCGCAAGCTTGGGGGTCCTGGGGGGCTCCGAGGTTGCCTACATCGACCGCTGGCAGGGGTCTCGCCAAGGGCAGTATGCGGTCGATGAGGGCATCGGACTGGGCACGCGGTTGCCCATTCACTGCACCGCCGCGGGCAAGGCGCTCCTGGCGCGCCTGCCCGAGGCGGAGCAGCGGAGCTCGATCTCTGGACTGCGCCTGGTGCGGCGCGGGCCCAAGACGATCACCACCAAGACGGCGTTGCGTGCCGAGCTCGAGCGGATCCTCGCCGAGCAGGGGGTGGCGATCGAGGACGAGGAGCTGCTCGCGGGCCGGCGCGCCGTCGCCGCCGTGGTGCTGGGCAAGGACGGCCAGCCGGTCGCCGCGGTCGAGCTGGCTGTGCCCGTGCAGGCGTACAGCCGCGGGGAGCTGCTCGCCCAGCTCGGCCCCAAAGTCACGGCCACCGCCCAGCGGATCGCAGCGGCACTGACATGAGCGCCCCCAACCACCTCGCCCGGCGTCTGCGTCAGGCGCGCTGGCACCGTGTCGATGACGAGCTGTCGCGGCGCACGGTCGCCTGCGGCGCCCGACTGCTGTCGGCCTGTCCGCTTCTCCGGGCGCGGCCCCGACCCGCCGGACGGGTCCTCAAGGGCATTCGTGGTGTGGGCCCCAGGAGACTTGAAAGCTCACTCAAGCGCCGAGGGCTCGCGCGATCACCATCTGCTGTACCTCGTCAGTGCCCTCCCCGATCGTGAGGATCTTCGCGTCGCGGTAGAAGCGGCACACGGGGTACTCCTCGATGAAGCCATACCCGCCGTGGATCTGCACCGCCTCCTCGGCGCAGCGCACCGCCAGGCGGCCGGTCTTGAGCTTGGCCTGAGCGGCGGTGAGCGTGAAGTTGCGCCCCGTGTCCTTCTCGCGCGCTGCCTTGTGCACGAGCAGGCGCGCGGCGGCGATCTCGGTTGACATGTCCGCCAGCTTGCCCTGAATCGCCTGGAACTTGGCGATCGGCTTGCCGAAGGCGCGGCGCTCCTTGGCGTACGCCAGCGCCTGGTCGAGCGCGCCCTGGGCGAGGCCGACGCCCATCGCCGCCACGCCGATGCGACCGATGTCGAGCACGTGCAGGAACTGCTTGAAGCCCTGCCCGCGGGGTCCGAGCAGGTTCTCCTGCGGCACGCGGCAGTCGGCGAAGCTCAGCGGCCGCGTGTCGGAGGCGTTCCAGCCCATCTTGCGGTACGGCTCGCCCTGCTCGTAGCCGGGGGTGCCGTTGGGCACGATGATGTTGGAGATCTCCCTGCTGTGGGCGGGGGCGGCTTTCCCGCCGACGCCGCTCGTGCCACCGTTTGCGCCGCCCGCGTCGTCGCTCTCGCCCGTCACGGCCGTGATACACACCACGCCCGATATCTCCGTGCCGGCGTTGGTGATGAACTGCTTGGTCCCGTCGATCGCCCATTCGCCATCCTGCAGCCGCGCCCGGGTGCGCGTGTTGCCCGCATCCGAGCCCGCCTCTGGCTCGGTCAGCCCGAACGCTCCGAGCTTTTCCCCCGAGCACAGCTGCGGCAGCCACTCGCGCTTCTGCTCCTCACTGCCGAACAGGTAGATCGGCTGGGTGCCCAGCGAGGTGTGCGCGCAGAGCGTGATCGCGACCGAGGAGTCCACTCGTGTGAGCTCCTCCACCGCGAGCGCGTACGCCAGTGAGTCTCCGCCGCCGCCCCCGTACTCCTCGGGGAACGGGATCCCCATCAGGTTGAGCTTTCCCAGCTTGGCGACGATCTCGTAGGGGAACGCCTTGCAGCGGTCGAGCTCCTCCGCCACGGGCGCAACCTCGCCCTCGGCGAATTCCCGCACGGTGCGGCGGATCAGCTCGTGGTCTGGGGAGAGGTCGAAATCCACTTGTTGCGCTTCGCTTCGTTTCAGGTATACGAGCGCGCGAGCTCGACGAGCAGTCGCACGCCGTAGCCCGAGGCGCCTTTGGGGGCGTAGGCGCGGCCGAGGTCCCAGGCGGAGCCGGCGATGTCGAGGTGCGCCCAGGGGGTCTCCCCCACGAAGTTGGAGAGGAACGCGGCGCCCACGATCGTGCCGGCCTTGCGCCCTTCCGGGGCGTTGTCGAGGTCGCCGTAGGTGCCTTTGATCAGCTCGTCGTACTCCTCGTGCAGCGGCAGCCGCCACACGATCTCCCCGGTCCGCCCGCCGGCCGCCGCGATCCGCTCGGCGAGCTCGTCGTCGTTGCCGATCAGCCCCGCGTGGGTCGAGCCGAGCGCGATGATCACCGCGCCAGTCAGCGTCGCCAGGTCGACCACCCGTTCGGCCCCCAACGACACCGCGTGGTGCAGGCAGTCGGCGAGCACCAGCCGGCCCTCGGCATCGGTGTTGTTGACCTCGATCGTTTTCCCGTTCGCCGCCGTCACGATATCCCCGGGCTTCACCGAGCGGTCGCTCGGCAGGTTCTCGGTCGCGCCGACCACCCCCACGAGCTTCACCGGCAGCTTCAGCCGCGCGATCGCCGCGACCGCCTCGACCACGGCGGCGCCGCCGGACATGTCGAACTTCATCTCCGCCATCTTCGCCCCCGGCTTCAGCGAGATGCCGCCGCTGTCGAACGTCACCGCCTTGCCGACCATGCCCAGCAGCGGCCCGCTCGCCTCGGGATGCTCGTAGCGCAGCACGATCAGCGCCGGCTCCTGCGCCGAGCCCTGCGCCACCGCCGCGAACGCGCCCATGCCCCGCGCGAGGATCTCCTCGCGTCCCTCGGTCTCCACGGTGAGCCCCTCGACCTCCTGTGCCAGCGCCCGCGCGTGCTCGGCCAGCGCGGTCGGGGTGAGGTCGTTGGCGGGCCGGTTCTGCAGGTCCCGCGCGGCGTTGACCGCCGCCGCCACGATCGCCGCCTCGGCGACGGCGCCCTGCAGCTCCTGCGCGGACGATCCGCCGGTGTCGCTGCCCTGCACGTCCTGCTTGGAGCCCTGCCCCGCGGTGTGAGAGACGATCAGCGCCTGCAAGTGCTTCGGCGCGGCATCCTCCCCCTCGGGCGGGGCGGAGCGGTGGCTGTCGAAGCGGTAGTCCGCCAGCGCGGTACCTTCCACCAGCGCCGCACACACCGCGAGGTCCTCGCTCGGCGCCTGCCAGCAGAGCGTGCGGGTCGCGAGCTCGAGGGCCCGCGCGTGCGCGCCTGCCGCTGCCGAGCGCGCACGCTCGGGTGTGAAGTCCTTGCGCTTGCCGAGGCCGACCATCAGCCACCGCTTGCCGTCGGCGTGGGCGAGGGCGAGCGCCTTCGGGGTCCCGCGCGCCTCGCCCGCGGCGATCAGCTGCGTCGCCGCGTCGGGCAGCCCATCGGGGGCGTCCTCGCCGTCGAAGATTCCCACCGCCACGGTGTCGGCGTCGGTGGTGCCTGCGGGTTTGGTGGTCGCTGAGACGTTCATGGTTGCGTGGTGCTCGTTGGTTTGGTGGTCGCTGAGACGTTCATGGTTGGGTGGTGCTCGTTGGTTTGGTGGTCGCCGAGACGTTCATAGTCGTGCGAACCTTATCTACGTCGCTAGCATTCTCGGCGTCCGCCCGCTGTCATCGACCAACTAGGAGAGCTTGAGCAAATGGCTAAGACTGTGATCCTCGGCGCCGCGCGCACGCCGATCGGCAAGATGGGAGGCGGACTGTCGACGCTCGACGCCACCGAGCTCGGGGCGATCGCGATCGAGGCCGCATTGGAGCGCGCCGGGGTGGAGCCCGAGCAGGTCGAGCACGTCGTGATGGGCCAGGTGCTGCAGGCCGGCCAGGGACAGATCCCCTCGCGCCAGGCACAGATCAAAGCCGGCATCCCCAAGGAGGTCTCCTCGGAGACGATCAACAAGGTCTGCGCCTCCGGCCTGCGCGCGACGGTGATGCTCGACCAGGCGATCCGCGCGGGCGACGTGGCGATCGGCGTTGGCGGGGGCATGGAGTCGATGTCGCGGGCGCCCTACCTGCTGCCCGGCGCGCGCTTCGGCTTCCGCATGGGCGACGCCAAGGCGCTCGACGCGATGGTTCACGACGGCCTGACCAACCCCTTCTCTGGTAAGCAGATGTTCGTCGAGGCGACCGCGGTCGCCGACGAGCTCGAGCTCACGCGTGCCGACCTCGACCGCTGGGCGCTGCGCTCGCACGAGCTGGCGCTGAAGGCGACCGACGAGGGGCGCCTGTCCGAGGAGATCGTGTCTGTCACTGTAAAGGGGAAGAGGCCCACCCAGCCCGACACGGTTGTGGAGATCGACGAGGGGCCACGTCGCGACACCTCCCTCGAGAAGCTCGCGGCGCTGCCCGGCCTGGTCGGCAAGGAGGGCTCGCACACCGCCGGCAACTCCCCCGGTGTCAACGACGCCGCCGGCGCGCTGGTGGTCTCCTCCGAGGAGTGGGCCTCCGCCAACGGCAGGGAGGTCCTCGGCGAGATCGTCACCCACGCGCAGAGCGGCGACGACTTCGCCTACCTCGCCCGCACCCCCGCCTCGGCGGCGACCAAGGCGCTGCAGAAGGCCGGTCTGAGCGCGAAGGACATCGACTTGTGGGAGATCAACGAGGCCTTCGCCTCGGTCACGCTCAACTCGATCCGGATGCTCGGCATCGACGAGGAGCGCGTCAACGTCAACGGCGGCGCGGTCGCGCTCGGCCACCCGATTGGCGCCTCCGGCGCCCGCATCCTCGGCTCGCTCGTGCTCGAGCTGCGCCGCCGCGGCGGTGGGCTCGGGTGCGCGGCGATCTGCTCCGGGGGCGGGCAGGGCGACGCGTTGATCGTCCGCGTTTGACCTCCACACGGCATGGACGCGCCCCCGTCTGAGTCACACGGAGGGCCGCGGGACAGGATGTCCCGCGCCTACGACGCTGTGGGAGAATCGCGCCGCGCGGATGCGCACCAAATCAACGCGGACGATCTGCGCGGCGCCGCATTCTTCGACCTCGATCGCACGCTAATGGCCGGTTCCTCGGGGATCTTCTTCGCGCGCGCGGCCTACGAGGCGGGGATGATCACGCGCGGGCGGCTGCTCGGCGACCTCTACCAGAACCTCCGCTTTCGCCTGCGCGGCTCCACCGACGATTGGGCCGACGAGGTGCGCCGGCGGGTCGGCGAGATGCTCGCTGGGGTGGCCGTGCGCGACCTGCAGCGGATGTCTCCGCGCGTGCTCGCCGGGGTGCTGCCGCGTCTGTACCCGCAGATGCTCGAGCGCGCCTACGCCCACCAGGACGCCGGGCGACCCGTCTACATCGTCACTGCCGCCTCCCAGGAGATGGCCGATCTGCTTGCCCACGTGCTCGTCTTCGACGGCGGCGTCGGCTCGCGTCTGGAGGTCCGCGACGGTCGCTACACCGGCCGCGCCGATGGTCCCTTCAATTACCGCGAGGGCAAGGTGCTCTCGCTGCTGGAGCTCGCCGCGCGGGAGGGGATCGACCTTGCGGCCTCCTTCGCCTACTCCGATTCAGAGTCCGACCTGCCGATGCTGCGCGCCGTCGGACACCCCGTGGTCGTCAACCCCGACCCCGAGCTCGCCCGCATCGCCGCTGCCGAGGGCTGGGAGGTCCTGCGCCTCGACCGCCTCGGGCGGCGTTTGAAGATCGCGGTGGCGCTCTCCGCCGGCGCCACGCTCGCCGGTCTCGGCGGGGTCGTGCGGGGGCGTGCAGGCGAGCGCGAGCAGGCGCGGGCATAATCCCCGCAGACCCGTCTCCGATCGCAGGCCGGTGCCAGCCCTCCCGCGCCCCGCATCGCACGACCTGACCAGCACTGCCACCGCAATCTCAACCATGTCCTCCTCCACCCCCACCCACGGCAAGATCCGCGTCGTCGTCGCCAAGCCCGGCCTCGACGGCCACGATCGCGGCGCCAAGATCATCGCCCGCGCGCTGCGCGACGCGGGCATGGAGGTGATCTACACGGGTCTGCACCAAACGCCCGAGCAAATCGTCGAGACGGTGATTCAGGAGGACGCCGACGCTGTTGGGCTATCGATTCTCTCCGGCGCTCACATGACGCTCGTGCCGCGCGTGGTCGCGCTGCTGCACGAGCAGGGCGTCGACGACGTGCTGGTGACGGTCGGCGGCACGATCCCCGCGGAAGACATCCCCGAGCTCAAGCGTCTGGGCGTTGCCGAGGTCTTCACGCCCGGCGCGCCCACGCAGGCGATCGTCGACTTCATCCGCGCTGGGGTGACCGAAGATTGATTGACTCGTCAGTCAACCGCATAAAGCGGTAGGCTCTATGAGGGTGGCGCAGGCGGCCGAAGGCCGGCGAGCCGGGCCCCTCGGTTTTTCGGACACGGTCCAGACACCTAAGGAGATAGGCAGAGAATGAAGATTTGCGTCCTTGTCAAGGAGGTTCCGGACGCCGCCGTCGAGAAGCGGATCGACCCATCGACGGGGCGCATGGACCGCAGCGGGGAGAAGAACCTCAACCCCTACGACACCCACGCCATCGAGGCCGCCATGCAGATCCGCGAGGGCGGCGCGGCGCCGGTCGAGGAGATCGTCGCCGTCACGATGGGGCCGGAGAGCGCCGTCCGTGCGCTGCACAAGGCCGTCTCGCTCGGCGCCGACCGCTCCGTGCACCTGACCGACCCCGCGGTCGCCGGCTCCGACGTGGCCGCCACCGGCTACGCGCTCGCCAAGACGCTGCAGCGCGAGAGCCCCGACCTGGTGCTGCTCGGCCAGCAGTCCGACGACGGCGAGTGCTACACGATCGGCGCCGTCGTCGCCGAGCACCTGGGGATGCCCTCGCTCACGCAGGTGATCAAGATGGACGTCGCCGAGGGCGCGCTGCGCTGCGAGCGCCAGGCCGAGTACGGCTACGACACCGTGCAGGTCGGCCTGCCCGCGGTGATCTCGGTCGGCGACGCGATCAACGAGCCGCGCTACCCCTCGCTGAAGGCGATCATGGGCGCCAAGAAGAAGCCGCTCGACACCGTCGGCGTCGGCGATGTCGGTATCGACGCCTCGAAAGTGGGGGGCGATAACTCCGCCGCGCAGTGGGTCGCCGCCAAGGCGCCGCCCGCGAAGGCCGCCGGGGAGATCATCGAGGACGAAGACACCGGCGAGACGGTCGAAAAGATCGTCGCCTGGCTCGACGAGAGGAAGCTGATCTGATGAGGGGTTGGGTGATGTTGTCTTTTAAATTGCCTAGAACCACTTCACAAAATGAAGGGTCTGGGCGCGAAAAGTTTATGTGCAACACCCCGCGGCGCTCGACGGAAAGGAACTGACATGGCAAACATCCTGGTCTACGCGCTGCACTACGAAGGCGCGATCAACAAGAACTCGCTCGGCGCCGTCTCCGAGGGCGCGAGGCTGGCCGCGGAGCTCGGCGGCGAGGCGCACGCGATCCTGCTTGGCGAGAGCGTCCCGCATGAGCTGGCGGCCACGCTCGGCAAGTACGGCGCCAAGAAGGTGCTGGTCGCCGAGGGCCCCGAAGGTCTCGCGCAGCCGCTGGTCGACGCGATGGCCGCGGCGATCGCGGGCGGCTCCGAATACTCCTACGCGCTGTTTGGGGGCGGCCTGCTCGGCTTCGAGATCGGCGCCGGCCTCGCCGCGCGCCTCGGTGCCGGCGTCGCGATGGAGGTCACCGGTGTGCGCGCCGAGGGCGGCGAGCTGATCGCCGAGCGCCCGATCCTCGGCGACTCCGCGATCTCCGAGATCAAATATCGCTCTCCCGTCGGGATCATCATCGGCCGCCTCAACGCGTTCGAGATCAACGACGCCAGCGGCGCCGACGCGCCGGTCGAGCAGCTGAGCTTCGAGCTGTCGGCCCACGCCTCGCAGGCGAAGATGCTCGTGCGCGGCGAACAGCGTGGCGCCGACGTCGACATCGAGGGCGCCTCGATCCTCGTCGCCGGCGGGCGCGGCCTCGGCAAGGCCGAGGGCTTCGAGCTCTGCGAACAGCTCGCCGCGGCGTTCGGCGGCAACACCGCGGTCGCCGCGACGCGCGCGGTGGTCGACGCTGGCTGGTACCCCTACGCCGCGCAGATCGGCCAAACGGGCAAGACGGTCGCGCCGAAACTCTACCTCGCCGCCGGCATCTCTGGGGCGATCCAGCACAAGGTCGGGATGCAGTCCTCGGAGAACATCGTCGCGATCAACAAGGACTCCAACGCGCCGATCTTCGAGTTCTCCGACCTCGGCATCATCGGCGACCTCAACAAGATCCTGCCGAAGCTCACCGAGGCCGTGAAGGCGAAGAAGGCCGAGTAAGGAGGTCTGATCGTGTCCGGGCACGGTTCCAGCAACGGGCGTGTCGTCCCCGCGGACTACCCGCCGCCGGTCGACTCCAAGAAGGAATTCGTCAAGCGCGGCCTCGACCCCGAGGACGAGCTGATCGAGGTCGGGGTGGCGATCGTCGGCGGCGGCACCGCGGGCCTCGCCTGCGCCAACCGCCTGCTGCAGCTGCTCGGCGACGACGCGGCAAGTGGGGGCGATCTCATGGAGCGCTTGGGCGAAGTGCCGGTTGCCGTGATCGAGAAGGCGAAGACCTGCGGCGGGCACAACCTCTCCGGTGCGGTGATGCGCCCGGGGCCGCTGCGGGAGCTGTTCCCCGAGCTGACGCGCGAGCAGTGGCGGCAGGAGGGCTTCGCGTTCGGCGAGGTCAAGAAGGAGTCGATCTACATGCTGCCCAACAGCAAAACCAAGATCCGCATCCCTCCGGCGCCGCCCCAGAACAACCACGGCAACGAGGTCGTCTCGGTCTCGGCGCTCGCCCGCTTCCAGCAGCGCCAGGCCGAGGAGGCCGGCGCCTACGTCCTCACCGAGACAGCCGCCACGCAGCTGATCGTGCAGGACGGCCGCGTCGTCGGCGTGCGCTCCGGCGACAAGGGCCGCGGCAAGGATGGCGAGCCGCTCGGCAACTTCGAGCCCGGCACCGACATCAAGGCGCAGGCGACGGTGCTCGCCGAGGGCTGCTGGGGGCACATCACCGGGGCGGCGATCAAGGAGTTCGACCTCGCCGCCGGCCGCGAGCCGCAGGTGTGGGAGCTCGGCGTCAAGGAGGTGTGGAAGGTCAAGAAGCCGCTGGATCGAGTGATCCACACGCTCGGCGGTTGGCCGCTGAAGATCTCTGCGAAGTACGGGCAGATCGGTGGGTCGTGGATGTACCCGATGAAGAACGAGAAGACCGGCGAGGACCTCGTCTCGATCGGCTTCATCGTCGACCTCGACTACGCCGATGCGACCACCTCCGCGCACGACCTGCTCCAGCAGATCAAGCTGCACCCGCTCTTCAAAGACGTGCTCGAAGGCGGCGAGCGCGTCGCGTGGGGCGCCAAGGCGCTGCCCGCCGGCGGGTACTGGGCGATGCCAAAGCTCTCGATGCCCGGCGCCGTGCTCGTCGGCGACGCGGCGGGCATCATGAACCTCGTGTCGCTGAAGGGCGTCCACTACGCGATCAAGTCGGGGATGCTCGCGGCGGAGTCGATCTACGCGGCGCTCGCGCGGGGCGAGTCCTCGTTCGATAACTACGAGCAGGTGGTCGAGGACTCGATCATCGGCAAAGACCTGTGGGAACAGCGCAACGCGCGCCAGCCCTTCCAGAAGGGCCTCCTCCGCGGTATGCCGCTCGTCGGCATGATGATCGCCACCAAAGGCCGTTTCCCCGGCGGGCGCTGGGCGCTGCACCGCAACGACGCCAAGCCGATGTTCATCGGCAACAGCAAGGACTCCTACCCCAAGCCCGACGGCAAGTACACCTTCGACAAGCTCTCCTCGGTGTTCATCACCGGCAACGCCACCCGCGATGACGCCCCCAACCACATCCGCGTGCAGAAGCACGTACCGCGCGAGGTGGCCGAGACGTGGCGCTGGATGTGTCCCGCGGGGGTCTACGAGATCCCCGAGGACGGGGAGGGTGGGGACCAATCCGGCATGGTCGACGTGATCGTCAACTACACCAACTGCGTGCAGTGCGGCGCGATCACCGCCAAGGGCGGGCGCCTCACCACTCCCGAGGGGGGCGACGGGCCCTTGTACCAGATTCTTTAGGGTTGCGAAACCCAGACGCTATGTGAGTGTTAGGGAAGAGCATGTTCTCTACGGCCCTGACCACAGTCGCGTTGATGGCGGCGCTCCCGGGAGCGGGCTCGACGAGCCCCGCGCCGGCGCTGAGCGCGGGCGTCGAACAGTGCGTGACGGCGGCCACCCAAGCCGGTCGCTCGGTGACGTTCACGGGCCAGATGGAAACAGTCGCGGGCGCACACAAGATGGCGATCGAGATCGTCGTGCAGGAGCGTACCTCCGACGAAGAAGGCTTCCACACGCTGACGACCGCGGGCCTCGGCTCCTGGCAGCGCTCCGAAGCGGGGGTAAAGATCTACAAGGTGCGCCAGGCGGTCACCGACCTTCCCGCGCCCGCCGTCTTCCGCGCGATCGTGCGCTACCGCTGGATGAACGAAAAGGGCCAGATCATCCGTCACGACGAGCGCCACACCCCGACCTGCAGGCAATCCGGCGAACGCGCCAAAACCTGAGCGACGCGCGTCGCTACAATGCACTAAGAGCATGAAGACCGCGATCCATCCCACCTACATGCAGGCGCACGTGCGCTGCACCTGCGGCAACGAGTTCATGACGCGCGCCACGCGCGAGGAGCTGCACGTCGAGGTGTGCTCCAACTGCCACCCGTTCTACACCGGCCGCCAGAAGCTGGTGGACACGGGCGGGCGCGTCGAGCGCTTCCAGCGCCGGGTGGCCAAGGCCCGCGTGCGTCAGGCGCAGACCGCCACCGCGGCGCCGGGCCAGAAACAGCCGGAGTAGCCGATGGCCACGGCCGTTGCTCCACCGCAGGCGGCGGCCGGGGAGGTGGGGTCCGATCTTGACGGCCAGTTGGTCGCCCAGCGCGACGCGCCGCTCGGCGGCCAGGCGGTGCTCGAGGGCGTGATGATGCGCGGGGTCTCCAACTGGGCGGTCGCCGTGCGCAAGCCGTATCTCCCGCCCGCTCCACCCAGCGAGGCGCCGGCCGCCGGGAACGGCCGGGTCGATGCGGCGAGGGGCGAAAACGGCCATCGACCGACGCCCGAGGAGCCCCTCGGCGAGATCGAGGTCTCAAGCTTCCAGCTGAGCTCCCCGCTGCGCCGCCACCGCATCCTGCGCCTGCCGGTCGTACGGGGCGTGGTCGCGCTGGGCGAGTCGCTGGCGATCGGCTTCCGCGCGCTGGGCGTCTCCGCCAACGCGCAGCTGCCCCCGGCCGAGAGCACGGGCGAGGGCGATGGCGACAGTCAGGATGGCGCGGAGGCCGAGGCCCAGGAGATCCCCGGCGCGGTGTGGGCCGGAACCGTGGTCATCGCCGTGGTGTTCGCGATCGGCCTCTTCTTCCTGGTGCCGGTCGGGATCACCAGCCTGATCAAGGGCCAGCTCGGCGACTCCTCGGTGCTCTTCTGGCTGATCGAGGGGCTGGTGCGCACGGCGATCTTCCTCGGCTACATGCTGCTGCTCTCGCGCCTGCGCGACCTGCGCCGCGTGTTCGAGTACCACGGCGCCGAGCACAAGACGATCTCCTGCTACGAGGCCCAGCTCGAGCTGACGCCCACCAACGCGCAGCGCTTCTCGCGCCTGCACCCCCGCTGCGGCACGAGCTTCCTGCTAGTGGTGATGATCGTGGCGATCTTCGTGTTCGCCCCGATCGGCCTCCCCGCGTGGTACTGGCTGGTCATAACGCGCATCGTCGGTGTGCCGATCATCGCCGGCATCTCCTTCGAGATCATCAAGTTCGCCGGGCGCAACCGCAGCCGCCGCTGGGTGCAGGCGCTGATGTGGCCCGGCCTGAAGCTGCAGCTGCTCACCACCCGCGAGCCCGACCTGCACCAGCTCGCGGTCGCGATCGCGGCGCTGAAGGCCGTGCTCGCGCATGAGACCCCGGGCGAGCTGAGCGCCGCGGACCTCGTGGGCGTGGAGGTTGTGGCGTAGCCTGACGGCCGATAGCCGGCGCGGCTCGGCGTCCTCGGTCGCTCGCGTGCTGGCCGAAACGGGGATGCTCGCCGGAGGCGAGTGTCCCCCGGCTTCGGTACGCCACGCTCCCTGCGTCCTTGATCCGCTTGGCTCTCGGCCGTCAGGGGGCCGCATACACTGAACCTCGATGATCGAAGACCTCGTAGAGCAGATCGAGACGCGCTTCGCCGAGCTCGGCGCGCAGTTGACCGACCCCGCGGTGATCGGCGACCGCGCACGCTATGCGGAGGCGGGGCGCGCGTACAGCCAGCTGGAGCCCGCGGCGAAGCTGGCGGCCGAGTGGCGCCGGGCGCAGGACGACGCGGCGGGGGCGGAGGAGCTGCTCAGCGAGGACGGCGAGGACGCGGAGGTGCGCGAGCTGCTCACGGGCGCACGCGAGCGCGGGGAGCAGCTCGCGGAGGAGATCCGCCTGGCGATGGTCGATGAGGACCCCAGCGACGAGAAGAACGTGATCGTTGAAATCCAGGGCGGCGCCGGCGGCGAGGAGGCGGGGCTGTGGGCCGGCGACCTGTACCGGATGCTGACCCGCTACGCCGAGCGGCGTGGCCTGCAGGTCGAACCGCTCGAGGCCGGGGAGGGCAAGTACACGTTCGCGATCAAGGCCCACCCGCCCGGATCCCGCCCACCCGGCGCGGGATCCGAAGCCCGCCCGCCCGGCCCGGGCGCGGGCGCCTACTCGGTGTTCAAGTTCGAGGGTGGCACCCACCGCGTGCAGCGCGTGCCCGCGACCGAGTCCCAGGGTCGCATCCACACCTCCACGGCGACGGTGGCGGTGCTGCCCGAGGCCGAGGAGGTCGAGGTCGAGATCGACCCGAACGACCTGCAGATCGACGTCTACCGCTCGACCGGCCCGGGCGGCCAGTCGGTCAACACGACCGACTCCGCCGTGCGCATCACGCACAAGCCGTCGGGCATCGTGGTCGCGATGCAGGACGAGAAGTCCCAGCTGCAGAACCGCGAGAAGGCGCTGCGGGTGCTGCGCGCGCGCATCTACGAGCGGGCGCTCGCCGAGCAGCAGGCCGAGCTGGCGGCCGACCGCCGCGCGCAGGTCGGCACCGGCGACCGCGCGGAGAAGATCCGCACCTACAACTACGGCGAGCGGCGCGTCACCGACCACCGCATCAAGCTCACCACGCACAACCTCGACGCGGTGCTCGAAGGCGAGCTCGACGAGTTCACGCAGGCACTGCAATCCGACGAGAAGCGCCGCAGGCTGGAGGCGCAGACGGCGGCTCCGCAATGAGCCGCGGGCATGAGGGGTTGGGATGGGCGGGTCCTAATCGGTCGGGCCGCGGGGGGGTGGCGTGTGCAGCTTCCGCCGAGAGCGGCGCCCACTTCCGCCGCGCCCCGCCGCGGCGAGCGGTATCGGCGCGGGATGCCCTCGACGGAGCGATCACGGCCTTCACCGCGGCCGGCGTGGAAACCCCGCGCCTGGACGCCGAAGTGCTGCTCGCGCACGTGCTGGGGGTGGACCGCGCGCGCCTCACCACCGCCTCCGGCGGCGGGTCGGGAGGCGGCGGCTCCGCGGGCGGAGGCCAGGGCGACGGTGGCTCCACAGACGACGCCCCCGACGAGGAGCTGACCGTCGCGGGCCCCGCGGTGAGGCCCTACCAGGAGGCGGTGCGCCGCCGCGCGGTGGCGCGCGAGCCGGTCGCCTACATCACCGGCGTGCGCGGCTTCCGCCACCTGGAGCTCGACGTGGACCCCCGCGCGCTGATTCCGCGCCCGGAGACCGAGCTGCTGGTCGAAGTGGGCCTCGGGCTGCCCCAGGGAGCGAGCGTGCTCGACGTCGGCACCGGCTCGGGCGCGGTCGCGCTCGCGCTCAAGGACGAGCGCCCCGACCTGCGGGTGACCGGCAGCGACGCGAGCGAGCGAGCGCTCGAGCTGGCGCGCGCGAATGGCAGCAGGCTGCGGCTGAAGGTCGCGTGGATGCACGCCGACCTGCTGGAGGGGATGCCCGACGAGTTCGACGCGCTGCTCTGCAACCCCCCCTACGTGGCCGAGTCCGAGCGGGCCGCGCTGGCGCCGGAGATCCTTCGCCACGAGCCGCCCGAGGCGCTGTTCGCGGGGGCCGACGGCCTCGATGTGATTCGCGCCCTGCTCGCTCAGCTGGCGGGGCGCCCACGCGTGCGCTTCGCCGCGCTGGAGGTCGGCGCGGGGCAGGCGGGGGCTGTGGGGGAGTTGATGCGCGCGGCCGGTTTTCCCACCGTTCGCGCTGAGCGGGACCTTGCGGGCGTGGAGCGCGTGGTGGTGGGGGCGCGAGACTGACGGTTCCAGGCGCGACGCGCCAGCCTGTCGCAAGGCATGGGAGGTCCGACACGATCATGTTATAACTCATGCACATGAAGGCTCGCATGAGAATCTCGAAGGGGGGGCAGATCTCGATCCCGGCCCCGATCCGGCATCGGTGGGGGACCTCGACGGTTGCGCTCCGAGACGAGGGGCATCGGATCGTCCTCGAACCCGCGCCGGACGACCCGATCGCCGCGGCTGAGGGCGCCCTCGCCGGGGAGCTGGATGGGCTCGACCTCGCGCGGTTGCGTCGTGCCGCGCGCGAGGATGAGCGGGCCGCGGAGGCCCGGCGCCGGAGCCTGTGACTCTGCTCGACGCCTACGCGCTCGTCGCGTTCATGGTCGGGGGACCAGCTACGCCGATGGTCCGCGCGGTCCTGCGCGAAGGGGACGCGGCCGTGGCGAGCGCCAATCTGGCCGAGACACTCGATGTCTCACAGCGCCTCTACCGCCTGCCGATTCCCCGTGCGATGGAGATTATCGAGCCACTGCTGGAGGGTCCGCTGACGGCGATCGCGCTTGACCTCGAGATCGCTCGACGGGCCGCCGAGATTCGCGCCGGCCACTATCACCGCTCCTCGCGGCCGCTCTCGCTCGCCGATGCCGTGCTGATCGCCTCGGCCAAGCCGGGCGACCGAATCGCCACGGCGGACCCCCACGTGCTCGCCGTGGCGCGTGAGGAAAAGCTGGATCTGCTGGTGCTGCCTGAACAGGGGTAGGCACCTCTCATGACGGCAGGGACTTGACAACTGGTTGCCGGCGTGGTTATAGTGGTGTTGTCTTGATGTTCCGTTGGTGGTTCATCGAGTCAAGACATAGAGGATCGGGTTGGGTCGATCGCCGTCTGTGGTTGACCTTTGCTGGAGCGCTCTTTGGGCGTTGTGATTGGGGAGGGACCGGGTCGTGGGCTTCAGAGGGAGCATTGGTCAGCGTGGTTTCTAGAGGGAGATACGTGATGGGAGTCGTTGCGCATCGCCGTAAGGGTGATGCTAGATGCGCCAGCTTGGCGCTGTCGCATCTCTCTCTCTCTCTCTCTCTCTTGCCTCTGGCATCTGGAAGCTGAGCCTCGCAAGAGCTCCCATCGGTCGGCCCTAGCGGGCCGCCCGGATTCCCCCGGAGGGGGAAAGGGGAGAGGTGGGCGCAATGGCCCTGATCGACCTGCCCTGACGGGCCGCCATGTTCCCCCGCGCGGGGGTGGGCTGTTTGCGGCTTGTGGGGGGGTGGCGTGATGCCCTCGCAGACGCGTCGGCGTCCTGCGGTGTCGCGTTCGCGTGGGGATGCTCCGGCGGGGCGGTTTGCGGGGATTCAGCGTTCGCGGCTGCTCGCGGCGGCGGTTCGTGCGGTTGATGAGCTGGGGTACTCGGATACCTCGGTGGCGGACATCACTTCGCGTGCGCGGGTTTCGCGGCGCACGTTCTATGAGCAGTTCCCCGATCGCGAAGGGTGTTTGGCGGCGGCGTTGGAGGATGCCCTTGGTGTGGTGATGGGTGAGCTTGCTGGCGCTGGCTTGGAGAGTCTTGCTTGGCGTGAGCGGGTGCGTTTGGGCCTGTGGACGATCTTGGCGTTCTTTGATCGTGAGCCGGTGTTGGCGCGGGTCTGTGTGGTGCAGGCGTTGCGTGGTGGCCCGCGGGTTCTGGAGCGCCGCGAGGTGGTGCTTGCGCGATTGGCAGGCGTGGTCGATGAGGGCCGCCGGGTTGGCGCGCGTGGGGAAGAGTGCACGCCGCTTATGGCCGAGGGTCTGGTCGGGGCGGCGTTTGGGATTGTGTATGCGCGGTTGCTGAAGGGGTCGCGTCGGCCGCTCACCGGGTTGCTGGGTGAGTTGATGGGGATGATCGTGCTGCCCTACCTCGGGCCGGGCGCCGCTCGGCGTGAGTTGTCCTGCTCTGTCCCTGTGGCTCCCGCACGCGCTGCGTCTGCGAACGCCGTGCGCGACGCGGCCAGCTCGGCGCGGGCGGTGGCCGATCCGCTCGAGAGCGTGCCGATGCGGTTGACGTATCGCACTTCGCGGGTGTTGGAGGGTGTCGCGGAGTTGGCTGGTCGCGGTTCGGATCCGAGTAATCGTCAGGTGGGGGAGTACGCGGGGATTTCCGACCCGGGGCAGGTCTCGAAGCTTTTGCGTCGTTTGGAGGGCTTGGGGTTGCTGGTGAATGGTGGCTCGGGGCATTTGAAGGGTGAGCCGAATGCGTGGCGGCTGACTGGTAAGGGTGAGTTGGTTTCGCAGAGCATTCGGATGCACAGCCGCTTCGAGGGGGAGGCCGCGTGATGCGCTGCCGCCGCGTTCCCCGTTCGCTGCTCGTTTTTTTGTCCTTGCGCGCTGTGTTTGGCGTGTGGTCATGCAACTACCGAGGGGTCGTCCCCTCTGTCCTGGAGGAGATGGTCTGATGAACGCTCGTAGGTCGATCCTGTCTGTTCTTGCCACGGCGCTCGGCGTGCTGGCGCTCACGAGCGCCCCGGCGCTTGCGGCTGCGCCGGACACCCCCGAAGCGCTCGCCCCGGCGCCGTTGACGGCGAACGCGGCGACGCTTCTCGGTGTCCTGAATCCCGGTCAAGAAGGCGTGGCGGGCACGTTCGAACTGGACGCGTATGAATTCGTCTACCGGCAGTCTGGTACGGAATGCAGAGGCGAAGGCGAAGTCGTGACTCCGCCGGGTCTCTCGCTCGGTGGGGGCAAGGAAAAAGTATCGCAGGGGATCGAAGGTCTCCTACCAGGCACGGAGTACACGGTGTGCCTGGTTGTGCGTAACGAAGCGGGTACCGAAGCCGCGACCAGTGCGCCGGTAACGTTCACGACGACCGCGGTCGCGCCGAGGGTCGAAGAAGAGTTCGTCTCCGATGTCGCGTCGACCAGCGCGACGTTGAATGCCAAGCTCGATCCGGGGGGGCCGGCGTCGGCGTACACGTTCGAATACGCGCCGGCGGGTGGGGCGTTCGCGCCTGTGCCCGGAGCCGAAGGGAGAGGAAGCGTCGCCGCGGGCGTGGTCAGTGTACCGCTCAGCGTGCATGTCGATGGGTTGCAGCCGGGCACCGCCTACAAGTTTCGCGTCCTGACAGGCAACTCTGTGGAAACGCTCACCGGCGAACCTGTCATGTTCACGACGCAGGGCAGCGGCGAATTCGCGCTTCCCGACGGGCGTCAGTACGAGATGGTGTCGCCGCCGCAGAAGGACGGCTCACTGCTGAAGAGCCTCTTCTTCGCGGTCGCGAACGAAGTAGAAATTACCCCCCAAAACACCGTCGTCGCTCAGGCGTCCGCCGAGGGTAACGCGATCGTCGACGAAGCGGATCAGCCGACCGAACCCGAAGCGCAGGGCAATGCGAATGCAGTCTCGGTATTCATGGCGCGTGGTTCGGCGGGTGGCTGGTCGTCTCGGGTGATCGCGGCGCCTCATGGCGGCGAAGCAACGGGTGTCTCGCTCGGCCTCGGGGGGGAATACCCATTCTTCTCGGAGGATCTGTCGCGCGCGGTCGTGCAGCAGTACGGTAATTTCACGCCGCTTTCGCCTGAAGCTGTCGAATCGACTCCATATTTGCGCACAAACTATTTTAACGGCAACGTCAGTGAAGCGTGTACAGGCTCCTATCTCAGTCAGAGCACGTGCTTTGAGCCGCTCGTGACACGCGGGAACACTGCAGCAGGCACAAAGTTTGGGAATCTGGTCAACGGTGAATGCATCTTCGGTCGTTGTGGGCCGCAGGTCATAGCGGCAACGCCGGATTTGAGCCACGTCATCCTGGCATCTCGGAGTCGGCTCACCTCGACGCCCGTCCTGGTGGGAGAATTGAGGGAGAACCTAGTTGAACCTGCCCTTTACGAGTGGTACGGCGGGCAGTTGCAGCTTTTGAATATCCTGCCGGGGAAGAATGTAGGTGGCGGTATCGAACCCGCTCTACGCAATTTGAAGCATGTGGTCTCAAATGATGGTAGGCGTGTCATCATGCAAGGAGAACCACTTGGTCTCTATTCGCGAGACGTCGCCAAGGGCGAAACGGTGCAGTTGGATGTCGCTGAACCTGGTTGCGGTACCTGCGCCGGCGGCCCCGGGGCGGAATATGCAACGGCCAACAGCGAAGGGTCGAGGGTCTTCTTCCTCGATCCGCAAAGGCTGACAAGCAACTCGGGCGCACGTACCAATCTATACGAATGCGAAATCGTCGAAGTCGCAGGCAAGCTCAAGTGCAACCTGTCGGATTTGACGCCTGAGACAGGTGGCGAAGCAGGGAATGCGCAGGCGGTGCTCGGCGAGAGCGAAGACGGCTCCTACGTGTATTTCGTGGCTGGGGGCAAGCTCGCGCCGGGGGCGACTGGCGACGAACAATGTGATCAGACATACCAAAGCGGGCCTTGCAATTTGTACGTTCGGCACAATGGTGTGACTAGCTTCATCACGCAACTTTTCGGTGAAGACTATCTGTACTATAGGGAGCACGAACCCGGCAGTAGCGAACTTGTAGGACAGCGTACCCGGGTTTCGCCCGATGGTCGCTGGTTGGCGTTCATGTCGAGCGGGGATCTGACCGGCTATGACTCGCGCGACGCAGTCAGTGGAAGTCCAGACGAGGAGGTCTATCTCTACAGCGCGAGCACCAACACGCTGGCTTGCGCTTCCTGTGATCCGACGGGCGCGCGACCGGTTGGCGTCAACGGAGTCGCCTCGGTCGTGCCGGGATGGGACGAGTACACCGGAGGCGCGTATGCTTACGGCAATTTTTACCAGTCGCGTTATCTCTCAAATAGCGGCAGGCTGTTCTTCGACAGCAAGGATGCGTTGGTGCCGCTCGATGTGAACGGTGTGGTCGATGTGTATGAGTACGAGCCCGAAGGCGTGCCCGCGGGGGAACATCCGTGCGGGAGCGCGTCGCAGAGCGGGAGCGATGTGTTCAAGCCCGCGTATGCCTTTGATGTGGAAGGCCGGAAGGGCGAAGAACCGGCCGGGTGCGTGGCGCTGATCTCCTCCGGCAGCTCGCCTCAAGAGTCGACGTTCCTGGACGCGAGCGAATCCGGTGGGGACGTGTTCTTCATGACGACGTCGAAACTCGCCCCGCAGGACTTCGATCACGCCTACGACATCTATGACGCTCAGGAATGCACGACCGCTGTGCCGTGCCTGCCGGTGGCCGCTGGACAGCCGCCGCCGTGCGATACCGAAGGGTCGTGCAGGGCGGCGCCGGTGCCGCAGCCCTCGATCTACGGGGCGCCGTCGAGCGCGACGTTCAACGGCGCCGGCAACATCACACAGACACCCCCGACCGCCGGACCACCCACAAGGAAGAAGTCGGCGATGTGCAGGAAAGGCTTGGTGAGGAAGAAGGGCAAATGCGTCAAGGCAAAGCTCAAGAAGAGGGCGAAGAGGACAAGCAGAGCGGGCTACGACCGGAGGAGCAAGTGATGCGACGATTGATGATCACGACGATGGTAGTGTCGTTTCTGCTGTTGTTTGCCGCTGCGTCCGCCTCCGCCGAAACCCTCTCCCCGTGGTGGCATCTGCTCTCTACCTCGCGCCCTTCATATGTGCAGCCTGGTACGGCCAAACAACAGATGTGGCAGTTGACCGTGAGCGCGACCGAAGGCGAATATCTGCTGTACGCATCTCCCTATGAGTACGTTCATCTGAAAGTCGGCGAGGCTCCCGCGGAAGTGCAGGCGGCCTTCGAAGCCAGCGTCCGAGAACAACATTATTTCCCTGTGTCCCCGATCGTGGAAGTCACGGGGCGCCCCGGTCCCAATAATCCATATGAAATATATGAAATCAAGCTGGTGGGCGATCTGGAGTACACCCACTATTTTGATCTCTTGATCCCCTCTGGGCAACAGCAGGTGAGGGGCGGTCCGGCGACGGTCAACGTGAAGGAGATCTCGAGAGGGCGCCCAGACGGGGTGATCGTGGTAACCGCTGTGAATCTCGGCGACGGGTTCGTGGAACCCAGCATACAGCCTGTGACGATCGCTGACAAGCTTCCCCCTGGGTTGGAAGCAGTCGGGATCGAAGGGGACGCCGACGTGAACTTTCTCCACGCTGGGGCCTCTAGATCCCCGCTTGAATGCTCTCTGACAAAACTGAACTGCACATTCACCGGAAAACAGGTCGGGCCTGCTGCATCGCGCTCCAATACGGAGGTCCCGCCTTACGAACAGCTGCAGATGAGGATCGGGGTAAAGGTAACCGGTGCGCACACGGGCGCTGTGAACGAAGCGAGCGTGACAGGCGGCGGTGCTCCCGCCGCGAGTGTGAAACGGGTTCTGACGGTGAGCGATGCACAGGTCCCGTTTGGATCTGACACCTATGAAATGAGACCCGAAGAAGCGGGCGGCGGCACGGATACACAGGCCGGCTCGCACCCATTCCAGCTGACGACGACGTACGGCGCGAACAGCGCAACGGCCGAAGGCACGCCGTCGGCGTTGACCAAGGATCTGCGCTTCAGCCTGCCGCCAGGCCTGATCGGCAACCCGACCCCGTTCGCGCAATGCACGCTCACAGACTTCCTCCAGGAACGATGCCCGCTGCAAACAGTGATAGGGGTGACGCGATCCACCGTCAGGCTGAACCTGAGCGCTCTCAGTGAAAATGGCTATCACGACCAGACGACGATCATCGTTCCTTTGTACAATATCGAACCCGCGGTCGGCGAACCGGCGCGTTTTGGCTTCATCCTCGAAGGAGAACCCGTCCTGCTGGATACCTCGGTGCGCACCGGCGGCGACTATGGGGTAACGGTGACCGTCAGGAACATCACGCAGGCGATCGAATTCCAGGAAAGTGAAGTTACCATATGGGGCGTCCCAGGCGACAACCGCCACAACGGCTCACGAGGAGAAAAATGTCTTTTCCAGGCGGAGCGGCTTGCCGAAGGCGCAAAGGCAGGGGAATGTCCGTCCTTCGCCGAGCTTGTTCCTCCGCCGTTGTTGGCGCTGCCGACGTCGTGTACGGGGCCGTTGCGTACGGTTGTGCAGAGCGATTCGTGGCTGGAACCGCTGTCTCCCTATAGCACGTTGGCGAACACTGCGCCGATGCCGGCGATGGATGGTTGTAACCACTTGCCGTTCGAACCATCGATCAAGGTCGCGGCCGACGGGACGCAGGGCAGCTCGCCGACTGGGTTGAGCGTAGACGTGCACGTCGACCAGGAATCGGTCGTGAACGGCAGTAGCCTCGCCGACTCCACCGTTCGGGGTATCACTGTCACACTGCCCGAAGGCGTAAGCATCAACCCGTCGGGGGCGGGTGGTCTGGAAGCGTGCTCTGAGGCCCAGGTCGGTTTCGAAGCTAGTCGGGGCGTCGGCGGTTTCGAAGAATCCCAGCCGGGTGTGACGATGCCGGTGTTCTCGTCGAAATTGCCTGCGCCGCTCTCCTCGGGGTTGAATCTCGGGGCGTTGGGGTTCTGCCCGGACGCGTCGAAGATCGGGACGGTGAAGATCCACACGCCGCTGCTGCCCAATCCGCTGGAAGGCTCTGCGTATCTTGCCTCGCAGGACGCCAATCCGTTCGGGAGCCTGGTCGCGATGTATATAGTGGCGGAAGACCCGGTCTCGGGTACGGTTGTGAAGCTCCCGGGGCAGGTACATCTCTCGGCTACGGGGCAGATCACCTCGACGTTCGAAGACGACCCGCAGCTGCCCTTCGAAGATGCCGAACTGCACTTCTTCGGTGGGGAACGCGCCCCGTTGAGCACCCCCCCGCTGTGCGGCTCCTACACGACCAGCGCGTCGTTTGAACCATGGTCGGGCGGCCCCTCGCCAAGCGCGAGCTCGATGTTCGACATCACGAGTGGCCCGAACGGGTCGCCGTGCGAGAGCCCGCGGCCGTTCCAGCCGGGGTTCGATGCGGGCACGACAAGCGTCCAGGCGGGTGGTTATAGCCCGTTGACGATGACGATGAGCCGCCCTGATGCCGACCAGCCGTTGGGGAAACTCTCGGTCGTATTCCCTCCTGGTGTCTCGGCTGGATTGCGGGGCGTCAAGCTGTGCGAGGAACCCGAGGCCGCGACGGGGGAATGCCCGGCGGAAAGCCAAATCGGGCAGGTCACCGTCAGCGCCGGCCTCGGCGGCGATCCCTACGCGGTGGAAACCGGCAAGGCGTACATCACCGGCCCGTATGAGGGCGATCCGTTCGGCGTGGACGTCGTCGTCCCCGCAATCGCCGGCCCATTCAACCTCGGGACCGAGGTCGTGCGCTCGAAGGTGGATGTGGATCCGACGGATGCGCATCTGACGGTTGTGAGCGACAAGTTCCCGACGATCCTGGATGGCATCCCGTTGCAGTTGCAGCACATCAACGTGAGCGTGAACCGTCCCGATTTCGTGTTCAACCCGACCAGCTGCGAACCAATGAAGCTGACTGGGGAGCTCGGCAGCAGCGAAGGCGCGAGCGCGGATGTCGCCACGCCGTTCCAGGTGACCAACTGTGCGGCGCTCTCGTTCAGACCGGAATTCAAGGTCTCGACCAGCGCGAAGACCTCGCGCACCGAAGGCGCGAGCCTGCACGTGTCGCTGACGCTCCCGAACACGCCGCGGGGTACGGCGGCGAACGTCGCGAAGGTCAAGGTCAGCCTGCCGAAACAGCTCCCCTCGCCGTTGAAAACGCTGCAGAAGGCGTGCACGGAAAAGGTCTTCGCGGAAAACCCCAGCAGCTGCCCGGTCGCCTCGCGTGTCGGGGAAGCGAAGGTGGAGACCCCGGTGCTGGAAGGCCCGTTGACGGGCCCGGCGTACTTCGTCTCGCATGGTGGCGCGAAGTACCCGGAACTGATCATCGTCCTGACGGGCGAGGACGGCGTGACCGTCCAGGTGCATGGCGAAACGTTCATCAGCAAACAGGGGATCACGACCGCGACGTTTGGGACGGTGCCGGATGTGCCGTTCTCGAACTTCGAACTGGAGCTGCCCGAGCGGGAATACCCGGCGCTTACGGCGAACGGGAACCTCTGCAAGGGCACGCTGCTGATGCCCACCGAAATGGTCGGCCAGAACGGCCTCAAGATCAACCAGGAAACGAAGATCGCGGTCACCGGGTGCCCGAAGGCGAAGAAGGCCGCTCACAAGAAGAAGGCCAAGAAGCACAAAGCGCACGGCAAGAAGAGGCGGTAGCCAGGCGGCGCGGTTGCGGGGCATGGAGGCCCCCAGCGCTCGCTACGGGCGAGTGCTCACGCGAGGTGGTGGATCCGGTTGCGCAGCGCGTCATCGCCGTGCTGGGCGAGCAGGCTGCTCAGCGCCTCGACCCATTGCGGGATCGCGGACTTGGTACGTGGGAGCGTCGCGTCGAAGGTGAAGATCATCCCGTGGTGTTCCTCGCCGATGGCGAGGAGGCGGTCGTGGATGCGCTGGAAGTCCGCGACGTCGTTGGTGACGATCGCCCTTCCCTCGGCGGCCATCAGCCGAACGATCTCGCGATCGCCGCGGCAGGCGAGGTCGGCTCGGTCGTGCTTGATGGCCTGAACGTTGTGTCCCTGCATACGCAACTCGCGGGCCACCCGGGGTGTGATCATCTCGTCGAGCAGCAGCTTCACGCAAGCGCCTGCCGGCGGCGCTGCCAGCGCTCGCGCTCACGCTGTGCGATTGCGCGGGAGCGCTCGATCCAGGCGTCGATCTCCTTCGAGTAGTCGAGGTAGTAGCCCAGGCAGGCCTCGACATGCGCGGGGGGGATCTCCAGGTAGTCGGCCGCCTCCTCCACGGAGTTGCCGTTCTGGCGGATCGTCGTGACGACCTCCGCAACGTCGAGCCGTGTGCCGAGCAGCGCCGGCCTGCGCCCCGCCTCGCCGTCGCGGAAGTACACGAGCGGGTGCTCGTCGTGGCGCAGGCCCTCCTCGATGTAGCGCTCGGCGAGGGCGGTCTGAGGGGAGTGGGTCTCGAGCGCGCGCCGCTTCAGGCGCGCCACCGTCCCGCGATCGAAGCGGAAGGCGATGCTCTGCTTGGTAGCGGGCTCGGCCATGGTCAAGCGCAGTATAGCGCTGTATTGCTTATGCAAGGTCTGCGTCGATGCCGGCTCGCTTTGGGATGGAACGCTCGGTTGGGGTCGGTGAGGGCGGTGTTGGTGATCGATCAGAGCACGAGGATCTCGGTGATGGGATGCCCACCCCCGCCCGCCCGAAGAGCGTGCGCCATGAGCGCAAGAAGAACTACCGAAAGAAGAAACGGAGGTGAGGTCTCCGCTCGGATTGGGACAGCCTCGCGCTTGTCAGGGGCGGGCAGCCAGATAGCTACGTAGGAGGGGCTCGGGGATGATCCATTCGCCGCGACCGTGGTGTTCGGCGATCCCGGCTTTCTCCATCATGCTCAATGCTCTTCTGGCGCCTGCGGAGGGGGTGCCGCTGTAGGGGCGGGTGCCGCGCGCGACGCGTAGGGCGATTGGGTATGCGTGGGCGGCGGAGCGCAGCCGTTCGATGATCTCCTCGTGGCGCAGGCGGTCGGCCTGCATCGCGAGCTCGTAGCCGTCGTGCACGTCGCCGAGTGCGATCGTGTCGCCTTCGCGGCGGGCGAGGGTCACGGTCAGCGTCTCGCGGGCGATCAGCATCGTCGTGCGTGGGTGTCCCTCGCTGAGCGCCACGATCTCGCGGACCGTTCGTCCCGTTGCGCTGAGGTCGAGCTCGCGGTAGCGGGCGGCGATGCCCTGCTCCCACTCGCTCGGCAGGATCGGGCTGAGCGAGTGGAAGTTGCCAAACTGGCTGAGTGCCCGCCGGGCCGGGCCGAACAGGTCGCGCATCAGGTGCTCGACGCTGCCCGCGAACAGCACGCTCACCAACGGTGAGCGCTGCAGCTGCGAGCGCAGCTGCTTGCTCAACACATCGGGGTCGCCGAAGCGGTGGGGCGTGGTCGCGATGTCCTGGAACTCGTCGAGCAGCACCGCGATGCGCTTGCCGTCGTTTTCGGCGATCCGCTGTGCCAGGGCAATCGTCGCGGCGAGCCCGGCGCCCGTTGCCCGGCCCGCCGGGGGGGTCGCCCACGCCAGCTCCACGTCCTCGCCGAGGCCTGTACGCAGCTTCGCGGTCATCCCGGCGGGGAGCAGCTCCCGCACCTCGCGCCCACCATCGCGCGCGCGAGCCAGCGCCTTGGCGACCGGGCCGCGGTTGGCGATGATCGACTGTGCCAGGGCTCTCGTGAGCGAGGGGAGATCCTCGTGATCCCACAGATCGGCCTGCGCGGTGTAGAGGCCCGACGATCTCACCTGCGCGAGCGCGGCCAGCGCGACCGTCGACTTGCCAGTGCGTCGCGGACCGGCCATCACCACATGCGTGCCCGCTCCCAGGCGCGCGGCGAGATCGCGCACGTCGCTCGCCCTGCCGATCAGCAGGTCCGGTCGGACGGGGTCGTCGGTGGGGAACAGTTCGCGGATATCTCGCATCGCGACCTATTATAGGTCATAGAGTGACCTATCACTCACGCGCGCGGACGATCCCGCGATCCAACCCTGACGGTACGCTCACGCGTGGATGATTCTCGCGATCGACTCCGGCACGACTGGCTGCACTTGCATCGTCTTCGACGAGCGCGCCGAGCCGGTGGGGCGCGCCTACCGTGAGCTTGGGCAGCACTTTCCCGCGCCGGGGTGGGTCGAGCACGACGCGGAGGAGATTTGGGAGCTGACGCGGGCGGTTGCGGGGGCGGCGCTGGCCGATGCGGGGGTGCGGCCGGGCGAGCTTGCCGCTGTGGGGATCGCCTGCCAGCGTGAGACCGTCTGCGTTTGGGATCCGGCCACGGGGCTGCCGTTGCACCGGGCGATCGTGTGGCAGGACCGGCGCACGGCCGAGCGGTGCGCGGAGCTGCGCGCGGCGGGGATGGAGGAGCTGGTGCGGGCGCGCACCGGGCTGGTGCTCGACCCCTACTTCTCGGCGACGAAGATCGAGTGGCTGCTCGGTCATGTGGAGGGGCTGCGCGAGCGCGCGCTTGCCGGCCGCGCGGTCTTTGGGACGGTCGATTCGTGGCTGCTGTTCAAGCTCACCGGGCTGCATCTCACCGATGCCTCCAACGCTTCGCGCACGATGCTGTTCGACATCGCCTCCGGGCGCTGGGACCCGGAGCTGCTGGAGCTGTTCGGGGTGCCGGAGCGTTCGCTGCCCGAGGTGCGCCCCTCCGCCGGGCCGTTTGGCGTCACGTTGCCCGAGGCGCTTCACGGCCACGCGGCTCCGGTCGCGGGCGTCGCCGGCGACCAGCAGGCCGCGCTCTTCGGGCAGGCGTGCGTCGATCCGGGGATGGGCAAGAACACCTACGGCACCGGCTCGTTCGTGCTGCTCAACGCCGGTTTCGCCGCGCCCTCGCCGGCGCCCGGGCTGCTGAGCACGGTGGCCTGGGGGGTCGGCGATTCGCGCACCTACGCGCTGGAGGCGTCGATCTTCGTGACCGGCGCCGCCGTCCAGTGGCTGCGCGATGGGCTTGGGCTGATCGCCGACGCGGCCGAGTCCGAGGCGCTCGCGGCCTCGCTCGCTTCGAACGAGGAGGTCTACTTCGTGCCCGCGCTCACGGGGCTCGGCTCGCCGCACTGGGACCCGTTGGCGCGGGGGACGATCGTCGGTCTCACGCGCGGCTCGACGCGGGCGCACCTCGCGCGCGCGGCGCTGGAGGCGATCGGCTATCAAACCGTGGACGCTGTGCGCGCGATGGAGGCCGGCGCGGGCGTCGAGCTGCGCGAGCTGCGCGCCGACGGCGGGGCGACCGCCAACGGCTGGCTGATGCAGTTCCAGGCCGACATCCTCGGCGTCCCTGTGCTCGTGCCGGAGGTCGCGGAGACCACGGCGCTCGGCGCTGCGCTGCTCGCGGGCGTCGGCTCGGGGCTGTGGACGTTCACCAACGTGCGCGACGGCTGGCGCCTGCGCGCGAGGTATGAGCCTGCCATGTCGGAGAGCGAGCGGGCTTGTCTGCTCGCCGGGTGGCACGGTGCGCTTGGGCGGGCTCGGGGTGTGGGGTGAGGGCGGGGAAGGCAGCCTTGGTGCCGCGGTCGCGTTAGGACTTGACAGCAAGACGCAGGTGTGGTTACAATGGCGGAGTTGTTGGCCACCCTCGGGTGGCTGGACGTAGACATAAGACCGGGTTTGGGTCAACCGACCTTGTGGTTGACTCCGACGCGCGAGCAGGGGATTGATTGGGAAGAGGGCCTGGGTCGCGAAGCGTTATGAGGGAGTGGTTTGAGCGTGGTTTCTAGAGGGAGAAACGTGACGGGGGTCTTTGCACCCCGTGAATTAAGTGATGCTAGATGCGCCAGCTTGGCGCTGTCGCATCTCTCTCTCTCTCTCTCTCTTCGCCTAGGGAACCCAACGCTGAAGGCCTCAGGCGCGCCCATCGGTCGGCTCTAGCGGGTCGTCCGGGTTCCTTCGTAGGGGGAAAGAGGAGAGGTGAGCGCAGTAGCGCTGATCGCTCGGCCTTAAGGGGCCTTCTTGCTCTTGCTCGCGGGCGTGTGGTTCTCGTGGCCGAGAGCGTCGGCTGGCGTCTCTGCTGGGGGGTGGTCTGATGCCCGCGCGCGTGGCGGCACGGCGCGACGCGCCGGCGCCCCGGACTCCGGCGGCGCGGCGTCCCGCGGGCGAGACGGGCCGGTCGCGGGTTGGCTCGCACGCGCGTCTGGTTCAGATCCAGCGTGTTCGGCTGCTGGCGGCGGCGGTTCGCGCGGTCGATGAGCTTGGTTACGCGGATACGACGGTCGCGGACATCACGGGCCGGGCGCGGGTCTCGCGGCGCACTTTCTATGAGCTGTTCTCTGATCGCGAAGCGTGTTTGGCGGCGGTGCTGGAGGATGCGCTTGGGTTGATCGCCGGGGAGCTCGCCGCCGTGGGCTTGGAGGGCTTGGCGTGGCGTGAGCGGGTGCGTGTGGGGCTGTTCACGATCCTCTCGTTCCTGGATCGTGAGACGGTGCTGGCGCGGGTCTGCGTGGTGCAGGCGCTGCGCGGGGGGCCGCGGGTTCTGGAGCGTCGCGAAGCGGTCCTTGGGCAACTCGCGGCCGTGGTCGATGAGGGGCGCCTGCTGAGTGTGCGGGCTGAACTGTGCACGCCGCTCACCGCGGAGGGCCTGGTGGGGGCGGCGTTCTCGATCGTGTATGCGCGGCTGCTCAAAGGTGAGCGGCGTCCGTTGACGAGCCTGTTGGGGGAGTTGATGGGGATGATCGTGCTGCCCTACCAGGGTGCCTCGGTGGCGCGGCGTGAGCAGGTGCGCCCGGCGCCGGTCGGGGCGACGCGGTCCGCGCACGTGCGGCGCGGGTCGGTGGAGAGCGTGGCCGACCCGCTTGGTGGTGTGGCGATGCGTTTGACGTATCGCACCGCGCGGGTGTTGGAAGGGATCGCGGAGCATCCGGGGTCCTCCAACCGTGAGGCGGGGGAGCGGGCGGGGATCCCCGACGCGGGGCAGGTCTCGAAGCTGCTGGCGCGTCTGGAGCGCCTGGGGCTGCTTGCGAACACGGGGGCGGGGCGGTTGAAGGGGGAGCCGAACGCGTGGGCGCTGACCGCGAAGGGGGAGATGGTCGCGCGGAGCATTCGGATGCACACGCCCGCTGTTGATGAGGCTTGTGTTGGTGCGCCGCTTGGCGTGTCGTTGTTCACCGATCGAGGGGCTGGCCCCTCTGTTTTGGAGGAGGGGATGGGTAGATGAGCTTCGACTCGACCAGTTGGCGTACACGCGTGGGCCGTGAGGCGCACCGCGACGTCCGTAAAGGTACTGATATGAGTGATTCGCGCCGCATTCTTGCGTTTTTGTCGCGTCGTGTCGGTGTCGGCGGGGTCTGCCTTGCGGCGATGCTGGTGGCTCTCGCGTTCGCTTCGGCTCCCGCGGGGGCCGGCGTCACCCACGTATACGAAAAAACGCCATCCGAAGAACTCGCCAAGGGCGTCCTCGCGGGGTGTTCGGGTAAACCGGCTGGGCCGGCTTGCCTCTCCGGCCCCCTGTCTGTCCCGAACGCCATCGCGGCGTCAGGGGGAGGCGTGTGGGCGGCGGACGCGACGGGTGGCGGTACGCGGGTCGATCGTTTCAACGCCGAAACGGGTGTGTTCACGGGCCCGCAGCTCGATGAAGAACCGGTAGCGGGGGCAACTGGCCTCGGTGGTGCGTTGGCGGTCGGTCACGCTTTTTTGGGGGGCGAACAGGTGTATGCGCAGACGAGCGCCGGGGCGGTGGCGGTCTTCGATGGCCTCTCGGGCGCCTTGCTCGGGGTCTGGTCGGGTGCGCACGCCCCCGGTGGGTTCGGCGGCGGCAAAGCGCTTGCGGTCGATGGCTCGGAAAACCCGGGCGATGTGGCGAAGGGTTTCCTGTATGTCGCCAATCAGGGATCTGGCCGAAGCGTCGACGTCTTCAACCCCGAACAGGAAGTCGCGAAAGCCGGTGAAGAACCCCCCGCGCCGGTGACGGTCATTGAAGGGACGTGCACGACCCCGGAAGAACTGCCGTGCAGCGGCAGCAGCCTCGTGCATTTCGGCTTCCCGCTCGGCGTCGCGGTCTCGCCTGTCAGCGGCGACGTGGTCGTCCTCGACTTCTTGGAAGAAACCGCAACGGTCGCGCTCGACGAGTTCGAACCTGTGGCCGGGCCGGATCACTACCGCTTCGTGCGCGCGATCACCGAAGCCAACCACCAGCCGCTCGTGACCTTCTCGAGCAGGGGTCTGGCTGTCGACGGCAACGGCGACATCTTCCTTGGGGCGGAACCCGGGGTCGTGGATCAGTTCAGCGCGACGGGCGAATATCTGACGCAGCTGACGGGGACGCCTGCAGGTGCGTTCGGGGAAGTGGGGAGCGTCGGGGTGGACCCCGTGAGCGGTCGTGTGTTCGTCGGCGAGAGCAGCGGTTTGCCGGTCGCGGCGTTCGGGGAAAGCGTCACGATCCCGGATGTCGAGCTGAGCGAACCGAGCGAAAGCCACGCGACGCTGGTGACGCTGAACGGGACGGTGAAGCTCGATGAAGCGGGCTCTGCGGAATGCTTCTTCGAATACGGCACGAGCAGCTCCTATGGCACGACGGTCCCGTGCGAACCGGCTACGGTCACCGAAGAACCGGGCGGCGAACCGTTCCCCGTCAAGGCGACGATCACTGGCTTGCAGCCAGACACCACCTACTTCTACCGTCTGCGTGCCGTCAATGGCGTACACATTCCGAGCGAGGAAGACCATGGGCAGCTGACGACGGAAGGGCCCGGCCTGGATGGCGACTCCTCCTCGGAAGTGGCCTCGACGGCGGCGACGCTGGATGCGACGATCGACCCGCACGGCTCGAACATCTCATACTACTTCCAGTACTCTGAAACGAACACGGAAGGCTGTGCGGAAACGACGGCGTCGTCCTCCTCGTGCCTGGCGATCCCCGCGCCGCCCGGCGAACCGCTCGGGTCCGCCCCGGGGGAACAGAACGTATTCCAGCGCCTCCAGGGCCTGTCCCCGGGTAGGACCTACCACTACCGCGTGGTTGTGCTCAGCGAACCGAAAGCCGGGGAAACCGAAGTCTTCACGGAGGCCGACCACGCGTTCACGACGCAGCCAGCGGGCTCGGGGTTCACGCTGCCCGATGGCCGCCAGTGGGAACTCGTGACCCCGCCCGATAAGCACGGTGCCACTCCATTCCCGATCGTCGGCACGGCGACTCAGGCCTCCCTGTCTGGTGACGCGTTCACCTTCCTCGCGACCAACCCGACCGAAGAACACGCTGCCGGCTATCACTTCGAACAGCAGCTCCTCGCCACCCGTGGTGCCACTGGCTGGACCTCCAGCGACATCAATCCCCCAAACGCAGCACCGGCCGGACCTGGCCGCCACCCGGATTACCAGCTGTTCTCCGAAGACCTGTCGCTCGGCTTGGAGGATCCTCAGGGGGAATTCACTTCGCTGAAGCCCGATGTGTTCCCGCTCGACACGGCAAACACCCCGTACCTGCGCCATGACCTGACCTGCCAGGCGACACCCGCGACCTGTTATGAGCCGCTCGTGACCGGGACACCGGGCTACGCCGATGTCCCGGTAGGCACCAAATTCGGCGGGGTCGTGAACGGCGGCGAACACGACGCAGTCAGTTTCGCAGGCGCGAGCCCCGATCTCTCACACGTCGTGGTCAACTCCGAAGCGCCGTTGAAGAAGGGCGGAACAAGCGGCGAGCTGTACGAGTGGTCCGCGGACAGGCCCCTGGGTGAAAGCGAGCTCCAGCCGGTCAGCGTGCTGCCCGCGGCCGAAGGCGGCGGCATGGTCGGCGCCGACCTCGGTACGGAAACCAAATCAGGGACCAGCCCAGCTGACCAAGGCAATGCGCGCTGGGCCATCTCCGGCGACGGCACGCGTGTCGTCTGGACCGACACGGGCCTCTACCTGAGCGATATGACCGACGAGAAGTCGGTCAGGCTCGACGTCCCTGAAGCTTCTTGCCTGAAAACCGGCGAATGCGGTGGCGGCGCAGTCGCTCCGATGTTTCAGATCGCCAACGAGGAAGGTTCGCGGGTCTTCTTCAGCGACTCCCAGCAGCTGGTGGCGGGGGCCGGCCCGGGTGACCTGTATGAATGCGAAGTTGTGGTGCAAGCGGCTGGCCCGAAGTGTGTGCTGCATGATCTCGCGCCGGGCGCCGCTGTCGTGGGTGCCGTGCTTGGGGCGAGCGAAGATGGCTCTTACGTCTACTTCGTCTCGAACAGCGTCGTGGGGGACGCCGGCGCGCACGCCGCCACCCCCGGGAACTGTCCGGCCAACGGAGTAACACCAACGGCCGGCGAGTCGTGCAACCTGTACATGGTCCATTACAACGGTGCCGCGCGCGTGTGGGAAGCGCCCGTGTTCATCGGCACGCTGTCGGGCCTGGATAGCCCCGATTGGAGTCCGGAAATGATTCATCAGAGCGCGCGGGTCTCGCCCAACGGCCGCTGGCTGACGTTCACCTCCGTGCGGCCGTTGACGGGATACAACAACCACGACGCGCGCAGCGGCCAGCCCGACGAGGAGGTCTTTCTCTTCGATGCCGCGCACGGCCGGTTGGTCTGCGCGTCGTGTAACCCCACTGGCGCGCGACCGGTCGGCTACGAACAGGGCAACCAGCCCAGGTTGGCCAATACAGACGGCACGTGGCCGAACACGTCGTGGCTTGCGGCGAGCCTTCCGGAATGGACATCCTCCGATATCGAAATGTCCCGCTATCAATCGCGTTATCTCGATGACGAAGGACGCCTGTTCTTCGACGCCCACGACGCGCTGGTGCCCCAGGATGTCAACGGTAGCGAGGATGTGTATGAGTTTGAGCCGGCGGGTGTCGGTGGCGAAGGCGGCTGCACGGAATCCGCGTCGGGCTTCCATCAGGCGATCGGTGGGTGTGTCTCGTTACTCTCTTCGGGCACCTCGGCTGACGAATCGGTGTTTCTCGATGCGTCGGAAAGCGGCAACGACGTGTTCTTTCTCACCTCCGAACGTCTGGTCAAGCAGGACACGGACACGGCTTTTGATGTGTACGACGCGCACGTGTGCTCGTCGGCGTCCCCGTGCTTCAGCGCGCCGGAATCCTCCGTGCCGTGTACGACCGCGGACGCGTGCCGAGCCGCCTCGCCGCCGCAGCCCGAAGTGTTCGGCGCTCCGGCGAGTGCCACCTTCTCCGGGTCCGGGAACCTCGCGCCGGTGGTGGCGGCGAAGATAACAAAAAAGAAGACGGTGAAATGCAAAAAGAACTTTGCAAAGAATAGGAAGGGTGAGTGCGTACGAAAGAAGAGTAGGAAGCGAGCGAAAAAGTCGTCCAAGTCAAACCGCGGGGGTCAGTCATGAGGTTCCTTCGATCAAACTACGCCCTCGCAGCTCTAATATCGGTCACTTTTGTATCTCTTGCTCTGATGGCAGGGTTTGCTTCTGCTGAAACGCTTCCGTCTCCCTGGTGGGGTATCACGACTGGTTCGCGTCCTACTGACCTGCGTCCTGGTGCGGGCAGGAACGAAGTGCAGCGGGTGACGGTGACGGCGACCGGCGGGGAATTCCTGTTGGGCGGTCGTGCGCAGATAATCGCCTCGAAATTCAAAGGCGGGTTCGCGGTGTTCAAATGGGACGCGACGGCCGCGGAACTCCAGGCCGGTCTTCAGTCCGTTTACGGGGCTGGTAACGTGCGTGTGCTGAGCAAGAAGCCCAACCCTGAAGGCGGTGAAGCCTATGAAATAGAGTTCACCGGTTCTCTGGGCAGCCAGCCGGCGCCGGCGATCTTTACGGCCAGGGAACTCAATGCAGGCGGCTCGGCCCTGGTGCCCTCCCCGTTGGAAGGCTCGATCAGCGAATCCGTGACGCTCGTGAAGGGTCTGCCGGATGGTCAGCTCGTGATCGAAGCGGAGAACCTCGGCGATGGGCCGTCCAGCGGCACGACCACGATCACCGACCGGCTGCCGGAGGGTTTGACGGCGGTCTCGGCGGAAGTGTCGGAGGGTGTCATGCCCGTGACGCCGGGGAAAGCTGAGACGTGCCCGATCGCGCCGTCGGGCAGGAGCGTGACGTGTACGTTTGAAGGGGTCGTGCCCCCGTTCGGACAGATCGAAGTGCTGATCGGCGTGCGCCTCGAAGCTGCCACGGCCGGTGAGGTCAACAGCGCGACGGTCACCGGCGGCGGTGCGGCGGGATCTCCTACCGCGACCCACAGAATCGAAGTGAACGGCACCGAACGTTTCGGGATCGAAAGCTACACGTTGACGCCGGAAAACCTGGGCGGGTCGATTGACACCCGGGCGGGGTCTCACCCGTTTCAGCTCACGAACTTGATTACGGCCGACAGCACCTACCCGTGCCCGGAAACGAATCGGTTTTGTGAAGGACGTCCGAGGACCGTGGCGCTCGCCAAGGACGATGTCGTTCAGCTTCCCGCGGGCTTGGTCGGCAACCCGACGCCGTTCGTGCAGTGCACCGACGCTCAGTTCAACGAGGGCGAACTGGACCCGCAGGGACAGAACATCAATCGCTGTCCGGCGTCTTCGGCGGTCGGGGTCGCGCTGCTGCGTATCGCTGGCAACGGCGGCGTGAGCGATGAAGCGGATACGGTGCCGATCTTCAATCTGGTGCCGTTGCCGGGGGAACCGGTTCGCTTTGGCTTCGTGGCGGACGGGCTGGTCCCGGTCTACCTGAATGCCTCGGTGCGCACCGGCTCGGACTATGGGGTGACGATCAGCTCGCATAACATCATCCAGGCCGACTGGCTGCTCAGCTCCAAGCTGACGTTCTGGGGTGTGCCGGGCAGCTCGTCGCACGACGGTCAGCGTGGCTGGGAATGTTTGGAGGGCTTCGGCTCGTGTCCGGTCTCGACGGACGCGTCCCCGCCGCCGTTTCTGATCATGCCGACCTCCTGCGAACGGCCGTTCTCCTCGACGCTGCTCGCGGACTCCTGGCCCTATGAAGAACACGCCTCTGAACACGCCGAAGCGTCCTACACGCTCCCGGAGAGGGTCGACGGGTGCAACCAGCTGCCGTTCAGCTCCTCGATCGAAGCGAAACCCGATGTGTCCGAGGGGAGCACCCCGACGGGCCTAACGACCGATGTGCGGGTCCCGCAAACCTCGGAGCTGAACCCCGAAGGCCTCGCGGAGTCCTCGGTCAGGAACATCACGGTCACGCTGCCCGAAGGCGTCGCGATCAACCCCGCGGACGGCAACGGCCTGGAAGCCTGCTCAGAGGGCCTGGTCGGGTTCACCGGCTTCAAGGAACTGGACGGGGAATCCGAACCGGGGGCGGACACCGCGACGTTCACACCCACGCTACCGGGCAGCTTCACCTCAAGCGAACCTTTGCGTCCGGGCGTGAACTTCTGCGCGAACGCGTCGAAGGTCGGGACGGTGAGGATCAAGAGCCCGCTGCTACCGAACGCGCTGGAAGGCGCGGTGTACTTGGCGACGCAGGATCAGAACCCGTTCGGGAGCCTGATCGCGATGTACATCGTCGCGGAAGACCCCGTCTCCGGGACAGTCCTGAAGCTCCCCGGCGAAATCTCGCTGAACCCCGTCACGGGGCAGCTCACGACGACGTTCCCCAACGGGCCCGAGCTCCCCTTCGAAGAAGCCGAACTGCACTTCTTCGGGGGTGCGAGAGCACCGTTGAGTACCCCGCCGCTGTGCGGCTCCTACACCAGCACCGCGTCGCTGACACCGTGGTCGGGCAATGGCCCGTCGAACTCAAGCTCCACATTCGACATCACGAGCGGCCCGAACGAAACGCCGTGCGAGAGCCCTCGCCCGTTCCAGCCCGGGTTCCAGGCGGGCACCACGAGCGTGCAGGCGGGTGGGTACACCCCGTTGACGATGACGATGAGTCGCCCCGACGCCGACCAGCAGCTCGGGAAACTCTCCGTTGTGTTCCCCCCGGGGATCTCCGCTGGGCTGCGCGGCGTGAAGCTGTGCGAGGAACCGCAGGCCGCGACCGGCCAGTGCCCGGCGGAAAGCCAGATCGGGCAGGTAATCGCAAGCGCCGGCCTGGGCGGAGACCCCTACTCGATCGAATCCGGGAAGGCGTACATCACCGGCCCGTACGAGGGCGACCCGTTCGGGGTGGACGTCGTCGTGCCCGCTGTGGCGGGTCCGTTCAACCTCGGGGTCGAGGTCGTACGCTCGAAGGTCGACGTCGACCCCACCGACGCGCACCTGACCGTCGTGAGCGATGCGTTCCCGACGATCCTGGACGGCATCCCGCTGGAGCTGCAGCACATCAACGTGACGGTCAACCGGCCGGGGTTCGTGTTCAACCCCACCAGCTGCAACCCGATGAAGCTCACCGGGCAGCTCACGAGCACCGAAGGCGCCACCGCGGATGTCGCAACGCCGTTCCAGGTCACCAACTGCGCGGCGCTCTCCTTCAAACCGGAATTCAACGTCCAAACCAGCGCGAAGACCTCGCGGGTTGAAGGAGCGAGCCTGCACGTCAGCCTGACGCTCCCGAACACCCCACGGGGCACCGCGGCGAACGTCGCAAAGGTCAGGGTCTCGCTGCCCAAACAGCTGCCGTCGCCGCTGAAAACGCTGCAGAAGGCGTGCACGGAAAAGGTCTTCGCGGAAAACCCGTCGAACTGCCCGAAGGCATCGCGGGTCGGCGAAGCGACGGTGCAGACCCCGGTCCTCGAAGGGCCCCTGAGTGGCCCGGCGTACTTCGTCTCCCACGGTGGCGCGAAGTACCCGGAACTAATCATCGTCCTCACCGGCGAGGACGGCGTGACGGTGCAGGTGCATGGGGAAACGTTCATCAGCAAAGCGGGGATCACGACCGCGACGTTTGCGACGGTGCCGGATGTGCCGTTCTCTAACTTCGAATTGGAGTTGCCCGAGCGGGAATACCCGGCGCTCACGGCGAACGGGAACCTCTGCAAGGGGACGCTGGTGATGCCCACCGAAATGGTCGGCCAGAACGGGCTGAAAATCAACCAGGAAACGAAGATCTCGGTCACCGACTGCCCGAAGGCGGCGCATAGGAGGTCCGCGAAGAAGAAGGGCACGAAGCACCACGCACACGGCAAGAAGAAGCGGTAGCCACAACGGACGGTCGCGGGGCATGGAGGCCCCGCGCCCACCCGCCTGGCAGTGAGTTGCGTCGCGTGGACGCTCTCCTATATTTTCTGCGGTCCCCTCACTCCGGCAGCAGCTGCAACGCCTCGCAGTGGCGGGGCCGGACGGCGTGAAAGTGGCGGCGGTCGAGCGTGATGACGTCGGGGGTGCCGAGCCGCTCGGCGAGAGCGATCACGGAGGCGTCGGTGACGCCGAGCGGGAAGTCCTCGTATTGGCGGATCAGCTCGGCCATGCGCGCCCACTCCTGCGGTGGGGGAGCGTCGACGTCGAGGGCGCCGAGCGACTGGATGAAGGTTGCCTCTACGTCGGCGCCGAGGCGTGTCGCGGCGAGGTAGCCGACCTCTGCGACGACGAGCACGGGGATCACCAGGCGCAGCCCCGGGCGGCTGAGCTCGGTTGCGCAGGCTTGGTGGTCGGAGTCGTCGCGGTCGAGTGAGGCGTAGAGCGGCCCTGTGTCAACGACCGCGAGCATCGCCCCACTCGCGGGCGAGGATCTCCTCGGCGCGCCGTGCGGTGTCGCTTGTGCCGCTGCGCCCGATACCGATGAACGGCAGACCGCCGGCCGCTCGCCTGTCGAGATGCTCGCGCAGTGCGTCTCGTGCCACCTCCGAGAGGGAGACGCGTCGCTGCTGCGCCTCGCGCGCGACGTCCCGTGCCAGATCCTCGGGCAGGCTGATCGTGGTTCGCCTCATATGCTCATCGTATCATCGCGTAGGAGCATTCGTGAGCAGGTTGAGGGACGCTCGATCGCAGGCATGGAGGTCCCGCGGTGGTGCTAGCTTTACCTATGGCGATAGATGTAAAGAAAACGGGGAGCGATGGTAGGCGCGGTGCGGGCCGCTCGCGGGTCTCCGGCAAGCATCAGATCACGATCCCGATCGGCGCGTTTGGCGAGGCCGGGTTTCGCGAGGGTGACGTCGTACAGGTCAGGGCTCAGGGGCGCGGGCGTGTCCTGGTCGCGCGCGTGGATGACATTCTCGATGAGTATGCGGGGGCTCTGAGCACCGGTGGCGAGTTCGGCCGCACCGTCCGCGGGCTGCGCCGAGAGTGGGGTTGATCCTGCTCGACTCGACGGTCATCGTCGGCTTCCTCGATGCCGACGATGCGCTGCACAAGGTCACAGTTGCCAGGTGACTGGCCGAAGGTGGCGGAGCTCAGCTGCGAGGTGCAACTGTTACGGGTCGATGGAGCCGGAGGCGAGGACTCCACAGTGGAGTCCGCCCGACCGGGTGGCAAGCCCGGCGCGTAACCTTGCCGCCTGCGCGAGGTAGAGAGGTCAGACTTGTGCTGTGAGCGATGACGACCCGATCCGGCAGGAGAGCAGAGAGCAGATGAGCGAGCTGGCGCCGATGCGCGAGCAGGTGTACACAGACCCGCGGCCGAAGGAGCACTTCGACCGCTTTCACGAGCGCGCGCGCACGCGCGAACCCGACTGGGCGTATGAGATCACGCGGCTGCTGACATCGCTGTACGCGTACGCGGGCCTGCGCACGCGCGCGATCGCCACTGACAACGTGCCGGGCAGCGGCGCGGTGATCCTCGCGCCCAACCACTTCTCGTTCATGGACCACTTCCTGATGGGTTGCTACATCCGCCGCAAGGTGCGCTTCATGGCGAAGTCGCAGCTCTTCAAAGGGCCGATGCAGTTCATCTACACCCACGGCGGCGTCTTCCCGGTGCGCCGCGGCGCGCGCGACGAAGAGGTGTTCACCACCGCCAACGCGATCCTCGCGCGCGAGGGGGCGATCACGATGTACTGCGAGGGGGGGCGCTCGCGCGACGGCCGCCTCGCCGAGCAGGCCAAGCGCGGGATCGGGCGCCTGGCGCTCGAATCGGGCGCGCCGGTCGTGCCGATCGCGATTCACGGCTCCTCGCGGATCCGCAACTGGAAGCGCCTGCGGCTGCCCTCGATCACCGTGCAGTACGGGCCGGCGCTGCGCTGGGAGCAGGTGGCGGACCCCTCGCCCGCGCAGCAGCAGGCCGTCGCCGACGAGGTGCTCACCGAGATCAAGCGGCTCTATGCCGGCCTCGAGCAGCACGGGCGCCGCGGCGCGCTGCAGCGCGTGCGCGAGCAGCGCCGCGCCGCCAAGGCGTCGGGGGGGTCGCGTACGGTTGGCGCAGGGTTCCCGCCCGCGGCGCCCTGAGCGCTGCTCTCAGCTCGTCATCCCCACGAACTGCCCGCCGGTGACGTTGAGGATCTGGCCGTGCACGTAGTTTGACCACGGCGAGCAGAGGAAGAAGATGCCTCCCGCCGCCTCCTCCGGGGTGCCGGGGCGCCCGAGCGGGATCAGCATCGAGGCCATCTGGCGCATCTGCTCGGGGATCCCGAGCTGCACCTTCTCGCCGCCGATCTCCATCGTGTTGTCCTCGACCTTGGCGGCCGTCAGGCGCGTGTCGATGAAGCCGAACGCCACGGCGTTGACGTTGACCTTGAACTGGCCCCACTCCTTCGCCAGCGTCTTGGTGAGACCGGTGACGCCAGCCTTCGCGGAGGAGTAGTTGGCCTGCCCGGCGTTGCCCATCGTGCCCGAGATCGAGGAGATGTTGACGATCTTGCGGAACACCTCCTGCCCTTCCTCGCGCTCCTTCTTGGCGGGCTCGCGCAGGTGCGGCGCGGCGGCGCGAATAACGCGGAAGGGCACCACGAGATGGATGTCGAGCATCGCCTGGTACTGCTCGTCGGACATCTTGTGGATCGGCGCGTCGATCGTGTAGCCGGCGTTGTTGACGATGATGTCGATCTTGCCGAACGCGTCGATCGCGCTCTGCACGAGCTGGTCGGGCGCGCCCGGCTTGGTGAGGTCGCCGGCGTGCACCGCCGTCTCGCCCGCGATCTCCTCAGCGGCCTGCTTAGCGACGTCGCCGTCGAGATCGTTGATCAGCACCTGCGCGCCGTTTGCGGCGAGCAGCTCTGCGGTGGCGCGCCCGATGCCGCGCGCGGACCCTGTGACGATGGCGGCTTTGCCGTCGAGAACTCCCATGGTGTGTGTTGCTCCTTTCGCTGGTTCGAGTGCCGGAGGTTATCCGTCCCGAGCGAGCGGGGGAGCGGTGAGAGCGCGTGCGCGTCGAGCTGTGCGTCGAGCGCCCGCCGGTCGAGGGTGCCGAAGCGGCCCCCGAGCGGCGCGAGGAGTGCCCGGCGGGGATGATCGTGCCGAAGTCCTGTGTGTAGAGCGCGCCGGGCTGCCCTTCGGCGAGCGCGGCGGGCGGTCGCGGCTCGACCCCGACCCCGGTTTCGCGGTAGGCGCCGTCGAGGATGTTGGCGCGGTGCCCGGGGGACGCCATCCAGGCATTGACGATCGACTGTGGCGTGGCCAGCCACATCGTGCCCCACGCGATGTTCTCGCCGACCACATACCCGTCCTGCGGGTTGGGGATGTAGCCGCTCGCGCGCATCCGCTGGAGCGGCGTTTCGCCGTCGGGTGCGATGTGGGAGAAGTAGTCCTCGTTGGCCATGTCGCGGCTGTGCCCCTGCGCGGCGTGCGCGAGCTTCGCGTTGGGCGCGAGCGCCCCCTCGCCGTGGCGTTCGCGTTCCTGATTGATCAGGCACACCACCGCGGCGCGCACCTGTTCGACATTGCCGGGCGCGGGGGTCAGGTTGGCGTTGGCACAGGAGCCGTCGGCGAGTGCCGTGCTCGCGCCGCCGATGAGGCCCGCCGCGATCGCGCACAGACAGGCTGTGAGTGCGAGCAGCGATGTGAGTCGGGCGTGGGCCACGGCGATTGCATCGACGCCCGCGCGCGCGGACGTGAGCCGGGGCGGGCAGGTTTGGACACCTTTGTGGGGGCGCCACGCGCCGGCTCAGGGTGTACTGCTGGGCGACCCGCGGCAAACCACCTATCGGCAGGCCCCCGATGGCGGGATCGGCATGCAAGTCGGGGTGCAGGAGGCCGCCGGGCCGCAGGTTGCGGCGCGGGCGCGATGGCGTGCACGAGGAACGCCCACCGGGAGGACGTGGGCGGGTCCGGGAGCGCGCTCGATCAGGCGTAGAGCGGCGGAGGCTTTTTCCGCCTACGCTCGCAGGCGATCAGCTTCCTGACCTCGCTCACCTCGGCGGTGACCTCACCGTGTGCGAGCGCTTCCGCGACGTCGTCGATGGCACGAAACGGCATCGAGTGGTCAATGCCTTCAATGGCTTCGATGAGCAGCTTGGTCTCGTTGGGATCGAGCTTGCGGTGGCGCTTGGGGTGGAGACTCTTCACGTAGCGGACCTGGGCGGCGACGGTGGGGTTGCCAACGTCTTGCGCGAAGTCAAAGCGTCCCGGTCGGATCGCGGCCGAGTCCAGCTCCTCCAGCCGGACGTTGGTCGCCAGCACGAAGACGTTCCACTGCGCGTCGCGCAGATCCTGAAGCCTTGGAAGCATGCCGGCCGTGATGAACGCCCCGATCGTGCGGGTGTCGGGAACAGGGCCTCGATCCATGTCCGCACGGGTGGAGGAGCCTGCTGTGTGGTGAGTGCGCCCGGCGGGAGCACCTTCTACGCCGGTCTGCTGCTGGGCCTCCGAGTCGGGCGCGTCGTCGACGTCTCTCTCTTCGTCCTCCGAGTCGGACCCGTCGTCCCCGGGAGCGCCGGGTCTCGGCCGAAAGAAGTCCTCGCACTCGTCAAAGAGAATGACGACGCGCTTGAGGCGTTTGAGATCGGTGAAGACGCGAGCGGCGGCCGCCTCGAAGCCCTCCAGCCCTCCGTCGCTCAGAAAGTCCGGTGGCGAGAGCGTAATCATCGGCCACCGCAGGGCTTTGGCGATCTGCCTGACCATTGTGGTCTTGCGTGTGCCAGGCGTGCCGTAGAGAATCAGACCCGCCTTCTCCGGGCGTTCGGCGGGATCCTTCAAGATCGGATCGATTATCTTCCCGCGGAGCGCTTCCACCAGCTCGCCGTTGGGCGAGGGGTCTGAGACTCTGCCCAGGATCGTCCCTTCCGCGGGCCCCGGTATGCGCAGCGTCCGCTGGAGATCCGGCCATGGCAGTTGATGGCCCGATGGCTCGGGATACTCGCAGCGATAGTTGCCAAGCACGCGTCCCTGGCGGCAGTCGAGCAGCACCTCCCGGTAGCGCATCAGCAGCGTCAGCACGATCGCAGTCGCCCAGCCCTCGAGCAGGCCTGGCCACTTGGTGCGATCGTTGGCCCAGCCGCGGAAGCGGCCAACGCTCTGAAAGCTGGCGTGCGCGAGGCCGCAGACGCGCCGCAGCGAGGGCAGCACGCGCTCGAGCATCTCATGGTCGCCGCGTCGAATCGCCGAGGCCGCCAGGAAGGTCAGCGTCAGGCCGACCTCGTATGAGGCAACGTGCAACAGGCCCCGCTTTTCGTAGGCCACGACGCGCGATCCCACCCAGGCGCCGTCCTCCGTCTGGTCGTCCACCACCACCTCCACGGCACGGTGCAGCAGCTTCTCCCAGCTGGGCGTTTTGCATCGCTCCAGGAGGGCTGCGGTGAACAGCAGCTCGGCGGGGTCGAACTCGGCCTCCACGCGCGCGGAGTGATAGCCCAGGCACGCCAGCACATCGTGCTCCACGCGAGGTCGCAGCCTGTCGATCAGCTGGTCGACGAGTGGCGCCACGCTCGTCTGCCGCTCGTCGACCGCCGCGAAGGCATCAATCGCGCGCAGCGCATGAAGGGTGATGAAGTCGTGAGTCGGTCGATCGGCATCGTGGATCTTGCCGCCCCTGTTGGCGTCCAGATGCCCGATGAGGCTCTGCTGCAGCTCTCGTCCCGCCTGGTGGATGCTGGTGACGTCGCACTCCGGCGGGCTGACGCAGGCTGCGTCGCACCCCGGCCGGCTGATGCCCGCCAGCCGTCGTGTCATCGAGAGCGCCAGCAGCAGATGGCTGTCGGTAAAGTGATTTTCCCTGTTGTCACTTGCCGAGCGGATCTGCTGCCGCTGCTGCGGGTTGGCGAGTCCGGTGATCCAAGCGGCGAACGACGAGCGCAGAACTCCCGACATCCGCTTCAGGTGATCGCCATCCGGACCGGCGGCGCGTTCCTGCAGGAACCGAACGTACTCGGCGAGGGCGAACAGCGAGCGCGCCGAAGAAGTCGCGCTTGCGTCGTCGGACTCCGACAGGGTGCTGCGCAGGAACCCCGCCTTCGCGGGATCGTAGAACGTCAACAGGCTGTCGGCCGCCCGATCGATGAACCGATCGAGTCGCTGGATCTCGACGTCGAGACCGTCCATCTTGTGGATCATGTGTCGGATGCGTTCATAGGAGCCTTCGCGCTGTGATAGTACTCGCGAAGCTCCACGATCTGCTCCGTTCTCGGATCGATTCTTATGATCATGACGCCGCTCACGGCCACGGCCAGTTTTGCCTGCTCGAAGCGTGCCGTCCACTCCACGATCGCTTCGGTGTCCTCGGTCATCAGCGTGTGCAACTCGATCCTCGGGTTGCGCTGAGTGAGGACCTTCTCGCGCCAGTAGCGGACGATCTCGCTTCGACCGTGCAGCGGGCGTGCGAATGGATCGTGAGCGTACATAGCCTCGGCGGCGAAGATCTCGCGGACGCGTTTGATGTCCTGTAGGCGCCAGGCCTCGAAGTAGCGCAGCGCGGCACGTGTGACCGGTGAGGGTCCGGGATGCGAAAGCAGCATCCATCGCGTTCGTAGACCCCGGTCTCGCGTGAGTCCGGGCAGAAGCGTCTCGACGTACCAATCGACGCTCAGCTGGTCGGCCTCGCGAGACCACGGCCAGTCGCTGATCGTGTGGTCGATGCTCCGCCACACATCGTCGTCCTCGCGCTCGACGATGAGCACTTCCCCCTGGGGCCGTCCGAGCATGACGGATGCGAGCAGCGAGTCCAGGTCGTTGCGATGTTCGGTGAGCACATGGCTCAACAGGATCAGCGAGTCGGGAGGAAGCTGGAGCACGCCGCGAAGATCGGCCTGCCTGATGTTGATCCTCGGGCGCAGCGTTGGTGGCAGCGACTTCAGCACGTGGGAGCTCAGCTCGTCGGCAAGCGAGAGGCAGCGTTCGCTGCGATCGACCAGATGCACATCGATGCTCTCAGGCGGGTCCGGCAGGCTGGCGATCCACGCCAGCGCGGCCCACGCTGCGGTGCCGGGGCCAGAGCCAAGGTCCACGATGTCCGAGCGATCACGGGGAGCGGCACGCTGCATCGCGTGGGCCATCTTCCAATAGTTCGGCAGCAGGTAGGAGACCGCGAAGGCCTCGGCGTAGCGGTCGTAGTCGATCGCCTTGCCAGGCCTCTGAAACTGGGCCGAGAGCAGCTTGCGCTCGGCCACGTGATCGTCTCTCACGTACTGCCGCAGCGCATCCCTGAGCCCATTGCCCACCGCGAGGAAGGCCGGGGGCAGGCCGCTCGGGATCGAGGGCGAGTCGCCAGTCGGCGTCGGGCCCTCGATGCGCTTTGCGCGGAGTGGCAGGTGCACAGACGCACGCGATCGGGATCCCACAGTCAGTCCAAGGTAGCGGAGGAGCCGGAGGGCTGGGAGGCGAGCTCGACGAACGGCTCTCACGCAGTGGCCCTGCGGCGGTCAGCCGGGGGCGATCAGAGCAGGGAGCGCCCGAGGATCTCGCGCATGATCTCGTCGCTGCCGCCGCCGATCGGGCCGAGGCGGGCGTCGCGGGCGGCGCGCTCGACCCACTGCTCGCGCATATACCCGGCCCCGCCGTGGATCTGCAGGCAGGCGTCCATCAGCTCGTAGGAGGCGCGCTGGGTGAGCAGCTTCGCCATCGTGACCTCGCGCAGTGGCTCCTCGCCGGCCATGAAGCGGCGCAGCGCGTCGTAGGTGACGCAGCGGCAGGTGTACACCGAGGTGGCCAGCTCGGCGAGCTTGTGGCGGGTCACCTGGTGCCCCGCCAGCGGCCGCCCGAAGGCGGTGCGCTCGCGCGCGAACTGCGCCGTGCGCTCCCACGCGAGGCCCATCGCGGCGCTGGCGCCGAGCGCCATCGCGAGGCGCTCCCACTGGAAGTTGGCCATGATCAGCTTGAAGCCCTCGTGCTCGGCGCCGAGCAGGTTCTCCGCGGGCACGAACACGTCCTCGAAGGCGATCGTCGCCGTGTCGGAGGCGGCCCAGCCGAGCTTGCGCAGCTTCGAGGAGTGCACGCCCTCGCCGCGCTCGACAATCAGGAAGGAGATCCCGTGGTGGCCACCCTCCACGGTCGTCTTCACCGCGGTGACGAGGAAGTGCGCGCGCACGCCGTTGGTGATGTAGGTCTTCTCGCCGTTGAGGACCCACCCGCCATCGACCGGGGTGGCGAGCGTGCGCAGCGCGGCCACGTCCGACCCGGCGCCGGGCTCGGTGATCGCCAGCGCGCCGATCTTCTCGCCGCGGATCGCGGGCACGAGGTAGCGCTGCTTCTGCTCCTCGCTGCCGAACCTCCAGATCGGGGGCGTGGCGATGTTGACGTGCGCGCCGATCCCCGCGGCGGTGCCGCCCGAGCCGGTGCGCGTGAGCTCCTCGATCAGGATCGCGTCGTGCAGGTGGTCGCCGCCCTGGCCGCCGTACTCCTCCGGGTACTTGAGGCCGAGGAAGCCGTGCGCGGCGAGCTTTCCGAAGACCTCGTCGGGAAACCATTCCGCGCGCTCCCACTCCTGCGCGTGGGGCGCCAGCTCACGCTCGACGAAGCGCCGGATCGACTCGCGCAGCTCCTCGTGCTCGTCGGTGAAGGGGGGGTCGGGTGGGCTCATTTGCGAGTCGATTGGCTGTTCCAGTCGGCGCATGCGCCGACTGGCCGACCGGCGCATGCGCCGGTCGGGACAGGGCCGCATGCGGCCCTGTCTTAAAGATCAAAGGCCGTAGGACCGCCCGATGACCTCGAGCATAATCTCGTCGGTGCCCGCGCCGATCCGGTTGAGGCGCAGGTCGCGCCACGCCCGCTCGATCCCGTACTCGCGCATGTAGCCGGCGCCGCCGTGGATCTGCAGGCACTCGTCGGCGACCTCGCAGGCGATCCGCGAGGCGTACAGCTTCGCCATCGAGATCTCGCGCACCGGGTAGTCGCCGTTCTGCTGGCGCCACGCGGTCATGTACACCATCTGGCGGGCCGTCTCGATCTTCGTGGCCATCTCCGCGAACTTGTGGCGGATCACCTGGAAGTTGCCGATCGCGCGGCCGAACGCGGTGCGCTCTTTGGCGTACTCCAGGGTGCGGTCGAACACGCGCTGCGCGCCCGCCACGCTGCCGGCGGCGCCGATCAGGCGCTCGCCCTGGAGCTCCCACATGATGTGGTAGAAGCCGCGCCCGACCTGGCCGAGCACGGCCGACTCGGGCACGCGCACGTCCTGGAACGCCAGCAGCGCCGTGTCGGAGGCGTGCATCCCCATCTTCTCGAGCTTCTTCTCGCGGATCACCCCCGGCGAGTCCATCGGCACGAGGAACAGCGTGAAGCCGTCGTAGCCGGCGTCGGCGTCGGTCTTCGTCACCAGCACGATCACGTGCGCGCGGTGGCCGTTGGTGATGTAGGTCTTCGACCCGTTGATCACGTATTCGTCGCCGTCCCTCACGGCGCGCGTCTTGATCCCTTTCACGTCGCTGCCGGCGTCGGGCTCGGTGATCCCCAGGCACAGGATCTTCGTGCCCGCGATCGCCGGGGCGGCCCACTCGCGCTTCTGCTCCTCGGTGCCGAACGCGAGGATCGGCGGCATCGCCATGTCGGTCTGCACCGCCACCCCCATCGCGAGGCCGCCGCTGTTGGCATGCCCGATCTCCTCCGCCAGCACGAGTGCGCTGTAGTAGTCCCCGCCCTGGCCGCCCCACTCCTCGGGCTTGTCGAGGCCGAGAAAGCCCAGCTCGCCCATGCGCGCGAACACCGAGTCGGGGAAGGTCGTCTCCTCCCACTCCTCCGCGTGCGGCGCCAGCTCTTTGACGGCGAAGTTGCGGATCGACTCGCGTAGCTGTTCGTGCTCGTCGGTGAACAGGAAGTGCTTGCGCTTGGCGTGGAAGTCCGGCTTCAGGACGGGCTCGGCGGTGGCGGCCATCGGTGGGGCTCCTTGTCTGGTGGGTCGCGCGGGACGCGGCACGGTTCGTCGTGATCGCTTGTGCTCGCAGAAACTAGCGCTTCAGCCAGGAAAAGGAAAGCGGGCTAACGCCAACCCCCTCCGGCCGGCCCTGGCGGGCCGGCCGGGTTCCCCGGAGGGGAGGTGAAGGAGGGAAAAGCGGCCGAGCGTTCCGTCCCAAGGCGCGAGTAGCGTGCAGACAATGAGCTTCGCACGTCACCGCAGCGCTGACGCGCAGACGGTAAAATCGCACCATGCCGACGCTGATTCTCGATCCACTCCCGGTGGAGATCGATGAGCTGCTGTATCGCCGGAAACGGCTCGATCTCGATCGCGCCGACGAGATGTGGGACGGGGTGCTGCACGTGAACCCCACCCCGCACGGTCGCCACGGTCGCGTACTGCAGCAGAGCGCTGAAATTTTTGGACCGCTGGCACACGCCGCCGGTCTCATCTCCATGGCGGACTTCAATCTCGGGACCAAAGGCAACTACCGGGTGCCTGACAGCGGCATCCTTCGTCCTGGGCCCGATCAGCTGTACTACCCCGCCGCGGCGCTTGTCGTGGAGATCATCTCCCCCTACGACGAGACGTTCGCCAAGCTCCCCTTCTACGCCGCCCACGACGTCGAGGAGGTCCTGATCGTCGATCCCAAGACGCACGAGGTGCAGTGGCTGGCGCTGCGTGGCGACCGCTACGAGCCGATCGAGCGCAGCGGCCTGATCGAGTTCGGGCTGGCGGAGCTGGCTGAGCGGATCGTTTGGGAATAGCGCCCGGTGGCGCACCTCGGCGCCCTGGCTGAGCAGCCAAGCCAATGCGCAGGCGCCACGCCGGCCGGTTACGATGCCGAGCGTGTCTGAGCAGTCCGCCGCCGAGCAGTCCCAACCCGCCAATGAGGCGGCGTCATCCGTGAGCTCGCCGGGACCCGTGCTCTACGAGGTCGCCAACGGCGTCGCCACGATCACGCTGAACGAGCCCGCCACCCGCAACGCGCTCTCTGCCGAGCTGCTGGGCGGGCTGATCGCGGCGTTCGAGCGCGCGCGCGATGCGCAGGAGGTGCGCTGCGTGGTGTTGGCGTCCTCGCACGAGAAGGTGTTCTCCTCCGGCGCCAACCTCAGCGGGTTTGCCGGCGATGTGCCGCTGGTGTACAAGCACTTCGCCAGCGAGAGCTTCGTCGGGCTGTTCAAGCTGATCGGCTCGCTCCCCAAGCCCGTGATCTGCGCGGCGCGCGGGCACGTGCTCGCGGGGGCACTCGGGATCGCGCTGGCGTGCGATTTGATCGTCGCCTCCGAGGCGGCGACGTTCGGCACGCCGGAGATCAACGTGGGGGCGTTCCCCTTCATGATCATGGCGCTGATCTACCGCAACGTGCCGCGCAAGCGCGCCAACGAGCTGCTGCTGCTCGGCGAGCGCTGGTCGGCGCAGGAGGCGCTGGCGGCGGGGATCGTCAACAAGGTCGTGTCCGCGGAGGAGTTCGATACGACAGTCGCTGAGTGGGCGGGGAAGCTCGCCGCCAAGTCGCCGCTGATCATGCGCCTCGGCAAGGAGGCGATGCGCCGCCAGCTCGACATGCCGCTGGACGATGCGCTGGACTACCTGCGCGCGCAGCTGACGTTGGCGCTGTCCACCGAGGACATCGTGGAGGGCGTCACCGCGTTCTTCGAGAAGCGCGACCCCGTGTGGAAAGGTAGGTAGCACAGCGATGGACGACCACGCCACATCAACCCCCACCGAGGGTCTACCGACCGCTGCCGTCTCGGACGCGTCCTCCCACACTGTGCGAGCCCCATCCCCATCTCCCTCCTCCCCCTTGGGGGGCGACGAGACCACCTCCCTGCTGCGCCCGCTGGTCGAGGACCTCGAGGCCCGCCGCGCGAAGGCGATGCAGGGCGGCGGCGAGGAGAAGATCGCCAAGCAGCACGAGCGCGAAAAGCTCACCGCGCGCGAGCGGATCGCGCTGCTGATCGACGACGGCACGTTCGTCGAGCTCGGCATCCACGGCCGCCCGCACTCCGCGCAGCGCGCGATGGACGGCGTCGAGGCCCCCGCCGACGGCGTCATCACCGGCTACGGCAAGATCGACGGCCGGCTCGCCGCGGTGTGCGCGTACGACTTCACCGTGATGGCCGGCTCGATGGGGATGACGGGTGAGATCAAGGTCACCCGCCTGCGCGAGCTGGCGCTCACCAAGCGCATCCCGTTCGTGTGGCTGCTCGACTCCGCCGGCGCGCGCGTGCAGGAGGCCGCCGGCGCGATGTTCGCCGGCTCCGGGCACCTCTTCCGTGAGGAGGTCGTGGCGAGCGGGGTGATCCCGCAGGTCGCCGCGCTGATGGGGCCGTGCGCCGCCGGCACCGCCTACATCCCCGGCCTCGCCGACTTTGTGCCGATGGTGAAGGGGCGCGGCTCGATGGCGCTCGCCGGCCCCCACCTGGTGCGGGCCGCCGTCGGGGAGGACGTCACCCAGGAGGAATTGGGCGGCTCGCGCGTGCACTGCCGCAAGTCGGGCGTTGGGGACATGGAGGTGGCCGACGACGGGGAGTGCATCGCGCGGATCAAGGAGTACCTCTCCTACTTCCCCTCCAACTGCGAAGAGCGCCCCCCCGTGCGGGTGGGCGGGGCGGGCGGGGCCGAACCTGACCCGATCGAGCGCGCCGAGGAGGCATTGCTGGACGTGCTGCCGGAGTCCAACCGCAAGCCGTATGACATGTACGAGGTGATCCGGCTGATCGTCGACGACGGCGAGTATCTGGACATCAAGCGCCAGTGGGCACGCACGATCATCACCTGCTTGGCGCGGTTCGGCGGGCGCCCCGTCGGGATCGTCGCCAACCAGCCGCGGCAGCTCGGGGGGATCCTCGACAACGACTCCGCCGACAAGGCCGCGCGCTTCGTCAACCTCTGCAACGCGTTCGGCGTCCCGCTCCTCTTCATCCAGGACGTCCCGGGCTTCATGGTCGGCACCAAAGTCGAGGCCGAAGGGATCATCCGCCACGGCGCCAAGATGCTGTACGCGGTCGCCAATGCCACCGTCCCGAAGATCACCGTCATCACCCGCAAGGCGTACGGCGCCGGCTACTACGTGATGAACGGCCGCGCCTACGAACCCGACCTGATCGTCGCCTGGCCCTCCGCCGAGATATCGGTGATGGGCGCCGAGGGCGTCGTCGAGATCGCCTTCCGCAAAGTCGTCGAGGAAGCCGAGGACCCCGCCGCCAAGCGCGCCGAGCTGATCGAGGGCTTCCGCAAGCAGTTCGACGTGTACATCGCCGCCGGCAATGATTTGATCGACGACGTGATCGACCCGCGGGAGACGCGTGCGACGATCTGCCGGGCGTTGGAGGTGTCGGAGAACAAGCGGGTCGAGCGGCCGTGGAAGCGGCATGGGGTGGTGCCGGTATGACCCTGAGCCCGCATGGCTGCGCTGGATCGGCGTCCTCGGTCGCTCGCGTGCAGAGCACGCCACGCTCCCTGCGTCCTTGCCCAGCTTGCCCTGCGAACTCAGGGTGGCGTAACTCGGACTCGAAGGAGGTTCTCGATGAGCGTTGAGGACCCCGTGGTCATCACCTGCGCGATCTCGGGCGTGCTGGCCAACCGCGAGCAGTGCCCGGCGATCCCTTACACCCCCGCGGAGTACGCAGCCGAGGCGCGGCGGATCGTGGATGAGGGGGGGACGATGATCCACATCCATGCGCGCACCCCCGAGGGCGGGCCGAGCTTCGAGGTCGAGGACTACAAAGCGATCTCGGAGGCGATCCGCGCGGAGGTCGGGAACGCCGTGATCGTCAACTTCTCCACTGGGGCGGTGGGGGTGAGCGTGGAGAAGCGCGTGGCCTACCTGCGCGCGTGCCGCCCCGAGGTGGCGGCGCTCAACATGGGCTCGATGAACTACGCCAAGTACTCGCGCTCGCGCAAAGACTTCGTCTTCAACATGGTGTTCGCCAACCCGTTCGGCGAGATCATCGAGCTGCTGGGAGCGATGCGCGAGCTGGGCATCAAACCTGAGCACGAGTGCTTCGACCTCGGCCACGTCGGCAGCCTCGAGCCGCTGATCGACATGGGCGTGCTGGAGGCGCCGCTGCACGTGGACTGCATCATGGGCGTGCTCGGCGGGGTGCCCCCCGGCGCGCGCAACCTCGCGGCGATGGTCGCCAACATTCCGGGGGTCGAAGACGGCGCCGGCGGGCAGGGCGGGTCCAAATCTCACTGGGCGGTGATCGGGATCAGCCGCCGGCAGTGGGAGCTGGCGGCCGCCGCGCTCACCCTCGGCGGCTCGGTCAGGGTGGGCCTCGAGGACAACCTCTACCTCCCGGACGGCGAGATGGCGCGCTCCAACGGCGAGCTGATCGCGAAGGCGCGGCAGATGACCGAAGACGTCGGCCGCCGCCCGGCAACGGTGCAGGAGGCTCGCAGCCTCTTGAACATCCCGCAGCGCGATGGCTGACGGTGAGGGGATTTGGATGAGCGGCCTGCGGCCGCGGGCGGGGCTCGCGCGGCGATCACGGGCGCGATGGCCGCCCGTCCCCCGGGGGACGGGCGGGACGGCCGTGAGCCCGTCATGAGTCTGCCGCTGGCGGGCATCCGCGTGCTCGATCTCTCGCGCCTTCTGCCCGGCGGCTTCTGCTCGCTGCTGCTCGCCGACTTCGGCGCGGAGGTGCTGAAGGTGGAGGACACCGGGATGGGGGACTACATCCGCTGGTCGCCGCCCTACGTGGAGGGCGCCGAGCCGAGCGCGAAGTCGGCGCTGTTCCTCGCGCTCAACCGCAACAAGCGCTCGATTCGCCTCGATCTCAAGAACGAGCAGGGGCGCGAGGCGCTGCTGCGCCTGGTGGCAGAGCACGACGTGGTGCTCGAGTCGTTCCGCCCCGGTGTGCTCGACCGGCTCGGCGTAGGCTACGAGCGGATGCGCGAGGTCAACCCCGGGATCGTGTACTGCGCGATCTCAGGGTACGGCCAGAGTGGCCCCAAGCGCGAGGCGTCCGGGCACGACATGAACTACCTCGGCCTCGTCGGCCTGCTCGGGCTGACGGGCGAGCGTGGTGGCCCGCCCATGCAGGCCGCGGGGCAGATCGCAGACCTCGGCGGCGGCGCGCTGATGGCCGCGTTCGGGATCCTCGCCGCGCTGCGCGAGCGGGATGGTGCTCCCGTTCGTCAATCATCCACCGATCCCGCGCCTGCGCGGGGTGGGGATTCAGGTTTTTCCATTCATCCCTCATCCACTCATCCCGCGCCTGCGCGGGGTGGGGATTCAGGTTCTTCCATTCATCCCTCATCCACTCATCCCGCGCCTGCGCGGGATGAGGATTCCGTCAGGAGTGGCTCGGGCGAAGGCCAGGTGGTGGACGTCTCGATGGCCGACGGCGCGCTCTCGTGGCTGGCGATGGTCGCTGCCGCCTACTTCGCCGACGGCAACCCGCCCCAACGCGGCGAGCTGCTGCTGGCGGGCTCGGTGATCTGCTACCGCCCCTACGAGTGCGCCGACGGCTGGGTCACGCTCGGTGCGCTGGAGCCGAAGTTCTGGCAGGCGTGGTGCCGGGGCGTCGAGCGCGAGGACCTGATCGAGCGTCAGTTCGAAGCCCCCGGCTCCGATGCGCACGAGCAGGTGGTGGAGATCTTCAAAACGCGCGCTCGCGCCCAGTGGGAGCAGTTCGCGCGCGAGCACGACTGCTGCCTGGAGCCCGTGCTGGAGCTCGACGAGGCGCTCGACTCCGAGCTGGTGCGCACCCGCGAGATGGTCGTCAACCTCCAGCAGCCCGGCGTCGAGGGAGGTGTGCGCCAACTCGGTGTGCCCGTCAAGCTGCAGCGAACCCCCGGCGCCCACGACCGCCTGCCCGGCCCCACGCTGGGGGAGCACACCGAGGAGGTCCTCGCCGCCGTCGGCTACTCCGCCGAGGAGATCGCCGCGCTGCTGGAGTCAGGCGCGGTTTCGGGGCCCACCCACCCCACCCACCCCGCCCACCCCGCCGCCACGGCGGGGCGGGGCGCCACGTTTCGGGCGTGACTCCAAAGGTGTGAAAGCGCGCTACCAGTCGATGAGCGTGTCGATTGCCGCGTCGCCCCTGCGCGCCTCGGCGAACGTCACCAGGCGCCTGCGATCCTCGTCCCACAGCTTGAGCGCGACGGCGCGCACGGCGTCCCACAGGCGAAGCGTCGGCACCGCTTGGAAGATCGCGTTCTCGTCGTGCGCCCGCCGCAGGTTGTAGTTGGGGATGCGCGCATTCAGGTGGTGGACGTGGTGGTAGCCGATGCTTCCGGTGCAGAAGCGCAGCGGCGCCGAGAGCTTCAGATACGAGCTTCCCCGCAGTGCCGCATCTTGATAGTTCCAGTCCTCGCCGCTCTCCCAGTAGGCGTCCTCGAATTGGTGTTGGACGTAGAACAGCCAAATGCCGATCGAGCCCGCGAGCAGAGCGGGTGGCCCGCACACGAGCAGGTAGTCGCGCCAGCCGATCGCCGCACAGAGGAGGCCCACGATCACGACGAGCGCGACGTCGGTGGCGAGCACGCTGCGGCGCATACGGGGGCGGGCGTTGCGAGCGACGATGCGCGGCCCGATGATCATCGCGACGATCGGCCCGAGCCCGAACATGATGAGCGGGTTGCGCAGCAGGCGGTAGCCGAGCCGACCACGCCACGGCAGCGCGCGGTATTCGGTGACGGTCAGCGTGCGGACGTCGCCGGTGCCACGGCGATCGAGGTCCCCGGCGCTCGCGTGGTGAACCGCATGGTCGTGGCGCCAGCGGACGAAGGGCGAGTACAGCAACAGGCCCGTGGCGGTGCCCAGCCACGCGTTGGCGCGCCTTGATTGCAGGAACGACCCGTGCGTGCAGTCGTGAAAGACGATGAACGTGCGCACGAGGAAGATCGCCGTCGGGACGATCAGCGCCAGGGCGAGCAGGTGGGACACTCCGAGCAACAGGTACATCGCGACCGACAGGCCGAGATACGGGGCGACCGATGTGGCGATGCACAGCAGCGCCCGTGGGCGGCTGGCTTTGGCGTAGGGGGCGAGCCGCTCGCGCCACAGGCGTGGGTCGTCCTCCAGCTCTTGGCCCGCCGCGCGATCCGCCGATGCGGCGGGGTCAGCCGGAAGAGTCACAGCGCAACCGTACTGCATACCGACACAGGAAAATTACTGATGTCTCATGTGGGTTTCCCCCGCGAGGCGGTGGTGGCTGGGGGCGGCCGTACCGCAACCGCTCGGCTGAACCCCGGCCAGGCCGTAGCGCTGATTGGTCGCGAACGTGGCGAGGTCCAGCTGCAGGCACAGCGCCCGTCCTCTGACGGTGATGCGCACCAGCCACCGGTGTGGGGCGACGTGGCCCAGCAGCTTCGCCGCGCAGTGGCGCCCGCATTCGGCGCCGCTGAATGCGGCGAGCGTGCGGGCCGCGTCGGCAGTCGCGATCTGACGTTCCGGCAGGCGCCAGCTGGAGGTGTCCCGGTCGCGCAGATAAACCCACGCAACCAGGCAGGCGCACGCGCTCAGCAGGCCGAGGGTTACGCCCAGCCATCTCATGCCGGCTCCAGCCAGAACGCCTGCACCTCGCGCTGGCCGTCGCGGGCGCGGAACAGCGGCCCGATCGCGACGACGTGCGCCCCCCAGCTCGGCGTCGGCGCTCCTTCGGGCAGGCGCACGAGCACGATGTGAAAGTCACCCAACACCGCCACGTGCACCTCGTGCGGTCCTGGTCCGTGGGTCGAGTCGATCACGCGTCCTTCGATGCGCGCGCAGTACGCCAGCCGCTTGCGGTCGCGGCGGGCTTCGCCCGTCGCACACCAGTGCGTCCACGCGGGCGGCGCGGCGGCGATACCCCTCCTCGCCGCCGGCGGGCGGTGGGTCAAGATCGTGAGGGAGCCCTGTGCGGAGGCGAGCAGCAGGCCACACAACAGCATCGCGGCGAGCGCGGCGGTGGCGCGCCAGCACCGCGGCCGGTCGAGTGCGGCGTGCACCGCCGCGAGGCCGCGGCGAGTGGCGCTCATGCGCGAGCTGGTGGTTGCGGCTCCGGGCTCCGCGCTAGGCTCAGAGCATCAGGTCGAAGGGGAAGCCGCTGGGCAGCAGCCGCGAGAGCTGATACGCCAGCCCGATCTCCTGTGAGCCCAGCGCGCGGTTGAAGAGCTTCACTTCGTCGATGCTCCCGCGGAAGCCCGATTCCGGGCACCAGGGGTAGTTGCCGATTGCGAATTCGTTGGACGTGGGCAGCCCGTAGGCGATCGGAGTCGCGTCGGGCGTTCCCGCGCCCACCTGGCGGCCATCGACGTACAGGCGCACGGTGGAGCCGTCGTAGGTGCCCACCACGTTGTGCCACTGCCCGTTCCACACGCCCTGCCCGGCGTCGGGGGAGAGCGTCCACGTCAGCCCTTCATCGGCCGACGCGTAGAACTCGACGCCGCCGGTGGCGCCGGTGTAGAGACCGTAGGACGCGGCAAAGCATCGATTCGCTCCCTTGGCGGCGATGTAGCGATAGCTGCCCGGGCTGGCGGCGCTCTTAACCCACGCGCTGACGCTCACCGACGCGGGCTCCAGCGAGGGACTGTCGGCCACCGTCACCGCGGCCGTCGCGCCGACGAAGCTGAGACCGTCCTGAAAGCGCCCCTGCGTCCATGCGGCGGATCCTTGGATGGAGCCGTTGTGGTGGTGCCCCGAATAGTCGTTGGCAACCGTGCCTCTGCCTTCGTTGAATGCCCAGTCGCCCACCGGCAGGATGTCTGCGACGGCGGGCGCCGCCGTTGTCAGGAGCGCCGCCACCGCGAGGCCCACAATCCACTTGACTGCCCTCATGAAAACCTCCGTGTCGCCATCGAGTGAGGTCGCGTCCTGGCGCGCCTTGCACCAAAAGAACGTGCCCTACGCAATCCATCTTTTGCGCAGGGCCGCGCGTTGCGTTACGCCCGCGCGCCGGCCTGCGGGTCGAGGCGCGACATGCTCACCGCGACGTTCAGCCGCGAGCTCGCTCCGCCGAGGTAGAGCCCCTTCACCGGGGGCACATCGGCGTAAAAGCGCCCGTGCCCGATCTTCACGTGGGTCTCGCCCGCGAGGCGGCGATTGGTGGGGTCGGCGCCCACCCACACCGGCTCGCCGTGGGCGGGTGGGTGCGAGTCCCCCGGCAGCAGCACCTCCAGCCAGGCGTGGGTGTCCACCTCGACCGAGTCGCTGCTCCCGTCCGTCGGCGCCACCCACAGGTAGCCCGACACGTAGCGCGCCGCGATCCCGCGCCGGCGCAGCAGCACCAGCGAGAGGTGCACGAAGTCCTGGCACACCCCCGCGCCGGCCTGCAGCAGGTCGTCGATGCTCGAGCCCACGTAGGTGACGCCCGGCCGGTACTCGAAGCGGTCGGGCACCAGCTGGCACAGCTGCTCCACCACCTGCAGCGGGTTGGCGGCGTCGAGTTGCTCGTCGAGCTCGCGCAGGCCCTCGATCGCGGGCTGGTCCTGCCACGGCAGCGCGAACTCGCCCGCGGCGTCCAGGTAGGAGCCGCTCTGGAGGCTCGCCCACGAGCCCGCGGGCGGGGTCGAGGGCTCGGAGGTCACCACGCGCGCGCGCACGTCGATCGTCAGCCGGTCGTGGTCGGTGGGGACGCCGAACTCCAACACCTCCGTGCCGAAGTAGTCGAGATGACGGCTGACGCGCGCCTCGGGGTCGATGCGCGTGTGAAACTCGTCGCAGCGCTGCGAGGACGTCGTCGCCGGGCGCACCCGCAACGCGTTGAGGTTGTCGGTGACGGGGGCGCCGTAGCGGTACTCGGTGAGGTAGCGGATCGCGAAGTGCATGTCCCGTTCACCTCTCCCGCTGCCCGTCCGCATTGCTGGGGGCCCTGGACGAGCGGCGGATCGCGAAGCGCACCGCTCCTTCACCTCCGCTCCCCGCCGGGGTTGCCCCGGCGAAGTAGCGCTCCGCCACGTCCTGGTCGAGGCGGGCGAGCTCCTGCTGGGTGCGCTCGCAGATCCCGGTCAGCTCCGCCCCTTCGGGCAGCGCGCGGCGCTGGAAGTCGAGGTCGGCCGCCAGGCGGCTGACGCGCAACACCGGCTTCGAGTTGCGCGGTCCCGCGTCGGCGGCGGTGAACACCTCGTGCAGCGTGTCCACGCACGCCGCCACGCTGTCGGGGTAGGCGCGCTCGAACAGCAGGAAGCGGGCCACCGGCTGGGCGTTCGGCGGCGCGGTCACCGCGCGCAGGTAGGCGTGGAAGCCGCCCACCGCCTGCAGCAGGATCAGCGCGTGCCCGTCGGCGGGCGGCCCCTCGCGGGCACCGCCGCCGGAAGCGGTGCTCGGCAGCGCGATCCGCAGCATCCGCAACACCATGTCCGCGACCTCGATCATGCCCCCCGCGTCGAGGAAGCACTTCGCTTCGTCGCGCAACATCGAGCGGTCGGCCACGCCCCAAATCAGCGCCGTGCGCTGCTTGACGTACTGCGAGGCGAGGTATGGTCCGGCCGGTGCCGCCCATCCCGGCTGCCCCTGCCCCCCACCGCGCAACCCGAGCGCGGTCGTGTTGATCGCCTCCCACATCTCCGCGCTGATCACGTCGCGCACCGTGCGCGCCCCCTCGCGCGCGCGCTCGACGCTCGCCAACATCGAGCCCGGCCGCCGCGCGTCGAGCGTGAGGCCGCCGAGCGCCCTGCCGTTGCCGCCCGCCTCGCCCTCGAGCTCCGTGTCCCCGAGCATCGCCAGCAGCCCGTGCGAGCCGAAGCTGACGCCGGGCACGCGGTCGGAGGCGCCCTGCAGCTCGGCCTGGAACACCGCCTCCACGGCGCGCGCGGTGAACTCGGCGCGGGCCAGGTTGCGGCCCAGCCAGTACAGCTCGTGGGCGATCCTCGCGAGCATCGGCTCACACCCGGCCCGGCTGGAGGGGGGCTCGCTCGGCGCGGGCCGCGGCGCGGTTGCCTGGCCGCGCGTCCACAGGGCCCTGTTCTGGAGGGGGGATGGGGGAGGGGCTCGTGCGGCGCTGCTGCTGCTGTTGCTGCTGTCCCGTCCACGCCCCGTAGCGCAGGTCGGGCAGCGCCGGTGGCTGCGTGTCGGCGATCGTCGGCCCCGCCTGGTCGGCGTCGTCGCCGTCCTGCAGCACCCACGTGTCCTTCGAGCCGCCGCCGCGCGAGGAGTTGACGATCATCGACCCCTCCTCCAGCGCCACGCGCGTGAGGCCGCCGGGGACGATGTCGATGTGCTCGCCGAACACGGCGAACGGCCGCAGATCCACGTGGCGGGGCCGCAGCCCGCCCTCGCCGTCCACCGTCGGGACGGTCGAGAGGCGCACCAGGTCCTGCGCGATCCACCGTTCGGGGTGCCCGCGGATCACCTTCCGCATCCGCTCCAGCTCCTGCTCCTCGGCGTGCGGGCCGATCAGCACGCCGCGGCCGCCCGACTCGCCGGTCGGCTTCACCACCAGCTGATCGAGGCGGCCGAGCACGTGCTCGAGCACTTCCGGGTCCGACAGCAGGTAGGTGCGGACGTTCTCGAGGATCGGCTCCTCCGCCAGGTAGAAGCGGATCATCTCCGGCACGAAGCAGTAAATCGCCTTGTCGTCCGCCACCCCGGTGCCGAACGCGTTGGCGATCGCCACGCTGCCCGCGCGGTAGGCCCGCACCAGGCCGGGCACTCCGAGCAGCGAGTCGGGGCGGAACTCCAGCGGGTCGACGAAGTCGTCGTCCAGGCGCCGGTACACGGCGTGCACGCGCTCGAGCCCCCGGGTGGTGCGCATGTACAGCACGTCGTCGCGGACGACCAGGTCGGAGGCCTCGACGAGCTCGACGCCCATCTGCCGCGCGAGGAACGCGTGCTCGAAGTAGGCGGGGTTGGCGGGGCCGGGAGTCCACACAACGACGGTCGCCTCGCTCTCCGCGGAGGGCGCCACCGCGCGCAGCGCCCCGAGCAGCAGCTGCGGGTAGTGGTCGACGGGGCGCACGCGGTAGGAGGCGAACAGCTCGGGCACCAGCTGCGCCATCGCGGCGCGGTTCTCCAGCACGTAGGAGATCCCCGAGGGGATCCGCACGTTGTCCTCGATCACCTTCCACGCGCCGTCGCTGTGGCGCACCAGGTCGCAGCCCGCCACGTGCGTGTACACGCCGCCCGGCGGACGGATGCCGTGTACCGCCCGCGCGAAGTGCGGGCAGCCCGCGACCAGCCGCCACGGCACGAGGCCCTCGCGCACGATCTCGCGGGCGTGGTACACGTCGTCGACGAAGTGGTTGAGCGCGCGGATGCGCTGCGCCAGGCCGCGCTTGATCTCGCGCCACTCCTCGCCGCTCAGCACGCGCGGCACGAGGTCCAGCGGGAACGGCCGCTCCTTGCCAGGGTGGGCGGGGCCGGATCCGGCGGGGCCTGGGTGGGTGGGGCCGGATTCCCCGCCCCCGCCCTCGCCGCCGGTCTCGAACGTGATCCCCTGCTGCATGAACACCGCGTCGCGGCGCCTGCCCGCCTCCAGCAGTCCCTCCGGCCCGAGGCGCTCCAGCTCGCGCACCAGCGCGGCCGCCGCCGGGCGCGGCGTCCCGTCGACCTCGAACAGCTCGTCGAGGAACGGCGCACGCGGGCGGTAGCCGGCGGCAGCCGGCGTGCTCAGCGCTGAGCTCACCACGTGATTCTCCCGCGCGCCCCGCGCCTCGGCCTTCGACGGATGGAGGAATCGAGGGGTCTACGACTGCTCAGCTGTCGCAAACGTCCCGCGCTTGCGGGGCGACGGTGATGGTGGGTAGGCATTCGCCCAGCCGCATGTGTTCCGTCCTGGTCTTTGAGCCCACCGTCTCACCACCACCCGCACGCCCGTGGCCGGTGGTGAACGGGGCGGCGCCTGCCACCTGTGGGGCGCTTCGTCCTGGCCTTTTGAACCGGCCGCGTTACCGCCACACGAGCTCCCTCCCACGGCCCCCGGAGGGGGGCCGCCCATCCCTATAAAAATCCTTGCCACCACTGGCTGGACACACACAGACATCGCTCAAGCGCAGGGCTTGTGCGGCCGATGCGTCCGCGATGCCCGAGGTCTCCGTACAACCCTCTGAGCGGCGCTCCTCCGGCGCCGCCGGCACGCGCGAGCGCGAGCGCCGCGCCGAGGCGCTGCGCCGCCAGCGCGCCGACGAGCGCGTGCAGAAGCTGGCCGGCGCCGGCGAGCTGGCCTACCTGCGCGCGCAGCTGCGGGTCGCCTCGCAGCTCACCGCGCGGCTGGCCGCCACGCAGGAGATCGAGGAGATGGCCCACCTGGTGGTGGACGAGCTGCACTGCACGTTCTCCTTCTACCTCGCCGCGATCCAGCGCCTCGACGGCGATGGGATGCTGCGGCTGATCGCCGGCGCCGGGCCGCTCGCGGAGGTGATGACCGAGTTCCTGCTCGTCGAGCAGTCGGTGCACGAGGGCGTCAACGGGCGCGTCGCGCGCTCCGGCTCCACCGCGCTCGTGCACGACACCGGCATGGATTCCGACTACATCGCGCGCGATCCCGGCACCGATCCGCGCTCGGAGCTGAGCGCCCCGATCTTCGTCGACGGCACCGTGTGGGGGGTGCTCAACATCGAGGCGGTCGCCGCCGACGCCTTCGGCCAGGCCGACGCGGTGCTGGTCGAGGCGGTTGCCGCCGCGCTCGGCGCCGCGGTGCATCGCGCCGCGCTGGTCGCCGACCTCGAGCGCACGTTCACCACCACCCTGGCGGCGCTCACCTCCACCGTGGAAGCGAAGGACGACTACACCGCCTGCCACGGCGAAGGTGTCGCCGAGCTCGCTGAGCGCGTCTCGCTGCGCCTTGGTCTCTCCCGCGCGCAGGCGCGCGACGTGCGCTACGCGGCGATGCTGCACGACATCGGCAAGATCGCCGTGCCCTCCGAGATCCTGCTGAAGCCCGGCCCGCTCACCGACGCGGAGTGGGTAGTGATGCGCAGCCATGCCGCCGTCGGCGGCGAACTGGTCGGGCGCATCCCGGCCTTCGCCCACCTCGCCCCGGCCGTGCGCGCCTCCCACGAGCGCTGGGACGGGGGCGGCTACCCCGACGGTCTCGCCGGCGAGGCGATTCCGCTCGCGGCGCGCATCATCGCGGCCTGCGACACCTACGACGCGATTGTGACCACGCGCCCCTACCGCCCTGCGCGCACGCCTGCCGAGGCGGGTGCCGAGCTGCTCCGGGTCGCGGGCGCGCAGCTGGACGAGTGCGCGGTCGGCGCGCTGCTGGCTGAGCTCAGTAGCCGTGCTTGACGACGTTCGCCAGCGGCTCTCCGCGGAGATGGCGACGCACCTGTTCTCCCACTAGCGCAAACGCGCGCCGATCCGCGGCTGGCGTGTCGCCGGCGAGGTGGGGGGTGATCAGCACCCCCGGGGCGTCCCACAGGGGATCGCCGGGGGGCAACGGCTCGGGGTCGGTCACGTCCAGCGCGGCTCTGATTCGTTGCTCGCCAACCAGCTCCCGGAGTGCCTGCGTGTCGATGATCGGCCCGCGCGCGGCGTTGACCAGCAGCGCGCCGGGGCGCAGCCGGGCGAGCAGGTCGGCGTCCAGTAGCCCGGTGGTCTCGGGGGTGAGCGGCAGCAGCACGACCACCACGTTGGCGAGTGGCAGCAGCCCGGCGAGGTCCTCCACCGCGTGCACCCCCGCACGTGCGCGCCGCGCGACGCGAATCAACTCGACGTCGAACGGGGCGAGCCGCCGCTCGGTGGCCGCGCCGATCGCGCCGTACCCGAGGATCAACACGGTGCTGCCCGCCAGCTCGTGCGATCCCTGCCACTCCCAGCGGTGCTCGCGCTGGCTGTCGCGCAGCTCGGGCAGCCGCTTCGTCGAGGCGAGGATTGTTGCCACCACCCACTCCGCCACGGCCGCGTCGCGGGTGCCCGCGGCGTCGCACAGCGTGACGCCTGCAGGGAGGATCGGCAGCAGCCAGTCCACGCCCGCCGATAGCGTCTGGATCACGCGCAGTGCCCGCATCTGGGGCAGCACTTCGGTGATGCGCGAGTCGCGCGCGCCTGGCACCAGGAACTCCGCGTCGACCGCTGTGCGTGGCAGCTCGCCCTCGCGGGGGATGAGGTTGAGCGCCACGTCCTCGGGCAGCTCGCCGATGGCCTCGTGACCCGGACGATCCGGAATCCACAGATTCACGTGTTCAGGAGTGTATGGGTCAACCCGGGTGCGGCGGCGGCCGGTCGCGATCGAGTCGCTACGGTGTCGCCATGTGGTCAACCTGGGTGCGGCGGCGGCCGGGCACGACCGAGTCGCTACGGTGTCGCCATGTGCGCGAACGTGGCCGACGACGAGCGGGCCCCCCGTCAGATCGCGCTGCTGCGCGGCGTCAACGTGGGGGGCAACAACAGGGTGCCGATGGCCCACCTGCGCGAGCTGCTGCAGGAGCTCGGCTACGGTGACGTGCGCACTCACCTGCAGAGCGGCAACGCCGTGTTCACCGCCCCCGGCACGTCACCGGAGCAGGCGGCGCGTGAGATCGAAGGCGTGCTCGAGCGCTCGCTCGGGCTGGGCGTGCGCGTGCTGGTGCGCACCGCCGATGACCTTGCGCGGGTGGTGAGCGCCAATCCCTTGCCCGAGGCGGCCGCCGAGGAGCCCTCGCGGCTGCTCGTCACCTTTCTCTCGGCGCCCCCCGACCCCGAGCGGCTGCGGGAGCTCGACCCGGTTGACTTCGAGCCCGACCTCTTCGGTTTCGGGGAGCGCGAGATCTACGTGTGGTGCCCCGAAGGGGTGCGCACGATCAAGCTCTCCTACGCCTTCTTCGAGAAACGCTTCGGCGTCGTCGCCACCGCGCGCAACTGGAACACCGTCACCAAGCTTCTGGCGCTGGCGAGGGAGTAGCGGGTTGGCGGGGTCGCGGCGCATGGAGGCCGCGGGGTTGCGGCGCATGGAGGCCCCACGTCTGTTCACCCCGAGGTCCGCGCGTCACTCGTAGCCCCAGCTGAGCGCGAGCTGCTGAGCGGGGAAGCCGAGCTCGTAAACCAGCCGATCCCCTTGATGCGATGCGAGCACCGTCTCGATGCCTTCCACGATTGGGGTGAAAAGTGTTCTCTGGTTCCAGTGCCACACTTTGGCCTTGGGCTCACCCTGGGACGTGAAGTAGACCCACAAACTACCTGTAGGCGTTCAGGGGGTTTGGTGCAGGGGGTTTGGGGTTGGGGGCGTAGTTATGTAGCGTGCTGGGGTCTTCGCGTGAGGTTGAGCTTGAGGCGCTCGTTGCCGAGTTGGTAGCGGAGAACCGTGTGTTGCGGGAGCGGGTCGAGGAGTTGGAGCGGCGGCTTTCGCAGGATTCTCGTAACTCCTCGAAGCCGCCGTCCACGGATCCACCGGCCTCGCGTGCGGAGCGGCGGCGGTTGGCGCGTGAACAGGTCAAGAAGCTCTCTGAGCGTAGACCGGGCGGGCAGCCAGGGCATGAGGGCAAGCATCGTCAGATGGCGCCGCCGGAGCGTGTAGATCGGTGCAGTGAGCATCTGCCGGAGTGCTGCTCTGGCTGTGGGCATGACTTCGATGGTTGCGAGCAGCGCGTGGGCGATCCGGTGATTCATCAGAAGTGGGAGTTGCCCGCGGTCCGTGCGTTGGTCTTCGAGTACCGGCTGTTGCGGGTCTGCTGCCCGGGCTGCGGCAAGCTCCAGTTAGCGGGGCTGCCGGCGGGTGTGTCTGGCTCGGCGTTCGGGCCGAAGCTCGAGGCGCACATCGCGACGCTCGCTGGGGTGTTCCGTCTTTCGCGTCGTCAGGTCGCAGACGTTGTACGCGAGATGTTTCATATCGATATCTCAGTGGGTGCTGTGGATGCCACGATCATGCGGATGAGTGCTGTTCTCGCGGACCCGTGGGAGCATTTGCGAGGGGCGATCCGTGAAGCAGAGGTCGTTCACGCTGATGAGACGAGCTGGCGTTTGCGGGGACGCCAGCAGTGGCTGTGGCTGGCAGCGACCGCACTGTTTGCCTGCTACCGCATCGATCCCTCGCGTTCCCAAGCAGCGGCCAAGGAGCTATTGGGGGAGGACTTCGGTGGGTTCGTCATCAGCGATCGTTACGCCGGCTACCACTTTCTCGATGTGCTTCAACAGCAGCTGTGTTGGGCGCACGCGATCCGTCAATTCATCGAGGTCTCCGAGCGCCAGGGCGCTCCCGGGAAGCTCGGCACGAAGCTCGTGAAAGCAGCACGCGATGTGTTTCGTATTCACCGTCTCTACCTCGAAGGCGAGCACACCCTCGCCTGGCTGGGAGAGGAGCTCTCACCGGTACAAGAGCACATCAGGGCGCTGCTGGAGCAGGGCACCCGTGGCCGTCACGAGAAGACCGCCAACTTCTGCGCGGGACTCCTGGCGGAATGGCCGGCGCTCTGGACGTTCTGCGAGGTACCCGATATACCCATGACCAACAACGCCGCGGAGAGAGCGCTGAGACACGGTGTCATCATGCGCAAGGTCCAGGGCGGCACCCAGTCCGCGCAGGGCGAGCGCTGGGTCGAGCGCATCCTCTCCATCACCGAGACCTGCCGCCTACAAGGCCGCTCAAAGCTTGCATATCTGATCGACGCCGCAACCGCCGCCCATCACGGTCAGCCCGCGCCCTCACTGCTGCCCAGCCCCCCCTAAATCAGGCAGCGACCCCCTGAACGGGTACAACTACCTTCTCCGGGTAGCGCGATCGACACGTACCCCGCGGGCGTGTTGGTATGAAGAGTTGTCGTGCTCGCGGGCTGCGCATCGGCAACTTTCAGGGAGATTCCCTCCAGCGCCTCGGCAAACACCTCCGCCTCCGGTACAGACATAAGCCCTCCTACATGGTTCGAGCGATCATGTTGGGTGATCGCAAAGTTCAATTTTGTTGGACTCTATCAAGGATAGGGTTCTCGATGGGTGCTCGCCGATCGGCGCCGTACGACCTGATCGGCGCCGTCTCGTGGTCGTCCGCGCGGTGCCCGCGGGGCCTGTCGCACGACCCGATTCGCTTCAGACGAGGGCCACCGTCCGCTCCGCGCCCGAGGCCGGTGGCTATCGTTCGCTCCGCGCCCGAGGCCGGTGGCTATCGTTCGCTCCGCGCCCGAGGCCGGTGGCTATCGTTCGCTCCGCGCCCGAGGCCGGTGGCTATCGTTCGCTCCGCGCCCGAGGCCGGTGGCTATCGTTCGCTCCGCGCCCGAGGCCGGTGGCTATCGTTCGCTCCGCGCCCGAGGCCGGCGGCTACCGTCCGCTCCGCGCCCGAGGCCGGCGGCTATCGTTCGCTCCGCGCCCGAGGCCGGTGGCTATCGTTCGCTCCGCGCCCGAGGCCGGTGGCTATCGTTCGCTCCGCGCCCGAGGCCGGCGGCTACCGTCCGCTCCGCGCCCGAGGCCGGCGGCTACCGTCCGCTCCGCGCCCGAGGGCCTGTGGAAGACTGCCGCCCATGCAAGCGCGCGTACCGCGGGTGGCGGTGGTGGGGCACGTCGAGTGGGTGCGCTTCGCGCGCGTGTCCCACATTCCCCGTGCCGGCGAGGTCGCGCACGCGCGCGATCCCTTCGAGGAGCCCGCCGGCGGCGGCGCCGTCGCGGCGGTGCAGCTGGCGCGGCTGGCGGGGGAGGCGACGCTCCTCACCGCGCTCGGCGAGGACGACCACGGCCGCCGCTCGGTGGCGCGCCTGAGCGAGCTCGGCGTGCATGTGAGGGCCGCGCCGCGCGAGGACCCCACCAGGAGCGCGGTGACGCTGGTGGACGACTCCGGGGAGCGCACGATCACCACCTTCGGAGCGCGACTGGAGCCGGTGGGGGAGGACGCGCAGGTTCCGTGGCTCGCGCTCGCGGAGATGGACGCGGTGTACTTCACCGCCGGCGACCTCGCCGCGTTGCGCGCCGCGCGCGCCGCGCGGGTGGTGGTTGCCAACCCGCGCGCGCTGCACGCGCTCGGGCACGGTGTTCGGCTCGACGCGCTGGTGCTGAGCGGCGAGGACGCGATCGAGCGCGAGGAGGCCACCCGCGCGCAGGCGGACGCCGAGCTGGTCGTGCTCACCGAGGGCGCGCACGGCGGCTCCTACCGGGAGCGCTCCGGCGGGTCGGGCACGTGGAGCGCCGCCCCGCCGCCCGGTGCGCCGGTGGACTCCTACGGCTGCGGCGACTCCTTCGCCGCGGGGCTCACCTACGGTTTGGGCGCCGGTCTCCCGGTGCCCGACGCGCTCGCTCTGGCGGCGCGCTGCGGCGCGGAGTGCCTCACCGGCCGGGGGCCCTACGAGCGGCAGCTGACCTTGTGAGGAGCCGGCTGTCGACGAGATGGCTCTTGCGTTTTGGCATGGGCCGAGGCCGGAGTCGCGGGGCATGGAGGTCTCACGTCCGGTCTGGGGCGGAGTCGCGGGGCATGGAGGTCTCAGGTCCGGTCTGGGGCGGAGTCGCGGGGCATGGAGGTCTCAGGTCCGGTCTGGGGCGGAGTCGCGGGGCATGGAGGTCTCAGGTCCGGTCTGGGGCGGAGTCGCGGGGCATGGAGGTCTCAGGTCCGGTCTGGGGCGGAGTCGCGGGGCATGGAGGTCTCAGGTCCGGTCTGGGGCGGAGTCGCGGGGCATGGAGGTCTCACGTCCGCGCACGTGGGCGGCGTCCCGTGGACGATCGCCCTACCCTGCTAGCTGCTTGGCCACTCGATCCGCTCGGCGAGCTCGCGCGGGCCGAGATCGATCAGCCCGCTGTGCTCGACCGGCCGGTACTCGCCGCCGTCCAGCGCCAGCCAGTCGATCGAGCGCTTGGCGGGGTCGACGATCAGCACCTCGTCCACGTCGTGGGCGGCGTAGAAGGGGAGCTTGTCCCACGACTCGTCGTTGGGCGAGACGACCTCGATCAGGAGCGCGGCGGTCGAGTGCCACGTGCCGTGGGCGCCGGGCCGGTGAAGGGCGCTGTCGGGTACGCGATAGTTGTGTTCGCCCTCGCCGAGGTTGGACTGGCCGATGATCTCCAGGCCCGCGGCTCGGGCGGCGGGATTCAAGATGACGATCAGCTGAGCTTCGATCGAAGCGTGTCCGTAGTTGGGAGCCGGAACCATGTGCAGCACACCGTCCCACACCTCGTCGTGGCGGTCCAACCCCGAGCGGCGCCTGCGCTCGAGGATCTCATCGAGTCCTGCCGTGGGGGGATCCAGTACCAGTGCGCGCATTCGCCACATCGTAGCGCTCGCGCGGCCATCGCGTTTTGGCCGCGAAGTTGGCGCGAACGGGCTCATCGCCCCGGCCGGGCGCAGTTGATTTGCAGCCTTGAAGGCGGCTTGGGGCTGGCGGAGATTCACCGGCCCGGCCGCCGCGAGATCCACACGTACACCGTATTCACGGTCGCCCCTTCGCGGAAGCTGACGTCGAACGCCAGCGGCACGTGCTTGACCGGCGGGCGGGGGACGTCGCTGAGGTAGATCGCTTCGCGGTAGGGGCGGTGGTAGAGCTCGTACCACGTGCCCAGCCGCAGGTAGGAGCCGGGCGCCAGCACACGGGTGCCACGCGCGACGAGGAAGTAGCGCACCGACGGTTTGATCGGTTCGGTGGCTCCGTCCAGCAGGCCCTCCAGCACGACGCTACCGCCGCGGGGCACCAGCCGCGCGATGCGCGCGTCGATCGCTTTGATCGGTTTGTAGAGGGTGGCGTGTTCGTCGGGGGTGGCCTGTGCTGCCACGGCATTGCCCACGGCCGCGGCGGCGCCGATTCCAACGAGCGTCAGGAGCACCGAGCCGAGCGCGGAGAGGCGGCCGGCGGGGTGGCGGTCAGGGGTGGGGCGGTCGGCGAGGAGACGGTCAGCGGAGACGCGGTCAGTGGTGGGGCGGTCGGCGGGGTGGCGGTCAGTGGGGGAACGGTCGGCGGGGGGGTGGCCAGCGAGGGGGCGGCCGGCGGGGTGGCGGTCAGCGGAGACGCGGTCAGTGGTGGGGCGACCAGCGGGGCGGGGCATATCGTGCGCGGCCTTGCGCACCGCCCGCGCGAGCACCAGCGCCAGCACCCACGCGAGCGCCAGCCACACGACCATGCCCGCCTGCGAGCCCCACCACATCGTGTAGCCGAGCGTCGCCGACAGCCGCCGCGGCGTGGGCGTGGAGGCGGCGACTGCCCCGAGCGCCGGGCACAGCACGAGCGCGGTCAGCGCCAGCGTCGCCACATCCCGGCGGCGGCGCACCAGTGCGACCGCCGCCACCAGCGCGAGCGCCGCGAGCATTGCGACCGTGGAGTCGGTGGCGAGCGCGGAGGGGGTGGAGCGGACTTCGTGCTTGCGCTGCCAGCGGCTCTTGGGGGTCTGCAGCCACCACGGGACGCTCCCCACCGCGTGCACGACGGCGTGCCAGCCCACTTCGTCGCCGAGTGTCGCCTTGGGCTTGGTCGCGCTTTCGACCACGAGCGTGAGGTTGCCAGGGTGTTCGGTGAGCTGCCCGTCGATCGTGGCGCTCCAGCAGAACGCCGTGACTAGCAGCGTGGCGAGGCCCCACCCAATCAGCGAGCGCCGTCGTATGCCGGGAGCTCCACGTCGCCGCTGCGCGATCGATCCTGCCGCGAGGCCGCCCACCCCGACGGCGAGCAGCCCCAAGGTGGGGGGGAGGTAGGTGAGGTGCGTCTGCACCGTGAAGCTCGCGACCAGCACCGTCAGCGGCAGCAACTTGTAGTCCCCGCAGGCGAGCGACCAGCAGAGGAAGATCAGCAGCGTGAAGGGAAACAGTCCGGCGGAGGGGTTCCACACGTCGTGGAAGGTCTCCGCCGCCAGCGACTGGCACATCAGCGCGATCGCCACGGCGGTCATCACCATCAGCACGCGACCCCCGCGCCGGCGGGCGAGCGCGACGGCGCCGACGATGCAGCCTGTGTTGAGCGCGCCCATCGTCACGGTCATCCCGACGTTGCTGCCGTTGTAGGCGGTGGGGGCGAGCAGCCAGAAGAGCATCGGCCCGAGCGAGTGGGTCACGCGGCCGGTCACTTCCCCGGCGAGTGAGTACTGGCCGACGAGCGGCGCGTGCGAGGTGAGGACGTCGTGGGCGCGGGTGGCGATGATCCCGCGGTCGGCCACGGGCACCCAGCCGGCCTGCACGGCCCTGACGGTCGCGCTGATCACGGGGATCGCGGCGGCCAGGCCGGCGGCGAGCGTGAGCAGGCCGTTCCCCAGCCTGGCGGCGGCGCCTGGCAGCGACGCGCGCAGTTGGGCCGCTAAACGTCTTGCCGCGGCGCCCAACCACCGCGCTGCACGGTGTCGGCGCGCCGGCCGATGGGCCGGTGGGGGTGGGGGGATGTCTTTCTTTTCGGCCCCTACCACTTCATTTTGTAAAGGTTCGGGCTGGTAGGGTAGTGGGTCAGAACTGACCCACTACCGCTGGTGGAAGTAGTCTTGATCGCGGGTATACCACCGACTGGACCTGTGGAGCGGCGAGAAGATGACAGCTATGAGTGGTCCAGTAGCTGGTTTGCTCGTCCAATGAACATATGGTGTTTCGCCGGGCTTGCGGGCCCCGACCAAACCAAAACGACACGACCGGGCTGATAGATGTTGCCGTGGTCCTCGTCGGATCACCCCTGCGGCAGGTGGGGGGCGAGCTCGTGGCGGGCGATCGAGCGCTTGTGGACCTCGTCTGGGCCGTCGGCGAGGCGCAGCGTGCGCAGGTGGGCGTACATCCAGGCGAGCGGGAAGTCGTCGCTGACGCCGCCGCCGCCGTGCACCTGGATCGCGCGGTCGATCACCTTCAGGGCGATGTTGGGCGCGGCGACCTTGATCGCGGCGATCTCGGTGCGCGCCTGGCGGTTGCCGGCGGTGTCCATCAGCCAAGCGGCCTTGAGCGTGAGCAGGCGCGCCATCTCGATCTCGATGCGCGACTCGGCGATCCAATCCTGGATGTTGGCGCGCGCGGCGAGCGGCTCGCCGAAGGTGACGCGCGCCACCGCACGCGCGCACATCGCCTCCAGGGCGCGCTCGGCGGCGCCGAGCGAGCGCATGCAATGGTGGATGCGCCCCGGCCCGAGGCGCGCCTGGGCGATCATGAAGCCCTCGCCCTCGCCGGCGATCAGGTTGGCGGCGGGCACGCGCACGTCCTCGAAGAGGATTTCGGCGTGGCCCTCGTGGTCGAGGTAGCCGAACACGGGCAGCCCCCGTACCACGCGCACGCCGGGGGTGTCGAGCGGCACGAGCACCATGCTCTGCTGCGCGTGCCGCGGGCCGTCGACCCGCGTCTTGCCCATCACGATCATGACCCTGCAGTGGGGATGCAGCACGCCCGAGATCCACCACTTGCGCCCGTTGAGCACGTACTGATCGCCGTCGCGCTCGATTCGCAGCGCGATGTTGGTCGCGTCGGAGGAGGCCACGTCGGGCTCGGTCATCGCGAACGCCGAGCGGATCTCCCCGGCCAGCAGTGGGTCGAGCCACTGTTCGCGCTGATCCTCCGTGGCGAACAGGTGCAGCACCTCCATGTTGCCGGTGTCGGGCGCCGAGCAGTTGCACGCCTCCGAGGCGATGTGGCTGCGCCCGAGGATCTCGGCGAGCGGGGCGTAGTCGCCGTTGGAGAGCCCGGCGCCGTGGTCGGGGTCGGGTAGGAACATGTTCCACAGTCCCCGCTCCCGCGCTTGCGCCTTGAGCTCCTCCATGATCGGCGGCTGGCTATGCAAATCACCGGACTCGCGCAACTGGCGCTCGTACACGGGCTCGGCCGGGAGGACGTGCTCATCCACGAACGCCGTGAGGCGCTCTTTGAAGTCAAGGCAGCGGGCGCTGGGCTGGAAGTCCATCGGTCTCCTCCTGACGGGAACGGAACCTGTATGAAACCAACCCGCCGGTCGCGAGGCGCGTGGCATGCCCATTCTAACCCTCCACCTAAGCCTCAGTCTTGTCAACAATGCGATGAGAGTTCGGACTGTGGGGATAGCGTCGGCCAAAGGCGGATTTTCAACGGTGACTAAAAAATGGGGCGGCGGTGGTATCCGTTCGCTCGAACTTGAACCCGTCGGCCGCGATGGGTAGAGTTGTAAGGAGAATCGCCACGTTCTCCGAGTCGCGAAGACTCCGGGGATCTCGATGTCGCCGAGCCGCAATGGCTCGGAGCTACCCGGGTCGAGGCGACCTGTCTACATAAACATACAGAGGAGAGAGAAGCTGATGATGCGCATGGCATCCACCCGCAGGGCGCTGCTCGGCCTTGCCGTCGCAGTCGTCGGAGTACTGGCCATCTCGCCAGCCGTCGCCTCCGCGGCGCCCAAAGTCACGCTCAAAGCCGTGCCGATCCCGCTCAAGGGCGTTCCGGGTAGCGGGGACATCCTCGGTGCCCCCGCGGCGGTCGAATTCGAATTCACGATCCGGGGCACCGAAGTGACCGGGGACGCTCCCTCACAGCTACGAGGCGTCAACGTGTGGGCTCCCGCGGGCACGAAGCTGACGACCAAGGGGTTCGTGACCTGCACGCTGAGCACGCTCGAATTGAAGGGCCCCGAAGCCTGCCCGAAGAAGTCGCAGGCCAGCGCGCTCGGATCCGCGGAAGCCTCGGACACGATCGCCGGGGAAGCGATCAAAGAGAAGGGCACCGTGCAGGCGTTCTTCGCCCCGAACAAAGAATTGATCTTCTACGCCAACGCCCCCTCGCCGATCTCGGCGCAGGTGTACGTCGGTGGGACGATCCATCCGGCGAGTCCGCCTTTCGCCTATGAGTTCGAGTCCGAAGTCCCGTTGATCGAATCGGTGCCGGGTGCGGCGGCGGTATCGACCGAAGCGATCGACATCAAGGTCGGCTCGGCCTACAAGAAGCACGGCAAAGTCACCTCCTACATCACGCTGCCCAGCAAGTGCCCAAAGGGCGGTCTGCCGCTCAAGGCCGAAATGAAATTCGAGAGCGGCGAAACCGTTGAAACGACGTACCACGCGCCCTGCCCGAAAAAGAAGAAGTAGAGCTATAGGTCCACGGGGAAGAGGTGGCGAACGGGTAGACCGCAAGCGATGAGTGCCCGCCCGAAGGCGGGTGCTCATCCAAAGCGGCGGCGAGCAGGGTGACCCCGTCGGGCGGGGTGCCCGGCTTGCTGTACGGACAACAGGAGATTGGGAGCTGTGAGGAAGCGGGCCGTCGGGGCGAGCAGGAGCGGAGCGGCAGTGGCGATCGCTGGCGGCGTGTGCGTCGTCGCGGTCGTCGCGATCCTGCTCGCCACGTCCGCCGGCGGCTCGAGCGGCGGCTACACGGTGCGCGCGATCTTCGACGATGCCGGCAACCTCGTCACCAGCGAGAACGTCAAGATCGACGGCGTCAAGGTCGGCGCCGTCGGCTCGGTCACGCCGACCCCCAATGGCAGGGCAGCCGTCACGCTGCACATTGAAAACCCTGGCTTCCAGGACTTCCGCATCGACGCCACCTGCACGATCGAACCGCAGGCGCTGATCGGCGAGAAGTACGTCGACTGCCTCCCGACCCAAGCGCGCGCGGAAGGGAGCCTTGCCGCCGCGGCGGCTGCCCAAGATCCCGGCCGGACAGGAAGGCGCCGGCGACTATCTGCTGCCGGTGACCCAAACCTCCAGCCCGGTCGGCGTGGACCTGCTTAGCGACATCGGCCACCTCTCCGAGAACCAGCGCCTGACGATCATCCTCAACGAATTGGGCACCGGCCTCGCCGGGCGCGGCAGCGACCTGAACGCGGTCCTGCATCGCTCCAATCCCGCGCTGCGGGAACTGGAAAAGGTGATCAAGATCCTCGCCTCGGAGAACCAGGTGCTCGGCAACCTCGCCGTAGAAGGCAACCGTGCGCTGGTGCCGCTCGTGCGCGAACGCCACCAGTTCTCCGAATTCTTCGCCCAGAGCACCACCGTCGCGGAAGCGACCGCGCGTCACGGCGCCGAGCTGGCAACCAACCTGCACGAATTCCCGACCTTCCTGCGTCTGCTGCGCCCCTACCTCAAACGGCTGGAAGCGTTCGCCGAACAGTCGATCCCGACCTTCAAGGATCTCGGCGTAGCGGCGCCGGGCATCAACAGCACGTTCGAGAACATCGCCCCCTTCTCGAAAAGTACGACGCAGTACTTCCAGAGCTTCGGAAAGGCCTCGAAGAAGATCGGCACGGCGCTCGTCGGCACCCAGCCGCTGCTCAACCACATCGAGGCGCTGGGCAGCGCGGCGAAGCCGTTCGCGAAGAGCTTCTCCGAACTCTTCTCCAAGCTGCGCTCGACCGGCGGCATCGAGCGCCTGCTCGACTTCATCTTCATGGGCGCCGGCTCGATCAACGGCTACAACTCGCTCGGCCACTTTGCGCGCGCGGTCGTGGACGGCAAAACATGCGTCGGCTACAAAATCACGCTCGTCCCCGAATGTAGCGCCAACTTCATCCCCGGGGCGAGCGCGGCGAGGTGCGTCGAGCACCGGCGCACAGGCGGCGAGCGCCCAGGCCAGCGACACCACTGTGGCGATGGCGCGCGTCGAGGCGCTGCTCAAGGGCGCCACGCTGTCGCAGGCGATGGCCGAGTACCCCGGCTCGGAAGCCGCCGCCAGCCCCGCGGGCGCCAGCACCGGCGCGGGCCTCCCCTCCGCCGTCGCCCAGCCGGTCGGGGGAGCGAGCGCCGGCACCACCTACTACACCCCGCCGAGCGAAAGCTCCGAAGCCGGCGGGATGCTCCTCAACTACCTGCTCGGCAACTGACCGATGACCCCACCACCCCACAGCCATCGTCTTCCGGCTCTCATTGTCGCGTTCGCGCTGATGCTGCTCGTCGTGGGCGCCTCTGCGGCACAGGGCGAAACGCCGAGCGGGTCGTCCAGCACGAGAAGCCACGACTCCAACCACGACGACGACCGCGCCCGCCCCCGAAGCGCCGGTCGGCGTGCACGGGCAGGTGGGCGAACCGGCGGCGGAAACCGAAACCGCGCCGGCAGCGAATGGAGCCCCGCCCCGCCCACCCGGCACCACGGAAACGACGCCCACCACCGCTGCGCCCGAAGTGCAGGCCAGAGTCCCCAAACGCAGAGCGCCTCAGGCGAAGCCGGTGGGCATTCCGAACATGTCCGCGCGCACACCCACCCGAAGAGCGGCACGAGCGGAGGGGCCGGCAAGGGCAAGTCGAGCGCCGGGAAGACCTCCACCGGGAAGCCCTCGAATGCGCCCGCGCCGCCGCCCTCGACGCTCACCCCGCCGCTGCCGGGCGGTCGCTCGGCTAGGCGATCGGGGGGGTCCCCGACTTCTTCATCGAAAGCTTCCGCGTCCCCCCGTTCCTGCTGCCGATCTACCAGGCGGCCGGCACTGCCTACGACATCCCCTGGCAGGTGCTGGCGGCGATCAACGAGGTCGAGACTGACTACGGCCGCGACCTCAACGTCTCCAGCGCCGGCGCCGAGGGCTGGATGCAGTTCCTGCCCTCCTCGTGGGCGCGGTACGGGGTGGACGCCAACGGGGCAGGCTACGAGGACCCCTACAACCCGGCCGACGCGATCTTCGCCGCCGCGCGGTACCTCGCGGCCGCCGGCGGGGCGCAGCACATCCGCGCCGCGATGTACTCCTACAACCACTCCGCCGCGTACGTCGAAGCGGTCATGCTGCGCGCGCAGCTGCTCGGCGGCACGCCCCCGGAACTGCTGGGCGCGATCACCGGCCTCACCGAATCGCGCTTCCCCGTGCACGCCGAAGCGCACTTCAGCGACGGCTTCCCCGCCGCTCCCGGCGGATCTGGATCCGCCGACGCCGGCAGCACAGCTCGCGGGGACCGTGATCTATGCGCAGGAAGGTGCGCCCGTGATCGCCGTGCAGGATGGCGAAGTGACCGCCGTCGGCGAATCGCCGACGCTCGGGCACTACGTCTCGCTGCGCGACGCCTACGGCAACACCTACACCTACGCGCAGCTGGGCAGCGTCGCCCCGCTCTACCCGGTGCTGGAACCGCGAGTTGACACTGCCGTCAGCGCGCGGATCGCCCACCCGAGCAGGGTTTGGCCCCACCCGCGCTCCCCCTCCCGGCCCTACACCCCAGCGCGCCCGCGAGCGCCGGTGTGCAGCCCCACTCGCCGCTCTCCCAGGCGGCGGTCACCACGGGCCTGGCGATGGGGGCGGCGAGCGCCCTGGAAACGCCCCCCGCACCGAAGCCCGCCCACCGCCTCCGGTGCTCCCAGCCCACCCGCGGCAGGTGGGTCGGCCGCGACGCCACACGCCTTCCGCTCCGGTCCCGACGAGGTCTACCTCGACCCGCTGCACCCCGGTGTGCAGGTGCTGGCGGGCACCGTGCTCGGGCACGTCGGCGCGGCGAGCGGACCGGAAGACCCTGCCCGCCCCGGCGTCGGCCGGCGCGCCGGCGCCGTCGGCGGCGTCACCCGCGGCGGGGCAGACCACGGTGGGCACGGCGGAGGGGCACATGCTCTTCCAGATCCGCCCCGCCGGCGCGGGGGCGCCACTGATCGACCCCAAGCCGATCCTCGACGGCTGGGTGCGCCTGGAAGAGACGTCGATGTTCAGGGCCAAGGGCGAGAACCCCTTCCTGGCGACCTCGCCGACCGTCGGGCAGGTGCTGCTGGCGTCCAAGCCGCAGCTCGAGCAGCTGCTGCTGCGCGACCCCGGCGTCCACCTGCCCTCATGCGAGCGCGGCGCGGTGCGTGCCGGCGAGGTCGACCGGCGCGTGCTGGCGGCGCTCGAGTTCCTCTCGGTGTCCGGCCTGAGCCCGACGGTCTCCGCCGCCGGTTGCGTCCACGCGGCGAGAGCGCCCGCCGCGGGCAACGCGATCGCCGCCGCCGGCGACGCGGTCGACATCTCCGCGATCGACGGCACCCCGATCGCCGGTCACGAAGGGCAGGGCTCGGTCACCGACATCGCCGTGCGCCGGTTGCTGCGGCTGCAGGGCACGATGAAGCCGGCGCAGATCGTCAGCGCGATCAGCTATCCCGGGACCGACAACACCGTGACGCTGCCCGGCGACCGTGGCGCTGATCCACCTCGCGTTCGCCTCGCCGCGCCCGGCGGGCACTGCGCGCGGCGCCCGCGTCGCCGCTGTCGCCGGCTCCCCGCTCACCCCCAGCCAGTGGCTGCAGCTGGTGGCGCGGCTCGGCGAGATCCCCGAGCCGACCGTCTCCGGCAAGCCCTCCGCGGCGCGATCCCGACGGCGACTCCACGTGCGCGGCGTCGCACTCCGCCAACAGCGGGCGGTGAATGAGAGTGGCGACCACCACGCCCCCACCTCCTCCCGTGCGCGGCCCGCTGCCGCCACCGGGCGGGGCCGGTGGAACGCCGCCGCGGCCGGTGTCCCCGCCGTCGCGGAGCGTCAGTCGCTGGGTGGCCGCCGGTGCACTGGTGCTGGTGGTTGCTGTCGTCGCCTACATCCTCTTCTCCGCCGGCGGCGGGGCCACGTACAAGCTCGAACTGGCCAACGCCAGCCAGCTCGTGCTCGGCGACCAGGTGCAGGTCGGCGGCGTGCCGGTCGGGAGCGTCACCGACATCACGCTCACCCATAACTACAAAGCGCGGGTCACGATCCACATCGAAGGCTCGCTGGTCCCGCTGCACCGGGGCACCACCGCACAGGTGCGCGTGCCCTCGCTGACGACGGTCGCGGGGCGCTACGTCGCGCTCTCCCCGGGCCCCAACAACGCGTCCGAGCTGCCCGCCGGCTCGACCCTGCCCGCCAGCGCCGCGCAGGGCACCACCGACCTCGACCAGCTCTTCGACACCCTCAACCCCCGCACGCTCAAAGGTCTGCAGAACTTCTTCGTCGGCAGCGCCGAAACAGTACGCCGGCGCTAGCCGAGGCGCTCGGCACCTCCGCCGAATACTTCGGCCCCTTCCTGGCCTCGGCCGACCACATCTTCGCCGAGCTCACCCGCGACCAGCCGACGTTCACCAACTTCCTCGTGCACACCGCCCAGGCGCTCACCACGCTCGCCGCGCACCGCGCAGAACTGACGAGCCTCGTCAGCAACGGCGAGCAGGGCTTGAAAGCGCTCGGCGCTGAGCAGGCGAGCCTGCAGCGCGGGGTGCACGAGCTGCCGGGAGCGCTGCAGCAGGGCAACCGCGCGTTCGCCCAGCTGCCCTCGACCTTCGCCGCGCTGCGCAAGCTGGCGGAGGTCGCGAGGCCCGACACCAAGAAACTCGCGACGTTCTTCGCCAAGTTGACGCCGCTGGTCAACGACGCGCGGCCGGTGCTGCACAACCTCAGCGTCGCCCTCAGCCGGCCGGGGCCGAGCAACGACCTCACCGACACCGCCCTCGCGCTGCCCGCCTTCGCGCAGGCGCTGGTCAACGGCTCGCCGAGTGACGTCAAAGCGCTGCAGGAATCGGTGCCGGTGACCGCCTTCTTCGGACCCTACGCCCCCGACCTGCCGGGCTTCGTGCGCACGTTCGGGACGACGCCGGCTACTACGACGCCAACGGCCAGTACGCGCGCATCAGCGCCGTGTTCAACAACTTCAAGCTCGGCGCAACAACACGCTCAAACCGACCACTCCGCAGGAAGGCATGCACGGTCTGCGTACCCGCGAACTGCGCCGCTGCCCCGGCTCCGGCGCGACGCCCTCGCCGGCCGACGGCTCGGCGCCGTTCACCGACAACGGCCTGCTCGGCTGCGACCCCACGGAGGTGCCGTGATGAACCGCCGCCGCCGCGACTCGCTCGCCGCCAGCCCGCTGCTGATCGGCGCGCTCACCATGCTGATCGCGGTCGTGGCGGTCTACATCTCCTACAACGCCAACAACGGGCTGCCGTTCACGCCGACCTACGAAATCAAGGCCGAACTGCCCGAATCCTCAGGCCTGGAGAAGGGCAACGAGGTGAGGCTGAGCGGCAGGCGCATCGGGATCGTCAGCGGGCTCGTTCCCCACCAGAATCCCCACCACCGGCAAGGTCACCGCGATCGCCAGCCTAAGCTCGAAAAGAAGGCGGGGCCGCTGCCCGCCGACACGACGATGGAGGTCGAGTCGGTCTCGACGATCGGTCTGAAGTACCTCGAACTCAAGCGGGGCACTCCCCGCGGACGATCCCGGCGGGCGCGACGATCCCCGTCTCGCACTCACGCGAACCGGTGCAGATCCAGGACTTCTTCAACATCTTCGACAAGCCGACGCGGATCGCGATCCAGCAGAACACCAACACCTTCGGCAACGCCTTCGCCGGGCGCGGCCTCGGGCTCAACGAAACGATCGACGAACTGCGTCCGCTCGTCGAACAACGCCATCCCCGTGCTGCACAACCTCGCCTCGCCGCAGACCGGCTTCGGCCAGCTGTTCATCGCGCTCGACAAAACCGCCTGGCAGGTCGCGCCGGTCGCCGAGCAGCAGGCGTCGCTGTTCCGCGAGCTCGACACCTTCTTCACCGCCTTGGCCGGCGCCGCGCCCGCGCTGGAACGGACGATCGAAGGGGGCCCGGCGGCGCTGCACCAGGCGATCTACTCGTTCCCGGCCGAGGAGCCGTTCATCGCAAAAGCGACCGAGTTCGTGCGCCTGCTGCGCCCGAGCGCGAAGATCCTGACGACCGTCGCGACGCCGCTTGGCCACGCCTTCAAGGTCGGCGCCGTCAACCTGCACGCCGCCGCCGCTCTGAACGCGCAGCTGGCCAGCTCGCTGCAGGCGCTCGAACTCTTCTCCAAGAACCCGCTGGTGCTGCTCGGCTTCGAAGAATTCACCCGCACGGCCGAACTCGGCAAGCCGCTGTTCGCGGGCCTGGCTCCCGCGCAGACCAACTGCAACTACATCACGCTGGCGTTCCGCAATCTCGCCAACCTCGCTGTCCGAGAGCATCGGCAACGGCACGGTGGCGCGCGTGGTGCCGATTCTCAGCCCCTCCGGTCCCAACAGCGAGGGGCTGCCGGCCTCCGCACCCGCCAACGGGCCCTCGGACGATGAAAACGTCACCACGCACACGAAGATCGAAAACAACCACCTGCACTACAACCCCTACCCGTACGTCGGCGGGCCGGGCCAGCCGAAGGAGTGCGAAGCGGGCAACATGCAGTACGTCGTCGGCAAGACCGTGATCGGCAACACCTCGACGACGTTGGGCACCACCCACGAAGAAACCAAGCGCAGCGAAAGCCTGTACGGGGAACAGTATCCCTCCTCCCAGCAGAAGGACTTCCCCAAGGAAAGCTCCAGCAAGGGCAACAGCAAGGGGAAGCAGTCATGAGCGGCACGCGCTGGTGGCGCCGGCGGCAGGAGACCGCGGTCTCCGAGCTGCAGAAACGCTCCAACCCGGTGCGCACCGGGATCATCTTCCTGATCGTGATCGTGGTGGGCGTGTACTTCGGCTTCACCAAACACATCCCGTTCAAACACGGCTATCGCCTCAACGCGGTGTTCAGCTCCTCGGTGAACATGCGCCCCAAGTCGCAGGTGCGGATCGCGGGCGTCAACGTCGGCACCGTCACCTCGACGCACCTGGAGGGCAGCCACGTGGCGCTCGTGAGCATGGAAATCGAAGGCAAGGGGCTGCCGATCCACTCCGACGCGACACTCAAGATCCGCCCGAAGATCTTCCTGGAAGGAAACTGGTTCGTTGAACTGCAGCCCGGCAGCCCATCCGCTCCGAGCCTCTCATCGGGCGCCACGATCCCGGTCACGCAGACATCCGAGCCGGTGCAGCTCGACCAGGTGCTCGACGCGCTCAACACCGACACGCGCGCCAACCTGCAGACCTTCCTGGTCGAATACGGTGCCGCGCTGACCGCCAAGCCGACGCCCGCCGAGGATGCCGAACAGGACCCGGAAGTGCATGGCCTGAACATGGCGCAGGCGCTCAACAAAGCCTACCTGCGCGGGCCGGAAGCGCTGCGCAAAGGCACGATCGTCAACCAGGCGGTGGGCGGCACTGAAACCCACGATCTCTCTCAGCTATTCAGCAGCATCGAAAAAGTCAGCGCGGAACTCGACGTGCATGAGCAGGCGCTCGGCGAACTGATCGGCCACTTCAACACCTTCCTGCACATCTTCGCCGCGCAGGGGCCGAGCCTGCGCACGGCGGTCGCCGAACTGCCGGGCGCGCTGCACGGCATCGAACGCGGCTTCGTCGAGCTGCAGGGCGCCGCGCCGTCGATCAGGACCTTCTCGCTGGATCTGATCCCCGGCGTGGAACAGATCCCCGCCACGAGCGCCGCCGCCTTCCCCTGGATCGAACAGCTGCGGGCGGCGCTGAAGCCGAGCGAGCTCGGCGGCGTCGCCGCGGCGCTGCGCACCGCGGCGCCGGAGATCGCCACCCTCACCGCCGGGCAGGTCGCCTTCCAGCCGCAGCTCACCAACTTCAGCAAGTGCCTGAGCAAAGTGCTCTACCCCGCGGGCGCCACCAAGCTCCAGGACGGCGCCAACAGCTCCGGGGCCTCGGCCGAACATGAGTTCTGGTACGCGATGGCGGGTGTGGCGGGCTTCAGCCAGAACTTCAACGGCAACGGCGCTGCCGGACGCTTCATCACGGGGGGCGCGGGCACTGCCGTGCTCTCGCCGCCGGCGACCGTCGCGAAGCCGGGTGCGCCCACGACCGGCAAGACGCTGATCGCACAGACGCGTCTCGCCCCCGAAGGCACCAGCCCGCGTTTCACCGGCAACGAGCCGCCGTACAAGCCGCTCGTGCCCTGCTACAAGCAGAAGCTGCCCGAATTCAACGGCCCGTTGTCACACGGCTCGGCGGATGGGGGTGGATGATGACGCCGGATGAAGCACGCGAGGGCGGGCGCGGGATCCGCGACCAGATCGAGCGCTACCGCACGGCGTTCATCGCGGTCGTGACGATGATCGTGATCGCGGCTGGCACCGCCGGCTACATCCTCGCCCACGAGCGCCTGCCGGTGCCCGCCTGGGTGCCGGTCATCGGCCGCGAATCGTTCGTGTTGAAGGGCGAATTCTCAACCGCCCAGGCGGTCACTCCCGGTCAGGGCCAGTCGGTCACGATCGCCGGCGCGAAGATCGGCGAAATCTCAAACGTGGAACTGCGGGGCGGCAGGGCATTGGTGAGCATGAACCTGACGCCGAAGTACGCCAGCTACATCTACCGCGACGCGACGGCGCTGCTGCGCCCCAAGACCGGGCTGAAGGACGAGACGGTCGAGATATCCCCCGGCAACCCCTCCTCCGGGCGTGTGTCCGGCGGCTACACGATCCCGGTCACGCAGACCTCCCCCGACGGCAACCTCGACGAATTCCTCGCCTCGCTCGACGGCGAAACGCGCGCCTACCTGCAGGCGCTGCTCGCGGGGGCCGCGGAAGGACTGAACGGCAATGCCGCCAACTTCTCCGCGACCTTCAAGCGCTTCGACCCGCTCGCGCGCGAGTTCACGGAAATCGGCCGCGAAGTCGCCAAGCGCCAGTACTTCGTAGCACACGGGATCCACAACTTCCGCCTGCTGATGGAAGCGCTCGGCAGCAAAGACACCAAGCTCGCCCAGGCGGTCGAGTCCGGCAACGCTGTGTTCACGATCTTCTCGCAAGAGGACCGCCAGGTGCAGGCAACCCTGCATGAGCTGCCCGGCGTGCTCAAACAGGCCAACCACGGTTTCAGCAAGCTGGCCACCGCGGTGAGCGTGACCGGCCATACGCTGCACTCGCTCGAGCCCTTCGCCACCTCGCTCGCGCCGGCGCAGGAGGCGGCACGAGCCTCCTTCAAGGCGACGACGCCGATCCTCAAGAACGAGGTGCGGCCGCTCTTCCGCCAGATCCTGCCGGTGCTCCAACAGTTGCAGCCCTCGCTGAAGGACTTCGCGCAGGCCTCGCCGCAGCTGACAACCGCATTCACCGTGATCAACGAATTCTTCAACGAGCTCGCCTACAACCCCGGACCCAACCAGGGCGGCTTCCTGTTCTACCTGGATTGGGCCAACCACGACCTCAACAGCGTCGTCGCACAGGGCGACGCGCATGGGGCGGAGGGCCAGGCGCTGCTGTACTTCAACTGCGAACAGGTGCCGCTGCTGCACAGCGTTGCCGCGGCCGATCCCACGGCGGGGCTGATCCTTGGCCTGCTCAATCCGCCGAACGCATCGCAATGCAAGGCGGCGCTGTCCAGCAGTTCGGCGGCGGCCAAAGCGGCGAGCCTGCGCACCGGGGTCAACCCCGACGCGCGGATCGCCGATCGCGTCTTCGGTCAGGGCCCCGACGCCGCTGCGCAGGCGCCCACGGCAGCCCTCGGAGGGAACCACTGATGCAGAAGCGCGCGCCGACGCTCGCCAACATTCTCGTGATCGTGCTGTTCGCGCTGAGCTGCTTCGGTTTGCTGCTGTTCCTGTGGGACTCCTTCGGTGGCCCGGTGCCGCTGAAGCCGAAGGGCTACCGCTTCACCGTCGAGCTCTCGCGCACGCTGGCGCTGGCGGAAGAGTCCGACGTGCGCATCGCCGGCGTCGACGTCGGCCACGTGGTCGGCTTGGCGACGCACACCGACGGGACGACCAACGTAACCGTCGAAATGGACCATCAGTACGCCCCGATCTCCTCGGCCGATCGCATGATCCTGCGCCAGAAGACGCTGCTGGGGGAGACCTTCATCGAACTGTTCCCGCCGGGCACCCCTGGAGCGGATGGCAGTGGGGGGCAGGGTGGGTCGCAGGCAGCCGCGGCGCCGGGTCGCCAGAACGTGGACGAGGGGGCCGGCAGTCCGGTACCCGACGGCGGGCATCTGTCATCCAGCCAGGTCGACCCGGCGGTGACGCTCGACGACATTCTCTCCGCGCTCGGCCCGAAGACGCGCGTCGGCTTCCAAGTGTGGCAGCAGTCGGTGGCCGCTGCCTTCAATGGGCGCGGGGAACAGGTCAACTCCGACCTGGCCGAGCTCGAACCGTTCGTGGAAGACGCCAACAAGCTGGTCACGATCCTCGCCTCGCAGGAAGGGGCGGTGACCGCGGTAGTGCACAACACCGGTGTGCTGTTCGACGCGCTCACCGAACGCGACGACCAGTTCCGCGGGTTCATCGTCAACGGCGAGCGCACCTTCCATGCACTGAGCGCGAGCAGCGCGCAGTGGGCCGCCGCCTTCCGCCTGCTGCCGACCTTCGAGCACAGAGGGACGGTGACGCTGCGGGAATTCGACAACCTTGCCACCGTGGCGAGCCCCGTGCTCGAAGAGTCCTATGCGTGGGAGCGCGAGCTGAAGCCGCTGCTGGAAGGCGTGCAGGTGTTCACCCCCGACTTCAACAGCCTGCTCACCAACTTCGGCCCGTTCACGAGCGCCTCCGAGAAGGGCCTGCCGGCGTTCGAACGCGTGCTGACCCAGCTCACTCCGCTGCTCTCCAACGTCACCCCACCGCTGCGCAACTTCGAGCCCTTCTTGAAGTTCACCGGCGATTACGTCCCCGAGCTGCAGGCGCTGTTCGCCAACGCCACGGCCGCGACGCAGGCGCACGACAAAAACGCGGATACCACCAACGGCCAGATCCAGCATTATCTGCGCGCGCTGAACACCGTCAGCCCCGAAGGGCTCGCGGTCTACGGCCAGCGCACCGGCACCAACCGCGCCAACCCCTACTTCCAGTCGGGCGCGCTACGGCTGCTGGGCAGTGGCGGGCTGCAGGTCTTCGGCACCGCGAACTGTGCCGACTCCGCACCGTCGGCCAACCCCGAAGCGGCCAACGAAACGGTGCCGAAGAGCATCATCGAACAGCTGATCGCCGACCACGTCGTCAACGGCGAAGGCAAGCCCAACGAAGTCCCCGCGCCCGCCTGCACCCAGCAGCCGCCGTTCACGTGGGAAGGCACCACCAGCCAGTTCCCGCACGTCACGAGTGCGAAATAGGCTCCTTCGCGAACGCCGCGACGATCGCGCGGTGGTGGCCGAGGTAGGGGAGCATCGCGAAGTAGGCGAGGTCGCCGCGCAGGCGCGGCAGTTCGCCGGTGCGGTCCTCCAGCGCCCGGCGGTGCAGGATCGAGGCGATCCCGCCCACCATCGCCTCCGAGGTGTAGGGGGGCAGGAGGTCGGGGTTGGCGCAGTGGAAGCGACCCTCCTCCAGCAGCGGCGGGAAGAGGCGCAGCAGCGCGTGGTGGCGCTCGCCCGCGGTGGGACACGCGCAGAGGCTCTCGACCAGCACCACGCGCGCTCCGTCGGGGTCCTCCGCGAGCGCGCTCAGCAGTGCTCCCAATCCCCCACGGACGCGCTCGGGCCACGACGCCGCGCCCTCCACGTGCTCCAGCACCCTGCACTCGATGCGGTCGATCAGCGCATCGAGCGCCCGCAGGAAGCACTCTTCCTTGTCCGCGAAGTGCTCGTCGAAAACCGCGGGTGCGACCTTTGCCGTCTGCAGCACCCGCTCCACCGTGGTGCGGTCGTAGCCGCGGTAGGAGGCGGTGGCGATCATCGCGTCGAGCATTCGCACGCGGGGGTCGCGAGCTCGATGTGTGGCGCAAACACGAGAGCCGGCAGGTAGTTGCCGGGCGCCGGAGTGGCTGCTGTGCAACATCTTTCCTCCCTCCCTGCCCGGGGGAGGAGCGGGTGGAGGAGCGTGACGGCCGATCGGCGGAGCGATCGCGCGCCGCGTTTTCCCAGGCGCTTGATCCCGGACTGTGGGTTTCCCTCTCCTACTCTCCCCAGAGAGTAGACCCGCGGATATGCCGTTGTCAAGGGCAAGCCCGATTGTCAAGCGAGCCCGCTCAGGCGAGCCAGCTCGTCGATCCGCTCGGGCGATCAAGCGCGGGCCCGCTCAGGCGATCCGCTCCGGCGATCCCGTTCAGGCGATCCAGCTCAGGCCAGCTCGGGCGATCCGCTCGGGCGATCCCGTTCAGGCGATCCAGCTCAGGCGATTCAGCGCAGGCCAGCTCGGGCGATCCGCTCGGGCGATCCCGTTCAGGCGATCCAGCTCAGGCCAGCTCGGGCGATCCGCTCGGGCGATCCCGTTCAGGCGATCCAGCTCAGGCGATTCAGCGCAGGCCAGCTCGGGCGATCCGCTCGGGCGATCCCGTTGTTCAGGCGATCCCGCCGCTGATCCTCGATCGGCGGGCGATGGGTTCGCCTTCGCCGGCCGGCTCTCGATCGGCGCACTGGGCGGGCACACAGAGAAAGTGCAGCCGGTAGCGCCCGACCACGATCTCGTCGCCGTCCTCGAGCATCCGCCACTCGATCCGCTCGCCGTTGACGAACACCCCGTTGAGGCTGCGATCGTCGAGCACCCTCACCCCGTCGGGCTGGCGCACGAGCAGGGCGTGCCGGCGGGAGACGGTGGGGTCGTCGAAGCGCACGTCCGCCGCCAGGCTGCGCCCCACCCGCGTCCACTCCTGGGTCAGCGCCACCAGCACGTTCTCACCGTCCTCTTCGTAGGCGAGATACTCCCCCGGCTGCTCGATCCGCTCCCGCGCCTGCGCCAACCACTCCAGCTCGCCCCCGACTGCGCTCTCGTGCCAGTGGGTGCCCGCACCCGCGGCGAGGTCGGGTGCGCCGCTCTGCGCGAGGCGCCCCACGCTGAACAGCGAGGCGCGCACGAAGCTGGCCCCACCGCAGCCAGGGCAGTCGCTCAATGTGTCGGAGGCGGCCAGGGTAAGGACATAGCCGCAGCGCTGACAACGAAAGGATCCCGCTCCCGCCATCGTGCCCGAGGTTAGTGACTCCACCATCTCACAGCTCCTCTTCTCCTTGGGATACGTCCCGGCGCTCATCTGCCGGCAGACCCTGTGGGAATCATAACCGCACTTTCCCGCCGAGGTCTAAAAGGCTTGTAATTTTCTGGAGACTCGTTGGCGAGGCTCCGAGGGCTGCGTTGGTCGAGAGCGGGGGACTTGGGTAGCCGGGTCTTTCTACCCCGCGACCGTCACCTCCAAACGGGCGCCGATGGCTCGCCAGGCGTGGGCAGGAAGGGCTGGGAGGAGATGGTCGCCGGGCGCCGGGGCATTCGGGGCGTGGGTCCGAAGGGGGCTGGGAGGAGATGGCCGTCGGGCGGCTGGGCATTCGGGGCGTGGGTCCGAAGGGGGCTGGGAGGAGATGGCCGTCGGGCGGCGAAATCTCGTGGCATGGCTCCCGCGACCGTCACCGACATCGAGCAGTTCGAGCGCGTTCTGCTGCGCCGTGGCGTGGGCGTGCTGACATCCGACCGCAACCACTGCGCCGACTGCGGACGCACCCCGCTGGTGGGCGAGCGTGTGCACCTCTACGAGGAGCGCGGCGGGGGAGTCGTCTGCGAGCTCTGCCGCCCGCTGCGCCCTGCCCATCCCGCGGCCACCGAGACGGTGCGCCACTCCCCGCAGGGCAACGGCGTGCGCCTGATGGCTCGCGCGGCGTAGCTTTCGTCCGGATCGGCCCTATAAACTGCCGGGCGCGATGGACCCGCTGACCGTCTCGATCCTGATCGACGCTCCCCGCGAGCGGGTGTTCGACTACCTGCAGGACATCGCCAACCACTCCGAGTTCACCGACCACTACCTGCGCGACTGGCACCTCACGCGCGAGAACTCCGTCGGTAGGGGGGCGGGGGCGCGCTTTCGCGTGGCCGCTCCGGGCAATCGCTTCAGCTGGGGCGACGTGACCTTCGCCGAGGTGGAGGCTCCGCACCGCATCGTCGAGGTGGGCCGCGGCGGCAAGACCAACCGCATCCGCACCCTCGGGGTCTATGAGCTTGCTCCGGGCGCCGGCAACACTACGCGCGTGCGGTACACGCTCGAGACCCGGCCCTCCACGCTCTCCGACCGCCTGATGGAGTCCTTCGGGGCGCGCGGGTGGCTGCGACGCAAGAACATGAAGGCGATGCGCCGACTGCGCTCGATCATCGAGAGCGGCGAGGGGCGCGGCCGGCGCGTCACGGTCGCCGGCGGGTAAACTGCCGCCTCGCATGGACCGCTTCCCGCGCAAGACGCTGCTCAAGGCCCCCGCCAGAAGGGGGCGTGGTGGCTCTCCGGTGGCGTGGGCACTGACTCTGCTCGCCGTGCTGGCGGCGCTGGCGCTCGGGGCCTGCGGGGAATCGCACACGCGCGTGACGACCGGCACCTACGCCGGGTCCTCCGGCAAAAACGCTCCCTATCTGAACGTCGGGCCGCTCATCTACCAGGTGCAGATCTCGCGTCAGCTCAACCCCTACAACACCGAAGACTCCTCCTACCTGCTCGGGCTGACCCCCGCGCAGGGCAGGCTGAACCCCGGCGAAGAGTGGTTTGGGGTGTTCATGCAGGTCTACAACGAAACCACCGTCCCGCATCCCGCCGCCACCGACTTTACGGTCGCGGACACCCAGGGCAACGTCTACCGCCCGATCATCCCCGGCCCCGCCAACCTGTTCGCCTACCGCGGCGGGATCGTGCCCGCCAACAACCAGATCCCGGCCCCCAACACCGTCGCCGCCAACGGGCCCACGCAGGGCGAGTTGCTGCTGTACAAGATCAAAGTCGAATCGCTCGACAACCGGCCGTTCACGTTTAAGATCGTCGACCCCACCAACCCCACGCAGACGGCCTCCGCGGAACTGGACGTTTAAGAAAGAAAAGGTGTGCGCAATAGCACACATCTTTTGAAAAGAGTACATCACACTCGCCCGTCGCCCGTCGCCCGTCGCGTCGCCCCGTCCGCGCTGGTCGCCCCGGCGCCGCCTCGCCCCCGTTCGCGGCCCCTCGGCTCCCAGCCTGCAAGCGCCGCTTCGATCACCTGCCTCGCCACCGGCGCCGCCGTTGCCCCGTTCGCGCCACTCAGCTCCCAGCCTGCAGCGCTGCTTCGATCACCTGCCTCGCCACCGGCGCCGCTGTCGCCCCGCCCGCGCCGTCGCGCACCATCAGCACCCCCACCGCGATCTTCGGGTGCAGGGCTGGGGCGAACGCCGCAAACCACGCGTCGGTGTTCTTCGGGTTGCTCTGTTCGGCCGCGCAACTGCTCGATTCGGAGGTGTGTTCGGAGGAGGATGAGTGTTCTTCGCCGTCGGCGGGCTGCCGTTCGGAGCTCGCGTCGCAGGCGGCGGGGGTGCCCAATTCCGCGGTGCCCGTCTTGCCTGCCACTTCCACGCCGGGGATCGCCGCCGATGTGCCGGTGCCGAAGCGCACCACGTCGAGCATCATGCCCCGCACCGTGCGCGCCGTGGCGGCGCTGATCGCGCGCGTGTGGGTGGCGCTGCCCGTACTGCCGCCCGCCGACGATCTCCCACCTGCGGTCTCCCCCTGCCCGCTGCCGTCTCCCTGTCCGCCGCTGGCGTTTCCCTGTTCGCCGGCGGCCGGCGTTCCGAGGAGGCTTGGCGTCGGGCGGCGCCCGCCGTCGGCGATCGTGGCCGCCACCGTCGCCATCTCCAGCGGGCTCGCCTGCACCTGATCCTGGCCGATCGCGGTCGAGCCGACCGCCAGTTCGCCCTGGATCTGACTGGCCGGGGGGATCGTGCTTTCGGCGGCCCCTTCGATTCCGGGGGAGTGGTTGAAGCCATACCGTTCGGCCACCGCCACCAGCCGCGCTGCACCCAGCTTCACGCCCAGCGGGGAGAACACCGAGTTGCACGACACCGCGAACGCCTCCACCAGCGAGCCCCCGCATTCCTCGCCGTTCGCGTTGTGCAACAGCACCCCGTCCAGCTTCGCCGCGGTCGCGTAGGGGAACGTGCTCGTCGGACGCGCGATCCCCGCTTCCAGCACGCCGCTCACCGTGATCATCTTGAACGTCGAGCCCGGCGGCTGCAGCGCGTCCAACCCGATCCCGGCCACCCCCAGCACCTGTCCGCTGGCCGGTTCCATCGCGATCACCCCGCCATACTGCCCGCCCAGCGCAGTCACCGCCGCGGTTTGCAGCGCCGGCGAGATCGTGGTGCGCACGGCGCTGCCCGCGTGGGCGCTCGCGCGCGCCAGCACTCTGCCGCCGCTCGTAGCCCCCGCGCTCGTCAGCGCGAGCAGTTCGCCCCCGGGGGTGCCGCGCAGGCGCGCGTCCGCCGCCAGCTCCAGCCCGCTCACGCCCACGATCGCGTTCGCCGGCACCCCCGCGGACTCCAGCGCCTGCAGGCGGCTGGTGGGGATCGGCCCCACTTCGCCCACGATCGCGCTCGCGCTCGCCCCCAGCGGCGAGCTGCGCGTCCCCGCGGCCGTGGCGGGTCCCTGTGCGAGCACCGAGCCGTTGCGCGCCAGCAGCGTTGCGCGCGGGGGAAGCTCTGTGTGCCTGCTCAGCAGCTCCCCTTCGCGCAGGCCGGGGAACGCGAGCGAGCGCGACCACCGCACGCGCGCTTCCCCTTCGCGCGGCCCCGCCACGACCGGCAGCCTGAAACGCTCCGCGAGGGTTCCGAACAGGCGCGTGCGCACACTCGTCGACACGACCTCCACGCCACCCGCGGCGCTCCGCGGGGCGCCCACCACCCGCTCGCCGTCGGCCGTGGCGGTCATCAGCGCTTCCCGGTATGCCTGCGCGAATTCGCTCGGCGACACCGCCCGCTGCGAGGCGGGGGCGAGCTCGCTGTACATGCTCGCGTAGTCGCCCCTCGCCCACGCCGCCGCAAACCGGGCTGCCGCGCCCGGTGCGGGCGAGGAGGAGTGCGCGGCTCCCACGATCGCCCCCACCACGAACGCACCCGACGCCAGCATGATCAGAGCTCGCCCCGCCTGCGTGCGGCGGTGACGTGCCCGCCGTGAGGGTGGGCGGGCGGGTGGGCGCCCACCTCTACCGTGCCCGACGGACGATGCGCTGCTCACCAACTCGCATCTCTCATACCGTCAGTCACACCCGGGAACGGTAGAACATGAGTCGTGACCACGCTCGACTGGCTGATCCTGCTGTTCGTGCTGACCCTCGGCCTGTTCGGCCTGCGCCAGGGGTTCATCGTAGGCGTGCTCTCCTTCGGGGGGTTCGCGCTCGGCGCGTTCATCGGCACCCGCCTCGGCCCGCTGCTGCTGCCGCAGGGCTCCGCCTCGCCCTACGCCCCCGCCTTCGGGCTCGTCGGCGCGCTGCTCGCCGGGGCGATCCTCGCCACCGGCCTGGAGGGGGTTGGCTGGCGGCTGCGCCGCACCACCCTGCTGGTGCCTGGCGTCGGCCTGCTCGACCGCGCGCTCGGCGCGCTGCTCAGCGCCGCCGTCGGTCTCGGCGTGGTGTGGATCGTCGCCGCCGTCACCGCGCAAATCCCCAGCGCCACGCAGTTGCGCGCCGACATCCAGCGCTCGGAGATCCTGGGCGAGCTCAACGCGCTGCTGCCCCCCTCCGGTCCGATCCTCAACGCGCTCGCCCGCCTCGACCCGATGCCCTCGCTCCCCGGCCCGCTGCCGGAGCTCACCGCGCCGCCGCCGCGGGTGGCGCACGACCCCGCGGTGCTCGCCGCCTCGCGCAGCGTCGTGCGCGTGCTCGGCACCGCCTGCGGGTTGGCGATCGAGGGGTCGGGGTGGGTCGCGCGGCCCGAAGAGGTGCTCACCAACGCGCACGTCGTCGCCGGCGAGAGCGACACCACCGTCGAGGTCGAAGGCCGCGCGCCCGGGCTGCCGGCGCAGGCGATCGCCTTCGACCCGACCTACGACCTCGCGGTGCTGCGCGTGCCCGGCCTCGCCCTCCACCCGCTGAGCCTCGCCCCCAACCCCGCCGCCGGCACCGCCGGCGCGATCCTCGGCTATCCCGAAAACGGGCCCTTCGACGCGCAGCCGGGGCGCATCGGGTCCACCGAGCAGGTGCTCACGCAGAACGCCTACGGCCAGGGGTCGGTCTCGCGCCTGCTCACGCCGCTGCGCGGCCTCGTGCGCCCCGGCAACTCCGGGGGGCCGGTGGTGGACGACGCGGGGACGGTGCTCACCACGGTCTTCGCGGGCACCACCGGCGAGGGGCCGCCCGGCGGGTACGGCGTCGCCAACACGACCGTCGCGCGTGAGCTCGAACACGCCGGGGTTCCCGTGGGCACGGGGCCGTGCGACCCTGATTGAGGTCCGACCGCGTCCCCGCCTGAGGCTGCCCCACCACGCGTTGTTCGCGGGGCATGGAAGCCCCGCGCCCGGGCGCTTGGCGTCTGCTCCGCGGCGCGCGGACGATCCCCGATCTATACCCCTGGATTCCCACCCGCTACTCTGAGCCCCGATGCCGAAGACCCTCGTGATCGCCGAGAAGCCGTCCGTCGGGCGCGACCTCGCGCGTGTGCTGCCCGGCACCTTCAAGAAGGAGGAGGGGTGGCTGGAGGCCGAGGAGTACATCGTCACGTGGGCGGTCGGCCACCTTGTGCAGCTCGCCGAACCCGACGAGTACGACCCCAAATTCAAGCGCTGGCGCATCGAGGATCTGCCGATCGTGCCCGAGCGGTTCAAGCTGGTCGTGCGCGACGAGCGCTCGCGCAAGCAGATGTCGGTCGTCACCCGCCAGCTCTCGCGCGAGGACGTCGGCGAGGTCATCAACGCCTGCGACGCCGGCCGCGAGGGCGAGCTGATCTTCGCCTACATCTACGAGAAGGCCGGCTCCGTGCTGCCGGTGCGGCGGCTGTGGCTGAACTCGATGACCAACTCGGCGATGAAAGCGGCATTCGCCTCGCTGCGCCCCGCCTCGGAGGTTGCGCTGCTCGAGCAGGCCGCCCGCTCGCGCTCGGAGTCCGACTGGATCGTGGGCATGAACGCCACGCGCGCCGCGACGATCCGCCTGCGCACCTCTTTCGACGGGGCCGTCTCGCTGGGGCGCGTGCAGACCCCGACGCTGGCGATCGTCACCCGGCGCGAGGAGGAGATCAAAGCCTTCGTGCCCGAGCCCTACTGGCTGGTCGACGCGGTCTTCGCCGCCCCTCCACTGGAGGGGGAGGGGGAGGGGGATGGGTCAGTTGGCGGCGATTCGTCGGTGGACGGTGGATCGGGTGCTGGTGGGTCGCCCGCGGAGGGGTCGGTGGGTGGCGGTTCGGCGGCGGGTGGTGGGTCGGCCGAGGACGGGCCGGGGGAGGACGGCGAGGTCGGCCTCCCCGGCGAGCGCGTCTATACCGGGCGCTTCCACGCGGGCGCCAAACCGCGCCTGGCGACCGAGGAGGAAGCGGTCGCGATCGTCGAGGCGTGCGAGGGCAAAACGGCGACGATCACCAAGATCGACGTCAAAGAACAGCGCGAGCGCGCGCCGATGCTCTACGACCTCACCTCGCTGCAGCGCGACGCCAACACCCGCTTCGGCTTCTCCGCGCGGCGCACGCTCGGAGCCGCGCAGCGGCTGTACGAGGAGCACAAGGCGCTCACCTATCCGCGCACCAACTCGCGCTACCTGACCAAAGACATGATCCCTGAGATCAAGCCCACCGCCGAACTGGTGGGCGCCAACAAGGATTACGCGGCCGGGGCTGCCTACGTGGCCTCGCTCGACGTGCTGCCGCTGGGGCGCGTGGTCAACGACGCCAAGGTGACCGACCACCACGCGATCATTCCCACCCGCACCGAGCACAAAGTCGATCGCATGTCCGACGACGACCGCCGCGTCTACGACCTCGCCGTGCGCCGCTTCCTGGCCGTCTTTCACCCCGAGGCGGTGTTCGAGAACACCCGCGTGGAGACGACGATCCCCGCCGCCGGCGGCGAGCGTGCCGGCAAGTTCGTCTTCCGCACCCGCGGCAAGCTGCTGATCGTGCCCGGCTGGCGCGGCGTCTACGGCCAGGGCGTCGTCGGCGGCGAGCAGCGTATGGGAGAGGAAGACGAGGGCACCGACCAGCTGCTCCCCCGCCTGATCGAGAGCGAGCAGGTGCAGACGCGCGAGATCAAGAGCCTCTCGAAGGAAACCAAGCCGCCCCGCCGCTACTCCGACGCCTCGCTGCTCGGGGCGATGGAGACCGCCGGCAAGCTGGTCGACGACGACGAGCTGCGCGAGGCGATGAAGGAGTCCGGGATCGGCACCCCCGCCACGCGCGCGGCGATCATCGAGCGTCTGATCACCGTCGGCTACATCGAGCGCGACGGACGCTCGCTGGTGGCGACCGAGAAGGGCCTCAACGTCGTGCGCCTGCTTGGGCGCCACCCGCTCACCTCGCCCGAACTGACGGGGCAGTGGGAGCATCGTCTGGATGCGATCGAGCGCGGCGAGGACTCGCGCGAGCACTTCATGCGGGACATCGCCGGCTTCGCCGGGGAGACCGTGAAAATGCTCGACCACGCGCTCAAAGACGTCCGCATCCCGAAAGCCACCCTCGGGCCCTGCCCGATCTGCGGGCACCCGATCGTCGAAAACCGCAAGGGCTACTCCTGCTGGGCGCGCAACGACCCCGGCTGCGGCTTCGTCATCTGGAAGTCCAAAGCGGGCAAGACCCTGCCGCTCGCGGTTGCCCGCGAGCTGATCCGCACCGGCTACACCGCCCGTCCCGTCAGCGGCTTCAAGGGGCGCTCCGGGCGCTCCTTCCGCTCTCATCTTGCGCTCCAACAGACCCCTGACGGCAAATGGCGGGTGGAGTTCAACGAGGCCTGGGCCAAGGCCGGGGCCAAGCCGCCCGACCACGAGACGGTCGCGGGCGAGTCCGCCGCCGAGGCTCCCGAGCAGGTGGCGGCCGTGGCGGAGGCCGAGGCAGTGGCCGCGGTGGCTGACAGCTGATTGGGCGCCTCGATTGCTGTGTTAGTCAGCCCAGGCTAGAACCAGACCTGTCCAGGCTAGCGACCAGCCCAGGCTAGACCAGACCAGCCCAGGCGAGCCACCAGCCCAGGCTAGCCCAAACCAGCCCAGCCCAGGTTAGAACCAGACCAGATCAGCCCAGGCTAGCCCAGCCCAGCCCGGGCTGGCGACCAGCCCAGGCTAGCCAGACCAGGGCTAGCCAGACCAACCTAGGCACTGCAATAGTATATTCAAAAACTCCCAAGCACTGCAATAGTATATGCGGAGGGCTGGGTGTTGTGTTTACTTTTTGGACCCAGACCATTTGGTCTGGGGTCTGTACTTAATGAGTTGGTTGGGCGGGGCGTGTATACAGCGATGTAGCGGGCCTGTGGGGTTGTGATTCTTTTTGGCCCTAATTATTTGGTCTGGTGTGGAGTTGGAAAATTGGCGGCCGCTGGTGGGGTCTGTGGTGTCGGGCCGGTGCGCCACCATAGGCGGCCATGCCGATCACGCTGATCACCGGACCCGCCAACGCGGGGAAGGCCGGAGTGGTGATGGACGCCCTGCGTGCTCATCGTGCGCGCGCAGAGCGGCCGCTGCTGGTGGTGCCCACCCACGCCGACGTGGAGCGCTACCGGCTAGAGCTGGATGGGCGCGCGCCCACCTCAGAGGGGGTCGCCGCGGGGACCGGTGTGGAGTGGGGGGCCCGCGTGGAGCGCTTCCAGGGTCTGCTCGCCGAGGTGCTCCGCCGCGCCCGCTCCGCCGAGCGCCCCCTCGGCCGGCTGGCGCGCGAGCGGGCGCTCGCCGCGGTGCTTCGGCGTGCGAGCGAGGAGCCCCCCACCGCAGGGGTGGTGCGCTCCCTGGCCGCACTGGTGGGGGAGCTGGAGGTGGAGCGGGTGACGCCCGCGCGCCTGCGCGGGGCGCTCGACTCGTGGGCCGCGGCGGACCCCGGACACGCACCGCACGCACGCGAGTTGGGGGAGCTGTTCGAGGAGTACCGCCGAGGTCTTGAGAGGCTTCGGCCCGCCCGCGTCAGCCCCGAGCGGCAGGCCGCCCGCGCGCTCGACGCGCTGCGCCGCGCCCCCGCGCTGTGGGGCGCCACGCCCGTGCTGCTGTACGGCTTCGACGACTTCACGCGGCTGCAGCTGGACGCGATCGAGACGCTCGGTGCCGTGGTTGGGGCGCCGATGACGGTCTCGCTCACCTACGAGCCCGGCCGCGCGGCGTTCGCCAGCCGGGGCGACACCTTCCAGCGCCTGCTGCCGCTCGCCGCCGAGCATCTCCCCCTGCCGCCCCGCGCCGAGCACTACGCGCCCGGCGCCGCGGTGGCGCTGCACCACCTGGAGCGCCACATCTTCGAGCCCGACCCTCCCGCGCCTGTGCCTGCTGGAGCGGCGCTGCGGCTGCTGGAGGGCGGCGGGGAGCGCGCCGAGCTGGAGCTGGTGGCGGAGGAGATCCGCGGGCTCCTGGAGCGCGGGGTTCCACCCGCCGAGATCGCCGTCGCGCACCGCTCCCCGGAGACGATCGCGGAGCTGCTCGGGGAGGTCTTCCGCGCCCACCGCATCCCCTTCGCGCTGCGGCGGCGGCTCACCTTTCCGCGCACCGCCACCGGCCGCGCGCTGCTGGGCCTGCTGCGAGCGACCTTCCCCGATCAGGCCGACGACGGCGGCCTCGGCGATCTGCTGGCGTGGCTGCGCGCTCCGGGGGTGGTGCACAGCCCGGAGCTCGTGGACGAGCTTGAGTGGCGGGCGCGGCGCGCCGGTGTGAGCGACGCGGCGCGGGCGCGCGCGCTGTGGGAGGCCGACCATTGGCCGCTGGAGACGCTCGATCGGCTGCAAGCGGCGGCGGAGCGCTCGCCCGCGGCGCTGATCGAGCGCACGGTCGTGGAGCTCGGGCGGCTGGGCTTCGCTTCGCGAGCCACCCCCGAGGCGCGTGCACTGGCGGTAGGAGGAGAAGCCCTGGAGGAACTGCGCGAGCTGGCCCGCTCCGCGCCGGGACTGGCGCCGGACGCGCATGAGCTGATCGCGCTTCTGCGCGGGCTGGAGCTGGTCGTGGGAGAGGAGCCATCCGGGATACCCGAGGCGGTGGCGGTGCTCGACCCGCTGGCCCTGCGCGCGCGCCGCGTGCGTGCGCTGTTCCTGTGCGGCCTGCAGGAGGGCGTCTTCCCCGCGCCCGTGCGGCCCGAGCCCTACCTCTCTGAGGAGGAGCGCCGCGGATTGGCGGAAGCCTCGGGACTGCGGCTGGGGCGGCCGGGGGATGCGCTGGCGGCGGAGCGCTACCTGCTGTACGCGGCCGTCTCGCGCCCGCGCGAGCTGTTGGCGCTGAGCTGGCACACCGCCGACGACGATGGCCTGCCGGCGGCCCGCTCGCTGTTCGTGGAGGACATCTGCGACCTCTTCGCGGGAGACCGAAGCGGGGAGACGCGCGCTCGGCGGGCGCTGGGTGAGGTGTCGGCGATCGCCCCCACCGAGCCCGGGGTCGCACAGGGCATAAGGCCCCTGCGCGACCCGCGGGTGCTGGCGGACCTGGGCGAGCAGCGACTGTGGTCGGCATCTGGCCTGCAATCGTGGGTGGGCTGCCCGGTGCGGTGGTTCGTGGAGCGCATGTTGGGCGCGCGCGACCTGCAGCCCGAGGCCGAGCCGCTGGCGCGCGGGGGTCTCGCGCACGCGGCGCTGCGTCAGACGCTCGAGCGCCTGCGAGAGGACACCGGCTCGGCTCGCCTCACCGCGGAGCGGCTGCCCCACGCGCGCGAGTTGCTGCGCGCCGCGCTGCGGGAGCACGAGGGCGAGCATCCGCTCTCCACGGTGCCCGAGCGCGTGCCCGGGGTGCGCCGTCGGCTGCAGTCCGACCTGGAGCGCTATCTGGAGCACGCCGCGGAGTGTGGTGAGCGCGCGGAGGGCGGTGAACAGCTCGATCTGGCGCAGGAAGGCTCCGCGAGCCAGCTGGAGCCGACCTATCTCGAGCTGCCGTTCGGCTTTCCGGAGGAGGCTGAGGGGCTGCCCGCGCTGGACCTCGGCGAGGGAGTGCTGGCGCGCGGCTTCATCGACCGCGTGGACCTCGCGCCCGGTGGCGAGGCCGTCGTGTACGACTACAAGAGCGGCTCCCCCGCTCCTCCCGACAGATGGCTCGGCGAGCGCAACTTCCAGATCGCCCTCTACATGCGCGCGGTGGAGCAGCTGTCGGGCGCGCGCGTGGTGGGGGGCTTCTACCAGCCGCTCTCCGGCCGCGACCTGCGCGCGCGGGGAGCGCTCGCCGAGGGGGAGGGCGTGTCGCTCGAATGCGTGCGGGGCGACGCCCGGTCGGCGACGGAGGTTCGTGAGCTGGTCGACGAAATCGTCGCCGCGGCGCGTACCGCGGCCGCCCAGGCGCGCGCGGGGCAGTTGGAGTCGCGGCCCACCACCTGCGGGTTCGGCGGCAGCGGCTGTATGTACCCGTCGATCTGCCGGTGCGACCAGTGAGCGTCGAGGGCTCGGCCGCCCGGGTTCTCACCGCCGAGCAGGAGCAGGCGGCGGCGCGCCGCCGCGGTCCGCTGCTGCTCGCCGCGGGCGCCGGCAGCGGCAAGACCTCGGTGCTGGTCGAGCGCTTCGTGCGGGCCGTCCGCGAGGACGGCATCGCCCCGGGGCGGATCCTGGCGATCACCTTCACCGAGCGCGCCGCCGCGGAGCTGCGCGAGCGGGTGCGCGCACGCCTGCTGGAGCTGGGTGAGCGCGAGGCCGCGCGCGACACCGAGGGCGCCCCGATCGGCACCTTCCACGGCTTCTGCGCGAGGCTGCTGCGCGTCCATGCCCTCACCGCGGGACTCGACCCCGAGTTCGCGATCCTCGAGGAGGCCGGCGCGGGGCGGCTGCGCCAGCTCGCCTTTCGCCGGGCGCTCGCCGTGCTCCTGGCTGGCCAGCGGCGCGAGGATGCCGTCGAGCTGCTCGCCGCCTACGGCGCCGACCGCGTGCAGCGGATGGTGCTGGGTGTGTACGCCGAGCAGCGCAGCCGCGGGGTGAGCCGGCCGACGCTGCCCGATTCGCTGGGGTCCGGGCTCCCGGAGCCAGCCCCATCTCAGATACAGCCCTCGCTGTTCGAGGTCGAGTCGCTGCCCTACCGGGAGCCAGTGGTTACGGACCCGCTCGAGCTCGAGGCGATCCGCGCATGCGTGCTGCTGGGCGAGATCCTGGCGGCGTTCGGCGACGGCTACGACGCGCTCAAGCGCGCCCGCGCCGCGCTCGACTTCGACGACCTCGAGCTGCGCGCGCGCGATCTGCTGGAGCGCCACGAGGGGGTGCGCCGCACGTGGTCGGAGCGCATCGAGCTCCTGATGGTGGACGAGTTCCAGGACACCAACCGCCGCCAGCTCACGCTGCTGGAGCTGCTGGAGCGCGACAACCTCTTCACGGTAGGCGACGAGCTGCAATCGATCTACGGCTTCCGCCACGCCGAGGTCGAGATCTTCCGCGAGCGCCGTCGCCGGTTGCGATCGGAGGGAGCCGCGATCGCGTTGGCCCACAATTTCCGCAGCCGCCCCTCGCTGATCGCAGCGATCAACGGCGTCTTCGCCGAGCGCTTCGGGGATGCCTACACGCCGTTGGTCGCGGCACGCGACGAAGACCGTGGAGATGCGCCGTTGGCCGAAACGGGGATGCTCGCCCGGGGCGAGTGTCTCCCGGCTTCGGTCGAGCTGCTGCTCACCGACAAGAGCGGCTGGGCGGAGTCGCCCCACGCCCAGGGCATCGCCGGGGCGCTGCCGCCGGCGACCCTTTGGCGTCAGGCCGAAGCGCGCATGTTGGCCCAGCGCGTCTCCGAGCTCATCGCAAGCGGGCAGGCGGCAGCAGGGGACGTGGCGGTGCTGCTGCGCGCCGCGACCGATCTGCCGGTGTACGAGCGGGCGCTGGAGGAGCGCGGTCTGCGTACGCTCGCGGCGGTCGGCAGCTTCTGGGGCCATCAGCAGGTCGGCGACCTGCTGGCGTGGCTGCGCGCGCTCGCCAATCCCCTGGACGAGCTCGCGCTCTACTCCGCGCTCGCCTCTCCGCTGGTGGGCATCTCCAGCGACGGTCTCGCGCTGGTGGCGCTGCAGGCCCGGGCGGAAGGCGCCGGCGCGTGGGCGACGATCACGCGGGCGGGCCAAGCTACAGGCGCGGAAGGTCTCGACATGGACGAGGCGGTCGCCGAGGGCGTGCTCTACACGCACCTCTCCGCTCCCGACCGCGAGCGCCTGACGCGCTTCGCCGAGCGCTTCCCGGCCGAGCGCAGCGCGGCGCCGACGCTCAGCGCCGCCGAGCTGTTGCTGCGCGCGATCGCCGACAGCGGTTACGAGCGGCATGTGCTCTCGCTCCCTTGGGGCGAGCGGCGGTTGGCGAACATCCACAAGCTGCTGCGCCTCGCACGCCGCTTCGAGGCCGCGGAGGGACGCGACCTGCGGGGCTTTCTCGACCACGTCGCGCAGCGCCGTGCGTACGCCGAGAGCTCTGAGCCGCACGCTCCCACCGGCTCGGAGCCCGACGCGGTGCGCCTGATGACGATCCATGCCGCCAAGGGCCTCGAGTTCCCGGTGGTGTGCCTCGCCGACCTCGGCCGCGTCGCCAACGGCACGCCCCCCGACCTGCTGGTGGACGGCGAGCGGGTCGGCCTGCGCCTGGCGCGCCTCGATGGCTCTGCGTCGGCGGCCTGTCTGCGCTACGAGGAGCTGTGCGAGGAGCGCCGCCGCGCCGAGTCGGCCGAGGAGGAGCGGATCTTCTACGTCGCGATGACCCGTGCCCGCGAGCGCCTGCTGCTGAGCGGATCGTGCGATTTCAAGCGCTGGTCTGGCGGTGCGCCGATCAATTGGCTGGCCCCCGCGCTGGTGCCCGAGCTGCCTGCGCTTGCCGGCACGCTCGAGCGTCCCGTGGCCGAACTCCCCGTCACCGGCGGCGAAGGCGTGAGTGCTCGCTGCTGGCTGAACAGCCCCATCACCGTCGGGAGCGTGCTGCGGGACCCCGGATCCATTGCGGCAATGGACTCCGGACTCGCGGCGGCAAGTGCTCTCGGGGTGGATCCATAGGATCGCTTTGCGGGGTGGGTGGTCCCCGGGCGTGGCTATGCTCGTGGGATGAGGCCGACACCCTCCGTGAGCGGTCAGGGATTGGCGGCCGGCCGACCCGCAACCGCCGAGGGTACGCGCGCGGATGCCTCCGACGCCGAGCTGTTCGCACGTGCGCGCCAACACGGCGATGGGCACGCCCGCGAGCTGCTGATCGAACGCTATCTCCCGCTCGTCCGCCGTCTCGCCCGCCGCTACCAGCACGCCGAGGAGCCGCTGGAGGACCTCGTGCAGGTGGCGTCGCTGGGACTGATCAAGGCGATCGATCGCTTCGACGTGGAGCGCGAGGTCGTCTTCTCCAGCTACGCCGTCCCCACCATCCTCGGCGAGCTCAAGCGCCACTTCCGCGACCGCACCTGGTCGGTGCGCGTCCCCCGCGACCTGCAGGAGCTCGCGCTGCGCGTCGATCGCACGGTCACGCGCCTCTCGGTGGGCGAGCGCCGCTCGCCCTCGGTGAGCGAGATCGCCCGTGCGGTGGAAGCCTCCGAGGAGCAGGTGCTCGACGCGCTGGAGGCCGCCGCGGCCTACCGCGCCGGCTCGCTCGACGCGCCGCGCGCCGCGGTCGGCGGGGAGGAGGCGGGGGAAAGCATCGCCGACACGCTCGGCGTGGAGGAGGGCGGCTTCCGGCGCGCGGAGGAGCACGCCATCCTGGAGCCGCTGCTGGCGCGCATCACCCCGCGCGAGCGCCTCGTGCTGCAGCTGCGCTTCGCCGAGGATCTCACGCAGGCCGAGATCGGCGAGCGCATCGGCGTTTCGCAGATGCAGGTCTCCCGCCTGATTCGCCAGGCGCTCGTGCGTATGCGCGCCGGGGCGGGTGGCGAGTAGGCAGCGGCACTGCCCTCGAGCTGGCGGCGCGCGGGCAGCTGCCCCCGCGGGTGGACGAGAGATCGGCGGAGCGGGTCCGCAGGATCGCGTACACCGCTTGACATCGATCGCATAGCGGGCACACTGTGAGGATGGCCCGTTCGATGTGGAAAGGGACGCTGACCTTCGGCCTGGTGAGCGTGCCCGGTCAAGCTCTACACCGCCGTGAGCGAGCGCAGCGTGCGCTTCCACCAGCTGCACGCCACCGATCACGCGCGCATCGTCCAGAAGCGCTTCTGCGCCGCCGAGGAGGAGGAGGTCCCCTTCAGCGAGGTCGTCAAAGGCTACGAGATCGCCCCGGGGCGCCACGTGGTCATCGAGGCCGAGGAGTTCGCCGCGCTCGAACCGGCGTTCACGCGCACGATCGAGATCGAGGATTTCGTGCAGATGGAGGAGATCGACCCGATCCTCTTCGATCGTCCCTACTACCTCGTGCCCAATCGCGGCGGCGCCCGCTCCTACCGGCTGCTGCTGCAGGCGATGCGCGACACCGACAAGGTCGCGATCGGGCGCGTCGTGCTGCGCTCGCGTCAGCAGCTCGTCGCGATCCATCCGCGCGAGGACGCCCTGGTGATGACCACGATGAACTTCGGCGACGAAGTGGTGCCGCACGTCCGAACTGCACGAGCTCGCACGAAGACAAGGTCGAGCTCAGCGACAACGAGCTCGAGATTGCCCACCGGCTCGTGGACTCCATCGCCCGGCCGTTCGACGGCGGCCAACTACCGCGACACCTACCGCGAGGCGCTGCTCGACCTGATCGATCGCAAGGCCAGCGGCGAGCAGGTGGTGCTCGAACCGCCTCCGCGCGATCAACCCCTGGAGGCGCCCGATCTGATGAGCGCGCTGGAGGCCAGCATCGAACAGGTGCGTGCCCGCCGCGCGCGGGAAGAGGAGGTCCTCGCGGTGGACGGGGCACCTCCCGGCAAACGCGCCAAGGCCCCGGCGAAACAGCAAGGCGAAACAGCCTCCGCGCAGCACGAAGCAACCTCAGCGCAGCACGAAGTAGCCTGCGGGCAGCAGCTAAAAGAACAGCCCCAGAACGAGCTCCTCGCCGGCGCCATCCGCGGCGGACTCGATCCGCAGCTCGTCGGTCATACGCTCCAACACGCTGCCCACTCCGGGCAGCACCGCATCGCCCACCAGCCTGTCGCGGCCTGCTCGCCCAGCTCCCCGACGCGCAGCTCGAACTGCCCTCCGCGAGCGCTCACCGCGAACGCGAGATGGCCGTCGGCGGCGTGGTCGGGGGCGTGGGCGCTGAGCGCGTCGCAGATCAGCATCACGTCGTCGAGGCGATCCATCGGGCAGTTCGCCCGCGCGAGCACGATCGACACCACCCTGCACAGCACCGGCCCCACCAGCGGGCCCTTGGCCAGACGCAGCGACGCCGAACTCTCGTACGCAAGCTCCGTCGACTCACCGTCGCGCACCCGGGCTGCTCACGAGGGCAGGCGCGCCGAACAGCTGCCTCAGAGCGCCGAGTCGTCGTAGTGGTGGGGGGAGCTGCTGAGCGAGAACGTCATGCGCACCTCGGTGCGCTCCTCATCGTCGCGACCCAGCTGCACGCTCTCGGTGAGCGAGGCGATCAGCGGCAGGCCGAGCCCCAGGCCGGGGCTGTCCGGCCGCGGGCCGATGCCCGTGCCTTCGTCTCTGACCACCACCGTCAGCTCGTCGCCGAGCAGCGTGGCGAACACCTCCATCGGTCCCTCGCTGCCGTCCGGGTAGGCGTGGACGACGACGTTCGTGCACGCCTCCGTGACGGCCAGCCGGATGTCCGAAAGGGTTTGGGCGTCGAGCGCGTAGGCGTCCTCCAGCGCCCCGAAGGCGTGGCGCACGATCGCGATGTTCTCCGCACGCGCTGGGAGGGCGATCTGCATATCCGGGGTCATCGTGTGTGTGCGTCTCCCAATGTGGTGCGTGCGCGGATCCTTGTCTTGGGTGATGGTGCCCTGCCGAGCGCAGTTTTCACACATCGACCACCTCTCCGCTACGGCCCCATGCCGCGCTCGAAGTCACCGATGGACGCTGTTGCCTTGGGAGGATACGGCAGCCGTCGGGCGGACGCTCGGGGGCTGGACGCACGACCGGTTTCAGGCCGGCTCGCCCTCAACCCACGTGCGATCCACTGCTACGCTTCAGCCTCCGCCTCAGGTGCCCTCACCGCCTGCACGGGCAGACCCGTCTGTGCGGGAGGCACGGCCCTCCCAGGAGCACTGCCATGACTTCGCACACCAAGCAGCCGCCCAAGGCCGTTGGCCTCTACGACCCTCGCTTCGAGCACGACGCGTGCGGCGTGGGCATGGTCGCGCGCCTGGACAACGTGCCCTCCCACGAGGTGATCGCGCAGGCGATCGAGGCGCTGGAGAACCTCGAGCACCGCGGCGCCTCCGGAGCCGACCCCACGACCGGCGATGGCGCGGGCATCCTCATGCAGATGCCCGACGAGCTGCTGCGGGCCGTCGTCGACTTCGACCTGCCCTCGCCCGGCCGCTACGGGGTGCTGATGTGCTTCATGCCGCTCGAGGAGGAGCGAGCGCGCGCGCCTGCGGGAGCTGCTCGAGCGCACCACCCGCGCTGAGGGCCAGCGGGTGCTCGGCTGGCGCGAGGTGCCGGTGGACACCGCCCACATCGGGCGCACCGCCGGCGTCTGCCGCCCGGCGATCTGGCAGCTGTTCGTGGGGGCCGGCGAGTCGCCGGCCAAGCCGCCGATCGGCGACGCGGCAGCTAGTGGGGGAGCGGGTGGCGAGCCGGCGTTCGACCAGGATGCCTTCGAGCGCAAGCTCTACGTGATCCGCCGCGTCTGCGAGCTCTCCGATCGAGGACGGCCTGTACGTGACCTCGAGCTCCTCGCGCACGATCAACTACAAGGGCATGCTGGTCGTCCAACCAGCTCGCCGGCTTCTACCCCGACCTGCGCGACCGGCGCGCAAGAGCGCGATGGCGCTGGTGCACTCGCGCTTCTCCACCAACACCTTCCCCAGCTGGGAGCTCGCGCACCCCTATCGCGTGATCTGCCACAACGGCGAGATCAACACGGTGATGGGCAACGTCAGCTGGATGCGCGCCCGCGAGTCGGAGCTGCAGAGCGAGCTGTTCGGGGAGGACCTGCCGAAGATCCTGCCCGTCGCCAAGGCCGGGGACTCGGACTCCGCGACCTTCGACCGCGTGCTCGAGCTGCTGATGCTCGCCGGGCGCTCGCTGCCGCACGCGGTGATGATGATGATCCCCGAGGCCTACCGCGAACGCGAGGACCTGCCGCAGGAGCTGAAGGGCTTCTACGCCTTCCACGCCTGCCTGATGGAGCCGTGGGACGGCCCCGCGTCGGTGGCGTTCACCGACGGGCGCGTGATCGGCGCCACGCTCGACCGCAACGGCCTGCGGCCGGGGCGCTGGGTGGAGACCGTCGACGGCCTCGTCGTGCTCGGCTCGGAGATCGGCCTGCTCGACATCCCGCCCGAGCGCGTCAAGCGCCTCGGGCGCCTGCAGCCCGGCAAGCTGTTCCTCGTCGACCTCGAGCGGGGCTGCATCGTCGAGGACGGCGAGGTCAAGCGCGCGATCTCCACGCGCCGGCCCTACGGCGAGTGGTATGTGCGCAACTCCGTGCACTTCGACGACCTTCCCCCATCGGAGGCGGTGACGATCTCCGACCAGCCGCTGCACGCCCGCCAGCGCGCGTTCGGCTACACCCAGGAGGACCTGCGCGTGCTGCTCACGCCGATGGCGCGCGACGCGCTCGGAGCCGGTCGGATCGATGGGCAACGACATCTCCCTCGCGGTGCTCTCCGACCAGGCGCCGCCGCTGTTCTCCTACTTCAAGCAGCTCTTCGCGCAGGTCACCAACCCGCCGATCGACCCGATCCGCGAGGAGATCGTGATGAGCCTCGCGACCACCCTCGGCACCGAGCGCAACCTGTTCGACGAGACGCCCGAGCACGCCCACAAGCTGATCTTGCGCCAACCGATCCTGCTCAACCGCGAGCTCGAGACGCTGCGCCACGTCGCCCACGACGAGTTCTCCGCGCGCACGTTCGACATCACCTGGCCGATCGCCGAGGGCGCCGCGGGCATGGAGCGGGCGCTGGAGCGCCTCTGCGCACGGGCGCAGGAGGCGATCGCCGAGGGCGTCAACATCCTGATCCTCTCCGACCGCTCGCTCGGGCCGCTGCGCGCGCCGATTCCCTCGCTGCTGGCGGTCTCCACCGTGCACCACCACCTCGTGCGCGAAGGCACCCGCCTGCGCGCCGGGATCGTGCTGGAGTCGGGCGAGCCCCGCGAGGTGCACCACTTCGCCACGCTGATCGGGTACGGGGTGAGCGCGGTCAACCCCTACCTGATGCTGGAGACGCTCGACGAGCTCGCCTACCGGGGCATGATCGAGCGCCCGGCGAACGGATCGGCCGCGACCACGCTCACCTCCGAGGAGGCCTCGCAGAACGTCGTCAAGGCGATCGGCAAAGGGCTGCTGAAGACGATCTCCAAGATGGGCATCTCCACGATCCAGTCCTACCGCAGCGCGCAGATCTTCGAGGCGGTGGGCCTCTCCCGCGAGCTGATCGACCGCCACTTCACCGGCACCGCCTCGCGGATCGGCGGCGTCGGCCTGCCGGAGCTCGCGCCGAGAGGCGCTGGAGCGCCACGCCCGCGCCTGATCCGGCGCCGCACGACGACATCCTCCCGGTGGGCGGCGTGTATGCGTGGCGGCGCGACGGCGAGCGCCACATCTGGAACCCCGAGACGATCGCGCTCGTGCAGCACGCCGTGCGCGCCACCGACGACGCGCAGGTGGGCGCGGCGCTCGCCGGGGACGCAGCAGGCGCACGAGTCGGTGCGCGAGAGCCCCGCCTACGCCAGGTACCGCGAGTACGCGCGCGCGGTCAACGAGGACGCCGCGCGGCGGGCGACGCTGCGGGGGCTGCTGGAGTTCGTCGGGGCTGGCCGCGCAGCCGATCGCGCTGGAGGAGGTCGAGCCCGCGAAGGAGATCGTCAGGCGCTTCTGCACCGGCGCGATGAGCCTCGGCTCGATCTCGCGCGAGGCGCACGAGACGCTGGCGATCGCGATGAACCGCCTCGGCGGGCGCTCCAACACCGGCGAGGGCGGCGAGGACCCCGCGCGCTTCCCGCCCGACCCCAACGGCGACCGGCGGCGCTCGGCGATCAAGCAGGTCGCCTCGGGGCGCTTCGGCGTGACGATCCACTACCTCGTCAACGCCGACGAGCTGCAGATCAAGATGGCGCAGGGCGCCAAGCCCGGCGAGGGCGGCCAGCTGCCGGGCCACAAGGTCGACAAGTACATCGGCTCGATTCGCCACACCACCCCCGGCGTCGGCCTGATCTCACCGCCGCCCCACCACGACATCTACTCGATCGAGGATCTCAAGCAGCTGATCTACGACCTGCGCTGCTCCAACCCGCAGGCGCAGGTGTCGGTGAAGCTGGTCGTCCGAGGTCGGGGTCGGCACGGTGGCGGCGGGCGTCTCCAAGGCCAACGCCGACCGCGTGCTGATCGCCGGCCACGACGGCGGTACCGGCGCCTCCCCGCTCTCCTCGATCCAGGCGGCGGGCGTGCCGTGGGAGATCGGCCTCGCCGAGACCCAGCAGACGCTGCTGCTCAACGAGCTGCGCTCGCGGATCGTGGTGCAGACCGACGGCCAGCTGAAGACCGGCCGCGACGTGCTGATCGCCGCGCTGCTGGGCGCCGACGAGATGGGCTTCTCCACCGCCCCGCTGATCGCGACCGGCTGCATCATGATGCGCGCCTGCCACCTCAACACCTGCCCGGTGGGGATCGCCACCCAGGATCCCGAGCTGCGCAAGCGCTTCCAGGGGACGCCCGAGCAGGTCGTCAACTTCTTCTTCTACGTCGCCGAGGAAGTGCGCGAGCTGCTCGCCTCGCTGGGGCTGCGCTCGCTCGACGAGGCGATCGGCCGTGTGGACCTGCTCGAAGCCGGCCCCGCGATCGACCACTGGAAGGCGAGCGGCGTGGATCTCACCCACATCCTGACCCACGTCGAGCTGCTCGACGGCGAACCCCGCCGGCGCGTGCAGCCGCCCCCGCCGGTGCTCGAGGACGCGCTCGACTGGCAGCTGGTGGAGCGCGCCGGGGCGGCGATCGAACGCGGCGAGCGAGTGTCGGTGGAGCTGCCGATCCGCAACGTCAACCGCTGCGTGGGAGGGATCCTCTCCAGCCACATCGCGCGCGCGCATGGCGCCGAGGGGCTCCCGGCGGACTCGATCGTGGTCGACTTCGAGGGCTCCGCGGGCCAGAGCTTCGGCGGCTGGCTGGCGCCCGGGGTGAGGTTCACGCTGCACGGGGACGCCAACGACTACGCCGGCAAGGGCCTCTCCGGCGGGGTGATCGCGGTGCGCCCGCGCGAGGGCATGAACGGGGATTTCGTCGCCGAGCGCAACGTGATCGTGGGCAACACCGTGCTCTACGGGGCGACCGCCGGCCGGGCCTTCTTCCGCGGCCTCGCCGGGGAGCGCTTCGCGGTGCGCAACTCCGGCGCGTGGACGGTGGTGGAGGGCGTCGGCGACCACGGCTGCGAGTACATGACCGGCGGTCGCGTGGTGGTGCTGGGCCCGACGGGGCGCAACTTCGCGGCCGGCATGAGCGGCGGCATCGCGTACGTGCTCGACGAGGAGGGCGCCTTCGCGAAGCGCTGCAACATGGGGATGGTCGACTTCGAAGCGCTCGCCCCCGCCGACGCCGCGGAGCTGCGCGCGATGGTCGCCGAGCACGAGCAGCGCACCGATTCCCCGGTGGCAAGGCGCGTGCTCGCCGAGTGGGAGGAGCTGCTCGCGCGGGGGGCGTTCGTGAAGGTGATGCCCCGCGACTACAAGCGGGTGCTGGCGGAGCTCGCCGAGGAAGAGGAGCAGGCCGAGGGAGTCGCGGCGGCCTGATGGGCAAGCTCGGCGGTCCGATGGAAAGGCGAGGCGGCCTGATGGGCAGCTCGGCGGTCCGATGGAAAGGCGAGGCGGCCTGATGGGCAAGCTCGGCAGTCTGATGGAAAGGCGAGGCGGCTCCTGATGGGCAAGCTCGGCGGCTTCCTGCAGATCGAGCGTCGCGGCGTGCCCTACCGCGACGCGCACGAGCGCGCGCGCGACTACCGCGAGTTCATGGTGGTGCGTCCCGAGCCGGAGCTGCGCGAGCAGGGCGCCCGCTGCATGGACTGCGGGGTGCCCTTCTGCCACAACGGCTGTCCGCTGGGCAACCTGATCCCCGACTGGAACGACCTCGTCTACCGCGACCGCTGGCGCGAGGCGATCGCGCAGCTGCACGCGACCAACAACTTCCCCGACTTCACCGGGCGCCTCTGTCCCGCCCCGTGCGAGGCGGCGTGCGTGCTGGAGATTCGCGAGGGGGACGCGGTGACGATCAAACAGATCGAGCACGCGATCGTCGAGCGCGCCTTCGCGGAGGGGTGGATCAAGCCCGAGCCGCCGTCGCCACGCCTCGAAACGGGGCAGTCCGTCGCCGTCGTCGGCTCCGGCCCCGCGGGGATGGCCGCCGCGCAGCAGCTGCGCCGCGCGGGGCACCGCGTGACGCTGTTCGAGCGCGACGAGGCCGCGGGCGGTTTGGTGCGCTTCGGGGTGCCCGACTTCAAGATCGAGAAGCGCGTGGTGGAGCGCCGCGTGCGGCAGCTGGTCGAGGAGGGCGTGGAGCTGCGCTGCGGCGTGGACGTCGGGCGTGACCTCACCGTGCGGGAGCTGCGCGCGAGCTTCGACGCGGTGGTGCTCGCCACCGGCTCGCGCGTGCCGCGCGACCTGCTCGTCCCGGGGCGCGAGCTGCAGGGGGTCCATTTCGCGATGGACTACCTCTACCAGCGCAACCGCTGGGTGGCGCGGGAAGAGACCCCTGAGATCACCGCCGCCGGCAAGCACGTGGTGGTGATCGGCGGCGGCGACACCGGCGCGGACTGCGTCGGCAACGCGCTGCGCGAGGGCGCCGCTTCGATCGTGCAGCTGGAGTTGCTGCCCGAGCCTCCGGCGCACCGGCCCGACGATCGCACCCCGTGGCCGGAGTGGCCGCTGAAGTACCGCCTCAGCTACGCGATGGAGGAGGCGCGCGAGGAGGGGGTGGGGGAGCAGGACTACGCGGTGACGACCGCACGCTTCAGCGGCGACACCGACGGCGGCGTGGCCGCCCTGCACGTCGCCCAAGCCGAACCCGCGCCGCCGTTCGCGGCGGTGGAGGGCACCGAGCGCGAGCTGCCCGCTCAGCTGGTGCTGCTCGCGATGGGCTTCCTGCACCCCGAACAGGAGCTGCTCGACCAGCTCGGCGTGGAGAAGGACCCACGCGGCAACGTCAAGGCCGTCAGGCCCTACACCACCTCGGTCGAGGGGGTCTTCGCCGCGGGCGACGCGCGCCGCGGGCAGTCGCTGATCGTGTGGGCGATCAACGAGGGCCGTCAGTGCGCGCGCATGGTGGACCGCTTCCTCGCGGGCAAGCGCAACGGCAGCGCCGACGCGAGCGAACTGCTCCCCGAGGATGGCGCCCTGCCCGGCCACGCTGACGCCGACGAAGGGCCCGAGGGCCCGCCGTCGCACGTCAGCGGCGCGGCGAGCGTGGAGTGAGGCTGCCTCGGCACCGTACGCCGCGCACGTCCCGGCTCACGAGCACACTTGTGAGCTGGGATAGCTCACGAGCACACTCGTGACGTCGCGCTACGCTTCAGAGGATGGCAACGTTCGTCCGCGATCCCGAGCCCGTCGAGCTTCAGGAGCTGCGCGAATATCGCGAACAGCACGACCTCGACCACTGGGACGAGGTGTGGGATGGTGTGCTGCACATGAACCCAATACCCACGGGTGAACACCAGTACATCCTTCAGCAACTTGCCGAGTTGCTGAGTCCACTGGCGCGCCGCGCCGGTCTCGTGCCGCTCATCAACGAGTTCGGGCTTGGGCGGCAGGGCAAAAGCAACTTCCGGGTGCCCGACGGCGGCCTCCACCGCGCGCTGCCCCGAGGCGTCTATCAGAGCACCGCCGCGCTCGTGATCGAGGTCGTCTCGCCGGGGGACGAGTCGTGGAAGAAGTTCGCCTTCTACGCCGCCCACGACGTAGACGAGGTGTTGATCGTCGATCACAAAGAGCGCCGGGTGCACTGGTTTGCGCTTCGGGACGGCGAGTACGAGCCGGTGGAGCGAAGCGCGCTGATCGAGCTGGGGTCTGCTGAGCTGGTCGAGCAGCTCGACTGGCCGTAGGACGGATCCTATACAGTAAACAGGACCACCCCCGCGCTCGCCGCACGAGCAAAGGCTTCGCTCGTGCTCAGTCAGCACGACGAGTCGCCGCGAGGATGTGCCCCTCGCTCGACTCGGTCATTTTTGCGCACAACCTTGTCGCCGGGCTCGAATCTACAAATCAGCCATTGTCCGCAAATTCCGGTGATGATTTTGTGTAGACCCTTGACATCATCGGTTAGATTGGCTATTTGGTAAACAAGACGATCTCAGTAAGCAGACTCTCCGCGAATGCGTCGCGCGAATCCGGATTGAGGTGGACATGAAGGCTCTTAGGCGGTCTTTCGTGATGTTGCTCCTAGCCGCGGTGGTCGCCTCGACGGCGGGCGTTGTTTCGAGCGCTGGACGCGGAGTCCCTTCTGGGAGTCTTTCAGCGGACGCTGCTCCGGCCGCTCGGGCGAGGTCGGTTCGGATGATGCATGAGGAGCAGATCAGAGCCGCGCAGCGGGATCTATGGCTTGAGGGTCCTGCGATCCAGGCGCAACGTCTGGCTTCCCAGATGGCGTTTCACGATCTTTCAACTTTGGGAGCGGAGCGTCTGCTCGCCCGCGACTACGGCTCGTTTTTGGCTGGCATCAACGGGAATCCAGTTGCCTCGATCGAGCGTAAAGGACGAGTTGTGGCGTATCTCAGCGATTACAAGGCGCTCGTGTCAACGCCGCACGGTCTGCAACTTGAGCAATCTTCGGTGCCGTTGCGTACCGGTAACGCTGCCGGTGTGCAGCGCCCCGTCGATCTGCGTCTTGTTCCAGTGCGCGGTGGCTACGCCCCACAGGCACCACTTGCTCCTCTGAAGATCGCTGCAAGTTCTGCGTGGGGTTTCAGCGTCGGCGCGCAGGGCCTCAACATATCGATACCCGGACGGGGTGCTCCCGGTAATGTCGTTGAGGGGGGGCGAAGCATCCTCTTTGGGCGGGTCGAGCGCGATACCGATGCCGTGGTGACCCCGACGGTCGGCGGCGTCGATCTCTCGATGCTTTTGCGCAGCCGTATGAGCCCAGAACAGTTTAGATATCGAGTCGCATTGCCAGCTGACGCTACGCTGCGGGGTGACGGCGGTGGCGCGATCGTCTCGCGCGACGGGGTGACGCTTGCGCGTATCCCTGCCCCGAGCGCCCGGGACTCGCAGGGCAGTCCGATACCGGCCAGAATGCTTGTGGTTGGCAATGAACTGGTGCTAAAGGTCCCGCATCGCAAGCGCGAGGTGGCGTACCCGCTGCTCGTAGATCCAGAATTCGTAACGATTAGTGAAGATACCGGCCGTTGGGGCTTTCTCACCGAACCGAGGTGCGATGAGCCTAATTGGGTGGAACTCTACGAAGCAGAACTGCCTATCAGCGGGACCGCGCCGCCCCTACTTACAATCTCATCCGAAGCGACCTGGCCACGTTACAATATTCTGTGCTACTACCCCGAAAATCGGCCTGGGCCACCAAAACCACCTGTGACATTGGTAAACCTGAACGCCGCGAACGGCGCGTGGGTATGGAGCACGCCCCTCACCGGCCCCGCTACTGTTGAATTCGACGATGTCGCCCTTGCAGTAGAAGCTAGCCCCAGTCACAAAGAAAACGAAGTCGTGCTGCCTGAATTTGTCGCTTGCGACAAGGTCAACAGTAGTCTGCCGGTTGCTGCCCATCTCGTTCTCGAACCAAGCGAATGCCCTGGGGATGAAGACTATCTAGCGGTCGGTTTGACTGCTGGCATGCTCTATACCGAACCAGTAGAATCAGTTACTGTTTCGGCGCGCCTGTCGGTTGGTTCGGTGCTCCTCAGCCAGCCTTGGCCAGGGACCGCCGAATCCGAAGAATTCGGCGAACAAGACACAAGCGCGCCACACAAGGGGAGGTGTCTCGATGGTGGGCCGGTGAACTGTGATACCGGGAACCAGGTCGAGGCGCAAACCGATCTTTCTGTTGGCGGCCGGGGCCTGGGCTTGCACTGGTCGCGGACCTACAATTCGCGATTGGCGGTCAAACAGTCCTCACCCGGACGGTTCGGCTACGGCTGGACCGGCTCTTACAGCGAACATTTGGAAGTCGAACACGTATGTGAAAAAACGAGGTGCTACTACGAGGCGACCGTCTACCATGATAACGGCAGCACCACCAGGTTCACCGCGACCTCGGCGCCCGAACATAACCCCGAAAGCTGGATCGCGGTCGGGCCACTGGTGCAGGCGACGCTTGCAAACGAAGGAACTGGCTATCTCTACACGTTCCCCAACCAGAGTAAATCCTATTTCAACACGGCTGGGCAGTTGACAAAGGAGACGGACCGTGACGGAAATACTCTGACTATGACTCACAATTCAGAAGGGCTGCTTGAATCAGTCAGCGACGCCGCCGGTCGTAAATTGACGCTCAAATACAATACGGGAAAAGAGGTCGAAAGCGTTACCGACCCGATGGGTCACACAGTCAAATTTAGTTACGAAGCCGGTAACTTGGCTACCGTCATCGAGCCAGGTGAAACAAAAGCTCGCTGGAGCTTTAAATACGATAGTTCGCATGAGATGACGACTGAGACAGACGGCCGCAGTGGCTCACTGACAACCGAATACGACAGTTCACATCGGGTCATCAAGCAGATCGACCCGCTCAAACGGGAACGCAAATGGGAATATGCCGGCAATGTCGGCAGTGAATACACGGTAACGCGGATCACCGAACCAAATGGTGCAGTCACGCGCGAGGAATTCAACCCCTACGGCCTACCGGTGAGTATCACGCATGGCTGGGGAACTTCACTGGCATCGACCACCACCTACCAATACGGCAGGCATGAGCAACTACACAAGATGACTGACCCGGATGGGCACGCGACTGTATACGGCTATAACCCGGCGGGCGATCGCACGAGCGAAGTCAACCCAGACGGCGACGAAACGATTTGGGAATACAACAAAACGCACGAGGTGATCTCCTATACTACTCCGACGGGTGAGAAAACCACGATCAAACGCGAAGCGCACGGTAACCCCGAAGTCGTCGAACGTCCGGCTCCCGGTGGCAAAACTCAGATCACGAAATACAAATACGATAGCCACGGCGATTTGGAAAGTACGACTGACCCACTGGAACGGACGTGGAAATATGAATACGATTCCTATGGGGATTGCACGATTGAAGCCGATCCTGAAGGGGATAAGCGCACATGGGAATACAACGAAGACTCTCAGAAGACCGCTACGGTTAGCCCGCGGGGCAACGTCAGCGGTGGCGAACCGTCGAAATTCACGACGAAAATCGAACGCGACGCTCAAGGCCGTCCGTTGACTGTGACCGATCCGCTCGGGCATACGACGAAATACACCTATGATGGCAACGGCAACCTCGAAAAGTTGACCGATGGGAACGGGCACAAAACGACGTACACGTACGACGCCGACGACGAGTTGACCAAGGTGGAAGAACCCAACAAAGCAATGACGGAAACCGGGTATGACGCAGCAGGACAGACGACGAGCCAGACCGACGGCAGCAAACACACAACCAAATATGTGCGCAACCTGCTTGAGGAGGTCACTGAAGTCGTCGACCCGCTCGGGCGCAAGACCACCAAGGAATACGACGCGGCAGGGAATCTCAAAAGCGTGACCGACCCCGCGAAACGCACCATGACCTATACCTACGATCCTGGGAATCGGCTCACAGAAATCAGCTACTCTGACGGCAAAACGCATGGAGTGAAATACGAATACAACGCCGATGGGGACCGCACGAAGATGATCGACGGCACAGGCACGAGCACCTACACCTACAATCAGCTCAATCGGCTTACCGAAAGCGAAAACGGTCACAAAGAAGCAGTCAAATACGAATACGATCTCGCCAACGAGCAGACCAAGATCACCTACCCCAACGGAAAATCAGTGACTCGAGTCTTCGACAAAGCGGGGCGCCTGCAGAAGGTCACCGACTGGCTTGAAAACGCCACCCAATTCGCCTACAACGCAGACTCCGAGCTCGGTCGCACCACATTTCCCACCGCCACAAGCGACGTGGACAAATACGAATACAACCAATCTGACCAGATGAGCTCCCAGACGATGACCCATGGCTTGGAAACGCTTGCGTCCTACGGCTACGGCCACGACAACGACAACCAGGTCAACACGATAACGAACCACAGCGGCGAATCGGGCGAAGAAAAAACCGGCCTCGAATACGACGCAAACAACCGTCTTACAAAAATCGCCGGCGCGACGGTCTACGAATACAACGCGGCGAACAACCCGACCAAGATCGTCACCGGAGCCTACAAATACAACGCCGACGACCAACTCGAAACCGGCCCAAGCCTCACATACACCTACAACGAAGTCGGACAGCGCACGAAAACAACCCCCAGCACCGGCCCAGCTACAACATACGGCTACAACCAGGCCGCCAACCTCATCTCCGTCGAACGACCCAAAGAAGGCGAAACGCCAAAGATCGAAGACGGCTACGCCTATAGTGGCGACGGCCTACGGGCTTCCCAGACGATCTCCGGGACCACCAGCTATCTTGCGTGGGACATGACTCAAGGCGTTCCTCTGATCCTCAACGATGGCACCAACAGCTACATCTACGGTCCCGATGGCCTTCCGGTCGAGCAAATCAACAACACAACCAGCACCACCACCTACCTACACCACGACCAAGCCGGATCAACCAGGCTGTTGACCGGATCGACTGGGACCGTCACCGGCAAATGCAGCTACAGCGCCTACGGCATCCCCACCTGCGAAGGCACCACCACCACCCCGCTCGGGTACGACGGGCAGTACACCAGCTCCGACACAGGGCTGATCTACATGCGAGCACGGGTCTACAACCCAGCCACCGCGCAATTCCTCAGTGTTGATCCCATGGTTGGGCAGACGCATGCTCCTTACAACTACGCCGAAGACAACCCGCTCGACGAGGCTGATCCCACCGGTCTTGGAAACTGGCTCAACTTGGGACTACCGTCTCCAGGCGAAGTCGCGGAAACCCTCAACCCGATCAAATACTACGAAGAGGAGATCGAATCCTACGAAAACGGCTGCGGGTACTTGGCATCCGTTGCGCACGGACTCGAAGGCGCAGTTGTCGGAGCGCTGGACGCCAGTGGTGCTGGCGAGGAGGAGCTAGGGGCCGAGGCCGCTGATCAAGGAATCGCGGGTGTTATCAAGGGTTACACTCAGCACGGTCTCGAACAAGCGATTGAGCGGGACGCCGGTAGGGGAGTATCGCCAAGCGCTATCTTGGACGCCGTGCGGTCGCCGCTGTCGGAGAGTGTGCAAGCTGGTGGTAGAACGAAGTTCGTGGGTCAAAATGCTGTAGTTGTTGTCAACAGCGAGGGACAAATCGTCACGACGTATCCGCTGAACTCGGCGGGTCTCCGAGGTCAGCCGTGACTGAGTCAAATCGATCGCCTATGCCGCCCAACTTGGTGGCGCTATTGCGGCGCACAGTCGAGCGCCACTCACCGGAGCTTATCTCGCTGGTAGATGGGGTAGGAGATGTCCCTCTTGATCAAACCGACCGAGAGGCACTTAGAAGCGCTGTCTTGTCTGAATTCCTCAGTGCTGGACTCGACAGCGATGACGAGCCCACGTCTTATGGCCTCGAGCTTGAGGCACTGATCGACGCACTAGGCCACTGTTAGCACGACAAGGGCGCCGTCGATGGTCAGTATCTACGTCTACGGTCCTTCCAAAACGAGTATCGAGCAAATCAACAACACGACCGGCACCGTCACCTACCTGCATCACGACCAGGCCGGGTCCACCAGGTTGCTGACCGGCTCTACCGGGGCCGTCACCGGGAAATGCACCTACGGCGCATACGGAGCCCCGACCTGCGAAGGGACTACAACCACCCCGCTCGGCTATGACGCCCAATACACCAGCAGCGACACAGGGCTCATCTACCTCCGCAACCGCGTCTACAACCCCGCTACGGCGCAGTTTTTGAGTGTCGATCCGCTGGAGATGGTTACGCGAGCGCCATACACCTACGGCGAAGACAACCCGCTCAATCGTGATGATGCTACGGGGCTGAGCAGTTGGAACCCGTTCAGTGAAAGCTTCTGGACCGAAGGCAACTTCATATCCGAAAGCCCGCTCAATCCGATTCCCTACTACGAAGCAGAGGTCGAATCCTACGAAAACGGTTGCGGCTACTTTGCGTCGGTAACACACGGGCTTGAGGGGACGCTAGCCGGAGCGGCCATGTTCGCTGGAGGCGAGGGCGCAGACGAGGCGGACCTAACCGTCAGCGATGTTCTTGAGGGTAAGTTGGGTTCCATCAGAAGGGCTCCTCTTGCCCCCGGCTCCCCGTCTTGGGCGGACATCGCAGACATGTCGATCTCCGATGTACGGGCAGCGGCAAAGGCCAACGAGCCAGGTTTCAGAACGATCCTAAAGCTCTTGACAGAAGGGAAGTACAACAAGCCATGACGGTGCTAGACGATGTCCTGCGTTTCTGTAATGAATTGAATGAGCGGCGTGCGTCATATAAGCTCTCGATAGATCGACCTGAAGCTATCCGTGTCACCCTCGACGTACCGGGAGAGCGATGGGAGATCGACTTCTTTCCTGATGGAGAGATAGAGCTAGACCGGTATGTCAGTCAGGGCGTTGTTCGGGCTGGTCCCGGCGACCTGGAAGCGGCCCTGCGATATTACGCCCCCGATTGAGCGATCAGCTACGTGTACGGCATCTTCAACATGCCTGTCGAGCAAATCAACACCACCGGCACGGTGTCGTATCTGCACCACGATCAAGCCGGCGCACGAGGCTGATCACCGGCTCTACCGGGACCGTCACCGGCAAATGCACTGTTGTCCCACTCCTCCCGCGCTGCCGGAGTAGGGGAAAGAAGGTTCTTTCCCCGACATGACTGGAGGTGGTTGTGGTGCAGAGCGAGCGCGATGCGGCGCGAGTGGAGCGCCGAGGCGATTAGGCTAGGCTGAGGCAGCGATGAGCGGGCAACCACAGAACGGAGATCTCGCGTCTCGCACGGTCGATGGAGGGCTCTCGTCGGGCCGGCTCCCCCGCGCGTGCGTGATCGGCGCGGGCTCCTCGGGGATCACCGCGGCGAAGGCGCTCGCCGATCGGGGCATCCCCTTCGACTGCTTTGAGAAGTCCGACAAGGTCGGCGGCAACTGGGTGTTCGGCAACCGCAACGGGATGTCGTCGTCGTACTCCACGCTGCACATCAACACCTCGCGCGAGCGGATGGAGTACGCCGACTACCCGATGCCGGTCTCCTACCCCGACTTCCCGCGTCACGACCAGATCGCGCGGTACTTCGACGACTACGTCGGGCACTTCGGGCTGCGCGAGCGGATCACCTTCAACACGGGCGTCGAGCATGCCCGCCCGCGCGGGGATGGCAGGTGGGAGGTGACAATCGTGGGCGAGGGCGCTTTGGAGGGCCGCGAGGTTCGTGTCTACAACGCGCTGCTCGTCGCCAACGGGCACCACTGGAACGCGCGCTGGCCGGAACCGCCGATCCCCGGGAGCTTCGACGGCGAGCAGATCCACGCGCACGACTACAAGGAACCGAGCCAGCTCGCCGGCCGGCGGGTGGTGGTGGTGGGGATGGGGAACTCCGCGATGGACATCGCCGTGGACGCCTCCTACCACGCGCTCTCGACCACGCTGGTGGCCCGCCGTGGCGTGCACGTGGTGCCCAAGTACATCCTCGGCAGGCCGCTGGACGCGGGGGTGAGGCCCAGCCGCGTGCCGTTCCCGTGGCTGCTGCGCGGGATCGAGCTCGTCACGCGGGTGACGGTGGGCCCGATGGATCGCTACGGGCTGCCGCGGCCCCAGCACCGCCTCGGACAGGCGCACCCGACCGTCTCCTCGCGCATCCTCGACCGCCTCGCCCACGGCGCGATCGCGGTGAAGCCCGAGATCGCCGCGCTCGCCGGCGAGCGCGTGCGCTATACGGACGGCAGCGAGCAGCAGGCCGACCTGATCGTGTACTGCACTGGCTACAAGATCACCTTCCCGTTCCTCGACGAGCAGCTGATCTCCGCGCCTGAGAACCGCCTTGTGCTGTACAAGCGGGTCTTCTCGCCCGAGCACTCGGGGCTGTACTTCGTCGGCTTCGTCCAGCCGTGGGGGGCGATCATGCCGATCGCCGAGCAGCAGAGCCGGCTCGTGGCGGAGCACCTGATGGGCGACTACGCGCTGCCCTCGCCGACGCAGATGCGGCGGGACATGGAGGCGATGATGCGCCGCCAGAGCCGCCGCTACCAGGCCTCCAAGCGGCACACGATCCAGGTGGACTTCTCCAACTACGTGGTCGAGCTGGACGACGAGCGCCGCGCGGGCGTCGAACGAGCGCGCGCGCAGGTCTTCGCCCCGCCGCTGCCCGCGCATGCCCTCGAGGCAATTGCTTGAAAGTAGATCGGGAGGGGGTGGTACTCGCCGGGAAGCAGGCACGAGATAACTAAACTGGCTGGTATGCAGAGGTTTTGCCGTCACAACCGTTTCATCGAGCGCTGCCCGATCTGCCGCGAGACGGTATTGAACCCCGCCCACCCGGCGCCGGCGGAGGGGCAGGGGCGCCGCTCGCGGACGCGCACGGCCGAGGGGACCAAGGAGGGCCGTGGGCGTAGCACCGGTGCGGGCGGCGCGCGCCGCGGATCGCCACAGGGCCGCCGCCGCGCGGGGCTGCACGTGATCCAGGAACAGCGTGCCGAGGACGACGGCTACCGCTCGCCGCTGGCGACCGGTCTGCGCGCCTCCGCGGACGCGGAGCGCCTGGCGCAGGAGATCGCGTTCGCGGAGGGGAGGCTGCTGGCGCTCAGAACCGCGCCGCCCGACCTGTACGGGGAGATGCGCGAACAGGAGAACCCCGAGCAGGCGATGTGGATGTGCTTTCTGAGCGCCTACCTCTCGCCGCTGGAGGGAGCGGACCCATTCGCGGGGATCCGACAGGCGCTGCGGGCCGATTGGCGCGCCGGCGAGCTGCCGGTGCTCGATGAGATACCGCTCGGCCCCCGCACCTCCCACGACCCCGCCAGAGGCGACGCCACGCTGCGCGCCTACCTGCAGTGGGCCGAGCACGCAGGCTCGCAGGCGCTGGGATTCACGGGCGACCCCGCGTGGACCCCCGCAAGGCGCTTCGAACGGATCTTCGAACGGCTGACGCTGCCGGGGTTGGGGCGGATGGGCCGCTACGAGCTGCTGGCGACACTGGGCCGCGTCGGGCTGTGCGAGCTGCGCGCCGAGACCCTGTGCTTCACCAACGCCCCCGGCGCCGTTCACGACGACCTCGCCACGCTGGCCGCCAAGCGCGTGTTTGGGATCGGCGATCAGATGCACCTGGAGCACCGTGCGCACGAGCTGGCGAAAGCGATGACGATGCCGATGGAAGCGTTCGACCTGGCGCTGGCCAACTGGGGGGTGGGGGAGCGCGCGACGCTGGGTGTGGCGCCCGAGGTGCTGGACCAGCATTCGCTGGAGCGTGCACGCGAGGCGCTGGATCTCTGACGGCGAAAATGCCGTCCACACCGGCGCTTACAGTCTGCGTCGATGCCGCTCTGCTTCATCGAGCCACAGGACGCGATCCGGGTGATCGCCGAGTCGATCGGCCGCGAGGCGCGCCGGCAGCTCGTCGGCGAGGTGGTGAGGGCGTGGGTCGATGACATTCCCGACCAGGAGCTGTCGGTGCACTACGCCAAAACGATCGCCGACCTCGACGACGAGGACCTGCAGCTGCTGGCGGCGTGGCACGCCTCGCTGGAGGTGGGGCAGCCGATCGCGAACACGACGTTCCTGCAGGGCGTCTTCCATAGCCTCGGCGAGAACCGCCGCGAGGCGCTGAAGATCGCGGCGGGCTTCCGCGGCGAGGAGGCCCTCCAGGAGGGCGTGGCCGAGGATCAGGCGCTGGACGCGGTGCTCCCCCGCCTCTCCCGTGCGCGCGCCGAGGAGCTCGCCAACGAGTGCATCCAGCTGTACATGTGGGACCGCTTAGGCTGCGATAACTAGCGTCAAGGCTTGAGCGACAGCGCCTCGATGTGTGGTGGCTCAGCCACCGGCTCCGAAGTGAGCTCCGCCGCGGAGAGCCCATCGGTCGAGCGTCCGATGCCCAGCCGCGGCCGGTGCGAGCGATGCAGGTGGGCAGCCTTCTCATCGACGGCCTCGGCGAGCACGACCGTGAGCGCCACACCCCGTCTACGGGCCTCGGCCTCCAGCGTATCGAGGGAGGAGCGCCTTGCGGCGACGGTCGTTCTTCGAATTTGATTCATGATGCACGCTTCTAGCAGCTGCCGGTGACGTCGCCGCTTTGCCGGCTGTTTGAGTTGGGGGGAGGGTGGCGCTGGGGGCTTGACATCGCGTTACCGATGTGATTACATATGGGGGGTCGCGGTTCTGGAGGGTGGAGCCGGGCATTACATAGAGTCTGGTTGGGGTCGCCTCATCTTGGTGTTGGCTTCGAAAGCGCTTTTCAGGGTGTTGGTTGTCGGGAGAGGGGTCGGGGTCGGTTCGTCATGAGGGAGATTGTTTAGCGTGGTTTCGAGAGGGAGTAACGTGATGGGAGTCGTTGTGCGTTGCCTTGAGGGTGATGCTAGATGCGCCAGCTTGGCGCTGTCGCATCTCTCTCTCTCTCTCTCTCTCTTCAGCTTCTCGGCTAGCTCGTAGAAGCTTCCATCGCCGGGCCCGGGTGGGCTGGGCGGTGTCCCCGGTGGGGGGAGGGGTTGTCGATGTCTTTCACCCGCGGCTGGTTGTGTGGGTGGTGGCGTGATGCCTGCGCGCGGGGTATTGCGTCGGGGTTCCCACGCGGGTGGCTCTCATGCGGGTGGTGCTCGTGTGGGTGGGGGTGCTGCGCATTGGCAGATTGTTGATATTCAGCGTTCGCGGTTGTTGTCGGGCGCGGTCGCGGCGGTCGATGAGCTTGGTTACGCGGATACCACGATCGCGGATGTGACAGCTCGCGCGAGGGTTTCGCGCCGCACGTTCTACGAGCTGTTCGCGAATCGCGAGGAGTGCCTGATCGCGGTGCTGGAGGACGTGGTCGCGTTGGTTGGGCAGGAGGTCGCGCGGGCGGGTGTGGGGGGGCTTTCGTGGCGTGAGCGGGTGCGTGGGGGGTTGTGGGTGATCCTCTCGTTCCTGGATCGCGAGCCCGCGTTGGCGCGTGTGTGCGTGGTGCAGGCGTTGCGTGGCGGCCCGGAGATGTTGGAGCGCCGCGATGAAATCCTCGCGGGCCTAACCGCGGTCGTGGACGAGGGGCGCCGGGAGGGCGCGCGTGGTGAGCAGTGCACCCGGTTGACGGCGGAGGGTGTCGTGGGCGCGGCGTTCGCGATCGTTTACGCGCGGCTTCTGCGTGGTGAGCGGGAGCCCCTCACGGGTCTGCTGGGTGAGTTGATGGGGATGATTGTGTTGCCTTACCAGGGTGCGGCGGCTGCGCGTCGTGAGTTGGTTCGGCCTGTGCCTGCTGGGTTGGTGCGTGCGCCTGCGAGGCCGATCGTGGGTGGGCGGGTTGTTGATGATCCGTTGCAGGGTGTCTCGATGCGTTTGACGTATCGGACGGCGCGGGTGCTGGAGGGTGTGGGGGAGCGTGCGGGGGCGAGTAATCGTGAGGTCGCGGAGCGTGCGGGTGTCCAGGATGCTGGGCAGATATCGAAGTTGCTTGCTCGTTTGGAGCGTCTTGGGTTGCTCGTGAACGCGAGTGGGGGGCATGCCAAGGGCGAGCCGAACGCGTGGAGTCTCACCCCGCTGGGTCGGCGTGTCACTGCGCAGCTCAGTCTCAGGAGCGATCTACGACGGGAAGCGGCATGAGACCAGCTCGGCTGGCCGGCCGCTGTCACCTTGTGGGGTTTGTTTTTCGCGTCGCTCGGCGCGTTGTAGCGCATCTATCGAGGGGCGTGTGTCCCCTCCGGACATCCTAGTAGGAGGAGATAGTCAATGTTCCAAGCGATACGCAGAAGTCTGACTCCCGCGACGGGCCTGGCTTTCGTGGCTCTGGTCTTCGCGGTCACCGGCGGCGCATTCGCCGCGAGCGGTGGCAGCGGCGGTGGCAGCGGCGCTGCCCGAGGGGCTGGTTCCTCGCACGTGACGCTGAGGGCCGTGATCGCCAAGAAGAAGGCGAAGGCTCCCACGGGCAAGCCTGGCCCACGTGGTCCTGCCGGTCCTGCCGGTGCCACGGGTCCCGTCGGGCCAGCTGGGGCTACAGGTCCTGCGGGTCCGGCTGGCGTGGGTTCTCCTGGCCCTGAAGGGCATGAAGGTAAAGCTGGGGAACCTGGTAAAGCCGGCGAAAGTGTGACGCTTGGTACGGCTAAAAAAGGCAAAGGTGCTGGTGAATGCGAAGCGGGTGGCACGACTGTCAGCGCTGGTGGTAAATCCGAAGCGGTATGCAGCGGTAAGAACGGCACTTCTGGGTTCACCAAGACGCTGCCGGCCGGCGAAACGGAGACCGGCACGTGGTCCTTCGGACCGGTTGAGGAGGCAACAGTGCCCGCAACCTTCAATCTTCACGCGCTGGACGTGACTGTTGCTTCCTTCGCGATTCCATTGGCTGAAGAACTCGAACCGAGCCGCGTCCACTACATCAATCCAGCGGGCGAAGAAGTCACAGCAGTAGGGCCTGTTGCGAACACGGGGGAATGCGCAGGAGGAACCGCCGCTAACCCGATCGCTAAACCCGGCAACCTCTGCGTATACGCAAGCGAAGAAAAAGAAGCAGCCACTGAATCTCGTGTAATCGAGAACCCCGCAACCCCCGGCGCTGCAGGCACCGGCAAAACCGGGGCTTACGCATTCTTCCTCATCAAAGGCGAAGACGCATCCGGGGTCGGCACCTGGGCGGTAACCGCGGAATAAACACGGAGCCCTCTCGCAGGACCCCTGGGAAGGGGAGATATCCCCGGGGCGCCGTCCTCTCACTTGGACGGCGCTCCGGGGGCGCTCCTCCCACAACAAGCCAACCCTCATATGACCCGCCACCTCAAAACCACACACAGCACGCAGCCGGTTCCCAGCACCAACCATCACCAAGGAGCGCCATCAGCATGACCATTCGCAGACTGACCTCCACGACCCTGGCATCGCTATGCGCGCTCGCCGGCGCACTCGCGCTCACAAGCACCCCCGCACACGCGCTGCTGCTGCACACCCTCGAACCACCACCGATCGTAGAAGTCCCGCCGGAATCGAAATGCCCGGGCGCGTCGTTCCCGGGACCGGTGAACGGCGAATCCAACGCGACGGTGGATTCGGGGCACTTGTGGTTTAACGAACGTGTGTCTGGGACGTCCCGGACGGAGAAGTTCAGCGCGACCTCCCCGTATGCGTGCGAACGGCAGCTCTCGGACTATCCATTCGCGGTACCCAATGGTGTGGCGGTGGGACATGCTACCGGTGAAGAGCAGGTGTACGTGGGGTATCGCGAAGGCTATGTGGTTGTGTCCAACGGCGAATCGGGCGCCACGCTCGCGACATGGAACGCATTTGGCGGTGGCGAAGTCGACGGGGTCGCGGTTGATAACAATGGAGTCGCGGCGGACAATGCGCCGGCTGATTCGAGCGATTGGGCGGCCGGTGACGTACTGGTCGCAGTGAATGGTTCTCAGCACGTGGTCGATGTCCTCAAACCCAAGCCTGGGGGTGGCGAGGAAGAAGCGGCGCCGCCGTTGACTGGCACGGGGCCGGGCGAACCGTTTAATTTTCCGCGGAGTATAGCTATTGATGATGTGAACGGGGATGTGTTCGTTATGGACCGCCCTTTCATCGATGTTTTCGAACCGGGCGCCCTCGGTGAATACAGGTTTGTGCGTAAGATCACCGGAACCCCGAGCGGTCCGTTTCAGGGCGAACTTGCGGTCGCTGTGGATGGCAGCGCAGTCGCGGAGGGTAAAAAGGGTCAGCTTTACGTAATAGGTAGAGCGAACGGTAGTGTCGATGAGTTCAGCTTGACCGGTGAATTCCTTGGTGGGATCACGAACGCCGATCTTCAGCAAGAACAACCGGGAGCCTCGTTTGGGGCGGATGTTTCGAATTACTCCGTGTCTGTGGCTGTTGATCCGGTGTCGCATCATGTGTTCGCGAGCGTCATTTTCGAACTTAAGTCGGTGGTTGATGGGTTTGGGCCGAATGTGGTGGTTCCGGATGTGGTGACGGAGCCTGCGTCGAACGTGTTGTTGAAAAGGGAGTCGCGTTTGTCGAGCGCGACGCTCAATGGGATGGTCGACCCCGACGAAGCGGGGGAAGCGACGTGCCGGTTCGAGTGGGGCACGTCCAAGGAATTCGGGAAAGTCGCGCCGTGTGAACCGGAAGGCGTCGCGGACGGTGGCAGTCCGGTTCCGGTGCACGCGGCGTTGAGTGGCCTCGAATACGATACGACCTATTATTTCCGGTTGCAGGCGACCAATAAGGCTGATGGTCAGACGAATCTCGGTGAAGCTTCGCAGGACCAGGAATTCACGACGCCGGGTCCGGGGGGTGTGGGTAGCGAGTCGGTGGTGGATGTCACGTCGTCCAGTGCGACGTTCGACGCGACGATCGACCCCAATGGGGCGCATACTTCATATCGTTTCGAATATGACACGAGCCCCTATGCGTTGAATCAGCCTGGGCATGGTGTCAGTGTGCCTTCGTCGGCTCTCGCGATTGGTAGTGGTGGTGTGGGTGTGGGAGTGGAGCAGCGTGTTGTGGGTTTGGCGAGCGGTGGGACTTATCATTATCGTGTTGTCGCGGTCAGCGAAGTCGAAGTCGAACCGGGGGTGACGGAACCCGTCGAATTCGATGGTCCCGACCGGACGTTCACCACCCAGTCTCTCGGTGGTGTTTTCTCGTTGCCCGATAATCGTGCGTGGGAATTGGTTTCGCCGCCGGATAAGCATGGTGCATTGATCGGCTGGATCAGTGAGTCGGGGTTGTTCCAGGCCTCGGTGGATGGTGGCGCGTTTACGTTTGTGGCGGAGGGGGCGACCGAAGCTGAGCCGCAGGGCGTCGCCGCTTCGGAAGAGCAGGTGCTTTCCTCGCGCTGCGCGAGCGGGAGCTGGTCGTCGCAGGATATCGCGACGCCGCACAGCTATCCTGTGGGTGTCAACCCCGGTTTTGGGTTTGAATATCGGTTCTTCTCTGAAGATCTTTCCCGTGCGGTGGTGGAACCGTTGGGGCGGTTCTCGCGTCCTGAATTTGAAGGTGTTTATGAGGCGTCCCCGGTAGTGACAGAACGGACGCCGTATTTGCGTGATGACTCGATCTGCCCGGCGTCTGCGCCGACGTCCACGCCTTATCAGCCAGTCGTCTCCGGTGCTCCTGGCTATGAGGAGCTGCCGCCGGGCACAAAATTCAATGGTTTACTGGAAGGGCCGGGAGATGTCGTGTTCGTGGGTGGGACGCCTGACGCTGAGCATGTGGTGATTGAATCTGGGGTGCCGTTGACAGTAGGCGGTGGCGGGTTGTATGAGTGGAGTGCGGGTGCGCAGAAGCCCAGCGAACGGTTGCGGCCGTTGTACTTGTTGCCTGAAAGTGAAGGTGGGGGTGTCGTGGGTGGCAATGGTGTGCCGGCGCCGTCGTCGTTCAACCATCAGCTCTCCGATGATGGTTCGGTCTTCTTCGACAGTGGGGGTCATCTGTATTTGCAGGATGTCGCCAGGGGGGTATCTGGGCGTCTTGATGTCGCGCAGGGTGTGCCGGAACCGAATGGCGCGGATGCTGGTTTCATTTATGCTTCGAGTGATGGGTCGAGGGTGTTCTTCAGTGACCCGGAACGGTTGACGAGCGCTGCTGGTGGTGGTGTTTATGAATGCCGGGTCGCGGAAGTCGAAGGTCGCCCGGGGTGCGCGCAACTGGTGTTGACCGGTATCTCCGCGAGTATCTCCTCCGGTGATGGCAGTTTGATCGGTGGTAGCCAGGATGCCTCCTACCTGTACTTTGTCTCTAAAGAAGCACTCGCCTCCGGTAGCGCTCTTGCGAGTTGCAAAATAAACCGGGAAGGAGGATGGGAAGGAGCCAGTTGTAACCTGTATGTCTATCATGCGGGCTCCACGACGTTCATCGCTACGCTCTCGGGCGAAGACTCACAAGACTGGGGCTCTGACGTGCATGCTAGGAGTCTCGCTTATCAGACCTCGCGGGTGTCGCCCAATGGTGAATGGTTGGCGTTCATGTCCGACAGGTCACTGACTGGGTATAACACTCATGATGTAAACGTCGGTGTGCCTGACGAGGAGGTGTATCTTTATCATGCGCCTGAAAACCCGGGTACGGAACGTGGTACCTTGACGTGTGCGTCGTGTGACCCGACGGGCGCCCGTCCGGTGGGCGTAGCACATAATACTAACACTGGAGCTGGCGAACTCGTAGATGGTTTTAATGTGTGGGACAATGGGCGGGTGTTGGCGGCGAATGTACCAGGCTGGACGCCTTACGCAGATAGAGAAGCGTTGTACCAGTCGCGTTATCTGTCTGATAGCGGCCGGTTGTTTTTCAATAGTAGTGATGCGTTGGTGCCGCAGGATAGTAATGGTAATGAGGACGTGTATGAGTATGAGCCTGTTGGTGTAGGTAGTTGCGGTGAAGGCTCTTCTGGTAGTTCTGTATATAAGCCTGCGCGTGGTTTTGAAGTGGAAGGTAGGGTGGGTGAAGAACCTGCTGGTTGTGTTGCGTTGATCTCTTCTGGTGTGGGGTATGGGGAATCGGCGTTCCTGGACGCGAGCGAAACGGGTGGTGACGTGTTCTTCCTGACCGCGGAAAAACTTGTTCGCAGGGATGTGGATACCTCGCTTAATGTGTTTGACGCGCATGTATGCACGGCGCGCGCGGTGTGCGTGACCGAAGCGAGTCCTTCGCCGGAATGTAGGACGGTGGAGGCGTGCAGGGCTGCGCCCTCACCGCAACCGGAAGTCTTTAGCGTTCCCGCGAGTGCGACGTTCAACGGGCCGGGAAACGTCACGCCCGAACCGGCCGTGTCTCCGGAGAAGGTCGTGAAGAAGGCGACGGTGAAGTGCAGGAAGGGGCTCGTCAAAGATAAGAAGGGCAAATGCGTCAAACGGAAGAAAGCAAAGGCCATGAGGTCTGCTCACACCAGTCGGAGGGCGAGGTCATGAAGGCATCTCACGCTGTGTCGCGCCGCTATATTTTAGTTTGTCTCGTTTCTCTAGTAGCGGTCTTTACGTTCTCGGTCGCGCCCGCGCTTGGGTCTTCTTCTGTGTGGTGGCATTTGACGTCTGGTTCGCGTCCGACCGATCTTCCGGTGGGTGGTGTGGGGCAGATCGTGGTGACGGCGGAGAATCTTGGTTATGCGGATGCTGATGGGGCCGCGGAACCGATCGTGGTCGAAGATACGCTGCCTGAAGGTTTGAAGGTTCACAGGAACAGTAAAGGCAAACCGGAAATCTCGGGTGCGGCCGGCAATGAATTCGGTGCGGGTCCGTTGGCGTGTTCGTTGTCCTCGACGCAGCAGGTTAGGTGCACCTTGGAACATGCGCTGGTGGCGTATGAATCGATCGAAGTGTTGATCGGTGTCGAAGTGGAATCGGGGGCTTCCTCGGCGGAAGAAAACACGGTCAGCGTGAGTGGTGGGGGTGCTCCACCGAAGAGTATTGCGCGTCCGATCGCGGTTGGCGGTGTGGCTGGGTTTGGTGTGGAAAGCTATGAAGTGACCTCCGAAGAAGCAGGCGGCCGGCCTTCTACGCTGGCTGGTGTGCACCCGTTTGAGCTGACGGCCGTGACGACGTACGACACGAGCGAACTGGCGTCTCAGCTGCGTGAACAGATGCCGGTGGGGTTCACGAAGGATCTGGCTTATCAGGGGCCGCGGGGGTTTATTGGCAATCCGGAGCCGTTCGCGCAGTGCAGCGATGCGCAGTTCAATACGCAGGGCCAGGGAGGAAACGGAAATGAATGTGCTCCCCAGACCGCTGTTGGTGTCATCAGCCTGACGCTCAATGTGACCGGTGTTGGGGGTGGGTTTAGTACGCATGTTGTGCCGGTGTTCAATCTAACGCCGCTCCCGGGTGAGCCCGCGAGGTTCGGGTTTGATGCTGGGGGGGTCAGGATCACGCTCGACGTCTCGGTGCGTACGGGCAGCGATTACGGTGTCACGATACATATCAACAACATCTCGCAGGTCGCGGGTGTGATCTCCACCAAGCTCACGTTCTGGGGTGTACCGGGTGACCCGCGGCACGATGCTCAGCGTGGCTGGGCGTGCCTGGAGCACAGTAGTACGTGCGGTACGCCCGAAGAAGCCGAGCCCCCGCCGTTGCTGTCACTGCCGACGTCGTGTGGGGCTCCGATGCGCTCGAGCGTGCAGGCGGACTCGTGGTCTGAACCGCGACCGAAGGAACCATACGCACCGAGGTTGTTCAAAGAAACCGAAGTCGGCGTGTTGGAAGGGTGCAATCATCTGCAGTTCAAACCCGAAATCAGTGTCGCACCGGATGTCCCGGATGCGAGTACCTCGACGGGGTTGACGGTCGATGTGCGTGTTCCGCAGACCGCGGCGTTGAACCCGGAAGGCCTAGCGGAGTCCGCGGTGCGGGACACGACCGTCGCGTTGCCGCAGGGTGTTGCGATCAACCCTGCGGGTGGTGATGGGTTGGGGGCGTGCAGTGAGGGTCTGGCTGGGTTCACGGGCTTCGGTGAACTGGACAGGGTGTCCGAACCGGGTGTGAGGACGGCGACGTTCACGCCGAGGTTGCCGGGTAGCTTCGGTACCGAAGGCAGCGAAGCGATCCTGGAACCCGGCGTTAATTTCTGTTCGAATGCGTCGAAGATCGGGACGGTGAGGATCAAGGTTCCGTTGTTGGCGCACGCGTTGGAAGGCACGGCGTATCTCGCGACGCAGAACGCGAACCCGTTCGGGTCGCTGATCGCGGTATACCTCGTCGCGGAAGACCCCGTGTCGGGTGTCCTCGTGAAGGCCACCGGCGAAGTGCACCTAACCCCAGGGGGGCAGATCGTCACAACGTTCGAAAACAGCCCGGACGACCCGCTGGAAGAAGTCGAACTGCATTTCTTCGGTGGGGAACGAGCGCCGTTGGCGACGCCTTCGCGGTGTCGCGATAACACGCCTGAGTACCCGGGCGACTACGAAACGACAGCGTCGTTTACGCCGTGGTCGGGTAGCGCGCCCGTGAACGTCTCCTCCACGTTCGATATCGAACACGGCCCCAACGGCGCCCCGTGCCCCGGTGCGAGCTTGCCGTTCAGCCCGACGTTGACGGGCGGCGCGACGAACCTCAACGCGGGCACGCTCAGCCCGTTCACGCTGACGATGAGCCGCAAAGACGGCGAACAAAACGTGCAATCCGCCGAAGCGCACCTACCCCCCGGACTCTCCGGCTTGCTCTCGAACGTCGAACTATGCCCCGAACCGCAAGCAAACCAAGGGGAATGCCCCCCGAACAGCCTGATCGGCGAAACAACTGTCTCGGTTGGTGTCGGCGGTGACCCGTTCTCGGTCAGCGGCGGGAAGTTCTACCTCACCGTCCCCTACAACGGGACTGGTGGCTGCAACGTCAGCGAAGCGGGGTGCGCGCCGTTCGGGATCACGTTCGAGGTTCCGGCGAAGGCGGGCCCGTTCGACCTGAAGCGCAACACCGCGAACCCCGCCGGGGAGGACGCCTGTGATTGCGTGATCGTTAGGGGGAAGGTCGAAATCGACCCACGGACAGCCGCGCTGACGATCACCTCGGACCCCCCGGGGTCTCCGTATGCGATCCCGACGAGCGTGGAAGGTATACCGTTGGAAATCCAGCATGTGAACGCGATCACGACCCGCGCGGACTTCCAGTTCAACCCGACGAACTGCTCGAAGATGGAGGTCACGGGGACGATCCACTCAAGCGAAGACGCGAGCGATACGATCGGTGTGCCGTTCCAGGTCACCAACTGCGCCGTGCTCGCCTTCAAACCGCGGTTCACGGCCTCTACATCGGCGATCACGAGCAGGGCGGGTGGCGCGAGCCTCAACGTGAAGCTCGTCTACCCAAACGCGCCGTTCGGCTCCCAGGCCAACATCGCCAAGGTCAAAGTCGCGCTTCCCAAAGGGCTGCCCTCCCGGTTGAGCACGCTGCAGAAGGCGTGCCCAGCCGCACAGTTCCACGCCAACCCCGCGGGCTGCCCGCCGGCTTCGATCGTTGGGCACGCCAAGGTGATCACGCCGGTGATCCCCGTTCCACTCCAGGGCCCGGCGTACTTCGTTTCAAACGGCGGCGAAGCGTTCCCGAACCTGATCCTCGTGCTGCAGGGCTACAACGTCACGATCGATCTCGTCGGGGACACGTTCATCAGCAAAGCGGGTGTCACCTCCAGCACATTCAACACGGTTCCCGACCAGCCCCTCGACAGCTTCGAACTGACCCTCCCCGAGGGCCACTACTCAGCACTGACCACGGACGGCAACCTCTGCCACCAGAAGCTCGTGATGCCAACCGAATTCATCGCGCAGAACGGCGCCACACTCAGCCAAAACACCAACATCGCCGTCACAGGATGCCCGCACAAGGCAAAGAAGAACACCAAGCACAAACACAAAGGACACAGACGGATAAGCTTGCAGGCCAATGCGCGCTCCCGTAGACACGATCCTCGCCCCCGCGTTCCTGGCGCACCTGCGGTGGGTGAACGTTAAGTCGCTGCGCATGGGCCGCCAGCATGGCAAACCGGTGCTGATCGAGTTCTGGGACATGTGCCGCCCCAACTCGATGCGGACCCGGCCCTACGTGAACGCCTGGCACGAACGCTACGAGCCCGACGGGCTGGTCGTGGTCGGGATCCACTCTCCGGGCTTCGCGCCCGGGCGCGAGCGTAGCGCCGTCGAAGCGGCCGTGGAGCGCCTCGGGATCGCCCACCCGGTGTTGCTCGACCCCGACCTGGAGATGTGGCGGGAGTACGAGAACGAAGGGTGGCCGGCGCGCTACCTGTTCGACGGCAGGGGAGTGCTGTTCGACTACCACTACGGCGAGGGCGCCTACGAAGAGACCGAGCTGGCGATCCAGGAGCTGCTGGGGATCGAGCGCGAGCCGCTCCGGCCGCGGTGCCCCGAGGACGCGCCCGACGCGCGTCTGGAGCCGCAGAGCGAGGATCGGGAGGGTGCCTACAGCGGACCCTACGAGGCCGGTGGCGTGTGGGGGGTGCTCGACGGGGAGGGGACCGTGCGCGTCAACGGCAGCGAGCTGGTGGTCGCACACCCGGGGGCGTACCCGCTGATCGAGCACGAGCGCCACACCGCGGGTGTGCTGGAGCTCGAGGTGGGGTCCGGGGTGGAGTGCTTGGCGACCTGCTTCACGCCGGGGCTGGCCCCGGAGTAGCGGCCCACGCCCCCGGATGCGGACGGTGCGGTCGTTGCGGCAATGGGGCGTCAGACGGGTGGGGCTTGACATCGCGTTACCGATGTGATTACATATGGGGGGTCGCGGTTCTGGAGGGTGGAGCCGGGCATTACATAGAGTCTGGTTGGGGTCGCCTCATCTTGGTGTTGGCTTCGAAAGCGCTTTTCAGGGTGTTGGTTGTCGGGAGAGGGGTCGGGGTCGGTTCGTCATGAGGGAGATTGTTTAGCGTGGTTTCGAGAGGGAGTAACGTGATGGGAGTCGTTGTGCGTTGCCTTGAGGGTGATGCTAGATGCGCCAGCTTGGCGCTGTCGCATCTCTCTCTCTCTCTCTCTCTCTTCAGCTTCTCGGCTAGCTCGTAGAAGCTTCCATCGCCGGGCCCGGGTGGGCTGGGCGGTGTCCCCGGTGGGGGGAGGGGTTGTCGATGTCTTTCACCCGCGGCTGGTTGTGTGGGTGGTGGCGTGATGGCGGCGCGCGGGGTGTTGCGTGGGGGTGCTCACACGGGTGGCGCTCACGCGGGTGGGGGTTCTCACGCGGGTGGGGGTGCTGCGCATTGGCAGATTGTTGATATTCAGCGTTCGCGGTTGTTGTCGGGCGCGGTCGCGGCGGTCGATGAGCTTGGTTACGCGGATACCACGATCGCGGATGTGACAGCTCGCGCGAGGGTTTCGCGCCGCACGTTCTACGAGCTGTTCGCGAATCGCGAGGAGTGCCTGATCGCGGTGCTGGAGGACGTGGTCGCGTTGGTTGGGCAGGAGGTCGCGCGGGCGGGTGTGGGGGGGCTTTCGTGGCGTGAGCGGGTGCGTGGGGGGTTGTGGGTGATCCTCTCGTTCCTGGATCGCGAGCCCGCGTTGGCGCGTGTGTGCGTGGTGCAGGCGTTGCGTGGCGGCCCGGAGATGTTGGAGCGCCGCGATGAAATCCTCGCGGGCCTAACCGCGGTCGTGGACGAGGGGCGCCGGGAGGGCGCGCGTGGTGAGCAGTGCACCCGGTTGACGGCGGAGGGTGTCGTGGGCGCGGCGTTCGCGATCGTTTACGCGCGGCTTCTGCGTGGTGAGCGGGAGCCCCTCACGGGTCTGCTGGGTGAGTTGATGGGGATGATTGTGTTGCCTTACCAGGGTGCGGCGGCTGCGCGTCGTGAGTTGGTTCGGCCTGTGCCTGCTGGGTTGGTGCGTGCGCCTGCGAGGCCGATCGTGGGTGGGCGGGTTGTTGATGATCCGTTGCAGGGTGTCTCGATGCGTTTGACGTATCGGACGGCGCGGGTGCTGGAGGGTGTGGGGGAGCGTGCGGGGGCGAGTAATCGTGAGGTCGCGGAGCGTGCGGGTGTCCAGGATGCTGGGCAGATATCGAAGTTGCTTGCTCGTTTGGAGCGTCTTGGGTTGCTCGTGAACGCGAGTGGGGGGCATGCCAAGGGCGAGCCGAACGCGTGGAGTCTCACCCCGCTGGGTCGGCGTGTCACTGCGCAGCTCAGTCTCAGGAGCGATCTACGACGGGAAGCGGCATGAGACCAGCCGCCCGCCCGCTGTCGCCTTGTGGGGTTTTGTTTTCGCGTCTCTCGGCGCGTTGTAGCGCATCTATCGAGGGGCGTGTGTCCCCTCCGTACATCCTAGTAGGAGGAGATAGCTAATGTTCCAAGCGGTACGTAGAAGTCTGACTCCCGCGACGGGCCTGGCTTTCGTGGCTCTGGTCTTCGCGGTCACCGGCGGCGCATTTGCGGCGAGCGGTGGCGGTGGCAACGGCGCTGCCGGCGGCGCTGGTGCCTCGCACGCGACGCTGACGGCCACTGTCGCCAAGAAGAAGGCGAAAGCCCCCGCGGGCAAGCCCGGCCCGCGTGGTCCTGCCGGTCCTGCCGGTGCTACGGGTCCCGCTGGGCCGGCTGGGGCTACGGGTCCCGCGGGTCCTGCGGGTCCGGCTGGCGCGGGTTCTCCTGGCCCTGAAGGGCATGAAGGTAAAGCTGGTGAACCTGGTAAAGCTGGTGAAAGTGTGACGCTTGGTGCGGCTAAAAAGGGCAAAGGTGCTGGTGAATGCGAAGCGGGTGGTACAACTGTTAGCGCTGGTGGTAAGACCGAAGTGGTCTGCAGCGGTAAGAACGGCACTTCTGGTTTCACGAAGATGCTGCCGGCTGGGGAAACGGAGACCGGCACGTGGTCCTTCGGGCCGGTCGCGAAAGCAACAGTACCCCTGAATTTCCTTCACGGGCTGTACGTGACTGTTGCTTCCTTCGCGATTCCGTTGGCTGAAGAACTCGAACCGAGCCGCGTCCACTACATCAATCCAGTGGGCGATGAAGTAACAGCGGCAGGGCCTGTTGCGAACACGGGGGAATGCGCAGGAGGAACCGTCGCTAGTCCGACGGCTAAGCCCGGCAACCTCTGCGTATACGCAAGCGAAGAAAAAGAGGCAGTCACTGAATCTGGGTTCATCGAGAACCCTGCAACCCCCGGCACGGCAGGCGCCGGCAAAAGCGGCGCTTACGCATTGTTCGTCATCGAAGGCGAAGACGCATCCGGGGTCGGCACCTGGGCGGTGGCCGCGGAATAGACACGGAGCCCCTCGCAGGACCCCTGACCACGGGATGTCCCCGGGCGCCGTCCTGCTCACTCGGACGGCGCCCGGGAGTGCTCCTCTTACAACAAGCCAACCCACATATATGACCAGCCACCTCAAACCAGACAGCACGCAGCCGGTTCCCGGCACCAACCATCGCCAAGGAGCGCCATCAGCATGACCATTCGCAGACTGACCTCCACGACCCTGGCATCGCTGTGCACGCTCGCCGGCGTACTCGCGCTTACCAGCACCCCCGCACACGCGCTGCTGCTGCACACTCTCGAACCCCCACCAATCGTAGAAGTCCCGCCGGAATCGGAATGTCCGGGCGCGTCGTTCCCGGGACCGCTGGAAAGCGAATTGAGCGCGATGACAGGGGACTCGGGGCACTTGTGGTTGACGAACCGTGTGCATGGGACTGTCCGGACGCAGGAGTTCAGCGCGACTTCTCCGTTCGGCTGCGAACGGCAACTCTCGGACTATCCATTCGCGATACCCAATGGTGTGGCAGTGGGGCATGTTCCCGGTGAAGAGCAGGTGTACGTGGGGTATGGAGAAGGCTATGTGGTTGTGTCCAACGGCGAATCGGGGGCGACGCTCGCGCAGTGGCCCGAGCCTGGCAAAGTCGGTGGGGTCGCGGTTGATAACAATGGAGTCGCGGTGGACAATGCGCCGGCTGATTCGAGCGATTGGGCGGCCGGTGACGTACTGGTCGCGGTGAATGGCTCTCAGCACGTGGTTGATGTCCTCAAGCCCAAGGCTGGGGGTGGCGAGGAAGAAGCTGCGCCGCTGCTGACGGGCACAGGGCTGGGTGAACCATTTCACCACCTGAGAGGTATAGCTGTTGATGATGTGAACGGCGATGTGTTCGTCGTGGACGAAGCAGAACAGTTTAGCCCATTTATCGATATTTTCGAACCGGGTGCGCCTGGCGAATACAGATTCGTGCGTAAGATCACAGGAACCCCGAACGGCCCGTTTCCGGGCGAACTTGCGGTCGCCCTGGATGGCAGTGCAGAAGTGGAGGGTAAAGAGGGTCAGCTTTACGTGGGCGTACGGGGCGGTGATATCGATGAGTTCAGCCTGACCGGTGAATTCCTTGGTGGGATCACGAGCGCCGATCTTCAACAGGAACAGCCGGGAGCCTCGTTTGGGGGCGGTTCTACAGAGGGTGTGTCAGTAGCTGTTGATCCGGTGTCGCATCATGTGTTCGCCAGCGCTGTCGAAGGCACACAGGGCGATGGTAAACGGGTAGTGGATGGGTTTGGGCCGAATGTGGTGGTCCCGGATGTGGTGACGGAGCCCGCGTCGAATGTGCTGTTGGAAAGGGCGTCGCGTTTGTCGAGCGCGACACTCAACGGGACAGTCAACCCCGACGAAGCGGGGGAAGCGACGTGCCGGTTCGAATGGGGCACGACCAAGGAATTCGGGAAAGTCGCGCCGTGTGAACCGGAAAGCGTCGCGAATGGTGGTAGCCCGGTCTCGGTGCACGCGGCGTTGAGTGGCCTGGAATACGATACGACCTATTATTTCCGGTTGCAGGCGACCAACAAGGCTGATGGTGACACGAATCCCGGTGAAGCTTCGCAGGATCAGGAATTCACGACGCCGGGTCCGGGGGGTTTGGGTAGCGAGTCGGTGGTGAAAGTCACGTCGTCCAGTGCGACGTTCGAAGCGACGATCGACCCCAACGGGGCGCATACTTCATATCGGTTCGAATATGACACGAGCCCGTATGAGTTGAATCAGCCTGGGCATGGTGTCAGTGTGCCTTCGCCGGCTCTCGCGATTGGTAGTGGTGGTGTGGGTGTGGAGGTGGAGCAGCGTGTTGTGGGTTTGGCGAGCGGTGGGACTTATCATTATCGTGTTGTCGCGGTCAGCGAAGTCGAAGTCGAACCGGGTGTGACGGAACTCGTTGAATTCGATGGTCCCGATCGGACGTTCACGATTCAGTCTCTTGGTGGTGTTTTTTCGTTGCCTGATAGTCGTGCGTGGGAATTGGTTTCGCCGGTTGATAAGCATGGTGCGGTGATCGGTGATATCTCTCTGGCGGGGTTGTTCCAGGCTTCGGGGGATGGTGGCGCGTTTACGTTTGTGGCGTATGGGGCGACTGAAGCTGAGCCGCAGGGTCTGCCTGAACAGGAGCAGGTGTTCTCCTCGCGCTGCGATGGTGTGTGGTCTTCGCAGGACATCGCGATGCCGCATAGCTTTCCTTCGGGTGTATCGGTTGGTGCTGGGTTTGAATACCGGTTTTTCTCTGAAGATCTTTCGCTTGCGGTGGCGGAACCGTTGGGGCGGTTCTCGCGTCCTGAATTGGAAGGTGTTTATGAGGCGTCCCCGGAAGCGACCGAACGGACGCCGTATTTGCGTGATGACTCGATCTGCCCGACCTCGCCGTCGACGTCCACGCCGTATGAGCCGCTCGTCTCTGGTGCTCCGGGCTATGAGGAGCTGCCGCCGGGCACAAAGTTCAATGGTAGGCTGGAAGGGCCGGGGGATGTAGTGTTCGTTGGCGCGACGCCTGATGCTGAGCATGTGGTGATTGAATCTGAGGTGCCGTTGACGGTAGGCGGTGGCGGGTTGTATGAGTGGAGTGCGGGCGCGCACAACCCCAGCGAACGGTTGCGGCCGTTGTACTTGTTGCCCGAAAGTGAAGGTGGGGGTGTCGTGGGTGGCAATGGTGTGCCGGCGCCGTCGTCGTTCAATCATCAGCTCTCTGATGATGGTTCGGTCTTCTTCGAAAGCGGGGGTCATCTGTATTTGCAGGATGTCGCTAGGGGTGTGTCTGGGCGTCTTGATGTCGCGCAGGGTGTGCCGGAACCGGGTGGCGGGCATGCTGGTTTTGTGTATGCGTCGAGTGATGGGTCGAGGGTGTTCTTCAGTGACCCGGAACGGTTGACGAGCGCTGCTGGTGGCGGTGTTTATGAATGCCGGGTCGCGGAAGTCAAAGGCCGCCCGGCGTGCGCGCAGCTGGTGTTGACCGGTATCTCCGCGAGTATCTCCTCCGGTGAAGGTAGATTGATCGGTGGTAGTCGGGACGCCTCCTACCTGTACTTCGTCTCTAAAGAAGCACTCGCTCCCGGTAGCGCTCTTGCGAGTTGCAAAATAAACCGGGAAGGAAGATGGGAAGGAGCCAGTTGTAACCTGTATGTCTATCATGCGGGCTCCACGACGTTCATCGCCGCGCTCTCGGGCGAAGACTCACAAGACTGGGGCTCTAATGGGCATGAGACGCGTCTTGCTTATCAGACTTCGCGGGTGTCGCCCAATGGGGAATGGTTGGCGTTTATGTCCGACAGGTCGCTGACTGGGTATGACACTCATGATGTAAACGTCGGTGTGCCCGACGAGGAGGTCTATCTTTATCATGCGCCTGAAAACCCGGGTACGGAACGTGGTACCTTGACGTGTGCGTCGTGTGACCCGACGGGCGCCCGCCCGGTGGGCGTAGAATATAATTTTCTCTCTAATGCTGGAGGGCTCGTAGGTGGTTTTAGTGTGTGGGACGATGGGCGGGTGTTGGCGGCGAATGTGCCGGGCTGGACGCCTTACAGACTCGTAACAGCGTTGTATCAGTCGCGTTATCTGTCTGATAGCGGACGGTTGTTTTTCAATAGTAGTGATGCGTTGGTGCCGCAGGATAGTAATGGTAATGAGGATGTGTATGAGTATGAGCCTGCCGGTGTAGGTAGCTGCGGCGTGGGCTCCTCTTCTGGGAGCTCTGTGTATAAGCCTGCGCATGGTTTTGAAGTGGAAGGCGGGGTGGGTGAAGAACCCGCTGGTTGTGTTGCGTTGATCTCGTCTGGTGTGGGGTATGGGGAATCGGCGTTCCTGGACGCGAGCGAAACGGGTGGTGACGTGTTCTTCTTGACCGCGGAAAAACTCGTTCGCAGGGATGTGGATACCTCGCTTAATGTGTTTGACGCGCATGAATGCACGGCGCGGGCGATGTGCGTGGCCGAAGCGAGTCCTTCGCCTGAATGTAGGACGGTGGAGGCGTGCAGGGCCGCGCCCTCACCGCAACCAGAAGTCTTCAGCGCCCCCGCGAGTGCGACGTTCAACGGGCCGGGAAACATCACGCCCGAACCGGCCGTGTCCCCGGAGAAGGTCGTGAAGAAGGCGACGGTGAAATGCAGGAAGGGGCTCGTCAAAGGTAAGAAAGGCAAATGCGTCAAACGGAAGAAAACCAAGGCCAAGAGGTCTGCTCACACCAGCCGGAGGGCAAGGTCATGAAGGCATCTCATGCTGTGTCGCGCCGCTGTATTTTAGTTTGTCTTGTTCCTCTACTGGTGGTCTTTGCGTTCTCGGCTGCGCCGGCGTTTGGGTCTTCGTCTGCGTGGTGGCATTTGACGTCTGGTTCGCGTCCGAGCGATCTTCCGGCGGGTGGTGTGGGGCAGATCGTGGTAACGGCGGAGAATCTTGGTTATGCGGATGCTGATGGGGCCGCGGAACCGATCGTTGTCGAAGATACGCTGCCTGAAGGCTTGAAAGTTCACAGGGACAGTAAAGGCAAACCGGAAATCTCGGGTGCGGCCGGCAATGAATTTGGTGCGGGTCCGTTGGCGTGTTCGTTGCCCTCGACGCAGCAGGTCAGGTGCACGCTTGAACATGCGCTGGTGCCGTATGAATCGATCGAAGTGTTGATCGGTGTCGAAGTCGAACCGGAAGCTTCCTCGGCGGAAGAAAACATGGTCAGCGTGAGTGGTGGGGGTGCCCCGCCGATGAGTGTTGCGCGTCCGATCGCGGTTGGGGGTGTGAGTGGGTTTGGTGTGGAAAGCTATGAAGTGACCGCTGAAGAAGTGGGTGGGCGGCCTTCTACGCAGGCTGGTGTGCACCCGTTTGAGCTGACGGCTGTGACGACGTATGACACGAGCGAACTTGCGTCTACATTGAAGGAACAGATGCCGGTGGGGTTTGTGAAGGATCTGGCTTATCAGGGGCCGCGGGGGTTGATCGGTAATCCGCAGCCGTTGGCGCAGTGCACCGATGCGCAGTTCAATCAGCAGGGCCAGGAAGGAAACGAAAACGAATGCGCTCCACAGACCGCTGTTGGTGTTATCAGCCTGACGTACAATATCCCCGGTGGTGGCGGTGGGTTTAAAACGAGTTTTGTGCCGGTGTTCAATCTCACGCCGCTCCCGGGTGAGCCCGCACGGTTCGGATTCGATGCTGGAGGGGTCCATACCACGCTTGACGTATCGGTGCGCACTGGCAGCGACTACGGCGTCACGATTCACGTGACCAACATCGAGCAGGTCGCGGGTGTGATCTCGACCAAGCTCACGTTCTGGGGTGTGCCCGGTGACCCACGCCACGATGCTCAGCGTGGCTGGGCGTGCCTGGAGGACAGGAGTACGTGCGGTACGCCCGAAGAGGCTGAGCCCCCGCCGTTCCTGTCGCTACCAACGTCGTGCGCTGCGCCGATGCGCTCGAGTGTGCAGGCAGATTCGTGGTCTGAACCCTTGCCGAAGGAACCATACGCACCGAGGTTGTTCAAAGAAACCGAAGTCGGTGTGTTGGAAGGGTGCAATCATCTGCAGTTCAAACCGGAAATCAGTGTCGCGCCGGACGTCCCGGATGCGAGTACTTCGACGGGGTTGACGGTCGATGTGCGGGTCCCGCAGACCGCGGCGCTGAACCCCGAAGGCCTCGCGGAGTCCGCCGTGCGGGACACGACCGTCACGTTGCCCCAAGGTGTCGCGATCAACCCTGCGGGTGGTGATGGGTTGGGTGCGTGCAGTGAGGGTCTGGCTGGGTTTACGGGCTTCGGTGAACTGGACAGGGTGTCCGAACCGGGTGTGAGGACGGCGACGTTCACGCCGAGGTTGCCGGGTAGCTTCGGTACCGAAGGCAGCGAAGCGATCCTGGAACCCGGGGTTAATTTTTGTTCGAATGCGTCGAAGATCGGGACGGTGAGGGTCAAGGTTCCGTTGTTGGCGCACGCGTTGGAAGGCACGGCGTATCTCGCGACGCAGAACGCGAACCCGTTCGGGTCGCTGATCGCGGTATACCTCGTCGCGGAAGACCCCGTGTCGGGTGTCCTCGTGAAGGCCACCGGCGAAGTGCACCTAACCCCAGGGGGGCAGATCGTCACAACGTTCGAAAACAGCCCGGACGATCCCTTGGAAGAAGTCGAACTGCATTTCTTCGGTGGGGAACGAGCGCCGTTGGCGACGCCTTCGCGGTGTCGCGATAACACGCCCGAGTACCCGGGCGACTATGAAACGACGGCGTCGTTTACGCCGTGGTCGGGTAGCGCGCCCGTGAGCGTCTCCTCCACGTTCGATATCGAACACGGCCCCAACGGCGCCCCGTGCCCCGGTGCGAGCCTCCCGTTCAGCCCGACGTTGACGGGCGGCGCGACGAACCTCAACGCGGGCACGTTCAGCCCGTTCACGCTGACGATGAGCCGCAAAGACGGCGAACAGAACGTGCAATCCGCCGAAGCGCACCTACCCCCCGGACTCTCCGGCTTGCTCTCGAACGTCGAACTGTGCCCCGAACCGCAAGCGAACCAGGGGGAGTGCCCCGCGAACAGCTTGATCGGCGAAACGACGGTGTCGGTTGGTGTCGGCGGTGACCCGTTCTCGGTCAGTGGCGGGAAGTTCTATCTCACGGTCCCCTATAACGGGACTGGTGGCTGCAACGTGAGCGAAGTGGGGTGTGCGCCGTTCGGGATCACGTTCGAGGTTCCAGCGAAGGCGGGCCCGTTCGACCTGAAGCGCAACACGGCGAACCCCGCCGGCGAGGACGCCTGCGATTGCGTGATCGTTAGGGGGAAGGTCGAAATCGACCCGCGGACAGCCGCGCTAACGATCACCTCGGACCCGCCGGGGTCGCCGTATGCGATCCCGACGAGTATCGAAGGTATACCGTTGGAAATCCAGCATGTGAACGCGATCACGACCCGCGCGGACTTCCAGTTCAACCCGACGAACTGCTCGAAGATGGAGGTCACGGGGACGATCCACTCAAGCGAAGACGCGGCCGATACGATCGGTGTGCCGTTCCAGGTCACCAACTGCGCCCTACTCGCCTTCAAACCACGGTTCACGGCCTCTACATCAGCGATCACGAGCAGGGCGGGTGGCGCGAGCCTCAACGTGAAGCTCGTCTACCCAAACGCGCCGTTTGGCTCTCAGGCCAACATCGCCAAGGTCAAAGTCGCGCTTCCCAAGGGGCTGCCGTCCCGGTTGAGCACGCTGCAGAAGGCGTGCCCAGCCGCACAGTTCCACGCCGACCCCGCGGGCTGCCCGCCCGCTTCGATCGTTGGGCACGCCAAAGTGATCACGCCGGTGATCCCCGTTCCACTCCAGGGCCCGGCGTACTTCGTTTCAAACGGCGGCGAAGCGTTCCCGAACCTGATCCTCGTGCTGCAGGGCTACAACGTCACGATCGATCTCGTCGGGGACACGTTCATCAGCAAATCGGGTGTTACCTCCAGTACATTCAACACGGTTCCCGACCAGCCCCTCGACAGCTTCGAACTGACCCTCCCCGAGGGCCACTACTCAGCACTGACCACGGACGGCAACCTCTGCCACCAGAAGCTTGTGATGCCGACCGAATTCATCGCGCAGAACGGCGCCACGCTCAGCCAGAACACCAACATCGCCGTCACAGGATGCCCGCACAAGGCCAAGAAGAACACCAAGCACAAACGCAGAGGACACAGACGGAAAGCGAAGAAGGCCACGCACAGCACTGCCCGAGTAGCAACCGCCACCGCTCGGCCCTAGCACCCGGTTGCGGACGGGGTGCTCGCCGCGCGGGGCTGCGGCGATGCGCGTCAGGCCGGTGCCAGCTCCGCGTGCGTGCGCGCCTCCAGCAGCCGTCGCAGCACGGGCGGGCCGGCGTCCTCGACCAGCACGCAGCCGCCTGGCCAGTAGGGGCTCGCGCCGGGGGTGGAGGTGAGGAAGTAGGCTTCGTAGGTCCAGCAGCCGGTGTTGATCAGACGGGCGCCGCTGGGTCCTCGCCACTCGGATTGGTTGTCGCCGGGCAGTGGTCCCGCGCGGTGGGTGTGGCCGAACACGACATGCGCGTCGCCCACACCGAGGCGGGCGGCCACCTCGCCCATCGCGCGCAGGCCGGCGCGGCGCAGCTCGTCGCTGGAGAGGTCGGCGTTGAAGGGGCCGAGGCCGGCGCGGTTGAGCGCGGCCACGCCGAGCGGGAAGGCACCGGCGAGCGCGCGGTTGCGCAGCGTGCGGCGCGAATGCGAGCGCGAGCCGTTGTTGCCCAGCGCGCGCCATGCGCGCACCGTCATGCCGCCGTTGAGCGCATCCCCGGTGGGGGCCTGGCGGGCTACCGCGTCGATCCAGGCGAACACCGGCACCGTCACCGCCTCGTAGTCGTCGGGCCCGATGAAGGCGCGCGTGGGGCGGCGCATGAGGCGGCCCATCGCGCCGATCCCGAGGCGCTCCAGGGTGGGGATCGTGAGGTGGCAGTCGAGGTAGTGGCCGTGGGTGGCGTATACGTCGGGGCGCACCCACAGGCCGGGGTAGGCCACTGTGAGGCGAGCGGGGGCCGACCACTCGGCGAGCAGCGCCATCATCGACGAGGCGGCGCTCGCGTCGATCCGCTGCTCGACGCCTAGCGGAGGCGGCGCCGGCAGTTCGCTGCGGTGCTCCAGCCACGTCTCGATCAGGGCGTGGTCGTGGTTGCCCGCGACGGCCACGATCTCACGGGCGGGCGGGGATCCTTGGGCGGGCGGGGATCCCATCACCCGGCCGAGCTCTTCGAAGAACGGGCGCGCCACGGCGAGCGCCTCGCGGCGGGGGCCGTGGCGCAGCTCCAGCAGGTCGCCGAGCAGCACCAGGCGATCGACGCCGTCCAGCGCCTCCAGCAGCTGCGCGCGCAGCTCCGGGCGCCGCAGCAGGTCCACGCCCGCCGTGCTGCCGAGGTGGAGGTCTGAGACGATCAGCGTGCGCATCGCACCGACGGTCGCCCGCCCGCCCGCCCGTGGGCGGGCTGGATGGGGAGCGGCTGCTGCGCGAGATTCGCGCGGGGGAGGGGCAACGCCCTACGAGGCTCCGCCCGCCGCGACGGCGTCGCGGATCGGCTTGGGGAGCATGAAGCGGACGTCCTCGCGCACCACGTGGAACTCGGAGATGTCCTCGTCGCGCACCCCCCGGGCGCGGAACAGGTCGAGCAGGTTCTGCACGAGCTCGTCGGGAGCGCTGGCGCCCGAGGAGACTCCCACCACGCGCCTACCGTGCAGCCACTCCTCGCGCACTTCGCCGCTGTTGTCGATCAGGTGGGACTCGGTGCCGCAGTCGCGCGCCACCTCCACGAGGCGCACCGAGTTGGAGGAGTTGCGCGAGCCGATCACCAGCACCAGGTCGCACTCGCCGGCCATCTGCTTGACCGCCGCCTGACGGTTGGTCGTCGCGTAGCAGATGTCGTCGGTGCGGGGACCGACGATGCGCGGGAAGCGCTCGCGCAGGCATCCCACGATCGCCGCGGTTTCGTCGATCGAGAGCGTGGTTTGGGTGATGTAGGCGACGCGCTCGGGATCCTCCACCTCGAGCTCCCGTACGTCGCGCTCGCTCTGCACGAGCACGATCCGCTCGGGCGCCTCGCCCATCGTGCCTTCGACCTCCTCGTGGCCGGCGTGGCCGACCAGCACGATCGTGTAGCCCTGCTCGGCGAAGCGCTTCGCCTCGACGTGCACCTTCGTCACCAGCGGGCAGGTGGCGTCGATCGTCTGCAGGTGGCGGGCCTGCGCGTTGGCGCGCACGGAGGGCGCCACGCCGTGCGCGGAGAACACCGTCACGGCGCCCTCGGGCACCTCGGTCTCCTGCTCGACGAAGATTGCCCCCCGCGCGCGCAGCTGCTCCACGACGTGCTTGTTGTGGACGATCTCCTTGCGCACGTACACCGGCGGGCCGTGCAGCTCCAGGGCGCGTTCTACCGTTTGCACGGCGCGGTCGACGCCCGCGCAGTAGCCGCGCGGCGCCGCCAGCAGGATCTTCTCCACGGTATTGCCCACGAGACTTATTGTAAGGGCGGGTTCGAAGTACCCTGGCATCCATGCCCCAGCGTCATCTCGACAGGCTCACGGCGGTGGACGCCTCCTTCCTGCACCAGGAGGGTCCGAGCTCGCACATGCACGTGGGCGGGCTCACGCTGCTGGAGGGGCCGCCGCCGCCGCTGGAGGAGTTCCTCGAACAGATCCGCAAGCGCCTGCACCTGGTGCCGCGCTACCGCCACAAGCTGGCTCACACGCACACGGCGCTCGACTCCGGGCGACCCGTGTGGGTGGACGATCCGAGCTTCAACCTCGAGTACCACGTGCGCCACACGGCGCTGCCGGTGCCGGGGGATTGGGAGCAGTTGTGCGGCCTCACCGCGCGCATCTTCTCCCAGCAGCTCGACCGCTCCAAGCCGCTGTGGGAGATGTGGCTGGTGGAGGGCCTCAGTCCCAACCTTGGGGGAGCCGGCCGGGGAGACCCCCGCGATGAGGGCTTCGCGCTGATCTCCAAGACCCACCACTCGCTGATCGACGGGATCGCCGGCGTGGACCTGGCGACGGTGCTGTTCGACCTCTCGCCCGAGCCGCCGCCGGTGCGCCACTCCAGCAAAGCGTGGCGGCCGCACCACGAACCGGGCACGCTGGAGCTGCTGGCGGCCGGCGCAAAGGGGGCGCTGCGCGCGGGGGTGGAGCTGGCGGCGGGCGCGGCCGACGCGCTGGCGCACCCCGATCGCGCGCTCGCCACGGCGCGCGAGGCGGCGGAGGGCGTGGGGGAGATCGTGTGGGCCGTGCTCAACCCCGCGCCGGCGACGCCGCTGAACGTGGACATCGGGCCGCACCGGCGCTTCGCCGGGGTCGGCTCGGCGCTGGAGGACTTCAAGATCGTCAAGAACGCGTTCGGGTGCACCGTCAACGACGTCGTGCTGGCGGTGGTCGCGGGCGCGCTGCACGACTTCATGAACGCGCGCGGGGTGCGCACCGAGGGCCTCGAGATGCGCGCGCTCGTGCCGGTGTCGGTGCGCGCCGAAGACGAGCACCAGCAGCTCGGCAACCGCATCGTCGCGATGCGCGGGCCGCTGCCCGTGTACATGTCGGACCCGGTGCAGCGGCTGCTGTTCGTCAAACGCGAGATGGACGGGTTGAAGGAGTCGAAGCAGGCGCTCGGCGCGGAGGTGATCGCGGGCGCACAGAACTTCGCGCCGCCCACGATCCTCGCGCAGGCCTCGCGCCTGAACTTCTCCACGCGCCTGTTCAACCTGATCGTGACCAACGTCCCCGGCCCGCAGTTCCCGCTATACGTGCTGGGCCGCAGGATGCTGGAGGCCTACCCGGTCGCGTTCCTACCCCAGCACCACGCGCTCGCGATCGCGATCATGTCCTACAACGGCCAGATGAACTTCGGCCTGCTGGGCGACCTCGACGCGATGGAGGACATCGACCAGTTCGGGGAGAGCATCGCCGCGGAGCTCGCCAGGCTGGTGTCGCTGGCGGGCGACGTCGCCGCACTGCCGGCTATTTGAGTTTGCGGGGTAGGGGTGACGCTGGGGGCTTGACATCGCGTTACCGATGTGATTACATATGGGGGGTCGCGGTTCTGGAGGGTGGAGCCGGGCATTACATAGAGTCTGGTTGGGGTCGCCTCATCTTGGTGTTGGCTTCGAAAGCGCTTTTCAGGGTGTTGGTTGTCGGGAGAGGGGTCGGGGTCGGTTCGTCATGAGGGAGATTGTTTAGCGTGGTTTCGAGAGGGAGTAACGTGATGGGAGTCGTCGTGCGTTGCCTTGAGGGTGATGCTAGATGCGCCAGCTTGGCGCTGTCGCATCTCTCTCTCTCTCTCTCTCTCTTCAGCTTCTCGGCTAGCTCGTAGAAGCTTCCATCGCCGGGCCCGGGTGGGCTGGGCGGTGTCCCCGGTGGGGGGAGGGGTTGTCGATGTCTTTCACCCGCGGCCGGTTGTGTGGGTGGTGGCGTGATGCCTGCGCGCGGGGTATTGCGTCGGGGTTCCCACGCGGGTGGCTCTCATGCGGGTGGTGCTCGTGTGGGTGGGGGTGCTGCGCATTGGCAGATTGTTGATATTCAGCGTTCGCGGTTGTTGTCGGGCGCGGTCGCGGCGGTCGATGAGCTTGGTTACGCGGATACCACGATCGCGGATGTGACAGCTCGCGCGAGGGTTTCGCGCCGCACGTTCTACGAGCTGTTCGCGAATCGCGAGGAGTGCCTGATCGCGGTGCTGGAGGATGTGGTCGCGCTGGTTGGGCAGGAGGTCGCGCGGGCGGGTGTGGGGGGGCTTTCCTGGCGTGAGCGGGTGCGTGGGGGGCTGTGGGTGATCCTCTCGTTCCTGGATCGCGAGCCCGCGTTGGCGCGTGTGTGCGTGGTGCAGGCGTTGCGTGGCGGCCCGGAGATGTTGGAGCGCCGCGATGAAATCCTCGCGGGCCTGGTGGCGGTCGTGGATGGGGGGCGCTTGGAGGGTGCGCGTGGTGAGCAGTGCACCCGGTTGACGGCGGAGGGTGTTGTGGGCGCGGCGTTCGCGATCGTTTACGCGCGGCTTTTGCGTGGTGAGCGGGAGCCGCTTACGGGCTTGCTGGGTGAGTTGATGGGGATGATTGTGTTGCCTTACCAGGGTGCGGCGGCGGCGCGTCGTGAGTTGGTGCGGCCTGTGCCTGCTGGGTTGGTGCGTGCGCCTGCGAGGCGGGTCGTGGGTGGGCGGGTTGTTGATGATCCGTTGCAGGGTGTCTCGATGCGTTTGACGTATCGGACCGCGCGGGTGCTGGAGGGTGTGGGGGAGCGTGCGGGGGGGAGTAATCGTGAGGTCGCGGAGCGTGCGGGTGTCCAGGATGCTGGGCAGATCTCGAAGTTGCTTGCTCGTTTGGAGCGTCTTGGGTTGCTCGTGAACGCGAGTGGGGGGCATGCCAAGGGCGAGCCGAACGCGTGGAGTCTTACCCCGCTGGGTCGGCGTGTTACTGCGCAGCTCAGTCTCAGGGGCGATCTTCGGCGGGAGGCGGCATGAGACCGCTCGGGCTGCCTGTTGTCTTGTGGGGTTTGTTTTCGCGTCGCTCGGCGCGTTGTGCAGCGCATCTATTCGAGGGGCGTGTGTCCCCTTCGTACATACCTAGTAGGAGGAGATAGCTGATGTTCCAAGCGGTACGCAGAAGTCTGACTCCCGCGACGGGCCTGGCTTTCGTGGCCCTGGTCTTCGCGGTCACCGGCGGCGCATTCGCCGCTAGTAGTGGCAGTAGCAACGGCGCTGCTAGCGGGGCTGGTTCCTTGCACGCGTCCGCTGTTGTCGCCAAGAGCAAGAAGAAGGCTCCGGCTGGGAAGCCTGGCCCGCGTGGTCCTGCTGGTGCTATGGGTCCTGCTGGGTCTGCGGGGGCTACGGGTCCCGCGGGTCCTGTGGGTCCGGCTGGCGCGGGTTCTCCTGGCCCTGAAGGGCATGAAGGTAAAGCTGGGGAACCTGGTAAAGCTGGCGAAAGTGTGACGCTTGGTGCGGCTAAAAAGGGCAAAGGTGCTGGTGAATGCGAAGCGGGTGGTACGACTGTGAGCGCTGGTGGTAAGACCGAAGCGGTCTGCAGCGGTAAGAACGGCACTTCTGGTTTCACCAAGACGCTGCCGGCCGGGGAAACGGAGACCGGCACGTGGTCCTTCGGGCCGGTCGCGGAAGCAACAGTACCCGTGAATTTTGTTCACGGGGTGTACGTGACTGTTGCTTCCTTCGCGATCCCATTGGCTGAAGAACTCGAACCGAGCCGCGTCCATTACATCAATTCAGCGGGCAAGGAAGTCACAGCGGCAGGGCCTGTGGCGAACACGGGGGAATGCGCGGGAGGAATCGTCGCTAGCCCGACGGCTAAACCCGGCAACCTCTGCGTATACGCAAGCGAAGAAAAAGAGGTAGTCACTGAATCTGGGCTAATCGAGAACCCCGCAACCCCCGGCACGGCAGGCACCGGCAAAACCGGCGCTTACGCATTGTTCGTCATCCAAGGCGAAGACGCATACGGGGTCGGCACCTGGGCGGTGACCGCGGAATAAACACGGAGCCCCTCGCAGGACCCCTGACCACGGGAGATATCCCCGGGCGCCGTCCTTCCCATTCGGACGGTGCCCCGGGGGCGCTCCTCCCACAACAAGCCACCCACATATATGACCAGCCACCTCAAAACCACACAGCACGCAGCCGGTTCCCGGCACCAACCATCGCCAAGGAGCGCCATCAGCATGACCATTCGCAGACTGACCTCCACGACCCTGGCATCGCTATGCACGCTCGCCGGCGCACTCGCGCTCACCAGTACCCCCGCACACGCGCTGCTACTGCACACCCTCGAACCGCCGCCGATCACAGAAGTCCCGGCGGCGTGCCCGGGCGCGTCGTCTCCGGGATCGCTGGGTGAACCGGACGGGATGACGGTCGATGAGGGGCATTTGTGGGTGGCGGAGAATGTCTTTGGCACGGCCCGGACGGATGAGTTCGATGCGACCTCTCCGTTTGCGTGCGAACGGCAGCTCTCCCATATCGATGGAGGGCGGCCTTTTGGTGGTACGGCGGTGGGGCATGCTACCGGCGAAGAGCAGGTATATGTGGGGTATAACGGAGGTTACGTGGTTGTGTCCAACGGCGAATCGGGTGCGACGCTCGCGGAATGGCCCGAGCCTGGAGGCGGCAGCATTGGGTTCTTGGCTGGAGTCGTTGGTGTCGCGGTTGATAACAATGGAGTCGCGGCGGACAATGCACCGGCTGATTCGAGCGATTGGGCGGCCGGTGACGTATTGGTTGCTGTGAATGGCTCTCAGCACGTGGTCGATGTCCTTAAGCCGAAGGCTGGGGGTGGGGAGGAAGAAGCCGCGCCGCCGCTGACGGGCACGGGTCTGGGTGAACCGTTTCACTCCCTGAGCGGTATAGCTGTTGATGATGTGAACGGGGATGTGTTCGTCGTGGATGAAACAGAACGGTTTAGCCCAGTTATCGACGTTTTTGAACCGAGCGCGCCTGGCGAATACAGGTTCGTGCGTAAGATCACGGAAACCCCGCGCGGCCCGTTTCAGTGCGGCAGCATTTTCTGTTTGTCTATCGCTGTGGATGGCAGTGAAGAAGTGGAGGGTAAAGAGGGTCAGCTTTACGTGCGTGAAGGCGGTGGCGGTGGTGTCGATGAGCTCAGCTTGACCGGTGAATTCCTTGGTGGGATCACGAACGCCGATCTTCAACAAGAACAGCCGGGTTGGTCGTTTATGGGTCCCGTGGCTGTTGATCCGGTATCGCATCACGTGTTCGCCAGTGTCGTTTTTGAAAGTGAAAGGCCCGGGGAAAAGCGTGCCGTTGATGTTTTTGGGAAGAATGTGGTGATTCCGGATGTGGTGACGAAATCGCCATCGAATGTGGTGTTGGAAAGGGGGCCGCATTTGTGGAGTGTGAGGATGAATGGTGCGGTTGACCCTGATGAAGCGGGTGAAGCGATGTGCTGGTTCTTGTGGGGCACCTCCGAATCGTTCGGACACGAAAAGTTGTGCGAAAAGCCGGTCGCTGAAGGTGGTGCTCCGGTGGGGGTGCAGGCGGAATTGACCGGACTTTCATCGGATACGACCTATTACTATCGTTTGCAGGCAAAGGACGGTCAGGGGACCAATCCTGGTGAAGGAAGCCAGGATCAGCCGTTCACGACGCCGGGTCCGGGGGGTTTGGGTAGCGAGTCGGTGGTGAAAGTCACGTCGTCCAGTGCGACGTTCGAAGCGACGATCGACCCCAACGGGGCGCATACTTCATATCGGTTCGAATATGACACGAGCCCTTATGTGTTGAATCAGCCTGGGCATGGTGTCAGTGTGCCTTCGCTGGCTCTCGCGATTGGAAATGGTGGTGCGGGTGTGGAAGTTGAGCAGCATGTTGTGGGTTTGGCGAGCGGTGGGACTTATCATTATCGTGTTGTCGCGGTCAGCGAAGTCGAAGTCGAACCGGGTGTGACGGAACTCGTTGAATTCGATGGTCCCGACCGGACGTTCACCACCCAGGCTCTCGGCGGCGTTTTCTCGCTGCCCGATAATCGTGCGTGGGAATTGGTTTCGCCGGCGGATAAGCATGGTGCGTCGATCGGTCATATCGGTGAGGAGGGGTTGTTCCAGGCCTCGGCGGATGGTGGCGCGTTTACGTTTGAAGCGACCGGGGCGACCGAAGCCGAGCCGCAGGGTCTCCCTGAACAGGAGCAGGTGCTCTCCTCGCGCTGCGATGGGGTGTGGTCTTCGCAGGACATGGCGACGCCGCACAGCTTTCCTTCGGGTGTATCGGTCGGTACTGGGTATGAATACCGGTTTTTCTCTGAAGATCTCTCGCTTGCGGTAGCGGAACCGTTGGGGCGGTTCTCGCGTCCTGAATTGGAAGGTGTTTATGAGGCGTCCCCGGAAGCGACCGAACGGACGCCGTACTTGCGTGATGACTCGATCTGCCCGACCTCGCCGCCGACGTCCAAGCCTTATCAGCCGCTCGTCTCTGGCGCTCCCGGCTATGAGGAGCTGCCGCCAGGCACAAAATTCAATGGTGCATCCGAAAAACAGGGAGATGTCGTGTTCGCTGGTGCGACGCCTGACGCTGAGCATGTGGTGATTGAATCTGGAGTACCGTTGACCGTAGGCGGTGGCGGGTTGTATGAGTGGAGTGCGGGCGCGCAGAACCCCAGCGAACGGTTGCGGCCGCTGTACTTGTTGCCCGAAAGTGAAGGTGGGGGTGTCGTGGGTGGCAATGGTGTGCCGGCGCCGTCGTCGTTCAATCATCAGCTCTCTGATGATGGTTCGGTCTTCTTCGAAAGTGGTGGTCATTTGTATTTGCAGGATGTCGCCAGGGGTGTGTCTGGGCGTCTTGATGTCGCGCAGGGTGTGCCGGAACCGAGTGGCGGGCATGCTGGTTTTGTGTATGCGTCGAGTGATGGGTCGAGGGTGTTCTTCAGTGACGCGGAACGGTTGACGGGCGCTGCTGGTGGTGGTGTTTATGAATGCCGGGTTGCGGAAGTCGAAGGTCGCCCGGGGTGCGCGCAGCTGGTGTTGACCGGTATCTCCGCGAGTATCTCCTCCGGTGATGGCAGATTGATCGGTGGTAGCCAGGACGCCTCCTACCTGTACTTCGTCTCTAAAGAAGCACTCGCCCCCGGCAGCGCTCTTGCGAGTTGCAAAATAAACGGGGAAGGAGTATGGGAAGGAGCTAGTTGTAACCTGTATGTCTATCATGTGGACTCCACGACGTTCATCGCTACACTCTTGGGCGAAGACTCGCAAGATTGGGGCTCTAATGGGCATGGTAGGAGTCTCGCTTTTCAGACTTCGCGGGTGTCACCTAATGGTGAATGGTTGGCGTTTATGTCTGACAGGTCACTGACTGGGTATGACGCTCATGATGTAAACGTCGGTGTGCCTGACGAGGAGGTTTATCTTTATCATGCGCCTGAAAACCTGGGTACGGAACGTGGTACCTTGACGTGTGCGTCGTGTGACCCGACGGGCGCTCGCCCGGTGGGCGTAGAATATGAGAATCTCCCTGGATCTCATACCGGACTGCTCGTAGATGGTTATAGTGTGTGGGAAAGTGGGCGGGTGTTGGCAGCGAATGTGCCGGGCTGGACGCCTTATCGCCAAGAAGTGGCGTTGTATCAGTCGCGTTATCTGTCTGATAGCGGCCGGTTGTTTTTCAATAGTAGTGATGCGTTGGTGCCGCAGGATAGTAATGGTAATGAGGATGTGTATGAGTATGAGCCTGTCGGTGTTGGTAGTTGCGGTGAAGGCTCCTCTTCTGGGGGCTCTGTGTATAAGCCTGCGCGTGGTTTTGAACTGGAAGGCGGGGTGGGTGAAGAACCCGCTGGTTGTGTTGCGTTGATCTCTTCTGGTGTGGGGTATGGAGAATCGGCGTTCCTGGACGCGAGCGAAACGGGTGGCGACGTGTTCTTCTTGACCGCGGAAAAACTTGTTCGCAGGGATGTGGATACCTCGCTCAATGTGTTTGACGCGCATGAATGCACGGCGCGCGCGGTGTGCGTGGCCGAAGCGAGTCCTTCGCCGGAATGTAGGACGGTGGAGGCGTGCAGGGCTGCGCCCTCACCGCAACCGGAAGTCTTCAGCGCTCCCGCGAGTGCGACGTTCAACGGGCCGGGAAACGTCAGGCCCGAACCGGGCGTGTCCCCGGAGAAGGTCGTGAAGAAGGCGACGGTGAAATGCAGGAAGGGGCTCGTCAAAGGTAAGAAAGGCAAATGCGTCAAACGGAAGAAAACCAAGGCCAAGAGGTCTGCTCACACCAGCCGGAGGGCGAGGTCATGAAGGCATCTCATGCTGTGTCGCGCCGCCGCATTTTTGCTTGTCTTGTTCCTCTACTGGCGGTCTTTGCGTTCTCGGCTGCGCCGGCGTTTGGGTCTTCGTCTGCGTGGTGGCATTTGACGTCTGGTTCGCGTCCGAGCGATCTTCCGCCGGGTGGTGTGGGGCAGATCGTGGTAACGGCGGAGAATCTTGGTTATGCGGATGCTGATGGGGCCGCGGAGCCGATCGTGATCGAAGATACGCTGCCTGAAGGGTTGAAGGTGCACAGGGACAGCAAAGGCAAACCGGAAGTCTCGGGTGCGGCTGGGAATGAATTTGGTGCGGGTCCGTTGGCGTGCTCGTTGCCCTCGACGCAGCAGATCAGGTGCACCTTGGAACACGCGCTGGTGGCGTATGAATCGATCGAAGTGTTGATCGGTGTCGAAGTGGAATCAGGGACTTCCTCAGCGGAAGAAAACATGGTCAGCGTGAGTGGTGGCGGTGCTCCGCCGAAGAGTGTTGCGCGTCCGATCGCGGTTGGGGGCGTGAGTGGGTTTGGTGTGGAAAGCTATGAAGTGACCGCCGAAGAAGTTGGTGGGCGGCCTTCTACGCAGGCTGGTGTGCACCCGTTTGAGCTGACGGCTGTGACGACGTATGACACGAGCGAACTGGCGTCTGATCACCGTGAACAGATGCCGGTGGGGTTCGTGAAGGATCTGGCTTATCAGGGGCCGCGCGGGTTGATCGGTAATCCGCAGCCGTTGCCGCAGTGCACCGATGCGCAATTCAATCAACAGGGCCAGGAAGGAAACGGAAACGAATGCGCTCCCCAGACCGCTGTTGGTGTTATCAGCCTGACGTACAATATCCCCGGTGGTGGCGGTGGGTTTAGGACGAGTTTTGTGCCGGTGTTCAATCTCACGCCGCTCCCGGGTGAGCCCGCACGGTTCGGGTTCGATGCTGGAGGGGTCCATACCACGCTTGACGTATCGGTGCGTACGGGCGACGACTACGGCGTCACGATTCACGTGACCAACATTGAGCAGGTCGCGGGTGTGATCTCGACCAAGCTCACGTTCTGGGGTGTCCCCGGTGACCCGCGTCATGATGCTCAGCGTGGCTGGGCGTGCCTGGAGGACAGGAGTACGTGCGGTACGCCCGAAGAGGCCGAGCCGCCCCCGTTCCTCTCGCTACCGACATCGTGCGCTGCTCCGATGCGCTCGAGCGTGCAGGCAGACTCGTGGTCTGAACCGCGGCCCGGGGAACCATACGCACCGAGGTTGTTCAAAGAAACCGAAGTCGGCGTGTTGGAAGGGTGCAATCATCTGCAGTTCAAACCCGAAATCAGCGTCGCACCGGACGTCCCGGATGCGAGTACTTCTACCGGGTTGACGGTCGATGTGCGGGTCCCGCAGACAGCGGCGTTGAACCCGGAAGGCCTAGCGGAGTCCGCGGTGCGGGACACGACCGTCACGTTGCCCGAGGGTGTCGCGATCAACCCCGCGGGTGGTGATGGGTTGGGTGCGTGCAGTGAGGGTCTGGCTGGGTTTACGGGCTTCGGTGAATTGGATGGGGTGTCCGAACCGGGTGTGAGGACGGCGACGTTCACGCCGAGGTTGCCGGGTAGCTTCGGTACCGAAGGCAGCGAAGCGATCCTGGAACCCGGGGTCAATTTTTGTTCGAATGGGTCGAAGATCGGGACGGTGAGGGTCAAGGTTCCGTTGTTGGCGCACGCGTTGGAAGGCACGGCGTATCTCGCGACGCAGAACGCGAACCCGTTCGGGTCGCTGATCGCGGTATACCTCGTCGCGGAAGACCCCGTGTCGGGTGTCCTCGTGAAGGCCACCGGCGAAGTGCACCTGACCGCTGGGGGGCAGATCGTCACGACGTTCGAAAACAGCCCGGATGATCCCCTGGAAGAAGTCGAACTGCATTTCTTTGGTGGGGAACGAGCGCCGTTGGCGACGCCTTCGCGGTGTCGCGATAACACGCCCGAGTACCCGGGTGATTACGAAACGACGGCGTCGTTTACGCCGTGGTCGGGTAGCGCGCCCGTGAGCGTCTCCTCCACGTTCGATATCGAACACGGCCCCGGTGGTGGCCCGTGCCCCGGTGCGAGCCTGCCGTTCAGCCCGACGTTGACGGGCGGAGCGACGAACCTCAACGCAGGAACATTCAGCCCGTTCACGCTGACGATGAGCCGCAAAGACGGCGAACAGAACGTGCAATCCGCCGAAGCGCACCTACCCCCCGGACTCTCCGGGCTGCTCTCGAACGTCGAACTGTGCCCCGAACCGCAAGCGAACCAGGGGGAGTGCCCCGCGAACAGCTTGATCGGCGAAACGACGGTGTCGGTTGGTGTCGGCGGTGACCCGTTCTCGGTCAGTGGCGGGAAGTTCTATCTCACGGTCCCCTATAACGGGACTGGTGGCTGCAACGTGAGCGAAGCGGGGTGTGCGCCGTTCGGGATCACGTTCGAGGTTCCGGCGAAGGCGGGCCCGTTCGACCTGAAGCGCAACACGGCGAACCCCGCCGGGGAGGACGCCTGTGATTGCGTGATCGTGAGGGGGAAGGTCGAAATCGACCCGCGGACAGCCGCGCTGACGATCACCTCGGACCCCCCGGGGTCTCCGTATGCGATCCCGACGAGTATCGAAGGTATACCGTTGGAAATCCAGCATGTGAACGCGATCACGACCCGCGCGGACTTCCAGTTCAACCCGACGAACTGCAGCAAGATGGAGGTCACGGGGACGATCCACTCAAGCGAAGACGCGGCCGATACGATCGGTGTGCCGTTCCAGGTCACCAACTGCGCCGTGCTCGCCTTCAAACCGCGGTTCACGGCCTCTACATCGGCGATCACGAGCAGGGCGGGTGGCGCGAGCCTCAACGTGAAGCTCGTCTACCCAAACGCGCCGTTCGGCTCCCAGGCCAACATCGCCAAGGTCAAAGTCGCGCTTCCCAAAGGGCTCCCCTCCCGGTTGAGCACGCTGCAGAAGGCGTGCCCAGCCGCACAGTTCCACGCCAACCCCGCGGGCTGCCCGCCCGCTTCGATCGTTGGGCACGCCAAAGTGATCACGCCGGTGATCCCCGTTCCACTCCAGGGCCCGGCGTACTTCGTTTCAAACGGCGGCGAAGCGTTCCCGAACCTGATCCTCGTGCTGCAGGGCTACAACGTCACGATCGATCTCGTCGGGGACACGTTCATCAGCAAATCGGGTGTTACCTCCAGTACATTCAACACGGTTCCCGACCAGCCCCTCGACAGCTTCGAACTGACCCTCCCCGAGGGCCACTACTCAGCACTGACCACGGACGGCAACCTCTGCCACCAGAAGCTCGTGATGCCAACCGAATTCATCGCGCAGAACGGCGCCACACTCAGCCAAAACACCAACATCGCCGTCACAGGATGCCCGCACAAGGCAAAGAAGAACACCAAGCACAAACACAAAGGACACAGGCGGAAAGCGAAGAAGGCCACGCACAGCACCAAAGGCCATTCGAAGAAGCGATGAGCCCCTCGCGGGGGACCCCGGCGCCTATAGAGAGAGGCCTATAGAGGGGAGGGGAGGTTGCGACTGGCGCCTAGAACCCCAAGGCGAACTTGGCGTCCTCGGTCATCCGCTCGGGCGACCACGGCGGGACGAACACCATCTCGCACTCGACCGACGTGACGCCTTCGAGCTCGCCCACGAACTCCTCCATCTGTTCGGTGACCTGCGGGCCGATCGGGCAGGCGGGGGTGGTGAGCGTGAACGTGATGTGCACGTCCCCCGCATTCACCTCCACGCCGTAGACCAGGCCGAGCTCGACGAAGTCGAGGCCGAGCTCGGGGTCGATCACGTTGGAGAGCGCGTCCATCACGTCCTCCATCTCGACGGTGGGCGCGGGCGATGGAGCTCCGGGGGCTTCGTCGGCGGTGGCGGTGGCAGTGTCGCCCTGTGCCTCGGTGAGCGGCGCGGAGGAGGTAGCGCGCTCGGCGGCTGGCTCGGACATAGGCCGAGTGTAGCTCGTTACTTCGAGCACGTCCGCGGCGCGTCGCCCCGGGGACTCGCCCTCCGGGGCCGTCAACGGTTCACCAGATCGTCAACCCTGGGTCGAAGGCCCTGATGGCGGTGTCGCGCGTGACGAGGCGCGCCTTGGCTGTGCGCGCGGTTGCGTAGATCAGGCGATCCGCCGGGTCGCCGGGAAAGCGCCTGGCATCGAGCAGGCCAGCAGCGACCGCCACCTCGTGACTTGGGGCAAGCGCTTCGACGCGCTCATGGGCGAGGGCTTGCCTGACCCACCCCGCCACCTCACGGTCGAGCGAGATACGCCCGCGTACGGTCAGAGTTGCGAGCTCCCACGCACTCAACGTCGACACGCCGATGCGCGAGGCACCGTCAATCGCCCTGCGCGCGGCGTCAGACAGGCGCTCGGGCGCGTCCAGCCACCACAGCCACGCGTGCGTGTCGAGGACGATCAACCGGATGCCGCGTCCCACTCGACGTCGACGGGCTTGATGAGCTCCTCGTCGGAGACGTGGTAGATGACCGAGCCACGCAGACCCCTGGGCTCTGTCGCCGCGGACACTCGCGCTACGGCCCGACCGCGCTTGGTCACCACGATCTCCTCTCCGGTGTCGGCGACCTCGTCGAGCATCGCCAAGCACTGGGCCTTGAACTGACTGGCGGATACGGTTCTGACAGACATGACCATGGTCATGTTACCATGACCATCAGGACGGGTGACTGAGGCCACCAGGCGCCGCCTTGCTTCACATCAACCGATCGAGCCGACCATCTCCAGCTGAATCAGGCGGTTGAGCTCGACCGCGTACTCCATCGGCAGCTCCTTCGTCACGGGCTCGATGAAGCCGTTGACGATCATCGCCGCGGCCTCGTCCTCGGTGAAGCCGCGCGAGCCCATGTAGAAGAGCTGGTCGTCGGAGATGCGCCCCACGGTGGCCTCGTGGGCGACGGCGACGTGGGGGTTCTGGATCTGGATGTCCGGCCAGGTGTCCGAGCGGGAGCGGCCGTCCATCATCAGTCCGTCGCACTGCACGCGCGCTTTCGAGCCGGCGGAGTGGGGGCCCATGCGCACGAGCCCGCGGTAGCCCATGATCCCGCCGTCCTTGGAGATCGACTTGGCGAGGATGTTGGAGGTGGTGTTGGGCGCGAGGTGCACGACCTTCGCGCCGGTGTCCTTGTGCACGCCGCCGGAGGCGACGCCGACGTTGAGGTGGTCGGCGCGCGCGCCCTCGCCCATCAGGTAGGAGCCGGGGTAGAGCATCACGTACTTGGCGCCCATCGAGCCGCCGACCCACTCGACGGTCCCGCCGGCATCGACGACGGCGCGCTTGGTGTTGAGGTTGTAGACGTCCTTGCTCCAGTTCTGTACGGTGGTGTAGCGGGCCTTGGCGCCCTCGTGCACGAAGATCTCCACCACCGCGGAGTGCATCGAGTTGACCGAGTAGGTCTGCGCCGTGCAACCCTCGATGTAGTTGACCTCCGAGCCCTCGTCGGCGACGATCAGCGTGTGCTCGAAGGTGCCCTCACCGGCGCCCTCCATGCGGAAGTAGGACTGCAGCGGCAGGTCGCACTTGACGCCCTTGGGGATGTAGCAGAAGGCCCCGCCCGACCACACAGCGCCGTGGAGCGCCGAGAACTTGTTGTCCTGCGCGGGGACGCACTTGTTCATGAAGTACTTCTGCACCAGCTCGGGATACTCGGTGACGGCGGTGTCCATCGAGCAGAACAGGATCCCCTGCTTGGAGTACTCCTCCTTGAGCCCCTCATACACGGGCTCTTGGCGCCACACCCCGACAACGCCGGCGAGATGCTCGCGCTCAGCCTGGGGGATGCCGAGGTCCTCATAGGTCTGCTTCATCTCCGCGGGCACGTCGTCCCAGGAGTTGTAGCGCCCGGCGGTCGGCGGGGAGTAGAGCACGAGGTCGTCGAGGTTGAGTCCCGACAGATCGATGCTCCACGTGGGCATCGGCTTGCGTTCGAAGATCTCCAGCGCCTTGATCCGTTTGTCGGCCATCCAATCGGGCTCGCCCTTGATCTTCGAGAGCTCGCTCACGACCTCCCGCGAGATCCCCTGGCGCGCGCGCAGCTGCCCCTGCTCGTCCTCGACGATCGGGGAGGGCTTGGCGATTCTGACTGTGTCGATTGCGGCCATTTTGGTGCTCCTTCGCTTGAATCCCGTGCTCTGAAGTAGGGATTCTATCGCGGTCCGTGGTGCTTACACGGGCCAGTCGTGATCGCCGCTGACCGCCCCACGCACGACCTTGAGGTTCAGGAGCGCGCACTTGCGCCGGGTGGCGGAGACGGGGATGCCGAGCAGATCGAGCATCCAGTCGGCGCCGAGCTGCCGACCTCCTCGAGCTCCATGCCCATCAGCTCCTCGGAGGCGATCGAGGCCGAGGCCTGGGAGATCGCGCAGCCGTGGCCGTCGAAGCGCAGGTCCTGGATGCGGCCGTCCTTGACGCGGATCTGCACGCTCAGCTCGTCCCCGCAGAGGGGGTTGTGCTCTTCGCGCCTCCAGGTCGTGGGGTTCGAGGGCGCCGAAGTTGCGGGGGCGCTTGTAGTGGTCGAGGATGTAGTCACGGTAGAGGTCGTCCATCAGCGCGGCGTTCCCTTCCCATTACATAGAAGACCTCGCCGCATGCGGCGAGGTCCCAGGCCGCGCATGCGCGGCCTGGCCGGGGGCGCATGCGCCCCCCGGAACAGAAGATGAGTTGGAAGCTCACAGACCGAACACCTCGCGCCCGGCGAGCAGCGTGTCGAGCAGCGCGTCGATGTCCGCCGGGGCGTTGTAGACCCCCACGCTCGCCCTGGCGGTCGCCGCCACGTGCAGGCAGCGCATCAGCGGCTGCGCGCAGTGGTGGCCGGCGCGGATGCACACGCCGCCGCGGTTGGCGATCTCGGCGATGTCGTGGGGGTGCATCCCCGCGATCGTGAACGATGCGAGCCGCCCCGTTGCACCGCGCGCGGGGGGCCCGCGACGCGCAGGCCGGGCACTTCCGCCAGGCGCGTCAGCAGGTGCGCGGTCAGCGCTTCCTCGTGCCCGCGCACGCGCTCCATCCCCAGCGCGCGCAGGTACTCGACCGCCACGCCCAGCCCGACCGCCTCGGCGATCGGCGGGGTGCCGGCCTCGAACTTGTACGGCAGCTCGTTCCACGTCGCGCCGTCGAGGTCCACCGAGGCGATCATGTCGCCGCCCGTCAGGAACGGGGGCATCTCCTGCAGCAGCTCGGCGCGGCCGTGCAGCACGCCGATCCCGGTCGGCCCCATCGCCTTGTGGCCGGTCCACGCGTAGAAGTCGGCTCCCACCGCGCCCACGTCCACCGGCATGTGCGGCACCGCCTGCGCGCCGTCCACCAGCGACACCGCGCCCGCCGCGCGGATCCGCGCGGTCATCTCCGCGACGGGGTTGATCGTCCCCAGCACGTTCGAGACGTGGGTGAACGCCACGAGCTTCACGTCGCCCCGTTCGAGCTCTCTGTCGAGCTGCGCGGGGTCGAGCTGTCCGGTCTCGTCCACCTCCAGGTAGCGCAGCTGCGCGCCGCGCTCTTTGCACAGCTGCTGCCATGGCACGATGTTCGCGTGGTGCTCCATCTGCGTGATGACCACCGCGTCGCCCCGCTCCACGTTCGTGCGGCCCCACGCGTACGCGACGAGGTTGATCGCCTCGGTCACGTTCTTCGTGAAGATCGTCGTCTTCGCGTCGGCGCCCGTGAACGCGGCAACCCGCGCGCGCGCCTGCTCGTAGGCGGCGTCGGCCTCCTGCGCCAACGCGTACACGCCGCGGTGCACGTTCGCGTTGTGCTTTTGCAGGTGCTCGGCGAGCGCGTCGATCACCACCTGCGGCTTCTGCGCGGTGGAGGCCGAGTCGAGGTACACCAGCGGGTTGCCGTCGAAAGACCGGCTGAGGATCGGGAAGTCCCCGCGCACGTCGAGTGTCGCGGCGCCGCCCTGCGTCTCCGTCGGCCGTTGCCGCGCCCGCCATCGTCACGTCACCTGCTCGCCGCGTATGCCTCGATGTCCTCGCGCGCCGCCGCCAACTTCGCGGCGATCTTCGTGCGCACCACCTCTTCCAGCGGCTCGTCCTGCAGCTCGCTCACCAGCGGCTCGAAGAAGCCCTCGACGATCACCCGCACGGCGCTCGCGCGGTCGAGGCCGCGGGTTTGCATGTAGAAGATCGCGTCCTCGTCGAGCTCCCCCACGGTGCCGCCGTGCGAGGCCGACACGTCGTCGGCGCTCACCAGCACCGAGGGGATCGCGTCCAGGCGCGCCTTGCGCGAGAGCATCATCGTGTGGATCTGCAGGTACGTGTGGGTCTGCTGCGCGCCGGGGTCGATCTGGATCAGGCCCTCGAAGCTCGCGCGGCTCTCGCCGGTCGCGGCCCCGCGCCAGTGCACGTCGCCGCCGGAGGGGCCGGTCTCGTGCAGGTCCACCGCGAACACGTCCAGCAGCTCCTGCGGCCTCCGCGAAGAACAGCCCGCGGAACGCCATGTCGCCGCCCGGCTCGCTCACCGCCAGCTCGAGGTGGTGGCGCACGAGGTGGCCGCCCAGCAGCGCGGGCAGCCAGTGGCAGTAGGCGTCGCTGCCCACGCCCACGAAGCGCGTGGAGGCGTCGAAGATTTCGCCGGGTGCCCCAATCCTGCACTTGCGCCAGGCGGCAGCGCGCGCCGTCGTTCAGGTACAGCTCGAACGCGCCCGCGTGCAGCGCCTGCCGCTGCTCCGTTGCACCCCTGGGCATGTGCCCTCCAGGATCGCCGTCGGCGAAGTCCGGCCCGCTAGGTCGTACTCGTGCACGCGGAACTCGCTCCCCGCTCGCCCACGATCAGCGTGCGCCCGTACTGCGCGATGCCCGGCCCGTCGATCGCGTAGACGATCTCGAACGGCTCCTCGATCGCAAGGCCCGCGGGGACGTGCAGGAAGGCGCCGCCCGTCCACAGCGCCGCGTTCGCCGCCTCCAGCTTGTGGCGGTCGTAGGTCAGGCGCTTGGAGTACCACTGTGCGAACAGCTCCGCGTGCTCGCGCGCCGCCTCCTCCAGCGAGCAGAGGATCACGCCGCGCTCGCTCCAACTCGGGGTCGAGCTCCACGCTGGACCACCGTGCCGTCGCGCTGCACGATGCGCCCGGCGCGGTCGCGCTCAGGGAGCGTGTCGCGCACGATCTGCGGGAACGCCGTCCTCGCGGGCCTCGTGGTGGCGCACCTCCAGCGCGTCGAGGTCGAGCCTCTCGAAGCTCGTCGTCCAGAAGCCCGAGCGCCGCCACACCGGCAGCTCGCTGTGACTCGTAGACTCCAGCGCCGCTTCGCGCAGCTGCTCGAGCGTGCGCCCGTCGCCCGCGCCCGCGCCGTGCAGCGCGTGGTAGAGCGTCGACTCGCGGTGGCGGCCCGGCTTGACCGCGACGGCTTGTCGCTCAGGCACCGTCGCATCCTCGCCGCGCCCGCGCCCGCCGGCTCGGCGCCGAACTCCTGGCGGATCTCGTCATAGCCCTCGCGCTCCAGGCGCTCGACGAGCTCGACGCCGCCCTCCAGCACGATCCGCCCGTCGAGCATGATGTGCACGAACTGCGGCTTGATGTAGTGCAGGATGCGCTGGTAGTGGGTGATGATCAGCGCGCCGAGCCCCTGCTCGGAGTGCAGCTTCTCGACGCCCTCGGCCACCGTGCGCAGCGCGTCGATGTCGAGCCCCGAGTCGGTCTCGTCGAGGATCGCCACGTCCGGTTTGAGCATCGCCATCTGCAGGATCTCCGCGCGCTTCTTCTCGCCGCCGGAGAAGCCGTCGTTGAGGTGGCGCGAGGTGAACGAGCGGTCGACGTCGAGCAGCTCGATCGCGTGCTGCAGCTCGGTGCGGAACTCTTTGACCTGGATCGGCTCCTCGCGCTTAGCGTTGATCGCCATGCGCAGGAAGTTCGCCACCGAGACGCCCGGGATCGAGACCGGGTACTGGAAGGCGAGGAACAGCCCCGCCTTCGCGCGCTCGTGCGGCTCGGCCTCGGTGATGTCCTCGCCCTTGAACACGATCGAGCCCTCCGTCACCTCGTAGGCCGGGTGCCCCAGCAGCGTGTTCGCGAGCGTCGACTTGCCCGAGCCGTTGGGCCCCATCAGCGCGTGCACCTCGCCGCGGTCGATCGCTCAGGTCGACGCCTTTGAGGATCTCGCGCTCCTCGATGCGCACGTGCAGGTTACGTATCTCCAGGTCGGCCATGTTCTCCTTCGGGTCAGGCGATTGCGTCGGTGGGCGGGGGTTGCGTGCACGCGGCCAGGGAAGCTCCGGCATCCGCCGGGGGCGCGGGACCGTGCACCCGCAGCAGGTCGGCGAGCGTCGTCTCCATCAAGCGTGCTCACGATCGAGAAGCGCACCCGCGTCCACAGCAGCTTGGTCGGGCACACATGGTCGGGATCGGACTCGCGCGAGCACACGATGCTCCCGTCGGCGCTCTGGGAGATGCACTCGATCGGCGCGATCGAGCCCTCCAGCGCCTCGACGACCTCGGCCATCGTGATCTCCGGCGGCGCCCGCGCCAGCATGTAGCCGCCGCGCGAGCCGCGCTGCGGCTGTCGATCAGCCCCGCCTTGCGCAGCCGCGCCACGAGGTGCTCCAGGTACGCCAGCGGCAGCCCGTCGTGCTCGGCGATCTCCGCGAGTGGCACGACCGGCTTCCGGTCCTCCGTCGGGGCTCGCCTGCGCGCGCTGGGCCAGGGCGACCATCACGCGCACGCCGTACTCGGCCTTGGTTGAGAACATCATCGCTCGAATACCTACCTGGCGGGTAGGATATCAGGCGCCTATTCCCGCTCCAGCCTGCGGACGTCGTGCGCGAGCGCTTCCGGGGTGAGCTCTTCGACCGGGAACTCCACCCGCGGTGCGCCGTCGTTGTCGAGCAGCAGCACGAAGGCGCCACGTTCGTACGCGACCGGACCGGCGCTCGCCGGCACCGACCGAGTAGGCGCGCCACACCGGGCGCAGCTGCGCGGCGCTGCCGGTCAGGTACTCCATGCGACCCGTCAGCGAGCGGCGCGCAGGAACGCGCGCACGTGCGCCGGCGTGTCTGCGGCGGGGTCGACGCTGATCGCGAGCGCGGCGCCGGTGGACCCTGAGCGCGAGTTCGTCCAGCGCGCCGCGGATCTGCTGGGCGATCAGCGGCGCGGTGGTCCTCGAGGTGGTGTACAGGAATGCGAGGATCGTCACCCTCCCGCTGAAGTCGCTCAGCGATACGCGCCTCCCGTCCTGGTCGGTGAGCGTGAACCCGCGCGGGCGCAGCGCCCGCCGGCAGCAGCGCCCCGTCGTACCCGGTCGCGGACGGTGCGCCCGCTGCCGCGGGCGCTTCGGCGGCGTCGTGCCCGCGCTGCGCCCGACCCGCGCGAGCGCGGGCAACCCGGGCAGGGCCGCGAGCGCGAGCGCGGCGATGGCGAGCGACGGCGGACGTGCGCTGCGGCGGGCATCGACAAGCGGGCGACGGAGAGGCGAACGGCGCTGATTGGGCATCGGCAAAGCGTGGCGCATCGCGTGGAGCATCCCGGGGACGGGCACGTGGTACGGAAGAGGCAACGTATGAGACCGCGCGTCGCCCCCGCGGGGGAGGTTGTGTAATCCATTGTGCGGTATCGTTTTGAGCCCCTGGCAGACCGGGCTCACGGAAGAGGTGCTCCACGCATGTGCGTCGCAAGCTGCCCCGGCATCGCCGCGCTTGCGCGGGGGGTGCTGGGCAACCTGGCTCTCCCCGCATTCGCGCCCGCGGTGGCTTCGCCCGGTGGCGCGGTGGAGGACGCCGAGCCCGAGCGTGCGGTGATCCTGCGCGGCGGGCCGATCCTGACGATGGACGACGCCCACCCGGTCGGAGAGGCGCTTGCGATCCGCGGCTCCACGATCCTCGGCGTGGGCTCCCTCACCGAGGTCAAACGCCACTACACCCCCGGCACCGAGATCATCGACCTCGCCGGCCACGCGGTGCTGCCGGGGTTCGTCGAGCCTCACGTGCGCGTGCTGGAGAGCGCGCTCACCGCCGCGGGGATCGGCGCGGACGCGGCGGCCGGGCTGTGCGAGGAGTCCCCCGAGCTTGTCGCGGAGCTCGGCGCCGGAGCGTTGCGCGAGCTCGCGATGCGGGGCTGCACCACGGTGTACGACACCGGCATCGGGCGGCTCGCCGGCGCCGCCGAGCATCGGCTGCTGGGCGCGCTTGCCCACGCGCCGGACGCTCCCGTGCGCCTGCGGGGGGCCTTCACCCCCGAGCTCGCCACCGCGCTCGGTGCGGCGCCCGGCGCCGGCGACGAGCGCTACGACGTGATCGGGATCTCCTACCGGGCGGACGGCTCGATCGAGGACTTCGCCGCCGCGCTGGGCGAGCCCTACCTGGACGGTCACGGCAGCGGCGCGCTCGACGCACGAGGACGCCGAGCTGCGCGAGGCGATGCGCGATCTGGCACGACGCGGGGTGGCAGCTGGTCGTGCACTCTGAGGGCGACCGCGCCACCGAGCAGGTGCTGCGCTGCTTTGAGGCGATCCTCGGGGAGGAGGCTCCCGCCGCGGGAGCGCCCCACCGTATCGAGCGCTTCACGGTCGTCAGCGACGAGCAGATCGCCAGAGCCGCGGCGCTCGGCCTGTCGGTCAGCCACGCGATCAACCAGGTCTACTACTTCGGGGAAGCCTTCCGCGATCGGGTGCTCGGGCGCGAGCGCGCCGCGCACATCCACTCGCTGCGGCGCGACCTCGAGCACGGCGTTCTCAGCTCCTGCCACAGTGGCGAGCACCCCGCCGCGCCGGTCGACCCCTGCCTGGCGCTGCGCACCGCCACCACCCGCCTGATGCGCGACAGCGACGACGTGCTCGGGCCCTTCCAGCAGCTGACGCTCGACGAGGCGCTGCGCACGCTCACCGTCAACCCCGCGCGCCAGGTCCTGCTCGGCGACCGCGTCGGCGCGCTGCGCCCCGGGATGCTCGCCGACCTGGTCGTGCTCGACCGCGACCCCCGCGAGGTGGCGCCCGAACGGCTGCACGAGCTGCGGGTGATCGAGACCTGGTTAGGCGGGCGCCGGCAGCGGTGGGGGTAGAGGGTGGCGCAGTCGGCCGAAGGCCGGGGAGCCGGGCCCCTCTTTGCCGGTCAACCCTCTCAGAGGCGCTATACTTTCTGAAGTCCATGAAATCCGACCGCCGTTCGGGAGTTTCAAGATGAGCGTTTCCTCGGCGGAGCTGCTCCGCCAGATCAAGAGCCGAATCGATGAGGTCGATCCCTCCGAGGTCAAGGAGTTGATCGGGGAGGGCGTGGCGATCGTCGACGTGCGCGGCAGCGAAGAGTTCGCCACCGGCCACCTCCCGGGCGCGAAGAGCATTCCCCGCGGCCACCTGGAGTCGCGGATCGAGAGCGCCGTGCCCGATCGCTCCGCCGAGGTGATCCTGTACTGCGCCTCCGGCATCCGCTCCGCCTACGCGGCGCGCACGATGATCGAGGACATGGGCTACGAGCACGTGCGCTCGATGACCGGCGGGATCACGCTGTGGAAGGACCGTGGCTACGAGGTCGAGATTCCGCGCGCGCTCACCGCCGAGCAGCGCGAGCGCTACTCGCGCCACCTGCTGATCCCCGAGATCGGCGCGGAGGGCCAGCAGCGGCTGCTCGACGCCAAGGTGCTGCTGCTCGGCGCCGGCGGCCTGGGCTCCCCAACGGCGCTGTACCTCGCCGCGGCCGGGGTCGGCACGCTCGGGATCGTGGACGACGACGTCGTCGACCTCTCCAACCTCCAGCGCCAGGTGATCCACTCCACCCAGCGCGTGGGCATCCCCAAGGTGGACTCCGCCGAGGAGTCGATCCACGCGCTCAACCCCGACGTGAACGTCGTCAAGTACCAGACGCGCGTCGATGCGTCCAACATCATGGAGATCATCGACGGCTACGACGTGATCGTCGACGGCGTCGACAACTTCCCCACCCGCTACCTGCTCAACGACGCCACCGTGCGCCTGCGGATCCCCGTCGTCTCGGCCTCGATCCTCGGCTTCGACGGGCAGCTGTCGGTGTTCAAGCCCTACGACGGGCCATGCTACCGCTGTCTCTTCCGCGAGCCCCCGCCGGCCGAGCTCGCGCCCTCCTGCGGCGCCAACGGCGTGCTCGGCGTGCTGCCGGGCACGATGGGCCTGCTGCAGGCCACGGAGGTCGTGAAGCTGATCCTCGACATCGGCGACCCCGCGATCGGGCGCCTGCTGCTCTACGACGCGCTGGGGGCGACGCTGACCGAGGTCAAGGTCCACCGCGACCCCGAGTGCCCGATCTGCTCGCGCGACCCCGACGAGATTCGCGACGAGGAGATGGGCGTGTTCCCCGACTACGAGGCGTTCTGCGCCGCCGCCGGGTAGTCTGCCGCCCGTGGCCACGATCAAGATCCCCCCGGTCCTACGCGCCTCGGTAGGCGGCGAGAAGGAGGTCTCCGCCTCCGGTGAGAACGTCGGCGAGGTGCTGCGCGACCTCGCCGCCACCCATCCCGCCACGCAGAGCCAGCTCTTCTCGGCCGACGGCGAGCTCAACCGCTACGTCAACGTCTACCTCAACGACGAGGACGTGCGCGTGCTGGATGGGTTGGACACCGCGGTCGGGGGCGGGGATACGCTGGTGATCCTGCCGGCGATGGCCGGCGGGGTGTAGGCCCGCAGGCGTTCTGCGCTGCGGCCTGCCTCTACGTTCCGTCCAAGATTTCTTTCAAGACTCAATCGTTTCGGCTCAGCGCACGATTCGTCCGGTGTCTTGAGAGTCCTCGACATCACCATCCCTGGATTCGGTGCCTGCAAGCGCATGCTCGGGCGTGCGTCGTGCGCGGGGCTGCTCGTGCTTGGCGCCGGAGCGGCCCTGCCGGGCGTTGCAGGGGCGTGGAGCGAACCCAAAGCTCCCGTGTACTCGCTCTCGGTCGTCGAGGGCGAGACCACAGATCCGGCCCACTCGATCCTCTCCACGAGTGGCTCGGTCTACATACCGCACGCCAAGGAAATCCAGGTCAAGCTTCGCATCACCGAACCCGACGGCCTGACCATCGCGGAAAACACCAACGAAGGCGGAGGGCCGGAAGTGGGTGTCTGGCTCGGCAATCAGGTACCCCAGGTGGGTGACCCCGTCTACCTCGAATCCCCGGTCGGCCACGTCGTGGGCTCGGAGGTCTACGACGGCCTGCCTTCGATGGACCCAACGGTGTGTGCGGGCTCGATGAACTTCTCCGGCCAGCGCTCGTCTCCCGAAGATGTGGTGAAGGGCGGCTACGAAACACTGGTCGTTCATCCCAGCTACGTTGCGCATCGCTTCGGGGGGAATGCGCAGGTTCCCACCCAGTCCGGAACGTCCTTCGCGGGGACCTTCCTGAAGCCGCTTGAAATCGGGGAGACGGTGAGCGCGCTCGAGAGCGTCGAAAAGCCGCTGGAAGGCGGGGCGATGTTCATTTACGAAAGCGAAACGCAGCGTCCCGTGGGCGCCTGCCCGCTGCCGCCACCGCCGCCGCCACCGCCGCCGCCCCCGCCGGCGTTGCAGGGCTCGATCTTCAAGCTGGTGGGCACCACCATCAAGAAGCTGCTGAAGTCGGGCTGGACCGATCAGGTGACGATCAACCAGCCGGGCACGGTGATCCAAGACCTCTACCAGGTGGGAGGCGCGGTGCCCGCTTCCGCCGCGGCGCACAAGAAGGGACACGGGCACAAGCGCAAGCCGCCGGCCCTGCTGCTGGCGCGCGGGTCGGCATCGGCCGCCGCCGCGGGCACCGTGAGCGTGACGCTGCACGTCACCGGTAAGGGCCGGCACGCCCTCGGCCACAGCCACAAGGTTCGGGCGGTGCTGGTCACGACGCTGAAGATTGGCTCCGGCGCCAGGCTGAACCTCCAGACGCGCACGGTCACGCTCGATCGTTAGATCGGCGCTCGCACTCGCCCTGACCGCGGCCGCCTGGCTGCAGCCCCCGGCGGTCCTGCCGATCCCGTCGGCCAACGGCCCCGAAGGGCCGCCCCGGCCGTACGGCGCCGCACCTCCGCCCGGCGTCTCTCCACCGCCCACCAGCCCGAGCATCGCGCGCGCCCAGAACCACGCGCTGCTCTACGGCCCCTTCCCACGCGGTGGGCTCACCAGGGGCATCTCCGACGCGACGCTCACGATGAGCCCCGACGCGACCGTGCGCGAACAGGCGCTGGCGCGGATCCGAGCCAGCCGGCGCGAGCGTGGTGCGGATCCCGGTCGAATGGCGCTACATCGTCAGCGCCCACCCGCCCGCCGGGTTCGACGCGAGCGATCCCGCCAGCTCTGCCTACGACTTCGCCACGGTCGACGCCGCCGTGCGCGACACGGTCGCCGCTGGGCTGACGCCGCTGCTGGTCGTGACTCGCGCGCCGGCCTTCGCGGAAGCTCCCCATCGCTGGCCCTACGCCTACCCGGGCAGCTGGGCGCCCAATCCGGCAGCGCTCGGGGAGTTCGCCACGGCCGTGGCACGCCGCTACGACGGCTCCTTCCCCGACCCGCTGGCGCCGCCGGGCAGCGCGCTCCCGCGCGTGCGGCTGCTGGAAGCGTGGAACGAGCCCAACCTCGCCCGCTACCTCGAGCCGCAGTGGGTCGCCGAGGGCGGGCGCTGGCGGGCCTTCTCACCGCTGCTCTACCGGCAGTTGCTGAACGCGTTCTACACCGCCGTCAAGGCGGTCGACCCCAGCGACACCGTGATCGCCACCGGCGTGGCTCCCAACGGCGAACCGGCCGGGGTGGGGCGGATGACCCCGGTGCGATTCCTGCGCGGGATGCTGTGCCTGGAAGGGGGTGGACGCGCCGCGTGCGCGGATCCGCCGCACTTCGACGTGCTCGCCTTCCACCCGCTCTCCTTCGAAAGCCCCGACCGCCCGGCGGCATCTTCACAGGACGTGGCGATCGCGGACATCGCCAAGGTGACCGACCTGCTCGCGCAGGCCGAACGTGCGGGCACCGCGCTGCCGCGGGTGCACAAGCCGGTGTGGGTGACCGAGCTCAACTGGGAAAGCGCGCCCCAAACCGCGCACGGCGTGCCCGGCCGCCTGCAGGCGCTGTGGATCTCCGCGCGCTGCACCGGCTGTGGATCGCGGGCGTCGGCATGGCCGAGTGGCAGTTCCTGATCGACCCCTACCCGGGCGTGCCGCTAGCGACTTCGACGGGCGGCGTCGTCTACGTTCCGCGGCCCGCCGGTCTCTACAGCGCCGGGGTGGTGGATGGCCGCTCCGAACCTGCGGATGCCCGCCCCAAGCCGTTCCTGCGTGGCTTCACGCTCCCGTTCGACCCGCTGCGCGTCGACCGCCGGCACGTGCGCGTGTGGGCGCTGTTGACGCGCCCCGGTCAGCGGGTCCTGCTGCAACACCAGGCGCGCGGCGGCGCGTGGCGGACGATCGCGCGTCTGCGCGCGGGCGGCGATGCTGTGCTCAACGCGTTGATCCCGCTGCGCGGGGCGATGACGCTGCGCGTGGTGAGTGGGATGGTCAGCGCGTCCGAGCGAGTGTCGCGCGGACCAAGCTTGTGATGTATGTCTACGCGGCCGCTCGCTCGCTAGCGGGCTCTGTGACGGCTTCATCCGCCGCCGGCACAAAGCTCATCGCGCGCTCGGCGAGCGCGGTGATCGTGAGCGACGGGTTGACGCCGACGTTGGCGGGGATCGCCGAGCCGTCGCAGACCAGCAGGTTCTCGTAGCCGAAGACGCGCTGGCGGGAGTCGATCACGCCGCGGGCGGGGTCGGGCGCGATCACGGCGCCGCCGAGGATGTGGGCGGTGGTGGGGATGTTGAAGAGCGCCTCCATCACCGAGCTCTGCGCAATCCCGCCAGTGCGCTTGGCGATCCATTCGGCGGCCTGGTTGGCGACCGGGATGAACGTGGGGTTGGGGCGCTCGGGGTCCTGTTCGGTGCGCAGCCACAGCGTGCCGAAGGGACCTTTGCGTGGGCGCAGCGCGATCGCGTTGTCGAGCGTCTGCATTACCAGCAGGATGATCGTCCGCCGCGACCAGCGCTTGGCGAGCAGCACTTTGGCGAAGCGGCTGGGGTGCAGCAGGATCTGCGCGAGCAGCTTCAACGGTCGCGTCAGGCGCGTGCCGTCGCCGACGAGCAACGTGTAGAACATCCGCATCGAGTCGCCGTCCTCGCCGTAGCTGACGGTCTCGATGTGGGTGTGGGGGTCGGGGTAGATGCTCGAGGTGATCGCCACGCGCTTGGTGAAGTTGGCGGCCTGCTCCTCGGGGACCGTCACTGTCAGGATCGCCTCGCTGTTGGTGCGCACGAGCTCCCCCAGACGGGGGGAGATGCGCGGCAGCGACCCGCCCGTGCGGCAGCGCTGCAGCAGCGTGTTGGTGCCGAGCGGGCCCGCGGCGACGACCACCCCGCGGGTGCGGTGGACCTTGCGCTCCTTGCGCACCCATGCACCCGAGCGCACGCTTTCGACCTCGTACCCCTCGCTGCCGTCGCCGTCGCCGAGCGGGCGGATGTCGATCACGGTGCGTTCGGGCAGTACCCGCGCGCCGCGGCGTTCGGCGAGGTGGAGGTAGTTCTTGACGAGCGTGTTCTTGGCGCCGTGGGGGCAGCCCACCATGCAGCGTCCGCACAGCCTGCAGGCCGTTCGCTCGGGCCCCTCGCCCTCGAAGAAGGGGTCGGGCACGGTCCTGCCGGCCTGACCCTCATCTCCGAAATAGATCCCCACCGGGGTCTTCTGGTAGGTGTCGGAGACGCCGAGATGCTCGCCCAGCTCGCGCAGCAGCTGGTCGGCGGGGTCGTCGTGGGGGTTCTGCACGACCCCCAGCATCCGCTGCGCCTCGGCGTAGTGGGGGGCCAGCTCGCTCTCCCAGTCGGCCATCTCGGCCCACTGGCGGTCGGCGAAGAACTGCCCGGGGGGGACGTAGAGGGTGCAGGCGTAGCCGAGGCTGCCACCGCCGACGCCGCAACCGGAGACGACGGCGACGTCGCGGAAGAGCGTCAGGCGGAAGATCCCCTTCATCCCCAGGTGTGGGCGCCAGGAGTAGCGGCGCACGTCTGCGGTTGACTTCGGGAATTCGTGGTCGGCGAAGCGCCGCCCGCACTCCAGCACCCCCACGCGGTGGCCCTTCTCGGCAAGGCGCAGCGCGCTGACGCTGCCGCCGAAGCCCGAGCCGATCACCAGCCAGTCGTAGTCGTAGTCATAGTTGCGACTCATTCCCCGTGCATCCTACTGGCCGGGCGGCCAGCCAGCGAGGCAGTGTCTCAGCTTGGTCGGGACACGTGGACCCGGGCGAGACGCCGATATCAGTGCATTGTTGGGCGCACATACCAGCAACTGGACCTCTCATGGCTGTCATCTTGCCCTGCCCCACAGGTCCAGTTGCTGGTATACCCCTCAAAATTAGACACCAGTGCCAGCGAGTGGCGCTATATTCCGTGAAGTAATGGCGGCTGAGGGTCTGCGCAACAAGCCCTGCGGGGGTCGCTACGGCGACATCGTGCAGTCGATCGGCAACACGCCGCTGATCGAGCTGCCCCGCCTCTCCCCCAAGCCCGGCGTGCGGATATGGGCGAAGCTCGAGTCGCGCAACCCCACCGGCTCGGTGAAGGACCGGGTGGCGCGGGCGCTGATCGAAGATGCGGAGAGCCGGGGGGCGCTCAGCCCCGGGCAGACGATCCTCGAGCCGACTTCGGGCAACACGGGGATCTCGCTGGCGATGATCTGCTCGCGCAAGGGCTACCGCCTGAAGGTCGTGATGCCCGAGAACGTGACCCCGGAGCGCACGCAGCTGCTGAAGATGTACGGCGCGCAGATCGTCTACTCGGAGGGCTCCAAGGGCTCCAACGGCGCCGTGGAGAAGGCGCTCGACATGGCGCAGGCCGACTCCTCCTATTACATGCCCTACCAGTACGGCAACCCCGCCAACCCGAACGCCCATTACAACGGCACGGCGCTCGAGATCCTCGAGGAGCTCGACGAGGTCGCGGCGTTCGTGGCGGGGCTCGGCACGGGCGGCACGCTGATGGGCAACGGCAGGCGCCTGAAGGAGACCTTCGGCGACGCCGTGAAGATCGTCGCGGCCGAGCCGATGCAGGGCGAGCCGGTGCAGGGCCTGCGCTCGCTCGACGACGGCTTCATTCCGCCGATCATCGACCTCTCTCTGCTGGATCGCAAGATCTTCGTCACCAACCGCGACGCGATCCTGTGGACGCGCAAGCTGCTCGACGAGGAGAGCGTGTTCGCGGGGGTCTCCTCCGGCGCGATCGCGCGCGTGGCGGTGCGGATCGCGGGCGAGCTGGACGAGGGCAACGTCGTGTTCATCGTCGCCGACGACGGCTGGAAGTACCTCTCCAGCGGCATCTACACGCTGCCGGTCGACGAGATCGAGAACCTCGACTCCACCGTGTGGTGGTAGGGCTCCGCACACGCACTCCCGCGGCGGTCCGTGCCCCCCCTGGCTCTCCGGCGCGGTGGGGGGTGGCGCAAGGGCGATCGACTCCCCTCACAGGATGCGCTGATCGCGCACGACGCGAGCGACGATGCTGATAGCGCAGGCGCTACTGGACGAGATGGTCGCGCACTCACGTGAGGAGTACGAACGGGGAGTGCTGCGGCATGGTTGCCTACGAACAGAACGGAGCGCCGGATCCGCCACGCGCCGTGCGGGTGTCCCGCGCGCGAAACGTCTTCGCCGACGGCGGATTGGCGCGTAAGCGCTTCGAGATCGACGGCAGAGAGGTGCTGCGCGTGATGAACGAGTTCGAGGACGCGGGGCTCGACCTTGGCGCGATCTACCACTCGCACACGCACACAGCCCCCTACCCATCGCAGACCGACATCAACTTCGCGCGCAACTGGCCGGGGGTGGAGTGGCTGATCGTCGGGCTCGCCGGGGAGGAGCCGGAGGTCCGCTGCTACCTGATCGAGGACGGCGAGGTCAGGGAGGTACCGATCGAGGTGGGGTGATGGCGGAGGAGGAGCTCCTTGTCTGCCCCTCGTGCGCGGGCACCCACCCTCCGAGCGAGCGCTTCTGCTCGCGCTGTGGAATGCCGCTGGTGCATAGCGGTGGCACCGAGTACCAGGCCAGCGAACGTCAGCGCCGGGCGCGGAAGATCAAGCCCCAGTACTCCGAAGGCGACCTGGCGCGGGTGGTGGGCGCCCGCAATCAGGTCGAGGCGGAGTTCATCCAGAACCTGCTGCTGGAGGAGGGCATCCCCTCGATGCAGCGCCGTGCGCGCGGCTTTGACGTGCCCGACTTCCTCGCGGCCGGTCCACGCGAGATCCTCGTCCCCGCCTCGGGTGTCCCGGCGGCGCGCGACGTGCTGCTGCAGAGCGAACTGCTCCCCCCGACGCAGACGGCGCTGCCGTGGGGCCCCACCGCGTGGCGGGTGCTGGCGTTCCTGCTGGCCGGTCTCGCGCTCCTGGCGATCCTCGCGTACCTGCACCCGTGACTGTGAGACGCCGCTAGGACGGCCGCTGGGCAAGCGAGGCAAGGACGCAGAGAGCGTGGCGTGCTGAGCACGCGAGCGACCGAGGACGCAGCATCGCGCCGCCCAGCGGCCGTCCTAGGCCAACACAGGCTGCGGGGCGCCAACCTCGCGGGTGATCGTCTGGATTTCCTCTGAGGCGCGCTCGAACTCGTCGTCGGAGAGAACGGGGGTGCCCTCGAAGGGCAGCTCGCGCTGGAGCTCCAGCCACGAGTGGCAGCCGAGGTACTCCTCGCGGACCTTCACCGTGACCGGCCTGGGGATGCGGTAGGTGCGCAGCAGCAGCACGTGCAGCGGGTGACGCGGCTTCCATGCAAGGCGCTTGGCGGCGTAATCGCTGCGCCACACGTAGAAGGGGGAGAGCGCGTCCACGCAGCGGGGATCGGTGATCGTGAAGTGCCCGGCGACTTCGGCCCACGCGCGGATGCGCACGCGGTCGGGTTGATGCAGGCCGCCGTCGGCGGCGAGCGCCTGCAATGAGGGCTCGCCCTCGCTCCACACGCCCTCCTCGAGCGCACGGCGCAACTCGGGTTGGTGGGACTCGCGTACGAGGTCGTTGCGCTGGTGGTCGAAGGTGGGGTAGAGGAAGAAGCGCTCGTGCTCGAGCTGGAAGTGCCTGTCGGCCTCCCGGATGCCGCCCTTACGCAGCGTGACAAGCTGCTCGCCTTCGGCGAGCGCGCGGACGGTGACCGCCCATTCCTTCAAAGCAATTGGCATGGCGAATGTGAGGGGACGAGGGTTCTCTAGAGAATGATTCCGGCTTCGTACTGCTCGCAACGGCGCTCCGAGGGGCGGGTAGCCGTCGCGCGACTTGACCTTCTTAAGATACGAAATCCTAGCGGAAATCCCAAATCGCCTGGAAATCTTCGCCTTTTTTGCGAGGATTTTTCGAAGCGGGAGGTTATCGGGGGGCCGTTTTGGGAGCTCCATCGCCCCCTCCACCGGGTGTTTCGACGCGCAGGCGCTGCCCGGGACGCAGCACGCCCGTGACCTTGCCGGGCAGCTCGCGGAGGTCGATCAGGTTGCGCCCGCGCGCCCCCGGCTGCCCGCCGTGCGCGCCAGGGGGAGGGTGGCGACGGCGCTCGGTGATCAGCGAGAAGGTCATCTCGCGCAGCGCCTCCAGCTCGCGCACCACCCCATCGCCCCCGCGGTGGGCACCCGCGCCGCCAGAGCCGCGCCGCAACGCGTAGCGAGTGACCCGCAGGGGCAGCTCGCGCTCCAGCGCCTCGATGGGGGTGTTGAGGGTGTTGCTCATCGCCACGTGCACCCCGGAGGGCCCATCGGCGTCGGGGCAGGCGCCCTGGCCGCCGCCGAGCGTCTCGTAGTAGCTGAAGCGCTCGTCGCCGAGCGTCAAGTTGTTCATGGTTCCCTGACCAAGCGCCCTACCGAAGGCGCCCAGCACGAGGTCGGCGACGCGCGAGGAGGTCTCGACGTTGCCGGCGGCCACCGCGGGGGCTGCACCCGCCTCCGGGCCGTCGCCTTCGCCACCGCCTCCGCCATCGCCTCCGCCATCGCCTCCGCCATCGCCTTCGCCACTGCCCTGTGCGTTGGTCGGCAGCGCATTCAGCAGACACCCCTCTGGTACGCGGATCTCCACCGGCCGGTAGGCCCCGGCGGAGGGTGGGATGTCGGGGTCGGTGAGCACACGCACGGCGAAGTAGCACGCCGAGTGCGTGACCGCGAGCGGGCAGTTGAGGTTGCCGGAGTGCTGAGGGGCGGAGCCGGCGAAGTCGAGCAGCAGCCGCTCCCCCTCCACGGTTGCGCGCAGGCGCAGCACGAGGTCGCCCTCGATCGCCTCCAGCACGTCCTCCGCCACATGCACCCCGTCGGGGAGCGCCGCGAGGCAGGCGCGAGTGCGCCGCTCGGCGTAGTCGAGCACGGCATCGAACCCCTCGTGCAGCCGCGCCTGCCCAACCCGGTGTGCGAGCTCGCGCAGCCGCTCGGCGCCGATCCGGTTGGCGGCGAGCTGGGCGCGCAGGTCGGCGCGACGCTCCCGCGGTTGGCGCATGCGCGTGACGAGCCGCTCGATCTCCTCCGGCGTGGCCGGGCGGGGGGAGATCACGACGCCCTCCTCCGCGAGCGTGCGCGAGTCGGCGGGCATCGACCCGGGCACGCGCCCACCCACGTCGGCGTGGTGGGCGCGGGAGACGGCGAACCCGATCGGCTGGTGGCCTCCTCCCGTGCGAGCACCGCCGCTGCCATCTGCGCGAGCTCGACGCTCCCCGCCGACCAGCACCGGGGTGATGAGCGTGATGTCGGGCAGGTGGGTGCCCCCGGCGAAGGGGTCGTTGAGCACCCACGAGCGGCCCTCAGAGTGGTCCTCGCCGAGCACGGCGGCGACGGCGGCGGGCATCGAACCGAGGTGCACGGGGATGTGCTCGGCCTGCATCACCATCTGCCCACGCGCATCGAACAGCGCCGTGGAGCAGTCGCGGCGCTCCTTGATGTTGGGCGAATGCGCGGAGCGGATCAGCGCGGCGCCCATCTCCTCGCAGGCGGCGCGCAGCGCGCCAGTGAAAACCTGGAGCTCGATGGGGTCAAGGGTCATGCGGGATCGAGTCTGTTGCGCTGGGTGTGCAGCGAGCGCTCCCCTGAGCTACTACCGAAAACCGATTCTATTGTGTCTGCGCGGGTGCTTGCTCGCCTCCGCGGAGCCCGCTCGGAGGCTGCCGTACGTCCTCGTTGCCGCGCATACTCCATCGCATGAGCGAGGAGCGCATGTTCGAGATCCGTCTGCCCGAGGGCAGGGTCTTCGTTCGCTACCGGGGACCACTGGACAACCTCAAGTTCTCCGTCATGCTTCAGGCGCAGACCGTCGATGGGTGGAGGACTGTCTGTTTGATCGACAACGCCGAGGGCAAGGGAACCCACATTCATCGCTACGAGGGAACGCGCAAGCTGCCGGCTCAGCCCTTCCACCAGGGCTCTGCACGCGAGGGTGTCCCCGCGGCACGCGACTTTCTTCGTGAGCACGCCCACGATATCCTCGAAGCATGGCGAAACGCTCGCTAGGAGTTGCCGCCGAGCAGGCGCTTGGCGCGATGGAGGCTGAGATGCTCTCGGAGACGCATCGCTGGCCCGACGGGGCTGTCGTCATCCCGAGCGATCTGCCGGAGTTCGGTGACGCTGTGGCCGACGCGGTCAAGGAAAGGGCGCCGTTCGTGCTCGTGTTTCCCGATGGTCAGGAGATCGTTTTCCTTCCCACCCCGCGGCCCGCGGCTGATATGGACCTTTCGAAAACGCTCGATGCCCTCCGCAAACTCGGCCCCTTGACCTCCCCGCGTGTGCCGGTCGATCTCCAGGCCTACGGCGTGTCGGTAGCGGCTACGAGCGCGCTCTACGAGCCTCCGGTGGCCGCATAGCCCGACGCGAGCGGGGCGTCGGGGGTGGTGTCATTTGGGGATCGTCCGCGCGCGTGGGCGCGGGTTCCGGACTGGTGGGCGCCGGGCCTCCGTGCCCGGCGACAGAGCGTTGTGGGGACTCATGCGTCCGCCCCGTGATCGCGTAAGTGAACGGTGCCATAGTCATCGACCGCGCCCCGCCAGCCGGCAGGCACGTACAGGGTGGAGCCCTGCAGAGAGCACACCGCCGGCCCCTCGATCGCGGTGCCCGGCGCAGGCTCGCCATCGAGGGCTGCCAGCCGCAGGCGCGGGGCGGCACCCCACGCGGAGACGCGGATCGTCACCAGCTCCACCTCGACGCCGTCGTCGCGGTAGCCGTAGCGCTGCTCGTGGGCCCGGGCGAACGCCTCGCGGAGCGCGTCGGGGGCGGGCGGTGTGCCTGCGCGACTCTGCGCGACGGCCTCGTGCGAGGCGTCCGAACCGGGTGATGCGCCGTTGCTGTGCTGCGCCTGCGTGTCCTCCTCCTCCTCCTCCACCACCGCAAGCTCGAACGACTGCCCGCGGTAGCGCAGCTCGTAGCGGACGGCTACGCGCGCGGGCGCCTCTCCGAGCGCCGCGCACGCCCGTGCCACGAGCGCCTCGCGCTCCCCAGCCAGGCGCTCGGCGTCGAACGACTCCCCGGCGAGCATCACCGTGCGCGCCGCGTCGCGCCTGGGGGCCGCCGCGGCGAGGCCGAGCGCGCACAGCACTCCCGAGGCGCGGGGGACGAGGATCCGTCGCATCCCCAGCTCGCGGGCGAGCGCCGCCGCGTGCAGGGGGCCGGCGCCGCCGAACGGCATCAGCGCGAAGCCGCGCGGGTCGATCCCGCGCTCGACGGTGATCGCCCGCAGCGCGCCCGTCATCGCCGCCTCGGCGACGCGCACGATCCCCTCCGCGCAGCGCAGCGTGGCGGAGACCGGGGCGTGGGGCGGTCGGTCGGACGCTGGTGTATCGATCCCGCTCGCCCGGGTGGGATCGACCTTCGCGGTCAATCCGAGTGTGGCGGCGAGGGCGGCGACCACGTGCTCGGCGGCGTCGCGGTCGAGCCGCAGGCCGCCCGCGAGCGGGGCGTCTGCGAGCAGGCGCCCGAGCAGCAGGTTGGCGTCGGTCACGGTCGGGTGCTTGCCGCCGCGCCCGTAGCACGCCGGCCCGGGGTCGGCGCCCGCGGAGTGCGGGCCCACGCGCAGCGCCCCGCCCGGGTCCCGCCATGCGATCGAGCCGCCGCCGGCGCCCACGGTGTGGATGTCGAGCATCGCCAGCGCCAGCGGCCTGCCCGCCACGACGCCCTCCGCGGTCTCCGTCACGCGGCCGTCCGCGATCAGGCACACGTCGCACGAGGTGCCGCCCATGTCGAAGCACAGCACGTCGCGCTCGCCCGCCAGCTCCGCCAGCGCCAGGGCGCCGCGCACCCCGCCGGCGGGGCCGGAGAGCGCCGTCAGCGCCGCGTGCCCGGCGGCTCCCTCCGCGTCGGTGAGGCCGCCCGAGGACTGCATGACGGTGGGCCGCGTCAACCCCAGCGCGTCGGCCTGCTCGCCGAGGCGGCGCAGGTAGGCGCCCACCAGGGGCGAGAGCGCGGCGTCGACCTCGGTGGTGGCGGCGCGCTCGTACTCGCGGAAGGTGCCCACCAACTCGTGCGAGAGCGACACGTGCACGGTCGGCAGGCGCGCGGCGAGCAGCTCCCCCAGCAGGCGCTCGTGCTCCGGGTGCGCGTAGGAGTGCAGCAGTGCTACCGCCACGGATTCGATGCCTGCCTGTCCGGCGTGACCCGGCGGCTCGGCGTTCCCTGTCGGCCTGGCCTGCCCCGGCTGTCTCATCTGCCCGGCCTGCCCCGCCTGCCCCGCCTGCGCGATCCGCTCGACGAGGCTGGCCTGCCCCGGCTGTCTCATCTGCCCGGCCTGCCCCGCCTGCGCGATCCGCTCGACGAGCTCCTCGGCCTCGCGCGGGTCGAGCGCCCGCAGGGGACCGTCGGGTGTCATGCGCTCGGGCGCCCCGAAGCGCAGCTCCGGTGGGGCCAGCGGGGTGGGGCCGGCCTCGCACAGCCGGTACAGGTGCGCCCGCGCCTGGCGTCCCAGCTCGACGATGTCGGTGAACCCCTCGGTGGCGATCAGCGCCGTGCGCGCTCCTCTGCCCTCCAGCAGCGCGTTGGTCGCCACCGTCATCCCGTGTGCGAAGCGCTCGATCTCCTGCGGTTTGGCGTCGGCGCTGGCAAGCACCGCGCGCACCGCCTGCATCACTCCGCGTGACTGCTCGTCGGGGGTGGTGGGCACCTTCGCGGTGTGCACGACATAGCCCTCCGGTGCGATTAGCACCGCGTCGGTGAAGGTCCCTCCGACATCCACTCCAAGCAGCACACGGCCAGACTAGGGGGAGCCGGCCGACGGTGTTTCGCGGCGCCCGCCACCGCCAACGTTTCCGCGACTGATGGCAGGTCTGTGATGGCTGACGATTATGTGACCGCGGAGGGTTCTGTGATCGCTGACGGCTCCGCGATCGCTGACGGCTCCGCAACCGCCGACGGTTCCGCAACCGCCGACGGTTCCGCAACCGCTGACGGTTCCGCGATCGCCGACGGTTCCGCGATCGCCGCCGCGTCAGCCGCCCGCGACGCCGCCACGGCGAGCTGTGGGTGCGCGGGCCGACCGAGCGCCGCGAGCGCGATCCCGGCGCCAAGCGCGCCGGCGGCGGTGATCAGCCAGGCCGCCTGGAAGTCCGCGGCGGTGGCGGTCGCTGTGCCGAGCACCGCCACCAGCACCGCCACGCCGAGCGCCGCGCCGATCTGGCGACCCATCGTGAGCACCGCGGCGCCGGTCGCGAAACGCTCGGGCGGCAGCGAGGACGCGCCGGCGCCCGTCAGCGTCGGTATGACCAAGCCCACGCCCGCCCCACCGATCACCATCCCGGGCAGGAACTCGGAGAGGTAGGCGGGCGTATTGCCGATCTGGGTGATCCACCAGAGCGCTCCGCAGGCAAACAATGCCGCGCCGATCACCCCCGGGATCCGGTAGCCCACGCGCGCGCCCAGTCGTGCCGAGGGCACGCTGAACGCGGTCGCCATCGCCGGGCCGGGGAACAGCATCAGGCCGGCGTGCAGCACGCTCTCATGCCAGACGCCTGTGAGGAACAGCACGCCCGCGAGCAGCATCGCCGCGAAGCCGGCGAAGAACAGCAGCGATGCACCCACCGCGAGGCCGAAGCTGCGCACGCGCAGCATCGCCGGATCGACGACCGGCGCGGCCTGGTGCTCGGAGCGCACCCATATCGCCGGGAGCAGCACCGCGGTGGTGGCGAGCAGGGCGATGATCGCCGGCGAGGTCCACCCCCATTCATGGCCCTGGACGATCGCCACCACGAGCGAGCCGATCGCGACGATCAGCGCAACGGCGCCCACCACGTCCGGGCGTTGGCCGCCGCGCTCGCGGCGCTCGGTAAGCGTGCGCACGCCGAACGCCAACCCGGCCACGCCGATCGGGACGTTCACCAGGAACACCCACCGCCAGTCGGCCTGCACGAGCACACCGCCGAGGGGCGGCCCCGCCGCCGCGGCGATCCCGCCGGTCGCGGCCCACACGCCGATCGCCATGTGGCGCTCGTGCGGGCCGAACTCCGGCAGCATCAGGCCGAGTGAGGTCGGCAGCATCAGTGCACCGCCGATCGCCTGCACCACGCGGGCCGCGATCAGCACGCCCACCGTCGGCGCCAGCGCGCACGCGGTGCTGGCGAGCACGAACACGCCGAGGCCGAGCAGGAACGTGCGCTTGCGCCCGAACGCGTCCGCCCAGCGGCCGGCCGGCACGAGCAGCGCGGCGAACACGATCGCGTAGGCGCTCAGGATCCACGACAGCGAGCTGAGCGACGCGCCGCCAAAGTGCTCGGCGATCGCGGGGAACGCGATGTTGACGATGAACAGGTCGAGGCTCGACATGAACACCCCGGTGCACACCACGAGTGAGACCCGCCATTTGCGTTGCATGATGAAACGCACCCTAGCACATCAGTTGCGTCATGCAACGGATCGGCTAAACTGAGCTTGGAACGGCTTTCAAAACGATCGGCACGCCCGGATGCGTCCCTACCGGTCGAGATCGGCCAGCTGCGATCGAGACCGGCCAGCTGCGCTGGATCGCCACGGTTGCGCCGTCTACTTCGAAGACGTTCTCAGCCATGCTCGGAAACTCCTACAACAGCCAGATCTGCAGCATCGCTGCCACGCTCGATGTCATCGGCGAGCGCTGGTCGCTGCTGATCGTGCGCGACATCTTCATCGGCCTGCGCCGCTTCGACGAGATCCAGGCCGACCTCGGCATCGCGCGCAATGTGCTGCACACCCGCCTCACCAAGCTGGTCGAGCAGGGTGTGCTGGAGAAGCATCCCTACCAGGAGCACCCGGTGCGTTGGGAATACCGGCTCACTGCGAAGGGCCTCGACCTGTGGCCCACGGTGGTGTCGCTGATGCACTGGGGCGATCGCCACGCCGCGCCCGACGGTCCGCCGGTGCTGCTCGAACACCGCGGCTGCGGCGGCGCGGTGGACTCGCATCGCATCTGCGAGACGTGCGGTGCGCGGCTGTCGGCCGTTGACGTACGCGCGCGGCGAGGCCCCGGCGCGCGGGACGATCGCCGCGTGGTGGCCCGCTAGCGCGGGCGCCGGGGCTCGAACCAACGATCGTCCGGCGCGCGGGACGATCGCCGCGTGCGGGCCACTCGCTTGCGCGGGCGCTGGGGCTCGAACCAACGATCGTCGTGGGGCACGGAAGCCCCACGCCCACCGACTTTGTTCCACGCGCCGACGCGCGCGGACGATCCCCTCCCCAATCGCTTCAGGCGGCCAGCTGCTCGCGGTTCTCGGTATCCGCGAGGTGCTGATGCGAGGGGCAGTACCCGTTGTGCGGCAGCGGGGTCCGCTGGCACGCCGCGCCCTTGCGAGTCGTCGCGCGACACTGCAGCGGCTCGTCGCTCATTGACGCGTGCGCCGCGCGCGGGTTCTCCGCCAGGTAGCGCTGCGCGAGGCCCATATAGCGGACGACCACCTGGAGCACGCGTGACTGCTGGCTCATCGGGAAGTACATCCTGATGTCCCAGAACAGGGTCCTTTCCGGCCGCGCGAAATAGTGGCGGTCGGTGGCCAGCCGCTCGATTGCCGACTCGCACGCGCGCAACACATGCGCGTGGTTGCTCTCACCTGCCGCCGCGGCGGCGCTGCCGGGTTTGGGAGCGGCGATGTATGGGGCCAACTCCCTGTATATCGCTCGACTGAACTGATACATGGCGACCCCCTGCCTCCTTCTCTCTCCGTATCGACCAGGCTCTGCATTGCGACCTTCGCCGCGCACCTCCGCCGATCTCCAGGACTCCCCTAGCTCCTGAGACCTTTCACCCTGATTCAACACGTCTCTCACCCCGAAGGACCGAAGATCTTCATAAATCTTCATGTCCCTGTAGGGGGGGTTGCCGAGTATCTGCCATTTATATAAAGAGGGGTGGAAGGGGGGATAAAGGCCGGTTAATGCGTTACTCCCACGTCTCCCATGTGAGCGCCCCCTCCGCGCCGACCGCGATGTGGCGGTGCTCCAGCCGCGGGTCGGGCTCGGGGTACTCCACGCGCCGATGCGCTCCCCGGCTCTCCCTGCGCTCCGCCGCGCACGCCGCGATCGTGCGCGCCAGCGGGTGCGGGTCGTGCGCCAGGCGCGCCAACCCCTCGGCGGAGCGCTCGATGCCGGCGTCCCGCCACAGCGCCTCGCGCGTCGCCGCGCTCACCAGCGGCGGCGCCTGCCGGTGGGTCAACGCCTCCAGCTCCGCCGGGCTCGCCCGCCCGGCAGCCGTCGCGGCCGGCTCCTGCAGCGCGCTGCGAGCGGCGCGGCGCCCGAACACGAAGCACTCGCTCAGCGAGTTCGACGCGAGCCGGTTGGCGCCGTGCAGGCCGGTGCACGAGGTCTCCCCGACGGCGTACAGCCCGGCGACCGTAGAGCGCCCGTGCAGGTCGGTCACGATTCCGCCCATCGTGTAGTGCGCCGCCGGTGCCACCGGCACCAACTCCCGCGTCGGATCCACCCCCGCCTCGCGCAGCGCCCCCACCACGTTGGGGAACAGCGCGGGATCGATCGCGCGCATGTCGAGGCCCACCGACTCCGCTTCGGTCTCCCGCATCCGCGTCCAAATCGCGCGCGCCACCTCGTCGCGCGGGGCCAGCTCGTCCACGAAGCGCTCTCCTTCGGTGTCGTGCAGCGTCGCCCCCTCGCCTCTGATCGCCTCGGTGATCAGGAAGCCCTCGCGTCCCCCCACACCCTTCACGGCGGTGGGGTGGAATTGCACGAACTCCAGGTCCGCCAGCTTCGCGCCCAGCGCCTCCGCCAGCAGCAGCCCCACCCCCTGCGAGCCCGGGGGGTTCGTGGTGCGCGCCCACAGCGCCGCCGCCCCGCCGCTGCTCAGCACCACCGCGCGCGCGGCGATCGTGCGCCCGTCCTCGCACACCAGCCCACCGCAGCGGCTCCCCCGCTGCCACAGCGCCCGGGCGCGCACGTTCTCCAGCACCGCGATCCGCGGCTCCTCGACCGCCAGCGCCGCCAGCGCGCGCAGCAGGCGCCGTCCGGTTGCGCTGCCGCCGGCGTGCACCACGCGGCGCACCGAGTGTCCTCCCTCGAGGCCCAGCGCCAGGCGCCCGAAGCGGTCGGCGTCGAAACGCACCCCCAACGCCTGCAGGTCGGCCACGCACTCTGGCGCCTCTCTGACGAGCACCTCCGCCGCCGCTGTGCGCATCGCGCCCCGTCCCGCGCGCGCGGTGTCCCGCAGGTGCAGCTCCGGGCTGTCGTCCTGCGCCAGCGCCGCCGCCAACCCGCCCTGCGCCCAGTAGCTCGCGGTCTGCGCCAATGGGGCGGCCGACACCAGCGCCACCCGCGCGCCCTCCCGCGCCGCGCACAGCGCGGCGTACAGTCCCGCCGCCCCGGCGCCCACCACCGCGACGTCCACCTCCAGGTCCACGCCCCCCCGCGTTGCCTGCACGCTAGCTCACGGTCGTCGCGGCTCGTCGTCCAGGTTGGTCGCGCGAAGCACGTGCTTTTTTGCGAGGGCTGCATGTCCGGATGGGACCGTTGTCCTATGCCTACGCGCCCTAATGATGTCGGCGTTCATACGCTTCGATCACCTTTTCCAATGGGTTCTTGGCTTTTTGCGTCGTCGTGTTCGCCCCGCCGCTCGACCCCGCGCCCGCCGCGCCCGTGGTCGAGGTGCCCGTCGTGCCGGTGCCCGTGGTCGAGGCGCCCGTGGTCGACGAGCCGCCGCTGGACGCGCCGGTGCTGGAGCCGCCCGCGGTGGAGTGGCCGGTGCTCGCGCCGGTGTGCGTTGCGCCCGGCGCGGTGGTCGCGGAGCCCGCCCCCCCGCTCGCGCCCGCCGGGGCGCTCGTGGTCGCGCCCGTTTTCGAGGTCTTGGTCCCCGTCGCGCCCGTGGTGCTCGCCCCGGCCGCCGTCGTGCCCGTGCTCGCCCCGGGCACGCCGGTCGTAGTGCCCGAGGTTCCCGCGGCTGCGCCCGGCGTCGTGGCTGCTCCCGCCGCCGGCGCTGTCACCGTCCGGGTCACCGCGACCGTGCCTCCCGTGCCGCTCGAACCCGACAACGACACCAGCGCGGCTGTCAGCGCCCCCAATGAGAGCACGATCACCGTCGCGAGCGCGATCACCGGCGGTCGCCACCGTGGGGTCGCCGCCAGGCGCGTGCGCGCCGCGGCGCCACACCGCAGGCACCACTCCTGCTCGACTCCCAGCGGCCCACCGCACAGTGGGCAGCGTTCCTCCACCGGCTCTTGCGGGGGGGTTCCGGGTGGTGGAGGCGTTGCGACGCTCACCCCGACTCGTCCCGCGGCCGGATGATCTCCGTGGGGCGGTCCTCTTGCGCGGGTGTCGGCGGCGGCGTCGGGGCGCGTGGCACCGGCGCCCGCGGGGCCACCCCGGTCGCGGGGTGCGCCGGCACGGGTGGGCTGGTCACGGTCAGCGGGGGCGCGGGTGCCGGGGAGGCAGTGGGCGCGGGAGATCCTGCCGGGGGCTGCACGGCGGCTGCGCTTAACGCGAGCTGGCCGGGGGTGACGCTGGACGCGGCCGCAACCGAGGCCGCGGCAAGCGGTGGGGGAGCACCGGGGGCCACCACTGGCGTTCCCGCGATCGGGCTCTCCGCCGGGCGGCCCATCGGCATCCCGCACATCGGGCAGAAGCGGTCGTCGCTGCCGTGGATCGCGGCGCACCGCGGACACGCGGCGATGCCCGCCTCGCGCAGCACCGTCACCGGGAGGCGCTCGTCGAGCGCGCTCTCCAGCGCGCGCAGCTCCGTGTCGAAGTGCGCCAGCACTCCCAGCTTCGCCGCCACCAGCTCGTCGTTGCGCTGACTCAGGCGCTGCATCTCGAACACCAATCCCCCGAGGTCGCGGTAGGCGAGCTCGCGTGCCTTGCGCAGGAATCGCACCCGCCGACGCATGCGCCCGCGCTCGCGGAAGCCGGGGGGGCGCGGTTGCGGGGGCGGCAGCTCCATCCCCGCGCGCGGCTCTGCGCCGGCAGGGCCCTCGCCGCCCGGGGACGGCTGTCCGCCGATCGGCTCGGTGGGCGTTGCGAGCTGCTCGGTCTGCGTCCGGTGCTCAGGATCGATCGCGGGTTGGCCGGACGGGCTCGTGGTCGGAGCGTTCATCGACCACTCCATCCTACTCATCGGGCTCCCGGTCACACGCTGCGCCCTGCTGGAGCGGTTCCCCCTGGGCTCCTCGTGTCATACGGCGCCCCGCCAGAACGGCACCCCTTGGGCTCCTCGTCTCATGCGGCGCCCCGCTCGAGCAGCTCTCGCCAGGCGTCGGCGAGGCGCGCCGCCATCCGCGTCGCGGAGTACGGCTCGGCGTGCGCCCTACCTGCGATCCGGGGGTCCGGGTCGTTGAGGAGGGGCGTCGCCGCCGCCCGCCAGCGCTCCGCGTCGAAGGGCGCGCACAGGGCTCCCGCCACGCCCTCTAGCGCCTCGGGGTGCACACCCACGGGGGTGGCCAGCACGGGCACGTCGCACGCCAGCGCCTCCAGCACCGCCAGCCCGAAGCCCTCGGCCTCCGAGGGCACCACCACGGCGTTGGCCGCGTTCACCCACAGCGGCACCTGCTCGGGGGGGATGCCGCCGAGGGTGTGCAGTTGCACGTCACGGGCGAGCGCCACGGCGCGGTCGTAGCGCTTGGCGGGGCGCGCTGGGTCGGCTCCGAACAGCAGGCAGGGGGTCTGCGGGTCCAGGCCGAGCTCGGCGCGGGCGCTCGCGCGCGAGATCGGTTGGAAGCGCTCCATGTCCACGCCGCACGGCAGCACCTGTGCGCGTCGCGCCGCGCGCCCGGGCAGCGCGTGCGCGAGCTCCGAGGTGGGGGTGGCGATGAGGTCCATCAGCGGTAGCGCCGCGTGCGTGGCCACCCGCGTACGGGGGTGGCGCACATCGGTCCCATGTACCGTCAACCCCCTCACCCGTGCGCGCGCCGCAAGCGCTGGCCAGGCAGTGAGCCCGAAGTGAGCGTGCACCACGTCGATGCCCCCCGTGCGCTTCGTGCCCCCCGTGCGCTTCGTGCCCCCCGTGCGCTTCGTGCCCTCCATTCGCTCCGTGCCCTCCATTCGCTCCGTGCCCTCCGTTCGCCTCGTACCCTGCCGTCGCCCACCGTGATCGCGGCGCAGCCGGCGGGCGGCCTCGATCAGCGCGGCGCCGCCGGGGGGGAACTCGTACAACTCGACCTCCACGCCGGGCAGCCGGCGCAGCGCATCCACCTGATCGCGCACGAAGCGACCCCGCTCGGGGTGGCGGGCGTCGGGAAGCATGTTGGACACGACCAGCGCCCGCACGACCCGCGACGGTAGCGCGCGGCGCGGACTGGCTGTGTCCGGGCCGGCTGCGTGGGGGTGGCTGCGTGTAGGCTGGCTGCGAGCGGGCTCGCTGTCGTGTGGGTGGCTGCGAGCGGGCTGGCAGTGCGCAGGCGGTAGCGCTCTGAGATGATGAGCCGCGTGCCCAACCTCTCGGCAGGCAACCGTGCACGCCCCGTAGGGGTATTCGACTCCGGCATCGGCGGCCTCACCGTGCTGCACGAGCTGCTGGTGGCGCTGCCGCAGGAGGATTTCCTCTACCTCGGCGACACCGCACGCTTTCCCTACGGCGAACGCTCCCGGGAGGAGCTCGAGCGCTTCTCGGTGGAGATCGCCGAGGAGCTCTTGGGTCGCCGGGTGAAGCTGCTCGTGGTGGCCTGCAACTCGGCGACCTCCGCGGCGCTGGGGGCGCTCCAGCAGCGGATGATGGACACGACCCTGGGGGTGGACGTGCTGGGCGTGGTGCGCCCCGAGGCCGTGCAGGCGGTGGCGGCGACCCGCACCGGGCGGATCGGCCTGCTGGCGACGCCCACCACGGTCTCCAGCCGCGCGTACGAGCACGCGGTGCAGGCGGTGGACCCACACGTCACGCTCACGGCGGTGCCCTGCCCGACGCTCGCGCCGATCGTCCAGGCGGGCGAGCAGTTCGACGAGCGCGTCGTGCAGAGCGTGCGCGCGGCGTGCGCCCCGTTGAGGGCTGCCGAGGTGGACACCGTGATTCTCGGCTGCACCCACTACCCGCTGATCGCGCCGATGCTGCAGCGGATGCTCGGTCCGGGGGTGACGCTGATCAGCTCCGGGGGGGCGCTCGCGCGTCAGGTCGAGCACGCGCTATCCACGCGCGATCTGCTCAACCCGCGTGCCGGCGAGGGCGACTACAGCTTCCTCTGCACGGGCGATGTGGAGACGTTCAGAGAGCAGGGAACCCGCTTCCTGCAGATGCCGCTCGGCCCGGTCGAGCAGGTGCGGCTCGCGGTGGCGGAGGCGGTGGTGTGAGCTCCCCGTCGCTCCCCGATCCCGCACGCGCAGGCGAGGAAGGCGCGCCCTCGTCGGCGGAACATCGGCGCGATGCGGGCACGAGCGCTCCCGCGGCTCCCATCCGCAGCTACGACCGCGCGCCCGACGGCCTGCGCCCGGTGACGATCGAGCCGGGCTTCATGCGCACCGCCACCGGCTCGGCGCTGATCTCGATCGGGGAGACGCGTGTGATCTGCACCGCCTCCGTGCAGGAGAACGTGCCGCGTTGGATGGCCGGCAAGGGCCGTGGGTGGGTGACGGCGGAGTACGGGATGCTGCCCGCCTCCACCGGCGAGCGCAAGCAGCGCGACGCAACCCGCGGGCGCCTGGACGGGCGCTCGGTCGAGATCCAGCGGCTGATCGGGCGTGCGCTGCGCGGGGTGATCGACTTCAAGGCGCTGGGGGAACGCACGATCTACCTCGACTGCGACGTGCTGCAGGCCGATGGGGGCACGCGCTGCGCCTCGATCACCGGCGCCTACGTGGCACTCTCGCTGGCGTGCGCCCGGCTGGCCGAGAAGGAGGCGTTCGAGAGCCCCCCGCTCACCGGCTCGGTGGCGGCGGTGTCGTGCGGGATGGTCGATGGGGTCGCGCTGCTCGACCTCGACTACTCCGAGGATTCCACCGCCGAGGTCGACGCCAACGTGGTGATGACCGGCGAGGGCGACCTCCTGGAGGTGCAGGCCACCGCCGAGCGCACCCCGCTCTCGCGCGCCTCCCTCGACGAGCTGCTGGCTTTGGCCGCGGGCGGGATCGAGCAGCTGCGCGCCGCGCAGGAGCGGGCGATCGCGACGCCGTGAGGCTGCTGCTGGCGACCCACAACGAGCACAAGCGCCGCGAGCTGGGGCGCCTGCTGCCCGACCACGAGATCGCGCTGCTGCCCGACGCGGTGCGGCTGCCCCCCGAGGATGGGGAGACGTTCGCCGAGAACGCGCTCGGCAAGGCGCGCGCCGCGGCGGCGGCCACCGGCGAGGTGGCGATTGCCGACGACTCTGGGATCGAAGCGGTGGCTCTGGGCGGCGCCCCCGGGGTGCGCTCGGCGCGCTACGCCGGGGAGCACGCCACCGACCAGCAGAACCTCGACAAGCTGCTGCGCGAGGCGCCCGCGGGCAGCGCGTTGGCGTACGTGTGCGCGCTCGCCTACGTGGATCCCGCCGCGGGGATCGAGCGGCTGTTCGAGGAGCGCTGCACCGGCCGCCTTGCCGCCGAGCCACGCGGGGAGGGGGGCTTCGGCTACGACCCCGCGTTCCTGCCCGACGACCGTCCCTCGGCCGACGACGAGGATGATGTTCTGCCCACCCTGACGATGGCGGAGCTGACCCCCGAGCAGAAGGACGCGATCAGCCACCGCGGCCGCGCGGCGCGGGCGCTGGAGGGGTGGTTGTCGGTGCAAGAGGAGGGCAGGGCTGTATAGAGCAGGGTGTATAGCTATTGCAATAGCGGGTTGGGTTAGCTCCCGTTAGCCAATCTGCTAAGTTTAGTAGGAGGACTAAATTTAGTAGAGGAGCTAAGTCGCTATGAGCCCTGTCGAATTCAAGAACCCATACCGCCCCGGAGCCGGACACATGCCGCCGCACCTCGCGGGTCGTGAACGGGAGTACGAGGAATTTGATCGGCTTCTGGAGCAGGACGACATCCTCGAGAACATGGTGCTGACGGGACTCCGAGGGGTCGGCAAGACGGTTCTCCTCGAGACCTTCAAGCCGCGAGCTATGCAGCGCGGCTGGCTGTGGGCAACGGCGGACCTCTCGGAGTCCGCGAGCATCAGCGAGGCGGCGCTAGCGCAGCGCATCCTGGCCGATCTCTCCCTGATCACGTCGTCGATAACGGTCGAGGAGCAGCAACCGAGCAATCCAACGGGGTTCAGCGCGCCTACAGAGCCGCGAAGGATTCCGCTATCGCACGAGGTGCTTGCTTCGGTCTACAACAGCACGCCCGGTCTGATCTCCGACAAGATCAAGGCTACGCTCGAATTTGCGTGGCATCACCTTCGCCAGCAAGATCAGCACAGAGTCATCTTCGCCTACGACGAGGCTCAGAATCTCTCGGACCACGCCGAGAAAGAGCAGTTTCCGCTGTCGGTGCTCCTCGATATCTTCCAGTCGATTCAGAAGAAGGGCATCCCGTTCATGCTCGTCTTGGCTGGTTTGCCGACCCTGTTCCCGCGTCTTGTGGACGCGCGCACCTATGCCGAGCGCATGTTTCGCGTGGTCACGCTTACCAAGCTCGACGACGAGGAGAGCCGCGAGGCGATTCTCAAGCCGATTGAGGTGGCTGAATGTCCGATCCACTTCTCTGAGGACTCCGTTGAGACCATTTGCCGCGAGTCCGGCGGCTATCCGTACTTCATCCAGTTCATCTGCCGCGAGGTCTTCGACGTCTTCATCCAGCAGCATGTAAAGGATGAGCCGCGGATCGTTCCCGTCGACGCGATCCAACGCAAGCTAGACGCCGATTTCTTCGCCGGCCGTTGGGCCAGGATCACCGACCGCCAGCGCGAACTGCTCTGGGCGATTGCCAATCTCGATGATCCAGACGAGGAATTTACGATCCAGGAACTCGTTGAGAGGGCCAGGCAGCTGCTCTCAAAGACCTTCTCGCCCAGTCATGCCAATCAAATGCTCGCGAGCCTTGCGGAGCGGGGAATGATCTACAAGAACCGACTCGGCAAGTACTCGTTCGCCGTGCCGCTCCTCGGTCGCTTCATCCTCCGCAACTACGAGCCGCCCGAGCCTGGTGCTGCGAATGCGGGTGCGGGGCTCCTCAGAAAAGATTGATCGCCGCCGACGCCCCCACCGCGACCGACAGCACGGCGTAGCCGGTGTAACCGGCGAGCAGCAGCAGCGCCGCCGTCAGCAGGGCGATCAGCACGGTCACGATCCAGGCGACGTGGGGGAGGTCCATCGGCGAGGGTATTCTCGCACGGAGATGGGATCCGGCTTTGGCGACATTCTGGCGGCGCGCGTGGCCGAGCGCGAATCGCAGATCGTGCTCGGCTTGGACCCCGACCCCGAGGCGTTGTGGCCGGGGGTGCACGACACCGAGTCCGTCCTGCGCGCGGAGCACCATTCGACGCCGCACCCTGACCGCTCGCCGACGTGGCGCACGGCGGTGGCGACCCGCGTCCACTGCTGCGCCCTGATCGACGCGACGGGGCCGGCGTGCGTGGCGGTGAAGCCCCAGCTGGCCTGCTTCGAGCGGCTGGGGGCGCCCGGGTGGGACGCGCTGGAAGCCGTGATCGAGCACGCGCATCGGCGCGGCCTGCTGGTGATCGCCGACGGCAAGCGCGGCGACATCGCGCTCAGTGCGCGCGCCTACGCGCAGGCGCTGTTCGAGCGCCTGCGGGTGGACCTGGCGACGGTCAACCCGCTGCTGGGCGGCGATGCGATCGAGCCGTTCGTGACGGGGGCCCGCGCGGCCGACGCGGGCGTGCTGCTGCTGGTGCGCACCTCCAACCCGGGCGCCGCCGACGTGCAGGATCTGGAGCTGGCGGCGGGGGGCACGGTGTGGGAGCGTCTGGCTGGGTTCGTGGCCGACCAGGGGGCGGCGGGGATCGGCGAGTCGGGTCTCAGCGACGTCGGGGCGGTGGTGGGGGCCACACAGCCGCAACATCTCGAGCGGGCGCGCGAGCTGATGCCCCACGCGGTGCTGCTGCTGCCGGGGGTGGGCGCGCAGGGGGGCCGCGTCGAGGATCTGGCCCCGGCGTTCGCGCCCGGCAGGGCCGGCGGCCTGATCACCGCCTCGCGCAGCATCGCCGGCGCGCACCTCGCCACCGGCGGCGACCCCGCGGAAGCGGCTCGCGCGGAGGCGGAGCGTTTGCGCGCAAGCGCGTGGCAGTTGGGGTAGTGTGAACCTGGGATGATCATCACGGTCACGCTCAACGCGGCGATCGACAAGTCGCTCTCGGTTCCCAACTTCCGCCTCGGGCGCCGGCACCGCACCGTCGAGCAACGCACGATGGCGGGCGGCAAGGGCGTCAACATCGCCCGCGCGCTGAAGGCGCTGGGCCAGCCGGTGATCGCGACGGGGATGGCGGGCGGCCCCACGGGGACGCACATCGTGGAGCAGCTCACCGAGGAGGCGATCCTCAACGACTTCGTGCGCATCCGCGAGGAGTCGCGCACCAACACCTCCGTGCTCGACCCCACCAGCGGCGAGCAGACCGAGATCAACGAGCGCGGGCCGCGGGTGAGCGAGGCCGAGGTGGAGCTGTTTCGCGACAAGCTCCTCTACCTCGCGCGCGGCGCGGCGATCGTAGTGTTCGCGGGCTCGATTCCGCGCGGCGTGGAGAGCGAGGTGTACGCGGGCCTGATCCGCGAGCTGCAGCGCACCGGGGTCACGACCGTGATCGACACCGACGGCGATCCCCTGCGCCACGCGGTGCGCGCCGAGCCGGACGTGGTGTCCCCCAACGTGCTGGAGGCCGAGGAGCTGGTCGGCCATGAGTTCGCCGACGAGCACGAGCGCTCGCTGGCGGTCGGCGAGCTGGTCGCGCTGGGGGCGCGCGAGGCGATCATGACGCTTCCCGACGGCTGCTTCGCGCAGGTGCAGATCGACGGCCAGCCCACGCTGCTGCGGGCGCGCATCGACCTGCGCGAGCCGGTCGCCAAACGGGGCTCCGGCGATGCCTTTCTCGCGGGTTATGTGGCGGCGCGCTACGAAGGCAAATCCCCGGCCGAGTGTCTGCGCTTTGGCGTCGCCTGTGGCGCGGAGTCCACCGGGCGCCTCGGCGCCGGCCTGATCGAGCGCCGCGAGGTGCACCGGCTGGAGCATGAAGTGGAGCTGGAGCCGGTGGAGTTGCCGGCGGCAGCGCAGGGTTGAGATCGCGACTGGTGTTGGATGTTTATTTTCGGCCCCAAACCAGCTACTGGACCTCTCGTAGCTGTCGGCTGATTGCTGCCTTACAGGTCCAGTTGGTGGTATATCCAAAAACTTAAGACACCACCACGCCGGGGTTGGACGCTTTGCGTTTGGACCGCATCACCTCATTTTGTAAAGTGCTCACCCGCCCGCGACATCCCGCCGCAAGAACACCAAATACGCGGCGAACAGCGCGGGCGCCGCGTACAGCGCGCACACCCAAGCTGAGTGCCCGATCGGGGCCCAGTCGGTGGGGGTGCGCAGCAGGCCGTGCCAGTTCTCGTACTGTTCGGTGAGCAGGTAGGGCTTGAGCCCTTCCAGGCCCGGGATCTGGCCGACGATGAACAGCAGGATCGTGAACCCCACGGTGCCGACGACGGCCCCAGCGCTATTGCGGGTGGCGGTCGAGAGCAGCACGCCGATGCACACCACGGTCAGCAGCGGGATCAGGTAGACGGCGTTGGAGGCGAACACCAGCAGCAGCCCTTCGGGCGCGGACACCACACTGCCGGAGAATGTGACGACGTGGTTGAAGCCCCACGAGGCCACGCCAGCGACGGTTGCCACGGCGGCCGAGAGGAAGACCGCGAGCGCCCCGTAGGTCATCGCCGCGAGCGCCTTGGCGGCGAACACCTGGCCGCGATCGACCGAGCGCGTGAGGATCGTCTTCAGCGTGCCGTTGCCGTCCTCGGCCGCGACAATGTCCCCGGCGACCAGCGAGGCGATCAGCGGCAGCATGAACACCGACAGGAACAGCAGCATCAGCACCGGCGTGGCCAGCCCCGATTGGGTGATGTGCGAGGCGAAGATGTTGCCCTGGTCGTGGCCGTGATCGGTGCGCAGATTCTGCGCAACCACGAAGATGATCGGCAGGATCGCCGCCAGCCCCAGCCCGAGGTAGGTGCGCTTCTGCGAGACGAGCTTGCGCAGCTCCCAGCGGTAGGCGGTCAGCGTGGAGGGGCGCCTGATATGCGCCGTGCCGGTGGGCGCCAGCGCCGGGGATGCCTCAAGCGTGCTCATGGATCTCGCCCCGTGTGAGGTGCCCGTCGCTCGGAGGGAGCCCGGTAGCCGCGGCGTCCGTGCCGCTCGTCGAGGCCCCGTCGCCCGCTGGACTTCCGTCGCCCGCTGGACTTCCGTTGCCCGCCGGAATCGCGTTGCCCGCAGACGCACCTCCGCCCTCGGTCAGCCTGAAGAACAGGTCCTCGAGCGTCGCTAGCTCCGGTGTCAGCGCGAGGATGCCGACCCCAGCCGCGCCGAGCGCGATCGAGAGTGCGCCCACGTCGGGCTCCTGCGCCTGGAAGGAGAGGCCGTGCTCGGACGGGTGGGCATTGGTCACATGCTCGACGCCGGGCTGGGCGCGCAGCACGGCGAGCGCGCGGGCGTCGTCGGTGCAGCGCAGCCGGTAGCCGGCCCCGCCCTGGCGGCGCAGGTCGGTCAGCGCGCCCTCGTAGACGACGCGCCCGGAGTCGACGATCGCCACGCGATCGCACAGTTCCTGCACCTCGGGCAGCTGGTGGCTGGAGAGCAGGACGGTGATCCCCTGGTCGGCCAGCCGGCGGATCAGCGTGCGCATGTCGCGCATCCCCGCGGGGTCGAGGCCGGTGGCGGGCTCGTCGAGGATCAGCAGGCGTGGGCGGCGCAGCAGCGCGGCGGCGATGCCGAGGCGCTGGCGCATCCCGTGGGAGTAGCCGCCCACGCGGTGCTCGGCGCGGGGGCTGAGCTCGACGACATCGAGCACCTCGGGGATGCGCTCCCGCGCGCCGCCGCCGTCGAGCGCCGCTAGCAGTTCGAGGTTCGTGCGCGCGCTCAGGTAGGGGTAGAACTTCGGTGCCTCGACGAACCCCGCGACGCCCTCCAGCGCCCGCGCGCCCTCGCGGATCGGGTTGCGGCCGAACAGCTCGACGGTGCCCTCCGTCGGCATGATCAGGCCGAGCGCCATGCGCAGCGTCGTCGTCTTGCCGGCGCCGTTGGGTCCCAGGAACCCGTACACGTCGCCCGCGTGGACGTTCAGGTCGATGTGGTCGACCGCCAGCACCTCCTTGTAGCGCTTGACGAGCCCCCTGGCACGGACCGGCGGGGACTCGCTCACGGCTACAGGCCCTTGGCCACCGCTTCGACGGCGCTGGAGGGGACCGCGCCGGCGATCAGGTAGCGCACGCCGGAGCGCTCGAAGGTGAGCAGCGTGCCGAGCTCGGTCGGCAGCTCGCTGGCGACGGTCCCGTCGATCTTGACCTGCTGCAGCCCTTCGGGCAATGGCGAGGTCTGTGTCGAGCCGGCTTTGGCCTTGCCTTCGAGCACGGCGATCGTCCCCGGCCCGCTGCCGTGCGTGGTGACGTTGGGATGTTCGTGTTCGCCCCCCTGTGCGGAGCTGCCCTGATGTTCGCCGGGCTTCGGCAGCACCACCTCTTCGACCTTGGCGTTGGCGGGTGGCGTGAATTCGAACACGGACGGTTCGATGTGCCCGTAGGAGATCGAGGTGGCGGCCAGTTCGAGCACGGGCGAAGAGCTCTCGGTGGAGTAGACCGCGGCGCGCAGCGGGACGCCGTGCACGGCGTCCCAGGAGAGCTCGGCGCCGGCCAGCAGGCTGCCGCCTTCCTTGGGCGATACCCGCACGGTGTAGGCGGCCTGGCCGGCCACGTCGGTCGGGGTCGCCCCGGAGACGTTGGCGTGCTTTTCGAGATGGGCGACCGCTTCTTCGATCTTGGCCACGCTGGGGACTTCGTGGTGGGCGCCGGTGTCCGCTCCGCCGCTGGAGGAGGAGCTCGGCCCGCCTTCGCCGCCGGATGAGCCCGGCCAGCCTTCGCCACCCGCGCCTTCCTTGGGGGGCGTGTAGCGGTAGAGCGTGTTGGAGGAGGCGTCGTACATCGACAGCGTGTTCCCGTCGTAGTACACCTGGGTGTCTCCCTTTTCGGACTGCAGCTCCAGGCGCACGCGGCCAACCTTTGAGATCCACAGCCGCCCGGAGGCGCCGGAGAGCAGCGGGCTGGAGGTCAGCTGGCTGGCTTCGCCGTCACCGCTGGCGAGGTTGGCGCCTTCGAGCAGGTGGTTGGTGAGCTGGATCTGCGCGCTCACGCCTTCGACGGGCGCCGCCGTGAGCGCATCGTGGACCGCGTCGGGAAGCGGCTTGGGCGGGGGCGTGGGTCCCACACCCAACGCGGTCGCGAGCGCCGTCGCGCCGACGCCCACGCCGATCAGCACACCGCACAACAGCAGCAGGCGGGAGATCGGTAGGCGGCGCAGGAAATAGCTCATGGGCTGGTGCCTCGGTCGCGGTTGGGAGATCGTGCCTCGGGTCGCGGTGGGTCACAGTGGAGAACGCAACGAGCGTCTGATGAAAAGGCTAGCGCGATAGATCAAGAGATCCTGAAGGAGTTGATGGGGAAGCTCTCATCTTTGGAGCGCCCGCGCTGCGCCCACGTCATGGAGCACTCCGACGCCGCCAACCTATATCGTGCCGGCCGGCATGTCACTCCCACTCGCAATCGCCGCGATCCCGCTGCTCGTCACCGTCGGCATCCTCGCGCTCGGCTTCGGCGTGTTTCTGCTGGCGATGCGTCGCCCCCGCGGGAGCCACGGCGCAACGCCCGATGGGTCATCGCAACTCGAATCCAAGGCCGCCCAGCGAGGGCTGACCGCGGGGCTGGTGCTCGTGTGCGCCTTCGGCCTGGTCGTGCCCGCGCTGGTGCTGGCGTTCAACAGCGCGCACAAGGCCAGCGTGGGGGTCGGCGGCGTGCACCTGGACGCGCAGCAGCAGAAAGGCCGGGAACTGTTCTCGCACTCGTGCAACCTCTGCCACACGCTCGCCGGCGCCGCCGCGGTGGGCCGTACCGGCCCCAACCTCGACGTGCTGACCCCGACCGTGGGCGCGACGCTGCCGGAAAAGGCACAGTACGCCGCCCGCAAGGCGTTCGTCCTGAGCGCGATCCTCGAAGGGCGCGCGCGCGGCAGGGGCCAGATGCCGCGGCTGCTCTTCCAGGGCGACGAAGCCGAGGATGTGGCCGCCTTCGTGGCGGCGATCGCCGGTCACTGACGCTCCCGATCCCCGCCCCCGCCCCGGGCACTCCAGCGCGCGACCCAGCGGCGGCGGAGCTGCTCATCCAAACACGATCGCCACCCGCATTCGTGCCGTCCGGGCGCACTGTCAGCATCATGCGCATGGTCGAGAGGACCTTGCGTCACCGACGCAGGCCGCGCCGTACGCCGACTGAGTGGGTGGGGCCGCATCCCGATCGAATCGCCGGGTGGGCGGTGGTGATGGGCTTCGCGCTTGTGCTCGCGGCGCTGCTCAGCGCGCACGGATAGCGATCCCGGCGGGAGGTGATGTTTCAGTTTGGGCGTATACCACCGACTGGACCTGTGGGCAGCCACCAGATGACTGGCTATGAGAGGTCCAGTTGCTGGTAGGTTCGCCAAAGTGCACTGGTATAGCGCCCGCCGGGTTTGGCCATTCGTCGATACCTGCCCCGCCGGCCATCGACTAAGGTCCGGCGGGGATGGCAGAGCAGCCGGACATGCCGAACGCCAGCGTGGCCACCGCCATGCCGAAAACCGCCGCGGACGTGAGCGCGCTCGTGGAGGAGAGACAGATCCGCTTCATCCGCTTTTGGTTCACCGACATCCTCGGCCAGCTGAAGTCGTTCTCGATCAACGCCGCCGAGCTGCAGGACGCGTTCGAGGCGGGGATGGGCTTCGACGGCAGCTCGATCACCGGCTTCAACGCGATCGAGGAGTCCGACATGATCGCGCTGCCCGACCCCACGACGTTCGCGGTGCTGCCGTGGCGCCCGGAGGAGCAGGGGGTGGGGAGGATGTTCTGCGACATCATCACCCCCGAGCGCACCCCCTACGAGGGCGACCCCCGCCACGTGCTGCGCCGCGCGGTGGAGCGCGCGCAGGCGATGGGCTTCGACACCTTCAACGTGGGGCCGGAGCTCGAGTACTTCCTGTTTCGCGACTCGCGCACCACCGAGCCGCTGGACCGCGGCGGCTACTTCGACCTGACCACGCTCGACGCCGGCAGCGACGTGCGCCGCGAGACGGTGCTGGCGCTGGAGCAGCTCGGGATCCACGTGGAGTACACCCACCACGAGGTGGGCCCGTCGCAGCACGAGATCGACATGCGCTACGCCGACGCGCTGAAGATGGCCGACGACTGCATGACGTACAGAATCACCGTGAAGGAGTACGCGATGAAGTACGGCTGGCATGCGACGTTCATGCCGAAGCCGCTGTTCGGCGAGAACGGCTCGGGGATGCACACCCACCAGTCGCTGTTCAGGGAGGGCCGCAACGCCTTCTTCGACCCCGACGACCCCTACTTCCTCTCCGACGTCGGCAAGGCGTTCATCGCCGGCCAGCTGCGCCACGCGCGCGAGATCTGCGCGATCTTCGCGCAGTGGGTCAACTCCTACAAGCGGCTCGTCCCCGGCTTCGAGGCGCCCACCTACGTCGCGTGGTCGCGGCGCAACCGCTCGGCGCTGGTGCGCGTGCCGCTGTACCACCCCGGCAGAGAGCGCGCGACGCGGATGGAGCTGCGCTGCCCCGACCCGGCATGCAACCCCTACCTCACGTTCGCGGTGCTGCTGCAGGCGGGTCTGGAGGGGATCGAGAAGGGGTACGAGCTACCCGAGCCGATGGAGCAGAACCTCTACCACCTCTCGGGCAAGGAGCGCGGGCGGCTCGGCGTGGAGCAGCTGCCGGAGACGCTCGGCGACGCGATCGAGCTGACCGCGCAGTCGGAGCTGGTGCTGCGCACGCTGGGCGAGCACATGTTCAACCGCTACGTGGAGATCAAGCGCCAGGAGTGGGAGGACTACCGCGTGCAGGTGTCGCAGTGGGAGCTCGACCGCTACCTGTCGATTTTGTAGGAGGGGGAGAGGGAGGGGGAGGGGGCCTCCGCCCCTAAAGGGGCTGCGGCGGTGGGGCAGTGGTTGGGGTTGCCGAGCGCGCGGGCGGTACGGCGCACGCAAGCCCAGCGGCCGGCGAGAGGTGCAGCTCCAGCGCTTGCAGCAGGTGGCCGAACGAGGAGGGGTGCTGCGGGGCGATCTCGTGCAGCAGGCGCAGCACCCCGAGCGCGTGGCGTTCATATGACTCCTCGCCCGTGATCTGCGCAAGCCGCAGTAGCCCGAGCGCGGCCGAGGAGGCGCCGGAGGGGATCGGGGAGTCGTCGAGGTCCTTGCGCCGCGCGATCAGCTGCTCGCCGTCGGCGGGCGTCGAGAAGAAGCCGCCGCGCTCGGGGTCGGCGAAGCGCTCGATCGTCTGCGCGGCCAGCGCGCGCGCCTCGGTCAGCCAGCGTTCGTCGCAACTCGCTTCGAAGAGGACGATCAGCGCCTCCAGCAGGAAGGCGTGGTCCTCCAGATAGCCGCCGATGTGCGCGCGGCCCTCGGAGTAGGTGCGCAGCAGCCGCCTAGGCTCGACCTCGCCCGGGGCAGGGGGCTCGTGCTGCCTGCCTGGTTGAGTGTTGCCGGCGGTGGCCGGCCCGACCTCGCCTGCGGTGGAGGACTCGCGCAGCTCGCGCAGGATGAACTCGGCGCACCGCACCGCGGCGTCGAGGTAGCGCGGCTCGTCGAGCACCGACCCCGCGTCGGCGAGCGCGGCGATCATCAGCGCGTTCCAGCTGGTGAGGCGCTTGTCGTCGAGGCCCGGCCGCGTGCGGCCTGCGCGGGCCTGGAGCAGCCGTGCGCGGATGCGCTCACGCGTGGGGGCATCGGGCCGACCGATCCCCTCGGGCCGGCCTATCCCGCCGGGCTGGCCAATGCTCTCGGGTCGACCGATCCCGCCGGGCCGGCCAATGCTCTCGGGCCGGCCCGTCCCGTCGGGCTGACCCAGCCCTTTGGGCTGTGTGCCCCTCCCGCTCCGATTGGTGAGCACGTTGAGCCCCGGCTCGGGATGGTGGGGGTCGACAAAGTTGCCCTCCTCGCTCACGCCCAACCAGCCGATCGCGGCGTCGGCGTCCTCGCCGAGGACTTCCCGCAGCTCCCCCACCCGCCACACGTAGAAGCGGCCCTCCACGCCCTCGGAGTCGGCGTCGAGCGCTGAGTAGAAGCCGCCCTCCGGGCCGCGCATCTCGCGCAGTGCCCAGTCGAGCGTAGCGCGGGTCACGTGAGCGAACCCCTCCTCCCCCTCCCCCTCCACGAGGCGGTGCGCGTGCAGGTAGGCGCGCGCGAGCAGGGCGTTGTCGTAGAGCATCTTCTCGAAGTGCGGCACCGTCCAGGAGGCGTCCACCGAGTAGCGGTGAAAGCCCCCGCCGAGCTGGTCGTGGATGCCCCCGGCTGCCATCGCGCGCAGCGTCGCGAACGACATCTCGCGCTCGTCGTGGCGCAGCAGAAACTCCACGACGGGGGTCTGCGGGAACTTTGGGGCGCCGCCGAAGCCGCCGTTGACGGCGTCGAACGAGCCCCGCAGTACCGCCACCGCGGTGTCGAGCGCGCCCGTGTCGAAGGGCTCGGTGGAGGGCTCCATCCGCGCCGCGCGGGAGAGCTGCTCGCGGATCCGCTCGCCGCCGGCGCGGATCTCGGCGGCGTTCTCGCGCCATGTCTCCGCGATCGCCTGCAGCACCTGGGCCCACGAGGGCATCCCGTGGCGGGGCTCGGGCGGGAAGTAGGTGCCGCCGTAGAAGGGCGTCTGCTCGGGCGTGAGGAACACGTTCAGCGGCCACCCCCCATGCCCGGTCATCCCCTGCACAGCCTCCATGTAGAGCGCGTCGACGTCGGGGCGCTCCTCGCGGTCCACCTTCACGCACACGAACTCCTCGTTCATCAACGCCGCCACGCCGGGGTCTTCGAAGGACTCGTGCTCCATCACGTGGCACCAGTGGCAGGAGGAGTAGCCGATCGACACGACCAGCGGCACGTCGCGCGCGCGCGCCGCCGCCAGCGCCTCGGGGCCCCACGGCAGCCAGTCCACGGGGTTCTCGGCGTGCTGGCGCAGGTAGGGCGAGGTCTGGCTCGCGAGCGCGTTGGGCACGAGTTTCAGGGTAGTCCGCCGGCGTCGGCTCGCACCAGCGCCGGCAGCGGGAAGTGCAGCGACAGCGGCACTCCGCCCGCCCCCGATGCGAGCGGGGCTGCCCCCACCCGTGAGAGCTGCGCCTTGGCGGTGCTTACGTCGAAGCGCTCGCCGGCGAGGGTGCCGCTCGCGCGTCCGCCGCCGCCGAGTGTGATCGTGCCGTGTGTGGCGGCTGCGCCGCTGACGTGGATCGTGATGCTCTGCAGCTTGCCTTCCTTGGCGGGCAGCATGCCGCTGAGCGCCACCCCGGGCACGAACGTGAAGTCGTGCAGGCCGACGGCGGAGGAGCTCAGCTTGGCGTAGCCGCCGTGCAGCCCGCCGAAGCTCGACCCGTTCGGCAGCTTCTGCTCGACCTGCAGGGTCGCCCCGATCAGCTGGCGCTCGAGGTCCACGATCGTGTCGAGCACGGCTGTCAGGGTGCGCCCGCGGTTGCCGCCGAGGCCGGGGACGGGCTGCACGCGGGCGAGCTTCGTGGGGGTGATCGGGGTGGGGCCGAAGGGGTTGGGTTCGGGCTTGCACGGCTGCACGGAAGAGCCCCCGAAGAAGGCTTCCACGGCCAGCGAGGCGCAGCCGCTGAAGTCGCTGCCGATCACCGAGTGGCCGGTGTATGGGACCACGAGCAGCTGGGCGTCGGGGATCTCCGCGGCGATCCGCCGCGCGCCCGAGGTCGGGGTACGCAGGTCCTGGGCGCCGGAGAGGATCAGCGTCGGCACGTTCGGCAGCGGGCCCGCGGCGGGCGGGGCGGGGGCCGCGTTGGGCCAGTTCAGGCACACGGGTATGAGGCTGTCCGACCACACGGTGGCGGCGTCGAACGGGTAGAGGTCGGAGCTCGGCAGCGCGTGCAGTGCGGCGCGCGCTTCCGCTTCGCGGGTGGCGGGCGCGGCGGAGCGCTGCCATGGGAAGGGCTTCTCCTCGCAGGAGGTGGCGAGGAACAGCGCGTTGTCTTCTTCTTCGTCGGCTTCCCGTTCGGCCCGGGAGCCCTTCGGCTGCAGCGGCACGTTGGGGATCAGCCCTTCGGAGAGCGCCTTCAGGCGCAGCAGCGGGTCGGGGTTGCCGCGCAGCGCCGACTGCACGGCGGCGGGCAGCAGCGCGCGCAGCGCGGGGTTGAGGTCGCCGGCGAGCAGGATGTTGAAGAGGTCGGCCTCCCCCAGCGTGGCGGCGTGGCGGTGGCCGGCGCCGTCGTACACCGAGCCGCCGAGCGCATGCCTGTGCAGCCTCGCCGCCAGCGTGGCGATGTCGCCGAGCGGGTTGGATGTTATGTGCGCGCACGCGCCTTCCGAGCAGAGCTCTTCGAGCATTGGCCGCAGCGCCTGGATCGAGGAGAGCGAGAACGGTTCGGGGCCTTCGGGGAGCACCACGGAGTCGAGCACCAGCGCTTCGATGTGTTCGGGGTAGCGTTCGGCGTACTCGAGCGCCACCTTGGTGCCGTAGGAGGTGCCGTACAGCACGAGCTTTTCGTAGCCCATCGCTGCGCGGATCGCCTCGATGTCCGCCACCGATTCCTCGCTCGTGAACGCGCCGCGGGCGGGCCCGAGCTGCAGCGCGCACTGTTCGGCGAGCTGCGCTTCGCTGCGCGCTTTTTCGAGGGCGGGGGAGTTGTGGCAGTTGAGTGGATCGGAGTGTCCGGTGCCGCGCTGGTCGTACACGATCAGGTCACGGCCCCGCAGCGCGGGCGCGATCGCCTTCGCGACGAAGCCGGCGAGTGGGTCGGCCGCCTGTCCGGGCCCGCCGGCGAGCGCGAGCACGGCGCTTTGACTGGGAGCCCCACCCGCCCCGCCCGCCTGCAGGCGCTCCACGCTGAGGCCGATCGTGCCCGGCACGGCCACCGCGCGGTCGAGCGGCACGGTGACGGTCGTGCAGGCGAAGCTGGCTTCGTGGACGCAGGGGGCGAAGCTGAGGCTGAGGCTAGCTCCAGGGGAGCCAGCTGAGGAGGCCGGCAAGCCGGTGAGCAGCAGCGCGGACCCCAGAGCCACGAAGAGCGAAGAGGGTGCTCGTCTGCGCATCGGCACCGACAATAGCGGCAGTGGCGGTGGGGTTGGTGGGGTTGAGGTGCACGCGCCTGCCGCCCAGTTCGCCGACCAGCGCCTTGTGCGGCCCGAGGTGCAGCGTGCCGCGAGCGGCGGCCCTGCCGCCGATCCGCAGCGTGAGCTTTTCGGCCTTGACGGTACCCGACACGGTCACGCCCGGCACGTAGGAGTAGCCGTGGAAGCTCAGCCCGTTCCTGGAGAGCTCGGCCCAGCCGGCGCGCAGGCCGCCGCTGCTCAGCGAGGTGAGGTTGGCGGATCTGCTTGCCGCCAGCAGCCGCACCGTGAGCTGACGGTCGAAGTCGGCGATCGTGAGCCCGACCGCCTGCAGCGTGCGCCCGGCGCGGCCGCGGTAGCCGTGCGTTGGGGCCACGTCGGCGAGCCGCGCCGGCGCCAGCGGAGTGAGCTGTAGCAGCGGCAAGGTGGGCGGGCCGGGGGCGCAGGGGGCGATCGGATGCACGCCCACCCCGCCCGTGAACATCGCCTTCAGCGCCTTGCGCGCACACGAGGTGGGCTCGTCCTCGAGCACGGCGTGCCCCGTGTTGGGCACCACCAGCAGGTGCGCGTCGGGGATCTGCGCGGCGACGGCGCGCGCGTTGGCGGTGGGGGTGCGCAGGTCGTCGGCGCCGCTGAGGATCAGCGTGGGGACGTTCGGCATCGCTTCGCTCACGGCCGGCGGCGCAGGGGTCGCGGAGGGCCAGTAGGCGCACGCGCGCAGCTCGTCGAAGTCGAGCACGTTGGTGGCGGTGAAGGGCGCGAACGCGCTCGTGGGGAGCGCGCCGATCCCCGCCCTCGCCTGCGCCAGCCGTTCGCCCGGGCCGGCGGCGTGGCTCCACGGGAAATCCTCCTCTTCGCAGGTCGTCGTGAAGAAGAGCGGCGAGTCGATCCCTTCGCCTTCTTCGCCTTCGCCGCTGAACGCACCAACCAGCAGCCGCGCGAGCGGCGCGTCGTCGCCGTCGGCGGCGGCCCGCACCGCGGCGGGAAATTCGGCCCGCAGGATCGGGTCGAAGTCGCCCCCGAGCAGGATGTCGAGCAGCTCGTTGGCGGAGATCGGAACCGGGTGGGGATGGCCGTGCGGGCCGACGTAGCGCCCGCGCACCACCCCGCCGCCCATGCGCCGCACGAGCCGTGCGAGGTCGGCCACCGGGTTGGGGGTGATGCGGGCGCACTGGCGGTAGGCGCACAGCTGGCGCAGGATGCGCGGGATCGCTTCGAACGTCGTGCGGTCGAGCGGGTCCGGTCCGGTCGGCGGCACCACGGAGTCGAGCACCAGCGCTTCGACGTGGGTGGGGTACTCCTGCGCGTACTCCTCCGCCACCTTGGTGCCGTAGGACGTCCCCCACAGCACGAGCTTTTCGTAGCCCAGCGCCCTGCGCAGCGCCTCGATGTCGGCGACGGAGTCGAGGCTCGTGTAGAAGGCGCGTTCGGGGCCGATCTGTTCGGCGCACGATTTGAGCAGCTGCCCACCGCCGTGGTAGGCGCCGGGCTGTTCGAAGCCGTGGCAGGCCAGCGGGTGCGAGTAGCCGGTGCCACGCTGGTCGAACACGATCAGGTCGCGCGTGTCGAGGATCGGGCCGAGCGCATCGACGAACGTTTCGGCGAACGGGATCGCCGACTGCCCCGGCCCGCCGGCAAGCGCAATCACCGCGGAGTGGGCTTCGCCGACCGGCGCGAGGCGGCGGCGGAGCGCCAGCGTGATGCTCCCGGGCACGACCCCGCTGGGGTCGAGCGGCACGGTCAGGTGTGCGCACGCAAGTTCGTTGCTTTCCTTGCAGGGAACGAATGGGATCCCGCCCGCCCCGCTGGGCACGGCCGCGCCCGCGGGTGCCGGCAGCGCGCCCGCCGCGACGCACGCGGCGACAATCGGGGCCGCCAGGAACGTGACGGCAAGCTTCCTGGCGGATGGTCGCACCAGTTGGAATCTACCCGATCGGGCAGCGCGGTGCGCCGGTCGCGCGCGCGCCAGTCGCGCGCGCGTGGTAGGGGCGTTGTAGGGTCAGCGCATGTGCGTCGCTGAAACTGGCCCCCACGGGCCGCAAGCTTGCCAACACCAGCCAGCGGGGCCCGGTGGGGGCAGCGCATGAGCGGGCTCCGCCACACCGTGACCGCCTCGGGAGCGCCGGCCGCGATCGGCCCCTACAGCCACGCGGTGCGGACGACCGGCGAGCTGCTGTTCTGCTCCGGGCAGATCCCCCTCGACCCCGCAAGCGGCGAGCTGGTCGGAGTGAGCGCGGGCGAACAGGCCCGCCGCTGCCTGGAGAACCTGCGCGCGGTGTGCGCCGCCGCGGGCACCACGCTGGAGCGGGCCGTGCGGATCACGATCTACATGACCAACCTGGGGCAGTTCGCCGAAGTGAACGAGGTGTGCGCCGAGCTCTTCCCGGACGACCCCCCGGCGCGGGTCACGATCGGGGTGGCGGGGCTGCCGCGGGGAGCGCAGGTGGAGATCGACGCGGTGGTCGCGCTGGGGTCGAGCTCGCCTGGGGGCCCGGGGACGGAAGGGGCGTCGAGTGAGCCGCCCGCGTCGGTCGCGCCGGTCGCGCAGCACACGTCGTCCCCACCATCGGCCTCACCATCGGCCCCACCGCCAGCATCGGTCCCGCCGCAGGCGCCGGCCCCACCGCTGGCCGCGGCCCCACCGCCCATGCCCTCGGACCCCGAGCACGTCTACCACGTGGAGCTGCGCCACTTTCCGCGCAACCTCTGCCACTTCAACATGGGCGCCGTGGAACTCCAGAGCGCAATCCTGGAGCCGTGGGCGGCCGACCGCATGTTCGACCTCGGAGACCTCCACTGGGATCCCCGCCAGGCGCGTCTCACAGTGCTCGAGGGCCCGCGGATCCCACCGGATCAGCTCACGATGGGCCGCGGCTGGAGCACCGCCAAGCGCCACGGCACGGACGTGACGGCGCAGCTGCTACTAGCGGCCGGGGCGCCGCGCGTGGATTGAGGCGCCCGGCGCGTCGGCAGCTGGGCCAGCTCAGACCCACCGCTACACTTCGTCCCGGCCTGGTGGGCGTAGCTCAGCTGGTAGAGCTCCGGGTTGTGGTCCCGGCGGTCGCGGGTTCGAATCCCGTCGCTCACCCCTCTAAAATGCCTGCAAAATCGTACGTTTTGGGATGTTCTTCTTCGCTTGGGAAAAACTTTGTCCCGAGATTTTGTCCCGAAATGCGCCCAGGCGCGGTGCGAATTGCGGTCGTTGACTTGCGCCCGTCCTGGAACTGGCTGCGCTCCTCCGCACCCGGGGCGGCGCGCGGGCGTTGCTTGGATCGCACGGTGTAGCGGACGCTCCGGTTCAGCTCGCTGCCTGCGCGGGCCCGCGAGGATGAAGCTCCGCCGCGACGCCGGCCGCGACGATCACGCCCCGCTCTTTTGGCGGGATCACCGTGATCGCCTCCGCAATCGCCGTGTCGAGCTCCGCCTCCCAGAGCGGCTGCTCAAGCTTCGCGAGCGTCTTGCCGAGCGACGCGCGCACCGCGCTCCAGCTGACCCCGAGCGCCGCTGCGGCGGTAGCGATCGAGCCCACGACCTTCGAGCCCGAGCCGGCGGCGGACAGCAGCACGACGGCGATCACTGCCGCGGTCAGGAGGACCCCCGTGCCAAGCGCAGCCCAGTGCTGGGCAATGAAGCTTCGAGCCAAGCCGGCGACGCTTGCCATCATCCGACTCCCGGCGTTAAGGTAGTCGCTCGGCGACAGCATGTCCTCCCCGGCCTTCTCGCCGGTCAACAGGTCTCGCCACAGCGCCCCTTGGCGATGCAAGGCGGCGAGGGTGTCCCCGAGGTCAGGGGCGGTTGGCAGCGGTGGCTCTACATGCTCGGCGGCGGCGCCGTTGTCTGCCGATTGCGCGGCCTCCTCACGCGCCGGATCGGGAATTGCCTCCTGCCACATCTCCAAGGAGACGGCGACGGCACGAGCGGAGTGGGCGGGCAGCGCGGTGGCGAGATCCGCGAGCCACGCCTGCAGCGTGCTCAGCCGCGCGGCGCTCAGCTGCTGCTCAAGCGTCCGTGGATCGGTGGGCTTCAGCGTTGTGTAGGCAAGCGAGCGCCCGAGCGTGTAGGCCTTGCCGAGCCGGGGGCTCGCGGCGTACAGGACGACCATCAGCTCGCTGTGCAGCGCCTCCACTGCGCCGGTGAGAGCGGCCTTGTGATCGCCAGCGTACGCGTCGCGGGCGGTGTCGAGCGGGGAGCGGTCAGCCCGACGGCCTCGAACGTCGGCGTGAGGGTGACGAGCGCGACGGCCACGCTGCTCAGGTGGATCTCGGTCCACTCCCAGCCATTCAGGTCGCTGAGGGTCGCGAGATCGTCGCGGTGGGGGTGCTCGCGCCCGCCGCGCGGTTGTGCGCCGGCCTGCATGGTGGCCATGTCCCATCCGAGGCCGAGGGCAGCCGCAACGTTGGCGTCTGGAGTGGCGGCGGCGTCGAGAGACACGTCCGTCTGTGTGCTCATCGCCCGAGTATCGACGGTAGCGCGGACAGCGGCGCTGCCGGGCCGTGTCGCGTAGTCACGATCCTGTGAGCGCGTCGATCAGGCAGAAGGAGACGCCCTGGGTCAGGCATGCGTCGTGGACCGAGGACATCAGCGCGTTGCCCTGGTTCCAGGAGGCGAGCTGTTTGTCGTCGACCCCTGGCTGCACGCAGACGATCGTCCAGCCGAACAGCGGCTGGACGCGCGACCAGGCCGAAAGCTGGGTCAGCAGCGCCGGCTTATCGCCGGTCAGGACCTTCGTGTAGGAGCGGTTGCGGATGCGATGCTCGAGCTCGGTCCAGATCCTGGGGCCGGCGGTCGCGAGATACATTGAGCGCATCGCCTGAGCGAGCAGCTCCTGGATGTCGGTGACGCGTGTGGCGGGTGCCCCGCCGGGCTTCTTGCAGTGAACGAGCTGCACCTGCACGCGCGTGCCGTCGCGAGTGATCGTGATGAAGTCCGCAAGCTCGTCGGTGCGGTGATCCTGGATCACCCATTCCGCCGTTTTGGACAGCAGCTCGAGCGTCTTGCCGGCGACGCTCGTGGTCGGGGCGAGCGGTTCCAGGAACTCCTTCGCCATGTTCACGGCGCTCCAGTCGAGCGGCTGGCGCGCATGGGAGGGCAGTGGCTCGAAGTGCGCGGGCGGGCGCAGTGTCTGCTCGCCGAACACCCAGGTCCCGTCGCCGAACAGGAGCGTCACGGGATGCTCGGCGAGCACCTCAGTGAGATCCTCCGCCTCGCCGGTGGCCGGGTCGACCAGGTGAGCGCTGCAGGAGACGGTGGCGATCGTGCCCGCCACGGTCAGCTGCAGCTCGCACGCCCGTCCTTCTGTGGACAGGACCAGGCGCACCTCGCTGGCCGAGCGGCGCATGCAGTCGACCTGCACCGCCAGCGGCGGGGTGGCCGTGCCGTTCAGGTGCAGCTCGCGAGGGTCCATCAAGATCTCCGCAGGGAGAACCGAGATCGCGGGAGCGTCCGGGTATTCCCGCAGCCTGTCGGGCAGGCCGAGGTAGCCGAGGGCCGTGTTCCCGGGCCCCGGCGTCGCCGTCGAGCGCAGGACCTGCGCGTGGCCAATGCACCAGCCGCGGAAGTCGGCAAGGCTGTCGGTCGATGTGGGCTCCCAAAGCTTGGCCTTGCGCGATGAGAACCCGAACGTGCCGCTGCCGACGCCAGTCCCTCTCATGCGGCCCATGACATGCCCGAGCACCCGCACGCGCGCATCCGAGGGCGTCAGCGAGAGCTCCGCGCGGGGCCCCGCCAGGGTGCGGTAGCTCTCGTTGGCGGCGGTACCGATGCTCGTGGGACGCGCGCCGACCGAGAAGCAGCGTTCGAGGTCCGCTGCGGCCAGGAGCCGGGTGAGGTCATCAGCACCGACGGGTATCGCGCGCCCGCCGGCGAGCCCGTCGAGCAGCTGGCGGACCGCGGAGGCAATGTCGCTGCTGATGAACAGCACCCCGGGGTCCTCCACCCACGTCGCGACGTGCAGGTGATGCTCCAAGGAGTCCAGGGCGTCATCGCGCATGAACCGCGGGTGAAGACGCCGTCGCGTCACATATGCGAGCAGGTGCGCCGGTATGTGGCGGAAACGCTCGATGACGACGCCTTCGCCGATTTGCGGAGGGTCGAAGTCGAGCTGCGGGGGGTCCTTCAGGCGGAAGATATGGGTGGAGCGCGGTGGTGCGATCGCGAGCGGCGAAACGCGGTGGCGGCCGGGGTCGAGCGTCGTCAGCGCGCCCGTGAACTGCCGCACCCGGCGCTCGCGCTCGACCGCGGTGTCCACGAGGTCCGGGACCATCGTTTCCCAGACCGCGTCCTCGCGGAACAGCGCCGAGGTCTCATCGGAGACGTCCTCGGCGAAGGCGATGAGCTCGCCCTGCACGGCCCCGGCACGCGCGAGGCGCCCCACGAACTGGAGCGTCGGCGCAAGCGTCCGGTGGGGACGATGGTAGGCGGCGAGCTTCAGCTGGGGAAAGTCAAAGCCCTCGGTCATCGCGCCGACGACGATCAGACCGTCGAGGTCATCCTCGGCTTCCATGCGGGCGATGTAGCCGCGGACTGTGCGGCCCGCGGTGCGGTCGAGCACGAGGGCGAGTCTCACGCCCGCGTTCGCGTAGACCTCCACGAGCGCCCGGGCGTGGTCCTGGCGATCAGTGCGCACGAGCACACGGCTCGCGGCCGCGACATGCTCGGGGGAGCGCAGACGCGCCATGATCGTCTGGGCGAGCGCCCGGTCACGCTCCGCGGCCGGGACCTTTGCGACCGGCACGAACCGCACCGGCTGATAGGCGCCGGTGGCGATCGCACGGCGCAGCGGGTAGACGAAAGCGATGTCGCCGGGCAGCCGCCGGCGGTCCGCGCGGAATGGTGTGCCCGTCAGCAGCACCGATTTCACGCCCTTCAGATAGGCGTGAAGTGTGGACCACGTCGGTGCCGGGAGGTGGTGCGCCTCGTCGAAGACGACGAGGTCGAACAGGCCGTCGGGGATGGGTGCGACGCCGTCGTAGGCGTGGCTCAGAACCTGTGTGGTTCCGACCACGACGTCGTGGTCGCGCGCTGCTTCCCACGCGGCGGCGTCGCAGCGGTGATCGGCTCGCATCAACGAGGGCCCCTTCGCGTCCGTCGGTATCGCGCCCAACTCGCGCGCAACCTGCAACGTCGCGAACTGGTGGGTGACCTGGTCGCGGATGATGCGGGCGGGCGTGACGACCAGTACCCGCGAGCAGCCAAGGACGTATGGCAGCAGGGTCGCGACGAGCGTCTTTCCGACCCCGGTTGGGAGCACGACCTGCCCGGGCTCATCCGAGCACGCGTCGTGCGCCGCGACCGCGTGCAGCGCGCCGCACTGCGCCTCGCGAAGGCCAGGAGCGGCGAGATCGACGAGATCGGAACGAAACGCCATGCCTAGACGAGCATTCTGATGCGTAGGACAGACGCCACCGCTCCGAAATAAACAGGCGCGGTGCTAACGCCGCGACCAGCGGCCTCCGAGGCCCTACTTCGCGTCCGCAGTAGCGACCTTGGTCTCGGCCGGCGCCGGTCAGCCGTCGACGATGGCGCTCGGTGGGCGCAGTCCAAGCGCGGCGGCGTGCTCGTGCAGCCAATCGCGGGCGTCGGGGTGGGCGACGTGCTCGATCAAGAGCTCGGCCTGCGCACGCTGGCTGCGCCCGAAGATCTGCGCGCAGCCCTGCTCGGTCACGACCGCGGACACTACCTACCGGCGACGTGATCGGCGTTCCCTGCTGGCGGTCATCGGCCTCATGTCCAGCCGTGCATGGACACCTCGGACACTCCCGCGGAAAGTCGTTGGGGGGCAGCGGGGCCTTTGGCGCGACGAACAAATGGAGCTGCTGATGGCGAGAGACGACATCAATTCTGAGCTGGCCGGGCCTCTCTCGGAGGATTCTCGTTTGCGTGCGGGGCGTCTGCGTGGCTCGCGCGTCTATTGGATGTGCACGCCGCTCCGAAGCGAACCGATCCGCTGTCCACCGGATGCGTATGGAAGGAGCGTGCTTGATGGATGCGAGTAGGAGTGGGAATCACCTGGATGACGCTGGGCGGCGGGAGGTGTCGTTGGCGGAGCCGTTGCTGGATAGCGCGGCGGCGGCGGCGTTGTTGAACGTTCGGGTCTCGTGGGTGCGGGATGCAGCGCGGCTGGGGCAGTTGCCGTGTCTGCGTGTCGGGCGTCATCTGCGGTTCACGCGCGTGATGCTCGAGGAGTGGCTTGACGGGCAGCTCGCCGTGCGTCCTGCGCGGGGTCGGGCATATCGGGGGCCGTCGGGCGGCGCGGGCCGTGAGGTGAGGCGTGTCGCGTTCAAGCCGAGGACCGAGGCGGCGCTGTTGGCGAGCTTGGCTGAGAGACCAGGGAGGAAGGCGTAGCGATGAGTGCTCGTGATCCTCGCTGGGGTGGTGCGCGGGGTCGGGGTGGGCGGATTGAACATCCGCTTGGGGGCTGAGTCGTTGTTCGCTGGGCGCTCGCGAGCGGAGAAGGAGTCCGATCAGGACGCGCTCATCCCCCGGCCGACATCAGCGCAGCTCGGCTGGGAGCGTAGAGGGTCTCGCAGGGCCGCGTCGTTGGCGAGCCGCATCGAGCCGAAGTGGTATTGAACGACGCTCGCGGCCGGCCAGGGTCCGCCCTCCCAGCCTTCCTGTAGGCGGTCGAGTCGTGCGCCGCCGTCGTGTGGTACTCGCTTCCGCGCGTATGCCCGGCTGAGGTCGGTCGTGGTGGCGGGCCGGCCGTGGCGCTGGTGCCATGCCCGCAGCGCGGCTTGGATGCGCGGCTTGTCCCACTTCGCTGATGTGCGGGCTGCGCATCGGGGGCAGCGCGTCCGTGGGTATCCGGGTCCCGCGCCGCTCGTCTGGGCGTTGCAGTGGCGGCACTGGCCTCGGTAGCGCTCCTTGACTCGTCGTGCCTTGGAGCCGTCGGGGTCGTAGAGGTATTCCCGGACGGTCGCGCGTGAGCGACCGAGCAGCCGCGCGATCTGCGTGAGCGATAGGCGCTCCGTGTCTCTGTAGTGGCGAGCGAGTTGGGCAGCTCGCTTGCGTTCGCTCACGCGGCGCAGTTCGCTGGCCACGGCGAGTCATCCCTGCCGCTCGGCTGTCTGCGGTTTGCTATAGACCGTCGACTTCGTGCGGCGCGAAGCCGAGCGCCTGCACGATTGGGGCGGCGACGTCCACGCCGACGAGTAGCGCACCCTCTTGTCCTTCGGTGGCGTGATCGTGGTTCTCGTCGGGGACGCGATCGGCGGGTCCAAGCGCGGCTGAGACGGTGCCTCGGCCGAGTTTGGCTGCATGGGCGATCTTCGCGATGCTGAGTGTGGGGTCTTCTTCGCGGCGCTGGTCATAGAGCTTGCGTATCCGCGCAGCGGGTACCTGGTCGCAGCGGTGGTGGGAGAGGTTGCGCGCGATCTCCTCTTCTTCGATGTATCGCTTGGCGCGGGGCACGGTGAGCCGCATGGAGGCGGCGATCTGCTCGATTGGGTGTCCTTCCTCGAGGAGCTGCATCGCTCGGCGGCGGCGTTGGACGCAGGCGGGGCAGCGCCTGTCCGGGTATTCGGCGCACCGTCTGCAGCCGCCTATCGTCTGTTGGCACAACTCGCTCCGATTCGCCGTCGATCGTGGCCGGTGGTCGGGGGATCCCTTCCGTCGGCCCTGATCTTTCGTCGGTTCGGCGGGCGGTTTGCCCCCCGACGACTTCGCCGATCCGGCGCGATTGGGTGCGGTGATCGGCCGGGCGGTGCTCATGGGTCGGTCCTGGGTGTGGCGCGTCGGGTCTTCCTCAGCGGGTAGCGGCGACGCATGAACGGCGAGAACTTGGGCACCGTGAAGTCCACCTGGCCGCGGTCAGGGCTGTAGATGAGGCCCTTCTTGATGAGCGAGTCCCGGGGAGCGGAGGTGTAGGGCTGGCTGCGTCCGAGGCGCTCTGCGACTTGGGAGGTGCGGTATGGGCCCTCGCCGAGGTCCGCCATCGCCGCCATGTACTCCCGCTCGCGGTCTGTGGCCTTCTCGAAGCGCACGTGGAAGAACTCCTCGTCGAGTTGTTCGTGGATGAGCGGTTCGGCCGCCAGCACATCGGCGAGACGGATCGGCGAGACCGGCGCCTGATTCCATGCCTCCTTGCCGTAGGCCTGGATGAAGGCGGGGTAGCACCCCGACTCCTCAACGATTTGCGCGAGGGCGTCGTCCTCCCAGGAGACGCCTGCCGCCTCCGCGGGGGCCACAAGCGCTCGACGGGCTGCTGCGTCACCGAGTGCCCCCAGCTTGGGATAGGCGAACAGGCGCTCCGCGTAGGACTTGGCGTCGACCATCAGGCCGGGGAGCTGGGGTAGACCTGCGCCGACCAGGGCCACGGGGAGCTTCGTCTGCGACATGCGGTGCATCGCGGCGGCGAGCGCCTCCAGCTCACCGCGCGCGAGGAACTGCATCTCATCTACCAGGAACACGACTCCTGTTTCGTGCTCGCGGGCCGTTTGACCGAGCTCCTCGAAGAGGTAGGTCAGGTCCCGCTCCAGATCGCCCGTCACGCCGCTTACGGCGTCCGGGTCGAACGAGAACTCGAGGTTGCCTGCGGTACTCGCGCCGATCTTGAAGCCTCGCAGTAGCCCGGTGAGCGATCGCACGCGATCTCCGAGCGCCTTGCGAGCGCTGATTCCCAACAGGGCCTGGTATGCGGCGTTCGCGAGCTCGCCGCGGAAGTCGGTATCCGACTTGATCTCGATCGGCCGTGGCGCGGTCCACCCGGCGTCCTTTGCGATGCTCTCGAACTCGAGCAGGAGAACGGTCTTCCCTACGCCTCGTAGGCCGGACACGATGACGCTGCGGTCGCTCAGGCCGCTCAGGAGGCGGGCGAGCAGCGTCTCGAACTGCCGCTCCTGGGTCTCGCGGCCGGTCAGCGCCGGCGGTGGGTTGCCGGCGCCCATCGAGTACGGGTTGGTGTCGGGGTCCATCAGGCCCCAAGGCTATCAGGCTTATACGATGTTATACGCCGTTATCGGCGGATGAGCGTATAATCGTGTAGAAAATCTTAGACTCCTGCCAGGGGCGAGCGCAGCCGTCGGTGTCGGTCCAACCCGGTTGGTAGTCGGCACGGCAAAAAAGGGGCACGGCGGTACGCGCAGGCTCCCCGAACGATGATGAGCCAGCCGCGTGCCGCTGACCGAAAAAGGGCAAAAAAGGGAGTGCTCGTCGGCCGGCGCCCCAGGCTCTGTGAAGAGCTGGGGTGCCTCGGAGCGGACGGCTGCGGGCTGCGAGGGTTACGCGCTGAGCCCGAAGTCCTCCATGAGCGACGCAGCGCCGTCGAGATCGTCCGGGCATAGCTCAAGGGCCGCGCTCGCGGCAGCGCAGGCGTCTGAGTCCGATGCCGGGTTGAGGCGGCATTGTGTGCTGCATCCGCGGCCAGCGAGTAGATCCTCGCGTTCTTCGAGGGTCATCTCGTGCTGCACGTAGGGGTGGTCCCACGGCTCGCCGCATCTGGGGCAGAGCATGTCCATTCGCTTCTCCTTGGGTCGGTCGGTGGGTGGCAGCGCGTGTGCCCGCGCCGCGATTGGCTGTGGCGCCCAGCCGGTAGGAAGGTGTTCCTACGAAGGGGGCTGGGTTAAGGGGCCGCTTGCGTGTGAGCGTTGTCTGCTCGGCGGCCTCGATGGCCCGCCATAGCTGGCGGGCCACCGTGTGCTTGACTTCGGGTTCAGAATGGGATGTCTTCGTCGTCGGTGGCGCTGGCGGGGTCTTCTGCCCCGACGCCGGCGGGCACGGGCAACTCCTCGGGGATCGTGTAGTCGCCGGGGTTCTCTTCGCCCTCGCCGCCACGTGAGCCGAGGAACTGCACTGAGTCGGCGATGATTTCGATCGCCTGGCGCTTGGTCCCGTCCTTTGCCTCCCACTCGCGCCACTCCAGGCGACCGTCGATCGCCGCCGGGCGTCCCTTGGAGAGGTAGCGGGCGGCGTTCTCGCCCTGTACGCCCCACACCTTCACGTTGAAGAAGTTGGGCTTGTCCTCCCAGTCGCCGGTTCTCTGGTTCTTGCGGCGTGTGTTGCACGCGATCCGCAGTTCGCATACGGACATGCCACTCGGAAGCGACTTGAGCTCGGGGTCCTTGGTCAGGTTGCCGGTCATCACGACCCGGTTGATGTTGATAGCAGCCATGAGGCTCCTTTCTCGTTTCGCGCGACGGGCGTTCCCGCCGCCTTAGCGTTGTTGGTTGTTGGGCGCGTTGTGCGCGCGAACCGCGGGCGGGCCGCGGGTCCGTCGTCTCTGGGCGCAGCTGGAGGCCCGCCTGCGCCGACTTGCGGTGGCTGGAACTGCTGCACACCCTTTCGTCGTTGCGCAGAGCCTGTTTCCCCCGTGCTTTCTTGTTCTGGAGCGTGTCGTCCGCGAGGGCGATCGTGCTTCTGTTGGTGTTGTTTGGGTGCGGCGCCCGTCCTCCTCGCGGACTCTGTGGGCGCTCAAGCCACCCCGATCGTGTCGGCCTGCGTCGTCATCGCGCGGGTTTCGGCGAGGTCGGTCAGGTAGTTCGCGAACGCCGCGAAGCGCCCGGCGCTACTGGTCTGGCTATTGGTGTTGTGATACTTGAGGGTTTCCTTGTCTAGCTGCTCGTTCTTCCAGCCGAGCGACCCGGCGCTTTGCAGAAGGTCGGCGAGGACGAGCAGCGTCGCGGGTGTGACCTTCGGCCAGTCCACGCGGGCGTTCGGCCCGACGCCGGTAGCGAGTGCCGCGAGTCTCGTGACTGTGCGGTCTGTGTATTCGTGGTCGTCCCTGGCTTTGCGCAGCTCTGCGAGAGCACGGGCCGGGTCGAGCGGGCCGGCGTCGGTCGCGGCCTCGGTGTCCTGCGGTGCGTCGGCGGCCGTCTCGGGTGCCTCTCCTGTTGGTGGGGCTTCGCCGGCTGCCTTTTCTGAGAGCCATTTCGCGAACCGTGCTTGGCGGCGCTCCTGGGTCGTGTTCTTCGCAGCGTTGACCGTGATCGCTTTCACGATCACGTCTTCGGGGACGTCGAGCTCGCCGAGTACGGCGATCCAGTTCGTGACGGCCCGTAGTTGCGCGGCGGTGAACTTGGAGTCCTGGCCTTCCTGGCGTGCGAGGTTGCTGAGCAGTCTCGCAACTGGCTCACCGAAGCCGGCCGCCTGCGCAGCCTTCAGGGCCGCATCCGGTGCCGGATGGTCGGGCATCGGCGCGTACTGCTTGGCAGCCGGCTCGGCGTCGGCGGGTGCCTGCGCGCCGTTGGTCTCTGCGGCGTGCGCCTGGTGAGAGTCGGCGACGCCGCCGTTACGAGATGGGCCTTGGGAGCCGGTTATCTGTTGGGGTTGTGTGCCGTTCGTGCTGGCGCGGTTCGGCCGTGACCGTATCGCTTCGGCGATCGCGAGATGGTCGAGCGGCGCACCGTACTCGCGTTCCCCGGTCTCTTTCAGCCACAGGTCGTATCGGGTGCGGCAATATGCTTGGCCCTGGCCCTCTTTGTCGAAGTAGGGTTTCAGGTGACGCTTCGGGTCATCGCCCTTCGGTAGACGTAGCTCGTCGGGTTTGCTGCCGCGGAACATGACGATTGTGTCGCAGGCGTAGAGGCACTGGCCGGGGCCGAACTTTCGTCCAGCGCGCTTGCTGGCCTGTGCCCTGGCGTTCATCTCGGCGCCCGCGCGGGTGGGTGCTGTACCCTCGCCGATGTCGGTATGCGTGACGCCGAACGCTTCGAATGTCGCGGCGACCATGCAATACCACTTGGTTTCTTTGCCGGTGCCGCGCTGCTCCTCGGCGAGCTTGGTGAACTCGTGGTCCCACTCGCTGCCACAGATCAGCGTGAAGCGATCCATCTGTGTCTCGCCGATCGCGTACAACGCGATCGTGCACGGCCACGAGGGGTTTTCTGGCGTTGTCAGTATCTTCGCCCGGACTTGGCTGGGCGTGTAGGGGGCGCGCAGGTACGGGATGGCCTCCTCGAAGCTCTGCGCCGGTAGGTGCAGGTATGTCATCTCACTCCTTTCAGGCATAGCGCGCGTCTCATGTCCCGGGACATGAGACGCGCGGGGTGCTGTGCGGCGCGATCTTGGTCCGCGCGGCTAGGTTGCTGTTGGTGCGCTGGGCGCTCCGCTGGCGGTTTCGCGCTCGTGGGGCTCGTTGCGTGGGCTCAGCGCCTCGGATATGAAGCGGCTGGGTCCCGATGGTTGGCCTTCGCGCGTGATCGCGTAGGAGAGGATCAGCTCTTTCATCGCGCGGGTGAACAGCACGAACGCCATGCGACGCTCCTCTTCGAGGGCCGCTGGTGTCCGCGTATAGAACGAGGGCATGAGGCGCCGCTCGAAACCGGCCGCGATCACGATGTCCCATTCCAGGCCCTTGACCGCGTGAATCGTCCCGAGTGTCACTCTCCCGCGGTCGCTTTCGGCGCGCGAGAGATCATCGCGGCCTGCCAGTGTTGCGTCCTGCAGCCAGCCAGCGAGGCTCGGGTCGTCGGTCTGGCGCTCGTAGGTTCGCGCCGCCTGTCCTAGCGCTTCGAGCCGCGCGAAGCGCTGTTCGGCGTCCTCGTCCTCCCTGGTGAGTGAGTCCGCGACCCCGAGCGGCATACGGATCACGTCGTGAGTCAGCTCGCTTACCGAGATTTCGCTTGCCTTGCGGCGGAAAGCGAGCATGTCGTAGGCGAACCGTCTGATGTTCTCCCGGCCCTGGGCGCTTCTGATCCCGCCGATCAGATCGACGGCCGTGGACGCCTCCAGCAGCGATAGCCGGTGCCGGCCGGCGTAGGCGATGATCTTTGCGATCGTCTGGTCGCCGACCAAGGGACGTATCCCCAGGGCCACCGCGAACGCCTCCTCGTTTCGAGGATTCACGATCAACCGCAAGTGGGCGAGCGCGGCCCTCACCTCGGGACGGCGAAAATAGCTACTCGACCCGACGCGCTGGTAGCTGATGCCCGCCGCGGCGAGCGCGTGCTCGATCCCTTCGACGAGATCGCGGTCACGACCTAGCACGGCGATGTCTCTCTCGTTGATTCCACTGGCGACATATCGCTGGATCCGCGCGGCGATCCAACGCCCCTCCTCCACCTGGGTATCCGCGGGCCGGACTAGAACATCGGGGCCACGAGGGTTGCCCGGGTCCGGGATGAGCGTCATCTCGCTCTGTAGTTGGTTGTTGGCGATGAGGCTGTTCGCGGCCTGCAGGATCTTCGGTGAGCTGCGGTAGTTGGTCTCCAATGTCAGGACCGACGCGTTCTGGTATTCCTTGTCGAAGTCGAGGATCAACTGGACGTTCGCCAGCCTGAACCCGTAGATCACCTGCCGGTCGTCGCCCACCACGAACAGGTCGTCGCTCGCGAGTAGCCGCAGCAGCCGCGCCTGGATTGGGTTGGTGTCCTGGTACTCATCTACCAATATGTGCCGCCACTTCTGCTGGTAGGCAGCCCGTATGTCAGGGTGCTCCCGAAGGAGCCGCACTGTCCTCAGCAGTAGGTCATCGAAATCCAGCGCGTCAGCGCGGCGTAGCTCCTCTTCGTATTCACGCCACACACGCGCGACGATCCGGCTTGTCTGGTCACACGCGAACGCGGCAAATCGGTCTACCGATACATCGTGGTTCTTGGCGGCTGATATCTCGCGCAGCACCCGACCCGGCTTGACGATCGACCTCTGCGCCGGGGTGAGCCGTCGCTTTACTACCCGCAGCGCATCGTCTTTATCGTAGATCGAGAACTGGCCGGTACGACCGATCAGTTTGGCGTGCGTGCGAAGCACCCCCGCGCACATAGAATGGAACGTGCCGGCATGAATCCGCTCTGCGGCCGGGCCGCAAAGCTTGTGCAGACGATCCACCATCTCCCGCGCGGCCTTGTTGGTCAACGTGATAAAGAGAAGGCTCTCGGGGTCCACACCTCGCACCTCGATCAGAAACGCCCCTCGCCTTGTCAGGACTCGCGTCTTGCCAGTCCCAGCGCCCGCGATCACGAGGACCATCCCTTCCGGGTAGGTAACGGCCGCTTCCTGTTCGGGATTCAGTTCCCTGAGAGCCCGCACCTTCCGCGGGCGCCTTCTACTTCCCTTGGCACGCCGCCGCCGAGAGGCCCGGAGCGTGTCGCCGTTGAAGCCTGGTTGTGACATATTTCACCTCCTTTCGAGATTCCATGCTGCTGATCTGACTACGGTCACGGGTCAAGGGTCCACGGCGTCGGGGTGACGCGGCAGCCCTCGGCGATTCGTCGCCATACGACCTCTCGCACGTGTCGTCGCCCGGCGGGCGCGAGGGATGCCGCGACGTGGTGGTCGAACTCGACTCGCTCGAAGCCGGCGTCCTGCAGCCGGTCATAGGTTGGGTGCGTGTAGCCGGAGATGAGGATCGAACCACGCATTTGGAGAACGCTTGCGACCAGCTCTCGGTGATCTTCGGCAGTGAGCTCGTGGCGGTATCCGTTGTGGCGGCTCATCCGGCCCCGTGTCTGCGGGTGGTATGGCGGGTCGAGGTAGAAGCAAGTGCTTTTCGAGTCATAGAGCGAAAGCACCTTGCGCCAGTCCAGATGCTCCACTTGGACCCCACGAAAGCGCTCGGCGAATCTCTCCAGTTCGTCAACGGTCGCCGCGAAAGACCGCGCGCGGGTTCCGCCGCGGAGCGACCCGTCTCGTTCGTAACCCCAACTGAGCGACGCTGAGCAGCCAAACGCTTGGCGCATACGCACATACCAGCGACGGGCTCGCTCGACGTCATCGTGGGTGTTCTGCCACGCATCGCGGCAGCCGATGAACTCCTCGCGGGAGTACGGTGTCAGGCGCAGTTGCCGCGCGAGCGCGGCGGGCTGGTCGCGCAGCACGCGAAAGAACGTGACGAGCCCGGAGTCGATGTCGTTGTAGACCTCCAGCGTCGCGCGGGCCTTGGCGAACAGCACAGACGCCGCACCACCAAACGCCTCTACGTACGTGGCGTGGCGGGGCAGCAACTCGACTATGCGACTCGCCAGCCGGGCCTTGCCGCCATACCACGCGATCGGTGCAGCGACCATCATCTACGCACCTGCGGCGGAGCGCACCCGCCACACAACGGGGACGATTGATCGAGAAGCATGGTGTACCTCCGTTTGGTCTGCGTCGCTGGCGCGCAGCAGTGCTTCGCTGCGCCGCGCGGGACGCGGGGGTGTGAGCAGCATCAGCTGCGCTAGAACTCGAAGCCGAGTTGCCCGTTGGCGTTGTCGTTGCGTGCTTTGGTGAGGTTTCTGCTACAGCACGGACAGGTGGTTACTTGCGTGTCGAATAGCCCGGTGTCGGTGAGCGTGTAGAAGTTCACGTGCTTCTCGCTCCAGATGTACAGTCCGAAGGTGCATCCACAGGGACAGGACCAGCGTTGTGCTTCGTGTCGCTCCCAATATTCTTCGCGCTCGTGTTCATAGGCGGAGGCGAGGTATTCGCTAGGCCGCGCCGCGCATAGGTCATGCAGGATGTCGCCGTTGAGCTTACCTCCGTTTGGCAGATCGGGTTGGCGTGATAGAGCCGTCGGAGCGTTTCGATCAGCTCGTCGTCGGCCTCTTCAATGTGACCCTTCCCTTGAAGGACTCCTATGGCCCATTCGATGACGAGGCGTTCGTTGGGCTCGCCGGCCACGAGTGACTGGCTGGTCTCGTCGGTGTCGTCCTCGGACATCTGTACCCCCTTTGCGTGTCGCACTTCTTCTCAGGCGGCCCGCCTGGGCTGTTCACTCACGCCATGCGTGCTCGGCGAGGAGCCGGCCGGCGGCGAAGCGGATAGCGTGCGGGTTCACGTCCGCGCCGATGAACCGCCTGCCGAGTGCTCGCGCGTGGATAGCTGTGGTTCCCCCGCCGAGGCATGGGTCCACGATCAGTTCCTGCGCGTTGGTGTGCGCCTCGATCACGCGGCGCACGAGCTTGCCCGGAAGGCAGTTCTCGTAGCGCAACAGCCCGTGCCGGTCGGCGCGGCCGTTGTCCACCCACCAGTCGAGCGGGTAGTCGGTGCCGCTGCGGGCCTTCGGCAGATCGGGCGGCGCATTGAACACCCTGCGCGGGCTATCCACCCGGCCGCGGCACATCACTGTGATCGTCCAATGCGAACACGCGAACCGGCGCGTGGTGTGCAGAGCGAAGTGTCTGAACGCCGCGATGCTGCACACCCACTCAAGGCCGCTTTCTTCGGCGGCGACTTGCACGATCGCGGCGCGTTGCGGGCCGGTGATCGCGGTGAGTTGCCCGCCGGGCCTGAGCGCCTGCGCCGCCGCCACGACCCATCGTCGGGTGAACTCGGCGTAGGCGCCGCGGTCCACGTCCACGTATCCCGCCAGCACCTTCTCGCTGTCGCGGCGGTAGATCCGGCTGGCGCTGCTCGTGACGGTGCCACGCCCGAGCCCGTAGGGAGGGTCGCAGAACACGAGGTCCGCGGGTTCCTCCAGGCCGCGTAGCAGGCTCACCGCGTCGCTGAGGTACAGCTCGACGTGCGCGAGCGCCCAAACGGGGGTGAGCAGCACCAGCGCTGTGGGTTCTTGGCGGGTTCCGCGTATCACCCAAACGGCGCGGCCGGCACGGTGCGCTTTGCCTGCGAGCCGCCGGGCCTGTAGCGCGCAGCGCATCCGCCGGCGCCACACGGTGTCGGTGCGATGATCGACGTCGGGAGGCTGGAGTCCTCGGTTGCGGGCGATGTCCGCTCGCGCCTCGCACTCCCCGTACAGTTCGCCGATCGTGTAGGTGCCGTCCTGGAGGGTGCGGATCAGGTCCGCCTCAGTCAACAGCCCGCGGTTCCTGGCAGGAGTTCTTACTCGGTCGCTCATCGGACGTAGAGCTGATCGAAGGATCCCAGCCGTTGTACCCGCCGCTTCCCATACGGGAGAAGACCGAGCGGCCAGCCGTCCCCGGCAGGGATCACACGCGCGTCCTCGTATTGCTGCGTGGCGTAGAACTGGTCGAAGACGACGACGCTGGCGAAGCGCTTCCTCTCAGGCAGCTCGGTGAGCCGGCGGTAGCCGGCGCCGAGGACCCTCGCCAGTTGCTTGTGGCCTTCCACGAGACGCCGAAGCCCCTGGAGTAGGTAGATGGGGGATTCCTCACGCGGCCGGGCGTTCTCCAAGCCAGGGATGCGCCCCACGAAGCTCCGGTTGTAGATGTACTTTCCTTCCGCCTTGAGCTGCTCGAAAATCGCCCAGTAATCCTCGATAAACGGGATGACTTGTGCGAGATCGCGGTAGTCGCCGTTGAAGGTCCACGGCGCGGCTATCTCTGTGGTGTTCATGTGGGCTCCTTGCTTTCCGTGGTGAGAGGTGAACCGCGCACCCGCGTGAGCGGGCGACGGTGTTGGGGTGCAACTGCCCGGTCAGGTGAGGCTTTGGAGGACTGTTTGCGATGTCGTGCAGATCAGCGACCGCCAGACCCGAACGGGGCGTCCGTGGCGCGCGGACCTCGCGGACTGGCGGTGTCGGCTCGTTCTCTCGATCAAGCCCTCGGCGCGGGCGGCAAGGATGACGTTCGTTACTTGCCGGGGCCGGCGAGGCTTCTCGGGGATTGCCTGCCAGAGGTCGTCAACGGTGATCTCCTCCTGGCGGAGTGCGATCGCGCGCAGCACGTCCAAAGCGCCGGCGTGCCATGCGGCGTCGCTCGCTTGGTGTACGGCTCTGGCCTGCTCCGGGGTGACGATCGCCTGGGGTGTCTTCTGCGGCAGCCCGATCGCGTCGGTGATCGCGCCGTCAGGGGTTCGCCAGTTGCCGTCTGGTCCGAGGGTCGCCAGCTCCTCGAGCGTGTCGGCGCTGCGGACGCTCGCGCCGCGCAGCAGCACGATCGGCTGATTCGTCGCGGTGACTTGCATCGTCGGTCCGCCTTTCGCTGGTTGGTATGGGGGGCGGCGCTGTACGCCGGCCGCGTGTCACATGGCCTGCGTCTAGGCTGGCCGCTCGTTCTCGCGGCGCACGGCACCAAGCTCAACGAGCTTCGCTTCCAGTCGGTCGGCCCACGGGCCGCCGCTCAAGGCCCAGTCCGCCCCGTCCTCGCACAGGTCGATGTCGCCGTAGTAGAGCGGTCCAGGTTCCTCGGCTACCAGGCAGGCCACGGCCTCCTTGTCGAGGAGCGTGCATCCCCGGTTTTCGAGGAGGCTGATGAGGTGCTTAGGGTCGTGGTAGTCGATTTCGTGTTCGATGCGGTCGAAACCGAGCATCAGCGCACGCAGAGCAGGCAGTAGCTCGTTGGCGTGAGCGATGACCCGCTCGATAGCGAGCGCGAGTGACTCGGGCGTCTCGGGTCCGCTGATGATCTCCCGCAGGTGGAAGCTGCGGGTCACTCCCGGCTGCTGGCTGTCCTGGCGACTGCCCAGGACGAGTCGCAGCCGCTCGACTCCTCTACTGCGCGCTTGCTCGCAGTAGAGACAGACTCCCTGGGGGATCGTGATCGCCCCGTGGAGTCGGCTGAGGTCAACAAGGTCCCCGAGTGGGACAGGGTCCTCCCCGCGGTTTTCGCAGACATAGGGGCCGACGACTCGGATGGTCGCCGCGTGGTCGAGGGTGAACTCGGATGTGGTCATCGTCATTCCTTCCAGTGGTGGATTGGTGGTTGGTGCGCCGCTCGCCGGCGCGTGCGGCGCCGTTGGATCGTCCGGGTGCTGCCCGATCAGGCGTGGCCGGTGTAGACGCGGGAGCGCCACACGCGGACGGTGCGTCCGCCGTTGGTCGGCCTGACTGACCGGCGGTGAGCGGAGGTCTTCTCGATCAGCCCTGATTGCTGAGCGGCGAGGATCAGGGCGCTCATCAGGCTCGGTCTTCGCGGCGGCATCGTCAGCGCGATCCAGCAGTCATCGACGGTCAGGTCGCGCTTGTGGCGCGCGAGTTCGCGGACCCGCTGGAGCTGCTCAGCGATCCACGCCTGGTCCTGCCCGCGGTGCGCCGCCGTGGCGGCCTTGCTGGTGATGATCGCTTTCGCGGCCTGTTGGGGAACACCGATCGCGTCGGTCACGAGCCCGTCGGGGTTGCGCCACTGCCCGTCGGCTCCGAGGGTCGCGATCTCCTCGAGCGTGTCAGCCCTCAGCAGCATCGAGCCGCGCAGCAACACGATCTCCTGCGTTACGGTCCTATCGCTCATCGCCGACCCTCTCGTTCGGTGTCTGAGCGCGGGGCTGCGCCTCTTCCGTACAAGACGCGCACGATGTGCGTTGACGGGAATCCGACGGTGTCATCCTGGGACGCAACGCGAATGCGATCGGGTGACTCCGGTTCAGTCTCCAGGCCTTCCATGAACTCCCACTCGTAGCGGCGGTGGTCACGGTGCTGGTCGGCGAATGGGTCGCCGTCGAGATCCACGAGTTGACCCGGACGGATCTGCTCGACGGGTAGCGGGGTGCAGGCGCAGTCCTTGACGCAGCCGGCGACGAGGTTCTCGCCGTAGATCATCGCGAGCGTGTCCGTGGCGTCTTTCAGCGCCGAGTGGCCGGCGCTGATGAGGGTGGCGTGCTGGTCGAGCGTGTCGGTGGTCACGCCCGGCTCGTGCTGCAGGTATATCTCCCACGTGTCCTGCTGGGTTGGGTCGCCGGTCGCGACCCGAATGTTCTCGACGCGGTAGCGGCCGTCGAAGGTGGTGTAGATGCCCGGTGCGATGAGGCGCAGCGGGCGGCGGGGTGGGTTCATTGTTGCTCCCTTCCGAGGATGGTTGGACTGTCGTGAGCGCGGCCCAGAACGGGGCCTCCGTTCGTCGGGTGGCTAGGCGATGAGGCGTTCCTGCGTAGGTGCGGAGGCCCACTGCAGGTAGCGCGGAATGTGCTGCGGGTACTTCGAGGCGCCGGTACCGTCGAAGCTGTCACAGCCGATCGACGCGAAGTAACGGGCGCGCTTGGCGGAGTTGCAGCGCCCGCCGTGTATCCACAGGCCGAGCCGCTTTCCGTGGGCGACGATTTCTGCCATCTCCGCAGAGTGCTTGTAACGGTCAGACCCGCCGATGAACAGGCACCGCAGGCCGGGCGCCCCGAACGGCACACCGACATCCCCCGACCCGTCCTGCACCACATAGGCCAAAGGCAGATCCGCCATCAGCGGGTGAAGCCACTGAAAGTTGCCGTAGGTCATCCTGGCGTCGGCTACCACATCGGGGACGACGACCCACAGAAGGTTCGCCGGGGGCGCCGGCATCATCGGGGGCGGCTCCCCCCACGGGTTTGGCTGCGTCGGATCGACAGGTTGCGGCCAGGGATAGCCGGCGTGCTGGATGAGTTGGCGCATCGTCGGCAGTTCACCGAAGATGCTCATACGGACGCTGGCGATCATCCGGTTGTACTTCTCGAAGTCCACAGGTGCCGCCCCACCCGTCATTATCGATACCAACCATGTAGCCGCAGGCAAGCGTGTCGGCGAGCCGGCTGAAGTCGCGGGGCTGCAACAGCCGGCCGAGATTCGGGTGATGGTGCGCTCGGACTCGCGGCAGCGAACCGGCGTGCAAAAACAACACTTGGGTGTACTCCTTTCTTCCCGGAGCGCGACGGGCCACGGGCAGCGAGCGCTCGCCAGGCTGCGCCTCACGGAGTGATCCGACTGGGCAGGGTGGCTTGCTCGTCTCCCGTTGCGAGCGACCTCAGATGCTGAGCTTGCGTTCGATCGCCTCGATGTGGAGAGAGAGGGAGCGCTCGATGTCAGTGTCTTCGCAGCCCTCGTGTATGCCGGCGCGGTAGTCGGCGAGGGCCTGCGCGAGAACTCGACGGTCATCCTCGGAAAGGAATTGCCCGGTCTCGACCGCGACAGCGAGCTTGCACTGCGTGTTTGTGAGCATCGCAACGCGCTCGAGGAGGTCCTCCCGAGGATTCATCGGCAGCGCCGCCAGGCCAGCCTCCAGCTCCGCCGCGGTAAGCGAACACAGAATGTTCAGCTCCTCGCGAGAGAGAACACCGATGTGGTCGGCTACGCACGAGCGCTCCACGACCTCTCCGCCTGGATTGATGTGAAAACGGAAGCTGTGACCGATTGCGCGGAACTCCGCTACCAGCATCCCGTCGTCGTGAACGCGCGTCGCGATGCTGGTGCCATGAAGGTGAGTCGTTAGACATGCGAGCGTAGCTCGCTGGTTCTTTGTGTCTTTTGCCATGCCTGTCTCCTGTCTGTGGATGAATGGTGAACGACAAAAGGCCCGCCCCCGGAATTGGTTTGGGGACGGGCCTCGGGTGCGTCAGGCGCCACTGGCGCTATCTGGCGTGTGAACGCATCGCTCTCCTTTCGGTCGTGTGCACGACTACGGCCGCGGCGGAACGCGGCTCCTTTTCACCGCAGCCTTCGTTGGCTAGATGAGGTTCTTCTCGCGTGCCGCCTGTTCCGCGGCGGCGAGGTGCTTCGCGGGATCACCGCCCGCTTGCGCGCACGTCTCGAACGCCTCCCCCGAGCGTTCGCTCAGGCTGGCGACGCACGCGAGTAGCTTCGCGGCACCCATCGCTGCGTAGTTGCGCCTCCACGCCGTGGTGGACTCGGCCGGTTGGGGTTCCGCCTCGGCCCGTTCGCGCTTGGTGAGCGTGACGCCCATCGGGACCGGGCCTGGGTCGGGCGCCTTGTCGCGGTTGGATCGCAGCCGTCTGACTTGAGGGAAGCGCAGCGCTCCGCTGTCTTGGATTCCCCAATGCACGAGCTCGACGATGCGGCCGAGGAACTCATCGGGGTGCTCCCACAGTTCCCTGCGGAGCTGGTCGTCCATGCCCGCGGCGCGACCTTCGTACACCCGGCCGTCCTCGTGACGGACCCTGAAGCGCACGCCACCGACGGCCCACGGCTGCGGTTGGCCGCCTATGATCGGCGCGTACTTGCTGCCCGGCTCGGGCTCGTAGATGCCCGTGAACTCCGCGTCAACGGTTTCTTTGGGCTTGATCTTCACCCACCCGCCATTGCGGGCGCCGCAACGATAGGGCTTGTCTTTGTCCTTGCAGACGACACCCTCGAAGCCGAACTCGACGAGGGCTTGCATACCCTCGTCGGTTGGCCTCTGCGTCGGGATGAGCATGATGTGTCCGTCCGTGGCTTGCTCGATCCCGTCGCACATCTCCTCCAGTAGCCGCCGGCGCTCAGACAGCGCGAGTCCTCGAACGTCTGAGCCGTCGGCGTGCAGGATGTCGAACAGGACGTAGGTGAGAGCAGGGTTCTCGGGTGTCGGCCGGTGCTGATAGTTCCCGGTGGTTTTTGAGAGGATCGACTGTGTGCGGTTCCACTGGCGGGCGCTCGCCAGATCGACTATCTCGCCGTCCACGATCGTTCCCGGCGGGAAGCGCTGCAGTAGCGCGTCGGCGATGTAGGGGACCTGTGTCACCCGGTTGCCGGCGCGGGTCCACACCACCACGCCGTCGAGGATGCCGCTGAGAATCCGCCAACCGTCGTACTTTGGCTCCATCCACCATTGCTCGCCGGTGGGTACGCGCGCCATTGGCTTTGCCAACATCGGTGCTGGTAGCAAACGAGACTCCTTTCGCGCGATGCGCGTCGGTGTGCCCCTGGGTCCGCGCGGCGCATCAAGGCCCCCGTAGGGCCTGGGCGCCGCGCGGCCATAGGGCGGTTGTTTTCCAGGCGGGGTGCCGCGGTGGGTCGCCGGCTAGTTGCTCGAGGCGACGAGCTGGCCGTCCGTCTCGCCGCTAGCGGCCGAGCCGGCCTCCACGGCGGCGCGCAGCACCGCCATCAGGTTGTCCGGCTCTGCTTGGGTGGGCTGCGCCGGTGCCTGGGTCGGGATCGGCTCTCCGTCTCTTGCCGCCGCGATCGCCTGCTGGCGAACCGCGACCGCCTCATCCTCAGCGGAGGCGAAGTTGAACTCGCTCGGGAGCTGCCCCAGCAGCTGGATCGCCAGGGCGATTTCATCCGGCGAGACTTCGCGGTCTGAGAGCGTGTGCGGCGTTGCGTCTCTGATCTCAGACTCGAACAGCAGGACGCTCGCCACGAGCCGCCCGTCAATGGGGCGGATCACGACGAGCATTTCGCGACCCCTTGGCGCCCATCTTGCGACGGCCATCTTCCCGGCCTGCTCCAAGGCGCCATACACCAAATCGACTGCTTTCTTGGAGCCCTTGACTTTCTTGTCATGGGTGACGTAGTACAGGCCGGTTGTGCGCTCAAGCGGGATCTGCTCGGGGTCAAGCACAGCCGCAATGGCGATCGTGTCCGATGTCCCCGCGGCTTCGATCGCCTTCAGCGTGTCGTCAACGAGCGGGATGTAGCCGCCTTTGCTCAGTCAAGCCCTCCTTGCCGCGGTAGTCCTCCGTGCCCTTTGTGAGCGACACGTGCGCTTGCAGCAAAGCGTTGATCTGCAACGCCCCGCTCCATGTTGGTCGAGGGGCCATAGGCCCTCCTTTCATTTACAGGTGCGGCCCGCGCCGGAGCGCGGCCCGCCCGGTTCTCGTGCCCGCCGCCCCGACTTGGGCCGCCGGCCGTGTGTCTGCGCTGCACGCGGGATGCGCGCGGCGCTCCTCGTGCCGCCTGCGCGGCGGCTGGCACCCGGCGGATCTACGCCGGGTGGCCCGCAGTCACCGCTTCGTGACTGCCGGCAAGTTCACGCCGCGCCTGGGCACGGCTCGTGGGCTAGACCCCTTGCGCGATGAGGGCACGGTCAAGGAGCTCCGCCTCGACTCCTGGGGTGAGGCTGTTGCCGGCGAGTCGCACCCGGTCGCGCTTGGTTCCGGTGAGGCGGTAGGGGAGAGCCTCGAACGATCCGTCCTCACGCGGGCGCAGACGCTGGTGAATGCCCATCACCCGCGCGCACTCCTCGGGCGTAATCATTCGGAACTCGGCGTCCTCGATGCTGTACGGCAGCTCCCCGGTCGGCCTCAGCGTGCCGTAGTTCTCGGCGGGCATCCGGGTCGGCGCCGGGTCTCGGTGCGCGTCCACGAAGTCGCTTTGGCGTGTCCCGCCGGCGCGGAGGAGTGCCGCGTCGGGCGGCTCGATGAGCGAGTGCCGGTCAACGGCGGTCTGTGTGCGAAACGGGTCACGGCTGCTGTCGGCGGTCACGATCGACCCGCCGTAGTAGCTGGCGATGACCGCCTCACGCGGCAGACGCAGCACTGCTTGCTGGCTGATCCCATACTGGCCACCAGCGGTGATCGTCCCCATCGGCTGCTCGGTCACGTCGCGGACGTGGCCGCCTCGGTGGGTGCCGAAGTTCGCTACTGCGTATGCCTCCCCCGGGATCGGCATAGCGGCGTCTGGCGGCACGACGAGCGCCTTGTCCAGAGTGCCACTGACGACGGGCGCGGGGTTCCCGAGGTGCCACGCTCGCGCGTACCCCGGCCGCTCGAATGTGTGACCGGCGGCCTGCACCAGCAGACCGGGATTCTCCGGGCCTCTGAGCACGCCGAGGTGGTTGCCTGACCCGCAGACTGTCTGCCACGGGTCGCTGAGCGGGGCGGTATCGGCGTGGCGGCGGAGCGTTACCTGCATCGCCCCCTGGGGTGGTGAGACGAGCGCCATGTCTTGCCTGCCGGTCTGTGTCGGCCACGGCAGCCACAGCGGGGCGGGCTGGTCGCGGCCCGGGTCATTCAGCCGGGAGAGCCGCGCGAGGTGTTCTTCGTTGCGCCTGCGCAAACCGACTTCGATGCGGCGCATCGTCGCCGGGGCGAGCGGCTCCTTACGGTCGCCGATCCTGACCCCCCGCAGCTGCCATTCCACGGCGGCTAGGGCAGGGATGATGTACGGGGCGACGACCGTCTTGCCCGCGGGGGTGCTGCAGAGCGGGCAGCGGTAGTAATACTGGCCCGTGCGTGGCCCGTACTTACCTACCGGGCCAGCGGCAGTCGCGCGCCGCAGCGCCTTCTCCTTCCACGTCTGGACGCCGAACACATCCGTTTCGCAGCGCACACAGCGGCACAGCGGCCCGAACTCGGTGTCGGGCGCCGGGATGCTCTTGCGTGTGAGGAGCAGGTAAAGCCGGTCACGAGACTGCGGTGCCGCACCCCATATCGCGCTATTCGCGCACACCGCCTGCACACGCCATCCCAGCGCGTCCCATTCGGCGACATAGCGCGCGAAGTCGTGGGCCTTGCGCACCATGTCTACGACTTGCTCCATGATGATCGTCGTGAGGTTCGGCAACGCCGTGGCGAACCTCATCGGGCAGTAGACGGTCGCGCGGGAGCGGCCGATCCCCTGTTTGGGGTCAAACGGCCCGAGACGGCTGACCTCCTCCTGGTGGTTGCGCGAGAGGCTCCAGCCGTCACACTCGGGGGACGCGCAGAGCACAGGCGCGTCCCGCGTTTCCGCGCCGAGCTTGCGGGGGTCAGCGATCGCGAGGTCCCCGATGAGGTGCTCGATGTCGGGGTAGTTCGCGCCGCTGTTCTCCACGGCACAGGTCCAGTGGTTAGCCGCGAGGACCCCGTAGCCGCCGATCATCTCGACCGCTTGCAGGTCCCCGCCTCCACCCGAGAACAGGTGAATCGAGGCGAATCGAGCCATTGATGCCTTCCTTCCCTTATGAGATTGATATGACTGAGCGCGCAGGGCGACGCTCAGATGAGCGCGAGTTGCGAGCCGCCGGTGCGCGTGATTTCCCGTCGTGTCTGGCGGCGGCGGCCGAGCGCCGCCGCGATCCGCGACACGCGGGGCGGTATCTCGACGAGGGCCTGCCGCCAGGCGGTGCCGGCCATCATCTGTTGGTGCTCGCGGCTTGCCGGGTCGAGCATCGCGTCGTGGGCGAGCTGCGCGACGATCGCATTGCCGAGTGGCGCCCCTGTCGCGGTGATGCGCTCAAGCACGGAGGCGGCGAACGTCTCCGGCTGTTCGAGGTAGGGGCCGTCGAACGTTCCATCCCACACCCCTGCGAGCGATGCCCGGAGCGCGTGCGCGCATGGCAGGCGACGCTCGAGGGCGACCGTGACGATCGCGTTGAACGTGGGGCTGGTGTGACGCTCGACGTGGAAAGGGTCCAGCCGCCGCGCGGTCTCAGCTTGCCCGTCCACATCCGGGGCCGGGATAGCGGCCAGTTCGCACGCCCTGCCGGGCGGGATGGGCCGCCACGTGCTCGACCCATCCGCGGCGGTCAGTAGCGCCGCCCCGTCATCCAGGCTCACCGCGAGCCCGGTGCTCGCCAAGAACCGGCGTGACTCCGCGAGCTGCGCGTCCCCGTCGGGCCCGGTCAGGTACCCGAAGGCGTTGTCGACGCCGACCCTCCATGTGTAAGGGATGACCTGGCGCTTCACGTACATGCCGTCGGGGAGGCAGTGGCGAGATCGCGGCGCCCGACGCGCTCGACCCGTGCCTGCGTCTCGCGTGCCCCGAGGCGCTGCACGAGGTATGCGATCTGGCCGTCGAAACCTTCGCTGTTGACGTTCGCGGCGTCCTCTGAGGCCACGTCGTGCACGTCCTCGTCGAGGTCTTCGCTTGAGAGCTGTCCTCGCGCGGCGAGCGCGACGAGCTCAGACACGCTCGGAACCTGCCGGTCCACCGGCTCCGCGGCCGGCAGCGTAGGCTCTGCTGCGACGTCCTGCCCGGCTGCCCAGGTTCCCAGCAGCTCGATCGAGTGGCTGATTCCCTGGCGTCTGAGGTAGCCCAGCAGTCCGCTTGTGCGACGCGGGTCGGTAGGCTGGAAGTAGAACTTCTCGGCGTAGCTCTTGAAGCGTGCGGGTGGCTCACCGAGGATGCGCTCAACTGCTCGGAACTGCGCTTCGGTGATCGGCTGGCTGATTTCGACGGACTCCCCGGCGTATCGGTATCCGCTTCTCACGACTGCTCTGGTCATGGTCTTCCTTCCTTCCTTCCTGTCGGCCGCCCGTGGCTGCGCGGCTTCCCACCGGCGCTGCTTGTCTGGGCTGGCGGGTGGATTGGTCTCGACGGGCCGCGGCACGGCCGATCGATGGGTGGGCGGTGCCGCTCCGTGGTGGGTGCTCAGGTGAGTAGTTGTCCTTTCGTGTTCGGTATATGCAGCGCTCCCCGGCTCCCGGCGGACGGGTGCCGGGGAGCGCTGCGCGGGTTTAGGTGAACAGCGAGAGCTGGTCGGTCTCCCTCGGCGGCTTGAGCGGTCGGTAGGCCGCTTGAGGCCGGGCGCGTATTCGGTGGCAGCCGGTCTGCGCGTGTGGTGTTGCGAGGCGTCCTTCAGAAGTCAATGTCCGCGGAGGCGTCCACCACGTCCTCGGCGCCGACATCGGTGGTGTGATCGGTGGGGTCGACCAACGGTGCTGGCCCCTCGTTGACCTGCTCGAACTTGGATGCGTCCACTGGCTGCGGCAGTGGCGAATGCGATTTCGAACACGTCGCTCGCGGATCGTCGCCGTCGAGGCTGTCGAGCTGTTCTTGGTGCTGGCCGTCAGCCGGGCCGGGGTCTGAGTCGACGGAGTTGACGTCGTGTTTTTGGGGGAGCTCGTCGTGGACTTCCTCAGCGTTGGTCTCGTCGGCTGGCGTCGAGTTGGCTTCAGCGTGATCCTGGGCATCCACCGCTTCTTTGTGTTCGCGCTCGGCCTTCGCTATCGCCCTCTCCAGCGCCTTGAGGGTCGGGGCTATGTGGGGGCCGGCGAGATTGGTGAGCGCTTTCGATGCCGTATCCTTGTGGGAGGGCCAGCTCAGCGGTTTGGTCTGCTGTTTGCTCGGCACGACGAGCCTGGAGGCGTACTGCTCGGCGGCGATCACGACCAGCGCCCGGCCGTAGAGCTCCCCGGCGCTGCGTGCACCGTCGAGGTATTTCCACAGCCAATGTGACTGGTTCTCGTGTTTCTCGCCGTCGCCGTAGGCGATGCGCAGCGCGCCGCGGCTGCCGTCCTTGCGCTCTTTGGTCTTGTCTTCACGAAAGTCGCCGATTACAAGGCGAATCCCGCGCAGGGCGATCGCCGATTCCACAGTGTCTCTGGCCCAGCCGTTCGGGTTGTCCTGGCCGAGCAGCCCGTACACGAAGAACCGGGCGACGTTGATGTCGTCGGGGTCAACGACCGTCAAGCCGTTGCGCAGTGAGGCGCCGAGGTCGAGGTTCGCTCTGTGCGCGGTAGCGGCGAGTTGCCGCATCTCCGCACGGTGTTTCTTTTTGAGAGCGGTGCGCTCATCGTCGGCGGCGGGCTTGTCGTTCTTTGCGGGTGTGCCGAAGATGCTGTCTTCTTCTTGGGTGCGTTCGACCGCCTGCTGTTTGAGCGCTTCAACGCCTGCGGCGATGGCGGTGCGACAGAGGTCCTGATAGACGGCGAGGTCGGTGACAACCGGGGTCTCCTCGCCGTACTCGAGCAGCACACCGGCTGCGCGCGCACGGTCGGTCTCCGCTTCGGTGAAGCGGATGTGCGGGTCGCCGTAGCTGAAGCGGTGAATCTGCTTGTGCAGCTCCCTGGCTTCAGCGATGAGCGCCGTCGTCGCCTCGTCGTCGGGCAGCAGACCGGCGGCCTTGAGTGGGACTTCACCGAGAGGCACGGCGAACACGTCCCGCTCGCTCGCCTCGACAGCGGCCATCAGGATCGACAGCGGCTGGTGGGCGAAATCGTCGGGTGCGATTTCGTGGGCGTACTCGCCAATGAACTCGACAACAGCGTCCAGTAGCTCCGGGTTGGCCTGCGCGATCTCCCGCATCGGATCAACCGTTGCGAGGGTGAGCGTGCCGTCACCGACCAGCCTCTGTGCGGCGTCCGGCAGCTCCAACAGCCTCACTCGCCGGGTAACGAGGTTTTTGCTCATCCCCAGCAGATCGGCTGCGCGCTCCTCGCCGGCGCCCTCGTCGAGGATGCGCTGGATGGCGATCGCCTCCTCGTAGTGGTTGAGCCCCTTGCGGACGATGTTCTCGACTGCCCGGTCGGTGTGCTCGTGTTCAGCGTCACCGTAGACACCGGGGATCGTCTCGTGGCCGAGACGACGCGCGGCCTCGGCGCGGCGAAAGCCAGCGACCAGCACGTAGTCGTATGCGTCGCCGTGGACGGCGGGGTCGGCGTCGATGATCTCGACAGGGCTGATGATCTTGCCGCGGGCCTTCACCGACCGTTGGAGCTGTCCGATGAACTCCTCGTCGAGCTCACGGACGTTCTCGGGCACGAACAGCCGGTCCAGCCGGATAGTGAGCGTGCCGGGGTTAACCTTGGTGGTTGACAATGGAACTACCTCCTTGCAGGGTTGGGCATCGCGCCGGCGACCAGCCCCCGTCGGGGATTGGTGCCAGCGCGACGCGAAATGGCGTCGGCGGCCGCTAGGCAGCCGTCAAACGAGGGATGTGAAAAGCGAGGGTGAAAGCCCAGTCCGATGTGGCGCCGCTTTCACGGGCCGGTGAACTGCGCAACCCCTCAGATCGGAATGTCATCCGACGCGGTAGCACCTACAGGCGCCGCGACCGCTTCGGTAGACAGGTCCTGCTCGCCACCACCTTCTGATGGCCTTTCCTGAGCCACCGCCTTCGCCTCAAGCTCGGCGTTAACGGCCTCGAGCTTGGCGGAAGCCTCCGCCAGAGCGTCGGCGTGCTTGAACGGCGTGCCGATCGCTGCTTGCGCACGCTCACCCTCGGCCTGCACGCTGGCTCGGTTCGCGATGGTCTTGGCGCGCAAGGCGTCCAGGCTGTTCACGCGCGACTCAAGCTGCCGGATGAGCGTCAGCGGGTCCTTCTGCGCTTCGGTGAGGGTGGCGTAGGCCGTGTTGATTGGTAGCCCGTCGAACACCAGCCGTGCTTCCCGTACATCATCGGCGACGCTGTATCGAACGCCTCCCGAGATGGCGAGACCGGCGAGCCCCCCGATTGGCCTAGTCTTATCGCCCATCCCGTCGAGCAGGTGGACGAGTGCGATGCCGGCGTTGACCCGCTTTGTGTGAACCGCTCCGTCGATCGTTATGGCGAACTTCTCGCCGCGCGTATCGACGTGACGGGCGACGGCATCCTCTATGGCCACGATCTCCTTGTCCAGTGAAGCCAGCCATGCCGCTTGGTTTTCGACGGTTCGTTTGAGAGCCGCCTGGTCGTTGCGGTGTGCGCGTTGGAGGCGCTGTAGACGTGTCATCTCGGCGCTGAGGGTCGCCTGGTCGAGGATGAGTGTGTCGCCGGCGGCGAGAGCCTTCACCTCAGCGAAGGACAGTGCGTTGTCGGCGATCTCCTCGATCGCGCGGAGGTCGAAGCGGCCTCGCATGATTTGCCCGATGAACACGGCCTTGCGCTCAACTGTCTGCCACGAATAGCTATCGAAGCTGCCTTCCACGACGTAGCGGTAGACCCGCACGCCGCCGGAGTGCTGATTGCCTTGCCGCAGGATGCGACCCTCGCGCTGCTCGATGTCCGCCGGGCGCCACGGGCAGTCCACATGGTGCAACGCGATCGCACGCGCCTGGATATTGGTGCCGACGCCCATCTTCTCCGTGCTGCCGATGAGCACCGCCACCTGTCCTGAGCGACACGCCTCGAACAGACGGGCCTTTTCGCTGTCGGCCTTGGCTTCGTGTATGAAGCGCACCTCCTGAGCCGAGAGGCCCCGCTGGACGAGCAGGCGTCGCAGCTCGTGGTAGGCGTTCCACTGCCGGGGGTCTGGGGTCGACAGGTCGCAGAAGACGATCTGCAACGACCCGAGCGTCGGGTGACGCACGTCGGTACGTGGGATGCGGTAGGCGATTTTGCGGGTGATGTGGTGAATGCGGGCAACGTTGTCCGCGACCACATCGAGCTTGCAGCGCCCCTTGATCGGCTTGCGTTCGCCGACGAGGCGCATATCCAGCGCGGCCTTACGACCGTCGGTGGATATCTTCAGCATGTTGTCTTCCTCTGGCCGCACGAGGCGGTTCTTCACAGCTTCGGCGCGCTCCGCGAGGTGCTGCAGGTACTCCTTCACCTCCGGTGGAGTCGGTATGACAACGGTCTCCGGGAGGCATTGCCCGTCGCTGCGAGGCTTCAGCGGCGGCGTCGGTAGTTTCAGATCCTCCGCGGTCTTGACATCCGCAAGCAGATGTAGGATACGCAGCATCTCTGGCACGTTCTGGAACCGCGAGAAGCGGGTCTTCAGCCGGTAATTACCACCACCTGTGACCGCCATCTCCATTTGGGTGACGGTTTCGCCGAACGTGGCCGCCCAGGCGTCAAAGTGTTTGACTCCCGCGTCCTCCAACAAATCAGGGCGAAGGTAGCGGCACATGACGTGCGCCTCGGTGATGCTGTTCGCGATCGGCGTTGCGGTGGCGAACGTAGCGACGCGCTCGTTACCTGTTACACGCAGATGATCCAACTTCATATACAGGTCCTCTGCCCGGTTGGACCCGACGATCGCCGCACCTGGAATGTTGCTCACGGTCGCCAGGTTCTTGTAACCGTGCGCCTCGTCTAGGAATGTGTAATCGATGCCGGTCTGCTCCCAGGTGACGCCGTGGTCGACCACGCCATCCAGTCGCTTTTCCATCGCCGCCTCGGCTCGCCATACCTTCTTCTCAAGCCGCTTGATCGTCAGGTGTGCACCTCGTGCGCGCTGCTTGTCGAGCATGTCGCGGATTTCCGCGAGCTCTCGGTGCAGATATGCTTTCTGCACCTTCGGGCTGACGGGGAGGCGCTCAAACGCGCTGCGGGTCATGATGATCGCGTCCCACTCGTTGGCGGCGGCACGCGCGACGAACCTTCGGCGCTTGTCCTTGGTTAGGTCGTCGGTGCCGGCGGCGAGGATCTTCGCCATCGGATACAGCTGCAGCCACTCGCGTGCGAACTGCCCGAGCATGTGGTTGGGGACCACGACCGCCGGCTTCTGCACCAGGCCCAGCCGGCGAAGCTCGTGCGAGGCGATCACCATTGTCGCGGTCTTGCCGCCGCCGACCACGTGAAACAGGCCAACTGACGGCTCGCTGATGATCCGGGCGACCGCGGCGCGCTGGTGGTCGTGGGCGGTGAACGTGTCCGTCAGACCGGGCAGCGTGAGCGCATCGCCGAGCGGCGCGTAGTCGCGTAGCACCAGGCTGTTGAAGCGGTGGTTGTACTCGCGCACGAGGTCGCTTGTCCGCTGCGGGTCCTCCCAGCACCACTCGGCGAACCGTTCCTGCATTGCGGTTGCCTTCTCGGCGGCGGCGGTCGTCTCGTCCGCGTTGACGACGTACCGGTCGGTGTCGGGGATGCGGTCGCGTACCACGACCGGCTTCTGCTCAAGCAGCGCCGCCGCGATTTCTGGGGCTGGCATCCTGCGGGTGCCCCACTCGGATTCAGCGAGGGTGCCGGCACGCCCGCCCTTGACGACCCAGATGTTGCCGCCGCCGTACTGCACAAGGATGGCGTCGTCCTGCAGCAGTTCGCGGAGAAACCGCTGGTGCAGCGTGTCAGAAATCCATACGGCGCCCATCTTGGCGGCGATCTCATCCGCGCCGAGCGGCACGGGCTGAACCTCGGTGAGCGCCGCCACGTTGACATCGAACCTCGAGTCGCTCACGGCCGCTTCGCGGGCACGGTCGAGCTTGACGCGAACGTTGCCCGACAGGTACTCGGCGGCCGGAACAAGGCCACCCCTGTCGGGCTCCTCGTACACGAGCTCGCCCAACGCGCCACGCGCCTGCTCAGGCGCGACGCCAAGCAGACTGGCGATCAACTCCAGATCGACCTTGCCCACCCGGTCCCAGCAGATCGCCAGGGCGTCCTCTGGGGTCTGCGCCTCGGTGACGGACTCGCGGCTGTGCAGGACCCGTTGGCGTAGAAGATCAGCCTCGGCCGCGACCTGTGTCTCGTCGTCGAAGACCTCCAGGCTGAGTACCAGCGGGCCGAGAGGGTCGCCCATGAGCAGCCGAACCGCCCGCGGATAGGAGCGGCGGACGATCGCCTCCCCGGTCTCTGGATCGGTGCGACCCGTCCCGTGCGTCTTGTAGCGATTGATCGGCCCGAAGGTGCGGACATACCGCTGGTAGGCGCTGCGCAATTCACCTCGCAGCCGTTCCAAATGCGCCGGTTCGGCGACGTGCGCGGCCTCCTCGGCGAGCAGGGCGCCGGCCTTGTCGCGTAGCGTCAACAGCAGCCGCATCTCTCTGATCGCGTTCTTGGGGACCGGGAGCCGCTCGGTCGTGCTGTCGATCACCTCGGCAAACCCGCCGTCGGGAAGCGTGATGATGTGCCCGTCCCACTGCTCCCCGAGGTCCGCCGGGGGCGGCGTGGCGGTCGTGACCGGCTCAGTTGCTTGCGCTGGCTGGCTGTTCGCGCCAGCTGCGGGTGCAAGCGTCTCGCCAACAGCGCGGATCGCCTCGCTGACGGCCTCGGCCGAGGTGTCGCCCTCGACACTGAGTTCGCGGGTGTAGGGGCCGTTACCGAACGTGAGGCTGCCGGCGATGTGCTCCGGGTGCTCGGCGAAATACCGATTGAGCGGCGCCTCCTCGCCGTCGATCTGGACCGGGGTGCTTGTGAGCCACGGCGCAGTCTCTCCCACACTCCCACCGTCACGGCGGCGGAGCACCAGGAGGTCTGTGAGTGCGTCGGTGCCGGCGACGCGGCGATGCGCGCCGGCCGGGAGTCGCACAGCGGCCAGCAGTTCCCCCAGCTCGTGCATCTCGACACGGGCACGATCGCTTTGGGAGTCGAGGGTGTAGCGGCTGGTGAGCGCGACCAGCAGGCCGCACGCCCTCAGCAACATGAGGCTCTTGATGAGGAAGTGGTTGTGAATCGAGTGTTTGCCCTTGTTGTGCACGGGGTCGTAGAGCGCGATGTCGCCGAAGGGCACGTTGCCGATGACCAAGCCGAAGGTGGCGTCGGCGAGGCCGCGCACGTCCGCGAAGGAGCTGGTGCAGATCGCGGCGTGCGGGTACAGCGTTCGTGCAACCGCGGCGGTCGTCGGGTCGACCTCAACCCCGGTAAGATCCAACCCCTCGGGGGCGCGTGCGAGGAACACGCCTGGGCCGCAGCCGGGCTCAAGAACACGGCTGCCAGGGAAGCCGAGTCGTTCGGCTACCCGCCACATCGCGTCGGCGATCATCGGGTGGGTGTAGTGCGCGTTGATTGTTGAGCGGCGTACGGCCGCGTAGCCGTCGGTACCAAGCAGCCGCAAAAGCTGCTCACGCTGGGTGCTGTATCGCGCCACGTCCCCGTCAAAGAGCTCCGGCACAGCGCCCCAGCCCGCCCAGCGCATCAGCACCTCGCGCTCACTGTCGGTCGGGGCTGCACGACGCTCACGCAACTCGTGCAGGAGCCGAATAACGGTGAGATTGTGCGCGACACGCTGGCCGGCTGCGGCTGGCGGCAGGAGCGCTTTCTCGACGGCCGCGACGGCTGGTGTGGTGGTGGTTGTTTCACCGCTGGCTGGTTCGCCGGCGGTTTCCTGGTCGGGGTCAAAGAGGGTGAGAATGGGATTGTCGAGTACGGCGTTTGGTGTCATTACGCCTTTCCGTTTGTGGCTGCCGTGGATCGAGCACAAAAAAGGCCCAGCCCCCCGTGACGGGGCCGGGCCTGTGTGGTACGCGCGTTATTCAGGGCGCCGGTGGGCGCCCGCGCATTTTGGTTACTTCGCGGGTTTGCTACTTGTCGTGATGGGGCTTGCGAGTCACAAGCGCGGGTCAGGGAACGTTGACCATTTCCTCGCCGCACTCGCGGCAGTACACGTCATCGTCGTTGTAGAGAAACGCCGCTCCGAGTTCCTGAAAGGCGGCGAGTTCCTTCACGACGTTGTGTTCGGGACAGTCCGGGTTCACACATTTTCTCTCGAGCGTTGTGTCCCGCGGGGCGTAGTAGACGCTCATGGCTGCGGCTCAATGGGATCGCCGTAGATGATGGCCAGGATCTCCTCGCCGGGTTCGTCGGCGAAGGCGTCGAGGTGCTGTTCGCGGGCATGGTCGGGGCTTTCTGCCTGCCGGTTTCGCTCGCCGTTGGCTGTTCTGACCGTGTACCGGCGCAAGGTGCAGCCATCTGGCGGAATGAGCGAAGGGCGCCCGACCCGCCACCGCAGGCCACTGTCGAGCACGGCGGCCTTGATGCACGCTGCCGCTTGAACGCTGAGGACGTAGGCGGCGGTGGCTTCCTTTTGTTGGGTTTGCGCGAGTCGCCCGCACGGGTAGCGCAGTTCGACGACGCGGGTGCCGTCCTGGTCGTCGAGGATGTATGCGGTGGCCACGCTGGCGAACGCGGCACGCTCGGGGGTTGACGTGTCGGCTGGGGATGCGGTGCAGAAGACTTCCTTGTGGCGGATGTTTGGCCGGTCGAGGACCATCTGCTCGATGAACTGCTCGACCTGCTCCACACGGATAACGATCGCCATCCGGTCGGCTGTGCGGCTCTTGGTTTGTGGCATGGTGAAATCTCCCTTGCTGGTCGGGTGCTGGCATTGGTGGCTTGCGCCCAGAGGCGGGGGCGACCCCTGGGCGCCGGCACGGCGCGGTTAGGCCGCCCGCGACGCTCCGGGGGCGGGTCGCTCGTGAGCGGTGATTTCGTAGTACGGGAACTTGTCAGTCCACGAGTAGCCGGTCTTCACGGCAACGGTCTTGGGTTCGCTTTGGTGACCTCTCTCCACGATCCGCGGATCTTTACGAGGTCGCCGGGCTGGAGGTCCACTCTCGTGTACTGCTTCACTGTGCTGGCGGCCATCTGCTCATGCAGGAATGCGATCTCGGCCTTTACGTCCTGCAGTTCGGCGCGGCGCCGAGGCTGCTCCGCTGCACCTCTGAGGGTGCGTTCGAGGGCGCGCTGCTCGGCTTCGAGCCGTTCGGCTCGGCGACCCATGACCACCGGGTTTGACCGCCGCTGTGTCTGCCGTTGAACTTCCCCAGCGCGTCCCGCTGCCCGCTCGGCTTTTTGGGAGTGGGCTACAGAGGCGCCCATGTGACTGTGACTGCGGGCGAGGTCGCGTTCGTGTCGCGGCTGGGAGTGGTGGCCGGCAAGGATGGGCTGACCGGGCTCGATTCCGCGCACCGCATCGCTTGAGGCTTGGTATCTCGCGTCGGATTGGGTCTGCTCGCGGGCGGATCGCCCGGCGTGCATGGCGGCCCGTTCTTCGCCGTGGGTCTGCAACGTCTCGAACGCTTGGGCGGCGTCGTACTGTTCGATCTCGGCCTTCACGGTGAAGCCGGCCTGTTCGAGCTGGGTTTGTAGGTATTCGATTCGCGCTCGCTTCGCCGCCCTTCCGCGACTGTTGGGCATGTACCAGGCGCCGAGGTTGCGCGACCACTTCAACCGTGCGGCGCGCAGCGCGTCTCGGGAGCCGTCGCCGCGCTGGGTGCCCTGGACGAGGGTGCCCTCGTCGTTGGTGTGACTGATGACGATGGTCGCCGACGGGTCCACCGTGGCCGGCTGGGCTGGCTCGGCAGGCGGCTCTACCGCCGGTGACGGCGCCGGTACCGGGGTCGGGGTCGGATCGCCGCCGGGTGGGTAGAACTGGCGGTCTACCTTGACGATCGCCTCGGTGATTCCGGGCATCGCCCGATACACCTCAGATACGGATGCGCCGATCGTCATGGCGATTCCGGGGACTGTGATGCCCGGCTGGCTGCCTATCGCCGCGATGATTTCGGCGGCAAGGTCGCCTGTGGGCAGGGTCAATTGGTCGCTCATTCGAGTGGGTTCCTTCCTGCGCGCGCTTGGCGTGCGGTTGTCGTGATGCCACGGCGCGCAGAGGCGCTGTGGAGGTAGCGGCGTTGGCCGGGGTTCGCTCAGCGCAGGTGGCTGGCGAGGACTGGTCCGGCGAAGTAGCCGCAGACGCTTGGGTCGCCGGCGAGGTACCGGCGCCGCAGGCACTTCAGCGCCGCATTGGCGAAGCGGTTGAGCGCCTGGGGCGTGGGTGTTGAGATAGCTGCGCGGGCGACCGTGAGGTCGAACGGCATCATTTCGGCGGCGCTGTGGTCGGTTGTTCTCGGCAGCCTGGAGTTGCTGAGTGAAGCCTGGTATCGGTTCGGGAGATAGCGGCCGGCGTCGATATCCAGACCCGCCGGTTGAAATCGCACTGTGAGGGTTGTCCGCCAGGACCGGGCCGTCCCGGTGTCCCAACAGAACGAGCGTGTCGTTGCGAACAGCGGGGGTGACGCTTGGCGACCGCGAAGGACTGAAGGGAGGCCGTTCACGTATCTCCCCCCGGCTGTCCTGGTCTGCAACTGCGCCCAACGACGGCGCGGATGCGCTCCAACGTGCCGAAGCCGAGGTGTACGACGGCCAACAGCTCGGCGTCGGTCATTGCGGCCGCCCGCTCGATCGTCAGCACACCCTCGCGGGCCAGGCAGTTGAACGCCCGCTCGCCGAGCTGGTCACGCACCGACTCCAGAGGACGCTCACCACTGGCGAGCGCGTTCCTGAACGCCCGCTCCTCTTCTTCGCGGCGCACGTCGTACACAGCGCTGCGCAGACGCGATGCGAGCCTTTCGGCACCCTCGAGCGTCAGCTCGATCTCGCACGTGAACGTCTCCAGGTGGATCAGCTTGCGCGGCTCGGCGCTCGTGTCCTCACCGTCGCGGTCCACGTAGAGCGCCGTGACACCGAGCTGGCCGTATGCGTCGGGGATGCCGCGATGCTCGCCGGTCCCGCACAGCTGCTCGGTGTCCTCGTCGTGGTAGCCCACCCTGTCCTGGCGGTCGGTGGGCACGATCAGGCCGGCGAGCCGGGGTATGCCGTCCGCGGTCGAGTTGGATGCGGCGGGTTGTCGTGTGACTGGTTTCACCGTGATCCTTTCTTCTGGATGCCGGTAGTCGCACCGGCATGGTGTGTGGTGACTCCCGTCGGGGACGACGGCCGGTCCGACGGCGGCGGGCCTGGGCTCTCGCCCCGGCCCGCTCGCTGCCGTGCCGCGCGGTCAGGCCGCGCTTGCCTGCTCGTCCTCGTGCTGGAAGTACGCGAGCACCGCTGGGTCCTGCGCGGCGTGCAACTCGCGGAGCTTCTGTAGCGCCCGCTCGGCGAACGCTTCGAGGCGTTTCTGTGAAAAGCGGCCGATCGGTTCCTGGTCGATGCTGTGACCGGAGAACATCCGCGTCAGGCGGCTGCGACCGTCAACGTCTTCGTTGAGTAGCGTCGCTGAGAAGTGATTGGGATGCGAGCCGCCGGAGAATATGCTCATTCCGGCTGTGTTGTGGCTGATGCTGAGCACAGCCATCCGCCGCCTTCCTTCGCCGGCGTCGCCGATGTCCCATTCGTATTTGATGCTTCGGTGTCGTCCCTCCGTCTTCACCGGCTCCGATAGCGTCGCTGGGTTCTCGCCCTCCGCGGTTGCGGCAGGGCTCGTTGTTGTGAGTGTGCTCACGTCGCTGTTTCCTTTCTGGCTGGTGCCGGCCCGTGGGCACGGCACGATTTGTCACTTGGGCCGCCTGATGCGGCGGCCGTGCTGGTGCGGTTCTGCGCCCTGAGCGGCGCTCAGCAGGTGTGCTGCTAGCCGAACCGCTCTTCTCGCCATGCGCGCGGCGCGCGCATGGTTCTCAGTTCGAGCTTCCGGGCTGGTGCTAGGCGGCGAGTCGCAGTCGCGGTTTGCTGTGCAGTTCGGGGTCCGGGTAGCGGTAGACCCACAGCCCGAGGAGGCCGTCGTCGATCTCGGCGGCCTTGGATGGCTTGCCGCGCTTGGCGCCGCTGCTTTTGGCGCGGGCGAGGCGCAGTCGTTTCCAGCCGTCGAAGCGGTACATGCCCGCTTTCACTTCTAGCTTGGAGGACGGTGTGCCAGGCAGGCTGTTCGCGCACGCCGCCTTCACTACGGACCACTTGCGCGGGTAGCGCATCGGGTACAGAGGCACGAGGTACTCGCGTGCGAGGCGCAGTACGGCGCGCAGGCAGAACTCGTCGCGGCGGTCGGGGCTGCGGCAGATGCGTGAGAGATCCACGCAGTCGTAGCGGCCCAGGCCGTGCTTCTTGCTGACCCACTCGTTCGGGCTGGACGCCAGCGACACGATCGCGGCGGGCCTGCCGAGCACGTCCATGCGAAAGAACATCGTGCCGAACGGTCGCGTGTAGGGCTCGCCGTTGATGTGAAGCTTGTGCTGCCAGTCGATGAGGAACTTGACGGCTTCGTCCTCGTCGATCTCCCACCAGGCGATGACCGGCCGGCCGGGCTGCTGGAACTGGGTGACGGCGAGCGCCGGCCAGCACTCGCCCGGCAACCTGTCCTGGGCGCCGGCGTCGCCGCCAAGCAGGATCGCCGGCAACGCGGGAGCCGACCCGGCCGGACCAACGATCGTGAGATGGCGGCGGCGTGGCACGATCCTGGCGGGCAGCTCGGGGATGCTCGCCGCGGCCGCAACGGCTCTCAGCGGAGGGCTGTGGGTCATGGCCTTCCTTTCGCCCTGGCGTGGACGGTGCTGCGGCGAGATGCGCTGCGGCGGTCCCGTGCCTCGCGAGCGAGGTCGCGCGGTATCTGCCTCTCGCCTGTGGGGGTGAGCGAGGATTCACAGACCTGGCCGATGAACTGGCCGGTGTCCGCGTGCTGGACGAAGCACATCGCCATCAGACCGTTGCGGGGTGTGCCGGCGGGCTGAACCTTCTGCACGAGCTGGCCGGTGTGGCGGGTGATCCGTGGGTCGGTCCCGTCGAGCAGGCCGACTGGGGTGAGCATGTATACGGGCTTTGCTTTGGGCAACTTGCCTTCCTTTCTCTGAGGGTTGTGCCGGCTACGCAGCCGGGGGCTGCGACGGCGGTGCGGCGGGGCGCTTGGCCACCCCTGCCGGGTGGCTGAGCAGGCCGCGGCGGGTGAGCTGCGCGACGGCGGCCTGTACGTCGGTGTCGGTGAGGCCGGTGAGGCCGGTGAGCCTGGCGAGGCTGGTGTGCTCTGCGCCGGCGACGGCCGTGGCGTACATCACGAGCGCCTCGTGGTCGGACAGCGGCCCGTCCACGAGAGCGATAACTGCTGCCATGATCGGTCTCCTCCCGGGGGGCACCGAGGGCGCCCGGCCTGGGGCGGGGCGCCCTCAGTGCCGGGGTCGTGGCTGTTAGCCGCAGGGCCTGTGGTGAGCGGCGGCGTGGTATCTGCGCAGGCGGCTTCCGCGCCGGTGTCGCTGTGCGGCCACGGCGTTCTGCAGGTCGATGATTCGCCCCTCGAGGAACGCGATGGTGCGTTGCATGTCCCTCGGAGCGATCGTCACTCCGCAGGGCGCCCCGTCAGCCTGGGCGACCGCGTCGAGTATCCGGCGGACCTGCAGGGCGCGGGCGACCTGAACGGTGAGGCGGTCGCCGGGACGGGCGATCTCGGAGAGGATCTGGGTGATCCCGCAGCCGCGGTCAAGCAGCGCGATGATCCGCTCCCGGTTTCGTTCACGTGCCTGGGCACGGCCGCGGCGTGCCTGGGCGGCCTGGTGTGCGAAGCGGAGGTGCTCGCCCGGTCGTCCTCGGCGGCGGGCGAGGGTGCTGGTGGCTGTGGACATGTGTGTTCCTTTCGCGTGGGCTTGGGTACGCCGCACGGCCGGGTTGCCGTGCGGCGTGCGTGACGGGTCCACCGGCCGGGTGGCGGCGGTGTATGTGGCGGGCTCCGTGGAGACCCGTTGGATGGGCGGCTCAGCGGGTGAGCTGGCCGCAGAGGCGGGAGCGCCAGACGCGCACGGGACGCGAATGGTTCTCCCGGCGGACGGAGGGGCGATGCTCCTCCGTCTTTTCGATGACGCCTGCGCGTTGGGCGCGGGCGAGAGCGTTGCCGATCATCCGGCTTTGCCGGGGCGGCATGGGGATGGCTGCCCACACATCGTCGCTGGTGAGCGTCGCCTGCTGCTGCGCGAGCTGCCGAATCGCCGCGAGGGCGCAGGACATCCACGCCTCGTCACGCTCGTGGCGGGCCGCTTCTTGTGCGGCGGCCGGTATCCGCGGGCGCGCTTTGACGGCGGGCACCTCCAGGGCGGTGCAGGGCAGCCCGTCAGGGGTTAGCCAGCATCCCTGGTGGAGTTCGGCCAGGACGGTCCCGTCGGGGTTGCGCAGCGTGGGCCCGTCCAGCTGCACGAGCATCGTGGGATGCCCGCTGGCCTGGTGCGTGTCGATGTTCAGAGCGCTCTGCATGGGTGCCCCGCCGCGGCGGTGAAGCACGGGTCCAGGCCATATAGCTCAACGAACTCCAGCATCGCCCCGAACCGCTCGTCCTCGGGGAGGCCGGTGGAGTCGTGTCGGCGCTCCAGGTACTCCAGCCACTCCCGCGGGTCGGTGATGAACTCGGGGTCGGGTTCCCCCATCTCATCGAGGTGACGGATCGTGAACCCCGCCCGCTCGAGCTCGTGGTCGGTGCAGTGGTACTCCTCCTGCAGGACGGGCTCGTCGAGGTCGCTGTGGTCGTGGTTGCTCATGGTGTTCCTTTCCTGTTGGTGGGTCTGTGGGGTCGGCCGGGTCGGCGGGTCTCGCCTCGCCAGGCCGGGTGCTGTGAGCGGCTAGCGACCGCCGTCGGCGCCGTGGAGCGCCGGCGTGCACGTCTCGCGGACGTGCTCGCTGGCGATGCGGAACCACTCTTTGGACGCGACGAGCGCGTCACGGGTTGGGCCTCCCTTCATCAGGGACGCGAGGTCATAGATCGTTCCGCTGGCCTGGCAGGCGTGGCAGAACCAGACGTACTCGCTGACGCTGCAGGACGCTTCCTTGTCCTCGTGCGTCGGGGAGGGGCAGCGGATCTTGCCCGGGTGCGGCACGTCGATCCCGGCGAGTAGCGGGAAGTACATGCTCGTGGGGATCAGCCGGTAGGCGTCGTATTTGCGGCTTCGCATGTCCCGTTTGCGGACGGGCTGGCTGCGTGGCGCGTCGGGCAGGCCACCGACGAGGGCCTCCGCGGAGTACGGCGGAAGGCGCAGGTCGAGTCGCACGATCCGCGCGTAGCGGCCGGTCTTGCCGTTGCGGGTGCCCGCGAGGCGCAGTACCCTCGCGCGCTCCTGGCAGAGCTTGTCGGCGATCGTGACCCGCTCCCCGTCTCGGGTGGTGTACCCGAGGTGGTGGATGAGCCGCATGTTCCACCGCTCGATCCACTCGATCATCGACGCGTTGGTGATGACGCGGCCGGTCTGAAGGGCGCGGTAACCGACGAGTTTGAGGTGCCCTTTGGGGCCTTGGGGCTGGCGGACCTCGCGCGCATTGACGTACTCGTGTCCGTGCCGGTCGGTGACGGTACGCGCTGGTACGGCCTCCGCCAGCAGCCACACGAGATGGCGGTGGCGGTGCTCGGGGGCCTCGCAGGCGCCGCCGGCGGACTCGACTTCCAGGTGCGCGGGGAACCTTGCGAGCAGCGCGTCGACCTGGTCCTGGTGGCCGGGGAGATCGATGTCCATCCACAGGCACCGTGTCCAGTGGACCTCCTCCTTGCCGGCGCGCTTGGCGATCCGGGGTGCCATCCCGACGAACACCTCCTCGCCCTGTTCGTGGTGGGCGGCTGCGAGCGCGAGCAGCGGCTCCCGCCAGCGTGGGTCGCCGCTACCACCGCCGGGCAGGAAGTGGTCGGGCTTCTGGCGGGTGTAGATCCGCAGCTTCCCGGACCCCGAGCGTTTCCCGGCCGCAAGCTCGACGTACCCGTTGGTGTGGGCGTGCAGCAGCCCGAGGTGGATCGCGCGGTGCCGCTCGGCGGAGCGCTGGGTGTGTACTTCGCGTCCGTCGGCGCGACGGACGGTGATCGGCAGCATCATCTCGTTCAGGTCGGGCTCGCGCGTGACCTTCGGGCGATTGGCTGTGGCGGCTGGTGTCATTGCTCACTCCCTGTGGGTCATGCCGCGACCGCTTGCGGCTCGCGGCTTGGATGGGTGCGCTGCTGCTCGGCGAGCTGCGAGACCCGCTCGAACCAGGCGGCCTCGGCCGTGAGGTCGCGCTCACCCGCGACCGCTTCCTGGGCGGTGCGGTTGTGGCGGTGGATCAGCCACAGCGGGACGCGGATCGGCCTCGTCAGCGGGCTGGGGTTGGGGTGCTCCTCGCGGCGTCCCTGCGCGAACGCGGTCTGGCAGGCGGCGTACTCGACGGCGAGCCCTCGGGCCTGCCTGGCCTTTTCCTGGTCGCCGAGGAGGCGCTCCACGAGCAGGCCGCGTTTGGCTCTGCGGCCGTGGTGGGGCACGTCGTAGACGACCCACACGCCGTTCTGATCGACGCCGACGAGCACGAGGCGCTCACGGCCCTCGCGCGTCTGGTAGGAGACGACGAGACCAGCGTCCGGCTGGCTGGCCGCCGCGGCGTGGGGGTTTGCGGTGGCGGTCATAGTCCCTGGACCTCCACTGGTGCCCGGCCGAGCGCATTGGCGATCCCGGCGGCGTACCCGCAGGCAATCGTCTCCCGCTTGCGGGTCTGGCCGGGCCAGGGCTTGTAGCCGAGCAGCCGGTGGCCGTAGCAGCTGTCTTTGATGCCGGCGTCGTGCATGACCGACGTCCGGCTTGAGCCCTCGCGGAAGCGGACGGCTTCGTCGATCATCTCCCGCAGCTGCTTGCTCGGGACGTGCGTGCCATCGGCGAGGCCGTTCCATTCTGCGGCGGTGAGCGCGGGGACCTCCATGCGACGCTCAAGCTCCCGGCGAACTTCCAGTCGCACGACGACCGGGTGCAGCCGCACCACGGCGGCGATCTGCTCTGCGGTCTCGCCCCTGTCGTGGAGCGCCATGACGGCGCCGAGGACGACGGGTTCTAGGCGGACCTGCAGGCTCTCCAGACGCTCGAGGAGTTCCTGGTCCTGCTCGGCGAGCGAGACGGCGGGTGGGTCCTGGGTTGGGGTTGCTGTCGGTGGGGCCATCTGTTCCTCCAATGGGGCCTTGTCAGTTATTTGTCGGGGCGCGGGGCCTCGTGCCCCCTGACGAATTGCTGTCGCTGGCGCGGGCCGCCCGACCGCTCAAGCGGCGTCGGGCGGCCTTTGCCGTGCGTGGGTGCGCTAGACGGGTGTGGCGGACGGCCGCTCAGCCGTCTGGGACTCGCCCGCCGGGGCTGGGCTCGGAGGGCAGTCCGGGCACACCGGCCCGGGGCGCATTGACGGCCCGGCGCTTTCCCGCGGACGACGCCGCGGTAGCCGCCGCGCGACCCACCGGGCGATCGCGACCGCGCGTGAGTGCGCGATGTGATCGGCCATGAGCCGCCGAGCGCGCTGCGCGACGCTGGTCGCCCAGCCGGGGAACCGGCCGTCGCGGTGGCGGCGCCACAGAAGCCACGCGGCGAGCGCGAATGCGAACGGCGAGAGCATCACCGCGAGCACAACCGCCACCGCGAACACGTACAACGCGAGCGCGAGCGGGAACTCGATCAGCCGGCTCAGCGCGCCGAAGTCCTGCTGTACGGCGGCGCTAAGCACAGCCAGGGCGATGAGGATGCGTGTGAACTTGCGCATCAGGGTGTGTCCTTTCCCCCGCCGCGTTTCGCACGGCGGGCATGGGGGTGTCGCGGCCGTGGTCGGCCGTGTGTCCGGCGGCGGGCTGCGCCCACTTCGCGGGCGCAGCGCATTGCTGCTGCCGTCCGGGGCGGGGCGGGCTAGAGCATCAGCCCGCGGTCATCGAGCAGGCTGCTGCCGGCCGCGGCCTGCTGTGCGCGGCGTTCGGCGTTCTCGCGCTCCGTCGCGTCTTGTAGTCGGCGCCTGCAGTCCTCTCGGACTTCGGCGGCGAGCTGGCGCAGTTCCTCGCTGGCGGGGCTCATAGCGTGTGGTTCCTCCTGGGTCGTTAAATGGAAAGAGCCCCCGGCTGGGGGCTCAGGGGCTGCTGCTCTGCGCCCCGCGGCTGCGGGGTTACGGCCGGGGTGCTCGCCTACACGAGGACGGCGACCATGATCGTGAACTGGCCGATCTGGAAGCGGCCGGCGCCCGCATTGACGATCCGAGAACGAGTCGCTGGGTTCACGGGAGCCGGAGTGAATCTGCCGACCGCGCTAAAAACGTCCTGGAAGCTGCGGAGCGCTGCGTGGAAAACGGGGACGGGCTGGCCGGTGCAGTCCATCGTCTCGATCTCTACGGTTGCTGTGCATCCGGTGGTCATGGGTTGCCTTTCGTTTGTGGTGTTGGATGGACGCCACTGCCGGACTGCAGGCAGGGGCCTACGCGCCGGCCGCCGGTGAAGGCGAACCGACGGAAGTCGAGTGCTGCTATGGGAGCCGCGCGCGGCGGCTGGCGGATGGAAGACTGGCCGTGGAACCTGGCCCCCCGGGGTCAGACGCCGGTGGGCTGGGGGTGGGAGTAGTCGAGGAACAGCCCCTTCAGCAGTCGCGTCTTGGGCGACGGTGAGGCTGGGTCATGGCTGGCAGGCCTCACGGCGATAAGAAGCTCCCGCACGTCACTGAACCGGCCGAGGTAGTCGATCGGCTCACCAACGGCGGGCCGGCGGGCGAGCACCTTGCCCGCTACCTGGCCAAGCGCCCACTGGTGAAGCCGCGCTGCGAGCGCGTCGAGTACGGCCGTGTCGAACGGGCCGGCCGCGATCGACTCGCGCTGCCAGATCACTTCTCCGTCCGGCTGGTCGTAGCGGCGGGTCGTGACCGTGACCACGACGTCTGACGGGTCGCCGGGCTGGCCGGCCGGGATCAGGTCGAGCATGGGGGTTCCTTTCAGTGATCGGGTGTGGGTGTAGCCGCCGGTGGGGCTGCCCGTCCGGGAGCCGTGGCCAGGCGAGAGGAGGTGCTGGTGGCTGGCGCAACTCATGGCAGGTCACTGCACGAGGGGCCTGGACGGCCGGTCCTCCGTGTGGTGTCGATGGGCCACCGACGCCGAGGCACGGGGAGCGGACAGGCTTGGCACGGCAGCCTGGGTCACGTCGATCCCTGTGGAGATCACTGCACGAGGGGCTGCAGGGTCTGCGCGGCCGTGAGCGTTCGACGGGCAGCAACGGTGGCGCCGGGTGTGCATGGGGCTCAAGCCGCTGGAGCGGGAGAGCGAGAAGGCCAGTCCCGGCACGAGTGGCTCAGGGGAAGCAGCTATCGACAGCAGGCGAGACAGAGCCCCGTCACGCGGGGAAGGCCAGGACAGTTGGTCGAGACCGTGAAAGAAGAGGACGCAAGGTACCAGGCAGGTGTGGGCCATCACAGGGGTACCCCCCACACCACCAGCCAGACGGGTCCACACGGGACACCACCTGACGGGAGGACCACCCGCAGGCCCACCGGGGAGAACCGACCGACGGAGAGAGGACCCGCAAGACCACACGCCGGCACACCGAAGGACTGGACGGCCAAACCCAGGCAGGAACCTCCCCGGTCCCGACCCATATTCCGTCACCGTGCCGTACTCCGCCGCGAATCGGCCCCAATGCCCCGCCGCTACTGGCTTTTCCTGCCCGGGGAGTCCCGCGCTATGCCCCCATTCGCGGCCGAGTACCCGCCCACCGCGCGCTACCCCGCCGCGTATCCCGTTTCTCGCTTGCCCAAGCCGATTCACCGGCCCGACCCTCTCTCATTCGCGGCGGGGTAAGAGGCATTCGCGGCGGACTTACCAGCCTCCGCGGCCACGCCCCCATTTGTCGGTCCAACACGCCTGGTAGCGAGGGCAGCGCACGCCGTCCGAGACGCAAGCGTGGGACCGTCGTGAGCAGGAGGGTCTCGCTGGTCAGGATCAACGGTGATCTGGCACGGCCTCCAAAGAACTCAGAGCAGTTCACCCCGCGCCACGCACACGCATTCGCCACGCACGCGCCCCTGCCACGGAGAGTCACGCGCATGGCCGTAACCGGGGCCGCAGCCTGCGGTATAACGGTCTGGTGCACATCCACTTCTACAGGGTCAAGTTGGAGCCGTTGCTGTGGCACCCCGCCGCGCTGACACCGGAGGCGCTGGCTGCGCGCTTGACGGGCGACGCGGTGATCCACGAGTTCGCCCCGCACCCGTCGGGGTCGCACCTCGTGACCATTGGGCTTGAACGCGACCGCGACTCGCACGTGGAAGCGCTGAACGAGCTGCTGCTCGCGGCGCAGGAACTCGGCTACACGTTCGCCGAAGGCGTGATCACGCGCGTCGCGGACCGCGCGATCGAAATGGCGGTGGGGTTCGGTGTCGGCGGACTCGGCGCGGGCTCCACGACGGAGAACGGCGAAATCGCCGTGATCGGTGCCGCGCTCGGCTGGGTCGTCGGCCTCTTCGTCGGCGCGAACATGAAGAAGGTCGAGATCCTCTACCGCGTGCAGCTCACGAACGCCGGCTGGCAGCTCACCCACGTAACCACGCAGCCGGCGCCGTTGCGCCCGGCTCTGCAAGCTGGCTAGACCCGCGGACCCTACGCGGCGCGCACCTTCGGCTTGTCCGCCGCGACGAGCACGGTCGGCTTCGACTCGAACCGCTCGCCCGTGGACAGGTTCACCCATCCCACGAGCGGGCGCTCGGTCGTGTTGAGCCCTCGGTCTTCAGCGGCGGCGCGCTCAACCCAGGTCTGCGCGGAGTCGCGCGGCGCGATCGTCGCGGGTAGCGCGCCCGGATAGGGCGGGTGCATGATGACGAGGGTGTCCTTGCCGTTCGGCATGAGGAACCCGGCGGACGTGACGTGCACGGGGTGCTCGCCGCGGTTGATCGCCGTGACCAGCAGGCACCACTCGCCAAGCCGTTCGTTGTTCGGGCCGTAGGTCGGGAACCCGTTGGAGATCTTGACCTGCACGTGAGGGGTCCGTCCGTGACGCCACGTATAAATACGCCATCCAAGCCCACCGGCGGTCGCGAGGGCGCCGATCGCAGCGAAGATGTCGCGGGCAACTGTGAATGCTTCGGCTGTCGCCACCACGAGGCGACTCCTTCCGTTTACGGTTTGCGGGACCACATGGCATACCACGCGCCCCGGCGGAGTTGGCCTGACCCCCTGAGTTCGATCCACGTGGCGTCTCCGGGGCGGCGTACCCTTTTGGGGTGCGCTACTTGCAACGCCTAGCTGCGACGGCATTTGTCCTCACCGCGGCCACCCTGATCGTCTTCTGGACGATCAAGGGCACGAAGCCGTCGGGTGCCGCGGTCCTGCCCCTCTTGTACTCGATCCTCGGTGTGTCGGCCCTGATCTGGGTGGTAGCGGAGGGGCTGAACCTGCGCGCAGACCGCCGCTCCCGGCGCTCTGGAAACGACGAGATGAACAGCCTCGTGCGTCGTCAGTTCCGCAGCCTGAAGCGGCAGCGTCGGCTACGCCGCCTCCTGGGTCACGCGGCCCCCGAGGAGCAGCCCCTTCCGCCACCCGCGACGCCACGCGAGCGAGCCCAAGGGGACGGCAAGCAGCAGGGGCTGGCCGTGGAGTACGAGCCGATCCGATGGGATCAGATCAACGAGCGTCCGAAGGCTGGCGAGGAGCCCATCCAGCTGGAGCCTTGGCTGGAAGACCGGATCGGCGAGCACGCGGGACTGGTGCGCCAGCGCTCAGCGCGCGGAGACAAGTGGTTCTTCGCGGCCCTCGCCCAATGGGACGTGCGGAACACCCACGAGCTACTGACGAGGGTCGCGCCCGACCAGGTTGACGGCTACTACCGTGGCGACGGCGTTCCGGGCTACCGGCCGGGACAAGAGGAGGCGTATTACGAGCGGCAGCACACGTGGCTCGTAGACAAGCTGCGTGCGCTCCGAGGCGGCGAGGCTACGCCTTCTTCCGGGCGGGATCTCGTCGCTCGCGGCGACGAACTCCTGCGCAAGGTCCAAATGGAAAGACGCGAAATCGAACGCTACGGCGCCCGTCCCACCGCCGACCACATGGCGCACCAGTTCACCGACGCCGCACGTCGTTGGGGGGCAGACGCCGGGTTTCCTGACGAACCACCCCCGCTCGGCGGCATCCAGATGGCGCCGGCGGCCCGACTCCGCCGACTCGAAACCTGGCTGGAGCCTCATTTGACCGCGATGGCGCGCCGCGCGAGCTAGGTTCAGACCCCTCGGGTTGCTTTCGCCCCGACGCATCCTAGCCCCGGCATGAGGGCGGCTCCTGAACACGCGCGAAACCCGGCGGCTCGTGTAAAATGCGACGCTACATCCACCGCTGGCTGCGCATACGACGCGGCCCGAAAGCGAGGTCATAGAAATGAGCAACGGTTCTGCTGGAACGCAGGGTTGGTACTCGTGCGAGCCGCTGTCAAAGCGGCGCATGGGAATCCCCGGGCCGGACCCGGCCCAGCCACTGGAGAACTCGCCGTACTACGTGGCGCTGAAGCTGCGCACGGCAGGCAAACACGAGCGCTACAGATCGCTGTGGGAGTGGGACGGGGAGGTGTCCTCGTGGATGCTCCTCGTCCTGGACAGGCGCCGCAACATCGTCGGCCAGGTCATCGGGCGTACGCAGGAGGCGTGCACCCGGCGGATGAACGCGCTATTCGCTGCGAAGGATCTCGGCGTATACGATGGCCGGTACGCCGACGTCCCGCCCACAAGCACGCAGGCGGCTTAGTTCCGTGTCGGACTCGCCAACAGCCGGCAGCGAGAGGCGTGAGAGCCGCTTCGACGCGGGCATCATGACATCCGGCGAAGTAGAGGTGACGCTCGGCAGCTGGTCGGAGTTCGTTGGCGAGTTCGCACTTGACGACGCTGCCGGTTGGGTGTTTCGGGGCCAGGCCGATTTTGACTGGGGCCTCGGAACGACCCTTCAGCGCGCCTTCGCCGGCGCCAACGTCGTGGACCCCTCGCACCGAGCGCACGTGGAGAACTCCAGCATCGGATTCTTCAAGGACCGCGCCAGGCTCTACCTCCCCGCAACACCGGAGGAAAACGACCTACTAGGCTGGCTCGCGCTGATGCAGCACTACGGCGCGCCCACGCGACTCCAGGACTGGACGCTCTCGCCTTTCGTCGCCGCATATTTCGCGTACAGAGAGGACACCGGGAAGGATGCCGCTCTCTGGGCCGTTCAGGCGTACTTCTGCCGCCGAGCGGTCACGCCCGGTGCAATCGGGCTGCCCTGGGACCACCTCGGCGTCTTTGAGGAGGTCTACGAAGATCCGGACACGGGCGAGCAGCAGGCGATCGTCCCGTCGCCGATCACGACCCAAGCGGAAAAAAAAGAGAACGAAACACTGCGCGAAGCGATTCGCAGCGGCGGCCGATGGCCGCTGCCAATGCTCCCGTTCAACGTCGACGCACGGATGGCAGCCCAACAAGCAGCGTTCCTCGTGGCCACGGCGATCGACTTCCCGATTGACGCGCTACGCGACAAGGCTAGATGGTCGCCGCAAGCGAAAGCAGACAGATTCGCAGCCGACCTCGCGAGGCGCGCTGCGGTCACGCCGCTCTCGGAGCCCCACCAACTCATCAAGCGTGTCAAGCTCCCGCGCGCCTGGCGTGAACAAGCCCTGCACAGCCTGCGTCGCATGGGCATCACCGAGGACACCGCGTTCCCAGGCGTGGACGGCGCTGGCCGTGCAACGAAACAGCAGATCGTCGCCGGCGAGCTGGCCCTGCGGGACATACTCAACACCACGACTTGACCCGCTGCCCCTTCGCGTGAGCAAGGCAGGCGTCTCGATCGGCCTTCCGCACACGCCCGCATGGGACGGTGGGTGTCGCGCAAACCCCCGGTCTGTCCGAGCGGTTTTAGACCATTCTGGGTATGCCCCAGAACTTTCTTGAGTGTGATCGTGAGCAGGTGTTTTTGATGCCGCCGGACCCGCGGGATTGGCTACCGGAGGGTCATTTGGCGTGGTTCGTGTTGGCGTCGGTTGCTGAGATGGATCTCGCGGTGTTCTATGGCTCCTACCGCCAGGATGGGTGGGGCCGCGCAGCGTTCGAGCCTTCGATGATGGTGGCACTGCTTTTGTATGCCTATGCGCGGGGTGAGCGATCCTCAAGGGGGATCGAGCGTCGCTGCGTGGAGGACGTCGCCTACCGGGTGATAGCTGCTCAGCAGACACCCGATCACGCGACGATCGCGCGGTTTCGCGTGCGCCACGAGGAAGCCTTGGCGGGCCTGTTCAGCGAGGTGCTGGGGCTCTGTCGGGAGTCGGGGCTCGTGAAGGTGGGGCTGATCGCGATCGACGGCACGAAGGTTCATGCAAACGCCTCGCATCACTCAAACCTCGACTACGAGCAGCTCGCCCGCGAGATCCTGAAGGAGGCGGGCGAGGTCGACGCTTGCGAGGATGAGCTCTATGGGCAGGAGCGCGGCGATGAGCTGCCTGAGCACCTGAGAACCCACGAGGGCCGACGCGCTGCGCTGCGCGAAGCCAAGGAGAAGCTCGCGCGGGAGCGTGCAGGCAGAGACAACACGAAGGTGAAGGTGCCTGACACGCAATCGCGGAGTGTGAAGCTCGTGCTTGATCCCGAGGTGATCGTCGCCCGGATGCACGGGCGTCAGGGGTGGGTGCGCGAGGCGCGCCACCAGCTGGATGAGCATCGCCGACTGGCGGCCGATCCGATCCCGCGCTCGCGCTCGGAGCGCCTGCTTGAGTGCGAGCGTCGCCTACAGGAGAATCTGCGCGTTGAGCGCGAGGCCAACGAGGCCTACGAGCATCACCGTGCGACTGCCGTGACCAAGGACGGCCGGCGGTTCGGAGCGCGCCCGAACCCCTACGTCGCGCCGGAGGTGCCACCGGGGAAGATCAACGTGACCGATCTCGATTCACGCAACGTCAAGACGCCGCGCAGCTACACCCAGGGTTACAACGTGCAGGCCGCCGTGAATGAGCATCAGATCGTCTTGGCGGCTGAGGTCACGCTCACCTCACCAGACTTCGGGCAGCTCGAGCCGATGGTCAAGGCCACCCGGCGCGAGCTAGTGCAGATCGGTGTGAGCGAGGCGCCTGGGGTCGCCCTCGCGGACAGCGGCTACTGGCATGAGCAGCAGATGGACCGCGTCGTGAACATGGGCACCCAGGTCTTGATCCCGCCCGATGCCGGCAAGCGCGACACACCGCGCCGCGGCTGGGATGGTGGCCGCTACGCCTTTATGCGCACTGTGCTCGCCGGTGACCACGGCGGCGGGCTTTACCGAAAACGCAAGGCGATGGTCGAGCCCGTTTTCGCTCAAACCAAGCACAACCGGCGCATCAACCAGTTCCAACGGCGAGGCAGATCCGCCGCACGCTCGGAATGGCGGCTAATCACCGCGACACACAACCTGCTCAAGCTCCACAAGCACCACATGGCCGCCCAGACCGCCTGAAACGCCACCCGGGCCGCACCGACGCCCGACCAGGTCCCCAGAACCCGACACCTACAGAGACCACAGTCATTGCCGCTGGCGCTCACCCATCCCCACGGCAACTTTACGCGACACCCACGACGAGCTGGGAGCGCGCCGACCGCCCAGGGCAGGACTTCTGTATTGCCCTGCGAGAGCGCTGGGCCAACGCGGACATCGGCTTCACCATCGCCTTAAGCGGAAGCGGCCTGCCGTGGGGGCGGAGCGAGCTTGAGGAGCACAATGCGCAGCTTGCCTCTCGTGCCGCCAAGAGAGCGAAGCGACGTGGATTGCGGCTGGCAACCCGGACGGCCTGGCGATCCCAGCCAATTGCCGCTTCGACAGATGGGAGAATACGAAGCGATGATCCAGCGGATCGTGATCGAGGGGTACCGGCTGTTCGCCAAGCTCGACATCGAGCCGAAGGCGGGGATGAACATCGTCGTCGGCAACAACGAGAGCGGGAAGTCCACGCTACTGGAGGCGATCGCGCTCGCGCTCACCGGCAAGATCAACGGTCGCTGGGCAAGCGAAGAGCTCAACCCATTCTGGTTTCATAGGCCAGCCGTGCTGGAGTTCTTCGAGCAGCACGGCAGCGAGGAGGGGATTGCGCCGCCGCGCCTTCTGGTCGAGGTCTACCTTTCCGATCAGATTGACGCGCTGCAACACCTGCGAGGGGTGCACAACACGCTTCAACACGACTGCCCGGGGGTCGCGTTTAGCGTGTCTGCGTCCGAGGACTACCGGGCTGAGCTGAGGGAGTACATGGAGAGCGATCCGCCCACGATCCTTCCCGTCGAGTTTTACGAGGTCGAGTGGCGCGACTTCGCTGACAACCGGCTCGGCCGCCGCCCGCGCGAGCTCGCGACCTCATACATCGACTCGCGCACGGTCCGCTCCACATCTGGCGTTGACCACCACACTCGCGAGATGCTCAGCGAGCACCTCGAGCCCAGCGAGCGGGTCAAGATCTCACTCGCACAGCGCCGCTCGCGCCAGCAGATCACTGACGAGACGCTCGCTGCGATCAACACCCGGATCGAGCAGAGCAGCAAGGAGCTTCACCACAACCCGATCGGGCTGCAGATGGACCAGTCGGCCCGCGCCTCCTGGGAGACCGGGATCGTCCCTCAGGTGCAGGAGATCCCCTTCGCGATGTCCGGTCAGGGCCAGCAGGCCGCGATCAAGATGACGCTCGCGATGAGCCGCACCACCGACGCATGCACGTTCGTGCTTATCGAGGAGCCTGAGAACCACCTCTCCTACACGAGCCTGTCGCGTCTGATCGCACGCATCCAGGCGCTCGCCGGGGCCGACCAGCAGCTGTTCGTCTGCACGCACAGCTCGTTCGTCCTGAACCGTCTCGGCGTCGATCGGCTGCTGCTGCTCCACGACGGCGTCCCCGCGAAGCTCTCGGATCTCGAGCAGAGCACCGTCGAGTATTTCCGCAAGCTCGCAGGCTACGACACACTGCGGCTCGCGCTTGCCGAGAAGGCGGTGCTCGTCGAGGGGCCATCGGACGCGATCATCTTCGAGCGCGCCTATCGCGACGCCACGGGCGCACTGCCGATGGACCGCGGGATCGACGTGATTTCGATGGGCGGGCTCACGTTCAAACGCGCCCTGGAGCTGTGCGCCGCCCTCGGCCGCGATGCGATCTGGCTGCAGGACAACGACGAAAAAACGCCCGATGAGATCCGTGAGAGCGTGGAGGATCTGGTCGCAGACGGCAAGCGCGAGCTGTTCGTCGGCGACCCGTCACTCGGGAAGTCCCTGGAGCCGCAGCTGCTGACAGCCAACGGCGAGGACACCCTGCGCCAGGTGCTGGAGCTAGGCGAGGGCGTCGACGTAGAGCGGTGGATGACGGCGAACAAGACCGAGGCTGCACTTCGCATCCACGACTCGGAGAGGACCGTGAAGATGCCCCCGTACATCACGGAGGCGGTCGAGTTTCTGTTGTGAGACAGCTGGCGCTGTCGGTCGCCGGCGGCCGAAAGACACAGTCGATCGTGGATGACTGTGCCGGCGCGCCGCCCGAGCGACGACTTCTCGTGCTGACCTACACGCAGACGAACCAGGTGTCTCTGGGCAGCCGCCTCGCGGCCATCGGGCCGCTCCAGGCACGGGTCGAGGTGCGGGGCTGGTTTAGCTTTCTGATGGCGCACTGGGTCAGGCCGTACCTGCCGCTGCGCTTCGCCGGGAGGCGTCTGGCGGGGCTGAACTTCGACGGCGATCCGGGCCGGTACGCAACCGGTGAGGTCCGCTTCCTCGACGCCGAGGCGAAGGCTTATCGTCTTCACCTCGCCCAGCTCGCCCACGAGGTGTGCGAGGCCTCCAGCGGGGCGGTTATCGATCGGCTGGCGCGCATCTACAACGCGGTCCACATCGACGAGGTGCAGGATCTGAACGGGTATGACCTGGAGATCCTCGATCTGCTCCTGGATTCGCCGATCGATCTGAGGATGGTGGGCGATGTGCGCCAGGCGCTGCTGGCGACGAACCCGCGCGAGCAAAAGAACAAGCAGTACAGGGGCATTGAGATCGCCAAGTGGTTTGAGAAGCAGGCGAACGCGGGGCGCCTAACGACCGTCCACAGAAGCCAGACGTGGCGCTGCAACCAGGCGATCGCCGACTTCGCGGACTCGATTTTCGACGCATCACGAGGGTTCCCGGCAACGAGGTCCCAAAACACGGTGGAGACGGGACACGACGGAATGTTCGTGCTCGCGCAAGATCACGCGGCCCGATATGTCGAGACGTTCGAGCCGCTGTGCCTGAGGCACAATGCCTCCTCGGCCAAAGGGGTGGATCTCACCTTCGTGAACATCGGGCTCGCAAAGGGCATGGACGTTGAGCGCGTACTGGTCTGGCCGACCGGGAAGATGATCGAGTTCCTGCGTGACGGCAAGCTGCTCGAGGGGACGCGAGGCTGCGAGCTGTATGTGGCGGTCACGAGGGCGCGCGCGAGCGTCGCGTTCGCCGTAAAGCAGCCTGGAGACTTCCCACTTCCCGTGTGGCGAGCGAGCTAGACCATCGCGGAGGTGCCTACCTTGGCTTGGCTCGGCTCCGAACGTCCGTACTGCGCAGCGAGAGAGTTCCGCCGCCGGCCGGCGGCGAGCGCACGGCCTGAGCGATTCGCGGCCGGGTTCCCGGCACGCTGGCAGAAAGGGCCCCTACCGCCCGGTTCGTTGTCCGTCGCGGATAATCCGCTCGGGGAACAGTAGGACCCTGGTGAGGGGCACGGAGCGGGTGCCGTCGAGCGCCTCGCGGACCTCTGGCGGCAGCGCTGGCAGCGCGAGCATGGTCAGGTTTCCCTCGTGGATGTCGCTCTCACAGGCAAACCACACGTGCTGGCGTCCTGGGTAGTAGCGCTCGTGGGCGGGGCTTCCCGTGACTCCGATGCTGCCTCGCATAGCTTGGTCCGCCGCACGCGCGTAGGTGAGCACCATCTCCGGGGTCCTGCAGACGAACACGGCTCCCGGCCGTGTCCCGAGTTGCTGGTAGCGGCGCATCTCGCTCCACCACGCGGTCAGGAAGGCGTCGTAGCGGCGGAACTTCTCGATGTTGTAAGAGGCGCGGTCGGTCAAGTCGAGCTCGATCAGCACGTCGAACGTCAGGCGGTCCTCGAGCAGCTTGATCTCGCAGATCGCGTCCGGTTCGATCCGCGCGATGTCCTTGCTGTTCATGTCGAAGATGCCGACGTGCTTGGGTCGCTTGACGTCCTTCAGCGTGATCGCCCGGCGGCTGCGGCCGTTCCCGGTCTGCGGGACGGCGCACACCCCGGCGGGCCAGCGCGGTGTGCGCCACTTGTCCGTTGCCTGGTCGCCGAGCAGCCGGTGAAGCTCGATGACCCAGGAGAGCATGTGCAGGTCGTGGCGGACTCTTGAGTCCTTCTCGACCTCGATCTGGCGGAACTCGCGGGTGGGCGGGATCGCTGGCGGCTGACGTGCTTGGGCTACTTCCATCCCGTAGCGAGTCAGCGAGTACAGGTAGGGCAGCGCGCCGCGTGGCGCGTCGCGTAGCACGATTGGCCACCGGGCGACCAGGCCGTGGCGGTACAGCTTGTCGTTGATGCGGCCCCTCATCGTGCGCTCCGCGGCGCGCGGCATGACCGCCCGGCGAAGCATCCCCGGTAGTGCGAGGCCGACACGATCGAGTAGCGCGAGGATCGCGTAGTCCTCGGAGTACATGCGTGGCAGCCGCTTGGCGGGCTCCTGCTGCTCGGAGTCTTTGATGCCGAGCAGCGGGTCGATGTATGCGGCGAGTTCCCGCAGGCCCTCGGTTCCTCCGTCCGCTGCGAACAGCGTTGGGGCGCCGTCCGGCGCGGCGGTCGCGCCGAGCACGTCCCGGACGGGGCCCGCGCCGACCTCGGGGACCTCTGCGGCTTCCCGGATCAGCGGCGTGACACCGGCATTGGCGGGCTGGGCCGCCGGCGTTGCGCGCGGCGTGGTTTTGGGGGTGGCGGTGTCGCTCCTCGCGGCCGGCGTGCTGCGCTTGGTGGCCGGTGGCTTCGGCGGCGGATCTGTGCGAGCTGGCCGGGGAGTGGTGGCGGCTGGTTGGCTTTGGCTTCGTTGGGTGGCTTGATCGCCTGTGGTTCGCTCGCGCCCTTGTTGTGCTGTCGTCTCTGCAGCTGCCGAGGGGCCGGAGCGGCGGTAGGTCTTGGGAAGCTCCTCGGGGTATGGTCCGCACTGCTCCTCCAGGCGCCGTAGATGATGTTTCGCCCACGTGCCGTCGCGGAGCTTCACGAAGGGGTAGGTCTGCCCGTAGAAGCGGGGGGCTCGCGCGCCGCCGGCGATCCATGACGCCAAACAGAAATGTACGGCGAGGTAGAGCGCCTGCTCGGGTGTGACTCCCATGACCTCCCGGGAGTCGATGTCCGAGCGGATCATCGTCTGGAAGACCGACATGGCGACTCGGGTCGCTGCCTGGGCGTCTTCGGGGTCCCCGAGGCGAAACAGGAAGAGGGACTGCAGGAGGTTGGTGATGCCCTTGCGGATCGCTTCGGTTACGGCCGCGGACTCTGCTTTTGCGCCGAGCTGGGCGAGGTACTGGATGCCCATGACGACCTCCAGGCCGGCCTCGCGGTGCGTGGCTGCCTGCTTGACGGTGCTCATCGACGCGATGTAGCCGCCCTCGTCCCAGATCGTCGGGACCCGTGGGCGCTGCTCGGGTGCTAGGTGGATGAGCTGCTGCATGAGGGCGTGGAGGCCCTGGAAGAGGAAGTGCATCGCGACTTGCGAGTTCTCCTCCCCCAGGCTGCCCATGTTCGCGTCGACGATCAGGATGTCGCGCGCCATCACGATGTCGCCCAGGCGGATATCGACTGGGTGGTTGAAGAACCGGCGCAGTGCAGGGGAGGCGAGGATCGTCTCGATCTTGTTGCGGGGCGGGTCGAGCCGCTGGTAGGTGTTCGAGCGGTTGTTCTCGAGCTCCTCCGGCAGGACGCGGGCGAAGAACTCGGTGGTGTGGTCGAGGTCGGCGTACCCCTGGCAGGCGTTGACGGCCTGCTCGCGCAGATCCTCACGGCCCGGTAGCAGCAGCGCGAAGACGTCCTCGAACATCGCCAGTCCGCCGTGGCGGTGTGCGAGCGCGAGGGAGCCGATCACGGCGTGGTAGAGGTACCGGCGGCTTGACTGGAAGACCTGCCCCTCGGCGGTGTCGCTGATCGCCTGCACGATGTTGTCGGCGACCGCGGAGGCCTGCTCGGGCAGCGTCCGTGCCGGATCGAGCCGCAGCGGTGACATGCCGAACATCGGCCGGCCGAGGTCGAGGTACCAGACCCGCTTGCCACAGTCAGGCGGGGTCATCTCAAGGCAAAGCCGGGCGAGCTCGCTCTTGGGATCCACGACGATCGGCGAAGCGTTCGGGTCGCGGATGTCCGACAGGTACATCCGCAGCATCGCCGAGGTCTTGCCGGACCCCTGTCCCCCGACGAGCAGGGCGCCGTACTTGCGGTCGTCGGGGTGGATATAGACCGGGCCGTTGGAGGCCCGCAGCACCGGCACCATCTTGTACGGCGGCGGCAGTAGAGTCGCGCGTCGGCGTCCTTCATTGGGCCCCGACGGTGGCGGTGGCTTCAGGGCCTGGTGCCCGCGGTTGCGGGTGCGCGCGGGCGCCCTCGGCGCCTGCCACGGTCGGTGTTCCACGGTGCGGGTCATGGGTTGTCTGGTCCGGTTGGGGTGGTCGTTGTCGGCGGCAGTTCGGGAGCTGGGTCCTCGGGGGCCATCCCGATCTCCGGTGGCGCGGGTATTCGTGGCAGGGCGAGCCGGCGGACAGGGACGTTCTTCATCCGGGCTCCGGGTAGCGCGAGCAGCTGCGCTACCTCCCCAGCGGAGGCAAGGGTCCGCAGTGTGAGGGCGGGTAGCAGCGGCGGGTATGCGGATGGGAACCGGCGCCGGTAGAGATCCTCGCGGAGGATCATCCACCTGCGCTGTAGGCGGTTGCTGCCGCGGCGGCCCTGCATCGCGGCCGCGATCCGGTTCGCTGTTATCCGACTGTCGGCGGCGACCTGCACCTCAAGCCAGCACCAGGCATGACCTTGGGCGTCTGAGGCGGCCGTCATCTCCTGCCGGTTCAGCGCTCCCAGCGTTCCGCCGTCGCGTGAGCGCAGAGTGTCCTCGTGGTAGCGCAGCCGTTCGCGTGCGTAGCGTTCGATCGGCAACGCACAGGGGGTCAGCTGGAAACGGACGGTGCTCGGCAGGCCGACCGCGGCCTGTGTCTGCGCGATCGCTTCCAGGGGCCGGGCCGCGCCGTTCTCGATTTCGCCGATGTTCGGATAGACAAAGCTCCGTGCCTTTCGGAACCTGAGCACGTGCCCGGGGACCGGCAGCGTCCCCGTGATCGGAGCAGGCGGGCCGGTGAACTCGTAGCCGACGCGAACGTCGGGGTAGGCGGAGCTGACGATCCCGTCGATTGTTTGCGCGAGCTCGGGCTCGCAGCGCAGGCACAGAAGCCACTCCATCTCGCCGGCTGGACCGGGGGAGTAGTGCGCTTCGAGCGCCACGAACGGCTGGCCGTCACGCGCCCGGTCCTCGGGGAACTCCCGGACGGCGTTCAGCAGCGCCTCGGTCATGTCCATCACGTCCTGGCCGCGCGCCTGGTCGTGCATCGACAGCTTGACCTCGTAGAGCCCGTACTCGCGGGTGAGGCGGTTCGCCAGGCGCCGGCGGACGACTCGTGTCGCCCACCACACGAACGCGGCGGCACTCAGCAGGGCGCTGGCGAGCAGGATCAGAGCGAGATGCCCGAACGTGATCCAACCGTGGTGCGCTCGGTGCGGGGTGTGGGTGGCGCTGGTCGGGGTGGCGGGGGGCGGCCCGAGGTGCGCGAGCATGGGGAGCAGCACCGTGAAGGTGATGACGCTGCCGAGCAGACCGACGAGCAGCAGCATGATGTAGGAGGCGCGCAGACGGATCACGCGAGGCCTCCGATCTCCAGCACAGCGGCGAGCGCGAGCAGCAGCTCGACGCTCACAAGGCCCGCCAGCACACGCCGCGCGTCGGCACGACGGCGCCTCGCATCCACATACACAGCGATCATCAGCGCCCATGCGCCGATCTCCACGGGCGCATACGGCCAGAACGCCTTGGCCTGCGCCGCGCCGTAGGCGCCGAGCAGCACCCCCGTGAGGAGCACGATCGCGAAGGCCCACAGGCCGAGCACCACATCACCGACCCACACCGGGATCGGCGTCTTCGACCGGCGGCTGTCCGTCGCGAAGGCGCGGACCAGGCCGGTGAAGGCCGTCCATACGGCGACGCCGAGGACGAGCCGCGAGTTGTGAAGCCAGATCCCGAGCGCTTCGCTGGCCCGGTCGGGGATCCTCGCGAAGTGAACCGCGAGCAGCCGCCGGGCCTGCTCGGCGAACGCCAGGCGGGTGAGGAGCGCGTAGTAGGCACCCAACGCGAGGATGCCGGCCAGCACCAGCACGATCGTCGGGGTGCGGCGCAGCATGGCGGTCATCGCCACAGCACCCCGCCGATCGCTTGCAACGCAAGCTGTGTCCGGTCGGCCATCTCGCCCAGGCTCCCGGCCCACTCCCCGGTGGCTGGCATGAGAACAAGCCGCGCGCGGCGTTCGTCCGCGAGGTCTGCCAGCGCTCCCATCGGCGGGCGGCGCACACCCGGCTGGGCGCGCGCGACCAGTAGCTCCGGCCGAGAGAGCGGCACGATTCGCTCAAGGACATGCGCGGCGCGCGCAACACCGCTCGCGCTCGCGGGGAGCACCCACGCGACGTGCGTCGCGGCGCTGAGCGCGGCCTGCTCCACCGGCCGGGTGAGCGTCCCCACATCGACGACGCTCAGCGCGTGCGCGGCCCGCGCGTCGCTGAGTACCCGGCGCGTCGCGTCGCAGTCCCCGTGGACCGTGAACTGCGGCCCTCCCGCGAGGACCCGCAAGCCGTACTGCCCATCAGCCCACAGCCTTCCGCTCACAGGGTCGCCCGCCGCCAGACGCTCGGTCAGCTCCGCCATCGTCCTTGGTGCGCGTACCCCCGCGTGCTCTGCCAGGCTGGCCATCGGCCCTCCCATCTCGGCCACGAGAACCGGCCCGGTTGACTGCGCCGCGGCGATAGCGGCTATGAGATACGCGAGGGTGCTTGCTCCGGCGCCACCGGACAACCCAGCGACCGCCAGCAACGGGCCGGGCGCCGCTCGAAACTCCAGTCCGGGCACGCACGGCACGGCGCTGTTCGCTGCGGGCCGCCCGTGCGATCGCCGCCAAGGCAGCCGTGTTGATGGTCGGCCGGGCATCTCGCGTCCTCGCCGGCCGCCTACCTACACCTGGGGTCGCCATGAACTCACCGCATACCCCTGGCCTACTCGCGTGACCGTCGCGAGAGTGACATGGAAGGTCGCCTGCAGCGTGGCGTATTCCTGATCGCCGCCGGTCTGCTCCCGGGTGTCGATCACCCATTCATCGGGCGGGCCGCCACGCACGCGGGCGACGGCGATGACCGTCCCGGTGTTGTAGATGTGCCCGCGCTCAAGTGGCGTGTCCCGCGCGGCCTGCGCGCGAGCCTGTTCCTCAGACGCACGGGCTTCACCGACAGACTCCGCGGCCAGGTAGCCCGCGTCGGCGGCGAGCGTCGTGTAGCTCCAGTTGATGTACCCGGCCGCGAACCGTTCCACGGCCTGCTGCGGCGAGCCGGCGGGGCTCACAGGCGGCGTTTCCCGTGCGGCCGACGCGGGGATCGTCCCCTCCTGTTCCCCGGCGTTCGCTTGCGCCGGCGCCACTGTAGTGGTTGTTGAAGTGCCGCTCTCGGCTAGGCCGCACGCCGACAGGAACGGTGTGAGTGTGAGGAGGGCAGCTACCAGTAGAAAACGGCGGAGTCGTGTTCGCATACTTTTTCCTTTCACAGTCCGGGCGGGTGACGGACCACCCATTGAGCCCATTTCGGGACTTCCGGGAAGACGCGCCACCGCGGCCCGCTCTGTTCCCGGTTCGGCCCGTTGTCGGTTCCGTTGAAGCTCGTGTCAAATCTGATCCCGGCTACGTACATGAAGGCGTGTTCGCTGTTCGCGTACACGCTCACCCACTTGCCGGGGCCGGGTTCCCCGTAGGACTCAAGTTCGGTGGAGTCCTCCGCCTGTGTGCCGAACACTCCCCCGCCGTGAAGGACGTAGGACACCGAGGAGCTGCAGTCATACGCCGGCTGCAACGTGTTCAATGACGGGCCGTGCCCGCCCCCGTACAGGTAGGAGGCGTGGTCGAGCCGGTTCCCGGCCGCGATCATGTCCTTCACCGCTCGGGGGGCTTCCTTCGGGGCGGCAGCCAGCCCATCAGGCAGCACCTTCGCCGTCTGGCCCGCCGTCAGCGCCAACGGGCCTTCCGCGTCGCCTGGTTCACACTGCGACGGTTCACTCGCTTCGCCGGCTCCTTCCAACGCCCCGCCCGGTGTGGCTTCGAGGAGCGGTCCCGCGCCTGTCTTCGCGGCCGGGGTGACGGTGACGTGGCGTGTTCCCCAGGCGTCCTGTGCCGCGCGGCCTTCCCAATCGTAGATGTCGATGTGCTTGCCGACGATCGCGCCGCCGGTGTCGGCGACCTGGAAGGTGATCGCGTTGTCGCCGAACGGGTTGGGTGAGACATGGACGTAGCTGCCCAGCGGGATTACCGTCGGGTCGACGGCGATGATGTATGCCGGCTTCGCTGGCCGCAGGTCGGTTCCGGTGGTGGTGATCCCTGTGCCTTGGATACCTCCCCACGGCGGCCCGTAGGCCGTCGCCAGCCATTCCCCGCCGCCTGTGAACGATGCGCCGGTTGAGCACGACGCCTGGGACGGTGGGGTGATCACGGTGATGAGCAGCACCACGCAGCCGAACAGCGCGGCAACGGGCAGCACGATCGCGGCGAGTACCGCGATCGCAGTGTTCGTGTGACTTTCACCGTTCACGCTGGCCGCCTATTCGTCCATCTCGACGGGTATTCCCGATTTGGCGAGCTCGCGGATCGCGGCCCACACGTCGTCATCGTGCTCGGCGATCATCGCGTTGCGCGCTGGCACATCCTTGAAGGGCTCGTTGGTGAACGCCCAATACTCCGTCGGCCCGACCGGGAAGCGGACTCTTCCCTTGCCGCGCGCGCCGTTCATGAAATACAGTTCGGCGTAGCGGCCCTTCACTGTCTCAAGAGTCGCGACGATCGAGGTCTCCTCCTCGCTGAGCCCGTACCGCTCACGGCCGAACGTCAACTCGCCCTCGTTACGCAGCTTGAACAAGGCCGTCATCGCGTGATTCACCAGCAGCGGTAGCCCGTGCTTGGTGTTCAGGTCCGATAGCGCCTGGGAGATGATGATGAGCAGCAGCCCGAGGTGGCGGGCGCGACGGGCGAGATCCGCCAAGAACACCCCGGCCTCGGGACTTGCGACCTTGTGCCACGCCTCGTCGATGAGCAGCACACAGACGAGCAGCAGCCGCGAGACACCGGGCTGGCCGGCGAGATGACTGTGCTCTGTGTGGTGGCGCTTTACCTGCCGGGTGACGTACTCCACGATCGCGAGCATCACCGGGCCGAGGATCGCCTCGGGGCAGTGTTCGGTGTCGAAGACCACCAGCGGGCTGTCCCCGGGGATGTTCGTTTCCTGGTCCAGCAGATACGAGTAGGCGCCGTCGTCGCAGAACTCGCCGAGGCGTTCGGCGAGGTTGCGCAGCGCGGCTCCTACGTCGGACGCGCCCTCCTGCGTCTCCTGCACCGCGCGTGCCAACAGCTCCGTGCGGAGCATCGACTCGCGCGCGTTCACCCCGCGCTCGTGCGCCTGCGCGTACACCTGGCGGATCGCGGTCCCGAGCTGGGAGCGCTCCAGTACCGTCAGGCCCTCCTCGCCCATCATCGTCGCGTGCAGCGCGACGAGATACGCGACCTTTTCCCTCGGTACCGTGGCTTGGTCGGGTGTGTCCCAGGGGTTGATCGCCCACTGCGAGGAGTCCGAGCCAATGTCCAGGTGCCGCGCACCGTGCACCAGCCGTGTCAAGGTCGCGTAGTGCCCGGCGCGGTCGATCGCGAACACCGGGCCTACGCCGAGCGCGATGCACCTGGCGATCAGCGTGTTCACCATCAGCGTCTTGCCGGACCCCGACTTGCCGGCGACCAGCAGCGTCTGGTTGTCATGACCGCGGTCTGTCGGGTTCAGCCGCTCAAGCGTCCGGCCGGGTGAGGCGAACGCGAACGGCACGCCCGTTGGGCTTCCGCAGCCGGTCCCGACGAGCGGTACGCAGTCACCGACATTCTGTGTCGCGTAGGTCCGCGAGTAGTTCACCGCGTCGCGTCCGAGCGGCAACGTGGAGGGCCATAGTCGGTGCTGGTGGTGCGCGCCGCGGTTGACCGCGACATCCGAGGTTGAGCTCAGCGCCTCGGTGCAGAAGTCCACGGCCTCCCCGAGCGCAGCCAAGTCCGGTTCCGGCCCGCGGCTCCTTAGCGTCAGGTAGATGCTCGTGTCGAACAGCGCCGCGCGGTCGTGGCCGGCCATCTCCCGCAGCAGACGCGAGGACTCTTCCTCTTGGGCGAGGCGCTCGAAGTCCGGTACGCGGCCCCTTGCTTCCGCCCCGCGGTTGACCGTGAACACGCGGCGGTAGCGCAGCTTCAATTTCGTGCGCTCCCGACGCCGATCCAGCGCCCGCACGTGCACCGACAACGTGAACGGCTCCCTGGTCATCATCGCGCCCATCAGCCACCCCATCTGCGTGTGGTCGGCAGTCGTGGCGACCCAGATGGTTTGCTCCACGTCCCTGTCGATCTCGACGTGATGAGGCGAGCTCTCGAAGTCCATCGGGGACTGCGCGATCGCGCCGCGAAGCCGCCGCGCCGCCTCGCGTGCCTGCTTGGCGTCGATCTCCCCGTCGAGCTCGCCGAGGATTTCCGTGGCGCGCGGGGGTGTGCGCAGCGACCCATCGGCCTGCGTCGGGTTGAACCGCGACCACAACAGGTCGACGAACTCCTCGCCGTTGATGACACGACTGGCTACCCCAAGCGCGTCAAGCTCCGAGCGGATCGATTCGGTGAACGCGAGGCTTTCGCGGGCAGCGCGACGGTGCGCCCGCACACCCCGGTTCAGCGGCGCCCGGGCGAGCCGGCCGCGCAACGGCATCAGCTCGCGCAGCAGCTCCCGGACGACGCTGCGCTTTATCGGCACATACGGACAGACCACATAGAAGGAGGTCTGCACGGCGGCCTGTTCGTCGGCGTGCAACCGCAGGCTCTCCTCCATCGCCGCGTACAGCCGCCACCGCGACAGCGACAGCGGGTCGCACGCCCCGTCCTCCAACGACGCGGGCGGTTCCCCCGCCGTGTAGCTGACCTCCCGCCTGGCGTCGGCGAGCACCTCCGCCAGGTTCACCGGCCGCGACTGCACATAGAACTGCACCGACTGGCCAGCGCGCAGCCGCGAGACGAGATGACAGTAGCCCTGCGCGATACGGGAGCGCTCCGCTTCGGAGAGGATCAGCGGGTTCGGCGCGCTCACATGCAGCGCGCGCACGAACGCGCCCTCGCTGGTGATCGCAAGCCCCGTGCGGTCGATCGCCTCCACCGCCAGCAACTCGCCTGCCTGCTTCAACCGCGCCGCGCCGTGGCGGCGTCTGCTCAGAAGTCCCATAGCGCCCCCAGGTCCGGCGGCTGCAGAGCCCGTGAGCCGGCGAGAGAACCGGGTGTGTCGTCGGCTTCGATCGTGTACCCGGTGAAGGCGATACCAGGGCCGGCCTCGTAGCGGCCGTCGGTGCGGCGCTCCCCTATCCGAGCGCGGACGTAAAGCCACGCATCGAACTCGGTACTCGAGGCGAGCAGCACGATCCCCGCCGGGATGCACGCGATGTAGATCGCCAGGCAAAGCGTCAAGTAGGGTGAGAACGGGGAGAGGTACAGGGCGAAGACGAGCCCTGCCATCAGACCGCAGAACAGCCCGACGATCTGGGGTATCGTCAGCTCGCCGATTCGCAGGCGATCGGTGAGATGCTTGTAGGCGGGATTCACGCTGGCCTGCCGCTTACTCGATGAAGGGCTCGGGGTCGTGATCTACCCGCGCCACGTGCCCGCCAGGCGGCGGGGACGGCGGCTGCTCCAGGGCGCTGCCGAGATTCCGGGTGCCCGGCGGCTCGCTGGGGGATGGTGCTGCGGGCCCACTCGCGCTCGAGGGCCGGTTCGGGTCGCTCTGCGAAGCGGGTCCCGTGCCCGCGGACGGGGAACCTGGCTGCTGGCTGGCGCCCGGCGCCCGTGCGTGGCCGGCGGCGGACGGCGCCTCTCCCGGCTGCGCGTCCACGACATTCATCGCTTTGCTGATGCCGCTCTCCAATGCCGCCTTCGGCGCGCTTCCGACCGTCAATACGGCGGCGCGCTGGCTGTCGCTCAGGCTCTCCGAGCCAGCGTGGTGCGCTGCCCACTGGCGCATCCGGCTTGGATTCGCGCGCTGGTAGGCAGCGATCGCTCGCTGGGTCTCGCCGCGGAACTCCCCCATCGCCGCCGCCACGTCGTCGCCGCTTGGCGGCGACATCTGCGAGGCCGCGTGCATCCCCTGCCACGCCCGGTCGATCGCGGCCCTGTCATACGCCGGCCGCTGGATGCCGGGCACGCTGAACCCGGCTTCCTGGCGGCGGATCGCCTGGCCGGTACTTTCCGCCGTCCCCGCTTTCGCGTCGGGTGCGGGATCCCGCTCGCTCGGCTGCGATGACGATGCGTTGGTCTGTTTTGGCTTCTGTTTCTCCTCTGCGGCGGGACGCTGGCGGCTCTGCTCGCCGAAGCCGCTACGGCCGAAGACCATGCGGCCAGCAAGCGTTCCCTGACCGGGCTCGGTCGGCGGTCGCACAGCCGACGGCAGCGAGTCGATCATCCTTCGAGCGGTGGGCTGCCCCTCTACAGCCGCGGTCGCGACCGCGCGTCCCGCGCCCGCCGCGCCGCGCAACGCGAACATGCCGAATGTGACAGTGCGCCACACGCGCCAGCCGCCGGTCTGCCCGCCGGGGCCGATCATCGCGGTTCGCATCAACGACCGCGGGATCGTGATGCACAGGATCATCAGCGTGATCCCGGCCAGCGGCCTGATGATGACCGTGTCGATAATGCTGTGCGATGGCGCCCAGGTCAGAACGTCGGCGTTCACCGCCGCGGACAGCGCGAATAGGATTGCCCACACGCACGGGACCAGCAGACCGACAAACAGCGCCTTCAGGGCGGCGGCGGCCAGCCAGCCGAGCTCCGGCACCGGCCACAACGCGACGCACAACGGCATCGCCACATACAGGAACATCATCAGTACCGACAGCAACACCTTCATCCACAAAAGCGCGATGAAAACGATCGCCGCGAGGAACCCGATCAAGATGACGAAGATCAGCCCGAGGCCGACATTGATCGCAAACGCCCCGCCGCCGACCACAAGCGCCGCGTCGAATAGCAGCGCGACGCTGTGCTGCACCGAGCCGCTGCCGAGCAGCGCCGCGTTGAACATCTTGGGTATCTGGACGACCTCGTTGAAAATGCCGCCCCACGCGATGATGAACCCGACAGCGCCGACAACACGCGCGATGCCCTGCAACGCCTCGAAGCCACCGGAGCCGCCGCTGGTGAGACCAACAATGTAGTAGCGGACGATCGAAAGAGTGAGTACCGCGCTCAGCATCCCGGCAGCGATCGCGACGGTCGTGCGCTCAAGCTGCGCAACGTGGCCCGAGTTGAAATTCGGTATCGCCAGCAGGCCATTGATGACACCCGTGATGAGTTTTGCCTGGATGCCGCCGAAGATCGCTTCCAGGATGCTCAGCAGGGCGCTGACAGCAGCTTTTAGAGGCACGCTCGCGACAGCTTTCGCGATAGGGACCGCGACCGTCACCGGGCTGATCGGTATCGGCGTGAGGCCAAACCCGTGGGCCGTGGCGGCGCGGACGAGTGACAACCCGATCCACACGACGAGCACGGTCACCGCCACCCACGCCGCTCGGGGAACACGGCGTCTGCGCGAACGCAGCGCAGCGTCACCGGGACGGCCCAGATGCGCAAGCGGGACGGTGGGGGACGAGTGCGGCACGACGACTAGTTGACGAGTCCTGTCGCGCACGCCGCGAGCGCGAGCGCACCGACGGTCCCTGCGATCATCATTCCGGCGCGGCGATTCCCGAACATCAGGGCGCCCGCCCCCAAGATAAGTGCGATCGGCGCAACGGCCGCCAACGCGATCAGCAGCGGCGTCGACAACGATGACATGAACTGAGCAAACTTGTCGATGCCTTCGACCTTGCTCGATTCCGGTATCCCGAGATCCTTCTTGAACAACAACGGAACCTGTAGGGAGCCGGACTTCACGACGACGATCGCCGCCATCTCGATCAATGCGACTTTCACCGCCAGCTTGAGACGGTGCATCGCGCGTTCGGCATTGCTGGTCATGCGGGTACCTCCGGGTGTGATTGGTCAGTGTTCGAAGCCGAACTCGTCGCTGGCCTCGCGGAGAGCGGCGGTGCGCGGCGAAGTGGGGTCGGAAGGAGCGGGCGCCGCGGGCAGCACACGAGCTGGCGCGGGCGCCGGGGGCGCAACCCGAGCGGGGGGCGGCGCCTGCGCCGTAGGCGGCACGGTGATGGTCGGCTGCCTGACAGGCGCTGGTGGCCTGTGCGGTGCGTGTGTTACCGGGCGCGGTGCGGCGCGCGAGTGTTTCGCCGGTACCCGTGCGGTTCTGGTGCGCGGAGCCGGGGGGGTAGCGACAGCGACGACGCGCGTCACCTCGGTGGTGACTGTGCTCCGACCGCTGCGACCGCACCCGGCCTCGTGCGTTAGCAACAGCGCAAGGAGGACAGCGACCGGCGCGCAGAGCAGCAAGCACCGCAGCCCGGCACCGCCCAAAGCGACGCGGCCGGCGAGCAGCGGTGTACGGGAGCGACCTACGTCGAGCGGCGCGCGACGAGGCTGCGGCTGAGTGGGCTCGCCGGGGTCCGGCCGCGGCTCATCCGCGATGCCTGCCTGGCGGCCAGGGTCAAACAGGTTGGGGTGCTCGCTGCGGTCCAACATCAACGCCTCCAAATCAAAGGTCTGGAGATACGTCGAGCGGGAAGCACATTTGCCCCCCCATCAATTTTTTCCGGGGCATCAGCCGTCCTGCCCGTAGCTGCGGTGGGGGTACCCCTTTCATGGCCGCAGCCCGCGAGTAAGGTTGTGCTCGTATGGCCGCTGCAGGCAAGAAGCTCTACGGACACGGGGCGCGGAGCAGAGCGCGTAGCCCTGCCGTGTCGGTCAGCGACGGTGGCTACGGCACTCGACCGCACCCGTCGCCGATCCGGGCTGGGCAGAGGTTTTGGCCGCGATCACGCAGACCTGGCAGGCGTCGCTGCCTACTCGAGGTCTGCTCGGTCAGCGCAGGCAGCGTCGTTGTATGCCGCTTGAACCACGCCCGAGAGCGCAGCACGATCGCGACCAGCCGCCTTGAAGCCGCCGGGCCAGATGGCCAAGGCGTCGAGTTTCGCTTCCTCGGGTGGCGACCCCGTCGCTACATGACATGGGCCGTTGTGCGCGCCGTCGCCAGCGATCAGTCGACCCTGGTGCTGCCAGAGTGGCATCCCGGCCATCCGGTTTTGCGGCTCACCCGGCTGCTGCCGCCCGGGGCCACCCATCCCGGAGAATGGCTGGAGCTCGAGGCCGACCTGTCCGCGCCGTACCCAGCGCGACTGGACCTTTCCAATCTCAAGCATTGCGCGGACCCCGGCGAGCAGCGCTGCCCACGTCCCACCTGGACGCCGCACGCATGAGCGCCGACAGCGATCAGCAAAGCGCCGCCCGCCGCAATCCCGACTGGATGCTGGCTAAGCTCGGCAGCTACTTCGGATGGCACCAGCGCACCGAAATCATCAACCAAGCGCTGGAGCGCCGGATGAGCGACCTCGACCCAGGCGCCTGGTACATCGAACGCGACTTCACCATCAACTCCGTGCTGATCCCATTCACCGTTTTCGGGCCGAGCGGGCTATTCCTTCTCCTCGGTACACGCGGCCACTGGACAGCCGCGCATATCTGTCTGATGCGCAGCGCAGCAGACGCCTTGACAAAGATCATGGCAAGCTACCCCGATCGCGGCCATCCCGCGATCATCATTCTCGATGACTCACGCGAACCCCGCCAGGAATACGCGGGCCAACAATCACGACTAACCCCCGGAGCAGCGCGATTCTCCCAGGACGGATGCGGCCCATGCTGGGTTCTTGGAGACCATTGGCTCACCGCGTGGCTGGCTAGCTTCGAGGATCACGGCTTCTCGGCAGCCGATGTCGCCCGCCTGCGCGAGTTTGCAGATCCCAGCCAAGTCGCAGAACCCAAGCGCAGCCTCCGACCGGCGGGCCGTGGCTAACGGGGGCCGGCGGGGGGCACTGAGCTCCGCAGCGCCCTGAAGCGCAGTTGGACCCCGCTGGTTGCTGTTGAACCGCACGGCTGCTGCTTCGAGGCCAGGAGGGAGAGCGCCCCAAGCTGCCGCACACGCGCCCGCTGGTCGGCCCGCTGGTCGTCCGCAGCAGGTCCCTGGCAGCCCGCGTGCGAGACGCCTGCATATGGGAAAGTAGCCTGAGCGACAACAGATTCAGGGTGGGTTCACTGCTCTTGCACATAGACGATGTTTGATGTGCCGGCAATAAAGGGGAAGTTGGACTCGAACTTGGAGAGGATCCGGAAGCGGTAGTTGTGCGGTCCAGGTAGACGAAATCGATAGGAGGCGCGAAAGTGCCCGCGGGCGTCGGTGCGGATAACATCAAACTGAACCCAACGAGTTCCTGGAGAACTCGCCTCGAGCACGAGCAGCTTGCCAGCAGGCGGGATCGGCCGTCCGTGCAGCACGCCGCTGAAGAAAATCTTTACACCCATGTTCGCCACGTGGGGAACGATGCTGAGCGTGATCCCTGCTCGCACACTCAATGTCAGGGTGCGTGTGGCGACCGGTTGCTTGTCGGCAAGGTGGCTGCGGTAGGCCAGGTGCAGTGTGCGCGATGAGACGTCACTCGGCAGGCGCACCTGGAAGCGTCCGTTGAGCCCGGTGCGCGGGCTGCTCATCAGGACTGGCTCCGCGCCGCCGTAAGCAGGGGTCGCCGTGAGGTTGAGCAGGGCGCCCTCAATGGGTTCACCGCCGGGGCCTGTCAGTCGCCCGACGATGACCTGCGGATGGCCGTAACTGCATGTGAGGTGCGCCTTGCTTGTGCTCGCCCAGCGCACTGTGAGCGTGGCCCATTCAGACGCATTCGTGCCGTTTGCAGGCCCTCGCGAGGGACTCGAGCCGCCAGTGAGTTCCGTCGAGTTGGCCTGCGCGTTCGGGTTGTTGATGGAGATCGTCCCGTCGTAGACGACCGAGGTGTTGCCGGCGGCGTCCTGCACGGTGATCTTCAACTGGTGCTGGCCGTTGAGGAACCTGGTCGTGTCGACCGGCACGTCGACCGCGACGTTCTGCTTACAGGGCTGGGCGTAGAGGAACTCGCTGCCGCCGTTCGGGTCGGTGCCGATGCTCGTGCATCTGCCGCCGTTGATGTCGGGTGTACCCTGGTAGACGGTCGTGTTGTCGATCTTGGTGACGACGCGGTACACGCCAGGCCCGCCGGGGTCCTGGGCACTGAAGGTCAGATCCTCGGTGCTGCTCGCGCCGGGCGCAAGCAGCGCGCCGGCGAAGCCCGAGGCGGTCGGTGTTGAACTGTTGGCCAGTTCGACGTCGGCGGCATACACACTGATCTCGGCGTTGAGGCCTCCGCCCGAGCCCGCCGGGCAAGTCGTTGCTCCGTAGTACGGGCCGACGCAGAGAGCGGGGACAAATAGCTGAGTGCCACCGGGGTGGCTGATCGGCACAGTTGCGGTTTCGGTGCCGTTGCTCCCGCACGGCAGGTTGTATTGGCAGTTGATCAGAACATCCGCCTGGTCATAGGAGTTCTCCGGGGTGGCGACGTAGGCTTGTCCCTGGGGGGTGGTCAGCGAGACCTTAATGGCACCGCCCGCTATCGTCGAGCCGGCGGGGGCACTGTAGACCCACATCGGGCCGGTGTACGCGGACTCGGTTTCGGCCGAGCTATCGGTCGCCGTCAGCGCACCCCCCGGCTGAGCGCACGTGTCGCTCGGACCACTATCAGTCCCAAACCCACCCATCGAGGAGCCCAGCCAACCTTCGATCGGTGCTGGCTGACCGTCCGGCTGAGTGCAGGTGACCTGCATCCACTCGCCCGCATGGGCCAGCGCCGGCAGCCAGAGACAAGTCAGCAGCAACACCACCAAGACGTGCGCCGGGGATACTTTCGCCCATCGCCGCCAACCTCCGCCGAGCGCATGTCGGGCATCATTTGGTCGGCTAATTCTCACCTTGCTTGCCTCCATGTAGATCAACTTTCCTTGACCCCTACGCAACGTAAACCCGGATGGTGTTACTGCTGCCTGGGGTGTATAGGTAGCCGCCCGAGCCGCTGTCCGGTAGCGCGACTCTGAACGTGTAGGTCGCTGGCTCGATGGTCGAGTGGAAGCGGTAGCTGTAGTGGAACCGGCCCTTTCTGCTGGCCACGGTCTGATCGAAGATTCTCCAGTGCCGGCCTTCGCGGACCTCGACGTCGAGAGTGACGCCCTGTGGGGGGTAGGGTCCGCCGGCGATCGTGCCGCTCCAGTGGATCGTGTGCCCGTTGCTGGTGCGGCGGGGTTCGATCCGCAGCTTGATCTCCGGCCGGATCGAGATCATCGCCGTGGCGGTTGCGGAAGGGCCGGGATCGTTGCTGTAGGCCGTGTAGCTGAACCGCAGCAGGCGATCTGGACCCCTCGGCACCTTGTAGGAGAACGAGCCGTCCAAGGCGGTCTGCACAGCACTGTCGATCATCGCGCTTTGCGGACCCCCGAGCGTGGCGATCGCGATGCGCGCGCCCCGGATCGGCACCGTGCCGCAGTGCAGCACGCCCCTAACCCTCACGGGCTTGCCGAAGGGGATCACCGGCGGTTTGGCCTTCCCGTTGACCTCGAGGCTCAGTTCCTCTCCAGCGCAAGGTTCGCCGTTGGCGATGCCTTTACCGCCGTTGATCGAGTTGCCGTTGGCGGTGACGAGCGGTGGGCCGCTCGTTGTGATAGTGCTGTCGTAGGCCGTCGCTTGGTCCCCGGCTGCGTCCTCGACGATTACCTGCAGGTGATGCTGGCCAGCGGGGAACTGCGTGGTGTTGAGCGGGATGCTGATGTTCTCCGTGGTCGGGCATGGTTGGGGCGCCGCGAAGGCCATCGTCGCGCTCGAGGGCGCGAGGTTCACGCACAGCCCGCCGTTGGTATCGGGAACCTCCTGCACGACTGGAAGGCCGTCGATGAGCACGATGGCGCTGTAGATGCCACCGCCGCTGTCCGAGGCCGTGAAGTTGATCGTGTCGGTCCCCGTGAGAGTACCGCTGGCGATGAGCGAGCCCGAGACGTTCGTGACTGAAGGAACCGTCGCATCTCGGAGCGTGAATGCTCCACCGCTCACGAGGGCTTGCGCCTCGGGATTGGCTGAGCCGGGGCATGGGTAGCTTGGGTTCTGTCCGGGGTCGCAGCCGACGCCGACAGTCACCGTAGTTCACGCCGCTGAGTCCGCTGGCGTTGACGGTCGTCGTGACGGCGCCGTAGCCGAGGTTGCGATAGTCGTAGTTGGGGTCGCTCTGGCCGGTGTGGTTGACGAACACGTCGCCGAATCCGTCGGCGCACTGATCGCTCTGCACGACGCATGGTCCGCCGAAGGCGTACAGGCTCAGGCTGTAGCTGGTGATCGTCAGCCCGGCCGGGACGGAGTAGGCCATCGTGTTCCCGTTGCCGTTGAAGTATTCGCCGGTTGGGTTCGGGCCCATCGTCAGCCCGAGCGATCCCTGACCGCCGTTCGCGCAGCTCGCGCCGAAGGTGATGTACTGGCCGTTGGCTGCTCCCACACTCCATCCCCGTGTCCCGATCGCGTTGCCGGCCAGGTCGTGGCAGGTGAGGGCCGTGAACGTCCCGGCTGGCGCAAGTGCTGGCGATACGAGCAGACACGCGGCCCCCGCCAGGACGCCGACGAGTGCCTGAGCGAGGCGAGGTCCACACTTGCGATGAGTCATGGCGTGACGTGGACCTTGATCGTGTTGCTCGCGCCGGGGGAGTAGGGGTAGTCCTGCGCCCCGGTGTCCGGTAGCGCGACTCTGAAGGTGTAGGTCGCCGCCTCGGTGGTCGAGTGGAAGCGGTAGCTGTAGTGGAACCGGCCCTTTCTGCCGGCCACGGTCTGATCGAAGATTCTCCAGTGCCGGCCTTCGCGGACCTCAACGTCGAGTGTGACCCCCTGCCCTGGGTAGGGCCCACCTGCGATCGTGCCGCTCCAGTGGATCGTGTGCCCGTTGCTGGTGCGGCGGGGTTCGATCCGCAGCTTGATCTTCGGCCGAACTGAGATCATCGCCGTGGCGGTTGCGGAAGGGCCGGGATCGTTGCCGTAGGCCGTGTAGCTGAACCGCAGCAGGCGATTTGAACCCCTCGGCACCTTGTAGGAGAACGAGCCGTCCAAGGCGGTCTGCACAGCACTGTCGATCGCGGCGCTTGGCGGACCCCCAAGCGTAACGATGGCGATACGGGCGCCTCGGATCGGCACCGTGCCGCAGTGCAGCACGCCCCTGACCGTGACGGGCTTGCCGTAGGAGACGACCGGCGGCTTCGCCTTCCCGTTGACCCGGAGAGTCAATGCCTCTCCGGCGCAAGGCTGGCCGTTGGCGACTCCCGGACCATTGTTGCTTCCCGGCCCGTTGATCGACCCGCTGTTGACGCCTGTAGTCGGCGGGCCGCTCGTGGTGATCGTGCTGTTGTAGGCGATGGTTTGGTTTCCGGCGGCGTCATCGACGATCAGCTCAAGCGAGTGCTTACCAGCCGTGAACTGGTTGGTGTTGAGCGTCAAGCTGGCGCTCACTGAGCTCTTGCATGGTTGGGCGTGTTCGAAGGACCGCTGGCCATCGCTCGTGATGCCCAGGGACTGGCAGGCACCGCCGTTGATGTCGAGGATCTGCGAGACGGCGGTGTGCCCGTCCACGAGCAACGAGCCGCTGTAGACGCCGGACTGGCCGTCGGTCGCGTTGAAGGAGACCGTCTGCTGGCCAGACAGCGTGCCGCCCGCGACCAGCGGGCCGCCAACGCCGCTGACGGTCGGCGGTGTGTTGTCGACCAGGTCGATGTCCGCCGCGTAGACGTCGTACTGCGATGAGAGCGTCCCACTCCCGGACGCTGGGCATTCGCCGCCAGGTCCGCCGCCGCAGGAGCCGCTCCACTGGATCTGCGTCACGCCGCTGAGGCCCGTGACGCTGACCGCGTTCGACGGGTCAAACGGGTTGCTCTGGGTTCCGCGCGAGCTGCATCCCAATGACTGCGCGCATAGACCCTGTACCGATGCCGGGCCGGGACTGTAGTCCAGGTTCGATGCCGGTGCGCCATAGGGCTGAACGGCGGTGTCCGCCTCGTAGCGCCAGATCGTGAAGCCAGCGATCGTCAGACCCGCGGGAGCATTGAACGTGTCCCACCCGCCAGAGCCATATGGATGGGGCACGCTGCCATCCATCGACGCATAGAGCACCCCGCCGCTGGCGCAGCCATCGCCCGCGTAGACGTAGGTGCCGTTGGTCCCGTAGCTGACGTCATCGGCTGGCGCCGCACGTCCCGCGCTCGGGCCGTAGGGGATCCGACAAAGGAAGTCGTGGTAGCTGTTCGCTGTGGCCAGCGAAGGCGTGGCGAGTAGGCACGTGGCACCAGCGAGCACCACGGCCGTGATGCGTGCGCCGCGGTACCTGTGCTTGGTCATGCTCATCTGTATCTCCTGCCGTTGCGCGAGGGACGTTCTGCCTATAACCTCGTCGCGGGAGACCGCGCCTTTCCCCCCCAACCAATTTCTATGCCCTTGCCCTACGGGGTGTATTCAGTGGGTGGGACGGGTCCGATCCTCCTTGCGTGACCCTATTCTTCAGATGAAGCTACCAATGTAGCCCATCGGGATATCAACGGCGCAACGACGCTACTTCTTCGCTGGGGAGTGCGGCTTGGGGGGGCGCGGTGATGGACGTAGCGGGTCACGGTCTGCGCAAGCCAGCGCCGAGAGCCGTGGCGGACGATCGTCACGCGAGCAGTCCGTGCGCCGCCGGGTAGCCCAAGGACCCCGGTCCACGTCCCGTGAGCGATCCGAACGGTCTTCTGGACGCTACGCGAGCGTGCCCTAAAGACGTAATGGACGACGATCGTGACGCGCCCGGAAAGCGCCCGGGCAGCACTGCCGCGCACATGCAGCGCGTACTTGGTCCTGCTCACGCTGAGGATGTGCAGCTCGGGGCTTGCCTTCCCGGGTTTACTGTGGGTGATCGTGAGTGTCGCGCTGTCCGCGGGGCTGGTGTTCCCTGCAGCATCCTGCAGCCAGGCGCGGATCGTGTACCGGCCATAGGGGCTATGCTGGAACTGCGGCGTGTGGTTGGGCTCGAACTCGAACGAGAGGCCGGGGCTGGTCTGCGTCGGCGTACAGGTCCCGCTGCTATTGCAGGCCGTCCAGTTGGTCGCGGTGATGGGCGCCAGATGCGCCGGGGCGACGAGCGTGATCGTGTAGGGCCCCCGGCCGCTCGCGGTGATGGACCTCGGCGGCGGCGGCGGGATGGTCTGGTAGCCGAAGCTGATCGCGGCGGCGTTGGCCTGGCTGGTGTTCCCAAGCGCGTCTTGTAGCCATACGAACACGGTGTAGACGCCTTGCGGCTGGCCCGCGAACGCTGGATCTTGCGCGGGATCGAACATGAGCGAGTTCAACGGGCTGGCCTGGTTGTGCAGAGCGTCGCAGCCGCCAGTGGGGATGCTCGTCTCCGTGCCGGGGCACGCAATCCAGTTGACCTGGACGATCGGATCATCCGGGGGCTGGCTGGGGTTCGTCCAAGCGACCGTTGCAGGCTGGTTGATCCACACGCCGCCGCCCCGCGCATTGACCTGTAGGGCGGTCGGCGCACTCGGATTGGCGTTATCGATTGTGACATGGATGGGACTGCCGAGCGTCTGGTTGCCTGCGGCATCAACCACGGCCGCTTGGATCTGGTGCGGCCCATTGGAAAGCGTGCTCGTATCGAGGCTGAACTGGTTGCTCGAGCTGACCGGGCAGGGAGCGGGCCGCGTGAAGTCGCACGAGGACGCCTGCTGTGCGACCTGAGCGCCGTCGACGTAGATGCGGGCATACTGCACGCCGCTGTTATCCGAGCCGTCGATCGTGCCCAAGAGGGTGCCGCGCACCAGGCCACCGACGAACAGCGGACCGCTCACGGCCGTGATCTGCGGCGGCTGTTCGTCGGTGATCGTGACAGTGGCGCTATTGAGCTCGACCCGCCCGTCGTGCTCTGAGAAGCCGTTGCCGCAAACGCTGAGTCCGGTGCCGGCCGGGTTGCAAAGGAGCTCAATTGCGAGGCTGGTTGTGTCGAGGCCCGTGTGCATTGCAGGGCCGGAGGCCTCGCAGCCGCCGTTGTCGCCATTGAATGGGCAGGTCTCGCCAGGGAGTGGGGTTCCCGTGTCATCGACGATCTGTGGCTGCCAGCCTGGGCCGTTGTCAAACAGGTCTCGGTTCATGCTGATCGCGCTGATCGTGTCGCCCGCTGGCGCGACGAACTCCCAGCCAGCGACCGCGCCTGCAGGGACGTTGGTCGTCAGCCGCAGGACGTCCGCGGCTGCGAGCCCGGAGGTGTTGGGGCTACCTCCGGTGACTTCGCTGCTACCGCAGTTCGCCGTCGTTTCCAGATATGTCGCGTTGTTGTTGAATGGCTGCCACGAGTTGTTGGTCAGCGGTGCAGTGCCGGCGCAGGCAGTCACCTGGTAGGTACCGGCGAAGGCGGTCCCGTTCGCGGTCACGCCTGCGGCGAGAAGCGTCGCGGCCACAAACAAGGGGCGTCTCATCGTGCGCCTCGCTTGCCGGCGTCCGCGTGCGTCCCGTGCGTGGTGCGGGTCACGACCACCGCTGGGAGTTCGGTGTGCCCGGCGAGGAACCTGGCGACGATCCGGTCCCACTTGCTTACGCGCAGCGTGGTCGTCGTGTGCTCAGTGGTCGCTTGTGCGAGCGTGAGGAGGCGTCCTCGCTCGGCCTTCTCCTGCACGAGGAGCCTCAACCGGAGCCCCTTGGGGACGTCAGCCACGGTGATCGTGAGGCGGTGCTTCTTGAACGTGATCTTGGTGATCTTGGGTCGGCGGGTTGCTGGCTTTCGCTCCGGGGTAAGGGTCGCCGCGGGCGGCCCGCTGCTGTTTGGCTGTGTCGCGGACGATGAGCTGTTTGCTGCTTGGTAGGCGGCCATTCCCTGGTCAACGACCTGCCCTAGTCCGCACGCGTTGAATGCCGCGGCGACATCGAGGTTCCCTCCGTTGGTGAGCGTCGAGGTGATACAGCTCTGTGCTTGGGAGTATGTGAGCGTCGTTGAGTAGGCGCGCATACTCGCCTCTGCGGCGGAAACGATCTCTCCGGCCTCGCTGGTGCCGTCTGCCCAGGCCGATGCGCCATCGTCGCTGAACGCGATTTCGATGCCGTTGCCTTCGCCTCCAGGTTCTGTCTGGCCGCAGCCAGGAGCGAGCAGGGCAAGCCCGGGGCCACGGTTGCTGAAGGAGCACATCGCGCCGCGGTCCGTGGGGTTTGCGGCAGAGGCACCTACGCCGAGCACTCCTGGCACGTCGGCGGGCGCCTGGACCTGGCCGCCTTCGTTGCCGACCGCCGCGACGACGCTGAGGCCGTGCGCGTTCGCTGACTGAACGTAGTTCTCCAGGTTTTCCAGTTCGCCGCCTGTGGGCTGTGTGCCCGACCCAAGGCTTAGGTTCACCACCATCACCGGCATGTTGGAACTGAGGTCTTGGCAATACTCGATTGCCGAGGCGTACTCGGAGAACGCGAACGTGGTGTGCCCAGCGGCGAGCGCCTTGACGTTGTAGATGCGCACGCTCGTGGGGGCCAGGCCGACCATGCCCCACCCGTTGGCGGGTGCGGCGGCGATCATCGCCATGTAGGTGCCGTGCCCGTCAGGGTGCCCGCCGGGCAGCGGCGGGTTCAGCGCCGCGAGTTCATCTTCGGTATTCGTGCCCGGCGAAAGCGCATAGCTGCCGGCGAGGATCGGGGTGGTGTCCGGGTTGGGGTCCACTCCCGAGTCCACGAGGCATACGATCCCTGGAGACGGTGGGGCAGGCGCATACTGCAGAAAGAGGGCGTCGGCTGCTGCCTGCTGCACCGTGCCCGAGGGCACGCCGACCTCGCCGAACGCGGGCGCGCAACACGCCAGGCAGGCAACGACGGCGGCAGCGATAATTCGGACCGCTACGGCACACCTCATCACCACCAAGATAGGACGCCGACCGGAGGACGCGCGAAGGTAGCCACGCTTGGAGGCCAGCCACCCGACACTGCGCACGGCCCTGTGCTGTGCCTCGATGGACAGCTCCGCCGGCGAGAGCCGACCAGCGTGTTTACTCGCAGCGTGCGTGATCTCGATCATGGCTCGGTTCCTCTGCTTCTTCTCGGAGTCTGGGCAGTCCTCCCCTATGTCGTCGCTCAAGAGTCCCTGCTTCCTCCCTACCAATTGTGGTTTGGCCAGATGCCCGCCGTCTACGAGATTTGGCTTGCGAATCGGCGTGCGCTCTCGGCCCCGGTAAAGTCAGGCTGACGGCGTCCACCCTCCCGCGTCTCAGCCGCAGCTGCACCTCTCAGGACCCGGCGCCATCACCTCGTCCTGGCTGTGCGGGACGATCACGGTGCTGTCGGAGGACTCTGGGGGGCTTTCGCCAAATCCAGAACGACGGTTGCCGGTTCGCTTGATGGGAGATCGTGAAGACCTCATGGACTGCGCTCAGAATCCCTCTACGCCGCCTCCCGGGTGGGCTGGGCTGGTCTGCGCGGAGGATTGGCGGTACCTGTCGAGCCATCTGAGCGAGGAACGTCTGCATGACCTACGGATTCTGCTCGGCGAGTGTCCGCGTGGAATCGGCGCTAAGCTCGTGACCGAGATCCGTACCCTGCTTCCTTGCTCTCAGCCTGGTCACGCGCTCGTACTGGCGCTCGCGCGGGTTGCCTACGACGCCGATCAGGATCTTGAGCGTTGGCAGGAGCAGGGTTCGTGGAAGGAGCCACCGTAATGCACCGCCTTGACGTCGAGTCCCCCGAGCAGCAGGCCGAGAGGGCGGCCAACGAGAACTACCGCAAGCTGCAGGCGGAGGTCATCGGCGCAGTCATCCGCAAGCTCTCCTCCCGCAAGATGCGCCTTGATGAGTCCGATCTGGAAGAGGCCTACTGCCAGGCATGGCACGGGGTCTACGAGACGATCAAGCGAGGCACCCCGGTCTCCAATCTGACGGGCCTGTTGATCGAGATCACCTGGCGGCGCGCGGTCGATATATACCGCGAACTGCGCCCAGGCCAGCGGATCGATCTGGAGGTCGGGGCGCCCGTTCCCGATCTCGACGTCGACGTCGACGAACAGCTCGATGACAAGATCAAGCTCAGACGCTTCATCGCCCAGGTACGCGGCCGGCTGAACCCACGTGAGTGCGAAGCCGTCAGCCTGTGCGTCATCCACGGCTACCCGCGACCAGAGGCAGCGAAGCTGATGGGGCTTCAGCGCCGGCAGATGGAGAAACTGATGGACGGCGCGACCAAGAAGATCGGGGGCGTCATCGCGAGCATCAGCACCCGCGGATGCGGTGGCGATGAATGGGCGCGTCTGATGCGAAGCTATGCGCTCGGTTTGATCGCCGAGGATGACCGGGACTATGCTCGCGCGGCTGAGCACGTCTCGCAATGCGCGGCCTGTCGCCGCTATGTCAACGGTTTGCGTGGCCTAGCAGCGATCCTTCCGCCGGTCCTACCCTTTGGGCCGGTTGCGGACGCCGGGCATGGCGCCGGCATCCTGGCGCACCTTGAGCGCTTCTTCCGCCATCATGGCCACAGCGGAGGAATGACGGGGGCTGGGAGCGCTCTGAGGACGACCGGTGCGGGCGCGGCGGGCAGCGCGAGTGGGGGAGGCCTTGTGAGTTCCCTGAGCACCGGCACGATTGCGAAGGGAGTGGTTGTCCTAGCCGCCGGTGCCGCAGCACTCGCGCTGGCCGCCCACGGCGGCAAGGCGCACCACGTCATTGCTCGCCGCGCATCGCCCCCGCAGGCACAGAGCCAGATCCCGGCCAGTGCATCAGCGTCTGCGGCGCCACTGGCTGCGCCCTCATCAAGCGCGACCGCACTCCGCCAGGATAGTGCCGGTGTGCGGGTGCGTCATTCGGTAGTCCGAAGGCGAGCTCATGTGCTGGCCGCCAAGAAACGCATCAGGGAAGAACCAGCCCCACAGGGCAGGTCGGGGATCGAAGACGCGCGGTATTCCTCCCCGGAGCCCTCTGCTCCGCCAACACCGAGGGAAGAAAGCGCAAATAGCGCCGCCGTCAACCGAGAGTTCGGCTGGGAACACTAGAGGAGCTCCCTTCCTACCTACCGCCCTTGGCGTGCACGATCCGAGACCAGACTGTCAGAGTCGGCTGGTGTGAGCAACTACGGGCACGGCACCAAGGCAACCCGCACGGCACCAAGGCAACCCGCCGCGGGCGGACTGGCGCTGGGCCGGAACTTGGTCCGGCATCCCTGGCGACGTCAGCGGACAACGAAGGCTAGGATTTCGCGTGCCAGCCGCGGCCCTGCTTGGCGACCTTGCCTTCCTGCTCGAGGGAGGGGAGGACCCTGTAGAGGTAGTTCTGCTTGATCCCCATGCTAGATGCGAGCTCAGGGATCGTGATGCCAGGCTGAGCGGCCACGAACGATAATGCCTGCGCGCTGCGTGTACCGCTGCCTTTGCGTCGGCCCGCTTTGCGTCGTGAGCCACCGCGTTTGGCCGGTGCTGCCGCGGGTGTCTTGGCCTCGGGCGTGGCAGCCGGGGCGGTTTTGGCGGTGCGGGTTTTGGAGCCACGAGGACGCCCCGGGCCGCGACGTCCCACTTTGCGCGCGACAGGAGCTGTGGTGGCTCCATTCAGGCCACCAAGAGCTGCAGAAGCAGCCTCCAGCCGGCGATACTCCTCCACCAAGGGCTTAAGCTCCTTCAGGCGAGTAGTGATCTCCTGGCGCTTCTCGTCAAGAAAGTCGGTCACGATTGAAGTCCCTTCAACGAGGGTGAATGTGCTCTACCAGCCTACTACCAAAGCTACTTTTACAACGTCGGGCAGTCGTCAATTCATACCATGCAACGTCGCGGCTCAACCGCGCCGGGTCGCAGCCTCACGCTGTCCAACTATGAGCGTTGAAGAACAACCTTCAAGCAGCGTCTACGACGAGATCGGCGTCGGGTACACCCACGCTCGCCGGACCGACCCGCGGATCGCCAGGCGCATCGTTGAGGCGCTCGGCGATGCCAAGAGCGTGCTGAACGTCGGCGCCGGCACCGGCTCGTATGAGCCACCGGACCGCGATGTGCTCGCGGTTGAGCCCTCACGGGTGATGCGCTCCCAGCGCCCGCCCGGCGCGGCGCCCTGCATCGATGCGCGCGCAGAAGCGCTGCCGTTCCCCGACCAGTCCTTCGACGCAGCGCTTGCAGTGCTCAGCGATCACCACTGGCCGGACCCGATCGCCGGGCTGCGCGAGATGCGCCGCGTCGCCCGACAGCGGGTGGTTGTCTTTCAATGGGACGACGCGGAGATCGAGCGCTTTTGGTTGGTGCGTGATTATCTTCGGCCCGAGTATCACGCGCTGGCGGCGGGGCGCCAACGCTTCGTGAGCGAGCTGCGGCGATCGGAGCGCGCATGGAGCCCGTCGCGATCCCCTTCGATGTGGTGGCCGGTTTCTTTCACGCCTACTGGCGTCGGCCCGCGGCATATCTGGAGGAGCCTGTCCGCCGCGGATGCTCAGTCTGGGCGCGCATCGGTCTACCCGCCGAGCGGCGAGCGGTCGCCGCGCTGACAGACGACCTCGACAGCGGCGCATGGGTGAAGCGCAACACCGAGCTACTCGACCTGAAGAGCATCGACCTCGGCGCACGGCTGCTAATCGCCGAGCCCGGTCGAGAGCTACAAGCTCAAGGCTAGGACCATAGCAGTTATGCCGGCATCACTGCGGGCCGAGCACCCCGCCGCTCACACGGACGACGGACTTGTGACGTGTCCCTTCTATGTCGTATAAGGGACGCTGAGACAAACCACCGAAGATTCGGAAAGACTGTGCCACAGACGCGCTGAAGCCCGCAATCTCCAATGAACGCTACGAGTTCAAGCCAGGGAACTTCCAAACGACGTATCCTTCGTATTGAGGTTGGCTCATGCATTGGCTGTGCAGTATTGGGCGCCGTGCTCTATGGAGTCGCCGGAAGCAGTCTACGAGACCTCTGGCTACCGCTGTTCGGATGGGCAGTTGGCTGTGGCTTTCACCTTGGCCAGTTGCTCATTGGTCACCAAATCGCAGCACTCCGTCGATACTACCGAACTCGTCGCCCTTAGCTCGCGAGGGTCACGAGACCATCCCGGGACGTTATATAAGGGAACTCGACGATGCCAAGTTTGGAAGCGTCCGGCTCGGAGTAAAACTATATGGGTTGTATGCCCGCGCTCAATGTGACTCGCGTGCCGATCGTCGGGTTGGCGACGATCTCTCGACACCGGTACCTCTGCACCTTCCCGCTGGGTGTCTTCGGGAATACGCCACGAAGCAGGAACACGAAATCGTGGATCGGCAGCCCGCCACGCTCCATCGTGCTTCGATGCAGCCGTGCCGCGAGGGCAGCAGTATTCACTTGATCGGCGTTAATCTCCGCGACCAGAGCGACCCGAGTGCGCGTACCATCTCGGTAGTCAACGATGGCACAGTTGCCCATCCTCACATCGGAGTCCGTGCCCACGACCCTCTCGAGCTCCTGCACGTAGACGTTGCGCCCGGCCATGATCAGAAGGTCGTCGCTGCGTCCACTGATGAACAATCTATCTTCGTGAAGGAAACCGATGTCGCCAGTGCGCAGCTCGCCGTCGCAAAAGCGCTCTGACGTGAGCTGGGCATTTCCGAAGTAGCCTGACGCGAGGCTGGGGCTGCTTATGACGATCTCGCTATTTGCGGCGTCAATTCTTATATTGACACCCGGCAGGGCGCTGCCTGCACACACTAGGCGCCGAGCATTGGGCCCTTCCGAGTCAACCATCAGCACGTTCCCATCTGCGAGAGCGATGCCGTCCACGTCGATGAACGACGGCGCGGCATCAAGACGGTCAACCGTGACCGCGAGCGTCGCCTCCGCAAGACCATACGCGGGGGTGAAGGTCTCGCTCGTCAAGCCTCGTGCAGCGAAGGCGTTGGCTGCATTGGCAAGTGTGTCCCACATGATCTGCTCTGCGCCAACCAAGCACAGACGCAACTTCAGCGGCGTACCGCTCGACCGTATTTGCTCAGCACGTGCTGCGACATCAAGCGCAAATGGGGGTGCGGCGGTAACAGTAGCCCCAAACTCGGCGCAATCGTCAAACCACGTGCGCGGCCCACCCAAGAACCGCTCAGGAGTCGATATCACGCCGGGAATGCCGCTATACCATCCCAAGAGCGCACAGCCAAAGAACCCCATATCGTGCGACATGGGGAGCCACGAGTGGCCAACATCCCGCTCGGGATCAATAGCGACACGCTGCGAAAGCAGAGACAGGTGTGTGTCGATGGCGGTTCCTGTCAGTTCTACACCTCGCGGTTCATCTGTAGTCCCCGAGGAGAATTGGACAAAGATCGTCTCTCCTCCCGGCAGCGGCGCTATCTGGCCGACGCTTGCTGTCTCGATGAGACTTCGGCAGCCAAGGACGTCGACGCCGATATCGGTGTCTGCTGACATGAACGCCAAGAACCTATCCTCGGCCACTAGACACTCTGCATCCAAGAGGGTACATAGCTGCTGCAACTGCGCCACGTAGTTGGGGATGCTCATTCCTCGCGAAATGATGGGCAATGACGCGACTTTTGCGCCGGCAAACCAGGCTCCAATCACACACGAGATCGCATCGGGACCGTTCGTGATCACAGTTGCCACGACGCTGCCTGAGCTCATCCCTCGACGCTGTAGCCCTGCGGCTACGTGCTGTGCCTCAGCCACAATGTCGCCGTATGTGCGCTGCCGAAAAGCGGACCCGTCCCATTGCCAAGTGTCGCGAGTAAGTGTGCTTGGGAACGTTAGCTTATCCCAAAAGTCCATCGGGCATGCCTCCTCACGCCATGCCTGCGGCAGGCGAACTTTGATGTCGAAACCCTACCTTACGGCTCCTCTTGGCGACAACACTCCTACGACGCCCACCGCGCGGTTCGCAACGCCACGTGCGCATGGATCACGCCGCACACATGCGATATGCTGCGCCGGTTCGATCGGAGGTGCCTATGGGGAGATACAGGGATCGCCCCGGCAGCATTTCACTGCAAGCCCTACCGTCAGATGGCGTCATCAATCTCAGGGAGTGGCGCGAGAGTGACATCCCGGCCTTGACGGATGCGTGTCGCGATAGCGAGACGCGACGCTGGACGTTGGCTCCCCAGAACTACACTGACGAGCATGGCGGGGGACGATCGGTTCCCTCAACGGTTCATCGGGACCGAGGCTCGCGTGAGTGTTGCTGGCCGCGCAGAGAAGATCCGCGCGAGCGGTCGTGGTAGCCACCAATTCCAATCGCCGAGCACCGTCATGGCTGCAGGAACCAACATCAGGCGTATCAGCGTGGCGTCTATCGCAATCGCAAATGCAGATCCAAGCCCCAGCTCCTTGATGGTCGGCACGCCGGTACCAACAAACACGGCAAAGACGCAGACGATGACGAAGGCCGCACTGCTGATCGTCTTTGCGCTCTTGGCAAGACCTTCCGCCACGGCCCGTCGCGAGTCGCCAGAGTTCAGCCAGCTCTCTCTGATGCGGCTCAGAAGAAAGACCTCGTAGTCTGTCGAAAGGCCAAACACAATTGCGAGAAGCAAGGGTGGTATCAAAGTGTCTATGTGACCTGGCGAGTGATAATGCAAGATCCGGTTGAACCAACCCCACTGGAAGACAATCACCAAGATCCCATATGCAGCACCCACCGATAGAAGGTTCATGGCTATAGCCTTTATCGGCAAAACGACAGATCGCAAAAGAACCATGAGTGGTATAAAAGAGAAAGCAAGAACAGCGAGGATGACCTTCCACATGCTTGCGGCGACTCCTCGCACCTCGTCGAGTTGACGAGCGGATGCGCCGCCAACGGCTACAGACAATCCAGCTCTAGCCGTCGATAGAGACCTTCGTAGCCGCCGAACCAGACTTTCTGCTGCCGGCGATTCCGGATCAACCGTTGGAGTGATAGTAAAGACGGCGTATGAATCATCGTGAGCTATCTGGGTCGGCCCGAGTTCGTGAACACTTGGCAAGCGGCTCGCTATGCTGCGCAGCCTGGTCGCCACTCGTTGTAGCGGTGGTCGGGAACTTGTACTCTCTGAATGAAGGACCACGAACACCGAGCCCAGTGCCCCAGCACCGTCTAGCTTGGCCGCTTCTGCAAAGGCCACCCGTGTCTCGCTCTTCGCATCAAGCTGGTTGAGCACACCTGTTCCCGTTCGCATACTCAACACCGGGAGACAGAGGGTCAATAGGACCGCGCTGACGACAACGATAGTGACAAGTGGACGTCTGACGACCACATCGGTCCATCGTTCCCAGCTCATACGGCTTCGCAGTTTCACCCAACGACCGTGTCGCCAAGGCCGCCATGTGAAGACCCGGGTGCTCATCCGACGGGCCCCTATAGGGCTCATCAGAGTCGGTAGAAGAGTGACAGTCGCAAGCACAGACATCGCGACCACGATTACAGCGCCAAGCGCCATCGAACGTAGCGTGCCGATCGGCACAACCCATACCCCTGCCAGTGCCGCCATCACTGTGAGACCCGAGAAGAGCACCGCTCTCCCGGATGTCAACATAGCTGTCGTTCGCGCATCGTCCATGCTTCGCCCCGCTTGGAGCTCTTGGCGGACCCGGCCTATGACGATTAGCGAGTAGTCAACGGCAATTCCGATGCCGAGCATGGAGGCCGCGTTTACGGTGAACACCGAGAGTTCGAGCGTGAGTGACAGGAGGTAGATCAGCGCGCCTGTAACCACCACTGCGACCGCACCAAGCACCAGCGGCAACGTGGCTGCCCAGAATGATCCAAAGATCACCAGCAGCACAACAATGAGCATGGGGAAGCTGACCGCCTCCGCCTTCGCTAGCTGCCGCTTTGACGTTTCTTGCAGAGCAGCCCATAGCGCACTCTGCCCGAGAAGATCTATGCGTACCCTATTGGTCTGGTGCCTACCTACATCCAGACGCGCGGCCAGTGTCCTAACCAAATCCCGCGCAGTCCTTTCGCTCACACTGACTTCGAGTGGCATGGTGATCGGGCCCACGAGCCCTGCCGCGAAGACCGCCTGCGCTCGTGCTTGGCCGGAAAGGGTCAGGCCCGGTAGACCTCGCAGAGCCTTCTGCACGCGCACTATGTCAGCCACGATTGCCGCCGACGTGGCGTCCTGCTGGGGGGAGAGAAGAACTGCGAGGCTAGACCGATTGATTTTCGGGAAGTGGCGTGCCAGCGTGGCATCGACATATGCAGATTGCGAACCCGGTACGGCGAACCCACCCGAGGTCAGACGATCAGACTGGTGCAGCGCGAGAGGCACGGCTAGGATCACGATCGCGAACCACGCTGCAAATACAATACGAGAGTGTGCTCTTATCATTGCGTGTAGGCGATTCATTGGCAGTCTGAGAGGTCGCCTCGTTAGAGAAGTGGGTCTAGCGTGTTCGACGCAGCCGTCGCCGGAGGATGAGCGGTACCAGCAAAGTCGACAACCATCGCTTCTCTCTTCAATGTGGTCCTTTGGTGGAGACGCTCGGACTCCGTCTACATATGCAATGTGCCCGAGATTTTGACCAGAACTTCGTAGTGCTTCCGCTTGATGGTCCCGCTTAGATTGATGCTAGGTGCTGAAGCGTGCGCGTACCGGCCAGTGCCATGAGTGATGGCCATTGTGCCCTGAAAGTGCCCGTTGCCACCCGCGACGTAGTAGCTCTCCACTCCGTGACCGCTTAGGGAGCCTCCGCTTGGATTCGCGAGGAACGTCACCGTCGCCTGGGTGTAGCTGAGGACGATCTTGATGTTGAGCGATCCGCTGAGCGTCCCGTGAGCCTGGCCCTGCTCGTTGAGAATCTGCGTCCCTTGATGGCTCTGGAGATGCAGCGTCGCCGTGTCAGATACATATAGGGTGCGCGCTGCCGTTGCCGATGGGTGCCTCGTGGGCTCCAACGCCCCCGGGATGCTGTCTGCTCGCGCGACGGCGATCACCCGCCCCACGATGTGTGTGACGAAAAGCATGATGACCGCGAGGGCAATCAGGGATATAGAGAGAGCTGCGGGCCTTCGCAGCGGGCTGGCACCCATATCTGTCTCCAAAAGCGCATGTTGGGGGAGTCGAGGCGGACGATCGGCATGCGGACGCAATACCGAGGACAGGCTACGCCGATTGACGACAGCCGTCGAGCCGTCTCGCGCGGCACCGCACTCGAGGACATGCGACACAACCGTGGGCGTCCTTGACAGGGATTTTGGGTATTGGCCATCATCGCGCCCATGAGCAATAGCGGGAGATCGGTGCTCGTTCGTCCCATCGCGGCCAGTGCGCGGCGGTATCTCAGCGAGCAATTCCCGCCTGTCCAGGCGGTGACCCTGAGCGTGGGAGCTCTCGTCGTGTGGATCCTCTGCGGCCGGATCGCGGGAAGCATTTCGTTTCACTGGCTGCTAGTAGCCGCGATAGCCACGGTGCTGCTCCTGTTCCTGCAGCTACGGCTCCTCGATGACGTGCACACCTACTACGTCACGTCTGGGGCCGGCAAGATTGGGGGTGCAAGCCTCGGCGGCTTGTTCTGCAGCGTTGTTGTGACGACCGTGGCCATTGTCCTCATTAACCTGCCCCACGCGGCTATGCTCGCGACCGCTTCGGCGACTACGCTGGTCATGGTCGCGAGTTCGCTCATCATCCGGCTAGAGCGAATCTTCGGTCCAACGAGTCGACTCGTGTTCGGCCGGCTGCCGATGTTCGAGATTGCTCCCGCTGCGGCGCTTGCCTACGTGTACGTCACATGGCATACGGCTACGTCCGAATCGCTGCCAGCGGGGGACGTCGCAGCCGTCGTCGGCATTGTTTGGGCCAGCTTCGACGTATGGAAGCTCTCTCGTCATCTCGGAGACCGCCCGCGGGAGCGTATCTACGACATCACCTGGCCGCTCGTGCGCTGGCTCTGTCTCGGCTTGCTGGCCCTCTCGCTCGTATTCGTCGTCGTGATTGCCAGGCAGGCCGACCTCTCGACGGCGTATCTGATCTATGCCATCGCAGTGATCTTGCTGTTCGCGGTGCTCTCGCGTCCCCGGCGCACAGCGGATCTCAGCAGGCCCCGGTGGGTCGGTTTGCCGTTCCCGGCCGCAATGATCGCCGGCGCCATAATCCAGCTCCTAGCGATGCTGTGAAGAGCAGCGGCTGATGACCCTAGACGACGACACGACTTCATCCACCGCAGAACGCTGCCACGCGCACCCGTGCAGGCCGCCCAGGGCCATTTGTGGCTACAAGACTCTGCTGATCGACCGTGATACCGGTGTCGCGGTCATCACGCTGAATCGCCCGCGACGCCTGAACGCACTCGACGCGCGCCTAGACATCGAGTTGAGGCACGCGCTCGTGGCGCTGGACAGCGATCCCGACATTCGCGTCATCGTCGTCACAGGTGCCGGCCGAACCTTCTGCATGGGCATCGACCCAGAGGAGACCGACGGTGTCTGGACAGCGAACGGACGCCAGGAGCGCGAGCGGCTGGCGACCGAGCTCGGGCTGCGTGACGTCCCTGCGTGGCAGCTGCACACGCCGATCATCGGCGCCATCAACGGCGCGGCTATCGGAGTCGGCCTGACGCTGCCGTTGCAATGGGACATCCGGATCGTCGCAGACGACGCGGAACTCAGCTTCGCAGCCTGCCGCCGAGGGCTCATCTCAGAGGCCAACTCGCTATGGCTCCTGCCAAGGCTCGTAGGGCTCTCACGGGCACTAGACGTTGTGCTCCGTGGCGAGGCTTTCTCCGGGGCCGACGCAGCACGATGGGGGCTTGCTACAGAGGCCGTGCCACGCTCGGATGTCCTCGAGCGAGCCTGTGAGATAGCGCGCGACATCGCCGTCAATACCTCACCCGCCGCCGTCAGCCTCACGAAGGAACTCGTGTATCGGTTCCTCGCCGAGCCGGATCGAGACCGCGCCCACGAGGAGGAGCGGCGTGCCTTCCAGTGGATCAGCGGCCAGCCAGATGCCCCCGAGGGGCTGCGCGCGTACCTCGAGCGCCGCACACCGCAATGGCAGACAGAGAAGGATCTCGTGAGAACACGCGGCGAGCGTGAGCAAGAGCCTTGAGCCCTATCCCGGTGAGCGGTCGCTCCTGACGGCACCGGGCGTCTCACTCGCCACCGTCTCGCTTGGGGCGACGGACGCTGAGACCGTCGTGCTCTTGGTCAACGGGGCGGGCGCCAATCTGTTGATGTGGTCGCCCGTACTCGGCCAGCTCGCCCAGCGATATGGGGTTGTACGCTTCGACATGCGCGGCACGGGACGCAGCCATGCCGACCGAGCTCCATTGTCGCTCGCGCACTATGCAGACGATGCGGCGCGTCTGCTCGAACTCCTCGACGTGTCAAAGGCGGTCGTTTGGGGCACTGGCCTGGGAGCACGCGTTGCGCTGCACCTCGCGCTTCGGTACCCGCGGCTGGTCGCCGCGATCGCCGCCTACGATGCCGGGCTCGGCCCGCCGCCGTCTCGCTCCGAGCGGATCAAGAGCCTCCGGTGGGCACGTGCCGCGCGAGAAGCCGAGGGTATCCCCGAGGCGGCGACATCGACGCGGTGGTTCCTGCATCTCGATCCTCGCCATGCGCAGGACGCGGCTCGCGCAGCGCGCTCGGATTCGCTCGCCGTCGAGGATCTCCACGCCATTGGGACGCCCGCCCTAGTGGTGGCTGGACGCCACGATCCGAACCTGTCGGACGCTGAGGCCCTCGCGTCGGCGCTGCCGTGCGCGATCTTCGCGATAATGGAGTGCACCGGGCATGGATCGGTGGTCGAACGTCCCGAGCCCGCACTCGAGTTACTCCTGGATTTCCTCGACCGGCTCGGGCTGGCAGTCAGACGACCGCCAGGGGATCGAAAGAGCCATCCTCGATCGCCTTGACGTAGCTCTCATATCCGGCTCTCACTCGTACGACCTTGACGCGCTCGGCAAGCCCGTCGAGGGCGCCCTCGATCCGTTCGGCCAGGGTCGTGGGAGGATCGGGCACCCATCCGAGCCAGTGGACATGCCTGTCCTTTCGGGACCCCTCCATGACGTTTGCGCGCATGAGTCGCCTCACCTCGTCTCGGTCGTCCACCCGCTCGAAGCTGAACGATGCGCGGCCGGGGACGATCTCTGGCAAGACGACGACGCCTAGTGGCGCAGCTGCGATCTGCGCGACGCCCGCGAGCTGCACGACGCTCTTGGCATCGACCAGAGTCTTACCCTCCCGGTCGTAGCGGATCGACGCTTCGTGGGCCAGTGGCCGCAGGAAAGGGTCGCGCTTGAGCGTGACGCGATGGATGTTGCAGCGAGCCGGCATCCCAGTCATCGTGATCGTGGCCCTGTCCTGGTCCGTGCATAGCTTGACGCGATCACAGGAGACGAGGTTGGCGCTCCGTGTCGAGAGAAACGCCAACAGCGAAACGGTCTTACCGGAGTTGCGCGCGCCCGCGAACGCCACTCCGACGCCACCCAGTTCGATCGCCGATGCATGGAAGACAACGCTGCCCTCCCGCTTCTCGAGCTGGCGGAAGATCTGGTCGCGGACGAGCGTGCGCGCTTGAAGCGCAACCTCGGTCGCGCGCTCCCCACACAAGAGGATGCGTCCGGTGGCACGATCGCATACGACCTCTATGCCCGTGACGGGCCGGACGAAGAGCGTGAAGTGCTCGTCTACGATCGTGGGCCTGCTCGCTCGCAGGAAGACGCGCATGTCGGTGATCGCGGCTGTCGAATCTCGCTGGCCCTCACACACCCAGACAAGGATCTCTGCCGTCGCGTCCGCGGGCGCTCCGTCAAGCAGGCGGTAGTAAGGCGCGTAGAAGTCCCGCAGCTCATCGAGCTGGGCCGCGGTACCCGCGATGCGCACTGTCGAGTCGTTGATCGAGGCCCAGCATGAGCGCTCGACAGCATCGGCCGCACGGTTGAGGCGACGTTCGATCTCAGCACGGCCGGTCACAGCCGCGTGAAGACCTCGGCGGTGTGCTCGAACTCCTCCTCGGTGAACGGCCCATCAAGCAGGACGTGGCTTACACCGGCGTGGGCGTAGCGCCCGAGGTATGCGGCGACGGCGTCGTAGCTGCCCACGAGGTATGGCGCGTAGGACATCGCCCATCGGTACGGACCGAGCCAGAAGACCTCGTCGCAGAGATCTTCCTCGAGTGATCGCTGCGCGAGCGTGCGGACCCATGTTGACTCTGACTGTGTCTTGCGGATGGTCTTGAGCTCTCCGAGCCGGTTCGGTTGAAAGCGCTCGTTGGCCGTGGCCCATGCCTCCTCGGTTCGTTCGCGAGCCACGACGCCGATACGGATCGCGAGTTGCAGGTCGGTGCGCCCCCTCCGCATGGGCACGGCGAACTCCGCCTCGAACTCGTCGCACGGCGGCGGGTGCGCGACAGCTACGTCGGCCGTGTCTCGCGCCAAGGCGACTCCTGCTGGTGAGGAGCCGGCGACGAATATCCGCGGGCGCAGCTGCGAAGGTATCGCTGGCTCGATTTGAAGGTGGTCATACCGGTAGTGGTCCCCCTGCCAGTCGACCGGCTCGCCTTTGGCTTCGAGGATCGCCTTCAACACGGCGAGGAACTCCCTCGCTCGGGCGTAGCGCGCGTCGTGGTCGAGGTCGTCGCCGATGGCGCGCAGCTCGTCGCTGGTGGCGCCCGCGACGATGTTGAGGTCGATGCGTCGCCCATACAGGTGCGCTGCCGCGATCAGCAGGCGTGCGACCACGTGCGGTGACATTCCGTTTGGCTGGAGGGCGACGAGTGGGACGAGCAGGTCGGTCGCGGCCAGGACTGTAGGCGCGAGCATCCACGGGTCGAGCGCGTGGAAGTTGGTGTGGAGAAGGGTTCCCGCGAAGCCATGCTCGCCGGCGAGCTCCGCGACACGCCGCACGGCCTCCGGGTAGGTCGGCTCGAGGTGCAGCCCGGTGTCGCGCACACCCGGGATCACGGAGTACAGCGCTATGTCCTTGGCATCCATCGTCTCACCTCCAACTCTCAACTGCGGCTCCTCGCCGATGCCATCACCCATGTCGTGACGGCGGCGGCGACGTCGTGGGGGGACTCTACGATCGAGAAGTGGTCGCCGGGAAGAACGACTATCTTGGGACTCGCCACATAACGACCCCATCGCTCGAGCTCCACACCAGCGAGGAGAGGATCATGCTCCCCGGCGCATACGAGTGTCGGTACCGAGAGCGGCTCGGCTGCAGGAGGGCGATACTGCTCGCAGGCTCGGAGGTCGGCGCGCAGCGGCGGGAGGAACCTGGCCACCAACTCGGGGTATCGAGCGACCTTGCTTGGGATCCCACCGAGCCAGTGGAGCCAGTCCACGAGGGCCTTGTCGTCGCACTCCGCAGCCTCGGCCAGGGCGCTCAGATGATCTGGGGGAGGGGTTCCGTACAGTGCCACTCGCAGCGAGCCAAAGCCCTGGTGGGTCAGCGACCGTGCCACCTCGAGCGCGACGACACCGCCGAGGCTGTGGCCGATGAGCACGGCGCTCGAGCCGAGGCGGGCCTGGAGTACGGCTGTGCAGCGCGCCGCGATGTCCTCGATTCGAGTAGGCAGCGGCGGGGCGGCGAGTCCGTGCCCAGGTGGATCTATGCCCCACACCTCCCACGCGTGCGGGAGTGCATGGGCGAACCGGCGGAAGCCGATCGACTGCCCTCCGGCCGGCGGGAAGCAAACGACGTCAGGTCTCTCGCCTCCACGAAAGCTCCGCGCTACCACGTCGGGGGCGAGTGGGACGACGACGTCGTGAACGGCGCCATTCTCGGCATCGTCGTCTGGCGCGGCGCGATCGGGGCTCCTGCCCTCCTCAAGTGCGCTCGCTAGCTTTGCGACCGTCGGGCTGTCGACCATGAGCTCAAGTGGCAGCTCGACACCGAACCGCTCCTCCAGCGCATCGAGGAGCTCAAGAGCCATCCGGGAATCAAGCCCCAGGTCGTTGAGTGGCGTCCCCGGGTCGAACTCGCTCGGATCGGCGCAGAGAATCTCCCCGATGGCCGCCTTCACCGCGCCAAGCAGCTCCTCGGGCGTTGAGCGGCCGTCGAGCTCGATAGTCGCGCCCGAGCTTCTCATGGCGTCGTGTTTACCGTGGTCGCCGACGGGGGCCACCGCGAAATGGCCTGGCGAGAGATCGAGGATCGAGTCGAGTGCAGCGATCGCCGCCTGGGGAGCGAGCGTAGGACGCCGACGCCCCCCGACTACGGTCGCCTCGGCGTTCAGGCCGGCTCCAGCCCAGGCGCCCCAGTTGATTGTCGTAGCTGGCCGTCCGGCGTCGCGGCGGGCTGAGACGAGCAGATCGAGTGAGGCGTTCGCGGCCGCGTAGTCCGCAAACCCGATGCCGCCGACGAGTGCCGACAGGCTCGAGAAGCAGATGAAATGCCCGAGTTCCAGGTCGGCGGTCAGCCGGTCGAGCACCACCGCTCCCTCAACCTTCGCGCGGAAGACCTCGGGCAGCTCTTTGAGAGCGATGCGGTGCGCGCGCTCGCCTTGACCGGCGACGCCCGCAGCGTGGATCACCCCATGTAGCGCCCCGTGTCGGTCGAGGATCGCGTCCAGGATCTCTTGCATCCTCGGCTCGTCGGCGACGTCGGCGGACATGGCTGTCACCGTCGTCCCACGGCATTCGATGTCGTGGAGCAGGGTGAGGCGCTGGGCGAGCGCGCCGCCGCGCGCATGCAGCTCCTCCCAAGTCGTCCTGTCGGGAACGCGACGGCTCGTCAGGACGACGGCCCGGGCGCCGCGCCGCGCGAGCAACTGCGCCGCGGCGAGCCCGAGGTCGCCGAGGCCCCCAGTGATCCACCAGACCTCGCCCTCCCGTGACTGAGCGTTGCCCTCCAGCTCGGCGAGAGCGACCTGTCGGCGTGTCCACACCTGCCCCGTCCTGAGCGCGCATGTCGCTGGGAGCGCTGAGGAGCATGTGATCGCCTCGGCCGCCTCCTTGGCGATGTCGTCGATCTCGCCGGCGAGATCGACGACGTGGACGCGCGAGACGCCCTCCTGCTCGACGACCGTGGCGAGCGCGCCTAGCGCGGCGCGCGGAGGGATCAGCGGGCGCCGCGCGCCCGGTGCGTCGCTACCGCCTGTCGTGAAGGCCCAGAGCTCAAGGGCGCGGTGCTCGCCGTGCAGGCGCAGCACCTGTACGAGGGTGTGCAGCGCGCCCACTCCTTGCCGTAGCTCCTCCGCCATGTCCGCGGGCTCCGAGGCGCAGGCTCCGAGTAGGCAGATACCGCTGATGTCCTTCCCCCGGCGACGGGCATCCTCGAGCAGGCGGTCGACGTCCGACGGGAACGGCTCGAGCAGGATCTCCGCACCAGCCCGCTCAAGGCGGCCGGCGACCTCGCGGCCGAGGCGATCCGGGCCAAGGACGAGCCACTTGCCTTTGAGGGTCCGTCGAGACTCTGCTTTGCGAGCATGCGCCTGCCACGTCACCGCGCTTATCTCGGTACCTCGGGTCGGGCGTTGTGGCACCGGTCGGGCGCTGTCGAAGATCCAGTGACGGCTGCGCTCGAACGCGGGGACCGGCAGCTCAACGCGGCGATGACGACGGGACTGCTCGAAGGCATCCCAGTCGATTGGCGCACCGGCGTCGTGCAGTGCGGCAAGGACCTTCAGGAGACCGATCCAGGGGTCGTCCACGTGGGACCAGGTCGCCAGGAGGCTGTCGGCTGGGACCTCCACCGCCAGTGGATCCCAGGCGAGCGCCACCGCTGCACCGGTGCCGAGCTCGATCAGGTGCTTGGCGATCGCGTCCCGGTCATGACGTGCCGAGAGTGCAGTTCGCCACCAGCGGAGCGACAGCGGCCCCTCGATGGGGCCCGCGGGGCCGATCAGCGGCGTGTCTGGCCGCTCGCCGATGGTTTCGACACCGGTGTCTTCTCCGGCCAGCAATTGGGCGGCAGCGTTGCGCGCGAGCGCTCCACAGGCAACCGCGGCGCCGAGTAGCGTCGGGCCCTCGGCAATGCAGGCGCGCGGGCGCACACCCCAGGCGAGCAGGCATTCCAGCGTCGCGCCAGCAGCCGCGGCGATCTCCGCGTCCCGCGGCAGCTCTTCTCCGGCACCGGCGTCACGCAGCGCCTCCTCCCAGCCGGCGAGCGAGCGGTCGAGCAACTCGTGTTGCCCAAGCAGGCGCGCACCAGCGTCGTGCCCGAGTCCTTCGCCGAGGATGAGGATTGGCTCCACCGAGCCGTCCAGCTGCGGCGTCTCGATGCTTTCGCGCCGGCCATCACGAACGGCATCGAGGGTCGCGAGCAGCTCGGCCTCGGAGTGAACGACAGCCGCGAGACGATGTCCGAGGTGTGTCCGTCCTCGGGACAGCGTCGCGCAGACGTCGGCGAGCGACCACCTTGCCTGCGCGTCGAGCGCGGTGCGCAGCTCCCCTGCCAGCCCGCGGAGCGCGACCGACGTGCGGGCCGAAAGGACCAGCACCTCAGCGCGGCGGACCCGCGTCGGCGGGGCGGTGTCAGGCGGTGGCTCCTCAAGGATCACGTGGGCATTGGCGCCACCGAAACCGAACGAGCTGAGGCCGGCACGAAGCGGTCGGGGACCCTCCCACGGCTCGGGTCCAGATGGAAGTCGCAATGACCCCTGTCCGAAGGGGATGAGCGGATTGGGTCGCCGCGCCGCGAGTGACGGCGGCAGCGTGCGGTGACGCATGCAGAGAAGTACCTTCACTAGCCCCGCGATCCCAGCGGCGGCCTCAAGGTGGCCGATGTTCTCCTTCACCGAGCCGAGTGCAAACGACACAGGCTGGTCGCCGTGTGTACGGTAGGCGCGCATCAGCCCCTCCACCTCGATCGGGTCTCCAAGCGAGGTTCCGGTGCCGTGCGCCTCAATGTAGGAGATGCCCGCCGGCGTGACCCCGGCCGCGTCGAGCGCGCTGAGGATCACGTCTGCTTGCGACGCAGGGTTCGGCGCACTGATCCCGTTCGTGCGGCCATTGTGGTTAATGGCCGACCCCTTGATGACAGCGTGGATAGTGTCGCTGTCGCGCTGCGCAGCCTCGAGCGGCTTCAGCAGCACTGCCGCTACGCCCTCCCCTCGGACGTAGCCGTCGGCGTCCTCGCCGAACGTGTGACAACGGCCGGTGGGCGAGAGCATGCCAAAGGCGGCAAACTCGTCGAACCAATGCGGAGAAAGCAGGACGTTCACGCCCCCCGCGACGGCGAGCTCCGCCTCGCCGCGACGGAGGCTCTCGCATGCGAGGTGAAGAGCTATGAGCGAGGATGAGCAAGCGGTCTCGACCGGCATGCTCGGCCCGTCGAGGTCGAACGTGTAGGAGATGCGGTTGGCGAGAATCGCTGGCGAGGTGCCTGAGCCGACGCCCAGGCTGAGCCCGGCGCGAGCGGCCTCCCAGCGGAAGTCGTCGTTCATGACGCCGACGAAGACGCCAGTGCTACGCGGGGTCGAGCGTCCGCCGCGACCGGCGCGCTCGAACAGCTCCCAGACCGTCTCGAGTAGAAGGCGCTGCTGGGGATCGAGTAGCGGGGCCTCGCGCGGAGCGACCTTGAAGAGCAAAGGGTCAAAGTCCTCCACACCGTCGATCATCGCGGCGAAACGACCGTCTCCATCACCGTTGCTTGAGATCCCCCGCCGCTCCAGCTCGATGGTGGCGTCACCAACCGCGCAGCGTCCGCTCTTGACGAGATCCCACAGGGACGCCGGCGATCCGGCGCCCGGGAATCGACCCGAGACACCTATCACGGCGATGTCGTGTCCCTCTATCGTGGCGTTGACCGCTGGAGCGCCGTTCCCCGCGGGTTGCGGTGAGGTGATCGTCTCGTGGTCGCCGACGCGCTCCAAGGCGTCGGGGTACGCTCCGCCGATGTGCTGCGCGAGCGCCCGAACCGTTACGTGCTCGAACAGCAGCGTGGGGTACAGGGAGCATCCGAGGGCCTGACCGAGGCGATCCGCCAGCTCGACTATCTGCGCCGAGTCCAAGCCGAGCGATAGGAACTCGGCAGACGTGTCTACCTGCGTCGCCGGGACCTCGAGCAGCTTCGCCGTCTCGGTTGTGACAAGGGCCTGGGCCGCCATCTGCACCTCGCCCGCATGCGGGACGCCGGGTCGTGCCGTCGCGACGTCCGACGCGGCCAGAGGGAGGGCCTGCTCCCGAGCCGCAACTTGGTGCGCACCGGCCGGCCCGAGTGGCCGGATGTCCGAGCGCGCCTCGACGACAACCTGTGTCGTGGGCAGCCGAAGCGCCGCGTCGAATGCACCCAACGCCTGAACTGGCCGCAGCGGAGTCCGACCCGCCTGCTCGAAACGTCGCAGGATCTCCTCGTCACGGCCCATGCCAACCCCGTCCCAAAGCGACCAGTCGATGGTCCGGGTCAGCCCGCGGCGCGTGCGGCTGCGGTACTCGGCGAACGTGTCAAGGAAGGCGTTGGCCGCGGCGTAGTCCCCTTGTCCGAACGCGCCATAGAGCGCGCTGATGCTCGAGCAGAGCACGAAGTGCCCGACCGGATCGGAGGCTGTGAGCGCATCCAACAGCCAAACGCCACGAACCTTGGCGTGGAGCACGGCTCGCAGCGACTCGGGGTCCTTGGAACGCAGCAGGCCGTCCCTCAGAAGGCCCGCGGCATGGATGACGGTCCGGATCGGACCGAGCTCGCGTCGAGTCTCTTCAAGCGCGGGCGCGAGCGATGCCGAGTCGCCGATGTCCGCACGCAAGACGGCTACGCGACAGCCCTGTCGCCGAAGCCGCTGCAGCCCGGTTGTCGCGTCGGGGTGTGCCCGCTCGTCGCCGCGCTGCAGGAAGGCAAAAGCCCGCAGGCCGCTCCTCGCGAGGTGCTCGGCGATAGCCATCGCGACTCCGCCTAGCCCTCCCGCTATGACGCACGCATCGGCGGGGGTGCCAGCGTCGCCGGAGGGTGACGCGACCGGGACGATGCGCGGGACGCGCCTACTATCCCCACGCAATGCCACGATCGTCTCTCCGGCTGGGCCGCCGAGCTCCGCAGGCACTAGCTCCCAGACTTTCGGATCGGCCGAAGGCACGTCGACCAGGCGCAGGTCGATGCCCGGGAGCTCCCACGGGATGCACTTCGCGAGCCCGGCGACGCAAGCACCCTCGAGCCCACCGGTTGAGGGCTCGCCGGCGACTGGCCAGACGTCTGCAGTCAGGACTCGTAGGAACGCTTCGCGACCGTCCTGCGCGAGAGCGCTAACGAGCGCGAGCAGCGCTTGGTTGGACCGGTCGATTCGACGCTCGAGCTCGGGGAGTGTTGTGGAAGGCGCCTCGGCACAACTCCATGCATGGATGAGCGTCGGTGCCTCGTCCCGCAGGCGCCTGGCCGCCTGGAGCACGTGGAGGAAGTCCTCGGCGCTATCGGGAGCCACTTCGTAGCGTGCGTCATCGACCGCCCGGAGGCCATCGCCCGGCAGAACGTGAACGAGGGGGACATCGTGTCGAGCGGCCCATGCCTCGACGCGTGCGCTGACTCCGAGCGTGTCCGCGAGCAGGACGAGCGGCCCGTCCGGTGAGCACAGCCCCACGGGCCGGGCCGGTTCCCATGCGATCGTTGCGAGCAGTTGCTCGGACACGATGGGTTGCTCGCGATCGTCCCCGTCCACGGTCTGTCTGAATCGCTTGCTCGTGAAGCCGTGGAAGCGGACACAGCAGCGCCCCTGCTCGTCGAGCAGATCGAGGTCGAAGACGATGATCTCTGGTCGCGCCGAGCGGAGCCGGTACCAAGCGAGGCACGACGCGGGCAGTGGGTGAAGCACCTCCACCCGCTCGATGTGGAACGGGATGAATGGGTCTGTCGATGACTCCCAACCGCTGCCCATGACCGCGAGTCCAGCGCCCGCTGTCGTCGCTGCGTCGAGGAGAGCGGGGTGAAGGGATCGCGGCCCGGCGCTGCGTGCCTGCGTCGTGAGCTCAAGCTCGGCGAGCGTCTCGTCGACGCCGACGCGAAGACTGCGCAGCGACCTGTAGTAGGGACCATGCCTGATTCCACAGGCGCGGATCGCGGCGTATACGTCGTCGCAGGTGCGATCTTCCGTAAGGCGTGCGCGCAGTGCCGTGAGGTCGATGACGGGTGCCTCCGGCGGCGCTCCGCTCGGAAGCTGACCGCGCACATGCAGGATTTCGCTGCGCTGGCCCGCGGTGGAGCTCGTTCCGGTGAAGCGGGTTTCGCCGTCAGCGTCTGCGGCGATCCTCAAGACGGCCTCGCGGTCAACGCCGGGTTCACACTCGAGCGGTGTTAGGAATGTAACGTCACTACACGCGAACGCGCCTGTCTGGAGTGATCCGAGAGCCTCCGTGGCCCCGTCGAGCCACGTGACTCCCGGCAGGAAGAAGCGCCCGGCGACCGTGTGGTCAGCGATGGCCGGCTCGCTCGTCGCGAAGCGGCGTCTCCAGGGAATGCCACCGGGGGTCGCGACGTCCGCCACTGCCTCGGGTGAAGCGGAGCGCCGCTCGGCTCCGTTGTCCCGCTTGCGCTCTAGCCCCGCGGACGTGACGACTGGAAGGGCACACGAGACCCTCGCGAATGGATAAGTGGGAAGCAGTGGGGTGTGCTGCCGGCTTCCGGGTGCGACGCGTGCGGGATCGAGCTGTGCGCCGTCGACCCACATCTCGGCTGCGGCTCGCGCGAGCGAGGCGCGTTCGTCGCCGTGTGAGGACAGCAGCGACACGAATCGCTTTGCATCTCCGTTCGCGAGCTGGCCCCCTGCGAGCGTCGTGAGCACGCGCCCAGGGCCCACCTCGACGACGAGGTCGGGCGTGGTTTCGCCCAGGCGCCGTAGCGCTTCGGCGAAGCGTACGGGCCGACGGATGTGTTGCACCCAGTAGTCGCCATTTGCCTGCTCGAGCTCCTCGCCGAGGGACGACGAGATGTACCGCAGCGACGAGGGGCGCTCCTGCAGCCTCGCGGCGACGGCTGCGAACCGATCGAGCATCGGGTCCATGAGTGCCGTGTGGAAGGCGTGCGAGACCCGCAATGGCTGCACGCGCACCTGGGCGTCTTCTGCGGCCTGGCGAAAGCAGTCGACCGCATCGGACGATCCGCCAACGACGGTGCTGCGCGCGGCGTTCACGAGAGCCAACTCGACACCCGGGGACGACCGCAGGAGTGGCTCTAGCTCTTGCTCGGCCACGCTGACGGCGAGCATCGCACCTGGCTCGCAGCATTCCACCATCAGCCGTCCGCGCATGCTTACCGTGTGGCATGCCTCTTCGACGGTGAGCATGCCGGCGGCGCACGCGGCCGCGTACTCGCCGATGCTGTGGCCGAGGACGATGTCAGGGGTCACCCCCCAGCTGCGCAAGAGCTCGGTGAGCGCGTACTCGACCGCAACGATTGCTGGCTGGGTCGCGTCCGTACGGTCGAGGACCGCTCTGTCGCCGTCGAAAGCGAGCTGCTCTAGAGGCAGCTCGCAACAGCTCGCGCAGCGATCGAAAGCGCTGCGAAAAACCGGCTCCGTCTCATACAGCATGCGGCCCATGCCTGGGTACTGCGCCCCCTGTCCGGGATAGAGGAATGCGATTCGGGGGAGGCGCTCTTGCGGTGCACGTCCCCGCGCGATTTCCGCCTGCACCCCCGGATCTCCTTGCAGGACGGCGAGCCGCTCGCTCAGATCGTCCGTACCGGAGCACCATGTCGCTAGGCGGTGCTCGAATGACCCCCGGCCGGTGGAGAGCGAGCGGCACACGGCAGCCGTTGACCAGCCCGAGGTGCGGCGCAGGGAAGCGGCGAGTTGGCCGACCCGGCGCTGCAGCGTCTGCTCGTCGTGAGCGGACAGCGTGAGCAGATGGGGTCCAGGCGGCTCCTCCTCGGCGCAGGCCGGAGCCTCCCTGAGCACGACGTGGCAGTTCGTGCCGCCGAATCCAAACGAGCTCACCCCGGCATGACGCGGTCGCTCGCCGCGTGGCCACGGTCTCCTGTTGACTACGAGGTCCAGCGGAGAGCCCTCCAGTTCGAGTCGTGGATTCGGACGGTCGCAGTTCAACGTAGGCGGCAGCTCGCCGTGATGCAGGGCGAGCACGACCTTCAAGAGCGAGGCGACACCGGCGGCGCAGTGGAGATGACCGACGTTCGTCTTGACCGATCCAATCCCGCACGATCCAGTTGCGGCGCCTGCGCTGTCGAGGACTTCGCGGAGGGCCTGAATCTCGACGGGGTCACCGATCGCTGTGCCGGTCCCGTGAGCCTCGACGTAGGAGAGGTCCGCCGGCGAGATGCCGGCCCGAGCGCATGCGTGCGCGAGCACCTCGCGTTGTGCGCGTACGGACGGTGTCGTGACACCCATCGTGTGGCCGTCGTTGTTGATCGCCGAGCCGAGCAGGAGTGCGTAGATGCGATCTCCTGCGGCCAGGGCCTGGGATAGCGGGCGCAACAGCACCGTGCCGACACCCTCACCAGGCACGTAGCCGTTCGCACGCTCGTCAAACGCCCAGCATCTCCCGTCCGGAGAAAGCGCGCCCGCCGCGCTCAGCGCGACGTAGGTCGCGGACGACAGCAGTAGATCGACTCCGCCAGCGATTGCCATGTCGCACTCTCCGGCGTGAAGGCTCTGGGCCGCCATGTGCAGAGCGACGAGCGAGGAAGAGCACGCCGTGTCGACGACGATCGCCGGACCGTGAAGGTCGAATGCCTGGGCGGCGCGGGCCGCGATGAAGTTTTGTGCGTAGCCGACAGCCGCCTCAGCACCGTCCGCAGGGGGTCCCTCGGGCCGTGTCTCGCTGCGAGCTCCCGCGAAGATCCCTACCGATGGTGGGCGGCGCTCGGTGGAGGCATAGCCGCCATCCTCAAGCACATTCCAAACCGCCTCGAGGAATAGGCGCTGTTGCGGGTCGATCGCGTCCGCGCGATCCTTGGAGATGCCGAAGAACGCCGGGTCGAAGGCACCGGCGTCCGGCATGAAGCCACCCCACTTGCTCACGCTGCGGGTGCGATCGCGACCGGATGGGTCCCAGAAGCCTTCGTCCGCACGCCAGCGGTCCGGTGGCAGCTCACCCACGGCGCTGTGACCCGAGTTCAGCAGCTCCCAGAAGTCCACTATGGAGTCGGCGCCGGGCATGCGGCACGCGATGCCCACGATCGCAAGATCCTCACCGGCCCGAGAGCTCGGCGCACGCTCCTCGCGGCGGGACTCGCCAGCGACCGCCGCCGGCACCGCCGCCAACGGCAAGTCGTCGCCAGGCTGGGCAGTCTCGAAGCGCTGATGCAGGTACGCGGCGAGTTCGGCAATCGAGTCGTGCTCGAGCACCACGGATGGCTCGAGGACGGCGCTGAAGCGCTCCTCGAGCGCGCCGAGTATGTCGACGACGTTCAGCGAGTCGATGCCGTAGGAGCCGAGATCCGCCTGCGGGTCGAGCTTCGCGGCCGTGAGTCCGAGGTGCTCGGCGACCGTCGCGCGCAGCCAGCCCTCGAGCGCCGACGAACCATCCGCGCTGGCCACCGGACGCTGAGGCGCGGGCTCGTGCGTGGAGGGCTGCGGGCGTCGCGCGGGCGCCAGCGCGAGCAACTCGGTCGCCGCAGTCGCGGGACGGTCGTGCGGCAGCACGATGACCGCCCGAGCGTGGTGGTTCCGCAGCGCGGTTCGCAGCAGGCCGACCCCGTCCTCGCTGCCGAGCAGGTCGATCCCGAGTTCGCGCAGGCGCTCCGGGACCGGGCGCCCGACTCCCATGCCGGCGTCGCGCCACCGCGGCCAGGCGACTGCCAGTGTGCGACCAGGTCCCCTGCGGGCGCGCGCGAACGCATCCTGGAAGGCGTTTGCGGCCACGTAGTCGGCCTGGCCTGCGCCGAGTGCTCCGAACACGCCCGAGATCGACGTGCAGAGGACGAAGAAGTCGAGCGGGTCGCCTGTCGTAAGGTCGTGCAACACCTCGGTGCCCGTAACCTTCGCAGCGAGTACCTCGGCGATCGAGGCCAGTGTCTTCGTGCGCAGCGACCGGTGGACGTTGTCCATGACGCCAGCGGCGTGCACGACGCCGCGGATCGGCCCGTGAAGTGCGCGCGCTTCCTCGAGCGCGCGGCGCACGGCCTCTCGATTCCCGAGGTCGGCGCTGCACGTGATCAAGCGCTCCTCGAGGCCCGTGCGCGCCGAGGCCGTGCGGCTCAGCAGCAGGATCGTCCCGGCGCCTTCTTGAGCGAGCATTCCCGCGAGCACGCCACCGATGCCGCCGGTGCCGCCAGCGACGACGTACACGCCCGCTCCCGCGAGCGGCGCGAGCGGCGCTGGCGCCTGTGTTCTTGCCGACGTGAGTTCGCGCAACCAGAGCTTGCTGTCCCGGACGGAGCCGTTCCACGGCTCCGCCGCCGACATCGCGGCGCACATCCATGCAGCTGCCTCCTGCTCTGCAGCATCGCCGAGGTCAATCACAGCGGTGCTGATTTCCGGCCACTCGTAGGCCAGGGCCCGTGCGCCGGCCGCGAGTGCGGCCGCTTCGGGTCGGATTTCCTCCTCGGCGAGGATGCCGTCGCCGCCGCGCACCGCGAGCACGACGCGCGGGATAGTCCCTGGCTCGGCTGTCTGCGCGAGGCGCTCCATCACGCGGCCGGTCGCGTGCAGCGCCGCAGGGAGCTGGTCGGCGCTCACCTCGTCAGCGAAGATGACGGCGCCCTTGGGGGCAGCGGGCTGTGCCGAGTCGTGGTCTCCTGCTGGAGCTCGTCCGTTCTGGGACTGGAGAACCGTGTCGGCAAGGTGATGTAGCGTGCCTGCGTTGGTCGCGACCATGCTGCGGAGATGACCGATGACGCCCGCACGTCCACCGATGACCAGCCATGCTCCGCTCGGCCCCGCATCGGTGCTTGTGCGATTCTCGGCTTCGCGCCAGGTCGTCTCGAGGAGCCAAGAGCCTGTCATCGCACTCACGCTCCCTGCAGCGGACGACGCGACAGGCTCCGTCGGTGCGAGCGGTTCTTGGTCAGCTGCAGTGTCGATCCAGCAGCGCTCACGCTCGAACGGATAGGTGGGCAGCAGCACATGCGGTGAGCCATCGCAGCCGACGCGCTCCCAGTCGACCTCTTCGCCACGTACATGCCTGCGTCCGAGCGCTTCCAGGGCGTTCTCGCTCAACAAGCACGAGGACGTTGCAGCCGCCATCGCATCGCGCGACTCGGCGCCGGCAGCACTCTGCGCATTGGCGGTCTCCGGGCGCATTGAGCCACGGAGCGTGCCGGCATTAGTCTGCCCGTGCGCGAGCGCATCCAGGCAGGCGAGTAGCTGCTTGCGGTCGGCGGCGACTACGGCGGCGCGCTCGGCCAGGTGCGTGCGACCGTGCGCGAGCGTGGCCGCGACATCCTCCAGTCGCAGCTCAGGGTGATCACTCAGCCAGGCGTGTAGCCGACCAGCGCTCCGCTGTAGCGCGCGGTCTGTTCGGCCGGAGAGGACATAGAGCCGAGGTCGCGCCGCGCGCGCCGCGACCGGCTGGGCAGGGGGTGCCTCTTCGACGACGATGTGAACGTTCGCCCCGCCGAAGCCGAACGCGCTGACACCGGCCCGGCGCGGCGTCGTGTCGCGTGACGTCCAAGGGCGTAGCTGCCCCATCGGGCGGACCGGCGACGCATCCCAGTCGACACGGCGGTTGAGATGCTCCAGGTGTGGTGTCGGCGGCAGCGCACGATGCTCGAGCGCGAGCACGACCTTAATGAGTCCCGCGATCCCAGCCGCCGCCTCGGTGTGACCGATGTTGGCCTTGATGGAGCCAACCGTGCAAAAGCCGACGCTTTGGGTGTGCGCCCGGAAGGCGGCTGACAGAGCCTCGATCTCCAGTGGATCGCCGAGCGCGGTTCCGGTTCCGTGCGCCTCGACGTAGGCGATCGACCGAGGGTCAACGCCGGCGCGAGCCCATACGCCGAGCAGGAGGTCCCTCTGCGCATCGGGGTTCGGTGCCGTCAGGCCCGCCTTCACGCCGCCGTCGTGGGATGTGCCTGTCCCCTTGACGACCGCTAGCACCCGGTCGCCGTCGCGCAGCGCGTCGGGTAGCGGCTTGAGCAGCGCGATGCCGGCGCCCTCCGCGCGCACATAGCCGTCAGCGCGATCGTCGAAGGTACGGCAGCGTCCCGTGGGAGAGAGCATCCGCGCTGCGCTGTTGACGACGAATCCACGCGGGCCGACGAGCACCTTTACTCCGCCGGCGAGAGCGAGGTCGCAGTCGCCGGCAGCGAGGCTCCGGCAAGCGAGGTGCACCGCCATCGCCGAGGACGAGCAAGCGGTGTCCACGACCATGCTGGGCCCCATCAGGTTGAAGAAGTAGGAGACGCGATTGGCCGCCATGCAACTGCTGTTCGCGCCGCCGGTCGCCGAGTTCACCGTCACCTCACCGAGAGCGGCGTATTCGCTCGGCTCGACGCCGAGAAAGACACCAGTCTGCCGGCGCTGCGGCGTGTCGGCGCCATAGCCAGCGCGTTCGAAAGCCTCCCACGCGAGCTCGAGCGCGAGTCGCTGGTGCGGATCCATCTGCGCGGCCTCCCGCGGAGAGACCCGGAAGAGCAGGGGGTCGAATCCCTGGACGTCGTCGATCAGCCCGGCCCACTTGCTGACGGTGCGGCCGGCGGCTGATGGGTCGGGGTCGTACCACCGGTGGAGGTCCCACCGCGACGGTGGGACCTCCACCACTGCGTCGCGGCCCTGCGCGAGCAGCTCCCAAAGCTCCTCGAGATTCGCAGCCCCCGGGAGGCGACATGAGAGCGCGATGATCGCGATGTCCATCGCTGTCGCCCCAGGGCGGCGGGGGGCGCTGTTCTCCTTGGTGGTCCCGGCGATGCGCCCATACGGCCCGTCCGCCGCGAGATGCGCGGACAGGCTCGTGATCGTCGGGTGCTCGTAGCACACCGTCGGCGCAATCTCCCGGCCGAGGTGCCCCGAAAGCCGCTCGACGAGCGCGACGAGGTCGAGCGAACTCACGCCGAAGTCGAAGAAGTTCGCGTCGTGTGCGAGCGATCCCGAGGGCTCGTCGAGTGCGGCGGTGAGGATCTCGGCAACTAGCCCGGCGATTCGCTCGCGTGCCTGCTCCCGCTCCTCAGCCGGCGCCGAGTCCTGAGCCGGAACCCCCACGCTCGCAGCTTGCATACCTTCGACTAGCTGCCGCCACCGCGTCTCCGACAGCCGGGCGACGAGCACGCGGTCCCAATCCGAGCGGATCACAGTGTCGAAGGCCGCGAGGGCTTCGGAGGGTGCGAGCGGTGGGAAGCCAAGCCGGCTCGAGCGCGCGTCGTGCCCGCTGCGCGCGGCCATGCCGACATCCGCCCAGGTCGACCAATCGACCGCGACGACATGCTGCCCCGAGCTGCGCCACGCCGAAGCCAGCGCGTCGAGGCATGCGTTGGCGGCCAGGTAGCTCGCCTGGCCGGCGTTGCCGAACACAGTCGACGCCGTCGAGCAGAGCACCACTACATCGGGCTGCTCGGCGGCGAGCGCCTCGCGTAGAGCCCAGGCGCCGCGCACCTTCGGCGCTAGCACGGCGGCGCAGCGCTCCACGTCGAGGTTTACGAGCAGGCTGTCTTCGAGCACGCCGGCCGCGTGTACAACAACGTCGATGCGTCCAAAGCGTCTGCGCGCAGCCGTGACGGCGTCGGCCAGCGCACTGGGGTCGCTGACGTCGACCTGCAGCGCCAGGACCTCCCCACCGGCGGACTCGATCTCCAGCAGGCTGCGCAGGCGCTGCGCGGTCGCGTCCTGCGGTTCATGCTCGTCGACCCAGCGTGCCCAGGCGTCGCGTGGCGGTAGCGGCGAGCGCCCGAGGAGCACCAGACGCGCTTGTGTGCGCTCGGCCAGGTGTCGCGCGAGCGCTAGACCAACACCGCCCAGGCCACCCGTGAGGAGGTATGTGCGGCGATCGACAGGTAGCGGCGACAGGGGCGCTCGGGAAGCCACCGCCGGGATCCATTCCTGCACAAGCCGCCGCCCATCGCGATAGGCGATTGCGCCCTCGGTTCCGCTGGCGAGCTCCTGTACAACCGCGCTCGCGACACCCGCCGGATCGTGATCCTCGGAAACATCCAGCCAGCACGTGCGGAGGTCGCCGAGCTCTGCGGCGGCGGCGCGAAGTACTCCGGCGACGGCGGCGAGCTCGGGAGCACCCGGCTCGTCACCGGGGAGTGTCTGGGCGCGGCATGTGACGGTGAGGATCTGGCGCAACCCGCCTCGTCGCGCGTAAGCGGCGAGGAACCGCGACAGCTCGACGGTGGCGGCCAGGGCCCGTTCCGCTGCAGCGTCGGGCTCGGTCGCGGGCGATTGATCTGGGGTGTAGGCGTGCAACCAGAGGACCATGGACGGCGGCTTGCGCAGATCTCGCAGCCATACCTCCAGGCCGTCGTCTCCGCACGATTCTGGAGGTGTGATCACGACCTCGAAGTTGGCGGCGCGCAGCGCATCTGCCGTGGCCTCGCGCAAGGCGCTCGGCTCTCCGGCTAGGAGCACCAACTGGGGCTCGAAGTCCTTTGAGACCGACTCTGTCTCACGCCAGACAGGCCTGTGGAGGAGCTCGTCTGCCGCCCCGCCGGCGATGGACTCGGGGTGGGTTGCCACGCCATCGTCCTGGTCGAAGGGAAAGGCGGGCTGCACGAGCAGTGGCTCCCCGGCGGGATCCTCTCGGGCCGGCACTGCCACAGCTGGCTCGGGCGCCTCCTCGACGACGATATGGCAGTTCGTGCCTCCAGCGCCGAAGCTGCTCACGCCAGCGCGCCGCGGCGACGGGCCCTCCCAGCGGATTGGTTCGGTCGGGATCGCGAAGACGCGTGGGTTCAGCCCAAGGTGTGCGCTCGGCCGCTTGAAACCGACGGTTGGCGGTATCTCCCGGCGCTCAAGCGCAAGGATCACCTTGACAAGGCCCGCAATGCCTGCCGCCCACTCAAGGTGGCCGAGGTTTCCCTTCACCGACCCGAGTAGGCATGGCTGCTGTCGACGAGGGCCGTCCTCGTCGCCGCCGAATGCAGCCGCGAGCGCTCGCACCTCGATCGGATCTCCGAGCGGCGTCGCGGTCCCGTGTGCCTCGATGTAGGAGAGCTCGGAGGGGTCCACGGCGGCCCGACGCCACGCCTCGGTCAAGACCTCGACCTGCGCCTCTGCACGCGGCGCGTTGATGCCGTTGGTGCGGCCGTCGCTGCCCGTCGCTGATCCGCGGATGACGGCGCGGATCGGAAGTCTCTCGGCGCGAGCGTCCTCGAGCCGTGCCAGCATCACGAGTGCGAGCCCCTCGCCGGGAACCATCCCATCTGCCTGCTCGTCGAAGGGTCGGCAAGCGCCGGATGGCGAAAGCATGCCGTTGCGGGCCATCATCAGGTAGCGCGAGGGGGTTACCATCAGGCTGATACCGCCTGCTATTGCGAGGTCGCACTCGCCTGCCGATAGCGCACCTGCCGCCCTGTGGACGGCGACAAGCGAGGAGGAGCATGCCGTGTCCACTACCTCGCTCGGACCGCGCAGGTCGTAGTGGTAGGAGAGGCGGTTCGCGAGCAGCGAAGTGAGCTGCCCGTTGAGCCAGGCGTCTGGCGACGGCGTCTCACCGAAGCCGGATTGCGTCGCTCCAATGAAGACGCCGGTGCGTGAGCCAGCGAGGCGATTGGTGTAGCCGGCCGCTTCGAGCAGCTCCCACGAGACCTCTAGCAACAGCCGTTGCTGTGGGTCCGTCCGCACGGCGTCGCGCCGAGCCAAACCGAAGAACTTGGCGTCGAAGCGATCGATGTCCCTGAAGAATCCTCCTACCCAGGGTAGGTCAAGACCTTCGGGTCGCTCCCAGCGCTGCTCGGCGATCTCCTCGAGTGTGCTGCTCCCATCGCGCAGGAAGCCCCAGAACGCCGTCTCGCCCGCGACGCCCGGAAAGCGGCAGGCGAGGCCGACGACTGCGACTGGGGCGGCTTTTGGCCGGCGGTCGTGCCCGTCTGCGAAGGGCTCACCGCTGGCCGGAGTGGGCCTCTCCATCGGGCCCTCGCCGCCTCGACGGGCGATCACGAGTCGTGCGAGCGCGGTTATCGTCGGGTGGTCGAACAGGTCAATGACGTCGACACAACCCGGGTATGCCTCGTCGATGAGCAGCGCGAGCTCGACGGCGCCGGCCGAGTCTCCGCCAGCGTCGAAGAAGGGCGTCTCGGCATCAGCGGGGGGCGAGCCCAGCACCAGCTCCCACTGGGCTCCGATTGCAGCGACCACCTCGCCCAGTGCGTCGCGAACTGTGTCGTGAGCAGGATTGCCGCAGTTGGACATCGAGTTTGCCCCTTCCTGCCTAGAACTATGGACCCCGCTCGCCAGATCCGCACCTTTGAATCCGAGCCCGGTCTCGCGACCTCCCTTATCCCTGGCCGAGGAGCCGCATGCCGAGAGCACAGGACCTGGCGAGCGCCCGGTGCTCGTGCGCCGGCAGCATCTGCCAGGAGCTGCGCGGACGGCGCAATAGCTCCGCGGCATGGGTTAGCCAGACAGGATCGGAGTCGAGATCAGCGAAGCCCGCGATGCGAGTGAGCTCGCGCTCGGAGTCGGCAAGCAGATCCTCGTAGGAGACTTGGAGGAGCGCTGCGCCCAATCGTTGCATCACCCGCACGCCGGTCACTATCTGCGCCGACCACATGGCGCCGAATTGCTCAAGCGGGATCTCATAGGCGTGGTAGGCGGCCACCTCGAACCGCTCTGGAAGCAGGGGCGCAAGCCACTCGGGCAGCTGCGCGGCGTATGGCCTCTGTGACGAGCGGAAGGGATCTACGCCGATGCACTGACGAAGTGTCTCGGCTATTGCACCTAGCCGAAACGCGTGGTGGCGGCTCATCGAGACCGCGCAGTCTCGCCCATCGCGGAAGATGTGCACGAAGCGCGCACCAGGGAAGGCCTTAACCATCGCTGGGAGGAAACGCAGGGAGCTGCCGGAGCGCTCGACCCAGCGCGGGCGGTCGAAGCGGCGCGCAAGCCAGTCGAACAGGCGCGCGTACTGCTCGCCCGCCGCTGCAGGCGGCAGGGCCAACGCGACCGCGTGAACCTCGTCGAATAGTTCGTCAGCATCGCCAAGGTACGGCAATGCCGCGAGACAGATCGGTGGCACCCCGCGAACCGCTCCGAAGCGAGAGTCCGTTGTGGGCCTATAGAGAAACTCGGGAACGGTAAGCCCGTGCCGGTACATAAGTGTCGGCTTGGGGCGCGGCTCGCTCAGGATCTGCCAGAGGCACCCCGCGCCGAGCGGCCCTGCTGGGAAGGCGTGCGGGCTGAGCGAAACCAGGAACTCGGAGATAGTGAGGAGATCGGGATGGCGATGAAGCATGTCGGCGAGCAGGGTGGAGCCGCATCGGCCCGTGCCGACCACGAATAGAGGGGGGATGCTCCTGGTGCGCATCTCACGCATCGCCGCCGCCCGGTGCCGCGCGATCCTCCAGCGCGACGTGGTGTCTGGGCAGCACGAACCCGCCGGTCCCGGGTGCAAGCACAAGGCGCTCCGGGTTGCGGCCAGCAGCGAAGCCATGAGCGGTGAGCCACTCGCGGGCGATTCTATTTCGCCCAGTCGCGTTCCAGCGTGCCTCGATCCTTGACACGCCTGGGAAACGCCGGACAAGCCAATCAAGGAATGCGGTCTCAAAGCCCCGGTTAAGGACGCGACAGCTCACCGCGAGATTCTCGATCGCAATGCCCTCCGCGTCGATTTGGACGAGTGCCACGAGAACTATCCCGTGGTCACCGTGGCGGTCACGCAAGCGTCCCTGGACGCAGTAGCGACCATCGCTGTGGAAGTAGCTCTGCCATGCGGTGTCGGTCAGCCGCTCGCCGGTGAGATTGAACTGGTTCGTCTTGTTCAGTAGTTGGAGCGGCCTCGCTGCGGCTTCGGACGTGACGACATCGAACTCGGCCACCATGTCGAGCCGGCGCAGGAAATCGTCGAGCGTCTCATGCCCAGCGCGTTCGCGCTCGGCGCGCTCCCTGATCTCGTATAGGTTGGCACGTCGCAGATCTTCCTCGGTCATCTGGTCGCCTGCGAAGAGCTCGCGCAGAGCCCCAACGAAGGAGTCAAGTTCGGCCGGTCGGGGAAAGCGAAGCACCGTCACGGCCGGGAGCTCTGCCCGAACCTCCGCCAGCTCCACGCGATTGTCGTCGACGAAGACAAATGCCTCGAGCCCTACGCCAAGCTCGCCCGCAATCTCGAGCAACATGCTGCTCTTGCGCTGCCACGAGCATCGAGTGGCCGAGAACGCCTCGAGCGGGAGGCGCACACCTGCTCGCTCACGTTGCTTCGGATCCGATGCGAAGTCGTGCAGCCCATCCAAATCGCCACGGCTGCAGATCGCGAGCAGTATGCCCTGAGAGCGCAGCAGTGACAGCACACCTTGATAAACGTGATGAATCCAGCCCGGGCCGTCTGGGTGAGAGGAGATTCCTGTGGGGCCGTCATCGCCCAGCACGCCCTGCCAAAGCGTGTCGTCGAGGTCGGTGACGAGTACCTTCTTGGGCGCGGGTCGCCTGGCCAGCTCGCGATGGGCGGCGGCCGCCAAGCGATCGCTCGCCGCCAGGCTCAGCGGCGTACCAGTGTGAAGCCAGGATCCTGCGCTCTGAAGTTGGGTGGCGGTAAGGCCCTGCATGACGGCGCTAGCATCGAGTAGGAAAACGCGCGCGAGGGCGACTAGGTGGTCGAGCAGGGTCACCTGTAGCCGCAGGGATGCGGCGTGAAGCGCCGTCGCGCGGGTAGGGGGTGCGGCGATCAGCGGCGGCGGCTGGATCAGCGGCGGTACAATGACGGCCGGGCCGCCCTTCCATCGCGACAGCTCTGCGGTCAGCCAACTACTGAACTCCTCGATACGCCGTGGGGCCTCGGCGAGACAGCCCATCACCTGCTCTTGCGTCCACAGCTCCATCGAGCGATAGCCGAGCTCGGGAAAGACATCGTCGAAGGTGAGAATCACGATGACGGCTTCTGTATGCTCAGATGGCGCACTGAAGGCCGTTCGGAGACCTCCGAACGTTGTGGAGTTCACTTCGTAGCTGACGCCGTCTGCGGCGCCGTGTGCATGTAGGTATCTCGCGAACTGGCGCGTGTCGATGTTCGCTGCAAGTCTCACCGACTCACGACGGGACGTTGGCAGCCGGCGTGCTTGCAGCGCTTCCGCGTACTTCACGCGTGCTGGCGTCCTTTCGCGAGGGGTAGGAGTCGTCGGCAACCGAGGTCATCAAATGCAAGTGCCGCCTGCTTGAAGCGCGAGATCGCCGCCCACGTCGGCAGGGAGGGAATCGCGCACAAGAACACCGGCTTCATCACCGCTCGCGTGATGTCTATGACGAAGTTCTCCCAGCAAGCGTCCCATGCGTAGCCCGTCACGCCAGCCTCGCATAGACCTTGCCAGTATCGCCGAACCAACGTCTCTCCGAGCTGCCGGCGATCCTGCGGGTGGCAGTGCAGGCAGAGCAGGTCGACAAGATCCATCGTCCCGGTGCCGATCTCGCAGAACTGCCAGTCGATCACGAGTGGCACCCCGGCCTGCTCCTTGAAGAAGAGATTCAGGGGGTGGAAGTCACCATGACGGAGTGTTGCGGGACCCGTGCTCAACCCGCCCAGCCTGGACCACGCGGCGAGAACTTCCCTGCATAGGCACCGCTCCTCCAGGCTGAGATGTTCACCTGCTGTATGGATGAAGTCGTTCACGTCCTCCTCGCCGAGCGCTTCCCAAGTGGGCCCCTCGTCAACGAATACGGCAACGTGCTTTGGTGCGCATATCCATTGCGCATGAAAGCCAGCCAACCAGTCGACCGCAGCACCCAGCGCAGTATGGTCGAGACCGAGCGGAGAGCTGTACTGCACACAGCCAGGAAGGCAATCCTCGAGCAGCAGATGGAATTGCGGGGTGCCATCGCCTGCGAGACTGGCGGCATAGCACTGCGGGAGCCGCGCCGTGCAGTGCGGTGCCAAATCGCGATAGAAGCGCACCTCCCTGCGGTAGTGACCACGAGCCGCCGCAAACGCCGCGGCGGCAGGGTGCGTGGAGGCGGTCTTGAGAACGAGTGTGTCTGGCATGTCGCCCTGCCGGTCATCTTCGAACGTCAGGAGCAAACGGACAAGCAGAGCGGAGGTACTCTGCAGGTTGATCAGGCGACGTCGGACGCTCACGATTGAGGGGTCATCTACGATCCCCGCGTCGCAAAGCATGAGGGCCAACGAGCCCGCGTCGAAGTTCGCGTCAAGGCCCGCGGACATCTGTGCCTTCCCCTTAGAAGTGCGGTCTAGCCGTCGCCCGCCGGGGACTCGGGCATCCACGCAAGTAGCTTATTGGCTAAGCCAGTGTATTCGCGCGGTGTCAGGGCAAGGAGCCGATCTCGATCGTCTGCTGGGATATCGACCTGGGAGATGACCTCCACGAGCTCTGCGTGCGTGATGCTCGCTCCTCGGGTGAGCCGCTTGAGCTGCTCGTACGGGTTTCTACATCCCGCCTTACGCATCAGGGTCTGGATCGCCTCGCCAAGGACCTCCCAGGCATCCTCCAGGTCAGCCAGCATCGCCGGCTCATCGGCTTCGGCGGTGAGCACGCCCGCCAATGCTGATCTGATCGCAAGCCGTGAGTGGCCGAGAGCCACGCCGACGTTGCGAAGCGCGGAGGAGTCGCTGAGGTCGCGCTGCAGGCGCGACACCGCGAGCTTGGAGGCTAGGTGTGTGAGCAGCGCGTTGGAGAGCCCGACGTTGGCCTCAGAGTTCTCGAACTGAATCGGATTTACCTTGTGTGGCATCGTCGAGGAGCCGACCTCGTGCTCGACGACACGCTGCTTTATGTATCCGAGTCCGATGTACGCCCACATGTCCAGATCGAAGTCGAGCAGCACGTTATTGAAGCGGACGATCGCGTGGAACAACTCCGCCATGTAGTCGTGTGGCTCGATCTGCGTCGTCAGCGGATTCCAGATGAGCCCCAGGCGTTCGACGAACGCGCGAGAGATCTCGGGCCAGTCGACATTCGGATAGGCTGCTGCATGAGCGTTGTAACAGCCGACGGCACCATTGAACTTCCCCAGGTACTCGATCGTCGCGATCTGACGGAGCTGTCGGTGCCAGCGTAGGACGAACACCGCAAGCTCCTTGCCGAGCGTGGAGGGTGTCGCCGGCTGTCCGTGCGTACGTGTAAGCAAAGGAAGATCGCGGGTTTCCTGCGCAAGCGTCGTCACTGCATCGACGAGCGCACGAGCCGGCGGCTCCCACTCGGATGCGATCCCCTCCTTCAACATGAGGCCGTACGCAAGATTGTTGATGTCCTCCGATGTGCACGAGAAGTGCACGGCCTCGCGAACGTCGGCCATCGACGTCTGGTCGACTCGCTCCTTCAGGAAGTACTCGACTGCCTTGACGTCGTGGTTGGTTTCCGACTCAAGCTGCTTGATGCGCTCAGCATCGGCGGCGGAGAAGCCGTCGACCCACTCCCGCAGCTGTCGAATCTCTCCCTCGTCGAGCGTCCGCACGTGCGTGAGCTCCGGCAACTCGCTTTGCGTCACGAGCCACTCGACCTCCACGACGAAGCGATAGCGCATCAAGGCGAGCTCGGAGAAGTGACGGGCGACCTCGGCACCTTCGTGCGCGTAACGGCCGTCGAGTGGGGAGACGTGCTGCAGGCTCATCGAGTCCAAATTATGATCGAGCCCGTCGGTCATAGGGCACCTGCTAGACAGTACATAGCTTGCTCCTCGCGATCGGCAACAGAGCTTACAAGCTCTGGTAGGCCCTTCAGCTTCTTCAGGAGAAAGGGCCGCGGTGGCTGTCCTGATCGTGTCGCGACGTCGTGTTCTTGCGCTACCGCGGCGAGCAGGTCCCATTGCCGAGCGATCTGCTGGAGGGCGGTCCCGACCTTGCTCGCGGCGACCGATCCGACGAGGCGTCCGCCAGTCTCGAGCCAGCGTCCGTGCTCAAGGCGGCTCGCGCCCACGTCGGGCATCGTGCTGAGCAGCCTTGCGGCATCGTCGACCGACCTGTCCAAGGCGTTCGTCAGGTGGACGGCGAGTCGGCGGATTGCTGCCACGCCCGTGGTGGCTTGATCCACTGGAGCGGAGAGCATCGACTGGACGTCCTCCGAGAGCGTGCCTGTCCAGACGGCACGACGGTACTCGTCGGCCTGAAATCGGGTGCGCCCCGCACTGCGCACGTAGATGTACCGGTGCCGCTCCTCCTTGGGCGAGATCGGCGATCGACACCACCGCTCCAGACCATCCCGTGTGATGCTGGATTCGAGGTCGTAGCGAGGGAAGGGGTCGACGTAGCGGTATTGGCTGCCGCTCCTCACAGCCAAGATCACGAAGTGCGGACGATGCGCCAGACCACAGTATTGGGAGGGAGGGTAGGCGTAATGGTCGACGGACACCGCCACTGGAACCTGCTTACCGAGCAGCTCGTCGATGAGCGCGAGTAGGTCCTCGCCGTTGGCGGCGATCCCACACGCGAGCTCGACACCCGTCGCCTCAGCGATGTCCTCGAAGTAGTCCCTTGTGGCGTAGTCGACCGTCGGTGGTCCGGTGAGATCGTGCTCGCAGATACGGAAAATCAGGCGTCGAAAGAGGAGGGCTGCGGGATCCTCGACGCCGACTGCGGCGAGCAGGGTACCCACGCAGGCGTCTTGGCAGTTCCCGTGGCGAAAGCGCTCCATCATCCGTCTGATTCCACCAGCGGTGGTTCCGCTGGCTGCGCACTCGACTGAGTCTTCCTCTCGACGCGGTCGGCCAGCTCGCCGAGCGTGAGCTCAGTGAGTTCGAGTAGCTCATCGACCTCGAACTCAACGCCGATGCTTTCCTCAAGCGCCTCGACGATCTCGACTGTCTCGAGCGACGAAATGCCGAGGTCCTCCAGGCGCTGGGAGCTGATATCGGCAAAGCCGAGTCCGGACAGCGTCGTGCGCACGCGATCCGGCAGCACGGCGATCAGCCGGTCGTGGATCGCGCTGCTCATCGCCGCTCCGATGTCGCTGCGATCGCTTCGGCCAGCGCATCTGGTAGATCAAGCGGCAGGTTGAGCAGCAGGCGGTCGGCGACGTCCCGGTAGCGCTCTCGCAGCACCCGACCGAGGTTGTCTGGTGTCGCAACAACCGCAAAGTCATCGATCACAGCGTCGGTCACGAGTGCCGTCGCCTCCTTCCAGTGGCCTAGCCGCGCAAGGCCGCACAGCCGGATGTGCATTTGCTCGTGTCCGGCGGCCCGGAGCACTGGCCCGTACTCGGGTGTCGCCGCATGGAAGGCAATGCGCTGGCGTACGCGCTCGCGCGTCGCCGCCACAGCGGTCTCGTCGCCGCCTGTCACGACCTGGACGCAGCACACCGTGGTGAACGCTGCGCGATCGCGGCCCGCCGCGCGCAGACCGTCCGTCAGTACCGGCAGAGTTTCGGACCGCAGGCCGTGAAGAGTATGAAGCTCATGCATGATGATCCCGTCGGCAGCTTCGGCGGCCAGGCGCGTCATCCGGGGTCCGACTGCTGCCAGATACACCGGCGGTTGCTTCGCCTGCGCGATCGGCCGGAATGCGGGAGGCATCAGCTTGTGATGCCAAAATGTCCCTTCGAAGCTCAGCCGCTCGCCCGTCTCCCACGCTCCCCATATCGTTTTCAGCGCGGCAATGAACTCGCGTATCCGTCCCAGCGGGCTAGACGTCTCTACGCCGAATCGGTCGGCTAGGTGCGCGCGCGTCTGTGTTCCAAGCCCCAGCACGAACCGTCCGTTGGACGCACACTGCAGATCGTGGGCGACGTGCGCAACCTGTACGGGGTTGCGCGGCAAGGCAACCGCCACGGCCGTCCCAAGTGTGCATGTGCTGGTGTGCTCCGCGGCCAGTGCGAGCGGAAGGAAGCAGTCTGAACGTGTCTCGGCTGTGAAGAGACCGTCAAAGCCGTCTTCCTCCAGCAGACGTGCGAGTCGCGGCACATCTGTTAGCCCCTGGGATGGCAGCCGCACGTCGAGCTTCATTGGGTATCTACTCGTGTCGTGCGTGGGCCGCCGCTTAAGCTCGGAAGATGCTGAGACCACGAGCTTTGTCGCAAATAGTCTCTACCTGTGTCAGCGTCGGGACATGCCTGGTCGGCGAGTTGGACGAACATGCGTTGTGCGTTACCGAGCTCGCGGGGCTGGATCCGTCTGCCACCGCAAAGAGACGGACCGATTTCACGCTCGGCCGACTCGCGGCTCGACGCGCGCTTGGAGGTCTTGGTGTCCACCCGCAGTCGATCCCGATCGGTGCGCAGAGACAGCCTGTATGGCCCATCGGCGTCGTTGGATCGATCAGCCATTCCGCCGGCGTGGGCGTGGCGGTGGCTGCACGCTCGGAGGATCTCCTGGGCATCGGCGTCGACGTCGAGTCGCGTGACCGCGTACTCTCTACCCGGGTCGCCCGAAGGGTCCTTACGCAAGCAGAGCAGTGGGCCCTGGACGAGTCGGCCGAGGTGCCCTGGCCGTTGATCCTCTTTTGTGCGAAGGAGGCAGCCTTCAAGGCTGTGTCCCAGGCGTACGGCCTTCGGTTCGGGCCCCAGGATGTCGCCTTCGAGCAGATGTCCCGAGGAGCGTTGATCGGGAACCTCAGTTGCGAGAAGGAGAGACCTCGACGTCGCGTCTATTCGCGCTATGCACTGACGGATCATTTCGTGATTACGTGTACGGAGCTGGCTCATGAATCATTTGAGGGGAATGAGGTCCACGCGGCTTACCGACATACCGGTGCTGTTGACTGAGCCCACCGAAAAGCAAGCAGGTAGATGGGCGGTGCTCTTTCACTCGGCGTACGAGTGCAAGGAGCAGATGGGCGAGTCCACGTTCGCTTCGCTGTTGTCGAAGCAGGGATTCGGGGTTTTGATCCCTGATCTTCCGATGCACGGTGAGCGATGCGCTGATGTCCCGTACAACCGCGATCTGCATCGCCTGCGCGTGGCCGGCGCAATGGCGACCGAGCTTCCGCGGCTTCTCGACGCCGTGGGCGCGACCTCCGCGATGGCGATCGGTGGATCGCTGGGGGGACTGTGCGCGCTCGCCGGTTTGACAACCTCGGAGCAGGTACGCGTCGTCGTTGCCTACATGACGCGCGTCGCCTGGCAGCCGCTTGCTGCGGACGGTGACGAGGAGGACCGCCGCATTGCCTGCGATCTGGATCCGGTGCGGTCTGCCGCCGCCTTCGCCGACCGTAAGGTGTTGATCGTGCTCGGAGAAGATGACGGTTGGGCGTCGCCGGGCGAGGTGTTTCCCGAGCTCGAGCCGATTCGCGCAGCTGCGACGGCCGGAGGCGGTGAACTTGCCTTTGAGGTTATTCCACGAACCGGGCATTGGCTTCCACCTGCCTTCTCGGGAAGGCTCGTGACGTGGGCCGCGAGTCGTCTCAGTGCTTGAGGGTCGCGCTAGGCCCACGAAAGCTTCTTCTCCTCGAAGCGAAACCGTAGGAGGAACAGCACCGTGAAGACAAGCGCAAAACCAGCGAGCACTCCTGCTGCGAGGAACGCATCCCCGCTGCCGTGAGATTCGACGATCGCTGTGCGGTAGCCACGCAAGGCCCAGTAGCTGGGGGTTACCGGAGCAAGCGCTCGAGCCCACCCAGGGAGGGTACTCAGAGGTGTCAGCGCACCTCCCAGGCCAGCGCAGATCATCGCGCCTAGATTCGCGATTGAGTTGAGCTGCTGCACGGTCGCGGCGAAGGCGCTGAGGGCCATGCCGAGGGTGACGAGACAGAAGCCAAGGGCGATCGCGACGAGTAGGATTGAGAGCACGGAGCCTCGAATCTTGAGGTGCAGGAAAGCGACGCCCACCCCAAAAGCACGGCGTGCTGGGTGAGGATAATCGCGAACGGCGTCACGACCTTGCCCACCATCAGTGCAAGGGGGTTAATCGGTGAGGCGCGCAGTCGCTGCCACGTTCCCCAACCATGCTCGCGGAAGAGCGCGAAGCCGACGAACGCAACAACAAAGAATGCAAAAGTGACGCTCATACCCGGCACAGACTGCACCGCACCGTTGGAGCCGCCATTGGGAAGGCGCGCAAAGGCCTGGTCATACGCCGGGGTAATGAACACCATCACCACGAGTGGCATGCCGATGAGCACGACCACCGGAAACGGGTCCGTTCGCACGATGCGCAGCTCGTGTCGAGCGACCGTCGCCACATCACGAAGCCAGTCACTCACGACCGTACCTCCTCATACCGACGGCCGGTGACCCTCAGATAGACGCTCTCAAGGCTTGGATGGACAACCTCAACCGACTGCAGCTCGTGAGCTCGTGGGCCCAGGCCGGCGAGGACCTGGCCAAGCAGCAAAGGCGGGTCAGGCGTCGATACGCGGATGCGCCCGTCGGCTCCGAAGATGCCGCCCGGGACCTCGATCGGCCTGGCGCCCGGGACGAACCCGAGCTCGACCACACTGTCGCCGTGAGCCTTTATCAACTCGCTCAGCGCACCATGAACGAGCACGCGACCTTGCTCCAAAATCGCGACCGACGCCCCAAGCGCTTCGACCTCCGCGAGATAGTGCGTCAGGTAGCAGACCGCGGATCCCTCGTTGGCGAGATCCCGCACGAGTCGCAAGAGGTCCGCGCGAGTGTCGGTGTCCACACCGGTCGTCGGCTCGTCGAGGAGCAACAGTCGCGGTCGGTGAAGAACGGCGATCGCAGTGTGGAGCCGGCGCTGCTCGCCGCCAGAGAGCCGGCCAGCGAGACGATCGAGCAGAGGCACCAGACCCAAGACCTCGGTCACCTCGTCGATCTGACGGTGCAGCTCACTGCGGCGCAGTCCCGCCAGCTTCCCGAAGAACTCGAGGTTGTTATAGACGGAGACCTTCGGACATATACCTAGCGCCTGCGGTGCGAAGCCGATCGCCCCGCGCGCGCGACGAGGATCGGCGCTGACGTCGAGGCCGTCGATGGCCACCGAGCCGCTGTCTGCCCTGCTCAATCCCGCGACAATCGATACGAGTGTGGTCTTGCCCGCGCCGTTCGGTCCGAGCAGGCCAATGATCTGCCCCGCTTGCACGCTGAGATCGACTGAGTCCAGAGCAACGATGTCGCCGTACAACTTGCGAAGCCGCGACACGGCAAGGACGATGTCGGTGGGGCTCATTGGGTGCCCTCGGAGAGGATCGTGACCGTGCCGTCGTTCCCGTTCACGCTGAGGCGCATGCCGGTCTGGATCTCCGTTGTTAGATTCTTGATCTGCACGATCGTCGGGACGTTGAGCTCGCGCGCGACGATGGCTATGTGCGTCAGAGGACTACCCCGCTCGACAAGAAGCGCCGAAGCCGAGGGCAGCGCGGCGATCCACCCAGGATCAGTCCGATAGGTGACGATCACACCGCCGTCGACGTCCAGCGGCGCATCGAGGACCTTTGCTTCACCCTCTACCCTCCCAGGGCAGCACCCGATGCCGTGCAGTTGCCGTCCCCGCCTGTCAGCATCCGTGGGGGGCGCGGCCGTGTCACTATGCCAGCTGGGGCCCTTGAGGTTGTTGTTCCAGTACACGGGACCGCGGGTGATGAAGCGCGACGGTGCGGTTAGCCGTTCGTGAGCGACCTGCTGCTGCTTACGCATCGCGATCAGAGGCGCAATCTCCTCGTGGGAGATCGTCCCCTCGAAGCAGCCGCGCAGCTCCTCAAGGCGGAGCCGGAAGATGTCGCCTTCCTCCTCGATCACTCCCGTGCGCACCAACTCCCGGTCGAGCGCGCGAAATATCCGGCGTGCGAGACCGAATGCTCGAGTCCGACAGAAGCGCACCTGCTCGCGCGCGGCCAACGACGCCTGGGCCTTGCGGCGCAGCACCTCGTAGAGGGGTCGTCGCACTCGACCCATGTGCTCGGCTAGGTAGCTGTCGGGGTCGTGCGGCTCGTCCTGTCCATCCTGCCCGTCTCGCCTCTGTTGGCTCGTTAGGCGCCCGGCCGGACTTGAAAGCGAGCTTCGGAGCAGCCGGAAGAAGACCGAGATATCGTCGCGCATGCTCGGCTCCTCGAGCTTGAGCTCGTTCATGCTGCGATAGCCATACCGGGCGATGTAGTCGTCGACGACTGCTACGAAGTCCCGCTTGCCATCAACAGCGAGCCGTCCATAGGTTGCGGCAGGCTCAGTTTCCCGAACTACGCGCTCGAGCTCGGGGTCTGCGAGCACAATCTCGGCGAGCTCGACCAGGCGACGCGCAGGCTCGGCCGATTCGACGCCCCCGCGGGGCTTCCCTACGTTCCAGTAGAGCCAGCGCGGGGCATCTTGCAGCCATCGTTGTGTGAGGCCGAGCAGCAGTCCCATCGAGGTGAGGATGATCGCTTCGAGTGCCACCATCGGTCCCCAGGTAGGCAGCAGCTCGCGGTCGAGTCTGAGCATCTGTCGGTAGAGATCTTCGGCGGACATACTCTCGTAATCGAGCGCATCGAAACGAGCGAAGCTCTCACCGAAGCGATCGAGGAACCGCCGGACGTCGCGTCTGCTCGTGAAGTATCGCCTAGTGAAGACCGTTGAGACGACGATGCGCATCGCAAGCTCGGTGGCCCGCGAGCGATGCGGCAGCGGGCGCATATCCCGTGCGAGCTCTTCGCTCAGAGCCTCGTCGACGCCCATCGAGAGCTCCATCATCCGGCGCTTCATGCCGGCGAAGGGGAGGAGGCACTGCATGCGGTACCAGTTCAGAAGATTGTAGTAGACGCGACCGTTGAAGTAACCGAGCCGGTTCGCCTGCCATTCGTCCATGTCGCGCAACAGATGCTCTGGCACTAGCAGGCTCTTGCAGTACCAGCGGTAGACCTGGTGATAGACGTGACGCGCGAAGGTGAATGTAAGCGGTGATGTGATGTCACCGTAACTCTCGATAATGTTCGAGTTGTCCCAGACGCGCAGCTGACCTGCCGGCGCCTCGTGGGGAGCGTCGCCATTCGCCTCGGCTGCCAAAGTTGTCACGGGCCGGCTCTGCAAGATCCAGAGAAAACCCTCCTCGATGGCCCACTCGACGTCCTGCGGGGCACCGAAGGCATCCTCGATCTCAAGCCCCACACGTGAGAGCTCGGCGATCTCCTCGTCGGTCAACGACAGTGCCGACTGCTCCGCAGCGGGCACCTCGACTGCGACGCAGCCGAGAGCATCCCGTGACGGCATATGTCGCTCGCGCTTCTCGCCGACGTGCCGCTCGCGCACCTCGCCTGTCGCACGGTCGATGATGATCGTGTCCGCATCGACGGCGCCAGCGACAAGACTCTCGCCGAGACCGTAGGCCGAGCTGATGACGAGCTCATGGCGATGTCCGTTGGAGGGATTCGCCGTGAAGAGAACACCACTCTTCTCCGCCCTGACGAGGCGCTGGACGATCACCGCCATTGTGGTCGCATGAGACGGGAGCCCTTGCTGCCTGCGGTAGAGGGTCGCTCGCTCGGCGAACGCCGATGCCCAGCAGCGCTTGACGTGCGCGACGACCTGATCGAGGCCGCGCACGTTCAGGAAGCTGTCGAACTGGCCTGCAAATGAATGGCTGAGGGCGTCCTCCTCCACGCCCGAGGACCTCACGGCGACGTCGCCGCCGCCTGCGCGCTCATAGGCTTCGGCGATCACTGCGACGATGGCGTCCTCAACGGCCGCCTCCACGATGCGCGCAGACAGCCGCTGGTAGGTGCCAAGGCCCGCGGCCGACCGGGCCGTAGTCAACTCCTCGCTCAACCCCGCGCTCTCCACGAACCGATCAAAGACATCGGTGCCAACGACAGCCCAGGCCGGGACCGAGCGGCCACCGGCCGCGAGGGCATGCAGATGGAGCGCCTTGCCACCGCCCGTTCGTTCGACGTCCGCACGCGGATCGCGCGCCGCCAGCGCCCTCACGAGTCAACCGCCGATCGAGGTCGCTCAGCTGGATGATCCGCGCCACGGCGAGCATGAGCGAGCTCTTCGCCCCAGATGGGTCGGAATCGGCCACAGCCTCAACGCGTTCTTCGGCTGCGCTCAACGCTGTCATCAAGGCAGTCATCGCCAACTCGATCTCCTCATCGCTCGTCACCATCGGCGGCAGCAGCCGGATCGTTTGCGAGGAGCCGAGACACGGAGAAACGAGCACTCCGCGCCGCGCGAGCTCGACGAGAACCTCACCCGCGACGCCGGCACTTGACAGTTCGATGCCCAGCAGTAGCCCGACACCGCGAACCTCGCGCACGATCGCGCTGTGGGCCAAAGCCGCGGCATCCAGCCTCGCGCGCACCGCCGCCGCGACCTCGCGCCCGCGCTCGGCATGTTCGTCGATGGCAGCAAGCGCAGCGCTGCCAGCGGCGCAGGCGAGCGGATGGCCGCCGTAGGTGGAGGTGTGCCACGTCGGATCCGCCGTAAGCGGGGCATAGAACTCCTCCGTCGCGACGAGGGCGGCCAGCGGCATGATGCCGCCGCCGAGGGCCTTGCCTAGCAGGACCGCGTCAGGCGCGAGCTGGGCCTCTAGCGCCATCGATACAGGGCCGCATCGGCGCAGTCCTACCTGCACCTCGTCGCTGATCACAAATGCGCCCGCGTCGCGTGCGTCGGCGCACCACCGCCGAAAGATCTCGGGATTGATTTGCCGGACCCCCGCCTCCCCCTGGACGGGCTCGACAATAAGGGCGGCAACGTCGCCCTGGCGAGCGGCGCGGCAGACGCTATCCGGATCGTCGGTGTCGAGATGAACAGTGTGCCCCAGCAGCGGCTCCAGCCCACCACGGAGGGACGGGTTGCACGTCAAGGCAAGCGCTCCGAGCGTCTTGCCGTGAAAGCCTCCGCGCGCAGCGAGCACCGTCATCCGACCGGTGGTGCGACGGGCGAGCTTGATCGCGGCCTCGACGACATCCGCTCCGTCGCTGCCGAGCCAAAGTCGTTGCAGTCGGGTGTCGCATCGCTCTATGAGAGCCGATACGAACTTGGCGACATCCGCGTTCGCAAGTGTGCGCGTTGCCGTTGGCATCCTGGTAAGACAGTCGGTTATCGCCTCTATGACTCTTGGTGGCCGATGTCCGAGCAGCGTGACTCCGTATGAGCCAAAATCAACTAGCTCCCGCCCGTCGGATAGACGCACGCGGGCCCCCATCCCGTGTACCTCGATTGCGCCGGAACCGATGATCTTCCCGGCGAGTGCAGTCCCAGGTGACAGCCGCTGTCGAAGGACTTCGAAGACTGCTTCATCCGGCATTTCACACAAGGTCATTCTGTGCAACCTCGCGCTCAATCCCTCTCAGCATCTCGATCGAGTTCTCGCGTAGTGATCGTTCTGCCACCGGGTCAAGCATTTCGGCAAGCAGCGGGATACCGATCTGGAATGAGACGTCGAAACGCACCGCCGTAAGTCCCGATCCGCGCTCCGTGAGACTCCATTGACCATCAAGTTGCGCGAGGTCACCGCTGATCTGGTGAAACGTCACGCTCGAGGTCTCTCGATCTAGAACCTCCACCTCTTCCCATTGAAGAACGGCTCCCTGCAATAGGACCGACCACGCACTGCGACGCGATACATCTGAGCGCTGCTCAATGATTCTCACCGACCGCACTGTGTCCATCGAGGCCGGGTAGCGCTCGATGTCTACAACGGTGTCCCAAACCACGTCGATGGGTGCCGCGATCCCCATCTCCAAGTGAACGTTGGGCACCACTACCGCTGCTTCCAGCGTGGGGGCAAGAGATCGGGCTCTCCTACCGCGTCGAGTAGTTCAAGCCAACTTCGTGCCGTTGCGAGCGCTGGGAAGTACCCATCGGGCGTAAGCGGATCTGGCACATCGCCGACGATTGCCCGAACGCGCGCAACAAGCTCTTGACAGCGCGTTGCGATGGTCGCGACCGAATCGTCCTCGCCACGTACGAGGGTCCAGCAGTCCTCCCACAGTTCATGGCCCGTGATCCGCTCCAGCGCCCACGCGCCACGCATGTTGGATTGCGGAAGCGGGCGGAACGCGTAACCGCTCACGGCAACTACTATCGCGCACGATTCGCCGACGGCTCGTCCAATCCGGCGAGCCAATCCTTGTTGGTTCGCCCTTCGGGCTCCCTCAAGGTCCTCCAGGTGGGATGACAGCGGAAGTCCCATGATCCACAGGGCCGTGCCGCGGGACCAAGCGTACCGGCGAGCATCGACGGGGACCTGCTTCATTGTGCTGCTCCGGTGATGAGCAATAGATCACCCAGTGGTACGCCGGTCGTCCACCGCAGCGTTGCAAGCCCACGCTCATACAGTCGGTAGCAGAATGTCATCATCGTTGAATCTAGATCCGCGCAGGCCCACTCGCCCTGATCTGATCCGTCCGCCGACTGCGCTGTCTGCAGCGCTCGCCACGCAGCAATATCGCTCTCATCGAGCTCCCATAGACCACCGTGCTCCTTGGACACCAAGAAGCTCTCGCCGTGAACCTCCGCTATACGCAACTCGCCGAGGTCCCACACGGCGCTCCTTGAAAGAGTGGCAACAGCCAGATCGAGCCCGCTCAGCTTGGAGCAGAGCTCTACTGCTCGCTGGACGAACCCACGCCAGTCGTTCTCGGGGTCCGGCAGTACCGCAAACTCCTCATGCAGCACCTGCAGATCAGTTGCATCGCGGAGCAGGCGTTCATGCAACCACTTGTCCCCGGTCCACGGTAGGTCCCGTGCCGCAACGACCATGTGGAGGGCATCCTCAACTCCCCTGCGTCCGTTCATTATGCTCGCGAGCGGAGATTCAGCTTTATCTCCAAGCTGCGCCGCAAACACTGACTGGCGCATACGCTCAACGTACTCGCGAACCACGAGATCCCGAGCCACCTCCCGGTGATCGCGGGAAAGCCTCAGTCTCACGGGTGGTCCGTCGAGTTGAATACCAAACGCAATCCGATGCACCAGCTTGAGATCGGCCTCCTGTTCAGCCGTGCCAAACTTGCCATACAAGGGCTCACTGCTTGTCAACGCACGGTCAGCCTGCTCGAAGATCTCCTCTACCTGATCTTGACCGCGCCTCCACACGTCTATCCGCAGCGTGTCTACGAAGTGCTCAAGGGGCACACGGGATCCATCGAGTACACTATCCCCTGTGATAACTACGTCAAGATCACTTAGCTCGTTTCCGAGACCAAATGCAAGCGACCCCCCAGCGATGACCGAGGTCTCGCTATCGCGCAAGTACGCGATGGCCTGGAGCACTTCTTCAACACCTAGCCCGTGATAGTCGCGGATTCGCCGGTCCAAGCCGTCACGACGGATCACGTCAAGCTCAGCACTCATCAGCCTGCTCCAGCGCCTATTGCTTGGCCTGTGTTCCATGGGCGTGCAGGCAGGCACGCGACCCGCTCATTAGTGTCCGCCCAGTAACGTACCGACCTGACCAAACACGACTCGACGTCAAGAATCTGATGCGTCGGGTGAAGAGGCTTCGTAATTCGAAGGTACGGCTCGTAGTTCCGGAGCAGCTCTATGATCTGGCGCTGACGAGGCGATAGATGCCGGCGGACGAATGGTAAAAAGAACCGTTCCCAGCTATCTGGTGAGATGATTCTGGGGGGCTCAAGAGGCCGACAGCCTCGCTCGTCGCGCCAAAAGTTGAGCGTGCTAACCATTGTTGTGACCGCATCCTGGACACGTGGAGCCGCCTTTCCGCTGGCGACAGTTAGAAGCTCGCCGCCTTTGATCTGTCGCTTCACCATCACGTCTGCGATTACCCTAGCCAGATCGTCCACTGGAACGATATCGATGTAGCTTGTGGGTGTGCTGACGACAGCAGGGACCGTGCTGGACGCGATGCCGCGCAGCAGCGCGTAGATCCCTGCGAAGCGGGCCGCTCGACCGTCGGTGCGGCGTCCAACGATCAAAGTGGGGCGTACGATGGTTGCACTAGGAAAGGTCTCGCGTACCAGTCGCTCAGCGCATGCCTTGGACCACTCGTATGTATTGCGATAGTCCCCCGGCTCTGTCGAGGACACATCGCCCGCCAACCCCACTGCGTACGCAGTGGAGATATGAACGATAAGCGTCTCTGGATCGACAAAGCGACGCAGCGCATCGACTGTGGCCACGTTTGCTTGGCGTGCGTCCTCCACCGACATGGTCCAACGGGTGTCAGCAGCTGCATTTACGATGACATCCCACTTGCGAAGCAGCTGAATCGGTGGGTCACCAGACGAGCCGATGTCCCACGCGACGATATCGCTGTCGTCTCGCGCTCCGCGGCGCGACACGCCGACTACCTCGAGCCAGTCACAGCGGCGAAGAAGATCGACTAGCTCGGTGCCTACGAGCCCTGTTGCTCCTGTGACGAGAACCGCCTTCTGCACAGCTATCCCCATGCGCGCAGTCGCGACGCTTGAGACTCACGCGGGATAGCTTCGGACGGGACGGGCTTCATGCCGCTGGTCCCCTAGACGCCAATAGCGTGGCGAGGACCAACTCTTCGACGTCACTCACGCACTCAATTGCCGCGGCGGCCTGCCCGTCAAGCGTCGACAGTTCGAGCTCGTGCTCGAGTATCATTACGAGCTCGATCAGGCCGAGCGAGTCATAGCCGAGATCCTGGACCAAGCGCGAGGCGGGGGTTACGACTTCGTTCTTGATCGGCGCTGTAGCCGCTATAGCCCCGCGTACATGTTCACGCAAGGAATGCTCGCTCGACTGGCCCGGTCTTACCGTAGCGTCTACAGGATTCTCTGTGCTTGGGAGAGCGGCGTTGGAGTTCATGGTGCCTTCACCGGGGGGCTCGTCGATCACGCCAGTAGTCGCGACATCCAACTCGCTCAGCCATAGCGACTCGCCGGTCGGCTTCCTGATGCCCGTTCGTCAATTTAAACTATATCCGCGCATGCGACGTGCGGCAAACATCGGTTCGATCATGCGAGCGTCCAAACTCCGGTCCGCGGCTCCCGCCAAGCACCCGCTTCCGCCATCTCCAAGGCCGATGATTATGCGTGTATCTCATCGCTCGATGGAGCTACCTGTCGAGGAACAGGGCTCGCCGCAAGCGGACTCGGCAGCCACCAGCTGCGATCGCCCAGCAACGCCATTGCGGCAGGAACAAGTATCAGTCGGATTAGTGAAGCGTCTATCGCGATCGCGACAGAAGCCCCGATACCTACCTCCTTGATGGTAGGTATGCCTGTGGCCGCAAAGACTGCAAACACGCACACTATGATCAGGGCAGCGCCACTGATCGTCCGTGCACTCGCAGCAAGTCCCTCGGTCACCGCATACCGCGACTTGCCAGATGCCAGCCACCTCTCTCTGATGCGGGTGAGCAAAAAGACCTCGTAGTCCGTCGAGAGTCCGAAAACTATGGCGAGGAGCAATGGCGGCACAAGCGTGTCGATGTGGCCGGGCGAGTGGTAGTTAAGGAGCGAGTCGAACCATCCCCACTGAAAGACGATCACCAGCACCCCGTAGGCCGTGCCCACAGATAGAAGATTCATCAAAACCGCCTGGAGGGGCACAATCACCGATCGCAGCAACACCGCCAGGGACACAAATGCAATTGCCAATACTGCAAGAATTAGCTTCCACATGCTGCTGCCGATCTTATGGATCTCATCGAGCTGCGTAGCCGTGGCGCCACCAACGTCTACGCTCATTCTCGTGCCCACCAACGTCCGTGCAAGCGAGTTCCGCAGATGCTGAATCAGATCTTCGGCGGTACGGGTCTCGGGATCAACGGCCGGTATGACCGTGAACTCTGCGTATGAGCCACTGCGCGCCAATTCAGTAGGTCCAAGTCGGTGCACGTGCGGAAGTCGTGAAGCCACCTGGCGCACCCTGGGGATCTCGCGCCGCAGCTCCATTCTGGGTGCTTGCCCACTCGCATGGATCACCACTGTCGCCGGTCCGAGGACGCCGGGACCCGCGATCTCTGCCGCCTCAGTAAAGCCCACACGAGTATCATTCGTCCTGCCAAGCTGCTGCAGCACGCCCGTGCTTGTCCTCATGCTCATAACTGGTACACAGAGCGCCAAAAGAAAGCAGAGAACGACGATGATAGAGACCAGTGGCCTCCTAGTTACCGTCTGCGTCCATTGCGCCCAACTGAGCCATTCAGGTCGTCTCCAATGGTGTATCCGCTCAGCAAAGATGTTGGCATTCACTCGGTGAGAGCCAATGATGGTTACCAGCGCCGGCAGCAATGTGACACAAGCCGCCACCGATACAGCGACGATTATTGCCACCCCTACCGCCATCGACCGAAGTACTCCGATTGGTACAACCAGCACGCCCAATATAGAAGCCATGACGGTGATGCCGGAGAACACTACCGCGCTACCCGATGTAGCCAACGCCTTTTGGGTTGCATCGTCAAGAGCTCGTCCAGGTTGGCACTCTTGACGAACGCGAGCTAGGACGATGAGTGAATAGTCGACCGCGATGCCGATGCCCAGCATCGAGGCCGCGTTTATCGTAAAGAGCGACAGATCAAGGAAGAGCGAGAGGGCATAGATGACCGCACCAGCTATCACGACAGCAACCGCACTCACGACCAGTGGCAGAAGCGCTGTCACGACGGAGCCAAAAATTGCCAGAAGAACCACTAGAAGGATGGGAAAGCCAAAAATCTCTGCCTTCTCAAGTTGCTGCTTTGCTGTTTCCTCTAGGCCAGCCCACAGCGCGCTCTCCCCGAGCAGATGGACTTCGACATGACTGGAGCCTGATTTGTCGACCCCTAGTCGCGACCCGAGTGTCCTGACAGCGTTCCGCGCCTGATCTTCGCTGAGCGTCACCTGCAGCGGCAGCACGATAGGTTCGACAAGGCCAGTCGCGAACAGTGCGAGCGCGGCCACTTCGTGAGGCAGTGAGACGCCGTGAATACCTCGGACGGCTTGCTGCACCTGTTTGATATCGGCGTTCAGCGTGGCTTCGGTCGCATGCGGGAGTGGCCAGAGGAGAACTGCGATGACTGCGCGGTCCGCTTGGGGATATTCGCGTTCCAGCGTTTCATTCACGCGCGCCGACTGCGAACCGGGCACGGTGAATCCACCGGCTGTCAGATGCTCAGACTGGCGTGTGGCGAACGGTATGGCGACGACTAGGGCAACAACCCACGCCGCTATTACGACTCGGCGGTGGCTGCGGCTGACTGTAGCAGATCTCCGCAGTAGTTCCTGTATGGAGAGCATGTCCCGTGTGGTGTCGGCATCAAGGACTTGCGCCGCTAGTTCACCTTTGTTGGGCTAACCCCCTCGAACGCAGAGTGCAGGCTGATGTTGGTTGATCCGCGCGCAGCCAGGGTGTCTAGTAGCTCATTCTCCCGCTGAGCTGAGCTGAGAATGAATAGTTGCTACGGGTCAGAGTGCCTGTAATGTGCAGGCCGGTCGCTCGAGCGTGGGCGTACTTGCCCGTTCCATGTGTGATGACCAATGAGCCTGTGAAGTGCGCGAGCTTATTCGCTATGTAGTACGAGCCGCTCCCCTGACCGCTCAGAGTGCCGTCGCTGGTGCGTCCCGTGAATGTAATGGAGGCTTCCGTGTACGCGAGGGTTAGGTGTACCACCATCGTGCCGCTGAGCGTTCCAGAAACCCGACCTTCCTCGACGACGATGTCGTGAGAGTGGCTTACAAGGTGCATGTATGCCGTCTCGTGGAGCGAGATGACCTTCGCGGGGATTGCGATGGACGTGGACGTGTGTGCTCGGGCAAGCGAGGGAAGCGTTCCCAAAGATACGAGGATAGCCACGACGATGGCCGCTGCCGAGAAGCCAACCGCTGTATGGCAGGGAACTCGTCGTCGCGACTGGAGCCGACTCATCACATCGATCCTACGAGAGAGCAAACGCACGGTCAAGGAGCTCTCAGTGCGCGCTGGTGTGGCGCCGCAGAGGCGGACAGGGGACGACTGCTCTGGCCATCGTGGTGCTTCCATCCTGGAACAAATAGGTCGCGTCGAACGGGAAGCCACCACGAGGGCACCGTTCGGGTACGGCCATGCCAGTCGGGCTGTAGCTCACGCGCTCTCCGTGAACGCGTGTGTAGTACGTTAGGCCGCTTGGACCGAGTGTGGTTTCAAGATGCACGACAGCAGCGTTGGGACCTTCAGGCCATGTAGGGATCGGAGCCAGCAGCGTATCGAGATGTGCTCCGAAGGGTGGCGCTCCTGGCAGTAGCTCAGTCGGGAACACAAACTGCGAGGACACAGGGTGCGTGGTTTCTGAATAGATGAGCATCGTCGTGTGCTTTTCAACCGGGGGACCCATATACACCGTTATGCTTGCGCTAATCTCTAGATAGGGATTTACAGGGATCTGAACCATTGCCTTCCCGAACCCCATCCGCGAGTTAGGTGAGCAACTTTCTGGTCCTTTCGCGAGCAGGATCGTTGTAGTGCAGGTAGCTTCGCCAAGGTTAGTGGTTCCCAATCCCATGCCTGCTGGAAGGGCTATGTTGACGTCGCTCATCGGCGAGGGTATACCGCCAGTTGGTGTAGTGATTGTGAAGCTAAGGTGAACGGTCGTGCTCGCGCCAAGCTGATCTGGTGTGAACGCGACTTTGAGTTTGACTACCTGAGAACCCCAGGCATTTGTTGGTATCCAGGCACTAAGGAGAAACGCGATCACAAGGAGCCGCGCGCCACGACGACGTCCAATCTTGAGTGTGGCCGTCACGTCGTGGGCTCAAGTGGTCTTGTCGCTCATATCAGATCAAGCGGGGGCTGGTGAGCGCTTGACCGGATCGGTCTGCAACTCAAAGCCACACTGGGGACAGACTACAGGACTTGTGGTTCCTTCACCAGTCGAAGACTCGATGGTATCGGGAACCGCTTTGACGCTGCGATGCGCAGCTTTCAACTCGATGCGTAGATCGTTGACTGACATTCGACGCTCGGTAGCGATGTCGAGCCAATGAGCCTGTGCATCGGGATCGAGGGCTGCCACCAGGAAGTGGTGACTCCAGCTCAAATTCTCCCTACGTAGGGAGATATCTACGTGCGAGGCCACATAGACCATGTTTTCCAGGCTGTGGGGGTCGTGACCCGTTATCCTGGCGGCCAGAGTGTACTTCTCGCCCCACTCCGCCGTCCCGAATCGCAGCCAGTCACCCACCAACCAGTTGCTCTTGCGGCTCAATTCGCCGAGATGCCTGCCCTGCAATATCCAAGTGGAGCGATCTAGGCCCTGCGGAGCTACCCACGCGGTGGGCACTGGTCGCCTCTGGCCGGCACGCACAGGCGTGATACTCGCTCTGGCGTTGGAGGTCGGGACGGAAACCGGGGATGCTGAGGCAGTAGCATCACTCATCGGGTCCACCTCGAAGATCGGGAGACATGGGCGTTACAGGTTGGCGGGATCGACAACGTGGTCATAGCGAAGTGGGCAGGGGAGCGATACAGTCTCTCAAGGAACTGGATACTTCTATCACTCCGCGAGTGCTCGTGGGGCGGCCTATGTGGCCTATTCAACCGTCCATGTTGGAGGGTTGAAGCTATATGAACAATAGGAACTAAGGGGACAAGCCTCCGGGGCGCCGGTCGGCGATAGCATGATTTAGTTCCTCCAATCGCAGTGCCACGTCCAACTCAGGTAGGCACTCACGGAGGGAGCACCCGATCAGTTTCTCGGCCGTATGCACATGACTTTCGACTGTATGGCGACCTACTTGCAGCGGGTGAGATGCTGAGGTCGCGTTGCATTCTAAATCTATGTAGGTGCGCAGCGTGCGACGCAGCTTTGCGCCTCCGTCACTTTGGTTGCTTAGCGGAGCCAGATACTTCTGTTTCAGTGAGCTTGCCAGTGTGGCATTTTGCAGCGCAGTCGCGAGCAGTCGACCCTCAGCATACCACGCCACTTTATCTGGCCTGCGTAGCGCCACCGCGAACGCCGCGCAGGCTTGGTCGTAAGTAAGACGCCATCCATCGAACCCTTTCCCTGGTTCGCCGACTGCGAGTGACAGATCGATATGTCCCTTGTTCGACATATGCTCGATGTCAGCGGCGGTAAGCGTCTCCTGCGCACCAAGCCACACGCATACTCGTCCGTTGAGTGACACAGACAAGAGCTTACGCGCATAGCGTGTCTTCAGCGCACGAACGACCTCGTGGGCATCGGCGCCCGAGGCAATCAGGCCTAGATGCCAGGCGGCATGAATCTCGTAGCCCAGCTCAGTATGTTCGGTTGACTCGACTAACTCACCCGACAGCAACCTTTGTACGATTTCCAAACGGCGCTGCTCAGGCGAGTTAGCGATCAGTTCCTGCTCGTGGTTATACTCCCGCTCGATCGCCGCTGTGAGGTGTTCCAACAGCGCCTCTTGTGTTCTGCGCAGGTGGTGGATCACCTGTCCGTTGTTCGAGAAGCCGTTGCGCTCAACCTCTTGCGTAACAAACTCGCCGAACTCTCGATGTCCAGCGAAATAGCGGCGCTGTATCGTGCTCAGGCTAACTCCAATTCGTGCTGCTCGGCGTGCTTGGGCTGCCGTAGCTGGTGGAATGGGTCCTGACCATTCTGGTCCCTGCTCGATCGCATCGAGGCTGTAACCGACGACCGCTGTAACAGCGGCAAGCAGCCCCGCTTCATATTCGGGGTTCTGATTGCCTGCATGAGGAATGGCATCGCGAACGCGGGCGCATATCGCTTGATCGATCGCGGGCGTATATGATCGTAGTCCGTTAACGATAAGACTGCGAACGTCCTCGAGCGATCTTGCGCTATCAGTTGTATCGCCGCCCATCGGCTACTCCATGTTGCTCCCATGTTGAAGTCGCCAGCCCAAACGCCGGTCGATATCCGTCCGTATCATCTGAGCAGAGTCAGCTTCCAGAAGCTGACTCTGTGTGATGACGAGGTTTCGACACCCCTCCTCTACGGGGGGGGGGGGGGGGGGGGGGACACGGGCGCAGCAATCGACGGTCCAGCGCCCGCGATATCTGCAGTTTCGCTTGGCGCCCCAGAACGGACATGGCGCGGAGGCGTAGCCATGACGGCCGGATACCTTACTAGATGGCCGAACATGCCGCTCATGCGAATCGCGGGACGCATTTGGAAGCCCATTCCCGACGGCACCGGGAGTCGACCGAGGTCGGGAGATGAGTGTGCATTCGACCGACATGGCGCTCGATAGAGCCTACCGGGAACTTGTTCCCTAGTCATAGGAGCTTTCTCCGCAGAGGGTTCAAGTGTGCAGATCAGCCAAACGCCCCAGGTCGCTCTCGGTCGAGCGATCCGTCTACGCCGCGAGGAGATCGGACTTACGCAGGAGGCCCTCGCCGACGCCGCGGACCTCGACGCAACCTCCGTTCGAGGCCTCGAGCGCGGAGTGGCCAACCCGACTTGGGATGTCGCCGACCGCGTCGCGCGAGCACTCGGGCTCGCCCTCCACGAGCTCGCACACAGAGCCGACGAGGTGGAGACCAAAGACCGACGACCCACAAACCAGCCCCTGCGCCACCACGACTGAGATCGCAATTGGACGACTCTCACCAAGGACTCTGCTCTCGGGCGTGTCGCGCACGCAGCGCTTGGCGTCTCGGCGGGCCGCCCTGGGACACGACGGGAGGTCCAGGAGAGCATGATGATGCCAGAATTATCCCCGCGTCCTATTATCCCCGCGTCCTGTAGGTTTAGGGTTGCTGTTGTCATTGCTCCTCCTCGGGGGATTGGTTGGTGTCGGCCACGAACCCGAGCGCCATCGAGATACGCTCGGCGGCAGCAAGTAGATGAGGCCCGAACTGCTCGGCCATGTCTTTGCGGCCGATTAGGGAAGTGGGCGCCGAAATATCTACGGCGGCGAGCACCCCTTCCTGCGAGCGGATGGGCATCGCGAGCGAGAGGACTCCGGCCGCTAACTCCTCGTCCTCGATCGCGAATCCCGCATCACGGATCTGCAGTAGCTCCCGTGAGAGGAGGTGCTTTTGCGTGATCGCGTTCGGCCCTCGTGTGCGGAGTGTGAGTGCCCTGACGATCGCGCGAGACTCCTCGTCTGGAAGGTTGGCGAGTAGCGTCTTGCCGAGGCTTGTGCAATACGCGGGCAGCCGGCAGCCGGCGCCGATGGTCACCCCAAGTCGTGCATGTCCGCGGAAGCCGTGCAGCCGGTCTACGATGCGGACGGTGTTGTCGTGCAAGATGGCAATGCTGACCGTGTAGGAGATCTGCTGGCGTAGCTCATGGAGGTGGGGGCGCGCTTGGGCTCGGAGGGGAAGGGTGTCCAGCATTGCCTGGCCAAGGTCACTCCCCCGAAGCGCAAGGCGGTACTTCCGCGAAGGGTCTTGCTCGAGGTAACCAAGCTCGACCAGCGTGGTGGCGTAGCGATGCGTGGTAGATCTGCCCATTCCGAGCTGGTCCGAGAGGTCCTTGATCCCGAGCACCGGCCGCTCCGCGGAGAAGTACCCGAGGATCGCGAGTCCCTGGTCTAGCGAGGATGAGTAACGAAGTGAAGCCAGCTTTGGCGCCCGTGAGGGGTCCTTCGGCGGGATGCGCAGACGGTCGCGGGGGGTCATGTCCGGCCGATCGCCTCGTGGTTGCGTACCGAGTCGAACTCGATCACCTCGTCGAGGAGCAGCCAATAGAACAGGCGGGCGGCACCCCGGCCGTAGCCGAGATTGCACATCCACGCCTTTGCCCCGTCGTCGCGGACGGCTTGAGGGTCATCGCCGCCGCCGCTCTTGCCTTTGCGCCAGGGGTGCAGCTCCAGCCCGGGGAGTTCGGGTGCCCTGCCGCAGGCGACCATCGCGCACGCGAACGCGATCCGGGCAGCCGGTGTAGCGATACGCCGGTCTTCGACACTCGCCATGAATTGCGGCGCGAGGCGATATCCGCCGAGCACGTGGTCGCGGCGGTCGGCCGCTGCTAGGGCGGTCAGCCATTCGCGGCAGATGAGGCGTTGCATGACCGCCTCGCGGTCCATGCCGGCGACGGCCTGAAGCTCGGCCGTATCCAGGCCTGCGGCCTGTAGCGCGGCGAGCTGGCGCTGTAGCCCGGCGAGTTGTGTCTCGGCTGCCTCGGCGCGCTCGACTGCCCGGCGCCGCTCGGCTTCGCTGTCGCGCGACTTCGAGAGCGCCCGCGCCGACTGCTCCTCGAGCGCGGCGAGCCTCGTTTGGATCGGGGCGAGGTATCGCCGCACGAGCGGGCGACTCAGCTCGAATGCGGCTATGAGTCTCTCTACCGCGCTGCGGCTGTTACTGGCGCTGCGGGTGGGGACGAGGGGGTGTTCGGCTGGGTCGCTGTCCGGGCCCACACCGGGCCAAAAGATCCGGGCGTCCCCGCCGTCGACCGCCAGCTGCGGGCCGAGGGCGTTTGCCATTCGCCTGCACAGGTCTGCGCTTTCCACGACATAGATCGAGGCGGGGTCCTTGAGTGCCGCGCGTGTAGGGCCGAGCGGAAAGGCCGGGTCCTCGCCGCTGGCGCCAACGGTGAGGACGATGATGGCGCAGTCGCGATCGCCACGGAGATCGGACAACAGCCGCCGGAGGTCTTTGCGAGAGCTGGCGCGAAACAGCAGCGCTTCGTATGCGACGGTCGGCGGCTGTGGCGATCGGACCTGCACGAGCGCCTGTTGCTCAGGGGTGAGCTCCGCTGCTCCTGGGGGCCTGATCGCGAACTCGTCGGCGAGGCGCTGGAGGGCCTCCTCGCCGTAGATGCCCGTGCTGTCGTGAATCAGCGGGTGCCAAGTGGGGTCGGGGTGCTCTCTGACGCCCGGCATCCAGATTCGCACGGCGCCGTTATACGCGCCGAGCGCGTCCGGGAGGAGCTTGCTCATTTCTCGTGCCTGCTGCGGCTCGATGACATAAATCGTGACGTTGGCCCACACCACCTCGCAGACGAGGTCGACCGCGAGCGCCGGGTCGCGCGACCCAGGGCGGCAGGTCACTCCCACAACCGGGCTGGCCCGACCCGGATCGAGAATCTCCTCACACATTGCTTGGAGTTGGCGCCCCGTCGCAACCCTGAAGATAGACCGGGCGCCCCCGGGGTTCGCAGAGCCTGGCTCCTTGAGCGATGGTGCGAGCGCCAGCGATCGAGCGGGTGCCTGCCTTGATGTCGATGCGGCCTGTCCCATCTTCAGTGGGTCACTTGAAGGCCCGCGAGGACTTCCGCGGCGTGGCGGCCGGGGATGGTGACCGGGTAGTAGACCTGGGTGATCTTGCCGCGGACGACGACGATCGTCAGCCGCTGATAGAAGCGCTCGCCGCGGACTCTGAAGGTCGGTAGGTTCAGTAGCTCCGCAAGGCGTAGTGTCGGGTCGGACGCGAGCTGCTGCGCCAGACGGTTTGAGGTGATCGCATCCCGCAGCTTCTTGGCGGGCTGGCTGCTGACGCCGACGATCGTGAGGTGCAGGGCGGTAAAGACCTCGTGCAGATCGCGGAAGCCGCGGTGCTCCTCAGAGTCGGCGAGCGGCGTGTCAGAACCATGTTGGTCTGAGGTGTCGCTGCCGGGATAGATGTACGCCACGAGCGAGGCGTCATCTCCAAGGCGTATCCGCTCCCCGCCGGCTGAGGCGAGCGTGAGCGGCGGGGAGCGCATCCCGATCAGTCTGTGCCTGAGCTGGTGCGCCTCGATCGTCCCACTCAATGAGTACGGGGGGCGCCTGTAGTGCGCGCTCGGAGGAGTTGCCGGCATCTTCGTGTCACCACCTAGCCGTTCGCATCCACGAGATGACCCGCCGCGTGTGCTTCTCGATGTCTTGCTCCGGCGGGAAGATCACCTTCTCGATACAGCCGCGCCTTGTTATTAGTGAAAGCCTCCGATAGCGGCGAGCACCGCCCTCTTCGACGGTCGGCAGTCCGAGCGCGTCCGCGATCAGCAACTCGGGGTCGCAGAGCGTCAAACCGCCAGGGTCGCAGTACGGGTCCGCCAAGTCGAGCGCCTCCGGTACAGTGCTGATCACTGAGATAGCTCTCGCGTCCATCACCCCAAGCGCTTGCACGCGATTCAAATGCGCCTGACGCGCGGCCATACGATCGCCGGCCTCCGGCGAAAGGGCGGCCCTCCCGCCGGGCAAGAAATCGATGAGAACTCTGCCGGATATGTGCTTGCGTATCGGCACTTTCGTGGCATGGAGACTCTTCAGTTCGACGTCCGGGAGCCCGTGGCGGAACAGCCTCCGGTCAAGCCGCTGCGCCAACTCCCTGTCACGGACCTGCTGGCGCAGCGAGCTGGCCTCCGGCTCCGCTTCGCGGGTGCCAGCTACGGTCCTGCCACGGTCCGCGCCGGTCGTGTGGTCGGCGTCTTCGCTGTCGAGGTGGGCGGTCATGTGACGGCGGGGAGAGCGGGACGAGGCCGGCTGGTGAGCGCGTGGTGGCGCCATCGGATCGCGAGGCGGTAGCGGCGTGTTTTGCTGACTTGTTCGAGGACGCCGATCACGACCCACGTCTTCAGGTACCGCAGGGTGGTGGTGACGGTCATGCCGAGTTCTGAGGCGACCGCCTTGACTCCGTGTTCTTGGCCATCATCGAACGCGGTCAGTGCCAGGAGGCAGCAGATCGTGGACTGTGAGAGCGTGCGATCTTGGTAGCGCTCGTCCTGCTGCAGTTCGTAGAGCGCGGGCCGGTCCTCGGCGCCGCTCAGGGCGAGCAGCACACGCAGCATCCCGGAGCCCGGCCCGCCACCGAGAGCCTGCCGCACGACGTGTTGGGCCTGGCCGATCGTGAGCGGCACCCAAAAGTCGGGAAGCTCGACGCGCTCGAGGGTTGCCATTCTCGCCTCTTTCGCTGCTGGTCGTTAGTCGTATGGCGCGTGGGCGAGCCGAGCGACGCCGGCCAGGACGGCTGTAGCAGTCGGCTCGCCCCAGGACACGCTTAGCCGCCTTCGGAGGGAGGCGCCAACCGGACGGCCGGCGTCGACCGCCCGCTCTCCGGGAGCGCCGCGGACGTGGGAATTCGTCCTCTCCTCCGTGTACCTGCCAGGCTGTGTCCCGTCGCGCCATCGCCCGTCATGATGACCCTCGATTCTGTTCCGGCAGGCAAAACGAGCGTGATTAATCAACAGAAACATTGATTAATCAGGCGGCGGTCAAAAAAAAGGGGGCGCCCCGTTAGTCGGGGACACCGCGCCGGCAGGCCGCTTGCGCAGCAGAACGCGCGATCCACGGCCGGGCGTCACGATCACACTCCGCCAGCGGGCCGTCTCAATCCGTTTATCGGTAGGGATGATCTGCAGGTCGCGGAGCACAGACTGGAGGACGACCTGCATCTCGAGCACGGCGAGGTGGTGGCCAGGGCAGCGCTTGCGGCCGCCTCCCCACGGCATCCAAATCTCGGCGGGCGGGTCGGCGTCGAGGAACCGCTCGGGACGGAAGCGCTCGGGATCGTCGTACAGCGCGGGGTCGTGCTGCATGAGGTGAATGCAGCCGACAAGCTGCTCGGGAGGGTGGTAGGTCCGCCCCGCGAGCGCGAACGGCGCGCACACGACCCGAGGGATCGTGAACAGGAAGACTGGCCGATGGCGAAGCACCTCGTGGACGGTGGCTTTGAGGTAGCTGCCGTCGCCGGCGTCTAGGCTCTCGGTGAGACGGGCGGCGGACTGCTGGTCATGCGCGAGGAGCTGAAACGCCCACGCCAGCTCGGAGGCGGTGGTCTCATGCCCGGCGAGGATGACCGACATGAGGTCTTCGCGGATCTGCTTGGTGTTCGGCTCGGCCGCCGCGTCGCTGGAGGTGTCCAGCAGCATCCCGAGCAGACCGCTATCGCGCGCCTCGGCATGGGCTTCCTCCTCGATCAGGCTATCGAGCATGCGGTTGACAACCCGTCGCTCCGCGAGGAAATCCCGCCACATTCCCCCCCACGGCGGCAGGTGGCGAAGCTGTGCCTCCTGCAGCGCGAGGCTTCCTGTTACTGAAAGCATCGCGAGCAGCCGCCTGTGAAGCTCCGCGAGCCGCACGTTCTCGGTGCCGAATATGGTCTGCAGGATCACCCTTAGTGACAGCGCGCGAAGGTAAGGGTGAATAGCGATCGTCCTGTCGCGCGGCCAGGACGCGACCTCTCGCCTCACCGTGTCCGCAATCATCTCGGCGTGCTCGCGGACACAGCCGTGCGCGAACGCGGGGAGGATCGCTCGCCGTCCGCTTAGGTGAGCGTCTTCCTCAGCGAGCATGAACGACCCCTCGCCGACCAACGGGGAGATAACTGCGGCCCCGGCGCCGGGGTGCAGCATGTCGGCCGGGGCTCGCACGATCGTCTTGATGTCCTGCGGGGCCGACATGAACACCAGCGGCGCCATGCCCAGCGAGCGGATCGTGAAGCTGGTGCCATAGCGGCGCCGGCACCACCCTAGATAGGCGTGCGGGTCGCGCCAGAACACCAGCGTCTGTACCGACGACGGGAAGGGCGCGCTCGGTGGGAGTCGCGAAGCCCTCCGCCGCGCGGAGACTGTGTGTCGGCCTGGGTGCGCGGCGCCGTCGGACTGCTGGCCGTAGAGGACCCGCCACGCACGCAGGATCGGGATCAGCGTCCGAGGCAGCGACCCAGCCTCGTTGACTAGGGCGCGTGTCGCCTCGCGGCTGCTGGGGCCGCGGGTGCTGTCCTTCGACAGGTACATGGCGATCATGCAGCTCGCCAGCACCAGATGCCGCTCGGCGTCCGGGAGTAGCGCGGCCTCGGCGAGCGCCCGGCTGATGATCTCGCCGATCCGCTTAACCGCGTCGTTGGCGCTCGGGTAGTGGGCGAGGTAGCTGTGGCCGCCTGTCGCCTCGTCCTCGGCGACGTCACCGTAGCTGTCGAGCATCGTCCCGGCGAGCGACACCCACGGCAGATAGGCCGCGTAGGTGGCGCTCGCGTCCCGTTCGTGCCCGCCTGGGTCCGCGGCGAGCGCCAACAACGCCAGGACGGTCAGCCATGCGCTTGCGGCGGCTGAGGACTCGAACCATGCGAGCTCGCCGGCCTCGAGGACGTGCTGCTCGGCCCATACTCGTAGCGACGCGTCCCGCAGGCCGGGGTCGGGCTCATGGTTGAGTGCCAGCACCTGAGTCAGGCGGGCAGCCCGGACGACGTGCGGCCGGACGTGCTCCCAGGAAGGGAGCAGCACGACCGTCTCGCGGCAGAGGCCAACGAGCGCGCGGACGTATCCGCCGTCGTTTCTCCAGGGGTGGTAGCGGTAGTAGTCGGAGACCGGAAGCGCGGGATCGAGCGCCTCGACCAGTGCGTGGTGGAGCTGCAATCCGTTTTTGATTCCGGCGTCTGCGCCGCGCTCGCTGGTGCAGTCCAGGTAGTCGGCGAGGACCTCGTAGGCGACTAGGAGCCGCAGCAGATCCGGGGATCGGACAGTCGGCAGCGTCCAAAAAAGTGCCGCCCCGTCGATGTTCGTGCGCTTGCTATCGAGCGCAGCGAGCGCGTCGGCTCGGAGCGCCCGGTCGGGAATGGTGGCTGCAAACGCCCGCCAGCCCCAGACCTCGCGCGATACGTTCCTGACACCCCATCGCAGCTCGCGCCAAGCGGCCCGAGCGACCGCGAGCAGGGTGCGCGGCGAAAGCGCCGCCGGATGGGAGGCGCGGCTACGCGGGCTTGACCATTGTCGGTTTGACGCGCACCGCGAGATAACCCGGCGCGGCAACGATCGCCAGGGCGGTGGCGCTGACGATGGCGAAGCTGAATATGGCGATGGCCGCCCCGACACTGATCGTGATAGGAAATCCTGTGACCGTCGCCAGAGCGTGGCTGATTACTAGCTGTCCGTAGAGCCCGAACACGGCGCCGATCAAGCAACCGGACCCGAGTAGGACGGCGCTCTCGAAGAACAGGGAGCGCCACAAGAGGCCGCGGGTGCTTCCGGTTCGCTTGAGATACGCGATTCGTTCGCGTCGCTGCCAGAGCAGTGAGGTCATAACCCCAGCCATCGCGAGGATCGCCGCGATGGAAACAAGGATCGAGATTTGGGTGAGTCGCGCGAGACCCTGATGGCTGATCCTCTTCCACTGATCTTCACGTTCGGTCGCGGTCTGTACGGCCAAGCCGGAGTCCGGCCCGAGAGCGTCTGCGATCTCCAGGCGTGCTTCTTGAGGCGAACGTTCCGGGACGACCTGGATGTTCAGGGCGCTCGCGGCAGTCGATCCCCAAGCGCGGGCATAGTCTTCGGAGTTGATGATCACGGCGCCCGGCGGCCATCCGCTGTTGGTCGATAGCCCTGCGAGTCGAAACGTCGTGGGGTGCGGTGCGGGCAGCGTGAAGGAGTCGCCGATATGAAGATGGAGTTCGTGAGCGACTGCTTCGGAGAGGACCGCCCATCCCCCGGCGCGTAGCCGCTCGCTCGTGAGCGAGATGTTCCCTTCGGTGAGCTGGCCGGCAGGGATCGGGCGGGCGGATTGCTTGGGCGGGGCGATCACCCATAGGCGTCGTTCGCCGAGGTCCAGAAAGCCGCCGCGGTAGACGGTGACGCTGCGAACATCTTTCAGGTGCTTCAGCTTCGATACGACCGCGTCGGGGAACGGGGTCGTAGCTAGCGTGTTGTTTTCGCCGGAGGGGGAGACCCATACGTTGGTCGCCCGGTTCCATTCTCGGGCGGTGCTGTTGAGGCCACTCTGGAGGTTGTGCTGGGCGCCGGCGATCGCGACGGTGCCGAACACGGCGACCGCGCCGGTCGCCGCGACCGCCAGGGAGCGTACCCGCGTCGACGGGTCGGTGAGCTCGCCGACCGCGAGGCGAGTCGAGGTGCCGCTGAAGGGCCGCTGCAGCCGGTCGAAGGCGAGCACGATCGCGTTGAACAGGAATGGCAGCAGCGCCATCGACGCGATGACGAGCGTAATCACGCCGACGACTGCCGACTGCGGCCGGAAGACGACAATCAGGGTTGTGATCGCCAGGCACGCGAGCCCAGCGATGATCCTGGCGGCGGTCCAGCCGCGGGGGGTTGTTTCAACCTCGACCTGTGCGCGCAGTGGGCGGGCGAGAATGTCCCTGACGGGGGCGAGCACCCCTATGAGCGCCGCGAGCAGGCCGGCGCCGATAGCCTCAGCGAACGTGACGGGGGTCACGATGCGTTGCGACCCGACGGGGAACGCGAACGCCAGGTATCCGGGCTGTGCATGGAACAGCTTGATCGAGATCAGCTCGCCGAGGAGGAGGCCGAGGGCGCTGGCAGCCAGCCCGATCACTAGAGCGTCGAACACGAGCGCCTGTACGATCATCAGGCGGGGCGTCCCGCGACGGCGCATCGTGGTTATCAGCCGGCGGCGCTCCCCGACCGTCAGGAGCATCGCGTTGAACGCGAACAGGAACCCGACGACGGCGGAGATGCCCGAGAACAGGCTCTCTCCTTGTTGAGCCGGTGCTGAGGCAATGGCGAATAGCTGCGCGTCGAAGTCGGCCGGCACGAAGTTGAGATGGTTGGCTGCGGCGAGACGACGTAGGCCGGCGGCGGCCGTAGCGCCCTGTCCCGGCTTGACCTTGATGTAGAAGCGGGAGATGCGACCCTCTGTGCCGAGCAGCTGTTGCGCGTATTTGATCGGTGCCAGCGCGAGCCGACTGTCGACCAGTCCCCCGACTTCGCTGCCGAGCGTCGCGGCCAGAAAGGTTTCTACGACGCGTGTCCCGGTCTGCAGCCGGATGTCTTCAAACTGGCTCGCGCCGATCGATCCAGCCAGCGGCTTGGGGAGCGCGATCGCCCTCTGCCTGGAGAGTTCCTTCCCGGAGAATTTGCGGGCGAGCGGCCCGCCCAGCCGCGCGAACCCTGGGGCGACGCCGATCAGGTCCACAGACGCTTGGCCTTTGGGGCCAATGACGGTCGCTTGCTGCTGCACCAGCGGCAGTGCTGCGCCGACTCCGGGCAGCGCTTGAGCTTCGCGCATCACAGCTTCGGGGAAGCCTTCCGGGCCACGCGCGTCGATCTGGTACTGCGTTCCGCCGACCAGTTGCTGCGTGAGTTGGCGAACCGAGCCGTCGAGGCTCTGCGAGGCGACCTGGGAGGCAAACAGCAAAGCCACGCCGATAGCGATCCCAATCACAGCCAGGGCCTCCTGCACAAGCACAATGCGCGCCTTCAGCCGGGCCCTGAAAATGAACAGGATCTCCCCGACGGGCATCGTTCGTCTCGCTGTCCGGCGCTCCGGCGATCCGCTGGCAGGCGTGCTCACGGGCTAACGCTCTCTCCGGTCGCCCGCAGGTACAACTCTTCGGGCTCGTAGTCGTCCAGATGGCCGTCACGCAGTTCGTAGGCTCGATCGGCGAACGTGACGGCCTGTGGATCGTGGGTGGCGAGCAGCACCGCCGTCTCGCGCTCGTGACACAGCTGTCTTATGAGTGCGAGGACTTCACGGCTGCGACGGGTGTCGAGGCTCCCAGTCGGCTCGTCGGCGAGGACGAGCTTCGGCCCGGTCGAGAGCGCTTGGGCGATCATCACGCGCTGTCGCTCGCCCATCGAGAGCTTCCGTGCGGGCTGGTCCATCCGGTCGGCAAGGCCGAGCGAGACCAGCAGCGGCTCGATCAGGTTGGGGGCCTTCTTGGGGTGGTCGCGCAGGAGCTTCATGCAGGCGTTCTCGCGTGCCGTGGCTGACGGCATCAGTTCCTGCGGCTGGCCGATGATGCCGACCGTCAGGCGTAGGTAGTCGGCGTGTTCTGACTCGGAGAACGAGCTGATGTCTCGACCATCGACCACGACCGCCCCGGCATCGGGAGCCTGAAATCCCGCGATGAGGTCGATTAGCGTCGACTTGCCCGAACCACTCGGCCCGTACAAGGCGACCATCTCGCCGGGGCCGATTCGCAGCGACACGCCATCGACTGCGTGAACCGCTTCGCCGCCGACCTCGTAGTGCTTGACGAGATCCGTCACCGCGAGCATCGGCCGCCCTCAGCGTTCTGCCGCACGGACCTCACGGCGCTCGTGCAACTCGATGATGTCGGGGTCTTTGTGCATGAGTCTGAGTTTGCCGTCGGCGAGCTGCCAGACCTGGGCGCCGCGCACGGCGGTCGCGTGGTCGGAGACGGCCATCAGCACTCCGCAGCCGATGTCCTCGGCGAAGCCTTCGATCAGTTCTAGCGCGGCCTGCTTCTTGCCGAGCCCCAATCCGTCCAGCACGTCGTCGATCAAGAGCAGCCGTGGCCGCACGATCACGGCCTGCGCGAACTCCACGAGCACCCGCTGCCAGTTGGACAGATCGCTCCACCCCAGCCGGGCGACGTCGCTCAGGTCGAACTCGCTGAGCGTGCGCTCGACGCGCTCGCGCCGCTCCCGGCTCGACCATTCGCGGGTCGCGGTCAGCGACATCTCCACGTAGTCGTGGACATCCAGCCTGACGTCCGGCCCGGCGCGGGTGGCGATCCCGATCTTCTTCGCCAGCACGTCCGAGAGCTGGCCGTCGGAGATGTCCGTGACCTCTCGGCCGTCCACGAACACGCTCCCCTTGTCGGGGGACAGCGTGCCCGACGCGACCCGGATCAACGTCGTCTTGCCCTGATCGCGAGTGCCGAGCACCGCCGCTATCTGCCCAGCGGCGATCTCCATCGACACGTCCTGCAACACCCCGATCCGGCCCTGCGCACGCTCGAACGCCATCCACACACCCACCAACCGCAAAACGGGGATCACGGCGCCGCCTCGAATGCGATCCCCGCGCGCGTCGCGATTTCTTCGAGGTGCCGGGCGATTTCGTCGAAGTGGACGCTACGAGCTGACCAATACGCCGGTGTGACCTGCAGCACGACGTTGCGGACCTCCCGCAGAAAGTCCTCGGGTCCTGGCTTCTCGCCTCTCCGGGGACGGCGCCTGCTCCGCTCAAGGTGTTCGGTGAGTTTCAGTTTGCTGTAGCTGTACTGCGCATCGGCCATCGCGGCTTCTTCGTGAGCGATGCGGATCAGTTCGGGGAGATCCTCGAGTCGGCACAGCTCGATACGGCCGTACAACGCCTCCCGTAGCGCGGGCACCCCAATCGGCGTCGCGTACATCCACCCTTGGAACTCCTCCCCGCCCGCGCGAGTAGCTTCGTAGCGGTCTTTGCTGCGGAGCCTGCCCGGCGCTTCGTAGGTGCAGCGCACCCGTGGCCGGGAGCGCTTGTCGCGTGCCATCTGCTGCAGCCCTGTGTTCGCGGTCGATCCGTCGAATCGACATCCCGCGAACCTGACCCTTAGCCCCTCTGCGACCTCGGCTACCGTCTGGTCAGGCTTCTCGATGAGCAGCCCGAGGATCGCGATTCTCCCGGGCAAGTCGGCAGGGTTGGGCTTGGACATAGCCACCGGAACGCTAACTGAAACCTCGCTATCCTGTACGGCACCATTGAACCATTTGGCCCCCCAGGACATTAGTGAACATTGGCTAGTTACATTAACCCAAACTCCGGGCGGCGAAAGAGCCTGAGTCAGAAACAAAATAGGCAAACTGAAACGCGCACACGAGCACCTGCCGTGCTGTTGCTCACAGCCACATCGCTTCTGCTGCTTCTTGCCGGCGTGTCCGCTTTCGGCGCCGCGGCCGACGCCAGCCACCCGGCCTCACGCCACGCCAGCGGCCGTGTCGCGCGAACACTGTCGGTCACGGATACCGGCCACCTGCATCGCGTGCAAACGGGTGGCGAATACATCACAGAGGAAGGGCAAGCCACCGGGACGATCCCAGGCAAGGTGAGGGCCTATCTCGAAGTTGGCGCGACGGTCGTCGCCAAATTCACGATCTACACCAACGCCGGCGACATCAGCGGCGAAGGATCAGGCAAGCCGAAGGGCCGCTCCGAAGAACCCAGCTTCAACGGCAGCATGACCGTCTCACGTGGCACCGGCCGCTACAAGCATATCCGCGGGCACGGAGGGTTCTCCGGCACGCTCAACCGGCGCACCTTCAAGATGATCGTGCAGACGACCGGTACGCTGGACTACTAGGGCCAGGCGCGAGGTGCGCTCGCGGCTGTTGATCCTTGTGCAGCGTGCGCGACGAGGAGGCCCGCTCGCGCTCGCCGTCTGCATGGTCCTCGCCGCGGGAGCGCCGGCCGCGCAGACCGCGAAGCTCGAAGTCGGTCTCTCCCCAGAGCGGCTAGGGCAAGGCACGACGATCCAGTTCGCGTTCGCCATCACCGCAACCGGGGGCGGGGTGCCCTCCCCGGTGACACGGATCGAACTGCGCTACCCCAAGCACTTCGGACTGGTCACCAGCGGTCTGGGCCTGGCAAGCTGCACCGAACGGATACTCGAAGAACTTGGGCCCGAAGGCTGCCCATCCCGGTCGCTGATGGGCGAGGGCACGGCGACCGCGGAGGTGCAGGTCGGCGACGAAGAACTCCTACAGGAGCAGGCGCACACCGCGATCTTCATGGCCCCGTTGGGCGGCGAACACATCAACATCGAGTTCATGGTCAACGGCTACGTGCCGCTCGCCGCCCAGCTGATCTTTCCTGGTCTGCTGCTCCCGGCCACCGGACCCTACGGCGGGAACCTGGCGATCAGCGTGCCGCTACTGGAAAGCTTCCCCGAAGGCCCCGACGTGTCCCTAGTCAAACTTCGCAGCACGATCGGCCCGCTCGGCGTGACCTACTACGAACACGTCCACGGCGAGTTCGTCCCCTACAAACCGAGCGGAATCACCCTCCCCTCGTCCTGCCCGAAGCACGGCTTCCCATTCGCGGTCACGTTCACGTTCGCCGACGGGAGCCACACCACCAGCCACACCGCCGTGCGCTGCCCCAAGCGGCCGGTCGCTCATCGGTAGCCCGTCTCGTCGCGCCGCGCCTCAGGGTCCAGGGTGATGATGTCGGGGTCTTTGTGCATGAGTCTGAGTTTGCCGTCGGCGAGCTGCCAGACCTGGGCGCCGCGCACGGCGGTCGCGTGGTCGGAGACGGCCATCAGCACTCCGCAGCCGATGTCCTCGGCGAAGCCTTCGATCAGTTCTAGCGCGGCCTGCTTCTTGCCGAGCCCCAATCCGTCCAGCACGTCGTCGATCAAGAGCAGCCGTGGCCGCACGATCACGGCCTGCGCGAACTCCACGAGCACCCGCTGCCAGTTGGACAGATCGCTCCACATCAGCCGGGCGACATCGGTCAGGTCGAACTCGCCGAGTGTGCGCTCGACGCGCTCGCGCCGCTCCCGGCTCGACCATTCGCGGGTCGCGGTCAGCGACATCTCCACGTAGTCGTGGACATCCAGCCTGACGTCCGGCCCGGCGCGGGTGGCGATCCCGATCTTCTTCGCCAGCACGTCCGAGAGCTGGCCGTCGGAGATGTCCGTGACCTCTCGGCCGTCCACGAACACGCTCCCCTTGTCGGGGGACAGCGTGCCCGACGCGACCCGGATCAACGTCGTCTTGCCCTGATCGCGTGTGCCGAGCACCGCCGCTATCTGCCCGGCGGCGATCTCCATCGACACGTCCTGCAACACCCCGATCCGGCCCTGCGCACGCTCAAACGCCATCCACACACCCACCAACCGCAAAACGGGTACGTCTGACACCAAACCGTCCTCATCGTCGGGTTCCCTACAGCCTACCCCTGCAGATATGTTTGGGTTGAGTCCGTCGCTCGGTTTCCCAGCGCGAGCGGGCCTGCCGTCATGCGTGTCGTGGCCAGAGACTTCTGTCCGCATGGCGATTTTCGCAGCATCACCGGCCCTCGATGGTCTCGTTGGATCGCCTGCTCGTCGCGGCACTTGAGCGCCTGCTCCAGCTTCTTTAGGTCAAAGCGAAATCGGCCCCGAGTCTCACCGAGACGCACTCCTCCGAGTTCGCGGGCGTGTGCGTACACCCAGCTGGGCTTGACGCCGAGCTTCTCCGCGACGGCTGGCGCATCGCCGAAGCGGGCTGGCCCTGCCTCGGCCTCGCCGTTCGCTAAAAGGTCCGCGACTCGTGCGGCGATCCACTCGACATCGTGCGAATGAAGACGGGGCGGGCGGGCGCCTGGGTCTAGGTCGGGGGAAGGATTCTGGGGGGGATTGCTCTCCACACCCATATGTCGTGTGTTGGAGGGCTTTGCCCCCCCACGAATTCGGCTGGCGGTCGCCGCCGCGGAGTGGTGGCAGCCGAAAGCTGCTGCGGGTTGGCGCGAGCCCACGCGCGACCCCGGCTGTTCGGCAATTGCGTAGCGGGTCACCGATCTGCGCCACCGCGAGCCCCGTTGACCCGTCCATCGCGCGCCGGGCGCCGCGACCCGGTCCGAGCACCCCCGACGGGGCACGGCTCCAGCCAACCGGATTCGCTGGGCCAGCGACGCCCGCACTTTCTACCGCAACGTCACCGCAGCTCGATATACTTTTTTTGTCCGTCCTTGTCCGTTGTTGTCGTTTGGGCAACGACCACCAAAACCAAGCACAGGAGTCAAATATGGCGCTCTACCTAGAGATAGAGGGCGCTCTTGGAGCACGTGCATGGTAAGCAAGAGGTTCCCGGGTTCCCTTCTCCATGTCGTGATGAGGCAAGCAGCCCCGCCGCCTCAAGCAGCTTCACCGCCGCCAAGGCCGGGCTGTCGCGGTACCGAGTCCGGCGAGCGCCGCACCTTGAGGCGTAGGCCGTCGTGACGGGCTGAAATAGATGTTGCCGCTCTGGTCGTCGCCGCTACGGCACAAACACGTACGACCCGCCCAGCAACGCAGCTCCCGTGGGCGTGGACGCAAGAGTGGGCGCAACGGCAGTGCCTTGTCTGGCGTTATTCCAGTCATACACGCCCCCGTCGCCACGCAGAATCAGGTCATAGCCCACCGCGACCGCATCACTCACGTTAGGCACTTCAGTAGGAGAAGACACCGGTTCACTGAAAGCGGGCCACCGAGAGCCGGCCGAAACTGTACCCGTTTCGTCCCCTGGATTAGCCCCCCATGCCCAGACCTGGCCTCCGACTCCAATCGCAAACGCTGTATCGTCACCAGTGCCGCTGTCGCCAAAGAAGACACGGGTGATGCCGGTCAGGCCCGGCACTTGGCCGGTTGCGGAGACCGCGTTGTTCGGGCCGTCACCGTGAATGTCGTTGGCCTCGCAGCCCCAAACCCACACGGTACCGTTGCTCTCAACTGCGATCCCGTCGGGACCACCACCGCCGGCGAGCCAGACCACATTGCTCAGACGGGGATTCTTGACGGGCACGGTCGATGCCACGATGTTGCCCCATTCCCACACGGTTCCGTCAGCTTTGAGGGCGAAGTCGGACATGGGGCCTGAAGCAATTTGGGTTACGTCGCTGAGCCCGGGCACCTGTACTGGGGTCGAGCTGTAATCCCCGGTTCCCTGTGTGCCGTTACCGAACTCGCCCGAGCTTCCGTCACCCTCAGTCCACACGGTCCCGTCCGTTTTCAAGATCAGCACAGTCCGCCCTTCCAGGCCGAGGTTGCCAGTGACGCTCGCCACGCCCGACAACGATGCCTGCAGCGGCAGCGAGGAGCCCCTGAACGTGAATTCCGAGCTGGGCCCAACTTCGAGATTCGCGGTTCCGTCTGCGTAGACCGTCCACACTCCGCCGAAAACTTCAGTCAGCCCCGTGAGCTGCCCGCTGATGGGGGTCACCGGAGCGAGGCCGGCTCCGAGCCCTGCGTCCCTCCAGATCGCTGGGCCGGTGATCGAAGCCGGCGGCTGGCTGGGCTGTGTCGGTTGGGATCCACTCGGTCTAGAGTTTGGGAGTCTCACGAATTCCGCTGCGCTCCGAGTCACGACTACCCGACCGGCGAGCACCACGAGCCTAAGCCTCAGCCAATTCTCACGGTCCGCAGTCGGGACGGTCCACTTCGTTGCGAACGTACTCACGCCAGCTTTGCTCCGGAGCGCCGCGTGTGAACAAACAACCCATGTGCCGCGCTTGCCGGAAGTGATCTCCTCCTCAAGCATGACTCGCCACGCCGAGCGCCTTCGCGCTGCTCGTACCGTCCCGCGCCCAACGCGACCCGACACGCTCACCTGCGTCGTCGATGTGACGAAGTTTGCCGATACCCCTGGGGTCGCTGCGTCCGCGTCGCTCGGTAGCATCACGTTGGCGCAACACAGGCACAGCAGCCCGACACCCACAATGAGCACTCGCCGCACGCGCATCGGCCACATCGGCGAAGCGTACCGCCCGAGTTTCGTTCTTTTCGCGCCGCGTCGTTTTGTGAGCCCGAACATTGCTGACCTCAGCCTTTCTTCCTGCGTTGGCTTTCACCAGCCGCGGCAGACACCAGGAGCAACGAGCAGCCACAGACCACGAGAACGATCAGGACGGCATACGCCCAGGTTTGGGATTGGCGAAGGTGGGGCGTCTGCATGGTTCGTGGTCTCCTTGTCTTGTTGCGTGGCGTCCGGTGCCGGGGGGTGTCGGGGTCGGTCGATTACTCTGCGCGCGTGTCGGGAACGAAACACCGGGCCGACCCGGTCTGCTTGCGGAACCCGGCCGCATACCTGGTTATTCGTCTCGTGCGCCGCAGTCTCCCGCGAACGTGCCTCGCGCCCGGTTCCGACCGGCTTCCTTGGCAGCGCCTGGTCGTTCTACTTGCCAAGAGCGGGACTCTACAGCAAAGCCGACTGTGCGGGGGACTGGATAAGGACGAACGATCCACATCGCGCCCCCCAGTAGCGCCAGCCGAGCTCAAGCGGTTGCTAAGGGCTCACGACTGAATAACTGTCGCGATCGAGCGGCCACATGCGCGTAAACATTGGGGATCTGGGGTTTGAACCACGTCATTTGTTGAGTCGTGAGCCCTAAGCGAACCTCGAGCGGGGAGATCAAGGCGGTTCTAACCGAGACCGAGGTAGATGCCGGCGGCGCGCAAGAGGGATGCAATCCAACGCGTGCCGGCCGAGCCAAGTCTGCTGCGCGACGTCAGTGCTGCCACGACCGCGCTCGTCGACGAGACTGAGTCGGCTCTGGTGACTGCCGGAGACTCCCCGGTCGTCGTAGGGTGTTTTGGGGGGTTGCTGGGGGTGTTTGATTCCGGGCCGCCAGTCCTTTCGGTATCCTTCCAGGCGCTCAAACCCGACAGGACGGGACTGCACGCGCCCCCGGAGGACTCCATGTGCATCATGGTAAGGACGAGGCCCCCGGACGGAGGGTTGTAGCGGACGCGGCGTCCGTGCTCACAGGTCAGACTACCGTTGCGGTCACGGCACCTGTTGTTGAGCGAGACCGGCTTCGCTCGGCGGATGTTTGCCGTTGGGCAGGGGGCTGAGGCTTCTTGGAGTGGAAGGCCACCGAGAGCAGCCGGGCGTCATCGGCACGACTCTTATGATGCAGATAGCGCATTGTCGTCTTCACGTCGGCATGGCCCATCCACGCCTGGACTTGGACGATGCTCGCGACGTTGATAGCGAGGGAGCCGAAGGTATGGCGCAGATCGTGGAAGCGCAGAGGGCGCAGATCAGCGGCGGCAAGCGTGCGGCGGTAGCGCCGGCGCAGCGCAGAGCCGTCAAGGGGAGTGCCATCGCGACTGCAGAAGACGAGATCGCTCTTGGCGGTGTGATGGCTTCGCTTCTTGAGTTCCTTCAGCGCGCGAGCGACCTTGTCCACCATCGGCACCGTGCGGGATTTGCGCGACTTCGGCTTGCCCTTCTGTTTGGCGCTGTAGGCTTCCCATACCCGGATGGAGGACTGCTCGAAGTCGACGTCCTCCCAAAGGAGGGCCAGGAGTTCGCTGCGACGTAGACCCTCGAGGGCTGCAGTGAGGTAGAGCGCCGCCTCCTGGCTGGTCCTCTTCGGCGCGTAGGGTTCGCTCAGTGTCGCTGACGGCCGGGCGGCTGGGGTCGCGATGCGCGCCCTTGGCCGCGGTGGCGACGATCAGGTCGATCTCCTCCGGCGAGTAGAAGTCGTAGCGCGCAGCGTCGTAGGACTGGCGCAGGCGCTTGACCTTGGCGACGACGTTGACGATCAAGCCGAAGTGCTCGACGGCGTGCTGGAAGATGGCGTGCGCCTGCATGACGATCTTATTGACGGTCTTGCGCGCGCGCTTGCCGTCCTTGGCCAGCCGGCTGCGCCACTGTTCGATCTGCTGGGCGGTGATCGTCTCGATGCGTCGCTGGCCGAACTCAGGGAGCAGGTGCGCGTTGAGCACCGATCGATAGTCGGCCTGGGTGCTGGCTGACCAGTCACGCTCCAACGGTCCGCGCTCGTACCAGTCCTCGGCGATGTCTGCGAACGTGAGGCCGGTGCGCTCCTGGCGCAGCCGTCCGCGGCGGGCCTCGACCAGGATCTCCTCGAGCTGCGCCTGTGCGTCGCGGCGACGAAGCTGGCCGGGCGGCGGGGCGCCCTTGGAGGTCCATGCTGGCCCGAGGCGCTGCTGATGCTGGCCCTGCTGGTCGCGCCACTTCGCATACCAGACGCTTCGGCGCTTGCCCTCGCGCAGGTAGATGTGGCCCGAAATGGGGGCACTCGGATCGAGCATGGTTGCCGGCATGGCACCCATGAGGCTAGCACTCCCGGCGGCAGCTTTGTCCCGAATCTTGTCCCCAAACAGCCCGGCTAAACTCGCAATACCTTAGCTAAATGGCTTTATTACAAAGGATTCCTCGGCTGTCTGCATCGATGTCATCGTATTGTGGTCCCGGCGGTCGCGGGTTCGAATCCCGTCGCTCACCCTCAGGAAGTGCAGGAAATCGGCACCTTTTGGGACGATCGAGCTCGCGACGGACCGCAGACACGGAACGAGACTTCTCGCAAATAGCGATCGTCGACGCGATGAAGCGGAAGGCACGAAGCTGTCCTCGTGCTCTGTGCGCCGCGCACTGGTGGTGTTGATGCGACCCGCCGAGGAGGTGGGGCTGGAGTTTCCCGACATGGCCCGACCACCTGTTCGGAAGGTGCGGCATCAATTGGACGCATGCACTACGACGGGACGGCTCCAAGCCGCTCGTCGCGATAGTGTCTGTAACCGGAATGACGGTTTCGTCCTGCGGGTGGTCCGTGAAGTGACTCTCCACGAGCGAGACGACCTGACTACTACGACCTCGGATGCGCCGCCGGCCGGTGGTCACAACGGCAACGTCGATAGCGACATCGTCGCCCGTGCTGCCGATCTTCGCGAGCGCCTCGCGAAGTTTCAGCCCGACGCGCCGGCTCCCGACGAGATCCCCGACACGGTGCTGCGGCACATTGCCGTCCTACCAGCCGCAAAGAGCGCTTGGCGTACTGGACTGGACCGCTCGACGCAGCGGCGTCTGCTTATCCGCGCGGGGGTGACCCGCAAAGCTAACTACGGACCGTCGAGCCAGACAGCGCGCGCGCTCGCCCAGCTACTGCGCCGCGAGCGTACGCTGTGGGACATCGCGCTGCAGTCGGTGCTCCTTCACCACGACAACCGCAAGACGCGGATCGCAGATGCGACGCTGGTGGCGCTCGCCGGTGATCCCGCTGCGTTTCTTGATTCCGGCTCTGCCTGCCCCGAGGAGTTCGTGGCTGCCGCGGTATACATGCTGCACACGGGTGACCGGGAGGAACTCGAACTAATCGAGGACGAGCTTGCCGAGCGGCTTGCCGCGCGCGGCGGCGAGCGCGCAGAGGACGAGGATGCCGAGCGCCACCGAATCCACGGGCTCGAGGAGCTCGTCAAGGCACTTGAGCACGACATCAAGGATCGCGACAAGCAGCTCGCTGCTGCCGAGAAGAAGGTCGGCACGCTGGAGGCGTCCCTGAGCGAGCTCGAAACCGCTCAACAGCGTGCCGGAGACGCCGACGCTCAGCTGGCGGGAGCGCGGGCCAAGCTGGCCGAGAACGCAAAGCGGATCGCCTCGTTGGATGGCCAACTCAGTGCCGCCAAGGCCGACCGCGAGCGGTTGCGCGAGCTGGAGGAGCGCGCCGGGGAGATGGATCGCCTCCAGGCTGACCTGGACGAGCTGCGATCCGAGCGCGACGGTGAGCGCCGCTTGCGCCTCGAGGCGCAAGAGCAGGCCGATCGCCAGGCGGAGCGCCTGCGACAGATCAGCCAGTCTCAGCGCGCGCGGCCGACTGGCCCCGAGGAGCTGCTGCCGGTCGACTCCCCCCGCTCTCTATTCCGCGCACTGGCTCCTGTCGTCGGCCAGGCGACTTCCACGGCGGCTGAACGCATCGCGTCGGGCGCAGCGCTGCCAGACGACCAATACCTGCTGCGGTTGACCGCTGTGTTTAGCGAACTCAGCCAGGTGGTCACACCCGTGCCGGCTGTCGCCGACGGCGCCGCCGAGATCCCCGTCGCGACGATGGCCGAGATCGCCGCTCCGGAGATCGACGAGGCGACGCCTAAACCCCCTGATAGCGCCGAGGAGGCCGGTCCGACAGCGGATCAATCGGAACCGGCCGAGGCATCGCGGCCGCGCCGGCGGCGGACCCGCCGACACAGCCAGCCATTCACGATCCGTGCTCTAGGTGGTGCTGAGGAGGTTGGTGGAAGCGCGATCCTCGTCCAAACCCACAACGGCTACAGCGTGCTCTTGGATGCCGGTCAGCGAGTCAAGGGGGAGTACGGCGACCCAAACGCCCAGCCCTTCCACTTTCGCGTGCCCACCGAGGCGCTCGACGGCGTGCTGATCAGTCATGCTCACGTCGACCACGTCGGCTCGCTGCCGACCATCCTGGGCGCTTTGGAGGCCACCTCTGAGCGCGACGTCCCGGTGTGGATGTCCCCGCCCACCATCCAGCTGGCCGAGATCATGCTCTTGGACTCAGCGAAGATCCAGCATTCCCGCGAGGAGCGGATGACGGCGATGGCGGTGTCGGAATCTGATTACTACGAGGGCTCCATGCGGCCGGCGTATACGCAGCAGGACGTCAAGAACATCATGGAGCGCGTCCGGCCAGCCGAGAAGGGCGCCAAGTTCCGCGTAGGGGACACAACTCTGCTTGTCCGCTACCTGTCTGTCGCACACGTACTCGGTAGCTGCGCGATCCACGTAACCGAGGAGGAGTCGGGCCACACATTGCTCTACACAGGCGACCTAGGCCCGATCGCGGACCCCCAGCACACTCTCCCGACGTGGGGGTTAGACGAGATCGAGCTCGCCGACTTGGTGATCATGGAGTCGACCTACGGCGTACCAGACCAGATGCTGCAACAAGGTCGCCGTAATCTTCATGGCCGCGAGCAGGCCGCCCAGCGTCTCTCGGACTACGCGATGAAGACAGTTGGAGAGGGCGGGTTCCTGCTCCTGCCCAGCTTCAGCCTCGGGCGGACACAGGAGCTGGTGAAGATCATCGAGGCCCGGCGCGGCCGCGAGATGCCCGACGGGCCACTCTATGTCGCGGGCATGGGCAACAAGATCATGGATGTCTACGACCAATACAGCCAGGCCCGTAATGGCGGCTGGGCTGCCATCGGGTCGTTTCCCTCCGTCCGCAACCCCAACGAGTGGCTCTCCAGCGGCGGGACGCTCGATGAAGCCATCCTGGACATCCTCAGCAGTGAGAAGCCGGGTTACATCATCGCCAGCCCCGCGATGTTGTCTGGAGGCTGGTCGCGCGCATTCCTGCGAGAGATGGTACGCCACAAGCAGCACGGAGTCGTCTTCACCGGCTACATGCCTCGTGCTGCCGGCGGCATTCCGGGCATTAATCGGCTCAAGACCGGCGACACGATCCGCCTCGGTGACGAGAACCCGAAGATCAAGTGTCTATTCCAGCGCGTTGGCCTCTCAGCGCACGCACCGACGCCCGATCTGCACGCCTTCGCCGAGCGTATGACGCGGGCGCATGATGCGACGGTATTCGGGATCGTGCATGGGGAGGCCGCCGCGCAACGCGAGCTCGCGACCTGGATCGGCCAGAACCTCAAGGACCAACATGCGACCGCCCACAGCCTGCAGCGCCAGACGCCCTGGGTGCCCGAGCTCGCGGGCTGATGGCTACCGTCGAGGAGTGGAACGCGGCGCTCCTGGACCTTCTACTACCCAAGCGCCATACCGAGGGCCCGTTTTCTGTCTTGCTTTCCTGCGATGACCTGGCTGTCGAACACGCGGCGGCACGGCTCGGGATTCGAGGGGGTGCGGTCACAGCGCTTGCGGAATGCCTAAAGGGCGCGTACGAGATCACATTCGAGGGCGGCGTCAGCGGGATCGCTGACCATGGCCGCCACTGGAGGCGGCTCTCGCGCCCACGCCCGCTGCCCAGCTTCGTGGCGGGCCTGGCGTTGGCCGTCGTTGCGGCCAGCCGCATGGACCGCGATGAGAACATATCGACCAACGCCTACTACACGCGCTTGTGCGACATCTTCGACATACCCAAGCGGGACGAGTGGCCTGGCGTTGCGGGCTTCGAGACGCTCATGACGTTCTTCGCTGACCTGCAGGACTGGCTAGCGGTTGAGGAGGGGGGTCGGCGCGGCGCGCTCGTGCTGCGCGAGCCCCCGCGCAACCTGAGCGTTGTGGGTGTGGCGATCGGCCAGACGCCGCTGCGCGGCCGCGACCGTGCGCTGCTGGGCCGCTTCTTCCGCAGCGCACGACCGGCGCTTGAGGCGGGATACGATCCCGTACGGCTGTTGCGCCGCTGGGGCTATGCATCCATGCTGACAACGCCCATGCGCGAAAAGCTCGAGGACTCTGAGCTCGAGGACGTCATGCGTGCCGCGCTGCTCAGTGCCATGGCCGCGTGGGACGGTGCCGTGCTGGACGAGGACGGATACTGCCACCTAGACACCGATCTGTATCTGCGCATCATGGGTCCGCGCGTCGCGCTGCGGCTGGTGGTGCGTGGGCTCGACGATGATGCCGCGGCCGACGGGCCCGACGGCCCGCTCGTGCTGCCCGGCGGCGGCCAGGAGTTCGGCGTCCCACTTACCTGGCTCGAGAATGCGACGCTCGGCCCGGTATCCATCAGCCTCACGCACCGGCGCGCGCGGGTGAGCGTCCTACCGGGCACTACGGCGCTCTTTGAGGGCTCCGATGCGGGCCTGAGGCGCGTCCCGGCGGCAACCTCGGAGACAGTGGCAGTGCTGACATGCGACGCTACGCTGCTTGCGAACGCGCAGAAGGATGGGATGAGCGGACCGCCGTTGCCGCATGGTTGGCAGTTGGCCTTCGGTGTCGACCCGGACGATCTGCCGACTCATCTGCGCTCGGCAGAGCCCGCGGACGACGCCGAGGAGGTGCGCACTGTCGGAGGTCTGCCGCTGAACTTTGGTGCCTACCTCGCCGATCACCCACCCGCGCTGCTTTCAGAGCTGGGCGAGCCGGCGCATGTGGAGGTCGACGGCGTCGAGTGCGGCGAGGCGCTGCCCGGCGTGCCTTTCGATCTTCGTCCCGCCGTCACCGACCGGGGTGTGCATCACATTGCCGTCGGCGACGTGTGGGAGCAGACCATCGAGCTTGCTGAGCACGGCCCACGCACGGGCACAGATGCCTACCACTGGCTGCCCGCCGGACCAGTGTGGGCCAAGGCGTCGGCGACGTCGCAGTGTCACGGCGATGAAGACGGACCCAAGGTCCGCGGTGCGACGATCATCAACGATGGCAACGAGCATCCATGGCGTCCATCGCTCCTGACCCGCCACCAGGACCTCGTCGATGTGATCTTTCGCGACGGAACATGGACTACCTGCGGGCCGCCGCTTGAGGACGGTTGGCATCGGCGCATGGGCATCGGCACGGGTGAGCCGTGGGAGTTGCCACGGCCCGCGGACATCGCGTACGCCCTGCTACGTGGCCGACATGCCCAGATCGTGTGCTACGCCGATGTTTATGTCGAGCCATCCGAGTCGCTACTCGACCTCATCGCCAGTTACGAGGACGGCGAAGTCGCCGACCGCACCGCAGACAAAAGCGGCGCTACTGCCTGGGGACGCCTGCTGGACCGAGCTATCTATGAGAGCTCCGATGCCCAAGCGTGACGTCTACGACACGCTGCTGATCTGGTGTTTCGGAGCTCGGATCTGGAACGTACAAGCAGTTCGCGGACGGCTGTCGGCACCTCGGGCTGGAGCCAGGGCCGGCGGCGCGGGCGCTGAGCCAGTTGGCCCACGTCGAGTGGGATTTGGGGCTCTAGTCGCTTTAGTGCCGCGGCGACTTGTCTGGTCTCTATTCCCGGCCTTCCGGGGCGTTTGCTGCTGGCCGGCGCCCGTCCCGCCGGGCTGCTGCACGAGCTCGACGCAGTCATCACCGCCGCCGACATCGACGCCGAGCTCGATGATCCCGTAGCGCAGGACCGTGGGCCGAGCACCGTGCTATTGCAGGTGAACCCCGAGTATGCGCCGCATCTTGCCGCTGCGGCTGGGATCCCGCTGACGGCCGACGCAGCGCTGCGTTTGGGGCATCTGCTCCCCTCCGCGCGGGTGGATGAGGTCTCCGAGACGGCGAACCCCGATGACCGCTTTGCGCACTGCCTGATTGACCCGGCCGACCTGCGTCCCCGGTGGGCCGATCCCGATGTGCCTGAGAGCACCAGTGGACTGTGGCGCTGGGAGACTCACGGTCGCCGACGCGAGGGTTGGCTCCTCCATGGGGGAGAGTGGCGGCGTCTCGTTGCGCCTGAGTGGGGCCCATATCTCTTGAAGCGCGACCGGGAACTGGACCCACTTATCACATATGAGCCAGCAGAGTCCAAGCTGCTCGTCGACCGTCGCGCGCCACTGCCTGCGCTGCACGCCCGGGCGGCATGCTTGTGCTCAGGACGTATGCCGGCCGATGTTCCCACGGCCGTCGACGCAGGTGTCGATCAATATGTCAATGTTCCCAACGATCTCGCTGCGGCCATCTCCAAGACCCTTAATCAGCTCACAGCATGACACTGGCCGACTCGATCGACGCCGCCATTGCCGCTGGCCGCGAGCCCAGATCGGTGATGCCGCCCAACCCACTGGTTCTTGCCGACGAGCTGACGCAGAACTATCGCGACTTCTACGTGTCCAACTATGCGGTCAGCAACCGGGGTGTTGACCGCGAGCGGCGCGCACTGCTGGAGGCTGGCGAGCAACTGGCCTCGGCGACACTGATCGAGCCGGTTCCTGGGTTCGTCTCAAGCGAGCTGAGCCTCGCCGACGCGCTCCACCACCCTGACCTCGGGCTGGAGCCTGGAGTGGCGGAGGACGCCGCTGAGATGCTCGGGCCGCTCATGGGTGAGAACAAGCTTTACGCCCACCAGTGGGACAGTCTCCGCCATGCGCTCAATGGCCGCGATGTGGTGGTGACGGGTGGCACTGGCTCGGGCAAGACGGAGGCATTCTGGCTTCCGGTACTTACCCAACTGGTCCGAGAGTCGCGGGCTTGGCTCCCAGGGGCGGCAATGCCAACCGCTTGGTGGCGCGGCGGGAGCGGGCGCTTCCGTCCGGCCCGCAAGGACGAGACGGGCCGCGATCCGGGCATGCGTGCTCTGGTCGTGTATCCGATGAACGCCCTCGTCGAGGACCAGATCGTGCGACTTCGCGCGACGCTGGACTCCGACCACGCCGAAGCCTGGATGAATCGCGAGCGCCACGGCCACCGCTTCACCTTCGGGCGCTATACCGGGCAGACCCCCGACAAGGATCTTAAGAGCTTCTACGGCGACGCACAGGATCTATGGGACAGCGCAGCCGCGCGGGACCGCCTCACCGCCGAGCGAGAGCAGGAGGTAGGAATGGAGCTTGGGCTGCTCGGGCGCTATCGCCAGTATGTGCCCCGCCCTCTCGGGGCCGAGCAGCTGTCGCGCCCCGAGATGAAGAACCACGCCCCGGACATCCTCATCACCAACTTCTCGATGCTCAACGTAATGCTGATGCGTCGCGACGAGTCAGAGATATTCGAGCAGACCCGCCGATATCTCGACGCCGACCGGGACAATCACCGGTTCTTCCTTGTGGTTGATGAGCTGCATCCCTACCGGGGCACCGCTGGCACTGAGGTCGGGCTCCTGTTGCGCAAGCTGCTCGACCGAATCGATGTACAAGATGGCCAGCTGACCGTGATCGGCGCCAGCGCGTCGCTAGGTGCCGAGGTAGACGACATCAAGGACTATCTGCAGGAGTTCTTTGGTCGCGACCGCAGGCGCTTTGAGGTTCTCAGCGGCCGGCAGGTACTCCCTCCCGACGTAGCTGCTGCCACCATCGATGACGACCAGGCCGCGAAGTTGGCTGACCTCGGCCGACGCGTCGCGGCAGGCGACGACAACAGCCGCGACGCAGCGCAACTTGGCACGACCGCGCTCGGCGACGTGGTGAGCACCGCATGCCGGATGGGAAATGCCATTCTGGCCACGCGCGCTGACGGGCTGGCCGAGCGCCTGCGGCCAGGCGACCCGCAGGCGCGCCACGTGCTCACGGGAGCGCTGTCAGCAATGGCTGCGGGCAACGGGCCAAACGTTCGCGCGCATTACTTCTTCCGGACCGGAACAGGCTGGTGGGCTTGCTGCGACCCGGCCTGCTCGAAGATCGACAGGCAGTTCGAGGACGCCGACCGCAGGATCGGCAAGCTATACGCGCAGCCGCGGATCCGGTGCGAGTGTGGTGCGCGCGTGCTCGACCTCCTGTGCTGCCAGACGTGCGGCGACGTACTGCTCGGCGGCTACGCAGCACGCGCCGATGTCGACCGCGGCGGCGGGTTCGATCTGTTGCCCGACGTCCCGAACTTCGAGGATGTCCCAGACCGCAGCTACGCGGACCAGACCTACAGCAATTACAAGGTCTACTGGCCGTCTGGGCCCGACAAGACGCCCATCGAGGCGTCCTGGGGTCACCTCGGGTTCACGTTCGCGTTTGGGGAGGCGGTGCTCGTACCGGGTGCCGGGCAGGTACGTGGCCTCCTCGATGAGCAACGCACTGGATGGCAGTACGTGATCCGCGCTCCGCGCGGTAGCGGCAGCGACGGCCGGCTGGAGGCCATCCCGGGTATCCCTACGCATTGCCCCAACTGCAACGATGACTGGGAGAAATCCAGCGTTCCTCGGGGAGCGGCGCGGGCGCTACCCGTGACCAGCCCGCGCCGCATGCGCTCACCGATCTGGGGCATGCGAGCCAGTGCCGACCGCGTCAGCCAGATTCTCGCCGAGGAGGTACTGCACCGCATCTATCCCGCAGGGCGGCCCAACCGCGGGTTGATCGCATTCAGCGACAGCCGTCAGGACGCCGCCAAGCTTGCGGGTGGGATGGACACCGCGCACTACCGCGACGCGGTGCGCCAACTCGTTGTGCAGGAGATCGAGCGGGCAACCTCCTTCGCCGACGACCTGCGTACCTATCTGCACTGGTTGGACACCCGCGATCCTGAGCAACTGCAAACGGTGCGTCGCCTGCGCCACGATGGCCATCCCCTGCTGCGTCAGCTCCAGGACATCCACGACGGCGTGTTCGACAATCCTGAGGAGATCCGCCGCATCGAGGCCAGCCGCGACCAGGCGCTGGCCGGCGACGCGCCGCTGGCACTGATCGGGCAGCGCGTATTCAACGATCTGGTGAATATCGGCCGCAACCCGGCAGGGCCTGCCGGTCGTCCGTCCGACGGCAGCGACGACGACTGGTGGAAGCACTTCGAATGGTCAGCGGATACGCCCGCCGAGCCTCCCGTGCCTCCGCGGCGGCGTAACGAGGATCCGCGGGCGCGGGATCAGATCGACGCACTATACGTGCAGACCGTCGCTCAGCTCGCAAAGGCGGTCTTTGCAGGCGGTGGGCGAGACATCGAGTCTCTTGGCTTCGGGTTTGTGGTACCCGCCTCAGGGCACGAGGTGACGCCGCCACCAGGCTTTGGCGACGAGCGGATTGCGCAGGAGGTTGTGTGGGGCGCGCTGCGCAATCTCTCCCTTCACCGCTTTTACCAAGGTGGCCGCGATGGGCGCGATGTCCACAAGGGGCCACCGGCTGAGCTGGCATCGTGGTTGAGGAAGGTCTGCGCTACCCATGGCAGCCACTACGACGACATCATCGACTGGGCACGGCGCAGCCTTCCCAACGACCCTGCGCAGCCGGCGCCGCGCTGGGTGCTCGCTCTGGACCGGCTGGTCATACGCCGCCACGACGCAGAGTACGCTTGGCGATGCTTGCGCTGTGGATGGGAGCACCTGCACGGCAACGCTGGCGTCTGCCAGCATTGTCTCAGCTCGCTCGGCGACGATGCCAAGATTCCGCGTGACGAACTCGCCGACGACTACTACGCCCGCCTGGCGCACGAGGAGCGGCCGGTCATCCGGCTCGCGGTAGAGGAGCTAACGGGGCAGACAGGTCGGACGCGGTCCCAGAAGCGCCAAGCGCTGTTTCAGGACATCTTCCTACGCAACGAGCCGCCACGACCCAACGGCATCGACATGCTCTCGGTTACAACGACGATGGAGGCCGGCGTCGATATCGGCAACCTACTGGCTGTCCTGCTAGGCAACATGCCGCCCCAACGCCACAACTACCAGCAGCGTGTTGGCCGCGCCGGCCGGCGTGATAACCCGCTCTCGTTGGCTGTTACCGTCTGTCGCGACCGTACGCACGACCAGTATTACTTCGGTGCGCCCGAGGAGATGACAGCGGCGGCGCCTCCCGCGCCGTATCTCGTATCAGACTCCGAGCCAATCTTCCATCGCGTTATCCGTGCCGAGGCACTACGGCGTGCCTTCGCGTGGCTCGAGGGGACGACTGGGTGGGACGAGGGCGGTTTCAACGTGCATGGGCACTTCGGCGACGCGTCTCATTGGCCAGTCCATGCCAAGCAGATCATCAAGCGTATCGAGGCGATCCGCGACTCCCTTGAGGAGTTCACGGCCAAGATCAGCCACCTTACTCGCGTCGCAAAGTCCCCCGCGGAACTTGTTGAGGGGGCGCTCGATGGTCTCGGGGCACGGGTCACGCATTTGGCAGCCCTGGTGGACGAGGCGCCGGATCTTTCCCAGCGGCTGGCCGAGCACGGACTCTTGCCGATGTACGGGTTTCCGACGCAGGTTCGCTATCTGTTCACGCGGGCGCCGCAGTACTCACGTAATTGGCCACCGCCGGGGGCAATCGACCGCGACCTGCGCGTGGCTGTGTCGGAGTTCGCGATCGGGAACGAGATTGTGCTCGACAAGCTGGTCTACACGGTTGTGGGCCTCGCGGGCTTCCGACCGATGGGCAGCAGGCAGCCAGAGCCACTGGATGGGCGCGGGCCCACGGTATCGGTCGGCCTGTGTGAAACCTGCAAGACCATCGACCTGCATCCCGACCCGATGAATCCGGTATGCTCCGAGTGCAGGGAGCACGACCCGCAGCACTACCGTATCCAGCTGATGGCCCGGCCGACCGGCTTCCGCACCAGCTGGTTTCACGATGCCGAGCCATACGAGGGTGTCACGCAGCGCCTTTCGCGCGCGTCATCTCCGAAGCTTGTGACTCCCTCTCTGGGCAATCGGCACGTGACGGGCGGCCTCCGTGTCGCGTCGGGCAACTCGGAGATCTACTCGGTGAATGACTGCGGAGGCGCGGGCTTTGAGCTGGCCGCTGCCAACGAGCCCGGCGAGGGGTGGTTAGACCCTGTGACCATGTCGAGCAAGGTGCGATCGGGCTCCGAGCAGCAGTTAGTGCTTGGGGCGATGTGGAAGACCGATACGGTCGTCGCGCAGCCGGCCCGCAAGCAACATGATGGTCACAGCCATTTCCTGTATCCCCAGTCCGGGCCGCGCGCGCGATTGCTGAGCGTTGCGCGGCGCGCCGCATGGACAAGCCTCGGGTTCACGTTGCGCGTCCGGGCTGCTGTGACGCTCGACATAGAGCCCCGCGAGCTTGAGACGGGCCTGCGCATGCTGCGCGACGACGCCGCGTCCACGGCAGTGCGCGCATTCATCCCCGAGGTGTTCCTAGCGGATGCCATCGAGAACGGTGCGGGCTTCGTCACGTGGCTCGCCGAGCGTCAGCATTTTGAGGAACTGTTGGTTGCGACGGAGCGCATGATCCATGAGCGTTGGGAGGGCAGCGACCACGGCTGTGAGGCGTCATGCCCACGGTGCCTGCGCGACTTCTCCAATCTCCGCTTTCACCCACTGCTCGACTGGCGGCTTGCGGCCGACACCCTTGAGGTTCTGCTGCACGGCGCGCCGACACGCGATCGGTGGGAAGGAATCCGAGCGGCCGCTCTCCGGGGAGTCGAACGCGACTTCGAGTGGGAGATAGTCGACGACGGACCGCAGCCGGTGCTTAGCACGGGGCGCCACGAGGTGGACGGAAGCGACGAGCTGCTGGTCGTAGTGCACCCCCTTGCCGATGTGGACCCGTGGCTCGATGGAACGATGATGACTGGTGCAGGACTGGCGAAGGTGTTCGACGTGTTCAACCTTGACCGGCGCCCCGGCGAGGTGTATCGGCGACGGTCGTGATCCTGACAGGCACGATATCAATACGGCTGAGCCGGGCGGTCGTAGCACTTGCATCCGCTCCACGAGCGAGCATCTGCGAGCGTTGACGCGCGTATGTCTCTTCATCGCCCGTTGCGAGCGTACGTATGGCCCTTGTTGGAACGCTCGCTATCACGAGCAAGCGACAGCCGCGGAAGCGAGAGCCTGCTGTGCGACCATTCGAGCGGAGTTTTTCCGCGGCAAGTAGTTAGCGCAAGAACACGAAACCGTCATGCCCCCTGAGATGCCTTATGAAATCCCTACGGCGCAACCAGCTATGCGGGTCTTCTTGACTCATGGACACGATCAGGAAGCGGTGCGCCGGGTACAGATGTGGTTTCGCCGCAACCATCCCGAGATCGAACTCATGGTCTTTACGCTGACGCTCGGCGATCCAATCCCTATTGCTCTCGAGTTCCGAGCGGCACAGGCAGACGCCGCCATTGTGCTGGCCACACCTGATGATTTCGGAGGCATCCGCGGAGCGCCGAGCAGTCAACATTCCCGTGCACGTCAGAACGTATGGATGGAGCTCGGCTATTTCTGGGCACGACTTGGCCGACATCGGACCTTCCTCTTGCTGCGTAGTGGAGAGACGAATGACCTGCTTGAGATTCCGACAAATCTCAGCGGTCTGGCCTATGTGCGGTTTGGTAGCTCTCTATCTGCTGCGAGCCAGCGGCTGAATGAATTTGTGGCTGGTGCACGAACGCTCCCAGCGGAGCAGCTCACCGAGGTGGTGTCGATATCTTCGGCATTCGTTGACCGTGATCAGGAGTGGCGCCAAGTCCGCGAGTCCGCTCTCCGGGAGCTGTGGGTTATCGGATTCGCAATGAGGTCGCAGCGTCGCTGGCTTGCTTTTGACTTTGCCCTCTTGGCCGAACGGCCGTCTCTACGAGTGATTTATCAGGTGGTAGATCCTGACTTCGCCTCTCAGCATCAAGCCGCACTGGCGACCTTGCACGGCGTTAGATGAAGGCTGCCGCTGGCGCGGTTGATGACCAGATCGCGCACTGAGATTGCACTGAGTAACCAGCGATCCTTTCTTGTCGCTCGAGCTGACGGCGGGTCAAACGATGTGTGGCACGGCCGCCCGCAATCCTTTGCAGCCTATGCCGCTGGTGCCATTATAGAGGCAGCATTCTGGATGACTGATCTTCGGCGGTCCATTGCTGAGTGTCGGGATCCCAGTGTCCGCGTTTGATTTCGCCGCTGAGGATGGGATCCAACAGGGCTGCTGCTGTGGCGTGGCCTGCTCCGAGGTCATCGGCGACGCCGACCGCTTGGGCGAGCTGGCGGAACGGGATGCGCCACTCCTCGGGCGGAGGCGGCAGGGAAGACGGCGGTTGATCCGTTGTGTGGCTCGAGAAGGTGGTATCGATTGCGTGCCTGAGCCTTGCGGCGTCGAGCACGGAGAGCTCGGCGATCAAGCCGAGGTCCACCAAGTCCTTCGTGCGCGTGCTGGGGCGCTCGTTTTTGTGGGTTCTGGTGTACGCGTGGAGCTTCTCCGCGATCTGCAGATCGAGCGGAATGACTCGGACTGTCACCGGCTCGATGCCGGCGAAGGAGAGGAGGTTGGGGGTCATCAGCGTTTCGATCTCCGCGATCGGCTCGTGGCGGAAGCCGACATCGAGTAGAAAAATCTCGAACGGCCGTCCGCCGAGGGTCGCGGCGACGCGGAAGCGGTGGCTTCCGCCAAGGCGGTCTTGTGGCGGGCCGATCCGTTCGATGTTGAAGGAGAAGAAGTCGGCGGCGTCCCATGCGGCGGCTTCGAGCAGTGTGTCGAGAAGGTCTGTCTCGGCGGCTTGCCAGTCGAGATCGACATCCTTCGTGGCTCGTGCTCGCTCGGCGAGCCGCAGGTCGAGCGCGAATCCGCCCTTCAGCAGCCAGCTGTCGGGTGCGATGGTGGCAAGGCGGGCGAGCAGCCGGTCGAAGGCGACGCGCTTGCGGTCGCGTGCGAGGCGCGCTCCATCCTCGCCGGCGCGGGCCTTCAGTCGCTGCTCGAGCGCCTGGCGGAATGCGCCGCCGTCGCCGTATCTCACGCGTGGCCTCCAGCAAGAGCGTGTTCGATGAGACTCCGCACGCGGGCAGGACGCTCTGCGGCGGCGGCGCGCAGCCGCCGGGGTGTCGTGAGCCCGCGCTCGAGCGCCTGGTGTACCGCGAGCTCGATCTGCTCTGGCTGGGTTCCTGCCTGCAGCGAGTCCACGATTGTGCGCTCTGGGGTCGTGACCGGCACGCCGTCGAGCGACCGGATCTCCGAAAGGGCGGGTGGGTGTTGGAGCGTGTGGACGCGGACTCCGGGGCGTGGTCGCTGACCGCGCTTGGTGCGAGGCAGCGAGATGTGCACTGCGCTTGGGATCACGTCGGAGAGGTCGTACAGCTCGAGTGCGCTCTCGTGTGAGACGACCGCCGGGGTTTGGTGCAGGGACAGCCAGGTCGAGACGATGTGCTCGTGCGGGCTGGACGGGAAGTGTCGCAGGCGGTAGAGGCCACGGCGCACACGCTCGTAGCGGCCTCCCGGACGTGCATGATGGCGTAGTGTGCTTCTGTCCATTCCGGTGGTCAGGGCCTGCTGGGCGGTGAAGTAGCCCGCCTGAGCCTCGGCGGTGCGGTAGAGGCCATCATGGTCAATAGCGTCAGACATAGAGGGGAATATATCACCCAAAAATCTGACCGATAGCTGGGATTGCGGCCGCCCTGGGCAAGCGAGGGCTTCGCAGCCTCCGGGATCGATAGTTCGCTCAACCATCGACCGCCGGGGAACGGCTCGCGGAACGAATTGCAACGAACTCAGCCACATTCATCCGCAATGAGCCCTATAAACACGGGGCCTGTGGGCCTGAGCGACACCCAGCCCGTCTTGTGGGGTCCCGGCGGCCGCGGGTTCGTATCCCGTATGCAAGAGGGCAGATGCCGCCTGGGACCCCCGACCGCCTCGATGCCTGATGGCGTCTGGGTTGGTGAGTACGGTGCGACCATCTGGGACAGGGGCGTCCGGGAGCAACGCAGGTTGGGCAGGCCGTTCTTGAACGATGGGCTTCGAGCCCGTGTTAGTAGGTGGTCGCTCCTGCGACTTGCCCGGATGCGCTTCGAGCGCGAATCCGTAGGTGTCGTTGTGCCCGCCTGGCTCCCCACTCGACCAAGAAACGACGAGGAGGTGGGTTGTGGTGAGGGAGATGTATCGGGCTGGATGTGCACGCGAGTTCGCGCAGGTCGCGGTCTGGCAGGCCGGCCGGGTTCGTTAGGCCGGCCCGATCAAGAGACGAGCCCGGAGGATCTATGCGGGTACTTGGCGTCGAACTCGCCACGGAAGCGCTCCAGTGCCTTGCGAGCGTCTGATCGTGAGGGCGCCTCGGCCATCTCGTGCAGCAGCGTCTTCGCCCTGGGCTGCAGGCGCTTCGGGAGCGCATCGAGGGCGTTCGCTGTCTTGTGTACCCAGCAGCGTTGCTCGGTGGTGGCGGGGAAGACCTTCGCAGCGTGGCCACGCGCCGAGCGCGCCGTCACCGGTCATGAGCTTGGTTCACGAGTCGGCCAGCCTCGCCGCATCGGCCTGATTGCCGTCGGCAACCGCCTTAGCCGCCTCCCGCGCACCGACAGCAAGCATCCGAGCTGCGCTCAGATCGGTTTCGCCGGTGAGCGGGTGCGGGGGCATTGCGTCGATCACCTCGATCAAGTCGCTCGCCAGGTCGGCGAGGGTTTGCGGGTAGACGACGACGGCGAGTGACTCGATGTCGCCGTTGCGCCAGGCCCGATACGCCTTGGCGTCGCGAACTGCCAACCTCAGCGCTCGAGCACTCAGAACGTCCAGCGATCGGTGATCGCCGTCGACGACGCACTTGGCGGTCAACCCAGCGGCTGTCGCCAGAACCGCTGCTGCCGCGGCGATTGCCCCCGGGGGGTCGTCGGCGGGGGTTTCTGCGATCAGCTTGCAGAACATGCCGAACCTGAGGTTGAACATTTGCTCGTCACGTGCAGTCACTGGTCGCTCCTGCCCGGAGAGGCGTCCCGCACGTAGCGAGTGGCGAGTCGCTGCGCCGTCAGCCCCAACCGGCTCGCGAAGCGATCGCGACGACTTCCGAGGTGGATCTCCTCGTGGCCGGCCTGTATGTCATCGACTATCCGCGCTGCGAGCGTGTGCGGAAGCCGCGCGAGGTCTAGATCGCTCGGACTGAAGAAGTCGCTGTCGAAACGGCCTGGCCTGACCACCACGCGCCGCGCGGCTGGAGCGCCACGTGTGGCCCGTGCCCACATCTCCAGGGCCGCCTTGCCGGCTCCGTAGAGCTCGAGGCCCGAGAAGGGAACTGCCGCCGCGATCGATGAGATAGTCACCACAGTGGCTCCGGGAGCGAGCACGTTCTCCTCTTCGGCGGCCTCTGCGATAGACACCCATCCGGCGAACAACAGACGGTTGTAGGACTCGATCATCGCTAGGCGGTCGCTTGGGCTCCCATGTCGCTGTACTTCGTTGCTCGCGGCCACGAAGTACAGCGCTGAGATTGGAGCTCTCGTTCCGAGGAGCAGCAGAAGCCGGTCGAGGTCGGCAGGCTGCGTCAAGTCGAGCGTCTCTTGCTGCCAGCGCTCGCTGCCTGCCACCCCCAAAGCCCTCGCCAACTCGGTGAGACGCGTGCCGCGACGAGCGATTGCGATTACCTCGTCACCCGCGCGTGCGTGGTGGCAGGCGAGCGCCGCCCCGAGGCCGGCGCTCGCGCCGAGGATCGCGACCTTGCTCAAGTTCCGCTCATCTCGCTCGCAAGCTCAGGCGCCCGGCACAGGGAATTGTCGCGCCAGCGAAGCCACCTCCGAGCGGATCCGCGAGATCTCCCGCTCGTCCTCATCCTTTGCGGCCCGCACGCCGCGGTGGATCAACTCGGCGATCAGGGCCATGTGCTCGCCCATCAGCCCGCGCGTGGTCACCGCAGGCGTACCGAGTCGGATACCTGATGGGTCGAATGGCCTGCGCGGATCGAACGGGACCGTGTTGTAGTTCACGGTCAGTCCGGCCCTGTCGAGTGCCTGTGCGACGGGCTTGCCGCCGATCCCCTGACTGGTGAGGTCGATCAGGATCAGGTGGTTGTCGGTCCCGCCGGAGACGAGGTCGAAGCCGCGCTCGTCGAGCGCGTTGGCGAGGATGCTCGCGTTCTCTACCACTGCCGCCGCATATGCGCGGAAGGCAGGCCCATGTGCTTCCTCGAGCGCAACTGCGATGCCGGCGGTCGTGTGGTTGTGCGGCCCCCCCTGAAGCCCGGGGAACACCGCGCGATCGAGGAGGCGACCGCGCTCCAGGTCCGCCGCCATCAACAGCGCGCCTCGCGGGCCTCGGAGTGTCTTGTGCGTGGTCGTGGAGATCAGGTCGGCGTGGCCCACAGGCGAGGGGTGCGCTCCGCCGACGATCAACCCCGCAACGTGCGCTACGTCGGCGACCAGCAGCGCGTCGACCTCGTGGGCGATGCTGGCAAAGCCGGCGAAGTCGATCGTTCGCGGGATGGCGGTGCCACCGCAGAAGATGATCTTCGGCCGAGTCTTCATGGCCAACTCGCACACCTCATCGAGGTCCACGCGACCGGTCTCGGCGCGAACGTTCGTACTGAACGCTATTGAACCACTTCCCGGACAACGCCACGTTCCAGCCGTGGGTCAAGTGACCACCCATGGGGAGGCTCATCCCCATGATCGTGTCCCCGGGCTCGACGAACGCCAACAGGATCGCAAGGTTTGCCGGCGAGCCCGAGTACGGCTGGACGTTCGCATGCTCGACGCCGAACACGCTCTTGGCGCGGTCGATCGCAAGTTGCTCCACCTCGTCGATCACCTGCTGGCCCTCGTAGTAGCGACGGCCCGGGTAGCCCTCGGAGTACTTGTTCGCCAGCACCGAGCCGACGGCGGTCATGACGGCCACCGAAGCGTGGTTCTCCGATGGGATCAGCGCCAGCGTTGCGCTCTGTCGCTGCTGCTCGCGCACAAGGAGTTCGGCGACCTGCGGATCCACCGCCTCGAGTGTCTCACTCAGTCCTGCCGCGGCTTGCATTGACATCGTCTTGTTCTCCATTTCTCCTACGGAACCGGGCTGGGTATGGGTCCTCTGCGCGTCGGCGAGGCTCTGCTCAGCTCGAGCGCCCACTCGTGTGGGAGTTCTCAGCCATGCTCACTGCATTGAACCGCGAGATCAGCTCCGCGGTATCCGCTTGAAGCTTCGCAAGCCGCAGCCCTTCCTGCAACTCGGCAATGCATTGGATGGTGTCCGTCAATAGTTGGTGGTCATCGACGAAGTCCACCAGGCAAGCGATCTCGTTCACACCGGCAGCCATGTAGCGGAAGGCTCGCTCGCGGCACTGGTTGAGCGTGCCGATCAGCGAGGCGTCGCCCAGGTAGCGGGTCACCCCGGCTGCTACAACCGCGTCGTGATCGCTGCTCTCGCTGTCGTCGATCGGCATCACCGGCGCTCCGCCGCTCGAGCGTCCCCCTGTTGCGATCGTCTTGCGCTCGAGGTCGAGCGCAGAGCGCAGGTAGCGTGCGAGGTGGGTGCCGGCGACCTCGGGGACGGACGCTGCGTCCTTGCTGATGAGGGTGTGCTGCATGAGCGTGACGATGCCAGCATCGGGATCGAAGCCGTTGCGTGCCCGCTCGGTTCTATACGTCGCGATTCGCCGTGCAAGGGCATCGAGGTCTTGGCGCTCGAGATGTGTGAGGACGTTGACGCCAAGTCGTCCGGCGGCCCTGAACGTCTCATCCGAGCCGCCTGTGGTCAGCCAAAGAGGGATCTCTCCCCCGCTGGGACGCGGAAAGGTCGAGACTTCGATCCGATTCCCGGCGGCGTTCGTACGCTGGACACTGCCTCCTCGCCACAGGTGGCGCAGTTCGGCGATTTGTCCGAGAACGATCTCTTTGCGCCGGCGGTATTGCGCGGCAGGCTCATGGGCCAGGACGAAGTCGTTGACGCTCCATCCCGACCCCAGGGACACCGCCACGCGCCCACCTGACAGCCGGTCCAGGAGTGCCCAGTCCTCGGCCAGTCGCAGTGTCTCTGAGAGCGGACCGACCGCGCTCCCCGCACGTACGTGTATGCGCTCGGTGCTCGCAACCGTCGCGGCCGCCACCAGCGCCGGGTTTGGAAACGCGCCGCCGAACTCGTGAAAATGGCGCTCGGGGATCGAGACGAATCCGAGGTCCAGACGGTCGGCAAGCCGTGAAGATTCCAGAAATCGCCGGTAGACGAGCTCATCGTCGTCGCGGTGCACGCCGAAGTAGAACAATCCGAACTCGAGGGTGCTGCCCAAAGACGCATCCGCAGCGACGGTCATGCCCGCGCCTCGCTTGGACGCATCGTGGCGCGGTCCAAAGGCTTCGCCGCGAGCCGACCGACCCACCCTTCGATGCCATCGGCGAGTTCGTGGATCGCACGCTCCCCTAGCCTGGCGGTGTCGTAGACCAGTGTGATCTCCAACTCTTCCTCGCCGCCGCCGTCCGACAGCACGTGCAGAGGAAAGATCGCCTGGCGCAGGTCGGCGGTGCTCGCGATCTTGCGCACCCCGCATCCCTGCAGACGAAGCGACCCATGCAAGTCGGGCTGGGGCGCGAACATCACGGGGAAGAGCTCGGGCGCGCACGTGTCCTGCCCCGGGAACAGGCGATCGAGCAGCCAGTCGAACGGGACGGCATTGTCGAACAGTCCGCCGATCGCGTCGCGAGCCGCTGCAAGCATTTCGTGAATGTCGTCGGCTGGCGGCAGCACGATCGCTGCGGTCTCGGTCCAGCAGCCGGCGATCATCTGCTCCTCTCGGTACAGCCTGTTGTGGTTCGGCACCAGTACGGGCACTGCCGGCTCGCCGGTCCAGTCTTGTAGCGCGAGCGCCAGCACCGCCAGGATCACGCTCGTCTCGCTCATGGCATGGCTGCGCGCAACCGCCCTGAGGCTGCGGCTGGTCGGGACGCTGAACCGGACTGTGACGGGGTCGGCTCCGCGTGGGCGCACGTCAACGTCGTTGCGGTATGGAAGACGAGGAGGTGCGAGCCGCACGGGCAGGCGCGAACGCCAGTACTCGAGGCGCGGCTCGAACAGTTCCAGTGCGGCCGGGCTCCGCTCCCACGACGCATAGTGCTCAAAGCCGTGCTGAAGTAGGCTGCCCGGCACTCGCTGCGCGTATGCGTCGCTCAGATCGCTCAACAGCAGACTCTTCGACATGCCGTCCGACACGATGACGTGCCCCGCCAGCGCAAGGAGGCGTCGCTCGGGGTGTTGCTCCACGACGGCCACCCTGAGTGGGGGTTCGCGCCCTAGCTCGAACCGCCTGAGCGCCCACTCTCGCACCAGCTGCACGTCGGCGGACAGTCCTTGGCCGGACGATTGGAGGCTTTGCAGCTCGACTCGCTCGGCGTGCGCTACGCGGGCGACCGGCTCTGTGTGGTCGTCGCGGGCGATGAACAGCGTACGCGTCGCCGACTGCCGGTTGGCCGTGTCGTGGATCGCTCGCCTCATGCGAGCCATGTCCAGCGGACCGTCTATCGATCCCAGCCACAGGTAGTGAAGCGCAGGTGCGTCTGGCTGGAGCTGCATCCTCCAGAATCGGCGCTGAGCGAACGACAGCGGCATTTGCTCCCGGTCGGCAAGCTCCGCGAACCGTCCTTCTTGACCGTGGTGCACGACTGGCGAGGACGCGTCGACGCGGGCTTCGAGCAGACGGGCGTCGACGTACTCGGAGAAACCGTCGATCGTGTTGCGCGTCAAGAACTCACCAAGCGAGCACCGCACGCCAGTCGCGAGCTCCAGCCGGGCGACCACCTGCGCTGCGTGGATGGATTGCCCGCCCAGCGCCTCGAACTCATCGTCGATCCCAAACGTCCCGGCACTGGGCAGCACCTCCCGCCAAAGCTGGTGCAGCAGAGCCTCCGTCTCCGACATTGGCGCGATGTGCCTCGGCTCGTCGGCTGCGAGCGCCCGTGCGAGCTCGTGGCGGTCCACCTTGCCCCGTGCACTGCGCGGGATCGACTCGACGAATTGGAAGCGCATCGGCACGCTCGCCGCGACCACGCCGCCGGAACGCAGCCAGCGTCGCAGCTCGCCGGCCGCGGCGGCGGAAGCGGGCAGGGGGCTTACAAATGCAGCCACGTATCCCTCGTGGTCGGCTCCCCGACTGAACGTCACATGACAGTCCTCCACTCCCGGATGACTTCGCAGGCGACCCTCGATCGCGCTGAGCCCGACGCGCATACCCGCGACCTTGACGGTGTCGTCCATTCGCCCAACCACCTCCAGCACACCGTCGATGCGAACGCGTCCAACGTCGCCCGTGCGGTCGACCAACGCTCCCGATCCTCCGACGGGGTTGGGCACGAATCGCTGACGAGATCGCTCGGTGTCGTCCAGGTAGCCGTGCAGCGGGTGCCTGGTTGCGATGAAAATCTCACCAGACTTGCCGGGCGGACACGGCTGCAGGTGCTCATCGAGGACGATGGCCGCGGCACCGGGTATGCACTTACCGACCGGGATGGGATCGCGATCGAGGTCCTCGCGGCGAACTACATGGAAGAACTTGGCGAGGGTGGTCTCAGTGGTCCCGTAGACGTTTACCACAGTTGTGTCGGTCGTCTCCAGCCAGGGCCGCACATCGGCTGCGAACAGTGGCTCGCCGGCGACCATCAGCCAGCGCAGGCTGGACGGCCGATGCCCGGGCAGTTGCTTGCCGAGCGCCCGCAAGACTGTGGGAACACAGTGAACGACCTCGATGTGCCGATCGTCAAGCCACTTCGCCAGCGCCACAGGATGCAGTCGCTGCTCCATCCTCGGCATCAGACACAGCGTTCCGCGTGCAGCCAGTGGCAGCAGCAGATCCCGCCAGAAGACATCAAAGGTCGGCAGGGTCAGTCGCGCGACCCTCCACCGGTGCGCGGCACCCATGAGGTCCAGCTCGGCGGCGATGAAGGTCGCCAGCCCCCGCCGGCTGCCGAGCACGATCTTGGCGCTCCCGGTGCTTGCAGAAGTGGGCGCCAGGTAGGCGACGTCGGAGTGGAGTGTTGCGGTTTCCTCGACGTCGAGTCGCTCCACCACGAGATGCTCGTTCAGGTCGCGCTTCTGTACGTACCGCAGGTGCTGCACGCGCTCGCGCCGGACGATCGCCCAGCGAGGTGCAGCGCGCCGCATGAGCTCCTTGGTCTCCTGCCAGTTCGCCCAGTCGAGCGCAAGGATCACGGCACCCTCGCGCCAAGCCGCGATAACTGCCGCCACCCAATGGGGATCGTCATCGATGAAGATCGCCACCCTGTCTCCGGGTGACAGGCCGACGGACGTAATCGTGCTGCGCAACGACTCGACTTCCCGGTCGAGTTCGCCGTAGGTAAACGATCGCAGCGGATGGTCGACCGCTGGTTGGTGCAGGGTCGCGACTTCGGAACCGAAATCGAGGATTGACGTGAGGTCGTCCAAGTGACAGGAGGCGTGATTTGGATTTGACGGCCTCTAGGGGTGCGACGCGGCGAGCACCTCTGCCAGTTCGTGTGCTGGGCCGCAGACCACCGAGTGTACGTCGTGTGCGTGAATGCTCTCGACGTTTCTACAGGAGACGCGGATATCGGCCATGGTCGGCGGCTGTGGCAAGACGGACAGTAGACGCGTGGCCACCGAACGCACGACGTCCTCGGTGAACTGCGGACGCGTGTGCGCGCGCAACACGAGCTCATGCTCGTCGGGGCGCTTGAGTAGATCCTGGGTGAGGTGCGCGCCCTGCGCCATCGCATCGAACACCCAGTTCAGCCCGGCGGGATCGTCTGACTCGATCTCGACCTCGAGGCTCCCACGCTGGGAATGGGTATACCCCACCAACTGGCGCCCGACCTCGTTGGCGACGTCGACGCCGACGACCTCGGTAAGCGCGATAACGGTGGAGTGCCAGGAGAACGCCTGTGTACAAGGGCAGGCTGTCATTACCGATGCGTTGAGACCGACCCAAATCCGTGTCACACCGTCGTGGAGGCTTGCGCGTCCAGACACACCAAAGCAATCCGGCGACGTGCGCCCGGTTACGCGCGTGGCACGACGTACGATCGTCGTCCCCGCGAACGTGACGTCCGCGTCGGTGAGATCCTGTGTCGAGGCCACCTCGGCCACGACGTCTCTCAGTGCGGCCGCGAGTGAAGAGTGGTGAACGTCCACCATGGAGTCGATGGACGATACGATCCGCGACATGTGCACGCCCCTGCGAGAGGCTGGCAATGCAGCCGAGGCCGTCACGTGGCCGGACACCGTCAGGGCCGTGTCGCGGTCGGCGAAGCTCGGAATCGTGAAGTACACGGGTTGGTCACACACACCGGCTTGCGCGATCGGCAACGGATGAATCGCAGCCTGGCTCGGAATGTCGGTGACCTCCTCGAGGAACTCCTCGCTTCGTGCGAGGTCCCTCTCGGTGAGGGTTGCCCCGACGAAGAGCGCCTCGGCGTCCATGCTTCCCACCGCGTGTTCCGAATTGCCGATCACGGTTCTAGTTCGAGAATGCGATCATAGTCGGGGAGCCGAGGCATCTGCATTGGGTTGCCAAGTTTTGCATATCCGCAGATTGTGTGGGCCGATTGGGAGTGTCGGGTAGGCTACCAGGAGGCTGGCCCTGTCGCCGACATCCCACCGAGCAGATCGTCGCGAGCTTGTGAAGTATGCTGACCCTCCGGATGTCCGACGGCCGGTGCGACCCCGACTTCGTCAGGCAGATCGCGCACTGAGATTGCGCTGAGTAACCGGCGATCCTTTCCCTGTCGCCTGAGCTGACGGCGGTCAAACGGCTTGCGGCACGGCCGTCCGCCAAGAGTATGTGCCTACAACCGCTCGTTCGAGCCGAACAGCTCTTCGAGAAAGCATTGGGTCTTCGGCGGCGGGTCCCGAAGCGGATACAGGTGCTTGAGCAGGTCGATCGCCTCTTCCGCACTGTGCATGCCACATTCCCGCAGCAGGATCAAGATGTCCTCGTCGTCCTCGCCGAAGCGCATCGCCATCAGCTTCATGGCCAGCAGGTATCTGGCCGAGGCCGTTGTGACTTCGATCCCGTGGATGTCGGCGACGGTGCGGGGGTGCTCGTCGTTGCCTGGCATGTAGCCCTTGGCCGCGTCGTTCAACCAGTCCTCGGGCAGTCCCAACTCGTCGGCCACCGTTGCGGCGGCGTCGTAGATGGCGTTCTTCGGCTCGAATACGGCGTAGATGTCCTTCGTGACCCGTCGCGTGGAGTAGGCGAGCGCCATCGCGGCGCCGCCGACGATGAAGATCTGCCCACGCACCCCTTGGCGCGTGAGCTCATCGCCGAGAGCTTGGAGTGCCTCCAGGATCTTGGCTTGAGTGAAGTGGCGCTCAGGCACGATCGAACACCTCGCGCGCCATGAACACCCCGTGACGCGCGACGACCGCCGGTGTGTTGGCAAGTGTGTAGGCATGGAAGGCGGGGCGGCTCGCGACGAACCACCAGGGCTCGACGAACCGCTCCGGCTCATCGACCCACGCGGGCGCCGGAATACTGCCCTCGGCCGCAAACAACTCCGCGATGCCCGCGAGTGCGGCATCGAAGCGAGCGTCGCCGGTCGGAGGAGGCTCCTCTTGAAGGAGCGCGATTCGCCCGGGGCGGGAAGAGGACCTGAAATCGTCGGCGAATCCAAACAGCAGCCGCAGTGCGTTCCGCTCGCTCCCGTGCTCCAGATCCTCCCTGATCGTCTGCCCGAGCTCAGCCAGCGATGCCGCCCCGCGGCGCATCCGGGGGTGGGCAAGCACCTCCATCTCGTATTCGCAGGCGCCAAGCAGCCGCTCCAGCGTTTTGAGGTTGGGGATCCGGGCGCCCGACTCATATGCAGCAACCGCCGGCTGCGCGGTGCACGCACGATTGGCGAGCTCTTGCTGCGTGATGCCGGCGGCCGCGCGCGCGCTTCGGATCGTCGTCGCGACCTCCATTTCTGATCAGTATATACGTTTAGGTATAGCCTTTACGCCGGTCCCGTTTACAGGGACCCCTTCACCGTCGAGCGCAGCTCGACGCGCTCGTTACAACCCCGCGTGCATCGCGATTCGCCTCTCACACAACAGGCGGCGGCGTCCCCTCGATGCTCGCGGGGAGCGCCGGATCCCACTCGCATACCAAGCAGGCGTGACGGAACGCCGAGCGCGCGAAGTCGAGCGCGAGGGCGTGCGGGTCGGGGCTCGAGCGGAGGGCGTCGCAGTCGAGGATGTACTCGCCGAGCGCCCCGTCCCAGCGCGCGGCCGGGGGCGAGAGTGTGGCGGAGGCAAACCCCTCGGGCGCGGGATGTGCGTAGGCGTAGAAGGCCGCTTTGGCATAACGCGCATCGCCCGGCCACCAGCCGACGGCGACCTCCTGAGCGTTCATCGCGTTGCGCATGATGAAGTCCTCTGACGGAGGGTCGGCGGGCAGGCCGGAGAAGAGGTTGACCGCGAGGTCGAACGAGCCCCACCACGCGTTGACAGGTGTCGAGCGTCCGCGATACGGCGCGCGGAACGTGGCGAGCACGAGCGCGGCGTGGGTCGCGGCGGCGAAGTAGGAGGCGACCTGCGCGGGGTCGTAGCTGCGGTGCTCGTCGTCCTCGTCGAGTGGCACGCTCCACGCCACCTCCTGCGGCGTGGGGTCGATCCTGACCTCGCCCGCGAGCTCGCCGACCGCCTGGAGCAGCTCGCGCGTGACCTCCCCCACCGGCCGGTGCGGGGTGAGCGGGACGCGCCGCACGCTGCCCCCGCTGTGCTCGACGAGCGCCTCGTGCTCTCGCAGGTCGAGCACCATCACGAGCGCCCCCGAGCCGTCGGGCGCCGGTAGCGGAGCGGTTTCCCAGCCGCGGGCGCTCAGACGCAGAGCCGCGTGCTGGAGCTGTGGCTCGGGCGGAGCGAGCGCCACCGCGAGCTTCCCGAGCACCTGGGTGTGCGCGTGCAGCGTGTCACAGGTCGCGCTCCACTCCTCGTAGGACACCGTCAACCACCCGTACGGCATCGCTGTACGCTATCAACCGTCAGAGCGCGCGAGCATTTGGGTAGCGGCAGCCGTCACAGGCCATTGCTCGCCCTGCCCGAGGCGAGGAGCCAGCGCCGAGCGCCCAGGTGGCCGCCGCGTAACATCTGAGGTCTTCCCGGCCACTTCCCCCCCAACTGCGACCAGGGAGTGGAGGAGATGGCCAACGACGACGAGCGGCGGTTCGAGCGCCTGTACAGGGAGCACTTCGACCGTGTCGCCGCGTATCTGCTGTCCCGGGCCGACCGGGCACTGACGGAGGACGCACTTGCGCGCACCTTCGAGATCGCGTGGCGGAGGATCGGCGATGTGCCCGGTGAGCCGCTGCCGTGGCTGCTTGGTGTCGCGCGCAAGGTGCTCGCCGAGCTGCGGCGCGGACAGGGACGCCGCGACGCGCTGATCGAGCGCATCGCGGCGAGCGTCGAGGAGGCAGAGGACGACCATGCCGAGGCGCTGGTCGGCCGTCGGCGTGTGCTCGCTGCGCTGTCACGTCTCACCGATTCGCAGCGGGAGGTTCTGCTGTTGATCGTGTGGGAGGGGTTGAGCCAACGCGAGGCTGCAGCCGTGCTCGGGTGCACGAGGGGAGCCGTGGCGCTGCGGCTCCATCGAGCGCGGACGGGGATGCGGGCGGCGCTGGCTGAAGAGGCCTCAGACGATGACGAGGCGGCGGCGCCCCGATCGCCCGGCGCCTCACCCCATCCCAGGTCCCACAAACCATCCCCCGTGATTGAGGAGGCAACATGAACCGTCAGACAGTGGAGCACCTGCGTGACCTGCGGCACAGCGACACGGGGCGGGTCGATGAGCTGTTTCCCCGCGAGCGGCGAATCGAGCTGTTCGAGGCGATCGTGAGCGCCAATCCCGGGGCTGTGGGCGGGCCGCGGAGGGCGAGAGGTCTGCGCCTGCGATCTGCGGGCGGGGGAGGCTTCCGCCTACGGCGTTCCGCGGTGCTCTGCGCTTGCGGAGCGGTTGCCGCGGGGGCGATCGCCGCTGTGCTGCTGAGCGCCACATCAGCCGTGAGACCCACGCCCGCGGAGGCCGTGGCTTTCCGCACCGCCGCAAGCGGCGACATCCTCGCCACGGTGACCGAACCTTTTGCGGCACAGGCGCAGCTCAACGCGGCGTTCGCCAAGCAGGGTTTGAAGATCACGGTGAACCTCATCCCGGTATCGCCAAGCAGCATCGGCACCGTGCTCTTCGTTGGGGAATCCGGCTCTGTGGTGGGCCAGATCACGCCGCTTCAAGGGGGACGCTGCCTCGCGGGCGGCGGAGGGTGCGCGATTGGCATCAGGATCCCCCGCGGCTTCGCCGGGGAAGGGAGCATCACCCTCGGACGCCCCGCCAAGCCCGGGGAACCTTACGAGAGCTCAGCCAGCGTCTTCGCTCCCGGCGAACCGCTGCATTGCAGCGGGCTGCTTGGCGCCAAGGTGGCCACCGCGCTGCCGGTGCTGCGGGCCGAGCACCTCACGGTGGCGCAGTGGCGCGAAGACGTCGAAGCCGCGGGGGCCAGCCACTCGGTGACCGATACCGGGGCACCTTTGCAGAACTACATCTGGGATGCCGAACTGACCGAACCGGGCAGGGTGAGGGTGACGACCGAGAGCACACCGTGGCCTGACGATCCCGGCGCCGGGTCAGGGTACGACGAGGGCTGCTGAGGGGCGCGGACGGCGCGCAGCATCGCCTGTGGCGTTCAGGCGATCGATTGGCTCGCCCCCGCTCAGCGGCCGGGCCGCCGCGGCCGGCGGGTCACCCAGCGCCCCCGCCGAGCGCCAAGCCGACGCATCGCGCGGCCGCGACGGCGCTCCTCATCTCGCGCGAGCTCGCGATCTTCGCTGAAGCCGACTTCGAGGAACACGAGCAGCACCGCTCCGGCCGCTCCGGCGGCGATCAGCACGATCGTGAGCACCTGGCCGGTCACCCCGCCGACGAGCGCGGCGCACGCACCTCCGGCGAGGACGAGCGCCAGGGCGAGCCCAAACGCGAGCAGACGTGCGCGGGGAGTCACGACCCAAAGGTACACGCGCAAGAGGGCGTCTCCGTAGAGACGGCGCCCCCCGAGCGAGCCTCCCGTCCCAAGCGCTGAGTAGTTTCGGTGGCGATCCGAAAATCAAGTGGCCCCAGCAGCCGGCAGGTCGCGGGCAACGTGGCAGACCAGGAGGTGAGTCCCATGCAGGGACCGGCAGAGGAACGGCAGCGCAGCAGGGATCTGTGGATGGTCGAGCGAGCGGTGGTTCTGCAGATTCTCAGGGACGATCACGAGGAGCGCTGGGCTCGTTCGGAGTTGGCGCAGGAGATCCCGGACTTCGAGCCGGCGATCCTCGACGAGGCGCTCGCCCGCCTAGAGCGCGAGGGCGTGCTGCACCGCGATGAGAGCTCGGCGTGGGCGTCCCGCGCCGCGCGGCGGCTGGACGAGCTCGAGCTGATCAGCATCTGAATGGCGGGCTCACCCCGGAGCCTTGCCCCCGCGGCGGTGTTCGATGCCGCTGTCGTCGGCGATCAGGATGTCGCTCACGAGGCTCGGCGCGAACAGCCCGTGCTCGACCACGCCGGGGGTGGCCGACAGCCGGGCGGCGAGCAGCTCGGGGTCTTCGATCGCTCCGAGGTAGTCGGCGATCAGGTTGCCGTCCGGGCTGAGGGGCACTTTGCGCAGCCGCGCCGGGGCGATCGCCGCGAGTGTGGTGCGGGGGGCGAAATGCAGGATCTCGACCGGCACCGGCGGTGTGAGCTCGGCGACGGTCTTCTCGGCGGAGGCGATCACCACGAAGCGCCGGGCCGCGGCGGCGACGATCTTCTCGCGCGTGTGCGCCGCGCCCCCGCCCTTGATCAGCCAACCCCGTGGATCGATCTGGTCGGCGCCGTCGATCGCGATGTCGAGCGTGCCGAGCTCGTCGAGCTCCACGATCTCCAGGTCGAGCGCCCGGGCGGCCCGGGCGGTGGCGGGGGAGGTGGCGACGCAGCGCAACCCCTCCAGCCCGCGCGCGGCGAGCGCCGGCAGCAGGTGGGCGACGGTCGAACCGGTCCCCAACCCGACGCGCGAGCCGGGGAGCACCAGCTCCGCGGCGGCTTCGGCGGCGGCGCGCTTCTGGCGCCTGGTGGCGCTCTGCTCGATGGTGCCATGTGCGACGGGCTCGGCCTGTGGAGTGCGCGGGCGTGGCATGGTCGCGACCATACAGCGCCGCGCCGGAACGGGCTGCCGACGAGCGCCGCGCCGGAACGGGCTGCCGACGCCGTGGATCGAGAATCGCGGCGAGCGGCGGGCGGGCTCACCAGCCCGCGGCGCGGGGAGGCCCCGGCTCAGGAGCGAGCGGTGGGAGGTGCTCCGGCTCAGGAACCTGCCGCGAGCGGCGCCCCGGCGTCGGGCTCGGCGGCGGTGGGGGCGCTCGCGGGAGGGGCGTCGCCGCGCAGGAAGCGCCACACCGACAGCGCGGCGAGCATCGTCATGATGATCGCGCTCGACACGCACCACTCGCAGATCTCATGCAGCGAGAACAGCTCGCGCGAGGTGAGGTAGGCGGAGAAGCCGAAGCCGATCAGCACGAACGCCATCGTGGCGAAGCGCGTCTCTTCACGCTGCGGCACCAGCAGCGAGCCGAGGATCGCCACGTAGCCGATAAGTCCGATCAGCGCGACCGGCACGCCGGCGAGCTCCGAGTAGATCGAGGTCTGCACTTTCAGGCAGGTGTTGTGCGTGGTGCTGCACAGCGGCGGGGTGCCGGAGTAGTGGACGTAGGTCAGGTAGCTCGCGACCCCCAGCCCGATCGTGGCGAGCACGATCATCGTGGCGCGGAGCGCGCGGTCGCTCATCGCCGGTCGGCGGCGCCGGTGAGCAGGGAAGGGAGGAGGGGCTGGGTCATCGCCGCACGCATCTCCCTCTATGAAAGCAACTTGTTGATCGCCGCTTCGAAGCTCGAGGGTTCTTGGAGGTTGGGGTTTTCGAGCTTTTCCATGTGCCCGCCGCTCTTGCCGATCAGGAAGGACGGGGTGCCCGTGAAGCCTTCCGCGTTGGCGATCTGCGCGTCGTGCGTGACCTGTTCGGCGTATGTCGGGTCGTTGCGCGCGGCGCTCCAGTTGGGGAGATTCAGGCCCGGCACCTGCTGCGCCAGCCCTTGGAGGTATTTTTCGGTGACGTAGCCCGTTTTCTCCTGGCCCTGCTCGTGGTAGAAGAGCTCGATGAAGTACCACGCAAGGTTCTGTTTGCCCGCCGCATAGGCGGCCACCTGCTGCGTGCGGAATGTTTCCTGTTCGGGCGTGGCGGTTTGCAGTGAGTTGTATTCGATCTTGACCTTCCCGCTGCGCACGTACTTCTGGATGACCTTGGGCAGCGCGCCGAGCGTGAATTCCTTGCAGATCGGGCACTCCAGGTCGCCGAAGTACTGCAGCGTCACGGGCGCGTTGGGGTGGCCGAGGACGTTGCCCGATTGGGGGATGCCGCGGATGGTCGAGTCGACCGCGGAGACCGTCGAGTTCTTCTGGCTGCCGGTGGCGAGCCCGCTCCCGCTACTGCCCCCACCACTGGTCGCGATCACGATCACGACGATGATCACCACGACGACGCCGATCACGCCGCCGAGCTGGATCATCCGTTTGCGCTGCGCCGACTGTGCGGCGGCGGCCTCCATCGCTTTGCGTTCGGTGCGCGCCTGCTCGCGGCGCTCCTTGCGGGTGAGGTCGGGATCGGTGCCCGATGCGGGAGTCATAGGGTCAACTTTTACCGGTTCTGGATCAAGTTTGCTTAAGCCGTTCCCCACGCCCGCTCTAAAGTCGTCTCTCGGGGGAGCTGGACTGGATGCCGACCCGGCCGGCGCGTCGCGGCGATGATCGCCACACTATGGAGTTGGAAACACCGCGCCTCCGTAGCTCAGCTGGATAGAGCGTCGGATTTCTAATCCGAGGGTCGCAGGTTCGAGTCCTGCCGGGGGCTTGCCAGAATCTCGCTCAACTGGGCTAGATTCGTGCTTGACAGAGAGACGCACGAACATCGAAAAGCCCGCTTTGGGGCAACGCTTGGGGCAACACCCCCCCGACAAGACGTTGCCCCAAGCGTTGCCTCCACCCCCACTGTGTACGCCTCTTGGGTGCTCTGCTCGAAGGTCTGCCCGTGCCGAGGGAGCGCAAGGCCCCGACGCACTCAAGGGCGGGCGACTGCGCCCGACGAGTGCAGCGATGATCCCTCGGGAGCCCGACACCCTGCTCGCGCAGGTTGAAACTAAGCGCATGGCTCTCGACTTCGCCACCCCGATCGCCGCGGCCGCTCCGCTTGGCTGTCCGATGAGCCACGCGGTGCTGCTCGCTTGAGTGCGGCGCCCGGGTCGCGGGCTGCGCACTGGCTCAGCGCCGACTTAAAATCGGCGTCTCGAAAGGGTTTGTGGGTTCGACTCCCACCCCGGGCATCGCTTGAATCGCCTGCAACCATGCGGGTTTCGGCATGTAGGGCTTGGCCGGTGATGGCCAGCGCCCCGGCGGGTGGGCAACGGAATGGGCAACACGAGGCCCCGGGGCGCTGCTTGTGCCCCTGCGCGCAGCTCGTGGATGGCGCTGGCGTTCGACGGTCGGTCGGGCGCTGAGGTGGACGAGCAAGGTCATTCACGCGCTTCAAAGATGAACCCGTCAACCGAGCGCGAAAGGTCTCGTGGTCGTCACGGTCTCCCCGCCCGCGGCGGTGAAGGTAGCCCGGGCGGTCAGCTGGGGCTGGTGCGAACGCTCAAGGAGCTTCCTCCCCGCCGGGGTGAGTCTTACGGTCAGCTTGAGCGAGCCGCGGGGGGTCGAGCTGGCCCGGCCGGAGGCGACGAGTACCGACCCGCGTAGACCTTCGCCAAAATCGCGCTTGAAGTACCAGTCGACGCGGAGTCGCCCCGGCAGGATCGTGTTGAGCGTGAAGCTGCAGCCGGCGGCCAGCACGGCGGCGCGGCTCGCCGCTCGGCCTTCGGGAGCCAGATGGGTGAAGATCGCGGTCTGGATGCGCTGCTCGACCGTGCAGGATTGCGGACCGGGTGTGTAGATCTCGGCCTCGGCGGAAGGGCCGCCATCGGCGATGGCGCCGCCGAAGTCGAGCGCCCGCCCATCGGGGAAGGCTGCGAGCAAGCCATTGAGCTGTGCCGTAGCAGGTGCTCCAGTCATTGTCCAGCAAAGCTGGTGGGGGTCGAGAACGTAGCGGGGGCCCGACGCTTCGTAGAGGATCTGTCCGTCCGCGAGCTGCGCGGCGTTGGTCGAGCAGGAGACCGGGTCGCCGGGCAGTGGCGGGGCGGCGCTCCACCTGTCGTGTGCCGCCCCGTAGATCTCGCCCGCGATTGCATCGCAGATCGGCATTGCGCGCGAGGCGGCGGTGCCGAGGGAGCCGTAGAAGTCGGCTTCGGGGTTGGAGCCGAGCGCGATCGCGCGATCGCCAGGCAGCGAGAACAGCCGGGAGCCCGTGAGCGAGAAAGGCGCCAGCCCGAGCGTCCGCCAGCGGTTGGACTCGGGTTCGTAGCGAAGCGCGTCGCTTGTCTGCCTGCCGCCTCCGACGAGCAGCACCGACCCGTCCGAGAGCAGTGTCGCGCTGGCCCCGCCCGTGGGTTCGGGAAGCGGCGCCGCCACCGACCAGGCGCCGCTGGCCGGGTCGAAGATTTCGACGCTCGACAACGGCGCGCACGAGTAGCCATAGGCGAAGGTGGGGGTGCAGGAGTCGCCGAATCCCCCCGCGACCAGCACCCGGCCGTCGGCGAGTCGCGCCACGGTGGGATGCACGCGCGGCTGGAGCATGGGAGCCGACGGGGTCCATGCCGAGTTGTCGGAGGCGAGCCGGTATGTCGCAGTGGTTGGCAAGCACATCCGCGAAGACGAATCGCAGGCAGCTTCGCCAAGCAGCAGCGCCCCGTTGTCGGCCAGGGGCACAATCGTCGAGGCGTTCCGCCCGGGAGGCTTGGGGCCCGCCAGCCACGTCCCGGAGTCCGGTTCGTACAGTTCCGTCGCGAGACCTTCGGTGAAGGTCGGGTGCGTGGGTGTGACCTCTTCGTCTTCGGGGTGCACGACGAGCACGCGACCATTGGCGAGCGTTGCGGCCCGCTTGTCGTAACCCGCGCCGAGCTGTGAGCCGGTCTCCTGCCAGGTGCCGATCCCAGCATTCGCCCAGGCATGATCTGAGAGCGCCAACGACACGACGAGTCCGAGCACCACGGACGCCGGCGGCATCCTGCCCGCCATCAGTGCCGGCGCGCCTTGGGGAGACGCAGCCTCGTGGTGCGCTCCCTCGTGGCCTTCGCGCCGACTTCGTCGCGGGCGGCAGTCTGTACGAGCACCCTGATCCACCTGCCCGGGAGGAGCCTGGCGAGCGCGTAGCGAGAGAGGTGGATCTTCACCCTCGCCGATGCCCCACCAGGGATGTGGAAGCTAGCGCTGCCGAGCAGCAAAGGCTTGTGCTGCCTACGACCTCGACCGTGACTGGCACTCGCGAAGGCGTGTGCGGTGGTCAGCGTGACCATGCCGTCGCAGTAGGCCACACGGGTCGAGCAGGTGAGGCGCACAGTGACGGCGCCGTGCCTGTCGAGGAGCGGGCCGCTGGCGATTTCCACCCAGGGTCGCCTGGGTAGGCATGAACATGGGTTTGGACGCGGAAGGCACGGTGGTGCAGGCCCTACCCTCGTGGACTCGAATGCGCCCATGTCCACGGTCGCCGGCGGTTCTGTGTCGCAGCCGAGTCGCGTTTTGAGGATCCGCGGGTTGCCGGCGATGTCGGTCGTGAGCCCCGCGGGGACGAGCGCGTTGGAGCCGGCGTCGATCGTGGGGCTGGCCTGGGTCTCGGACCCGTCGGGGTTGAGCAGCGGGTTGGCGCAGATGTCCCCCGTGCCGGTGATGACCGGCCCGCCCGGCTCCGTGCAGAGGTCGGAATACGCAAACGTCGGCGGGGTCGACGCGAACCCGTATATCTCGGGCTGCGGGGTGTTGCCGTAGAGGATCGAGTTGGCGAGCGCGAGCGAGTCGTTGGGAGAGCCCCAGATCGGCGCCGCCCTCGCTGCCGGCGCCCGCGTCGATCGTGCTGGCGACGACGGTCGAGTCGTCGAGGGAGAGGCTGCTCCCCGGGCAGGAGCCGGTGCAGCTGGGCAGCGGCCCGCCGACGTAGATCGCGCCGCCCCAGCCGCCGGCGGCGGTGGAGTTGCCGCTGAAGAGGTCGTCGCGGCCGGTGAACACAGCCGGCTGCGAGGGCGTGGAGCCGACCGGCCCGCTGGCGAACGCGCCGAGCGCGCCACCCTCCGGCGGGTCCCCATCGTTCACCGCTACCCGGTTGCCCGTGAACGAGTCGGCCGTGCTCAGCACCGACAGCCCGGAGATCCACTCCCCCGCGCCCCCCGCCGGCAACAGTGGCGACGGGTTTTCCTGCGTCGCTTCGACCACATTCCCCGTGAACACGTTGTGCGTCTGCGTGACCGGGTAGCCGGTCTTTTCGAACACCAGGCCGAGGAACAGCCCCGCGCCCTCGCGCTGGAACCGCGCAGAGTGCGCACCCACGACCCGATCGTTCTCAAACGTGTTCGACGAGAGCGTCAGCGCCTGGGAGGGCAGCAGCGCGATTTCTACGCCGCCACCGACCGCGCCGCTCGTGTCGCCGGCTTCGACGCTCGGCCCGCCGAACGTGCTCCCCACGATCTGGACCGCGCCTTCCACGCCGTCGCGGCTTGAAATGACCAGTCCGCCACCCCCAAGCGAGGCGCCGTCGCCGGTGAACGTGCTACCCGAGATGACCAGCGGCGAGGAGCCCAGCAGCGCCACCCCGCCGCCGCCCGAGGCGTGGTCGTTGGAGAACGTGTCGTCGATCAGCTGCGTCGGAGCGGACGCTGTGCTGGCAGCCGAAAGCTGGATCGAGACGCCCGCCCCATACCCGCTCATGTACGAGTCGTCGCTGAAGGTGTCCCCGCTCAGAGTCACTGCCTCCCCCGCGCCGGTGAGCAGCACGGCGGGCGCGCCGCTGCTCCCGGTGAGCGACAACCCCGACAGCGTGAACCGCACGTTTTCGCTGCTCTGGAGGATCGACTTGCCCACCCCAACGGGTTCGAGCACCGTGCCCCCGCCGCCGGCGCCTTCGAGCGCGAACGCCTCGGTATTGGCGACCGTCGCTTCGACCTGGCAGTGGCCGGCCGGTAGCTGCAGCACCTCCCCAGCCGTCGCCGACCCGATCGCGCTCGCCAGTTCAGCGCAACTCACCGGCGTAGCCGCCGACGCCGGAGCCACCCCGAAAAGCGCCGTCCACGCCAGGCCAGCCAGTACACACGAGATGGTGGTTAGCAGCAATCGCACGTCTCAGGACTCTCCCGGCCTGTGGGCACGGTGTTGCAGCGATCGTACAGCCACCAAGCGGCCGGCGCGCGACAGGCTGCCAGTGTCCCTGAACTAACCGAACTGCTCGACGAAAGCCTCAGCGTCCTCGTCAGCCTTGAGCTCACCGGTCTCCAGATCATAGATACCCATCTTGCTCTCGCCCTGCAACGGAGCAATCTGGTCGATGGGGATGAGCTCGTAAACGTCTTTCTTGGTTTCTTCGTGGTGGCCACGGTAGCGAACGCCGCTAGGGCTGAGGAAGACAGCCTCAATGTAGAACTCGCGGTTGTCGTGCAGCACCTGGAGGCCTCTGCTGCCTGGCATGATGACTGAGATGACGTTCACAGCTGCAGGGACCTGCGGGGCATCCGACCACCATGGCGGGTCCGCCGGCGCCTGGACGGCGGCTACGAGTTCGGTTAAGACATCGCGCGCGGCGAGCCAGTTGTCGGTGCTCAGGTCCTCCTCGCACAGCCCAAGCGCCGTTTCCAGGAGATCTGGCAGGCGTGTGCCTTCAAGCACCCTGCCGGAGATGCGAAGGCTTCCATAGGTCTGGTCGTATAGGGCGATGAAGCGGCTGCCTTCCACGAGCGGCCCGCGCGTAGACCGGTGACGATCGACGGCGACACCAACATCCCGCCGCTCTACGGGCACCGCCATCAGAAAGGCCTCGTAGAGACAATCTGCTGCGGCCTGCGCAACGCCCGCCTCGACGTCCAGCGCTGGATGGGTGATCGTCACCGCTGAGGTAAAAAACGTCCGCCCAAAGTAGCTCTGCGACCAGTAGCCCCCGGTCTTGCTGCTGTCTGTTGGGTACTTCGTCTGGAACTCGTTAGGCCCGCGGCGCTCGCTGTATCCCGTCAGCGATTCGCGGATCTGCACCTCGCTCTCGATGACGTTGAGATCGCCATGATGGGCGCCGTTGTGGATCGCGCTGGGTTGCAGGTTGGGGAAGACCAGGGTGGGGAGCATCATCGGCTTGCTGTGGAATGACTTCTCTGGTCGCACGCTGACGGTCTTGGCGTCCAGCTTCACGAACGCGACCCGGTATGGGCGGGCGGCGTAGTAGTAGACCGCTCCAGGGTATGCCTCCCGTAGGAGCTGCGAGTAAGACACGGAGCCGAGGTTTTTGGACTCGCCTCGCTGGCGCATCTCGATTTTGAACTGCCGCTCGACGTCGCGTAGGGGAAAGGAGTAGTTAGGCGAGTCCGCGGCTTCGATCTTCATGCTTTGAAGGTCGACGGGCAGCTCGCCCAAGCGCTCAGCGGTGCACAGCTCAAGGAAGCCGTCCGGCCAGCTGACAGCCGAGACGAACGGACGCTCAGGGTCCCCGCCCGTGAAGGCAAGGGCGGTGTCGTGCTCCCCCTGTGGGCGACAGAGGCATAGCGCGCGGATGTATTGGATGCGCCGGTTCTCAAGGTACAACGCCGGATCGGTGTGGGGTCGCTGCAAAAGCTGATCAGGTTCGGCCATGATCGCCTCGTCGTAAATGTCACCGGAACTGATCACGATGACCTCTCCCGGAGCATGGCGCCCAATGCGGCCGATTCGCTGGTGCAGGCTCGTTGACGAACGCGGAACACCGACCAGCACGGCCGTGTCGAGATACGGAATGTCGAGGCCGAGCTCGAGTGCGCTCGTGCTCACGACGCCGGGAAGCGTGCCCTCCGACAGACGGCGCTGGATCAGGTCACGGTCGTCCGCCTCGTAACCCGCCCTGAATGGCAGGACGTCAAGACGCTCGAGGTGGTCGGCTAGCTCGTGCAGCCCCTCGTCGTCTTCATCCTCGTCGCTCTCGCCGCTAGCGGGCGCCTGCTTGCCGCGCGCGAGGATGGCGGCGAGCTGCTCAGTCTGCTTGCGGCTGTCGACAAAGGCGATGAAGCGGCGGGACCCACTTGACGCGAGGCTCTCAAGGAGAGTCGCGACAGACCCAGGAAATCGCCTTCGGACGGCGCGCGAACGAGTGTGATCTTCACGGGATACCGGGCCGAGGAGTCCTGCTCGGGCCCGATCACGGTGAACTCCAGCCCGAATAGACGCTCCAAGAGCTCCTGCGGGCTCGCCAGCGTCGCTGAAGCTGCGATCCACTGCGGTCGAGCTCCAGAGAACACGAGCAGGTGCTGAAGGCGACGGAACAGCATCGCTGCGTTCGAACCGAATACACCGGTGTAGGTATGGATCTCGTCGACGACGACGAGGCGGAGACACCTAAGGAACGCCTGGACGCCAGCCTGCTCGATCGACGTCATCAGCCACGCGTGAATGATGTCTGGAGTGACGATCAGCACTCGCGCGCCCTGCATCAGACTCGCGCGGTTTTTCTTCGCGACGCCCCCGTCGATGCGCACCACCTTGCCCTCGACTCCAGCCTCCGCAAGCGCGGTGCGCCACCGGTCCTCCTGCTCGCTGCCAAGCGCCTTCATAGGGTAGATCGCGAGGACCCGTGCGTTGCCGTCCTCGGCGAGAAGATCGATCGCGGTGGCCTGGAAGACGAGACTCTTGCCGGACGACGTCCCGGTCGCAATGCATACGTTCTGCCGATCCTTGATCGCTTGGAGCGCCGCATGCTGGTGGCGATAGATCCCAGCGGGATGACGAGTCCTCAGGAAGGCCGTCGCGGTTGGCGTCAGCTGTAGATCCGATGGGTCTTGGACCGAAGCCGTGCGGGCGTCGACCTCAAGGTTGCCGGTGACGCCCCATTGCTGTTCATCAAGGAAGCTCGATATATCCATGTCGGTGAAATCACTCCAGCCGGAGCAGAGCTGACGGCCGCAGGAGCATACGTGCGTGTGAATCATTCCACAAGACGAGACAGGCGGCGTCCGACCGAGGAGCCGTGCTTGCGACATCGCGCAGGCAAGGACCGCGCGGACGCTCGCTCGGGACGGTGGGTGTCGCGTAAAGTTGCCGTGGGGATGGGTGAGCGCCAGCGGCAATGACTGTGGTCTCTGTAGGTGTCGGGTTCTGGGGACCTGGTCGGGCGTCGGTGCGGCCCGGGTGGCGTTTCAGGCGGCTTGGGCGGCCATGTGGTGCTTGTGGAGCTTGAGCAGGTTGTGTGTCGCGGTGATTAGCCGCCATTCCGAGCGTGCGGCGGATCTGCCTCGCCGTTGGAACTGGTTGATGCGCCGGTTGTGCTTGGTTTGAGCGAAAACGGGCTCGACCATCGCCTTGCGTTTTCGGTAAAGCCCGCCGCCGTGGTCACCGGCGAGCACAGTGCGCATAAAGGCGTAGCGGCCACCATCCCAGCCGCGGCGCGGTGTGTCGCGCTTGCCGGCATCGGGCGGGATCAAGACCTGGGTGCCCATGTTCACGACGCGGTCCATCTGCTGCTCATGCCAGTAGCCGCTGTCCGCGAGGGCGACCCCAGGCGCCTCGCTCACACCGATCTGCACTAGCTCGCGCCGGGTGGCCTTGACCATCGGCTCGAGCTGCCCGAAGTCTGGTGAGGTGAGCGTGACCTCAGCCGCCAAGACGATCTGATGCTCATTCACGGCGGCCTGCACGTTGTAACCCTGGGTGTAGCTGCGCGGCGTCTTGACGTTGCGTGAATCGAGATCGGTCACGTTGATCTTCCCCGGTGGCACCTCCGGCGCGACGTAGGGGTTCGGGCGCGCTCCGAACCGCCGGCCGTCCTTGGTCACGGCAGTCGCACGGTGATGCTCGTAGGCCTCGTTGGCCTCGCGCTCAACGCGCAGATTCTCCTGTAGGCGACGCTCGCACTCAAGCAGGCGCTCCGAGCGCGAGCGCGGGATCGGATCGGCCGCCAGTCGGCGATGCTCATCCAGCTGGTGGCGCGCCTCGCGCACCCACCCCTGACGCCCGTGCATCCGGGCGACGATCACCTCGGGATCAAGCACGAGCTTCACACTCCGCGATTGCGTGTCAGGCACCTTCACCTTCGTGTTGTCTCTGCCTGCACGCTCCCGCGCGAGCTTCTCCTTGGCTTCGCGCAGCGCAGCGCGTCGGCCCTCGTGGGTTCTCAGGTGCTCAGGCAGCTCATCGCCGCGCTCCTGCCCATAGAGCTCATCCTCGCAAGCGTCGACCTCGCCCGCCTCCTTCAGGATCTCGCGGGCGAGCTGCTCGTAGTCGAGGTTTGAGTGATGCGAGGCGTTTGCATGAACCTTCGTGCCGTCGATCGCGATCAGCCCCACCTTCACGAGCCCCGACTCCCGACAGAGCCCCAGCACCTCGCTGAACAGGCCCGCCAAGGCTTCCTCGTGGCGCACGCGAAACCGCGCGATCGTCGCGTGATCGGGTGTCTGCTGAGCAGCTATCACCCGGTAGGCGACGTCCTCCACGCAGCGACGCTCGATCCCCCTTGAGGATCGCTCACCCCGCGCATAGGCATACAAAAGCAGCGCCACCATCATCGAAGGCTCGAACGCCGCGCGGCCCCACCCATCCTGGCGGTAGGAGCCATAGAACACCGCGAGATCCATCTCAGCAACCGACGCCAACACGAACCACGCCAAATGACCCTCCGGTAGCCAATCCCGCGGGTCCGGCGGCATCAAAAACACCTGCTCACGATCACACTCAAGAAAGTTCTGGGGCATACCCAGAATGGTCTAAAACCGCTCGGACAGACCGGGGGTTTGCGCGACACCCACGACGACGAGGGGCCATCCGCATCGGCTCTCGGCCCGCTCCCGCTCCTGGGCGGTTCCGCGCGTACGCCTTCCATAGGTGCTCCTACCCGGAGAGCGCCCGAGTGTGGGGTACGCTTGACTGTATCCCGCAGCGGCTCGAGCCAGGTTCGATCGAGTCCGCTCCGGTCGCCTCGCTGGCTACGCGGTCGTGAGGGTCGTGGAGAGGGCAGGGGTGGTGGCGAGGGTTTGGTAGACGACGCAGTAGCGCTCGGTGAGCTTGAGGAGCGTGGCGAGCTGCTCCTCCTCGGCGTCGGTGTGGAGTTCGAAGGAGAGGCGGATCGCGGAGAAGCCAACGGGCGCCTCGCGGTCCACGCCGAGGGTGCCGCGGAAGTCCAGGTCTCCCTCGGCGCGGACGCGCCCGGACGCCACGGAGATCCCCAGTGAGGTCGCCACCGCCCTCAGCGTGACTCCGGCGCACGCGGCGAGCGCCTCGAGCAACATATCGCCGGAGCAACCAAGCCCCGACAACAACCCGCAGCGAACTGCTCGACCGGGTAGCCCAGCGAATGCTCCAGCGCGACGACGAAGACCTTGCGATCGAACAGCTCCCCAGCGCGGGCCGCGCCGATGACCCCGACCTCGCCAGCGCCTGCGCACATGCGACAGAGCCAGCACAGGAGCACGCCGCTACCCGCGCGGAGCCCATCCCGCCCGCAACTCGGAGCCCACCCCGCCCGCAACTGTGACCCCGGCGCGGCTGCGGGAGCTACGCGAGCGCGTCGATCAGCTCCAGACACAGCTCGCGGCGCTACCAACCCGCGAGCTGCAGCGCATCGAGGACCTCGACGCGCGCGCTCTCACGCTCGCCACCCAGCACGAGCAGCTCGCCGGGCGCCTCGCTGGCCTGCCCGGCCCGCAGCGGCGCCTCGGACGCGAACAAGACCCCCACGCCCTCGAACGCACCCACCTCACCAGCGCCCTGCAGCCAACACGAGCCAGCTCGACGCGACCCTCACACAGCGCGGCAGCCTGGAACGCGAGCTCGGCGACCCTGCCGAGGCCCGCGCCGAACGCGAAGGCCTCGAACACGCGATCATCCACACCACCCGAGAGCACACCGTGCTGCGCAACGAGCTCGCCGAGCGCGAACTACACAACCCCGCCGAGTGGGTGAAGGCGACCTTCGGCGAGCGGCCCGACCGGCCCGCACAGCGCGAGGCATGGGAGAACGGCGTACGCCACGCCGCGCGCTACCGCGCGCAGTACAACATCACCGACCCCGCCGACGCACTCGGCCCCAGGCCCGAGCAGCGCGGCGGGCAGCAGCGCGACTGGGAACAAGCCCGCGAAGCGATCGGCCGCGCTGAGCGGCGCCTCGGACGCGAGGCCACGCCCGATCGCAGCATCGACCTGGGGATTGGGCTTTAAGGGGCCGTCCTATCTGTGCGTACGCCAGCGACCCGAGTATGTAGGTGGTCCCGGGCTCGAAGCGGGCGGAGTGTCCTTGCCGCTCGCGTGTGGTTAAGCGGATCGGTTCGGTACTAAGAAACAAGTCTCGGCGGCTTGAGGAGCGATGTTGTAGGCTTCGCGCGGTCTGATCGTTCAGGCAGGCTGACTTTAGATGGCGCGACAAGACCCAGCCAACGCGAAGCCCAAGAAGCGTGAACGGACGCCGTTGCGTACGGCCGTGCTGGCTGCGTTGCTGCATGGTGAGGAGGGTTATGGCTGGGATATCGCCGATCGCCTCCGTACGCGGTTGGGTCCGGCGTGGGATATCGATCGTGCGCGTGTCTATCGGGTGCTGGAAGAGTTCGAGGACGATGGCTGGGCGTGGTCTGAATATAGGAGGGGGCCGGGTAAGCGTGGCCACTGGAGGCGTGTCTATCGTCCGACGGCGCGAGCTGAGCTGGTTCGTGCTGAGTGGTTGGGGGCGCGTCAGCCGTTGCCGCTCATGCGGGCGGATATCCGCACATGGGTTGCCTTTGCGCGCCCGCAGGATGCGCCGGAGGTGCTGAGGAAGCTCGAAGAGTACGAAATGGATTGCATGCAGACGCTCGAGGACTCGGCGGAGACCGAGGAGCCCACCTCGTGGCACGACCGTGCGATCAACGTTCTGCGGCTCGCCACGGCTGAGGAACTGCGTGCCGAGCTGCGCTGGATCCCTCGCGCCCGCGGGGAAATCAAGGAGTACCTCGCCCGGTGACGCTGCTGGCGCTCACCGACGTCACCAGACGCGTCCAGGACGGGGTGAGGGAGGTGGTTGTTCTCGATGGGGTATCGGTCGAGGTCGAGCAGGGCGACGTCGTAGGTATCTACGGGGAGCGGCGGGCGGGCAAGAGCACGCTGCTGAGGGTGATGGCGGGCATCGAGTCGCCCGAGGAGGGGAGCGTGTGTTTCGAGGGCAAAGACCTGGGGAAGCTGTCGGTAAATGCGCGGGCGCGGGTGTGGCGCCGCCAGGGGGTCGCGTTGGTCCGCTGCGACTGGCGGCCCTTGCTCAGCGATCAGCCGGTGCTCGAATACGTCGCGTTGCCGCTGACGGCCGGTGGGATCACACTCGCCGAGGCCGAAGTGATCGCCCGCCCCGTTTTGGATCGGGTCGGCGCGCTGGCGTGGGCGCATCTGATGACCGATCGGCTGTCGTTGAATGAACGTATCCGCGTCGAGCTTGCGCAGGCGATGGTCCGCGAGCCGCATCTGCTGCTAGTGGACGAGCCTGCGGTGTTGATCGACGCCGGCGCCAGCCGCGAGTTGTACGCGTTGCTGCGCTCGCTGGCGAAGGAGTCGAGGATGGCGCTCGTGATCGCCTCCGAAGACACGACACCGCTGCTCGGGGTCGACCGCGTCATGACGATCAGCGACGGGCAGATCCGCACGACGGATTCCCGCAAGCGCGTCGTGGCGTTCCCGGATCGGCGTAGCCGGAGCAGTGGTTCGCGGGCCTCATGAGCGCCCTGGAGCTGCGCGGGGTGGTCAAGCACTACCGGTGCGGCGACGGCGAGATCGTGCGGGCTGTGGATGGTGTGTCGCTGTCGATCTCCCCGGGGGAGTTCGTCGCGCTGTATGGGCCGAGTGGCGCGGGCAAGACGACGCTGCTGATGATGGCCGCCGGGCTGCTCGCCCCCGACGAGGGCGGCATCCTGTTCGACGGGCGAGACGTGGTGGGGCGCACGCCGCAGGAGGGTGCGCTCTACCGGCGGCGCGAGGTCGGCTTCGTGTTCCAAGCGTTCCATTTGATGCCGGGCGCGAGCGCTCTGGAGAACGCTGCGCTGAAGCTGCTCTCCGATGGGTTTACGTTGGAGGAGGCGTGTCAGGCGGCGCGCCCGTGGCTTGAACGGGTCGGCCTGGGGGGGCGGGTCGCGCACACGACGGATCAGCTCTCGATGGGGGAGCGTCAGCGGGTGGCGATCGCGCGGGCGCTTGTCAACGAGCCGCGGTTGTTGTTGACCGACGAGCCGACCGGCAACCTCGACTCCAAGCGCAGCCGTGAGATCCTCGGGCTGCTGCGCGACATCTCTCACGAGCGTCAGCTGCCGGCGCTGCTCGTCACACATGACCCGCAGGCCACCGCGTTCGTCGATCGGGTGCATACCCTCCGCGACGGCCGCCTCAGCGATGGGTTGGACGTCGAGTTGGAAGCCGTCATCGGGGTATGAGCGAAGCTCGCTCCCGGAAGCTGCCGCGCCACGTGTTGAACCCCCGGCTCATGGGTGTCCGCGTCAGTGTGCTGCGGAATCTCTACCGGGCACGGTTGCACCGCCAGATAGTGGCCGAGCTGCTGGCCGGCGCGGGTATCGCGATCGGTGTCGCGCTCGTGTTCGGGGTGCTGGTCGCCAACATGAGCCTCACCGGGTCCACGGCCAGCCTGATTCGCGCGGTCAACGGTCGCGCTCGCCTGCAGCTGCAGGCCCGCTCACAGGAAGGCTTCAGCGAACGGCTCGCCCGGGAAGCGGGAGCGCTGCCGGGCGTTCAGAGCGCGGCATTCCTACTGCGCGAGCCGGCCGTGATCGTCGGCCCGCACGGTCGTCGCTCGATCCAGTTCGTCGGTGTGACCGGGGACATCGTCACGCTGCGCGGGCTGGCGACGAGAAACCTCGGCGCGGGCGCCCTGTTGCTCTCCGGTGGGCTCGGCCTTCCGTCCGGGGTCGCCGAATCGATCGGTGTCCAGCAGGGCGAACAGGTGACGCTGCTCGCCAAAGGCGACGCTCACCCGGAGTCGGTCCGAGCGGTGCTGGACGCGGGTGCGATCGGCCCGGTCGCCGAAAGCCCGGTGGCGGTCTCGCTGCTGCCGGTCGCGCAGCGCCTCGCCGAGGAGCCGAGGCGTGTCACGCAGGTCCTGATCGAGCCGCTCCCCGGCCGTGAACGTCAGGTCGCGGGCGAGCTGCGGCGACTCGCGGGGGCCACGGTGAACGTCGAGCCGGCGGATAACGAACTGCGCGTCCTTGAACAGACCGCGAAGCCTTTGAGACAGTCCACGGCTCTGTTCGCCGCGATCAGCGTGATGGTGGGGTTGCTGCTGGCGCTCAACGCGATGCTGCTCACGGTCCCGGAGCGGCGACGGTTCCTCGCCGAGATATACACACAGGGGTTCGACTCCAAGCAGATCGTCGTGATCCTCGGCTTCCAGGCGACCGTGCTCGGGGTGCTCGCCTCGCTCGCCGGTCTTGCCCTGGGAGACATTCTCGCCCACACGTTGTTCCACCAGACTCCGGCGTATCTGGCGGTCGCGTTCCCGATCAGCATCCACGAGACGATCCAGCCACTGACGGCGATCCTGGCATTCGCCGGGGGTGTGCTGGCGGCGCTCGTGGCGTCCTTGCCGCCGCTTCTGGACCTGCGCTCGGGGCGGCCGATCGATGCCGCGCTGCACGCCCCGGGTGACGTCGGGCAGCGCGTCAGCATGCGCCTGGCCAGGCGGCTCGGCGTGTTGGGGGTCGCAGTCGTGGTCGGCGTGACGGCGCTGGTCCTTGCGGCGCCGGGTTTGACAGTCGTTGGCGGGATCCTGCTGGCGCTCGCGGCGGTGCTGTTGATCCCCGTCGTTTTCATCGGTCTCACGCGCTGCCTCAAGCGGCTCGGCCGGCGCAGACGCGGCAGTATGCTCCCGGTCGCCGTCATCGAACTGAACTCGATGGCCGCCCGCCAGGTCGCGTTGATCGGCGTGACGGCGCTGGCGGTGTATGGCAGCGTCGCGATCCAGGGCGCCCGGCACGACCTCACTACTGGCCTCAACAATGCGGTAGTCGAATACCTCGACACCGCGCAGGTGTGGGTCTCGACCGGCGATAACTTCCTCACGATCGAAAGCTTCAAGGACGCTGGCGCTAACGCACGCATCGCTCACGCACCGGGTGTCGCGTCGGTCCGCACCTACCAGGGCGGGGTATTGGACATCGGCGCACGCCGCGTGTGGATTCGCGCCCGCTCACCCGAGGACCCGCAAATGATCCAGGCCAGCCAGCTGCTGCACGGCAACCTCGCCCACGCCACGGCGCTGATCCGCCAAGGCGGGTGGGCGGCAATCTCAAGCGGGTTCGCCGAAGAACACCACGTCCTCGTCGGCGGCACATTCATCCTGCCGACGCCCTCAGGCGCAGCGCACTTCCGGGTGGCGGCGATCACGACGAACGTTGGATGGTCGCCCGGTGCCATCACGATCAACACGAGCGACTACCAGCGCTACTGGCAGACCACCAACCCCACGGCGCTGGAGGTGAGCCTCATGCCCGGCGTGACACCAGCACAGGGAAAGCGCTCAGTGGAACACGCCCTCGGTCCCCGGCCCGGACTGCGCGTGGAGACCATGCGAGAACGCGAGGACAGCTTCGAGGCCAGCGCCCACGAAGGCTTGCGGCCCCTCGGGGAGATATCGACACTGCTGCTGGTAACGGCCGCGCTCGCGGTCGCCGCCGTCCTCAGCGCCACGATCTGGCAGCGCCGCCCCCGCCTGGCAGCACAGAAGATCACCGGCTTCGACAGCAAACAGCTCTGGCGCGCACTGCAGCTCGAGAGCGCGATCTCGGTGGCGATCGGCTGCGTCGACGGCGCGCTCCTCGGCCTCTACGGGCACGCGCTCGCGAGCCGCTGGCTGAAGCTCTCGACAGGGTTCCCGGCGCCCTTCTCGCTCGGGGTGACACAGGTGCTGCTCGCCTTGGCGGTCGTCACCGGCATCACGCTGCTCGTGATCGCGTTGCCAGGCCTCTCGGCCGCGCGCGTACAACCAAGGGTCGGCCTCCACGAATAAGCATGACGGCGACCACTCACGCGCGAAGCTATGCGTATGGGTGGAACCGGCAGGAGACACGCTGGACTAGCCGTTACGTTCACGAACGCCGCGCGATGCTACTGGCTCAGCGTGTTCCCCCGCATCCGCCGGGAACTGCGTCTCTGGCAGCGCCGCGCGGGCGCGATCCCCGACGGTTCGCTTCGCTGGGTGGCGCTCACGGTCCAGCGCACCAAGCTCGGCAACATCGAGGGCTCGGCCGCCTTCGCGGCGTTCGCGCCGCGCGCCCACCGTACGGCGGTCATCCGCGCACAGCTGGCGTTCCAGGCGATATACGACTACGTCGACACGCTCGCCGAGCAACCACACATCTGCCCCATCCGCAACGCACGCCAACTCCACCAGGCGCTGCTGGCCACGCTCGACCCAAACGCCTCGCAGGCCGACTACTACTGGTACCACCCACACCGCGACGACGGTGGCTACCTCGAGGCGATCACCGGCGCCTGCAGCGCGGCGCTCCGCATGCTCCCCTCCCACCCCGTCGTCGTAGGACCGGCCCGCCGGCTCGCCGACCGGATCGTCACCTACCAGAGCCTCAACCTCACCCAAACACAAGGCAGCCACCGTGCGCTCGCCCGCTGGGCAACCCAGCAGACCCCGCCCTCCACCAACTTGCGATGGTGGGAGACAGCCGCCTCGGCAGGCTCCTCGCTGGGCATCTTCGCACTGATCGCCGCCGCCGCGCACCCTGCCGCTCACCCACACGAAGCACTCGCCATCGAGCGTGCCTACTTCCCATGGATCGGCTCCCTGCACTCCCTGCTCGACAGCCTCATCGACCTGCCCGAAGACATAGCCACCGAGCAGCACAACCTCACTCAGCACTACCGCTCTCCCGACGAAACCGCCGCTTGTCTGCGAACTCTCGCCACCGAAGCTGTCCGCCACGCACGAGATCTGCCGCACGGTCTCCAGCACGCAGTGATCTTGGCCGGCATGGTAAGTCACTACCTCTCCGCTCACGAGGCGCAGCTACCCGATGCCCAGCCGGCGAAGGCCGCCGCTCTCAACGCCATCGGAGGCCTCGCTACGCCGGCGATGCTCATTCTCCGCCTCCGGCGAGCCGCACCCAACCCCCGGAGCGCGTGGTCCGCGATCGCCCCCTCCGATCACCTCCTATCTGAGAATATTCGCATATAGGAATATTCCTCTCAGGGACTTTTCGACTGAGGTGAGATCGGTCAGCATCCCGACGCGTGGAATACCAGACAGCAAACCAAGCTGACCGCAGTCATGCGACTCCCCCAACGCCCATCGCGGCCGGTCAGCCTGGCGAGCATCCTGGCCCACATCACGGCAGGTGGGCCGGGCCGTTTACACCTTCCTTCGGTCCGGCCCATCGCGTAGAGAGGCCCCGGGGGCCGGGTAGTAGCCGACGGCGCCACCCTGGCGCGCAGGGGAGAGGGAGTGTGGGTGCCCGCTGAACAAAAGCTCAGCGGGCACCCCCGAACCCAGGGCGGTCGCAATGGACCATAACGGCGTATCGCTGACGCTGACGAGCGAGCAGGTGGAGGCGGTACTTGCAGATGTGGCTGCTCGCGCGGAACACGGTGAGCCGCTGCCGGCGGCGATGTCTCTCAGCGAGTCACTCGCGTCGTCGCTGCTGGAGGATCGGACTGTATCCAGGGCGCTGGTGCGCGGTTTAATGGCCTACCGCTGTCTTCCTCCCGACGGTAGCGAGCGAGAACTCAAAGAAATCGCGACGGAACTCGACCTACCTCCATCGACAGCCTACCGCTACGTCCACACGCTGACCTTGGTGGGGCTGATTGAGCAGGATCCCCAAAGTCGCAAGTACCACCGTGTGCCCACCTCAGAACAAGGGTCTCCGAGTTGAAAGTGAACCCGCGAGCGCAATACTCGGTCGATGAAGGAATCGGGGTGGGCACCCGCCTGCCCATCCACTGCACCGCCGCGGGTAAGGGGCTCCTGGCGGGTCTACCCGTGGCGGAGCAGCGGGAGCTGATCGCGAAACTGCGCCTCACCCGCCGTACTCCCAAGACGATCACGACCAAGACCGTCTTTCGCTCCGCGCTCGAACGGATCGCCGCCGATCACGGTGTAGCAATCGAGGACGAAGAGCGCTCCGCTGGCAGGCGCGCAATCGCCGCTGTGGTGGCGGGCGGGGACGGACAGCCGGTCGCGGCGGTCGAGCTGGCGGTCCCGGTGGGGGCGTATACCAGCGAGGAGTTGTTGAACCAACTGGGCCCCGAAGTGGGCGCCACGGCTGGTCGCATTGTAGCTCTGGGCGAGCCGGCGCGTGAGCCGAAGACAGGGGGGTCTACGAGTGGCTGATCATCGATGGCTTCATTCTCCCCCGACTTCCGTAGCCGTGTTCAAAATACTAGACAGGAGCTGTCTATGGCGCCAGCAACGAACCCGAATTATCCGCATTTTGCGATAAGTTGTCCACTGAAAGCTTTGCTATCTCTTGACTTTGGAGGGCCAAGCGGAGAGGGTGTGCGTCGATGAGGTACGGACGACCATCTCTGGACGGATGGCGCTGGCTGCGCGTGCACTCGAAGGGCTCCCGTCTTGGTGCTGTCGCACTGGCTGTTTCGTCGTGCCTACTGGTGTCGGCGGTGGCGGCGGGCGGGACACAGCCGTATGAAACGTATGAGAGCACGGTCGCGGCGGATGGTCCGGTGGCGCAGTTCCGTTTCGATGACGCGGTGGGTTCGAGTACGATCGCGGACTCGGTTGGCTCGTACACGGCCGCCAACAACGGGGTCGTGCTGGGCGGCGAAGGCCCGTTTGGTGGCGGCAGGTCGGGCGCGTTTGGGGGTGCGGCGTATGGCTCGCTGCCCGGGGATCCGTTGGCAGGCGCGAGCGAATTTACTTTCGAAGGATGGGTTGATTGGTCGGGTGAAATGGTGTTCAAGGAGCCGATCTTCGAGTTCGGGTCGAGCTCGACCAACTATATGTATCTGACGCCGGCTGCGATGCCTGGCAGTCATAAGATGCTGTTTGAAATCCACACGAGTGGTGGGTCCAGTGCCGAAGTGACGACGACGAAGCTAGCGGTGAACGTGTGGAAGGATGTGGCGGTGAGCGAGACCAGCGCGGGTACGCTGACGTTGTATGTCAATGGCGAACAGGTTGGGCAGGTCACTGGGGCGAGTGTTTTTCCGTCGTCGTTGGGGAGCGCGCCGAGTGACTATCTCGGGAAGTCGCTGGTGGCGGGCGAACCGCTGTTCAAGGGCAGCATGAGCAATGTCGCGTTCTATACGAAGGCGCTGTCGGGGACCCGGATCAGGGAACACTATGACGCGGGTGAGTTCCCGGTCAACACAGTGCTGCCCGCGATCTCGGGTACCGCGAAGGATGGGAGCACGCTGACGGCGATCAAACCGGGGACGTGGACCGGCGTGACGCCGATCACGTTTGCGTACCAGTGGACGCGCTGCAACGCAGCGGGCGAAAGCTGCGCGAACATCCCCGCGGCGAGCGAAACGAAATACAAACTCTCCCACGAAGACGTAGGCTCGACGCTACGGGTGGCGGTAACCGCGAGTAACAGCGCGGGTACCGGTAGCGCGAGCTCGGCGCAGAGCGCCCTCGTGGCGCCGCTCGCGCCGTCGAATACGGTGCTGCCGGTGATCTCGGGCGCGGCGGAGCAGGGGCAGCTGTTGAGCGTCAGCGAAGGCGAATGGAGCGGCACTCCGCCGCTTTCCTATGCCTACCAGTGGGAGAGCTGTAATAGCACGGGTGGCAGCTGCAAAAAAATCACGGGGGCGAGCGCCTCAACCTACCGGGTGCTCGGCTCGCAGATCGGGGGTACGCTGCGCGCGGTCGTGACCGCGGAAAACGCGGCGGGCAGCAAAGGAGCGACCAGCGCAGCAACCGCGGTGATCACGACCGGCCCGCCGGCCAACACCGCCCTGCCCGTGGTCTCAGGCACGGCCGAAGACGGCCACACGTTGAGCGCGAGCACGGGTTCGTGGGCGGGCACCGAACCCTTCTCCTACACCTACCAGTGGGAACTCTGCAACAGCTCAGGGGAAAGCTGCGCGAACATCTCCGGGGCGACCGCCTCCACCTACGTGCTCGGCCTCAGCGATGTCGGGGACAAGCTGCGGGTTGTTGTCACCGCGAAAAACTCCGTGGGGTCAACGGGGGCTACCTCGGCGGCGAGCGGGGTCGTGGCGGCGATCCCGCCGTCGAACACGTCGGCGCCAACGATCACAGGCAGCGATGTAGACGGGCAGACGCTCACGGCCGGCACGGGCTCCTGGAGCGGCTCGCTGCCGCTGAGCTACGCCTACCAGTGGGAGCTCTGCAACGGCTCCGGCGAAAGCTGCACGAACATCTCGGGGGCGACCAGCTCGACCTACCTCCTCGGCCACGGCGACGTTGGCGGCACGCTGCGCGTGAAGGTCACGGCCAGCAACACGGGCGGCTCAGCGTCCAGCACCTCCGCCGCGACCGGCGTCGTGGCGGCGCTCGCGCCGTCGAACACCAGCCTGCCGGGGATCTCAGGGACGGTGCGGGACGGGCAGACGCTGACCGCGAGCACCGGCGTGTGGGAAGGCACCCCGCCGATCACATATACCTACCAGTGGCAGACCTGCAACAGCGCGGGCGAAGACTGCGCGAACGTCTCCGGGGCGACGAGTTCGACGTACGTGCTTGAACATGGCGATGTGGGTGACACCATGCGGGTTGTCGTGAGGGCGAGTAACGCTGGCGGCTCGGCGTCGGCGACATCCGAAGCGACCGGGGTCGTGACGGCTGCGCCGCCATCGAATACCGCTGCGCCTGTGATTTCCGGGATGGTGCGTGAAGAGCAGACGCTCAGCGTGAGTACGGGCAGCTGGAGTGGAACGCTGCCGTTCTCCTACACCTACCAGTGGGAGAGCTGCAACGAGGGGGGCGGGGAATGCGGGAACATCGCGGGCGCGACGGGCGGCAGCTACACGCTTGGCTCTGGAAACCTCGAAACGACTTTGCGCGTGGTCGTGACGGCCACCAATGGTGCGAGTTCGGCGCCGGCGACCTCCGCTGCGAGCGCGGCGATCGAACCGGGGCCGCCGAGCGAGCTTGAAGCGCCGTCGGTCTCTGGAACCCCGGCCGTCGGCGAAACGCTGCAGGCAGACCCCGGGACGTGGGCGGGCATCGAAACGGAAGTCAGCTATCAGTGGGAACGCTGCACCGCGGCGGGCGGCGAATGCGTGGACGTCGCGGGCGCGAGCGAATCGGGCTACACCCTCGTGGAGGGCGATGTCGGCAAGACGCTGCGGATCAGGGTGGGGGTGAGCAACCCCCAGGGCTCCCTCACGGCCGTCTCGCCCGCGTCGCCGGTGATCGAAGCGGCTGTCACGCTCGTGAACACGTGGGCGCCAAGCATCTCAGGTACGCCTCGTGAGGGCCAGACGCTCACGGCGGACGCCGGCAGCTGGCTGGGCATCGGCACGATCGGCTATGCCTACCAGTGGCAGCGCTGCGACCAGTACGGCGACGGTTGCGAAGACATCGAAGGCGCCACCGCCTCGACCTACGTGTTGGGCGCCGGGGACGTCGGCCACGCGCTGCGGGTCCTCGCGAGCGCCAGCGAAACGAGTGGGACGGTCACGGACACCTCGCCCGCCACCGAGCCGGTTGCGGCTGAAGGGGCCCCCACTGTCAAAGAACCGCCGGTGATCTCAGGGACGGGGCTCGTTGGCTACACGCTCATCGCAAGCAGCGGAGCGTGGTCCGGGGAAGGGCTCACCTACAGCTACCAGTGGGAGCGCTGCGAGGAAGGCGGTGAAGGGTGCAGCGCGATCTCGGGCGCCACGTCTGACACCTACACGCTGGTCGAAGGCGACGCCGGGTCGGCGGTGAGGGTGCTCGTGACCGCGGTGGACGGCGGCGGCTCCACGGCTGCGCCGAGCTTCCCGGTCACCGTCAGCGCGGCGACGCTGCTGGAGGTCTCCGCTCCGTCGATCTCCGGCGAGGAGGAGGAGGGACGGACGTTGTCCGCCGACCCAGGGATCTGGACCGGGACGGGCGCGATCGCCTACGCCTACGAATGGCAGCGCTGCAACGAAAAAGGCGAAGCGTGCGCGGACATCGCCGGCGCCACAGAATCCGCCTACACCCCGGTCGCGGCTGATGTAGGCGACACTGTGAAGGTCGCGGTCACGGCGAGTGGCCCTGCGGGTACCGGCAGCGCGTTCTCCGCCGCTACCCCGGTGATCGCGACGCAGCCGACGGCGCCCGAAGATCTGATCGAACCGTCGATTGAAGGCAATCCCACGACCGGCGAAACGCTGCACGCCGAGCCCGGTCTGTGGTTGGGGAGCGAACCGATCTCCTATAGCTTCCAGTGGCAGCGCTGCGACGCCGAAGGCGAAGAATGCGCGAACGTCTCCGGGGCGACGGGCGAAACCTACCTGCTCGCAGAACACGACCTCGAATCCACGATCCGGGTCGTCGTGACGGCGAGCAACTCGGTCGGGAGCGCGAGCGCGACCTCCGAACAGAGCGAAGTCGTGGACGCCCCCGGGCCGCCGGCAAGCAGCGAAGGGCCGGCGATCGTGGGGACCGCCAGGGAGGGCGAAAAGCTCTTTGCCGCCAACGGCCGCTGGTCAGGGTCGAGGCCGTTGAGCTACACCTACCGCTGGGAGCGCTGCAATTCCGCGGGCGAAAGCTGCGCCGGCATCGAAGGCGCCACCAAACCCAGCTACACCGTCGCGAGCGCGGACGTGGGCCACAGCCTGCGCGTCAAGTTGACCGTCAGCAACTCCCTCGGCAGCACCAGCGCCCTCTCAGCATCGGCGAGCGTGTTCGGGGCCGGTGAAGCAGCCGCCGAGGAAGCGATCGAAATCGCGCAGGCGACCGACCCCTCGGTGCTGGCGCCCGCGACCAGTGCAAGCCTCGAAGAAGAGACGGTCAAGCCGGCGCTCAGCGACACCGGGGTGGAACTCGCCGCGAACGCCACGCTGACCAGTTCCACGGTCTCCAAGGAAACCCCCGGGGAATTCGCGGTCAAGACACCCGATGGGGAATTCAGCCTCCAGCCGGTCGGGACGGCCCCGAACGCGACGACCACGCCGACGATCGTCAACGGCACGGCGGCGGTGTTCGCCGGCACCGTGGCCGCGACCGACACGATCGTGCGCCCCGAAGCGCTCGGTGCGACCGCGCTGCTGCAGCTGCGCTCCGCCGATGCGCCAAGCACGTTCTCCTGGGAAGTGGGTCTCGGCGCCGACCAACAGCTCGAAGAACTCCCCAACGGGAGCATTGCCGTCACCGAACCGTCCGGCTCCGTTCTCGGTGGTCCGCTTCCCGAAGAAGTCCTTGAAAAACCGAAAACGGAATCTGCGGAACGGCCCAGCGAAGAAGGAGTCAACGGCGAAGCCGCCGAAAAAGAACTGGAAAGCTCCCCCGAAGAATCGGGAGGCTCCGAACAGCCACCGGCTGCGCCCCAAACCACCACGCCCGAAATCACTCCCAAATCGGGCGAACTCCACCCCCAGGAAACCAAAGCCCGGTACGAACGCGCAACCGGCTTCCTCATAGAAGCCAAAGCGCACACCGCCAACAAGCTGCTGATGGTGATAGCGCCTCCCCAGGTGATGGACGCCGCCGGCGACAGCGTGCCAGCAACCCTCAGCGCCCAGGGCGACACGATCACGATGACCCTCTCGCCCAGCGAAAGCACCACCTACCCCGTCACGGCCGCCACCTCGATCTTCGGGCCGAGCCCAACCGGGGGAACACCCGGCCCCGAACTACACTACGGCCTGTCTGACCCCAAAGCCGTGAGCTTCGAAAAAGCCGAAGAAGAACCCGGGAAAATCGCCGAACACTTCGACACGCACCTGGAAAGCGGCCCGCTGCACGTCAAGATCGCGCGGGATGTCATCTCGTACAATCCGACGGGTGAAGAAGAAGAAGAACTCTTTAAATGGCTAAAAGCAGTACATAAAGACGGACTCGAACCATACATTACGTTCGGTGTCCTACAAAAGACCAACTGCACGTTTGGCAAGAAGGGCTGTCTCGCAGGAGACGAACCATCGGTCAAGCTATATGGGAAAGGTATCGAACGTGTCATCAATAACATAAAGGCTCTCCACGAAAAGGAATCCGACGAAAGAAAGCCCAACCCTGTACCACTAGTCATGATCTGGGGGGCGTGGAACGAGCCAGATTTTCATAGTGCGAGCAAATATGACCCAATGTACAAGCATCCCGAAAAGGCTGCCCTATTCTGGAAAAAGGGTATGTCTATCCTCAAAAAGGTCGGCTGCAATTGCACAATGGTCGCTGGCGAATTCGCTGAGTACAACGGCTATATTGAACGCTATAAGCACGCAATTATCCACAACCATAGCTATTGGTCGCGCAAGCCGCATGTGTGGGGCTTTCACGACTACCACGATCTGGCGCATGTGAGCGCGCAGGATCCCGAACTAACCGAATACGCAAGCGACTTTGCGAAAACAATAAGCAAGGGCACGGGCCATCCCCGTATCTGGCTGAGCGAGCAGGGCGTCGAGTTGAACAACGGAGAAACCTCAACAAGTTTGGCGCAAGGAGAAGAAGCGGGAGAACTCCAACGTCTCGCGGCACACGACTTCCTCCATCTCTACACGGTTTCGAAGCCGTATATAGAAGTAGCTGACTACTATCTCTATTGGGGGCCGTCGAAAGAAGAAGAAGAAAAGAAGCATGACAAGTTCGACAGCGGCCTTCTCAACGGCAAAGAAAAGTCTGTCGAATCACAGAATCCGCGGGAGGCATACTGCGTGCTTGCGCTTGGCGAGGAACGCTGCCCGCCAGCAGTAGTGACCAACGCACCAGTCGCAGGCACAATCACGACGAGCGCGAGTACAACGTCGCTGGCCATCGATCCAGGAGGCCTCCTCGCCCATTACGCCGTCGAGTATGGCCTCACAACCGGATACGGGCACACGACGACGTCGATCGCGGTCGCCAATGACGATGGATCACAGAGTGAGACGGTTGCCCTGACTGGCTTGGCGCCTTGCACGACCTACCACTATCAGGCCGAGGCGGAAAGCTCAGTCGACGAAGGCACTCCGAGCCTCGGAGGCGACAAGACATTTACCACCAGCGGATGCGAGCCGCCGACGGTGACGACCGGCATCGCGACCTATCTAGGGGGTAATACGCACAAGTTGACGGGAGAAATCAACCCCAACGGTGATGCGTCTACCTATTACTTTGAATACGGGCCAACAACCTCCTACGGAGAGGCGACTTCGCCGGGCTCCGCAGGAAGCGGTACAAAAGCCCTCGAAGTAACCGCCGAAATCGAATACGAAGAAATCTTTGACGGAGTCTTTTTCGCCTTGCCCCCCAAAATCATTTGCAATATTTTTCACTTCCGACTTGTAGGCGCTAACGCCGGGGGCACGAGCTACGGCGCCGATAAAGAATCGATACGATGCATTTGATAGCATCCGCCATACACGCTCAATGTCTTTTCGGTGCACCTCTTTGGCCGCGATGCACAGCCATGCGATTCGCCGCCCCCCTCTACCCTGGGCTCACTCATACAAATGTCTATATGCTCCGCAACTTTGGAGAGCCGCGGTAGTTTGAGCAACATGCGCCGAATAGCGATAACCGTCTGCGGACTGTCGGTCCTCCTCGTTGTGATGGCGGTGGCCGTGCCTGTAAGTGGAGGCTATGTTAGGTTCCAGTGTGGGGGGCATGGGATCTCCGCGCCGCTGGCGGCGACGAATGGGCGGGGGGAAACCTTGCTGGTGTGGAAATATGGTCGACAGTCCGCGGGCGGGTTTTGCGAAAGTACCGTTGCCGATGCGGCGGTTGGCTCTGCGAGCTCGGGTTTTGCGAATTTGGGGAAGATTTCGGAATCGAGCAAGCTGTCGTACGCGACGGGAGTGTCGTTGGATGGCGCCGGCGATGGCTGGGTGGTTGGTCTGCACGAAGCGTATGCCGGCAGTAACAAGTATGGCCCAGATTTTGAACCGTCGGGTGTGTGGGCGGCGTTTCGGCCGGCTGGGGCTGGTTTTCGTCCGCCTGTGGAGTTGCCTATCAAGGGTCCGGTGCAAGAAACAGAAGCGTGGGTCGCGGGTAATCGGGCCGGTAGGACGTTGCTTGCGTGGAACAATTACAGCGGCGCCTACCTCGCCTTTGGCACATCGACCGGTGTCATCTCGAAGCCGACGTTCATCGGCGGTGGGTTTCGGATCGCCGGTGTGGGTGTCGATGAAAGCGGGCGAGCGCTGGTCGTGGGCTATTACTATGCCAAGAACGCAGACGAAGTTGTGCGGGTCGCGGCTGTGACCGCGGGGGCCTCGGGGTCGTTCTCGAGACCGCACGTCCTAATCCAACGGCCGCAGAATGCGCGCAAGGGGTTGGTCGGCTATTTTTCACAGCCGCTGGTGGCGATCGGACCTCGCGGCAATGCGGTGATCGCGTTGGAAGGCACCTGGGCGAATCGGCGTACCGAATACGAATTCTCAGGTCCTAATCTGCTGATCTACCGCCACGCGGACGGTCGCTTCGACAGGCCGGTTCACCTGCCCGATGACCTGCTGGCGCTGCCCGAATATGAGACAGCCATGGTTGACGCCGCCGGCCAAGCGATCATCGTCTCGGCAACATCCGGTCATGGTCTTCAGGAGGCTACGGTTTCACCTGGCGGTCGCGTCGGACGCCAACTGCGTCTCTCGGGTAATGAAGGCCGCCTGAGCGTTGCGAGCAACCCGCAGGGCCAGGTTGTTATCGCCTGGGTGGATGTCACTCAGCCCGTCCAGTTCATACTGGGCAACACCAAGGGCGCAAACGGCAAGATCCAAACCCTCGCCTCCGCTCCACCGCTTACGGAGACGGACTCAGATGTCACCGCCACAATGGGCCCGCAGGGAGCCGCGACAGTATTCTGGATCGAAATACCAAGGAGAGGGAAAGAAGAAGAAAAGATACTCTACGCACAGGCCATAACGTCCGGCGCCCAGCCGATCAAGGTCGCCAGCAGTGAACCTTCCGCTTCGTAGTTTCCTCAGTCCGTTGCGAACGGGCCAGTAATATTCAACGTGCGATTCAAGCTGGGCGGGTGTGTAGTAGCTCATAGCCCGGCCGGGTGTCGCACGACGTAGCTGGTGCCGTCGTTGAGGTTGGCGAGCGGTTCCGCCCGCCAGCGTGGCCCTGAGCCGGCGGGGATTGGCGGCCCGCCGTAGTCAGCAGTATCAAGCGCGATGCCGGCGACGACGATCCAGGCGTGGGCGCTGTTGGCGTAAATGGTGATCCGGTGTCCGGGGCCGGGTTGCCCGTAGTTCTCGAGTTCGGTGGAGTCGAGGGCGGTGGGTCCGAGCAGCCCGGCGGCGTACAGCACGAAGGAGGTGGCGCCTGAGCAGTCGTAGGCGGGCCAGAGTTGGGTGAGGGTGCCGTAGTGCTGGTCGGGTTCGGGGTAGAGCCGGGCGTGGATGAGGTTGCCGGCGGCGATCGCGAGCTTGACCGCGGCGGGTGCTTCCCGGGGCGCCGTGGCGCTCCCGTCGGGTTGGACGCGCGCGGTTTGCCCGGCGGTGAGCGCCACGGCGCCGGCGGCCTGGCATCGCGCCTGTTCGCCGGTGGTGGGTGTGGGTGCGCCGCCGTCGAGGAGGTCGCCGGCGGTGGGTTGGGGTGCGGGTGTGACGGTGACGGTGCGGGTGCCCCAGGCGTTTTGGCTTGCGCGTCCGTACCAGTCGTAGATGTCGATGTGCCGGCCGGTGATCGCGCTGCCGGTGTCGCCCGCGTAGAAGGCGCTGCTGGTGCCGAACGGGTTGGGCGTGATGTGGAGTAGCTGCCGAGCGGGATGACGCTGGGGTCGATGGCGATCTCGTAGGCGGGCGGCCCGCTTGTGAGGTTGAGCCCGGTGGCGGTGATGCCGTCGCCTTGGATGTCGCCCCAGGGGGGGCATCGCCCGGCTGCGGATGAGCGACCTCACGGCGCCTGACCTGCTGGATTGGCTTGGGCAGTTGGAGCACCACGGGGCGTCACCGACCACAGTACGCAAGGCGAAAGCGGCGCTGTCGGTGATGCTCGCCTGCGCAGTCCAATACGGCGACCTGGGCTCCAACCCGGCGTCCGGGGTTCGTTACGTGCCGAGCGCAGACGCCAAGCGCCAGCACCCCAAGCGCAAGCGCCGGGCGCTCACCGCCGCGGATGTTGTGGCGATCCTGAACGCGATGCCGGAGCAGTGGCGTGCGTTCTTCACTCTGCTCGCGCAGAGTGGCGTGCGGATCGGCGAGCTATGCGGCCTCACCTGGGCGAACGTCCACCTTGGCGATGACCCACACATCATGGTTGCCGAGCAGGTCTATCGCGGACAGCGCAAGAAGCTCAAGACGGACGCCAGCAAGGCGCCGGTGCCGCTCTCCCCGACGATGGCCTCATGGCTGGCCGAGATGCGCCCCGACTGTGATCCTGATGCTCCCGTGTTCCCGTCGAGGACGGGCACACCGCTCAACTACAACAACCTATACAAACGGGTACTGCGTCCCGCGCTGCGCGAAGCGGGGATAGCCGTGCAGGCTGGTCGGGGTGAGTGGGACTATCAGGGCGTTGGGTTCCACGCGTTCCGGAAGGCGTGCGGCTCGCTGCTGTTCGCGCACGGCAAGACGCTCAAGCAGGTGCAGGGGTGGCTACGTCATTCGCAGCTCACCACCACTATGAACGTCTACATCAACCAGGTGGACGACGGTCTCGGCGCCGCCGACGTATGGGACGACATCCTGCCCAGCTGGGGCAACAGTGGGGCAACACAACAGCCGGAGGCAGGCAAAAACGGCACTCCAGCCGAGGGCGTGGAAGTCGCGTCGTAAAGCCAAAATCGGGGACAGTTGCTAACAGCTACAAAGCCCGCAGCAGATTTCTAATCCGAGGGTCGCAGGTTCGAGTCCTGCCGGGGGCTTCCGCAGAGCGCCAAAGAGCTCGACATAGAACTAGTCCCGCCGGGGGCTTCGCAGAGCGCCAAGAGCTCGACATAGGACGCGGCAGCGAGCCTGCGTCAGGGTGCTGGACAAAATTGGTGTAGTCTGTAAACTACCCTGACAATCTTGGCTAGCTCGACCACGAAGGAGACAGGCTACATGTCCGCTGTACCAGCGCCGCTGAACGAAGGTCCCGCCGCAACGAGGGATCCGGCCGGTGTCGGGGCGGGTGCAGGTCCTGGCGGGGTCTGGCGGAGGTCCTCGCGGCCACGGAGCCGAGCGGAGACGGAGGCCCTGACCCCGGCGCGGTGGCACGACCCCAAGCGCTATGCGTGGCTGCTGGGCCTGATCGTGCCGACCCTGCCGTTCCTGGCGTACGGCCTGGTGCAGGCGACAGGGCTGGGCGTCTTCTGGTTCTACGGCCCGTTCTTGGTGTTCGTGATCTTCCCCGTGCTCGACCTGCTGATCGGGATGGACGCGACCAACCCGCCCGACAGCGTGATCAAGTGGCTGGAACAGGATCGCTACTACCGCTGGTGCACCTACGCGTTCCTGCCGATCCAGTACGCCGGGCTGGTGTTCGCGTGCTGGCTGTGGTCGAGCGGCAAACTCTCGACGCTCGACGACATCGGGCTGATGCTGACCGTGGGGATGGTGAGCGGGATCGCGATCAACACCGCGCACGAGCTCGGCCACAAGCGCGCGAGCATCGGAGCGGTGGCTGAGCAAGGTGGCGCTCGCGCAGAGCGCGTACGGGCACTTCTTCATCGAGCACAACCGCGGCCACCACGTGCGCGTGGCCACCCCCGAGGACCCGGCGAGCGCGCGGCTGGGGGAGAGCTTCTACGCCTTCCTGCCCCGCACCGTGGCCGGCAGCCTGCGCTCGGCTTGGGAGCTCGAGCGCACGCGCCTGGCGCGCGGGGGCCGCTCGCCGTGGACGCCCGCGCAACGACATCCTCGGCGCGTGGGCGATGACCGTCGTGCTGTTCGCCGCGCTCACGGCGATCTTCGGCGTGGTGGTGCTGCCCTACCTGATCGTGCAGGCGGTGCTCGGCTTCTGCCTGCTGGAGGTGGTCAACTACCTCGAGCACTACGGCCTGCGCCGCCAGCGGCGCGAGGACGGCCGCTACGAGCGCACCCGCCCGGAGCACAGCTGGAACAGCAACAACGTGGCCTCCAACGTGCTGCTCTACCACCTGCAGCGCCACTCCGACCACCACGCCAACCCGATCCGCCGCTACCAGGCGCTGCGCCACGTCGAGGAGGCGCCGCAGCTGCCGACCGGGTACGCGGGGATGATCGTGCTCGCCGCCTTTCCCCCGCTGTGGCGGCGGGTGATGGACCGGCGGCTGCTGGCGCACTACGGGGGCGACGTCTCACTCGCCAACATCGCCCCGCGCAAGCGCCCGCGCATCCTCGCGCGCTACGGTGCGACGCCATGAGCCGCTGGCGCTGCCCGAGCTGCGGGTACACCTACGACGAGCAGCACGGCCACCCGCGCGAGGGCTTCCCGGCGGGCACGCCATGGAGCGAGGTGCCCGACGAGTGGGCCTGCCCGGACTGCGGCGTGCGCGACAAGGTGGACTTCGAGGACGCGGCGGAGGGCGAGGAGGCGCCGCGGTGAGCGCACGCACGCCCTACGCGGTCGCCGCCCGCGAGCTGCTGCGCGACACGCTCTTCGACGCGGCCCGCCACGAGCTCGAGCAGCGCGCCTGGAGCGAGGTGACGATGGCGGACGTGGCCGCCGCGGCGGGCGTCAGCCGGCAGACGCTCTACAAGGAGTTTGGCTCGCGCGACGAGTTCGCGCAGGCGTTCGTGCTGCGCGAGGCCGACGGCTTCATCGGCGCGGTGGAGGGCGCGCTGGACGCGCATCTGGAGGACCCGCGGGCGGCGCTCACGGCGGCGTTCGGGCTGTTCCTCGACGGCCGCCGCCGAGGACCCGCTGATCCGCGCCGCGATCCGCGGCGGCGGGGAGATGCTGCCGTTCGTCACCACCCAGGGCCAGACCCTGGTGGAGGGCGCCGCGGAGCGTCTGCGCTGGGCGATCGCCACGCGCTGGCCGCAGGCGCGCCGAGCACGACGTGGCGCTGCTGGCGGAGTGCGTGGTGCGTCTGGCGATCAGCTACGCCACGCTGCCGGTCGCCCCGGCGGGGATGACCGCCTCCTCGATCGGCGAGCTGCTCGGGCCGTTCATCGATCGTGCACTACAGCTGGATGCGATGGACGTCACCCCGCAGCTGCGCCCGCTTGACCTTGCCGCTGGCGGTCTTCGGCAGCTCCGCCGCGAAGTCGACGATGCGGGGGTACTTGTAGGGGGCGGTGAGGCGCTTGACGTGCTCCTGCAGCTCGCGCGCCAGCTCCGGCGATGGGGTGTGGCCGTCGCGCAGCACCACCACCGCGCGCACGACGGCGCCGCGCTCCTCGTCGGGCGCCGAAACGGCGGCGGCCTCCGCGACCGCGGGGTGGGCGACGAGCGCCGACTCCACCTCGAAGGGCCCGATGCGGTAGCCGGCGGAGACGATCACGTCGTCGGTGCGCCCCTCGAAGTAGAGGTAGCCCTCCTCGTCTCTGCGCACGCGGTCCCCGGTGTGCCACGGTCTCGCCGGCGCTCCCGGTCCTCGACCTTCCACGTTTGTCATCCGCCGCCGCGCCGGACGTCGCTCGCCGAGGTAGCCGAGGAAGAACGTCGGCACGCTCGCGGGATCGGCGCACCAGCTCGCCGTCGACCACATCCAGCCGCACACCGCGGCAGCGCGCGGCCCATCGACCCGGGACGCGCGGCTCCTCGCCGTCAGCGGCATCCCGGTGAGCTGCCCGGTCTCGGTCTGCCCGTACCCGTCGCGGATGTAGAGGCCGGTGGCCTCGTGCCAGGCGTGCAGCACCGCGGGGTTGAGCGCCTCCCCGGCGGCGACCATCCCGCGCAGGTCGGGCAGCGGCGCGAGCGTGGCGCGCTTGGCGATCACGCGGTACTCCGTGGGCGCCATGCACAGCACGTTGACGCGCTCCCGCGCCAGCAGCTCCAGGCGCTCTGCCGGGTCGAAGCGGGCGTCGTGCAGCAGCGCGGCGGCGCCCGACAGCCAGGGGGCGATGAACACGTTGCGCGCCGACTTCGACCACCCCGAGGCGGCGGTGCACCACACCAGCTCCCCGGCGCGCGCGCCCAGCCAGTGGGCGGCCTGCAGGCGCTGGCCGAGCAGGTAGCGCTGGCCATGCAGCACCGCCTTGGGCTCGCCGGCGGTGCCGCTGGTGAACGTGATCAGGCAGGGGTCCTCGGGCGCCAGCTCGGCGGCCGGCGCCGGTTGGGCGTCGAAGAGGGACTCGTCGGGCACGAGCACCACCTCGATGTCGCTGTTCTCGCCCAGCGCAGCCTCCAGCTCGGCGCGGTTGCGCTCGTCGGCGACGACCAGCCGCGGCCGGGCGACGGCGAGGCGCAGGCGCAGGTCCTTGGCGCGCAGCTGCTCGGTGCAGGGCAGCACGACGGCGCCGAGGCGAAAGCAGGCGAGCATGCTCAGCACCCACTCGGGGCGGTTGCCGATCAGCGTCATCACGACGTCTCCGCGCCCCACCCCGCGGCGGGCGAGCGCGCCGGCGAGGCGGGCGCTGCGCTCGGAGACCTCGCCGAAGCTCCACTCGCGGCGCGCGCCGTCGCGCGCGAGCTCCACCAGCGCCAGCTGGTCGGGGGGCAGGCGGTCGAGCACGTCCCTGACGAAGTTCACGAGGCGCTCCAGTCTGTCAGGCTCGCTCGCGCCGGTATCCTCCATGCTCCCGCCGACCCCCGACCACCTGGAGCGCCCGAGACATGGCTGTAGCCCCCTCGCCGTACACGGAGAAGACCGACGAGCAGAAGGCGATCACCGAGATGGTGCGCCAGTTCGCCGACGAGCAGATCATCCCCAACGCCGAGCACTTCGACCACGAGGACTCCTTCCCGGAGCCGATCGTGGAGCAGATGAAGGAGCTGGGGCTGTTCGGGGTGACGATCCCCGAGGAGTACGGCGGGATGGGGCTGGACCTGACGACGTACGCGATGATCGTCGAGGAGCTCTCGCGCGGGTGGATCTCGATCTCGGGGGTCGTCAACACGCACTTCATCGGCAGCTACCTGCTGATGAAGTTCGGCAGCGAGGAGCAGCGCCAGAAGTACCTGCCGCGGATGGCCACGGGCGAGATCCGCGCGGCGTTCTCGCTCTCGGAGCCGGAGCTCGGCAGCGACGTGCAGGCGATCAAGACCTCCGCCAAGAAGGGCGAGGACGGGCAAGTACGAGATCAACGGCCAGAAGATGTGGGTCACCAACGGGCTGCTCTCCTCGCTGGTGTTCGTGCTCGTGAAGACCGACCCCGAGGCGCAGCCGCGCCACAAGGGCTTCACCTGCTTCATCGCCGAGAAAGAGCCCGGCGTCGGCGAGAACACGGGCGAGTACGCCGGGCTGACGGTGCCGCCGAAGATCAAGAAGATGGGCTACAAGGGCGTGGAGTCGACGGAGCTGGTGTTCGACGGGTATCGCTGCCCGGCGGAGAACGTCCTCGGCGGGCGAGGAGGCGGGCCTGAACAAGGGCTTCGCGCAGATGATGGACGCGCTGGAGGTCGGCCGCGTCAACGTGGCCGCGCGCGGCGTGGGGATCGCGCAGCGGGCGCTGGAGCTGGCGCTGAAATACTCCCAGGAGCGCAAGACGTTCGGCAAGCCGATCGCCGAGCACCAGGCGATCCAGTTCAAGCTCGCCGACATGGCCACGCAGGTGGACGCGGCGCGCCTGCTGACGCTGCGCGCGGCGCGGCTGAAGGACGCGGGCGAGCGCTCGGACCTGGAGGCGGGGATGGCGAAGCTGTTCGCCTCCGAGGCGGGGCGCTTCTGCGTGGAGGAGTCCCTGCGGATCCACGGCGGGTACGGGTACTCCAAGGAGTACGAGATCGAGCGCCTCTACCGCGACGCCCCGCTGCTGCTGATCGGCGAGGGCACCTCGGAGATCCAGCGGATGGTGATCGGCCGCAAGCTGCTGCAGCGCCACAAGCTGTAGCGCGTGAGCGCCCTCCGGGTCAGGAGGAGCGCAATCGTGAGATATTTGGTAGGCGTGTAGGCTATGCGCAGCGGGAGCGGCGGACAGGAGGATGCGTATGGCAGAAGACGCCAAGGGGTTGATCGAACTCGCGGTGCGCAGGTTCATCCGCGAGGTGCCGGCGCTCGAGCCGATCAAGCTGGTGGTGGGGGTGGAACTGCGAGGGCGCGGCGACGTGCAGCACTTCCGGCTGGAGATGCCCGAGATCAAGGTGACGAAGGGCCCGGCCGGCGACGCGCGCCTGCGCGTGGACATGCGCCGCGAGTTCTTCAACGTGATGGCGCGCGAAGCGAAGGTGGCGGACTGGATCGAGGCGTTCACCTACGGCCAGGCGAAGGCGTCCGGGCCCAGAGCAGTTCCTGAAGCTGATCGTCAACGTCGTGGAGCGCCAGCAGGAGCGCCTGCGCACCCGCCGCGCCCGCGCAGGTAGCCGCTGAGCTCGCACGGAGCTCCCCGCCAGAGCCAGTCTGCTCGACAGGCCGGCCACGAGCGACTGAGGACGCAGTCGCGCAGCCACGCGTCAGTGATACGACAGGATCTGGTCGGCCAGGAACAGCGATCGAGGCGACAGGAAGAAGCACATCACGATCAGGGAGAAGTTTTCGTTCATGGCGCTCCCCACACAGATAGTGGATGCCGCGGTCAGGCGAGCAGCGCGCCGTCGTCGTACAGCTTGATCATCCTCACGGTGCCGGTCCGGCGACGGCGTCGAGGCAGAGACGGCAGAGCACGCACTCGTCGAGGTTCCGCTCGACGATCTCGACCCTGCCGTCGGCTGGCCGCGAAGATGTCCACCGGGCAGACCTCCGCGAGCTTGGCCGCGAGCGCCGCGTCGGCGGCGACGCCGTCGTCGACTTCGACCGCGATGAAGAGCCCGTCCTTCCTCATGCCGCGCTCCCCGCGCTCGCGCCGCTGGCGTCGCCCTCGGCGATCTTGGCGATCTTGCCCCGATCATCCCGGGGATGTCCTCGATCCGCTCGGCGACCGTGATGCCGGCCTGCGCCAGGCGCGCGATCTTCTCCGAGGCGGTGTCCTCCTTGCCTTCGACGATCGTGCCGGCGTGGCCGAAGGACATGCCGGGCATCTCGTCCATGAAGCGGCCGGCCATGAACGCGACGATCGGCAGCCGCGAGTTGTGCTCCGTCACCCACCGCGCCAGCTCGGCCTCCATGCGCCCGCCGGGCTCGGTGTAGATCACGATCCCCCGGGTCGGCGCGTCGGCCTCGAACAGCGGCATCAGCTCGGCGTAGGTGGAGCCGATGATCGCGTCGCCGCCGATCGACACGGCGGTGGACTGGCCGAGCCCGGCGGCGGAGAGCGTCGAGGACATCTCCGTGGTCATGCCCCCGGAGCGCGAGATCACGCCGATCGGGCCGGGCGTGTAGGCCTGCGCGGCGTTCTTGGCGGGCCGCCGATGCCGCCCATCTTGACGACGTCGGGCACGATGATCCCGAGGCAGTTGGGGCCGATGATGCGCGCGCCGCGCAGCGTCGCCAGCTCGACCATCTCGGCGACGTCGCGGCGGGGGATGCGCTCGGTGACGATCACGATCAGCTTGATGCCGTTCTCGATCGCCTCGAACACGGCGTCCTTCGTGAACGCGGGCGGCACGGTCACGACCGAGCCGTCGATCGGCGCGCCATGATGGTCGACAGCCTGCGCGACGGTGTCGAACACCGGCACGCCGTGCACCTCGCGGCCCAGCCGCCCGGGCGTCACGCCGCCGACGACCTTCGCGCCCGCGCCGTAGTCGAGGCACTCGCGCGTGAGGTTGACGGCCTCGCGGCCGGTGATGCCCTGCACGATGAACGTCGTGTCCGCGTCGATCAGGATGGACATGACAGCGAGAGGGGGGTCTGGGGGGATCGTCCGCGCGGCTGGGTGAGGCAACAGGCGCGTGGGGGCGGGGCATCCTACCCCGCCACGATCGCTGGCTGGTCATCATGCGCGCATCTCGGTCGCCATCCAGGCGCACTCGATCGGGCGATGGGGACATCACTCTGCCCCTTGGATCTTCTCGACGGCCCGTCGTGCGGCCTCGTTCAGCGACACCGAGCGGTCGGCGTAGTCGACCCCGTACTTCTCGAGGATCTTGAAGCCCTCCTCCTCCCACGCGCCGGGGATGCGGAAGATCGCGATCTTCTCGGCCGGGTCGTGGCCGAGCTCCAGGCAGGCTTTGATCACGCCGCGCGCGACGATGTCCACGCGCGTGTTGGAGACGATCGACATCATCACCGCGATCTTGTCCACGCCGGGCTTCTGCAGCACCAGCTTGGCCAGCCCGCACGCCTTGGCGACGGAGGGGTTGCCGCCGATCTCGCAGTAGTTGGCCGGGTTGCCGCCGTGCGCGCGCACCGCGTCGAACAGCGTCAGCGAGCCGCCGCCGGCGCCGATCACGAGGCCGAGGTTGCCGTCGAACTCGGTGACGTTGCCGGCCACGCCGCGATGGTCCTGCGCGTCGACGACCTCGCCCGCCAGCTCGAACGGCGTCGCCTCGCGCGCCTGGCGCGTCTCCTCGTCGCCGACGCCGAGCTCGGCGAGCAGCTTGCTTGTGGCGCCCGCGGGCCTCGTTCTCGATGTCCATGTGCGCGTCCAGCGCGACGAACGAGCCGTCGGCGAGCCGCCCCAGCGGGTTGATCTCGGCGAGCACCATGTCGTTCGCGACGAACAGCTTCGCCAGCCGCGTGAGGATCGGGACGAGCTTGTTCAGCGCCGAGCCGGTGACGCCGGTCGCGGCGATCACCTCCTTGGCCTGGAACTCGCTGAACGGCAGGATGTTGGAGAAGTGCCGGCGGCCCACCTTGTCGGGCTGCTCCTCGGCGACCTGCTCGATGTCGATGCCGCCCACGGGCGAGAAGATCATCACCGGCTGCTTGCGGATCCCGTCCCACACGACGCCGGCGTAGTACTCCTGCTCGACCTCCGCCTTCGGATCGACGAGCACCCCGCGCGGCATGTGCCCGTTGATCTCCAGCGCCAGGATGTCGCGCGCGTGTCCTTCGGCCTCGGCCGGCGTGTCGGCGAACTTGACCCCCCCGGCCTTCATCCGCCCCCCGGTGAGCACCTGCGACTTGATCACCGTCGGGCCCCCGATCCGCTCGGCGATCTGCCGCGCCTGCGCGGGGTCGGTCGTGAAGCCGTAGTCGGTGACGGGGATGCCGGCGCGCTTGACGACCTCGCGCGCCTCGAACTCGAAGAACCTCATGCGGCGCGGAAGCCTACACGGACTACGCCACGAGTGTGAAGCCCGGGTGCTGCGCCGCCGTAGTCGTTCCGTTCGCGTCGCTGGCGCTCAGCAGCATCCGATAGTTGCCCAGGGTGAGCTTGATGCCACCGTCGAGCACCCCGTCGAAGCCGACGCGGTCGGACCCGGCGGGGGCGGCGATGCTCACGCTGCCGGGCACTGCGGTGTAGCGCGTGCAGCGGCGGCCGTGACGGTGCTTGGGGGAGGGCGCCAGGCAGTGCCCGGCGCTGGAGCGGCCCGGTAGGGCCCGTTGGAAGGTGAGCGTGACGGTCGCGGTCGCGGAGAGCGTGAAGGAGATCGTGGTGCCGACCGGTATGCGCTTGCGGGAGTGCTTTGCGAGCGTGGCGGCGTGCGTGCCGCGGCGGAAGCGCGTGGGGCCCAGCTTGAGCGCGTTTACGAGTGGTCCCGTCCCGACACCGGGGGCGGAGCCGTTGGGCTGGCGGGGGTGTGGTGAAGGTCACCGTGTTGCCGCTGGTGCTGCCCTGCGTAGTGGAGGCGATCAGCATGACCGTGTACGTCGTCCCGGGGCTCAATCCCAGGGCGGCTGCGGACACCGGGGTCGGTGCTTCGCTGGCGGTCAGCTGCTGGGCGCACGGAAACTCGGACACGCCGGCCGGGGCTGGCGAGATGCGAAGTCGCATGCCGTCGGCTGCCAGGTGTTCGTATCGACTGTCCCGTTCAGGGTGGCGGCCATCTGCGTCACTGCGCTCGCGGCCGTGGTGAGGACCGTTGGCGCGGGAGCGCTCCACGTGAAGCTCACCGAAGGTTCGGCCCCTTCGGCGGTCGCGAGCATCAGCACATCCGAGACGCCCGCGACACCGACCGGGACGCCCGATGCTCCGCCTCCGCCGCCACCCCCGCCACCGCTGAAGATCTCCCGGCCCGCAAGCCTTTGATCGGTGGCCGCTCCGCCGCCGCCTCCCCCTCCGCCGAAGATGCCGCCGCCACCGCCGCCGCCGCCGCCGCTCACGGATGTTCCGCCTTCTCCTCCGAGTGCCCAACTGTCCGCTGGATGCACAAAACGCTCCCCCTGGCGTTGTGCACGTCCCTGAAGGTTCGCCGGCGCTGCCGCCGCCGGATGTCGTCCCCCGTGTCCCGGCGCTGCCCCCTTCGTCGCCGTGAAAATTTCTTCGAATCCGGCAGTGCCCGAGTTGTCGGCCGCCCCGCCGCCGCCGCCGGTCGCCGAGCCCGTGCCGGACCCCCCGCCGCCTCCTCCTCCGCCGGCCACCAGCAGCCGCGATGCAAGCGAGGCGCCGTCGGGGCAGCTCGCCTGGATCGCTGCGACCGAGCAGGTGCGCACATCCGATGCTCCGCCTCCGCCCCCGCCTCCTGGCTCCTCGCCAAAGCCGAGGTCTGTGCTCTCCGCCGTGGCCGCCCCCACCGGCTCCGCCGCCTCCCGCGACCCCCACCGGTTCGGTGACGGGTATCCCGTTGCCGGCGACCTCGGCGAACAGCGTCTCGCCGGGCGTCACCGCGAGCGTGGCCGTGACAGTCGCACCCGTCCCGCCGGGTCCACCGGATGCGCCGCTGGAGCCATGGCCGCCGACCAGCATCACCTGCACGCTCGTCACCGCTGGCGGCACGACGAAGGCGTGCTCCCCGGTGGCGGGAAAGGCCCGGGTGATGGTTTCGCCGGCCACGGCATTCGCCGGGAGGGCGAGCACAGTGACGCCAAGAGTCGCCACGCAGGTGCGAAGTCCACGCCTCATCTCGATCTCATCGGCAGTCCGTGGCTTCGGCGTGACCTGTGGCTCGCGGCGCCTGCGCACCCACAACTCGCCCGTATCGCCACTGTTGCACCGGCAGTCGCGTGGCGGTTGCGGTCGGCTCTGCTCCGCCTCCGCCCTACACCCCCGCCGGCACGAACCCGTACGCCTCCGCCAGCTCGGGATCCTTGCGCGCGAGCATTTCGGCGAGCTTGACCATCACCTGGCACTGCTTCCAGGTGGCGTCGTCCTGCATCTTGCCGTCGATCATGTGCACGCCGCGGCCGTCGGGGATCGCTTCGATCACCTTTTTGGCGAACGCCACCTCGGCCGGTTCGGGCGAGAAGACGCGCTTGGCGATCCCGATCTGCACGGGGTGCAGCGACCAGGCGCCGACGCAGCCGAGCAGGAAGGCGGCGCGGAACTGGGTCTCGCAGCCCTCCACGTCCTTGATGTCGCCGTAGGGGCCGTAGAAGGGCAGCGCGCCCACGGCGGTGCAGGCGTCGACCATGCGGGCGATCGAGTAGTGCCAGGGGTCCTGCTGGTAGCTGGGGCGGGGGGCCTCCGGGTTCTCGGTCGGGGTCGGGGTCGGCGATCGTGCGGTAGCCGGGGTGCCCGCCGCCGACGCGCGTGGTCTTCATCCGTCGCGAGGCGGCGAGGTCGGCGGGGCCGAAGCTCATCCCCTGGATGCGCGGGGAGGCGGCGGCGATCTCCTCGAGGTTGGCCACGCCGAGATGGGTCTCCAGCAGCGCGTGCACGAGGATCGGGCGCTCCAGCCCTGCCTTGGCCTCCAGCTGGGCGAGCAGGCGGTCGACGTAGTGGATGTCCCACGGCCCCTCGACCTTCGGGATCATGATCACCTCGAGCTTGTCCCCGATCTCGCCCACGAGTTCGGTCAGGTCGTCGAGCACCCACGGCGAGGCCAGCTCGTTGACGCGCGTCCACAGCGCGGTGTCGCCGAGGTCCATTTCCCTGCCGACCTTGATCAGTCCGGCGCGCGCGGCCAGCTTGCGGTCGACCGGCACGGCGTCCTCGAGGTTGCCCAGCAGGATGTCCACGGTGGGGGCGATGTCGGGCACCTTCGCCACCATCTTCTCGTTCGAGAAGTCCAGGAAGTGGATCATCCGGGAGGGCTTGAAGGGGATCTCGCGCGCCGGCTCGGGCGCGTCGATCGCAAGGGGCTTGAAGAAGTCGCGGGGGTTGCGCAAGTGGGTTCTCCTGAGTTTCGTTCTCTCGATGGTCCTACCCTGAACGGTACCTGCTCGGCGTCGCCCAATAGAGTTTCAGGGCCGTACAACCCCGAGCAAGCGTCCAAGGGAGACCACCGACACCCATGAGCGAGACCGCCACCGCACCCAGCGAGACCTCAACCTTCGAGACCGACCAGGCCGCCCGCGAGGCGAGCGGCGCCCATCCCTACGGCCGCTACCTGGAGGAGTTCGAGGTCGGAGACGTCTACAAGCACTGGCCGGCGAAGACCGTGACCGAGGCCGACGACCACCTCTTCTGCCTGATCACGATGAACCACCACCCGCTGCACATCAACGACGTGTACGCAGCCCAATCCCAGCAGGGACGCAACGTGGTGGTGGGGCCGCTGGTGTACTCGCTGGCGCTCGGCATGTCGGTCAGCGACGTGAGCGGCAAGGCGATCGCCAACCTCGCCACCGAAGAGCTCAAGCACCCCGCGCCGGTCTTCCACGGCGACACGCTCTACTGCGAGTCCGAGGTGCTGGAGAAGCGCGAGTCGCAGTCCAAGCCCGACCGCGGGACGGTGAGGGTCCATACCCGCGTGCTCAACCAGGACGGCGTGCTGGTGGCCGAGTTCAAGCGTCTGGTGCTCGTGCCCCGACGAGCCGGGCCGCCGATGGCGACGATAGGCTGCCGTGATGGAAACCACAGCCATCCCAGACGCCCCCACCGAAAACAAGCCCTTGCTGGCGTGGGTCGAGGAGGTCGCGTCCCTGACCGAACCGCAGGCGATCCACTGGTGCGACGGATCCGCCGAGGAGTACAACGGCCTCTGCGCCCAGCTGGTGCAGGCGGGCACCTTCCGCCGGCTCTCCGACGCCAAGCGCCCGAGCTCCTATCTGGCCTTCTCCGACCCCGGCGACGTGGCGCGGGTCGAGGACCGCACGTTCATCTGCTCCGCCACCGAGGAGGAAGCCGGGCCGACCAACAACTGGCGCGACCCGGACGAGATGCGCGAAGAGCTGGCCGAGCTGTTCGCGGGCTCGATGCGGGGCCGCACGATGTACGTGGTGCCCTTCTCGATGGGCCCGCTGGGCTCGGACAAGAGCCACATCGGCGTGCAGCTCACCGACTCCGCCTATGTGGCGGTGAGCATGCGGATCATGACGCGCATGGGCCAGCGGGCGCTCGACGTGCTCGGCGACGACGGGCGCTTCGTGCCCTGCCTGCACTCCGTCGGCATGCCGCTCGGCGAAGGCGAGGAGGACGTGCCGTGGCCGTGCAACGCCGAGAACAAGTACATCGTGCACTACCCCGAGACGCGCGAGATCTGGTCGTACGGCTCCGGCTACGGCGGCAACGCGCTGCTCGGCAAGAAGTGCTTCGCGCTGCGGATCGCCTCGGTGATGGCGCGCGACGAGGGCTGGATGGCCGAGCACATGCTGATCCTCAAGCTGACCTCGCCCGAGGGCGAGGTCAAGTACATCGCCGCCGCGTTCCCCTCGGCCTGCGGCAAGACCAACCTCGCGATGCTGATCCCGACGCTCGAGGGCTGGAGGGTGGAGACGATCGGCGACGACATCGCGTGGATGAAGTTCGGCGAGGATGGCCGCCTGTACGCGATCAACCCGGAGGCTGGCTTCTTCGGCGTCGCTCCGGGCACGGGCGAGCACACCAACCCCAACGCGATCAAGATGGTCGCCCACGACACGATCTTCACCAACTGCGGGCTAACCGACGACGGCGACGTGTGGTGGGAGGGGATGACGCCCGATCCGCCCGTGCACCTCACCGACTGGCACGGCAACGATTGGACGCCCGCCTCCGAGACGCCCGCGGCGCACCCCAACGCGCGCTTCACCGTCAGAGCCGACCAGACCCCGGCGATCGCGCCCGAGTGGGAGGACCCCGCGGGCGTGCCGATCGATGCGATGCTGTTCGGCGGGCGGCGCTCGACCGTGGTGCCATTGGTGACTGAGGCGCTCGGTTGGGAGCACGGCGTGTTCCTCGGCTCGATCATGAGCTCGGAGAAGACCGCGGCGGCAGCCGGCACCGTGGGCGAGCTGCGCTTCGACCCGTTCGCGATGCTGCCGTTCTGTGGCTACAACATGGCCGACTACTTCGCCCACTGGCTGGAGATCGGCCGCACCCCTGGGGCGAAGCTGCCGAAGATCTTCTACGTCAACTGGTTCCGCAAGGACGAGACAGGCCGCTTCCTGTGGCCGGGCTTCGGCGAGAACTCGCGCGTGCTCTCGTGGGTGTTCGCGCGCTGCGCCGGCCACGGCGCCGCGCGACAGACTCCGATCGGGCTGGTTCCGCCGGTGGGCGTGGAGGGCATCGACACACGCGGCGTGGACGTCTCCGAAGCGGACATCGCCGAGCTGCTGCGCGTGGACGTCGCGGAGTGGCGCGCCCAGCTGCCCCACTTCCACGAGCACTACAGCAAGTTCGAGCGGCTCCCCGCGGAGCTGCGCGAGCAGCTGAAGGCGCTGGAACAGCGGCTCGCCTGAGGTTGGACGACGATCCTTTGAAGGCGCTGGGACAGCGGCTCGCCTGAGTCTGAGCCTGGACAACGATCCGAGTTTCAAGACGTGCGGGGGCGCTTCGCCTCAATCGGATTCGCTGACTGGCCGATACTCCACGAGTGAGCTTCCTGAAGCGGGTGCTTCCTCGCCCTGACACGCCCGCCTGGATCAAGGGCCTGCTTGCCGCGCTCGCGATCATGGTGCTCGCGCATCTTGCGCACAGCGTGGTCGTGCTCGGCGGCGGGGCGGCCGACCGCCTGTTCGACGATTGGCTGTATGACGGGGTGATGGTGGGGTGCGCGACGGTGTGCCTCGCGCGCGGGCTGACGGTCGCCACGGCGAGGTTCGCCTGGCTGGCGCTCGGATTCAGCCTCTCCTGCGATGCGGCCGGGGAAGTGATGTCCTCGATCAGCGAATCGCTGGCTCCCAACGTCCAGCGCGGGCTCTATCTCTGCTTCTATCTGGGCGCGTACGTCACGATCATGCTGCTCGGGCGCCGGCGCCTCAGCCATCCGCGGGCCAGCCTGTGGCTCGATGGGCTCAGCGGCATGCTGGCGGTGGGCGCGCTTGGCTGCAGCGCGCTGTTCGCCCCGGCGCTGGCCGCGACGCACGGCGGTACCGTGGAGGCGGCGTTCAACCTCGCCTACCCGCTGGCGGATGTGTTGCTGGTCGCGGTGGTTGTCGGGATGCTGACCGTCGCCGGCTGGCAGGTCGACCGCCCGTTCGCGCTGATCGCCCTGGGGTTCGCGGTGACGGCGGTAGCCGACGGCTTCTACCTCTACATGGAAGCGCACGGAGGCTACACGGCGGGCACCCCGCTGGACACGCTGTGGCTGCTGGGAGCCGTGATCCTGGCCTGTGCCGCGTGGCAGCCGGACGGCGGGCGGGTGCGCGAGCGGTACACCCTGGTGGCCGTGATGGCGGCGCCGGTGGTGGCCGGGGCGGTCGCGATCGCGGTGCTGGTGGAGGGGGGCGTGGAAGGGGTCGTCGGCCTGTCGATCTGGCTGGCGGTGGCGGCGCTCGTGGCCGTCCTGCTGCGGCTGATGGTCACCTCGGCCGAGAACATCCGCCTGATCGCGTCCAGTAGCGAGCTGGCCAACCGCGACGCGCTGACCGGCCTTGGCAACCGCCGGGCGCTGTTCGAGGACCTCCGGCTCGCGGTCGCGGAGGCGACCGCGTGGCAGCCGAGGCTCTTCCTGCTGTTCGATCTCAACGGCTTCAAGCACTACAACGACACGTTCGGGCACCCGGCCGGAGATGCCCTGTTGCAGCGCCTTGGCTGCAGGCTCGATCGGCGGGCGGGTCCCGGCGGGCTCACCTACCGGCTCGGCGGGGACGAGTTCTGTGCGCTGCTGCCGATCACGGGCGACCCCACGGAGCTTGCCGGCGACCTGGCCGGCGCGCTGCTGGAGAGCGGCGAGCACTTCACGATCGGGGCCTGCTACGGAGAGGTGCTGCTCGGGCACGAGGCGCACAGCGCAGAGGAGGCGCTGCGCATCGCCGATCAGCGTCTCTACGCGCAGAAGATGCTCTCCGCCCACCGGCCCGCAAGCCACGAGTGGCGCGACGTGCTGCTCGGGCTGCTGCGGGAACGCGACCCCGAGCTCGACACCCACGTGCACGAGGTGGCCGCGCTCGCCCGGGGCGTCGGCGAGCGGCTCGGTTTGGCAGCCGAGGAGCTCGCGGACCTGGTGGCCGCGGCGGAGCTGCACGACATCGGCAAGGCGGCGATCCCAGACGCGATCCTCGACAAGCCGGAGGCGCTCGATCGCGAGGAGCGGGCGTTCATCGAGCGCCACACGATCATCGGCGAGCGGATTATCGCGTCGGCTCCCTCACTGCGGCCGATCGCCGCGCTCGTACGCGCCACGCACGAGCGCTACGACGGGCGCGGCTACCCCGATGGGCTGTCCGGCGAGCAGATCCCCCTCGCCGCGCGCATCATCGCGATCTGCGACGCCTACCAGGCGATGACGAGCAACCGCGGCTACTGGGATGCGATGACCGAGCAGCAGGCCTGTGCCGAGCTGCGACGGTGTGCCGGCAGCCAATTCGACCCGCGCATCACGCGCCTGTTTCTCGATTTCGTGCGCCACGGTCGGGTCGCGGCCGGGGCGGACGGGCCCTGATCGCAGAGGCTTCCTCGTCCCGGTTGCCGGCAGCCGCGAGACGAAGGCACACCCGGTTAGAGGAAGGCGGCGCCCCTAGTCGTGCGAGTGGGCCTCGCCATCCGTTGACGCCGGAGGGCGGGACTCCTCGGCGAGCGAGGTGATCGTCAGCGCGCCGCGGGCGGCCTGCTCGAGCACTTCGGTGGCCTCCTCCAGCGAGCGCGCGTACAGCTCGACGAGCAGGTGCACGATGATGCGGGCGTCGTCTTCGTGCTTGTGGAAGCGCACGTGCGTGAAGAACTCCCTGACGCCGTGGTCGCCGAAGGCGGCGTAGGAGAGGGCGTCGCCGGCCTCCGGCCCCGAGCAGGTCTCGACGTCTTCGGCGTCCACCGTCACGGTGCACGAGGCGACCCACGGGGTGCCCGCGATCATCCGTTCCCAGCGGTCCTCGATCGGCTCCACGCGACCATTGGTGAAGCCCAGGTGGGGCTGGTCGTGCATGCAGTCCAGGCACTGCACCACCGCCTCCTGCAGCTCGTCCACGACTTCCGAGCGCTCGCCGGTGTCGGGGTCGATCTTGTGGATCCCCTCGTAGTGGACCTGCACCTCCAGCTCCTGCGACCAGCAGCGGTAGCAGCGCAGCCAGCTGCGCGCGGTCGTCTCCGAGGCGGAACTCTCCATGGGAGCCATTGTATGCAGGCCGATGGATGCAGGCCGGTCGGCTACCCCGGTGGTGGCTACCCGAACGTAAACGCGTAGCCCGTAACGCCCGGTTCGAAGCGCAGCGTCAGGTGGTGGTGTTCGTCGTGCGGCAGCGACACGAGCGTGTAGAGGCGTTCGCCGCGGACCGTGACGATGCCGTTGTGGACGTCCGCGCCGGCGTCGGCCGCGGGGATGCGGTGGCCTTCGAGCAGCACTTCGACGTGGCGCGGCACCTTGCCGGCGGAGCTCAGCACGAGGTAGACGTGCCTGCCCTCCACGTTCGCTTCGATGCCGGCGCCCGCGCTCGCGACGGCGGGCTGTTCGGAGATGTTCCAGCTGCCGCGGTAGGCGAAGGTGTCGAGTTCGAGGTTGGGGTGCTGGCTGGAGCCGTAGTCGTGCTCGCCTGCGATCGGGCCGTTCACCCACCCCTGCGCGCGCGCGGTGCCGAGGTAGGTCTCGGGCGTCGCTTCGTCGCTTGGCACGATCACGCCGATCGGGTGGCCCTTGCCACCGACGTGGTGGCCCGCTTCCGCGAGCAGCGCGCGGATCGCCGATTCGGTCGTGTCGTAGTCGCCCTCGCCGAAGGACACGTAGCGCACCTGGCCGTGCGCGTCGATCAGGTAGTCGGCCGGCCAGTACTCGTTGTTGTAGGCGTCCCACGTGCCGTATTCGTTGTCCTGCACCACCGGATAGGAGATCCCGAACGTCGAGATCGCGCTCGCCACGTTGGCGGCTTCGTGCTCGAAGGCGAACTCGGGCGTCTCGACGCCGACGATCGTCAGGCCCTCCTTGTGGTAGGCGGCATACCACGCCTTCAGGTAGGGGAGCGTGCGGATGCAGTTGATGCAGGTGTAGGTCCAGAAGTCGACCAGCACCACGCGCCCGCGCAGCCCCGCGAGCGTCAGCGGCCGGTCGCCCGGCGTGTTGAACCAATCCTCGGTTTCTTTGAATTCGGGCGCGGCGAAGCGCGCCGGCAGCTGCCGCGCGTCCGCCAGCAGCGTCGCCTGGCTGGCGTCGTGCGCGGCGACCGGGGTGCCGACGCTCGCGGTGACGCTCGCCTTGCGCCCGGTGATCTCGTGCAGGCGGCTTTCGACGGCGTGCGATTTCTCGAGCGTTGCGGTGAGGTTGACGTTGGGGATGTGCTGGGCGATGTACTGGTCGAAGCGCACGTCCTCCCCGGTGATGATCAGCAGCGCCGTCGCGACCATGATCGCCCCGAGCGTGCGCTGCAGCGCGGGGCCGCGGCCAGCGGCGCGCACCCGCTCGAACAGCGTGCGGCCGCCGAGCGTCAGCGCGAGCAGCACCGCCGCGGAGCCGAGTGTGTAGGCGATCCCCACGGCGACGCTGCGCCCGGTGGCGGCGCCGACGGAGATCACCGCCGCGAGGATCGGCCCGGCGCAGGGGGTGTATACGAACCCGAGCGCGGCCCCCACCAGCAGGCCGGAGCGAAAGCCGTCCCCCCGCGAGCGCGGCCCGAACGCCGCCAGGCGCGACATGCGGGCCTCCAGGCGCTCGCCGAGGCGTGGGATCAGCAGCACCGCGCCGGCGCCGAGCAGCACCACGACGGCGACCGCGCGCAGCGGGTCCGAGCCGAGGCCGACGCCGTCGGCGACCTTGGCGATCCCGACGATCGTGATCGCGAAGGTCAGGCTCAGCCCCAGCACCACCCCCAGGGGCCGGCGCCGCCCGCCCGCCCCCCCGGAGGCGAGCAGCGCGGGCAGCACGGGCAGTACGCACGGGGAGAGCGCGGTGCCGGCGCCCGCGAGCAGGGCGAAGCCAAGCAGGATGACCATGTCCTGCAGTCTGCCGTACGCGGATTGCGTTACGCGGCGATTCCCGCGCTACTTATGGTGGTGTGGCCGCTTGCCCTTGACCGTCACGTCGTAGGTGCTCACGGTGGGGGTTCCACCAAGCGACGATGTGTAGGTCAGGGTCGCGACCAGGTGCACCGTCTTGCCTTTCTTCAGCAGCGCCTTGATCTTGCTGGACAGGTTGACCGTGAGCTTCAGCGGCACCCCGGCCGTCCCGCTGGCGGAGGTCGTTCCGGCCACGGTTGTGGACGGACGGCACTTGTGCTTGATCTTGACCTGGCCCTTCTTGCACTTCTTCGCCTTCGCGGCCGCGGCGGAGGTGCTGGAGATCGACGCCGTGGGCACCGTCACCACGATCGTCCCGGTGCCCGACTGGACGGGGACGAACGTGATCGTGACCGTTCCGTTCGGGTTCGAGACGATGCTCTGGATCGTGTAGCCGCCATTGGGGACTGGCGGCGGGGGCGGCGGGGGCGGCGGTTTGGCAATGGGAGTCTCCGGTGGCTTCGCTTTGCACGGCGTCGTCGCTGTGCGCTCCTCGCCGGGGGGACAGGGCGGGATGCCTTCCGAGCTTTCTTTGATGATCTCGGTCAGCTTCGCGACGAGCGATTTGGATTTTTCTTCGACGGTGATCGCCTGCCCGCCAGCAGCGGCGGCCCAGTATTCCCAGTAGTGGATGTAGTTTTCGCTTTCCGACTCGTCCGTGTGGAAGTAGTCGACCATCGCCAATGGCTTTTCTTCTTCGTCCAGTTTTTGCAGCGTCTCGTGGAACTCCAGGGATTCCCCTTCTTTCCATGTGGTTCCGGGGATGCCGAATTTGCCAGGCGAAACGCCTTGGTCCCTACGCGATCCCGGCCTGCAGCGTGGCCTCGAAATCGGTGCCGGGGATCGGCCCCACGCACGGCGTGGTGGCGCCCGCGGCGCGGTAGCGGTTCAGGCCCGCGCTCACCGCTGACTCGTCGCCGACCGCGGTGAGCTGATCGAGGAAGCGCTTGGAGATCGCGGCCTGCATCTGCCCGACGTCGCCGCCGGAGGCGTCGAACGCCTCGATCTCCGCGCCGAAGCCGGAGCGCTCGAGCATCGCGCGGTAGAAGGGGAGGCCGAAGTAGGGGAGCAGGTCTCGGCGCATTGCCGCGTAGGGCGCTGCGGGGTCCTCGACGAGCGCGGTGGGCACCGCCGGCACCACGTCGAAGCCCTCCAACGACTTGCCGGCCCGTTCGCGGCCCGCGGTCACCTCGGGGATCACCACGTCGCGGATGTAGTCGGGGCAGCACAGCCACAGCAGCACGCCGTCCCCAACCTCGCCGGCGAGACGCAGCATCGCGGGGGAGAGGGCGGCGACGTAGATCGGAAGCTGCGGGCGCGTGTCGAGGCCGAACAGGTGGAAGCCGGTCTGCCACTTCTCGCCCGCCGGAGGGTCCTCGCCGCGCAGGATCGCGCGTACGATCGCGAGGTATTCGCGCATCTCGCGCGCGGGGCGGTCGATGCTCTGGCCGTGCCAGCCCTCTACCACGGGGCGGTGCGAGACGCCGAGGCCGAGCGTCAGGCGCCCGCCGGATATCTCGTCGATCGTGGCGGCCGTCTGCGCCATCGTGGCGGGCGTTCGCGTGTAGATCGGCACCACGCCCGTGCCCACCCTGATCTTGCTGGTGGCCATCGCGTACGCCGTGAGCACTGTCAGCGACTCCCAGCCGGCGATGTGCGTCACGTACACCGACTCGTAGCCAGCCGACTCGGCGAGCTTCACGCGCTCGATCGCGCCCTCGATCGTCCTGCCCGGCGAGATGAAGCAGCCCGTGCCCACGCCGGGGAGCATAACCGCCTCGCTTGGAGCGAGCGCGCGTGCCCTTTGGCCGGCGACACTACATATTGCATTTTTGGGGACCTACCAGCTACTGGACCTCTCACAGCTGTAATTTGTCGCTACTCCACAGGTCCAGTTGGTGGTAGGGGCTTAAAATGAATAACACCTATCCGCGGCGAAGCAGCACGTACACGAGTGCGATCGCGAACCCGATCTGCCCGAACGCCAACGCCGTGCCGAGGTTGACCGCGCCGAGCGCCCCCGCCAGCGCGGCGGCGGCCACGAACGCCCCGAGCATCGTTGCCAGATCGCGTGCCATCAGCTCGACATCTTGCCTTCGCGTGCCATCAGCCCGACATCTTGCCTTCGCGTGCCATCAGCCCGATATCTGCCTTCCAGCGCCGCCGCGAGCGCCGCCTCGTCCAGCGCGGGGTCCTGTTCGGCCAGCCACTGCTCTGCCGCGCGGCGCCCGCCGAGCGCTCGCAGCCCGCATTGGCCGTGCTCGACGACGAAGTCGGTGAGGGCGCCCGCGCGGCGCGCGCGCAGGCGCCGGGCCGCGAGCTTGCTGCCCGCGTCGGCGGTGAGGAGTGACCAACGCTCGTCGAGGAGGCCCCGCAGCTCATCGATTCCGGTCGGCGGGGGGAGCGAGGAGACCGCCGCGACCGTGGTGGAGCGCCTGCCCAGCGAGCGCAGCGCGGCGCTCAGGTCGCGCCGCGCGCTGATGGCCACCTGACCGAGGTCGGCCTTGGTCACGACCAGCACGTCCGGGATCTCCATGATCCCCGACTTCAGGAACTGCAGCACGTCGCCGCTGCCCGGCTGCACCACGACGGCGACGGTGTCGGCGACCTCCGCCACCTCGGTCTCCGCCTGGCCGACGCCCACGGTCTCCACGACCACCACGTCGAAGGCTGCCGCCAGCGCCTGCGCCGCCGCGCGGGTGCCCCACGCGAGGCCGCCCAGCCGCTCCCCGGCGGCGGTCGAGCGGATGAAGATGCCGCGGTCGGCGGGGTCGAACTCGATCCGCGCGCGGTCGCCGAGCAGCGAGCCGCCGGAGCGGCGCGAGGAGGGGTCCACCGCCAGCATCGCCACCGTGCGGCCTCGCCCGTCCTGATTGGCGGCCGTCAGGGAGGGGACGGGGGCGTCGGTGCCCCGCCACTCGTGCAGCAGAGCCGAAAGCAGCGTCGACTTCCCTGCCCCCGGGGGACCGGTGACGCCGATTATGTGTCCCTGTGCCTCGCCCCCCAACGCCACGGGGGAGACTTCGCGCAGCAGCGCGGCTGCCTGCGCGCGGTCAGCAGCGGTGGTGCTCTCCAGCAGGTTGAGCGCCGCCGGCGCCGCGCTCAGGTCGCGCTCGCGCAGCCGTGCCCCGAGTTGCGCGCCGTCGGTCATTGCGGCGCCGTCCGATCGCATCGGTCGAGACGCGCTTGGTGGTGGATGGGCCGGTGAGGGTGGTGGGTTGACCGGTGAGGGTGGTGGATGGGCCGGTGAGGGTGGTGGGTTGACCGGCGAGGAGGGCGGAGCACGGCTTGGGCGGGTCGCCTACACCGACGCCGCTGCGACGGCGCCGCTGCGCTCGCCCACCAACTCCACGATGTCGGCGACGATGCGCGTGAGGTCGAAGTCCTTCGGCGTGTACACCGCCGCCACGCCCGCCTGCTTCAGCGCGGCGACGTCCTGCTCGGGGATGATCCCGCCGACGACGACCGGGGCGCTGACGCCGGCCTCGCGCAGGGCGTCGAGCACTGCGGGGATCAGCTCGCGGTGCGAGCCGGAGAGGATCGAGAGGCCGATCACGTGCACGCCCTCCTGCAGCGCCGAAGCGGCGATTTGCGCGGGGGTGAGGCGGATTCCCTCGTACACCACGTCCATGCCGGCGTCGCGCGCGCGCACCGCGATCTGCTCGGCGCCGTTGGAGTGGCCGTCGAGGCCGGGCTTGCCGACGAGGATCTTTGGGCGGCGGCCGAGCCGCTCGGCGAGCGTGGCGACCTGCTCGCGTACCCGAGCCAGCTCCCGCGCCGCCTCGCCGCCGCCGGCGCCCGCGGCGTCGAGGTCCTCGGCGGGGGCGCTCGCCTCGCCGACGCCGGTGGGAGCGCGGTAGCTGCCGAACACCTCGCGCAGCGTCGCCGCCCACTCGCCCGTGGTGGCGCCGGCGCGGGCGGCGGCGATCGTCGGCTCCATCAGGTTTGTAGCGGCGCCCGCCCGCTCGCTCGCGGCTCGCGCGAGCTCCGCGAGCGCGGTGTCCACGGCCGCCTGGTCGCGCTGTGAGCGCCAGCGGCGCACCGCCTCGATCTGCTCGGCCTCCACCGCGGGCTCCACCACGAGGATGCCGCCCTCCGCGTCGGCGGTCAGCGGCGACTCCTCGCTCTCGGTGAAGCGGTTCTGGCCGACCACCGTCTGCTCCAGCGTCTCGATCCGGCGCAGGCGCTCGCGGTGGGAGTCCACCAGTGCGGCCTTCATGTAGGGGACGGCCTCCACCGCGCCGCCGTGCTCGGCCACCACGGCCATCTCCGCGCGGGCGCCCTCCAGCAGCTCCTGCACCAGCCCCTCCATCACCGTCGAGCCCTCGAAGATGTCGGGGTACTCGAGGATGTCGGTCTCGTACGCCAGCACCTGCTGGATGCGCAGCGACCACTGCTGGTCCCACGGGCGCGGCAGCCCCAGCGCCTCGTTCCACGCCGGCAGCTGGATCGCCCGCGCGCGTGCGTCGCGGCCGATCGTCACCGCCAGCGCCTCCAACACGATCCGCTGCACGTTGTTCTCCGGCTGTGCCTCGGTGAGGCCGAGCGAGTTGACCTGCACGCCGTAGCGCAGCCGCAACAGCTTCGGGTCGGTGACGCCGTAGCGCTCCCTGCCCAGCTCCTCCCACAGGATCCCCATCGCGCGCAGCTTCGCGTGCTCCTCGACGAAGCGCACGCCCGCGTTGACGAAGAACGAGATCCGGCCGAACACCTGCGCGATGCGGCCGGGGTCGCCGTGCGAGCCCCCCCAGCACCCGCCCCCCTGGGCGGGGTGCCCATCCCCATCCTCTCCTGCACGGCATCCAACACCGCGATCGCGTTGCTCATCGCGTACGCGATCTCCTGCACCGGGGTCGCGCCCGCCTCCTGCAGGTGGTAGGAGCAGATGTTGATCGGGTTCCACTTCGGCACGTGCTCGACGGTGTACGCGATCGTGTCGGCGATCAGTCGCATCGAGGGCGCGGGCGGGAACGCGTAGGTGCCGCGCGCCAGGAACTCCTTGATGATGTCGTTCTGCGTCGTGCCCTGCAGCTGCTCCTGGGCGACGCCCTGGGCCTCGGCGGCGACGATGTACAGCGCCAGCAGCCACGCCGCGGTCGCGTTGATCGTCATCGAGGTGTTCATCTCGCCGAGCGGGATGCCCTCCATCAGCGCCTGCATGTCGCCGCGGTGGGCGATCGGCACCCCGACCTTGCCCACCTCCCCGCGCGCCAGCTCGTCGTCGGGGTCATACCCGGTCTGCGTCGGCAGGTCGAACGCGACCGACAGCCCTGTCTGGCCCTTCTCGAGGTTGCGCCGGTACAGCTCGTTGGATGCCTTCGCGGTCGAGTGCCCCGCGTAGGTGCGCATCATCCACGGGCGGTCGCGCTCCGGCAGGCGGTGGGGCTGGTCGTTGTCCATGCCGCAATTGTAAGGCCGCGGTCCAACCGCGGTCCAACCGCCGTCCGGCCCCTTGCGGGGGCCGGGTATTCTTCACATCCATGACCGAGACCATTGAGCTACCGAAGACGGGCGGGCCGGGCACCGGGATGGACGGCTCCTGGCGGGTGATCGTGCGCAACGACGACCACAACACCTTCGACCACGTCGCCCGCACGCTGGCGCGCTTCATCCCCGGCGTGACGCTGGAGCAGGGCCACCAGTACGCCAATCAGATCCACAACTCGGGGCAAGCCGTGGTCTACAACGGCCACCGCGAGCCGGCCGAGCACTACTGGGAGCAGCTGAAGGGCGCGGGCCTGACGATGGCGCCGCTGGAGAAGTGCTGAGGCTCAGACCGCTCGCACGTGCGGGGCGCCCGAGCCGTTGCCGGGGCGGGCGGGCGACCCATTCCCCTCGGGCGCGGGCGGCTCCGGCGTGATCCACTCGGTCTCCTCGGAGAGCGCGCCCGCGGCGGTGAGGTCCCACCAGCCGTAGAGCACCGGCACCTGGAACCACGAGGAATGGCGGGCGCGGAAGTCGATCATCTCCGAGCCTTCCCAGTAGTGCTCCCAGTCGGTGTAGCGCTCGAAATGCGCCAGCTGCTGGTAACGGTAGCGGTCATCGCGCGAGCGGTACACCGCGTATGAGAGGGCGCGGTAGCGCAGGGCGATCGCCGCGACCTCCTCCAGCGCGGCGCCGAAGCCCTCGGCGCGAAAGCCGGTCGCGTACCAGGGGACGATAACGGTTCCGTTTCCCTGACCGGCCATCTCAGCCTCCCACCTTCCCGGTTGCAGTCGCGCTTTTCGGCTCTGTGGTGGGCCGCCCGCTGGACATCATCCGCCCACCTCGGCATGGATCGCGCCGGGGCCGTCGGCCGTCCTGCCGTGTCCCTCGGCGTCGGCGCCGACGAGGATCGAGATCTTCCCGAGGTGCTTGTTTTCGAGCATCAGCTGGTGCGCTTCGGCGACGCCCTCGAAGCCGAGCGTGCGCCACAGCACGGGGCGGATCTGGCCGCTGTCGATCAACTCGTTGGCCTTCGTGCACTCGTACGCGTTGGCGAAATGGCTGCCGAGGATCTCCTTCTGCTTCATCCACAGGTAGCGCACGTCGAAGTCGAGGTTGAAGCCGGTGGTGCCGGCGCAGATCACGACCTTGCCGAACGTCTTGACGGTGAACACCGAGGTCGGGAACGTCGCCTGGCCCACGTGCTCGAAGACGATGTCGGGCGCGTCGCCGAGGATCCCCTTGACGCGCTTGGCGAATTCGCGCGACACGCCGAAGCGGGCCTTCTCCTCCTCGGGGGACTCCCCGCCCTTGCGCATCATCCCCGTGAACTCGGCGCGGTCGATGAAGTCCACGGCGCCGAGGCGCTTGACGAGCGCGCCCTTCTCCGCGGAGGACACGACGCCCACGCAGTGCGCGCCCGCGGCGGCGCACAGCTGGGTGGCGAACACCCCGAGTCCCCCGGCGGCGCCCCAGATCAGCACCTTCTGGCCGGCCTGCAGGTTGCAGCGGGTGATCAGCATTCGATACGCGGTGAAGTACACGAGGCCGTAGGAGGCGGCCTCCTCCCAGGTGAGCGCGGCCGGCTTGGGGAGCAGCTGCTGGGCCTGCACTTTGGTGAACTGCGCGAACGAGCCCCACGTCGTCTCGTACCCCCATATCTTCTGCGAGGGCGCGGCCATCGGGTCGAGGCCGTGGACCTCTGGGTCCTCGTAGGAGGCCTGGTTGCAGTGCACCACGACCTCGTCGCCCGGCTTCCAGCGGGTGACGCCGGGGCCGACCTTCCACACGACGCCCGACGCGTCGCTGCCGCCGATGTGGTGGCCGAACTCGGGGTGGTCGCCGTAGCGCCACACGCCGACCGGCTTGCCGAGCGCGGCCCACACGTTGTTGTAGTTGACCCCCGCCGCCATCACGCGCACGATCACCTCGAACGCGCCCGGCTCGGGCACCTCGATCTCCTCGATCTGGAAGGCGTCCTTCGGTTCGCCCTGGCGCTCCTCGCGGATCACCCACGCGGCCATCGTCTTGGGCAGCTCGCCCGGCTCGGCGTCCACCTCGGAGATTTGCTGCAAGTCGATTGCCACGGGCGCGACCTCGCATGTCGGGAACGGAACGGACGAATCCTACAACCGAGTGGCCCTCCCGCGCTACGCTGCACCAGTGGACGAGCAGAACCCTCCGGAGGAGTCGCAGCAGGGCCCCAACATCATCATGCCCCCGGAGGAGTTCGCGGGCAAATGGGCCAACGCCGCGTCGATCGCGCGCACGCCGCACGAGTTCACGCTCGACTTCCTGCGCATCGGCCCCCAGGGGCAGCAGGGGATCGTCGTCTCGCGCGTCTCCTTCTCGCCGCTGCTCGCCAGCCAGCTCGTTGACCTTCTGAATGAGCAGTGGCAGGCCTACACTCAGGAATCGGGAGTTCCGACCGAAGACAATGGCGATGACTGAACGCAATCCCTTCGAGGATCCGCGCAGGCGACTGGAGCGCACGAAAGTCAACCTGCGGGGTCCGAACGTCACCAGCACCTTCGACACCCCGCCGCGCCCCGACGCGCTGAAGGTCTTGAGGGCGGCGGTCCGCAAGCACCTGCATGAGCGTCGGCCCGGCGACGGGCAGTCCAGCGCCTCCTGAGGCCCGCCCAGTCGGCGGGGGCGGTCAGGCCGTAGCCGTTCGCGCCGTCGCGGGCCGCGGCCAATGCTCGGCGGGTTCAGCTGCGGTGTCAGGGCGCGAAGGGCAGCGCGACCAGTTCGGCGGTGGCGCCGTGCTCGCCGACGGCAAGCGTGTCGCCCGGCGCGGCCTCGCGGCGCACGAGCGCGAGGCCGATGATGCCCAACCGCGGTGAGTGGGCCACACTCCCCAGGTGCCCCACGGGGCGCTCGCCCAGCCGTAGCTCCTCGCCGCGCGCCACCGGTGGGGCTGCCTCCATGAGGCGCAGGCCGCGCAGATGGCGGTTGGGCTTGCCTCTGTAGTACAGCCGCGCAACGGTCTCCTGGCCGACGTAGCAACCCTTCGTGAAGCTCACCGCGCGCTCGTTCAGGCCCGCCTCCTGGGGGATCGTGCTCTCGTCGATGTCCACCCCATAGCGGGGCCTGCCGCGCTCGACGCGCACGATCTCGGCCGCCGTCTCGCTCACGGGAGTCGCGCCGATGCCGACGAGAGCCGCGCGAACCGTCTCTAAGTCTGAGGCCTCGCACAGTACGTCGATGCCCTCGGCGGTCGCGATCAGGCGCACGGGTGCGCCGCCGATCTCCGCTTGCGTGTGGGCGTGCTCGGTCTCGGTGTCGAATGTATTTTTTTCGGCCCCTACCAGACGCGCGACGTGCGCCTGCGTATCGGGCCCGATCAGGGAGAGCAGCCCGCACTCCAGCGTGCGCTTGTGCAACTCCACCTCGTAGCCGATCTTGTAGCGGCGGATCATGTCGAACAGCGGCTGCAGCGCCACTCGCTCGCTGTCGAGCAGCAGTTCGGTGGGCGGCCCCCCGCCATCGGCTTCCGCCCCCCCGACCGCGAGGATCCGCAGGTCGCCGAGCATCTTGCCCTTGTTGGTGAGGAAGGCCGCGTAGCGACCCTCGCCGGGGCGCAGATCGGCGAGCTCATTGGTGACCTGCCCGTTGAGGAACTCCACTGCGCCGGAGCCGCTCAGCGCGAGCTTGCCGCGCGCGGAGCGGTCCACCACGCCGCAGCGCTGGGTCAGCGCCTCGTATTCGGCTTGCAAAGTGTCGGTGGCGGCCACGTACTTGAGGATACGAGGAGCCGCCCGGTAGGCTTCTTTGGCGATGGCACTGGCCGACACCTTCCAGCAAATCGTCGACTCGCTGCCCGACGACTGGACCGACCTGGAGCTCGACCTGCGGGTCGCGGACGAGTCGCGCTACGTCGAAGCGGCGGTCTACCTCGTGACTTGCAACGCCAGCCCCTACTCCAAGCACGACTGGCACTGGCGCCTGCTGGTCGCCCACCGCTTCGGCCACGCGGCCGCGGCGCCGGCCGTGCACTGTGCGCTGGGCCTGCTCGACGACGCCGGCATCGAGGGCGAGCTGGCGGTGCGCGAGGTGCGGGAGGGCCGTGCGGAGGTCACGCAGATGTGGGGCCGCCCGCAGTCGGCGCGCGACGAGTTCCGCCGCCTGCGCGCGCAGTAGGCGCTCCCGTCCACCCGCCGCGCGAGGGAACCGGCCGGGCCTGGCGCCGCGCCGTGCCTCAGATCGGGGCGCCGACCTCGTCGCCGTGGTGCAGGCGCCGCGATCCGCGTGGGTCGAGCGGGACGATCGTCGCGTTGGGGACGCGGTCGCCGAGCGACTCCGGGTCTTTGGTGCGCTGGAACAGCGCGATCCGGATCACCCCACCGTGGCACACCACGAGCGCGGGTGCCTCGCCGCGCTTGATGTCGTGGAAGGCCCCCGCCACGCGCACGCCCTGCTGGGCGAACGACTCGCCGCCGGGGAACGCGAAGGTCGGGTCGCCGCCGGCGAAGCGCGCGAACTCCTCGGGGTCCTCGGCCTGCACATCGGCGAACGAGCGGTCGGTCCACTCCCCCGAGTCGGTCTCCATCAGGCGGGGATCCTCGAGCGGCTCGAGGCCGATGCGCCGGGCGACGATGTCCGCGGTTTCGCGGGCGCGCAGCAGCGGGCTGCACCACAGCACGGCGAACTCGTACGTGGCGGCCTGCTCGGCCAGCTCCCGCGCCTGGCCGCGGCCGGTCGCGTCGAGCGGCACCGCGCCCTGGCCCTGGAAGCGGCCCTCGGCGTTGTAGGCGGTCTGGCCGTGGCGGGCGAGGTAGATGCGCGGGGGTTGAGCCACAACGGCCGAGGATAGCTGTACCCCCGACCCTTGGAGACCCTCCGCTGCTCGCCGACCAACCCCGCCCAGATCACGAAGAGCGCTGGGGCATCCAGGGGCGTGGCTGCCCTGCCTCTCAGGTGGCCTCTGGCTCGGGCTCGGCCGGCGGCGGAGTTGCAGTCGGAGTCGGCGTCTTGCGCAGGTACAGGAACGCGTAGAGAAGCGCCGCGACCGACGCTCCGAGGACCGGCCCTGCGTACCACACCCACCCGTTGGCCCAATGGTCGCCAACCAGCTGCGGCCCGAACGCGCGCGAGGGGTTCATCGCGGCGCCGGTGAACGGGCCGCCGAAGAGCACGTCGATCGAGATCGTCAGGCCGATCGCCAGTCCGGCGACCGCGTTGAACGGCCCGCGCGTGTCCACCGCCGCGCCGAACACGACGAACGCGAGGAAGAAGGTGAGGATCGCCTCGAGCAGGAAGCCGGAGCCCGCGTCGACGCCGTGGCCGAGGGCCGGCACGCCGAGCTTGACCGCTTCCGTGGTCGCCCGCGGCAGCAGTTGCTTGACGAACAGCGCCGCCAGCGCCGCGCCGCCGAACTGCGCCACCCAGTAGACGCCGGCGAGCGCGGGCTTGATCTTGCGCGTGATCAGGAAGCCGAATGTGATCGCCGGGTTGAAGTGCCCGCCCGAGATGTGCCCGAGCGCGCACACCATCACGCCGATCGCCAGGCCGTTGGCGATCGCCACGCCGATCAGCGTCGGATCGGCGACGACCCCTGAGGCCGCCGCGGCGCCGGCGCCGATGAACGTGAGCGTGAACGCACCGACCATCTCGGCAACGGCGCGACGGAGGGTGTCTTCGGACATGAAGCAAAAGCTACGAACCGGGTCGGACGGATCGACGCTGCCCCCTGGGGTGGATCGGCGGTTACCCGCGAATGGATCGGTGGCTGCCCCTCGAACCGATGGGCGAGCACATACACTCGGGGTATGCGGCGGAGGGTCACCTACTCGCGCAACCTGACGCTGTCGCTCTCGCGCACGTGCCGGTGCTACTGCAAGTACTGCGCGTTCGCGACGCACACGGCGCACTTGTACGCGCCCGACGAGGTGCTCGCGATCGTCGATGGCGCCGCGCGGCGCGGGGTCAAGGAGCTGCTGGTGCTCACCGGCGAGCGGCCCGAGGTCAACGCCGAGGTGGCGCGGCGGCTCGGGGAGTATGGGCATGCCGACTTCACGGCGTACGTCGTGTGGGCCTGCGAACGGGCGCTGGAGCGCGGCATCCTGCCGCACACCAACCTCGGTGTCCTTTCGAAGGAGGACCTGGGGCGGCTGCGCGAGGTGACGGCCTCGCAGGGGCTGATGCTGGAGTCGATCTCCGAGCGGTTGATGGCCACCGTGCACGCGGGCTCGCCGACCAAGCACCCGGCCCGGCGCCTGGAGACGATCCGCGCGGCGGGGGAGCTGCGGATCCCGTTCACGTCGGGGATCCTGGTGGGGATCGGTGAGAGCGAGCAGGAGCGCGTCGCGTCGCTGGAAGCGCTGGCGGCTGTGCACGCCGAGCACGGGCACATCCAGGAGGTGATCCTGCAGAACTTCGTCCCCCACCAGCGCTACTACGGCCAGGAGCCGGCGCAGATTGCAGAGGAGGCCGCGCGCCTGTACTGGCGCACAGGCGTGGACGAGGGCCCCGGCAGCACGGTGGAGGAGGGGTCCGATTCGTCGCACCGCGACCCCGACCCCCCGCGCCTGCATCCGCGGCTGCCGCTTCCCGAGTGGGCGTGTCCGGTGAGCATCGAGGACATGAAGCGGCTGATCGCGCAGACCCGCCGGCTGATGCCGGACGTCGGCATCCAGGTTCCCCCGAACCTCGCGGACTGGTGGCCGGAGCTGGTGGCCGCGGGCGCGACCGACCTCGGCGGGCTGTCGGCCAACGGCGACCACATCTCCCCGGAGCACCCCTTCCCCTCTCCTCACCAGGTGCGCAAGGAGCTGCAGCGGGACGGCGTGGCGCTGACCGAGCGGCTGTGCGTCTACTCGCGCTACATCGACCCGGAGTGGATCTCCCGGGGCGTGATAGACACGATCAAGGTCAAGTACTGGAGCTTCATCCCGCGGCGGGGGTCGGGCCGCACCGACCCCGCCGCGAGCGGCGCCCCGCCGATCCGCCCGGGTCTGGTCACCGTCGCGACCGAGCGCGGCCGCGACGGCCTTGCGCTGAGCGCGGAGGAGCTGACGGCGATGTTCGCCGAGACGCGGCCCGACGCGATCGAGGAGCTGCGCGCCGCCGCCGACGAGCTGCGCGCGGAGCTCGCGGGGGACACCGTCACGTTCGTCGTCAACCGCAACATCAACGTCTCGAACGTCTGCACGGTCGGATGCGCCTTCTGCGGCTTCGGCCAGGGCAGGCGCTCTCCCGATGCGTACGAGCACGACGAGCAGGAGTTCGCGCGTCGGGTGCGCGAGGCGGTGGAGTTCGGCGCCACCGAGCTGTGCATCCAGTCGGGCATCCACCCCGACTGGAGCCTCGAGGACTACCTCGGCTGGCTGCGCTTCGCCAAGCGCACCGCGGCCGCGGAGGGGTGCGACATCCACCTGCACGCGTACTCCCCGATGGAGATCGCGCACATGTGCGACATCTCGGGGGAGTCTCCGGCGGAGGTGTTCGCACGCCTGCGCGACGCCGGCCTCGGCTCGACGCCGGGCACCGCGGCGGAGGTGCTGCACGACGGGGTGCGCGAACGGATCAGCCCCAACAAGCTGCCGGTGGCGCGCTGGGTGCAGATCATCGAAGCCTCGCACGCGGCCGGGCTGCGCTCCACGGCGACGGTGATGTTCGGGCACATCGAGGAGCCGTGGGAGCTGGCCGAGCACATGCGCGTCGTGCGGGAGCTGCAGGAGCGCACGGGCGGGATCACCGAGTTCGTGCCGCTCTCGTTCATCCCCTTCCAGACGCTGCTCGGCCGCACCCACGGCGTCGAGGAGATCTCGCGCGAGGAGAACCTCAAGCACACCGCCGTGTTCCGCCTCGCTTTGGGTCGCAGTGTGCGCAGCGTGCAGGCGTCGTGGGTGAAGATGGGCCTGGATGCCGCCACGGAGTCGCTGCGCTGGGGCGTCAACGACCTGGGCGGGACGCTGATGGAGGAGTCGATCTCTCGCCTCGCGGGCTCCTACCACGGCACGCGCCTGGAGCCCGAGCAGCTGATCGCTGCCGCGCACGAGGCCGGACGCCCTGCCGCGGAGCGCACGACGCTGTACGACATCCGGCGACGCTACGACCTGCCAGTCGCGGTCTGATTGGTGGGGATTGGGGGGAGGGGGGTGGGATATGTGTTCCCCAAACGCCCTTACCACTTCACAAAATGAAGGGTTGGGGTCCGAAAGCGACGCTAACGGAAGAGGTCCTCGTCGAGCGGGCGCAGCAGTGCAACCGCGCCGGGGCCGTCCTCCTCGGTGACGAAACGCTCCAGCCCGCCGAGGATCACCACGGGCTCGCGCGAGTCCTTGGCGCGCGCAAGGTCGGCGGTGGCGGCGATCGCGTCGGCGACGGCCAGCCAAGTGGCCTGCAGCTCGAGGCCGACGCTGTCGGTGCGCCCGCGCCAGTCGTCGAGCGGCTGCAGACCGGCGCAGCCGATGGCTGTATCGCACTGCCCGTGGCGCCAGGCGCGGCCGAAGCTGTCGGTGATCAGCACCGCGACTCGCGCTCCGGTCAGCTCGCGTAGGCGTGCGCGCAGGTCTCGAGCGGAGGCGTCGGGATCGCGGGGCAGCACGATCAACGTGTCGCGATCGGTGGCGTTGGAGGTGTCGACGCCGGCGTTCGCGCAGACGAAGCCGTGGTGGGTGCGGCAGATCAACACATTGTTGGCCGCCCGCAGGACCTCACGGGATTGATCGAGCACGACCTGCACCGCGCGCGGGTCCCTGCCCTGTTCGCGGGCGATCTCGTGTGCCCGCGGGGATGGCACGACTCCGGCGAGGGCGAGGACCGCGCCCTCGGCCTTGGAGACGACCTTGTGCGCGATCGCCACGATCTCGCCGTCGCGCAGCGGCTGCTCTGGGTCGAGCGCGTCTACGATCAGCGCGGCCAAGTCGTCCCCGGCGCGCACCTCCGGCAGGCCACTCAAGCTGCGGGCGGCAAGGCGGGCCACGGGGGCGCCTCCACGGCTGTGAGGCTCACCACTGCAGCAGCATCAGCCCGACGGTCACGCCGGGGCCGATCGTCACCGCGAGGCCGCGCTCGCCCGGCTGGGGGCGGTAGCGCTCGATCGTGTCTGCGAGCACATAGAAGATCGAGGGGGTGCCCACGTTGCCGTGGTTGGCGAGCGCATCCCAGCTCGTCGCGGTCTGCTCGTTGGAGAGCTCAAGGGCGCGCTGGACGTTCTCGATGATCCGCCGCCCGCCCGGATGCACCATCCAGTGGTCGATTTCGGCGTGCTGCACGCCGTGCTGGCGCAGGAATTTCTCGGCCACGCCGGGCAGTCCCGCCCCGGCGAGGTCGGGCAGCTCGCGCACGAGGTGCAGGTAGGTGTCCTGCTCGGATAACGCGAGGCTGACGGCGTCGAGCGTGCCGCCGATCTGGTGGACCTGGGTGGCGAGAATCTGTGGCCCGCTCGCGCCGGGGTCGGCGGACAGCACCGCGGCGGCGCAGCCGTCGCCGAACAGCGCCGAGCCGACCGTCTTGGCCCGGGGGTCCTCGCCGGTGGCGCGCGTGAGGATGCTGCTCATGCTCTCCGCACCCACGATCAGGCAGTCGCGCCCGGGGTGCTGGTGCAGCGTCCCCGCGGCCATCCGCATCAGCGGCACCGCGCTCGCGCACGCCACCCCGGTGATGTGGTACTTGTCGGTCGTGGGGTCCATCTCGTAGTGGTCCACCAGCCGGTGGGCGATCGTCGGCAGACCGAGCGAATAGAGGCTCGCGCTGAGGACGGTGCCGATCTTCGCGGGGTCGAGCCCGAGGGCGTCCACGGCGCGAATCGAGTGGCGCATCAAGCCCTCCTCGACCTGCGGGGTACGCCCCTGCAGCGTGAGCGCGAGGAAGTCGTCGTCCAGCTCGAGGTGGCGCTGCTTGACGCCGCTGTGGGCGAAGATGCGCTCGGCGAACTCGTCCCCCCGCAGGCCCAGCCGGTCGAGCACCTGATCCTGGGAGAGGACGTGCTCGCCGTCGGAGACCGTGAGCCCGGCGATCCGCGGGCCGGTTGTGACTGGCAGCTCGCCCGCCCTGCCCGTCTCGCCCGTCGCGGCAGGCTCGTCCGCGGCGCGTGCGACCGCCGCTGGGCGTAGGGTGCTGGTGTCGATGGCGCTCAAGTGTTTGCCGTGGCTTGGGGGGGCGTGGACGTTAGTGTTGTGTTAGGCCGCGTTGGGAATCACAACACGACAACAGAATATCGTGAGAACCGGCGTGCCATGCGGCAGTTGCGCTGTGCACGCCATGATGCAGCCGACCGACGACGCCGACGGGACCTTCCACACAAGGAGCGGATGAGTATATGAAGCTGATCGGAGCGGGCCTGCCCCGGACGGGCACCCTCACGCAGAAACTGGCGCTCGAGCAGCTCGGCCTGGCCCCGTGCTACCACTGGGTCAACGTGCTCGCCGACCTCGACCAGGTCGAGCTGTGGAACCGCGCGTTGGACGGCGAGGGTCCGTGGGATGAGGTCTTCGGCGGCTACGAGGCGACCGCGGACTGGCCCGGCGGCTACTTCTACAGGGAGCTGATCGACGTCTACCCCGACGCCAAGGTGCTGCTCAGCACCCGCAAGCCCGAGTCGTGGGAGCCCTCCTTCCGCGAAACGATCGTGGGCCTGAGCCACGGCGAGGAGCTGATGCGCCTCTTGGCCAGCGCGCGGGGCGAGATCGACCCCCGCTGGCGGCGCTACCTCGATCTCGTCGAGCGGATGTTCTGGGGGCCCGAAGGCACGTTCGCGGATGGTTGGGCCGAGCCGGCGCAGCTGATCGAGCAGTTCGAGCGCCACAACGAGGAGGTCAAGCGCACGGTTCCGCCGGAGCGGCTGCTCGCCTGGCACGTGGGCGAAGGGTGGGAGCCGCTGTGCGAGTTCCTCGAGGTCGATGTCCCTGCCGAGCCGCTCCCGCACGAGAACGACCGCGAGACCTTCTTCGACCGCGTGATCGGCGGCGCGATCGGCGCGCTGCACGAGTGGTACGAGAGCAAGGCCGCCGCCACCGGCTGAGGCTCGGGCCGCGCGAGGGGCGCAGCGGCGCGTGGGGGCCGTGGCGTCCGCGCCGAGCGTGACGACGCCCGTCGGTGGGCCTTGACCTCACGCTCACCGCCAGTTTGCAGATGGGGGCTTGACAGTTCGGCGGTCGCCGAGTACAGTGGTCTTGTCTTGGCGTCCCTGCGGGGTCGCTGGCATACATAGGATCGGGTTTGGGCCTTGGCCTCGTTGGCCGGCTTTCAAGCGCATTTGGGGATTCTTGGGAGAGGGACCGGGTCATTTCGGTGAGGGAGTTGGTTTTCGCGTGAGTTCGAGAGGGGCATACGTGTCGGAAGTGCATACGCCTCGTCTGAGGGCTGATGCTAGATGCGCCAGCTTGGCGCTGTCGCATCTCTCTCTCTCTCTCTCTCTCTTCGGCTAGCGGCCTAGCCCCGGAACCCCCCTGCGTCCCGCTATCGCGGGCCACCCGGAACCCCCCCAAGGGGGGAAGGGGACGGGTCGGGCTATCGCGCCGCATCGTGGGTACCCCCGCGGGGGGTGCGGATCCCAAGGGTTTCGCGTGTGCTTCGCGCACGGGTGTCATAGACCCGCTGTCTGACCTTCGCGGCCGCACCCCGCGATCGCTCGGCCTTCGCCCGCACATCGCTCTGCGGTCGCTCGCGCCCGTGGGGGCGTCGTCATGTAATCGAGGGGTCGTCCCCTCTCACCTGGAGGAGACGGTGCTATGAACGCTGCGCGTCGGTTGACCTTGACGATGCTAGTTTCGCTGTGCGCGCTGGTGGGCGCGCAGCTGCTGGGTGCTGTGCCGGCGCTGGGCGCCCCGGAAGCGCCGAAGGTCGAAGAGGAGTTCGTCTCCGATGTGGCGTCCGCCAGTGCGACGTTGAACGCGCTGGTCAATCCGGGGGATGGGGCGACGACGTACACGTTCGAATACGCGCCGGCCGGTGGGGCGTTCAAGCCCGTGCTCGAACCGGAAGGCAGTGGTGGCCTGCCCGCAGGCGGCATCGGCGTCCCGGTCAGTGTGCATGTGCAGCTGGGGTTGGTGCCGGGTGCCTCCTACGAGTTTCGCGTCGTGGCGAGCAATTCGGTGCAGGAGGGCGTGACCGGTGGGCCGGTGTCCTTCGTCATGCAGACCGCGGGTGGCGAATTCGGGTTGCCGGATGGGCGTCAGTACGAAATGGTGACGCCGCCGGAGAAGGAGGGCGCCCTGATCTACGGCCCGGGTCATTTCTGGGACGAAGGCCCGGCTCATTTCTATAAAGAACTCGGCAATCAGAGCATTCAGGCGTCTGTCGCGGGGAACGCGATGGTCGATCTGGCGAGTCAACCGACCGAAGCTGAACCGCAGGGCTATAACAGTGAAGTATCGGTGCTCTCGACGCGTTCCTCGTCTGGCTGGAGCTCACAGGTGATCGCGCCGCCTCATGCTGCCCAGGGCGGGGGCCCTGCTCTGCTTTCTAAGGAATATCTTTTATTTTCTGAAGATCTCTCGCGTGGGCTTGTGCAGCCGGTGGGCGCGTTCTCGCCGTACGCTCCCGAAGTGAGCGAACAGACCCCATATCTCCGCACCGACTATTTGAATGGGAACGTCGGCGAACGCTGCCAGGGCTCGTGTTTTCAGCCGTTGGTGACGCGCGCCGATGACACCGCCAGCCCGTTTGTGCCGTTCGGCGGGGCGTATAACTCGGAAGTGCCGGGGTTTTGCGAAAACACGGATTGTGGGCCGTTGGTTCGGGGTGCGTCACCGGATTTGAGTCATGTCGTGTTTTATTCTCCGGTTCAGCTCACCTCTACGCCTGGGAGCGGTCTTTATGAGTGGTACGGTGGGCACCTGCGACTTATCGGCGGTGACGACGAGCTGGCCGGTGGGAAGTACGGCGTCACCCAGCGTGAAGAACCGGGTGGCAGGCGCGCGATCTCCGAAAATGGCGAACGTGTCATCACCGTCACCGAAGGGGGCGTGAGAAAGATAGCAATGAGCGATGTCGCGACCGGTGAAACCGAGACGATTGGTGAAGGCACCTATATGACGGCGAGCAGCGACGCGTCGAAGGTCTTCTTTATCTCCGGTGGGGACCTCGATGTGTTCGAAGTGACCAGTGGCGAGGGCGAACCGCTGGCGGGCAAGGTGACTGATCTGACGGTCGATCCGCACGCGGGCGAAGAAGCGGGTGTGGTCAGTGTGCTCGGCGCGAGCGATGACGGCTCGTACGTGTATTTCGCGGCTGGCGGCGCGTTGACGCCCGGTGCTGTCCCCGCTGTCCCCGGCGAAGCGGGCACATGCGCAGCCGCTTCCTTCAGTGAAGGGACCAGGGGAGGGTGTAACATATATGTGTATCACGATGGTGTGACGAGCCTGGTTTCGGCAGGCTGGATCAACCCAGAAGAAACCTACCTGTGGTCGCGGGTGTCGCCCGATGGTCGCTGGCTGGCGTTCATGTCGACGCATAGCCTCACGGGCTATGACAACCGTGACGCGGTCAGCGGTGAACCGGACGCCGAGGTCTATCTGTACGATGCGGATACCGGCAGGCTGGTGTGTGCGTCGTGCGATCCCACAGGATCACGACCGATGGGAGTAAAACTGGATCTTGGCATCCCTCTATGGGTGGCGGCGGACGTTCCGAGCTGGGAGCACTTCTATGGGTACTACGGAACTCGCTATCAGCCGCGTTACCTCTCTGATAGTGGCCGCCTGTTCTTCGAAAGCAGCGATGCCCTGGTGCCACAGGATGTGAACGGCGTCCGGGATGTGTATGAGTATGAGCCCGAAGGGGTGCCCACAGGAGAACACGCCTGCTCGTCGTCGAGCGCAAGCGGCAGCGATGTCTTCAAGCCCGCGCACGCCTTTGAAGTCGAAGGCCGACAAGGCGAAGAAGGCGCGGGTTGCGTCGCGCTGGTCTCCTCGGGCGCCTCCAGTGAAGAATCGTCGTTCATGGATGCCTCGGAATCAGGGGGGGACGTGTTCTTCCGCACGGAGTCGAGGCTGGCCCCGCAGGATTTCGACGACGCTGCCGATGTGTACGACGCGCACGAATGCAGGGGCGCGTCTCCCTGTATCCCGCCATCGGCGGCAGCGTCGCCCGCGTGCAGCACCGAAGCGTCGTGCAAACCATCTCCGACTCCTCAGCCGTCGATCTATGGTCTCCCGTCGAGCGCGACGTTCAGCGGTTCTGGGAACCTCACCCCCGCAGCTTCCTCGCCGTCGCCGAAGAAGGTTACGAAGAAGACGGTGCGGTGCAGGAGGGGCTTTGTGAAAGGCAAGAAGGGTCAATGCGTCAAAGGGAAGAGTAGGAAGAAGGCGAAAAAGTCCACTCATCGTAAGGGGAGCAACTAGCCATGCGTATTTCAACCAAGCTCCCCGCTCTGCTCTTTCTGCCCGCCGTGCTGCTCGCGGCGCTCGTGTTCGGTACAGCCTCGGCCTCCGGCGAAACGCCAGCCGCGTGGTGGCATTTGACGTCTCGTACGCGTCCGACGTATCTGCAGCCGGGTCAGGCGAAGGACACGGTTCAGGATGTTACGGTCAGCGGGTCCCCTGGCGAAGGGGTCACCCTGTTGTACGTGGTTCCCAGGACGGAGGGGGAAGAAGTCCGTGTTGCGGAATTCCCGGTGGGGGCAGAAGCGAGTGTGGTTCAGGCGAGCCTCGAAGGGGCGCTCGGGTCGGGCGATGTCGAAGTCGTGGGTGGTGTTGGGGCGATGGTTGGGGTCGAACCGTACGTTGTGACGTTCACGGGTGCGTTGACGGACCAGTCGGTGGCGCCGTTGAGCACGGAATACAGTGCGGTGCCAGTGAGTGTCGCGGTGGTCGTGGTGGGGCGGCCGGCTGGGTATATCGTGGTGACTGCCGCGAATGTCGGTAACTCGTATGCGGACCCGTGTGTCGGGGTGGGGTCCGGCGGGAAGTTCAAGGACTCGGGTTGCACGGAAGCCGGGGAACCGGGCGCGGAAGCATTCGAAGAGGAGCCGGTCACGCTCACGGATAAGCTTCCCCCGGGGTTGGAAGCGGTCGGGATCGAAGGAGATGTCGACGACGGTCTGGAAACCTACGGTCACCCGTACGAGCTTGAATGCGTGTTGGGGTCGGTGAGTTGCTCGTTCACGGGGACGGCCCCCTCGATCGAACTGCCCTCGTTAGCCTATGGCTACCCGCGGTCGGTGGCGCCGTATCAGCAGCTTCAGATGCGTATCGCTGTGCGTCTGAAGGAAGCAGGAGCGCAGGCAGCCAAATCGGGTGAAGAAAACGTTGCCGGTATCGTCGGTGGCGGTGCTCCCGCCGCGACGGCTAAGCAGAAGCTCGTGGTGTCCGAGGGGCCGGTGCCGTTTGGTGCGGCGTTGTATGAAATGAGTCCTGAAGAATCGGGTGGGGGTGTCGATACGCAGGCTGGTTCGCATCCGTTTCAGCTGACGACGACGTTGTCGCTCAACGAAACGTTGGAAGGCAAGCCGGCGGGGTTGGTCAAGGATCTGCATTTCAAGCTGCCGCCCGGTCTGATCGGTAACCCGACACCGTTCGCGCAGTGCCCGCTGGTGGATTTCCTCGCAGAACCTGCGCCGACGTGTTCGGCGCAGACCGTGGTTGGGGTCTCCAGGGCGGACGTCAGAGTGGACATACTGGGGGCGTTTTCCAGGCCCTTCCCCTTCGTGGGGCCTGTCTATAATCTTGAACCGGCTGTCGGTGAACCCGCGCGCTTCGGCTTTGTGTTCGAGGAAGTGCCGGTGCTGCTGACGACCGCGGTGCGTACCGGGGGTGACTATGGCGTCACGGTAAGTGTGGTGAATGTCGACCAGGCAGCGGAATTCCTCGGCAGCGAAGTGACCTTGTGGGGGGTCCCCGGCGACGCGCGTCACAACCGCTCACGCGGCAGGAAATGTATCGGTGGCGCGCTTGAATTCTCCAAAGCAGGCAAGGAATACCCTGGCGACTGTCCTGTGTTTGCGGAAGAGAGTCATCCGCCGTCGTTGCTGTCGTTGCCGACGGCGTGCACGGGTCCGTTGCAGACCTCGGTGGAAGCGGACTCGTGGCTTGAACCCGATGCGCGGCAGTCGTTGTCGAGCACACAGGCGTTGCCCGCGATGGATGGTTGTGACCGGTTGCCGTTCAGTTCGTCGATTAGTGTCACGCCGGATGGGCAGCAGGCGAGTACGCCGACGGGGTTGACGGTCGGGATCCATATACCGCAGGATGCGACGCTGAACGGGGGTGGTCTCTCGGAGGCCGCGGTGAAGGACACGACCGTGACGCTCCCGGAAGGGGTGCAGATCAGCCCGGCGGCGTCGGATGGGCTGCTGGCTTGCTCGGATGAACAGGCCGGGTTCACCGGTGTGGAAGCGGGCACGAACTTGTTCACGCCGGGGCCGGTTGGGTGCCCGGATGCGTCGAAGGTCGGGACCGCGGAAATCAAGACGCCGCTGCTACCGGAACCTCTCGAGGGCGCGGTGTACCTCGCGGCGCAGGACGCGAACCCGTTCGGGAGCCTGATCGCGCTGTACATCTACGCCGAAGCGCCTGTGGCGGGCGTCAAGGTCAAGCTCGCCGGGGAAATCAAGCTCAACGAAAGCACGGGGCAGATCGTGACGGTCTTCCCGAACAACCCACAGGTCCCCTTCGAAGAAGCCAGGCTGCACTTCTTCGGCGGGTCCCGCGCGCCGTTGAGCACCCCGCCGTCGTGCGGGTCGTACTCGAGTACGGCGTCGATCGCGCCGTGGTCGGGCAATGAACGATCGAAGTCCAGCAGCACGTTCGAAATCACGAGTGGTCCGAACGGCGCGTCGTGCCAGAGCCCGCGGCCGTTCCAGCCGGGGTTCAATGCGGGCACGACCAGCGTCCAGGCTGGCGGGTACACGCCGTTGACGATGACGTTGAGCCGCCCGGATGCCGACCAGCCGCTGGGGAAACTCTCGGTGGTGTTCCCTCCGGGGGTCTCCTCGGCTCTGCGCGGCGTGAAGCTGTGTGAGGAACCGCAGGCCGCGACGGGCCAGTGCCCGGCGGAAAGCCAGATCGGGACGGTGACCGTCAGTGCCGGTCTCGGTGGGGACCCCTACCCGGTGGAAACCGGCAAGGCATATATCACCGGCCCGTACGAGGGCGACCCGTTCGGCGTGGACGTGGTGGTTCCCGCGGTCGCCGGCCCGTTCAACCTGGGGACGGAGGTGGTCCGTTCGAAGGTTGATGTGGATCCGACGGATGCGCATTTGACGGTGGTGAGCGATGCGTTCCCGACGATGCTGGATGGGATCCCGTTGCAGTTGCAGCACATCAACGTGCTGGTGAACCGTCCGGGGTTCGTGTTCAACCCGACCAGCTGCGAACCGATGAAGCTGACCGGGGTGCTGGGGAGCAGCGAAGGCGCGACCGCTGATGTCTCCACGCCGTTCCAGGTGACGAACTGTGCGGCGCTCTCGTTCAAACCGGAATTCGCGGTGTCGACGAGCGCGAAGACCTCAAGGGTCGAGGGCGCGAGCCTGCACGTCAGCTTGACGCTCCCGGCGGGGGCGCAGGGCACGAAAGCGAACGTCTCGAAGGTCAAGGTGTCGCTGCCGAAACAGTTGCCGTCGCCGTTGAAAACGTTGCAGAAGGCGTGCACGGAAAAGGTGTTCGCGGAAAACCCGAGCAGCTGTCCGGTCGCCTCGCGTGTCGGCGAAGCGAAGGTCGAGACGCCGGTGCTGGAAGGCCCGTTGACGGGTCCGGCGTACTTCGTCTCCCACGGTGGCGCGAAGTACCCGGAACTGATCATCGTCCTGACCGGCGAGGACGGTGTGACCGTCCAGGTGCACGGCGAAACGTTCATCAGTAAAGCGGGGATCACGACGGCGACGTTTGGGACGGTGCCGGATGTGCCGTTCTCGAACTTCGAACTGGAGCTCCCGGAGCGGGAATACCCGGCGTTGACGGCGAACGGGAATCTCTGCAAGGGGACGCTGGTCATGCCGACCGAATTCCTCGGGCAGAACGGGCTGAAAATCAACCAGGAAACGAAGATCTCGGTCACCGGCTGCCCGAAGAGCAAGAAAGCGAGCCACAAGCGCAAGCACGCCAGCAAGCGCAAGCACACCCAGAGGGCGAAGGGGCGGTGAGGCCCATGCTGTCCGTCAACCTCCCCGAGGCCAGGGTGATGTAATGCCGGCACGGGCTCATGCGGCGCCCGTCCTCGCCGCGGCCGGGATTGTCAACGGCCGCGGTGATGTGGTGAGCCTGCAGCGAGCGCGGATCATCACCGGGATGGTCGAGGTCGTCGCCGAGCGGGGTGTCGCGCGCTCCACGGTCGCGCACGTGGTCGCGCGCTCGGGTGTCTCGCGCAGGACGTTCTACGAGCTCTTCAGCGACCGTGAGGACTGCTTTCTCGCGGCGTTCGATCGGGCGGTGGAGCACGCAGCGGTGCGCGTGGTACCGGCGTTCGAGGAGGGCGAGGACTGGTTGGAGCAGGTGCGGGGCGGTGTGCGCGCGCTGCTGGAGTTCCTCGACGACGAGCCGGGTCTGGGTCGCCTCGCGATCGTTGACGCGCTCGGCGCGGGCCCGGTGGCGCTGGAGCGCCGCACGCGAGTGGTTGGGGTCCTGATCGACGCGGTCGACAAGGGGCGGCGCGAGCCACGCGCGACACCGGGGTTGAAGCGGTTTACGGCGGAGGGGATCGTCGGTGCGGTGCTGGCGGTTCTGCACGCGCGTCTCACAGAGCCCGAGCTGCGGTCGATGGTCGGCCTGCTCGGCCCGTTGATGGGGCTGATTGTGCTGCCCTACCGGGGCCGAACGGTCGCCGAGCGCGAGGCCGCGCGGCGTGCGCCAAAGCGCAAACCAGCGGCCGCGCCCGTCGCTGACCCGCTCAGGGACCTCGAGATGCGCCTCACCTACCGCACGGTCAGAGTGCTCGTCGCGATCGCTACGCTGGAGGGGCGGGGACTCAACCCCAGCAACCGCGAGATATCCGACGCGGCCGGTGTCGCCGACCAGGGCCAGATCTCCAAGCTCCTGGTGCGCTTGGAGCGCCTCGGGTTGATCGCGAACGTCGGGGAGGGCCACGCCCGCGGTGAGCCGAACGCCTGGCGGCTCACCCCTAAGGGCCGCGACGTCGAGCGGACAATCAGCCGCCAGGCCGCGGCCACCGTGCGCTGAGCGCGCCGTGCTATCATGCTGCATGATGATGCAGAGGCTGATGATCCAGGCTGAGCCGGAGCTCGTCGAACGAGCCAAGCGCCGGGCCGCTCAGCGCGGGGTCTCGGTTGCGCAGGTCGTACGTGAGGCGATGGAGCATGATCTGGGAGATGAGCCCCAGCCGCCCCCGTTTTCGCTGATCGGTGCCTTTGCCTCCAAGCATGGAGACCTGTCGCGCCGGGCCAGCGAAGACGAGTACGAGCCCGAGCCATTTCGCTAGTCATAGACACAGGTCCGCTGCTGGCTGCGATAGACGCAAAGGACGCGCAGCACTCCGCCTGCGCTCACCTCCTGAGCACTGCTGGGGGATCAAAGATCGTCCCGGCGCCTGTGCTTGTCGAGCTCGATTACATGGTTTCCCGGGAATTCGGTCAAGAGAGCTTTCCTGCAATTCTGGGCCAGATTCGAACAGGCGCCCTCAAGGTCGAGGATCTCATCGAGAGAGACTACGAGCGGATCGAAGAGTTGCTCCGCACCTACGCCGACCTGCGCGTCGGTTTCGTCGACGCCGCCGTGCTCGCGGTGGTCGAGCGCCTGCGGGAGCCAAAGCTGGCGACGCTCGACCACCGCCACTTCTCGGTCATGCGCCCCAGGCACGTGGACGCGCTGGAGTTGCTGCCCGCGTAGGCGAGGGCCGCGCCCGGCGCTGGGCAAGGCTGGTGCTTGACCTCACGCTCAGCACGAGTTTGCAGGTGGGGGCTTGACAGTTCGGCGGTCGCCGAGTAGCCAAAGTGACCGTCGCCTTGGCTCTTTTGGGTGAAGAACCTGTGGTGATCCCCTTCACCATGCCGTTTCAATCTCGAACCGGCTGTCGGGGAACCGGCACGCTTCGGTTTCTTGTGCACGGCGAAATACCGGTGTTGTTTATCGACCGTCGATAGCACCGTCATTCGTCGGAAGGAGAGACATGAGCGCGCACATTGAACTCGACGGCTATATCCGCGTTTCCTAGACGCGCGGCCGTGGAGGCGACTCGTTCATCAGCCCGAAGGTCCAGCGGGAGAGCATTCAGCGCTGGGCCGATGCGCGCGGCGTGCACATCGCCGCCTGGCACGAAGACCTCGACCAGTCCGGAGGCAAGCTGCACCGGCCAGGCGAAAGCACCCCATTCCTTCTCAGCGACGGAACAAACAGCTACATCTATGGGCCAAACAACCTTCCAATCGAGCAGGTCAACAACAGCAGCGGAACCGTGCTTTATCTGCACCACGATCAACTGAGTAGCACACGGCTCTTGACCGGCTCGACCGGGAAAACCGAAGCGACGTTCACCTACGATGCCTATGGCAACACCATCGGCACCACCGGTACCGCGACAACTCCGCTTGGCTATGACGGCCAGTACACCAGCGCCGATACCGGGCTGATCTACCTTCAGGCGCGCGTCTACGATCCCAAGACGGCGCAGTTCCTCACAAGAGATCCGGCCGTGATGACCACGCGGGAGCCCTATGCCTACGCGGAAGATAATCCATCGGACTACTTGAGAAAGAGACCGGCCTGTCGAAAGGCTCACTAAGCAACGCGTTGCACAAACTAAAGAAGGCCGCCTCCGTGCCGAACAATGCTAACACCAAGATCGATTCGGAGGGGAACGTCTACGATGAAGAAACCGGCGAGATTATTGGTAACATAATCGACGAGGCTAATGGATAACAAGGTTGAAAGGCGGTCGCTTGCGACACTCAATGTCTATAGTCGCATTCTATCCGTACAAGAACTCGAACAACTCGTTCCCTTCCCGCCGGACCAATCGCGGCAGAAGGGAACTCCCCGGGGGAGGCAACCGGGCAACGTGCATCCCCACAGCGTACTTGCGTTCGAGTCGCACATAGACCGTTCAGCCAGCCCGCAAGCTCACCTCGAGGATTTGCTCAGCCGCCTGAGTCCGGCGTCGCACGCGCTATACGCGTTTGTCCAGCGGGCTCGATCGGACGACTTCCAGCCGGTCAAAGGCCGCAAGTGGGTTCCGGTACGCTTTTCCCTTGATGCGGAAAGCTCTGATGGTCATATGGGTGTGGAAATCTCCGCTGATCAGTTGAAGGCTATCGCGGACATGGGAGCCATGTTTGGCGTGGAGCTCGAAACGTGCGATAAGGATGACTGTGACCTGTCGGATGACCCGGGTGCAGAGAGCTGAGCCACGCCTAGGACCACGCCGCCACCCAGCCGCGTGGGCACGGGTCTCGTGCCCACGGCGACGCGAAGTGCCACCGACGGGAACGGCGAGTTAGGCCCGGTCTTCGGCCGGGGCGAGCGGGGCGGCGCGGGGCTCGGTGGACCGGGGCGAAGGCCTCGTGCCTCCCTTCGGGGCTTTGGGCTCGGCGAGCCCACGCGACCTCGGGAGCGGCCCGGTACGCGCACGTCCCACTTGTAGGGGAGCTGCCGTACCGGGCCGCCGCACTAACTGCCACCCGCGAGATTACAGTGTCGGCTCGTTGAGCCCGACAAGAGTGTTGCCGCTACGCCGATGCGAGCAATCGGCGAGGGTCCGATCAATATGCGGCTAGCAGATGGGGCGGATGCTGGTCGCCGACGGCTCGGGCGATGATGTCGCCGATAGTCGCAACAGAGGCCACCCTCAGACACCGAAATCTATGACCTGGCGCGCAGCGAGTGGTTGCCAGCGGCGCTGATGCCCCGGCGGCGGTCTGTCAGTGCTTCCCTTCGCCCCGGCAGGTGTGCGCCGGTCCTCCCAGGAAGCGTGCTGCGAGGAAGCGGCCCGATCCCCAGCCCGCAGTCACGATCCGCCCGTCGGGCTGCACTGCGGCTGCGTCGATCGCCCCGAAGTTTCTGTCGACCAGCACGCCTTCGCTGCCGAAGGCGCAGTCGCGCCCGTGTGGGGTGTAGCGGGCGATGAACCCTTCGCCTGCGGGCGTATCCACGGTCCTGACACTGTGTTCGCCGACGACGATCGCGTCGCCTGCGCCGTCGAAAATGATCGCCCTCGGGTCCACGCCGGTGTAGCGGGGGACACGTTCGCCGGGGAGCTGCGAGCGGGCGATCCCGCCCGTGCCGAAGCGGCGGTTCAGGTGCCCGGTGGGGGTGTACTCGGTGAGCGCCAGTTCCCCAGCACTCCGGTTGGGGCGTTGCTCACCGGGGGCGAGCAGGAGCAGGATGTTCCCGTCGGGTGCCATCGCGAGTGTGCCGCCGCCATAAAGTGTCGGAATTGGCGAGCGCGCAACACCGTCGCGGCCGAAGGCCAGGTCAAGCTTGCCGTTCGGGGTAAAGCGCTCAAGCAACATACGCGAGGGCCTCGGCTCTTGGGTTCGGCCGTGCGGCTGGAAGGCGACGATCGCGCTCCCGTCGCCCGCGAGCACGAGCGCCGCCGATTCGACTTCTTTTGAGCCCGGCAGCGGAACGTACCCCTGGTGGCCGAAGTGCGTGTCAAGCACCCCCGAAGGGAGCTGGCGCGTGAGGTCAAAATGGGTCGTCGCCGCCTTGTAGTTGCTCGCCGGGACGTGAACGCTCACCCCACTGCCGCGGCCGGCGGGCGTACCGCCCTTGAGCGCCTTGCGCGGCGCTGTCATGCTGCGTGCATGAGCCTCTCGCCGGCGCCGCGTCCCGATCTCACCGCCCCGCGCCGTATCTCCACCGAGGAGGTACCGGCGCTGGCGCAGATGCTCGCGCGCGCGTTCTTCGACGATCCGGTCGCGATGTGGTCGTGCCCTCCGGACCGCCTGCGCCCCAAAGTGCTCGAACGCTTCCACACGGCGCGCATGCGGCATCTGCTGGTCGATCGTGAGGTGTGGAGTACGCCCGAGCTCTCGAGCGCCGCGCTGTGGGCGCCGCCGAAGCGCTGGCGCACGACCCCGCGCCAGGATCTCGCGCTCGCCCGGATCATGTTCCACCCGCGCCTGATTGCTCGCGGCCCGCTGATCGGCCGCGGGCTGTTGGGGCTCGAGCGCAAACACCCGCTCATCCCGCCGCACTGGTATCTGGCGGTGCTCGGCACCGACCCCGCCGCGCAGGGGCAGGGTCTCGGCTCGGCGGTGCTGGCCCCGGTGCTCGAGCAGTGCGACGCCGACGGCGTCGGCGCCTACCTGGAGTCCTCCAAGGAGCGCAACATCGACTTCTACGCACGCCACGGCTTCCGCGTCACCGCCGAGCTGCGCCTGCCGCGCGGTCCGCGGATGTGGGCGATGTGGCGGGAGGCCCGCGTTTAGGTTCGGCCTCCTGGGCGGCGTCACACGGACGAGACCGGTGTATTCCGTAGAGTCTGGGGCATGCGCGTCACCGCCAAGGCCGACTATGCCGTACGGGCGACCGTGGAGCTGGCGGGCAGCGCCGCCGACGCCCCCCGCAAGGTCGACGAGATCGCCCAAGCGCAGGGGATCCCCCTGTCGTTCCTGGAGAACATCCTCACGCAGCTGCGCTCCGCGGGGATCGTGCGCAGCCAGCGCGGGCCCGAGGGGGGCTACTGGCTGGCCCACCCGGCCGCCGAGGTGACGCTCGCCGATGTGATCCGCGCGGTCGAAGGCCCGCTCGTGGGGGTGCGCGGCCAGCGCCCCGAGGAGGTCGCCTACAGCGGCTCCGCGGAGTCCCTCCAGCAGGTGTGGGTAGCGCTGCGCGCCAACTTGCGCAAGGTGCTCGAGCGCGTCTCGGTCGCCGACGTCGCCGCCGGGAAGCTGCCCAAAGAGGTGATCGCCCTCACGCGCCAGGAGGACGCTTGGCAGACGCGCTGAGCGCACTTGCCACGAGGAGGTGGACGACGTGCGCTCTAGAAGGGCCAAATCGGCCCAAAAGCGACGTTCTTTCGGTAGACTTCGGTCCTCTTCGCTGTGGCTGCAACCGCACCACGCGTACTCAGAGCGGCTTCCGGGATTGCCGCTCCTGACCCGTCCATCTTCTCAAAAAGAACAAAAGGAGCCCCCCTTCGATGTCAGCCACTTCTGTCGCCGACACCACCGAGGCAGCCGAGGCGGCTGTCGAGGCGATCGCCAGCGCGGCCAACAAGGAGGCGACCTTCTCGCTGGCGCTCTCCCAGGACCAGAAGGATCTGCGCGACTGGGTGCACGGGTTCGCCGCTGACGTGATCCGCCCCGCCGCCCACGAGTGGGACGAGAAGGAGCAGACGCCCTGGCCGATCATCCAGGAGGCCGCCAAGATTGGCCTGTACGGCTTCGAAGGGCTCGCCCAGTTCTTCGCCGACCCGACCGGTTTGACGCTGCCGATCGTCAACGAAGAGCTCTTTTGGGGCGACGCCGGCATCGGCATGTCGATCATGGGCACGGCGCTCGCGGTCGCCGCGATCTTCGGCCAGGGGTCGGGCGAGCAGATCGGAGAGTGGATCCCCCGCTGCTTCGGCACCGAGGACGACATCAAGGTCGCCGCGTTCTGCGCGTCGGAGCCCAACGCCGGCTCCGACGTCTCGGGCGTGCGCACCCGCGCGAAGTTCGACGAGGCCACCAATGAGTGGATCATCAACGGCCAGAAGGCGTGGGCCACCAACGGCGGCATCTCCGACGTGCACATCGTCATCGCGACCGTGGACCCCGAGCTCGGCTCCAAAGGCCACGCGGCGTTCGTCGTGCCGATGAGCGAAGCGAAGGGCATCTCGCAGGGCTCGAAGGTCTCCAAGCACGGCCTGCGCGCCTCGCACACCGCCGACGTGTTCCTCGACGACTGCCGCGTCCCCGCCGGCTACGTGCTCGGCGGCAAGGAGAAGCTCGACGAGCGCATCGCCCGCGTGCGCGAGGGCAAGAAGGGCAACTCCCAGGCCGCGATGCAGACCTTCGAGTCCTCCCGCCCCACGGTCGGCTCGCAGGCGCTCGGCATCGCTCGCGCCGCCTACGAGTACGCATTGGAGTACGCCAAGGAGCGCGAGCAGTTCGGCAAGAAGATCATCGAGAACCAGGCGATCGCGTTCACGCTCGCGCGCATGAAGCTCGAGATCGACGCCGCCCGCCTGCTCGTGTGGCGAGCATCCTGGATGGGACGCAACCAGGTCCCCTTCGAGAACGCCGAGGGCTCGATGTCCAAGTGGAAGGCCGGCGAGGTGGCCGTGTGGGTCACCGAGCGCGCGATCCAGATCCTCGGCGGCAACGGCTACACCCGCGAGTTCCCAGTCGAGCGCTGGCACCGCGACGCCAAGATCTACGACATCTTCGAGGGCACCGCCGAGATCCAGCAGCTCGTGGTCTCGCGGGCGATCTCGGGGATGCACATTCGCTGAGCTACCAAGCCTGTGGCATGCTGCAGTGCGGGCACTCCACGGTGGTGCTAACGGCGGCCGCGAAGACGTAACCGCAGTGGCAGGCGTAACAGGCCAGGTCGGTCGGGCCGCCAGACTCGCGTACGCGGTCGGCGGCGGGGTCAGGCGGAGGTGGGACAGCGTCGGATGGCGGCGGGGCGAGGGGCTCCGGCGCGTGGGCGGGGGGGTGCTCGCCGCGAATGCGCTGTGCTCGACGCCGCGCGCCGATCGGATGTAGGAGGCTTCCTCTCATTGCTCTCCACCTAATAAGACCCGCGGCATGCCTGAATGTTTCGCCCCCCGTCGGCGAATCCCTGGCGTCTGTTTGAGATACTGGGCGCGATGAACCCCGCCCGCAAGCGCACCGTGCGGCTGGTCGTGGCGCTCAGCGCCGCCGTGCTGCTGGCGAGTGCGCTGATCTATACGAGCTTCAACGCCGCCAGCCCGGCGCTCACGCCCACCCAGCTGCTGCGCGAGGCCCAGCCCGGGCGCAGCTACCAGCTCACCGGCACCGTCGTGGCGGGCTCGGTGCATCACGATGGCGGCGTGCTCCACTTCAGCGTCGCCGACCGCGCGGGTGGCGCCCCCGCCGTGCCCGTCGCCTACACCGGGATCGTCCCCGACCCCTTCAAAGAAGGGCGCGAGATCATCGTCACCGTGGAGAAGCAGGGCGCCGGCTACACCGGGGAACAGAACTCGCTGATCACTAAGTGCCCCTCCAAGTACAGGGTCGCGCCGCCCTCCGAGAAGCAGAACGCCTGAGTGTCCCTCTCCGCGCACCCAACGGTGGGCCAGGCTGATGGATCGGGCCGAAGAGCGCCCACCGATGCGCGGCCGGCGAGTGGGGCCTGATGGCGCTGCTCGGACACGTCTGTCTGGTGCTCGCGCTGATCGTGTGCGCGTACGGCATCGTCGTCTCGATCTACGGGGCGCGCAGTGGCCGGGCCGAGTTCTCGCAGGCGGGCCGCCGCTCGGTGTATGCGCTCGCCGGCCTGCTCACGATCGGGATGGTCGTGCTCGAGATCGCGTTCGTGGGCAACGACTTCGCCTTCAACGCCGTCGCCGACACCTCCTCGCGCACCACCCCGCTGCTCTATCGCCTCGCCGCGCTGTGGTCCTCCCAGGAAGGCTCGTTGCTGCTGTGGGCGTGGCTGCTCTCGCTGTGGTCCAGCCTCGTGCTGTTCCTCACGCGCCGGCGCCTGCGCGAGGTCGCCTCCTACGCGACCGCGATCCTGCTCGGCTTCGGCGGGTTCTTCGTGGCGCTGATGGTGTTCTACGCCAACCCGTTCACGACGACCAGCCCGGTGCCCGCCGAAGGGGTCGGTCTCGACCCGCTGCTGCGCTTCCCCACGATGATGATCCACCCCCCGATGCTGTACTCGGGGTACACGCTCTGCACGGTGCCGCTCGCGTTCGCAATGGGCGCGCTGATCGCGCGGCGCCAAGAGGGTGGCGCAGCCGGCTCCGAGCCGGCTGGCCGAAACGGGGATTCGCGCCAGAGGCGCGTGTCTCCCGGCTTCGGTCGGGCCCCTCGCTCACAAATCGATGGGGAGTGGATCGCCGTGGTGCGCCGCTTCGCGCTGGCCGCGTGGCTGTTCCTTGGCATCGGCATCCTGCTCGGTGCCTCCTGGTCGTTCTCGGAGCTCGGTTGGGGGGGCTACTGGGGCTGGGACGCGGTCGAGAACGCCTCGCTGCTGCCCTGGCTGACGGGCACCGCGTTCCTGCACTCGCTGATGATCCAGGAGCGCCGCGGGATGCTGAAGGTGTGGAACGTCTCGCTGGCTCTGGCCACGGGGACGCTCGCGATCATGGGCACCTTCATGGTGCGCAGCGGGATCCTCGACTCGATCCACGCCTTCGGCGGGGCGACCCTCGGCGTCCCATTCCTCGTCTTGATCGCGGTGCTGATCGCGGGCTCGATCTACCTGGTGGTCTCCCGCCGGGCTGTCCTGGCCAGCACCCACCACCTGGACTCGCTGCTCTCGCGCGAGGCGATCTTCCTGTTCAACAACCTCGTGCTCGTCGGCCTCGCGTTCGTGATCTTCTGGGGCACCTGGTTTCCGAAGATCTCCGAAGCGCTCACCGGCCAGGCCGCCTCCGTGGGGCCGCCGTGGTTCGACCGCTACACCGTTCCGCTGGCGCTGATCCTCGTGCTGCTGTCCGGCATCGGGCCGGTGATCGCCTGGCGGCGCGCCACGCCGCGGGGGGTGCTGCGCAACCTCGCCGTGCCGTGCGCCGCGGCGCTGCTCACACTGCTGGCGCTGATCGGGGTGGGCGGGCAATCAATCACGCAGAAGCCCGCGGCGATCGCGATGTTCTGCTGCGCGGCGTTCGCGCTCGGCAGCGTCGCACAGGAGTTGTGGCGCGGCACGCGCGTGCGCCGCGGCGCCTCGGGCGAGGCGCCGCCGGTGGCGCTGCTGGCGCTGATCCGCCGCAACCGCCGGCGCTACGGCGGCTACATCGTGCACGTGGGGATGGCCGTGCTGTTCGTCGGTGTCGCTGCCTCCTCCTCCTTCCAGCACGTCTCCCAGCTCCGGGCCTTCTCGCCCGGGCAGTCCACGCGCGTGGGCGCCTACACGATCCACTACGTGCGGCCCACCGCGGCCCTCACTCCCCATGACGACCCCACCCACACGGGGTCCACGCTCAACGTCGGCGCCGTGCTGCGGGTGACCAAGGATGGGCGCTACATCACCACGCTGCGCCCCAGCGAGGACTTCTACGAATCCCAGGAAGAATCGCAGGGCTCGGTGGGACACCTGATCGGCGGGCAGGCGGTCAGCAGCGTCGGCATCGACGCCTCCCTCACGCGCGACATCTGGAGCGCGATCCAGCCCGAACTCGAAACCCCGCGGCTGAAGCACATCATCGAAGTCGCCAATCACACGATTCCCTTCTCGCGCCCCGACGAGGGCCTGTTCGCGATCGACCTCCTCGCCCACGAATACCTCCAGCACCCACCGCCGGCGCAGTTCCGCCTGCTCGTCTCGCCGCTGATCATGTGGATCTGGCTGGGCGGCCTGATCGTCTTCGCCGGGGGTCTGCTCGCGCTCTCGCCCTCGCCGGGGGCGCTGCGCCGCCGCATCGGCCGGCCGGCATCGTTGGAGCTCGCCCGCGAAGTCAAGTACCGCGAGCTGCGCGACCTGGAGCTCGACCTCGCCACCGGCAAGCTCTCGCGCGAAGACTACGAAGCCACCAACGCCACGCTGCGGGCGGAGGCCCTGGAGATCCTCAACCAGCTCGAGCCCGAGCCATCGTCGGCCGATGCATCGGATCCCAGCCCCCTTGGGGGGCCGAACGGGCAGGCGGGGTCGCTACCAGGGCTTCTTGAGCAGGATAATCGTGTTTCCGACGAACAGGATCGCGAAGAAGACAGTCCAGCGGTTGAGGTTGCGCTCCACGAGTGAGCCGCCTCCCAACGGGCCCTGGCCGGTGCCGACCCCAAACGCGCCGGAGAGCCCGGCGTCCTTCCCGGAGTGCATCAGCACCAGGAAGATCAGCACCACCGCGATGACCACCTGCAGGATCGAGAGAATCGCTTCCATGGCCTAAGGGTACAGAACCACCGCCGCAGGCTGCGGCGGGCGGCCGCTACGGGCAGGGGACCGTCGCGGCGCTGGTGCTGGTGAAGCCGTTTTCGTAGGTGAATTCGGCGGCGAACGGGAAGCCGCCGGTGGGGCAGCTGGTGGGCAGCAGGACCGTGTTGGGGTTGTGGTGCTTCCTGGCGGCCTTCCCGCCGACCGTCACGGAGAAGGAGACTGCCGAGGCGTTGGGCTCCAGGGGGATCGTGGGGATCGCCGGGACCGACATCACGAGCTTTTCGCCGTATGGCGGGTTGTCCAGCAGCGCCGTGGCGGTGATCACCACCCGCTCGTCCAGCGGCGAGTAGCCCTGACCGAGGATCTCGATCGTCGGGTTGGCGCCCTGTGGCGGACCCACGAAAACCGAGATCGCGGCTTCCTCGCTTTCCACCGAGGAGCCCGCGTGCACGTCGGCCAGGGCGCGCCCCGTGCCGATCTGCGATTGCGCCGGGCAGCCGCGTGCGCCGCGCGCCTGCAGCCGCGCCTTCGAGCAGCTCTTGAGCTTGGGCACGTCGAGCGTCAGCCCCGCGGGGAAGTGCACCACCGCTCTGCGCACCGGCGAGGGCACGCCGAGTTCGCCGCCCGCGAAGTGCACCGTGAACGTGAAAGCCGCCTTCGCGCCCAGCTTGTCAGGTGAGAACGACGGCCGGATCGTCGCCGTCGTCGCTTCGGGTGGGGGCGGCGTCGGGTTGAAGTGGGGAGCGGATCCCGCGTCCCCCGCGGCGGGCAGCGCGCCGACGAGCACCACCAGCGCGCCGGCGGCGAGCGCGAGGCACGTTCTGCTCGCTTGGTTGGGCCTCATCGCCCCCAGCTCACTTGTGCGGGCAGGGAATTGGGCCTCATCGCCCCAGCTCACTTATGCGGGCAGGGAATCGTGCCCTTGAAGACGTTGGTTGTGCCGTCCTCGAAGGTGAACTGGGTCTTGTAGGGGAAGCCGCCCTTGGGGCACTTTTTGGGGACGATGATCCCCTTCACGTGCACCAGCTTGCGCTTGCCTCCGACCTTCTCGAAGTAGGCGGCGTTGGGTGCTCCCAGCGTGATGAAGATGCTCTTCGCCGTCGCGTTGGTGGCGCCGGGGAGGGATTCGATCGGCGGCACCTTGAATGTGAAGCCCAGTCCGTATGGCTTGGGCTCGTTGACCACCTGCGCTCTGAGCACGAGCTGCACGGAGATCGGCGACACGGCGTTGAGGTAGGCCAGGATCACGAGGTGCCCGTCTTCGTTGGGCCCGCGGTAGAAGTTGAGCGTGAACGGCTCTTCGTTGACCTGGCCGGCCAGTTCATACGCGCCCACGCCGCCACCGAAGCCGGCTTTGGAGTCCTTCGGGCAGACGCTCGTTTCCAGCGTCTGTTCGAGCTTGACAGGGTTGCAGATGCCCACGCCCTTGGTGTCCACCGTGAGACCCGCCGGTCCCATCACGGTCGTTTCCGCGATCGGCGATGGCAGCGGGCCGCTCGTCGAGCCGATCGTCGCGGTGCCGTGGACGTTGGTGGGCGCGCCCAGCTTGTCGGGGGAGAAGCTCGCGGTCACTTCCAGCGTCTCCGCCGCCCACGCCGCCGCGGCGAGGATCAGGCACGCGCACAGGACCCCGAGCGCGATTGGAAATCTGACTTTGGACATGAGCGGTTTGCGGAGCATTGCATAAGCCTCCTAACCTCTTCAACCCGGGGAGCCGTCGAACGGAGCGCGTCTGCAACAGATCCTGCGCGGTTGCGCGACTCACCCGCCACTGAGGCTCCGCCTTGCGGGGCTGTACAGTGCAGCGGCCTTGGCCGCCACCATGGGGAATCTGCGCGCGATGCTTGGCCCCCTCCGTAGCCTTGCGTGCAACGGAGATTACAAATCCTTTACCGCGGGGTGGTTGTCTGCCGATATGAACCTGAGCCAGGGCGGTTGGTCCGACGACTGCGGCCCTCCTCGGCCTGCACACGCGAGATGACGACCAGCCGACGACCAGCCATCCAGCCGCTGACCAACGCCCGCGGGAGCGAGGGATGAGCGCCCCGCGCCGCTGGGCGCGACGCGCCATGCTCTCGATGCTGGCCGGAGGTGGCCTCAGCGCCGCCGGCTTCGGCGGGCCGCTCGCGGGTGGGGCGCTCGGCGCCGAAGCGCCGACGGGCACCACGACCACCGAAGATCAGTCTCCCGCCGTCACCGAAACCACCCCCCAGGCGCCGGCTCCGACCCCGGAAGGGAGCTCGAGCAGCGGGGCGAGCGGCGCCGGTGGGGCAAGTGGCGCCGGTGGGGCGAGTGGCGCCGGTGAAGCGAACGCAACCAGCGGGACGGGCTCCAACACCACCTCCACCGCTCCCTCCCCGCCGCCGAGCACCTCGACGGCGCCCGCCGCGCCCGCACCGGCGCCCGACGAAGGGACGGGCCCGACCGTGGTGGTGCAGCGCAGCCAGCAAACCACGCCGGGCCGGCGCCACGGCGCGAGCGTCACCGGCTCCGGCGACGGTGCGGCGGGAGGCAGAGGCGCCAATGAAGCGGGTGGCGAAGGCGCCGCCAAGAGCGGGCCCACCACACCCCCCGCCGGCACGCCCAACGGCGTCGGCGCCCGCGCCGCAGACGGCCGGCGAAGAAGCCGGTGTGCTGGCGACGTTGCTCACGGGCTCGACGGTGTCGGCGCAGGCACTCGACTTCTACCGCATCCCCCTCTTCCTGCTTCCGGTCTACCAGGCCGCCGCCTTCCAGTACGACGTGCCCTGGCAGGTGCTCGCGGGGATCAACGAAATCGAGACCGACTACGGTGCCGACCTGTCGGTATCGAGCGCGGGCGCGCTGGGGTGGATGCAGTTCATGCCCGGCACCTGGCTGCAATACGGGGTGGACGCCACCGACGCTGGCTACGCCGACCCCTACAACCCCGTGGACGCGGTCTTCGCCGCCGCGCGCTACCTGCACGCGGCCGGCGCCTCCCACCACCTGCGCGCCGCGATCTTCTCCTACAACCACTCCCAGGAATACGTCGAATCGGTGCTGCTGCGCGCGCGCTTGATCGCCAGCTACCCGAGCTCGGTGATCGCCACGCTCACCGGCCTCGTCGACGGGCGCGCGCCGACGATCGGCGCCCATCTGGCACCGGGGGCGGGGGCCGCGCTGGCGGCGCAGGCGGCGGCTGCCGGCGCCGGCGCCTCCGATGAAGCTTCCGCCTTGCCCGCGGCGGGGGGCGGCGCGGCCGCGGGCGGCTCCTCCAGCGCCACCGCGGGCGCGACGCCCACCAGCCTGGCCCCGACGCCGGCCGCGGCCGGAGCACAGGCGGGCGGCGGCGCTCAGCAGGGGGCCGCGGGCACCGCAACCGGTGCGGGGCAGCCGGCTGGCACCGACTCTGCCGCGCATCCCGCCGCCGTGCCCGGCTCGACGCCCGCACCGTCGCCTCGGGTCGCGGCGGCGCGCGCGCAAGCTGCCGCCAACGCTCCCGCCAAGCCGTCGCAGCTGGTCGAGCTGCTCGGCGACCCCGACGCGCCGGTGGTGGCGGCGGAGGATGGTCGCATCGAGCGCCTCGGGCACTCCCACGCGCTTGGCCGCTACCTGGTGCTGCGCGATGTCTACGGCGACGTGTTCACCTACGCTGGCCTCGGCAGCATCGCCCCCCGCTACCACCCCACGGTTCCGTCGGGCAAGCGCCGCATCGCGGCGTCGCAGGAACCCAAGCCCACACGGGCCGCGACCGCCGGGCACCAGTCGCCGCTGACGCTGAAGGTCAAGGCGCACGCCGCGCAGGCGGTTGCGCCGGTGAGCGCGCCGGTCGAATCCGAAGGCGAAGCGGTGCCCGCGGGGATGGGCAGGGTGCGCCTGTTCGCGCACCCCGACAACCCGGTTGCGCGCGCGACCGCGCACAGTGAACGCACGTCCGGCGCGAGCGGCGGCTGGGTGGCGCTGCGAACCGGCTCGATCGTCGCCAAGGGCACGGTGCTCGGCCACCTCGACACGCCTCCCGGCGCGACCGCCGGGCAGCTGCGCTTCGCGGTTGCACCCGCGGGGGACAACGCCACGATCGACCCCCAGCCGCTGCTGCAGAACTGGCGCCAGCTCGGCGCGGCGCTGCACCCGAAGGGCTCGAAGGGCATGGACACGCTGCTCGGGGCCACCGCGGGGGACGCGCTGTCGATGTCCAAGGGCGAACTCGAGCGCGCGGTGCTCGCCGATCCCGGGATCCAGCTCGACACCTGCGGCCGCCGCGACGTGGCGGGGGGCAGGGTTGACAAGCGGGTGCTGGCGGCGCTCCTGTTCCTCTCGCGCAGCGGTCTGCAGCCGACCGTGGCCGCGCTGCGCTGCCCCCGCGGCGAGAACTCCCCGTCGGGCCTGAGCGTCGTTACGGGCACGGGCACGAGTGCCGGCGCCGCGCTGCGCTCCGCCGCTCGGCAGGCGACGGTGCACGGTGGCGGCATGGCGGTGGATATCACCGCGATCAACGACATCCCGATCGCCGGCCACCAGGGCCCGGGCTCGGTCACCGACGCCACGGTCCGCACGCTGCTGACGCTACATGGGCGGTTCGCGCCCCACCTCGTCGTGAGCCTGATGAAGTATCCCGAAGCGCCCTCCACGCAGGCGCTGCCCACCGCCTGGAACCACATCCACATCGAGTTCCTGCCGGTGCGCGCGGTGGCGGCGGCCCACGCCGCGGCAGCAGGTCCGCCCGCCGCCTCGCCACTGGCGGTGAGCGGCGAGTTGAACGAGGCTCAGTGGGGCCAGCTGATCGGGCGCATCGCCGCACTGCCGAAACCCAAGGTCTCGGTCACGCCCAGCTCGGCCGCGATCCGCGACCCGCAGGCGGCGCCCACCAACCGCGGGCTCGGCGCCGGCGGCGCGGCCGCTGGCAACTGATGGTCGGCGCCCTCGGCCAGACCGCGGGCGGCTGAGCAGCCGCCCGCGGGTCTCGCTCCCTCAGCGCTCTCTCAGCCGGTGGTCGTGCTGCCGCTGGTGCCCGGATGGGCGTGGCTGGGTTTCAGCGCATACAGCAGCGTGCTGCGGCACTTCGCCGTCGCCGCTTTGAACTGCGGGCTGCCGGTGTTGATCCCTTTGGTGTCGAAGATCGGGCCTTTGCCCGAGGTGTTGGGTTCGCCGATGTTGATCCCGTTCTGGCGCAGGCAGGCGGCGAAGCGCGTTAGCACGGCGTGGAAGCGGGGGTTGTTGAAGGGGTTTTTGAAGCCCTTGCCGTGTTTTTTGCCGAGGCCGCTGCCGTTGAAGCCCGTGCCGCAGCTCTGCAACGCTTCGGCGAACTGCGCGCGCGACATGCCTTTGGGCAGCTGCGCGCCGCCGCCGAGGAAGCCTCCGGCTCCCGCGTGCTGGGGGAGCGTGATGCCTTTTTTCGACAGGCATGTGCGCACCGCGGCGAAGCGCGCCGCGCGGTCGGCGGGGGTCGTGCCCGTGGGGGAGCTGCCCGACGTCGTGGTGCCGGTGGACGAGGTGCCGGTCGATGTGGTGCCCGAGGTGCTCGTGCCGGTGGTGCTCGTGCCGGTGGTGGTCGCGCCGGTGGCCGCCGCGTTGGCGGCGGTCTGGGTGGTCGTGGTGCTCGTGCTCGAAGAGCCGCCGCACGCCGCCAGGCCAAGCGACGCGGCCACGAGCGTGGCGCTCAGCGCAATCAGCGACGTGAGGGTCTTTGGCCTGCGGCGGGGGGTCCTGTGGGGGGACATGAAGCTCCTTTGTCGGTCATACGGATTCTGCGCGCTGCGGGTCATGTGGGATCCGAACACTTTGATCGATCCACCTAAAGCCTGGCACAAGGCGATCACCCGCCGAAGAGACCCCCGCCACCCGCGGCTCCGCCGGCCGCCGAGCCACCGCCACCGCCTGCTCCGCCGCCCCCGAACAGCGCGCCGATGCCGCCGCTCGCGAGGCCGGTGGCGCTGACGGTGATCGATTCGGCGCTGACCGCGCCATGGGCGCCTTTGGTGCCGCGGACGACGACCGTTTCGCCGGGGTGGATGCCGTGCACGTCGGCTTTGACGGTCTTGGTGATCGTCGAGGCGGGGGAGGTGGTGATCTTGACGGTGTTGCCTTCGAAGTTGGTCACATACAGGGTGTTGCCGGAGATGTAAGAGACTTCGCCGATCGTGGCGCCGCCCGCGCCGCCGAAGCGCCCCGCGAATCCTCCGCTGCCCGCCGCTCCACCGCCTGCCCCGCCACTCGTGCTGCCTGCCCCGCCACTTGTGCTGCCGGCGCCCGCAGCACCGCGCAGGGCCGCGAACCGGGAGGCCAGCCCGGCCGCGCCGGAGCCGGCGCTCGACGAGGTTTCGCCCTTCTCGACGAGCACGCCCCCGATGAAGCCGCAGGCGATCAGCAGCACGCCCAGCAGCGCGAGGAAGATCGGGCTCCCGCCCGTCCCGAGCAGGCGCCGCCGCGGCCGGGGGGGCAGCTCCTCGAGCGGCTCATCGGCCCACCGGTCCTCCTGCTCGTGGATGGCGGTCTGTGTGTCGGGCATGGCGGGCTCCTCGGGGGGACGCGGGGGTTGATCACTCAAAGCGCAGTGCCTCGATCGGTCGCAGGCGGGCGGCGCGCCCCGCCGGGTAGGTGCCGAAGAAGAGGCCGGTGAGCACGGCGGCGCCGAAGGCGAGGAAGATCGAGTAGGTGGCGATCGCGGGGTGCACGCCGGCGATTTCGAACTGGCTGCCCACCACGCCGAGCGCCACCCCGGCGAGGCCTCCGATCAGTGACACGAGCACGGCCTCGGTGAGGAACTGCGTGAGGATGTCCGAGCGGCGCGCGCCGACGGCCTTGCGGATGCCGATCTCGCGGGTGCGCTCGGTGACGGACACGAGCATGATGTTCATCACGCCGATGCCCCCCACCAGCAGCGAGATCGCCGCGACCTCGCCGAGCAGGGTGGTGAAGACGGAGGTGGTGGAGCTGGTGGTTTCAAGCAGCGAGCCCTGGTTGATCACCTCGAAGCCCGGTTCAGCCGTGTCCTTAATCTTGTGGCGCTGCTCGAGGATCTGCGTGACCTCGGCTTCGGCGGCGGAGAGCGAGGACTCGGATGTGGCCTCGACGGCGATCGAGTCGATCGGGCCGTAGCCCGAGAGGGAGTCCTGCACGGTGGTGATCGGGGCGGCGACGATTTCGTCGAGGTTGGCGATGCCGTTGGAGCCCTTCGGTGCCAGCACTCCCACCACCTCGAAGTTGACGCCGTTGGCGCGCATCGTCTGCCCGATCGGGTTCTGTCCGGGGAACAGCTCTTCGACGACGGTCTGCCCGATCACGGCGACGCGCGCGTGGTGGGCGACGTCGGCTGCGGTGAAGGCTGTCCCTTCCTGGATGTGGTAGCCGTGAGCACTCAGATAGGAGGGGGTGGTGCCGACGAACGTGCCGGGCTGGAAGGAGGTGCCGTCGAAGACGAGCGTGACGCCGGTGGCGTTGACGACGGGCGCGGCGCTCTTCACGTCGGGGGCTTCGGAGTGACTCTGCAGCGCGGTGGCGTCCTGCTTGGTGAGCGAGACGGCGCTCGACGACGCGCCCCCAAAGCGTGCACCGCCCCGGATCGCGCCGGACTCGACCAGCAGGACGTTGGTGCCGAGGCTCTCGATCCGTTCCTCCACCGCTTTGGAGGAGCCGTTGCCGACGGCGATCAGGATGATCACGGCGGCGACGCCGATCGTCATGCCGAGGATCGTCAGCCCCGAACGGAGCTTGTTGGCGACGATCCCGCCCCATGCGATGCGCAGTGTCTCGGCGCCGATCATGGCCGGCGGTCCTCGACGACCTGGCCGTCGCTCAGCCTGACCACACGCTTGGCCTGGGCGGCGACGTCGGGCTCGTGGGTGATCAGCACGACTGTGCGCCCTTCGGCGTTGAGGTCCGCGAAGATCGCGAGCACGTCCTCGGTCGAGTGAGAGTCGAGGTTGCCGGTCGGCTCGTCGGCGAGGATCAGCGAGGGGTTGGTGACGACCGCCCGGGCGACGGCGACACGCTGCTGTTGGCCGCCGGAGAGCTCGGAGGGGAGATGGCCCAGGCGATCGGTCATCCCCACGGCCTCCAGAGCCGCGGCGGCACGGCGGCGGCGCTCGGTACGGTGCAGGCCGGCATATGCGAGTGGGAGTTCGACGTTGGCCTGCGCGGAGGTGCGGGGCACGAGGTTGTAGCTCTGGAAGACGAACCCGATCTTGCGGTTGCGCATATCGGAGAGGTCGTCCTCGTCGAGGCGGCCGGAGTCCAGGCCGTCGATCAGGTAGCGCCCGGCGGTGGGGATGTCGAGGCAGCCAAGGATGTTCATGAGTGTGCTCTTGCCGCTGCCGGAGCTGCCCATGATCGCGACGAAGTCGCCGCGCTGGATGGTCAGGGAGACCTGTCGCAGAGCGGGAACGCTGATCTGCCCGATGCGATAGGTCTTGCTGACGTTGCGGACGTCGATCACGGGGTGAAGCATGGGTCGCATCAGCCGCCTCGGAAGGCACCGCCGCCGCCGAAGAGCGCCGCGCCGCCGCCTGCGCCGATGCCGCCTGCGCCGCCCAGCGTCCCCGTGCGGCTGCCCAGCCGCGAGAGGACGCTCGAGAGGCCGTTGGTGGTGCGCGCGACGGGGAGGACGATCTGTTCACCGGCGTGCAAACCGCTGAGGATGATCGTGGAGCTGTTGCCGGCCAGCCCGGTGACCACTCGCCGGCGGGTCTGCGTACCGGCGTGCACAACGGTGACGGTGTCGGCGGCGATCGCGGAGGTGGGCACGTTGACCCCTTCGGCCTGCTTGACGACGACTTCGGCGGTGGCTGACATACCCGGTTTCAGCCCACCTTCGAGCTGGTCGAGTTGGAAGGTGACGTCGTAGCTGACCACGCCGCTGGAGGATGTCGGGAGCGTCGCGACGCTCAGCACGTGCGCGGCGAGCTTCAGCCCTTCGAGCGCTTCGATCGTGACGGTGGCGGGCTGGCCGGCGCGCACGTCGATGACTTCGGACTCTGAGAGCGGCACGACGAGTTGCATCGAGGAGAGGTCGCTGAGCACGGCGAAGGAGGAGCTCGAGGAGCCTCCCGAGCCTGAGGAGCCCGAGCCGGAGGCGCCCGTTGCCGCGGAGGAGGCCCCGAAAGCCGATGCGGCCGAGGAGGAGCCCGAGCCGGATGATCCCGACCCGGAGGAGCTGGATGAGCTCTTGGTGGTGCCGCTGGCGGAGACGGCTTCGCCCACTTCACCGGAGAGCGAGACGATCGTGCCGGTCATTGGCGCAAAGAGCTTGGTGTTCGAGAGCGCCTCTTCGGCGCTCTGCACGGTGAGGCGGTCGCTCTTCACAGCGGCGCGGGCAGAGGCGATATTGGCTTCGCGCAGCGCGGGGCTGAGCGTGGCTTTGGGTGTGGTGGCGGCTTCCTTGGGTGTGGCGGCGGCCCGGCTCGACCCGGAGGAGCCCGACGCGGAGGAGCCTTCGCCGTCGGTTTCTTCCTCCTGCACGAGGCTGGCTTCGGCCGCCTGCAGTGAAGCCCGGGCCTGTTCGAGCGTGACTTCGGCGCTGTCGGGGTTCAGTTCGGCGAGCAGTTGCCCCTCGGTCACGTGCTGGCTCTGGTGGACGTAGATCTGGGTGACCACCCCGGAGGTCTTGAAGCCGAGGTCGAGTTGAGTCGCGGCCTGGATGTTGCCGCTGCCGGAGACGGTGGACTGCACGACTCCCTCACCGACGGTGATCGTGCGCCCGGTGCTGCTCGCGGTGCCGGAGGAGGGCCCGACGATGAGTACGGCGGCGACGATCGCCCCCACGCAGAGCGCGGCCAGCAGGTAGGTCGGCCAGGGCCGTTGCGCGCGTGGACGCATGCTCTGATCTTGTGTTGAGGCCATAAGAGGGGGCGAAGAAAGGCTGCAAGCGCTCCTAAAGAGAGTGGAAGAGCAGTGTGAGCTACGGCCTGGACGAGCTCGCGGGCGCCGGTCGCGGGACAGGATGTCCCGCGCCCAACCGGCTGGGACGTGCAGCCACTTGCGCGGATGCGACCCAAACCCACCCGCGAGCGCTGCCCGCGCGGCGGGGCGACATCGCGCGGGTGGGAACCTCCGCCGGATGCCCTAACGTACCGGGGGCATTGCCCGAGCAAGTGCTGCACCTATCGATGCTGTTGCACCGTCCGCTGCTCGACCGCACGGGTGAGCGGTTGGGCAGGGTGGAGGACGTGATCGTGCGCCTCGCCGACGGCGGCTACCCGCCGGTGACGGGGCTGAAGGCGCGGATCGGCGGCCGCGAGCTGTTCGTGCCGGTCGACAAGGTCGCCAGCCTGGAGGCGGGCGCGGCGAGGCTGTCGGGCCAGAAACTGAGCCTCGGGAAATTCGAGCGCCGCGAAGGCGAGGTGCTGCTGCGCCAGGATGTGCTGGGGCGCAAGCTGGTCAACGTCGAGGCCGACCCGCCCCGCCTGGTCAGCGCCCACGAGATCGAGCTGGCGTGCATCGAGGGCTGGTGGCGGGTCGTCGGCGTGGACCCCTCCTTCCGCGCGCAGCTGCGCCGCTCGCTGCCGCGGGCGCTGCGCGGGCTGGTGGCCGACCGGCCGTTCCTGGACTGGACCGACATGGAGCCGTTCGTCGGCCACGTGCCCACCGCGCGCCTGCGCTTCTCCCACCGCAAGCTCGCCAACCTGCACCCGGCGGAGATCGCCGACCTGGTCGAGGCCGCCTCGCACGAGGAGGGCGAGGAGCTGATCGAGGCGGTCGGGCAGGATCGGGAGCTCGAGGCCGACGTCTTCGAGGAGCTCGACGAGCACCACCAGCTCGAGTTCATCGCCGAGCGCCCCGACGCGCAGGTGGCGGCGGTGGTCGCGCGGATGGCGCCCGACGACGCGGCCGACCTGATCGGCGAGATCGACCAGGAGCGCCGCGGGCGGATCCTGGAGCTGCTGCCGCTGGCGGGGCGCCGGCGGGTCGAAACGCTGCTCGGCTACAACCCCTCGACGGCGGGCGGCATGATGAGCCCGGACTTCATCGCCCTCGCCGAGCACGACACCGTCGGGGACGCGCTCGACGCGGTGCGCCGCTCCACGATCGCGCCGGGGATGCTCACCACGGTCTACCTGCACGACGACGCGGGCGCGCTGAGCGGCTCGGCGGCGATCGTGGCCCTGCTGCGCGCCGAGCCCGCCGCGCCGCTCGCGCAGGGCGCCGAGCACGAGCCGGAGTCGGTGCCGACCGACGCCGACCTGCCGGAGGTGGCGAGAACGATGACCGACTACAACCTCGCCTCGCTCCCGGTCGTGGACGAGCAGCAGCGCGTGGTGGGGGTCGTCACCGTGGACGACGTGCTGGAGCAGACGCTGCCGGTGGGCTGGCGGCGACGCTTCGGGTTGGTTAGCGACTGAAAACGGGCAGTGCTACTCTGAGGCCCGAACGGGCCTGACCATCACGCGCGGAAAGGAGGCTGGGATGGATCGAGAACAGCCGCGAAGTACCCAGCCGCTCGTGCGCACGTCGGACCCGTCCCTGCTGGTCTGAGCCTCCTTTTACAGGGTCGGGGTCTGCGCTTGCGTGCGTCGCTTTGACGTGTCCCGAACGCCCGCAAGGAGGTGAAAAATGGCCGACAACCCGACGACGCTCGACGAGATGCAGCCGCAGCCCGAGCCGCCCGTGCTCGAGGGCGTGCCTCCCGTCCTCGACGAGGCCCACATCGGCGACATCCGCGGGGCGCTCGGCACGATCCGGATGCACGACACCGGCGCGCGCCACGGCTGGCGCTCGCGCGCGATGACGCTGCTGGCGATCATGGGCCCGGGGCTGATCGTGATGGTGGGCGACAACGACGCCGGCGGCGTCTCCACGTACGCGCAGGCCGGGCAGAACTACGGCACCTCCCTGCTGTGGGTGCTGGTGCTGCTGATCCCGGTGCTGATCGTCAACCAGGAGATGGTGATCCGCCTCGGCGCCGTCACGGGCGTGGGCCACGCGCGGCTGATCAACGAGCGCTTCGGGCGCTTTTGGGGCTGGTTCTCGGTCGGGGACCTGTTCATCCTCAACTTCCTCACGATCGTGACGGAGTTCATCGGCGTTAGCCTCGCGCTGGGGTACTTCGGCGTTAGCAAGTTCGTCGCGGTGCCGGCCGCGGCGGCGGCGCTGGTGGCGATCACCGCCACGGGCAGCTTCCGCAGCTGGGAGCGCTTCATGTATGTGTTCGTGGTCGCGAACTTCCTGGTGATCCCGCTGCTGGTGCTGGTGCACCCCGACTTCGCGACGATCGCGCACGACACCGTGACGCCCTCGATTCAGGGCGGGGCGAGCTCGACGGCGGTGCTGCTGATCATCGCGATCGTCGGCACCACCGTCGCCCCGTGGCAGCTGTTCTTCCAGCAGTCCAACATCATCGACAAGCGGATCACCCCGCGCTGGATCAACTACGAGCGCGCCGACACGGTGATCGGGGCGTTCGTGGTGGTGATCGGCGCCGGCGCGATCGTCGCGGTGGCGGCGTTCGCGTTCGCCGGCACGCCCGCGGCGGGGAACTTCGGCAACGCGGGCACGGTCGCGAGTGCGCTGCGCACCTACGTCGGCCCGGCGGCGGGGGCGTGCTTTGCGATCGTACTGCTCAACGCCTCGCTGATCGGCGCGGCGGCGGTCACGCTCGCGACCTCCTACGCGTTCGGGGACGTGTTCGGCGCCAGCCACTCGCTGCACCGGGGGATCAGGGACGCGAAGATGTTCTACGCCACGTTCACGTTGATGGTGTGCGCGGCGGCGGGGATCGTGCTGTTGCCGGGCGCCCCGCTGGGGCTGATCACGACCTCGGTGCAGGCGCTCGCGGGGGTGCTGCTGCCGAGCGCCACGGTGTTCCTGCTGCTGCTCTGCAACGACCGCGCGGTGCTGGGCCCGTGGGTCAACGCCCCGTGGCTGAACGCGCTGGCGGCGGTGATCATCGGCGTGCTGGTCGAGCTCTCTTTGGTGCTGGTTGCCTCCACCGCGTTCCCGCACGTGAACGTCACGGATCTCTTCACCGACCTGTCGATCGCACTGGCCGTGGCGCTGGCTGGGATAGGGGGGTACGTGTTGGTGCGCCGGGCGGCTGCGGGGGTCCCGGCGGCCGGCGCCGCAGGGGTGGTGGCCGGCTCGGAGGGGGCGGCAGGCGCGAAGGAGGTGGCTGGCGCGGAGGAGGTGGCTGGCGCGCGGGGAGCGACGGGCGCGAAGGAGGCGGCGGCGATGTCGAAGGAGCGCCGCCACGCGTGGACGATGCCGCCGCTGGCGCTGCTGGAGCGGCCCGTGTGGTCGCCCGGCCGCCGCGCGGCGATGCTGCTGCTGCGCGGCTACCTCGTGGTAGCGGTCGCGTTGTTGGTCGTGAAGACCGTGCAACTGGGGGGCTGAGCGGGTCGGCACGGCCGGCTGGTGGTGAGTCGGTTTGGAAGTAGTAGGGCAAGGGCTGTATAGCCATTGCAATAGGGTGGGGTGTTGAATAAAAAATCTAAAGGCCGTGCGCAATTGCTATCGGGTTCTGAATTTTTTATAACAACCCCCCTCCCCTACCTATAAATACTATCGCTATACTCGACCAGAGACAAGGAAGCAGTACGCACTCAAACTGACTTATGTTGAGTCGGTGCTGCCCTTCTGGCTGTCGATCGGCGTGCTCTCGACCACTCAGGGGGCGTTGGTGGCGTTCCCGGGCACGATCTCGATCCCGTGGGTGCAGCGCCGCCGCAGCCGCCTGTGGGCGGCGATCCCGCCGCTGTCGGTAATCGCCTTCGTGTTCGTTGCGCGCGCGGCGGAGCAGGCCAGCGCGCAGACCCTCACCTACCTCGCGCTTGTGGCGGTGCCGGTGCTCGCCGCGCTCGCGCTCGGCTGGTGGGGGCGCGGCGCGCGGCCGGCGCTCGCGCTGCTGGCGCCCGCGCTGTTCGCGCTGGCGTGGGCCGACCGCGGCGGGCTGGCCGGGCAGGGGGCGGCGCTCGCGCTCTCCGCGCTCAGCTGCGCGGCGCTGGGGGTGCTGCTCGCCGCGGTCACGCCGCCGCGGTGGCTGGCGGCGGGGATCGTGCTGATGGCGTGCGCCGACACCGCGCTGGTCGTCTCCGAACTGCTGCAGCACCCCAACGAAGTGCTCAACGCCGCGCACCCCCCGGCGGGCCTGCCGAAACTGCAGGCCGAGGTGTTCGGCTCGGCCGCGATGGGTTATGGCGACCTGTTCGTTGCCGGCCTGCTCGGTGGCCTGCTCGCCCGCGGCTGGCCGCCGCGGCGCGCGGGCCGCTCCGCGCGGGCGCGGCAGGTGCGGGCGGCGGCGATAGTGGTCGGCCTGGCGCTGGCGTTCGACCTGCTGTTCTTCGCCGTCGAGGAGCTGCCCGCCACGGTGCCGGTGGCCGTCGGCCTGATCCTCGTGGTGCTCGCTGCGCGCCGCGAGCGTGTCCGCGCCGGGCCGGAGCGCGCGGAGGAGGCGACCGTGCGCGGGGTGCCGGTGTAGGGGAGGTGGGGGAGGGGCTCGCCTGTCGCGGTCGGCGAGTGTGCGTGGCCCGGCCGGCCTGGCGTAACCGCGCGCGGGGGGTGCGTGTAGAGAGGACAGGCATGTCCGGTATGAAGCCGCAGGTGTACATGGACGAGCGCCCCCCGGAGCGCTTCGACCGCTACTACGAGCACGCCTCCACGCACGGCCCCGACTGGGTGTACACGCTTGCCCGCCTGCTGCTCACGCCGCTGTGCCTGGTGGTGTACCGCGCCCGCTGCGTCGACGCGCCCAACGTGCCCCGCTCGGGGCCGGCGATCCTCGCGCCCAACCACTTCTCCGCGATGGACCACTTCTTCTGCGGCGTCTTCCTGCGCCGGCGCGTGTCTTTCATGGCCAAGTCGCAGCTGTTCGCCGGCCCGCTGAGCTGGATCCTGCGCCACGGCGGCGCCTTCCCCGTGCAGCGCGGTCGTCACGACGAGCGCTCGATCGCCACCGCGCTGGCGATCCTCGCGCGCGGCGGGGTCGTCGTGATCTACCCGGAGGGCGGCCGCTCGCGCAGCGGGCACATCAGCGAGCGCGCTCGCGCTGGGGTCGGCCGCCTGGCCCTGGAGAGCGGCGCGCCGGTCGTGCCGGTCGCGATCCACGGCTCCGAGCGCGCGCGCAACTGGAGGCGCCTGGAGTTCCCGCGGGTGACGGTGCGCTACGGCGAGCCGCTCTGCGTCGAGCGGGTCGCCGTCAGTACGCGCGAGGCCCAGCAGGTGGTCGCCGACGCGACGCTGCGGCGGGTGCGCGAGCTGCACGCGAGCCTCGAGCGCCCCGCGCCCGTCCGCTCCCGCCTCACCACCGTGCCGCACCGCTCGCGCTGACCAGCCGATAGTGCGGGCGGAGGGACTCGAACCCCCAAGGGCTTGCGCCCACCGGCTCCTAAGGCCGGCGTGTCTACCAGTTCCACCACGCCCGCGCAGCGCCCCACGAGGGGCCGGTGCTTTACGGGGACCGCTGAAGATTGTATGGTCATCCTTGACGATGTCCACTCCAGCCGCCCGTCGCGCCGCCGCCGGCGTCCGTATCACTCACCCCAACCGCGACAAGCCGGTGGTGCAGGCGACGCGCGCCACGGTGATCGTGCTGCTGCTCGTCTCCGCCGCGCTCGTGCTGTTGATCACGATCGGCGGCTTCGAAGCGCTGGAGGGCATCGGGCCGGTGACCGTGCAGTGCCTGTTCGTGGTGTGCTACCTGCTGTTGGCGTTCTACGCGGGGCGCTGGAACCGTGGCGTGCTGCCCGTCGCCTCGGTGCTGGCAGTGCTGCTGGGCACCTTCGCGCTGATCGCTGCCCCCAGCTGGTTCTCGCGTGACTCCTCCGCCTTTGCGCAGCCCGCGCTCGAATCCAACCTGCTGGGGGTGCTGACGCTGCTCCTGATCCCCGTGCAGATCCTGCTGGTGGTGTTCGCGATGCGCGGCTTCTCGCAGGGCTGGAACGTTGAGCTCGAGCAGCGCGACCCCGGCGCCTCCATGGGCGGCTACGGGGACGCCGCCCCGCACCCTGCGTGAGGGGCCGATGTGACCTCCCGCGCCGTACCCCACTGAGGGGCGGATGTGGAGCCTCGCTCTGCACCTGCGTGAGGGCTTGTATCCCCACGTGAGCGTAAGCGCCTATATTTGAGACCCGGGCGTGCGGCGGTGGCGGAACGGTAGACGCGGGGCCCTCAAAAGGCCCTGTCCGCAAGGGCGTGTGGGTTCGAATCCCACCCGCCGCACCTGAACGTTTCCTCCTGCCTCCCTTGACTTGACTACGCGCGGCGTCCCTGACCCCCAGCGCGCTTGGCGTTTCTCGTGTTTGCGCAGTGGTCTTTGTGTGCGCGACTCAAGAGTATGGGCGCATGCGAAGTACCGGAGACCGCGATCTTGACGAACAGTTGGAGAGATTTGGCCAGAACATGAGAGAGGCCCGCAAGCAGGCGGGCCTCTCTCAGATCGATCTGAGCTTCAGAGCCAATCTTGACCGCGCTGCCGTCAGCTTCCTCGAGCGCGCCGAGCGCGCCCCCGACCTCTCGACGATCGTGCGCGTTGCCGGCGCGGTCGGTGTCAAGCCCGCCGCGCTGCTGCAGGGCATCGGCCCCGACTCGACCGTGCGCGGCCCGCGCTGCGGAGAGGAGGTCATCTCGCCCGCCGCTCGCTTCGGCGTCAACCTGCGCTGGGCGCGCGAACGGGTGGGCATCTCCCAGGAAGCGCTCGCCAACAACGCCCACGTCGACCGCGCGGCGATCAGCGTGTTCGAGCGCGGCAAGCGCAACCCCAACCTCCGCACCCTCCTGCGCTTGGCCCGAGCCCTGGAGGTCCCGCCCGGGGTCCTGCTGCGTGGAGTGGGCGCGACCGCCGCCGTGCGGGTGCGCTGAGCGGGACTGGCCGCGCCCTGCGCCGACGGCGCCCTGACGGCATTCGCGGGCAGCGACGCGCCCTGCCATCGCTGGCAGTGGCGTGCTTACACCATCGCTGGCAGCGGCGCGCCTATACCGTTACCGGCAGCGGCGCGCCCTACACCGTCGCTGGCAGGGCGAGCACGCTGACGCGATCGCCGGCAGCGAAGTGCCGCCCTCTCCCAGCGACTCTCTACGGCGTCGCGCTGGGCACGAGCGACTGGCGCTGGACGTACCACGCGGCCTGCACCGGATTGAGGAAGTGCGGCGGCTCCTCGATCTGCAGGCGGTCGTCGTAGTTGGCGTCGTAGGGATATCCCGCGACGATCGTGCCGCCGCCGCCGAATACCCCCGTCATCCCGTTGCTGAAGAGTCCCGCGACCGCGCCGTACACGTTCAGGTGTCCGAGCGAGGGTGCGCCGCAGTCGAAGTTATCCACTATCACGGCGTGTTTGACCGCCAGGATCGCGGCGTAGATCGTCGGTTCTTTGAGGTCTTCGGGGCTGTCCTGCGCGCCGTTGCAGTCGTAGTAGAAGTGTGGGCCGCGGGGGCCCCCCACGACCGGGTGATAGATGCGCACGAAGTTGTTCGCGATCATTCCCAGCAGCGCGTTGGTTGTGGGCGTTCCTTCGCTGTTGGTAGGGGTGGTGACGTTGCCGTTGATGATGATGTCGTTTTCGGAGGCGATCGTCAGCGATTCGGTGTAGTTGCCGTGCACGTACACGTTGCCGCAGCCATAGTCTTCGTTGTATCCGGGGACCGGGCCGAACGGAGAGTAGGGCTTGGAGCAGCCGCCCTCGACGTAGATCACGCCGTTGGGCGGAAACGCGACCCCGGACGTCGATTCCTTGACCTCTTTCCCAGCAACTTCTTTCCATTTCGACACCGTCATCGTGCTGCCTTCCAGCGCGATTTCGGTCTTGTCTTCGTACAGGTAGGCCGGTTCGACGATGTGCTTCAGTTCTTCGTCGCCCGGCGGCGGCTCGATCGACGGAACTTCATTTGGCAGGATGTGCGAGCCCTTGAAGTTGGGTGCTGCCGATCCGCCGCACGCCTCGCTGGAGTAGCCCTGGGCGTCGTGGAAGCCCTCCGAGCGGAATTCGATCCGGTCGCTCGAGTTGCGACCGAAGACGGGCGTGCCGCATACGCCGGCGTGGTCCTCGGTGTGCATGGGGCCGTTGACGGATTCCCCCGAGATGAAGTAGTTGTCGAATTCACCGCATGGGGACCCTGGGCGTTCTCCGTAGAACTGGCCACACTGCGTATAGTATTGAGGTTTTCCCGCGGGCGGTTCGCCGTAGAGGCTCGGGTCGCCTGTTTCGTACTTCGTGTACCACACGAAGCTGACGAAGTTCGCGTTTTTGAAGGTGGCCACGATCGAGCGTTCCGTGTTGCCGGAATAGCCCGTGGACTCGATGCGGAAGGTGCCGGTCGCGGCCCCTTTCTCTTCGAGCATGGTTTCCACCAGGCGGTTGGGGTCGCATTTCCGATCTTCGATGGGATGGGATTCGGCCGGCAGCAGCTGGATCGCGTACTGCTCGTCGGTCGGTTCGCCGGGAATCGTGCTGGGAACGGTGGCCCGATGGACGGTTTCGCCGACCTGGTTGAGCGCCGGGTTGGAAGTTGGCGGATTGGTGCAGTAGCTCAGATAGTTGCCATCCTGGGTGAGGTGGTCCTCGTAGTCCTCGATCCCGGCCTGCGCCGCGTAGTAGGCCTTCTTCTCGGCGGTGTCGGTCTTGGTGAGATGGATTTCGCTGCGTGCCAGGGTGAACGTCGCGGCCAGCAGCAGCGAGGTGACGACCATCACGCCCATCGTGACAATCATCGTGATGCCCTCCTGGCTGCGCAGCGACGCGGCGCGGCGGGGTGGTTGTGTGGTAGGTATGTTCATGGCGCCTGTTGAGTGCAGGGTAGGTTGGCGGTGCCGGCTGCTTCGGAGGAGGTTTCCAGGCGGAAGACAGCCGAGTCTTCCAGGGCGACCGGGCGATCGTTGCCGAATGTGGTGTATTCGTGGCCTTCGGGTGCCAGCGTGAAGCCGACGGTCACCTTGGCGATTTCTCTGGTTTCTTTTTCTGCCAAAGCCGTCGTCGGGTTGGGATCCAGCGACCCAAGTTTGGCCCCCGTATCGCCTTCGTGGTAGTAGCGGTAGTACTGGAAGATCGGGGTTTCGCCTGACTGTTTCACCCCGGTGAGCAGCTTGCGTACGGTGGGCGTTGCTGCCGTGTTGAAGACGTATTTGCCCACTGGCCCGGAGCTCGGCCACGATCGTTCGGTGAGCGTGCCCTGCACTTTGCCCGAAGCCGGTTCATAGGTGATGTCGTGCAGTCTGACGGTCGCGAGCGCGGACACGGGTTCTCCGTTCGTGTTCAAGGGACTGGTTTCGCTGATGAGCCAGAGCGTGCTGCCGGTGCTGCCCGGTTGGACCGGGATGGTCCCTTGCGCAACGCAGGCGGAATGCAGCTTCAGCATGATGTTTTCGAGTGCCGTGCGTCCCGTCCGGTCCACCTGCGCCCGGGCGCTGATGCGGGAGACGTCGCTCGTGGTGAACTCCAAGAACGAGAAGGCGGCCAGTAGTAGGATCGTTCCGAGCGCCATCGCGACCAGCAGTTCGATCAGCGTGAAGCCCTGCTCCCCGCGCAGTGCGTTTCCCAACCGCGCTCCCCCACCGACATACGCCGTCAGCGGTCTCATGGGCAGGATCCTGCCGTGGTTCCGCTGGGATTCCCGCTCGGGCTCGTACCGAGATAGATGACGGCGTTGCCGGCGCTGACGCCGCCGTTGGTCCAGCTTGTCGAGGAGGGGCCGGCGGTGGTGTTGTTTTCAAGCGTTCCTTCCCACTTTCTGCCGGCGCTGCTCACACACATCGAATATTTCCCGAACGGCATACCGGGGTGGGAGAGCGCGCCGCTCGAGGTGGTCGTAGACGAGCGGGTGGTGCCGCAGCCCGTATCTTCGGTGTATACCGTTGCGTTCGCAACGGGGCTGCCTTCGGTGGATGTGCCTGCGCCGGTCCCGCTCATTACCTCGATGTTCACCGGCGGCAGCGGAACGGTGACCGCTCCGGTGGCGCCGGGCGGGACCACGACTTCAGCGGGTTTCAGGCCAAACTTGCCGGGCGAGTCCGCTTCGCAGGTGCCCGCATACACGGTGTAAGGGGAGGATTCGGGGTACGGATAGACTTCTTTTCCGGTCGCGACGGTGGGCTTGTAGGTTCCAACGGCCCCGACCCGCTTGGGTTCGGACATGAAGCTGTTGAACGCGACGAACGCGTCGCCTTCGGCCGGTTGGGCGCCGCTGAGGAAGCTGACTTCCAACGTCCCCGCCCGCCCGAGGTCGTAGGCCTCCTTGGTGGTGGTCTCGGCCACGAGGAACGGGGCGAGGTAGGCGTTGTGGGTGGTGGTCGGGTCTTCGCGGGTGTTCACATACCAGTTGGGATCCACGTAGCCCGCCTTACTGACGTTGATTTCGTAGTTGCCCGGTACCAGCGCGAGGATCGCGCAGCCGTCGGAGGAGGTCTCGAGCGTGTGCACGGTCGAGGCGGGAGAGGGTCCGGTGGCGCTCACGCTCGCGTTTTCGAGGGCGCTGCCGTCTTCGGTGACCTGCACGATCAACGCGGCGCCGGGGGGAGGGCTGATGACGCTCGACTCCTCGACCGGCTTGGAGGCGCCCATCGAGGGCCAGGTCACCGTCGAGGTGGTCTGCAGGTAGTCGGCGTGCGGTGTGCTGGAGTTGCAGCTCGATGTGGCCGAGGCGTCGGCGATGTACGTCGAGGTCGAGGTGATCGTGTACTTCGTTTTGCCCTCTGTCACGAGCTGTACGCGGTCCAATTCGGACAGCTTTTCGACGGGTTCGCTGCGCAGTTCGTCCTCGGCCTGCTGTGCCAGCCCGTCGGCTTGGGAGCGGGCCCGATCGAGCGCGGTGGCGCGGTTGGTGCTGTTGAGGCCGGTCGTCGTCGCCACCACGACAAGCGCGATCAGGATGGCGCTGATCAGCACCTCGATCAGGGTGTCGCCCGCCTCGCCGGCCAAGCGGCGATAATAGTTTGTATGGATCATCACAAATACCGTGCGCTCGTCTCTTGATCCCTCTCGGCAGAGCCCGTCGCCAGCTTGAGTCCTCGGGGGGCGGGTCTAGACGTTGGTTTGGACGGATGTCCGTACGTGGGCGCTCGTCGCACGCTCGCGCGTAGTGTCTCGGCGCTGATCGGGGTGGGCGGGCGCGAGCGCGCAGCGCTGGGCTCGGCGCTTGACGCCGGCTGGGGCGGATGGCCGAGATCGTCAGCCACGCGGGTCCGGTGGCGCTGCCGTGTGGCGTCTAGAGAGTGTCGACAGCCGTCCAGCGCCTACAATTCCCTATCCCCGGGGGACTGGTGTAACGGTAACATGGGGGTCTCCAAAACCCTTGCTCGAGGTTCGATTCCTCGGTTCCCCGCTGCAGCAAACACGGCATATACAGGGCGCGCGCCGCAATGCGATCCGTCGGGTGTTACGGTGGAGGGGTCCATCGCGCCCCCCTCGTGGTCGGCGATTGTGCGTTCGCTCGGTCCTTCTTGACCTCTCTGCCTCGCGACCGCAGCCCCTGAGAGGCTTCGTGAGGAGCGCCCGTGAGTGTGGTGGCCGCAGGGTCCGAGAGCAGGTCATGTCGCGGATCGGTGGGGCGTCTGCCGACGCGCCCCGTAGCCGCGGGGCCTTCCCGGCTGACCGGGGCGCCACTGCGTATCGCGATGCTCGCCCCGCCCTGGATCTCCATCCCGCCGCCGGGATACGGGGGTGTGGAGTCGGTTGTCGACGTGTTGACGGACGCCCTCGTCCGGCGAGGGCACGCGGTAACGCTCTTCTGCGCCCCGGGCTCTCGGTCGAGCGCGCGGGTGGTGCCCCTGCTCGAGGAGCCCCACCCCGAGGAGATCGAGCGTTCGCTGTATGAGGTCGATCACGTCGCGCGGGCGTTCGAGGAGATCGACCTCGCCGCCTACAACCGGCGCTTTGACGTGGTTCACGATCACTGCGGCTTCACGGCACTCGCGATGGCCGACCGCCTCGACACGCCGCTCGTGCACACCCTGCACGGGCAGTTCACCGCTAGCACCGCGGCCTTCTACGCCCGCCATGGTCACAAGGCGGCGCTCGTCGGCATCAGCCGAGCGCAGCTCGCATCGGCGCCGGGGGGTCTGGAACCGGTGGGGGCGATCCCGAACCCCATCGACGTGCGGGCCTGGCCGCTGCGTGAGCGCAAGGACGACTACCTGCTGTGGATTGGCAGGATGACGGCCGAGAAGGGGCCCCACCGCGCGATCGCCGCCGCCCGTGCCGCGGGCGTGCCACTTGTCATCGCGGGGGTCATCCAGCCCGGCCAGCAGGCATTCTTCGACCGCGAGGTCGCGCCGCACGTCGATGGCGAGCGCGTCCGCTTCATCGGCGAGATCGGTGGGTCGGTCAAGTTCGCGGCCTTCGCGGGCGCCCGCGCGCTGCTAATGCCAATCCGTTGGGAGGAGCCCTTCGGGATGGTCATGGTCGAGGCGCTGGCCTGCGGGACCCCGGTGATCGCATTTCCCGAAGGCGCCGCCCGCGAGCTCGTCTGCGACGGGCAAACTGGCTTCCTCGTCGAGGACGAGCAGGCGATGGGCGCAGCGGTCGATCGACTACCCCGCATCGCCCCGCGGGACTGCCGGGCGTGGGTCGCCGAGCACTGCGACGTCGACGTGGTTGCCGCCGCCTACGAGCAGACCTACCAGTCGGTGGCGCACCCGCGCGTCGCGGAGGCCGTCGCGCTTGTCTGAGCGCACCCTGAGCGTCTTGGACGGCAGCACCTTCGTCGTCGGAGACCGCCATGGCGACGTGCGGATCGACGAGGGGCGCGAGCACGGCTTCTTCTGCGACGACACCCGGTTCGTCTCACGCTGGGTCCTGCATGTCGGCGAGGCGCCGCTGGAGCTGCTCGGCCTCGACCAGAGCGCGCACTTCGCCGCGCAGTTCTTCCTGACCCCCCGCGTGGGGCCTGACGAGGAGGCACCGTGCTCGATCATGCGCCGCCGACTGATCGACCACGTGTGGATGGAGGAAGTCACGGTGACCAACCACCGCCACGAGCACAGCGAGGTGCGGGTGGTGCTAGAGGTCGACACCGACTTCGCCGACCTGTTCGAGGTCAAGGACGGCGTGGTGGCCAAGCGCGATGTGAGCTGCCGCCACCACGACGGGGCCCTCACGTTGGCCTACGAGCGCGCGGGCTTCCAGCGCTCGCTTACAATCGCCGCCAGCCGCACCGCGGCGGTCACCCGCCAGGGCTTCGCCTACTCGCTACAACTCGCGCCCGGCGAGCAGTGGTCGACCACCTTCACCCTCACGCCCCACGCCGCACAGCCGGGGGTCGCCTTCGCGCAACGCGAGCAGCGCGGCAGCCTCGCGCAGCTGAGCGCCTCCAAGTCGGCCGAGCTCGAGCAGTGGCTAGCCAGAGCGCCGGTGTTGCAGACTCAGGACACTGCGCTGGCGCGCACGTACCGCGCGAGCCTCAGTGATCTCGGCGCGCTGCGGCTGCACCCCGACCTCTTCGAGGGCGCGACCCTCCCCGCCGCGGGGCTGCCGTGGTTCATGGCGCTCTTCGGCCGCGACAGCCTGATCACGAGCTTCCAGGCGCTGCCCTACCTGCCCGGGCTGGCTGCCACCACCCTGCACGTGCTTGCCAGCCGCCAGGCCAAGGGGCGCGACGACTTTCACGAGCAGGAGCCGGGCAAGATCCTGCACGAGCTGCGCTTCGGCGAGCTCACCGCGCGCGGGGAGCGCCCGCACTCCCCGTACTACGGGACCGCCGACGCCACACCCCTGTTCCTCGTCCTCCTGGACGAGTACCACCGCTGGTCGGGCGACACAGAGCTCGTCCAGACCCTGGAGCCGGTCGCCCGTGCCGCCCTGGCATGGATCGAGGACAGCGGGGACGCCGACGGCGACGGGTACGTCGAGTACGCCTGCCGCAACCACGCCACCGGGCTGGTCAACCAGTGCTGGAAGGACAGCTGGGACGCGATCCAGCGCGCCGACGGCTCGCTGGCCCGCGGGCCGATCGCGACCTGCGAGATCCAGGGCTACGTGTATGACGCACGCCGCCGCTGCGCCCGTCTGGCCCGCGAGGTGTGGGGCGACCCGGTGCTCGCCGAGCGCCTCGAGCGCCAGGCAGCCGTCCTACGCGAGCGCTTCCGCCGCGACTTCTGGATGCCCGAGCGTGGCTGCCACGCGCTCGCGCTGGACGGGGAGAAGCGCCAGGTCGACAGCCTGACCTCCAACATCGGTCATCTGCTGTGGTCGGGCCTGCTCGACGACGACGAGGCGGCCGCGACCGCTGAGCGGCTGCTCGACGAGCAGCTCTACTCCGGCTGGGGCGTGCGCACCCTCGGCACCCACGAGGCCGGCTACAACCCGCTCGGCTATCACACCGGGACCGTCTGGCCTCACGAGAACTCGCTGATCGCCGCCGGCCTGGCGCGCTACGGCCACCACGCGGCGGCGAGCACCATCGCCTCCACGATCCTCCAGGCGGCGCCGTACTTCGAGCACCGCCTGCCCGAGGTCTTCGCCGGCTACCCCGCGTCGGTGACATCGGTCCCCGTGGCGTTCCCCACGGCCTCCCGTCCCCAGGCATGGGCCGCAGGAACCCCGCTGTTGCTGCTGAGCACGCTGCTCGACCTGCACCCCGGGCACACCGACGCGGACGCCGAGGTCCCATGCGGCATCGGCCACGTCGCACTACGCTCGCAGAGAGACTAGTGTGGGCACAGTGGACGACGACGCGATCCGTGCTCTGGTGACGCGGCTGGCGCGTCCTCACCCCTCCGGGGGCGAGGTCATCGAGCGTGCTGCGATCCTCGCCGAGGGCGCCGACTTCGCGGCAGTCATGGAGTGGATCACCGCCCACGACGGGATACCCGAGACCCAGGTTGCCAAAGCCCCTAGCCACGGCCTGCACGGCTCGCGGCTGAGCTACAGCGGCGGAGCGGCACCCCGGCCGCCGCTTCGCTTCGTGCTGCCGGCCGGCGCGCTGGCCTGAGCCTGTCAGCGGCGGGCGAGCCGGCGTCCACTCTCGGTCTTGGGCGGCGTGTAGTTGAGCTCGAAGTGGTGGTACAGGCTTGACTCATCTGCCTGGGAGAGCTCCTCGCCGTGCTGCTCAAGGTTGGGGGCGTCTTCGACCTGCGCCTTGGAGACCGCCGCCTGGAGGCTATCGGGCCCGACCTTGATTCCGCCGAGCGGCACAAAGGTCAGATGGCGAGCGATAAAGCCCTCCTTGACGGTCGCGAACTGCGGCTCGTCCGTCTCGACGTCGACATAAACGTCTTGGAGCTTGCCGATCTTCTCGCCGTCGCGGTCTACGAGCATCTTGCCGTGCCACTCGGCAACGCTCCACTGAGCACCCTCCTGGTGCTCGGAGATATCCAGTTCGGCGTCTTGCTCGTGCTCAGCGGCATCGAGCTCGGGATCTTGCTGGTTCTCGGTCATCGTCTTACGCCTCCTCGTTTTCCTGACGGCTGTGAGCTTCCCCTCCACAAAAGCAGAGAAGGCGCGATCGACTGCGTGGCAATGTCGAGATTGCTGGACACGACTACGGACCGGCTTTCCCGTTCGGTACTGCCAGCGGGATCGTCGAATCGGGAGACCCGCCGTTCGTGTCGGCGAGAATCGCGAGTAGGTCGCCGACCCGCTTGACGCGGCCGAGACGGTCGGGAAGCGCAACACGGGACTGGATCGTGTACTGGTTGCGGCGGTCGGCGGCCACTACGACAAGCAGGTCGTCCACGACCAGTTGGCTCCACAGAAGATCTTCTTCCCGAAGCCCGCGACAAACCCAGCCCTCGCTTCCTACGCCGGTCAGCAGGTACTCACCGGCAAGCAGGCAAAGCTCTACGCCCAGGACCAGATCGGTGTGGACCTGACCAAGGTTGCCGGCGGCAAGACCTTCTCCCAGGTCAGCGCTGAGTGGATCGCCGGCGGTATGAAGAACACGACGCTCGCAAGCGAGCGCACCACCCTGTTCACCGGGGAGACACTGAATGGTCTGCTGCTGGGCGCATGGGGATGGTCCGAGGTCGGGATGATCGCCACCCTGGCCGGGTGGATCCTGATCCTGCTCGGAGCAGTCCTCTTCCTGCTCCCGCTCGCCAACTGGCAGGTCAACCTCAGAGGCCGCCCCTCGGCGGCCGCAAGCGCCTGAGGTTTACGAGGCACGGCATCGACGATCGCCGCCCGCACAAGGCGGCGATCGAGATGTCTGGAGTGGATCCCGTTTCGTGGAGTTTAACGTGTCCGCCAAAGGGAATCCACTCCATCTGGCCGAGAAGCTGCGGGTGGTTTGGGCCGGTGGAGCGCAGCCGCGGGTGGTTGCGAGCCAGCGGCTTCGATGTCGACGGCCAAGGTGGGTGGTCGATGCTCTGGTCCAGGTCTTGTGTAGTCGGGGGAGCCGACGAGGGCTCGGCAGATCCATGCGACGGTCGAAGCGATGCTGGGGGAGGCCGTGGCGTGGAGTTCCGTCAAGGGCGCTTTGGCCTCCAATGTCTCGGGTTCCTCGCGTCGATTCGTGCGGGTATCGAGGGGACGGTACGTGCTGGCATAGGGCTCGTCGGCCGGGCCGGGGCGCCTGCGGGTGCGCCCGGCTGCGGCACCCGTCCGCGCTGCGCCTCATGATGGCGCCGTGCCCCGTGTCAGCTTCTTCTACGGCATCGTGATCACGATGTATTTCTACGACCACCAGCCGCCCCACTTCCATGCGCAGTACGCCGAGCACCACGCGGTGATCGCGATTGACGGCACGAGGGTGCTCGTGGGCGAACTGCCGGGCCGCGCGCTCAAGCTTGTGGCGGAGTGGGCAGCCCTCCACCGTGAGGAGCCCGAGGCCGACTGGGAGCGTGTACACGGCGGAACTGTTCCCGAGCCGATCGACCCGTTGCCGTAAGATGGGGCGATGGTGTTTGTAACCGTGACATCGGTAGAGGTGCTCGGCCACTACCGGCTCCGACTCGGCTTCAGCGACGGCAGCCGGCGCGAGGTCGATCTCACTGGAGAGTTGCACGGCCCGATCTTCGAGCCGCTGGGCGATCCGGACTTCTTCTCGCAGGTGCGGGTGGATGATGAGCTCGGCACTGTCGTCTGGCCCAACGGCGCCGATCTCGATCCACTCGTGTTGCATGGGGACTTCGAGCCGGCCTCCAGCCTCGTCCACCACTGATCGTAGACGACGATCTTCAGATGCAGGTCCGTGGCCGAGTTGTACCCGCGTCGCCTGGATCGCCGCCACCATCAGAGCGCGACCCTCCAGCGTCTCCGTGGTGGCGTTGTCTTGGAACGAGCGCCATGCGGCAACGACTGGCGGCATTCCGTGCATCGCCACGCGCGAGACGGCTGACGCGTAGGCAGTTTGGGCCTGAGTATCAGTCGAGTTGCTCGCAGCAACGTGCGCAATCGCGCGGATCGCGTCGTTAGCGGCTTCCGCAAGCAATTCGTCGCCGCGTGACCGCCGATCATTCCGACGTGTCAGCGTTGCTCCCAACAGGACGCCGCCGAAGCCGACAGCGATGGCGATCAGCGCGGCGGTGACGTCCATACGGCGAGTCTACGGTCAAGATCGGAAGCGCTGGCACGCGATCACCCGCCAGCGCGATCTGGTCAGTGCCGAGATCGACTGTGCGCTGAAGAATGGTTCGATTAGCGCCGCCTTCTTCCTCAGAAATGGACGGGGGCGGACGAAGGTTGAACCACTGGGCCAGTGGTTCGACCTTCGGGCTGCCAATGGAGCTAGCCGGGCTCGAACCGGCGACCTTCTGGCTGCCAGCCAGACGCTCTCCCAACTGAGCTATAGCCCCAGGATCATCGACTGTCAGTCTATCCAGACTTGAGGCGGTTAGCCCAAGCCCGCGCTGCAGCCGGCTGACGACCGCTCCGAGCTCGCGACAGGTTGATGACCCGACCGGCGCAGGCTCCAGATTGAAAGACCTGGCAGTAATCGTGGGGAATACGTCCTTGCGGACAGCTGCGCGATCGGTCACGATCCCAGGAGATGACTCGCTCCCGCCCCTCGCGCAACGTAGTGATCCTCGTGTACCCGGGCGTTCAGAGCCTGGACGTGACCGGACCATTGGAGGTGTTCAGCGGGGCGCGGCTGCTGCTGGATTCCGGGCTCGCCCGTACGCCCGTCGGGCAGCCCCTCACTGACGCCGGCAGCGATGGCGGCGCCGACCGCGGTGGCGACGCCATCGCAGCACGCGATATCGATGCAGACCGCGGCACTACCGTCGACCCCGGCTACAAAACCACCATCGTCAGCCTCGACGGCTCCCCAGTGGCAACCTCCAGCGGCCTGACGATCGTCCCCCACACAGACATCCACCACGCGCCCGCGAGGATCGACACGCTGCTCGTCGCCGGCGGGGCCGGGGCGGACCAGGCTTGCGCCAACCCCGTGCTGATCGAATGGATCGCCGCCCGCGCGCGCACCGCACGTCGCGTCGCGTCCGTGTGCACCGGGGCGTTTCTGCTCGCCGCGGCCGGCCTGCTGGACGGGCGGCGCGCGACCACGCATTGGGCGGCGGCGGCGGAGCTCGCGCGGCGCTACCCGCACGTGAGGGTCGATCCCGAGCCGATCTTCGTGCGCGACGGGCGGGTGTGGACCTCGGCGGGCGTCACCGCTGGCATGGACCTCGCGCTGGCGATGGTCGAGGAGGATCTCGACCGCAACGCGGCGCTCACGATCGCGCGCCACCTGGTGCTGTTCCTGCGTCGGCCGGGCAACCAATCACAGTTCAGTGCCACGCTCGCGGCGCGTGCACCTGCGCGTCACGGCCTGCGCGAGGTGCAGCGCTACGCGGTGGAGCACCTCACGGCCGACCTGACGGTCGAGGCGCTCGCGCAGCTCGCCCACATGAGCCCGCGCCACTTCGCGCGCAGCTTCCGCGCCGAGGTTGGGCTCACGCCCGCCCGCTACGTGGAGCGCCTGCGCCTGGAGGCGGCGCGGCGGCGGCTGGAGGAGAGCGAGGAGCCGGTGACGGCGGTTGCCATCGCCTGCGGCTTCGGCACCGCCGAGACGATGCGCCGGACGTTCCTGCGCGCGCTCGGAGTCGGCCCCGCCGAGTACCGCCGCCGTTTCCACACGACCGCCGCCGCGCCCGAGGTGGCGGCCTGACACCAAGGAGCGCACCATGCAGATCGCCATCCTCATTTACGACCGCCTCACGGCGCTGGACGCGGTGGGGCCCTACGAGGTCCTCAGCCGCCTGCCCGACGCCGAGCTCACGTTCGTCGCGCAGGAGCCGGGGCCGAAGCGGACCGACACCGGCCGCCTCGCGCTGCTCGCGGATGCCTCGCTGGCGGAGCTTCCCCATCCCGACATCGTGCTCGTGCCCGGCGGGCCCGGCCAGGCGGCGCTGATGGAGGATGGCCCCGTGCATGAGTGGCTGCGCGGGGCGCACGAGACCTCGACGTGGACCACCTCGGTGTGCACCGGCTCGCTGATCCTCGCCGCCGCGGGAGTGCTTACCGAAGCCGGGGGACACTCGCCTTCGGCGAGCATCCCCGTTTCGACCAGCAGGAGGGCCACCAGCCACTGGACGGCGCTCGAGGAGTTGGGCCGCCTCGGCGCTGAGGTGGTACCCGAGCGCGTGGTGTTCGACGGCAAGCTCGTCACGGCCGCCGGCGTGTCGGCGGGGATCGACATGGCGCTCGCGCTGGTGGAGCGCATCGCGGGCGAGCAGCTGGCGCAGGCGATTCAGCTGGGCATCGAGTACGACCCCCAACCGCCGTTCGACGCGGGCTCGCCACAGAAGGCGCCCGCGGCGATCGTCGAGGCGGTGCGCGCCCGTGCGCGGTTCGAAGCCGCGTCGGTGTAGCGACTGTCGTCGGGTTGGGCTCTCGGAGCGGTGCCCCCGCCTGACGCGATTCCTCACGCAGGAGTAATCTCGATGAACCCAACACGAGGAGGATGCACATGGCTGGAGAAGCGCTGTTCCTGGGTTGGGGCCCCGTGGTGCGGGGCCGCGAGCAGACCTCTCTCAAGGTCTTCCAGGAGACCATCGAGTACTACGGACGGCTGCAGAAAGAAGGAAAGATCGACAGCTTCGAACCGGTGTTCCTCGCCCCGCACGGGGGCGACCTCGGCGGCTTCGTGCTGCTGCGCGGCGAGCGCGCCAAGCTGGATGCGATTCGCACGAGCGATGAGTTCGAGCGGGCCGTGGTGCGCGCCGCCAGCGTCGTCGACAACGTGGGCGTGGTCAACGCCCCTCACCGGCGAATCGATCGGCGATGCGCTGGGCCGTTTCCAGGCTGCATCGGAGGAGCTGGCTTGACGTCGACCCCTACCACTTCATTTTGTGAATGGTAGGGGCCGATTTAAATGACATAACACTCCGACCCACCGGCTCGGAGCCGGGCGGCGCTCGGTGCTCAGCCCGTGCATTTCGAGTGGGTGATCGAGCCAGGCGGCGACCCGCCCGAGCGTTCCGTCGGGGGGTGCTCGATAACCTCCGGGGAGATGACCGAGCAACGGTATGACCCGCAGCAGATCGAGCCCCGCTGGCAGGCGGTGTGGGCGGCCGAGCGCACGTGGGAGGTGTCCAACGAGCCTGCGGGGATGAACGGCGCGCCGGGCAACAGTGCCCACCATCCACCGCCCGGGAACGGCGCACCCGCCCCGCACCCGAAGTCGTACGTGCTCGAGATGCTGCCCTACCCCAGCGGCGAGCCCCACATCGGCCACCTGAAGGTGTACTCCGTGGGGGACGCCCTCGCGCACTTCCACCGCCGCCTCGGCCACCGCGTACTGCACCCGATGGGCTACGACGCGTTCGGGCTGCCGGCGGAGAACCACGCGATCAACACGGGCGTCAACCCGCGCGAGTCGACCGCTGCATCGATCGCCTCCTTCCAGCGTCAGTTCCGCGAATGGGGGATCTCGATCGACTGGTCGCGCGAGCTGGCCACGCACGAACCGAGCTACTACCGCTGGACGCAGTGGATCTTCCTGCAGCTGTTGCATGCCGGACTCGCCTACCGCAAGGAGGCGGCGGTGAAGTGGTGCCCCAACGACCAGACGGTGCTCGCCAACGAGCAGGTCGTGGACGGCCACTGCGAGCGTTGCGGTGCGGAGGTCGAGATCCGCCAGCTGGAGCAGTGGTTCCTGCGCATCACCGACTACGCCGAGCGGCTGCTGGGCGACCTCGACGGGATCGAGTGGCCGGAGCACGTGAAGACGATGCAGCGCAACTGGATCGGGCGCTCGGAGGGCGCCGAAGTGATGTTCCGCTGCGAGGATCGGGATCCCGCCCGGGTGGCCGGGGCCCCGATCGACTACCCCGTGTTCACTACCCGCCCCGACACGCTGTTCGGCGCGACCTTCTTCGTGATGGCGCCCGAGCACCCCGACGTGGCGCGCCTCGCCGAGGGCACCGAGCACGAGCGGGCGGTGCGCGAGTACGTCAACCACGCGCTGACCGAGTCAAACGAGGATCGCGGCGCCGCCGACAAACCGAAGACCGGCGTGGCGTTGGGGCGCACCGTCACCAACCCCGTCAACGGCGAGCAGATCCCGATGTACGTGGCGGACTACGTGCTGATGGAGTACGGCACCGGCGCGATCATGGCGGTGCCGGCGCACGACGAGCGCGACTACGCCTTCGCGCGCGCGCAGGGGCTGCCGATCCGGCGGGTGATCGCGGGGGCTTCGGAGCCTGCCCCGAGCGATTTCGCGGCGACGGAACTCAGCACCGACTCCGCAGCAAGCGCCAAACCGGCTCCCGAGCCCGGCGCTGACTCTGCCGTGACCCAAGCGGCCTGGGAGCGCTCCGATCGCAGCCTGCCCTACATCGGCGACGGCCCGCTGGTGAACTCCGATCCGCGCTTCGACGGCATGAACAACCGCGAGGCGCTGGCCGCGATCGTGCAGTGGCTGGACCGCGAGGGCAAGGGTCACGCCTCGGTCAACTACCGCCTGCGCGACTGGCTGATCTCCCGCCAGCGCTACTGGGGCTGCCCGATCCCGGTGGTGTACTGCGAGCGCTGCGGGATGGTGGCGGTGCCCGAGGAGCAACTCCCGGTGGAGCTGCCGGAGATCGAGGACTACGCCCCGCGCGGGCGCTCGCCGCTGGCGGCCGCCACCGAGTGGGTCACGACGCGCTGCCCCACCTGCGACGGCGAGGCGCGCCGCGAGACCGACACGATGGACACGTTCGTGGACTCCTCGTGGTACTTCCTGCGCTACTGCGACGCCGCCAACGACGAGGCCGCATGGGACCCGGCGGTGCTGCGCAGATGGATGCCGGTCGACCAGTACATCGGCGGCGTGGAGCACGCGATCCTACACCTGATGTACGCGCGCTTCTTCACCAAGGCGCTCGCCGACCTCGGCCACCTCGACTTCCAGGAGCCCTTCCAGGCGCTGTTCACGCAGGGGATGGTCACCAAGGACGGCGCGAAGATGAGCAAGTCGCGGGGCAACGTCGTCTCGCCTGCCTCGATCGTCGAGCGCTACGGCGCGGACACGGCCCGCTGCTACATCCTGTTCATCGCACCCCCCGACCAGGACGCCGACTGGTCGGACGACGGCGTCGAGGGGGTGCATCGCTTCCTCAGCCGGCTGTGGCGACTGGCGGCGGAGGTGGGGGAGATGGGGGAGCGGAAGGAGGGGGATGATCTCGAGCTGCTGCGCAAGGCGCACTGGGCGATCGACAAGGTCTCGACCGACCTGCGCCGCTTCGCGTTCAACACCGCGATCGCCGCGGTGATGGAGCTGCTGAACGAATGCTCGCGGCTGCGCGAGCAGGCATCGACGGACACCTTGCGTTTCGCGCTCTCGACCGCCGCCTCGTTGATCTTCCCGTTCGCGCCGCACGTGGGCGCCGACATCTACGAGCGCCTCACGGGGGAGCGGGTGTGGGAGCAGCCATGGCCGCAGGCCGACCCCGCGCTGCTGGAGCGCGAGGAGTACGAGCTCGTGTGCCAGGTCAACGGCAAGCTGCGCGACCGCGTGCCCGCCCCCGCCGACGCCACCCCCGAGCAGCTCAAGGAGCTGTGCCGCGCCGCGCCCAACGTGCAGGCGCACCTCGACGGCAAAGAGATCGTCAAGGAGATCGTGGTGCCGGGCAAGCTGGTCAACCTGGTCGTGCGTTAGACGGCTGATAGGAGAGCGACGCCGCTCGGTGCGCTGGTCGTCATCGTCGCGGCATACACTCGGCGGAATGCCCGAGCTGAAGCCCGCCTACCTGATCCACGGCGACGACCACGGCGCGGTCGCCGAGCGACGGGCGGGGCTGCAGACGCTGGCGCTGAAGCAGGGGGACGCGGGCAGCGTCGAAGCGCTCGCCGGCGAGACCGCCACCCCCGTCGGCGTGGCACAGGCGCTGGCGGCGATGACGTTCGCGATCGGGCGGCGGGTGATCGTCGTCGACGGCGTGGAGCGCTGGAAGCAGGCGGAGGTCGAGCAGCACCTGCTGCCCGCGCTGCGGGAGATGCCGCCCGACACGACCGTCGCGCTGTTCGCGCGCGAGGAGGGCCGCACGAAGGCGCCCGCCGCGGTGCACGCGGCCGTCAAGGCGGCGAAGGGCCAGATCGTCGAGCAGGGCACCGTCAAGCCGTGGGAGCTGCCCAAGTGGGCGCGCGAGCAGGCGGCCCGCCTCGGGTTGGCGCTCGACCAGGCGGCGACGAAGGCGCTCGTCGCGCAGGTGGGGGAGCGCCAGCAGCGGATCCTCCGGGAGCTGGAGAAGCTCGCGCTCGAACTCGATGTTGTGACCGGGGCCAAGCCGATCCGCGTAAGCGCGCAGCTGATCGAGGAGCGCGCCGCGCACTCCGCCGAGCGGCGCGTGTTCGCGCTCGCCGACGCGCTCGTCGCCGGCGATGCGCGCGAGGCGACGCTCACCTACCTGCGCCTGCGCCGCCAGGGCGAGCGCCTCGGCGGCCTCGGCTACCTGATGGCGTCGCGTATGCGCGAGGCGCTCGCGGTCGCCCTGCGCCTGCAGGCGGGGGAGTCGGCGGCCGAGGTGAAGCGCACCCTGCGGATGCCTTCGCGCGCGGCCGAGCGCTTCGTCGCCGACGTCGCTCGCAGCGATCCCGAGCGTCTACGCGCCGCGCTCGGCGTGCTCGCCGACCTCGAACTCGACACGCGCGGCGGGGCGGAACTGCGCGCCGCGCGCTCGCGGCGCTCCGGGCTGCACGAAGACACGCTCGCGCTGCGGGCGATCGCCCAAATTGCGGGCTAGACGTGCGGGCGATCGCGGCGATCGCCGGTTAGACGCCGCTCAGGACTTGCCAGCCAGCACGCGCGCGGCGCGGCTCTTCTTGCGCGCGCCGGTGTTGCGGTGCAGCGCGCCGCGCTTGACGGCGGTGTCGATACGGCTCACCAATCCGCGGTGCTCGCTCTCGGCAGCCTGCGCGTCGCCGCCCTGCACTGCCGCTTCCAGGCGCCGAAAGCACGTCTTGATCGCGGAGGTGTAGCGGCGGTTCTCCAAACGCTCGCGCTCGGAGCGCAGGATGCGCTTCTTCTGTGAATGAATGTTTGCCATCGCGGGAGCGCCGTACTATAGCGGCCTTGTCCGCCACCGATGAGCCCCCCACCGAGTCGCTGAGCATCGAGGGTGCGGCGGGGCGGGAGGGTGCAGGGATGGCCTGGGGGCAACCGCTGCGGGGCGCGGGGGTGCAGGGGATGGCCCGGGGGCAACCGTTGCGGGGCGCGGGGGTGCGGAGGAGGGCCGCGAGGCCGCCGCGGCGGGCGGGGACCCCGCGGGCGCCGGCCCCCGGGGCGGCAGCGAACGCGTCGCGCGCAACACCGCGATCTTTTCGATCCTCACCGCCTTCTCGCGCGTGGCGGGCCTTGGACGGGAAATCCTCGCGGCCAGCTACTTCGGCACCGGCGGCCCCGCCTCCGCGTTCACGCTCGCCAACCTCGTCCCCAACCTCCTCGCCAACCTCTTTGCCCAGGCGGCGCTCTCCGCGGCGTTCGTGCCCGTGTTCACCGACCTGCTCCAGCAGGGCCGCCGCCGCGAGGCGTTCCGGCTGGCCTCGACGCTCTTCTGGATCATGTTGATCGCGCTCGCGGCGATCACCGCATTCTTCGAGATCGCCGCGGGGGTAATCATGCCGCTGTTCACCGGCCCCACCTTCGGCGCGGCGCTCGACACCCTCACCGTGGGGCTCTCGCAGGTGCTGTTTCCCGTCGTGCTGCTGCTCGGGCTGACCGGCCTGCTCGTGGGGATCCTGCAGTCCTACGAACACTTCACGATCCCCGCGCTCGCCCCCGCGGTGTGGAACGTCGTGATCATCGTCGCGCTCGTACTGCTGATCCCCGACTTCCACGGGGAAGACCAGATCTACGCCTACGCGATCGGCATCCTGATCGCCACCGGCGTGCAGCTCGCGATGGCGCTCGGGGCGCTCGCGCGGATCGACTTCCGCCTGCAGTTCTCGATCGACTGGCACGACCCGCGCATCCGCCAAGTGTTCATCCTGATGCTGCCCGTCACGATCGGCCTGGGGATCGTCAACCTCGACCAGTTCATCAACGCCGCCTTCGGCACCCTCGTCAGCAACGAAGCGCCGCGCGCGATCGAAAACGCGTTCCGCGTCTACATGCTCCCGCAGGGGATCTTCAGCGTGGCCGTGGCCACCGTGCTGTTCCCCACCCTCAGCCGCATGGCCTCGCGCCGCGACCCCGGCGGGATGCGCCGCGCGGTGGGCATCGGCATGCGTCAGATCAACCTCCTGCTGATCCCTGCCGCTGCCTTCATCATCGTGCTCAGCACCCCGATCGTGCGGCTGCTCTTCGAACGCGGGAAGTTCGACGCCGCATCGACCCACCTCGTCTCGATCGCGCTGTTCTGGTTCGCGTTCTCGCTGCCCTTCGGCGGCCTCAACCTGCTGCTGACGCGCACCTTCTTCGCGGTGCAGCGCCCCTGGATCCCCACCGGGCTCGCGGCGCTCAACATGATCGTGGACATCGTCGTCTCGCTCTCGCTCTACAAGCCGCTGGGGATCGCGGGGCTGATCATCGGCACGGTGGCGGCCAACGTCGTGATGACGGCGCTGCAGGTGCGCCGCCTGCGGATCGGCTTCAACGGGCGCCTCGAAGGCGCGCAGACGACGATGATCACCGCGCGCATCCTGCTCGCCTCCGCGCTGCTCGGCGGGGGTCTCGTGGGTCGTGTGGTACGCGCTCGACTCACTGCTCGGCGGCTCGCTGCCGGCGCAGATCGTGAGCGTCGGCGGCGCCGCTGTGGCGGGGGTGCTGGTCTACACGCGCGCGGTGCTCGTCATGCGCATCCCCGAGGCCCACCAGGTGAGCCGCCTGATCCGCACCCAGCTTGGGAGGGCGTGACCACCAAGCTTGCCGGAGGGGGTCGGGAGGCGGAAGAATGCGACCGGGCGGGCCGTGAGGCCCGCCCGGAGGCACCCGGTCAAAGATCGCCGCTGAACTACTACGTCCCAGGACTTGCGTGTCTTATTGCCTGGGCGGCATGACACTCTCGACCACCGGGACTGGCCGCCGGCCCGAAGGCTGGCGCGTTGCCCGGCTTGAGTCTTGCGACCCTGGCCGAGTAGGCGATCCGCCGGACCTACAGGATAGCGGCACCTCTAAAGTCCCGTAGGACACCATGGACCAACAGCACATCCGCAACTTCTCGATCATCGCGCACATCGACCACGGCAAGTCGACGCTCGCGGACCGCATCCTCGAGCTGACGCACACCGTGGACCCGCGCGAGATGCGCGCGCAGGTGCTCGACTCGATGGACCTCGAGCGCGAGCGCGGCATCACGATCAAGGCGCAGGCGGTGCGGGTGTTCTACGAGAGCGCCGCCGGGCAGACCTACCAGCTGCACCTGATCGACACGCCCGGGCACGTGGACTTCACCTACGAGGTGTCGCGCTCGCTGGCCGCCTGCGAGGGCGCGCTGCTCGTGGTGGACGCCTCCCAGGGCGTGGAGGCGCAGACCGTCGCCAACACCTACCTCGCGGTGGACGCGGGCCTGGAGCTGATCCCCTGCCTGAACAAGCTCGACCTCCCCGGCGCCGAGCCCGAGCGGGTGGCGGGCGAAGTCGCCGAGCTGATCGGCGAGCCGCCGGAAGCGATCCTGCGCATCTCCGGCAAGACCGGCGCGGGCGTCGTCGATGTGCTCGAGCAACTGGTCGCCCGCGTCCCACCGCCAGCCGGCGACCCCGAGGCACCGCCCCGCGCGCTGATCTTCGACTCCGAGTTCGACCAGTACAGAGGCGTGATCGCCTACATCCGCGTCGTCGACGGGGTGTTCCGCAAGGGCGCGCCGATCCGCGCGATGGCGAGCGGGCTGCACGCCGACATCGACGACATCGGCTGCTTCTCCCCGCAGATGATGCCCACCGACCAGCTCGCCGCGGGCGAGGTGGGCTACCTGATCACGGGTGTCAAGGACGTCTCGCAGCTGCGGGTGGGAGACACGCTGACCACGCGCGGCAGGGCGGGCGGACCCTCGCCCCGCGGTGGAGCCGGTGGAGCGTCATCGAATGCGCAGGCGACGCACGCCCCCGCCCGCGCACGCGAAGGAGCCGCCGGGGAAGCGACCGAGGCGCTGCCGGGCTACCGCGAGGTGAAGCCGATGGTGTTCTGCGGCCTGTTCCCGATCGACTCCGACGCCTACGCGGACCTGCGCGACGCGCTGGAAAAGCTGACGCTGAACGACGCCGCCCTCTCGTGGGAGCCGGAGACCTCGGACGCGCTCGGCTTCGGGTTCCGCTGCGGCTTCCTGGGGCTGCTGCACATGGACATCGTGAAAGAGCGTCTGGAACGCGAGTACGACCTGGAGCTGATGGCCACGATGCCCTCGGTGGAGTTCGACCTGACACTGACCAACGGCGAGGAGCTGGAGGTGCACAACCCCTCCGACATGCCCGACCCCGGCACGATCGCGGAGATCCGCGAGCCGTTCATCAAGGCGCAGATCATCGCCCCGCGCGAGCACGTGGGGGCGATCATGGAGCTCTGCCAGGAACGGCGCGGGGTGCACGTGGGGATGCACTATCTCTCGCCCGAGCGGGTGCAGCTCACCTACGACCTGCCGCTGGTCGAAATCGTGCTGGACTTCTTCGACCAGCTGAAGTCGCGCACGCGCGGGTACGCCTCGCTGGACTACGAGCTCGACGGGATGAAGCCCTCGAACCTCGTCAAGCTCGACGTGCTGCTGGCCGGCGACGCGGTGGACGCGCTCTCGATGGTCGTCCACCGCGACAAGGCCTACGAGGTTGGCCGCGCGCTGGCGGAGCGCCTGCGCAAGCGCATCCCCCGCCAGCAGTACGACGTGCCGATCCAGGCGGCAGTGGGCTCGCACATCATCGCCCGCGAGACCGTCAAGGCGTTCCGCAAGGACGTGATCGCGAAGTGCTACGGAGGCGACATAACGCGCAAGAAAAAGCTGCTGGAGAAGCAGAAGGAGGGCAAGAAGCGGATGAAGCAGGTCGGCCGCGTGGAGGTCCCCCAGGAGGCGTTCCTGGCGGTGTTGGAGCTCGGTGAGGAGTCGAAGTAGAGGTGATGGGGGAGGGGGATATGGGGAAGGGGATGGATTTCGTGACTCGCGACACCGCGGATGGAGTGCGCTTCGATGGCGCTGCGAGAGAGGGTGGGCGCGTGAGCGTGCTGTTCGTGTGCCTTGGCAACATCTGCCGCTCGCCGACGGCCGAGGGCGTGATGCGCGCGCTCGTGCGTGAAGCCGGGCTGCAGGAGCGCATCGAGCTGGACAGCGCCGGCACCGGCGGGTGGCACGTGGGAGAATCGCCCGACGCCCGCGCCACGGAGGCCGCCCGACGGCGGGGCATCGTGCTGGAAGGAGCCGCCAGGAAGGTGCGGCTCCGCGACTTCGAGGAGTTCGACCTGATCCTCGCGATGGACGCCAGCAACCTGCGCGACCTGCAGCGTCTGGCGCCCGACGAGCAGGCGCGGGAGAAGGTGAGGCTGCTGCGCGAGTGGGACCCCACCGCCGACGGCGACCTCGACGTGCCCGACCCCTACTACGGCGGGCCGGGCGGATTCGACCGCGTGCTCGACCTCGTGCAGGCCGCCTGCACGGCGCTGCTGGAGCAGTTGCGGGAGGGGGATGCCAAGCGGGCGGAGCCTGTCGCGCGGGACACGGAGCGGACAGCGCCAGCCTCGCGTGACGCGGGGAAGACGGCGCCCGCCCCATGAGTCGCAAGCGCTGCCGCAACAGGCGCGCATGAGCCTCCCGGATGGCGCCACCAACGCCCGACGCGTGGGCGGCGGGGACATCAACGAGGCGTGGCGCGTCACCCTCGCCGACGGACGCGAGGCGTTCGTCAAGACACGACCCGACGCCGGCGCGGAAGAGTACGCCACAGAGGCTCGTGGCCTGCAATGGCTGGCCGAGCCCGGGGCGCTGCGCACGCCGAGGGTGCTGGAGGTGGCCCGCGACTACCTCGTGCTCGAGTGGGTGCAGCCGGGCAGCCTGAGCGCGGAGGGAGCCGAGGAGCTCGGCCGCGGCCTCGCGCTCACGCACGCCGCCGGCGCCCCCGCGTTCGGCGATCCTGCCTTCGGCCTCCCACCGTTCGGGGCCCCCGGTCCGGCTCCCGCCTTCGGCGCCCCCGCGTTTGGTGATCCTGCCTTCGGTGATCCCGCGTTCGGTGCCCCCGCGTTCGGTGACCCCGCCCTCGGCGCCCCCGCGTTCGGTGATCCTGCCTTCGGCCTCCCACCGTTCGGAGCCCCCGGCGCGGCTCCTGCCAGCGAGCACCCCCAAGCGGGCGGCCGGGGCGATGCCGCGGCATCGAGCTTCGGCTCGCTGCGACTCCCCAACGACCCCACGCCCGACTGGCCGACCTTCTACGCCCAGCGCCGCCTGCAGCCGCTGGCGAGGATCGCCCGCGAGGGTGGCGCTCTCTCGGCGGCGGGAGCGCACGCGGTCGAGGCGGTGTGCGAGCACTTGCCCGAGCTGGCTGGCCCACCGGAGCCGCCCGCACGGCTGCACGGGGACCTGTGGAGCGGCAACGCGATGGCCGGCGCCGACGGCCGTCCATGGCTGATCGACCCCTCCGCCTACGGCGGCCATCGCGAGGTGGATCTCGCGATGCTGCGCCTGTTCGGTGGGCGGGCGGGACCGGAACAGCGCATCTTCGCGGCCTACGACGACACCGTGCCTCTAGCTGAGGGCTGGGCGGAGCGCGTGGAGCTGTGGCAACTGCTGCCGCTGCTCGTGCACGCCGTGCTGTTCGGGGGCGGCTACGTCGGCGCGGCCGAACGGGTCGCCAAGCGCTATGCGTGAAGGGGAGCGTCAGCGTCCGGCGAAATGAGGACCGGCGGGTCCCGGTGTGAGGGGGCGGTCGGAGTAGAGAGGTGTGCGGGCCGACACCTACAGCGAACGCCGCCGGCTGTACCTGCTGGCACGAGTGCTGGTCAAGCGCCACTACCGTCGCCCGTTGACGCTGAATGCGCTCGCGCGCGCCCTCTCCTGCTCGCCGCGCCAGTTGCAGCGCGCGTACGCCCAATTCGGGGACACCACCTTCCAGGAGGATCTCACCGAGCGGCGGATGACCGCCGCGGCCGAACTGCTGGCCGAGCAGCCGCTGTCGGTGCGCGACGTTGCGCGGCTGGTCGGCTACAGCGGCGGCTCGCACTTCGCACGCGCCTTCCACCGCCGCTACGGGCTTTCACCGGCGCGTTTCCGCGAGCGTGCGCGCCGTCGCGGGGTGGCGAGTCGTGGGTGAGACTGCGTACCGCGATTGGCTCGACGATGACGAGGAGGCGGAGATCGCGGTGCACTTTCTGACGCGCCGAAGGGAGGTCACCGGTTACACGGTCGTGTTGCTGAGCGTCGAACGTGGGGAGCGCCGGGCGGTACGCGTCTACGACAATGCCCACGGAAACCACGACATGCACAGGTACAATCCGGAGGGCGTCAAGCAGGCCGCGCAGACGTTCCACCAGGGTTCCGCGGGCGAGGCCTGCGAAGCGCGATCGGGGCGATACGCAGCGGCTATGAGGAGATGATCGAATCATGGAGACGGTGAGACGCAAGACACGGACTCCGGGCAGCGTGCTCGCCTCACAGCGGTTCGACGCCGCGATCGATGATGGGATTGCCGAACGGCCGGCGCGGTATCCATTTGGTGCCACCTTCGTCGGGGCGGATCTTCCCGGCCTCGGCGCGATCCTCGCGAAAAAGGCGCGCGAGGGGCGGGCGGTGGTTCTCGTTTACCCCGACGGCGAAGAGCGGGTCATCGAGTCGCGTAGGCCGGCGTCTGCTCCTCGGTGACGGCCTCGGCGTGCGGTAGGAGCACGCGCATCAACGTGCCCCGTCCGGGGGCCGCCTCCGCGGCGACGGTGCCGCCGTGCTGCTCCACCACCTGGCGCACGATCGCCAGGCCCAGCCCCGACCCGGGCCGCCCACGCGCCTCGGCGCCGCGGTAGAAGCGGTCGAAGACGTGCGAGAGATCCTCCGCGGCGATTCCCGGCCCGTAGTCGCGCACGGTGAGCTGCGCTCCCTCTACGGGTCGGCTGGTCTCCTCGATGGATCGATCCGCGCCCTCCACAGGCCGCTTTGCCCCCACCAGTCGGATCTCCATAGGCGCACCGGGCGGGCTGTACTTGACGGCGTTGTCGATCAGGTTGTTGACCGCGCGCCCCAGGCGGGCGGGGACGCCTGGGAGCACGACCGGCTCGAGTTCGAGGCTCAGCGGCGTGTCGGAGCCCGCCCACCCCGCGAGGCGGCGCGCGCGCTCGGCGGCCTCGCGCACGACCTGGTCGAGGCGCACGTCCTCGGTCTCCGCGGTGGGCTCCTCGCCGCGCGCGAGATCGATCAGGTCGCCGACCAGCAGCGTGAGCTCCTCGATCTGCTCGATCACCTCCGCGAACAGCTGCTCGCGATCGGCGGGGTCGATGGCGGGGGCCTGCTGGAGGATCTCGATGTTGGTGCGCAGGCTGGTGATCGGCGTGCGCAGCTCGTGTGAGGCGTCGGCGACGAGCTGACGCTGGGCGTGCACAGAGGCGTCGAGCGCGCCCATCGAGCGCTCCAGTGCGTCGAGCATCGCGTTGAAGCTCACCGCGAGGCGCCCGATCTCATCGGTGCGGGCGACCTGCTCGGCGCCGGCGGTGTCGATCCGCTCGGAGAGGTCCTGCGTGCGCGCGACGTGCTCGGCGGCGCGGGTGAGGCGCCCGACGGGAGCCACGACGGCGTCTGCGACGAGCCGGCCGAGCAGCGCCGCGAGCGCGATTCCGCCCAGCGCGATCAGCAGCAGGATCAGGCGCAGGCGGCGCAGCAGATGCTCGTCTTCGGTGAGCGGCTGGGCGAACTGCACCGCCAGACCCGGCTTGCCCGTCGCGGCCGGTCGCACGCCCTCGGTGAGGATCCGCAGGTGGGTGCCGCCCACACTCGTGCTCTGCAGGGACGAGCCGCTGCCCTTCGCCGCGAGCACGCGCGTGGCGACGCTCACCGGCAGCGTCACGCCCCCCCGCTTGAACAGCACGCTCCCACTGGAGCTGACCAGCTGCTGGTAGCCCTCCACCTGGTTGGGGCGTGGGGGGAGGTTGCCGAAGGGGTTCTCGCGCTGCGCTTCGCCTCCCTCCAGGAAGGGCACCAGCCCCGCGGCGGCCTCGTGCTGGATCCGGAACAGCGCGTTGTGCGAGCGGTCGCGCAGTTGCGTGTCCACCTGCGCGCGCAGCTGGTGGGCGACCAGCAGGTAGGTGAGCGCGGAGGCCAACACCACCGCGATCGCAACCGCTGCGGCAGCAAGCAGGGCGATCCGGCGGCGGAAGCTCACCTGGGGCCTTCCTCGGCCACTAGCGGTGCCCGCGAGATCGGCACTCCGAGCGTCCGCCGGTTGGGCTGCGCGACGGTCATGACGCGCGCGCCGCATCTGCGAGCCGGGCGCGCCGATGGGCCCTCGGATGAGCCACACCGGTCATGACACCCGCAGGATGTAGCCGACGCCGCGCACGGTGTGCAGCAGCCGCGGCTCTCCCTCCGCCTCGGTCTTGCGGCGCAGGTAGCCCATGTACACGCCGAGCGAGTTGGAGGTGGCGCCGAAGTCGTACCCCCACACGTGCTCGAAGATCACCGAGCGCGTGAGCACCTGGCGGGGGTGGCGCAGAAACAGCTCCAGCAGCAGGAACTCGGTGCGGGTCAGGTGCAGCGGGCGCTCGCCACGGAAGGCCTCGTGCGCGAGGCGGTCGAGGCGCAGGTCGGTGAAGGCGAGCGCCTGCTCCTGCTCGTCCTCGCCGGTGCGGCGCAGCAGCGCGCGCAGGCGGGCCATCAGCTCGCGCAACGCAAACGGCTTCACCAGGTAGTCGTCAGCGCCCGCGTCCAGCCCCGCGACGCGGTCGTCGATCTCCCCGCGCGCGGTGAGCATCAGCACCGGCGTGCGGTCGCCGCCGCTGCGCATCCGCCGGCAAACCTCCAAACCGTCGACGCGGGGCATGGAGACGTCGAGCACCACGGCGTCGTAGGCATCGGCGCCGATACGCTCCAGCGCCCGGGCGCCATCTGCCGCCCGCTCGACCTCGTAGCGTTCGAGCGTGAGCGCCCGCGTGAGCGCCTGCTGGACGGCTGGCTCGTCGTCGACGACGAGGATGCGCGCGTGTTCGGCCATGATGGGTGGTGAGCGGGTGAGGGTTGGGCGATCGCGTAAGCCCGAAGGGCCTCCCAACCAATTGCGACCTACCAGGCTAATACTGCGGTGAAGAGAGATCGAAGAATCAACGAAGAGGGCGCCGCCGTTGCGGCGGAGGAGGGCGCCGAGGGGGAGCGTGGGTCCGTGGGCGTGGTGGGCGGAAGTGTGGGCGAAGAGGGGGAGCGTGGGTCCGTGGGCGTCGTGGGCGGAAGTGTGGGCGAAGAGGACATCAGGGTGGACGAGGCGGCGGGCGCCGGGGTGGAGGACGCCCCCGGACTCGAGGATGACACGGCGCGAGGCCTGGCGGCGCAGTCGCGCAGGCTGCGCAACAGCATCATCAGCCTGGCGGTGTTCTTCGCGATCGTCGCCGGTCTGCTGCTGGCGGTGCCGGGCCTCCGGTCGGCGGGGGAGAAGATCACGGACGCGAAGTGGGGCTGGGTGGCGGTGGGCGTGGGGCTGGAGGTGCTCTCGTGCATCTCCTACGTGGTGCTGTTCGGGCTGGTGTTCGGACGGCTGAGCCGCAGCCTCAGCCGCCGCCTTTCGCTGGCGGAGCTGGCCGTCAACTCGGTCGTGTCGGCGAGCGGGCTGGGGGGGATCGCGCTGGGCGCGTGGGTGTTGAGCACCAAGGGGGTGTCGGTGGAGCGGATCGCCAAGCGCTCGGTGCTGCTGTTCGTGATGACCAGCGCGGTGAACGTGTCCGCCGTGGTCGTGATCGGGCTGCCGATGTGGCTGGGGCTGCTGCCGGGCTCGCGCAACCCGCTGCTGACGCTGCTGCCGGCCGCGGCGGCGCTGGCGACGATCCTCGGCACGCTCGCGGCCGCGAGCTGGGCGCGCCGGGCGGCGGAGCGCCGCAGCGGCGAGCACAGTCGCGCGGTGGTGGCGCTGGTCGCGCTCGGCGGCGGGGTGGAGGATGCGGTGGGCCTCATCCGTGCCCACGACTGGCGCCTGATGGGAGCGGTGGGGTACTGCGTGTGGGACATCGTGTGCCTATTGGCCTGCCTGGCTGCGTACGGCTCCACGCCGACGTTCTGGGCGGTGGCGATGGCCTACCTGGTGGGGATGCTCGCCAACTCGATCCCGATCCCGGGTGGCTTCTTCGCGGTGGAAGGGGGAATCGTGGGGATGCTGCTGCTGTTCGGCGTGCGCCCCGGCTCGACGGTGCTGGCGGCGGTCGTCACCTACCGCGCGATCTCGCTGTGGGTGCCGGCGCTGATCGGGACGGTCGCGTTCCTGAGCCTGCGCGGGGAAATCGGCGAGCCATTGCGCCCGCAGCCGTCCGGTAGCTCATAGCGAGCCCCCCTCGGCCGGCTGGTGGCTCCTGACGAGCCCCCATCCTCCCCCTCCTTTTTCCCTCTCGTTCAACTCCCACCACGTCTCCCCCGACGCGGACCGTCAGCCTTTGCCGAACAGAGCCCGATCGATCTTCAGCGTGGCGGCGGCCTGCTGGCAGGCGTGCCCCGGGAGGTCGAGCAGCGCTGCCCGCACGGCCGCCGGCCGCGGCCCGGAGAGGCCGGGGCAGTAGACGGGGGGCGGCAGCGGTCCCGCGGCGCCGCCGGGTGCGTTGAGCGGGCGCAGCGCATCGATCGCGCGCAGCGCTTCGGCGAGGTCGTCGGAGAAGACGTCGATCGCGACGCGCCCGCTGTAGAGCTCAACCGTGTTGCCACCGTTGTAGATGACCGCCGGAACGCCGCGCAGGATCGTGTTGCGCTGGGCGCCGAGCGACGCGTTGGCGTGGCGCGTGTAAATCAGCGTGGTGACCCGCAGCGGCAGTTCGCAGCCGCCGCCGCCCAGCGCGCTGGTCTTGCCGGGCACGCAGTTGCCGTAGTACACGCTGTCGCCGGCGCTGCTGGCGTAGTTCTGGCGGCCGTCGGCGGCGGCCAGCCGGTAGGAGCCGAAGCGGGGGCCCACCCAGTAGACCCGGTAGAAGGGGAACGTCTGGGCTTCGGCGAGCTCGCGCACGGTGATCGGAGCGGGCTGACTGCTGGCGCAGCCGCCGGCGAGCACCGCCGCGGCGAACATGGCGGCGGCGGGCGCAAAGATGCGGGCGATGTTCACGCGACTTTCGGGTGGGTGGGTTGTTTGAGAGGTATAGATCCCGCGGGACAGGCAGAGGTTCAACTCGTGGGAGGCTGGGGTCCGGTGGGGTAGCGCACCGGGCCCCAGTCGATCTTCCCACACGCGCTGTCTTGGGGAGTCGCATCGTGGGTCGCGCTCACTGGCCCGGCTGGACTTGCATCGTGGGCGCGCGCCATACTCGGACCTCCGATGGGCGCCAACGTTGCCACACCGCCCGGCCCGCGCACGGCAGCGCACCGGGCCCCCGCCGAGCGTGTGCGCGGCGAGGATAAATGGGCGCGCGCTCCATGGGGCATCCTGACGGCGGCGGTGGGCATGGCGGTGTGGCTGATCGTGGATCCCCGCACCCCCGACCTCGCGGGGCAGGTGTACCGCGCCAACCTCTTCCGCGAAGCGGGTCTGCTGGTGTGGGACAGTCGCTGGTATGGGGGCCACGACATGCCGGGTTACAGCCTCGTGTTCCCGCCGTTGGCCGCGCTGGTGGGGGTGCGCGCGGTGGGCGCCGCGGCGGTGCTCGCCTCGGCCGCCCTGTTCGAACGGATTGTGGTGGGCGCGTACGGGCGCGCCGCGCGGTGGGGCGCTGTGTGGTTTGCGCTCGCGGCGCTGGGGGATGTGTGGAGCGGGCGGATCACGTTTGCCCTGGGGGTGAGCTTTGCGCTGGGGGCGGCGCTGGCGCTGCTGCGCCGCCGTCTGCTGGCGGCGGTGATCCTGGCGGCGGTGTGCGCGGCGTGCAGCCCGGTGGCGGGCGTGCTGCTGGCGCTGGCGGGGCTTACGCATGCGCTTGCCGTGCGCTCGCCGCGCAGCCTGCTGGTGCTCGGAGCGCCGGCCGTCGTCGTGGTGGGAGCGCTGGCGGGGCTGTTCGGGGAGGGGGGATGGGAGCCCTACCCGCTGCTCTCGTTCCTGGCCACGGTGGCGGTTGTCGCGGGGTTCCTGGTGGCGCTGCCGGACGGGCAGCGCTTGCTGTGGGTCGGGGGCGTGGTGTACCTCGTGGCGTGCGTGGCGTGCGTGGCCGTGCACTCCCCGATGGGCGCCAACGTGGAGCGCTACGGGGTGCTGCTGGCGGGGCCGCTGCTGCTTTGTGCGTTGCACAGCTCCGGCGGGCGGCTCTCCGCCGTGGCGGTGGGGGTGCTGCTCGGCATCGGCGTGTGGATGGTGTGGGGACCCGTGCGCGAAACGGCGGCGGTGGCGGGCAACCGCTCGACGAGCGCCTCCTACTACCTGCCCGTGGAGCGCTTCGTGGCGACGCACGGTGCCAGCACGGTGAGGGTGGAGGTGCCTTTCACCCGCGGCCACTGGGAGGCGGCGTGGCTGGCGCCGAAGGTGTCGCTCGCGAGGGGTTGGGAGAAGCAGCTCGACGAGCGCTACGACGGGGTGCTGCTCGGCAGCGATCTGACGGCGGGCGACTACCACCGGTGGTTGGATGCGGAGGCGGTGCGTTATGTTGCCCTGCCGGACGCTTCGCTGGATCCCTCCAGCGCCGGCGAGGGTCGTCTGATCGAGGCGGGGCTGCCCTACCTGCGCGAGGTGGAGCGCACACGGCATTGGCGGATCTACGAAGTGCGCCACGCCACCCCGCTCGCGCAGGGGCCGGGCGTGCTCACTGCGCTCGGCCACGATTGGTTCACGTTGCGCGCCCGCGAGGCGGGGCGCTTCACGGTGCGGGTGCACTACACCCGCTACTTCACGGTGGCGGCCGGTGCGGCGTGCGTGGGGGAGGCGCCGGGCGACTGGACCGAGGTGAGCGTCTCGCGGGCGGGCGCCGTGACGGTCGCGGCGCGCTTCTCGCTCGGCCGCGCGCTGGGGCTTGCGGGAAGCTCCTGTCGAGGAGCTTGAGGCCCGACCGCACCGCCGTCCGCTCGCCTCGCAGAGCAGCTTCGCCCTGCCGCGCTCCGCTGGCCCTCGACCTCAGCCCGTTGGGGCGAGGTTGTAGAGGGCCGAGTACCCGGTGAGGTACACGCGGTTGCCGTCGCTGATCACGGGATCGAAGGCGCCGGTGTCGATCTGAAAGACGACGTGGCCGGTGGAGATCCCGAGGCCGTAGGTCGTGTGCGTGCCGAGGTCGGAGAAGTACACGACGTTGCCGAGGATCGTGGCCGAGCCGGAGATCTTGCCGCCGGCGTTGTGGCTCCAGTCGACGTGGCCCGTGCGGGCATTGATCGCGTAGAAGTTGCCGTCGTAGGAGCCTAAGTAGATCGTGGGGCCGAGTCCAGGCGCGTCGGTGACGGCGGGGGAGGCGTACACGTAGGCGCCGGTTTGGTAGGCCCAGTCGAGCGCGCCGGTGCGGGCGTCGTAGGCATACACGCGCCCGTCGGTGTTGCCGAGGAACACCCGGCCGTACACGACGGCGGCGGTCGAGTAGAAGGTGCCGCTGCCAAACAGCGCGCCTTCGGAGCTGGCCAGCCACAGCCGCCGCCCGGTACGCTCGCTGATCGCTTGGACGTGCCCGGAGTAGTCGCCGAAGTAGAGCACGCCGTTCACGAGCGTGGGGCTGGCCTTGACGGCGCCGGCGGCGTGATAGGTCCACACGGTGCGCCCGCTGCCGGCTTCGAGCGCGTACACGGTGCCGTCTTCGGAGCCGAAGTACAGCCTGCCGTGGTTGAGCAGCGGCGAGGACTCGCTGCGCGAGGGCAGGGAGCGCGACCAGCGGATCGCCCCGTCGGTGACGTCGAGCGCGACGATGCGCCCTTCCTCCGAGCCGGGCGCGCGCGCCAGTACCGTCGTATACACCGTGTTGCCCCCGACGGCGGGGGTGGAGGCGGAGAGCGCGCCCAGGCCGCGGCTCCACAGGATCTGCCCGTCCCACTTGTCCACGGCGGTGAGCACGCCGTTGTCGGTGAGCTGGAAGATGCGGTTTTCGGAGAGGACGGGCGGGAACTCGCGCAGCGAGCTGCCGCCCACGGCCCATACGCGCTTGAAGGGGGGGCGCAGGCTGGCGGGAGCCGGGTAGTAGCGGGCGTGGTTGGCGGTGTACCCGTACAGCGGCCAGGAGAACCGTTCCGGCCCGCGCTTGGGCAGCGTGGGGTTGGCTTGGGGCACGAAGCGAGCGTGCGGGTGGTAGATCGAGCCGGTGCGGTTGCGTGCGTACACATAACCGCCGAGCGCCATACCGGCGAGCAGGAGCAGGGCGGTGAGCGCGATCCAGCGGCGCTTCACGCGGCGAGCTTCGAAGACGGGGAGGCGGCGGTGGCGGCGGCGGCGGGATCGCCGAGCGCTGGGTGGGGCTCGGCGGCGGTGGTCGCCGCAGCGGCCGTCGCGGCAGTCGCTCGTGCGCCGGTAGCGCGAGCGGTGGCGATCCCCGCGCGCGACCTGCGGGCGCGCCCGCCGGCACGGGCATCCCGACCTGCACCCCCTCCCGCGCGTGCGCCAGCGCCGGCCTTCGGCAGCTGCGCGGCGTGAGCGAGGAGCCGCGCGGCCGCGACGACCGCCAGCCACGTAAACGCGATCAGCAGTGGGATCAGGGTCATGCCGGCCACCTGGGCCACGACGTCGTGATTGGCGCCGACCGACCAGTTCCACAGCAGGTAGTCGCCCAGGGCGAGCACACCGACGACGGCCAGAGACCGTATGGGCCGTTGAGGCACGCCTTAAACCCTAGCGGGGTGTCGGGACGGATGGGTTGTGGGGCCGTTGGGGGTTTGGTGGGGGTGCCTGGGGTGCGGGTTTCCGAAGCGGCGGACGGGAATCGAACCCGCATCATCGCCTTGGAAGGGCGAGGCTCTACCGTTGAGCTACCACCGCGCGCGACCGTGCCCGGCCGCTCGTCGCCTCTGACAGTTTGCCCGAACCGGACCGCACCGGCAAGCCCCGTCCTGCGGGGCTCATCGGCAGGTCGTAGAATGGGCGCAGCCACGGGGAGTGGCGCAGTCTGGTAGCGCACCCGGCTGGGGGCCGGGCGGTCGCTGGTTCGAATCCAGTCTCCCCGACTATAGGAAAAGCAAGTGGTAGAGCCAAAAACTGCGGCTTGCTCCTCGAGAAAGAAAGGCCCCACGGGGAACAATTTCTCGGACAACTTGCAAAGCATGGCGGTTGCCGGCCACGCTGGCCGGCGATCGAGCCGGGGGTTGGGATGGCCCTTCTCAAATCTCTGGCCCTCCGGAGCGGACGGCTCCGACCAACAGCTCGGAGGCCTTATCGGCACGGGATTATTTGACTTTATGCTCTGAGCAAATACAGCCATATAAAGCTCATGGGCCGGCAAGGTACGCCCGGTCGGGCAGCGCAGCGGCGGTCTCACACGTGTTCAAGCTGAGCGCGAGATGGCGCGCAAGCGCGAGGAGGAGGACCGCGCGCCGCGCCCCGCGCCGGGAGCTGAGATCCCAACCGTCGATGAGATCGCCGACGCCAGCGCCCAAACGCTCGCCGATCTTCGCACACGCGAAGAGACGGAAGTTCATCAGCGACAACCCGGTGAGTGAGGCGACCCGTCCGGGCCGATAAGGAAGTACCTGTAAATTGGCAGGTTGTGGGTTTGGCTAAGCGGCCAGTTTTGGAGTTGGGGTCAAATTTGGGGTCCAAAGTCCGCTCAATGCTGGAAGTTGCCTGTAGGGACCGGGTGGTCGCAGGTTACAAAATCAGTATGTTGGGATCGAGCGGGGCGTTCCCGGGTCTCACGATCGCTCGCTTGGGTTTAGTGCAGCCAGTGGCGATATGCCTCGATCCACTCCGAGCCCTTGGGCGGCGGGGTTGGTAGAGGCAGGTCGAGGAGCGGGATTGACTGTCGGAGCTTCTCGCGCGAGCAGATCGCCACGATCTGGTCCTCGCCTGTCAAGTCAACGCGCTCAACCTTGACGTCTACACCCAGTACCTGCGTCGTGAAGGGCACCTTGAGCTCGTCTTCGATCACGGTGAGCAGGCCGGTAACCTGCTCGCTCTCGTTGTAGCAGTCGACAGTGGCCTCCTCGACCATCGCGTCGAGCTGCGTCTTGCTCATGCTCATCGAAGCCACCGCACAAGGATATTCTCCTGGGCAGACGGTCGTATGGTGGTCTGAACGGTGCGTACGTGTCCGCAAACGTCCGGTGGGGATTCTACGCTGCGAAGGTGTTTGGGGACGGGGATTCGAGGCTCGAAAAGCTGAGGGCGATCGAGGATTCCGAGGAGCTTTGCCGGCAGTTGCTGGCTTCGCCGGACGGTTGGGGGTCGAGCACCAGCCATGTCGAGGCAGTTGAGCTGCTCGGCAGAGTTCACGGCACCGGAGAGCTGCCGGGTTCGTTCGTCGCGTTGCTGTTGTGCACGTGCCGGCGGTGGGATCGGTGCACGGCCAGGCTGATCGTCGCGATCGAGGACAGCGGCTTACTGAGCGACGCCGACCTCGATGAGCTGGCGGAGTGCTTCCTTGCGCACGAGCACGTGATCTCCTACCCGCTGGCATGGGTCTCGCCGCAGTGGCTGGAGGTAGATCTCAGCGACGGAACGAGCCGGACCTACACCGTTGATGAGGACACGCTCGCCAAGCATCGTCTCTCCTTCGAGCCGCCGCTGCGCCGCTGGGGGGCGCGGCGTGCACTCCGGGTTGCCCCGGCGAGGCTCGATGAGCTTTTGGACGGTGCCGAGGCGTTTCAGCCGCGCCAATGCGATGCGCTCATCCATGGGTTGCTCGACGCCGCCGAGGTGCTCGAGGAAGCTCGGCGGCGTCGTCTCATACGGCGTGGTCTGCAGACGGCGCAGGCCAGCGTGCGGCGCACCGCACTCGACCAGTTGTGCGAGCTCGACGGGTCCGAGACAGCGCGGCGTCGTGCGCACGCGGACACCAACGCGTCGGTGCGCAAATGGCGACCCCGGGGATTGGAGAGCCAGACGCCGAGCCTGTTCGGTACGTAAGCAAGAAAGGCAAAGGTCTGGCCGTCCGGCCGAAGCTCCAGAACCTGGTCCGGCGCGTCGACGCCGCTTCCTTGCGCACCCGTCGTACTGGGCGGATGGATGTTCAGCTCGCTCTCGCTCTTGCAAGCTTCTCGAGGGTGAGTGGTGGGCAGCGGATCTCGCCGGTGTGAAAGCGTCCGACGGGGCGGTGCAGGCAGACGGTGGCCCGTTCGTCGTCGAGCTCGACAACGGTGCCGTGGAGACCTTGGAGGTAGCGCGGGCTGATGGTGTGGTTGATGCGGACCTCGTCGCCGACGCACAACTCGGCCAGCGCGGTCGCGGAGCGGACGGTGTGCAGGAGATGGTGGCGGGCGTGGATGGCGTCGGTGAGAGCGGTGAGGTGCTCGTCAAGCTCGCCGTTTGCCACCGCGTCAAGCAGCGAGCATGCGGGAGAGATCGACGCGGGTGGCGAGAGCGGGGGCTGCTTCTGCCCGGCTGGGAGTGGTGGCTGGTGGCCTCCGCGGGAGCGCTTGCCCATCCTGGCATGATCGCCTGGCGGGCGGACTGAATCGTTCAGGGGGGTTCGGCTGACGGGAGCCATGGGTTCGCGCCGGTCGTGGTTGGAGAATCCGGCCATGCCATCCGGAATGGAGCTGGACGTGGCGATTGCCGCAGAGGAGACGAGGCTCGCCGAGCTCGACCGGTTGAGCGAGGCCGCACGCGGGCGTCTTCTGGAGCTGCGTGTCGCACGCGAGCGGGCGGAGCGCAAGGTTGATGATGAGCGCACCAGCCTTGGGCCGGGCGCGGCGTGGTCCGCGGAGCGTAAGGTGGCGCTGTTCGCGAGCCTCTTTCGGGGGCGCGAGGATGTGTTTCCGCTGCGGTGGGAGAACAAGGGGAAGGGCCGCAGCGGGTGGGCGCCGCGTTGCTCGAATGAGTGGGTTCGAGGCATATGCTCGAAGCCGCGTGTGAGGTGCGGGGAGTGCTCAAGTCAGTCGTTTCTCGCGCCGGTGGACGCGGAGCTGCTCGCGCATCTACAGGGTCGGCAGGTAATGGGTGTCTATCCGCTCATGGCGGATGACACGTGCTGGCTGTTGGCGATCGATCTCGACGGAGTCTCCTGGCGTGGTGATGTCGCGGCGCTGCGCGAGACATGCGGTGAGCTGGGGGTGCTCCCGGCCGTCGAGCGCTCGCGGTCGGGGGATGGCGCGCACCTCTGGTTTTTCTTCAGCGCGCCGATCCCTGCCGTATTGGCGCGGCGCTTTGGGCTGATGCTCTTGACGGACGCGATGGGGCGTTGCTCGACGCTCGACATGGCCTCCTACGACCGTCTGTTCCCAAGCCAGGACACGCTGCCCAAGGGCGGCTTCGGAAACCTGATCGCGTTGCCCTTGCAACACGGCCCACGTCAGCAGGGCAACTCGCTGTTCGTGGATGAGCAGCTCGAGCCATATGAGGATCAGTGGTCGTACCTGGAGTCGCTGCCTCGCATCGCGCCGGACCGCCTGGAGGCTCTCGTTGCGCAGGCCGACATCGACGGTCGCGTGCTTGGAGTGGCCGGCGAGGATGTTGACCGTGAGGCGCCGTGGCGGCCACCTCGATCACTCTCCAGCAGGCTCGCTGCGACGGCGATGCCGGATGTCCTCAGCGCGACGCTTGCGCAGTGCCTGTACGTACGCACTGATGAGCTCCCTCCGGCCTTGGCGGATGCGATGCGGAGGCTCGCGACGTTCTCCAACCCGCTGTTCCTCGAACGCCAGCGGCTGCGGCTCTCAACAGGGCGCACACCACGCGTGATCGCATGCTTCGAGCAGCAGGGTCGATTCCTGGTGCTTCCTCGCGGCAGCCTCTTGCCACTGAAGAAGCTGCTCGACGACCTCGGTGTAAGGCTGGATCTGGCCGACGAGCGCATCGACGGGATCGAACTCGACGTCCGGTTCACCGGCAAGCTCACCGATGTCCAGGCCGATGCCGCGCGGGAAATGCTTGCCCACGAGCTCGGAGTGCTGTGTGCGCCTCCCGGGATCGGGAAGACAGTGATCGCAGCGCACCTGATCGCCGCCCGCCGCCGCTCGACGCTCGTGATCGTGCATAGCAAGCCGCTGCTGGAGCAGTGGATTCAGCGCCTGACCCAGTTTCTCGACGTAGACATCAAGCAGATCGGGGTAATCGGTGCCGGGAGGAGCAAGCCAACCGGTCGCCTGGACATCGCGACCGTCCAGAGTCTTGTTCGCGGTAAGAGCCTGCAGGAGCTGCTGGCCGGGTACGGGCACATCGTCGTCGACGAGTGCCACCACGTCCCCGCGGTCACGGCTGAGCGGGTGCTGCGATCCGCTGCCGCGCGTTGCGTGACCGGTCTGACAGCAACGCCTTATCGGCGCGACGGGCACCACCCGATCATCGCTATGCAATGCGGCCCAATCCGTCACGAAATCGAACGTCGCACGGAGCGCGCGGGGGAGGAGCTGCGCCTGTGCATCGTTCGCCGCGAGACGACCTTCGATCCGGCCGTGCTCCCGACCGATGCCGGCATCCAGGAGATCTATGGGGCACTCGCTGTGGACGAACGCCGCACCGACCTCATCGTGAAGGACACCCTCCAGCTGATTGTTGAGGGGCGCTCGCCAATCATTCTCACCGAGCGGCGCGAGCATCTACAGCGACTCGCCGCGCGCCTGCGCGATCGAGTACCGGTGCTGATCGAACTGCACGGCGAGATGCGTCCCCGTGCACGCCGCGCTGCGGTTGAGCAACTCGCCACCACCAGCGAGGACACGGCGCGGGTGGTGCTTGCCACGGGCCGCTACATCGGTGAGGGCTTCGACGATCCGCGCCTGGACACGCTGCTGCTCGCGATGCCGATCGCCTGGAAGGGCACCGTCGTGCAATACGCCGGGCGCCTGCACCGCGCGCACCGCGGCAAGCACGAAGCGCTCGTCTACGACTATGTAGACGCCGAGCTGCCCGTGCTGCGCCGCATGTTCGCCAAGCGCCTGAAGACCTACCACGCTCTCGGCTACACGCTCTCCGAGACAGCATCCAGAGCGACGGCGACCCTGGGGCCAAGCGGGTGATTCCGCCGGAGATGGCGTGACAGCCTATAAGCACCACGCTTTCCATCCGCTGTGAGTCGTAGCTTGCATCTGATGGGAGCGCATTCGCGTAACGCCCCGTGTCCCTGTGGAAGTGGCCTGAAGTACAAGCGTTGCTGTCTTGAGGTCGCGAACCGTGAGCAGGAGACCGCGCGCTTCGAGAGCGCTGTCGGCGAGCGCATCTCGAAGTGGGCGGCGGCACAGTTTCCGGATGAGCTGAGCGCGGCATTGGGAAGCTTCGGCGGGGATTCCGGGGCCGGGTTGAACGACCGCGACCTGACGATCTTCGTCACGTGGTTCTGCTCGGATCGAGAGCTTGCCTGCGGGGAAACCCCAGCGGCGAGCTACGCCGCGCGCTCCGACATTGATGTGCGCGAACGGGATGTGGCTGCACGGATCGCCGCCGCGCGACTGCGCCTGCAGCGCGTGCGTAGCGTTGAGGCGGGCCGCTGGATCGAGCTCGAAGACGTGCTGAGCGGGGCAGTGACGCGCGTGCGCAGCGGAGACGTCTCGCGCGAGGCGACGCGTTGGGACATCCTGCTCTGCCGCGTGATGGAAGATGACTTGATTTCCTCGCTGTGGGGTCCCGTGCAGTTCTACCGGCCCGACGAGGAGCCGGACCTGCTCGCCGAGTGTGAGCGTCTCGCCGGTGTATATCGCATGCCGATCGGCAGCGACTGCCTGTTCAGTGCGGCTGCGCTTGAGTTGATGCGCTTCGTGCCCGCCGGCCGCTGCGCCGCTCCGAGCCTCTTCACGGCTGAGGGCGACCCGCTCGTCGACGGCCGGACGAGCTGGCGAATCACAGAGCCCGCCATCGCACGGGAATTGTTGGACGACCCGCCGCAGCTGGCGTGGGTTGGTGAGAGCGAAGACGGGTCGGGGGAGGCGTTTCAGTGGACCGTCCCGCGGGAGCAGCTACGCATGTCGGAGACGTCGCTGCCGCCGGGTGCGCTGCGTTTTGAGAGCAGCCTCACCGAGCTGCATGGGCGGGTCTGCCTGGCGACGTTCGAGCTGACCGACCAGGAGCTGCGCTGCACGGCGGTCTCCGAAGCCAGGCTCGACGCCGCGATCGAGCTGATCAGCCAGCGCCTCGGCGCGCTCGCGGTGCTGCGAGATCGGAGCATCCTGCCGATCGAAGCCGACCCTTCTTCGCCGGGACCCGACCATTCGCAGCAACGACGCAAGCCTCGGACCGCGCTGGCGGCAGCGGCGGATCGAGATGTCGAGCGTCAGCTTCTCAATGACTACTATCGCCATTGGCTTGACGAACCGCTTCCCGCGCTTGAAGGCCGCTCGCCCGCGAGGCTTCGCGCCGCGTGAGCCCGTTTCTACACGAGCGCATCTACGCGGACGCAGTAGCCCTGTGAGGGGCGAGCGCGCCTATCTGCTCCACGCGATCGCGGCCTCTGTCGAGTCTCAAACTCACTGCGAGCCAGCGGTCTACGTCCGTAACCCCGTGGGTGGGGGCGGCGGCTCATCGACGCGGCGCGGTGGAGAAAGCGCCTTGGCGCCGCGCAAACCGCGCTTGTCGCGGAAGAGACACAGGATCTTGCCTTCGGGGCGGGCGGCGCTGGGTGCGAGCAATCCCGCCCAGCCTTCTTTTGAGAGCTGCTCGCCGATGCTTTGATAGGCGGGCCAGTTGCGACGGCCCGGCGCGGGCGTACTGAGTCCGACGGCGGCGAGGCTCTCTCGTGTGGAGAGGTCGGCGACCACGATGTCTACCTGCCAGGTCCACAGCTCGCGGGGCATCTGCGCGAGTGGAGGGATCATGCGCTCAGCCAGGTGGCGGTACCACTCGGCCCATGTGGTCGCCTCGCTGTCGGCGAGGTAGAGCGCATCGACGACGTCGCCGCGTTGCCAGCGGTTGTCTGGCGGCGGTTCGCGGTCGGGCAGCGGCGCCGAGCCGGGGTAGGTGTGCTTGATCCAGCGTCCGCGCACGGCGAGCGCGTTGACGCTGAGCGGCACGTCAGCTTGCGCCCGGGTCCTCGATGCCGGAGATGAGCCGGGCGACTGCGCGGTAGTCGCCGGCGGCGATACGGTCGATGGGCTTGTCGTCGTCGAGCGCGGGGACGGGCTTGTTCAACCAGACTGGGATGTAGGTCGGTCGGATCACTCGCCCGAGGCGTTCGACGAGCGATGAGAGCTCGACCAGGCGCTCTGCGCGCGGGCCGCTTGGGGAGCTGCGACGTGCGAGCCATTCGCGTACGGTGCTCGGGGCCGCGCCGGTTGCGCGTGCGATCTCGCGGTCGGAGAGATAGCCGCTGTCGTGGACGTGGATTGCCTCTTCGGCGTATGCAAGGGTCATGTCGCCAAGCTTAGCATTCCGGCGCTATTTCGACAAGTTATCGGCAAGTGGCGGGTCCGACTGCTGTCTACTCTCGTAGCTTCGCCTCGGTGTCATCGTACGCCGTTGGTGCAACTTGGCCGATCGGACGGGGAACAATTCGGGGAACAAATTGAGGTCCCCAGCGTCCTCCTGCGGCGCTTCCCGTGAGGATGCGATAGCGAAGAGACGCGTGACGCTGAAAATGACCCTCGATTGTTGTTGCGCCGACGCGAGCGACGGCAAGGGCAAGGGAGCGATCCACGGTTACATAGCTCCAGAGGCCAGTCGTTCAACCGCCGCGAGTACGCGCTCGAACTCGCCCGCTACGAGTAGATCTATTGGCTTTTGGCCGTCGAGTTCTCGGTTGCGCCCATGGATCCAGATATCTACGCCTTCGGGCTTGTAGATCTCCTGAAGGCGCTCGACGATGTAGTGGAGTTCGAGCAGGCGGTCCTTGGCTTCGCCCTGTGGCCGGTGGGCTCCAGATGCCCAGTGCTGGACCTGGCGCGTCTTGACCCCTGTGATCTCCGCGAGTTCTGCGTTCGTCAGCACGGCTGTGCGCAGATCGTCAACGAGCCGGGCGTAGAGCCCCGACTCGGCCAGTGCTTGCGAACGAGACACTGCTTCTCCTTGTCTGTGATGGCGGACGACATCTAGTACGACACCCATACCGACATCTATGGTAGCATCTCTATCGACATGAAAGGAGCCGTAGATGCCTGAGCTTCTAATACAACCCGGGGTCAATGATCACGAGGTCATCCAGGATCTGCTTGCTCCCGGAGGCGCGGCTGTCTTTCTGCCCCGCGCGCGGCCATTGATTGATCGCCTCGTCATCGACGCTCACATTGCCTTGTCTCGCCCGGAGTTCGCCGACGCAGCGAGCGGTGTGGGTGTTCCTGTACTCATCGATCCTTTGACGCTGTTTTGGCAGGGCGAGCTTCGAGAGCAAGACAAGTGGTCTGGCTTGCCATATGGCCAAGCGCACAAGCTACAACCGACCGATTTCAACCAGTTCGCGCTGGAGTCCTTCGTTGCTCAGGTCGTTAGCCATCAGGTCGAACACGGGGCGACGGCGATCATCCCTCCCTATCTATACGCCACCTCACCAAACGACCCATTCTTTGGCATCGCGCTTGACTTCTTGCGCGCGACTGCTCGATACATGAGTCGCACGGGTCTGGCGCTTCCTGTTCGTACCGGTGCTCTGTGCTCAGCTGAAGGGTCTGGGAGCTGAGAAGTCCTGGGAGGCTGGTATTGATCGGTTCGCTAACGCGGCTCTCGATCTTGGTCCGGAAGCGATTGCGGTTTGTTTGTCGCGACCTGGCGGGGGTAGGGACTCTTACAACAAGGTTCTCCGACTCTTCGCTGCGATCAGGCGAGTCAAGCAGACGGGGGTTCGCGTAATCGCTTGGCGTCAGGGCATCTATGGTCCCGGGTTGGTGTCTGCGGGCATCGACGGCTACGAGACTGGCGTAGGGACACGTGAGCTATCGAACATAGCTGGAGTCATCAACAGCCGCAGGCCCCCGAAGCCAGGGAAGAAGCGGACCGGGGGAGCGGCGCTGGGCATATATCTAGAGCCGTTGCGCCGTAGTGTTCCCTCTGGGGTAGGCGAGATCTTGCTCGGACACCAGGGGATGCGACCCAAGGTGATGTGCGACGACGAACGTTGCTGCCCGAACGGTGCTGCGAGCACGCTCGACCAGCGACGCCAGCACGCAATCCGAAGCCGAGCAAGAGAGATGGCGAACCTAGAATCACAGCCTCATAGCTCATGGCGACTGCATCAAACCGCGAAGGATGCTGATGCGGCTGCTCAACTGGCTGTTCAGGCCAACGAGGTTCTGAAAGCGGCCGGTGTCCGCGAGCGCATTGGCACTTCCGGTTATGGCGCGCTTGCTCAGGTCGCCGATTTTCTTCGAGCATCCGCAGTCGATGCAAGGGCCGCCTAGCTTCGCTGGCGCGTTGCGTGCCGGGTTATCGCTGTTGCTCGGCGCGCTCGAGGATCTCGTGCAGTCGCTCGATCGCTGCGACTGTTTCGTGGTTCAAATACCGTCCGGTTAGGGCGACTACAGGAAAAGCAAGTAGTAGAGCCAAAAACTGCGGCTAGCTCCCTCGCGAAAGAGAAGGCCCCACGGGGAACAAGAGGATGTCCGGATCGTCGTGGAACTTTGAGAGCGGCCTCCGGGATTTGACGGTCAGACAGTAACGGTTTGTGGTACCTCGGTGTGAGCGTCGGCGCCGGGGCTTGGAAGGGCGGCTCGTGCTGTGTGGCGTTCGATCGTGGCTACGAGCTTGGCGAGATCGCGATAGCCGATGATCCGCCGGAACTGCTGCTCGGCGACGAGCATCCCGGCGGCGGTCCAGCGCTTGCGCATATCGCCGTCCTGCCAGCGCTTCACGTTGCGCTGAGTGCGGCGGACGATCTCGATCATGCTCTCGCACGGGTTTGTCGAGCACAGCGTCTTTGCGAGTCCTCCTGTGATTGCGAGCCGCGTCAGCGTCAGCGTCTCGGGCATCCCCTCCCGCAGCGAGGCGGCGGCGTCGGGCCAGGTGCGGTCGAGCTCTGAAGCCAGGAGTTCGAGGCGCTGCTCGGCGAGATCGGCGTCCTTGAGCGCCCACGCGCCGCGGATCTTCGCCAGGACGGCGGGACGATCGCGTTCGGGCAACAGATCGCAGACATTTCTCTCCTTGTGACGGTGACACCGATGCACCAGCGCGCGCTCGCCGAACACGTCCTTGATCGCCCGGCGGATCGCCTTGCCGCCGTCGATGACGAACAGGATCGCCTGCTCGGGGTCCAGGCCGCGGTCCACAAGATCGGCCAGGAGCGTCCGGGCGAGCGTGGCGTTCTCGGTCGACCCCTCCCACAGCCCAAGCGGGATCTTCACGCCCTCGGTCGAGATTCCGAGCGCGACGATGTGCGTGCGCCCGGCGATCTCAAGACCGTCGAGCATCATTACCGCCACGCGCACGTCCTCCAGCCGCCGGCCCATCAGCTCGCCGAGCGCGGTCCGGGTGCGCTCGATGAACATCTCCGACACCGACGTCTTCGAGGTCGCCGTCGAGGATCGCTGCACCTCCTCGCCGACGGGCTCCCCAACACCGGCGAACTTGCGCGAGGAGACACCGGCGAGCATCCGGTCCATCACCGCCCGGGTCAACGGGTCGCGGTCGGCGAAGTGCTCGTACGTGGTGAGCGGCAGCTCCCGCTCGTCATCGGCCGTGCGCATCCGCGGCCGGCTCGACTTGCACACGTCGTCCACCCAAGGTCATCGACCCGTCCTCGGCGTGGCGCTTCGCCGTCCGGTCGAGATCGTGCTTGCCCTTCGGGCCCACGACCTCGGCGACCTCGAGCTCCATCAACTCATGCACAACACCGAGCCCGACACCGACGCTCAGCGCGAGCAATCCCTCCCTCGCTGCCCCCACAAGCTCACCGAGCGCCTCCTGGATCTCCGGTGGCAGCGAACTCTCGACAGCCTCGACAGCCGTCACGACCTGCGACGCGGATACCTTCTTCATGAAGAACTGTATGCAATAGGGCGGTTTGAGTTCGACCGCTCCGTTTGGCTGCCGTTGGGGAGGAGACGGTCGTGAGGGGTGGTAATAGAAGGGCGTATGGCCGAGCGGCGTGCGAGAGGCGAGGAGTTCGCGAGTCGGGTCAACCGGGCTGTCGTGCTGCTGGCGTCGGGGTGTCGGCCGGCGGGCGCGCGGAGAGCGATCGAGTAAGAGTTCTCGCTCTCGGCACGTCAGGCACTTCGGTATGTGCGGGCCGCTCAGGCGTCGCCCCGCGGGATGGCCGTGCCGGAGGCGACTGCGACGTTCACGGTGCGACTGCCTGTGTCGGTGATCACTGCGGCTCGTGCGGGTGCGAAGGGGCGTGGCGAGGGGCTCGGGGCGTTGACCGCGGCAGCGCTTCGCGGCCATCTGGCGCACGAAGGTCGGTCCCAAGGTGGCTCTGCGGGTTGAGGTCCGCTACGTCGGCGACAGGCTCGCTGGCGCGCGGCTCGCGCAGGCCTACGGTTTCTGTGTTCCTGAGCGTCTGCGTGTCACGGCCAAGACAACCGAGGAGGTAGCTAGTGATGGAGGATTCGAAGCCGAACTAGGCGAGGGGTCGCCGCGATCTACGCCCGGGTCTCAACGGATCATCAGCGCGCGCAGGGGACGAGCGCAAGCCAGGTCGACGAGCTGCGTGAGCTCGCCACTGCCCGCGAGCTGGTTGTCGGTTCGGAGTTGGTGTTCTGCGACGAGGGGGTTTCCGGGGCGACGCTCGTTCGCCCGGCGCTCGAGGGGTTGCGTGACGGCGCCGCGGAAGGGTCGTTCGAGGTGCTTTTGTGCCATTCGCCTGATCGCCTCGCGCGTCGCTACGCCTACCAGGTTCTGCTGCTCGACGAGTTCGCTCGCGCTGGGGTCGAGGTCATCTTCGCGTTCGAGGATGAGCGCGCCGAGACGCCCGAGGGCGAGCTGCTGCGTCAGATGCAGGGGATGATCGCTGAGTACGAGCGGGCGCAAATCGCCGCGCACCAGGCGCGGGCGCCTTCACCGCGCCAGGTCCGGGTCGCCCGCGGTGCTGGGCCGTGCGCCCTACGGCTACCGGTATGTGCGTCGCTCAGAGCACGCTGACGCGTACTTCGAAATCGACGAGGTCAAGGCGGGCGTTGTGCGTGAGGTCTTCCGTCGCTACGCGCATGAGGGACAGACGCTGGCGGCGATCTCCGACTGGCTGAACGAGACCGCGACGCCCACCACGACGCCCGGCAAGAAGTGGCATTCCTCGACGGTCCGCGGGATGCTGGTCAACCCGGCATATCGCGGTGAGGCCGCGTTCGGCAAGACCCGCGTCACGGGTGCGCGCGGAAAGGCGACGCGCCAGGCACGCCAGCGCGGGGCGCGTCAATCGCTCGCTCCGCAGCGCACCAGCGCGCCGGAGGACTCCTGGACGATGATCGCGGTGCCGGCGATCGTCGATGACGATACTTTTGCGCTCGCTCGCTCACGCCTCGAGCGAGGTGTCCGCTTCGCCTCGCGGAACGCCCGCAAGCCGAGTCTGCTGCGCGGTCTGCTGGTCTGCCGCGAGTACGGCTATGCATGGCACCGGGTCGAGAAGAGCAAGCGGTCCAAGCGGGCGTTCTACCAGTGCGGCAGTCGCTGCCTACGGACCGCAGAGCGACGCTGCAACAGCGTGCCGGTACGCGCCGAGGAACTCGACCAGCTCGTGTGGGGCGAGATCACGCGCCTGCTCTGCGAGCCCGATCTGGTTCGTGGCGAGATCGACCGCCGGCTGCAGACCATGCGCGAGACCGACCCTGCAGCCCGTCGCAGCGAGACACTCGCAGTCGAACTCACCCGCGCCGAACGCGCGATAGCACGGCTCGTCGACGCCTACCAAGACGATCAGCTCACGCTCGACGAGCTACGCGCCCGCATGCCCGAACTACGCCGCCGCGAACAGGCATTGCGTGCCGAACGCGACGCGATCGAAGCCGACATCGAGGACGCCGCCAACTACCTCAAGCTCGCCGAGACCATAGAGACCTTCACAAGCCGACTCACACACGGGCTGGACGACATGCGCACCGACGAGCAAGCGCGAGTCCTACAACTGCTCGTCCGCGACGTCCTGATCGGCGGCGAAGACGAAACCGTGACAATCAGACACTCAATCCCCCTGCCATCCAGCGGCGATAACCCCAGATCACCATTGCATACAGCACGCCATGGCGGTTCCTCCTGTCCTCGCGGACTTGGTTGGCGCCTGTCACGCTCGCAACATGAGCGGACGAGGCGGGAGGACCGCCATTCAAAGTTCTACGAGGTCACGGACAACCTCCCGTCTCGGGAAGGGCCAGCCTCTTAGGGCCTATCCCGGTTGGGTGGTGGTGAGGGTCGCGAGGTGTGCCTTCTTGAAGGCGATGAGGCCGCTGGCGAGCTGGAGTAGGGCGAGGTGGTTCTCGTCCTTCTTGGACCAGCGGATGAGGATCCCGCGGTTGCGGTTTATCCAAGAGTGACAAGCCTCGACTACCCACCGTCTGGCTCGCCAGCCGGGCGTGCGAACCTTCTCGGCTATCTCCTCACCACGTGTGCGGATGTGCGGCGTGTAACGGTGCCTGATGGCGAGATCACGCATCGGTGGTGCGTCAAAACCGCGGTCCAGCCCTTGCGGTCGGTCTGATCTGGCCCCACTGCGGCGGTCTGAACTGGTCCCATCTCTGTCCGACTTGCGGCCGACTGTTCGGTGCTCTTGGAGCTCGAGCGGAAGGCGGCGAAAGGGATGGGATCACGAGTGGAGACGTTCGAGCAGATCAGGAGGGACAGGGATCGGGAGGGCTTGTCGATCAGGGCGCTTGCGGAGCGTCACGGTGTTCATCGCTGGGCGGTGCGTCAGGCGTTGGCGTCGCCGGTGCCGCCCGTCAAGAGCCGGCCGGCCAGTCGTCCGGCGCCGAAGTTGGGTGGCTACCAGGAGCTGATCGACTCCTGGCTTGAGAGCGACCACGACGCGCCGCGCAAGCAGCGCCACACCGCCAAGCGGATCTGGGAGCGCCTGCGCGACGAGCACGCTGCTGATGTCGCTGAGCGTACGGTTCGGGAGTACGTTCATCATCGTCGCCGGGAACGCGGCGAGGGCGTGCAGGCGTTTGTGCTGCAGGTTCATGAGGCGGGTGTGGAGGGCGAGGTCGACTGGGGCGAGGCGCAGGTCTGGATGGCTGCTTGCGCGAGGGGGGTCTACCTGTTCCATTATGCGTGCGTGTCACTCGGGTGCGGCGTTCGCGATGGCGTTCCCGCACTGTTCTCAGCAGGCGTTCTTGGAGGCTCATGTGCAGGCGTTTGACTGGTTCGGCGGGGTGTTCGGCCTGGTGCGCTATGACAATCTCGCGAGTGCGGTCAAGCAGGTGCTCCGCGGCCGTGAGCGTGTGCAGACCGACCGGTTTATCGCGCTGCGCTCGCACTATCTCTACGAGTCGCAGTTCACGATCCCAGGGGTCGAGGGCGCCCACGAAGAGGGCGGCGTGGAGGGCGAGGTGGGGCGCTTCCGCCGCCGTCATCTCGTGCCCGTCCCGGAGGTCTCGACACTCGCGGAGCTGAACACACGGCTGCTCGCCGGGTGCGAGACGGACCTTCACCGCCGGATCTCCGGGCGCCCAGAGACCGTCGGTGAGGCCTTCGCCAGGGAGCGCCCATTGCTGCGCGGGCTGCCGGCCGAGAGGGCATCCACGGCGGAGCAGGCCACCCCAAGGGTGAACGCCAAGGCGCTCGTCGCGATCAAGCAGAACAACTACTCGGTCCCGGTGCGCCTCGCCGGGCTACGCATCCACTCCCAAGTGGGCGCTCGCGAGATCGAGTTGCGTCACGGCGGTGAGCCGGTCGCTGTCCACGAGCGGTTGTAGGGCCGTTACGGCGTGTCGGCCTCACTCGACCACTACCTGGAGCTGTTGGCGCGCAAGCCGGGCGCGCTGGCCGGCTCTCTCGCTCTCTCCCAGGAGCGCGAGCGCGGCGCCTGGCCGTCAGTCTTCGACGAGCTGTGGGCGAAGATCACCGAGCGCTACGGGCCCTCGGAGGCCGCCCGGCAGATGGTCGACGTACTGATGCTCGCCCGCGAGCACAGCGCCAGCGAGGTCGAGCTCGCCGTCCGTGGCGCGCTGAGCGCCGCGAACGCCGCCGGCTGATCGACGCGCGGTTCCCACTCACCAAGCGCCTTGAGGACTTCCGTTTCGATGAGAACCCGAAGATCCCCCAGGCCACGATCGCCGCCTTGGCGCAGGGCACCTGGATCGATGACCGCGAGAGCGTCATCCTCCTCGGGGACTGCGGGAACCGGCAAGACACACCTCGCGATATCCCTCGCGGTCCTCGCCTGCCAGCAAGGCCGCCGCGTGCGGTTCACGACTCTTGCCGCGTTGGCGAACGAGCTGCAAGCAGCCGAGAGCCGTCGAGAGCTCGGCCGCGTCGTCGCGCGCTACGCCCGTACCGAGCTCGTCGTCCTTGACGAGCTCGGGTACCTCGCGCTGCCCGACGGTGCCGCGGAGCTCGTCTTCCAGGTCATCTCCGAGCGCAACGAGCGAGCATCGCTGATCGTCACGACCAACCTCCCATTCGGCGAGTGGACCAAGGTCTTCCCCGACGCCCGGCTCGCCAAGGCCGTCGTGGATCGCATCACCCACCGAGCACACATCATCGACACCGGCAACGAATCCTGGCGCTTCAACCACGGACTCGCCCGCACCAAGAAAGGAGCCGCCTGACCCCCCACCGCGGGCCGCGCCGGCGGTATCTCGTTCCGCTCCGCGCTACGCGCTCCGCTCCACGAGACACCGCCGAGAGTCACAATCAGAGAAGATCAACACACACAACAACCGACGCGAAGTGGGGCCACTTCAAGCCGCCGCGCCGGGGCCAGTCCAAGCCGCCGCGCCCAGCTGGGAGCGGCGGTCCCGGGTCGGTTCGGGACGCTCGATCGGGATGCTTTCGAGGGTCGGTTCTAGTAGGACTTCGGTAGGTCGTTATGGCGGCAGCCTGCGCTGGCGGACGGGGGGGCGGTTGTGCCAGCGGGCCAGCGCGGTCTGCAGGTCGCGCTGGGCTTGGTTGAGGCTGATCAGGCTGCCGCCGTCTGAGGGCGGGCAGCGTGGGGGTCGCCGCGGGCGAGGCGGCAGCAGGTGAGGAACGCGTGTGCGACGGTGACGCAGGTGAGGTGGTGGTGCAGGCCGCAGAACGTTCGGCCCTCGTAGTGGTCGAGGCCGAGGCATTGCTTGAGCTCGCGGTAGTCGTGCTCGACGCGCCAGCGCAGCTTCGCCAGGCGGACCAGCGTCACGATCGGCGTATCGGCGGGGAGATTGGAGAGCCAGTACTTGACCGGCTCGTCCTTGCCGGCGGGCCACTTCGCTAGCAGCCACCGCTCGGGCGGCACCCCGTCATCGTTGCATTGAGCGTCGTTGGCGGGCCTGACGCGCAGCGCGATGAACTGGCTTGAGAGCGGGCCACGCTCACCCTCGCGCCAGCCGACCCCCAGGGTCTGTTCACGGCCGGCGGCCAGTACCAGGTCGCGCAGGCTGACGGGCTTCTCGGGGTAGCGTGGGCGCGGCGGACGACCGCGACCCTGATACTCAGGCGTAACGGGAACCGCGTCGCCCGGCTCGGCGGAGGTCACGCCCTTGACCTGCACCACGTACTCCAGGTCGCGCTCCTCCAACCCGACCCGGAACGCGGTGGTGTCTCCATAGCCGCCGTCGGCCTGCACCACCCGTCGCTTGAGCCCCCACGCCAACAGCTGATCGATGATCTCCAACGCGAGCTGCCACTTCGGGACATGCCGCATTTCCTCAGGGATCCGCGCACGGCGACGTCGCTGCGCATCCTCATCCCACGATTTCGGCAAGAACAGCCGCCACCCCAGCGGGCATGACGCCTGATCGCAAGCGGCGTTGACCGACACCAGCACCTGACAGTTCGCGGTCTTGCCCAACGCTCCGCAGTACTGGTGCGCCACACCCGGCGAGAACCTGCCGTCCTTCGGCAGCCCCGTGTCATCCACGATCCACCCCTCGGGCTCGATCTCCGCCAGTCATCCGCCGCGCCAGCCGCCGCCGGACGGGCTCGTCTTCCCACGGCGAGTCAGTAATGAACTGCTGCAACCCCTCCTCGTCACCATCAGGCAGCCTCGCCGCCATCGGCTGGATCGACTTACGCCGCCCCTCCAACAACAGCCCACGCACGTACTGCTCACCCTTCGCACGCTGATCGCAGCGCACCAACGGCCGGTACATCTCCGCCGCGAACTCGATCAACGCCGCCCGCTGCGCCTCCAGATCAGCCGCCCTGACCCCGTACTCCCGCGTCCGCAAACTCGCCACGCCACACAAGTTCCCTGCAACCGCACAGAACTCCTGCAAACACCTACCGAAGTCCTACTAGCAGCTTCTGGTCGTGGCGATTGGCGCCGTCGTGCGCCAACCCGATCGGGACCCCTGCTCCCTCGCTGAGAACCTCACGCTTCGCCCCCCCTTGGCCCGGTCAGTGGGATTCGGTCCGGTCTTCGGGCCACCCAACGGGGTCTTGGTCATCGCGCCGTCGGCTGCCAGCCACGCCCAATCGATCCCGATAACCTTGTCGTACTCCAACAGTCCCTGACGCCAGATCTCGGCGAACACCCCGGCCTGCTCCCATTCCTGAAAACGCCTGTGCGCAGAGCTCGATGAGCAGACCCCTGTCGCGTTCAAAGCGTTCCACTGCATCCCCGTCCTGAGGACCAGCAGGATCGCGTCCATCGCGTCACGATCAGGAACCCTCGAGCGATGAGTACCCAACGGGTGAAACGGGGGCGGTGGCAGCAACGGCTCGACACGCTCCCACAACCAGTCAGGCATCCGCCAACCATCATCCTTACTGACCATGTAGCCCACCACAGACCTCCTGATCGAAAGACACGACGACCTCGACCAAGAATTCAACGCAACGCCACATAACCCTTCCGAGATAGGCCCTTAAGCGATTTTTGCGTGCTGAACGACTAGCCGTTCCGTATCGACGACGCGCAGGTTGACCTCGAGGACGGCGTCCAGTGCGTCGGCGATCGATGCGAGTTGTCCGACCGTGAGGTTGGTGCGTCCCGCCTCAACGTTCGTGATGTAGGGGGTTGTCGTGTCGAGTCGCCTTGCGAGCTGGGCCTGCGTGAGGTTGGCCTGGTGGCGGGCGTCGCGGATTGCTTGGCCTACGAGCCTGGCGGTCGGGTCCGAGCGTGTGGTGCGAGGCATCCAGGACTCGATGGAGGGTTAGCTGTGTACGCGTTGGCGTACTACGAGGCGCTCGCCAGCGGGCTCGGTGGGGGCTGGGTTGTCGTCGTGGACGATCTCGGCGAGTAGGTAGGGGGAGCGGTAGGAATCGGCGAGGCTACGCGCCCACTCTTCCGGGTCGTCCTCCCAGCGGATCGGCTTGCCGGTGTTGACGCTGAGCACGATTCGCTCGAAGTCGACGACCTGTGGTTCGCGACCCTCGATATTGGGCTTCACTCGCCCGCGCTGGGTGAGCGTGGCCACGCACTCCGAGTGACCGATCTCACTCCCGGGTCGCCAGAACTCAACATGCACCATCTTGGCCTCTCAGTCGGTAACGTAAGATTAGCTCTTGAGTAATCATAGCATTGCTGGCCGTAGGTCTGGCTAGGCCCGTGATCGACGTCAGTGAAACGAGCTCTCGCGCAAGATCACGCGAGGCGGGGCAATCATCGCCTGCGCGCGGGCGCGAAGAGAGCGAGCGCGCGAGCCAGGGAGCACACGATCGAGGAGCTGCGGACAGACTTCTTGGAATGCTCGGGTGAGGACCTCGAGCTCGATGTTGCTCAGCTCAAGCGGCCCGCGTTGGCGGCGGATGCGCAGGATCTCCGAGTTTGCGCAGTGATCGCCGCGGCACGCGAAGGCATAGCCATGATCGATCAGATGCATTGCCCGAGCCTTGCGGTTCCACAGCCAGTTGCCGCTGTGGCGGTCCTGCTGACCGCTGAGGGCGTCAAACAGCGCGGCCGCCGCCCACTGCTCGGGCGCCTCGTCGGCCGGCGCGTAGCTCTCACCGACACCCGAGCACGCGAGCGAGACGGCCGCCGGCGCATCGGTGTCGATCGCATCGAAGAAGCGCACGACACATGGTGCGACAAGCTCTTGATACGGAGCGCCGAGCGCAACCGCGAGCCGCCACGCCAAGGCCTCGGCGAGCACGCTTGAAGCACGCGTATGGCCGAACATCTCCAGCGAGCGCTGGCGTAGACCATTCGCCGGCTTGCAGAACACGCGCACCTCCGTTCCCTTCGCGGACCGCAGCCGCAACTCGTACTGCTCATGACCACTGCCATGCCCTCGTCCCGAGCCGAGCGGCGCGTACTCCCGCAGAACGCTGTCCAGCAGCAGTCGGTCGGCCGGATGCCCGGAGGCATCCTGCATCTCGAACAGCGCGTCGAAATGATCCTGGTCGCTCACAGCGCGAGCCTAACGATCGATCCAGCGGCGAAGCCTCGCATCACGCCGGGGCGATCTCGACGTCAGATCACGGGGTCCAATTCGGGGTCCAATCTGAGCGCAACTCAGGAGAACTCAGATCACGCCAGACCCCGCTAAAATGGGCGCTTGTAAGCGAGGAGACCCAGAACGTTCAGGCTGGGGGCCGGGCGGTCGCAGGTTCAAATCCTGTCTCCCCGACTATCGAAGACCTAAACGTCGCTAATCGAACCACGTCGCTGGTTTGGTTGCTCTCGGGACACCCGATTGCGAACAGGCCGTAACCGCCCCAATGGAGACCGAATCTGCTCAACTCGATTTGCGTGGGCTCCGTGCCCGGCGAGAGGAGATCCTGGGGTATGCGGCCGAGCGCGGCGCGCGCAATGTGCGCGTGTTCGGCTCGATCGCGCGCGGCGAGCCTGGCGCGGGAAGCGATGTCGATCTCTTGGTCGAGATGGAATCGGGGCGCAGCTTGATCGATCTAGTCGGTTTGTGGCAGGACCTCGAGGATCTGCTCGGTACCCATGTCGATGTGCTCAGCGAGGGTGGCGTGAGCCCGTTTCTACGCGAGCGCATCCACGCCGACACCGTGCCCCTGTGAAGGACGAGCGGACCTACCTGCTCCACGCGATCGCGTCCGTTGCGGCAGGCCGTGGCATTGCGTTGGCTGGCGAGGACCACCATGTCACGGCTGTGGCAATGCGAGCGCCATGCGCCGCGCCCGCTCAGTTGACGTCATATGGGTTGTAGGTGCCGAACGACCAGAGGTTGCCATCCAGGTCGCGGGCGCTGTACTCGCGCGACCCGTAGTCCTCATCGGTCAGCTCCCTGACGATCTCGGCGCCCGCGGCTCGGGCACGTTCGTGGTGAGCGTCGGGATCGTCAACTACGACGTAGATGCTCACTGTGGAGGCCCGCGCATCGGGCTCACGACTGCCGAGCCAGCCATCCGGCCGTGATTGTCCGAGCATCACGATGCCGGTCCCGAGCGCCAACTCGGCGTGGTTGACGGTGCCGTCCGCGCCCCGATAACAGGCCTTCTCCTCGAAGCCGAACGCGCGTTGCAGCCACTCGATCGCCGCGTTTGCGTCGCGGTAGCGCAGCGCCGGGAAGATGTTCGGGTGTGCCGTCGATGTCATGCCGTGCTCCTTCGATTGCTGGATCGGCCTCAACTTACTCCCGCGTCCGTGCCCTGTCTTGGAGAAATGTGATCCCATCGCCGACGGTCCCCTGGTCGGGCAGCTGGGACCGTCGTCGCCGGAATGACGTACCCCCAGGTTTCCCTTCGCTTCGGAGCGCATCGTCGCGCTATCGCCATTGAATCAAATCGCTTCGCCCGGCCTCCGGCCAGTTGCAGCGCTCCACCGGAACATAGGAGGACTCGCATAGCGTCCACTGCAGGTACCACTGGGCGATCCCGAGCGCGCGGTCGCCCAGTTCGACGGCCTTGGCGCGCTTCAATTCATTGGCGAGCCCGAGCGAAAGGCGGTTGAGCGCGCTGACCTGGCCGGATTCGTCGCCCCGAGCTCCTCGGCGATCCGCAGCGCCTCTTCGTGGTAGTGCCGAGAGGCCAGCGGGTCGAGGACATGCCAATGGGTCCCCAGAGCGTTGCGGACATGCATCTCGTCGACGCGGTCGCCCCTCGCCCGTGCACCCTGCAGGGCGTACTCGAGGTCGGTCAGTGCTCTGTCGCGCTCGCCGAGAGTTTCGGCGTCACCGCTGGCATATTCGACATCAGAAGAGCGACGCCGCTTCGACCTGCGGCCGTTGTAGGGTCCGAGTACGTCGCTGACGTACTTGCAGCAGCTTGGGTCCCGTCACTACGGCTAGCGTGGATCGCTGCGGTAGGCGACCGACCGGTGGCGGATGGTGGCGACTCGGACCGTCCTGTCGTTGTCCGAGAACTGGTAGATGATTCGGTACGAGCCGACTCGCAGCGAGTACAGGCCGCGAAGCCTGCCACGCAGCGGATAGCCGGCGTGTGGCTCGCGCTGAAGCAGCGCCAGGGCTTCCTCGGCGGCGTCGATCAGAGGCCAGTCGAGCACGAGCAGCTCGGCGCGCGCGCGCCGAGCGAGTACCAGTCGAGCCACCAGCTACTGCGCCGCTCGTAGCTCCGCCAACTCGCGGCGCAGATCGCCGAACTCGATTGTCTCACCGCGCGCGAACTCATTGAGGCCCGCCTGTAGTGCGTTCAAGGTCTCTGTGTCGGAGAGGATCTCGGCGGTCTCCTCGAGCGCTTGGTACTCGTCGATTGGCACGAGCGCTGCCGCTGGCCGCCCGTTGCGCGTCACGACCACGTGGTCGCGTCGGTCAGCCACATCGCTGAGCACCTCAGCCAGGTTGCTCCGAAACTCGCGCACCGGGATGGTCTTGGCCATAGGCCGCAGTGTACCAAATCGCGTACACCACTGCAACAGGGAAGGTCCCACGCTACGGAGGCAACATGCAGCCGACCAATGCGGAAGAACGGAGGGGTATTGGAACCAAGATTCGTGCGCGATCGACAAGGTTGTGTCGGAGCTTCTGGCGGCGTTGGCCGCGCAAGAGGCCCGATCAGGGTTGAGTCGCGTGGCCAAGAAGCTGGCTGGTCTCAGGGCCAGCGATGCCCAGCCACGGGTCATCATGAGTCGACGTCAGTGACGGCGGCCATGAGATTCTCCCCGTAGGCGGCCGTTGAAACTCCCCACTGGCGGCCACTGGATCTCCCCATGGGTGGCCATCGGATCTCCCCACTGTCCTGTCCTGAGCGGCCTGTAGTCCCGGGTGCTTTGTCAACGAGGCGCGTCGAGGGAGGCAGGCTTGATGAAGAACTCGGAGGAAGTCATGGAGATCCTGGAGGCGTTTGATCTGACGGGCTCGCTGCGTGGAGCGGCGGAGCTGGCGGGTTGTGATCACAAGACGGTCGCGCAGTGGGTGGCTGCGCGGGATGAGGCCGGTGGTGGGCTGCCGGTGGCCGTGCGTGCGTGTCCGCGGGTAGACCCGTTCGCTGTGAAGATCGAGGAGTGGGTGGAGCGCTCGCGGGGGAAGATCCGCGCGGATAGGGCGCATGAGCGGCTCCTCGCGATGGGCTATATGGGTTCGGAGCGCACGACGCGGCGTGCGGTCGCGCGGGCGAAGCGCGCTTGGCGTTCAGAGCACGGCCGGCGGACACGGCCGTGGGTGTGTGAGCCGGGTTTGTGGATGCAGTGGGATTACGGGGATGGGCCGAAGGTCGCGGGTCGTGGGACGGTGTTGTTCTGCGTGTGGCTTGCGTGGTCGCGTTTCCGGGTCGTGCTGCCGTTGTGGGACCGCACGATGGCGAGCGTCGTGATGGGCCTGGACCGGGCGCTGCGAGCGTTTGGGGGTGTGCCGACGTACGCGTTGACTGATAACGAGGACGGTGTCTGTCGATCATGTGTGCGGGATCGCGGTGCGTAACCCGCAGATCGTGGCGGTCGGCCGTCACTACGGGCTCTCGATCGCGACGTGTGTGCCGGCGGACCCGCAGAGCAAGGGTGGCTCGGAGGCGACGGTCAGGATCGCGAAGGCTGATGTGGTACCGACCGAGCACAATCTCAGGGCGGGGTATGAGTCGTTCGCTGAGCTCGAGCGCTGCGTGCGAGGAGTTCTGCGACCGGGTGAACACGCGTGAGCACAGGGTCACGCGCAGAGCCGCCGGTGGTGATGCTCGCCGAGGAGCGCGAGCGGCTGCACCCGTTGCCGGTGGTGGCGCACACGCTCTGCTTCGGGCAGACGCGGCGGGTGTCGGGGGCAGTCGACGGTCTCGCTGGGTGGCGCGCTGTACTCCGTCCCGTCGAGCCTGGTCGAGGAGCGTGTGTGGGCGCGTGTGGACGGCAGCGAGCTGGTCGTTGTGCACGCCGACTCGCCGGAGGGTCCGCGGGAGGTCGCGCGTCACGCGCTGACGACGCCTGGGCGGCCGAGCATCAAGGATGAGCACTACCCGCCGCGGCCACCCGGCGCGCTTGAGCGTCGCCCCCGGGCACGCAGCGAGCGAGGAGACGGCGTTCCTGGCGCTCGGGCCGGGCGCCGAGGCTTGGCTCATCCAGGCAGCCGCGGCCGGCGCCGAGCAGGGTGCGGCGCAAGATGGCCGAGGCTGTCGATCTCGCAAAGCTCCACGGGGAGCAGGAGGTCGCTCACGCGCTGGGGCTCTGCGCGCAGGCCGGGCGCTTCGGCGAGGGCGACCTCGCCGCGATCCTCGCTCACCATCAGGCTCCGAACGTGATCGCGTTCCCCGCTAGGGCCTCGGAGGAGCAGACGCTGCAGCGCTCCACGCAGGCATGGGAGGGCTTCGGGCGATGAGCTACTACCACGAGGTTCACCCCGAGCTCGACCCCGAGCAGATCGAGCAGCTACCCAGCGGGGACTGGCGTCTAGAGATCGAGCTCGTCTTCACCGACGACCCGGACCGTCCGAGCTGGCGCGAGATGGAGCCGGCGCGCTGCGCGATCGACCCCCTTCAAGCACGAAAGCTCGCGTTCGAACTGGACCTGCTCGCCAATATCGCCGAGCAGTACCAGGAGAGGGAAAGCGCACGATGAGCGTCCAGACACCCCCACCACCACCGCTCCCCGAGGAGCTCGACCGGCTGCTGCGCCGTCTACGACTGCCCTATGTCCGCGGCGCCGCGCCGGAGGTGATCGCGACCGCGGCCGCGCAGCGCTGGGAGCCCGCGGAGATCCTGCGCGTGCTGCTCACCGAGGAGGCCGCCGGCCGCGACCAGGCGACGATCAGGATGCGCCGGCGCTCCTCGCAGCTACCTGCCGGTAAGACGCTCGACACCTGGCAAGAGAAAGCGAGCACGATCCCCAAGGCCACCCAGCAGGCGCTCAGGACACTGGAGTGGGTCGACACGCGCGGAGAACCTCTGCGTCTGCGGCCCGTCCGGGACCGGGAAGAGTCACTGGGTCGAGGCGCTCGGGCACCACGCGATCGACCACGGCAAGACAGTCGCCTGGCACACCCTGGAGTCCCTCGCGGCGCTCCTGCGCCGCCACCGCGCCGATGACACAGTCGCCAAGGCGATCGGCAAGCTGATCCACGCCGACCTGATCATCATCGATGACGTCGGGCTGCTCCCCGTCGCCACCGACGCAGCCGAGGCGCTCTTCCGTGTCGTGGACGCCGCCTACGAGAAGCGCTCGATCGCGCTCACCTCGAACATTCATCCCGCCGGGTTCGACGAGCTGATGCCCAAGACACTCGCCGCCGCGACCGTCGACCGGCTACTGCACCACGCACACGTCCTGCTCACCGACGGCACCGAGAGCTACCGCCTCACCCAGGCAACCAGCGGCGAGGGGGTGAGGCCCCTGGCCGGCTAAAGCGCGCCGCGGGGACTCGACTCCGCTACGGCCTACGGCCTCCGCTCCGTCGAGACCCCACGCACCCCACGTCATGGGGAGAACTCATGGCCACCAGTGGGGAGAAAACATGGCCGCCAGCGGGAAGAACCGATGGCCACCCATGGGGAGAAACCGATGACCGTTGACACGTCAGCGGCCTCGCCGTCCGGGCTGGGTTCTGGATGCCGTGCGTGCAGTGATGGCCGACCAGGCTGTGCCGATGCGGGTCGCGCAGGTTCACGCGGCGGTCGAGGCGTTGCTCGGTGAGCCGTCTCCAAGGACTCGGTGAGTTGGTGTCTGTCCGCCGGTGCCCACAGGAGGGAGCGGCTGTTCGTGCGAATCGCGCGAAGGGGGTACGTGCTGGCGTGTGATGCGCGGCACGCGGAAGGCACAGGCGCAAAGAACACAGTCGTCCGCGGTTCGGCGTACGGTGCTCGGTTGTGTCCTTCGAGCATCCCCGGACAGGCGACCCCGACGGGCGGGAGGTGGTGTTCGACGTAGGCTCCAGGTTGCACCTGGGAGACCGCGTTCCTGGCTACTCGACCACATCGACGTCATCCTGGACACCATCGCTCGCCCCGACTACCGGGTCGTGGACCCATCCCAAACCGCGAGCGGTTCTATCATCAACACATCGAGCCCGGTCGTTGGTTGCGGGTCGTTGTAGACTACGGTCAAGATCCCGCGTGGGTCGTGACTGCGGTTGAGCAGGTCAACGATCCACGGATGACATCATGATGATCACGATAGCCGGCATCGACTTCGACTACCAGAACTACGACAAGCGGGGGATGTGCTGTTCCTGCATGTCGGGAAGCCCACGGAGCCCCCTGCCAAGGCGTTCGAGACGTCCGAGGGGCATACCGTCGAATACGACGAGCATGGCGCTGTGGTGGGCTTGGAGCTGATGGGTGTTCGGCGAGCCGTCGAGAGCGGCGGTGAGCTACAGCTCACCTGGCCGCCGGCTCACGTTGCGGCCAGCGCCCTGTTGGACGCCATCGCGGCGTAGGCACAACTCGGTCGGAGTCTCGGACTGTGCAGGATCGATGGGGCGCCTTGCTCGCGGCTCCTGTCAGACCTGCGCCCGGCGCTGACCACCATGAGTGGAACCTGGATCTGCAGCTGGGGGATCTCAGCGATCTCGCGCGGCTGGTGCCCGACTGGCGCCCATGGCCGGCGTTTTCCAGCGCGTCGGCGAGCAGCTGGAGCCGCTGTGGAGCGCCTTACGCCTGCATCACGCCGCTGTCGCCCCAGTTTCGGGCCGCCGCGGGAGCGCGCTGACTCCTGGCTGCGGCGGCGTGGCGAATACGAGCGATGGCTGGCGGAGCCACGTGCGTTCGCGCTTGTGGCCGAACGCTCGTGCGAACTGCTTGGCTACGCGATGGTCCACACGCGCCGTGGCTCGCCCACGTGGCCGCTGAGTGAGCCGGCGGCGGAACTCGAGACCCTCGCCGTGTTGCCTAGCGAGCGGCGAAAAGGGATCGGGACCGCGTTGCTAGACGCGGTGCAAGCGGAGCTGGCCGCAAGCGACATCACTGCTCTGTCCCTGCTCGTCGTCGCGGGCAACGACGAGGCGCTCCGCTTCTACGAGCGGCACGGCTTCGAGACTGCGGCGATCTGGATGCGACGGGATGGCAGTGCCTGATTTGCGATCGAACTCGAAACATCCATCTTGCAGGCGATTCCCAATGCGGATGAGAGGACTCGAACCTCCACGGACTTACGTCCACACGGACCTGAACCGTGCGCGTCTACCAATTCCGCCACATCCGCGCGATGGTGGAGCGACGATATCGCACGGGTCCCCCTTTGAGCCATCCCGTGTTTGACGGAGACTTTGATCTGACCCGGCTTTCTCGGAGTCGGTGCTCTGGAATCAGGCGGCTCACTTCGGGGGTGGCAGCTCCCTGTTGGTGTTGCTCTGCTACTTGCTTTGCTAGCCTCGGAGCCTGCTGTTCGCGCTAGCCGCCATCGTCTAGGGGACTAGGACGCCGCCCTCTCACGGCGGTAACACGGGTTCGAATCCCGTTGGCGGTACTTTTAGGAAAGCCGCACCAGCATTGGGGATTCGTAGGGTTGGAGCGGGGACAGGGTACCAATAGGGTACCATTTGCCCCCGGCGAGTTAGGGGCGCGTTCGATGCGCGACGGCGTGCCCACGCGAGCCTGCGGGCCAGCCTGAACCCCTGCCTCCCGCGTGCCTGACGACCCTACGGAACTGCAAAGTCACGGTCGATCGTCCGCCGCTCCCCAACCAGGCTGGCGCCTGGTTGGGGGCCCCGACCGCGGCGGAGCGCAGTCCCCCGGCCCCCGTCCGCGGGGTAGCGTGGCACACCCTGTCAACCCACAAGGGGTGTGACAGGGTGTGCAGCGGGAGCCGGGCCGGGGGCCGGCCGACTGCTCGATCGACGGATGGGGTGGGGTGGGGCTCTCGCCCGCGGCACCGGGTGTTTACGCCAAGCAACCGCACGCCGCGGAGCCGCCGACTAGGAGCGGCACGCCGCCTCCGTCGAGCTACGCAAGCGCGTCCGGGCCGCCCCACACTGTCGGGATCGGCCCTACGAGGACCGCCGCGGCGGCGGGGCTGTCTCGACAGGCCATTTACGAAGTGCTGGCCAGCCACCTTCTCGACCACGTTGAGGAAGTCATCACGAGGGGATCGGGACCTCGATGTCGCCGTCCTTCCGAGTGACTGCCGGGGTAGGCTCTGGTGGGTGCCGATCAGACATGTAGGGATGGCGTAGCTCCCTCCAATGAGCCGACGGCAAAAGCGAGCGCGCAGGCCCGCGCATCCGAAACCCAGGTGCAAGGTCTGCGACTCGACTACAGGACCATGGACCGAGGAGGACGGATACCCCAAGTGGCTACGGAAACGCATCCATGAGTGGCTTCGCGCCCTTCCCGCTGGTGCCCTAGATCCCGGATGGGAGCAGGGCAGGAGGGTACTGCTCAAGCCCGTGTGCCAGAGGTGCCAGCGGCGCTTGAACGACCTGTTCGAGGTGCCCGCCCATGAGCTGCTGAAGACGATGATGGATGGCTCAATCGTCCCCCTCGCTCCGCGGCAGCAGGGCATCGTGGCAGGATGGGCGGTCAAGACTGCTTTGGTGCTCGTACTGGAGCGCACTGTCGAGCCGTATGCGGCTCAGCTTCTTCGGGGCTACCTGGGCCACATGCTGAAAGACGGAACGCCACCGGCAAACGCGACGGCGAGAGTCGCGTACCTCTCGGATGGCCTCGAACGCTCGCGCGAGGGGTTTCTTCCGCCGGGATGGCCAGATGCGCTTGACACGAGGCAGGGGTTCGTCTCGGTGATCTCGGTTCCGGGTTTCATCTGCGAGACGATCATTGGTCCGGCCGCCGTCGTGCGCTCGTTCATCGACGTGACTAAGGAGGATGATCGGTTTGCCCTGATCTGGCCACCGCAGATCGCGGAGACACGGTGGCCACCCCCCATCCCGCTCAGCCTTTTTGGCTCAGAAGCGCTGCGCGAAGAATGGAGCCACTCGGAGTGGTATGGGAACTTTCCTGCGGTCACTGTGACTGAGCATCGGGTGGTTGAAAGCCACGCGCCAAGTCACGACACACCAGGATCAGCGCGCACCAAAAGACACGTAGTTCCTGCCTATGTGTGCTTCGACGCAGACGCTCGCCCACCAGTTCTAACGAGGCTCCGCTGTCGCTCCGCTCGGCTCTCGCCCACGCGCCCCACGATGTGCCCGTCGCCGCCTCGGCGTCCCTTCCCGTATGCGCCGTACGCCCCCAAGGCAGGCCACCCCGCCGCTCGGCTCCGCTGCGCTCCGCCTCACGGCACACAGTTGCACCTAAAAAGTGCTTCTTTTGCTATTTTGCTCTCAAGATGCTCTCGATCGGGAAGATCGCGTTGGGTCAGCACCGCTATTACGAGCAGCAGGTGGCCCAGGGCCAGGAGACTACTACACCGGCCGCGGCGAGGCCCCAGGCGAGTGGGCGGGCGCCGGCGCGCAGGCCCACGGCCTCCAATGCCGTATAGGCGCCGGGCAGTTCGGCGCGCTGATCGCGGGCCACGACCCACGCGACCCCGCGACACGGCTGCGCTCCTCCGCGCATGACCCGAAGGTCGCGGCGTACAACCTCACGTTCTCCGCTCCGAAGACACTCAGCATCCTGTTCGCCATCGCGCCGGAGGACGTCTCCGGTGAGCTCGTCGGCTGCCATGAAGAGGCGGTCAGGGCGGCGCTCGGGTATCTGCAGGATACGGCGGTGATGGTCCGTCGCGGGCACGCCGGCGAGCACGTGCAGCCCGGGGACGGGCTGATCGCGGCGGCCTACCGGCATCGGATGAGCGGCGCGCTTGACCCGCAGCTGCATACCCATGTCGTTGCCGCGAACATGGCTCGTGGTCCGGACGGCCGCTTCACGGCGCTGCACGGCGCGGAGCTCTACCGGGCGGCGAAGACCGCAGGGTACCTCTACCAGGCGCATCTGCGGGCGCTCGTCACGGAGCGTCTGGGGTTGGAGTGGAGGGAGGTTCGCAACGGTGCGGCGGAGCTCGCGGAGATCGAGCGGCCGGTGGTCGAGCATTTCTCGCAGCGCCGTCACGAGATGCTGCGCGAGGCCGAGCGGGGAGGGATCGGCTTGGGGTCAAAGAGCGCGGCGGAGCACGCGGCGCTCGCGACACGGGAGCGCAAGCAGTACGGCTTGGAGACGCACACGTGGCGGGAGGAGGTCAGGGCCCGCGCCAGTGAGCAGGGCCTCGACGCGGGCAGGGTCGCGGAGTTGTTGGGCGCGGGCCGGGAGCGGCTGGTGCGCAGTATGGCCAGGCGCGGTGGCGTGGACGAGCAGGCGCTTGGCGCCCGGCTGACGGGCGCCGGTGGTTTGACGGAGCGAAGCAACACCTTCGACGAGCGCGCGGTGCTGCAGGAGTTCGCCGCTGCCGCCGGGGCGGGCGCGCTGGTGGGTAAGGTGTGCGGCCAGGCTGAGCGGTTCGCGGAGCGCGGGGACGTAATCGCGACCCGCGGTGGCGGGATGACGACCGCGGAGTTGGTGGCGGTCGAGCGGCGGCTGATCGAGGCCGTGGTTGGCCGCGCCGGAGAGGGAGTGGGCATCGTCGATCCGTCGCTGGCTGAGCGTGCGATCACGGCGGCTGATCGTCCTCTCACCGCTGAGCAGGCAGCGGCGGTGCGTGCCGTGACTGGCGCGGGGCATGGGGTGAGCGTGATCCAGGCGCTCGCGGGGACGGGGAAGACCTATACGGCTGGGGTGTTGCGCCAGGTGTATGGGAGCGCGGGCTACACGGTGCTCGGTGTGGCGCCGACCGGCCGCGCGGTGCGTGAGCTCGCCGAGGAGGCCGGCATCCCGACGCGCACGCTGGACCGGCTCCTGCTCGATCTCGAGCAGCTCGGCGACGAGCTGCTACAGAACGGCGTGCTGGTCATTGACGAGGCTGGGATGGCTGCGACCCGTCCAACCGCGCGGCTGCTGGAGGCAGCGCAGCGGGCGAGTGTGAAGGTGGTCGCGATCGGTGACCCTGGGCAGCTCGCCTCGGTGCAGGCCGGCGGGTGGCTCGGAGCGGTCGCCCGCGCGCTCGGCGCGCAGCGGCTGACGGAGGTAATGCGCCAGCGCGACCCAGCGGAGCGCAGGGCGCTCGGCGCGCTGCACGACGGCCAGGCACAGCGTTACCTCGACTGGGCCGAGCGCAACAAGCGGATCGAGACATTCAGCGACCCGCCGGCGCGTGTGAGCAGGCCCTCGCCGAGTGGTCGCACACGGCCGCGGCGAGGCCGGCGCAGACGGTGATGATCGCCAGGGATAACGACACACGTGACCGGCTGAACCAGGGTGCGCGCGAGCTGCGGCGCGGTCTCGGCGCGCTCGGACAGGAGCGCTCCTACGGTCCGGTGGAGGTCGCGGTCGGGGACCGGGTGATCTGCCGGCGCAACGACGGACAGCTCGACGTGGACAACGGGATGAGGGGCACCGTGCGCCACCTCGACCCCGAGCAGGTCGTGATCGACACCGACGGCGGGCTGGTACGGGAGCTGCCCGCCGCATATGTGTCCGAGCACGTGGAGCACGCCTACTCGCTGACCGGGCACGGGATGCAGGGCGGCACCATCGAGAACGCGATCGTGGTCGCTTCACCCCGGGATCTCACCGCGGGTTGGTCCTACACCGCGCTCTCCCGCGCAAGGGAAACGACGCGCCTGCTCGTTTACGACGACGACCTCGAGCGGGAGCGCAGCGAGTTCGCGCCGACAGACCAGACCCCGACAGGAACACGGGACGAGCTGCTCGAGCGGGTGGGGCGGCGGATGTTGGAGCGCGACGACGAATACCTCGCGATCGAGCAGCTGCCCGAGCCGGGTCGTGCAGATGACCCCGAGCTCGCCGGCGCCCAGGCGGTCACGACTGAGCCGCCGCAGGAGCACGCCGCCGCTCGCGCTGAGCCGAGGCTGCCGGCCGCGGTGCCCCAGGCGCGGCTGCGGGAGCTACACGAGCGCTTCGAGCGGCTGCAGGCGCAGCTCGTGGCGCTACCGACACGCCAGCTACAGCGCATCGAAGACCTCGACGCGCGCGCCCTCACCCTTACCACCCAACGCGAGCAGCTCACCGAGCGCCTCGCCGGCCTGCCCGAGCCACACCGGCGCCTCGGACGCGAACAACACCCCCACGCGATCGAACGCGCCCACCTCACCAGCGCCCTGCAAGCCAACGAGCGGGAGCTCGTCGCGGTCCTCACACACCGCGACAGCCTGGAGTGCGAGCTCGGCGACCACAGCGAGGCCCGCGCCGAACGCGAATGCCTCGAACACGCAATCACCGAGACCACCAGGGATCACACCGAGCTGCGCAACGAGCTCGCCGAGCGCGAACTGCATACCCCCGGCGCATGGGTGAAGGCCACCTTCGGCGAGCAGCCCGACCGACCCGCCCAGCGCGACGCATGGGAGAACGGCGTGCGCCACGCCGCGCGCTACCGCGCCCAGTACAACATCACCGACCCGGCCGACGCGCTCGGCCCCAGGCCCGATCAGCGCGGAGGGCAGCAGCGCGACTGGGAGCGCGCCCGCGAAGCGATCGACCGCGCCGAGCGGCGCCTCGGACGCGAGGTCTCACCCACGCGCGGCATCGACCTCGGGATCGGGTTTTCATAGATGATGCGAGCTCAGAGTGCGCCGGCCCGCGAGAGGTCGTGGAAGATGCGCCCCTTCTTGGCGCCCTCATTGGTCTTAAGTGAAAGTGCTCGGTCGAGCCCAACGGCGCCTTCGAGGATGAGGGAGAGCTCGTGGCCGCTGAGCAGCAATACGTTCTTAACGCCTGTCTGCAGCTCCTCGACTACCTCATCGCGGAAGCCGATCATGGAGATGAAGAGAGCGCGCGTGCTCTGCAAGTTGCGCGACGCCTTATGTGCGAGTGCGGCGACGGCCGCGACGTCGGCAGGGTCCATACGCCATCTAGCCTCAATGAGATAGTGGAAGCCCTCGAAGCGGAGCATGCCGTCTGTTTGGGTGACCGTGCCCTTGCGAAAGGGCGGCGTGTAATCGACGCCGTCGAGGGTTGCAACCTCGCCGAGGATTTCCTCTAGGCGATAGCCACGCCCCTGTCTGTCCGAACTATCCCCCAGCAGCGCACAGAACTCGCCAAATAGCTCGCGACGTTTGGCTGTGCGCTCCTGATTCTCACGCGCACGTGCTGCCATCTGAGCCCGTCGCTGCCGAGCGGCGTCTCTCTCGATGGCCGCATCGCGCTTGACTTGGGGCGCCTCAACGACGCCGTGCTCCTCGGCGACGGCCCGCAGACGGGCCTGCGCTGCCTGTGCCGCTGCCACATCGACGCAATCGTCAGCGCTGACGGCGACCGACACCAGGCCGGAGACGAGCTGGCGCTCGACCTGCTGACCGCGCTGACCAGCCTTGTCCAGATCCCGCAGCAGTTGACGCATCACCTCATACTTCCCGGGTCGGTCACGAGTCAGGCGATTCACAGCGGCCTCGGCAACGCCGGCGGTCCGGAGGAAGTGCTCGTAATGCGCCCAATACCAAAACAGTTTCCCGGCGGCCTCAACCAGCGCCGCTTGCACTGCGTATGGCATCCGCGTCTGGGTCGAGCTTGGAGTCATATAGCCACATGGTAAGGGTGCGTCTGACGGCATCGAACGCATGTGCGTACCCCTCTCTCTGCACGATGCGGCTTCGGTGGCAGGCTGCCCGGAACGTCGTGCAACTAACGCGCGAGCACGGGACGGCACGAGTGCGTAAGAGCGCGACACGCGATCGTTCAATCATACCCCGTTCTAAAACATTAGATCATGCTTGTTTGGCCTATTTGGTGTATCGTAGCGGGTATCAAAACCGAAGGCACCGACACGCGCGCTCTCGCGGCGGAGCTCGCCGCGCTGATCGGCCAGCAGGCCATCACGCCGCTGCTCGATGCCGGCCAGGCCGCGGCCCTGCTGAACGTGCCGCCATCCTGGCTCTTGGCGCAGGCCCGCGCCGACCGCATCCCGCACGTCCGCCTCGGCCGCTACGTCCGCTTTCACCGTGAGGAACTGCTCGCCTGGGCCGATCGCAGGCAGACGGGCCCACGCTGCCGCGGGAACAGTCGTTGACGGCTGGCCTCCGAGCCCTCGCCGCGTGCGGAGACCTCTCGTGACCAAGCACGCGGGCGCACGATACCCGAGCGTACGTGGCGTCAGCGCTTCGGCGGCGGGTAGAGCTTCTCGACCTCGGCGGTGAGATCGCCGAGACTTGCGTCCATGGCGCTCAGGAGCCGCAGGACGGTGTGCCAGCGCACGCCGCGATGTCCGTTTTCAAGCTGCGAGACATACGAGGCGTCGGTGCTCGCACGAGTGGCCAGCTCTTCCTGGGTGACGCCGGCGCGGCGGCGCAGCTCTCCCAGCGCACGCCCGAGGACGAGCTGGTCGTGGGCGGCGTCGGACCCAGGAGTGAGCATTGTAGTTTCAGCCATATTTTGCTACTATATGGCCAACCACAATATGGCCGGGGAGCGGCTGACATCGGCCGCGCGGAGGCGCTTCGCGAGCTGCTCGATGATACGGCTGCCATACGCTCCGGAAGGAAGGCACGATGACCGCGAAGCTGGAGAAGACGAGGCGCAGCTATGGCACCGGTGCGCTGTTTGAGAAAACGGACAGCGCGGGGAGTGTGACCTGGTACGGCAAGTGGCGCCACAACGGGACGCAGGTCAAGCGCAGGATCGGCCCGAAGCGCGTGGAGGGCTCGCGGGATGGCCTGACGCGCCGTGCGGCGGAGGCCGAGTTGCGCCGGCTGATTGGGGAGGTCAAGCCGGTGGTCCCGGCATCCGAGGCGCTGACGATTGCCGAGGTCGGTCGGCGCTACATGGCTCACCTGGAGCGCGCGGGGCGCAAGCTGTCAACGCGGCTCGCCGTGGAATCGACGCTGCGCGTCCACCTGGGACCGTTCTTTCGGGACCGTGCGGTCGGCTCCGTGACGCACGAGGACGTGATCGACCTGATGGTGTTGATGGAGAGCAAGGGCATCGCCCCCAAGACGATCCGCAACCAGCTCGGCACGCTCAGCGCCCTGTTCAACTACGCGAAGAATCCGCGCCGCCGCTGGGCTACGTGGAACCCGTGCGAGGGAATCGAGCTGCCGGCCGTCCCTGTGCACGATGGCTTTCGCTATCTCGAGCTCGACCAGCTCGACGCGCTCGTGGCGAATGCGCAGCCGGGACCGTATGAGGCGCTCGACCGGGCGCTGTACCGGACGGCCGCGATGACCGGCCTGCGCTCCGGCGAGCTGATCGCGCTGCGCTGGCGCGATGTGGACTGGCCCGCGAGCGCGATCCGGGTGCGCAGCAACTACGTGTGCGGAGAGTTCGGCTCCCCGAAGTCCAAGCGATCGACCCGCAGCGTGCCGATGGCCGATCAGGTCGCCGGCGAGCTTGAGCGCTACTACCAGGCGAGCGGCGAACTGGCCGAAGACGAGCTCGTGTTCCCGAGCCGAAGAGCGGTGGCCCGCTCGACAAGTCGGCGGCGCTGCGCCGGATGCGCCGTGCGCTGAAGGCCGCGGGGCTGGACGAGGGCCACCGCTTCCACGACCTCAGGCACACGTTTGGAACGGCGATGGCCGCGGCCGGGGTGCCGATGCGGACCCTGCAGGAGTGGATGGGCCACCGCGATATCCAGACGACACAGCGCTATGCGGACTACGCGCCACGGACGCGGGACGCGGAGCTCGTGGCCGCGGCCTTCAGCTCAGGCAGCGAAGTGCGCGACGAAGGCTTGAGGGCTCACACGCCGGCGAGGTACGGGGAGGCGGACGGCACGGCGTCGAAGTAGTTCCCGTGCGTCAGCATGACGGACTCGATTGAGTCGGCTCCCACGAGGACGATCTCGACGCCCTTGTCGTCGCGGTGCTTCTCCTCCATCTCCTCGTAGGCTTGGACAGCCTCGGCCGAGTTGCTGAAGGCCTTGTCGAGGACGAGTCGCTGGCTGTTACGGTCGTAGACCAGTAGGAAGTGGACGATGGACATGGAGATCACCTCCCGGTTTTGAAGTAGGGGCGCACCTGCTCCCGCATCTCGGCGAACTGCTCTTTGAAGGCCGGATCGGCCTCCAGTCCTAAGCTATCACGGTACATGCCCAGGCTGGCGAGGCGGAAGTACTCCCGCAGATCGGCAGGGCCTTCGCCCTCCTTGAGCCCGATGCCGAGCCTCGTGCCTGTTCGCTCGACGGCGAGCGCCCATTCCTGCTCGCGCGGATCGCGGAGCTGGATCTCGATCCTCCTGCCATCGCGCACGACGATTACATGCACCGCGCGGTAGCCGCTGGGCGCCGCCTCGTCGCGAGTGTCGCGAATCTTTCCGTGCACCTGCCAGTTTTTGCGGATGCGCCGGACAACGCCATCTACCTGGCGCCGCTCGGCGAGGATTGCTCGGCACCCGCCGATGTCTCCCATGTTCGAGAGCATGCTTCCCTCCAGGCGCACCAGCTTGTTGATGATCTGCTCCCGTCGCTTGAGTCGTTGCACGACCGGGATGCGCGACCCGGTCTCCTTCAGCTCGGGCCGCTCGCTCCGCACCATCGAGCGTAGGCCGAGGACGGTCTTGTTGAGCGGCATCTGAAATGTCTCGCGGAACGCGATCATGGTGTCGAACGCCTCGACGGTTGTCTCGGTAGGCTCATCCTCCTCCAGCAAGTAGCGTCGAAGCTCTTCCCCGGCGCGGTCAATCGCTGACCGGCTGATCCCGGGCAACGGAGCGAACTGCGATTTCGCGTCCATGGCGCCCATGCTATTCGTCGGGTAGTGGGTCAGTTTGATCGGTAGCCTTCCGGACATGCGCGGGGTACGTGAGGGCGACGGCAAGGTCAGGGAATGGTCGGACGATCACGGTTGGGGCGTCATCGTTTCGCCGGAGATCGGCGAGGTTTGGGCGCATCACGTTCATCTGATCGACCAGGATGGCTTTCGTTCCCTCACCCCCGGCGAGAGAGTCGAGTTCGGCTATATCGACATGTCACCTGGCGCGCAAGACGGCTACCGATATCGCGCCGAATGGGTGCGGCGGGTTTAGTCGAGTAGGCCCGCGATCTCCTTCAAGCTCCATCGGTGGTCCCGCCACCCCGGCCGCCACCCGGCCGCCATCGCGGGCGTCCGTTCGAGCGCTGGCTTCGGGGTACCAGTTGGGGTACCAATTTGAGGAAATCTCAGCGCACCTCAGAGCACCCAAACCCAGTATTCATGCGGGTTCTCGTCCAGCGTGACCCCCCAGGACGGGTTCGAATCCCGTTGGCGGTATGACCGAAAGCCCTGTCCCGTACAGGGTTCTCGTGTCTCCGGAAGGATTCGTAACACCGATGTTTCCCCGTATTGGGCGGCGCCACGTTGATTGGGGCAGAGGGAGACGCGGTCTCTGTCACGCTCCCGGCCGAGGCGGCGGCACTCGTGCGCCCGGGCTTGCTCGGCGAGTTTGGGCGAGGCGGCGGGGGAGATCGACGAGGCGATCGGCCGGGCTGCTACGACGAAGCGGCCGAGTGGGGCTGAGCCGCCGAAGCGCTAGGTGCCTCATGCGCGATGCTCAATGCGGCGCATCGAGTTGGGAGAACGTCGAGAAGCCCAGCAGCGCCTCCTTTGAGCAAGAGTGCAGCTCGGAAGACTCTAGGGGTGCGCGCTTGCGGTGACGATCCATGTGGAGGCGGGCGCGCGCAACTCTCCCTCGGCGGCGAACTCGGCGAGGCCCTCGCGCAGGGCGGCCTCGACCTGCCCATGCAGGTGGGCGGCGCGATCACCGGCCAAGCGCAGAATCTCACCAGCGGGGCCGAGCGCCATGACCAGTTCGCGGGCTTCCTCGAGATCCTTGCCGATCACGATGGGGATGTCGCAGCGATGCAGAGCGATGTCGGTGAAGCCGGCGTGGGTGAGGATGTCGCTCGTGGTGTCGGCGTTGGCCATCGAGAAGGGCCCGGGGCCGCAGGTTGGCTCGTCGTACTCCTCGGGCCGCGCGACGATCCCTTCGACGATTGTCTGGGCGCGGTACATCCAGTCGTTGTCGATCCGCTGTCGCCACACGACCATCACAAGGTCCCCACCGGGCAGAAGCGCCGCGCGGACGTTGCGTAGGGCGGCGACTGGGTTGGCGAAGAACATGGTCCCAAAGCGCGAGAAAGCCATGTCAAAACGCTCCTCTCCGCAGAGGGTCTCCTGGACATCGGCGACGACAAAGCGCGCGTTTGCGACGTTCGCTTCGCGGGCCTCGCGGATGGCGTCCTCGATGAAGCGCGGAGCGGCGTCAACACCGACGGCCTCGCCGCCCGAGCCCACGATTCCAGCGATCCGCTGGGTGGTATCGCCGAAGCCGCAGCCCACATCCAGGACCCGGGTCCCGGGTGTGGGCGGGTGCAGGCGCAGCGCCTCCTCGCCGTGCGCCCCGAGCCCCGTGGTGACGATCTCGCGGAAGCGCACGAAGCGCTCATAGAGCGGCCCGTCCCATGCACGGATCGCCTCGTCGTTGGCGCCCACCTGCTGATCGGGTGCAGTTGTACTCATAAGCTCTCTTTCCTATCATGCGGCTCGGCCGTAGGCAACCGGCTGGGCCGCGTCTGCGCTCCACTCGTTGAATGAGCCGTCATAGACGCCGTCGCAGTGCACGCCGATACGCTCGAGCGCCATCAACGCAACGGTAGCCGAGATGCCGCTTCCGCACGTCGCGATCAGCTCATTGGGTGGGCGGTCGGGGTCGATCCCGGCGTCGCGGGCGAGCCTGGCGACCGCTGCCGGTGCAGCCCACAGGCCGGTGGCCCCGTCGACGAGCTCCTGGTAGGGAAGGCAGCGTGCGCCCGGGATGTGGCCAGTGTTCGCCGCACCCCGCTTGCCGAGGAACAGGTGGCGCGGTCGCGCATCGACCAGCACAGCGCCATTGCGACATGCCTGCTGGACCTCCGCGAGCGCTCTTCGCAGCCGTGGCCGTGGTCGTGCGGTGAAGCTCGCAGCCGGTGGCTCGGCGAGCTCCTCGGTCACCGGGCGGCCTTCCTCATTCCATGTGGTCCAGCCTCCGTCCAGCACCCGCGATTCGGCGCCATACAGACGAAAGGCCCAGCCACGCGCGCGGCGAAGATCCCGTAATAGTCGTCGTAGGTCACCACGAGATCGCCGTCGCCGATGCCAAGCTCACCGGCGCGTCTGGCGAACTCCTCGGGGCCGGCGACCTGCACCGGTACGGGGTCGTCAACGGCGATGAAGTCGTGCTCCCAGTTGACGAACACGGCTCCCGGTATGTGTCCCTGTGCATACTCGGCGTGCTTGGCGTGCGGCAGCGACGAGCTCGCGTGCCGGCCACGCACGTCCAGCAGACGCAGCCGCGGCAGACCGAGGTTCCCTGACAGCCACCCCGTGCTGAGCAGTGGTCCTGCTGGAACCGCGCTGGTGGATCCTGTTGACGGCATCGCTTCTCCTTTGCTTTCGTTGGCGAGCCGCGGGATCGCGGCTTCTCTAGGCCTCCTCGGCCATGGCGATCAGGTCCTCCCGCATGACCTTTCCGACGAGCTCCGGATGATCCGAGCGCATGTGCTCTTCGATCACCACCACCGCGTCCTCGACGCTCTCACCACGCCCGAGGAACCCGCACTGACACCGAATGACCTTCGCCATGACAACTCCTCCTTTACAAGGCGACCTTACGATCGCCACTTTGCACAGTTCTGCGATTCTCCTTGCATCAAGGTTGGCGCGCAAGAACCCACGCGAATCCAGTTGTGCGGGCGGCTCGCCGTCGAGCTCGCCGGCCGCGAGCTGACCACTAGGCTCCCGGGCGGGCAAGCACGCGTGCTCTTCACGTATCTCACCGTCAACCGGGCGCTGCCGATCCGGCGCGAAGAGCTGATCGAGGCGCTCTGGCCATGGCGTACGCCCGCCGGTGCGGAGGCGTCGCTGAGCGCGCTGCTCTCGCGGCTGCCGTTCTCGGCGCAGATGTGCTCGCCGGCCGCACCGCAATCGGCCTCCAGTTGCCATCAGACGCCTGGATTGACCTCGAGGCCGCTGAGGAAGCGATCCACCGCGCTGAGGCGGCCGTGTCGCAGGGCGATTGGGCGCGTGGCTGGGGGCCGTCGCTCATCGCCCTGTTCACCGCCCGACGCGGATTTCTCCCCGGAGAGGACCTCCCCTGGGCCGAGGAGCACCGCATGCGACTGGAGGAGATCCGTCACTCGGCTCTCGAGTGCTACGCGGCCGTCGCGCTCGGAGTCGGCGGCTCGGAGCTTGCGCCGGGGGAGCGCGTCGCGCGGGAGCTGGTTGTGCTCGCCCCGTTTCGCGAGCGCGCACACGCGCTGCTGATGGAGATCCTCGTCGCGCGCGGGAACACAGCCGAGGCACTGCGCGTCTACGAGTCGCTGCGCGCGCGCCTGCGCGATGAGCTTGGCGCCACACCGGCGCCCGAGCTGCGAGCACTGCAAGAGCAATTGCTACGACGTTGAGACGCAGGAGCGAGCGCCGGCGCCTAAACATGCTCGATGCGTACCTTGGTTGTCACCCGGCTTTGAACCGAGCTGCCTCGTGCGCTCCACCGGTGGCGTCGCCTGGGCTGTAGGAGTGCGCGCCGGCCCCAGCGAGCTTGCCGCCGTCCACGATCAGGTATTCCTCACGGATCGGCCGGTCGTCGAACCAGCACTCCAGGATCTCGCGCACCCCTGCGGCGTAGCGGGCTTGCGCGGAGAGGCTCGTGCCGGAGGTGTGGGGCGTCATGCCGTGGTGGGGCATCGTGCGCCAGGGGTGGTCTTTGGGCGCGGGCTGGGGAAACCACACGTCACCCGCGTAGCCCGCCAATTGGCCGCTCGTGCACGCATGCGCGACTGCCTCGCGATCGCAGATCTTCCCCCGCGCGGTGTTGATCAGATAGGCGCCGTGCTTCATCTTGCCGATCAGCCGCGCGTCGAAGAGGTTCTCGGTCTTCGGGTGCAGCGGCGCGTTGATCGTCACCACGTCGCACGCCTCCACCAACGACTCGACGCTTGGATGGAACGTCACGTCGAGCTCCTGCTCGACCTCGGGCGCAAGGCGGTGGCGGTCGGTGTAGTGCAAGCCGACGTCGAACGGCTTCAGCCGGCGCAGCACCGCCGAGCCGATGCGTCCCGCCGCGACCGTGCCGACCTGCATGCCCTCCAGGTCGTACTCGCGCGCGGCACAGTCGGCGATGTTCCAGCCGCCGTCCAGCACCCACTGATGGGATGGGATGTAGTTGCGCACGAGTCCGAGGATCATCATCACGACGTGCTCGGCCACGCTGATGCTGTTGCAGTAGGTCACCTCGGCGACTGTGATCTCGTGCTCGATCGCGGCCTGCAGGTCGACGTGGTCGGATCCGATCCCTGCCGTCACGGCAAGCTTCAGCCGCGGCGCTCTCCCGATTCGCTCGGCCGTTAGGTAGGCGGGCCAGAACGGCTGAGAGATCACGATCTCGGCGTCGGGCAGCTCGCGTTCGAACACCGACCCCTCGCCGTCCTTGTCGGAGGTGACGATCAGCTCGTGGCCGCGCTCCTGCAGAAACGGCCGCAACCCAAGCTCGCCCGAGACGCTCCCCAACAGCTCGCCGGGCGTGAAGTCGATCGCCCGCGGTGTCGGCGTGCTCTGTCCGTCGGGATAGCGATCGATCTGTGGGATGTTCTCCCGCGAGTACCTCGGCGGGTAGCCATCAATGGGATCCTCATAGAGGACGCATAGAACGTTTGCCATCTTCTCCACCCCTTCCTCGGCTTTTTGTCTTGCGCGTTCGGCGAGCCTCGCCCACGCGGGCGCCAATGCCCACATCATCGACGTCTGAGCTGCCTCGAGCATAGGCCGAACTCGCGCTTGGGTCGGATGGTAGGTCCACTTTGGGCATGGTGTGCTCGGATCCAACAACGGCGGGGCTTTGGGTGCGGGTGACCAGCGTGCGGTCGGCGCTAAGGTGCGGGACATGGAGCAGCGAACGCTGGGACGCACCGGAGTCCATGTGAGCTCGCTCTGCCTTGGCGCGATGATGTTCGGCGCTTGGGGGGAGCCCGACCATGATGCGGCGATCCGCATCATCCACCGGGCGCTGGACGGGGGGATCAATTTCATCGACACCGCCGATGTCTATTCACGCGGGGAGTCTGAGGAGATCGTCGGCAAGGCGCTCAGCGGCGGGCGGCGCGAGAACGTCGTGCTCGCAACCAAGTTCCACGGCACGATGGGCGAGGACCCCAACCAGGGGGGCAACTCGCGGCGTTGGATCATGCGGGAGGTCGAGGCCTCGTTGATTCGCCTGCAGACCGACTGGATCGACCTCTACCAGGTGCACCGCTGGGACCCGTGGACCGATCATGAGGAGACGCTCGGAGCGCTTTCCGACCTGGTGGCTCAGGGCAAGGTGCGCTACATCGGCTCCTCGACCTATCCTGCGGCCGAGATCGTGAAGGCTCAGGGGGTGGCTCGCGAGCAGCGCCTGCAGCGCTTCATCTGCGAGCAGCCGCCGTATTCGATCCTCGCTCGCGGCATCGAGGCTGACGTGCTGCCCGTCTGCCGAGACTTCGGGATGGGCGCGATCGCTTGGAGTCCGCTTGCCGGGGGCTGGCTGTCGGGGCGATGGCGCAAGGGTGCCGAGGATCTGACCTCCCGACGGGCTGCGATGATCCCACAGCGCTACGACCTCTCGATTCCTGCCAACCAAGCCAAGCTCGATGCCGCCGACGCGCTCGCGCGACTGGCGAAGGAGGCGGGCATTTCACTGATTCACCTGGCGCTGGCGTTCGTCATCCGCCATCCGGCGGTGACGGCGGCGATCATCGGTCCGCGAACGATGGAGCAGCTCGAGTCCCAGCTCGGTGCGGCGGACGTGCAGCTCGACACGGCGCTGCTTGACCGTATTGACGAGATCGTGACGCCGGGAACCACCGTGAACCCCACGGACGCTGGCTGGACCAATCCCGCCTTGGCGGCGACAGCTCGTCGTCGATAAGGAGCCCGCGCGGGAAGTCTCGCCGACCACTTGGTGTACCTTCCGATGGCCAACACGACTGAGCCTTGATGGGCTGAATCTAGGCGGGTCTTAAGGGTGCCGCAGCGAGGCGTACCGTGACGTCCGTGCTGAGTACGGGCGCATTCGCGCTTTGCGCGAGGTCAGCCCGATCGCTGCGCATCTGCGTGAACGGCGGTTCGAGCTGGGGCTTACTCAGGAGGAGGTCACCAAGGCTGCGGGGACGTCTCACAGTGCGGTGTCGCGGCTCGAGAGGGGCACGCATATCCCGCAGCTGCCTACCTTGCAGCGGATCGCCGCCGTGCTGGACGAGGAGCTGCTCGTCTGTTTTCAACGCACCGTGGACGGTGAGGTTGAGCGGGGGTTCGCCGCCGTAGCCTGAGCCGCCGATTGGGGACGGCGAGCGGGGCCAATGCCCGAGTGGGACTCGAACCACCACGGAGAACAACCTCCACAAGGCCCTCAACCTTATTCACGCGCGGAATATGCGTTCGCTGGCGTCCAGATCGTCCGTTCTGTGGGCTTCCGGGACACATCGGACACATCGGACGAAATGACTTGGGCCAGAGATGGGTCACGGATGATGGTCTTGTCGCGGTCGGCTTGCCCGATCATCCTGCATCCCCTTGGGGCGCCTTCAAGTTCCCGACGTCCTTCCTGGACGATCCGGACTGCTCCTTTGCCGGGCTTCATCCGAGCTCGCAGCTGTGCGAGGCGGCCCAGAGTTGCAAGCGTGCTATTCACCTCACGAATCACAGGCAGATGTTCGCGCAGGATGCGGTCGGCGGCGGCGTCGACTGTCTCGTGGCGGTGACGAGCCTCCTCGACGAGCCGCGAAAAGGTCTCTGGCTGAAGTCGTATCAGGTTGGGCATGTCCGCTAAACGGTAGTCCATTCCGCGGGGGGCGCTTTACCTAAGGCCGGAGACGGCTTCCGCTCTCCCGGTAGAAAGGAGCGCCCAACCGCGGGCGACCTGGGCTTTGCCTGTCGTCCGATGCAGGAGCGTGAATGACATCCCAGGGCGCTCGCGTGCACCGCGATTGCGAGAGTCTCGAAGCTGGGACCGATCGGCTGTCTGCGGGCTTGGGTAGCATCGAGTTGTGATCGAGCCGCTGGAGGGAATGCCGGATGGGACGATCGGCTTCCGCGCAACCGGTCGCGTTACCCGAGACGAGTACCGCGACGTCTTGCTGCCACCGATGCGCGCTGCGGCAGAGGCGGGGGACGTGCGGATGGTCTTCGCGATCGGACCGGACTTCGAGAAGTTCGAGCCCGGGGCGCTCGCCCAGGACACCAAGGCGGGCATTACCCTGGGCATCGGTCACCCGCGCGCTTGGAACAGAACCGCGGTGGTGACCGACGTCGACTGGATCGCCAAAGCCATGCACATGTTCGGCTTTCTGACGCCGGGCGAGGTGAAGCTCTACGGACTCGACGGGCTCGAGGACGCCAAGACTTGGGTCGCCGGTTAGCGTCCAGCTGACGCCCTGCCAGCTCTGGGCGTACCGTACGATGGCTCGCTGACGGGCGACGCGTTCCCAGCCGTGTTGCTGCCCCGGGGGGGCGATTGGCAGCTCGGCACTTGCGGCCAGCGTGATACTCCGGTTACTATCGCTGTCCGGCCAGTCGCGCCCCGCGTGGGAGCGGTCTTGGCGTCAGCGGATCAGGAAGGAATAGTGATGGCCACAAGCACACTCGAGGTGTTCGTCGCAGCGTTTGGTAGCGAGGAGGAGGCGGGGGCCGCCCTAAAGGATTTCAAGGCGATGGACCGCGAAGGCTCGATCGAGCTGATCGACGCTGCCGCAATCGTGCACGGCGCTGACGGCAAGGTCCGCTTCGAGGAGACAGCCGATCCCAGCGGCAAGAGGTGGGCCAAGCGGGGTGCGATCGCCGGCGGTCTGGTGGGGTTGATCTTCCCACCGAGCATCATCGCTGGCGCGGCTGTGGGCGGTGCCGGCGGAGGGATCTGGGGCAAGGTCCGCGACAAGGGGATCAAGGACGAGGACTTGCGCGAGATCGGCGAGAGCATTCCCGAGGGCAGCTCTGCGATCATCGCGGTGGCGGAAGATCGCGTCTTGAAGCGGCTGCAGAGCGGTCTGGAGGGGTACCGCAATATCGAGCGACACGCTCTCAGCGCCGACGCCTCCGCGCAGCTGATCGCTGAGATCGAGAACGAGCCCGGCAATACCGCGGATTGACCCCTCCAGGCCTCGCCGCGCAAATTGCGGCAGGGATCAGACGCTGCCCTCGACCTGGATCTTTGCTCGCTTCCAGAGAAAGTCGAGTGCGACGGCGAGTACGACCAGCACGACGATGGCTGCGAATGTGCTCGGGTCGTTGCGGAGTGTGTCGATGACGAAGAAGAGGAGCACAAATCCGGCGGCGGCCACGGCGAGGGCCAGGACACCACGCTTGCCTTTGATCTGATCGCGTAGGCGATAGCCGGCGATTCCGACGAGGACGAACACCGAAAGCGAGACCGCGCTGCCGACTGAGGCGATTGCGCTCAGGTTGAACAGGTTGACGAACAGCAGGATCAGTGCGACGGTGATCAGGAGGCCGCCATGTCGTCCGAGGCGCGACTGCTGCCCAAAGAGCGGCGGGAACTGTCCGACCTGAGCGAGGGTTCCGGTGAAGCCTTTCGATGCGTAGAGCGTGGCGTTTACCGAAGACGACGTTGCGAGCAGCGCGGCGATCGTGACGGCTGTGAAGCCGGCGTCGCCGAGTGCGGGTCGGGCGGCCTCGGCGACAGCGGTGGCCCCGTACTTCGTCACCTCTGCCACTGTGAGCGTGTCGAACACGCCGACTGAGATCGCGACGTATAGAGCGGTCGTGCCGCCGAGCGCGATGTACATCGCACGCGGGAGGTTGCGCTCTGGGTCTGGCAGGTCGCCGGCCGCGAAACTGATGACTGAAAAGCCCAGGTAGGCGAAGAACGTTAGCGCCACGCTCGCGATGATCGCGCGCAGCGAGGGGTAGCCGGAGGGGGCGAGCAGATGGGGGTTGAGTTCGGTCAGGGTGGCGATGATGAACACGGCGAACACGGCGAGCAGTGCGACGACGATCGCTGACTGCGCTTTGTCGACCCCCCGCGCGCCGGCGACGTTCAGGGCTGCCATCGCGAGTACCACGCCGCTGGCGAACAGCTTGGGCCAGATCGCGGCGGCTTCGGTGCCGATGAACAGCGAGGTCGCGTAGTCGCCGAACGATACGGCGACCATTGAGCACACCAGGAGAATGGCCGAGAAGTAGCCGAGCCACGAGGCGATCCCGACGAGCCGGCCGTTGCCGAACCCCTCCATGAGGTAGGTGAGGATCCCGCCGGATGACGGGAATCTCACGCCGAGCTTGACCACCGCGTAGCCGAGCAGGGCCGAGATGAGCCCCGCGATGAGGAAGGAGACCCATACGGCCGAACCGGCGACGGCGCCCGCCTCGCCGAGGAGGGCGAAGATCCCGGCGCCCACCATCGCTCCGACGCCGAGAAAGATGGCTCCGCGGACCGTCATCTCCTTCGGGGGCGACGAGTCGGCGCTGGTAGTCACGACACCCGCGGGGGTCGAGCGATCGTTTTGCGGCGGGTCAGACATCTCGCTCGGCTAGGAGCGTGGGTCGCTAACGCGCCGGGGTGGGGTTTTGCGCGCAGAGCGGGGTAGTCGCGGTGATGTTTGGTGCTCTGAGCACGGGCCTGGGCGGGCGCAGGCTGGGTGGCAGCGGATCGGCGGTGCTGGTCGACCCACGGGTCGGATCATCCGGTTGCAGCCAGGGCCAGGCCGCCGTTGCGGTGGAGCTTGAGGAGGTTGTGGATGGCGCACTGGAAGCGCCATTGGGCCCGCGCGGCCGGCTTGCCGCGCAGCAATAGTTGGCGGGCATCCTGGACGGTTTGCATCTGCCCGAAGACCGGCTCGACGATCGCCTTGCGCCGGGCGTAGACGGCGCGGCCTTCCTTGGTTTTCAGCTTGCGCGCCATGCGCTGCTTGGCTGTCGCGTTCTTCGGGACGGGCCCTCTGGGGGCGGGCGGCGGTGGCTCTGAATGCTTGAAACGGCCGGTCGCGATGTGAGGGTCCAGGCCGTGCGCGGCGGTCCTCTTGACGTTCTCCTGGGAGAAGTAGCCAGCGTCCGCGGTCAACGCGGCGCCCTCGGGCAGCTCCGCGCCGGTCGCGTCGAGGTTCTCATCGAGCTGATCGAGCGCTGGCTCCAACTGTTCGGCATCGGGTGCTTGGTCGGAGAGCTCCGCCGCCACGATCACCTGCGCCTGGGAGTCGACAATCGCCTGGCCATTGAAGCACTGGTGAAACGCGCCGTCGGCGCTCTTCATGATCCTCGAGTCAGGGTCAGTGAAATTGCGCTGTGCTTTGGGCTTCGGCTTGAACGGATCGCGCCCGTTCGGTGGCCGGCGCGGCTTCTTGCCCTGCTCCTGCATCTCGGCGCGCCGCGCCCTCTCGCGCTCGGCCGCCTCGGCCTCCAATGCTGTCTTGGCGTCCCGAATCCGGGCCAGGCGCTGCTCACGACGCTGAAGCTCAGACGGCAGCTCATCGCCGTGACGATCCGGCCCAAAGCGCTCGTCCTCCTGCGCATCGACGCGCTCAGCATCAGCGAGCAGCGCCTGCGCGTTCGCGCGGATCGCGGCGATCTCGGCCTCCAGCTCCTTCTCCTTCTTGACCATCCGCTCGTAGCTCATCGCCTTGTGACGCGACGCGTTCGCGCGCAACTTGGTGCCGTCGTGGGTGTCGCGTAAAGTTGCCGTGGGGATGGGTGAGCGCCAGCGGCAATGACTGTGGTCTCTGTAGGTGTCGGGTTCTGGGGACCTGGTCGGGCGTCGGTGCGGCCCGGGTGGCGTTTCAGGCGGCTTGGGCGGCTAGGTGGTGCTTGTGGAGCTTGAGCAGGTTGTGTGTCGCGGTGATTAGCCGCCATTCCGAGCGTGCGGCGGATCTGCCTCGCCGTTGGAACTGGTTGATGCGCCGGTTGTGCTTGGTTTGAGCGAAAACGGGCTCGACCATCGCCTTGCGTTTTCGGTAAAGCCCGCCGCCGTGGTCACCGGCGAGCACAGTGCGCATAAAGGCGTAGCGGCCACCATCCCAGCCGCGGCGCGGTGTGTCGCGCTTGCCGGCATCGGGCGGGATCAAGACCTGGGTGCCCATGTTCACGACGCGGTCCATCTGCTGCTCATGCCAGTAGCCGCTGTCCGCGAGGGCGACCCCAGGCGCCTCGCTCACACCGATCTGCACTAGCTCGCGCCGGGTGGCCTTGACCATCGGCTCGAGCTGCCCGAAGTCTGGTGAGGTGAGCGTGACCTCAGCCGCCAAGACGATCTGATGCTCATTCACGGCGGCCTGCACGTTGTAACCCTGGGTGTAGCTGCGCGGCGTCTTGACGTTGCGTGAATCGAGATCGGTCACGTTGATCTTCCCCGGTGGCACCTCCGGCGCGACGTAGGGGTTCGGGCGCGCTCCGAACCGCCGGCCGTCCTTGGTCACGGCAGTCGCACGGTGATGCTCGTAGGCCTCGTTGGCCTCGCGCTCAACGCGCAGGTTCTCCTGTAGGCGACGCTCGCACTCAAGCAGGCGCTCCGAGCGCGAGCGCGGGATCGGATCGGCCGCCAGTCGGCGATGCTCATCCAGCTGGTGGCGCGCCTCGCGCACCCACCCCTGACGCCCGTGCATCCGGGCGACGATCACCTCGGGATCAAGCACGAGCTTCACACTCCGCGATTGCGTGTCAGGCACCTTCACCTTCGTGTTGTCTCTGCCTGCACGCTCCCGCGCGAGCTTCTCCTTGGCTTCGCGCAGCGCAGCGCGTCGGCCCTCGTGGGTTCTCAGGTGCTCAGGCAGCTCATCGCCGCGCTCCTGCCCATAGAGCTCATCCTCGCAAGCGTCGACCTCGCCCGCCTCCTTCAGGATCTCGCGGGCGAGCTGCTCGTAGTCGAGGTTTGAGTGATGCGAGGCGTTTGCATGAACCTTCGTGCCGTCGATCGCGATCAGCCCCACCTTCACGAGCCCCGACTCCCGACAGAGCCCCAGCACCTCGCTGAACAGGCCCGCCAAGGCTTCCTCGTGGCGCACGCGAAACCGCGCGATCGTCGCGTGATCGGGTGTCTGCTGCGCAGCGATCACCCGGTAGGCGACGTCCTCCACGCAGCGACGCTCGATCCCCCTTGAGGATCGCTCACCCCGCGCATAGGCATACAAAAGCAGTGCCACCATCATCGAAGGCTCGAACGCCGCGCGGCCCCACCCATCCTGGCGGTAGGAGCCATAGAACACCGCGAGATCCATCTCAGCAACCGACGCCAACACGAACCACGCCAAATGACCCTCCGGTAGCCAATCCCGCGGGTCCGGCGGCATCAAAAACACCTGCTCACGATCACACTCAAGAAAGTTCTGGGGCATACCCAGAATGGTCTAAAACCGCTCGGACAGACCGGGGGTTTGCGCGACACCCACCGTCCAACGCGAGCGTCCCCAGCCCAACCAGCCCCGCCCGCTGGCATAGCCGCAGCGCCTGCACGAACAGCTCCGCCAGCGCGTCCAGATGACGCTTGCGGAAACGCGCGATCGGCCGGTAGTCAGGGTGCTGGTCAGCGCACAAAAACCGCACCGCCACATCAGAGAAGGTGCGCTCCTCCAGCTCGCGCGAGGACGGCGTCCCCGTCGCATAGCCGTAAATCAGGAGCTTGACCATCAGCCGCGGGTCATACGGCGGAAAACCACGCCCATCCTCATAGCTGGCGTAGATCGCCGACAGGTCCAGAGCCTCATCGACGAGATCCGAGACGAACCGCGCGAGGTGCCCATCCGGAACCCAATCCTGCAGGCAAGGCGCCATCAACAACACCTGGTCAGGGTCATACGCCCGGAACGTCTTCTCCTCCGCCACCGGCGCCCGCTGCGCAACCAGCGCCTCCACCAACTCCACCTCAACCAGCCGATCCTGCCGCCCAGCCACCATAGTGATCCTCCACCGTCGTGGACGACTACATCGTCTTAAACCCGCCGGACAACACCACCCCGGTTAGCGACCCACGCTCCTAGGTAGCAGTCAGGGAGCCGAGCGCTCATGCTCGAGGTTGCGCGTTGGGTGGCGGCGGCTCGCCGCCCGGTGCTCCCGGGCCTCCCGTCCCGTCGCTCGGTGGACTGTCTTTTCGGCCGCGCCGAATCAGGGTGATGATCCAGATCGCGGCGCCGACGACGGCAGCGCCGATCAATGCCCAGGCCCACCCCGGCAGGCCGCTCGATTCCGAGGTTGGTTCTTTGTTTGCAGCGGCCGCAGCGCCGACGGCCGCCGCGGCCGGGGCGTGGCTGGTCGATGTCGTCGTCGGGGTGGTCGGGGTGGTGACGGTCTGCGTTTTGACGACGGTGTTCGTCTGTGTGGGTGCGGTCACGGTCGTTGTCTTCGACGGTGCGGTGACCGTCTTGGTCTGAGTGACCGTCTTGGCCGGGGGCGACGCGGTGCTCGTGGTGGTGGGAGTCGTTGATGCGGCCGCGGCCGTCGCCGACTCTGCCTGCGCCGACGCGGTCGCTGTCTGGTTCTGGGAGGCCTGGGGCTCGGCCTTTGCCTGTTTGGCGGTAGGCGTACTGCTGCCGGTGCTCGCGGTGGCGCCCTCCGCGCGGCTGGAGACCGTCTGACTCAGGCTGCTGGCCACACTCGCCGCCCCGCCTGAGCCACACGCGGCCAAGGTGAGCCCGGAAAGGCCAAGCGCACACGCCCGAAAAGCCCAGCGCGTCCCGATCCTGTCCCAGCGGCTGTTGCGAGGGGCTTTTTCACCGTAGCCGCCGCCGCGCCGGCGGTCATGTGTGTCGCTGATCATGGCGTGACCTCTCTCATGAGACGATCCGCATCTCATGGCTGGTGTTGTTCAAACGCCGTCCGCCGTCCTCGGTGGCGACGACGATGTCCTCGATCCGGACCCCGAAGCGGCCCGGCAGGTAGATCCCGGGCTCGATCGAGAAGCACATTCCCGGCTTGATCGGGTGAGTCTCGCCCTCAACCATGTAGGGCGGCTCGTGCGTCGTGATGCCGATCCCGTGCCCGACGCGATGGATGAAATACTCGCCGTATCCGGCGTCGGCGATGACCTTGCGCGCGGGCGGTCGATCTCCTCGCATGCGACCCCGGGGCGCACAGCCTCGAAGCCCGCCTGCTGTGCGCGGCGCACGATCTCAAAGACCTTGCGCTCCTCCTCGCTCGGCTTGCCGACATGGACGGTGCGCGTGGTGTCCGACCCGTAGCCGTCCTTGAGGCCGCCGAAGTCCAGGACGACCATGTCGCCGTCCTGGATCTCACGCTCGCCGAGCTCGTGGTGTGGGTTGGCCCCGTTGGGCCCGGAGCCGACCACGGTGAAGTCGACCTGGGAGTGGCCGTGCCTGCGCAACAGGTCCGCGAGGTCGGCGCCCACGTCTGTCTCGGCGCGTCCGGCGAAGCGCACCTGAACGATCTCTTCGAGGGACGCGTCGGCGGCCGCGCCCGCGGCTGTCAGCCGCTCGATCTCCTCGGGGTTCTTGATCGCGCGCAGCATCGGCAGCGCCGTCGTCATCGAGACGTAGCTCGATTCGGGCAGTGCGCGCTGCAATCCAAGCACGTGCATAGCCCACGCCGAGTCGGAGATCGCGTAGCGGCCGCGCGGGTCGAGCAACTCGGCGGTGGCCTTGTAGGGGTCGCCACCGTCGGCCCAGTCGCGCAGCGAGATCGCGGCGGCCGCGGGGGATCGACGCCGCAGCAGACTTAGGCATTGACACCGAGCGGCCAGCTGTGGGTTCCAGAGCTGCCATCGGCACAAGAAGGTAGCGGAACGCACAATTGGGCGTCCTCCCGGGATGACCGCAGACCGGAATAGGTTTCCGTAGACACAAACCGCAGCATCCAAGAAAGGATCCGCCGATGTGCCGCTGGCTCGCGTATTCAGGATCTCCGCTTCTGCTCAAGGAAGCGCTGTATGGGCCGGCTAATTCGTTGATTGAGCAGAGTCTGCACTCGCGTCTCGGCGCGGAGACGACGAACGGTGACGGCTTCGGTGTCGGCTGGTATGGCGAGCTCCCAACTCCAGGCGTCTTTCACAGCACGGAGCCGGCCTGGAACGACAAAAACCTGCATGAGCTCGCGGACCACATCAGCTCGTCGAACTTCTTCGCTCATATCCGCGCGGCGATCGGCAGCTCCGTGCAGCAGACGAACTGCCACCCGTTCCGCCACGACCGCTGGCTGTTCATGCACAACGGCTATATCAACGAGTTCGCCGCGATCAAGCGCGACCTCGTGCTCGCCGTCGATCCGTCGCTGTATCCGCAGATCGCAGGACAGACCGACTCCGAGATACTGTTCTTTCTAGCCCTCACCTTCGGCCTCGAGGACGACCCGCCCGCCGCGATCGAGCGCGCTGTCGGACTCGTCGAGGCGGTCGGGGGCCGGCTTGGGGTTGCCCATCCGTTCCAGGGCACGATCGCCACGACCAGCGGTGAGGCCATCTGGGCATTCCGGTATTCGAGCGAAGGAAAATCCCGCTCGCTCTTCTATACGACCGATGTGCCGACGCTGCGCAAGCTCTATCCCGAACGGGAGCTGTACGAGGAGGTGTCAGAGGACGCACGGATGGTCGTCTCGGAGCCGCTCGGCGACATCCCGGGCGTGTGGAATGAAGTGCCCGAGGCGACCTGCCGGATCGTGGGTGCAGGATACGACGAGCAGCGGCCATTCCGCCCGAGGGCGCCATGAGCGGGAGGGCGGCCATCGCGAGCGAACCTGCCCCGCTACACTCCGTCGGGATACCGCCGATGAGCCGACTCTGTCCGGCATCTCTCGGGGGACGCGGACCAACCAGAGGAGGAGCCTTGAGTAGCGAGGAGTTGGAGCTGGGCCCCATCGATATTGTCGTGATTGGCTTCCCTTCGGATGCGCCGCGAACCGGTGAGGCGATCCCGATGTTCGTGGACCTCGTGGACCGGGGGATCATCCGGGTAATTGATGTGCTTGTGGTTGAAAAGGACGCTGAGGGCGTGATCTCGGGCCTCGAGATCGGTGATCTCGACGGTGACGGCGCGGGCGACCTTCTCGTATTCGAAGGGGCGCGGACCGGCATGCTCGGCGATGAGGACGCGGCCCTGGCGGGAGAGGTGCTGGAGCCGGGCGAGGCGGCCGTGCTGATCTGCTTCGAGAACGCCTGGGCCGGTCCCTTCGCCGCCGCGGTGAGACGCAACGGGGGGCGGCTGCTGGACTTCCAGCGAGTCCCAACGCAGGAGGTCATCGCCGCCATCCAAGCCCTCGATGCCGAGTCGGCATCCTAGAGACGAGAAGGAGAGACCAGCATGCCACTACTTCGCCGTGTTGCCCGTGTAGCCGCCGTCGGCGCTGTCGCAGGCGGCGCCTCCGGGGCCGTTCAGCATCGTCAGCAGGGCCGGTGGGCCCGGCAGGAAGAAGAGCAGAGGGCCGCCCAGGAACAGCAGCAGATGGCTGCCGCGCCGCCCCCGCCGGAAGAGAGCTCGATGGATAAGCTCAAGGAGCTCGGTCAGTTGCACGAGTCGGGTGTCCTCACGGACGAGGAGTTCGCAGCCGCCAAGGCAAAGATCCTCAACGTCTAGATCGGTACAGGTCTCAAGCTGGGCGATACGTCTGATGCCTGGCCACCGACGGCGGGGTTCCCGCGTGCCAAGCGCGACGCGATAGCCGGAAGCGCCACCCGGTGAGCGCGATCTTTGCTCTCTGCGCGGCGTTCTCCAACGCGCTGTACGTGGCAACGCAACACGTCGCGAGCACGAGCGGCCGGGTGGGCAAGGCGAAAGGCCTGCGCCTCCTCGCGTATCTCATCCGCAGCCCGCTGTGGCTGCTCGGCTGGGCGGCCGGACTCGGGGCCTTCGTCTTTCAGGCGGCGGCTCTGAGAAACGGTCAGCTCTCGATAGTGCAGGCGCTGCTCGTGACCGAGCTCGTCTTCGGTCTCCTATTGCGGAAGGTGTGGATAGGTCAGGCGATCCGTCCCGCCGCATGGGGCTCGGCTGCACTCACGTGCGTCGCGCTCGCCGCGTTCGTGGCCGTCGACCAGCCGCAGGGGGGTACCCCCACACCGACCGCACACGCCTGGGCTGCGGCGCTCGCGGTGTTTGGCGGCGCGGCAGCCGCGATGACACTGGCGGCCCGTGGGGGGTCACCGAGGCGCAGGGCCGCACTCTACGCGGCAGCCGCCGCCATCGTGTGGGCGCTTGTCGCCACGTTCATCAAGACGGCCACCGAGACCCTGACCGAATCAGGGGTCGCCGCGGTATTCACCGACTGGCCGGTCTACGCATTGGCCGCCGGTGGAGCCGCAGGCATCATCCTGGTGCAGGCGGCCCTTCATGTCGGGCCCCTCAGCGTGTCCCAGCCTCTGCTCGTGATCGTAGACCCCTCAGCGAGCGTCATTCTCAGCATCTGGCTCTTCCAAGAGCGCTACACCCGCGATCCCGCGGCGATCGCCGGCAGCCTGGCGGCGTTCACCATCATGAGTGTCGGAGTGGTGATGCTCACGAGGACGGCGCCACCGACGATGCGAGCCGCATCATCCCCTTGAGCCCATTCGGTTGGTAGACCGGCGCGTGCTGCCACGGAGATCGAGCGGTCTTTCGAGGAGCAGGTCCGCCGTGTGACACCCGCCAGATGACGCCCTGTGTGGGTCCTGCCAAGATGGGGCCTATCGTGCACGCGACCCCCGCGACTCCGGGAAGCGATTTGGTGGCGCGGCCGTCGTGGTGGCTCCGTGTCGCTGCGGTCGTTGCGCTTGTCGCGCCGGTTGTCATGGTTGTGGTGGCCGTGGTCGCGCTGGCGGGCGATGTGCTTGTCGCGGTGCTGGCGGTCGGGCTCGTGCTGGTCTGCAGCGTGGCCATCTGGTTCGCGTTGACCCGTCGCGGTCCGCGGCGAGCGGTCGGCGCCGTGCTCGCTGTGCTCAGCGGGATCGGGCTGATCGTGGTGCTGGTGGTCAACTGGCGAGGGGTGGTGGTGCTGGTCGCGTTGCTGTTGCTTCTCGCCGTGTTTGGTTTGGCCGCGCGCTACGCGTTGAGGCGGACCGGGGAGCCGACGGTTGGTGGCGTGGCTGGTGCGGTCGTGCCGGTGGGTGCCGCTGGATCGGCGGTGCTGATCATCAACCTGAAGTCGGGTGGGGGTAAGGCAGAGCGCTATGACCTCGCTGCTCAAGCCCGGCGACAAGGCATCGAGCCGGTTGTTCTGCAACCCGGCGATGACCTGCTCGAGCTCGCCGAGAGCGCCATCGCACGCGGTGCGCAGGTCATCGGGATGGCCGGCGGCGATGGCTCGCAGGCCCTCGTGGCGACGGTTGCCGCTCGGCACGACATCGCTCACGTCTGCATTCCCGCGGGGACTCGAAACCACTTCGCCCTGGACCTCGGCCTTGACCGTGATGACGTCGTGGGCGCGCTGGATGCGTTCACTGACGGCGTCGAGCGGCGCATCGATCTCGCCCGCGTCAACGACCGCGTGTTCGTCAACAACGCCTCGCTCGGCGTCTATGCCAAGGTCGTCCAGTCCGACGCCTACCGCGATGCCAAGCTCGAGACCTGGACGAGCATGCTGCCCGGCCTGCTGGGCCCCGATGCGGAGCCAGTCGACCTCGAGTTCACCGCTCCCGACGGGAGCCGCTGCGACGACGCGCCGCTCGTGCTCGTATCGAACAATCCGTATCGGCTGGCGAGCCTCGCCGGCGCGGGCACACGCGAGCGAATCGACACGGGCCGGCTCGGCGTCCTGGCCGCACGGGTGCGCAGCGCTACCGACGTATCAAAGCTCGTCGCGCTCGAGCTGGTCGGCCAGGCGGGCCGCTTTCCGGGTCTGCTGTCGTGGTCGACCCAGGAGTTCGAGGTTCGCTCCGGAGGCCCGGTGGAGGTTGGGCTCGACGGCGAGGCGCTCGTGCTCGATCCCCCTCTACGTTTCGAGTCGCTGCCAGGGGCGCTACGGGTGCGGCTGCCCAGCGGAGTCGGCCTGCCACCGGCCGCGAGAGCCGCGGCGCTGACAATGGACAACCTGAGCGCGCTGCTACGGGTAGCGGCTGGCCGGTGAGCCACCCGGCCGCACGGCTGGTGCTCGGCCTGGCCGTCTTCGTGATCCTCGGCTGGGGAGTCGGGGAGCTCTGGACCTCGGCCGTGGGGTCGGCCGAGCTGAACGCGGTACGCCACGTGGCCGCTCAGCGCACGGCGGCGCTCACTGACGTGGCGCGAGTGGTCACGTGGGCGGGCAGCGCGTTCCTGCTGGTCCCGCTCGCCCTGATCGCCTGTCTGGCGTTCGCCCGGGCGGGCCTGCGCCGAGAGGCGCTCGCGGTCGCGCTCGGCCTCGGCGGCGCGATGCTGATCTCAGACTGGGTCAAGCTGCTTGTGTCGCGCCCGCGCCCGCCCGTGGAGCACCTGCAGGCGGTTACCGGCTCGAGCTTTCCCTCGGGCCATGCGACGCAGGCGAGCGCATTCTGGTTCTCGCTCGTGCTGGCGCTCGCGGCGGCAGGGGCATCGCCGAAGCTAACCCGCGTGGCTGCCGGCCTCGCGCTGCTGATTGTCCTCGCGGTGGCCGCGTCTCGCGTCTACCTGGGCGTCCACTATCCAAGCGACGTGGTTGCCGGTATGCTGCTCGGCACCGGCTGGGCGGTGTACGTGTCCCGCTGCGTGCGGGAGCATGAGGTTCAGTGACGATGTGGCGTTCGGTGCAACGTCTGGACCGCCGGCTGATGAAGCGCTCCTTCCGTGCGCGCTCACCTACGCTGGACCACTCTCTCGTCGGGATCACACGGGTCGCGAGCTACTCCCGACTGTGGCTTCTCATAGCGGGGGTGCTAGCCGTGTTCGGCGGCCGCGACGGGCAGAGGGCGGCCGCGCGCGGCCTCATCGCGATCGCGATCGCGGCGGCAGTCGCGAACGGCCCAGCAAAGCTACTCGTGCGCCGCCGGCGGCCATCCTCGCGTGGGCGGCCCACGCTCATCCGCACGCCGCGGTCGACGTCATTCCCATCCGGCCACAGTGCCGCAGCGTTCGCGTTCGCCACCAGCGCGAGCACCGAACTGCCAGTCCTGACACCCGTCCTCGTCCCGCTCGCGGGCGCGGTTGCCTACTCACGCGTGCACACCGGCGTTCACTATCCCAGCGACGTCGCAGCCGGCGCAGGGATCGGGATCGCGTCGGGTCTGTTGGCCACCATCACCACTTCAGCTCGATCTCGAGCTCGCGCTCGTCCGTCTCCACCTCGAGCTCGACCTTGAGCTGCAGCTGATCGGGGACGTGGACCGTGAAATGCATGCCGCCGCGGTCGAACTCCAAGTCGTTGTTACGAGCGAGCATGTCAGCGAGGAGCCGCAGGCGCTCCGCGACCTCCTCCCTGCTGACGATCTCCTTCTGCTCGACCTCAAAGATGTCCATCGGGTCTCCCTTCGTCGTTGTGAGCTGCGGCGGGCTCGTCGGGGGACGGCAAGCCGCGATCGCCCGTTAGGCTCAGTCGTCTGCGAGCCAGGCCTTCGCTTCCACTAGATCGCGGACGCGGAAGCCCCGGGCCTTGCCGGGAAGCAGGAAGGAAAGGGCACGCAACGCAGGGCGCACCCAATCCTCGTCGCTGACCACAGCCACGCGCTCATACGAGGTCGCATGGCGCACGCGGAAGCCCGCGTCAGCGCTCATCGCGTCGCCCTCAACCTCACGGGCTCCCGCACCAATCAGGTAGAGCAGCCGCACGTTGCGCCCCTCCGCGATCTCCTGACGCAGCACAGGTTCGACGGTCTCCTCCCAATCGTCATCCTCGACCTCCCCGACCGCCTCAAAGCCGATCGTCCCGCCCGGCATGTCCGTCATCCGTCGCAACATGGACTAGTTCCTTTCTCGTGGCCGCCATCGCGGAGCAAGGCAGTATCGAAACCAGCTCGGACCATAGACCTTCGAAGTCACAGACGCCAGCGACATCACTGGCCGACCGTAAGTGCCTAGGCCCGTGCCGGCTCGGAGCCGGGTTGTCGCGTCGGCATTCGCCCGACGAAGAAAAGCGCGAGGGCCGCGATCAGGATCAGGACCGTGAGGCCGGCGCGGAGCCCGTCGAGGCGAGCTTGGGCGTTGGCGTCGAGCGCCGCCTGCGTCACCTCGTTGCTCGCGCCCGTCTCCTTGGTGGCGGCCTGGAGCTGCTTGTCGGACATGAATGGGATGCCGGCGGACAACTCGGTGCTCGCCTTGTCCTTGACGCTCTGCGGGACCGCGTCGTTCATCTCGATGTGTGTCAGAAACGACGCCGTCAGCACGGCAATCAGGATCGACCCCGTGAGGGCGGTTCCCAGCGAGGCGCCGAGGTTGGTCACCGTGTTCTGCAGCCCGCCCACCTCCGAGCTCTCCTCGTCGGGCACGGCTGAGACGGTCACAGCGCCGAGCTGCGATGCGAGCGCGCCAAGGCCGAGCCCGACCAGCAGCAGCGGCACGGTCACGATCTCGGCCCCTGCATCGATGTCGATCGCCGCCAGCAGGACCAGCAACCCGAGCAGCATCAGGAGGATCCCAACGCGTACAACCAGTCGCGGCGAGACGTCCGGGAACAGCCGCGGCACTCCCAGCGCCGCCGCCAGCAGGGTCAGGGACATAGGCATGATCCGAACCCCGGTGGCGATCGCCGACAGCCCTAGTGCCACGGACAGGTAGAGCGGGACCAGGAAGAAAACCCCCATCATCAGGAGATATTGAAAGAAGAACATGGTCAGCCCGCCCCCGAGCTGCTCGTTGCGCAGCAGAGCCGGATCGACGAGCGGCTCCTGGCCGCGGAGGACCATGCGCGCCTCCCAGTGCAGAAACGACCAGACCAACACGAGCCCGGCGACCATCAGCCATGGCACGGGCGACATTCCAAACCATTGAGGCGCGCCCGCCTTCGGCGCCACCCAGCCCCAGGAGCCGGACTTGAGCACGCCAAAGACGAACACACCAAGGCCCGCGGCGCACAGGACAGCGCCGATCAGGTCGATTTTCGGCCGGCGGTCGGGGGGAGCGTCCTCGGCGCGACGCGCGAGCACGAGGATGACCAACACGAGCACGACCTCACCAGCGAAGACCCAGCGCCAGGAAGCATAAGTTGTCGCGAGCCCGCCGATCAGCGGGCCGACAGCGATCGCGATCGCCCCGGCGGCGGCCACAAGCCCGTAGGCCGCGGGACGGCGTGCCGCCGGGAAGTTGCCGGCCACCAGCGCCACGATCGAAGGCAGTATGAGCGCCGCGCCGACGCCCTCGAGGAAAGACCAGCCGAACAGCAACACCGGCAGGCTCTGTGACAGCGCCGTGGTGAACGAGCCACAGCCGTAGATGACGCAGCCGATCATAAACGCCCGCTTGCGACCGATTATCGCGCCCACCTTCGCCCCGGGGATCATCAGCATCGCCATCACGAGCGTGTAGGCCGTGATCGCCCCCTGGATCCCGGTGACCGTCGTGCCGACATCTTCGGCGACCGTCGCAATCGAGACGTTCATCACCGAGCTGTCGAGCGCCATCAGGAACTGGCCGGCGGCCAGCGTCAGGAGGATCACCTGGGCACCAGCGGCGGCTGTTTTCGTCACGGTTGAACCGCTCATGATGCCCAGCCTTACAGCTATGAGGGACGTAGCGGTGTCAGGGGTCGCAGAGCAAGGCTAGAGGCCGGCCTCGGCGGCGATGCACGGGCGAGCGTCCAACCACACAGCCTTCCGTAGGCTGCCAGACCGACGCGGTGAGTGCCGTGTCGCTCAAATGTCCTTGTCGCTAGTGCGGTTGGCCCCGACTCTTGCCGTCGAGCGGGCCGGAGAAGTGTTCGGCAAATTGTTCGGTTGGGCCACGGCTGGTGTCACACCGGGCTTGTACGTGATTACAAACGGATCACAAGCAACCAAAACCCGTAAGCGTTCAGTCGTGGTCTTCCTGTAGCGAGGATTGGCGGGCGGTGCAGCGAATCTTGCGGGTATGGACCGCTCGGAGGCGGAGGCGATCTTTGGTGCGGGGCGGGAGCGGTGCGTCGATGCGATCGTTGAGCTGGCGGGCGAGCGTGAGCAGTTCGCGGCGCGTTGTGAGCGTCTGGAGGAGCGGGTCGCTCGGCTTGAGGAGCAGGCGCGAGGGGATTCGCGTAACTCGTCGAGCCCTCCGTCGCAGGATCCGCCCAAGACACGGGCGGAGCGTCGCGCGGAGGCGCGTCGTAAGGCGAAGCTGTGGAGCAAACGCGACGGCGAGAAGCGAAAGGCGGGCGCCCAGTCCGGGCATGAGGGCTCCGGTCGCAAGCTGCTACCGGAGGACCGGGTGGATGAGATCGTTGATCACTACCCGCAGGAGTGCGGCGGATGCGGGCGTGTGTTCAGCGAGCAGGAGCGGCAGCCTGGCAAGCGGTTCGGGCGCCATCAGGTAGCCGAGCTGCCGCCGATCGTGGTGCTCTTCTGCGAGCATCGCACTCACCATCTGTGCTGCCCAGGGTGTGGCAAGAAGGCTGTGGCGCGCCTGCCCGACGGGGTAGGCGACTCGCCGTTCGGCACCGACTTGCAGGCCGCGGTCGTGACGATGACCGCACGTAACCGGGTTTCGCGGCGCGACATGTCCGAGCTTGCGCGGGACCTGTTCGGACTCCGGTTATCCGTCGGGGCGGTCGATGCGATCTGCCAGCGCGCGGGGAAAGCGCTGCGGGCCCCACACGAGCTGCTGGTCGAGAGCGTGCTGGCATCACCAGTCCTCAACGTCGATGAGACCGGCTGGTTCACCGCGCATGAGGGCCGCACAATGTGGGCCGCGACCACGCCCGAGGCAGCCATCTTCCGGATCGCAGAGGATCGTCATCGCGACCGCCTCAAGGAACTGCTCGGCGCGGACTTCAAAGGGATCGTGGGCTCGGATCGCTGGTGGGCATATGAGCTGGTCGATCCCGCCTCGCGCCAGGCCTGCTGGGAGCATCTCAAGCGAGACTTCGCCTTCCACGCGGGAGGAGCCCTGGCCGAGCAGAAGCAGTTCGGAGAAGCCGCCAGCGAACTGACCAAAAGGCTGTTCGAGACCTGGCACGCCTTTGGCGAGCACCAAGATCGCCGGCGCCTCGCGGGCGAGATAGCCCCGATCCAAGCCGAGCTCCGGGAGCTACTGGAACGCGCCGCACGCAAGAGCACCTACACGCGCTTTCACCGCCGCTTCGCCAAGAACCTGCTGAGGATCTGGCCGGCGCTCTGGACTTTCGTCACCGTCGAAGGGGTCGAGCCCACCAACAACGCAGCCGAGAGAGCGCTACGCGGGCCGGTCATCTACCGCAAGCTCTCACACGGCACCCAATCCACCGACGGCGAGCGATTCATCGAGCGCGCGCTGTCAGCCTCGGTCACATGCCGCCTGCAAGCCCGCTCGATGTTCGCGTACATGCGCGAACTGCTCACCGCCCACGCCCGCGGCGACCCACTCCCAGCCCTGACCTGAGCCCCCGCACCTGCCCACCAGCACACCCCACCGGGACCCACGACTGAACGCTTACCAAAACCCTATGATTTGCAGCTATTTCTATGCGCCCGAGTGGACTCGAACCACCACAGAGAACAATCTCCACAAGGCCCTCAACCTTGCGCGTCTACCAATTCCGCCACGGGCGCCCGGAGCGGCGAGTATAGCCCCGCCAGGCTCTCGCCGGAGACCGGGACTCGGCAGCCGCGCAGGCAGATCCGGGCCCCGCGCGACTCAGCAGGTCTGGCCGGTCCGGGCCCCGCGCGACTCAGCAGGTCTGGCCGGTCCGGGCCCCGCACGAGCCGCGACGGGCCCCCACGGCGCGAGCCGGTCGAGCCGGCCCGCGGTCGTGAGCAATGGCGCCACGAGGCGACGTATCGCAGCAGAAGCTTGCATCCGTCCGCAAGCGGCGCTACTGTACGAACACATGTTCGTTCCACCCTCCAGCCCAGCGACCCAAGGGACCAAGAGATCATGGATCTGACCAAGCGCCAGCAGGAGATCTTCGACTTCATCGGCAAGTACTCCGCCAAGTACGGCTACCCCCCGACCGTGCGCGACATCGGCAAAGCGGTCGGCCTGGCCTCCTCCTCGACCGTGCACGCCCACCTCGCCAACCTGGAGAAGATCGGCCTGTTGCGCCGCGATCCCTCCAAGCCGCGGGCGATCGAGCTGCTCGACCGGGCGGTCGGCAACGCGGTGGACAGCGTGCGCTCGATCGTGCGCTCCGAAGGCCTGCCCCTGGTGGGCTCGGTCGCCGCCGGCCAGCCGGTGCTGGCGGAGGAGAACATCGAGGAGTACATCTCCGTCCCGGAGGTCGCGGGGGGTGGCGATGGGGAGTATCTCCTGCGCATACGCGGGGACTCGATGAAGAACGCCGGCATCATCGAGGGCGACATCGTGGTGGTGCGACCCCAGGAGACCGCCAGGGAAGGCGAGATCGTCGTGGCACTGCTGGGGGAGGAGGCGACCGTCAAGCGCTTCTTCCGAGAATCCGATCACATCCGCCTACAGCCCGAGAACGAGACCATGGAGCCGATCCGCAGCAAGGAGGTCAAGGTGCTGGGGCGCGTGGTCGGGCTGCTGAGGAGCCTCTGATGGGCGGCACCCTTCTGCGGCGACGCGGTCTCCGGCGACACCCGTCCGGTCTCTCCGGACGGGAGCGCTTCAGGCCGGCTGGCCTCAGGCCGGCGGATCACGTGGCGCGCCTGCGTGCGCCAGCGTTGGAAGAAGGCGGCGGCGCGGGCGCCCTCACGCTCGACGACCTGATCGCCGATGCGTGGCAGGCGCTGGGTGCGTGGGAGAGGGCCCAATGCCCTCTCTGCGGCGGCGAGATGGGGCGCGATGGGGAGGCTGGCTCGCGCTCGGATGCAGTCGAGGAGGCGGACTGCCATGGGGAGTGCCTGGACTGCGGAACGTGGCTGTCGTGAGCTGCGATCGGTGTCGTGCGTTACGCCTGGGCGACAGCCTCCTTCACAACGTGCCCCCGCCGCGCTAAGTTGAGTACGCAGGTCAAGCAGCCGCGGAGGCCGTCCGGCCTTCGAGGAAACTCCGGACATCACAGGGCAAGGTGGTCGAGCTTTCGACCCGGGGAAACCCGCGGGAAAGTGCCACAGAAACAAACCGCCTAAGTCCGCCGTCCCACGTGAACGGCGGGCCGGCAAGGGTGAAATGGTGCGGTAAGAGCGCACCAGCGTCGCGGTGACGCGGCGGCTGGGCAAACCCCACTCGATGCAAGGCCAAAGCGGATCGCTTGCAGGCTGCCCGCCGAGATCCAGGTAGGCCGCTCAGATGGATGGCTGCTCATGACAGAATCCGGGTTACCGACCTGCTAAGGGAAAGCCCCGCTCCGGCGGGGCTTTTCTATGGCGTCTCCTGCGGGTACTCGACAGGGCGGCTTTTCGCAGTGGCTCTCAATGGGGTCATCTCCTCGCAACGGGGCGGGCTTTTCGCAGTGGCTCTCGATGGGGTCATCTCCTCGCTACGAGCGACGAGCCGAGCCCAGATCTGGTGGGGGCGCATAAGGCCTGCTCTACGACCGTCGCCGCGATACCCTGCGCGGACGATGCACTTCGCGGTGAAGTTCCTCGGCTGCAAGGTGTCCCACGCCGACGCGATGCTGGCGCGCCGACGCCTGCTCGAGGCCGGGCACGTGGAGGCGCCCGAGGAGGAGGCGGAGCTGCACGTGATCAACACCTGCTGCATCACCGGCGAGGCGGAGGCGAAGTCACGCCAGTCGGTGCGCCGCTCGTTGAAGAGCGGTGCGCGCGAGGTGTACGTGGGGGGCTGCGCGGCGAACCTGCGAGCAGCGCAGTTCGCGGAGATCGACACGGCGGTGAGGACGTTTACGGGCACGGCGGAGGATGTCGCGCAGGCGATGGCGCAAGCGCAGGGGGGTTGCGTGGACCTCGAGCACGAGCCAATCGTGGGTCGCGCGCGGGGGCAGCATCTTGAGACCCGCTCGGCGGCGGCGCGAACGCGGGGCTTCGTGAAGGTGCAGGACGGGTGCGACTGCCACTGCGCCTACTGCATCATCCCCACGGTGCGCGGAGCGGCGCGTTCGCGCCCGGCAGCCGCGGTGCTCGACGAGGTGAGAGAGCGCGTGCGCCAGGGCCAGCCGGAGGTGGTGATGACCGGGATCAGCGTGGGCGACTACCGCGACGCGCGGGAGGGGTGGGAGCTGGGCGAGCTGATGATGCACGCCGCCAGGGTCGAGGGCGTGCAGCGGGTGAGGCTCTCCTCGGTGGAGGTGATCCACGTGCGCGACTCGCTGATCGAGGCGTTGCGGGAGGAGCCGAAGGTGTGTCCGCACCTGCACGTGCCGATGCAGTCGGGCGACGATGGCGTGCTGAAGGCAATGGGGCGCCACTACACCGCGCGGGAGTACGTGGAGGCGATCGCATCGCTGCGGGAGGCGGTGCCGCGGGTCAACGTGACCACGGACATCATCGTCGGCTTCCCCAACGAGGACGAGAGGGCGTTCGAGCGCACGCTGGAGCTGGTCGGCGAGGCAGAGATCAGCAGGGTGCACGCCTTCTCCTACTCGCCGCGCCCGGGCACAGCCGCGCAGGAGCTCGGCGACAGGGTGCCGCCGGAGGAGAAGAAGCGTCGCTCACAGGCGTTGAGGGGCCTCTCCGAGGTGCGCTCGCGCCACCATCGCGTGGGGAAGCTGGACGGGCGTGAGCGGGTGCTGGTGGACAAGGTGGCGCAGACGCAGTGCTCGGGGTACACGGCCGACTACACGCGCTGCTACCTGCCGGCGCAAGCGGCGAGCGCGGGCGAAGTGGTCGATGTGAGGGTGGAGGAGCTGCACGCCGATGGCCTGCGTGTGACGCCGATGTGAACTACGCGGATTCCAAGACGGGCCCGCGCGGCTATCCTTGCCCCACAGGTGAGCATCGAACAGCAGCTCAAGAGCGATCTGGCCACCGCCATGAAGGCGGGGGAGAAAGAGCGCGTGGGCGCTCTGCGGATGGTGCTCTCGGAGCTGCAGAAGGACGCGAAGCTCGGGGGAGGCGACGAGCTGGCGGTGCTGCGTCGCGAGCGCAAGCGACGCATCGAGGCCGCGGAGGCCTACCGCGAGGCCGGGCGCGCGGAGCTGGCGGCGGGCGAGCAGGGCGAGGCGGAGCTGATCGCCGGGTACCTGCCGGCGGAGCTGCCCGAAGCCGAGCTGCGCGAGATCGTCGAGCGGGCGGTAAGGGACAGCGGGGCCGAGTCGGTCAGAGACATGGGACGCGCGATGGGGGTGGCGATGGCGGCGGTCGACGGCCGCGCCGACGGCAAGCGCGTCTCGGGATTGGTGCGGGCCGCGCTCGGCGGATGAGGACGCAAATCGAGCTGCCGGGCGAAGTGGCCGCGGAGCTGGCGGGCAGCCAGGACGTCGTGCTCAGGGCGCTGGAGGGGCACCTGGAGTGCAGGGTGTTCCTGCGCGGCAACCTGTTGACGCTGGATGGATCGGAGGGGGAGATGCGCGCGGGCGAGCGAGTGGTGAAGGAGCTCTCGGAGCTGATCGCGCGCGGGCACGAGATCGGCCCGGGCACGATCGCGGCCGTGACCGGTGCGCTGGACGCGCACGAGTCCCCGGCGAAGGTGCTGGAGGACGTGGTGTGGCGCCACCGCTCGCTGCGGGTGGCACCGAAGACCGTCAACCAGAAGCACTACGTGGATTGCATCCGCGAGCGCACGATCACCTTCGGGGTCGGCCCGGCGGGCACGGGCAAGACCTTCCTCGCGGTGGCGATGGCGGCGGCGGCGCTGTCGCGCAACGAGGTCAACCGGATTATCCTGACGCGCCCCGCGGTGGAGGCCGGCGAGCGGCTGGGCTTCCTGCCGGGAGACCTGATGGCGAAGGTGGACCCCTACCTGCGCCCGCTGTTCGACGCGCTGCACGACATGCTCGACCCGGAGAAGGTGACCCAGTACCTGGAGCGGGGGGTGATCGAGATCGCGCCGCTGGCGTTCATGCGCGGGAGAACGCTGAACGACTCCTTCGTGATCCTCGACGAGGCGCAGAACACGACGCCCGAGCAGATGAAGATGTTCCTCACGCGTTTGGGCTTCGGCTCGCGGATGGTCGTGACCGGCGACGTGACCCAGGTGGATCTGCCGCCCGCGCAGCAGTCGGGCCTGATCGCGGTGGGGGAGGTGCTGGGAACGGTGGAGGGGATCGAGTTCGTGCGCTTCGGGGGAGAGGACGTGGTGCGCCACAAGCTGGTGCAGCGAATCGTGGAGGCATACGACGAGCACTCCCAGCGCGACGCGCGGGAGCTCCGTCCGGCAGATCGCCGCAGGGCGTAGGCAGTGATCGAAGTCGAGGTGTTTGGCGAGCGGGGGCGCATCGACGATGCCCCGCCCGAGGCGCAGGTGCGGCGTCTGTGTGCGTTGGCCGCCGCGTCGGCGGGGATCGAGGAGGGGCATATGGCGATTGAGCTCGTCGACGCGGGGCGCATCGCTCAGCTGAATGAGGAGCACCGGGGCAAGAGCGGCCCGACGGACGTGCTGTCGTTCCCGGTGGATGAAGCCGCGCCGATCGATGGGGTGCCGCGAGAGCTGGGGGATGTCGTGATCTGTCTGGACCATACGGAGGACCTGTGTGAGGCGATCGTGCATGGGGTGCTGCACCTGGTGGGGATGGACCACGAGCGAGACAACGGGGAGATGCTGGCGGTGCAGGCGGAACTGCTGCGGTGGGAGTCCCTGCCGGCGAGCAAGACTGCTCAGCGGGCGGGTTCGTAACGGGTGGGGCGCCGATGACCCGCGCGGGCTTCGTGGCGCTTCTCGGGCGCCCCAACGTGGGCAAGTCGACGTTCGTCAACGCAGTGGTCGGGGGCAAGGTGGCGATCGTCTCCGACCGCGCGCAGACGACGCGCCGCGCGATCCGGGGCGTGCGCACCGAGGGCGAGTGCCAGCTCGTGCTGGTGGATCTGCCAGGGGTGCAGCGCCCGCGCGACGCGCTGACGGTGCGTATGGCGCAGCGGGTGCGCGAGGAGCTGCAGGGCGCCGACGCGGCGCTGCTGGTGCTGAACGGCGAGCAGGGGGTGGGCCCGGGCGATCGCTTCATCGCACGCGCGCTCCAGGGATCGAGCACCCGCCCGCCCGACTCGCCTTACGTGCCCGACTCGCCAGACTCGACCTACCCGCCTCATGCACCCGACTCACCAGACTCGATCAATCCACTCCCAGTGGTGATCGCGGTCAACAAGGTGGATCGGCTGAGTCGCGCCGAGACGCTCGCGGCACTGCAGGGCGCAGCCGACCTGGAGCTCGACGGAGAGGTGTTTGCGGTCTCGGCCCGCACGGGAGAGGGTGTGGCGCAGCTGGTGGGGCATCTGCAGCAGCTGCTGCCGGAGGGCCCTTTTCTGTTCGCCGCCGACACGCGCTCGGATCAGTCGCCGCGGCTGCTGGTGGCGGAGCTTATCCGGGAGGCGGCGATCAGGCGCACCTTTCAGGAGCTGCCCCACGCGGTGGAGGTGGTGGTGGAGGAGATCGAGCAGGTGCGCGAAGGGCTGACGCGGGTGCGGGCGCTGATCTGGGTGGAGAGCGACTCGCAACGGGCGATCGTGGTAGGGGCGAGAGGACGGATGATCAAGGCGATCGGCAGCGCGGCGCGCGGTGAGCTCGAACGGGAGCTCGGGGACAGGGTGCACCTCGACCTGTCGGTGAAGGTGCGCCGTGATTGGCGCCGCGACGAGGGCCTGCTCGATCGTTTGGGGCTCGGATAGCGCCTATCTGCGCAAAGTGAGCGGGGTCGTAAGATCGCGGTAGGCCCTTTCTCCAGGGGCCATCGAGCATCTGTGTGGGCGCCACGGGGGGCTGTTGACGGTACGGTCCGGATGCGGGAATTTATTCTCAAGATATCGGAACCGTTCGTGCAAAAGCTGCATTACGGCTCGGTTTGGTGTACGGTTTATGTAATGTGTTGTTCAGGGGGCGGGAAACGTTGTCCTACGGCATGAGGAACCCACAGAGCTAGACATCAAAGGGGGCCGGCAGGAAAATGTCAGCGAAGATCGCAGTGCTGGGGCTGGTGATCGAGGAGCCCGGCCCGGCTCATCGTCTTACCGCGAAGTTACGTCAGCGACTCTCATCGGCGGGCTTTGTCGACTCCAACGTCTACTCGGCGCTGACCCGCCTGGAGCGCGACGGGCTCGTGCGAGCGATCGATGTGGGTCAGGCGGCGGAGCGCGCACACGGGGTTGCTCAGGCCGCGGCGCCATTTGCCTCAGCAAGAAGAGCCGTTGCGAGGCCACAGCTGGCGGCAGTGGGCCTGCGGGGAGCCGTCACCGCACCCGCCGAGCAGGTGGGCATGCGCCGCCAGCAGTCCGGCGCCGGACTGCAGCGATCGGCCTCACGGCGGGCGCCGGGCTCGCGCGCGGACTCGCGCTGCTTCGAAGCGACGCCCGCCGGTGTGCGGCATTTCGAGGAGTGGCTGCTCAGATCCTCCACCGCGCCGCCGCTGCGCGACGAGCTGCACATGAAGGTCGCCCTCTGCCAGCCCCACAACCTGCCGCGGCTGGTGGAGCTCGTCTACGGGCAGGAGCTGATCTGCCTGGCGCGCGTGCAGGAGCTCAAGCGCACCTTCGAGCGGATGCGCCCCCCGGCGCCCAACAGGTGGTCGGGGCTGGTGCTGGTGCACATCCGCGATGCGGAGCTCTCCTTCTGGGAGGCGCGACTGACCTGGCTGCAGGGCGTGCGGGAGTCCCTGGAAGGGATGCACGCCGAATACGAGCGCGCGACCAGCCCGCAGCTCCACGCCGCACGTTTTCCGGCGGGTTGAGTATGTTGTACGCGAGGTGCTGGGAAAGCGCAGACCATCGGTCCGCGAGCGGGAGCCATTCGGCGAGGTGAGGGTGGGCGCTCTGCTGTCGCTCAAAGGCGTCGGCAAGAGCTACTGGCGGGGCGACACCGAGGTGAGGGTGCTCCGCAACGTCTCGCTGGATGTCCGGGCGGGCGAGCTCACGGCGGTGTGGGGCACCCGTGGGTCGGGCAAGTCGACCCTGCTGAAGCTCGCCGCGCGCCTGGAGCTTCCGGACAGCGGCAGCGTGTGCTTCAAAGGCGTCGATCTCGCCAGCCTCTCCGAGCGCCAGCACGCCCAGCTGATGCTGGAGTGGATCGGCTGGGTGCGGCGCACGGGGCCGAAGAGCGACCTGCGGATGCTCGACTACGTGGCGCTGCCACTGCTGGCCGAGCACGGCCGTCGCGGTGCGTACGCGCGCGCTGAGGAGGCGGTCGAGCGGGTCGGGCTCTCGGCGCAGGCGCGCCAGCGATGGGGCAGCCTGTGCGACGGGGAGCGGTCATTGATCGGGATCGCCCACGGGATCGCGCGAGCGCCGCGGCTGCTGCTGGTGGACGATCCGACAGCCAACCTCGACGTGAGTGAGCGCGAGCGGGTGACGGAACTCCTGCACGCGCTCGTGGACGAGCAGGCGATCGCCGTGCTGATGGCGGTCCCCGACATGCCCGCGGCAATGCGCGCAGATCAAATCTTCTCGCTCGGTGGGGGCCGTTTGGGCAGCGCATCGATGCCGCCCGAGCCGCCCCCGGCTGAGCTGGAGCGGGGCAAGGTGATCCATCTGCACGGAAGGCAGCAGCTGGTGTGATGCCCCATCCGTCCCGCTCGAACCGCCCTGCCCGGCTCGGGTTGTGGACCGCGCGGCGACTCTCCCAGCTTCGGCGGTTGGCGTGATGCTCGAGCTGCGCGATCTGGTCAAGCACTACCGGGTCGGCGAAGACGAGCCCGTGCGGGCCGTTGACGGCGTGTCGATGTCGGTCGGGGCGGGCGAGCTGGTCGCGCTGTACGGGCCGAGCGGATCGGGCAAGACGACGCTGCTGATGCTGATCGCCGCGCTGCTGCGTCCCGACAGCGGCACGGTGTGTGTGGGCGGGCGCGAGGTTTCGGCGCTCTCAGAGCGGGAGGGCGCCACATACCGGCTGCGGGAGCTCGGGTTCGTGCGCCAGACGCTCAACCTGATCCCGGGTGTGGGCGCGCTCGACAACGCCGCGCTGAAGCTGCTGGGCACCGACCTCACCCCGCGCGAAGCCCACCGCCGCGTGAGTCCGCTGCTGGAGCAGCTCGGGTTGGGAGAGCGTCTGCGCCACCGGCCCGACCAGCTCTCGATGGGTGAGCGCCAGCGCGTGATGATTGCCCGGGCGCTCTCGACCGAACCCAAGCTGGTGATCGCCGACGAGCCGACCGGCAGCCTGGACTCGCGGCGCAGCCGCGAGGTGCTCGCGCTGCTATCCGGCCTGTGCCGTGAGCGCCAGGTGGCGACGGTGCTCGTCACGCACGACCCGCAGGCGGCTGCGTACGCCGATCGCGTGCACTCCCTGCGCGACGGGCGCCTCGGCGACTACGCGCCCGAACCGGTGCTCGCCTCCCTCGATGCCGGTTAGCTCGCGGCTCGCGGTGGCATGAGGCTGCGCAACATAATCCTCCTTTACCGGGTGCGTCTGCGCGCGAGACTTGCGCACGAGCTGTTTGCGGTCCTTGGGATCGCGGTGGGGGTGGCGCTGCTGTTTGCCTCGCAAATCGTTCGCGCCAGCCCCGACAACTCGATCCAGCAGCTCGTCAACGGCGTCGTGGGGCAGATGCGCTTTCAGCTCGCCGCGCGCGGCCCACAGGGCTTCGACCAGAGCCTGCTCGGCGATGTCCGGCGCCTGCCTGGCGTGCAGGCCGCGATCCCAGTGTTCGAGGAGCGCGCCAACCTGATCGGCTCACGGGGTCAGCAGCCGGTCGAACTGCTCAGCACCGACGCGCGCTACGCACATCTCGGCGGGCCGCTGCTGCGCCGCTTCAGCGCCACCCAGCTCAATCACCAGCGGGCGCTTGCGCTGCCGGTCGAACTCGCCGACTCGGTTGGCCTGGCTTCGCTGGAAACGGGGGAGCTCGAGATCGGCGGCCACGCTGCCCGGGTGTTCATCGGCGCCGTGCTCTTCGAAGGTGGCCTCGGCGTGCTCACGCACAGCCGCATCGTGTTCGCGCCGATCGCTTACGCGCAGCAACTGGCGGGGATGCCCGGGCGTGTGACGGGCATCCTCGTGCGGCCCCGCAACGGCAGCGAACGTGCGGTGCGCACCGAGCTCGAGCGTCTCGCCGCTGGGCGCCTGAACGTGCAGCCCGCCGACTTCACCACCGCGCTCTTCAACCAAGCCGCCGCGCCGAGCAACCAATCGGCGCAGCTGTTTGCGGTGATCGGCGCGTTGGTGGGCTTTCTGTTCGCGCTCAACGCCCTGATGCTCACGGCCTCCCAGCGGCGCAACCTCGTCGAAGACCTACGCCTGGACGGCTATTCCCGCAAGATGATCGTCGAGGTGCTGCTGTTCGACGCGCTCGTGCTCGGCGTTCTCGCCTCGCTGCTCGGGCTGGCGCTCGGCGATCTGCTCTCCGCGGCGCTGTTCAGCTCGAACCCCGGCTACCTCTCGTTCGCCTTCCCGATCGACGCACAGCGCATCGTCAGCTGGCAGAGCATCGTGCTCGCCACGTGCGGGGGGATGTTGGCCGCGTTTGCCGGCGTGCTGGTGTCGCTGCGCAGAGCGATCCTCTCGCGCCGGCTCGCGGCCGCTCCTGCACGCGTGAGGTCGAGGTCGGGGCTGCGAGTCGCACTGGGGGAGCTGGTGTGCTGGACGATCACCGCCGTCACCCTGCTTGCCGTTCCAGGCGCCGCGATCGTGGGGATCGTCAGCCTCGTGGTCGCGCTGCTGCTGGCGCTCCCGTGGCTGCTCGGCGCCTGCCTGCGCGTGGCCGACCGGCTGCAGCACTCGCTCAGCAGCACCGCGGCGCACCTTGCGGTGATCGAGCTCAGATCCACCGCCAACTGGTCGCGCACGCTCGCGATCGCCGCCACCGGAGCCACCGCGGTATTCGGCAGCGTGGCGGTCGAGGGCGCGCAGAGCAACCTCCAACGCGGGCTCGACCACACCGCGCACGACCTCGCCGTTGGCGCCGACATCTGGGTGACGGCGGCGGGCGCGCAGAACGTGTTGGCGACCACTGCGTTTCGCGCATCGCAGAGGGGCATGCTCGAGCGCCTGCCGGATGTGCGCAGCGTCGGCCTCTTCCACGCCGGTTTCCTCGACGATGGCACGCGCCGGGTGTGGGTGATGGCGCTGCCGGCCGCGGCCGAGCATCCGATTCCGCCCAGCCAGCTGCCGAGCGGCGACCTGGCGCTGGCGACGGCACGGCTGCGCCGCGGTGGTTGGGCGGTCGTCTCGCAGGGGCTCGCGAGCGAACAGCACCTGCGCGTCGGTGCATCCTTCACGCTCCCGGCGCCGCGGCCGATCGCCCTGCGCGTGGCGGCGCTGAGCACCAACATCGGCTGGCCGCCCGGCGCGGTCGTGATGAGCTCGAGCGACTACGCGCGCGCCTGGCCGGGTGGGGAAGTGAGCGCCTATACGATCTCGCTGCGCCCAGGAGTGTCTCCATCGCAGGGACGCCGCGCGATCCAGCGGGCGCTCGCCGCGGGCGGGACGGGACTCACGGGCCTGACGGTGGAAACCCGCTCTCAACGCGAACAGCGCCTGCGTGCCACCAGTCGCCAGGGGCTCTCGCGCCTGACACAGATCACAAGTCTCGTGCTGATCGCGGCGATCCTCGCAATGGCCACCGCGATGGGAGCGATGATCTGGCAGCGGCGGCCGCTGCTGGCGGATATGAAGGTGGATGGCTTCGACAAAGGAGTGCTGTGGCGCTCCCTGCTGGTGGAGAGCGCGCTGCTGCTCGGCGTGGGATGCTCGATCGGCGCCCTGTTCGGGCTCTGCGGCCAGCTGCTGTTGAGCCACGCGCTTGCGGTCGTGACGGGGTTCCCGGTCGTGGCGTCGATTGGCGCGCTGGTGGCGATCGGAAGCCTGCTTGCGGTGACGTGTGTCGCGGTGGCGATCGTCGCCGTGCCCGGATACCTGGCGGCGCGCGTGCGTGCGGCGATCGTCCTGCAGGATTGAGACGGGCCTCGATGCGGCGGCTCGGGCGGCCAGGTTGGGTGGGCGCCGGCTTGCACTTGGCGGCCAGGTTGGGTGGGCGCCGGCTTGCACTGCTACGCATTGTCTGTACAGTGGCGCCAAACCCCAGCACAAACCTGTACACTGATATACATAGTGTCCAGTCGTGTACAAGCCACAGCTGCGGCCCGGATTCCGAAAGGGATGGTCGACTTGAACATTTTCACCTGTGCATTGAGCGCGACGCAGCGGTCGGGGATGATCGCTCGCGCAATGCGGGACGGAAACGTCAGCCTACGGGTCATGGCCCCCCGGTTGGAAGCGCAGTGGCGTCCTACGCGACGCCTGACCGCGGGCGCCAAGGGTGATGCGATCCGGCCCCGAACCGCTCGACCGCGAGCCGGGCGCTGGATGCGGCGTCCGGCTCGCAGCTACCGCGGCGGGCGTCCGGCTCGTGGCTGCGGCAGCGGCGTCCGCGCTTGCGCGGGAGTGGGCGCATGACCAAGCGAACGACATCTCCCAGCGGCGACACGGCCGACCACGCGGGCCTGGAGCTCCTGGAGGAGGAGCGCCGCGGGCGGTTCTCCTCCTCGCTGCAGGCGGGCCTTGCGATCCTCAACTGCTTCAGCGCACAGAAGCCCGTGCTGGGCATCGCCAAGCTCGCCGACGAGCTCAACATGAGCCGCTCCACCACCCACCGCTACGCCTCGACGCTGGTGGCGCTCGGCTACCTGGAGCAGGACCACGCGCGCCGCTATCGCCTGGCGCCGCGGGTCGCCGACATGGGCATGTCGGTGCTGGACTCGATGGCGCTGCGCGGCAAGGCTCGTGAGCCGCTGCGCGAACTGCGCGAGCAAACCGGCCGCACCGCCTCGCTGGCGGTACTCGACGGTACACAGATCCGCTACGTCGACCGCCGCCGCGGCTGGCGCCGCGGACAGCACGCGGTCGATCTGGACCTTGGCGCGGGGGCGCGTATGCCGGCCCAGTGCACGGCGATGGGCAAGGTGCTGCTCGCCAACCTACCCGACCGCGAGCGCGAGCAGCTGATCGGCGAGCTGGAGCTGACCAAGCGCGGGCCGAAGAGCATCACCAGCAAGAAGGCGCTGCGCGCCGAGCTCCAGCAGGTGCGCGAGGAGGGTGTCGCGCTGGGCGACGAAGAGCTCGGCCCGGGGGTGCGGACGATCGCGGCTCCGGTGCACGGCCCCGATGGCGACGTCATCGCCGCGGTCGGCGTCCCGGTTCCAGCCGGCGACTACACGCTCGACGATCTGCGCAAGTCCCTCGGTCCCCCGGTACTCGCCACTGCCAAGCGCATCTCCGCCGCGCTGCTGTCCTGACTCACAGGCCACCTGGCTGCGACCTCACAGGCCGCGCTCCAAGCGATCGGCGATGCGCTGAATCGCCTCGAGGTCGAACTCGGAACGGAACAGGAATGGCACTCTCACCATCGGCGGCGCGCCGTGCTGCCCTTCGCCGTGGCGAAGGCGCGCGACTTGGCGCTGCTGCGCGCGCGCCCGCTGGTGGACGGCGTGCGCGGCGCGTACGGCAGAGGTCCTCACGGTCGCGTGCCCGCCGGATTCGCCGCCCAACGTGGCGATGCGTTGCAGCTCCTCGCCCTCGAAGCGCCGTGGCAGGGTGCCATTCACGATCACCGCATCCAGCTCCCGACCCAGCTCCCGGCGCAGCGCGGCACGCAGCTCCAGTGTCTCGGTGACGCCCATCTCCGTGGCTTGCGTCACCGCCAGGTAGGCGGTGCGGGTGGGGTCCTCGAGCAGCTCACGCACCTGGCCGGCCTGGCGTGCGATTGGCCCCACGCGCGCGATCGTCCCGAAGGTGTGTGGGGAGCGCAGCATCGCCAGCGCGTGGCCGGTGGCGGGCGCATCGAACACGACCAAGTCGTAGTCGCGCTCGCCCCGTCTACCCGCGTCCGCGTTCGCGCCTGGGTCCGCGTTCGCGCCGCGCTCGCCTCGTCGGTCAACGCTCGCGCTTGGGTCCGCGCTCGCGCGGCGCTCGCTCGCCGTTGTGTGCCCATTCCGCGCGCCCCGGTCACCGGGGCGCCGGCCCTGGGCGAGCTCCCACAGCTTCACCATCGTGAGCATCTCCCGTGCACCGGGGGCCGCCGCGATCAGGTATTGAAAGCTCGAGCTGGAGGTGAGCACGCGCGCCGGCACCCGCCCCCCGATCGCCCGCAGCCATTCGGCGAGCACGCGGTCGCGGTCGATCGCAAGTCCCCACAGCCCCTCGCGCAGCTGCGTCTCGACGCCGTGAGGGGGCGGCTCCGGATGGCCGAGCAGGGCCGACAGCCGGCCCGTCCCGGCGGCTTCGCCGCCCGCCTCGCCGCCCGTCACCTCGACCACGATCGTGCGCAGCCCGCGGCGCGCGCCGAGCAGGCCGAGCGCCGCCGACACGGTCGTCTTGCCAACGCCCCCCTTGCCGCTCACCACGATCAGCCTGCGCTCCAGCACCGATGGCATCTGCACAATGATGACGCGCGTACGGAGGGCGGCACTGTGGGGACGCAGGCGCCGCCTACAATCTCCGGGATGAGCATCCCCACCGTGGAGCCGATCGACGCCCAGCTGCGCTATGACGAGCGTGGTCTGCTGCCGTGCGTGGTGCAGGATTGGCGCAGCGGCGAGGTGCTGATGCTCGCGTACATGAACGACGAGGCGCTGCGGCGCACGCGCGCCACGGGCGAGCTGCACCTGTGGAGCCGCTCGCGTGAGGAGCCGTGGCACAAGGGGGCAACCAGCGGCAACACCCAGGCGGTGCGCGCGCTGCGCATGGACTGCGACGGCGACACGCTGCTCGCGCTGGTCGAGCCCGCTGGGCCGGCGTGCCACACGGGGGAGCGCACCTGCTTTCACCGCGGGGCGCTGTCGCCGCCGGCACCCCACGAGGTGCTGCCCACGCTCGAGCGCACGCTCGCCGCGCGCGCCCGCGAGCGCCCCGCCGGCTCCTACACCGTCGCGCTGCTGGACGACCCCCCGCGAATCGGCGCGAAGGTGATGGAGGAGGCCGAGGAGGTGGCGCGCGCCGCGCGCGAGGAGTCCGAGGAGCGCGTCGACGAAGAGGCCGCCGACGTGCTCTACCACCTGCTCGTGCTGCTGCACTCCCGCGGCCGCGCCCTCGCCGATGCCGAGCGGGTGCTCGATGCCCGCCGCCGCTAGTGATCGAGGGGCCAGCCCGCCCGTGGCCAGTCCGCCTGGGGCGAGCCCGCTCAAGGTCAGTCCGCCCGTGGCCAGCGAGCCCGTGGCCAGCCCGCCCGTGGTCAGTCCGCCCGAGGCGAGCGCGCTCGAGACCAGCCCGCCCGGGACCCGTCCGCTCGCCCCATCGCTCGACGGCGCGTACAACCTGATCCCCGTCTGCGAAAGCTTCATCGCCGACTGCGAGACGCCGGTGTCGGCGTTCCTGAAGCTGCGCGCGCTCGCACCGTCCGAGCCGGCCTTCCTGTTGGAGTCTGCCGATCAGGGCCAACGCGTGGGGCGCTGGTCGTTCATCGGCGTGCGCCCGCGCTCGGTGCTGCGCTGGTCGCTGGGCGACCCCGGGGATCCCTACGCGCTCGCGGCCGAGCACGTGGCGCGCTTCCGCCAAGCGCCGCTGGCCGATCTGGGCGATCGGACTCCTTTCATCGGCGGCGCTGTGGGCGTCTTTGGCTACGACCTGGTTCGTACCGTCGAGCCGCTCGGCGAGGGCCGGCCTGACCCCCTGGGGCTGCCGGACATGGCGCTGATGCTCTCCGACGTGCTCGTGATCTTCGACCACCTCAAGCACACCGTCACGATCCTCGCAAACGCCGAGGCCGATGGAGAGCGCGAGCGCGCGCGCGCCGCACAGACCATCGCCGAGATCCGCCACGCGCTCGACGGCCCCGTGCCGCACGTCGAGCGGGTGGGTGGGTTTCAATCCCCGCGGGAGACGCCGCGCTTTGAGTCGAACATGCCGCGCGCGCAGTTCGAAGCGATGGTCGAGCGGATCGTGCGCTACATCCATGCCGGCGACGCCTTCCAGGTCGTCCCCTCCCAGCGCTGGTCGGCGTCGGTGCCGGTCGATGCCTTCTCGATCTACCGCGGCCTGCGCGCCGTCAACCCCTCGCCGTATATGTACTACCTGGACTTCGGCGACTTCCAGGTGGCGGGCGCCAGCCCCGAGCCGCTGCTCACGGTCAACGGCCGCGAGGTCTCGACGCGGCCGATCGCCGGCACCCGCCCGCGGGGCGCCTCCCCCGAGGAGGATCGCCGCATCGCCGCCGAGCTGCTGGCCGATGAGAAGGAGCGCTCCGAGCACGTGATGCTGGTCGATCTCGGGCGCAACGACCTCGGCAGGGTGTGCGAGTACGGCAGCGTCACCGTCGACGAGCTGATGGAGATCGAGTACTACAGCCACGTGATGCACATCGTCTCCTCGGTCTCGGGCACTCTGCGCGCGGACGTCGGCGCGATGGATGCGCTGCGCTCGGTGCTCCCCGCGGGCACCCTCTCGGGGGCGCCAAAGGTGCGCGCGATGCAGATCATCGACGAGCTGGAGCCGGTCAAGCGGGGCGGGTATGGCGGCGCGATCGGTTATCTCAGCTACGGCGGCGACCTCGACACCGCGATCCACATCCGCACCGTGGTCGTCAAGGACGGCGTCGCCCACATCCAGGCCGGCGGCGGCACGGTGGCCGACGCCAAGCCGGCGTACGAGTACGAGGAGTCGGTCGCGAAGTCCACCGCGGCGATGCGCGCGATCGCGCTGGCATGCGAACAGGCCGATTGGGCTTAGCAGGAGGCCCGATGAAGGTGCTCGTCATCGACAACTACGACTCGTTCACCTACAACCTCGTCCAGTACCTCGGCGAGCTGGGCGCCGACGTGCACACGGTGCGCAACGACCGTGCGACCGTCGATCAGCTGCTCGCCGGAGGGTATGAGCGCTGCGTGGTGTCGCCGGGGCCGTGCACGCCCGACGAGGCCGGTATCACGCTCGAGGCCGTGCGCCGGCTGCCCGAGGCGGGCATACCGACGCTCGGCGTGTGCCTCGGCCACCAGGCGCTCGCGCAGGCGTTCGGGGGCCGCGTGGTGCTGCACCCGCCGGTGCACGGCAAAGCGACCACGATCGCCCACGACGGCCGCACGATCTTCGCCGGTCTCTCCTCGCCGCTGATAGTGGGGCGCTATCACTCGCTGATCGTTGCCCGCGAGCTGCCCGCCTGCCTGGAGGCCTCGGCCGAGGGCGACGGCGTGCTGATGGCGCTGCGCCACCGCGAGCTGCCGGCCGAGGGCGTGCAGTTCCATCCCGAGTCGGTGCTCACTCAGGAGGGCAGGCAGCTGCTGGCCAACTTCCTCGGGTGCGCGTGGCCGGCGGAGGGCGCTGCGGGGCCGTCGCTGCGGGTGCCCGACTCGCTACAGACGCACGTTTTGATGTCCGGCGACTCCCCGCAGACGACCGCGCTCTGATGCCCAACCCGATCCTCACGAGCGCGATCGACGCGCTGGCATCGCGCAGGGACCTGAGCGAAGCGCAGGCCGCCGAGGTGCTGGCGCAGATCATGCACGGCGAGGTCTCCGAGACGCAGATCGCCGGCTTTCTGATCGCGCTGCGCACCAAGGGCGAGACCGTGCAGGAGCTGGCCGGGATGGCGCGCACGATGCGCGAGCTCGCCGCGCACGTGCCCACCACGCAGGAGAACCTGCTCGACACCGCCGGCACCGGCGGGGGCCGGCGCACGTTCAACGTCTCCACCACCGCCGCGCTGATCGCCGCGGGGGCGGGGTGCGCGGTGGCCAAGCACGGCAACCGCTCCGCCACCGGCCCCTCCGGGTCGGCCGACGTGCTGGAGGCGCTCGGCGCGCGCATCGACCTCGCGCCCGAGGGGGTGGCGCGCTGCATCGAGGAGGTTGGGTTCGGCTTCATGTTCGCCCCCGCCCACCACCGGGCGACCCGCTTCGTCGTGCCGGTGCGCCACGAGCTGGGGGTGCGCACGATCTTCAACATGCTCGGCCCGCTCACCAACCCCGCGGGCGCCTCGCGGCAGCTGATCGGCGTCTCCGACCCCGCCTTCCTGGAGACGATCGCCGGGGCGCTCGCGCTGCTGGGCTCCCGCCGCGCGCTGGTCGTGCGCGGCGAGGATGGGTTGGACGAGGTGTCGAGCTCGGCCCCCACCACCGTCGTGGAGCTCGACGGCTCCGACATCCGCCGCTACACGATCGCCCCGGAGGAGCTCGGAATCGAGCCAAACGTCGCAGACCACCCCGAGCTGGCTGGCGGCATTCCCGGCGAGAACGCGGCGGTGACGCGCGCAATCCTCGATGGCGAATCCGGGGTGGGCGGGCCCCGATCTAATCTCGCGCTGGTCAACGCCGGCGCAGCGATCTACGCGGCTGGCGCGGTCGCTTCGATCGCCGAGGGCGTCGAGGCGGCCCGCGCGGCGCTCGCCGACGGTAGCGCCGCGCACGCGCTGCAGAGCTACGTGGAGGCCACCCTCAGGTATGCGCCCGCCGAGGCAGCCACATGAGCGCCACCGCACTGGAGCGCATCCTGCGCACCACCCGCGAGGAGGTGGCGCGGCGCAAGCGCGAGCTGCCGATCGACCGGCTCGCGGGCGGCGGCGAGGCTCCGGCCGCGCGCCGGCCCTTCCATGCGGCCCTGGCCGGACCGGGCATCGCCGTGATCGCCGAGTTCAAGCGCCGCTCGCCCTCCGCCGGGACGCTGCGCGAGCGCCCCGACGTCGCCGAGCTGGTGGGCGCGTACGAGCGCGGCGGCGCGGCCGCCGTCTCGATCCTCACCGAGGGCCCGCACTTCGACGGCTCGCTCGACGATCTGCGCGAGGCTCGCGCCGCCTGCGCGCTGCCGGTGCTGCGCAAGGACTTCGTGGTCGACGCATACCAGCTGCACGAGGCGCGTGCCGCCGGCGCCGACGCGGTGCTGCTGATCGTGGCGGCGCTCGAGCAGCCGGCGTTGCTCGCTCTGCACGAGCAGGCGCAGGAGCTCGGTCTCGACGCGCTAGTCGAGGTGCACGATCGCGCAGAGCTGGCGCGCGCGATCGAGGTGGGGGCGCAGCTGATCGGGATCAACAACCGCGACCTGCGCGATTTCAGCGTGGACGTCGAGCGCACCTTCGCTCTGCTGGAGGAGGTCCCCGACGGCGTCGCCGTGGTTTCGGAGTCGGGGATCGCCACCGCCGAGCAGCTGCGGCGCCTGGAGGAGCGGGGCGTGCAGGCGGTGCTGGTGGGGGAGACGCTGATGCGCTCGCCCGACCCCGAGGCCGCTTTGCGGGCGATGAAAAAGTTTTAGAGACATCGCGGCCCACCTTTAGATCGCCTTCATCGCAACCGATCATCCTGTCCACATGACCCACATGAGCTTGTTTTCCACACCCGCCGTCGATTCGGCCACCGCGACCACTCTCGCTGCGATGAAACGCCTCTTTGCGATCCCCTTCCTCTCCGCCCTCATCGGGGGCGGCGTCGTGGTGGCGGTGCTCGCTGCCAGCGGCAGCCTCAGCTCCTCCAGCAAAACCGTCACCGAGGTGCAGGCGGCCGCTCCGGTGAGCACCTCCGGCACCGCCTCTTCATCCGCGGCGATCCCCACCAGGAGCGGTGGTGGCGGCGGGCTGAGCGCCCACGAAATCTACGAACGCACGGCGCCCAGCGTGGTCAAGGTGACCTCGACCATCGTGCGCCAGAGCGAATCGCCCTTCGGCTTCGGCGAAAGCCAGCAGCAGGGCATCGCGACCGGCTCCGGCTTCGTGATCGACTCCAACGGCACGATCCTCACCAACTGGCACGTGGTGGAGAACGCGAGCAAGGTGACCGTCAGCTTCGAACACTCGAAGACCGTCGAAGCGCACGTGGTCGGCAAGAACCCCTCTCAGGATATCGCCGTGCTGAAGATCCCAACCGAAGGGCTCACCCTGCATCCGCTGCCGCTCGGCGACTCCGAGCGCCGTCGAGGTCGGCGAACCGGTCGTCGCGATCGGCAACCCCTTCGGCCTCAGCCGCACCCTCACCACCGGCGTGATCTCGGCGCTGCAGCGCGAAATCACCGCCCCCAACGGCTTCTCGATCGACAACGTGCTGCAGACCGACGCGCCGATCAACCCCGGCAACTCCGGCGGTCCGCTGCTCAACGGCAGAGGGCAGGTGATCGGCATCACCTCGCAGATCGAGACCGGCGGCGGCGGCAGCGACGGCAACATCGGGATCGGCTTCGCGGTGCCGATCAACACCGCCAAGGCGGAGCTCCCCGAACTCGAGAAGAACGGCTCCGTCCAGACCGCCTACCTCGGCGTCGAGATGATCCCGATCGACGGCTCGCTCTCGAGCCTCAACCTGCCCGTCAAAAGCGGCGCGCTGATCGAGAAAGTCGAAGCCGGCAGCCCCGCCGGCAAGGCCGGGCATCCACGCCGGCAACATCGAAGCGAAGGTCGGCGGCAACGAAATCGCCGTCGGCGGCGACATCATCGTCGGGATCGACGGCAAAAAGGTGACCAGCTCCGAAAATCTCGCCGGTTACGTCGGCGCCAAGAAGCCGGGCGACACCGTCTCGATCGAACTGCTGCGCGCGTCGGGCAGTGGCGGCTACACCAAGAAGACCGTCACCGTCACGCTCGGCCAGCGGCCCAACTCGATCCCCAACCCCAACACGCCCGAATAATCCACAGGCCCTACCGTGGGGGGCATGTCCCCCCACGTCAAGGTCTGCGGCATCACGCGCCTGCAGGACGCCGAGCTCGCGGTCGAGCTGGGGGCGTGGGCGGTGGGCATGGTCTTCTACGAGCCCTCCCCGCGCGCGTGCTCCACCGAGGAGGCGCTGCGGATCGTGTCGGCGCTGCGCCGCAGGGTGGAGCTGTGCGGGGTGTTCGTCAACGCGCCGCTCGACGAGGTGGTGCAGGCCTGCGACGAGCTGGGGCTGACGATGGTGCAGCTGCACGGCGACGAGGGGCCCGCATACTGCGCGGAAGTGGGGCACCGCACCGGGGCGAAGGTGATCAAGGCGGTGCAGGTGGCGTCGCATCGGCGAGGTGCGCGACGTGGAGCGCTTCCACACCGACTTCCACCTGCTCGACGCGCGCTCCACGGCGCCCGGCAGGGAGGGGCTGCGCGGGGGCACGGGCGAGGCGTTCGACTGGGGGCTGCTCGCCGCGCGGCGCTCCAAGGTGCCGCTGATCCTCAGCGGCGGCCTCGGGCCCGAGAACGCGGCGCAGGCGATCCTCGCGGCCTCGCGCAGGGCCACCGCGCGCGGCCCTTCGCGCTGGACACCGCCAGCGGCACGGAGGCGGCGCCGGGGCGCAAGGACCCCGAGCGGCTGCGCGCGTTCTTCGCCGCGGCTGCGACGGACGTGGCTGTAACCTCGCCCGCGTGAGCACGATCGAGCACCGCTTCGGACCCTACGGGGGGCAGTACGTCCCCGAGACGCTGATGCCCGCGCTGGCGGAGCTCGAGCAGGCGTGGGTGCAGGCCCGCGACGACCCCGGCTACCGCGCCGAGCTGGACGGGCTGCTGCGCGACTTCGGCGGGCGGCCGACGCCGCTGTACCTCGCGCGGCGGCTGTCGGAGCGCTGCGGGCGGCCGGTGTACCTCAAGCGCGAGGACCTCAACCACACCGGCTCGCACAAGCTCAACAACGCGCTCGGCCAGGCGCTGCTGGCGCGGCGGATGGGCAAGCGGCGGATCATCGCCGAGACCGGCGCCGGGCAGCACGGCGTGGCGACGGCGACGGTGTGCGCGCTGCTGGACCTGGAGTGCGAGATCTACATGGGCGCCGAGGACACCCGCCGCCAGCGCCCCAACGTGCAGCGCATGGAGCTGCTGGGCGCGACGGTGCAGCCGGTGGACGCGGGCGCGCGCACGCTCAAGGAGGCGACCTCGGCGGCGATCCGCGACTGGGTGAGCAACGTGGCGGACACCCACTACGTGATCGGCTCGGTCGTCGGCCCGGCGCCCTACCCGGCGCTGGTGCGCGACCTGCAGCGCGTGATCGGCGACGAGGCGCGCGCGCAGCTGCTACGAGCGCGAGGGGCGCCTGCCCGCGCGCGTGATCGCGTGCGTCGGCGGGGGCTCGAACGCGCTGGGGATCTTCACCGCGTTCCTCGACGGACGCCGCGGTGCAGCTGGTCGGCGTGGAGGCCGGGGGGGAGGGGATCGAGACGCCGCGCCACGGCGCGCCGCTGACCGTCGGCGGGCCGCGCGGGGGTGCTGCACGGCGCGCTCTCGGCGGTGATGCAGGACGAGGAGGGCCAGATCATCGAGGCGCACTCGGTCTCCGCGGGCCTCGACTACCCCGGCACCGGCCCCCAGCACGCGCTTCCTGCGCGACAGCGGCCGCGCGCGCTACGTCGCGGTCACCGACCGCGAGGCGCTCGCCGCCTTCCGCGAGCTGGCGCGCCTGGAGGGCATCATCCCGGCGCTGGAGACCGCGCACGCGCTCGCGTGGGTGCTCGCCCAGTCCGACGGCGAGCTCGACCTGGTGTGCCTCTCCGGCCGCGGGGACAAGGATCTCGCCGAGGTGCTGGCGCTGTCATGAGTGAGCTGGGGCTGACGCGGCCGCGCGAGCGCTCCGCGGGCCGGTGGCGCAGAGCGGCTCCGGCGTGCGGGCTGCGCCCGCGCGGGTAGCGCGCGAGGAGCGCGGCGAGCGGTCACCGATCGCGGCGGCACGTTCGGCGGCCGCGTTCGCGTGACGCCGACGCGACGCGCCGCGCCGCGCTGATGCCCTACCTGATGGGCGGCTTCCCGACGCTCGCCGACTCGGTGCGGATCGGCGAGGCGTGCGTGCAGGCGGGCGCGGACATCCTCGAGCTGGGCGTGCCCTACTCCGACCCGCTGGCCGACGGGCCGGTGATCCACGAGGCCGGCACGCGCGCGCTCGCGGCCGGCGCCAACGCTCGCGGGGGTGCTGGAGGTCGCGCGCGCGCTCGCGCCCGAGCGTGCCGGTGGTGCTGATGTGCTACGCCAACATGGTGCTCGCGCCGGGCGGTGAGGCGTTCGTGGAGCGGCTGGCGCGCACCGGCGCGAGCGGGCTGATCGTGCCCGACCTGCCGCTTCGAGGAGGCCGCCGAGGTGCTCGCCGCCTGCGACGCGCACGGGCTGGCGCTCGTGCCGCTGGTGGCGCCCACGACGCCCGCCGGAGCGCCTCGCGCAGATCGGCGCCCGCGCGCGGGGGTTCCTGTACACGGTCTCGGTGGTGGGCACCACCGGGGAGCGCGCGGCGCTCGCCGATACGCTTCGCCGAGGTCGTCGCTCGCGCCAAGGCCGCCACCGACGGTGCCCGTGGCGCTGGGCTTCGGGATCAGCACGCCCGCGCAGGCCCGCCAGGCCGCCGAGGCCGGCGCCGACGGGGTGATCGTCGGCTCGCGGCTGGTGCGCGCCGCCGGGGAGTCCGAGGACCCGGCCGGCGCGGTGGGCGCGCTCGTCGCCGAGCTCGCCGCGGGGCTGCGGGGCTAGCACCGCGGTAGCGCGGGCGTAGCCGATGGGTCGTGCTGACACGCGGCGCGTCGCTACGGGTCGGTCTGCTAGAGCATTCAGCGCCGCGCGGCCGATAGGATGCTCAGCCGATGGGATTGATCGCAGCCATCACAGCCGGTCTGGTCGTCTGGATCGTGCTCTGGGCGCTCGGCGCCAAGGGGTTCGACGCGTTCATGCTCGCCGCCCTGATCATGCTGGTGGGCGCCTGCGTGCGGATCCTCGCCGGCTACCTGCCCGGCCGCCGTCGCAGCGGCGCCTGAGCGGCCCGTGCGGCTCGCGCCGGCTCCGTCTCTGCGCTTACGCCGGGCTGGCGCTGCTGCCCCTGCTCGCGCTGCTCGCCGGCTGCGGCGGGGTGGGGGTCTCCACCGCGGGCACGCTCCGCGGCGGCCAGCTCACCGTCTACTCCAGCCTGCCGCTGCAGGGCGCCGCTCGCGGCCGTCTCGCTGCAGATCGTCAACGGCGAGAAGCTCGCGCTCGCGCAGGCCGGGGGGCGCGTGGGGCGCTTCAAGATCGACTACGCCTCGCTCGACGACGCCAACCCCAAGACCGGGGAAGCCGACCCGGGATCATCGCCACCAACGCCGAGTCGCGGCGCAGGACACCTCCACGATCGCCTACATCGGCGAGCTCGACTCCGCCGCGACGGCGGTCTCGCTGCCGTTCATCAACGCCGCCGGCATCCTGCAGGTGAGCCCCGCGAGCCCCTACGTCGGGCTGACCTCCTCGCTCGACGCCGGCCAGGACGAGCCGGAACGCTTCTACCCCAGCGGCAAGCGCACGTTCGCGCGCCTGATGCCCGGCGACCCGGTGCAGGCCGCCGCGCAGGTCAAGCTGATGCGCGCGCTGCACCTGCCAAGCGTGTACGTGATCGACGACCACGACCCGTTCGACGCGCCGCTCGCGTCGATCATCGCCGAAGACGCCAAGCGGGCCGGCATCGCGGTGGTCGGCGAAGACCAGATCGAAACCACCGCCGGCACGGAATTCGCGGGGGAGGTCCACAAGGTGCTCGAAAGCGGCGCCCGCGCGGTGTTCTTCAGCGGCGCGCCCGACGCCGGCGCGGTGGCGCTGTGGCAGCAGCTGCACACCGCCGACCCCCACCTGCGCCTGCTCGGGTCCGAGCAGCCTCGCCGAACCCTCGTTCGCCGCGCGGATCGGCTCGGCGGCGGCGCACACCTACCTGACCACGCCGCTGCTGGCGCTCGCGCTCTACCCGCCGCCCGCGCAGCGGGTGCTCGCCGAATACCGCCAGCGCTTCACCGGACGCCTGGGCCCTATGCGCTGTATGGGTATGAGGCGATGAGCGCGGTGCTGCTCGCGATCCACCGCGCCGGGCGCCACGGCAACGACCGCGAGACGGTGATCCACAAGTTCTTCGCGATTCACGACCGCGACTCGGTGCTCGGGCGCTACTCGATGCTGCCCGACGGCGACACGACCTTCTCTCGCTACGCGCGTCGATCGGGTGCGCGGGGGGCGGCTGGTGTTCTACCGGGCGTTCGACCTGCCGCCCGAAAGCTGACCGCATTCGCCGCTGCCGCTCGCGACTGGCGCCGGCAGGGGAGATGGAGCACGGGGGCGACTCAGGAGCGGCCCAGCGCCGCCCCCAGCGCCTCGTCGAGCTGGGGGTAGCGGAACTCGTAGCCCAGCACAGCGGCTTCGCCGGCAGCACGCGCGCGCCGGTCGTGACGATCTGCGCCATCTCCCCATACAGCAGCGCCAGCGCCGCCCCCGGCACCGGCAGCAGCGCGGGGCGGTGCAGCGCGTGCCCGAGCGCGCGTGAGAGCTCCCTGTTGGTGACCGGCTCGGGGGCCGTCCCGTTGACGGGGCCCGACCAGCGCTCGTCGCTCGAACGCGGCGCGCACCATCCCACCAGATCGTCCAGGTGGATCCACGACACGTATTGGGCTCCGCCGGCGACCGGCCCGCCGACGCCCAGCCGGAAGGGGGGTAGCATCTTCGCCAGCGCGCCGCCGCGGGGGTCGAGCACCACGCCGGTGCGCACCTGCACCGCGCGCATCCCCAGCTGCAGCGCCGCGCGCGCCTGCGTCTCCCAGGCGACGCATACCTGTGCCAGGAAGTCGCCCCCGGCGGGCGCCTCCTCGTCGAGTGGCTCTTCGCCGTGGGGGCCGTAGTAGCCGATCGCCGAGGCGCTCACCAGCACCGCCGGGCGCCCGCCCGCCCCCTCACGGCCAGGCTGTCCACCTCCACCCGAGCCCCCTTCTGGCCATTCGCCTCCGTCAGCGCGTCGTCCTCCGCCTGGCCTGTCCCCTCGATCCGAGCCCCCTCCTCCTACCCCTGCTTCTCCCGCGGAGATTGCACATGCGCTCAGCCCCTCCACCAGGTGGCGCGTGCCGATCGTGCGGCTCTCGCGGATCGCTCGCTTGGCGCTCGCGCTCCAGCGCTGCGCCACGTTCTCGCCGGCGAGGTGCACCACCGCGTCGCGTCCTTCGAGCGCCTGCTTCGGCGCCGGTTCGCCCAGCGGGTCCCAGCTCACCGCCGGCACGCCCAACCCCGCGGCGGCCCGCTCGGGGTCGCGTGAGAGCACCGTGACCTCGGCGCCGTCGCGCACCAGTTGTGCTACCAGCGTGCTGCCGATCAGGCCAGTCGCGCCGGTGAGCGTGACCCGCATCGCCTCACGCCGCGGCGGGGGTGGTGGCGGTGTCGACCTGCGCGAAGCCGACCTCCTGGCCCGCCAGCGCCATGCCGCTGGCGCGCGCCTGCTCGGCGACCGCCGCCGCCACCGCGGGCGCGACGTCGCGGTTGAACACGGAGGGGATGATGTAGTCCTCGCGCAGCTCCTCCTCGGGGACGATCGCCGCGATCGCGCGCGCGGCGGCCATCTTCATCTCCTCGGTGATCGCCGGCGCGCGCACATCCAGCGCGCCGCGGAAGATCCCTGGGAAGCACAGCACGTTGTTGATCTGGTTGGGGTAGTCCGAGCGGCCGGTCGCCATGATCCGCACGTACGGCGCCGCCTCCTCGGGGATCACCTCGGGGTTGGGGTTGGCCATCGCGAACACCATCGCGTCGTCGTTCATGCGGGCGAGCGCCTCCGCCGGCAGCGCGCGCGCACCGGAGACCCCGATCAACAGGTCGGCGCCGTCGATCACGTCGGCTGGCGTGCCGGCGCGGCACTCGGGGTTGGTGACCTCCGCGAACCACCGCTTCACCGGGTTCATCGTGCCGTCGAGGTAGTCCTCGCGGTGCACGTGCAGTGCCCCTCTGGAGTCGGCGCCGATGATGTCGCGCACGCCCGCCTCGCGCATGATCTTGGTGACCGCGATCCCCGCCGCGCCGAGGCCGATCACCAGCACGCGCAGGTCCTCCAGGCGCCGATCGGTGAGCTTCACGGCGTTCAGCAATGCGGCCATCACCACCACCGCGGTGCCGTGCTGGTCGTCGTGGAACACGGGGATGTCGAGTTCCCGCTTGAGGCGCTCCTCGATCTCGAAGCAGCGCGGCGCGGAGATGTCCTCGAGGTTGATCCCCCCGAAGCCGGGCGCCATCAGCTTCACCGCGCGCACGATCTCGTCGGGGTCCTTGGTGTCGAGGCAGATCGGGAAGGCGTCGACGCCCGCGAACTCCTTGAACAGGCACGCCTTGCCCTCCATCACCGGCATCGCCGCCGCGGGGCCGATGTCGCCCAGGCCGAGCACCGCGGTGCCGTCGGAGACGACCGCCACGGTGTTGCGCTTGATCGTGTACTGGAACGCCTTGGCGGGGTCGTCGCGGATCGCGATGCACACGCGCGCCACCCCCGGCGTGTACACCATCGAGAGGTCGTCGCGCGTCTTCAGCGGGTGCTTGTTGCGCTGTTCGATCTTGCCGCCCACGTGCAACAGGAAGGTGCGGTCGGTCGTGTCCATGACCTCGACGCCGGCGATCGCCTCGATCGCCTCGAGGATCCTGCCCCAGTGTTCGCGGTTGGCGGCGTCGACCACGATGTCTCTGATGCTGGCGCTCGCGTCGGCCTCGACCAGATCGACGCCCACCACCATGCCGCCGGCCTCGCCGACCGCGCTCGTCAGGAGCCCCACGGCGCCGGGAGTGGTGTCGTCCAGCCGGACGCGGATCGTCAGTCGGTACTGCGCGCTGGGGGTGATGCTCACAGAAGTGGCTCCTGGATCGAGGGGACGCTGCCATGTTATTGCCCGAAGGGCGGCCGGCATCCGTCGCGAGGGCTCCGGTGGCGGGGCGGCCTGGCGTAAAGTGCTCGGCGATGAGTGCGGCGGCCAACGGCGAGCAGACGGGGCGGCGACTCTTCCTGATCGACGGTCCCTCACTCGTCTACCGCGCCTTCTTCGCGCTGCCCGAGTCGATCGCCACCTCCACAGGGGTGCCGACCAACGCGATCTTCGGGTTTGCCTCGATGCTCGTAAAGATCGTCACCGAGCACGGCGTGTGCCCGACCGTCGTCGCGTGGGACGCCGGCACCTCGGGGCGCACCGAGCTGTTCCCCGAGTACAAGGCGCAGCGGCGCTCGCGCCCCGATCTGCTCAAGCAGCAGTGGCCGGCGATGGAACCGCTCGTGGAGGCGTTCGGCTACAGCAACGTGAAGGTGGAGGGGTATGAGGCCGACGACGTGATCGCCTCGCTCGCCGAGCGCGCCGCGAGCGCCGAGCCGCCCGTCCCTGTGACGATCGTCACGGGCGACCGCGACGTCTTCCAGCTGATCGACGAGCGCGGCCTCGTCGAGGTGATGGCGACCGCGCGCGGGATCACCGACACCAAGCTCTACGACCGCCAGGCGGTGATCGACCGCTACGGCATCCCCCCGGAGCTGATCCCCGACTTCTACGGGCTGAAGGGCGACACCTCCGACAACATCCCGGGGGTGCCGGGGATCGGCGACAAGACCGCCTCCGATCTGATCCAGCGCTACGGACCGCTGGAGGAGGTGCTCGCGCACATCCCCGACATCAGCGGCGCCAAGCGCAAACAGAACCTGACGGCGCACGCTGAGGACGCGCGCGTCTCCAAGCAGCTGGCGACCGTCGACCGCGGCGTCCCGCTCGACTTCGACCCGACCGCGGAGGCGGCGCGCGAGCCCGACCGCTCGCGCCTGCGCGAGGTGTTCCGCGAGTACGAGCTGCGCGACCCGCTGCGCCGCCTGGAGGAGGCGCTCGGCGAAGCGGAGCTGGCGGTGCCGGTGGGCCCGACGGAGGTGCGGCTCAGTGGGCGCGTGCGCGCGGGGGTTCCCGCCGAGATCCCCGCGTTTGCCGCTTCCGCCTCCGCCGAGCGGGCTGGATCAGGAACGGGGTCGCCGGAGCTGAATCTTGCGGTGCGGCCCCCCGAGACGCCCGAGGGCGCGCTGTTCGCGGAGGGCGCCGGGTGGCGCTTCGCGGTCACGTTGACCCCCGCGGGGCGGAGCGCCGCAGCGGCAGAGGGTGGGGGGGCTCCAAAAGGCGACTCGGATCCCGCCCGCGCGGGGCGCGGGGGAAGGCGGCCGGGCTGCCCGAGGTCCTCTGCGGCGACTGCGAAAGCGCCGAGGAGGTCGCGGCTGCCTGCGGGGAGCTGGCGGTGGTCGTGCACGACGCGAAGGCGCTCGGCAAGGTGCCGCCGGGCCTCGTCCACGACACCCTGCTGGGCGCCTACCTGCTGGAGCCAGCGCGGCGCGGGTACCCGTTCGCTGAGCTGTGCGAGGAGCGCGGGCTGGCCGCCGAGGTGGAGGACGCTGCGGCCGGGGAGGCGCTGCTGGTGGGGGCGCTGGCGGCGTGGCAGCGCGAGCAGATCGCCGAGCGCGGTCTGGAGGGGCTGATGCGCGACATCGAGCTGCCGCTGGTGGGGGTGCTGCGCGCGGTGGAGCTTGTCGGGGTGCGCCTCAACGTGCCGCGCCTGCAGGAGGTGGCGGCGCGCGTGCGCGAGGAGATCGCCGAGCTCGAACAGGAAATTTTCGCGCTCGCCGACGAGGAGTTCCTGATCGCCTCACCGCAGCAGCTGGGGGAGATCCTGTTCGAGAAGCTCGGCCTCTCGCGCAAGCGGCGGGGAAAGATCGGCTACTCGACCGACGCGCGCGTGCTGCAGGCGATCCGCTCCGAGCACGTGATCGTGCCGAAGATCGAGCGCTGGCGGGAGCTCTCGACGCTGATCAAGACGTACTTCGACGTGCTCCCTGCGCAGACCGACGAGCGCTCGCGCATCCACACCACCTTCCTGCAGGCGGTCGCCCAGACCGGACGCCTGTCAAGCACCAACCCCAACATGCAGAACGTCCCGATCCGCACCGCGCTGGGGCGTGAGATCCGCGGCTGCTTCGAGGCCGAGGAGGGGCGCGTGCTGATCTCCGCCGACTACTCGCAGATCGAGCTGCGCGTGCTCGCCAACGCCGCCGCCGAGCCGGTGCTGAAGGAGATCTTCGCGCGCGGCGAAGACGTGCACACCGCCACCGCCTCGCAGGTCTTCCAGGTCGCCCCCGAGCTGATCGACCCCGGCATGCGCGCCAAGTCGAAGATGATCAACTACGGGATCGTGTACGGGCTCTCCGACTACGGCCTGGCCGACCGCCTCAACATCCCGCGCGAGGAGGCGAAGGAGTTCATCGACGCCTACCTCGCGCGCTTCCCGCGCGTGGCCGAGTTCATGCGCGAGACGATCGAGCGCGCCAAGGAGGGGGGGCACGTCACCACGCTGTGGGGCCGGCGCCGCCAGATCCCGGAGCTGCGTGCGCGCAACTACCAGGTGCGCTCGCTCGGGGAACGGCTGGCGGTGAACACCGTCGTGCAGGGCACCGCCGCCGACATCATCAAGCTGGCGATGGTGCGCTGCCACCGGGCGCTCGAAGTGTCCGGCATGGACGCCCACCTGATCCTCACGATTCACGACGAGCTGCTGTTCGAAGCATCCCCTGAGGACGTGCCCGTGGCGCGCGAGCTGATCGAGCGCGAGATGGTGGGTGTGTGGGAGCTGGAGCCGCCGATGGCGGTGGAGATCGGTGTGGGGCGCAACTGGCTGGAGGCGAAGTGAGCAGGCTCTCGTCTTACCCGCACTGCCCGCACCACGGTGGTGGTCCGGGCTGGGGTGGCCAGCACCGTGGCGACGCGCCAACCGATGAGCCGGAGGTATGGCGGTGAGCCGCGGGCTGGCGGTGGCGCTGACCGCCGGGGCCGGCGTGCTGGTGGGGATGCAGGCCCCGATCAACGCCCGCCTGGGACGTTCCGTGGGCAGTCTGCAGGCGGCGAGCTTCTCCTTCATCGTCGGCACGGTTGCGCTCGTGACGATCGCCGCCCTCTCGCGCCAAGGCCTCGGCACCCTCGGCAACGTCGCGCACGTGCCCTGGTGGGCGCTGATCGGTGGCCTGCTGGGAGCGACCTATGTGACCGTCGCGATCCTCACCGTGCGCACGCTCGGCGCCAGCGGCCTCACCGCGGCGGTGATCACCGGCCAGCTCGCGGTCTCTGTCGCAATTGACCGCTTCGGCCTGCTGGGGGTCGTCCGTCAGCCGATCGCGCTGCACCGCATCGTCGGGCTGGTGCTGCTCGTGATCGGGGTCGCGCTGGTGGTGCGGCGCTAGTTCCTCAGCCGCCGGTCTCTGGGTACGCGTTGCCCGGCGGCAGTTCCGCAACCGCCGGTCTCTAGTAGGTACGCCCTGCCCGCCCGCTCTCTCAGCTGCCGATCTCCCTGTACGCCTCGCCCAGCAGCCGCACGCCCTGCTCGATTGCCGGCTCGGAGAGGTTGCCGAAGCCGAGTAGCACCCCTGGTGGGCCGCCGGGGGTAAAGCGGTGCAGGGAGAGGCCCTCCATGCCCACGCCGCGCGCGGCGGCGGCTTTGAGCAGCGCGGGCTCGTCGACGCCGTCGGGCAGCCCCACCAGCTCGAACAGGCCGGCCGCCGGGTGGGCGGGCTCGGATCTCTGCGCCTCGGGAAGGTGGCGGGCGAGTGCCTCCAGCAGTGCTTCGCGCCGGCGTTGGTAGAGCGCGCGCATGCGCCGCACGTGACGGTCGAGCTCGCCGCGCACGATGAAGTCGCGCAGCGCCAGCTGTCCCACCACCTCCGAGCCGCCGTCCTGCACGGCCTTCGCGGCGGCGATCTGCCACGCCAGCCACGAGGGCGTGAGCATCCAGCCGAGCCGCATGCCCGGCGCCAGGCGCTTGCTGGCGGAGCCGATGTAGAGCACGCGCTCGGGCGCCAACCCCTGCAGTGCGCCCACCGCGACGCGGTCGTAGCGGTACTCGGCGTCGAAGTCGTCCTCGACGATCAGCAGCTCCTCGCGCTCGGCCCACTCGACCAGCGCGGCGCGGCGGGCGGGGCTGAGGATCGCCCCGGTGGGGAACTGATGCGCCGGTGTCACGACCACGGCGGCGGCGTCGCTTGCGATCAGCTCGTCCACCCGTAGCCCCTCGGCGTCGACGGGGATCGGCACGATCCGCAGGCCCGCCTGTTCAGCGATCAGCCGGTGGACGTGCCACCCGGGGTCCTCGAGCGCGATCGACTCCACGCCGTGGCCGCGCAGCACCCCGCAGGCGAGTGAGAAGCCCTGCATGAAGCCGGTGCAGATCGTCATCTGCTCGGTGTCGGCCGCGGCCCCGCGCACCCGCCCGAGATAGTCGGTGAGCGCCTCGCGCAGCTCGGGCAGCCCGCGCGGGTCGCCATAGCCGAGCGCGTCCAGCGGCGACTCGCGCAGCGCCGCCCGCAGTGAGCGCACCCAGCGCTCGCGGGGGAAGCTCTCCAGGGCGGGCAGGCCGGGGTGGAAGTGGTAGGGAAAGCGCTCCTGCAGTGAGCGGGCGGGGGCGCGCCGGGTGGCGGCGCGCACTGCCGCGCTCACTCGTACCGGCGCGCCCTGGCGGGTACTGAGATAGCCCTCGGCGGCCAGCTGGCTGTACGCCTCGCTCACCAGGCCGCGCGAGACGCCCAGCTCGGCCGCCAGACCGCGCGTCGAGGGCAGCGCCGCGCTGGGTGGCAGGCGTCCGGTGCGAATCGCCTCGCGGATGCCACCGACGAGTTGCTCGCCCAGCGACAGCTCGCCACCGCGGTCGAGCTCCACCAACAGCTCCGGGCCGTCGTGGCCCCTGGGCTGCGCGAGCCGGCCTTGTCCGTCCCATATCCGCCAGTGCCCGCCCTGTGCGTCCCGGACGTGCCCGTGCTCGCCCCTGAGCCAGTCGTGCAAATCCTGGTCGCTTGCGGGTCGTGGGGGGAGATGTCTCTTTGCAGGACCCTTACCAGTAACTGGTCTTGTCCGGCGAGGCACAACTGGAACTTTACTGTAGGCCAGTTGCTGGTTAGCGTGAACTCGAGCAAAACTCTAGACCGGAGGACACCATGAGCCAGATAACAGTTGTCGGCGGCGGGCTTGCCGGGCTGACGGCGGCGATCGCGTGCGCCGAGGGGGGCGCCAAGGTGCGACTGCTGGAGGCGCACGAGCAGCTGGGTGGGCGAGCGCGCAGCGCCGACGGCCCCTACAAAGCCAACCTCGGGCCGCACGCCCTCTACAGCGACGGCGCGATGTGGGGGTGGCTGAACGAACGCGGCCTGCTGCCCAACCACGTCCGCCCGCCGCTCGGCGGCGCGCGCTTTCGCTGGGAGGGGTCTGTGCAGCGCACCCCACCGCTGGGCACGATCCCGGCGGTGCTGCGCCTGCGCGGCCGCCAGGCGCCGGTCGATATCGACTTCCGCGGCTGGGTGGCCTCGCACGCCGACGAGCGCATCGCCGCGATGCTCTCCTCGATCGCCGGTGTCTACACCTTCCACCACGACCCTGGCGAGCTCTCCGCGGCGTTCGTGTGGGAGCGCACCGTGCGCCTGTTCCTCTCCACGCCGCCGCCCTCCACGGTGGTGCGCTACGCCAGCGGCGGTTGGAGCGGGATGGTCGTGCCCCTGGAGCGCCGCCTGCACGAGCTGGGCGTCGAGGTGCAGACGGGCAGTCGCGCGGAGACCCTGCCCGAGCCGCCCGTGATCCTCGCCACCGAGCTCCACCAGGCGAGCGAGCTGTTGGGGGGTGAGCCGCTGAGCTGGCCGAGCGGGCGCACGGTGTGCCTCGACGTGGGCCTCTCCCGCCGCCGCGGCGACCCGTGGATCGTCTCCGACATGGACGAAGCGGGTTGGATCGGGCGCTACTCCTCCTCGGATCGCGAGATCGCCCCGGAGGGCCACGAGTTGATCCAGACGCAGATGCCGATCCGGCCCGGCGAGAGCACCGACCAGGCGGGCGCGCGCCTGGAGCGGCTGATCGACCAGTCGGTCGTCAACTGGCGCGGACGCGAGACGTGGCGCCGCCGCCAGGTGATGGACGCCCGCTCGGGCGCGCTCGACCTGCCCGGCAGCACCTGGCGCGACCGTCCGGCCGTGGATCAGGGCGACGGCGTCTACCTCGCGGGCGACATGGTCGCCGCCCCGGGGTTGCTCGCCGAGGTCTCGTGGGCCAGCGGCCTGGAGGCCAGCCGGTTGGCGCTAGCCGCGGTGCAGAGCGCGCGTCCCCAGCTGCGGCGGGTGGCGTGACATCGGCTCGACCCTCAGCGCGCCCGCGGCCGGGGCGCAGGCTGCCGGCGGCGGTCTTCAACGCGCGGATGACCGCCCGCCTGACGCCGCGCGGCGCGAGGCAGATCGTGGATGTACCGCGCAGCGGCTCGCTCGCCGAGATACGCGAGTGCAGGCGCTCGCTGCTGGTCACCTATCGCCGCGACGGAACGCCTGTGCCCACACCCGTGTGGGCGGCCGAGGCGGGCGGACATCTCTACGTGCGTACCGAGCGCACGGCGGGCAAGGTCAAGCGTCTGCGCAGCGATCCCCGCCTGCTGGTCGCACCGTGCACGGTACGCGGCAAACCCCTCGGCGCGCCGCTGGAGGCAACCGCCAGAGTGCTTGCCCCCGAGGACGAGCCGCTCGCCGAGCGGGCTCTCGCTGCCCGCTACGGGCTCGGGCGGGCGATCTTCGAGTGGGCCATGGACGTTCTGCGTGTGGACATGGGCTATCTGGAGATCGCGCCGGGGGCATGGGAGTCGGCAGAGCGCGTTACCATCCGACTATGACAATCAGCGTCGGTATGTGCGAGGCCAGGATGACTCTTTCGCGGCTGGCTCAAGCGGCGCAGGCTGGCGAGGAGGTCGTGATCACACGCCGAGGCCAGCCGATTGTAAAGCTGGAGCCGGTACCGATGGCGCCTGCCGAGCCGCGCGTCAGTCTCTATGGATCGCTCAAAGGCCAGATCAAGATGGCGGACGATTTCGATGAGTTGCCGGAGGAGATTCTGAAAGCCTTCGGGGGCGACGATCCAGACGATCCACTTCACTGAGCTCCTGTGTGCATCGTCCCTGCGCTGACCTCGTACCGCCTTGGGATCGCCATATGCGACCCCACCCCCGACCCCCTTGTGGGGTCCCCATTAAAAATCCTGTTCCGCGCGAGGCGCGCGCTCAAGCGGTTGCGGCCGTCGCCGCCTGCCTGCCCGCTGCCGGCCGCCGCGACCCTGGCCCCACGAACGACGCCGGGGCGATCCGCATGTAGTGCTCGAACGCCCACTCACACACGCGCGGGCTTTCAAGCGCGCGCGCCAGCGCCGTGACGGCGGGGGTAGGGGTGAGGCGCCCCACTGCGCGTTGGGTGAAGAGCAGCGAGTTGAACTTCCATTTGTGCGCGTCAGAGAAGGCGCCGTAGCGGCCCAGCGCCTGCTCGCGGGTACTGCGGTCGTCGAGCGCCGTACGCAGCTCGCGCCCGCATGCGATGCCGAAGTAGAAAGCGGTGCGGATGCCCTCCGCAGTGAGCGGCAGGCAGTGGCCGGCCGAGTCGCCCACGAAGAACACGCCGTCCTCCGTGGCGGGGCGCAACTGGTGAGGGATCCAGTTGCCCTGGTACCCGTCGGGGGGAAGGTCGAGGTCGTGCGCGAGACGCACCGTCGGCTCCTTGACGTGGTGTGCCGGCCAGAAGGAGCCCACCCCCACGCGCACCTCGTCGCGCGCGGGGAAGCTCCACCCGTAGCCCGAGCGGATGTAGCGGGGGTCGATCCACAGCTCCATCTCCTCGCCGCTGCCGTGCGGGTGCACCTCCAGACCTCGCGACAGCCTTGCTTTGGGTGGTTGGATCGGGGCGGCGCGCGAGAGCGTGCGGCGCCAGCCGAGCGCGTCGACGATCAGCGGGGCGCGCAGCTCGCCGCGGTCGGTGTGCACCGTGTTGCCCTCTCTGCTCTGCACGGTGGCGGTCTCGAAGCGGGTGTCATCCGCGCGCGCCTGCTCCCACAGCAGCGCGCACAGCTCGGGGTAGTCGAAAGTCGAAAACGTCCACGGCAGCCTCCACCGCGAGCTCCTCCACGGGGTATGCACCACGAGCTCCCCGAATGTCTGGCGCAGCGCGCTGCGCAGCTGCAGGGCATCGAGCCACGTGGTGGGAACGCCGCAGGCGGAGGTCTGGCGCTCGCCGATCTCATAGCGGTCGATCACCAGCACCCGTGCGCCCGAGCCGGCCAGCTCGCGGGCGATCGTGAGGCCGGCGAAGCTCGCGCCGCAGACGAGCACGTCGCAGTCGCGCTCCAGGCGGGTGCGCTCGATTCCCCGCTTGGTCGCGCGCATCGGCATAGCTCGCAATCATACGAGCGCGGCGCCCAGCGGCCGTGCCGGCGGTGGGTGGCCGGGCGGGTGGGGGGCGGGTGGGGTCCTAGACCGATCCTGCTGCGCTAGGCTTCGAGCGGTGCAAGCTTTGATCGAGAAACCCGAGGCCCACGTGGTCGAGGGGTCCAACGGCCTCCTGCTCGAAATCGACGGGCAGATCGTCCCCAACTACGACGCCACGATGCAGCCCTTCGAGGAGGGCGAGGTCGTGACGGGCCGTGTGGTGCGGATCGACAAGGACGAGGTGCTCGTCGACATCGGCTACAAGTCCGAGGGCGTGATCCCCTCCGGGGAGCTCTCGATCCGCAAGTCGGTCGACCCCCGCGAGGAGGTCGAGCTCGGCGAGGAGGTCGACGCGATCGTCCTCACCAAGGAGGACCAGGACGGCCGCCTGATCATGTCCAAGAAGCGCGCCCGCTTCGAGAAGGCGTGGCGGCGGATCGAGGCCGCCGCGGAGTCGGGGCAGCCGGTCGAGGGCAACGTGATCGAGGTCGTCAAGGGCGGCCTGATCATCGACCTCGGCGTGCGCGGCTTCCTGCCGGCCTCGCTGGTGGACATCCGCCGCGTGCCCAACCTCGACGAATACATGGGCACGAAAATCGAGACGAAGGTGATCGAGCTCAACCGCTCGCGCAACAACGTCGTGCTCTCGCGCCGCGCGGTGCTCGAGGAGGAGCGCAAGGAGGTGCGCCAGCAGATCCTCGACCGCCTGCAGCCCGGTCTCGTGGTCGAGGGCCAGATCTCCAACATCGTCGACTTCGGCGCGTTCGTGGACCTCGACGGGATCGACGGCCTGATCCACATCTCCGAGCTCTCCTGGTCGCACGTCAACCACCCCTCGGAGCTGCTCAACATCGGCGACACCGTGCAGGTGAAGGTGCTCGACATCGACCGCGACCGCCAGCGCATCTCGCTGGGTCTCAAGCAGACCCAGGAAGACCCGTGGCAGCGGATCGTCGACACCTACAACATCGGCGACGAGCTGGAGGGCACCGTCACGAAGGTCGTCACCTTCGGCGCGTTCGTGGAGATCCTCGACGGCGTCGAGGGCCTCGTGCACATCTCCGAGCTCGCCGCCCACCACGTGGAAAGCCCGCGCGAGATCGTCCACCCGGGCGATGACATCCGCGTGAAGATCCTCGAGATCGACTCCGAGCGCCGGCGCCTGTCGCTGTCGGCCAAGCGCGTCGAGGACCAGATCCTGCCGCTGCCGCGTCCTGCCGACGCCTCCGACAAAGAGCCGCCCGCGGGCGAGCTCGCCACGGAGGCCGGGGCGCAGGAGGGCGAGCCCTCGGCTGAGGGTGCGGGCGAGCCCACGGACGAGACGGTGGAGGTTCAGCCACCAGCCGAGATGGCGGAGGTTGAGCACGCGGAGGTCGCGAGCGAGCCCGAGGCGGGCGTTGCGGAGCCCGTTACGGAGCAGGAGCCGGCGGCCGAGGTTGTCGCAGGTGAGCCCGAGGCGGCGGTCGCGGAGCCCGTTACGGAGGACGAGCCGGATGCCGAGGTGGCGCAGCCGGAGAGCGTCGCGGTCGAGGAGCCCACCGCTGCCGCTGCAGAGGAGCCCGAGTCACCGGCGGGCGACGAGCCGGCCGCGGATCCCGACCTGACGCCCGCCGCGAGCGACGCCGCCCACGACTGACCCGAGCCTCGTGCGGGAAGTCGAGCGGTCGGTCCCACTGGTAGGGCTGACGGGCGGTATCGGCGCGGGCAAGTCCACCGCGCTGGCCGCGCTTGAGCGGTTGGGGGCGGTCGTGCTCTCGACCGACACGGTCGTGCACGAGCTGTACACGAGCGACGCGCGGGTGCGGGACGCCGTCGTGGAGCGCTGGGGCCCCGAGGTGGCTCCCGCCGGCACGGTCGATCGCGCGGCGATCGCGCGCCGCGCGTTCGCCGGCGACCAGGAGCGGAGCTGGCTCGAGGGGCTGCTGTGGCCGCTGGTGGGCGAGCGGGTGGGGGAGTGGCTGACGGGCGCGCGCGCGCTTTCGCCCGCGCCGCGGGCTGCCGTGGTCGAGGTGCCGCTGCTGTTCGAGGCGGGGATGGGGGGCCTGTACGACGCCACGATCGCCGTCGTCGCGCCCGAGGAGCTGCGCCGCGAGCGCGCGGCGGGCCGGGGCCACGAGCTGCTGCAGGAGCGCGCCGCGCGTCAGCTCTCGCAGGAGCAGAAGGCCGCGCGCGCCAGCTTCACGGTTTGCAATGATGGCAGCGAAGCGCAGTTGGCGGAGAAGCTGTCGGAGATACTTGGCAAGCTGAAGGGGTGAACACCCAAACTCACGAGCTGTATGCGCGGCGCCTGCCCGCGCGAGGCGACCGATCGGAGATCGGCCAGCGTCAGCACGGCTCGGGCGGGCGGGGTTCGAGAGGGCGGCGGCTGCTGAGCACGCTCGTGGTGCTGACAGTGGCGATCGGGCTGATCGTGGTGCTCGCCCCGCGTCTCGAGCACGCGGTGCGCGAACTGGCGCTGCCGCTGCAGGACGCGAGCGTGATCCGCCAGCAGGCCTCCGAAAAGCACCTCGACCCCGCGCTGATCGCGGCGGTCATCTACGCGGAGACCAAGTTCGATCCGCGCCCCTCCTCCGCCGGCGCGCAGGGCCTGATGCAGATCCTCCCCAGCACGGCGCTGTTCCTCGCCCATCTGTCGGGCGGGGTGAGCTTCCAAACCGGCGATCTCGCGACGCCCTCGGTCAACATCGCGTATGGGAGCTACTACCTGCGCTATCTGCTCAACCACTACGGGGGCAGCGAGATGCTGGCGGTTGCCGCGTACAACGCGGGTATGACCAACGTCGACGAATGGGTGGCGCACGCGCGGGCGGAAGGCAGGGAACTGACCGTCGAAGCGATCCCGTTCGCGCAGACGCGCGAATACGTGCGCCGGGTTCTGAACGCGCAGCGGGCCTACCGGGCCACGTATGCCGCCCAGCTGGGGCTGGGGTAGCTGTCGCACGCGCCGGTTTGCTCTACGCTTGTCCTGGACGCAACAGGCAAAACTCGTTGGCAGCAAAGGGAGCAAACTGGCCCACCAGGGATTCAGCGTCGCGCTGTCCGCCGATGGCAACACCGCGATCGTCGGTGGTCCCCAGGATGAAGGCAGCGGGGAAGAATTCAGAGGTGCGGTGTGGGTGTTCACGCGCACGGGCACCGAATGGAAAGAACAGGCCAAGCTTGTCGGTGCCGGCGGGACCACGAAAGCGGGGCAGGGTGAGAGCGTGTCGCTGTCGTCGGACGGCAGCACGGCGCTGGTCGGCGGGTACACCGACAGCAACGGCATCGGCGGAGCGTGGGCGTTCACGCGCACGGGCACGACTTGGACTCAGCAGGGGGAAAAACTCGTCGGCGCCCACGGTCCTGAACCGACCATCGAGGAGGGCACGAGCGTCGCGCTGTCCGGTGATGGTGAAACCGCGCTGATCGGCGGCTCCTTCGCGGAAAAAGAAAAGGGGGCGGCGTGGGTGTTCACCCGCTCCGGCTCTATTTGGAAAGAACAGGCCAAACTGCCGGCGGGCACGGGCGCCGGCGAAAAAACCGGCCAGGGGCAGAGCGTGGCGCTGTCCGCGGACGGCAGCACCGCCCTGGTCGGCGGGCCGGGCGAGAACGAAGCAACGGGGGCGACCTGGGTCTTCACGCGCTCGGGCGCATCCTGGAGCGAGCAGGGTGGGGCGCTGCTCGGCGAAGACGCGACCGCGAAAGAAGCGCAGCAGGGCCATAGCGTCTCGCTCTCCGAAGACGGCAACACGGCACTGATCGGCGGTTACCACGACGACGTCAGCGTGGGAGCGGCATGGGCGTTCGTACGCTCGGGCTCCACGTGGGCTGAACAGGAGAAACTGGTGGGCAGCGGCTCCGTGGGAGGGTTCTCGACCCAGGGGTCCAGCGTCGCGCTGTCCGGTGATGGCGCCACGGCGCTGGTGGGCGGTGCCGGCGACAACGGTGAGGTGGGTGCGACGTGGGTGTTCGGGCGAACGCCGGAATCGAGCGGCGAACCCGAACCGGAACCCGAACCAAAAAAAGAACCCGAAAGCAAAGGCCCGAGCAACAACGGGAGTGGGGGCTCGGGCGGCACGTCGAGCAGTTCTTCCGGCAGCACGTCGAGCTCGCAGGGCAACTCGGCGAGCACGCCCGGAATCGCCACGACGCCGCAGGCCGTCGAAGAACTGCGGCTCGGTTGCAGCAAACGCGCGCTGGTGCTCAACGACGTGCTCATCCACGGCGGCCACGTGGCGCTGGAAGGCAGCGCGGCCAAGAGCCTGGAGGGCAAGCGGGTGAAGATCGTCTTCGACGGCCGCGAGCAGGTTGCGACGGCGACCGTTGCGGCGGACGGCCAGTTCTCGACCACGGCCCCGCTGCCTCCCGCGCGCATTCGCGACAGCAATAGCGCGCGTTACATGGCCGAGTCGGGCAGCCAGCGCTCGCTCGATCTGAAGCTCACCCGGCGCCTGGAGCTCGAACCGCCGAAGTTCTCGGCTGGGACGGTGACGCTGGTTGGACAGGTGGTGCCGCCGCTGGCCACACCCGTGGCGAGCGTGGCCGTGCAGCAGCAGCTCGAATGCGGCAAGACCACGATCGTCAAGCGCTTCAAACCGCCGGCCGGGGGCCGCTTCCGCGTGAGCTTTGCGGTGCCCGCGGCCGTCAGGGCGGGCATCTACCGGCTCACGAGCAGCGTCGCCGTGAAGCCCGACTCCAAGCGCGCGTTCGCCACCTACAGCCTGCCGCTGCCCGTGCTGCTCGGTTGAACTCGCGCCGACGGCCGGGCTGGCTACTGTAGAGGCCACCGCCCGCGTATGCCTCCCTTCCGCCTCGACTCAGTCTTCACGCCCACCGCCGACCAGCCCAAGGCGATCGCATCACTCGCCGAGGGCGTCGAGCAGGGCGAGCGCTTCCAGACGCTGCTGGGGGCGACGGGCACCGGCAAGACGATGACGATGGCGGGCGTGATCGAGGCGGTGCAGCGCCCTGCATTGGTGATCGCGCACAACAAGACGCTGGCGGCGCAGCTGTGCAACGAGTTCCGCACGTTCTTCCCCGACAACGCGGTCGAGTACTTCGTCTCCTATTACGACTACTACCAGCCCGAGGCGTACGTCCCCAGCCGCGACCTGTACATCGAGAAGGACTCGGCGATCAACCAGGAGGTGGACCGCCTGCGCCACGCCGCCACCGCGGCGGTGTTCGCGCGGCGCGACGTGATCGTGGTGGCGTCGGTGTCGTGCATCTACGGCCTGGGCTCGCCCGAGGTATACGAGATGAACATGCAGATCCTGCGCCGCGGCGAGGAGATCGACCGCGACGGACTGCTGCGCAAACTGGTGTCGATCCAGTACACGCGCAACGACACCGTGCTCGCGCGGGGCACGTTTCGGGTGCGGGGGGAGACGCTCGAGATCTTTCCCGCCTACGCAGAGACCGCCTACCGGGCGACGCTGTTCGGCGACGAGGTCGAGCGCCTGCAGCACTTCGACCCGCTCACCGGCGAGCTGATCGAGGACGACATCGAGCACGTGGCGATCTGGCCGGCGACGCACTACAACGTCAGGGAGGGCTCGGTCGAGAAGGCGGTCGCCGACATCGGCGCCGAGCTGAACGAGCGCTGCGCGCAGCTGGAGAGCGAAGGCAAGCTGCTCGAGAGCCACCGTCTGCGCCAGCGCACGCAGTACGACATGGAGATGCTGCGCGAGATGGGCTTCTGCTCGGGGATCGAGAACTACTCGCGGATTCTCGACGGGCGCGGCCCGGGCGACCGGCCGTACTGCCTGATCGACTACTTCCCGAAGGACTTCGTGTGCTTCATCGACGAGTCCCACCAAACCGTGCCGCAGTTGGGGGGGATGTACGAGGGCGATCGCTCGCGCAAGCAGACGCTCGTGGACTACGGCTTCCGGCTCCCCAGCGCGATGGACAACCGCCCGCAGCGCTTCGAGGAGTTCCTCGCGATCACCCCGCAGCTGCTGTTCGTGTCGGCGACCCCGGGCGAGTTCGAGCGCACGCGCTCGGGGCGGATCGTGGAGCAAATCGTGCGCCCCACGGGGATCGTCGACCCGGATGTGCAGGTGCGCGCGACGCGCAACCAGATCGACGATCTGATGAACGAGATCCGCGCGCGCGTGGAGCTCCAGGAGCGGGTGTTGGTCACGACGCTCACGAAGAAGATGAGCGAGGACCTCACGCAGTACCTGCTCGAGATGGGCTTCCGCGTGCGCTACCTGCACTCGGAGATCGACACGCTGGAGCGCATCCAGATCATCCGCGACCTGCGCCTCGGCGAGTACGACGTGCTGGTGGGTGTCAACCTGCTGCGCGAGGGCCTCGACCTGCCCGAGGTGTCGCTGGTGGCAATCCTCGACGCCGACAAGGAGGGCTTCCTGCGCGGGGAGACTTCGCTGATTCAGACGATCGGGCGCGCCGCGCGCAACGTCAACGGCGTGGTGCTGATGTACGCCGACAAGGAGACCCGCGCGATGCGCGCGGCGATCGAGGAGACCGATCGTCGCCGCGAAATCCAGGTGGCATATAACGAGGAGCACGGGATCACCGCGGCCTCGATCGTCAAGGGGGTCTCCGACATTGCGGAGTTCCTGCAGGGCGACTCCAAGGTGCCCCGCGGGCGCCGTCAGCGGCGCAGCGGCGCACGTGGAAAGGCCAAGGCGAAGGAGATGCCCACGCACGAGCTCGAGCGCCTCGCGGTGGAACTCGAGGAGGAGATGCTCGCCGCCGCTGAGGAGCTGCGCTTCGAGTACGCCGCCCAGCTGCGCGACGAGATCCGCGAGCTGCGGCGAGATCTGCGCGAGGCCCAGGAGCTGGAGGCGCCCGCCGAGGAGTTGGCGTAGGCTTGCTCGCACCCGTGCAGCTGGATCGCCAGAGCATCGAACGGAGCGACTTTCCCCTCGTCCGGCGGGGATACGACCCGGCTGCCGTGGGTGCCCATCTACAGGCGCTGGCGGCAGCGGCGCAGGAGCTCTCCCAGCGGGCGGCGAGCGCCGCCACCGAGCCCTCACTCGGCTCGGCGGCGGCCACCCGGGTGCAGGGCATCCTCGAGGCGGCGCAAACCACCGCCGCGGAGATCGAGCGCGAAGCGCAGCGGGACGCGCAGCGCACCCGCGAGGAGGCGGCAGGCGAGCTGGAGCGTGCGCGCGCACACGTGGAGACACTCGCGCGCGCCGCCGCGGCGCTGCTGGCACAGGTGCAGTCGCTGGATGGCGATGTGGCCGCGCTTGCGCAGAGCCTCCGTTCGGAGGGCGCGTCGCAGGGGGACGCGTCGCGTGAGGACGCATCGCACGAGGACACATCGCAGGACGACCTACCCCAGCCCGCTCCCGAGGTGGAGGAGGAGCGCGAGACATCGCCGCCGACCTCGGTTCCCGCGGTTGAGGAGCTGCCCGAGGCCGTGTCGCCGGGGTCGGTTCCCGCGGTTGAGGAGCTGTCCGAGTCCATGTCACCGGTTCCCGTGGCCGAGGAGGAGCGCCAGGCGGTGCCGCCCGCACCGGTTGCGGCGGGTGCAGGCGAGCATAGGGGCGAGGATCTCGACGGCGCGCGGCTCGTGGCGCTGAACATGGCGCTCAGCGGCGAGCCCCGCGAGCAGACCGATCGCTACCTCGCCGACAGCTTCCAGCTCTCCAATCGCGCCAAGCTGCTCGACGAGGTGTACGCCGCGGTCGAGGGCTGAGCGGTGAGCGCGACGGCCACTGAGCGCCGCCGACACCCGGCCACACGGCAGCTGCCCATCCAACTACAATCCGCGGTCCACACACTCATGCGCCTGTAGCTCAGTGGTCAACGGCAACCTACGGGGTGCCAAAGAGCAGCGGCCTTTCAAGCCGCAGGTCGGGGGTTCGATTCCCCCCAGGCGCACTTCAGAAAGGCCCTGCTCACGCGGGGCTTTTTTGTGCCCACGACCCGGCGGGGAGGGCCGGGAACGGTGGGGGTGGTAAGGAAAGTGGTAAGGCGCCGAGCGGAAGGGCCGCGCTGGGCGGCATCGTGCGGCCCTCGACACGGCGTCGCGGCGAGCATTAGCCTTCTGTCCATGAGCATCAAGGTTTCTCGGCATCCGGGCCACCGGGTGCGCGTCGCGGCGACCAGCCGTGCGGGTTTCTTGGATGGCATGGCCTCCGTCTTCCGGCTGTCCGGCCGTGGACGCTCCGCGCCGATACTCGCGCGCCGCCGCTATGGGTCCCTGTGGGAAGACGGCCGATCGCTCCAGCGCGATGGCGAACGACTCTTCCGTGTGGCGACGCAGGCTGAGGTAGGGTGGACGGAGAGAGCATGAGCTGGTGCAGGAGCTTGTCGTCTGCCGGGGAATCTAAACTTGCATCGTGGTCGTGCGACTGTGCGGCGAGACTGTAAGCTGGGATACATGGGAACGATGTCAAGCAAGCCGATCAGACAGAAGGATCTTGAGGACACCGTGGCTGGATTGGAGCGCGAGCATCCAACCCTTCAGGACCGGCTGAATCAGTATCGAGATCGACGTAGCGCGTATGACGCAAAACGCTTGACAGGCGCTGATGTGGCCGCACGGCCAGCGCGCCAAGGCGCCCACCGAGAGCTGCGTGGCTGACGAAACCACAGGGGCGGAGCCGGATGGCATCTCGGCCCCTCCGCAGACGCCGCTCTATCATGCTCTCCAAGGGGCGCGCTATACCCGTCAGGCGCAGATTCGAGCCATCGAGGAGCGCACTGGTAGGCGGCTGATCGCCTTCGTGGCGGGGTACATGACGGCGATCTCGACGCTCGACATTCCTCCCTTCGTAGATGTTCTGCACGATGTTGAGCCGGGGAGCAACTTGGACCTCCTCCTGCACACGCCCGGGGGAGACGTTGACCAAGCAGAGCGCATTGTGCTGCTCTGCCGCAAGCGTGTGGGCAGCGGTTCCTTCCGTGTCATCGTGCCGGATAGCGCCAAGAGTGCGGGCACGCTCATCGCAATCGCGGCTGACACGATCGTCATGGGCGAGCCGTCCGAGCTTGGGCCGATCGACCCCCAGGTAACGATCACCACCGTCAGCGGGGAGCCGATGAGGCGTCCGGCACAATCGTTCCTCGATGGCTTGGAGGAGATCGTCAAGGCTTCCGAGAAAGAGCTGTCGGCTGCATACTTCCCACTTCTTGACAAGCTCGACCCGGCACTCATCGACTTTTGTCGCAAGGCACTTCTCCGTTCGGAACAGTTCGCGGAGAAGTTCCTGGCGAGGTACATGCTCAGCGACGATCCCGGGAAAGCCAAACAGGTCGCAGAAGACCTGAACAACGTGAAGAAGCATCTCTCCCACGGGGCTGTGATCGACGCCGATCGTGCCGTGGAAATGGGTCTTAAGGTCGAACTGCTGCCGCATGACGACGATCTGTGGCAGGCGTACTGGAGGCTCTACTGCGAGATGCGATTGGCGTTGGTCAATGAGGGAGCGCGGCTGTACGAGGGGAGACGAGCATCGCTCCTATTCGGAGACGGGTTGTAGCGCATCCGAGCCTACGGGGAGCGCAGCAAGGGCTTCCGTGCCCTCGCCATCGCGGTTTCGGCGCCACTGCCAGGGGCCGAACTCTGTCTTATTGGCAGGTCATGGCGTTCGGTGCCCCGACTATTTGCAGTCCTTGCACAGTGGGCGATCTGCCGTCCCTGAAGCTCGGTGCTCGGGCTTGATCTGCTTTCCGGCTGGGCAGTTGCCGTCGTTGTGGTAGACGTTGCGGTGCTCGGGTCCGTACTCAAGGCTGGTCGTGTGGTACGGGGAGACTCTGGACATAGATGCTCTCTTTCTTCGTTCAGATGGCCTGCGGACACAGGACGATTTGTTGGGTAGTCATTGACATGATGGCTGGAGGATCGGACAGGTAGTCCGGCGTGTCTGAGAGCATCCTCCGTGCGCTGCGCCCTGCCGCGCTTCGCGTCTGACGATGCTCTCGGCGGCCCGGGCGGACACCCGGGCCGCCACCTAATCCAGTAGCGCCGGGCCGCGCTGCGATGAAGTCTGCGGATTAGTCCTCGCCGTCGGCACGGTCGATCGCGTCACCGAACTGGCGCATGTTGGCACCGAGAGCCCGTAGGAGCCGCCGGAGAGTATGCCAACGAACATCGAGTCGTCCTGTCTCGGCATGGGAAATGTACGCCTCGCTCGTGCCTGCTCGCTCGGCCAGCTCCTTCTGCGTGAGCCCGCTTCGTCCACGGAGCACGCGCAGGGCTTGGCCGAGGATAAGGCGGTCTTGGGTGGAGTCGGGCATGTCGGCGGTGAGGACGGACGCCTCACTAGGACTTGTCAAGTTTGACGTGTTACGCTAGGCTGGCGGAACTGAACATACAAGTTGGCGCCCGCGGTGAGTGGATCACCCGGGCGCCGTGGCACCGGAAGCGCAAACTCCCGGCACGCCGGACACCCTACCGAGAAGGGCAGGGTGCCTCGCTCGCCAAGAGCCGACTCCCGGGGCCTCCAACACAACATCTGGAGGAACCGAAGATGACCGATGAGCAGCAGGAGCAGCGGGACTGGAAGGATGAGGTGCAGGTCGAACGCGCGATCGTTCTACAGGTGCTCCGCGATGACCACCCGGAGCGCTGGACACGAGCGGAGCTTGAGGCCGAGGTCTTCGATTTTGACCCGCTGACCGTCAACGAAGCGCTCACGCGGCTGGAGGCCGAGGGCGTCGTGATCCTCGACGGGGAGAACGTCGAAGCGTCGCGGTGTGCCCGTCGCATGGACGCGCTTGAGCTGGTGTCGATCTGATGCCCGGCGGGAGCAGGGTCCGCATCCCGGGGCTCGTGGATCTTCTGTGCGAGATGGTCGCGCGTGAGTTCGCGGTCACGGGGTGCTACGGGCCGCTCGTGGCGGCGTTCCGGGAGCGGAAGGAGTTCGAGAGGCAGCGCGCGGTCGGCTCGGATGATCGCCGCGATGCTGCGCGTGCACGGTTGAACATTGGGCGGCTCGCGTCGTTTATGAGGGCGGCGGGCGTAGAGGAGGGCTGCTTGGTCATGGTCACGATCCCCGCGGAGGCGGTGGCGCTCGTGCGTGTGGGCTTGCTCGGCGAGCTGGGCGACGCGGCGGGGGATATCCACGACGCGATCGGACGCAAGGGCTACGACGAACGGGCCGCGTGGTACGCGGAGCCGTTGAAGCGTCAGGACGCTACGCGGGCGCTGCTGGACTGTGTTGGCTGGGAGAACGTCGAGACGCCCCGGCTAGTGACGATCTACCTCGATGTACGCGAGCGCGGCGAGGCGCTGGTGCGCGCCTTGCGCAGCGAGCGCGACAGCCAGATCGGACGGGCCGAGGACCCGGATATCCCGGACGGGCTACAGGCGAGGGCCGCGGGCGACCGGGCACTGCTGGAGAAGCTGCTCGCGGCGATAGGCGGCAAGCAGGGCTGCGTATCGCCCGCGACGTTGCTTGACGCTCGCCGCAGGGAGCGCATGCTGACTCCCGAGGAGTTCGAGCAGCACTTCGGGCGGCTTCCCACCGACGGCGAGGGCTGAGGAGTGGCCAGCGTTGCAGTCCGAACCGCTACAGCGGCGAGCGAAGCCCTTCGTCTCCGTGCTCACACTCGCCGCCGTGACCGTATGGTGAGGCTCCCTCCCGTCGAGCTGAGAGAACAGCTCGCCGCCGCCCGCCGGGCCGGCGTGAGCTTCGCCCAGGCATGGCCGGGCGCGCTTGAGGCCGCGGTGAACGCTGCCCAGTGGGAGCGTGCGGAATGGTTGGAAGTGCTCTCGGGCATGGTCGAGGCGTGGCGCGCAGGGTGGGAGCGCCGGCCTGCCACGAGGCCGGAGCAAGCGTTGGCCGTGCTTGTGATGCCCGGCGGGGAGCCGTTGCCCGAGCGGGCGTGCGAGCACTGCGGCGGGGAGATACCGCCAGAGCGCGGTACGCGCGGCCCGTTGCCGCGGTTCTGCTCGGATCGCTGCCGGCGGCGGGCCACCTACCTCCGCGAACGGGAACGAGCGGCTGCGTAGTGGGTCCGTTCTGTCTGATCCTGGCCGGTGTCCGTCTCGAGTGTCCGCTTCGGGTGCGGGGGTGTTCGTCTGGGTGTTCGTTTGGGTGTACGTCTATAAGGCGAACACCCGAGACGGACACCCTGCTGCCCGCTCGCGGACGAGATTTGGCTCTGCGCCTGGCATTGAGGAAGGGGGTCCCCGCCTCTCCGCTTTGCTCCAACCCGGGGACCCCCTTCCTCGACCCACCACATCACAGATGTTTTGGTGGGGCCAGGCGCAGAGCGTGGGAGGGGAGCGAGCGGGCAGCAGGGTGGAAGTGGAGAACAACGACAAGGAGGGCTGGGAGGCATCGGTCGGTGGAGGTCGGAGGGGAGGAGGGACGTGGGTCGTCGGCACGGGTGTGTTTGGTGGCGGGCTGAGGGGCCGGTTGGGGCGTCGAGGGGATGGCGTTACGTGGGGGATGGCGGTCGGTGGGCTGGAGCCGGTGTTGGAGTCGCAGGAGCTGGTCGGGCGGGCAAGTCGGCTGTCATCGAGGTCGGCTGACGGCTCATTGGGAGCGTCAGGGTGTTGCGAATCGTGGGTGTTTCCTTGTTCGCTGGTGCACGTTAGCCGGCGGCGGCGCGCCGGGATGGGGTAGCAGGTCGTTCCCCCGCTGTAAAGCAAGTTCAAGTCCCCGCCTGCGGCGGGGCACTGCCGTCACTTGCGAACTTGCTTGACAGCTCCTCCACGACCTGCAAAGGCCGCACTCAGTTGGGCAGGTGCCCAACTGGCTCAAAGGAGCCCAAACCCTTTGGAGGAAGCCGTGATTCGTCGCTCATCGATACGTGAACCTCTTCATTCGCTGCGGGTCGCGCCGTGGGCGAGTCGCTGCGCTGAGGGTGGCGCTCGCGGCAGATTCGCTTGTGTGGCGAGGCTGTTGCCCGGCTTCCATACAGAGAGTCGATGCGAGTTCTCGGAGACAGGCGAGCATGAGCGCGGGTGCCTTGGAGCTGCAAGTCCCCGATGCGTTCGTGCAGGCCATCGCCGAGCGTGTCGCCGACCTGCTCGCCGACAACCTTTCGGGGGTCAGTCCGTCCGAGCCGTGGATCGGCGTGGAGCAGGCCGCAGAGCACCTTGCTTGTCCGACGAGCCGCATCTACGACTTGGTGGGCCAGCGGCGCCTCACGCCGCGCCGCGACGGGCGCAGGCTGCTGTTCAAGCGCTCGCACCTCGACGCAGCGATCGAAGCCATGTCGTCGTGAGCACCGTAATCCCTGTCCAGCACAGCGAAAGGAGACGAACCTGATGGCTGCTCGACGCGAGAAGACGAGGACCCCGGGCATCTACAAGCGCGGGAACCGTTACTGCTTTCAATACGAAGTGGAAGGCAGGCAGCGATGGGAGAGCGCCCGCACGTTGGATGAGGCACGGCGCGCGAAGGCAGCCCGCACGGCTGACATAGCCCGCGGCGAGTTCGAGGAGCGCTCCCGGGTCATGCTGCACGAGTACGCCCGCGAGTGGGTGGACCGCTACCAGGGCCGCGGCCGGCGCGGGTTCCGCGACCACACCCGCGAGGAATACCGGCGCCAGCTCGAACAGTATGTGTTCCGGTTCTTCCCCGCTGGTGTGCGACTGACGGAGGTCAACCCGTCGAAGGTCGCCGGGTTCGTCGCGTGGCTGTGCGACCCCGCCAAGCAGGGCAGAGCGCTCTCCGACGGCACGATCCGCAACATCATCAAGCCGCTGCGGGCGTGCCTGGCGACCGCTGTACGGGAGGGCCTGATCCGCTCCAACCCCGCGCGGGACGTGGACCTACCGCACCGGCCGACCGCCGAGGACACCGAGGACGAGGAGGTCCACGCGATGAGCCGCGAGGAGTTGGCAACCTTCCTCGGCTTGTGCCCGGAGCACTGGCTGGTGTTCTTCTGGTTCCTGGCCGCAACTGGCTTGCGGATCAGCGAGGCGGTGGCGGTCCAGTGGCGCCACCTACAGCTCGACGGCTCCTGTCCGCACGTCAAGGTCCGCCGGGCGCTCGTGAAGGGCCACATGGGACCGCCCAAGAGCCGCTACGGTCGCCGGGAGGTCCCGCTGGATCATGCGCTGGTCCTGGCGTTCCGCGACCGCCACGAGGCGACGGACTGGCCCGGCGCGGAGGACCCCGTGTTCCCGGCGTCGAACGGGGCGTGTCTGGACGCGGAGAACCTGCGCCGCCGGGTGCTGAAACCGATCCGTGGGGAGGCGTGCCTGCCGTGGCTCGGATTCCACGCCTTCCGCCACACCTGCGCGACGATGCTGTTCGCCGAGGGCCGCAACGCGGTACAGGTGCAGCGGTGGCTCGGCCACCACTCCGCGGCGTTCACGCTCGCGCGCTACGTCCACCTGCTCGACGGCGACCTCGGCGAGCCGCTGAGCATCCAGGGTGGTAAGGGGGTGGTAAGGAGCCCCACGCCATTCGACGCCACAACGGCACACGAGCTGGAGGCGAATCTCCAGCAATAGAGCCAATCGACGGACTCCGCGACACTGCGCGACACTGCCGGGGGGTTCTTTCAAGCCGCAGGTCGGGGGTTCGATTCCCCCCAGGCGCACCTCTCCAGCCTCTGCTTCTCGCGGTTTCTCGCGGTCAATCTCAGTGTGTTCGGGCGTAGCGGGAATAGCCAGCCGCATCTCTCTGCGTCTCCTTGCGGTCTCTCGCGCCCTGTCTCCTGGGGCTCGTGGTCGCAAAATGGTCGCAGGAGTCTCCTGAGATGGCGCCCCAGCAAGATCCTGTGCTCTGGGTATCTTCGAGCGATGACACCAGCACGTCGGAAGACACCTCGCCCCCGAACTCCAGTGGAGGACGAGTTCGCGGAGGTCGCCGCCACGGCGGCGCGTGCAACGTTCGCTGTCTTCCACGACGATCCGGTACCGCGCCGCTGGGATGACTCCGGAGGAGACGTGGCGAGCCGTCACTGAGCAGGTCGCGGTCATCGCCGCTGACGCAGCCGTCGAAGCGATCCGCGGATATAACGCCGCGCCGCAGGACATCAGCCGATGGCATCGGCTCATCTTCAAGACCTGGTTTCCAGAGCAAGCCGGGCGGGTTCGACGCGGTGACGAGCAGGGTCAATACGGCGTCGTCTGGGGCAGCTGGCAGGCGCCGGAGCTGTTGACGGTGGTCAGCTGCAAGGGACGCAATGTCCAAGTTCGCCTGAGACGAGCGTTCGCTGGACTGCAGCACGCCATCGTGGAGCGGGAAGACGCCCACCGGGAAGGCCGTCGGCGAAGGCTGCGAGAGGCCACCCTTCCGGCCGCGGCGTTCTACGCCAAGCTGTTGCCTACCCATCCGTTCTTCGATGGCAATGGGCGCACGGCGTATGTGGCGCTTCAGTACGCCCTCATCCGACTCGGTGCGACGGGCGTTGCTTTGCCCGACCACGACGAGCAGCAGTGGGCGCTGGGTCAAGGACTGCGCCCTGGAGGCCGACACCACGGCTACGACGCCCTCGCGGAACTCTTCGAGCGAACCATCCGCGCATCCTCACAAGGCGCCGATAGGATGGGGACATGACCAAGAAGGCCTTGAACGACGAGTTCAGCGACTACGACGGACCGACCGGGCTCTACATCGCCACCGGCGAGCAGATGCTGCCGCTCAACACACCTGAGGCGCTCGCCGCCCTCGGACACTCCGCCATGCTGCTCTCACTCGGCGCCTCTCCGCTGGCTGACGAGCACGAGGATCTCGTCAAGCAGCTCGCTCACGTGGCCTGAACCGCTTTCAGAGGCTCCTCGAGATCACCCCCCCGCGTGGCTGCGTCAGCCTCGAGGAGCGCATCTCGCGGTCCGAGGACAGCCCGCTCGTGCTGCGCGGTCCGCAGACCGGCGGCTGCCGCAGTCGTCGGCGGTGCACTTTTCAGCGGCCGAGATGGTCGCGATCGTCGTCGACCGCCGACTCCACCAACCAGGCGCAGATCAAGCCAAAGTCAGGCATCCGGTATCCTTCCGACATGATCGTTCGATTGCGGGGAGGCGCCCGGTCGGGGGCCTGGAGGCGGCTGAGCCGCAATCCATTCGATGCTACGTGGCCTGATCTACGGGCTGCTCGTGTGCTGGGTGTGCTCGTTGCGTTGACGGTGAGCTTGTCGGGGGTGGCGAGCGCGTCGGCGGCGTCCAGTGTTGTGACGTGGGGCGAAAACGGCGACGGGCAGCTCGGCAACGGCAGTTTCCCGGGCCCGGAATCATGTCCCGAGGGCTACTGCAGCAGGACACCGGTGCTTGTGAGCGGGCTGAGCGGGGTCAAGGATTTGGCCGGCGGGAGCCAGGGTTTGGCGCTGCTGAGCAACGGCACGGTCATGGCCTGGGGTAGAAACGGGGATGGGCAGTTGGGCAATGGCAGTTACGAACAAAGCGACGTGCCGGTGCGGGTGCCCGGGCTGAGCGGGGTGACGGCCGTCGCTGCGTCCTATGGGATCAGCATGGCGCTGCTGAGCAACGGCACTGTAATGGACTGGGGCGAAAACGGCAACGGTCAGTTGGGCGACGGCACCGCCAATGAAGACACTCCCACTCCGGTCCAGGTGTTCAGACTTAGCGAAGTCACAGCCATCGCAACTGGTGGAAGTTATGGCCTGGCCCTGCTTGAGAACGGAACGGTGATGACCTGGGGCTCCGGCGGGGTCGTGAGCAGCTACATTCCGGTGCAGGTGAGCGGGTTGAGTGAAGTCACCGCCATCGCGGCCGATGGTGGCCACAGCCTGGCGCTGCTGAAGAATGGCACGGTCATGGCCTGGGGTGAGAACTATTATGGCGAACTGGGCGATGGCACCACCGACTACAGCGATGTGCCGGTTCGGGTGAGTGGACTCAGGGAAGTTGTGGCCATCGCGGATGGCGCCGACCACAACCTGGCCTTGCTGAAGAGCGGCATGGTGATGGCATGGGGCGATAACGACTGGGGGCAACTGGGGGTTGGCTCCGGTAGCGGTGATGGCGCGACCAACGGCCCGGAAATCTGTGGGCCCTTGACCTGCAGTACAATCCCTGTTCCCGTGAGCGGACTGAGCGAAGCTACGGCCATCGCGACGGGCTATGGCCAGAGCCTCGCGCTGCTTGCCAATGAAACCGTTATGGGCTGGGGCGAAGACTTCAGTGGGCAGGTCGGCAGTGGCACTGCCGTGCCGGGCATCGACGTACCGGTAGCGGTGAGCGGATTGAGCGGGGTCACCTCGATTGCGGGCGGCGATGTTTTCAGCATGGCGGAGCTCCATGGAGAAACCGGCCAGATCGCCGGCAAGGTGACGAGTGCCTCCGGGGGAGCGTCGCTCGAAGGCGTCAGCGTCTGCGCGTATACACGTAATGGGGCCTTCCGCGGGCGGTGCGCGCAGACCAAGGCCAACGGCGAATACATGATCTCGGGGCTCGCCGGCGGAGAATACGCCGTCGAATTCTCGCCTCCCAGCAAGAGCACGCTCAACGACATCTCCCAGTATTACGAAAGCAAGTCCTCGTTGTCCGAAGCGAAGCCGGTACCGGTCACGGCCGGGGACACCACGCCGGAAATCGATGCGAAGCTCGAAGTGGGGGGCCAGATCAGTGGTGAAGTGACGAGCGCCGAGGGAGCTAAAAAGCTTGCAGGAATCGAAGTCTGTGCGAGCGAGGCGGACGGCGGCGGTTTCGGCGAACGCTGCGCGCTCACCAACGCAAGCGGCGAATACACCATCTCGGGGCTGGCGAGCGGCAAGTACAACGTTGAATTCTCAGCATCCAACAAGAGTACATCCAACTACATCACTCAATACTACAGGGGCGTGTACTCGATCTCCGAAACAACCGCTGTAACGGTCGCGGCCGAACGACTGACTTCGGGAGTCGATGCGGAGCTCGAAGAACGGGTGCAGCTCACCGGCCAGGGTATCGCGGGGCAGGTGACAGACGCTTCAACGAAAAATGGGATTAAAGGCATCGGGGTCTGCGCGTATGAAGTTGGCGGCAAAAGCCCGGGAGGTCTCTTGGGCGAATGTGCCGAAACCAATGCGCTGGGCGAATATGCCATCTCGGGATTGCCAAGTGGCGAATACATCGTCGAATTCCTGTCGCCGTTCGAGAGCAGTCTCAACTATGTGACCCAGTACTACAGGGCATCGGCGACTATCGCCAACGCCACCCCGGTCTCGGTGAGCGCTAGCAGCGCGGACACGGGAATAGACGCGCAGCTCGAGGAAGGCGGTCGGATCGCCGGCAAGGTGACGGACCCCTCGACCTCGACCGCGATCGCAGGCATCGAAGTCTGTGCGTTCTCGACCGGCAGCGAAAGCTTCGGGTGCGCTTTGACGGACGCACAGGGCGGATACACCATCTCAGCACTTGGCGGCGGCGATTACGATGTTGAGTTCCTGTCCCCGCCGAGCCTCGATTACGTCACCCAATACTACGACGGCGAGCGGAAGGCGTCGGCGGCGAACACCGTGCCGGTGGCCGAGGGGAGCACGACGCCGAACATCGGTGCGCAGCTTGAGCAGGGAGGGCGGATCGAAGGGAAGGTGACGGACGCTTCGACGAACGCGGCCATGAAGGACGTTCTCGTCTGCGTGCTGCAGTCGGTCACGGAAAGCGTGGGCTGTGCGCTGACTGACGCGAGCGGTGAATACACGATCTCAGGACTGCCAGGCGGAAAATACGAGGTCGGGTTCGACGCGGGGAAAGGCTATGTCATCCAGTACTACGACGACAAGTTCTCGTTCCCCGAAGCGCAGGCCGTGACCGTCACGCCTGGCAGTACGACGGCCCCCATCGATGCTGCAATGGGAACGAGTGCTTTGGTGCCACCGGTCAACACCAAGGCCCCGGCGATCTTCGGGACCCCGGCTGTCGGGGAAACGCTATCGTGTGCAACTGGCCTCTGGACAGGCATTCCGACGCCAACATTCACCGTGCAGTGGCTACGTGATGGTGCCCCAATCGTAGGCGCAACCGGCAGCAGTTATCAGGTGCAGGGCGCCGACGAAGGATCAAGCCTCGCCTGTCAGGTCACGGCGAAAAGCACCGCGGGAGAAATGAGCGCCACGAGTACCGGGCTCGCCATCCCGGCAAGCCCGACCGCACCCATCGCTACGCCGAGTCCGGCTGCCACTTCCACAACGCCGACCACGGCCCATCCCACATCTTCGCTGCTTCCCGTCGTCACGATCGTGGGGTCGGGGATCGTCGTATCGCGGAGTTCAGTGTCTGTGCATCTGAGGTGCGATGACGCGACATGCCGGGGGTTGGCCGAGTTGGCCATGCGAGTCCTGAGTAAGCGCCACAAGGGAGCGAAGACGGTCACTCGTCGGGAAACACTTGTTCTCGCTGAGGGGACGTTCTCGCTCACGCGGGGCAAGGGCGCCACCGTCGGGCTTCGCCTCACGGCTGCGGGGAGACAGCGACTCGCTCGTGCCAAGCGCCATCCCGTCACCGCGAGTCTCGTCCTGTTCGTGCAGGGCGCAAAGACGACGAGCAGCTCGGTGCTGGCGAGGTGAGCGTGTGTGTTGCTCGTGCGCTTTGCCTGCTCGCGATGGCCTGCTCGTCGCTGCTGGTGCTTCTCTGGTTCTCACCGCAACCCGCTATCGCTCAGGGCAGCCAAGGACTCCCCGTCGCGCCGCTGCCCGCCTCCGCTTACGCCGTGCGCTCTGCGTGTCCGGCGCCCACGCCCGGGCACGCCAGCTGCTTGGCGCTCGAACTGGTGCCCGAGACGGCCGCCGCGCGCGCCCATACCCGCCCTCTGGGGATGAGGCGCAGAGCCCCGCTCACGCTCAAGGCGGGCAAGGCCGTGGAAGTCTGCGAACGGCCCACCGCCGCGGAAGGCTGCTACGGCCTGCGCCCGCAGGACCTGCACAGCGCATATGGGTTGCCCACGACGGCCCCCTCAAAACAGACGATCGCGCTCATCGACGCCTACGACGACCCCGCTGCCGAGGCGGACCTCAAAGTCTATGACGAAGAGTTTCATCTACCCGCATGTACCACCGCGGACGGCTGCTTCACGAAGGTCAACGAGAAAGGCCAGGCCGGCTCGCTGCCCGAATCCGAAGGTGGATGGTCGGTCGAGATATCGCTCGACATCGAGATGGCCCACGCCACCTGCCAGAACTGCCACATCCTGCTCGTGGAGGCCAACGAAACCTCCTACACAGACCTCGAGGCGGCCGAGGAAACCGCCGCAAAAATGGGCGCGACCGAGATCTCAAACTCGTGGTCGGGAGGCGAGTCGGCCACCGACAGTACAGCCTTTGACCACCCCGGCGTCGTGATCACCGCGGCGTCCGGCGACTACGGCTATCTCAACTGGCAGTCCCAGAATCTGGATGCCAAAGGTACCGTGGGTTGGCCGGCCTCTTCCCCTGATGTCGTTGCGGTGGGCGGCACCCGCCTGAGCCTGACCAGCGAAGGCGCATGGGCGGGGGAGACGGTGTGGAACGGCGATGGCGCCACCGGCAGCGGCTGCAGCGAACATTACGAAGCCCCATCCTGGCAGCGGGAGCTACCCAACTGGTCTGCCGTCGGCTGCGAATCCAAACGGGCCGTGGCCGACATATCCGCCGATGCCGACCCCTACACCGGCGTGGCCTTTTACGACTCCGCGACGATCGTTGAAAAGAAGGGGGGCGGATATGGGCCGATCGATTGGGGAACGGTTGGCGGCACCAGCCTCGCCACTCCACTCATCGCCTCGACGTTCGCGCTCGTCGGGGGATCCGGCGGCGTGGAATATCCAGCCAAGACCCTCTACGAAAACCGGGTCAAATCACCGGCTTCGCTGCACGACATCGAATCCGGGTCCAACGGCGAATGTTCGAAACCCTTCAACTACGAATCCGGCCTGTCCGGCTGCACGGCGCTCGAAGAGGCGCAAAGCAGTTGCAAGAGCGAGGCGATCTGCCTGGCCGGCCCCGGCTACGACGGCCCCTCCGGCGTGGGCACCCCGGATGGAGTCGGAGTATTCCAGCCGCCCATCGAACCGGTCAAGAAAACGCAGACGATCAAATTCAGCTCAACTGCGCCCGTCTCCGCGGACCTCGGTGGGCCGACCTACACGGCGGCCGCCACGGCGTCCTCCGGTCTGCCGGTGTCATTGACCTCGGGAACGCCCTGGGTGTGTTCGTTGGCGGGGGCGACCGTGAGCTTCATCGGTGCGGGTACGTGCTCGGTCGACGCCAGCCAGGCGGGCAGCGCCGAATATAACGCGGCGCCCGAGGCACAGCAGTCCTTCATGGTGGGCAAGGGCTCGCAGCGCATGACGTTCGTCTCGATCGCGCCAGGTTCGCCGGCTGTCGGCGGTCCCAGCTACGCGGTGCAAGCCACGGCTTCGTCGGGCCTTGGGGTAGCGTTCTCGTCCGGTACGCCCTCCGTCTGCTCGCTGGAATGGTCGACGGTGCGTTTCATCGGAACGGGAACCTGCACGATCGAAGCCGAACAAACCGGCAACTCCAACTACGACGCTGCGCCCGAAGTACGGCAGTCGTTCATCGTTGGCATGGGCTCACAGCACATGACGTTTACCTCCGAGCCGCCGGCCGCGGCGACTATTGGCGGCTCCACATATGCCGTGGCGGCACGCGCCACCTCGGGATTGCCGGTGTCGTTCTCTTCCGGGGCCTCGTCAGTGTGTTCAGTGTCGGGCACAACGGTCAGTTTCATCGGTGTGGGCATGTGCACGATCGACGCCAACCAGGCCGGTGACTCCAACTACAACGCGGCACCCGAAGCACGGCAATTCTTCGCGGTGAGCAACCGCTCACAGTCAGTCGAATTCACTTCGAGCCCACCGGCCGCGGCGACCGTCGGTGGCCCCACGTACGCCGTGGCCGCCGCCGCGTCCTCGGATCTTGATGTGTCGTTCTCATCCGGTACGCCCTCAGTGTGTTCGGTGTCGGGATCGACCGTGAGCTTTATCGGCGCGGGGACTTGCACGATCGACGCCAACCAGGCCGGCAGCGCTGAATATGCCGCCGCGCCCGAAGCGCAGCAGACCTTCGTGGTGAGCAGGCGAGCACAGCCGAGCGCATTCCTGTCGATCGAGCCTGCGTCGGCGAGCACCGGCGAACAGGGGGCGACCACGCTCCCGTCCGTCGCGGCGACGCCTGCGACATATCTCCAGCAAGGTGAAACGCTAACCGCAGCGCCTGGAGAACAGGGCATCAGCACGCAGTTCGGTCACAGCGTCGCGCTCTCCGCGGACGGCAACACGATGCTGGTGGGTGGTCCGGGCGATGAGCTCTACGGCGGATCGGCGTGGGTCTACACACGCTCCGGATCCACCTGGATTGAGCAAGCGAAGCTCGACGCCAGCGAAGTGAGCTGCAGCGGCTTCTACTGCGGCGCCTACGTGGGCTACACCGTCGCACTCTCGGCGGACGGCGATACCGCTCTGGTCGCCGGCTACGGCAACGCGGGAGGGATAGGAGCCGCATGGGTGTTCACGCGCTCGGGCACCACCTGGACGCAGCAGGGACCCGAGCTCACCGGTAACGGGGAGATCGGCACAGGCGAGTTCGGCATAAGCGTCGCTCTATCGGCGGATGGCAATACCGCGCTGATCGGAGCTCCTGACGATTACGGGTACGCAGGCGCGGCGTGGGTGTTCACACGGGCGGGCGCGACCTGGACCCAGGAGGGAGAAAAGCTCGTCGCAAATGACGAGAGCGAACCAGAAGAAAGCCGGTTCGGCTCCAGCGTCGCGCTGTCCGCTGACGGCGACACCGCGCTGATCGGCGGTCCCGACGACAACGGCCGTCAGGGAGCGGCATGGGTCTTCACGCGCTCGGACTCCACCTGGACACAGCAGGGAGCAAAGCTCACCGGCGGCGGGGAGACCGGAGCAGGCGAGCTCGGCTCCAGCGTCGCGCTCTCCGCGGACGGCGTTACCGCGCTGATCGGCGCTCCAGGCGACAACGAAGGAATGGGGGCAGCGTGGACCTACACTCGCTCGGGCTCGACCCGGACACAGGATGGACCGAAGCTCACCGGCAACGGGGAGACCGGCGAGGGTGGGTTCGGCTCTGGGATCGTGCTCTCCGCGGACGGCGAAACCGCTCTGATCGGCGCCAATGAAGTCACGCTGGTGTTCACGCGCTCGGGTGGGATCTGGACCCAGGAGGGCGAAAAGCTCCCGGGCGCCTCCAGCCTCGCGTTCTCCGCCGAAGGCAGCACCATCCTGCTCGGCGGGGGCGACTCGGTGTCGGTATATGTCGTCTCTCCCCAGATATCCGGTCCCGTGAGCCTGAGCTTCGGGTCGCAGACGGTCGGTCGAGCGGGACCTGTGCTGTGGGTGCAGGCGCGCAACGCGGGCAGCGCGCCCTTCACCCCGCTCATCTTCAGCGGGCCTGCACAGATCACCGGCCCCGACGCGGCAGACTTCGCGATTCCCGAAGGTGACGATCTCTGCGAAGGCGAAACGCTTGAGCCCGGCCAGACCTGCATGATCGGCGTGCAGTTCACCGCCGGCGCCGTTGGCTGGCGCTCAGCGGCGCTGAGCTTCGGCGCGAACAACGGCGCCTCGGTGGCCCCGGCCGTGGCTCTCCGTGGCACCGGAGTCCAGCCACCGACCGCTGCGATGGCGCCCCTCGGCGAACCGGCCATCGCGGGTACGCCGGTCCACTTCAGCGGTGAAAGCTCGAGCGCCCCCGATGGCTCGATCAACGGCTACGACTGGAGCTTCGGCGACGGCGACGGCGCCGAAGGCGCTGCGCCGACTCACACCTACGCGGCGGCCGGCACCTACTCTGTGACGCTGACCGTCACCGACAGCCTCGGCTCGACCGGGCGGGTCACGCGCTCAGTGGTGGTCAAGGAAACGCAGCTGATCGAATTCCTCTCGACCGCGCCGGCCTCCGCAAGCGCCGGCGGCCCAACCTACGCCGTCTCAGCGCTGGCTTCGTCGGGGCTGCCCGTATCGTACTCGTCAGCGACGCCGTCAGTGTGCTTGCTTGAAGGCTCGACCGTGAGCTTCATCGCCCCCGGGGCGTGCACGATCGAAGCCGGCCAAACGGGCAACGGCGAATATATCTCCGCGCCTCGAGTGCGGCAGTCTATTCTCGTCGGCCCCGCGACGGTAGTCGTGCCTCCCTCCGCGCCCGTGTCCACACCACCAGTCACATCCTCGCCCTCACCTGTCCCCACGCCTGCGCTCGCGCTTCCCTCACCCACGCTCGCATATGTGCCACCGCTCACGCCAGCGCCGAACGGCGACTTCAGTCTGCTGGGCAACCCAAGCGTCAACGTCAGGACGGGCGCGATCACGTTCACGGCGTCGGTCGCCGGCCCGGGGACGTTCAGCTGGCTGTTGACTTTTCAGAACAGGAAGTTCGGCGCCTTCCGGGCGACCGCGGCGAGGTGCGATACGGGTAAGCTCAAGCTCAGCGGTAGGTGCCTCCCGGCGAGGGTCGTCTTTGGCAAGGGCAGCTCGGTCGTGACCGCGGCGGGCGCCTTCAGGTTCTCCGTTAGGCCGAGCGCGTCTGCAAGGACCGCGCTCGCGCAGGGGCTCAAGCGGGGCCGGGGCCTGCCCGTCACGGCGACCATGACATTTCGCTCCTCGCTGGGCGGCGACCCCGTTTCTCATAAGCGGTCGATCGTCGATACGCTGAAGCTAACCAGCAAGCAGGGTAGGGGGTAAGAGGCTCCATGCGTCACCGGCGGATCCCCGCGCGAGCCCTCAAGGCACCCCAGGTTTCAGGGGCCGGCCTCGTCAGGCGCTTCATCCTCCTGCTTGCTACCGTCGCCCTGTCTCTTGGCTTTGCCTCGAGCGCCCTGGCCGCCGAAGAAGAACACGGGTACATCACGGGCGAGGTGACCGCCGCTGCGACAGGCGCGCCGATCTCCGGAGTCAAGGTCTGCGCCGCAAACCTGAACGGTCGCGGTCCATGGGGCTGCACGACCACTGACGCTAAAGGCGAATACACCGCGTCTGTATTTGAAGACGGCACATACGATATGCACTTCACGGCCCCTTCCGGGAGCGGATATGTCGAACGCTCTTATTACAACAACAAGTACTCCGAAGCCGAACAGGAAACGGTGATCGCGATCGTGGGCTACACCATGTCGGACATCGACGCGCAGCTGCCGGAAGGCGGACAGATCATCGGCACAGTCACAAACGCGGAGACACAAGCCCCCATCGCTGAAGTCGAAGTCTGCGGGGGCCCCGTGGCATGCGTATTGACGAACGCTCAGGGCGAATACGCGATCTCAGGCCTGCCGGGTGGCGAATACCAGGTCTCGTTTGGCTTTGGCTACGGGGGCGGCCTCGGCGAAAAGTACGTGGCCCCCGAGTATTACAAGAACAATGTCTTCCCGACTTTCGAGGACGAACCCACCAAAGTGCGGGTTCCAGTCGGCGGCGTCGCGGCCGGCCTCAACCAGGAAATGCAGGAATTCAGTCGTATCAGTGGGAGGGTGGTCAACTCCATCACCAAGGCCCCTGTAGCGGGAATCAGGGTGCATGCCTATGACGAAGAGGGCTCTGGCGATGGCCAAGAAGGTGAAACCAACTCCAACGGCGAATACACGCTCACACACCTTGCCGATCGTAGCGAAGAATACTACCTGCAATTCACCGCCCCGGGGATCAACTATTTCAGCCAGCCCTATGGCGGCCGGTTCATTGGTGAAAGAGGAGATCCAGTACACCTGGCGCTGGGAAAAAGGGCCTCCGGGATTGACACGGAACTCGAAGAAGGCGGCAAGATTTCGGGGAGGGTGACCAGTGCGGTGTCCAAGCGTCCGATCGCCGGCATCAACGTTTGCTCACATCCTTTGGTTGGCGGAGAATATAAATGCGCATGGACTGACTCAAACGGCGAATACGCAATTGAACTACTTGAAACAGGGGAATACCGAGTTGAATTCAACAGCTTCGATCAGAGCTATATCAGCCAAGTCTACGACGGGAAGGCAACTACTTCAGAAGCCACTCCCGTGTTGATCACGCAGGGACATGAAAGAAGCGGACTGGACGCCGAACTGGAGCCCGAACCACCGCTCGAACTGACGTGGGCTGGTGACAGTCGCGATGATGCATCATGGTCCTCCTCTGAAAACTGGGCGGGAGGAATCGCTCCCAGCATCGGATCAACAATCAGCGAGCTCAGCTTTCCAGCACTCAGCTCGTGCTCTGGCGAATGTTATAGGAGCGAAAATAATCGGAGTGAACTCACGGTCGAATCGTTGCGCATCGACGACGGTAAGAACTACAAGATATCCGGAGAACCGTTCACGCTGAAAGGAGAACTGTCCGCGTCGCCGGCATCCCCGACGAGTGAAGCAACGCTCGCCACGATCTCAGATCGAATCGATATCGGCTCCACGCAGAGTTGGAGCATCGCCGGCCTGGGACTGGAACATATTGGCGAGAGCGCGCTTCTGCTCAGCGGCGAACTGAGCGGCGACGGCGGTGGTGAACTGCATGTTGCTATGAATGGGGGTGGAGCACTCTATTTCGACGCGAACAACGAGATCGGGGTCGTTAGCTTCGACGGAGCGAACGCCGCCCAGCCCGGCATCTTCAACGGTGTCGTGGGCCTGTTCGACAAGCAACTGAACTCCGAGAACCGCAACCCCGTGAACCTCAATCACGTGTTCCTCGTCGGTGCGGGATCGACAGGGCCGCTGCGTAGCGTTGGCAGCGAACTGGACGTGACGACAGATGGATACGAAGGAGGCACGCTCGCAGCAGACAGCGTCGAGCTCGACGCGCAAAGCGCTCTCGAACTCGAGATCACCGGCTCAGGACCGAACGTCGGAATCGACTGGTCCGATCTGTATTCGTCCGGCACAGTTGAACTGGGTGGCGCATCGCTTGGGGTATATGTGGCGCCGCCCAAAGCCGGCGAACCGTGCCCCACACTCCTGCCGAACGACACCTACGTACTGGTCTCGGCGTTCGGGACGCTCTCAGGCACCTTCGGCAACGCTCCGGAAGGCAGCGAAATACTGGTCGAATTTGCGGAAGCGTGTACAAAGGCTGCGCAGAACATGCGGATCGAATACCACCGCACGGGCGAAACGAAGACGGTCACGGGAACAGTGATCGGCGGCCCGAAGTCCTCGACGAGGCTCTCGGTGCTTCCGAGCGATCCCGTCACCAACGAGGTGGTGACGTTGACCGCGACCGTCACCGCGAGTTCGGAAACACCATCGGGGACCGTCGAATTCAAAAGCGGCGCCGGCGCTATCCCGAACTGCACCCGCACGCCAGTGACGCGGGCGGGCATCGCCACATGCACAACAGTGTTCGCCGCCTCTGAATCCCCCGTGCGCCTCTTGGCGCTCTACACCCCATACCCGGGTGTGGATCTCCAGGGATCGGTAACTCCGACTGAGGATCTGGAAGTGGGCGCGAGTCCGACGACCACAACGCTGCGCGTGTCTGAAGGGACGATCACGACTGGCGGAAGCGTCACTCTGACGGCGAGTGTGTATCCCGTGAGTGGCGGTGGACCGAGCCGGCCATCGGGGTCGGTCGAGTTTCTCGACGAAGGGACGCCTGTTAGCGCGTGTGAGAGCCAGCCGCTTTCCGCGGGCGAACTTGACGCGAGCTGCCATTTGACCTACACGGCTACGGGCACGCACAGCATCATCGCGACTTACTCCGGCGACGATAACTTCACAGGCTCCTCGTCCTCGGCGCAGTCGGTGACGGTGACGAGCCCCGCGACGTTGCTCCTTACGCCGACAATCACGACCACAGGGACGATCCCAGGCGCGACCAGCCCGACGCTTGGGACGACCGTTGTGACCTCCGGATCCGGCGAAGTGATGCTCGCAGACACAATCATCACGACACAGCGCGACGGCGACGCGACGGTCAGGCTCGCCTGCGCCGGCGCGGGTACGTGCAGCGGGAAGCTGACCCTCACCGTCACCAACGCAGTGCCGGAGGGCACTGGGCACGCGGCAACAGCGAAGAACAGGAAGGCCGAGAAGAGGCGCTTCAAGACGACGACGATCGGCTCGGCGACCTTCTCCATCCCTGCGGGTAAGAGCGCGACCGTCAGGCTCGCGCTCAATTCCGCCGGGCGCGCGCTGCTCAAGGCGGACCATGGGACGCTTTAACGCCGGCCTCATGATCGTCGAGTCATCCGTCGGCCATACAAGCACGCGCCACGAGAGCGTTCGTCTCGTGTTGCAAAGCGCCCGCTCCAGCGCCCAGGGTCCGCGTCGGCCAAGCAAGCGTCTGCGGTGACAGCACCGAGACTGATGATGGTTTGAACGAGCTCGTGGCGTATCGTCCGGCGCTCGCAGGACGCCTGCTTCCGCATCGCGGAGCAGGAGCGCCGGTTCGAGACAATCCGCAGCGGTCGTCTCGGTCGCGGTTTGCCGGACTCCTCCCTTGGGGACGGTCACCGAGCAGGAGATCTGCGGCCGGTAGGCGTCGGCCCTGGTCTCTGGGTGCGGTGGTCATTCGCTGGCCAGCTCCGCGAGTAGTGCCGGTGGCGCGATGATGCGTACCCCGCGGTGCTCGCTGACTGGCAGCAGGTGCCGGCGGTCACCCGACACGAGCACGTCGGCTCCTGCCGCTACTGCGCATGTCAGGATCACATCGTCGTCGGGGTCTCCCGTGAGCGGCTCGGGCGGCCGTGTTGGTGCGCTTATGCGCTCGCTCGCAAGGTCGATCAGGAACGCCTTGATCTCGCGTACTCGCCTTGGCTGGAAGCCGAGCTTCACGGTCAGTACACGCGCGAGCTCGTCGAGGACAGGGTCTGCCAGGAGCAACTCGATGTGGCCGTCGATCGCGGCCTCGATTATCCGGCTCGGGGGCCCGCCGGCGATGAACGCCGACACCAGGACGTTCGTGTCGCAGAGCGCGCGGGGGGTCACGCGCGCGTTACGCGCATCTCGTCGACCAGCCCCTCGGCGTCCTCGGGCCCGATGCCCAGGGTCTCCGCGCGCCCGCGTCCGTAGCGCTGTAGGTCGGCGAAGCGCTCGTGCTGGACGTGGCGGCGCAGCGCATCGCGCACCACCTCGCTCTTGGTCTTGCCCGTCGCGCGGGCAAGCGCTTCGGCGTCGGAGGCGAGCTCGTCAGGGACTGAGACTGAGAGCAGACGGGACATATGCGATCATCATATCGACTATGTGATCGTGAACCGCGAGCACACCGCGGGGAATCGTGATCTTGCCGGTAGCGCCTGGTATTACTTGCTAAGTCTTACCGTATGCGTGTGACGCAGAAGGGGCAGGTCACGATCCCGCTCGAGGTCCGGCGGGCACTCGGTATCCGGCCCGGCAGCGATGTCGAGTTCGAGGTCGACGAGCAGGGCGCGCGGATGCTCGTTGACCGTGACCACGCCGCTCGGGAGGTCGCGCGGATGCGCGGCGCGGGCGACGTCGAGTTGACCACAGATGAGATCCTCGCGCTGACCCGCCGGTGAGCCCGGCTCCGGGGGTCTTCATCGACAGCAGCGTGCGGCTCGATGTCTTCACCGAAGCCCCGCGGTGGCTGGCCTGGTCCCAGGCGCGGCTCATCCGTGCCGCGCAGAGCGGCGCGATCGTCGTCAACGCTGTCGTTCTCGCCGAGATCGCTCCGCGTTTTTCTCGGATCGAGGCGCTGCGATCGGCGCTGCTTTCGATGGCTGTCATCGAGGAGATCCCCGCGGCTGCCGCGTTCTTGGCCGGCCACGCTCATGCCAACTACCGTCGCGCGGGAGGGAGGCGGGAAGCGATCCTCCCCGACTTCCTGATCGGCGCGCATGCGGCCGTGACCGCTCGCCCGCTGTTCACGCGAGACTCACGCCGCGTCGCCACCCATATCCCCGGCGCCAAGCTCATCGCCCCCGAGGAGCCACCCTCGGCCTGAACAGCCTCGGGTCGGGTCGGTACAAGGACCGGATGTAGACACCGCGAAGCGACTGGCGCGCCAGATCGACGATGCAGACCCGGTTGACATGGCTGGGTACCCTGTCGCAACGATGAGCAGTCGTCAGCGTGCCATGCACCTCTCGGGGAGTCGGTCGACCGGATCGGGAGGTGGTCGAGAAGAATTGTTGGTCGCATCTTGGTCGCATCTGCGGGGTTTATGGCTTCGTTGTGCGGGAAACCAGCGGCCTTTCAAGCCCGCAGGTCGGGGGTTCGATTCCCCCCAGGCGCACTACGGGAAGGCCATGCTAAGGCGAGCTTTTTGTGGCCTGAGGGCTGCGGAAGGGGTTGCCAAAGGGCGGGGTGTAAACGGAAGTGCAAACTGCCGCGCGCTGGGGGATGCCGGAGCTCTACACGCCGTGTCCGGCGTCGCGCAGCGCGTCGAGCAGGTCGCCAGTCGTGAAGACCTCGATATGGGCGTCGGTGTGGTCCTTGTCTTGGGTCCAGACCGGGAGGTCGAGCTTGAGCGCGAGCGCGACGGTCGGCCAGTCGTCGGGTCGCGGTCCGCGATGCGCTGCTCGGCCTCCTCGCGGTGATCCTCGTACTCGCTCCCGGCCTTCCACTTGATCGGCATGACCTGGAGCGCTGCGAACAGCAGCGCGGGGTCGAGGTCGCGCTTTGACGCAAGGCGCGGAATGTGCCGGGCGATCTCTCGGGCTACGGCGTCCGCGGCGATGCAACGCGGTCCGTGCTCGGAGGCGATCACTAGGCGGGCGCGCCCGCCGATGAGGGCCGAGAGGACGACGTTCGCGTCAGCTACGACTGCGGGAGGCAGCGAAATCGCCGAGCACCTCTGGCTCGCTGATGCCCTTCGCCTTCAGCTCGGCACCGATCTGCTCTGAAAGGCGCAAGAAGACCTCGCGACGGACCTCGACCGGCAGCTCGGGCGTATCCCACGGGAGGAAGAACCCCGCGGGGGTGCCTTCGCGCGTCACGAGGATCACATCGTCGGAGCGGAACATCTCCGTCGCGTGGTCGCGGAAGTCGCGCACCGTCACGACCTTCATGTGGGCACCTTGGTGGTCACGAGTAGATTGTAGCGCCCTGATGGTGCCTGAGCCGCCTATCTATCGAAGAGTTTGTAGCCTCGATCCACGGTTTTAAGGTCTGCCGCTCTGGATCAACTGTCTGCGCAGCCTGCTCAACCCTGTCAGCGGCATCCTCACGCCGAACGGCATCGAATAGCTCGATCTCGAACGTATTATCTACTTGCTCAGGGCCGCCTTCTTGCCATCTCGGAGGCGCTCCTTCGTTGTCAAGTTCTGTGAGGTGTTCGTCGAAGAGGTCGTCGGCGAGCGGGATCATCTGCGAGTAGAACTCCTGCCAGAAGTCACGCTTGTCGCCGCCGCGACGCCGAGCCGGGCACGCAGCGACCCTCCGGGGGCGCTCGCCAGATCGAGGTGCAGATCCATTGGCCCCAGATTCTTACATCTATCTGGCCCTATGCAGCGGGCCAAAGCTCGCCTAACGTGTGGGGTGTGCCATCCGCCCCTTCGCCGCGCATGAGGGTCCGTCGCATGCCCGCACGCGCCTGTTACGACCGCGAGGCAATCGACGCGATCCTCGATGAGGCGATGGTGGCGCACCTCGGTTTTGCACACGAGGGCCAGCCCTACGTGATCCCCACGCTGCACGCACGCGTCGGCGAGGAGGTGTACTTCCATGGCTCCGCCGCCAGCCGCACGGTCCGCGCACTCGGCGCCGGGACGCCGGCCTGCCTGACGGTGACACTGCTCGACGGGCTGGTGCTCGCCCGCTCAGCCGTGCACCACTCCGTCAACTACCGCTCGGTCGTCGTGCTCGGTGCTGCTCGCCCCATCGAAGACCTCTCCGAGCGCATGCAGGCAGCGCAGGCCTTCACCGAACGCCTCATCCCCGGGCGCTGGCCGGAAGTGCGCCCACCCACCATCAAGGAGCTGAAGGCGATCCACGTGCTCGCCCTTCCTCTCGACGAGGCCTCGGCGAAGATCCGCATCGGACCACCCCTCGAGGATGAGGAGGACTACGCGCTCCCTGCATGGGCCGGCGTGATCCCCCTGCACACCCACGCCGGCGCCCCGATGTCCGACCCGCGTCTCGCCCGCGGCATCGCGCCACCCCCAACGGTCCGCTGCTGGACTCCACAACGCGTCTGAGCGCCAAACGACGCGGACAGGCAGATGCTGGCGCTCAACACACCCGAGGCGCATGCCGCCGTCGGACGCTCCGCCATGCTGCCCCCACTCGGCGCGTCCTCGCTAGTTCCCGCTATTTGCGGGCAAAACGTGGGAAATGCGGTGCAGGTCGTGCAAGCGTCCTTGCGCTTTGCTAGGGTTCCGCCGCGAACGCCGAATCCATGGCCAGAAGCCCTGGAACGGGGGAACCAAGTTGTTGGGGCGAATCCCACGGTGAAGCCGTGGGAAGCGCAGGCTCTTTTAGCGCTAGCCCGTCAGCTAACCCCGCAGGCCAACGAAAGAGGAAGCCGTTTTGCGGGTACGAGCCTTTGGCTCAGCGCTAGTCAGCTTGGCGGTTCTGCTCACCGTGGCGCCTGCGGTGGTGTGGGCTCACGGCACCGCCAAAGTCTCCGGCGGCACCTCCGTCAGCTCGGCCTCCTCGACCTCGACGCCCACCTCCACCGCGCCGACAAGCGCGGACGCCACCGGGGGCTCGACCACGGAAGGCGCCACCACCACGGCGGGTGGGCACAGCCCAAGCAGCATCTCCACACCGCCCCGATCACCGCGCGCACCTCGAGCCTCGTATACAAGGGCCCGGTCTACGAAAAAGCCGCTACGGGCCAGATCGTCCCCTACACGCCTCCGCCGCCCGCTGGCACCACCAACGGGGTGACCGGCGGCAGCTCCGTGGATCTGGCGGCGAACGCCAAGCCCGAGCTGCTCGTGCCCGGTGCGACCGCGCGCTACGTCAAAGGACTCGCCGCCGCGCCGATGTCGGCGCCCGCCGCGGTGCAGCAGATCATCTGGGCCGGCAACCAGCTGATCGGGCTGCCCTACATCTACGGCGGCGGCCACGGCTCCTTCATCTCCCCCGGCTACGACTGCTCCGGCACCGTCTCCTTCGCGCTGCACGGCGCCGACCTGATCCCCGCGCCGATGGACTCCTCGGAATTCATGGGTTGGGGCGAACACGGCGTGGGGCAGTGGGTCACGGTCTTCTCCAACCCCGAACACGCCTACATGACGGTTGCCGGTCTGCGCCTCGACACCAGCCCCGCCGATGACCCCTCCGACCGGGAGGGCCCCCGCTGGCGCCCGCTGCGGCCCGAAAACAGCGGCTTCATGAAGCGCCATCCGATCGGACTGTAGGAGGAGGCAGGTTCCCTGCCCGCTGGCTGGTTGGTGGGCAGCGTATGCGACCTCGGCGCACCGCAGGTTCGACCGCCCCGCGTAGGCTACGCTTGAGCCTGCCCCGTACTGCTCAGAAGATCTCAGGAGGAACGCAATGGCCGGCTTGACCGGGCGCATGTCAACCGTGGTGAAGGCGAAGGTGTCCAAGCTGCTGGACAAAGCCGAAGACCCCGCGGAGACCCTCGACTACAGCTATCAGAAGCAGGTCGAACAGCTGCAGAACGTGAAGAAGGGGATCGCCGACGTGGTGACCGCCAAGAAGCGCCTGCAGATGCAGGAGGCCACGCTCCAGCAGCAGGTCGTCAAGCTCGACACGCAGGCCCGCCAGGCGCTCTCCGGCGGCCAGGAGGATCTCGCCCGCCAGGCGCTCGAGCGCAAGAACGTCGTGCAGACCGAGTTGCAGTCGCTCGACACCCAGGTCACCGAACTGGAGGACCAGCAGACGAAACTGGTCGACTCTGAGCAGAAGCTGCGCGCCAAGATCGAAGCCTTCCGCACCAAGAAGGAGGTCATCAAGGCGCAGTACTCCGCCGCCGACGCGCAGGTGCGGATCTCCGAAGCCGCCACCGGCGTGGGCGAGCAGATGGCCGACGTCGGCCTCGCGATGCAGCGCGCCGTGGACAAGACCGAAAACATGAAGGCCCGCGCCAACGCCGTCACCGAGCTGGAAGCGGCGGGCACCTTCGACGACATCACCGCGCTGGGCTCCGGCGAAGACGACATCGACCGCCAGCTCAAGCAGCTCTCCTCCACCTCCGCGGTGGACGACGACCTCGCCAAGCTGAAGGCGGAAGTCGGCGCCGGCCCTGCCGCGGCGGGTGAGATCCCCGCGGGCGGGTCGTCCGCCGCCGAGGAGGCGTCGCAGGCCCCGAGTGAGGGTGGCCAGGGATGATCGTTCGCATCTCCGGGGACAACCAGTACCGCCTCGAGGGCGTTGACGGAGAGGTCAACGAGCTCGACAACGTGGTCGTCGCCGCGGTCGAGGCCGGCGACGAGCAGCGCTTCCACACTGCCTACGACGAGCTGCTCGCGTTCGTGCGCACCCGGGGCACGCCGCTCGCCGAGGACGAGCTGGAGGGCTCCGACCTGATCCTTCCGCCGGCTGACATCTCGCTCGCCGAGGCCCAGAGCGAATTCACGGGCGTGGGGTTGATTCCGGATTGAACCTGCAAAAGGGCCGGCTCTGCCGGCCCGCCGCTGGAGCGCCATAGGTGGGAGGGGGTAGTCGGTCCCGCCCACCCCGGGCCTGCCCTCCCCCCAGCTTTAGATCGGGATTCCCCACAAGGGAAACCACCGCTCCAGTTCGGGCTCCATCGGCAATTCGTTGCCCATCTGCGCCTTCAACTGCAGCTCGCGCTCGGTCGAGCGTTCCTGCGGGTGGGCGGGGTCCGGATTCGGCACGAACGGGTACCAGAAGCCGCGCTTGTAGTTGTAGATGAAGTACAGCTTGCGTTTCTGTGCGTCGCGGAAGGCGAACACCGCGCACAGTAGCCGCTCGCCGTGGCCGCCCATCTCGATCGAGCTGGAGACGGCGTTGATGCCTACCGCGAGGTCTTCGACACTGGGGGCGCCGTCGGGGTTGCGCAGCACCATCCAGCGGTAGCCGTACTCGTCGTCTTTGCTCTTCACCTGCGTGCCGCTCTCGCCGCCGGTCGCGGTGACGACGTCTTCCATTTCGCGTATCGTCGCCTCGAACTCGCTGTTTTCCAGTTTCTGGAAGACGATCGCCGCAGCGCCAGCGGGGTCGATCTGGTGCTCGCTCTGCAGCGTGATGTATGCCGTGGCGATCGCAAACAGCCGGTCCGGCGCCGGACCCTTCACCTGGTGGCGGCCGGTGAGGGCGTCGAGCAGGCCCACGGCTCTACGCGGTGCCCTGCAGCTGGGACTCCAGCCGCTCCAGCGCCGCCAAGCGCTGCTCCAGCGGCGGGTGGTCGGCGAACAGGTTCATCAGTGAGTTCTTTGCGCGCGCGGGCACGATGAAGAAGGCGCTCATCCCTTCCACCGTGCGTAGATCGCGGCTGGGGATCCGTTCCATCGTGCCGCTGATCTTCAGCAGCGCCGACGCCAGCGCCGAGGGGCGTCCCGTCAGCACCGCGCTACCGCGGTCGGCGGCGAACTCGCGGTAGCGCGAGAGCGCGCGCAGCAGCATGAACGAGATCGCGTACACCACCGCGGCCGCGGCGATCGCGGCGAACATCGCCTCCTGTGCTTCCTGGTTGCGCCCGTACCCACCGCCGAGGCCACCGCCGAAGAAGAAGCCGAACTGCACGATCAGCGAGGCCACCATCGCGAAGAAGCTCGCCAGCGTCATCACCATCACGTCGCGGTTGATCACGTGCGTCAGCTCGTGCGCCATCACGCCTTCGAGCTCCGCGGGGGAGAGCAGCTGCAGGATGCCCCGCGTCGCGCACACCGTCGCGCCCTTCTGCGAGCGGCCCATCGCGAACGCATTCGGCATCGGGTGCTCCATCACGCACACTCGTGGCTTGGGCAGGTCGGCCTGCACGCACAGCCGTTCGATGATCCCGTGCAGCTCGGGCTCCTCCTGGGGCGAGACCTCCTTGACGCCCATCGTCCCCATCGCGATCCTGTCGGAGGTAAACAGCTGCAGCCCCATCAGCGCGAGCGCGACCACGAGGATCGTCACGCCACTCGCCCCGACCGCGAACAGCACACCCACCAGCACCACGTACACAACGACCAGCAGGAACATCGTCAGCGCCATCCGTGCCTGCAGGCCCGTGTCTTTGCCGAACGCCTTGCGCCCCTGCCTGTGGGTGGTTGCGGCCATCGGATGTGATTGTCGCAGACGGTGATCGCGATTCCCTAAAGTCCTGCCGACGATGAACCTCCGCTTCGGCCCCATCCCGGGATGAAACCCTCCTTCGACGTCCTCGGCCTCTCGATCAAGAGCTTCGGCGTGGTGTTCGCGCTTGGCTTCCTCGCCTGCGGGCTGCTCGTGGCGCGGCGGCTGCGCGAGCTCGACAGGCCGGTGGACTGGGCGTATGAGATCGTCTTCGCCGCGCTCGTCGGGGGGCTCGTCGGAGCGCGCGCGTACTTCGTGATCCAGAACTACTCGCAGGTCGAACACGATCTGCTCGGCTCGATCTTCTCCGGCTCGGGGCTCGTTTGGTACGGCGGCGCGATCGGCGGCGCGATCGGCGTGATCGGCTGGATGCGCTGGCGCGGCGCGCTGCAGCTCGTGATGCTCGACATGTGCGCCACCGCGCTCGCGCTCGGCTACGCGATCGGGCGCATCGGCTGTCAGGTCTCCGGCGACGGCGACTACGGGATCCGTTCCTCGCTGCCGTGGGCGATGGGCTACCCGCACGGCACCGTCCCCACCCCGCCGGGGGTCACGGTGCAGCCCACCCCGATCTACGAGACGCTCACGATGGGCCTCGTCGCCTACCTGCTGTGGCGACTGCGCGACCGCGTGCGCCCCGGGGTCGTGTTCGCGCTCTACTGTCTGCTCTCCGGCTTCGAGCGCTTCCTGGTCGAGTTCGTCCGGCGCAACAGGGAGGTGCTCTTCGGCCTCACCGCGCCGCAGCTGGAGAGCGTCGTGCTGATGATCGTCGGCGCGGTGTGGCTTGCGGTGATGATGCGCGGCGGGCGGGGCCTCGCGGGATTGCGGGCGGAGGGCGCCTCGGGTGGGGCCGGGTCGAAGGCGGCTCGTCCTGCCACGGCCTGACCTCGGGGCCGTGGGTGATGTTCTTAATTTGGGTGTATACCACCAACTGGACCCATGGAGCAGCGCAAAATGGCAGCTATGAGAGGACCAGTAGCTGGTAGGTGCGCCAAAATGAGACTTGTAGGGCCACCAGCGATAATCAAGGGCGAGATGGCCACGGAGACCACCACCGGCATCGCGGAGAGCCTCGCGCGGGTCTTCCCGCTGGGCAGCCGGCTGAACGAGCGGGGGCGCCTGGAGGTGGGGGGGTGCGACACGATCGAGCTGGCGCGCGAGTTCGGCACCCCGGCGTACGTCGTCGCCGAGGACGACCTGCACGCGCGGGCGCGGGCCTTCGTCGAGGCGGCGCGCGCCGCCTGCGCGGAAGCGGGCGCGGCTGCGGGTGGGGTCGCCGGTCACGGGGCGGAGCTGCACGTGCTGTTCGCCTCCAAGGCCTTCCCCTGCACCGCGGTGCTGCGCACGCTCGCGCAGGAGGGGCTGTGGTGCGACGTGGCATCGGGCGGGGAGATGCACCTCGCGCTGCAGGCCGGCTTCGCCCCCGAGCGGCTGGTGCTGCACGGCAACGCCAAGTCCGAGGCCGAGCTGCGCATGGCGCTGCGCCACCGCGTGGGGCTGATCGTGATCGACAACCTCGACGAGATCGACCGCCTGGAGCGGCTGTTGGCGGAGGGCGAGCTCGCCGACATGCCCGCGCAGCCGGTGCTGGTGAGGGCCACGCCCAACGTCAAGGGGGACACGCACGAGAAGATCTCCACCGGCCAGGCCGACTCGAAGTTCGGCTTCGCGATGGACCAGGTCGCGGGCGCGGTCGAGCGCATCCGCGGCATCCCAGGTCTGGCGCTGGAGGGGGTGCACGCGCACATCGGCTCGCAGCTGTTCGAGCTGGAGCCCTTCCGTCGCAAGGTCGCCCAGCTCGCCGGCCTGCGCGAGCTCGCCGTCGTTGGGAGCGCGGGCGCCGGTGGCTCTGCGGTGGGTGGCTCTGCGGTGGATGGCTCTGCGGTGGGCGGCTCGGGGGTCGACGGCTCCCAACTCGGCGGCTTTCCCACCTGGGACCTGGGCGGCGGCCTCGGCGTGGCCTACACCGCCGACCAGCGCCCCCCGGCGATCGAGGAGTACGTGGGCGCGCTGGTGCAGGCCGCGCGCGAGCGCCTCGGCGGCTATGAGCGCTTGCTGATCGAGCCCGGCCGCGCGCTCACCGCGAACGCCGCGGTGACGCTGTACACCGTGCAGAGCGTCAAGCACAACGTATCCACCTGGGTGGCGGTGGACGGCGGCATGTCCGACAACCTGCGCCCGATGCTGTACGGGGCCGTGTACGAAGCGCATGTCGCCGACCGCCTCGGCGGCAGCACCCCGTGCGTGCTGGCAGGCAAGCACTGCGAGTCGGGCGACGTGATCGTCCGCGAGGCGCTGCTCGACGATCCCCGCCCGGGCGATGTGATCGTGACGCCCGCCACCGGGGCGTACGGGTATGCGATGGCCAACAACTACAACGGCGTCCCCCGCCCGCCGGTCATCTTCTGCAAGGACGGCGACGCGCGCGTGGTCGTGCGGCGCGAGTCCTACGAGGATCTACTCTCCCGCGATGTCGGCTGAGCCCTTCCGCATCGGCCTGCTCGGCCACGGCACGGTCGGCGGCGCGTTCGCGACGCTGCTGGCGGAGCGCGCCGACGAGATCGAGCGCTTCAACGGCCGCCGGCCCGTCATCACCGGCGTGTTGACGCGCACGCGCGGGGACTTCGCGCAGATCCTCCCCGAGGCGGACATCGTCGTCGAGGTGATGGGCGGCGTGGAGCCAGCGCGTGAGCACCTGCTGGCGGCGATGCGCGCCGGCACCGACATCGTCACGGCGAACAAGCAGCTGCTCTCCCAACACGGGGAGGAGCTGTTCGAGACCGCGCGCGAGCACGGCGTGCGGCTGCGCTTCGAGGCGGCTGTCGCCGGCGCCGTCCCCGTGGTGCGCGTACTCGAGGAGTCGCTGTCGGCGACCCCGATCGAGCGCATCCACGGAATCGTCAACGGCACCACCAACTTCATCCTCGGGGAGATGGACCGCGGCGGCACCTACCCCGAGGCGCTTGCCGAGGCCCAGCGCCGCGGCTACGCCGAGGCCGACCCGAGCGACGACGTAAGCGGCAGGGATGCGGCGGCGAAGATGGCGATCCTCGCTCGATTGGCGTTCGGCGCGCCGGTGCACCTCGACGACGTGCGTTACGAGGGCATCGAGCAGCTGCAGCCCGAGGACCTGCGCTCGGCGCGCGAAATGGGCCTCGGGTTGAAGCTGATCGGCACGGCCGAGCGGCTCGGGGGCGGACTGTCGGTGAGGGTGCACCCCGTGTTCCTCTACGCCGGCCACCCGCTCTCCTCGGTGTCGGGCCCGTTCAACGCGGTGACCGTAGAATCGGAGACGGTCGCCGAGATCACGCTCTCCGGTCCCGGCGCCGGCGGCAGGCAGACCGCGAGCGCGGTGCTGGGCGACGTGGTGAGCGTGATGACCGGCGGCGCCCAGCCGCCCGCGCCACCGCTGGCATTACCCCTGCTGCAGGACGTGGAGAGCGCCTTCTACCTGCACTTCGACGTCGCCGACCGCCCCGGCGTGTTGGGGGCGATCGCTCAGGTGCTGGGCGAGCACGGCGCCTCGATCAAGTCGGTGATGCAGCGCCGCGTGGGCGGCGACGTGGTGCCGCTGACGATGGTGCTGCACCCGCTGCTCGAGTCCCGTCTGCGCGAGGCGCTGGCACAGATCGGGGAGCTCGAGCTCGTCCGCTCGGCCCCGCGCGCGATCAGGGTGATAGAAGAGGAGTTCGGATGAGCGCACCGGGCCTGAATGTGCATGGGACTTTAAGGAGGGCCCCCACAAGGGGGGCCGGGGATGGGTTGCGTATGGCGATTCGCGGGTTGGACTCAAAATCGATGGCGGGATCGAAGGATGAGTTGACATGAAACCTGCGCTGATCGAGCGCTGGCGCGAGCACCTCCCGTTCGCGCCGGAGGACCCGGTGGTGAGCCTCAGCGAGGGTGACACGCCGCTGGTGCACTCGCCGGTGATCTCGGAGATGGTGAGAGCGGAGGTGTACCTGAAGCTCGACGGAGGCAACCCGACCGGCAGCTTCAAGGACCGCGGCATGACCTGCGCCGTCTCGGCCGCGGTGCGCGAAGGCTCCAAGGCGGTGATCTGCGCCTCGACTGGCAACACGGCGGCGAGCGCCGCCGCGTACGCCGCGCGCGCCGGCCTCACCTGCGCGGTGATCGTGCCCGACGGCAAGATCGCGGTGGGCAAGCTCGCGCAGACGCTGATCCACGGCGCGCGCGTGATCGCGCTGTCGGGCAACTTCGACCGGGGTCTCGAGCTCGTGCGCGAGCTGGTGGAACGCCACCCGATCACGCTGGTCAACTCCGTCAACGAATACCGCGTCGAAGGCCAGAAGACCGCCGCGTTCGAGCTGGTCGAGGAGCTCGACGGCGGTCCCGACCTGCTGTGCATCCCCGTGGGCAACGCCGGCAACGTGACCTCCTACTGGCGCGGCTTCACCGAGATGGGCGCCGCCCCGCGCCTGTTCGGCTTCCAGGCGGAGGGCGCCGCGCCGCTGGTGCTCGGCCACCCGGTGGAGCACCCCGAGACGGTGGCGAGCGCGATCCGGATCGGCAACCCGGTGCGCTGGGAGGACGCGATGGCGGCGATGACCGACTCGCGCGGGGCGATCCGCGCCGTGGCGGACGGCGAGATCCTCGCCGCCTACCGCCTGCTGGCCGCCAAGGAAGGGATCTTCTGCGAGCCGGCCTCCGCCGCCTCGGTGGCGGGATTGCTGAAGTACGGAGCAGACGGGGCCGAGCGCGTGGTGTGCGTGATGACGGGCAGAGGCCTCAAGGACCAGCAGACCGCGCTGGACAACAGCAACGGCCGCGTGATCCCCTGCGCGGCGGAAACGGTCGCGTTGGAAGAGGCGGTTCTGGGTGATCCGTAGGCCGGTCGAACACCTTCTGGTTAGGGCCGAAAAAGAATCAACAACCTGCCGCTCGAGAGTTGCGATGAGGGCGAAAGACCGCGCGGGGTCGCGGGCATGATCCGCCGCCGTGTCGTCCGCGCGCCGGCCTCCTCGGCCAACCTCGGGCCCGGCTTCGACTGCATGGCGGCGGCGCTCGCGTTGCACGTGACGCTGGAGGTGGAGGAGACGGGGCGCTTCGCGGTCGAGACCGAGCTGTCGCTGCCGAAGGGACGAGACAACCTCTGCGTGCGCGCCTTCGAGCGCCTGCACCCCACGGACGGCTTCACGTTCCGCATCCATTCGGACATCCCGCTCGTCGGCGGCATGGGCTCGAGCGCCGCGGCGATCGTGGCGGGGCTGATGGCGGCCGACCACATCTTCGAGCTGGACGCCCCGCTGCTCGACCTGGCCACGGAGCTGGAGGGCCACCCCGACAACGTCGCAGCAGCCTTGCACGGCGGCTTCGTTATATGCGTCGACGGCCAAACCACCCGCTTCGACCCTCCCACCGGCCTGGAGGCGCTGGCGGTGGTCCCGCACGACCCCGTCCGCACCCGGGCCGCACGCGCCGCCCTCCCCGCCGCGGTGCCGCTGCAGGACGCGGTCTTTAACGTCGCCCACGGCGCGCTGCTGACGCTCGGCCTCGCCCGCGGCGACTGGGATCTCGTGGCACGCGGCCTACAGGACCGCCTCCACCAGCCTCACCGAGCCCACCTCTTCCCGCGCTCCTTCGAGCTGGCACAGCGTGCCCCCAAGCTCGGCGCCCTCGGCGCCACGATCTCCGGCGCCGGCCCAACGGTGCTGGTGTGGTGCTTCTACGAGCAGACCGGCGCGGTGGTGGAGGCGCTGCGCGGGGAGATCGAGGGCTGGGCGGAGCTGCTGCGCGTCCCCTTCGAGCCGCAGGGGGCTTACGTCGGGGAGCTGTAGGCAGCGGGTTCGTACGTGTAGCGCCACTGCGTCAGCTGCTTCCTGCGGCTATGGCACCCAGCGCGCGTCTGCCAGCTCGTCCCGGTATTTCCCGGTGGTGAGGAACGCCCGCAGCCGGCGGCCCTTTGCCAGCGGCCGGACCTTGGCGATCGCCCGGTTGGGCGTGCGCGCCTCTGTTGCGTAGACGTGCTGGTACTCGGCCGAGTCGACGTCCTTGGACGGGTCGGTCGCGAACACCAGGTACCCACGGTTGCGCACCCTCTCAGCGTTGACGGCACTGACGCGCTTGCGCTCGACGTCGAGCTCTCGGGCCCACGCGAAGAGGTCGATCTGGGCGTCCAGGGTCGTGGTCATGGATTGATCTGCTCCATACGATCTATCTTCCCACCTGCTTGGGACGGTACTCTCGGTCGTTGCTACGAGTTGGTCTTGGTGCCTGCTGCTATGAAGCGTCGCAGACCATCGAGATCCCCTCCAGTGTAGGCATCGAACATGTGCTGGTTGACCTTCTCGTAGTGCCAGTCGCGGCCTGCGAGGCGCGTTGCGTCCTCACACCAGCGGCGCGCGCGGCGGTCCTTGAGCGCTACGTCGGGGTCTTCCTGGCCCTTGGTCTCGACGATCAGGCAACTATCGTCGGTGAGCCGTACCACGAAGTCCGGGTAGTAGTAGCGCAGTGCGCCCTCCTTGGAGATGTACTCGAGCGCGAACCGGCTGTTCATCGTGAGCTTCGCCCACGCGGCTACGTCGGTTGCGCGATCGAGGAATGCGGCGAACCTGGCCTCCAGGTTGTTGTCGACGGGCGTGAGGTTGAAGACCGCTCGTTTGCCCTCGACGGTTTTCCGCGACCACGGGAACGGTGGCGTCTGCGATACCCGGAAGGCGCTCTCGGTGATCTGGGGTTCGCGCTCCACGATTGCCAGCGAGCGGATGGCCTCTCCGAAGGCGTCAGCGACGAGCTTCTGCGCGTCGTTCTCGGCCAGCCTGCGCAGCACGACCTTGTCGTGGAGATCCACGGGCTGCTCGAAGACGCGCTCCTTGAGGTAGTCGCGGACCATCGGCGCGAGCGTGGCGAACGCGCCGGAGAGGCGGTCTACGCCGCTTGCTCGTGCGACTGTGCGCGTGTAGTAGGTGATGACGCCCGACGGGTCTTCGGCATAAGGGACGTGGAAGTCGAACTCCTCGACGATGTCCTTGTCGATGAGATGCAGACCGCGGTAGTGGACGTACTCGTCAGGCTCCACGTCTGGAACGACGAGCAGGGCCTTGGGGTCTGGCACGTCGGCTGGGTGGAGCTGCGCCAGAGCGCTGTCGGAGCGCGCGAGCGCGCGCGTGAGCTGTGGAACCGCGATGTCGAATTTGCGTTTGGCCTCGTCGACGAAGATTGTGACGGCGCCCGACTGGATCTTGTCCGCGTCTTCTCGCTGCACTATCAGACCACCGTCCAGCTCCGCGTTCCACAGGTGGCGGAACGCTTCGTGCTCGATCACGACGACTCGCTCGTCGAACCCTGAGCCGGGTGGTGTCATTCGCCTCAGTCCTCGTCCGAGTGCCTGCTCGGGAAGGATTTTGTTGGCCGCGCTGAGCGCCCTAAGCGTGACGATGACGCAGACGTTGCGTACATCCCAGCCCTCGCGCAGCATCAGGACGCTGACGATGCACCGGATGCGGCTGTCAGGCCGATCGACTTCGCGGGCTGCGTTGCGGGCTATCTCCAGATCTGCTTTCGTGATCTCGCCCTGCGTGTTGGTGTGGATCACGAGGAGCTGGTCATCGGCGAACTCGCGCATCTGGCGGAGATAGTCGCCGGCCCTGTCGGCCTCCCTCGTGTTCTCACACATGACGAACAGCACGGGGCGCTTACCGGATTGCGATAGCGTCTCGTTGAACTCGCGCCAGCGTCCTACAGCTACGTCGAGCCATTGACGGCTGCGCTCGAAGGAGCCGTCGCCCAACTCCATCTCTGCCCCGGTGACCTCGCCGATGATGGGCGTCTTGACGATGCCGTCGGCGACGGCCTGCGCGAGGGGATAGTCAACCACCACGTGTCTGAACAGCTCGCCGCCTTCGTGCTTTGGCGTCGCGGAGAAGTCGAGCTGCGAGACCACCCCGGCGCTGGTGTCATCGGGTGCGCGTATGCGCAGTTCGTTGTGCAGCCGCTCGATCGTCTGGTTCCATTTGAGCTTCTCGTCATGGACGTGATGCGCCTCATCGTTCAGGACCATGACCCGTTTGCGCTCAACGATCCCCACGAAAAGACGCTCAGCCGAGGCCGCGTCTACGTCGCGGTTCACGCGCGGCCCGACCATTGCCTCGACCGGGTTGGGAGCCGTCTTGTTCTTGCCACGGCTGGTGGTCGGCTCGTAGAGTCGCTGGATATTGGTGAGATACAGAACTCCGCGGGCGGTCACGGGCGCGGGGTCGTCTTGCAGCAGTACTGCCAGGTCGAAGTCGTGCAACCACTCCGGCGGGACCATCGGGTCGCGGCGAAACGTCGTTGCGTCGCCGAAGTCGGCCTTCAGTCTCTCGAACACGATCAGGTTCGGCGCGATCACCAGGAACGAGGTCGTCATCGGCGAGCCGGGCTTATACAGCGCATGGAAGTAGGACCACACGACGCATAGGCTCATCGCCATCGTCTTCCCCGAGCCGGTCGCCATCTTCATGGCCAGCCGCTGGCGCTTGGTTTCCGCTGGCTGCAGCAGCATCCCGTGCTCTGCGAAGTCGAGTAGATCCTTGAGCCCGTGGACAGGCTCGATCTCGTTCAGGTAAATAAAGGTCTCGACTGCCTCGCGCTGGCAGAAGTAGAAGCGGAATGGCTGTCCGTCGTCGGTCCGGTGCTCGTCGGCAAACCAGAAGCCGAGCAGTCGCTGAGAGGTGGTCGAGGCGCCCGGGTAGTTCTGTGCACGCCAGGCATCGACGCGGGCACGGACTTCGTTGACGGCGTAGGTTCCGTCGCTGGGCTTGCGCCGCTCGGGCACGGCGTAGGGATTGCCCGTTGGAGCTGTGGGCCCCTCGGGGCTCACTTGATGCGAACCTCGGCGAGCTTGGTCGTGTCGTTGCCGAAGATATCGATGATCTTCACCACAATCGCGTAACGGCCCGGCTTTGGATACTCGTGCCAGTTGCTCTGCGTCGCAAGCGCGGGGTTCTCGCGCGTCCGGTACGCCTGCCACTGATTGTGGAAGATCTCGTCGCTGAAATCGAAGTCGACCGACCAGTAGTCGATCAGATCGGACCACGATGTGACGCTCTCGCGGACCTTCTCCGGGATCAGGTCCTCGCTAGGAATCGCGAAGTCCTTGAGGACAACGCACGCCTCCCGGCCCTGACGACGGATGTCGAGATCGACAAAGGCGAGCTCGAAGAAGCGCACCGCATCGGCCTCGGTCACCTGACGCTCCATGACCTCGCGCGGGATCTGTCGCGGTCGCAGATCCAGGCCGCGGCGTCGTGCTCGCTCAGAGATCGTGTCATTGAGCCCCATCTCCCACTCCCAGCCGAGCAGGTCGCACGCCTCGACGCCGTTCTCGGCCATCTCGTCCATGAGATCCTCCGTCTCGTCCGTTGTCACTGGTGCGTCAGTGGCGCCGACGTGAACCATGCGGTTAGTCTTACGACCGTGAATGTGAATGAAGCCGTCGACCGGCTCTGCGCGGTAAAAGGCCAGAATCGTGTCGAGATACGCTCGCAGCACACCGTTCCCCGACTTGATCTGCCATCGCTGGCGCTCGTAAGAACCCAGGTTCTTAATGTCGAATGGGCGACAGTCGGGAATACCCAAGAGGCGCTTGCGTGTGGTGTGAATTGCGAAACGACCGAGGTCGCAGGCAATCCAGCGCCGCCCCAATCTCTCCGCGGCCACGGCTGTAGTACCCGAGCCCACAAAGAAGTCTGCAACGAGGTCGCCCGGATTACTAGATGCTTCGACAATGCGCTCCAGCAAAGCCGGTGGCTTCTGGGTATCGTATCCGGTACGTTCCAACGCTTGTGAATTGACTGGAGGGATGTCGTCCCAGACATCATCGACCAGGTGGCCCTCATTCTCGGCAAGATAGCGCTTCAGCTGAGGTCACTTAGTCCTATCTTCGGGCTTATGAACTCTGCCGTCCGCATCGAGTTCACTCATTGTGGCTATGCTGTAGCGCCACCCCTTTGGTGGTGACGCATACCCTTGCCACTCGTAGGTCATGTTGGGGCGAGGGTTCGGGCTGGTCAAGTTATCGAGCCTGTATAGGCCACGACCATCGCCGTCATCATGCGTGTACTTTGTGTCGGCATATTGGGGGTCGAGTGGCTCGCGAGGAGGATTCCATACATATGTTGCGCCCTTGGAGTAGTGCAATATCACCTCGTGAACAGGAGACCACTTCTTGGCATCGCCGTGTCCAGAGACGCGCTTCCATGCAATCTCGGCGCGAAACCGCTCGGGCCCGAAGATTTCGTCGCACAGGACCTTGAGATAGTGACTGACGTTCGGGGCGCAATGAAGATAAAGGGAGCCGTCATCGCTCAGCAGCTCATTGATCAGAGTTACACGGTCGTACATCATCTCGAGATACGATGCGCGGCCACGCCCCCATGTATCACGATAGGCGTGCTCCTCGAGAATTGACGGCTGCTTGATAATTGATGCCTCACCAACCGCAACTCGATATGAGAAGTCGGTTCCCGTGTCGAACGGCGGATCGATGTAGACGAGATTGACTTGGCCGGCGTAGTCCTCGAGCAGGCTGCTCATCACCAGCTTGTTGTCCCCCCAGATGAGCAGGTTGCGCTCGGATGCCTGCGAGCCTGCACCCCCGAACAGCGCGCCTGTATCCCGCTCGCGAGTTGCCCGGGACTCGTTGATCGTCTCTACAGTCTGGAACGGAAGGTGCAGTCGCTCGACTTGCTCCGGCTTCCCGTCCCACTCAAGGCGGACGCTCATGTGGGCTCCTTGCCCGCCAGGCGGTGGATTCTGAGGCTGCTGTGGCGCACGGCCGGACATCTTCGCGGCTGCACCGGTCGAACCGGCTGTCATGTGGCCGAGCTCAAGTCGCTTGGGCGAGCCCGTCGAGCTGACGGCGGGTATCGTTGGGCGCATCAGGCATGCCCACGGAGCTCTCGACCAGCTTCGCGCGCGCCGGTCCTGCCCCGATCGTCTCGAAGCCCCTGCGAATGACCTGCGCCATGAGCTTGCGACGCTCCTGCAGGAACTGCTCGTACCCCATCTGCTCCCAGCCGTCGGGCAGTGCGTGATGGAAGCGGTCATCGGCCAAGAACTGCGCGGCGTAGCGTGGCCAGTAGGTAGATGGTGGGGTGTCCGAGATGGCGATGTTCTCGGGCCACTCGACGTAGCTCATGTTGGCGATCTGGTTGATGTCGCGCGGGCCCTTGATCCACAGGCCTTCGAGGTACTTGCGCGGGAAGAGATGATGGCGATCGACCGGCGCCTTCTTGGTCTGGAGGACCGGATCGAACAGGTCGCGTATGAGCACCGCCGCCTTCTGCTCGTGGTTTGAGTCCCGCTCGACGAAGGGCGGGACACTCGCGCCCAGCAGGCACAGCGACGCCGCGTAGGCGAATAGACCCGGGCCGCGAGCGGCACACCACTACCCAGGACCCCGCCGCCAGCTGAGGGACGCTGTCTACTCCCCCGCCAGCCGCCCCCGAGCGCCATCGAACCCCGGCATCCGCGCGAGCAGCTCACCGGCCACCGCGAGGTAGTCGGCGCCAAGGTCGGGGCGGTGGTCGAGGATCGAGACGGCGCGCTCGGCCGATTCGGCGTAGGCGATCGATGAGCGCACGACCGTGTCGAGCACCCGCTCGCCGAGCTGCTCGCGTAGGGAGGCGAGCGCCTCGCGGGAGTGCACGGTGCGCATGTCGGCAAGGTTGAGCAGCACGCCGAGCAGCTCCAGCTCGGGGTTGAGCGTGTCGCGCGCGAGCTCGATCACCTCGAGCGCCTGCTCGACTCCCTGCAGCGCGAAGTACTGGGCCTCGGCGGTGATCAGCGCGAAGTCGGCGGCGACCAGTGCGTTGACGGTGAGCAGGCCGAGCGAGGGCGGGCAGTCGATCAGCACGAGCTCGTACGCGTCGTCGGGCAGCTTCGCGAGCGCCCGCCGCAGCGTCAGCTCGCGCCCCAGGCGCCCGCCGAGCGCGAGCTCGGTCTCGGCGAGGTGGAGGTTGGCGGGGATCACGTCCCCGTGGATGGCCTCCGCGGCAGTCGCCCGCCCGCTCAGCACGTCGCCGATCGTCGGCTGCGCGTCGGGGGGCACGTCGAAGTAGTCGGAGAGGTTGCCCTGCGGGTCGAGGTCCACCGCCAGCGTGCGCACCTCCGCGCGCCGTAGCGCATCTGCGAGCGTGCGCACCGTGGTCGTCTTGCCCGTGCCTCCCTTCTGTGAGAGAACCGCAATCGTTTGCGCCATGGCGCGATACTACGGCGCGGCGGCGGCTCGGGCGTGCACGAGCTTCATCAGGCGCTCACTGGTAGTCGTGGCGCCCTGTCGAACAGGTGGTCGATCCCAGTTCGAGCAGAGATGCAGTGCGCTCATCGGAGGCGCCGACGTGCGATCTCGAGCGATTCGAGGTCAACCAGATCCTGGGGCCGGCCAGCGGCATGCTTCATCGCGATCAGGTCCTCGATCGAGGCTACCGCCACCGTGAGGCCATCGAGATCCATGCGGTCGGCATTGCGGCGCAGCGCCGCGTACCCTGGTGAGCCGTCGGGGTCGACAAGTAGATCGATGTTCCCCTCGCTCGTGGTGAGGGTCAAGATCTGTGTTCGTCGCAGTGTGTGCGCATCGGGCGAGAACGGCAGATCCTCCTCGACGCCGCGCAGCATCGCGCGGAGATCGACAAGCACCCGGCCGAGTCGATCTAGGTTGTCATGCCCCGTCGCGTAGCAGATGTCGAGATCTTGGGTGAGGCGTGGGCTTGCCCGGAGAACGACCGCGACGCCGCCGACGATCACGAAGTCGACATCGGCCTCTGTCAGCCTGCTGAGCAGGTTGTGTAGTCGGAGCGCCGGTTGGCCGGGCCGGAGCTCGGGCTCAGGTGTGTTCACCGCGGCTCCGGGCGCCTGCGAGCGCGAGGGCGTGTGCCTGTGAGTACATTTCTTCCAACCCGCGCAGCCGCTCGGCGGGTGCGAGTGCGAGCTGCTGTCGGATGAGGCTCTCGTCCACGCCGCCCCGCCGCGCGGGGGCATTGAGCTCCAGGCGGTGCCCGGTAGCCCACAGGGCCCTAGCGAGGGTCTCGAATGTGGGATTGGCCTCCGGGCGCTCGAGCTTGGCGATCGCCGCCTGACTGACCCCCATGCGGAGTGCGAGCTGCCTCTGTGTCAGCCCTGCGCGGCGGCGCGAGTCGCGGAGCAGAGCCGCAGGATCGGACATGGGCATATAATAACTTATAAGTTATGCGACCTGGGACGGGGGTGGTGGATATCGTTGGCGGCGAGCATGGCTCGGGACGGCATTGGTTGATGTGGTCGGCGGCGAGCACTAGTATCCCGGGCATGGAGGAGGAGGAGCAGGACCGAAGCCGAGAGACACGCGCCTCCGGCGCTGGCCGGTTTGGGGATGCGAGCGAAGCGAGTGTCTCCCCAACCGGTCCCCGTTTCGGCCAGCAGGGCTCGCCAGGTGACGCCTCGCCGGGGGACGCGGAGGCTGCTGCCGGCCGCGAGGCGCGGGCCCCCGCCGCCCAGGGCGCGCAGGTACCGGCCGGCGAGGCGAGCGCGCAGGACAGCGCGACGCTTGACGCAGCGGCCCACTTCGAGTACCACACGGAGTTCGACTGGGACAGCGAGCACGGCGAGGAAGAGTGGTCGATCCGCTGCTACGACGTGCACAAGCGCCTTGGCGGGGTGCCCGTCCTCGACGGGCTCAACGTGGCGATCCCCGACCAGACGATCACGACCGTGCTCGGACCTTCGGGGACGGGTAAGAGCGTGCTGATCAAACACCTGATCGGCCTGATGTTCCCCGACTCGGGGAACATCATCGTGAAGGGTCTGTCGGTGCCCAGCCTGCCGATGCAGGAGCTGCTGGCGCTGCGCCGCAGGATCGGGGTGCTGTTCCAGGACGGCGCGCTGTTCGGGTCGATGTCGCTGTACGACAACGTTGCCTTTCCGCTGCGCCAGCACACGGATATGTCGGAGGCGCAGATCTCCGCGCGGGTGCGCGAACGTGTCAGTGACGTGGGGCTGTCCGACGCGATCGACTACTTCCCCAACCAGCTCTCGGGGGGCATGCGCAAGCGCGCCGGGTTCGCCCGGGCGCTGGTGATGGAACCGGAGGTCGTGATCTTCGACGAGCCCGACTCGGGCCTCGACCCGGTGCGCACGGCGCTGCTGTGTGAGCTGATCCAGGAGATGCACGGCCTGCATGGGGGCACCTACATCGTCGTCACCCACGACATCGCCTCGGCGCGGCGGATCGGCGAATACATCGCGCTGCTGTGGCGCGGGCGGATCGTGGAGGCGGGCGACGCCGCCAAGATGTTCTCCTCGGAGAACCCTTTCGTGCGCCAGTTCCTCAGCGGCTCTGCCGAGGGCCCGCTGGGTATGGATTGAGCGGGAAGGGGGCAAAGCGGGAAGGGGGCGGGTCCCCCTCCCGACCTCCCCCCGGTGGGTTGGGGGTGACTGACGATTCCGCCTCGGCCGGGCCGTGATTCACCTTACTCCCATACCAAATAAGAACAGGACTCAGTCTTATTTGGTGGGGCCCTGATTTTTGTCTGTTGCGGACGCCCCACCGTATGCGAACATATGTTCGATCATGGTCGTGTGCGTCTACCTTCCCCGCTTCGAGCTGACCGTCGCCGCCGGCGGCGCCGAGGCGCTGGCGGGGCATGCGCTGGCAATCGCGCCCGCCCCCGGAGGGGAAGCTCGGGTGGGGGAGGTGTCGGGGGCTGCCGAGGCGTGCGGGGTGCTCCGCGGGATGGCGCTGGGGGAGGCGCTCGCGCGCTGTCCCCGCCTGCGTCTGGTCGCGGGCGATCCGCTCGGGGTGGCGCAGGAGTGGGGGCGCGCGGCGCGTGCGCTGGAGGGGATCGGCGCTGCCCTGGAGCTCCCGCGGGCTGGCCTCGCGTACTTTGAAGCCGACGGGCTGCGCGGGGTGTACGGGGGAGACGAGGGCGTGATCGCCGCCGCGCGCCGCGCACTGGGACGACCGAAGCCGGGTGACACGCGCCTTCGGCGCGAGTCCCCGTTTCGGCCAGCACGGGTGGGCGCCGGCCCGACGCGCTTCTGCGCGCTCGCCGCGGCGCTCGAGGTCCGCTCGCGCCGCGCACGGATTGTGGCTCACTCCTCCGCGCAGGGCGGCCTCTCCGCGCAGGGCGGCGCCTCCGCGCAGCGTGGCTCCGCGCAGGGCAGTCACTCCGCGCAGCGTGGCTCCACGCAAGGCAGTCACTCCGTGCGGCGCGGCTCCTCCGTACAGGCCGACCCCTGCGTGCAGGCCCGCCGCTACCTCGCCTCCCGGCCGGTGGCGCTGCTGGGCTTCCGCACGGAGACCGCCGCGCTGGTAGAGCCCCTCACGCGGCTGGGGATCGACACGCTGGGGGAGCTGGCGGCGCTGGGGCGCGATGCGGTGGCCGATCGCTTCGGCGCGCCCGGGGTGCTGGCGCGCCGTTTGGCGCGCGGCGAGGACGACCCGCTGCGCACGCGCCTCGTCGAGGAGCGCCTGCGGGAGTCGCTGGAACTGGAGGAGGCCAACTCCGGTCCGGCGCTGGAGCGCGTCCTCGGCGTGCTCGTCGACCGCCTGCTCGCCCGTCCCGAGCGGCGCGGGCGGACGCTGCGTGCGCTGACGCTCTCCGCGCGGCTGGTCGAGGGCGGCACCTGGCGCGAGCGGGTGGTGCTGCGCGAAGCGCTGTCGGACCCCCGGCGGATGCGCCTCGCGCTCGCGCCGCGCCTGGCGCTGCTGCCCGCACCCGTCGCCTACCTGCGCATCGAGGCCGAGCGCTTCGGCCCCCCGGAGGGGGCGCAGGAGGCGATGTTCGACCCTGATCCTGCCCGCTCCGCGCGCCGGGAGGAGCACCGCGGGCGCCTGCGGGAGGCCGTCGCCCAGGTGCGCGCGGCGGCGGGCCCGGAGGCGGCGCTGCGTGCGGTGTGCGTGGACCCCGACTCGCGCGTGCCCGAGCGGCGGGTCGTCTTCACCCCCTTCCCCGGATGAGCGGCAACCGGACGCTCAACCTGCCGCGCTCTGTGCGCGTGCGGATGGGCGCCGGAGGCGTCCCCCGCACGGTCGAAGGCAGACGGATCGAGCAGGTGCGCGAGTCGTGGCTGGTGGAGGACCGCTGGTGGACCGGTCGGCCGCTGCGCCGCCGCTACTGGGAGGTGGTGAGCGCGCGCGGGCGCAACCTTGTGGTCTTCCACGACCTCTGCTCGGGCGAGTGGTTTGCCCAGGCGGGGTGAGGTGGTGAGCGCGGTGGACGTCGGTGTCGACAGGATGAGTGGGGGCGGGGCAGGCGGGGGCGGGACGAGCGGGGGCAGGACGAGCGGGGGCGGGACGAGCGGGGGCAGGACGAGCGGGAGGCCCGGGGGCGGTGCGGCCGGGAAGCAGTACATCGAGCTGCACTGCCACTCCGCCTACTCCTTCCTGGACGGGGTCTCGCTGCCGGACGAGCTGGCGCAGCGGGCGGGGGAGCTCGGGTATGAGGCGCTGGCGCTGACCGACCACAACTCCGTGTCGGGCTCGATGGAGCTCGCCCAGGCCGCCGCGGCGTGCGGGGTGCGCGCGCTCCACGGCGCCGAGCTCGATGTCGTAGCAGCAGGTGGCAGCATCCAGGGCAAACGCACGGCCGGCGGTCATCCGGGCGAGCGCCGCCACCTCACCCTGCTGGTGCGCGACGCGCGCGGCTGGCGCAACCTCTGCCGGCTGCTCACCCTGGCGCACGCCCACACGCGCGAAGGGCCCGGCCGCGAGCGCGACGAGCCCTCGGTGAGCCTGGAGGCGGTGATCGAGCACAGCGAGGGGCTGGTGTGCCTCACCGGCTGCGCCGCCCACGGAGTGCACGACGAGCCCACCGCGCGACGGCTGCTCGACGCGTTCGGCCCGCGCGGCCTGCGCGTGGAGCTGCAGCGCCCTTACGCCCGCCACGATCGCGCGCGCAACCGGGCGCTGGGCGCGCTCGCCCGGCGCCTCGGGGTGGCGTGCGTGGCGAGCGGCGACGTGCACGCCCACGCGCGCGGTCGCGCGGAGCTGCAGGACGCCTTCGTGGCGCTGCGCCACCGCACCACGCTCGACGCCTGCGAGCCGCTGCGGCGGGGCAACCACAGCCACGTGCTGGCCGCCCCCGCGGCGATGGCGGCGCGCTTCGCCGAGTATCCCGACGCGGTGCGCGAGACGGTGCGCCTCGCCGAGGAACTGCGCTTCGACCTGACGCGCGACCTCGGCTACCGCTATCCGGGGTCGGAGGACCCCGCCGCGATGCGGCGCCTCGCGGAGCTGTGCCGAGCGCTGCTGGATGAGCGCTATGGCGCCAGGGTCGCGGCACACGGGGGAGGGACGGGCAGGCGTGGTGGGGAAGGTGGCCGAGGGAGCGAGGCAAGCAGCGGGCGAGGCGGAAGCAGGCGAGGCGCAAGCGGGCGAGGCGGAAGCGGGGCGGGGGACCGCCGGCGAGGGGCGAGCGCCGCGGCAATGCGCTCGGAGGCCGCGGCGCGGCTGGAGGAGGAGCTGCGGATCATCGACGAGCTGGGGCTCGCCGGCTTCTTCCTGCTGCACCACGAGCTGCTGGAGCTGGCTCGCGAGGTCGCCGCGGAGGTGCGCGGAGCCGACTCCGCTCGTGCGCTGCTCGCGCCCGGCCGCGGGCGCGGCTCGTCGGTTTCCTCGATCGTCTGTTACCTCACCGGCCTCTCCCACATCGACCCGATCGGCAACCACCTGTTACTCGGGCGCTTTCTGCACACCGGCCTCGAGTCGCTGCCCGACATCGACCTCGACTTCCCGCGCGACATCCGCGAGGTGCTGATCCCCCGCGTGCACGAGCGCTACGGCAGCGAGCGCGCCGCGCTGGTCGCCGCCTTCCCGACCTTCCGCGCGCGCGGCGCGATCCGCGAGCTGGGCAAGGTTCTCGGCTTGCCTCCGGGAGAGATCGAGCGCGTCGCTCGCGCGGCTGACAACCACCGCGGCGCCGCCGAGCACGACATCGACGGCGCGCTCGGCCGGGGGGCAGGGCGCTCCGGAGTGGGCTTCCCGGAGGAGGGGCTAGTGGCGGGCTCACCGATGGAGGCGCTAGTGGCGGGCTCACCGATGGAGGCGCGCTCCGGGCCGGGTCCGGAGGGGGCCCCCAGGGGAATGGATGCGCCGGCCGTATCCCCCCGCTGGGCATGGCTGGCGCGCCTGGCCGCCGAGGCGTACGGGCTGCCCCGCCACCTCTCCCAGCACCCCGGCGGGATGGTGATCTCCACGCGGCCGCTGATCGACTGCTGCCCCGTGGTGCCCGCGGCGATGGAGGGCCGCCAGATGGTGCAGTGGGACAAGGACTCCTGCGCCGACGCCGGCTTTCTGAAGATCGACCTGCTCGGGCTGGGGATGCTCTCCGCCGTCGAAGGGTGCGTCGAGCTGATCGCCCGCGCGCGCGGCGAGCGGATCGACCTCTCGCGCATCCCCTTCGACGACCCCGCCACCTTCCGGGCGGTGCGCCGCGCGGACACCGTCGGGGTCTTCCAGATCGAGAGCCGCGCGCAGATGCAGTCGCTGCGGCGCACGCTCCCCGAGAGCCTCGACGACCTCACTGTGCAGGTCGCGATCGTGCGCCCCGGCCCGATTCAGGGCGGCGCGATCAACCCCTACATCGAGCGCCGCCGGCGCCTGCGCGCAGATCCCGCCTACGAGGTGCCCTATCCCCATCCCGCGCTGCGGGCCGTGCTCGAGAGCACGCTCGGCACCGTGATCTTCCAGGACCAGGTGATGGAGGTCGCCCAGGCGTTCGCCGGCTTCGCCCCCCGCGAGGCCGACGGGTTGCGCCGCGCGATGAGCCGCAAGCGCTCCCACGAGGCGCTGCAGAGCCACCGCGAGCGCTTCATCGCCGGCGCCCGCCGGCACGTTGGCGCCGACCTCGCCACCGCGCAGCGCGTGTGGGAGATGGTGGAGGGCTTCGCCGGCTTCGGCTTCCCCAAGGCGCACGGCGCCGCCTTCGGGCTGCTCGCCTACCAGTCAACGTGGCTGCGCGTCCACTACGGCCCGGAGTTCCTCTGTGCGCTGCTCAACGAGCAGCCGATGGGCTTCTACGCCCCCGACACGCTCGTGCACGAGGCCGAGGTCCGCGGCGTTCCCGTGCTCGGGCTCGACGTCAACGCCTCGGGGGTGGGGTGCACGGTGGAGGCGGTGCCCCAGTCGTTCCCCGCTCTGGCGGATCTGGAGGCTGCATCGGGATCGTCCCCCGCTCCGGTGGGCCAGCGGGAGATCGGGGAGCCGGACGGGGCCGCGGAGGAGATCGACGTGGGGAGGACGCGCCTGGGTGTGCGCCTCGGCCTCGGCTATATCAAGGACGTCCGCGCCGATCAGATCCGCGAGCTGGTCGCCGAGCGCGAGCGCGGCGGACCCTTTCGCGACCTCGGGGATCTGGCGGCGCGCTGTGGCGCGGGGCGACCCACGCTCGCGCAGCTCGCGTGGTCGGGAGCCTGCGACGGACTGGTGGATGAGTCCGCCGCCGCGATTCGCCGCACGGGGGGAGCGGCGATGGCCGGCGCACACGGGGCGGCTGCCGGAATGGGGGAGAGGGCCGGCGTGTCGAGCGCGGACGCCCGTCGTCGCCTCGCCCTGTGGCAGCTCGGGATCGCCGCGCCCGGGCGGGCGGTCGGCGAGGAGGGCACTCAGCTGGCTTTGCCGCTGGGGCTCCCGGAGGCGCCGCGCCTGCGCCCGCTCACCCGCTGGCAGCGGTTGATCGCCGACTATGCCGCCACCGGGGTGACCGTCGGCGACCAGGCGATGGCCGCTCTGCGACCGCGCCTGGTCGCGCAGATGCTCGCCACCTCGCCCCAGCTGGCCCACCTGCCCCAGGGCTCTGCCGTCACGATCGCCGGCCTCGTGATCGCCCGCCAGCGGCCGGGCACCGCGAAGGGCACGATGTTTCTGCTGTTCGAGGACGAGTGGGGTCACATCAACCTGATCGTCCCGCGCGCGGTGTACGAGAGGCATCGCCCGCTCGCACGCGCCGAGCCGCTACTGCTCGCTCGCGGCCGGTTGGAGCGCAGCGCGGTCGAACGCGTTACCGGCATCGAGGAGGTGCCTCCCGTGGTGAACGTGATCGTGCGCGAGCTCGCCCCGCTGGAGCGCTTCCTCGCGCCCGCCGCGGGGGAGCAGGCGCCGACGCAGGCGCGGGTTCACCGCCTGCATTCCGGTGGGGCGCTGGCAGCTGGCGCCGGCTCGGAAGCGAACGGCGCCGGGACTGGCCGCGACGCGGAGCGGGAGGCCGCCGAGGTTGGCGCCAGCCTGCGCGCCGTCGCCCCGCCCATACAGAGCTTCGCGGCGGGGCGGCGGCGGTGAGGTGTCGGGCTGGGTCGTCAGTTCAGCTGTATGCTCCAGTCGGGTTCACCTGTGAGGGGTCCTCGCGCGCCTATCGACAGCGAGACTGCTTCGCTTTTGAATTTGCCGCCTTCGAGTTTGAGTTTGCTTTCGGTTTTTTCGCATTTGATTTCGTGCTCCAGTCTTTCTTCTTCGTGTTCGACTTCGAATTTGCAAGTCTGCGCCCCGCTCAAAGTGTAGGTGCCTTCAAATGTTTCGCATCCTATGATTTTGAAACTGGCGATTTTGCCGCCTTCGAGGATTACCGACGGTTTTTCACCGGCTTCCGGTAGTAGTTTGCCGGCAAGCGATTCGGTCGTGAGTTTTTTACCTTCGACTTCGCACGATCCGCGAGGTTCGTTGACGCTGCAACCTTCAAATGTATCAGTCACTTTCATGCCCCCGCCCGGTTCCAGCGTCGGGACAAATGTAGTGGACGTGCATTCAATTTTGATCGCCACGCCCCCAGTGGTGCTTTCCAAAGTCAACGCGCCACTCGTGGTTCTGGCTATTGTCTTGGTGAGGACTTCGACTTCGTCCGCGCAAAAAACCCATTTGGTTTTTTTGCTTTTGCACTTGGGTGGATCTCCTTTCACACCAAATTTTTCACCATGCGCCAATGAGAATAATAGCGAACCCTTCAAGCTCCATTCCGCGCTGCCAGAATGCAAGGGCGTGATTGTGAATTCTTCCCGTATGCCCGGGGCCTTCCATAACCACACCTCTTTGGTGGTCTGGCCCGGGAACCTCAATAGGAATGATGAGTATTCCCCAGTGCTTGCAGAGGTTGCTTCTTCTTTGGTGCCACCGGCTTCCGGGTCGGTGTTGAACTGACCCAGCGCTAAATCTGTGATCGTCACCGTTTTGACGCTGCACCCGGTGCCTGAGAACGGGAGAGTGACCAATTCCTTTGTGGACCCGTTTGCCGCCCCGAGCTCCACTGAGTTCGATATCGCCCTGGTGCCCACGGCGGTGTTGACGACCAGCTCGCCCTTGAGTGTATGGGTTTCAATCGTTTCAGCTACTTTGCAGGGTTCAACACCGTTTCCTTTCTGGGTGCAGTGGGAGAGCTCAACGAAGAATTCGACCGTTCCAGGTTCGCCGCCTATCAACTTCGCGCCGTTTATAGGAATTACTAAGGTGCATTCTACTTTCACTACGCCGGAGGATGTTTCTCCTTCCAGCGTAATGGGTTCTTTGGTTCCATTGTAGGCTTTGACTGTCAGTAATCTGGATTCATTTTCTTTGAGCGATTTTTCGGCGACCACCCAGTGCGGCGCTTCTTCCGCATGGGCTGCCGACGCCGTGATCGCGCTGAGCGCAAGTGTCGCCAGCAGGGCCGCCACCAGGCACCCCGCCAGACCTAATCGGTTCGAGCTCATCTTGATGCTCCTTTCGCTTCTCTTCCTCGAACGCGCCCGCGTCCGAGCTTACAAAACGTTGGAATGATATCAGCTTATAGGGTGATTATTGAGAGGACGTCCTGGGTGGCCGCCTCGCCACATGGGCGTGGTGCCAGCCATTGGCCACCACACGGCATTTGTGTGCGATGGGTGCTGTCAAATGTCGATGGGCGCCGTCAACGCGAACTGAGTCCCGTGCGCCGCGCGCCCGGCGAGCCTGTAAGCTTGCCCGCGTGAACTACCGCAAGCTGGGCACCAGCGACATCGAGGTCTCGGAGATCAGCCTCGGCTCGTGGCTGACGTACTCGGGCGGGGTCGAGCGCGCGCAGTCCGAGGCGTGCGTGAAGGCGGCGTTCGACGCCGGGATCAACTTCTTCGACACCGCCAACGTCTACGGGCGAGGGGCGGCGGAGACGCTGCTGGGGGAGGTGCTCGCCGGGTATGAGCGCTCCTCCTACGTGCTCGCCACGAAGGTGTACTTCCAGATGTCCGACACTGACCGGGGGCTCTCGGCGGCGCAGATCCACAAGCAGATCGATGCCTCGCTGGCGCGGCTGCGCACCGACTACGTGGACCTCTACCAGTGCCACCGCTACGACGAGCTCACGCCGCTGGAGGAGACGATGGGGGCGCTTGCCGAAGTGGTGCGGGCCGGCAAGGCGCGCCACATCGGCTTCAGCGAGTGGCCCGCGCAGCGGATCGCCGAGTCGCTCCAGCTGCCCGACGTCGAGCGCTGGGTGTCCAGCCAGCCGCAGTACTCGATGCTCTGGCGCGCGCCCGAGGCCGAGGTGATCCCGCTGTGCGAGCGCGAGGGGATCTCGCAGATCGTGTGGTCGCCGCTCGCGCAGGGTGTGCTCACGGGCAAGTACCCGCCCGGGTCGCCGCCCCCCTCCGACTCGCGTGCGGCGAGCGAGAGCATGAGCGTGTTCATGGATCGCCTGCTCGACGACCGCGTGCTGGAGGCAGTGCAGCGCCTCGTGCCGATCGCAGAGGGCGCGGGGCTCACGATGGCGCAGCTCGCGCTCGCGTGGGTGCTGCGCGAGCCGAACGTCGCCTCGGCGATCGTCGGCGCCAGCCGGCCCGAGCAGGTGCACGCCAATGCCTCCGCTTCGGCGATCGCCCTCGACCCCCAAATCCTCGTCCTTGTGGACGAGGCTTTGGGGAAAGTTGTGGTGAGGTGAGCAACCCCAACCCTCGCCGCGATCGATGAGGCTATGTGGGATGTGATGCTATGCGGGATGTGATGGTCAGGTAGAGGCTTGACCCAGCCCCGCTGCCGGGGCCCGCTCGCTGTCGCACCTTCGTGCTACGCTTATGCACATGGCTATCAATGTGTCGGTGCGGGATCTACGCAACAGCACGGCAGACGTAGTCGCGGCAGTGCGGGCTGGCGAGCGGGTGACCCTGACTGTCAACCACGATCCTGTGGCCGATATCGTGCCTCACGTCGAGCAGCGCGATCCGTGGGTGTCATCGACGGTGCTGCTCGGCATCATTCGGGAGGCGCCAGCCGATGGGGATCTGCTGGCCGATCTCGCCGATGTGCGTGGGGCATTGATAGAGGACATGTGAAGCGCGGGATTGCCGACACCTCGGTCTTCGTGGCTCAGGAGGTCGGACGTGAGCTGGGTGAGCTGCCCGAGAAGCTCGCGGTCTCGGTCATCACGGCCGCGGAGCTGGAGTTGGGTGTGCTTCGTGCGCGGGACACCGAGACGCGCGCTCGTCGTCTTGCCACGCTCTCGCGTGTCCGCAGCGCGTATTCGCTACTCCCGGTAGACGCGATGATCGCCTCCTGCTTCGCGCGTATCGCTGCCCACGAGCTGGAGGCCGGTCGCAAGCTGCGCCGGCACGACGCATGGATTGCCGCCACCGCCCTGCGACACGGTGCCGCGGTCGTGACGCAGGACGGTGACTTCTCGGCGTTCTCGTCGGTATCGGTCATTCACCTCTGAAGCGTGGGGCGGCTCGGTCCGTCAGACCGCCTTGATTGCGGACACCTCGACAAGGATCTTCACCCTGTCGCTGACCACCATGTTGCCCGAGCCGAGCGCCGCGTTGAAGCGCATCTCGTAGTCGGAGCGGTTGATCTGGGTGCTCGCGGAGATGCCCACGCGCGTGTTGCCCTGGTGGTCCTCCGGCTCGTAGCCCTCGAGCGTCGCCTTCAATGTGACCGGGCGCGTGACCCCGTGGATGCTCAGGTCGGCGTCGATCTCGAACTCGTCCTCGCCGGTGGTGCGGATCGCGCTCGAGCGGAAGCCGATCTCGGGGTAGCTCTCGACCTCGAAGAAATCCGCCGAGCGCAGGTGGTCGTCGCGCTGGGGCTCGCGGGTGTCGACGCTCGCGGTTTTGACCGTGCCGTAGGCGACGGCGCCCTTGGGGCCGACCTCGAACGTGCCCTCGAACTCCTTGAACTGGCCCTTGACGGTCGCGATGCCGAGGTGTTTGACCTGGAACTCGACGCTCGAGTGGACGGGATCGACCTTCCATGTGCCCGCGGGGACGGCAAGTGCGGTGGTGACTGGTGTGGCGGTTTGTGTGGACATGGGAGCCTCCTAAAGGTAGTTGTACGCACAACCTTACCATATAGGTGCGCGCGCAACTACTTTGTGGGCTGGCTTGCGGCGGACCGCGTCGAGGGAGGAGCGAGGGAGGAGCGAGAGAGGAGCGGGAGAGGGGAGGGAGGGGAGGCCGCTCAGCGCGGCTGTACTACCAGCGCCTGCGTGGCCAGCCCGAACGGGCCGCGCTCGTCGTGCATGACGCTCTGCGCCCACGCGATCCCGCCGGGGTGCAGCATGGTGCGGGCGTCGAGGCCGATCCACTCGCCCTCGGGCCGGCGGTTGAGCGTGATCGCGAGGTCGGCGTTGATGAACACGTACTCGTCGAACGGCAGCACCGCGGCGATGCCGTTGCCGAAGTCGGCCGCCGCCATCGCGTACACGAGCGGGGTGGGGGCCTCGCCCGGGAGCACGGGGCGGCACAGGCGCATCCACACGCCGGCCGTGCCGACGGGGGCATGGGAGCTGGTCACCCCCACCTCGGGCAACTGGCCTTTCAGCGGGCGGCCGTGCAGGAAGCGCATTTCGATCGCGCTCGCCGCGAAGCTCCTGTGCTCGCCGCCGTCCGGCGCGAAGCGCACCGAATGACCCTCCTCGCGCCCAGGCAGTGGCGGGGCCTCGCTCTCCCGCACGACCTGCATTGCCAACTCGGGCAGCTCCGCGGGCGCCGGTACGAGCCGCAGCGCGTGGGCTCGACACACGAGCACCCCCCCCTCCTCCTCCCCCTCCTCCTCCTTACCCTTTCCATCCACCGGCCCGACGGCGCGCAGCTCCGCTTCGAGCTCCTGCACGCGGCGGCCGGGACGCACGATGCGCGTGCTCAGCTGCAGCGGCGCGAGCGGCACCGGCCGCAGGAAGGAGAAGGAGAGGCGCGCGAACGGCAGCTCCCCGCCGGGCTGCATGCGCTCGAATGCCCCCGCGATCAGCGTCGCCGGCGCCCCGCCGTGCTGTGCCCGCGGGTCCCACGGTCCGCGCGCGTACTCGGTCGGCGTGTAGCGGCCCTCGCCCTCGGGGATGAAGATGCTCTCGACGTCCCCCGCCGAGTCGTGAGCGGCTGTCGCCGCTGGTGTGCTCTCGGCCATCGCGGGGCGGGATGCTATCCGCCGCCGCGCGCGGGCATCGGCGCGCTCACTGCGGCAGCCGCGCGACGAACTCGGAGAGCTTGCGGGGGTCGCGCAGCGGGGCGCCGTGGCCGAAGCAGGCGAGCGCCGGTTCGAGCGCCGCGAGGCGCCGTGCCGACTCGCGGTTGCGCGCGGGGTTCGGGGTGGCGAGGTCGGGCGGCAGGTTCAGACCAGGGATGCAGGTGACGAAGTTCATGTTGCCGAGCACGTCGCCGACGACCAGCACGCGGTCGGACTCGCGCCACAGGGAGATGTGCCCGGCGGAGTGCCCGGGCGTCTCCAGCACGGTGAAGCCCGCCACCTCGTCGCCCTCGTGCAGCGCTTTCGCCACGGGGTGGGGCGGGCCCGTCCAGAAGCGTTCCTGCGTCCAGTTCAGCCAGCGGGGAAATTTGGGGTTTTTGATCGCCCCGGGCGTCTCCATCGCGGGCACGTCGGCCTCGCCGCACCACAGCGGGATGCCGAGGCGCTCGCACACGGCGTGGCTTGAGCCCTGGTGGTCGGGGTGGGCGTGGGTGAGCGCGTGGGCGGTCACGGTATGCCCCTGCAGCTGGCGCAGGATGCGGCCCTCCGCCTGACGGGTGCCGGCGTCGATCAGCACGTCGCCCGCGAGGTACACGTTGATCACGTTGCGCGGCCTGCCGTCCAGCTGGTAGAGGCCCTCGGCCAGCTGCTTCACGGTGCCGATCCTATCTTCTCTGCTCCCAGGAGAAGCCGCGCACGGCGAAATACAGCCCGAACGCGCCCCACAGCGCGATCACCGCGAGCGCGTCGAGGTTGCTCGCGAGGCTCGCTCCGGTGACCATCGCTCCGGAGAGGCCGTCGATCAGAGGCTTCAGCGGCAGCGCTTCGGCGATCGTGCGCACGAAGCCGGGGGCGCTGGAGGAGTCGAAGGCGTAGAAGGACACCGCCACCACGGGCAGGAACACCGCGTTGACGTATGCGGCGGTCGACTCGAAGTTGGGGATCACGTGCGCGAAGGCGACGCCGAGCGCGGCGAAGCACACGACGCCGGCGAGCACGAACACGACCAGCGAGCCCCACTGCTGCGGCCAGCCGATCCCGAAGAACACCCGCCCGGCGAGCACCACGATCGCGATCTGCATTGCCGTGTTGGTCACGGCGTTGGCGGCGACCCCGCCGAAGTAGGAGATCGTCGGCAGTGGCGTGCCGCGGATCCGCTTCAGCACGCCACGCTCGCGCAGGAACACGATGTTGTAGGCCAGCGCCGTGAACGTGGTCGACATCACGCTCATCCCCGCGATCATCGGCACCAGCCGGTCGAGCTGGTGCTGGTTGCCGCTGAGCGCCGCCCCGGCCCCGGCGAGGATCACCAGCGGCAGCACGAAGTTGAAGAAGGCGGCGCTCGGGTTGCGCCAGAACATCCGCCGCTCCAGGCGGTACTGGCGCCAGGAGAGTGCGATGGTCTCGGACATCAGGCGGCTCCGCCGTGGGTGGACAGGGACGCGGCGCTCGCGGAGGGATCGCTGGCGGGCGGGTCGGGCGGCGCGGGGGCCTCGACATCTGCGGTCAGCTCCAGGTACACGTCCTCGAGCGAGGGTCGCCCGACGGTGAGCTCATCCAGCCGCTCCCCGCGCGCGAGCGCCGCGGCGGTGAGCTCGTGCAGGAGCGCGGTGGGGTCGTCGGTCTCTTGCTCGACCAACCCGCCGTCGGGGCCGCGGTAGGCGACACGGTAGTGCGAGGCGCCCACGCCGAGCTCGCGCGGGGGCCCGATCGCGAGCACGCGCCCCTCCTTGACGATCGCCACCCGGTCGGCGAGCGCCTGCGCCTCGTCGAGGTAGTGCGTGGTTAGCAGGATCGTCTTGCCGAGGGTACGCAGCGAGCGGATCGTCTCCCACGCGGCCCGCCGCGCCTCGGGGTCGAAGCCGGTGGTGGGCTCGTCGAGGAAGATCAGCTCGGGGTCGCCGACGAGCGCCAGCGCGAAGTCCAGGCGCCGCAGCTGCCCGCCGGAGAGTGTGCGGCAGCGCGCATCGGCCTTCTCCGTCAGGCCCGCGAGCTCGAGCACCTCCTCGACGTTGCGCGGATGGGGGTAGAAGCTCGCCCAGTGGCGCAGCGCCTCGCGCGGGGTCACGTGGCTGTAGATGCCACCCGCCTGCAGCACGATCCCGATCCGCCGGCGCAGCTCGATCTGCCGGCGCGCGGGGTCATACCCGAGCACCGACACCTCGCCTCCGTCGCGCGCGCGGTACCCCTCGAGGATCTCTACGGTCGTGGTCTTGCCGGCCCCGTTGGGCCCGAGCAGCCCGAACACCTCGCCGCGGCGCACCGCGACGTCGATCCCGCGCACGGCCTCGTACTCGCCATAGCGCTTGCGCAGGTCGCGCACCTCGATCGCGGGGCTCTCGCTCACGATCTCGAATCATCGCAGGGGGACTCGTCGGGCCGACGGAGCTTTGAGGCGTAAGGTTCAGAGCCCTGGAAGCTCGACGAGGTTCAACCCCATAACGTGGCGGAAGCCCTGGTCGCGGGTGGCGAGCGCGAAGCCATGCTGCTTGAGAGGGCGGCGATCCAGTATGGCCCCGCCGGTCACGCGGCGAGAAGCCCCGGGTCGTCGGGGGCGAGCGCCAGGCCCGACTTGACGAGATCCTTGATGTCGGCGCTGACGAGCGTCCAGCCGTGTGCCTTCGCAGCCGCGGCGTAGGCAGCGTCGTAGGCGGTGAGACCGTGCGCGGCGGCGATCTTCAGCGCCTGCTCGGCGAGCGTGGGGGAGACGCGAACGAGGTTGCTCTCGCTGCGTTTGACGATCGCGCGACACATGCGTCCGGCGAGCTCGCGTTGATCCTTGACGACGCCGACCACGTTCGACACCTCGTACAGGGTCAGGTCGAGGGCTCCGAGCGAGTGCTCCGGAGAGAGAACGAGCACGCGGGCGGGGGTGTGAAAGGGATCGTCGGGGTCGACCGCGGCGATCCACACGCTCGCGTCGAGCAGCAGCACTAGCGCGAGCGGCGGTCTTGCCGGACCAGCTTGGTCGCGTCGCCACCGAGGCGCACCGGATCGCCAAGCAGAGCTTCGAGCTCCGTCTGAGTCCGCTGTGCGTCCGCAGCGAGCTCGCGCTCGGCGAGATCGCGCAGGAAGCCGCTGCGCGTGGAATGCCGCGCCCGCGCGCGCGTGTCGATGCGCTCCAGCAGCTCGTCGGGGAGAGAGACCATCACCTTCGCCATGAACCTAGTATAGCCGGTATTGCCGCAGTCGCGGTCTCCCGGCCGAGGATATGTAGTACGATGCTACAACAATGTTGACCGTCCCTCAGGTAGCCAAGCGCACCGGTCGCAACCCCGAGACGATCCGCCGCTGGATCCGCCAGGGGAAGCTGCGTGCGCACAAGGTCGGCACCCAGCACGTGATCGAGGAGAGCGACCTCGAGCAGCTGGAGATCGGCCCATATCCGGACATGCTGCCCGTGCCGAAGGAGTGGGGCTGGGATAAGACGCGCTGGGGCACGCCGATGCCAAATGTGGTGGCCTTGATCAGGGAATCGCGGGAAAGTCACTGAGAACCAGGTGCTGGTCGTCGATGCCAGCCTGCTCGTGGATTGGTGTACCGCACCCGGCGAGGGTCCATTCGGGACGCTCGTCGCAGACGATCTCTGTGCGCCGCCACTGATGTGGTCGGAGGCGCGCTCGGCGCTGCACGAGCTCTCGTGGCGCGGACATCTGAGCGTCGACCAGACCGCCGAGGCTCGCGTTCGCCTGAAGAACGCCGACATCGAGCAGAAATGTCCCCCCGGCCTCGCCGAGGAGGCGTGGCGGATAGCTGACGAACTCGGCTGGGCGAAAACATATGACGCCGAGTACGTGGCGCTGGCCTCCCTGCTCGGCTGCCGGCTTGTGACCGTCGACGCCCGGCTGCGCCGCGGCGCGGACAGGCTCGGTTTCGTCGTCGGGCCAACCGAGCTCTGATGGACGATGCGACTGGCCGCGGCGGCCGGTCCCCGAACCCCTGCGGCCGTTTGCGGACCAGCGACGCACCTCTGGACTTGACAACACCGTCACAAGTGTCTATAGTGGCCTCGTCAGGTGCCCGCTGCGCGGGTCACATGTCAGGGTCTTGAACATAGGATCGGGTTCGGGTCTGGTCGCTCTGCGGCCGGCCTTTCGAGGGAAGTAGTACTGGCGGGGTTGTTTGCCAGGGAGAGGGACCGGGTCGTTTCGATGAGGGAGTTGGTTTTCGCGTGAGTTTGAGAGGGATCGACGTGTCGAGAGTCGTTGCGGCTCGCTTCGAGGGTAATGCTAGATGCGCCAGCTTGGCGCTGTCGCATCTCTCTCTCTCTCTCTCTCTCTTCGCCTAGGGCGCTAAGCCCCAACCCTCCCTGCGTCCCGCGTGCGCGGGCCACCCGGAATCCCCTGGAGGGGGGATGGGAGCTGGTTGGGTGTTTGCGCCGTCTTGTCTTCGCCCCGGTGGGGTGGTGGGTTACACGTGCGTGTGTAGCCGTGTTTTCGCTGTTGGTGCCCCTCGGCGCATGGTCTTGTAATCGAGGGGTTGTCCCCTCTGTCCTGGAGGGGATGGTGTGATGAACGCTCGTCGGTTGATCCTGTCAGGTTTTGCTGCGGTGTTTGGGGTGTTGGTTTGTGTGGGTGCGCCGGCGCTTGCGGGCGCTGCGCAGGCGCCTGTGGTCGAAGAAGCGTTTGTGACGGGTGTCGCGTCGACGAGCGCGACGCTGCACGCGACGGTGAACCCGCAAGGTGGGGAAACCAGCTATGCCTTCGAATACGCCAAGGCCGGCGGCTCGTTCGCCGCGGTCGCTGAACCCGAAGGGCATGGGAGCATCGTGGAAGGCACGAGTGGTGTCTCGCTCGAAGTTCATGTCCAGCAGGGCCTCGAGCCGAACACGGCCTATCAGTTCCGGATCGTCGTGGGTAACTCGGCGCAGGTGGGCGTGGCTGGGGAAGTGGTGTCGTTCACCACCCAGAGCGCGGGCGGGGAATTCGTGCTGCCGGATGGCCGTCAGTATGAAATGGTCACTCCGCCACAGAAGCACGGCGCGCTGTTCAGCAGCGTTGACGGCGTGGTCGGTGAAAACGAAGGCTCTGAGGGAGTGATCCAGCCGTCCGTGGATGGCGACGCGATCGCGTTGGAAGCGACCGCGCCGAGTGAAAGCGAACCGCAGGGGTACTCTGTTCCCTCTGTGTCTGTGCTTGCGACGCGTGGACCGTCGGGCTGGTCCTCGCAGGTGATCGAAGCGCCTCACGCTGAAGGTACGGGCATCGCAGGCAACCAAATAAATGTTTACAAGGGTTTCTCCGCGGATCTCTCCCGTGGCGTGCTTCAGCCCCGGGGCGCTTTCGATCCGTTGCTGTCCGGTGAAGCGAGCGAATCCACAGCGTTTCTGCGCACCGATTTCTTGAATGGGAACGTGGATGAACGGTGTCAGAGTTCCTGCTACACGCCGCTGGTCACCCATCCCGGCGATGACACGGCCGACCCTTTTCAGCCCTTCGGCGGAGCGAATGCCCAAGGTGAATGCACTGTGGGCGCCTGCGGTCCGTTCGATGTGGCGGGCACCCCGGATTTCAGCCACGTGCTTCTCAGTTCGAATGTGCCGCTGACCTCTGTCAAAGCCGAAGGAAACAACGTGTATGAGTGGTCTGCCGGGCAGCTGCAGCTCGTCAGCATCCTGCCGGGCGGCAGCGAAGGCGCCGGCCTGCTGGTCGCTGGCACCACCGAGGACCGGCATGTGGGGGCCAGGAATGCGATCTCGGCGGATGGCAGCCGTGTCATCCTGGAAGGAGGTGGACTGTATCTGCGCGATCTCGCGCGGGAGGAAACGGTGCAGCTCGATCTTCCCGAACCTGGCTGCAAATCCTGTGTTGTGAGCGGTGGCGGTGAATATATGGCGGCTTCGAGCGACGACTCGCGGATCTTTTTCCTGGACGCGAACCCGCTGACGAGCGAACACTCCGAAGGCGATCAGGATCTCTATGAATACGACGTGGATGCTCCGCTCGGCAAGCGCCTGACCGACCTCAGCGTAGATCAGAACAAAGGGGAAGGAGCGAACGTGAGGGTGGTGCTGAACGTCAGCGAAGACGGCAGTTATGTGTATTTCATCGCCGGTGGCAGGCTTACACTTGGCGCTCCCGCGACCAACTGTCCCACGGAACCTGGAGCGGGGTCGTGTGACCTGTATGTGCGCCACGACGGCACAACGGCGTTCATCGCGGAGCTCTCCGATGAAGACCGGGACTTCTGGGAATATAGTATCGATGGTCTTCAGGGAATGCGGGCGCGGGTCTCGCCGGATGGTCGCTGGCTCGCGTTCATGTCAGACCGGGATCTGGTGGGGTACGACACGGCTGACGCGAACAGCGGGCGTCCCGACGAGGAGGTCTATCTCTACCATGCCCCTGAAGACCTCGCCTCGCAGGCCGGCGCGCTGGTGTGCGCGTCGTGTGACCCGACCGGCGCGCGCCCCGTCGGGCATGAACATTACGGGGGCTTTGGGGTTGCTTCGCTAGTGCCCGGATGGGTAGAGACCCGGCAGTATGGGAACAATATCGAGCCTTACCAGCCGCGTTATCTCTCTGATAGTGGGCGTTTGTTCCTCGAAACTCTGGATGCGCTGGTTCCGCAGGACACCAACGGTGCGCTCGATGTGTATGAGTACGAGCCCGAAGGGGTGCCCGCCGGTGAACGCTCCTGCTCGGCGGGTAGTGTGAGTGGTAGTGAGGTGTTCGAGTCGGCGCGCAGCGCCGAGGTGGCAGGCCGCCTGGTGCAGTCGGGTGCGGGTTGCGTGGCGCTGGTCTCTGCGGGCACCTCGCCTGATCCCTCGTCGTTCCTTGGGGCCTCCGAAGGTGGTGGTGAAGGCGAACTCGGCGAACCGGGCGGCGAAGGGGGCGGGAACGTGTTCCTCCTGACGACGTCGAAGCTCGCGCCGCAGGATTTCGACGATGCTCCGGATGTGTACGACGCGCATGAATGCACGGGCGCTTCGCCGTGTATTGTGCCGCCGGCGGTGTTGCCGCCAGCGTGTGATACGGAAGCGTCGTGTAGGTTGGCGCCGCTGCCGCAGCCGGCGATCTTTGGGGCGCCCGCCAGTGCAACGTTCAGCGGCCAGGGCAACGTTCGGCCGGTGGGCGGCGGCGAACCCGCGCCCGTAAGGGTTGTGAAGACGGTGCAATGCAGGCGGGGCTTTGTGAGGAGGCACGGAAAATGTGCCCGTGTGGGAGCAAGGAGGAGAGCAAAGAGGGCGAAGCGTGCGCGGAGAGCCGGGAACCAGAGGAGGGCACGGTCATGAGTCGCGATACTGGGTTTGCGTGCCGGTTTGCCGTGGCTGCGATCGTTGCTGGGTGTGTGTTGGGTGTTGTGGGTTCGTCTGCGTGGGGGGCGGAAGAGCCGTGGTGGCATCTGGTCTCCACTTCGGCGCCGTCATCTGTGCAGCCGGGGCAGGCGAGGAACGAGGTGCAGCGGTTGACAGTGAGTGCTACGAAGGGCGATGTGTTCATCGCGAACGGCAGGCAGCGGGAAGCAATCGCTAACGGTGAACAAGCTTCCAACTACGCTCATATCAATGTCCCGTATAATATCACGGCTGGGCAGTTGCAGGAACAGCTGGAAAAGTACGTCTTTCCTGCTGATAAGGTGGTCGTGACGGGGGGCCCGGGTGATGAAAAGGGCACGAAATACTACGAAATCACGTTTCCGGCCCAGTCGGTTTCTCCGATCTTTGTGAGTGGGAGCGAAGCGGCGTCGTTTGGTGGGGAAGCGCTTTCGTGTGAAGGCGCGTCGGGCTCGGGTTGCACCGGCGAAGCGAGTGTTGCCGTGGTCAGCAATGGTCGTCCGGATGCGGAAATTGTGCTTACCGCGGCGAATCTGGGGGATGGAGACGCGAGCCCTCAGCTGCAGCCGATTGTTGTCGCGGGTCGCCTTCCGGCGGGGTTGGAAGCGGTCTCGGTCGAAGCGTCTGTCGATGAAGACCTGAGCGAGTTTGGGACGAAAGCTCCGCCGCTTGAATGCTCGCTCGCGACGGTGAGTTGCACGTATGACGGTAGTGCGCCGCCGGGGGCTGAAGAACCGGGAGACTATCCGCTGTTTGTGGCGCCATATCAGACGATCCGGATGTTGGTTGGGGTGAGGGTGAGGGAAAGCGCGAGGTCGGGGGAAGTGAGCGAAGCGAGCATCTCGGGCGGTGGCGCCCCGGCCGCGTCGGTGAGCAGTCCCCTGACCCTCGGCGCGGGCGCCCCGCGGTTTGGTGTGGACGCGTATGAGTTGCGCCCGGAAGATTTGGGTGGTGGTCTTGATACGCAGGCGGGGTCGCATCCCTTCCAGTTGACGGCAACGATCGACTTGAACAATACGATCGCCAACCTCCACGGAATGAATGTCATCCTGCCGGCCGGGCTTGCGAAGGATCTGCACTTCAAGCTTCCACCGGGTCTGGTGGGTGACCCGACGCCGTTTCCGCGCTGCACGCTGCGGCAGTTCCTGACCTCCCTTGCTGGCCATCCCTCGAGCAACGAATGTCCGGCGTCGTCGGTCATTGGGGTGTCTCGCTCGCTGATCCTCCTTCACGAGGGCACAGGGCGGTATCCGGTTCCGTTTCTGGTGCCGGTGTACAATCTGGAAACGGCGGTGGGTGAGCCGGCGCGCTTTGGTTTCATCGTGGAGGGCGTTCCGGTGTATCTGGACACGGCGGTGCGCACGGGCGGCGACTACGGCGTAACGGTGAACGTCTCGAACATCACGCAGGAGGTCGAATTCCTCGGCAACGAAGTGACGCTCTGGGGTGTGCCCGGAGACGCGCGCCACGACAACGCCCGCGGCGGCGACTGCCTTGAAGCCAACGAATACGACGAGGAAGGCAGAAGCTATGGGGCTCCGGCGTGCGAACCGTTGTCCGAGTTCTCCCCGCCGTCGTTGCTGTCGTTGCCGACGGCGTGCACAGGCGCGTTGCAGTCGGTGGTGGAAGCGGATTCGTGGGCGGAACCGCATGATGTTCTGCCGTTTGGGAGTACTGAAGCGATGCCGGCGTTGGATGGGTGCAACCGGTTGCCGTTCGGCTCGTCGATCAGTGTTGCGCCGGATGGGCAGCAGGGGAGTACGCCGACGGGGTTGACGGTCGGGATCCATATTCCTCAGGAAGATACGCTGACCGCGGAAGGCCTTTCGGAGGCGGCGGTGAGGGATACAACGGTGACGCTTCCGGAAGGGGTGCAGATCAGTTCGGCTGGTGCGGGTGGGCTGTTGGCGTGCTCGGAGGAACAGGTTGGGTTCACGGGTGTGGAAGAACCGGGTGGGACGCTGTTGTATACGCCGGGTGTGGTGGGGTGCCCGGACGCGTCGAAGGTCGCGACCGCGGAAATCAAAACGCCGCTGCTGCCCGAACCGTTGGTCGGCGCGGCGTACCTGGCAACGCAGAACGCGAACCCGTTTGGGAGCCTGATCGGCCTGTATGTGTATGCCGAAGACCCGGTGGCGGGCGTCAAGGTCAAGTTGGCGGGGGAAGTGAGGCTCAACGAAGTGACGGGGCAGATCGTGACGGTATTCCCGGACAGCCCGCAGGTGCCTTTCGAAGAAGCGAAGCTGCACTTCTTCGGCGGTGACCGGGCACCGTTGAGTACTCCGCCGTTGTGTGGCTCGTATACGAGTACGGCGTCGATCGTGCCGTGGTCGGGGAACGAACCGTCGAAGTCCAGTTCGAAGTTCGAAATTACGAGCGGCCCGAACGGGGAGCCGTGTGAGGACCCGCGGCCGTTTCAGCCGGGGTTCAACGCGGGTACGACGAGTATTCAGGCGGGGGGTTATAGCCCGTTGACGATGACGATGACGCGCCCGGATGCCGACCAGGCGCTGGGGAAACTCTCGGTCGTGTTCCCACCGGGGATCTCGGCGGGGTTGCAGGGTGTGAGGTTGTGTGAGGAACCGCAGGCCACGAGCGGCCAGTGTCCGGCGGAAAGCCAGATTGGGACGGTGACGGCGAGCACGGGGTTCGGTGGGGATCCGTTCCCGGTGGAAACGGGCAAGGCGTACATCACCGGCCCGTATGAGGGCGACCCGTTCGGGGTGGACGTGGTGGTTCCCGCGGTCGCGGGCCCGTTCAACCTGGGGACCGAGGTGGTGCGTTCGAAGGTTGATGTGGATCCGACGGATGCGCATCTGACGGTCGTGAGCGATGCGTTTCCGACGATGTTGGATGGGATTCCGTTGCAGTTGCAGCACATCAACGTGGACGTGAATCGTCCCGGGTTCGTGTTCAACCCGACGAGTTGCGAACCGATGGAGCTGACCGGGGTGCTCGAAAGCAGCGAAGGTGCCACGGCGAATGTCGCCAACCCGTTCCAGGTGACCAACTGTGCGGCGCTCACCTTCAAACCGGAATTCAAGGTACAGACGAGCGCGAAGACCTCGCGGACCGAAGGCGCGAGCCTGCACGTCACGCTGACGCTCCCGGACACGCCGCGGGGCACCGGGGCGAATGTCGCGAAGGTCAAGGTCAGCCTGCCGAAACAGCTGCCGTCGCCGTTGAAAACGCTGCAGAAGGCGTGCACGGAAAAGGTCTTCGCGGAAAACCCATCCAACTGCCCGAAGGCCTCGCGGGTCGGCGAAGCGACGGTGCAGACGCCGGTCCTCGAAGGCCCCTTGAGTGGCCCGGCGTACTTCGTCTCCCACGGTGGCGCGAAGTACCCGGAACTGATCATCGTCCTTGTGGGCGAGGACGGTGTGACGGTGCAGGTGCATGGGGAAACGTTCATCAGCAAAGCGGGGATCACGACGGCGACGTTCGCGACGGTGCCGGATGTGCCGTTCTCGAACTTCGAACTGGAGCTGCCGGAGCGGGAATACCCGGCGCTGACGGCGAACGGGAACCTCTGCAAGGGGACGCTGCTGATGCCGACGGAAATGGTTGGGCAGAACGGGCTGAAACTGAACCAGGAAACGAAGATCTCGGTCACTGGCTGCCCCAAAGCCAAGAAGGTCTCGCACAAGAAGAAAGGCAAGGGTGGTCATGCCAAGCGCAGGCGCGCCGGCCACAAGAAGCAGAAGGGGTAGAGGCGTAGTAGTCGTCGGCGGCAGAGGCCCGGCGATCGCGGTGGCTTCCACCGGTCGAGGGGGTGGCGCTCGTCGTGGTGTCGGTCGTCGCCCGGCCCACGGTGATGTGGATCGTGGCGGCGGCCGTGGCGGCGTCGCGGAGATTCAGCGCGCGCGGATGATCGCGGCGCTGGTCGAGGTCGCCGGGGAACGCGGGGTTGGCGGTGTCACGGTGGGGCGGATCGTGGGGCGTTCGGGGGTATCGCGGCGCACGTTCTATGAGCTGTTCGAAGATCGCGAGGACTGCTTCCTCGCGGCGTTCGACCATGCGATCGATCGGGGGGCGCTGCGCGTGGTGCCTGCGTTCAGGGCGCCGGGCTCTTGCACGAGCGGATCCGCGCTGGTCTGGCCGCGCTGCTGGCGTATCTCGACGACGAGCCGGGGATGGGTGCGCTGTGCGTGGTCGATGCGCTTGGCGGCGGCCCTGTCGCGCTGGAGCGCCGGGCGCGGGTGGTGCGGGCCTTGATCGACGCGGTGCACGAGGGGCGCAGGGAAGCGCGCGGTGGCACGAAGCCGACGCGTTTGACGGCTGAGGGCGTGGTGGGGGCGGTGCTGTCGGTGTTGCACGCGCGTTTGTCGGCGGGGGATGCGCGTCACAACGGTGGTGCGGCGCCGATGGCTGGCCTGCTCGGGCCGCTGATGGCGATGATCGTGCTTCCCTACCTTGGCCAGGCCGCTGCGTCGCGGGAGACCGCGCGGCCTTCGCCTCGGCGCAGGCGCGCGGCGCCGCCCGTGCACGGGGATCCTTTGCGCGAGCTCGACATGCGCCTCACCTACCGCACGGTGCGGGTCTTGCTGGCGATTGCGGCGCAGCCCGGGGCGAGCAACCGGCAGGTCTCGGAAGCCGCCGACGTGTCAGACCAGGGCCAGATCTCGAAGCTGCTCGCGCGCCTGGAGCACCTCGGTCTGATCGAGAACGGCGGGGTCGGCCCGCTGCGCGGCGAGCCCAACGTGTGGCGGCTCACGGCCAAGGGCGCGGAGATCGAGCGCACGATCCGCCGGCAGGCCGCCCCGGTTGAAAGCTGAAGCTATGGGCGTCCGGCGCCTCGCGATCGACCTCCGCTGCCGCCCCCAACGAGCAGCGCACGAACCGGGTACTTGCGCGATGATCGCGTCCGCGGTGACGATCGTCACGTCGAGCAGCTGGCCCTGCGCGATCAGCAGCCGGTCGAACGGGTCGCCGTGCAGTGGCGGCAGCGCGGCGACCGCGAGCGCGTGGCTGTGCTCGATTGGCAGCGCGATGGCGCCGATCGCGCGCATCCGGCTGGGTACGTAGCGCTGCGGCGGTTCCGGGAGCGGCAGCCGCCCGAGCGCGTACTTGATCGCGATCTCCCAGGAGCTGGCGGCGGAGAAGATCAGCTCGGTCTGAGGATCTTCGAGAAGCGAGAGGTGCTCGCCGAGGCGCTTGCGCTCGGAGTGCAGCCAGAGGAAGATATGGGTGTCGAGCAGGACTTTCACTGCTCGAATGCAGCGAGCAACTCGTCCGGGAGCGGAGCGTCGAAGTCCTCCGGCACGACGAAGCGCCCTTCGTCGATCCCGAACTGCCGGGGGGCCTGGCTCGGCGGGGGGCCAAGGCTGGCGACAGCCTTGCCGCGGCGCGTGATCACGACCTTCTCGCCGGCGGCCACATCCTCGATCAGCCGCGAGAGGTGCGTCTTGGCCTCATGCACACCAACAGACTTAGTCATGAGACTTAGTCTAGCAAGGGTCGCCGTGGCGGCCGAGAGCTGACGCCCTACCAGTGCACCCCGCGCGTGAGCGTCGCCATCGCGATCTGCTCGAACGAGGCCCGCTCCTCGGCGTCCTGCTGGCCGCGCGAGGCGGCCGAGTCGGGGAAGACGCGGTAGGCGAGGTGGAGGATGCGGTCGACCGCCTTGGGGGAGAGGGCGTATAGGACCTCGCCCGCCGTGCCGAGGCGGGTGCCCATGTGCTTGGGGTGGGTTCGCAGGGCCTCGCAGATCATGTCCGCGGCCTGCTCGGGGGTGATCGCGGGGAAGGCGTCGTACATCTTGGTTGGGGCGATCATCGGGGTGCGCACGAGCGGCATGTGAATTGTGGTGAAGGTGACTCCGTCGCCGATCGTCTCCGAGGCGACCACGCGGGTGAAGGCGTCGAGGGCGGCCTTCGAGGCAACGTAGGCGGAGAAACGGGGCGGGTTAGTCTGCACGCCGATCGAGGAGATGTTCACGATGTGGCCGCTGCCGCGCTCGCGCATGTCGGGGAGCAGGCGGATGATCAGGCGGATCGCGCCGAAGTAGTTGAGCTGCATCGTGCGTTCGAAGTCGTGGAAGCGGTCGTATGAGAGCGCGATCGAGCGGCGGATCGAGCGGCCGGCGTTGTTGACGACCATGTCCACGTGGCGGTGGTCGGTCAGCACGCGCGCGACGAGGTCGTCCACCGAGTCCATCTCCGACATGTCGGCGGCGTACACGAACGCGGTGCCCCCGGCGGCGACGATCTCCGCGCGGAGCTCCTCGAGCTTCTCGACGTTGCGCGCGACGAGCAGCGGGATGCCGCCGGCCTCGGCGACCTGCAGCGCGGCGGCCCTGCCGATCCCGGAGGAGGCGCCCGTAATCAGCACGCGCCGGCCCTCGACGGCCTCCTGCAGCGTGCGGTCTCTGCTGAGGTTCGGGTCCATCTCGCGCTCCCAGTAGTCCCACAGCCGCTGCGCGTAGCCCCGTAGCTCGGGCGGCTGCTCGAGGCCCGAGCCGGCGAGCGCCAGCTGCGTGGTGCGACTGTCGAAGCGGGGCACCAGCTCCATGTGCTCGATGACCTCCTCGGGGATCCCCAGCTCGCGCAGCGCGAGGCCGCGCAGCTGGCGCCAGGGGGGCAGCGCCATCGTCAGTGTCAGTGGCCATTTCGGGACCACGCGTGTGATGCGCTTGTCGAGGCTTACCGCGAAGCGGGGGGCGTGCGCCGCGGTCGCCAGCTCGTTCACCAGTTCGTCGACGCGCTGCCCGCGCGGGTCGGTCAGGTGGAAGGCCCTGCCGTCGAGGTCTGGCTGGTGGATCAGGTGATCGATCGCGCCCGCGACCCAATCCACGGGCACGACGTTCGTGCGCCCGAGGTCCACGCCCACCAGCGGCAGCCATTCCGGCAGCAGCCCCCGCGCGCGCTGGATCGCCTTGAAGAAGTAGTACGGCCCGTCGACCTTGTCCATCTCGCCGGTGCGCGAGTCGCCGACGACGATCGCCGGCCGGTACACCCGCCACGGCACGAACGGCTGCTCGCGCACAATCCGCTCGGCCTCCCACTTCGTGCGGTGGTATGGCGAGGGCAGCTTCTGGCCCTCGTCGAACATCTCCTCGCTGAACGTGCCCTTATACGCGCCTGCCACGGCGATCGAGGAGACGTGGTGCAGGCACCCGACCTCAAGCGAGCGCGCCAGCTCCACGGCGTGGGTGGTGCCGCCGACGTTCGCCGCGCTGTTCTGCTCCGCGGGGGCGGTCATGTCGTAGATCGCCGCGAGGTGTACGAAGTGGTCGATCTTGCCCCGCAGCTCGGTGATCTGCTCTTCGTCGAGCCCCAGTAGCGGGCGGCGCAGGTCGCCGACGACGGGGATGATGCGTTTCGCGGCGGGCTCGCCGGTCACGGTGGACCAGCGGTCGATCAGGTCGTCGAGGCGGGCCGTGGAGCCCTCGCGCACGAGGACGTGGATCTTGCCGTTGCGGTTCCCGAGCAGGCGCTCCATCAGGTTGCGGCCGATGAAGCCGGTTGCGCCGGTTATGAAGTAGGGCATGGTGTTGCGAGGATAGCCCGATTGCTCGACACCCGCCGGCTCGCCGCCCGAGACCTAGGACTTGACAACACCGTCTGAAGTGTCTATAGTGGCCTCGTCATGTGCCCGCCGCTTGGGCGCCTGGCATGATTTTCAAACATAGGATCGGGTCTGGGCCGGGCGCCTTGTGGCCGGCCTTCAGATGGTATTGACGGGGTCTGCTTGGGAGAGGGGCCGGGTCATTCTGGTGAGGGAGTTGGTTTTCGCGTGTCTTTGAGAGGGATTTGCGTGACAGGGGTCGTCGCACCTCCGGTAAAGGGTGATGCTAGATGCGCCAGCTTGGCGCTGTCGCATCTCTCTCTCTCTCTCTCTCTCTTCGGCTAGTGGCCTAGCCGAAGGGGTTCCTCATCGGGCGCGTTTGCGCCGTCTCGCAGGGTACCTCGTAGGGGGTGGGTTCGCGGCGGCCCGGTTTGGGCCTCGCGTGCGTGTGATTGTTGCGCCCCTCGGCGCTTTGTCTTGTAATCGAGGGGTCGTCCCCTCTGTCTTGGAGGAGACGGTCTGATGAATGCTGCTCGCAAGTTGGCCCTGTCGGTTCTCTTCACCGCGCTGGGCGCCCTGGCGTTCGCGAGCGCCCCGGTGCTCGCGGTCGCGGCGGAAGCACCGACGGTCGAAGAAGAGTCGGTCTCGGATGTGGCGTCGAGCAGCGCGACGTTCCAGGCGCAGATCGACCCACGGGAAAGCGAAACTGCGTACCGGTTCGAATACGGCACAAGCGAAGCCTACGGGACGAGCATTCCGATCCCGGACGGTCTCGTCGGCTCGGGCGCGAGCGCCGTGGCGGTGAATGCGCACCCCCAGGATCTGCAGCCGCACACGACCTACCACTTTCGTGTCGTGGCGACGAGCGCGGGTGGGATCGTGGATGGGGCTGACCAATCGTTCACCACGCAGACCGCGGGTGGCGAGCTTACGCTGCTGGACGGCCGCCAGTGGGAACTGGTCTCGCCGCCGAACAAGCACGGGGCGGGGCTGGAACCGCAGGAACACTTCAAATCAGGGGCATTGCAGGTCTCTGAAGGTGGCGGGGCGATCGCCTATACCGCGAATGGGCCGGTGACCGCCGACCCGGAAGGCAATCGCGCGCCGGAAGCGGACGAGGTTCTCTCTGAGCGCGGCCCCGGTGGCTGGGAGACACAGGACATCGAGACGCAGAACGATGCCGTGAAGGGCACCTCGCAGGGTGAAGGATCGGAGTACCGGCTCTTCTCGGGGGATCTCTCTCTCGCTTTGGTGCAACCTCACGGTGCAGCGCCGCTCTCGCCGGAAGCGACCGAACGGACGCCTTATCTGCGTGAAGACGCCAGCGGCCGTTACGTGCCGCTGGTGACGGCCGCGAACACGCCGCCGGGCACGAAGTTCGGCGGCAATCCTAGGTTTGAGTTTGGTGATGTCGTCTTTGCGGGTGCCACGCCCGATATGAGCCATGTCGTGCTCAACGCCTATAACGTGGGGTTGACCTCGACGATTGTCCCGAGCGGCGGTCTGTATGAGTGGGCCGGGGGGCAGTTGCAGCTGGTCAGCGTGCTCCCGGACGGCGAACCGGCGGAAGAGGGGGTGTTTGATGGCATCTCTGATGATGGTTCGCGGGTCTTCTTTGACGGAAGGTACATGCGCAACATGGTGAAGGGGGAAACGACGCAGCTGCTCAGCGAAGGGTCGTTCGTTGTGGTCCGCGGCGATAGGTCGAGGGTTGCGGTCAGCGGCGATGGGTCGAGGGTGATCTACGCGACGAGCATAGGCGGTCTCAACGAATTTACGAGCGGCAGCAGCCTCTACGAGTGTGAAATCGTTGAAGTGGCTGGCAAGCCGGCGTGCGAAGGGGCGAGCGATCTGACCGTCCCTGAGAACGCTGGCGAAAGCGTTGGCATGGTGGGCTGGCTGGGCACCAGCGAAGACGCCTCGTATACTTACTTCGTCGCCAACGGTGTGCTCGCGCCCGGCGCGACACCCGGGGAATGCAGTATACCAAACCAAGGGTCGTCGAGTGCGACTTGTAACATTTACGTGAGTCACGACGGGACGACGAAGTTCGTCGCGGCACTCTCCGAGGAAGATGCGTTCGCCGAGCTGTTCAGCCGCGGCGGTGAACGTTCCGCCGTGGATATGCGAGTCTCGCCGAATGGTCGTTTTTTGGCGTTCATGTCGGAACAGAGCCTGACGGGGTATGACAATCGCGACGTGGCGAGTGGTGTGCCGGACCAGGAGGTCTATCTGTATGACGCGGAGGCCGAAAGGGGTCGGGGGCGGTTGGTGTGCGCGTCGTGCAACCCGACCGGTGAGCGACCGGCGGGCGTGTTCGACTCTGGTGTGTACCCCGGACTGCTCGTCGATCGGCCGATAACCTGGGAAGGTCATTGGCTGGCGGCCAGCGTCCCGGGATCGGTCAACACCTCTATCAATGAAACGTTCTATCAGCCGCGGTATCTCTCTGATAGTGGCCGGTTGTTCTTTGATAGTACGGATGCGTTAGTGCCTCAGGATACCAATGGTGTGGAGGATGTGTATGAGTATGAGCCGGCGGGTGTCGGTAGTTGTGGGGTGTCGAGCGTGGTGTTCAGCGAACGTTCCGGGGGGTGTGTGGGGTTGGTTTCCTCGGGGGGGTCGGGTGTTGAATCGGTGTTTATGGATGCGAGCGAAAGCGGTGATGATGTGTTCTTTTTGACCTCGGCTTCGCTTGTGTCGCAGGATGTGGATTCGGCCTACGATATGTATGACGCACATGCGTGCTCGGCGGTGGTTCCGTGCGTGGCGGCGGTGGTCTCGCCGCCGGCGTGCTCGACGGCGGATTCGTGCCGGGCGGCGCCGCTGGTGCAACCGGCGATCTTTGGGGCGCCCGCGAGCGCAACGTTCTCGGGGGCGGGGAATCTCGTAGCGCCGGTGTCCAAGCCGGTGGCTAAGTCCAAGCCGCCGAAGGCGAAGGGGAAGGCGAAACGGAGGGCGAGGCGGCGACAGGGTGCGCGGAGGACGGGGCGGGCGCGGAGGTCGGATCGGGTCAGTGCGAAGCGGAGGGGTGGGAGGTGATCGCGGTGGGCTCGATCTGCAAGATGCTTGGTGTGGTTCTCGTGTGTGCGCTGTTGGGGGTGCTGTGCGGCGCGTCGCCGGCGGCGGCGGAAGGTTCTTGGTGGCAGCTTTCCTCGGGTGCGAAGCCGACGAGCCTCGCGCCGGGCGGCGAAGGCAAGGTCACGGTGGTCGCGACGAATCTCGGTGATGGGGAAGTCAATGGCGCGGGTAACCCCGTGCTGTTGAGTGACACGCTGCCGGCGGGGTTGACAGCTACCGCGATCTCCGGTCACCTGGTGCTGCTTGGCAGTGGCGGGATCAGTTGCTCGCTCGCAACGTTGAGTTGCACGTTTGAAGGGATGCTTCCTCCGTATGGGGGATTGCAGGTGGAAATCTCGGTGGAGGTCGCGAGTAGTGCGGGCGCTATGGGTTCGGTGCTTGATAACGTGGTGAGTGTCACGGGTGGTGGCGCGCCGAGGGTAAGTGTCAGGCGGCCGGTGAGCGTGAGCAGCGAACCGGTCGTGTTCGGCGTCGAAGAATTCTCGCTGCAGGCTGAAAACGCGGATGGGTCGCCGGATACGCAGGCGGGCTCGCATCCCTTCCAGTTGACGACGACGACGACGCTCAACCAGACCAGTAAAGCCCCGTTCCAGGCGGGCGAGACCAAGGATCTGCGCTTCAATCTGCCACCGGGGCTGGTCGGCAACCCGACGCCGCTCCCGCAGTGCACAGACGCCGAGTTCGCCGTGCCCGTGCAAGGCATCTTGAACGAATGTGCGCCGGATACAGCAATCGGCGTCGCGGTGGTCACCGTCGACGAACCGGAATACCTTGAAGAATATACGTTGCCGGTCCCGGTGTTCAATCTGGTACCTGCGGCGGGGGAGCCGGCGCGGTTCGGTTTCGTGTTCTTCGGAGTCCCGGTGCTGCTGGATACCTCTGTGCGCACGGGTGGGGGTTACGGCGTGACGGTTAGCGTCAACAACACGACTGAGACGGCGGCGATCCTAGGGGTGCGGGTGACGTTGTGGGGTGTGCCGGGCGATCCGCGGCACAATCAGTCGCGGGGCTGGGGGTGCTTGCTCAGTCAATTTGGAATCGCGCCGTGTGTGCCGTATGTGGCCAGTGCGGCGCCACCGTCGTTTTTGACGTTGCCGACGTCGTGCTCTGGCCCGTTGCGGACGACTGTGGAAGCTGATTCGTGGGCGCACCCGGGGAGTGTTGTGTCGCGGTTGTATACTTCCCAGTATGCTTCGGGTGAAGTGTTTGGGTTGGATGGGTGCAACCGAGAGCTGTTTGCTCCGTCGTTGAGTGCGACGCCGGATGGTACGGTGGGGAGCACGCCGACGGGGTTGACGACATCGATTCATGTGCCGCAGGAAACGTTGACGACGGCGAATGGGTTGGCGGAGTCGGCGGTGCGGGAAACGACGTTCACGCTGCCCGCTGGGATGCAGTTGAGTCCGGCGGCGGGGGATGGGTTGCTGGCGTGCTCAACCGCGGAGTTCGCGCTTGAAAGCCACAGCGCGCCGGCGTGTCCGGAAGCGTCGAAGGTCGCGACGGTCGAAATCAAGACGCCGTTGCTGCCGGAAGCGCTGACGGGCTCGATATATCTAGCGACCCAGGAAGAAAACCCGTTTGGGAGCTTGGTGGCGTTGTACTTGTATGCGGAAGACCCGACGGCGGGCGTGATTTTCAAGCTGCCGGGGAAGGTGTCGCTCGATCCGGTCACGGGCCAGATCACGACGGTGTTCCCGAACAGCCCGGATTTGCCGTTCAGCGAGTTGAACGCGCATTTCTTTGGATCCGATAGGGCGCCGTTGAGTACGCCGCCGTTGTGCGGTTCGTATACGAGTGTGGCGTCGTTGGTGCCGTGGTCGGGGAACGTGGCGGTGGGGTCCAGTTCGACGTTCGATATCACGTCGGGTCCGGATAACACGCCGTGTGCAAGTCCGCGGCCGTTCCAGCCGGGGTTCGAGGCGGGCACGACGAGTGTGCAGGCGGGTGGGTACAGCCCGCTCACCCTCACGATGGATCGCCCGGACACCGATCAGACGCTCGGGAAACTTTCGGTGGTGTTCCCGCCGGGTGTCTCGGCGGGGTTGCAGGGTGTGAAGCTGTGCGAGGAACCGCAGGCCGCCGCGGGGCAGTGCCCGGCGGAAAGCCAGATCGGGCAGGTCACGGCGAGCGCGGGGCTGGGTGGGGACCCCTACCCGGTGGAAACGGGGAAGGCGTATATCACGGGGCCGTACGAGGGCGACCCGTTCGGGGTGGAGATCGTGGTCCCCGCGGTCGCCGGGCCGTTCAACCTCGGCACCGAGATCGTGCGCGCGAAGATCGATGTCGATCCGACGGATGCGCATCTGACGGTTGTGAGCGACCCGTTGCCGACGATCCTGGATGGCATACCGCTGCAGATCCAGCACGTCAACGTGACGGTGAACCGTCCGGGGTTCGTGTTCAACCCGACCAGTTGCGAACCGATGAAGATCACCGGCGAACTGGAAAGCACCGAAGGCGCCAAAGCTGACGTCGCCACGCCGTTTCAGGTGACGAACTGCGCGGCGCTGTCGTTCAAACCGGAATTCAAGGTCTCGACGAGCGCCCACACCTCCAGGGTGGACGGTGTGAGCCTGCACGTGGACCTCACGCTGCCGAAAGCGCCGCAGGGTACGCAGGCGAACGTCGCGAAAGTGAAGGTGTCGCTGCCGAAACAGCTGCCCTCCCCGTTGAAAACACTGCAAAAGGCGTGTCTGGAAAAGGTGTTCGCGGAAAACCCGTCGAGCTGCCCGGTCGCGTCCAAGGTCGGGGAAGCACATGTCAGCACCCCGGTGCTCGAAGGGGGGCTCTCGGGCCCGGCGTATTTCGTCTCGCATGGTGGCGCGAAGTACCCGGAACTGATCATCGTCCTGACCGGGGAGGATGGTGTGACGGTGCAGGTGCATGGGGAAACGTTCATCAGTAAACAGGGGATCACGAGCGCCACGTTCAACACGGTCCCAGATGTCCCATTCTCGGGGTTCGAACTGACGCTGCCGCAGCGTGAATACCCGGCGGTGACGGCGAACGGGAACCTCTGCAAGGGCACGTTGATAATGCCGACGGAATTGGTGGGTCAGAACGGGGCAAAAATCAACCAAGAAACGAAGATCTCGGTGATGGGATGCCCACCCGCCCGCCCCAAAGCCAAGAAGGTGTCGCACAAGAAGAAGGGAAAGCACGGTCATGCCAAGCGCAGGCGCGCCGGCCACAACAAGAAGAAGGGGTAGAGGCGTAGTAGTCGTGGGCGGCAGAGGCCCGACGATCGCGGTGGCCTCCACCAGTCGAGGCGGTGGTGCCCGCCGTGGCGTGGGTCGTCGCCCGGCCCACAAGGACGTGGATCGCGGCGGCGGCCGTGGCGGTGTTGCGGAGATCCAGCGCGCGAGGATGATCGCGGCGCTGGTCGAGGTTGCCGGCGAGCGCGGGGTGGGCGGGGTGACGGTCGCGCACATCGTCGCGCGCTCCGGCGTGTCGCGGCGCACGTTCTACGAGCTGTTCGAGGACAGGGAGGACTGCTTCCTGGCGGCGTTCGACCAGGCGGTCGAGCGGGGCGCGTGGCGCGTGGTGCCCGCGTTCGGGGCGTCGGGGGCGTGGCGCGAGCGGGTGCGGGCCGGTTTGGTCGCCCTGTTGGAGTACCTCGACGACGAGCCGGGGATGGGTGCGCTGTGCATAGTTGATGCGCTTGGCGCCGGCCCGGTCGCGTTGGAGCGCCGCACCGAGGTCGTGCGGGTGCTGATTGACGCCGTGCACCAGGGCCGCGGGGAGGCTAGGGGCGGCGCGGAGCCGACGCGGCTGACGGCCGAGGGCGTCGTCGGCGCGGTGCTGGCGGTGCTGCACGCGCGGCTGGCGGGCGGCGACTCAGGTGGGAATGGTGCCCAGGAGGACGGCGCGCGGATGGTCCCCCAGCGGGCTGGCAGCGCGCAGCCGATGGTCGCCCTGCTCGGCCCGCTGATGGGGATGATCGTGCTGCCCTACCTGGGCCAGGCCGCCGCGGCGCGCGAGACCTCAAGGCCCGGGCCCCGCCGCAAACGCGCCACCCCACCGCCGGGCGACCCGCTGCGTGAGCTCGACATGCGCCTCACGTACCGCACGGTGCGGGTGCTGCTCGCGATCGGCGAGCTGGGTGGGGACCGGGGACCGGGTCCCAGCAACCGTCGCGTCTCCGAAGCCGCGGACGTCGCCGACCAGGGTCAGATCTCGAAGCTGCTCGCGCGCCTAGAGCACCTCGGCCTGATCGCGAACGCGGGCGCGGGCCCCGCGCGCGGGGAGCCGAACGTGTGGCGGCTCACCGAGAAGGGCCAAGAGATCGAGCGCACGATCCGCCGCCAGGCCGCGCCCGCGGGGTGAACGACAGCTCGTCCGCTGGGTGTCTGCCGCCAGGCCATGCCCGCGGCCGGCTGAGCATCAGCCGCTATCGCTGGGCGTCCGCCTTCCGCAATACGGAATCTCTGCATTACGGTATAGTGGCTGTATGACGATCAAGGTGCGAGAGCGCGGCACGATCACGCTGCCGGCGGCGCTAAGGAAGGCCGCGAGGCTGGATCGCCCGGACAGCCAGGTGGAGGCGCGCCTGCGCGAGGATGGCGTGATCGAGCTGATCCCCGTGATCACGATCCCGGCCGATCAGGCGTGGTACTGGACCGAGGAGTGGCAGGCCGGCGAACGCGAAGTGGATGAAGAGGCCGCGCGCGGGGAAGGCAGCACGTTCGACAGCGCGGAGGAGTTCGTCGCGCATCTGCGCCGGATCGCGGGCGACGACGAGGAGTGAAGTACGGAGCGTACCCTCGCTTTGAACGCGAGTTCAAAAGGTTGCCGGAGTCGCATCGAAGGGGCTTCTACGCGGCCATCCCTCGGTTCAAGGAAGCGGCAGAACGAGCGGCCGCGGGCGAGGCGAACCCGTGGCCGGCAGGTATGCGAATCAAGAAAGTGCAAGGGAAGAGCGGCGTGTGGGAGATGACATGGAGCATGGACCACCCCGATGGCCGCGCCACGTGGGAGTGGACGGAGATCGATGGCGAGCCGGCCGTGCGGTGGCGCCGGATCGGCACGCATCGGATCTTCGCCGACCCGTAGGACTTGACAACACCGTCTGAAGTGTCTATAGTGGCCTCGTCATGTGCCCGTAGCTTGGGCGCAGGGCATCGTCTTGAACATAGGATCGGGTTTGGGGCCGGGCGCCTTGTGGCCGGCCTTCAGATGGTATTGACGGGGTCTGCTTGGGAGAGGGGCCAGGTCATTCGGTGAGGGAGTTGGTTTTCGCGTGTCTTTGAGAGGGATTTGCGTGTCAGGGGTCGTTGCACCCCCGGTAAAGGGTGATGCTAGATGCGCCAGCTTGGCGCTGTCGCACTCTCTCTCTCTCTCTCTCTCTCTTCGGCCTCTAGAGACCCCCTCCGTTCGGCCCTGACGGGCCGTCCGGGTTCCCCCGTAGGGGGAAAGGGGGGAGCTGGGCGCATCATTGCCCGTCATCGGGCGCAAACGCGCCGCTTTGTCTCTGCCCCCGCGCGGGGTGGGTTCGCGACGGCCTGGTCTGGGGCGCGCGCGTGTGTGTTGGTTGCGCCCCTCGGCGCATGGTCTTGTAATCGAGGGGTCGTCCCCTCTGGCTCGGAGGAGACGGTGTGATGAATGCTGCTCGTAGGTTGACTGTGGCGACTCTCTGCTTGCTGGCGGGCGGGGTGCTGTTTGGGAATGCCGCCCCCAGCTTCGCGGCGGAACCCTGCCCGAATGAACAGCTGCGCGCGGAACAACCGTATGGGTTGGAGCTGCCCGACTGTCGTGCGTACGAGATGGTTTCGCCGACAAACAAGAATGACAATAACGCTGTGCTCAAAGAAGAAGGGCTGGCCCGCGCGTCGGTGTCCGGTGAAGCCATCACCTATGCGTCCCTTGGATCCTTTGCCGACCCGGTGGGCTCTAGGTTTGTCGATCAGTATGTCTCGCGGCGGACGTTGGGCGGCTGGTCGACGCAGTCGATCACACCACCATACTCGGCTACCCATACCGAAACGGCCTCCCCCTTCGAAACGCTGATTTTTACACCGGATCTTTCAAAGGCGATCGCGCTCACGGATGTGCCGCTGACTGGCGAAGCTGAAGCTGGGTTCGAAAACATCTATGTGGATGATCTCGCCGACGGCTCCTACCAGCTGGTGACAAACGCTCCGCCGAGCCGAGAACCGTACAACTATCCAATACCGACACATGAAATTGCTGCCACTACTGATCTCAGTCGCGTTGTCTTCTTGAACCAGAACTCCGGCTCCGGCTCCGGTACCAATCTGGATGAGTGGGAGGATGGTCGGTTGAGTCTGGTCGCCGTCGCTCCGAACGGCGAACCGATGCAAGCCGTGCTTGGAGGGGGCGAAGAATACGGTGCCTATGGCAAACGTTCTTGGCGTGCGATGTCCGACGACGGCTCGCGGGTCTTCATGACGAGCCCCGCGGAATTCTACCAGCACGATCGGCAGGTGTATGTGCGTGAGAACGCGGCCAGCCCCGTTGAAGATTGTCTGGTGTCGGGCGATGCGTGCACCGTCGAGGTCTCGGCATCCAAGCGTACCGTCCCTGATCCCAATGGTCCGCTGCCGGCACAGTACTTGGGGGCGAGCGTGGACGGGTCGAAGGTGTTCTTCACCGGTTGTCAGAAGCTAACCGATGACTCGACGGCGAGCTCGCCCGCGGGCAGCACTAACGAAGAAAACCCGTGTGGACCGGGGAAAGCGGGCGTTGGCAACGATCTTTACGAGTATGATCTTGAAAGCGGCGAGTTGACTGATCTCACGGTCGACACGAATGTCGGGGATCCCAATGGCGCTGCCGTGCTGGGTGTGGCTGATATCAGCGAAGACGGTTCGTATGTGTATTTCGTCGCTGAAGGTGATCTGGCCGGCGGGGCCGTCTCGGGCCAGCCGAACCTGTATCTCTCTCACGATGGTGAGACGCCGACGTTCATCGCCACGCTCGCACCCGGCAGTACTCGCACGAGCGATAGTAACGACTGGCAGGAAGGCCCTGGTGGAGTCAACTCTACGGTTCGGGCGACGCCGGATGGGACGCGCGTGGCGTTCCTCTCGCTCCGGAGCCTGACGGGCTATGACAATCGGCCCGCGGAACCAGCGGATTGCTTGAACGGGGAAAATGAACCCAGTCTTTGCCAAGAGGTGTTCTCCTACAACGCGGGCACCGGTTCGTTGATCTGTGTGTCGTGCAACCCGAATGGCGCCCGGCCAGTCGGAAACGCGAGCTTTGGTGAATTCAAGGGCAACGCCGACAGGTATATCGCGCGGAACTTTTCCGGAGATGGCAGCAGGTTGTTCTTTCAGAGCGACGATGCGCTTGTTCCGCATGATAGCAACGGCATGCAGGATGTCTACGAGTATGAAGATGGCCGCGTGTATCTGCTCTCTGATGGGGCGGGCGACTTTGCATCGTCGTTCCTGGATGCCAGTGCCAGCGGTAACGATGTGTTCATCGCGACGGCTGACCAGTTGGTTCCTCAGGATCAGGATGAGCGTGTGGACCTGTATGACGTGAGGGTTGGTGGCGGCTTCCCGGTGTCTGTGGCTGCGCTGGCTTGTGATAACGGCGATTCATGTAAGCCGTCGGTGTCAGCGCAGCCGGGGGTGTTCGGTGTTCCCGCGAGCGCGACGTTCTCAGGCGTCGGGAACATCGCGCCGGTTGAATCCAGGCCGGCCGCGAAATCGAAGTCGAAGCCGTTGACGCGAGCGCAGCAGCTCGCAAACGCGCTGCGGTCCTGCAGGAGGAAGCCAAGGAGGCAGCAGGCCCGCTGCGAGTCGCGGGCCAGGAAGCGTAACGGCGGCCCCAAGTCCAAGGAGACCAAGAGCGATAGGAGGGGCAACTGATGCTTCTGAGAGCTTTTCTTACCCGATTGCCGGTTCAACTTGCTGTCCGCGAGGGTGCTCTGCCGCGGGGGATCATCTGCAGGCCGCGGGTCGGTCTGTGTGTCTGTGCGGTGATCGCGGCGAGCATGGTGTTCGTGCCCGGCGCGATGGCTGCCTTCGGGTTGCAGCGCTTCGATATGACGGCGACCAACGGGGACGGGTCGCCCGACGTTCACGCCGGGTCGCACCCCTACGCGCTCACCACCACCTTTATATTGAACGAACCGCGCCCCTTTGGAGAAACACACCTGCTCTCGCAAGGTAGTCTGAAGGACGTCAAAGTCGAATTGCCGCCCGGCTTTGTGGGGGATCCCAGCGCGACGCCGAAGTGCAGCTACCAAGCGTTTATTCACTCCCAATGCCCGAACGAAACGGTGGTTGGCACGGAGACGACTTACCTCCTGACCTCAGAAACCGAAGGATCGATCCTTCATGTCGGCAACCCGGTTTACAATCTGGAACCGTCGCCGGGCACCCCGGCTGAGTTCGCCTTCAAGGTCGTTGGTGTCGTGCCCGTGTTCCTGGATGTGTCGGTTCGTACTGGCGGAGACTATGGGTTGACGGTCGATGCGCCTAACCTCAGCGAGGCCGGAGCTTTCTATGCCAATAAGGTGACGATCTGGGGTGTGCCGGCCGAACGAAGCCACGATTCATTGCGCGGCACGTGCCTCGGCCCAGATGAACATTATGGAGAAGGCGGGTTGCGTGAAGGTGAAACCGAAACGGAAGGGCCGAGCGAATCGTTGGGTGAATGTCCTGTGGGTGTGCCGGTGCTGCCGTTGTTGACGAATCCGACATCGTGTGGAGTGCCACGTACGGCGTCGTTGAGCGTGGATTCGTGGGAAGAACCGGGACGCTTCGTGTCGAAGTCGGCGATGCTGCCTGCGCTGTCGGGTTGCGAAAAGCTGGATTTCAGTCCAACGATCGATGTGGCGCCGGATGGGTCGGCGGGGAGCACGCCTACTGGGTTGAACGTGGAACAGCACGTGCCGCAGGAATCGATTTTGAATCCTGCTGGACTCGCGGAGGCCGATGTGAGGGACACGACGGTCGCGTTGCCGACTGGGGTGCAGTTGAGCCCGTCGGCCGCGGATGGATTGTTGGCATGCTCGGTGGCGCAGATCAAGCTACATAGCGCGGAACCCCCGACGTGCCCGGAAGCCTCGAAGGTCGGTACGATCGAAGTTATTACCCCGTTGCTGCCCGAACCGGTCTTGGGCGGAGTGTATCTGGCGACGCAGGAAGAAAACCCGTTCGGGTCGCTGATCGCGCTATACATCGTCGCGGAAAACAGGGTTGCGGGGGTGCTTGTGAAGCTCGCCGGACGGGTGTCGGTCGATCCGGTGACGGGCCAGGTGGTGGCGAGCTTTGAAGAACTCCCGCAACTGCCGTTCAGCGAGGCGAAGCTCCACTTCTTTGGTACCAGTCGCGCGCCGTTGACCACCCCGGCGTTGTGCGGGACGTATACGACGGGATTGTCGGACGTGCCGTGGTCGGGTGGCTCGGCGGTGCACCCCTCCTCGAAGTTCCAGATCACCTCGGGCCCTGCGGGCTCCCCGTGTCAGGACCCGCTGCCTTTCCAGCCGGGGTTTGAGTCGGGGACGACGAACCTGCAGGCGGGCGGGTTCAGCCCGTTGACGATGACGCTGAGCCGCTCCGACGCTGACCAGTCGCTGGGGAAACTCTCGGTCGTGTTCCCGCCCGGTGTGTCCGCGGGGTTGCGGGGCGTGAAGTTGTGTGAGGAACCGCAGGCCGCGACGGGGGGATGCCCAGCGGAAAGCCAGATCGGGACGGTCACGGTGAGCGCTGGCCTGGGCGGGAGCCCCTTCCCGGTGGAAACGGGGAAGGCGTATATCACTGGCCCGTATGAGGGCGATCCGTTCGGGGTGGACGTCGTCGTCCCCGCGATCGCGGGGCCGTTCAATCTGGGGACTGAGGTGGTGCGCTCGAAGGTGGATGTGGATCCGACGGATGCGCATCTGACGGTGGTGAGCGACAGGTTCCCGACGATCCTGGATGGGATTCCGTTGCAGTTGCAGCACATCAACGTGGACGTGAACCGTCCCGGGTTCGTGTTCAACCCGACGAGCTGCGAACCGATGAAGCTGACCGGGGTGCTGGAAAGCAGCGAAGGCGCGACCGCGAACGTCTCGAACCCGTTCCAGGTCACGAACTGCGCGGCGCTCTCCTTCAAACCGGAATTCAAGGTCTCCACCAGCGCGAAGACATCGAGGGTAGAAGGCGCGAGCCTGCACGTGAGCCTGACGCTCCCGAATACCCCGCGGGGCACCGCGGCGAATGTGGCGAGGGTCAAGGTGTCGCTGCCCAAACAGCTCCCCTCGCCGTTGAAAACGCTGCAGAAGGCGTGCACGGAAAAGGTCTTCGCGGAAAACCCCGGCAGCTGCCCGAAGGCGTCGAGGGTCGGCGAAGCGACGGTGCAGACCCCGGTCCTCGAAGGCCCGTTGTCCGGCCCGGCGTATTTCGTCTCGCATGGTGGTGCGAAGTACCCGGAACTGATCATCGTCCTTGTGGGTGAGGATGGTGTGACGGTGCAGGTGCATGGGGAAACGTTCATCAGCAAAGCGGGGATCACGACGGCGACGTTCAGCACGGTGCCGGATGTGCCGTTCTCGAACTTCGAATTGGAGCTGCCCGAGCGGGAATACCCGGCGTTGACGGCGAACGGGAACCTCTGCAAGGGCACACTGCTGATGCCCACCGAAATGGTCGGCCAGAACGGGCTGAAGATCAACCAGGAAACGAAGATCTCGGTGATGGGATGCCCACCCGCCCGCCCCAAAGCCAAGAAGGTCTCGCGCAAGAAGAAAGGAAAAGGCGGTCATGCCAAGCGCAGGCGCGCCGGCCACAAGAAGCAGAAGGGGTAGAGGCCTAGTAGTCGTCGGCGGCAGAGGTCAGGCGATCTCGGTGGCCTCTCCAAGTCGTGGCGGTGGCGCCAGGCGTGGTGGCGAGCGTCGCTCGGCCCACGGCGATGTGGACCGTGGCGGTGGTCGCAGCGGCGTTGCGGAGATCCAGCGCGCGCGGATGATCGCCGCGCTGGTCGAGGTCGCCGGCGAGCGCGGCGTCGGCGGTGTGACGGTCGCGCACATCGTCGCGCGCTCCGGCGTCTCCAGGCGCACGTTCTACGAACTGTTCGATGATCGTGAAGACTGTTTCCTCGCGGCGTTCGACCAGGCGGTCGAGCGTGGCGCTCGGAGTGTGGTGCCCGCGTTCCGGGCGCCGGGGACGTGGCGCGAGCGCACTCGCGCCGGTTTGGTCGCCCTGCTGGAGTACCTCGACGACGAGCCGAGGATGGGCGCCCTCTGCATAGTCGACGCGCTCGGCGCAGGCCCGGTCGCGTTGGAGCGCCGCAGCCAGGTGGTGCGGGTGCTGATCGACGCGGTGCACCAGGGTCGCGGGGAGGCGAAAGGCGGCGCGAAGCCGACGCGGCTGACGGCCGAGGGCGTCGTCGGCGCGGTACTGGCGGTGTTGCACGCGCGGCTGGCGGCCGGCGACGCTCGGGCGAATGGCGCTCGCGCGGCCGGTGCGCGCGCGGGCGGCGCGCAGCCGATGGCCCCCCTGCTCGGCCCGCTGATGGGGATGATCGTGCTGCCCTACCTGGGCCAGGCCGCCGCGGCGCGCGAGACCTCACGGCCCGGGCCTCGCCGCAAACGCGCCACCCCACCGCCGGGCGACCCACTCCGCGAGCTCGACATGCGCCTCACCTACCGCACGGTGCGGGTGCTGCTCGCGATCGGCGAACTGGGTGGGGACCGGGGACCGGGTCCCAGCAACCGCCGCGTTTCCGAAGCCGCGGACGTCGCCGACCAGGGTCAGATCTCAAAGCTGCTCGCGCGCCTGGAGCACATCGGCCTGATCGCGAACGCGGGCGCGGGCCCCGCGCGTGGGGAGCCGAACGTGTGGCGGCTCACGCCCAAGGGCCAGGAGATAGAGCGGACGATCCGCCGGCAGGCCGCGCCCGCCGAGACCTGAGAAGGCTTCCAATCCCGATGGGCATCGCGCCGACCGGCGGGAGTCCGAGGCGTCCCCTTCGTACCCGAATGTGCCCGGAGTGTGCCAAATTTGTGCACACAGTGTTACAATTCTCGTATGGCTCTTGATAACTGACCTAGTACATGCGAGGGTGCCTATGGTGAAACGAACGACGATCAATCTGGACATGGAGCTGGTGGCCCAGGCGCGCGGGGTGCTGGAGGCGAGGAATACCACGGCCACCGTGCACGCGGCGCTGCGCGACGTGGTTCGCCGCGACCGCTTGCGCCGGCTGGCGGAGCGGGATTGGGAGTGGCTGACACCTGAGCGTTTGCGTGCGATGCGCGAAGGCGCGCTTCCCGCGGACCTCTGACGAATGCAGGCGCTGGCCGATACGACCGTCTGGTCCTGGCGTGGACGCGCGGAAAGCGTCGCCGTGGAGCTGATGGCAAGGCTGGAGCGAATGGAGATCGTCACTTGCACGATGGTCAAGTTCGAGCTGCTGGTCAGCGCGCGCAACGGCCGTGAGTTCGACGAGATCAGGATGGATCTGGATGAGCTCGACGATTGCGCGATCGGCCCAGGCGAGTGGCGTCGCGCCCTGGACGTCTACCGCACCCTGGCCCACCAGGGCGGCGCCCACCAGCGCAGCGTGGGGCACCAGGACCTGCTGATCGCCGCCGCCGCGGAGTCGGCCGGTGTCGAGCTGCTGCACTACGACGAGGACTTCGACCGCATCGCCGCGATCACCGGTCAACCCACGCGCTGGGTCGTGCCGCGGGGTAGCCTGTAGCGCAGAGATCCCTGGGGCGCTGGCCTCCCTACGCCCCGGCCCCAGCTCCACCACGCCCCTCGCCCCCAGCGAACCGCGCCGCCCCACGGATCGCGTCCTCGAAGACGTCGGGGCCGGCCCGGGACTCCAGCGCGAGGCCCTCGGGAAGCGGCATCCCGAGGCCGTGGATCGCGGCGGAGCGGTCGGCGAGCATCGTGCGCTGCGGGAAGCGGGCGAGGTTCTCCGCGAGCTCCAGCGCGCGCTCCAAGTGGCGCCCGGGCTCGACCAGCTCGTTGACGAGCCCGATCGAAAGGGCCTCGGAGGCGTCCATGATGCGCCCGGTGAGGATCATGTCGAGCGCCCGTCCGAGGCCGACCACGCGGGGCAGGCGCTGGGTGCCACCGTCGATCAACGGCACGCCCCAGCGGCGCTCGGGGAAGCCGAGGCGGGAGTCCGCAGTGGCGATCCGCAGGTCGCACCACAGCGCCAGCTCCAGCCCCCCGGCGAGCGCGAAGCCGGAGATCGCGGCAACGGTCGGCTTCAGCGGCGTCAGGCGGGTGAAGCCCATCGGGCCCTCGGGCGCGGTGAGGCGCCCGCCGAAGGACTCGAGCGCCTTCAGGTCGGCGCCGGCGCAGAAGGAGACGCCGCCCGCGCCGGTCAGCACCAGCACGCGCGCCTCCTCGTCGGCTTCGAAGCGCAGGTAGGCCTCGTGCAGGGCGACGGCGGTGGGGCCGTCGACGGCGTTGCGCCGCTCCTGGCGGTCGATGCTCACGAGCGCCGCGGAGCCGCGGCGCTCGTAGGTGACTGGCGTCCCACTGCCCACCGGCGAGTCGGGGTCGGGCTCACTCGGCTCGACGCTTCCGCTCATCCGCGCCGCCCTGCCGCGACTACCAGCCGCCGCGGAAGCGGTCCCCGTTGGCGTGCGAGCGCGCCGCGGCCACGCGCGCGTCTTTGCGCTTTTCCAGATGTTTCTGCAGCAGGCTGGCGAGCAGGACGAAGGTCGGGAAGAAGACGACCAGGATGAACCCGGCCTCGGTCACGACCTTGTCGTCGGTCGCCCCATAGAAGCCGCGCCCGTCGTTCATCGCGAGCGCCGCGGGGGCGCAGAGCAGCAGCAGGGCGGCGGCGGTGGGGAGGCTCCAGAGCAGGCGGCGCATGAGGCCACAATGCTATCGGAGCGCTCGGCAGTGCGGCGTGCTCTCGCTCACGGGAGCCGGAGGCAACGGGCAGATCAAACCGATGCCCACGTCCGCCTACCATGCGACGACATGGCTGTGCTGATCGCATCGGATCTCCACAAGGAGATCGCCGGCAAACCGCTGCTGCGCGGGGTGTCGTTCAAGCTGGAGCGGCGCGAGCGGATGACGATCGCCGGGCGCAACGGCGCGGGCAAGACGACGCTGCTGCGGATGCTGGCGGGGGAGGAGTCGATCGACAAAGGCAAGCTCAGCCCACAGAAGGGAGCCCGCGTGGCGTTGCACGACCAGCGCCCGCCGCGGGAGCGCGGGGTGGCGCTGCGCGAGTACGTGCTGTCGGGCTGCACGCAGGAGCTGGCCGCGGAGGCGGAGCTGGCGGAGCTGGAGCGGCGCATGGGCGAGGGCCTCGACGTCTCTCCCGGGAAGGGGCCCGGCCCGGACGACCAGGGACCGGCCTACGAGGCGACCCTGGACCGTTACGCCCGCGCGCAGGCGCGTCTGGAGGCACTCGGGGGCTACCTGTGGCGCGACCGCGCGACCGTGATGACGCGTGGGCTGGGCTTCGCGCAGGAGGACCTGGAGCGCCCGCTGGACACTTTCTCCGGCGGGCAGCTGACACGCGCCTCGCTGGCCCGCGCGCTGGCGACGAATGCGGACGTGCTGCTGCTGGACGAGCCGACCAACCACCTCGACATCGAGTCGCTGGAGTGGCTGGAGCAGACGCTCACAGGCCTCGACGCCGCGATCGTGCTGGTTGCCCACGACCGCTGGTTCCTGGAGGCCGTCGGCACCTCCGTGCTGGAGCTGGAGGCCGGCCGCTCGCGCTTCTTCGCGGGCAGCTGGCACAACTGGCGCCGCGAGCAGGCCGCCCGCGAGATCGCGCAGGGCAAGGCGATCGACAAGCAGCAGGCAGAGATCGCGCGCATGGAGCGCTTCATCGAGCGCTTCCGCTACAAGGCGACGAAGGCCAAACAGGCGCAGTCGCGCGTGAAGAAGCTGGCGAAGATCGAGCGGATCGAGCGCGACTCACGCGACGGCCAGGGGCTGGAGTTCGCGTTCAAGGCGCCGGAGCGCTCGGGGAGGGTGATCTTCGAGCTGACCGGCGCGCGCATCGAGGTCGGAGGGGAAACGGCTTTGGATGGTCGCTCCGCGGCCGGGGGCCGCTCCGCGGGGCGGGGCTCGCAGCGCGAGGACGGCGCCGGTGGGGCTGGCGCCAAGGACGAGCTGCCCGCCTCCAGGCCGATCACCTTGCTGGAGCACGCCGAGCTGTGGTTGGAGCGCGGCGAGCACGTTTCGCTCGTGGGACCCAACGGCAGCGGCAAGACCACGCTGATCGAGACGCTCGCGGGGCGCCGGCCGCTGGCGGCGGGGAAGCTCGGCACCGGGCACAACGTAAGGATCGGCTATCTCTCCCAGCACGGCGACGAGCTGGGCGCCGGCGGCCCGCCGAGCCAGAGTGTGCTCGACGCCGCGCAGCGCGCGACGGGCCTGACGCCGAACAAGGCGCGGGCGCTGCTCGGCCAGTTCCTCTTCTCCGGCGAGGAGGCCGAGAAACCGCTCGCCGGTCTCTCCGGCGGGGAGCGCCGCAGACTCTCCCTCGCCGTGCTGGTGCACTCCGGCGCGAACGTGCTGATCCTCGACGAGCCCACCAACCACCTCGACATCGAGAGCCGCGAGGCGCTGGAGGACGCGCTGCGAGCGTTCCAGGGCGCGGTGCTGCTCGTCTCTCACGACCGCGCGCTGCTCGACGCCGTCGGCACGCGCACGGTCGCGGTGGAGGGCCGCACGCTGCGCAGCTACGAGGGCGGCTGGCCGGAGTACGTGCGCGTGCGCGAAGAGCGCCGGGCAGCAGGCGAAGCATTGGACAGGTCGGGCAGCACCAATGGGCACGTCGCGCGGCGGCCTGACCCCGAGGGCGCGGGTGCCGGCGGCGGCACGGCCTCCGCGAACGGCGCCGTCCCCGGGGAGGCCGCCGGGGCGAAGCCAAAGGCGGCGAAGGCCAAGCCCAAAGCGAAGCCGAAGGGCCCCTCCAAGAACCGCCTGAACGACCAGCAGAAGGCCGAGTTAGCGATCGAACAGGCTGAGGCAGCCCTGATCGAGGTAGAGGACGCGCTGGCCGACCCCGCGGCGTGGGCGACCAAGTACGAGTCGGCCAAGTCCGCGGCCCGCCACACCGCGGCCCGCCGAGCCGTGGAGGCTGCATACGCGCGTCTCGAAGCGCTGGTGGGGTAGCGAGACGCGCTACTGTCTCCACATGGGCAATCTCACCTTCAATGCGATTTATCAGGACGCTGGCGATGGATGGATATACGCTCATGTCCCCGAGCTGCCAGAGGTTCAGACTCAGGGAAAGGATCTGGAGGAAGCGCGCGAGATGGTCCGCGACGCGATCGAAATGGTGCTGGCCGACTTCCGCACGCGCGGCGAGGCGATTCCCGGGCGTGGCTGGGCGCTTGTCGAGCCCGTCGAGATCGCCGCGTGAAGAAGCGCGATCTCGAACGCCATCTCAGGGCACACAACTGTCGGTTTGACCATCAGGGCGCAAAGCACGAGTACTGGGAAAACCAGACGACCGGTCGGCGCACGGTCATGCCCCGTCACCGAGAGGTCAAGCTGGCGACTGCGCGCGGGATGTGTCGCCAGCTGGGTGTGCCGCCGCCCACCGGTTCCCGGTGAGTGAGACTGCCGCAACTAGACTGAGACTCACGATGGACGACGACCGCAAGAAGACCATCCGCAACGTGGCGATCCTGCTGCTGCTGGCGGCTGCGGTCGCCTACCTACCGGGCGGCAGCCGCGCGGCGGCGACCTTCCAGACGATCCTCGGCGTCGCCTTCATGCTCGGCCTCGGCTTCGCCGGGCTGCGGATCTACCAGTCGCGCCGCGTCGACATCTATAGCCTCGGCGACCGCCGCCGCGCGCTGCTGTATGGGTCGCTCGGCGTGGGCGTGGTGACGGTCGCGGCCAAACCGCGCATGTGGGAAACAAGCTTCGGCGAGTTCGCCTGGTTCGTGCTGCTCGGGCTCGTCGCGTACACGCTGTTCGCGCTCTTCCGCTACTCGCGCAGCTATTGACCCCGGGCGGCGGCCGCACGCTCGCTGAGCATCGCCGCGGCCTCCCCGACCAGCCGGGGGTGTACCTGTTCCGCGACGGCAAAGGCCGCGTGATCTACGTCGGCAAGGCAAAGTCGATCCGCAAGCGCGTCGCTTCGCACTTCTCGAAGGCGCAGGTGGGTGGGCGGGAATTAATTCTCCCGGCCACGCGGAGATGGTCGCCGCCGTCGAGCAGATCGAGTTCGTGGTGGTCGGCTCCGAGGCCGAGGCGCTGCTGGCGGAGCAGAGCTTCATCAAGCAGTACCGCCCGCGCTTTAACATCCGCCTGCGCGACGACAAGTCCTACCCGTTCATCGCGATCTCACTCGACGAGGAGTTCCCAAGGGTGTACTTCACGCGCGAGCGCCACCGCCCGGGCAGGGCCTACTTCGGCCCCTACTCCAACGCCAAGCGCGTGCGCGGCACGCTCGACCTGCTGACGAAGATCTTCATGTTCCGCTCCTGCACCGGCACCGAGCCGGGGCGGCGCAGCGGCAGCCCCTGCCTGGACTACTACATCAAGCGCTGCGAGGCCCCGTGCGTCGGTTATGTCACGAAGGAGGAGTACCGCAGGAGCATCGACGGCGTGGTGGACTTCCTCTCCGGGCGCTACCGCACGATCGAGCGCGACCTGCAGGCGCGGATGCGGGCGGCGTCCGAGGCGCAGGAGTACGAGCAGGCGACGCTGGAGCGCAACCGCCTGCGCGCGGTGCGCTCGCTACTGGAGCGCCAGCGCGTCGCCAGCGAGTCGATCGGCACGCTCGACGCGGTGGCCGTCGCGCTCGACGGCACCGAGGCCAACGCGCAGGTCTTCCAGGTGCGCGACGGGGTGCTGTCCGACCGCCAGTCGTTCTATTTGTCCAACGAGGCCGAGCGCGCGCTGCCCGAGGTCGCGGAGGAGTTCATGCTCCAGTACTACGCCGGCCACTCCTCGATCCCCGCGCAGATCGTGGTGCAGCGGGAGATTCTGCAGGAGAACCGCGACGCCCTCGCCGAGGCGCTGGCCAGCCGCCGCGGCGGCCCCGTCGAGCTGCGCGCCGCCGAGCGCGGCGACAAGCGCCGGATTCTCGAGCTCGCCGAGCGCAACGCGCGGTTGGCGCTCGACCAGGAGCACCTGCGCGCCGAGCGCCGCCGTCAGAGCCGTGTCGAGGCGCTGGAGGGGCTGCAGAGCGTGCTCGGGCTCGACGTGCCACCGGTGCGGATCGAGTGCTTCGACATCTCCAACCTCGGCGGCACCCACACCGTCGCCTCGATGGTCGTGCTGGAGGGCGGCGCGCCGAAGAAATCCGACTACCGCCGCTTCAAGATCCGCTCGCTGGGCGAGGGCGAGTCCGACGACTACGCCGCGATGGCCGAGGTGCTGGGCCGGCGCTTCGCGCAGTGGGAGCGCCAGGCCGACCTCTCCCCGCACGACCCGGAGTACGACGCGAGCTTCGCGGCGCTGCCCAACGTCGTCGTGATCGACGGCGGCAGGGGCCAGCTCGCGGCCGGGATCGAGCCGCTGCGCGGCTTTCGCGAGCGCGGCGTGGCGGTGATCTCGCTCGCCAAGCGGATCGAGGAGGTGTTCGTCCCCGGCCGCCGCACGCCGCTCGTGCTCGACCACTCCACGCCCGAGCTGCAGCTCCTGCAGCGCGCCCGCGACGAGGCCCACCGCTTCGCGATCACCCACCACCGCAACCGCCGCGACCGCGCGCTCACCAGCTCGCTGCTGGACGAGCTGCCGGGGGTCGGCCCCGCGCGCAAGCGCGCCCTGCTCGCCCACTTCGGCTCGCCCGAGGCGGTGGTCGCGGCCTCGCGCGAGGAGCTGCAGGCGGTGCCGGGGCTGCCCTCCAAGGTTGCCCGGGAGTTGCACGCTCGCCTGAACCGCACCGGCTGAGACGGCCCATGACCGAAGCCGGGTGACACGCGCCTGCGGCGCGAATCCCCGTTTCGGCCAGCGCGATGCTGCGTCCTCGATCGCTCATGTACCGATCGTCGATCAGATGCGATCGACTGATCGGCCAGCACATTTCGCTCACTGCGTCCTTGCCTCGCTTGCTCCTGGGCCGTCTCAGCGGCGTTACTGGTAACAGGCTGATGCCGCCAATGTCCGCGCGAGGCGGCACAATCACGGGGTGTCCGTATTCCGACCGCTTCGAAGCTCGCTGCGCTCCCAGAGCAAGCCGGTCGTGCCGTCGAGCCTGAAGGAGCTCGTGGTGATCACCGGCTTCTCCGGCGCCGGCAAGTCCACCGCGATGAACGTGTTCGAGGACGCCGGCTACTTCTGCGTGGACAACCTCCCCCCGGAGATGATCCGCTCGCTGACCGAGCTGTTCGTGCACGAGGGCTCCAAGGTCGAGCGCGCCGCGGTCGTCTCCGACGTGCGCGGGGGCGTCTACTTCGAGGCGCTGCAGGCGGTGGTGGACGATCTCTCCTCGGCCGGCCTCGACCACCACGTGCTGTTCCTGGAGGCCGCCGAGCAGACGCTCGTCAACCGCTACAAGGAGACACGCCGCCGCCACCCGCTGGCGCCCGACGGCTCCGTCGCGGCCGGGGTCGCCGCCGAGCGCGCGCTGCTGGAGCCGCTGCGCAACCGCGCCGACGTGGTGATCGACACGACCGGGATGTCGGCGGCGATGCTGCGCGGCAAGATCGCCGACGAGTTGGTGCCGCGCCGCGCCACCGGGCGTCTCGCGCTGACGTTCATGAGCTTCGGCTTCAAGCACGGCCCCCCGCGCGAGGAGGACCTCGCCTTCGACGTGCGCTTCCTGCCCAACCCCCACTACGTGCCCGAGCTGCGCGAGCTGACCGGCATCGACCCCCGCGTGGTCGATTACGTCGCCCGCGACGGGCGCCTCGATGAGCTGTACGAGCGGCTGTACGCGCTGCTCGACTTCCTGCTGCCGCAGTACGTCGCCGAGGGCCGCGCCCACCTCGTGGTGGCGATCGGCTGCACCGGTGGCCGGCACCGCTCGGTGGCGATCGCCGAGGGGCTGGCGGCGCGCTACCGCGAGCAGGACAGCCTCACCGTGGCGGTCACCCACCGCGACATCGACAAGCGCTCGCGCGACGCATAATCCCGCCGATGATCGACCACCTTGGAGTCGAGGTCGCCGACCTCGCGCGCTCAGCGGCCTTCTACAACGCGGTCTTCTTCGCGATCGGCGTGCGCCGCATGCACGAGAGCGAGCACGCGATCGCCTACGGCGTGACCGCCCCGGTCTTCTGGATCGTCACCCGCGGGCGCCCGCCCGCCCCCGGCTACGGCCACGTCGCCTTCCGCGCCGTCGGGCGCGTGGCGGTCGATCACGCCTACGAGGCCGGCCTCGCCGCCGGGGGGCGGGGCGACGGCGAGCCGGGGCCGAGGACGCGCTATGGGCCGCTCTACTACGCCGCCTACCTGCTCGATCCGGACGGCCTGCGCGTGGAGGTCGTCGCCAACTCCCGCTGAGACCTCCCGCCGGCTGTGATGGGCGATTTCCGTCGAGCCGCTCTGCTCCCCGCGACGCCGTCCGGTAGCCTTTGGGTTGCAAGCCGGGTCGTCGGGGTCACGCTCCCACGGTCCGGCATCGCTCGTTTTTGCCCTCATCGCCCGTTATTGGTTTGCGCCGTCCCAGGAGGTTTGAGAGGAAAAATGCCCGTACGCGTCGCAATCAACGGATTTGGCCGCATCGGCCGCAACGTGCTGCGCGCCGCGAATACACGCGCCGATCGCGAGGCGATCGAGTGGGTCGCCGTCAACGACCTCACCGACGCGCGCACGCTCGCGCACCTCTTGAAGTACAACTCGATCAAGGGCCCCTACCCGGGGGAGGTGCGCGCGCGCACGGACGCGATCGAGGTGGACGGCCACGAGCTGAAGGTGCTCGCCGAGACCGACCCCGCGAAGCTGCCGTGGGAGGAGCTCGGGGTCGATGTGGTGATCGAGTCCACCGGGCGCTTCACCGACCGCGCCCACGCCGCGATCCACCTGGAGCGCGGGGCGAGGAAGGTGATCATCTCCGCGCCCGCGACCGACCCCGACGTGACCGTCGTGCCCGGGGTCAACTTCGAGACTGCCTACGACCCCGCCGTGCACCACGTGATCTCGGGCGCCTCCTGCACGACCAACTGCCTCGCGCCCGTGGCGACGGTCGTCAACGACACGGTCGGCATCAAGCACGGGCTGATGACCACGATCCACGCTTACACCGCCGACCAGCGCCTGCAGGACCTCCCCCACCAGGACCTGCGCCGCGCGCGCGCCGCCGCGATCAACCTGATCCCGGCCTCGACCGGCGCCGCCAAGGCGATCGGGCTCGTGATCCCCGCGCTGCAGGGCCGCCTGCACGGCTTCGCGGTGCGCGCCCCGGTGCCGACCGGCTCGGTTGTCGACCTGACCGTCGAGTGCGCGCGCGCGACCACCGTCGAGGAGGTCAACGCGGCGCTCAAAGCCGCCTCCGAGAGCGGGCCGCTGCAGGGGATCATGACCTACACCGAGGACCCGATCGTCTCCAGCGACATCGTCGGCTCCGCCTACTCCTCGATCGTCGACTCCCAGCTCACCGCGGTGGTGGACGCTACGATGCTGAAGGTCGTGGCCTGGTACGACAACGAGTGGGGCTACTCCAACCGGCTCGTGGACCTCGCGCAGAGGGTCCTGTAGGGAGAGGGTCCGGGGGGATCGCGTGAGAAGCCTCGACGACCTCGACGTTCACGGGCGGCGCGTGCTGGTGCGCGTGGACCTCAACGTCCCGCTCGCCACCGGGCCGGGCGGAGAGGTCGAGCTTGCCGACGACACCCGCATCCGCGCGGCGCTGCCCACGATCGAAGAGCTGCGCGGCAAGGGCGCGCGCCTGGTGCTTGTCTCGCATCTCGGCCGGCCGCACGGGCACTACGAAGAGGCGCTGTCGATGGCGCCGGTCGCCGCGCGCCTGAGCGAGCTGACCGGCGCGCAGGTCGAGCTGGCGCCGGCGGTGGTCGGCGAGCAGGTGAAGGCGCTCACCGAGCAGCTCCACGACGGCGAGATGCTGCTGCTGGAGAACGTGCGCTTCGAGGAGGGCGAGACCGCCAACGACCCGGCCTTCGCGCGCGCGCTGGCGGAGCTCGCCGACGTGTACGTCAACGACGCCTTCGGCGTCGCCCACCGCGCGCACGCCTCCACCGCGGGCGTCGCCCACCTGCTGCCGAGCGCCGCCGGGCGGCTGCTCGAACACGAGGTGCGGACGCTCACCGGGATCCTCGATCACCCCGCGCGGCCGCTCGTCGCGATCGTGGGCGGCTCGAAGGTGGCGGACAAGATCGCCGTGATCGACCGCTTTCTGCAGGTCGCCGACGTGGTGATGATCGGCGGCGCGATGTGCTTTCCGTTCCTGTGCGCACAGGGGCACACCGTGGGGGAGTCGTTATGTTGCGAGGAGGACGTCGAGCACGCGCGCCTCCTGCTCAAGCGGGCAAGCGACACCCACACGTCCCAGCCGGGCCGCGCGCGCCTACTCGTGCCGCACGACCTCGTGCTCGGCGACCGTCTCGCCGACGACGCGCGGCACCGTGCGCTCGACGGCGTCGAGGTGCCCCCCGGCTGGATGGGCCTCGACATCGGCCCCGCCACGGCGGAGCGCTACGGGCGCGAGATCGAGTGCGCAGGCACCGTCTTCTGGAACGGCCCGCTGGGCGCCTTCGAGTACGCGCCGTTCGCGTCGGGCACGCGCGCGGTCGCCGAAGCGGTGGCGAAAGCGCCCGGCCTGACGGTCGTCGGCGGCGGCGACTCGGCCTCCGCGCTCGCCCACTTCGGTCTCGAGGACGCCGTCGACCACCTCTCGACCGGGGGCGGCGCGACGCTCGAGCTGCTCGAGGGCCGCGCCCTGCCCGGCGTCGTCGCCCTGGAAGGCGCCTGCGTTTCGTGAGCGCGCGCACCCCTCTGATCGCGGGCAACTGGAAGATGTACAAGACGGAGGCCGAAGCGGAGCTGTACATCCAGGCGCTGCTGCCGCTGCTGGCCGCCGTGAGCGGGTGCGACGTCGGCATCTGCGTGCCCTTCACCGACCTGCGCGCGATGGTCGACTCCGCGCGCGGCTCGCGCGTGGAGGTGTACGCGCAGAACATGCACGCCGAGCCCGAGGGCGCCTACACGGGCGAGATCTCCCCGCCGATGCTCGCCGAGACGGGGGCCCGCGGCGTCGTGCTCGGCCACTCCGAGCGGCGCGCGCTGTTCGGCGAGACCGACCGCGCGCTCGCGCTGAAGCTGCCCGCCGCGCTGAACGTCGGGCTGCACCCGATCCTGTGCGTGGGGGAGACCGAGGCCGAGCGCGCCGCCGGCGATACCGAGCGCAAGCTGCGCCAGCAAATCCGCGACGACCTCGCGGGGCTCGCCGACGAGCAGCTCCCCGAGGTGGCGATCGCCTACGAGCCGATCTGGGCGATCGGCACCGGCCAGACCGCCACGCCGGAGCAGGCCCAGGACGCCGTCGCGTTCGTCCGCGCGCTGATCGCCGACCGCGCCGGCGCCGAGGTCAGCGAACGCGTGCGGATCCTCTACGGCGGCTCGGTCAACGCCGACAACGCCGCTACGCTGCTCGCGCTTTCCGACGTGGACGGCGCGCTCGTCGGCGGAGCCTCGCTGCAGGCCGACACGTTCGCCGCGATCGTACAGGCGGCCCTGTGATGGCTCCGGATGCAACCAGCGGATTGTCGCGGGGTAGGATGCCCCGCCCCTACCAGCCTGTGTGCGAGCCGCGCTGCGTGGACGATCCCCAAATCGCAATGCTGGTGCCCGCTTGAGCGAGGATCCTCCGACGCAGCCCCTGCCCTGCGCCTGCCTGGTGGTGCTGGATGGCTGGGGCCTGGCCGATCCCGGCCCCGGCAACGCCGTCTCGCTGGCGCGCACGCCGGTCTTCGACGAGCTGTGGGGCGCCTACCCGCACACCACGCTGACGGCCTCCGGGCGCGCCGTGGGGCTGCCCGAGGGGCAGATGGGCAACTCCGAGGTCGGCCATCTCAACCTCGGCGCCGGCGCCGTCATCCGCCAGGACCTCACGCGCATCAACGACGCCGTGCTCGACGGGGTGCTGAGCGAGAACCCCGCGATCGTGCACGCGCTCACCTGCTCCGAGCGCGTCCACCTGATCGGGCTGGTGTCCGACGGCGGCGTGCACTCCAGCCTCGGCCACCTGCAGGCGCTGCTGGAGCTCGCCGGGCGCCTCTCGGTGCGCGACCTCGTGATCCACTGCTTCACCGACGGCCGCGACACCCCCCCCGAATCGGGCATCGAGCACGTCGGGCTGCTCGAACGCTGGTGCCTGGAGCTGTGGCCCCCCGGCGCCCGCGGTCGGGTGCGCGTCGGCTCGGTCGTCGGCCGCTGGTACGCGATGGACCGCGACCGCCGCTGGGAGCGCATCCAGGCCGCCTACGACCTGCTCGTGCACGGCCGCGCTGCCCATCACGAGGAGACCGGCGTGCAGGCTGTGCAACATGCCTACGACCGGGGGGAGACCGACGAGTTCATCGCCCCCACCACGGTCGGCGACGAGGCGCTGATCCGGCCGTGGGATTCCGTGCTCTGCTTCGACTTCCGCCCCGACCGGATGCGCGAGATCGTGCGCGCGCTGGCCGAGCCGGGCTTTGGCGAGGGCGATGAGCAGCTGCCCGGCTGGGAGGGCCGGCGGGGGATCGAGCCGGTCGACCAGCTCACCACGCTCACCGAGTACGAGGAAGAGTGGGACTACCCGATCGCCTTCCCCCCGCAGCGTCCCGCCGTCACGCTCGCCGGGGTGCTCGCCACCGCGCGCGCCTCGCAGCTGCATGTCGCCGAGACCGAGAAGTACGCCCACGTCACCTACTTCTTCAACGGCGGCGACGAGGCGCCCTACAACGGCGAACGGCGCGAGCTCGCGCCCTCCGTGCGGGACGTTCCCACCTACGATCTCTCGCCCGAGATGAGCGCCCGCGCGGTGACCGACCGCTTTCTTGCCGCCTGGCGCGAGCACCCGGAGGGTGGGTTTCGGTTCTCGGTGATCAACTTCGCCAACCCCGACATGGTCGGCCACACCGGCGTGATCCCCGCCGCGGTGCGGGCGATCGAGACGGTGGACGCCTGCCTGCGCGAGGTGGTCGATGCGGTGCTCGCCGCCGGTGGCGCCTGCCTGATCACCGCCGACCACGGCAACGCCGAGCACATGCTCCAGCCCGACGGCTCCCCCAACACCGCCCACACCTGCAACCCGGTGCCGCTGATCGTCACGCTCCACGGACTGCGGCTGCTGCAGGGTGAGGGTATCCTCGCCGACGTGGCTCCCTCCGTGCTCGCGCTGCTCGGCATCCCCCAGCCCGAGGAGATGTCCGGGCGCTCGCTGATCCTATGACCGATGTGCAGGATCCCCACCCGTGAGGCGCACGCGCGGATCGCGGCTGCTCGGCCTGGTGTTCGTCGCAGCTGGCGTCAACCACTTCGTCATACCCCGCCCCTACCGCCGCATCGTGCCGCCGTGGACGGCCCGCTGGGCGGGGGCTGGCACGATCGTCACGGTCAGCGGCGTCGCCGAGGTCGCCGGCGGCCTCGGCGTGCTGGTGCCCTCCACGCGGCGCGTCTCGGGGCTGTGGCTGATCGCGCTGCTCGCCGCGGTGTTCCCCGCCAACCTGCACATGGCGCTCAATCCCGACGAGTTCCGTCGCATCCCCCGCTGGGCGCTGTACGCGCGGCTGCCGCTCCAGCCGCTCGCGATCTGGTGGGCGTGGCGCGCCACGCGGGTGGGTGGGTCTCGATCCTAGGGCTCCGCTGCTGCTATGTTCGATTGAGCAGGGAGGGTCGGGATCGTGTCCGCATCGAGCACAATGGCCACCGCGTCAGCCATCAATACCGAATCGCCAGTGCCGAGCATCCTCGCCGCGGGGGCTCAGGCGCTCAGCGAAGGCGCGAGCCGGCAGACGCTCAGCGAGGGCGAGCTCCGCGCCTGGCGCGGGCTCAAGCGGGCGCACGCCTCGCTCGCCAAACGCGTCGACGCCGAGCTCGAGCGCACCCACGGGCTGCCCCTCTCCTCCTACGAGGTGCTCCACCATCTGGTCGAGTCCCCGGGCGGGCGGATGCGCATGTGCGACCTCGCCGAACAGGCCCAGCTTTCCCGCAGCGGGCTCACCCGCCTGGCCGACCGGCTCGAAAAGGAGGGGCTGTTGGAGCGCTGCTCCTGCGAACACGACGCCCGCGGCGCCTACGCCTGCCTCACCGAGCTGGGCCGCGAGCGGCTCAGCGCGGCGCGCGGCACGCATCTCGCGGTCGTGCGCGAGCAGTTCCTCTCGCGCTTCACCGAGGACGAGCTTGGCGCGCTCGCGGAGCTGTGGGATCGCATCGCCCCGTGCGGCGGCTGCCGCTCACTCTAGGCACTACCCCCGTCAGCCCTCTCCACGGGCCGCTGAGGGCGCTTTGACTCCTCCGCCGCTTGCAGGATGCGCTGGTGGCGACGGTGGCGGCGGTGCAGGATGAACGCTCCTCCGAGCGCCAGCACGACCGCGACCAGGCCGTAGATCCCGAACGTCGTGATCGCGTTGCTCGCCGACTGCCCAAGGTAGTAGGCGATCAGCCCCACGCCCGTCGCCCAGCAGATTCCCCCGAGCGCATTCCACAGGAAGAACGTGCGCCAGCGCATGTGGTTGGCGCCCGCCAGCCACGAAGCCCACGTGCGCAAACCGAGGATGAAGCGCCCGAAGAACACCGCCTTCGGTCCGTGGCGCTCGAAGAACGGCTCGCCCGTCTCCAGCACCACCAGGCGGTGGCTGTGGAAGGGCCCGGGGCGTGCCAGCAGCCACCGTCCTCCCTTGCGGCCGATCTGGTAGCCGATGTTGTCGCCCACGATCGCCGCCAGCGCCGCCACCGCGATCACGATCTCGATCTGCATTTTGCCCCGGCTCGCCAGCACGCCGCCGACGATCAGCGCGGTCTCGCCCGGCAGCGGCACGCCGCCCGACTCCGCCATCACCAGCAGGAAGAGGATCGGGTAGCCCGAGACTTCTACCAGGTGATTGACGTCGATCAGCGAGGCGAGCATCGCGGGGCTTGCGCTTTGCGGGGGGGGTGGGTCGAGGAAGCGGGCCTTGCCCGATGCCGGCCACGGGCGGATGAAATCGACGGGACGGGCATTGCCTCACGATAGGGCTCTCGTCAGGACGCCTAGGATGCCGCGGTGGCCGCACTGACCATCGAAGCCCGCGATCCAGCGTCGAGGGCACGCGCCGCGACGCTGCACACCCACCGAGGGGACGTGCGCACGCCCGCGTTCGTGCCGCTCGCGACGAAGGCCACCGTCAAAGGCCTGCTACCCGAGGAGGTCGCCGCGCTGGGCTACGAGATGGTGCTGGGCAACACCTTCCACCTGCTGCTCAACCCCGGCCCCGAGTTGATCGAGCGGTTCGGGGGCGTCGGCGCCTTCATGGGTTGGGAGGGGCCCGTGATCACCGACTCGGGCGGCTTTCAGGTCTTCTCGATGGGCCACGGCACGGTCGCGGACGAGATCAAGGCCCGCCCTTCCCGCGGTGGGCGTGGTGGCGACACGGCCCACCTGGGGGGAAATGGCGGGGATGCCCAGACGGCGCCCGGAAGCGGCGGGCATGCCAAGAGACGCGGCCGGGGGCAGGAGACGTCCTCCGGGCGTACCGGCGCGATCCTCTCGATCGAGGAGGAGGGGGTGCGCTTCCGCTCCTACGTGGACGGGCGCGAGCGCTTCCTCTCGCCCGAGGGCTCGATGGAGGTGCAGGCCGCGCTGCGCTCGGACGTTGCGCTCGTGTTCGACGAGTGCACCCCGTTCCACGTGGACCGCGCATACACCGAGCGCTCGACCGAGCGCACCCACCGCTGGCTGGAGCGCTGCCTGAGCTGGCACGCCGAGCACGGCCCCCCGGAGCAGCTGGTGTACGGGATCGTGCAGGGCGGCGTCCACGAGGACCTGCGCCGCGCCTCCGCGCGCACGGTCGCCGCCAGCGGCTGCGCTGGGGTGGCGATCGGCGGCTCGCTGGGGGCCGACAAGGCGCAGATGTACGAGGTGGTGGGCCACGCCACCCGCGAGCTCGGCGGTGAGCACGAGGCGCTGCCCCGCCACCTGCTGGGGATCGGCGAGGTGGACGACCTGATCGCGGGCGTGGAGCTGGGGATCGACACCTTCGATTGCGCGATGCCGACCCGGCTCGGCCGTCACGGCACGGCGCTCGTGCCCGACCCCTCGGGCCGCTGGCGCCTGGATCTCCACAAGGGCCGCTGGCGCGACTCGCGGGAGCCGCTGCTGGAAGGCTGCCCCTGCCCCGCCTGCGCGCGCGGCCTCTCGCGCGCCTACCTCTCCTACCTCGCCCGCGCCGACGAGCTCACCGGGATGCGGCTGCTGACGGTGCACAATCTCACTTTCCTCGCGCGCCTGATGGCCGACCTGCGCGGCGCGATCCTCGCCGGGCGCCTGACCGAGGTGGCCGCGGCGCTGCGCGCGGGGGTGGCGCCGGGGGCCGCGCGAGCGTTCCATCCCAAGTAAGTCCTACTCTGCCTCCGGCACTCCGGTGTGGTGTAAGGGAAACACGGGCAACTGTCACTTGCCAGATGTCGGTTCGAGTCCGGCCGCCGGAGCCGTCGTAAGTAGAAGGCGACGAGTAGGACTGCTAGTCTGGCGGGACGAGTGACAGTTGCCCCGTCCGAAAGGACAAGTGGTTCTTACCGAAAGGCCCGCGCAAGCGGGCCTTTCGCCTGCTACTTGATGTTTTGGTTGACCAACTGCTGCAGCGCCGCCGCGGTTTCTTCGACGTCGTGGTAGGAGACTTCGCGCAGCGTGACCTTGGTGGGCGCGGGCGCGGTGGCGACGATGACCGCGACGACCACCACGGCGAGTAGCAGCAGGGCGAAGAGCGTCATGAACATACGCCGCCCGCGCGAGGAGCCGCGCCTCGGGCTTGCGGCCGCGAGCGGTTCGGCCTGACGCGGAGGCGGTCCCGGTCGCGGCTGGCGGGGCGCCACGCTGCCCCCACGACTCAGGGCGCGAGTCCGGCCGGTGGTGCCCGCCGCGCCTGCCGCGCCCGCGCCCGCGGCCCCGGCGGCGAGCAGGCTGGTGGCGGCGGTGGCGTGACGCGGTCGTCCCCCGCTCGCGCCGCCGGCAGGCTCCACGGGCGCAATGCCGCGTTGGGCGTCATGCACCGCGCGGCCCATTTCGCGCGCGTCGCGGTAGCGGTCGCGAGGGTCGAGCGCCAGCGCGATCGCCACCGCCTCGGCGAGCTCGGGGCTGACGGCGGCGACCAGCGTGTCGAGCAGCGGCGGCTCCTCCTGCTGCTGCTTGAGCGCCAGCTCGGTCAGCGAAGTCGCCTCGTACGGGAGGCGACCGGACACCAGCTGGTAGGCGACCACGCCGAGCGCATACAGGTCCGCGGGGGGGCCGGCTTCCTCGCCGCGCGCCTGCTCGGGGGCGAGATAGGCGGCGGTGCCCAGCACCGATCCCACCTGGGTGATGCTCGACTGCTCGGTCGCCTTGGCGATCCCGAAGTCGGCGAGCTTGATCTCCCCCTCCAGCGAGCGCAGCAGGTTGCCGGGCTTGACGTCGCGGTGCACCACGCCGTGGCGGTGGGCGTAGTGCAGGCCCTCGCACGCCTGCTCCACGATCGAGGCTGCCTGCTCCACCTCGACCCACCCCTCATCGCGCAGGATCTCCGCGCACGACTGGCCCTCGATGTACTCCATCACGATGAAGTGCTGGTGGGCGCGCTCGTCCAGGCCGGAGTCGAACACCTGCACGATGTTGGGGTGCACCAGCCGCGCCGCCGCCTGCGCCTCGCGCTGGAAGCGCGAGACGAACGTGGGATCCTCGGCGAGGTGCTCGGCGAGCAGCTTCACCGCGACGCGGCGCTCCAGGCGCAGGTCGAAGGCGAGGTGCACGGTGGACATGCCCCCATAGCCCAACCGGCTCTCCAGGCGGTAGCGGCCGGCGATCTCGGTGGCGCTCATCGACTCTGGCCTCCGTCTTTGGGTGGCGCTCCGAGCGCGAGACACCCGGCGAGCTCCGTCGTGCTCACTGCCCGCTCCCGCCGCTGCCCGTGCCTCCGCTTGGTCCCGCCGCGCCACCGTTGTTGGCGCCTTCCGCGGCTTCGCCGCTGCCCAGCCCTCCCTGGCCGCTGCCGGCGCCGCCTTCCCCGGCCTTGCCTTCGCTGCCGCCGACTTCCGGCGAAGTGCCGCCTTCGGCGCCGGAGCTCGGGGTCGTGCCGGTGGGGGCGGTGCTGGTGGGCGTGGTGGAGGAGGTCGGTGGGGTCGTGCTGGTGGTGGGGGTTGTCGTCGTGGTTTTGGTTGAGGAGGGAGGAGCGGTGGTGGGTGTGGTGGAGGTCGATTCCCCAGTCGTGGTGCTCAGCGGCTGCGTGCAGAGTTCGAGCGCCTGTCCGTGCAGGTGTGAGATGCCCTGCCGCAGCTTTGCGCGCAGGCCGGCATCGACGCTCGCCGGCAGCGCCGCGAAGTCGTGTTCGGTGGTGCGCAGCGCCGCTTCGGTGGGCCCGCAGTCGCCCCCGCCCTTCAGCGCCGCGTGTTCGACGGCCTGGAAGTCGGCCACCAGCGGCCCCGCGTTTTCCGAGGGGATCAACCCTGCGCCGGAGCTGCCGCAGGAGACGAGCACGGCCGCGCCCGCGCCGAGCAGGCCAGCGGACAGGAGGGGCATGAGGCGACGCACCGTCATTGACCGTACTCCAGCCGCTCGGCGAGCGAGTCCGGTAGGCGCGCGGCGCGGATCGCCGCCGCGGCGCCGGCGAGGTCGTAGGGGGTGCGCCGGTAGGAGGCGGTCCAGCCGGCGGTGTCGAGCAGTAGCCACGCCGCGCGCGGGTCGCCATCGCGGGGTTGGCCGACGCTCCCGGGGTTGAGCAGCCACTCGCCGTCGCCGAGGTCGAGCTCGGTTCCGTCGCGGTGCGGGCCGCCGCTGGTGAGCTGACCGGGGATGCGCCCGAACGAGAGTGCCACGTGCGAGTGCCCGATCAACCCGACCCGCTCGCGCAGGCGGTCGAGGCAGAGTTCGGCGAGCAGCGTGGAGAGCACGTACTCCCACACCGGATCGCGCGGGCTGGCGTGGTAGAGCCCGACGGGGCCCTCATGACCCTCCGAGCGCAGCCCGGCGAGAAACGAGCGACTGTCGGGGTCGAGCACCTCCTGCGTCCACTGCAGCGAGAGGCTGGCGCCGCGCGAGAAGTCGGACAGCGGCAGCTCGCCGATCGCCGCGAGGTCGTGGTTGCCGGCGAGGCACACCGCGGCGTGCTCGCGGGCGAGCGCCACGCAGGCGTCCGGGTCGCCGCCGTAGCCGACGAGGTCGCCGAGGCACCACAGCTCGGCGGCGTCGCTCGCGGCGATGGCATCGAGCACCGCCTCGAAGGCGTGCCGGTTGCCGTGGATGTCAGAGACGATCGCGACCTTCATCGTTGCAGGGTAGGGAACACCGCGACGCGGTCGGGCGGGCCGGCGGGCGGTGGGTGTTTGTATGCAACTTTCCGAGCGGCGTATAACAAAAGCTATACACCGCGCAGATTTTCGATATCCATCCCAACCCCTCTACCACGATTCCCGGCCTACAAGCTCCCGCGCCGCACGTCCCGGCGATCAGTCCTCCTCGCCGTCTCCCGCTTCCTCGCCCCCGTACTCGGGCAGGTTCTTGATGCCCTCGCGGGTGCGCCACTTGGAGTAGTTGTCCTCCATCGCGTCGATCAGCTCGCGCATGAAGCGCGGGGAGAGGTTGACGCGGGAGACGACCACGCCGGGAACCTCTTCGGCCTCGACCTCGTGGTCGACGCGCGCGAAGGTCACCGTGAACTCGTAGTCGGAGTGGCTGACGTTGGCGAAGTTGGCGTATACGCCCCCCATGATCTCGGGGGAGAGGTGGATGTTGATGTGGCGCTCTGCGCCTGGGTCGTCGTCGTTCACAGGGCTAGTATCGCAACCCGTGCGGGCGAGTGCGGACAGCGGACGTCGATGGCCGTGGGCGGCGGACGCCGACGTGGCGGGCCGCAGGTGTTGGTGACCGTCGTCGGAGAGGCCCGGATGCGGCCTCCGTTCGCCGACGACGTGGCCCATTACAGCCGGCTGCTCTCCCGTTATGTGAAGCTGGAGCTGGTGGAGGTGCGACCGAAGCCGGGGGACGCTCGAGCGGAGGCGGTGGCGCGGCGGATCCCGCAGGGGTCATTCGTGTCGCTGCTGGCCGCCGAGGGGGTCGCGTACGATAGCGTCGCCTTCAGCGCCTTCCTGGAGGAGCGCCGCCGGGCGGGCGCCGACGTGGCGTTCGTGGTCGGGGGGCCCTTCGGCGCGCCGCTGCTGCAGCGGGTCGACCACCGCCTGTCGCTGGGGGCGATGACGTTGCCCCACCAGCTTGCGTGGGTGGTTCTGCTCGAGCAGCTCTACCGCGCGCATAAGATCCTTGCGGGCGAGCCCTACCACTATTGAGATGAGATGACCGACCTCCCCAGAGAGCCCCGATCGTGAGCGCCTCGCGCACGCCGCTGGATGGCCTGCGTGAGGCGGTGCTGGCCGCGGCGGCAGGGCTGGCGGACGGAGGCGACGGCCGGGAGCCCGACGGGGTGACGCTCGAACGGCCCCCGAAGGCGAGCTTCGGCGACTACTCGACCAACGCCGCGCTGCTGCTCGCCCCAAGGCTGGGTGTTCCACCGCGCGAGGCGGCGGAGCGCCTGGGGGCGGAGCTGCGGGAGCTGGTGGGGGAGGACCTCGAGCGCTTCGAGGTGGCGGGGCCGGGCTTCGTCAACCTGTTCCTCGCCGATCGCTGGCTGAGGCGGGCGCTGGCGGCGATGCTCCAGGCGGGCGAGAGCTATGGAGCGGGCGGCGCGAGACGCAGCGAGCGGGTGCTGGTCGAGTTCGTGAGCGCCAACCCGACGGGCCCGATGCACGTCGGCCACGCGCGCAACGCGGCGTACGGGGACGCGCTGGCGCGGCTGTTGGCGCTGCACGGGCACGAGGTGACGCGCGAGTTCTACGTCAACGACGCCGGCTCGCAGGTGGCCAAGCTGGGCGAGTCGATCCTCGCGCTGGCGCGGGGGCAGCAGGTGCCGGAGGACGGGTACAAGGGGGAGTACGTCGGGGAGCTCGCCGAACGCCTGGAGGGGGCCGCCGCGGTGGAGGGGGCTGGCGCGGCGGAGGGAGTTGTCCCGGCGGAGAGGGCTGGCGCGAGCGAGGGAGCTGCCCCGGTGGAGGGGGCTGGCGCGGCGGAGGGAGTTGTCCCGGCGGAGGGGGCCGCCACGATGGATCCGGCGCAGCTGGGGAAAGCGGCGGTCGGGCTGATGGTGCAGCGGATGCGCGCCTCGCTGGGCGCCTTCGGGGTGGGCGACTTCGACCGCTGGCAGTTCGAGAGCGAGCTGCACGAAGGCTCCCCGAGCCGGGTGGAGCATGCGCTCGCGCTGCTGGAGACCCTCGGCCACACCTACCGCAGTGAGGGCGCGCTGTGGCTGCGCACGACGGAGTTCGGCGACGACAAGGACAGGGTGCTGGTGCGCTCCAACGGGGAGCACACCTACTTCGCCTCGGACATCGCCTACCACCAGGACAAGCGCGAGCGCGGGTATGAGCGCCAGATCGACGTGTGGGGCGCCGACCACCACGGGTATGTGGCGCGGATGAAGGCGGCGTACGTCGCGCTGGGGGGCGACGGGGGGCACCTGGAGATGCTGATCATGCAGCTCGTGCACCTCGTGCGCCGGGGGGAGCGCGCGCAGATGTCAAAGCGCGCGGGGGAGTTCGTGACGCTCGACGATCTCGTGGGGGAGATCGGGGTGGACGCCGCCCGCTGGTACCTGTTGTCGCGCTCGCACGACACCACGATCGACCTCGACCTCGACCTCGCGCGCGCGCAGAGCAGCGAGAACTCTGTGTACTACGTGCAGTACGCGCACGCGCGGATCGCCTCGATGCTGACGAAGGCGGGCATCGCGCGGGTCGCGGCGGCGCTGGAGGAGGCGGGCGCGGGCGAGCCGCTGCGCGTGGTGGCGCTCGGCGGCGCGGCCAACGGGCGGCAGGCGCAAGCGCCCGGCACGGGCACGAGGGCGGATCCCCTGCACCCCTCCGAGCGCGCTCTGATCAAGCGGCTCTTGGAGCTCCCCGGCGAAGTGGCGGAGGCGGCACAGCGCCGCGCTCCGCACCGCATCGCGGCATACGCGCTGCAGGTCGCGCAGGACTTCACCGCGTTCTACCGCGACTGCCGCGTCGTCGGCGCCGAGCCGGAGGCGGTGGAGCGCCAGCGGATCGCGCTCTCCGTCGCCGCCCGCGGCACGATCGCGCGCTGCCTGGAGGACCTCCTGGGCGTGGGGGCGCCGCGGGAGATGTAGGGCTCACTCAAAGCGCGCGATGTCCGCGTCGAGCCGGGCCTCATCGGCGGGGCTGAGCATGGGGGAGGAGCTAGAGATCTCTCCGGAGGCGGCGCGTGCACGGCGGCGCCAGCGGGGCAACAGCAACGCGAGCAGGGTGAGCAGGGCGAGCACGACGCAAGGGGGAACGAGGTAAACCGCGAGGTCGAACCCGTGAGTGCTGGGAAGGGCGAGCACCGCGGGCCCGTATTCGCGCACCAGCGCACGCTTGATCTGCGCATCGGTGAGCCCCGCGGCGATCAGGCGCGCGATGAACGCGCGCTCGCGGTCGGCCTGCGGCGATTGGGCGACGGTGAGCGGGATTTTGCAGGTGACGCACATCGCCTGGCTTTCGACCGCCGGCAGCGTGGTGCGGGCGTCGCCGGCAGGCGCGGCGGGGGCGGCGACAGCAGCCTGCAGCACCACGGCGAGCAGTAGCGCCTTCATGCGCTTTCCGCGAGATGGAGGGCCTTCTGAGCGAAGCGCTTTTCAATCTCGCCGCGCGCATCGGCGGTGATGTGCCCGGCAGGGTCGATGAGGAAGCTCTCGGGCAGCTCGGCGGTGCCGTAGCGGCTGGCAAATTCCCCGCCGGCGTCGCGCAGGTTGGGGTAGGTGAGGTGGTGTGCGTGAATGAATTCGAGCGCTTCGGAGGCGACGTCGTTGTCGGCGACCCCGAGCACGGTCGCGTGGTGGCGTTCCAGCTGGCGCTGCAGCCGCTCCATCGCGGGGGCCTCGGCCTGGCAGGGCGGGCACCAGGAGGCCCAGAAGTTGAGCACGACCACCCGACCACGGTAGGCGGCCAGCGAGCTGCTGCCGCGGCCGGTGAGGACGGGCAGGGTCACACCGGCCTGCGGCGCGAGCGGCCGCTGACCGTCGGCGAGCGCCTGATCGATGGTGCGATTGGGCGCCTCGTTGGCGACCCCGTAGATCAGCAGCCCGAGGAAGGCGGCGCCGATGAGCGAGGCGATGACGGGTAGGAGCAGTCGTTTCACGAGCATTGAAAGGGTAGAGGGCCGGGGGCTGTCGAGGACGAGGGGGACGATTCTGGCGAGCCGCCCCCGCGGGAGGCGTAATATGCGTTGGAGCGCGGTGGTAGCTCAGTTGGTAGAGCGCAAGCTTCCCAAGCTTGAGGTCGCGAGTTCGAACCTCGTCCGCCGCTTATATGAATCGCCTGCAAACGAGCACCTTTTACGGTTAGGCCGCCTGGCTCTCCGCCACGGCCTCGGCCTCGTTTTCGCCCCGAATGCCAATAACTGCCAATTGGGCGCCCTCCACGAGGGCTTGCAGCGCCGCCTTCTCGTCCTCGCCGCGGCGCATCGACTGGCGGTAGACGCGCAGCGCGAGGCCCGGATCGGTGTGGCCCATTTCGTCCATGACCACGCCGGGGTCCTCCCCGAGGGCGTACAGCAGCGAGCAGAACGTCCGCCGGAGCGAGTGCGGCGTCAGCTTGTCCGGGAGCGGCGGCAGCCCCTCGCGTTCGAGGTTCTCCCCCGCGCGCTTCACCGCGGCCTTGAGCACACGGCCGCGGAAGTTGTTTGGGCTCATCCGGCCACCACGGGACGTTCCGAACACGAAGGCGCCCTGATCGATCGCCCCCGCGTCCGCGCGCAACCTCAGCAGCTCGTCACGGAGCGCCCCACGGATCTTCACGACCCGGTAGCCGGCGTCTGTCTTGGAGCCCGTGTGCAGCCATCCGGCGGCGAGGTCAAGGTGCCGCCACCGCAGCGCGCATAGCTCGTTGATCCGCAGGCCGCCGAACGTCAGGACGGCGAGCATCGCACGCCGCCGGATGTGCTGGCGGTTGGATGCTGCGCCGCGGTCCAGCTCGCTCGCCGCGTCGAGTAGGGCCTCGACCTGCGCTGCCGTCTCCAGGTACGTGCGCCGCGGCCGTGGTTCCTCAAGGCGCCGGGCTCGCCCGCGCGCCGGGTTACGTTCGATCATGCCGCGCTCCACGGCACCCTCCAGGATCGCGCCAAGGAGCGTCACGGTCATGTTGATGTAGCGCGGGCTCATCGGCTTGTCCCGCGCGAGCTTGCCGGCGATGTAGTCCTCAACGCTGTCGAAGGTGATCGCATCGACCCGCATCGAGCCGAATGCCGGGATCAGGTGCCGCTCCAGGCGCCCCCTGTAGTCCACGCGCGTGCCCTCGGTCAACCGTCCCGAGTGCCGCAGCCACCATTGCTCGGAGAGCTGGTGGAAGGTCGGGACCACCGCGGGCTCGGGGGGCGGCTCGACGGGGGTGGGTGCCTGCCAGGTGCCGCGCTCCACGTCGGCGAGTACATGCCGCAGCTCGGTCTTGGCCTCGTCTGCCGTGACCGCGCCGAGGCTGACGAACCGGCGCTTGCCGTAGGCGGTGAACCGCAGCCCTCGATAGGTGCGGCCATCCTTGCCGCGGTGCTCAACGATGGTGCCTGTTGCTTGCCGTGCCATCACTTTCCCTTCCCGGCCGATCGGCCGCGTGTGGTTGGTGGAAGAAACCCTCGCTGCCGGGCCTTGGCGACCCAATGCGCGGCGGTGCTGTAAGAGGGGGACGCGAAGTGATCCTGCACCGCACGGGTCGGGTGCTGCTCGGCGGCGAGGTAGACCTGGGCGACCTCGCGGAGATGAGCTTCGTTCCCGCGCTCGCGCGACGGACGTACGTTTCGCACCTCCTCGCTGATGTCGCCCATGCCGCCACCGAAGCGGATCGCTTGGTGGCCTGGCTGGTGTTCGCCGCGCTGGGCCGCCGAGAAGACAGCCAACTCGATCAGGGCTCCCGCTGGCATTGCGCGTAGGCGACGCGGGCTGATCGCCTCGCCTCCCTCGCGGGCGTGGTACGTGATCGCCTCGCAGCGCGGCCCGTCCTTGTCGGCGGTGAAGACCAACTCCGCGGTGTAGGGCAGGTGCTCGCCGTCGATGACCGATCGCCAGCGGACGGGCAGGTACCGATCGGCTCGCCACCACACAAAGGGGGCGCCGGGGTTCGTCTGTACGCGCCAGCAGTCCGCGTCTGCGGGCGGCTCGTCTTTAGCAGCGTCACGGCTCATGGGCTAATGGTAACAGATACGTGACGCAGATGGCAACACGCGCCATCTAGTTTGCCAGGTGCGTGCACGAATAGGCCAAAAAAGCGGGGACAAACAACGCTAGCCTCCGTGACACCGTGGCAATCACGCCTCCCGATCAGGTACTCGCGCTCGTCGCCGCGCGCCGCGCCGCACAGTCCGGCCAGGCGCGGCGTATCAGGATCGCCGCAGGACTCTCGCTCGCGGACCTTGCAGCGGCGCTCGGTGTCTCCCGCGCGGCGCTTAGCCGGTGGGAGTGCGGCCACCGTGTCCCGCGCGGCGCGGCGGCACAGCGCTACGCAGGTCTGCTTGAAGCCCTTGCACGCCAGGTGGGCGAGCCCCTGGACGAGCCGAGCCCGGCGCGGCAGCCGGGCTCGGATACTGCAACGACCACTGTGGATGGTCGGGGTGCGGTTCTCGCAGCATAGCCAAGCGCACGGCGTCCGTGGCCCCGCTGTTGCGCGGGTCGATGTCCGCACACTGCGGCGGCTACGCCAAGCGCTCCGCGGCGAGACGAAGGCCGCCGAGGTCGAGGAGCTGCGTGCCGAGCTTGAGCACTTGATCGCCGTCGCGGGGGAGCGATCGTGGCCGTTGTAGAGGCGATCCCGCAGGATGCCGCGCTGCTGCTCCAGCTCGCGGCGATCTGCGGCGCGGCGCCCGCCTCGGAGCTGATCGAGGTTCGCCCGTTGCACCGTGACGGACGCCCCGCGCTCGACGCCCGTGAGTTCGTGCCCGTCCCGGACGCCGCCCACCGCGTCCCGGAGCTAGTGCGCGAGCTGGCACCTCGCATGAACGTGTACGTCGGCGCAGCGCCACGCACCCGCCCGGATGGCTGCGCCGCCGCAGTTGCGGCCGTCCGTATGTTGTGGGCCGACCTCGACGGCCCCGACGCGCTGGAGCGCCTGCGCGACTTCCACCCGCGACCGTCGATCGAGGTGGAGACGAGCCCTGGACGGGGGCTCGCGATGTGGGCGCTCCGCGAGGCCGCGACCCCAGCGTTCGCGCAGCGCGCTAATCGTCGGCTCGCGCTCGCACTCGCCGCCGACATGGCCGCCACCGACCCGGCGCGCATCCTTCGCCCGATCGGGAGTCTCAATCACAAGCTCACACCACCGCGCCATGTCACCTGCACCAACCTTGAGCTTCACACATTCACCTTGGATCAAGTGGTCGGCAGTCTGCCCGACACCGACCACTACCGACCACGCCAGCCCCCCGCGCGGCCGGTGGCCGGTGACCCCTCAAGGATTCTCGCGGGGCTCGCCCGAACCGTTCGCGATTCACCCGAAGGGAACCGAAATCGGGCGCTCTACTGGAGCGTCTGCCGGGTGGTCGAACACACCGACGCAGGGGGGCTCGCCGAGGACCAAGCGATCGAGGAACTACGCGCCGCTGGGCTCGACGCCGGGCTCACCGAACACGAGGTCGAAGCGACGATCCGTAGCGGCCTTGCCCGCCATGCGAGGGCCGCATGACACCAGCAGAAGATGAGAAGTTCCGCGAGGCGGTCGGCGAGCCCACCGTTGCGTCGGCCGCTGGGCCATTCGCCTTGAGTGACTTGGGCAACGCCGAGCGGATGGTCGCCGCGCACGGGCGGGACCTGCGCTCTGTCCCTGGCGTTGGCTGGCTCGACTGGTCGGGGCGCTGCTGGGAGCGTGACGAGGACGGCGAGGTACTACGCCGCGCAAAGCTCACTGCGCGAGCGATCATCCACGATGCCGGGAATTGTGATGACGACGAGGAGAGAAAGATGCTCCTCAAGTGGGCGCGCGCCTCCGAAGCCGAGCCGCGGCTACGTGCTGCCGTCAGTCTCGCCGCGTCCGAGCAGGAGGTGGTCGCCAGCGTCGCCGACCTCGACCGCGACCACTTCGCGCTCAACACGGAGACCGCGACGATCGACCTGCACACTGGTGAGCCGCATAAGCACCGCCGCGGAGACCTGTTGACCCGGCTCGCGCCTGTCGCTTACCACCCCGACGCGAAATGCCCGCGATGGGTCGAGTTCCTGAAGACGATCTTCGACGGTGATACGGCCCTCATCTCCTACGTCCAGCGGTGGGTCGGATACTCCCTCACGGGCTCCACCCGTGAGCAGGCCCTACCTGTGTGCTGGGGCGGCGGCTCCAACGGCAAGACCACGCTCATGGAGACCCTGCGCCGGATGCTCGGCGACTACGCCCAACACACACCCAGCTCCACGCTGCTGGAGCAGCGCCACGGCGACGCGATCCCCAACGACCTCGCAGCGCTTCGCGGCGCCCGGCTCGTCACCGCATCCGAGACCGGCGACGGCCGCCGGCTCAACGAGGAGCGCATCAAGGACATCACCGGCAACGGCGTAATCAGCGCCCGGTACATGCGCGGCGAGTGGTTCACCTTCCCGCCCGCATTCAAGGTGTGGCTCGCAACCAACCACCTGCCGCGCATCCACGGCACCGACCACGCCATGTGGAGACGCATCCACCTCATCCCCTTCAGCGTCACCATCCCCGACGACCAGCAGGACAAGGAACTCTCCACCAAGCTCGACGCCGAGCTTCCCGGCATCCTCGCATGGGCCGTCCAAGGGTGCCTCGCCTGGCAACAGCAAGGACTCAACGCACCCGAGACCGTCACCGCCGCAACCGCCGACTACCGCACCGACATGGACCTACTCGGCCGGTTCATCAACGACTGCTGCGACATCGACCCAACCGCCGAAGTCGAGAGCGGCACCCTATGGCGCGTCTTCTGCGGCTGGGCGCAAGCCAACCACGAGCGCGCAGGCACCCAAACATCCTTCGGCCGCCAGCTCGCAGAGCGCGGCTACGAAGTCAACGCAACAGCACGCCCACGCACCCGCCAAGGACTCCGCCTACTCGACCCCGACGGAGGCCCAGAGTGCTGACCACCTCCGACGGGTTCCGACGGGTTCGACGAGTTCCCCCCCTATCACCTACATACGCACCCTTGCACAGGGATAGTGTCCAAACCCGTCGAACACGACGGACCCGACGCGGCCAAACCAGCCAAAAAGGCCCGTCAACTCCGCGGTGCCCCCCCGTTCTGCCCGCCGTCGCCCAACGCGCGTGCGCGCGCGACGCTGGCGGTGGCGTTGACCTCCAGCGGAGGGCCGGGTGATGGCTGCCCTACGCACGCTCGTCATCACCGAGCGGTCCGAGCTGTCTAGTGGCGTCGGCAAGCACGGGGCTCCCTGGACGCTATACGGAGCGAAGGTGGCAGACGCCGAGGGGACGCTGCTCGATGAGCGCTTCAAGACGTTCGAGGCGCTGCCACTGCACGAACCGCTCCAGCTCGAAGTGGAGCGCCAGGTGCACGAGCAGCACGGTGTCTCCTACCTGCTGAGCCGCCCGAAGAGTGGCAGCTTGCGACATCGTGTAGGTGAGCTTGAGACGCAGGTGAAGCGGCTGGGCGAGCGGCTGGCGCTGCTGGAGGGCAAGTCGTGAGGGCGTGCACTGCCAGCGGGGAGGCACGGGTGCCTTTGGTCGATGCTGCGACCCTCGCTGCGGAGCTGGGCTGCTCGGTGAAGTGGGTGTATGAACACTCCGACCTGCTCGCCCCCGTCCGGCTCGGCAGTGGCCCGCGCGCACGGTTGAGGTTCGATCCGGTGGCGGCTCGGGCTGGGCTCTCTAGCCTGGCAAGCAAGAGGTCGCAGGCGTCTGAGGCCAGTGCTGGAGCGGCGTCCGACCCCCCGGCGCCCCGCCGCCGTCGTCGAATGCCGAATGGACTGCCACCTGCGGGGTCGATTCTTGCGTCTCGGCCGCCCGCGACGGAGAGGCGGACCCCATGAGTGCCCTGCACCAGGATTACCACGATCTCAGCGCGTGCGAGGGCGCGACCCCTCCGAAGATTTTTGACCACTTTTCGAGCGGAAGGAGTCCTTGTGCCCGGTAGACCGAAGACCCGCGCGAAGCGTGAGGTTGAAACGCAGCGTGCGGGTGCGCGTGCCAAGCGTTACACGAGTGTCGATCGTGAGCGGATTCTGAAACGGTCGGTGGTGGTCGGTGCGGTGGTGGCTGCTCGTGAGGCTGGTGTCCGTCCGGCGACGTTGAGGACGTGGCGGCATCGTGCGGCTGCGGAGCCGGAGGCGTCGGTCCCGGTAGCTGAGGGGGTAGCGGAGGCGGTGGTGGAGGGCGAGACGGTGGGGGGCCTTGAGGGGATGCGTCGCGCGTATGAGGCGGCTCGGAAGGTGGAGGCGGCGGCTGTGGCGCAGACGGAAACTTTGCTCGGGGCGGGTCAGGCGAAAGATGCGCAGGCTGCGTCGGTCGCGGGCGGGGTGTGGAGCGATAAGGCTCTCGCGCTCGGGAAGGCGATTGCGGCTGCGGAAGGGGAGGAGGAGGCGCAGGCGGCGCGGCTGGCGGGGGATCGGCTGGCGCTGCAAGCGGGGGTGTTGCGCGCGGTGTTCGACGCGATTGACGTTCCCGTGCCTGTGGGGCTGCTGCGTGAGTTGGCGCGTCGGGCGGCCGAGGGCCTGCCGCTGGGCGGGGTGCCCGAGGAGCTGGTGAGCGCGGCGCGGGAGTTGGTGACGGGCGCGATCCGTGGGCAGCTTCGAGGGGAGATCGAGGCGGGGCTGCGCGCGGAGCAGGTCGGCGAGCAGGAGGAGGGGCAGGGGCAGGAGGAGGCGCCGGCCGAGGCGATGGGCGAGGATGGGGATGGCGAGTTCCTCAAGCCGGGTTCGTGGCGGGATGAGGAGCCCAGCGCCGAGGCCGTCACGGAGGAGCCGAAGCGCCAGGGCTACGTGCCCGGCGGGAATCGCACAAGCGGCTGGAAAAGGAATGGTCTTCCGCGCGAAGGCCGGGGTGGGCGTCTTGGGGGTCTTCGGCATCCGATGGTGGACTGGTGAGCGGCACGCGCTTGTGTCTGGTGGTCCCGGGCCGTCCCGTGCCGTTGGCGCGGTCGCGCACTCGCTCGGGCCGTCACTATTTGCCGAAGGGAAGCGCCGCCTACCGTGAGTTGATACGGGGGTGTTGGCTTGAGGCTGGGCGCCCGTCATTGGGCGATGCTCCGTTTGCTCTCAGCGCTCGGTTCTTCGGTGCGCGAGCGAACGCGGACCTGGACAACATGGTGAAGGCTTGCCTCGATGCCCTCAACGGGCTCGCTTTCACTGATGACCGTCTGCTCGTCTGTCTGAGTGGTTGTCACAAGCTCCCCGCCGATGCGGACGGCCCACGCGCGGAGATCGAGCTATGGACGGCTGAGTGTGGGGTGGTGTCGTGAGGCGGCTCGTGTGGACGTGCGATCGGTGCGGCGCGGCTACCAGCACCGCCGCGGGGCGGGCCGCTCCCTGCGGCATCGAGGGATGGATGCACCCCCTTGACGGTGACGAGACCACCGATATCTGCCCCCGGTGTATCACCGACGGAGAGCGCGCGGATGACCTACTGCGCGAGGTGCTGGCCCCCCACATTTTCGGTGGGGCGACGTGAGTGCGTCTCCCCGCACTCGACGGATGCCGCCCGTGTCTTTGCCAATGTGGAGGGTGAAAATCCGCGCGCATGACGTTCACCGCTGGCAGGTGCCCGAGCGTGTAGCGGCCGTGCCAGCAGTGAGTGCGGCGGCGGCTTGTACGACGGTCGCGCGGTGGGCTCACGCTGACGCGCACGTTCCGCCCCTCCGCAGCCTGACGGCGATCACGCTGGCGTACACCCACGCCGAGCCGGTAGGGGGAGGTGGTGGCAGTGAGTGAACTAGCCGACGCCTACCGGGGACTGCGCGACGCTGGCGACACGCACGCGGACGCGCTCGACGCGCTGATCCGTCGCTATGGGCTCGACCGTCCCACGGTCCGCGGCCGGCTGGAGGTGGAGGGCGTGCTGGGCGACCATCGCACCGAGGCGCCCCCCGCACCATCCCGGACCGTCGAACTGCAAGCACGCAAGCCGAAGGCGAAGGATCGCCGCCGGGCGGACCGGGAGCGTCAGCGCGAGGCCCGCACAGGCGGTGCCCGCCTGCGCCGAAGACTTGAGCAGGAAGACGACACCAACCCAAAACGGCGCCGCCGCGCGGCGTAGACTAGGAGTGAAAGATATGACCGCTACAGCAACCGCACCCCAGGCCGCGACCCCGGACGCCAAGGCGCCCGACCTCCACGCGACGGAGGACGCACCGGACTTCGACGGGAAGGAGCGGGAGGCCGCGCAGAAGGTCGAGGAGTTGCGCGCCGAGCGTCAGCGTCTCGCGTTGCCCGCACTCAGCGACGCGAAGGCCGCGCAGGAGCTTGCCACCGTGCAGGCGGCGCTAGCGGCGGCGCTGGTGGACGTGGAGAACATCACGCTTGCCCGCCAGCAGGCTCACGCACTCGCGGAGCAGGCCGAGCGTCAGCGCGTCGAGGCCGTTCACGCCGAGGCGCGCCGCGAAGCGGTGAAACTCCAAGGGGCCTTGCGCGCTGCCGCGGTGACGTTCGATAATCACGCGGCGCAGCTCGCCGAGTCGCTATGCGCGTTCGCCGCTACCCGCGTGGACCTACTGAACGCGCTCAACCGAGCAGACGAGAAGGCGCCGAACATCCCCGCGTCAGCGATCGAGGCCGGATTGGTTTTCGCGCTTCACCGGGCGAACTGCCCGCGCGGCGCTTTGGAGTTCGCCGGGATCGCCGCTCGCCCGCAGGCCCTCGCCGCGTCCGTCCCCTCGCTACGGATCGAGGATGATGAGTCGTGAGTGACTTCGCCCGCAATGTGACACTTTGGAAGGCGGACGCCGGGGAGTTCCAAGGCAAGGTTTGGGGCGTCGTGCTGGAGCCCGATCTACCCGACTCCCAGCATGACGAAATAACAGCCGAGGAGATTGAGCGTGCGTGTCACGCTTACCTGCGGGACGCGCTCGCCCCCGACGTGCAGCACTCGGGCAGGGACGCGGACGCGGACCTGCTGGAGAACTACATCGCTCCGTGTGACTTCACGATGGAGACCCCTGCCGGGCCGAAGCAAGTCCGCAGGGGTTCGTGGATTCAGGTGTACTGGATCAACGATCTGGAAGTGAGGGACCGGGTACGCACGGGAGAGCTGACCGGCCTGTCCATAGAGGGGAGCGGCGTCCGTGTGCCCGTGCCCGCCTGAAAATAGGAGAATGTGAGAATGCGCCACCAGCTACGCGATGTAAAGGTTCGCCGGGTCAGTTTCGTGGACCGAGCGAGCGTTCGTGACCCCGAGGCCCCGGAGCAGCCGCGTACGTGGTTGTTGATGAAGGCCGACACCCCCACCACTACGGAGGACGGAAAGATGGCAACTGCAACAACGAGCCTTGGCCAGGCAATTACCCAGGCGATGGCCGACCACAGCGGCGAAGTTGCATCCGATATGCGCGACCGGCTGAGTCAAATCGCTTCGCTCGCAGAGGAGCGCCGCACCGCCGGTACGGCGCCCGTGCGGGGTGACGCGGCCGCGGAACGCACCGCCGGAGAAGTTCACAGTGAGAACCTGATGACGCTGGCTAAGGCGGAGCGAGCGCTCCCCGTCAACGACCAGCAGGCGCGGATGGAACTCCGCAAGGCGGGCACGCGCTCCCAGCTCGCCCTCCTCGCCGAACGCAATCCACGCGCGGCAGCAGAATACGCAAGAGAGCGCCCGGAGCTGATCGCCGCCTAAAAGTGTGACAGTGTGCGCCGCCCCGGTTGAATGGCCTTCTCCACGGGGCAGCGCCTTACGGGAGCCCGGTTATCCCCCCGCTCCCGGCCCGGGCGGCGCCTGCAAGCTCTTACCGCCCGGGTTCACCTTCGCCCGCGCCCGCTTACTCCTTTCGTGGGCGCTCCGCGCGAACCCCTGGCGTCGTCGGCCCCCCTTTTTGGACGCCTACCCGCGGGGTAAAATTGCAGGACGGTGGCACTGGCCCCTAGCTGGGGCCGGGCGTCCATCTCCTTTCCCCCTTCCAAGCGTTGCCGTTGGCGTAACCACTGCGGCACGCTCGCCGCCCCCGGGAACCATCGAGCGCCGGGGGCGGCGCCCCGGGGGCCATCCAGCCCGCCGCGTAGGCTTGCCCGCGTGCCCGATCCCCCCGCGCTCCTCCTCCAGCAGCTCGCCGACGCACGCAGCTCAGGGCAGGCGTTCGAGCAGGCGTGGCCGGCTGCGCTCGCCGCCGCGCTCCAGACCGCGGAGACCGGCCGGGAGCGCACGGAATGGACGGAGGCGCTCCGCGCAACCCTGGAGAGCTGGAGGGAGGCATGGGAGCGCCGGTCGCCGCCGCGCCGTGAGCGTGCGCTGCGCGTCATCGCTGAGGACCCCGAACGGGAGGCGATCCCGGACCGTGAGTGTGGGCACTGCGGCGGCCCGATCCCTGCTGGCCGTGGGCGCCCGTTCGCTCCCGCGAAGTTCTGCGCCGATGAGTGCCGGCGCGCTGCCAACCGGGAACGCGAACGCCTGGCGCGCGCCGCCGCGTAGCGGCTACTGCTCGGCGTCGATCGCGGCGCCCAGCTCGGCGAACGTCACGCCAAGGGCACCGACCACGGCGCGAACAGTCGCCCATGTCGGCGCCGAGCCGGCAAGCTCCAGCCGGGCCACGGTGCCGAGCGTCAAGTCTGCGCTGTGCGCGAGACCTTCCTGCGTGAGTCCGCGGGCCTTGCGGAGACGCCGCACGGCGCGGCCGAGCGCGGGGTCAGCATTCGGGACTTCGGGCATCGCGGGGAAGCGTCGCAGGACGCACGCTCGCGGTCTATACGCGCGAGCGATGCACGCTCCAGCGCAGTGCGGTCCAGCGTGGTAGTCTGGCTCAACCACTAGAACGCATATGGGGGCCGCGACCGACACGCGGCCCGGCCCCCTGGCCCCGAGAGCGTTAACTCCCGGCGCGCCAGACACCCTACCGATACGGCTCGGTGTCTTCCTCGCTAGAGCCGCCCCCGGTGCCTCCAACCACAAGGAGGAACCGACCATGACCATCACCATCCCCGCCGAGCTTGTGTCGCCCGTGCGCAGCGGCGCGTTCCTCGACCTGCACTACCAGGTCGAAGAAGCGGGCGCTCTTGTCGAACCCCGCGAGGGAGACGTTGGCGCAGGGGTCACGCGCGCCCTCGCCCGCGCCAACAGTGCCCGCGCCCTGCTCGACATCACGGGCTGGGTCGAGCCCGAGGGTGGCGCCCGCGCGGTCGATGTGGACCCGCACGAGCACGAGGAGGCGCTGCTGGGGGCGCTCCATCTGCGTATCCACGCCGAATGGGCAATGGAAGACGACGAGCTGGCGAGCGCCGAGCAACGCGCTACGGCGAAGGCCCGCGCCGGGCAGCTCGCGAACCTCTCGCAGCAGGTGGAAGAAGGTTTGGGCGTAATGCCCACCCATCGCCCGGACCCGCTGCAGGAGGACAGCACGCAGTATCTGGTCGTCCTACAGGTGCTCCGCGATGACCACCCGGAGCCGTGGGCCCGCACCGAACTCGACGGCGAGCTGCACGACGTGGACCGCGAGGCAATCGGCGTCGCCCTCGAATGCCTGCGCGAACAGGGGGTCGTGCAGGTGAAGGGCGAGCGGTTCTCCGCTAGCCCGTGCGCCCGGCACCTGGACGCTCTCGGGTTCGTCTGCGTATGAGCGAGCCAAGGATGCACACCACCAAGGACTTGGGGCGCGCGATCCGTCGCCTGCGCCAAGACCGGCACCTATCGATCGAAGCTCTCGCCCGCAAGGCCGGGATTTCCGCGGGGCACCTTGGCGTGATCGAGCGGGGGCGCGGCAACCCCCGGCTGGACAAGCTGTTTGCCCTCTCCGATGCCCTCGGCGTCACATTCACAGACCTTGTGCGCGCCGCCGAAGCGGAGGCAGCGGACGGGGGCGAGGCGTGATGGTCGAGCGGGACGCCTACACGATCGAGCGCGCCCGGCTGCTGAAGATGTTCGGCAAGAAACTGAGCGCCCTGCGCAAGCAGCGGAATCTCTCGCAGGAAGCGTTCGCGGAAGCCGCCAGCCTCCACCGCAACGCGATCGGTGTGCTTGAGCGGGGGGAATGCGCGCCGGGCCTTCTCACGCTGCTGATCCTCGCCGACACGCTGGAGGTCCCGTTGAAGGAACTGACGGAAGGGGTGATCCTGCTGCTCGGCATGGTCCTGCTCGCCGCCGTGGCCGCGTGGGCGTGGGGATGACGGCCCCGCGTCTCACGGGCCGGGCGCTGTACGGGCTCTATCGCGCGCGGTTCGCGTGGCGCCGGCCGCTGCCGTGGCGCGCACTGCACGGGTACGAGCGGCGCGCGTGGAGTTCCTTGGCGGCGGATGTGATGGACTTCCTGCACCAACAATCGAGGGAGGCGTGATGGCCGCCCACCCGAGAGAGGCAGTGGTGCCGATGGCGTCGGTGGTCGCAGCCCTGGAGGACGTGCCAGTGCCGGACGAATGGCGGGAGCTATACGGGTTGCCGCCGGGGGCCTCGGCCGACCTACTGAGGCGCGGGCGCCGGTCTATGGCGGCGGCGAAGGGTTGGGCGCTGCGCCGGGGCGAATGGGAGGGCTACCTGCACTTGCACGGCCATGCGGACATCCGCTATGCGTTCCTGCGCCTCCCGCTCGACCAGCTCGACGGCGAGACGTACTGGCGGCTCATGCAGGCGGTCTGGAGCATGTCGGACAACCTCACCGAGCGCGCGCTATGGCGGGCACTGCTGAGCCGCCACCCGGAGCACCGCGCAGCGATGATGACCCGCGTCGAGAGGGCGAAACTCGCGAGCTTGCCCGAGCGAGTCGCGGTCTGGCGGGGCGTGAGTAACGCCGAGCACGCGGAGGGCTTTTCATGGACGCTGAGCAGGCGCCGCGCGCATTGGTTCGCGAAGCGGTGGGCGCTCGAGGGAACGTCCCCGCTGCTGCTCAGCGGCACGGTCGCCAAGGCCGACGTGATCGCCTACCTCGCTAAACGGGGCGAGCGCGAGATCGTCGCGCTACCGGAGAGTGTCGAGGTCATCGGCAAAAGCCGACTGAGGACGACCCGATGACCGGCGGGCTCGTGCGAATCCTCTCGTGCTTGATCTTGTTCGGGATGGGCGCTGAGGCGTTGCACCCGCTCGGCGAGGGGGTGGCCGTGGTCGTCTCCGGCGCGGTCGCCTTGGCAATCAACCGGGTGTGGAAGGTCCAGCGCGCCGTTTCCCGCTATGGCTTTGGTCACCCCGTGACCGAATGGACGCATCGAGACTTCCTTGAGGAAGTCGTGAGGCTCAGCATCGAGGGTCTTTACGAAAGGGAGACGCGCGAACACGGGGAGGACCCTACGTGGGAGGACCCTACGGGCATTCTCCACGACTTCGAGCTAGAGGCTGCGAGGGAGGGTGTGATTCTCGGCGCACAGTATTTCCGGCGTCGGGAAAGGAGCACTGTCGTGGAGCTGGCGGCGCGGGTGGGGGAAGCTCGCGTGGCGGACGGAGGGGGTGAGCGTGGTGAGTGATGGCTGAGAACCTGGCGGGATTCTTCGCTATGGACTCCCAAGGGGTCGAGGCCGCATTGGGTGGCCTGACGCAAGAGCAGGCCGAGGCGGTCATGTTCGAGGCCGCGGACGCCGAGCCGTACACGGAGCATGTCGAGGCCATCCGTAACGCCGCGGCAGAGCGAGCCGGATGGGGCGGCCTGAACCTTGGGCGAGCAGGGACCGTAGAGCGGGGCCGGGCTTGGGAGGTCAAGCGCCGGAACGACGACCTCAAGCTCCGCTACGGCGACGACTTCGGCGTCGGCCTGGATCGACCGACGGGCGGTGCGTGATGCGACCCCAGCCCGATCAGTTCAGGACCGGCGCTGAATATCGGTGGGCGCGGAAAGTGTGGCGGGCGAAGCACGGCGGGTCGATGGTGGGGAACGTGGCGGTCGCCGCGGTCGCTGGGGGGATCACGGGCTCCCGGGTGGCGGTCGTCGCGTTCATCGTTCTGGCGGTGCTGGTGACGTTCGCCCGGCGGCATAGCGACCCGCCCTCCCCCCGCTGAGCAGGACGCGCCGCGATCTTCCCCGCCTGGCGTCCTGTAGGCGCCGCTGCCGGGCTGCGAGACCCCTGGGCGTGTCCCAGCACCCTGAAGGCGGAGAACGGCACAGCACAGATTTGGAACGGCTAGGAGTTGGGTCGAGCAGGCCTTGGAGCTGCCATGATCGGCTCCGATGGCCGACGATCAGGATGCTGGGGCAGACCGCGAGATGAACTGGGCGGCTGCGGCGACGCGAGAACTCCTACGGGTGCGGCGTCTCTATCGGGACTATCCCGAGGCCGAGGACGCGATCGAATTGCTCGGGGACGCCTACCTCGAAGCCGTCCGTGCCGGGCTCTCGCTGGAGCACATCGAGGCCCTCGCAGGCATGTCGATCGCTGAAATCAAGGACATCACCGGGGTCCCGTAGCGGGGACGCACGGTGCCGTCTCGACATGAAGCCCTCCGAGAAGGTCGCGCTCGGACTGGCGTTGGAGGAGTTGGAGAAACCCAAGGCGCGGGAACGCATGGCGATGGGCGGCAAGGGTGGGTCCCCGGACCCACCCTTCGTCGAGCGCTGTCCCATCCGGCGCTTATCCTTGAAGGCATGGCTACCGCGACGCTCACACCCGCCGACGAACTGCTCGCGGCGATCGACCTGCTGGAGCCCTCCGCGTGGGAGCCCGCCGGCCGGCCACCGCTTGAGCCCCACCAGGTGCCACCGGAGGGGAACTGGACGCTGTGGCTGCTGGAGGGCGGCCGTGGGTGCGGGAAGACGGAGGCGTGCTCAAGGTACTTCGCCCGGTACATGCGCGAGCATCCCGGCGCCCGCGGGCGGATCATCGCGCCGACGAACGGCGACGCCGTAGAAGCCTGCGTACGTGGCCCTTCAGGGCTGCTGGCGATGGACCCGGAGATCCGGTTCGTGGCCGCTGCCGCAGGCGGTGGCAAGGTGTACTGGCCGAACGGGTCGGAGGCGTTGGTGATCGGCACCGCCGCGCCGCGCGACGTGGAGCGTCTGCGCGCCGCCGGGAACCGCGATCTGGACTGGTGGGAGGAGGCCGCGGCTAACTCGCAGCTCGGCCCCGCGTGGGATCAGGCCGCGTTCGGGTTGCGCACGGGCCGGCCGCACTCGATCGCGTCCACGACACCGCGTCCGACACCGGACTACCGCCGACTGCGCGAGATGCCTGGCGTGGTGCGCACGCACGCGACGCTGCCGGACAACCCGCACAACCCGCCGGAGTGGGTGGCGCACATGCAGGCCCGCTACGGCGGTAGCAGGCTGGGCCGCCAGGAACTCCTCGGCGAGCTGATCGACGACACGCCAGGCGCGCTATGGAACCGCGGCATGTTCGAGAACCGCGTCGCCACGGTGGACTGCACGCGGATCGTGGTCAGTGTCGATCCGGCGGTCACGAGCGGCGACCGGGCGGACGACACGGGGATCATCGTTTGCGGGGTCGCGCGCGACGGGCACGGCTACGTGCTCGCGGACGAAACGATTCATGCGACCCCTGAGCAGTGGGCGCAGCGCGTCGTGTCCGCGTACAACCGTTGGGGAGCGAACCGCGTGATCGTGGAGGTCAATCAGGGCGGGGAGCTCGTGACGCAGGTTTTGAAAGCGGCGCAGGCGCACCTACCGATCAAGTCCGTGCACGCGAGCCGCGGCAAGCACACGCGAGCCGAGCCGATCAGCACCCTGTACGAGCAGGGCAGGGTGCATCACGTCGGGGCGTTCCCGGCGTTGGAGGACGAGTGCTGTACGTGGCTGCCGAACACGGCGGAGTCACCCGACCGGCTGGACGCTCTCGTGTGGGGTCTCACGGAGTTGATGCTGGGCGGCGCGGTCGCGTCCGGGTTTCCGCGGCTGCCGCAGACCTCGCGGTGGGCGCCGCTGAGGGAGCGCGCCGCGGTCGGTGGCAGCCTCGGCGCGTAGGCGTTGGGGTTCCCCCGTTCAATTGGCAGCCCTGCCACTATCGCCGGAAATCGCCGGAAATCGCCGCCTTTTCGTCCGGGGGCCAGCGTGACGCGGCGAGGGCGGAATCCCTAGCATCCATGCGGGATTCCGCCCTCCTACGGGCGTTTGCTCTCGTAGCTTCCCAAGCTTGAGGTCGCGAGTTCGAACCTCGTCCGCCGCTTATAGGCCAGGAGCCGTATCTGGCTCTGTGGAGCGGTATAGCGCTCCAGGCTGCGCCGGGAAGGGTGCGGCCATACACGGACAATAGCGGGCGAAACGGACAGAGATCTGCGGTACCGGTGCGGTATCGAGATTGGTTGGGCGATCCGCCGAGATGCAATGTACGGGAGCCGGCTTGCCCGGCCATTTTTGCATCCCCTTCGGGGATGCGGCCGGGGCTGCGACCGGCCCCGCACCAGGCGGAGCCACCCCATCAAAGGAGGGCGAAATGCCCGCTGGACTCACAGACTCAGACTCGATGTTCTCCGTGCGCGTCACACCCTGGCACGGTCTCGGTGCCGTGCTCGATTGGCCACCGGCGAGCGTCGGCGAGGCGATCGAGGCGTCCGGCCTTGGCTGGAGCGTGGCGAAGGAGCCCATCGCGATCCACCGTGGCGGCACCCCGCCGGATTGGGCGCGTCCCGCCTCGGATGCGATCCCCGGCTACTTCGCAACAGTGCGTCAGGACACCCGCGAGGTGCTCGGGATCGTCGGGGAGCGCTACCGCATCGTGCAGAACGACGAGGCGTTCGCGTTCGTCGACCAGCTGCTCGGCAGCGACATCCACTTCGAGACCGCCGGGAGCCTGCACGGTCGTCGTCGCGTATGGGTGCTCGCCACCCTGCCCGATCACGTCGAAGTCGGCGGCGATCCCGTGCGGCCGTACGTGCTGCTGATGAACAGCCACGACGGCTCAACGGCCGTGATAGCCGCCACGACCCCGATCCGCGTGGTCTGCCAGAACACGCTCAACTGGGGTCTGCGGGACGCTCGGCAGAAGTTCTCGATCCGCCACACCGAAGCGGTCGCGCAGCGCGTCCACGAGGCCCGCAGGGTGCTGGACCTGTCGATCAACTACTACGAGCAGTTCAAGCGCTATGGCGACAAGCTCGCCTCGCAGCGCTGCACCGAGCGCCAGCTTCGGACGGTGCTCGATGAGCTCTACCCCAACGGTGACGGGGACTCGGCGAGCACCCGCACGCGCCGCTCGCGTCAGCAGACCAAGGACCGGATCGCCGAGCTGTTCCTGCGCGGCGATACCCAGGGCAACGCGCCGGGGTCGAAGTGGGCCGCGGTGAACGCGATCGTGGAGTACGGCGACTGGATTCGCCCGCTGCGCTCGAACGGCCAGCGCTTCGCTCGCGCGCTGGATGACGGCCCCGAGAAGACCCGCGCGCTGCAGCTGGTCGCGGCGGCCTGAGACATCAAGGCCCGGCGGGCGTGGGCTCGCCGGGCCTTGACGCAATGCCGTCGAGTTAAGCGAAGCCGAGACGACTCTTGCTCCGATTCCCAAGGAGCAGCCGACAACCACGACGGTCGGCTGCTCCTGTTCGTCGTGGGTGTCGCGCAAACCTCTGGTCCGTCCGGGCGGGTTTGGAGACTTCGGGCATGGCTATGAACTTCTTGGCGTGTGATCGTGAGCAGGCGTTCTTGATGCCCCAGACCCGCGTGATTGGCTGCCGGAGGGCCATCTCGCGTGGTTTGTGTTGGAGTCGGTCGAGGAGATGGACCTCTCGGCGTTCTATGGCGCATATCGCGTGGATGGTTGGGGTCGGGCGGCGTTCGAGCTGTCGATGATGGCCTGAGCTGTTGCTCTACGCCTACGCGAGGGGTGAACGCTCGTCGCGGGGGGATCGAGCGCAAGTGTGTCGAGGATGTCGCCTACCGGGTGATCGCCGCCCAGCAGAAGCCTGATCACGCGACGATCGCGAGGTTCCGTGCTCGCCACGAGGACGCGCTGGCGGAGCTGTTCGGCTCTGTGCTTGGGCTGTGCAAGCAGGTGGGGTTGGTGAAGGTCGGGGTGATCGCGATCGACGGCGCGAAGGTGCACGCGAACGCCTCGCATCACTGCAACCTCGACTACGAGCAGCTCGCCCGGGAGATCCTCAAGGAGGCCGGCGAGCTCGACGCGGCCGAGGACGAGCTCTACGGCGACGCCCGTGGCGATGAGCTGCCCGAGCGCCTGCGGACCAGCGAGGGGCGTCGTGCTGCTCTGGCGGAGGCGAAGCGAAAGCTCGAGCGTGACCAGAACGGGAGCGGAGCGAGGCGGCTGGCGAGGCCGAGGCTCCCCGGGGTGAAGATGGAGCTTGACCCAGAGGTAATCGTTCCCCGGACTCAGGGCCGCGAGGGATGGCTGCGCGAGGCTCGCCGTCAGCTCGATGAGTACCGCCGCCGCGAGGCGAAGCCGATCGCCCGCTCGCGCCCGGAGCGGCTGTTGGAGGCAGAGCGACGGCTACAGCAAGACCTCGCGGTCGAGCGCCAAGCGAACGAGGCGTATGAGCACTACAGGGCGCACGGGCGCGACAGCCAAGGCCGACGGCTCAGTCGCCCACCGAAGCTATATGAGCCGCCCGAGATCCCCGCGGGGAAGATCAACACGACCGATCCGGACTCGCGCAACGTGAAGACCCCGCGCAGCTACACGCAGGGCTACAACGCCCAGGCCGTCGTCAACGAGGAGCAGATCGTGCTCGCGGCCGAGGTGAGCGCCAGCTCCCCGGACTTCGGGCACCTGCAGCCGATGGTTCAAGCGACCAAGCGCGAGCTCCAGGCGATTGGTGTGACAGAGACTCCCGGGGTCGCGGTAGCCGACAGCGGCTATTGGAACGAGCAGCAGATGGACCACGTCGTCGCGAACGAGCATGTCCAGGTGTTGATCCCACCCGATGCCGGCAAGCGCGACACGCCCCGGCCGGGGTGGCACGCCCAGGCGCTACACGGCGATGCGCGAGGTACTCGCGACCGACTACGCCAGCGGGCTATACAGACGACGAAAGGTGATGGTCGAGCCGGTGTTCGCGCAGACCAAGCACAACCGGCGCATCAATCAGTTTCAGCGACGAGGCAGATCCGCCGCACGCTCGGAGTGGCGGCTGATCACCGCCACCCACAACCTACTGAAGCTCCACAAACACCAGATAGCCGCCACGGCCGCCTGCAAGGTCGCGTCTCATTTCCCGGGTGAATTTGTTCGGGGCAGGCTCCGCTTGAGTGGGATGTTATGCGGCGATCACCTCCTCGGTGTTCGTCGTGGCTGGTGGAGCGGCCTTGGTGTCGCGTAGTTGGCGGCGTAGGCGCTCGATCTCGGCGACGGTCTTGGGGTTCATCTTCACGCCGCGCCAGCCGCGGGAGGAGAGCTCCAGCACCGCCCAGATCAGCGAGAGGGCGGAAGTCTCGCCGGGGAACCGGCCGATGACCTTGGTTCGCCGGCGGACCTCCACGAACGTTCGCTCGAGAAGATTCGTGGTCCTGATTCGCTTGCGGTGGGCGGACGGGAACTGTAGGTGGGTGACGAGCGCTGGCAGGTCCGTTTCGATGACGGCCATCGCCGAGGGGTAAGCCGTCTTGTAGTCGGCGATGATGCCCCGCAGCTCACGGGTCGCCTCGCCCGGGGAGCGCGCCTCGTCGAATACTTTCCACCAGCGCGCCTTGACCTCTTGGTGGTGGCGCTCGGGCAGCTTTCCGGTGACGTTCCGAAGCGCGTGGACGGTGCAGCGCTGCTCCAGTGCTCCGGGCCAGAGCTCCCGCGTCGCCTTCCAGATCCCGGGTGCTCCGTCGGCGATCACGAGCGCCGGCGCCCTGAGGCCGCGGGCGATCATGTCCCGGCCGAAGGCGAGCCAGCTGTCATAGCTCTCACGGCTCCCCAGAGCCAGTCCGAGGAGGACCTTGCGGCCCTCAAGCGTCACGCCCCAGCACACCAGCACGCCCTCCGCCGGCGTGTCGTCGGGATGCAGCTTCAGATAGATCGCATCCAAGAAGCAGTAGACGATGTCGTGCTGCTCCAAGCGCCGCCGGCACCATTGGCGGTATCGCTCCCGGGTGTCCTCACAGATCCGGGACACCGTCGCCTTCGACGCAATCGGCTCCTCGAAGACTTCCTGGAGCGCGGCCTCCACATCACGGGTGGACAGTCCCCGCAAGAACGAGCTGATCACGAGCGACTCCAGCGCGTGCGTTCGCGTAACGCCCTTGCCGAGCACCCTGCTCTCGAACCCCAACTTGCTCGCGTTGCGCACCCGCGGACGCTCCAACGCCACCGAGCCGCTCGTCGTCTTGACCGTCCGCGGTTCGTGTCCATTGCGGTGGCTGACCGTCTCCTCAGCGCGCTCATACCGCCGCCGGCCGAGGAACTCCGTGACCTCGTCCTCGAGCACCTGCTGCAAGATCAGCCGCGCTCCCAGCCGCCCGACCGTCTCAATCGGGTCTTGCTCCACGCCGACACCTGCCAACACCTCATCCAGCTCTTGGCGAAACCTCTCGCTCGGGGCTACCTTCTCCATGCGGGCGTACCTCCATCGCTTGGTCTTGTCAGGACAAAGCGGAGGCTACGCCCGCAACTTCAAATCCCCCGGCTCATGAGACGCGACCGCCTGAAAAGCCGCCCCGGCGGCCACCGCGTCCGCCAGGTAGCACCCACAGTCTCAAGAGCACAGACCACAAGCAAGGCGATCGCCGCCACCGATCGCCACCGCCACAGCCGCAACCTTTGCGCGACACCCACCTCGCAAAGCAGCAGCGACGGCGGCGTCGCCCGACATGCTCAAATCTCCCCGTGTGCCCCCGGCCCGCCCGAGAACTCATGAGCTGTCGTCCGCGCGTGCAGGCTCGAGCAAAGACTCCAGGGGTTTTGGAGGGTTGGAGTGGTGACCACTAAGGTCCATGTACACCAGTCATGCGACGCGTCACGAATTGCCGCGCCGCAACTGGGTTACGTACCGAGGAACACGAGGACGGCCCGTACGCGGCGATGGTCCTCGGCCGCCGGGGCAAGGTTGAGCTTCGCGAAGATACTCGTGACGTGCCTCTCGACGGCGCGCTCAGTGATCACGAGTATCTCGGCGATTGCCTGATTGCTGCGACCCTCTGCCATCAGGCCAAGCACCTCGCGCTCCCGCGCGGTCAGCACGTTCAGTGGATCGTCTGTGCGTTTGCGACCCAGCATCTCTGAGACGACCTCGGGATCGAGCGCGGAGCCTCCCTCGGCGACTCTTCTGATCGCATCGGCGAAGCGCTCTAGGTCCGAGACGCGGTCCTTGAGCAAGTAGCCGACGCCGGCGGCGTCGTCTCCCAGTAGCTCCAGCGCGTAGGCCTCCTCGACGTACTGCGAGAGCACCAGCACACCAGTGTCCGGCATCTCTTCCCGGATCACGCGCGCCGCACGCAGCCCCTCGTCTGTGTGGGTGGGCGGCATGCGGATGTCGATGATTGCGATGTCGGGCTTGTGCGCCCTGGCCTTTCGCAGCAGCTCCTCGGCATCCCCGGCCTGACCGACTACCTCGAACTTGGCCTCCTCGAGCAGCCGCACCATGCCTTCCCGCAGCAGCAAGGAATCCTCTGCGACGATCACGCGCACGGGATCGTTGCCCTGAGGATGGTGCCCAACCCCTGCGGACTCGTCAGCTCGAGGCGGCCGTCGAGCGCCGCGACCCGATCTTGAAGCCCTCGCAGCCCCGAGCCCTGATCGGCGTCGGCGCCCCCGACGCCGTCGTCGCTCACCTCGACGTCGACGTGGCCGTTGTCGCGGACGACCCCCACCGTTACCGTTTGCGCGCGCGAGTAGCGGGCCGCGTTCGTAAGGGCCTCGGCGACGACGAAGTAGACCGCCGACTCGACCGACGGCGGGAGCCTGTCGGCCGGCGTCTGGAGCAGTTCCACAGGAACCGGGGAGCGGCTGGCGAGGCCTTTGAGCGCTGCGTGCAGGCCGCGATTTGTGAGCACGGCCGGGTGGATCCCTCGTGCGAGCTCGCGCAGCTCCGCGGTCGCCTCGTTCAACTCGTGGAGTGATTCGTCGAGGAGCTCCGCCGCCCCTTGTGGGTCGTGCTCGATGCGTTCTCTTACCATTCGTAGGTCGATGCCGAGGGCCATGAGTCGCTGCTGGGCGCCATCGTGGAGGTCCCGCTCGAGTCGGCGCCTTTGCTCATAGCCGGCCTGCACGATGCGTGAGCGTGAGGCCTGAAGCTCGGCAACCTTCGCCCGTAGTTCGGCGTCCAATCGTTCGTTTCTGAGCGTCAGCCCGGCGGCGGCGCCCGCTGTCTGCACCAGTTCGCGTTCCTCCGCGAGGCCCGGGCTGTGCACGATCGCAGCGATTCGTTCGCCCTCGTGCTCGATGATGGTGGAGACCTTGCCCGCCGGCGCGGGATCGACCCGAACCGGCTGACCGGCGGCGTCCACGTAGGCGTCCTGGTCCGGTACCCAATAGGCGAGCTCCAAGGTCGGGTCTCCAAGCGCGTCCGCGAGCGCGTCGCGCAACGCTCCGCGGCCACCACCCTCACCGAGCTGGGCCAAGAGCTCGCTGATCGCGTCGGCTTCGCTGAACCGGGATCGCAGGAGGCCCACCAAGAAGGCAAACGGTAGGCAGGCGATGGACGTGAACAAAGCCAACGTCTGCGCGTCAGAAATGTCGCTCGACAGGCCGGCCTGTTCGACGACGAGGGCGGCCATCAGCAGCAGAAACGTGAGCCCGCCGACGGCGACGATCGGGGCGAACACCCTCGCTCGCCCTGGGGTGCCGCTTCGCCAGCGTCGATAGAGGACCGCGACCACGGCACCCAGCAACGCGATCGAGATGTCCAGTTGCGCCGCGTTCGAGTACCTTGGCAGCCTCGGAGTGTTCGATCAGCAGCGGGTTACTGGGACAGCGGGTGCAGCCCGCCTTTGAGTCGGTGAACAGGAACACTCCAAGCTGCACCACCGTCGTGTTGACGTAGGCGATGGTGACCAGGAGACGATCCAGCCGGGTTTCGAGCCTCCCCGAGGGAAACGACAGCAGCAGCTGGATGAGCACCGCGTAGATCAGCACCTCCCCGACCGAGGCGATCGCGAACACGACGCTGTCGTTGGAAAAGGCCAACCCCTTCAGCAAGCCGCTGAGGCCGACCGCGACCATCAGCGGACCGATGTTGCCGGCCGACCGCTGCTTCCAAACCCATAGCCCGACTCCCACGAACCCCCAGCCGGTGGCCAGGAACAAGCCGGCAAACGCGCCCCGGTGAACGTTGTGCTCCCCGTTGAGCATGACCACGAACGCGGCGATGCCCATCAGGAACGCCAAGCCGGCGAGACCGATCAGGGTGCGTCGCGGTGCGGTCAGCGGATGAGTAAAGAGATCGCCTCCGCGCTCAGCTCGCTCTTGGCGACGAACCCGCGCGCGCCACTGGCGCCTACCGCCTCGTCAAGGTCGGTGAAGTCATGGCTCGAGACAAGCACTATCTGCGGGGTAGCGCCGTTCGCATCGAGTAGTCGCCGCGTAACCTCGAAGCCGTCGATGTCGGGTAGGTGCACGTCGAGTAGCACAACCTCTGGGTTCAGCTTCTCCACGGCAGCCACCACGCCGTCACCGTTGTCGAGCTCCCCAACGACGTCGTAGCCGTTGGCTTCGAGCATGCGCCTCGCGCTGGCGCGGAAGCTGGGGTGATCATCCACGATCAGGACAGTCTCTCTCATGAGGGCTGATCATCGCGCAGCGCCGCGCTTGCTTCCATACGGCTGGCCGCCCCGAGCTGGCGGCAAACCGACGTATCCCGGGCCGCTACCCGACGTCACAGACGCCTGCCAGCCCCCTGGTTTCTTCCTCGCTGAACGGAGAGCCTGTCGTCATGCCCGAAGTCCAGCCCGAAGGAGGATGCAGCATGACCGCCACGACCGCTAGCACCGCGAGCAGCACCAACAGGAAAGAACGAACCATGCATCCCTCGACCAGACGCTTCAGTCGCGGCCGGATCACCGGCCTGACCCTGATCGCCGTCCTCACGCTCGGGCTCGGCTACCTCCACTTCGCCGGCGGTTCTACGGCCGTCTCCGTGCCTGCCGGCGCGCATGCAGGCCAGCTGACGCTCAAGAACTGTACCTACAACACCGAAAAGGGCGCCTACGCCGCCGACTGCGGAACGCTCGTGGTGCCCGAGAACCGCGCCGACCCGCACTCGCGGCTGATCGCGCTGCCGGTCATCCGGATCCGTGCGCATTCGGCACACCCGGGCGCCCCGATCTTCCGCCTGGAAGGCGGCCCCGGCGTCACGAACATGAAGTTCGCAGACGCCAGTCGGTTCACCGCCAACCACGACGTCGTCCTCGTCGGCTACCGCGGCGTCGACGGCTCCGTCCGGCTCCACTGCCCGGAGGTCGAGTCGGCCCTCGAGCACTCCGCCGACTTCCTCGGCCAGAAGTCCCTCGATGCCTACTCGAACGCGTTCCGCTCGTGCGCGAAGCGGCTCCAGGCAAACGGCGTCGATCTCGCCGGCTACACACTCCCCGAACGGGTCGACGACCTCGAGGCGGCACGGAAAGCCCTCGGCTACCACCAGATCGACCTGTTGAGCGAAAGCGCGGGCACCCGCACCGCGATGATCTACTCCTGGCGCTACCCGACCGCCATCCACCGTTCGGTGATGATCGGCGTCAACCCACCCGGCAACTTCATCTGGCACCCGAAGACGACGGACGAACAGATCGACCGCTACGCCAGCCTCTGTGCGCAAGACGCGACGTGCCACAAGCGCACCAGCGATCTCGCCGCGTCGCTGGAACGGACCGTCGCGCACATGCCGAACCGCTGGTTGTTCTTTCCGATCAAGAAGGGCAACGCACGGATCGCCAGCTTCTTCGGACTCATGGAGACGACGGAAAATGCCTCGCCGCTCTCCGGACCGATGACCCTGGACGCCTGGCTCTCGGCCGCCCACGGTGACTCGAGCGGGCTCTGGTTCGAGTCGCTCCTCGCCCAGATCGCTTTCCCGGAAGCGTTTGTCTGGGGCGACGTCGCAGCTGTCGGAATGGCTGACAACCAAGCTGCCGAGCGTTACTACTCGTCAAGCGAACACGACGGCCCCTCGATTATCGGCAACCCCGGAACGGAATTCCTCTTCGGCGGCGGAGGCCTCCTGCACGCATGGCCGGCCAACCCGGCCGACAACGAGTACACCCATGTCCAGACATCGAACGTGCAGACGCTCCTGATCGGCGGCAGTCTCGACTTCGCCACCCCGCCCCAGAACGCGACCAAGGAGCTCCTCCCCTACCTGCCCAACGGCCACCAGGTCATCCTCGCCGGCTTCGGCCACACAACCTCCTTCTGGACCGAACAGACCAAGGCGAGCACGCACCTGATTAACACCTACTTCGACACAGGCAAGGTCGACGACTCGCTGTACAAACCTCAAACGGTTAAACTCACGCCCGAATCCACACAGACCGGACCCGCCAAGGCCATCGCCGGCGCGATGATCGGCTTCGGACTCCTCACGATCCTGTCACTGCTACTGATGTGGCGCCGGAAGCACAAGCGCGGCGGCTTCGGGCGCAAGGCGAGCGCGATCCTGCGCTCCGTCTACCTGCTGGTGCTCGGCCTCGGCGGATGGTTCATCGGCCTGATCATCGTGCTGGTGGCTTTGCCGACAGTGCCCCTCGACAGCGAGCTCATGGCTGTTCTCTTCATCGGCACACCGATCGGCCTCGGCACCTACTTGGCCTGGGTCAACCGCGACCGGCCGGCCAGGGCCACGACGATCGGGTTCGGGGTCGCGCTGACGGGCGCCCTCGTCGGCGCGCTGCTGGGGTTCAACGCAACAGCCGGGCTCATGGCGGTCATCACCACGATCATCGGAGCAGCTGCCGGTGCGAACCTCGGCCTGATCGCCCTCGACGTCGCACGAATCGGCGAGCGGCCGGAGACCGTTCCGCCCATCGCCACCGGTGTCGACAGCGAGCCGACGCCGCAGGCCGAGCCAGCGCCCATCGCCATTCCAGCGGTCGAACACTGACCCCCGGAGTCCGTTCGCGCAGAGCATGTGGCGGTGTGCTGGTTGCCGCCACATGCTCTGCTGACGTACGTGCGCGCTCGGTGGTCTGAACGACGTCATCAAGTTACGGTGGATCCGGCGTGACCTACGCTGCCGACCCGCGTGTTGACGCCTACATCGATGCCCTGCCCGATTGGCAGCAAGCCATCTGCCGCGAGCTTCGCGATCTCGTCCACGCGGCCGACCACGAGGTTGCCGAAACGATCAAACGCACCAACCGTCCGTACTTCGTACTGCAGGGCAACATCTGCGCGCTGTTGGCGGCGAAGGACCACGTCAACGTGTTTCTCTACGACGGCGCCATCGTCCCTGATCCGGCGGGAATCATCACCGGCGGCCACGAGAACAAGAGCGCGCGCACGTTGTCCATCCGCCAGGGCGAACACATCGGAGGACGAACGCTTCCAGGCCGCCGCCGCCCGTTGGCACGCGCGCTTCGTCCTGGAAGCGGACCTCCCCTTGCGCGAGGCTGAGGGCGTGATGACGCTCCTGTGTCGCCTGCGCGGCGCTGACCGCCACATCGTCCGCCGCCGGCTCCTCCTGTCCGTCGAGCGAGCAGGACTGACGTGCCCACCCCGGTGTAGGGCCGTGATGGGCTTGACACGGGTGAGATGTGGAACGGCCCCACGCCCGCGGCTCGGGATCGCATGCGTCTCTAGCCGATTGCGCCCGCGGTGTCGGGTGCCGCGCTCTCACGCATGACCAAGATCACGCTGCTCACCAGAACAAAGACCAGGAGGAGCAGGAACCCGATGAGGTCGAGCACTAGCCCAAACGAGGCGATGACGCCGCCGAGCCCAAATCCCTGAAGGAAGAGCATGCTCCCGGCGAGGATCGACACCCAGCCCAACCAGCGTGGAACGATCCCGCTCCTCAGCACAAGCGCGCCCGTTGCGAAAGCAAACAGGCTGCCGAAGACATCACCAACGCTCTCCAGCGCGAACGTCGTCAGGTACAGCGTGTAGGACACGCCCGGGTCGTGTTGGGCCCCGTAGGAGGCGAGCTTTGCTGCGACCAATCCGGTGATACCGATGTCGCTGACGGCATGGAGGGTCACGAAGAGCACTCCTCCAACCAGCACCAACGAACCAAGGACCCGCGTGCGATCGGTGTCCCCGCGCAGCAGGTTGTGCAGCGCGCTCAGGTAGATCACGAACATGACCGCATAGACGACGGACAGGCACGCGACCACGATCAGCCGCGTTTCGTGGGCGTGAAGACCGTTCGCGATCTTCGCCGCCGAGTCGTTCTGGCTCAGTTCGACGCCAACAGCGGCGACGATCTCAGCCACCAGCGCGATGACGAACAGGATCCCCGCGACCCAGGCATACCGCTCCCACGCGCTAGGGCGTCCGTCACTACCGCCGTGCCGTCTCCCCACCTGCGCGGTCTCCACGCCTGGGAGACTACTCGCGATCTGCCCCTACCACCGCCGCGGGGTCTTCGGGGACATCTCTGAAGTCGCGTATGCGGCTGGGCACGGAGGGCATCTCTCGGTAAGCGGCAGAGGGCCGCGCCGCCCCGGCCGCGACGAAGTAGGTGGCCGAAGCAGGCATGCGCGCTGCTGGTTTGCGCTGGATAGCGAGCGCGTCGGCGGATGCCGCTCGGGCTGCTGGTCCGGACGACCAGCGGGCGTGTGTGCCGCCGCTTGGGGCGCTCTCCCTCCTGGCCTCGAAGCAGCAGCCAGCAACCAGCGGGGTCCAACTGCGCTTCAAGTGGGAACTTGCGTGGGCGGCTACACGGGGAGTCGAGCTACCGGCCAGGCCCGATCGTTACACGTTACGCTATCTCTTACACTGGTATGTGCGCTTTCGGCCGTCAGTGAGCTCCGCCAAGATGTCAATGCCATCCTGCTTGTCTCCCTGCGTGCCATGAAAGCCCGCATGCCTTACGTCGGGAAGGGCGTTGACGAGATCGAGGCAGAAGCGCTCAAAGCGCTTCCAGTCCCATTCCCGCTCATCGAGGGGCAGGAGGGTCAGCCGCGGTTCGATTGGGGGTTCGAACGCCATTCAGGATCCTGTCGAGACGCTCAGTCCGGCCGAACCTCAACCGGCCGTGGCGCTCGCGCGCAGCAGCTGCTCTGCGTAGCCAAGCGCAACAAGGCGCTCATCGGTGATCGCGAGTGCGTCACGCAGCTCCTTGATGAGCCGGTGCTCGGCGGTGAGGTCGGAGTCTGCCGGCGCTATGGCCTCCAGCTCGATGAAGTCGCCGAGCTGCGCGACCGTGTCGAGATGGATGCGGACATTGCGCCAGAGGAACAGCCGGCGGCGCTTGGCGACCACGCCGCGTATGCCGATCGCCGCGGCGAGCGCGGCGCACAGCACGGCACCATCGTCTACCTCGACGATGCGGTAGCGGCTCTCGCGCTGCTGCGGCTCGTCGGCGCGCTCGAACTGGATCAGGTGCGGGCGGCCCGGACGCTCCTCGCGGAGCTTGAGCCCACCGCTCGCGACCTCGAAGTAGGTGTCGCGCTGGGATATCTCGCCGTGGTCGTCCGCGCCGAGCGCGCGACATACCTTCAGTGAGGCGTCCGGGTCTGGATCGCGGGCCTTCAGCTCGACGTTTCTGCGAGGGCACTCCACACGCCGATTGTGACCAGCGCAGCGGCGTCGCTGCCTGCGCTCTTCAATAGCCGCGGCGTTGTGTGCGGCGCGACCATCCTCGGCAGGGGGCGCCAAGCACGCCCGGCTTGCGAGGCTCGCGCTCAGGGCCAACATAGCCAAGGAGTCCTCTCCAATCTCAACGACAGCCTCGAAGACCTCGATGCGGGCCTCGCGCGGGTACTCGCACGAGATCCGAGTTCAAGTCGCTGTCGCGCTGGTTTGATCGCCTTCGGCAGTCCGGGGCGCGGTTGGCTGTTCGCATCGCTTGATGAACTCGCCCTTGACGTCGGTGTATGCCTCGCGGTCATCGGAGTAGCGCTCCGCGAGCGCTCGCTTCAGCGCTACGTACTCGCTCGCAAGGACGGGATCGGCACGCAGGCGGTCGCGAAAGCGCAGACGGCGCTCGAGCTCTCCCGGCTCGTCCACGAGGTGCAGGTGGTGGGTGCGATGGGCGGCCGTCGGGTAGCACAGGAACCGCCGGTGGGTGAGCGTCGCGTTGAACGCTGGGGGATACTGGTAGCCGCCACGTCCCACCAGCACCGCGATCGGCGCGTCGAGTTCGTCCACGAATGCGATAATGTCGATCACCGGCTTGGCCGCCAGACCCGGGACGGCGGTGGACCCGAAGTGGTGCAGCTCCACGCCGTCTGCGAGCAGCGGCGTAAGCCGCTCACGCTCGGCCCGATAGGCAGCCGGCCACGCGGGGTCGTACTCGACGATCTCCACCTCGGCGTTGCGCCCGCCGGTACGCGCCAGATCCTCGGCTGCGGCGCTGCGGCGATCTGCTGAGCGCCTGGCGCACCTGCACAACGCCGCGCAGCAGGTCAACGTCCTTGCGGCGGAGTGCGGCCAGCTCGCCAGCACGCAGACCCGTGTACGCGGCCGTGTAGACCAATAGCCGGTGATGTGCTGGGATGGCGTCGGCCAGCGTGCGTACACTGCTCGGCATCCATCGGGCGCTACGATCCTGCGCGTTGCTTCGATCGCTCGCCCGCGCGCTCGTCCCGGCTGCCTTGACGCTGGCTGCCATCTCTGGCTGCGGAGCGAGCATCACCAAGACTGTCGTAGAGGCTACAACACCGCCACTGGCGACCTTTCGCGTTCCCTCTGGGTCGATGGAACCCACCCTCAGTATCGGCACAAATGTTTGGGTCGAAGGTGTCAAATCCCTTCCAGCCGTTGGAGACATGGTGATCTTCCATCCGCCCGAAGGCGCCAAGGAACAGAGGTGCGGCCCCACGCACTACGAAGTCAGCCCCGGCGGCGCGCCGTGCGACCAGACCAACCCCGAAGAGGCCGGCGAAAAATTCATCAAGCGCATCGTGGCGGGCCCTGGAGACACGATCTACGTCAAGGAAGGCCACGCGATCGTCAACGGCAAACGCGAGTCCGACTCCTACATCAAACCGTGTGGGGGAGTGCGGGAGTGCAACTTCCCTACGCCGATCAAGATTCCCGCCGGTCGTTGGTTCATGATGGGGGACAACCGTGGCGAATCTGACGACAGCAGGTTCTGGGGGCCGGTCCCCACGGGATGGATAGTAGGTGTGGTTCGCTGGTGCTCGGCGATCGGCCTCCAGTGCCCGACCTGATGCCCATAGACGATTCCCTGCGTAGGTGTGTTGTAGATGCACACACGGCTAACGAGGGCGCTGAGAGTTCGAGTTCAGCCCGAACACCACGATGGTCCGCGTCCTCCCGGCGTCCTCCAAGCGGATTCGGGCGGGTTCTCGCGGTCGCGCTCGGGCAACACCGGGCAGCAAGCTTTCCCGCTTGAATAGTGAGTTTCCGTAAGCGTTCAGTCGTGGTCTTCCTGTAGCGAGGATTGGCGGGCGGTGCAGCGAATCTTGCGGGTATGGACCGCTCGGAGGCGGAGGCGGTCTATGACGCGGGGCGGGAGGCGTGCGTCGATGCGATCGTTGAGCTGGCGGGCGAGCGTGAGCAGCGCGGCGCGTTGTGAGCGTCTGGAGGAGCGGGTCGCGCGCTTGAGGAGCAGGCGCGAGGGGACTCGCGCAACTCGTCGAGCCCTCCGTCGCAGGATCCGCCCGAGCCTCGCGTGCGGAGCGTCGCGCGGAGGCGCGCGAGAAGGCGAAGCAGTGGGCCAAACGCGAGGGCGAGAAGCGAAAGGCGGGCGCCCAGCCCGGGCATGAGGGCTCCGGTCGCAAGCTGCTTGGGAGAGGATCAGCTCGATGAGATCGTCGATCACTATCCCGCAGGCCTGCGACGGACTGCGGGCGCGTGTTCATCAGAAGAGGAGCGCGAGCCTGCGGAACGGTTCGGGCGCCATCAGGTGGCCGAGCTGCCGCCGATCGCGGTGCATCTTGGTGCGAGCATCGCACGCACCGTCTGCGCTGCCCGGGTTGTGGCGAGGCGCACGTGGCGCGGCTGCCCGACGGGGTGGGCGACTCGCCGTTCGGCACCGACTTGCAGGCCGCGGTCGTGACGATGACCGCACGTAACCGGGTCTCCCGCCGCGACATGGCCGAGCTCGCGCGCGACCTGTTCGGCCTTCCGGTTCTCCGTCGGCGCGGTCGATGCGATCTGCCAGCGCGCGGCGCAAAGCGTTGCGGGGCCCACACGAGCTGCTGGTCGAGAGTGTGCTGGCATCGCCAGGCGGTCAACGTCGATGAGACGGGCTGGTTCACCGCGCATGAGGGCCGCACGATGTGGGCCGCGACCACGCCCGAGGCGGCCATCTTCCGGATCGCAGAGGATCGTCATCGCGACCGCCTGCAAGGAGCTGCTCGGCAAGGACTTCAAAGGGATCGTGAGCTCGGATCGCTGGTGGGCATATGAGCTATCGATCCCGCCTCGCGCCAGGCATGCTGGGAGCATCTCAAGCGCGACTTCGCCTTCCACGCGGCAGGAGCCCTGGCCGAGCAGAAGCAGTTCGGAGAGGCCGGCCAGCGAACTGACCAAAAGACTGTTCGAGACCTGGCACGCCTTTGGCGAGCACCAAGATCGCGAGCGCCTCGCGGGCGAGATAGCCCCGATCCAAGCCGAGCTCCACGAGCTGCTCGAACACGCCGCACGCAAGAGCACCTACACGCGCTTTCACCGCCGCTTCGCCAAGAACCTGCTGAAGATCTGGCCGGCGCTCTGGACTTTCGTCACCGTCGAAGGGGTCGACCCACCAACAACGCAGCCGAGCGTGCGCTACGCGGGCCGGTCATCTACCGCAAGCTCTCACACGGCACCCAATCCACCGACGGCGAGCGATTCATCGAGCGCGCGCTGTCAGCCTCGGTCACATGCCGCCTGCAAGCCCGCTCGATGTTCGCGTACATGCGCGAACTGCTCACCGCCCACGCCCGCGGCGACCCACTCCCAGCCCTGACCTGAGCCCCCGCACCTGCCCACCAACACCCACCAGGACCCACGACTGAACGCTTACGAGTTTCCGGGTGCTTGCAGGTACTTCCGCCGACCCCACCGGACGAATCGACAAGGCGGAGGCGTTGGTTCGAGCCCAACATCGCCCATCGCGCAAAAGCAGGCACAGCCGAGAGAGAGTCGCCCACCGGCGAGCTACGGCGTCACCGGCAATTGGTAGTCAGCGCATCCGCCCGTCGCGCTGACCTCGACGACGCGGTTGATCATGAACTCGCCTTGGTCTGCGGCAGTGTGTAGCGTCGTCTGCTCCTGGATGTACATCAGCGCAATGCCGAGAAGCTGCTGCTGCTTTTCTCGGGAGGGTGTGGGAAGGACGATGAGGCCGGGGTGGACGGTATGCCTCTCGCAGAGCTGACGGAAATCCCCGAGGTTGTTGGTTACGAGAGTTCGATCCTCGTCGATGCAGTGCCGCAAGACCTCCGTGTCGGAGCGGCCGAGAAGTGATCTGTCGCGGTTGCAGGTCGCGTCGAGGCCGTGGCGGTGCGCGACGTCAACCAGTGACGGGGAGAGGTCCTCGTCGATCCAGAGCCTCATCGCCGTCCCGCCAGGGTCGGGTGGGCCTTCCGCGGCGCGGGTGAGCCTTGGCGTACGTGCACGCGGTCTGGAATGCCTCGACGGGAACGTGCGGGTAGTCCTCGATGAGCGTCTGGATGGTGTCGCCATGCTCGATGCGCTGTGCGACGGCACGCGCACCGATGCGGGTGCCGCGGATCACGGGCTCGCCGCCCTTGATGTGGGGGTCTGTCTCGATCCACTGCTCGCGCAGCCTCGCATAGCTCTCGGCTGCGTGGACGGTGGCGCTGACCTCGGGGGACCAGCGCACGACGAGCGCATCGTTGATCTGCAGCTCGGCGCCGTGCTCGGTGCGGTAGGGCTCGGTCTCGCGGACCCATCGCCTGATCTTCCGCTTGACCGTCACGGGCAGTGGGAGCGCCATCTTCTGCAGGAGCGCGATCACGCCCACGTCCTCGCTTGCCAGCCAGCTGCGCTCGCGGCGTCTGTGGACGGTCACGATCTTCTGCTCGATCGCCTTGTCGAGCGCGCCGAGTGGCACGTGTGCGATCTCGACGGCCTCGCGGCGTGTGAGCATAGGGTTGGCGGCAGTCCTCGGCATAAATGGCTCCTGGTGAGATGCAGTTTAGCCGGATGGGTGGAGGTAGTCAAGCCCGACGTGGGGCCCGAGACGATTCGACAGGGCGGAGGTCATTGGTTCGAGCTCAATATCGCCTATCGCTTGGCGCACCGTGTTTACGGGGCGTTTCGCGTGCTAGGGGCGCCCGTGGTCTTACCGTGGTCCTTCAAAGGCGTCGATCCTGATCCGATGGAGGCCATGGCATCCACATCGGTGTCCGCTGTGTGGGGGTCCCGAGTTCCGCAAGTCCACCAGCACATCCGCGCCGACGCCTCGCGTCGACTACGTCGGTGCGTCCGTTGAGAGTGCCGTGGCGATGGCGCTCGCTCTAGCCCTCGTCAGGGCGGTCCATCTGGCGTGCCTCGAGCGACCCGACGCTGGTGACACGCCGGGTCGATAGGCGACCGGCCGAATGGTCCGACCGCTTCGTGGCCGGACCGCCAATCACCATCCCGCCGGGCGCGATGGAGGCCGAGGAACTGCGGCTGCGCCTCCCGTGATGCCGCCGCCCGCCGACCCCCCAGAACGCGAAGTGTGGGATCGGTTCGGCATGGGCGAGCTCGATTGTTGACGTTGGGCCCGACGTCAGCGATGATTGGGGGGATGGCGGGTCTCGAACAGCAGGGCTATGAGAGCGCCGAGGAGTGGGCGCGGCGGTTTGCGCTGGCCCCGGCGCGGCGGCTTGAAGTGGCCCCACTTCGCGTCGGTTGTTGTGTGTGTTGATCTTCTCTGTTTGTGGCTTTCGGCGGTGTCTCGTGGAGCGGAGCGCGTAGCGCGTAGCGGAACGAGACACCGCCGGCGCGGCCTGCGGTGGGGGGTCAGGCGGCTCCTTTCTTGGTGCGGTTGAGGCCGTGGTTGAAGCGCCAGGATTCGTTGCCGGTGTCGATGATGTGTGCTCGGTGGGTGATGCGGTCCACGACGGCCTTGGCGAGCCGGGCGTCGGGGAAGACCTTGGTCCACTCGCCGAATGGGAGGTTGGTCGTGACGATCAGCGATGCTCGCTCGTTGCGCTCGGAGATGACCTGGAAGACGAGCTCCGCGGCACCGTCGGGCAGCGCGAGGTACCCGAGCTCGTCGAGGACGACGAGCTCGGTGCGGGCGTAGCGCGCGACGACGCGGCCGAGCTCTCGACGGCTCTCGGCTGCTTGCAGCTCGTTCGCCAACGCGGCAAGAGTCGTGAACCGCACGCGGCGGCCTTGCTGGCAGGCGAGGACCGCGAGGGATATCGCGAGGTGTGTCTTGCCGGTTCCCCTCGGGTAGGCGTCGCACTACTCATGTTGTTGATCCTTTGCCGGAGCGGGTGCGGCTGGTGGGTGCTCCGGGAGAGTTGCGGGATGTGGAGCTTGAGGTGCGTGGGTGGATATCGGAGACGGGCGAGACCGCCCTGATCTGTCGGCTGGTAGATGGCAGTACCGGGGCGATCCCGGCGCGGTGGACGGATCTGCCGTGGCGAGCCCAGCCTGAGCCTGCGGTTGGGGGGTTGGCCTCGCCGGCGGGGTGGCGGTTGTTGCTGGCGCGGGCGGAGCGGGTGCGAGCGCGTCGTCCGGGTCGCGGTCGAGCCTCCAGCGAAAACGGAGGCGATGATGTCGGGACAGCTCGCGCTGGTGATGAGCAAGGAGGTGCTGGTCGCGGCGGCGGTATGGGAGACGCTGCCACCGGAGCATCGGGTGCAGTTGACGCGCAGGCTGGCGCGGCTGCTGGCACGGCTGCTGGAGGCCGAGCGCGATGAGTGACCGTCAGAAGATCACCGAAACGCACCTGCACCGGCGCGCGGTCGTCTATGTGCGCCAGTCGACGGTCACACAGTTGGAGCGCAACCATGAGTCGCGCGCGCGTCAGTACGGGTTGCGCGAGCGTGCAGTCGAGCTCGGGTGGCCGGCTGGGTCGGTCACGGTCGTTGATGAGGATCTCGGTCGTTCGGGTGCCTCGACAGAGGGACGGGGCGGATTTAAGGATCTCGTCGCGCAGCGCGCGTTCTTCCGTCAACTCGCACTCGACGCTGGGCGCACACTCGCGTGGGAGCGACTGGACGCGCGGGCGCTCGTCCGCGCCTCGCAATGCAGCGTCCAGGGTGATAACCGCCCTTTGCGCGAGCTGATCGGGGAGGTTCTCGATCTACCCAACCGCCGCTGAAGTTCCACGAGCGGCGTAGTGCTGTCAAGCTCTATAGCGTGGGCCTGCTGCCAGATTATTCCCGCCAAGCTGAGCGCTACGACGAGACGCGCTCGGCCAGTCCATCGGTTCTGCGGGCGCTGCGCGAGGCGCTCGAGGGTGCGCCCGGCCGACTGCTTGCCGATATCGGTGGTGGCACAGGCAACTACGCGCTTGCTCTCAGGCGGGAGGGATGGGAGCCCGTTGTGGTCGATCGCTCGGCTGACATGCTGGCGAGGGCCGCCGCCAAGGGACTGGAGACCGTGGAGGCGGACGCGCAGCGACTGCCGTTCGCGGACGCGATGTTCGACGCTGTGACGATGATCTCGATGCTGCACCACGTCGATGACCGTGGCGCGGCTCTGGCTGAGGCGCGGCGCGTGCTTAGGCCCGGAGGGCGCCTGGTGCTCAAGGGGTATACGGGTGAGGATGCCGCGAGCCTCTGGATTCTCGACTACTTTCCAAGCAGCCGGGGCTGGATGGATGCGACTCACCCGTCGCGGGCGGCGATACTTCAGGAGCTACCCGGCGCGCGGCTCTTCGCGTTCGAATTCGAGGATCTGGAGGACGCATCGCTCGCCGCCCTCTCGGCCGACCCTGATCGTGTGCTGGAGGCTGCAGAGCGGGTCGAGACGAGCTACTTCGAGCGGATGTGGCGCGACCATCCTGACGAGCTTCAAGCGGGGCTCGCGCGGCTACGAAAGGACATCGCGGTCGGCGCGGCCCCGAAGCGCGCCGGTACGGCCACGGTGCTCAGCTGGACCAAGCGCTGACATTCGTCGTCGGCGTCGAGTTCATCGACGAGCAGGGGCCGATCTTGACCAGGAGGTCGATCACCGAGAACGCCGTAGCGGTCTGGCGCTGGCAGTTCGCGCAGTAGCAGCCCCTTGCCAGACCGACTCGGCGTCGACGCTACAAGTCACGCCACCGCACAGGCAGCGGCCTGTGATGGTCTGGGTGGCCCGCGGTCACTCAGCCGGCCCGCTCGGCGGCGCGGTCCCGCACGTCGGTCTTTTCCTTGAGGGTCATCGCTCCCGGATGACCGGGGCCGGGCCAGGGAGTGAGCAGCAGGAGAAGGCGTGAATCTGCGAGGGCTTTGACCTCGTGACGCTCCTGGGGCACGAACCGCACCAGCACCCCGGGCTCGGCATCGATCGTCTGACCGGTGTGGCTGGTGATCCTGATCTCACCCTCGACAACTGTGATCCAGGCACCCTCATGAACCTGGTGGTCTTGGAGTATCTCGCCAGCCGGAAGATCAAGCACGATCGCGCGTCCCTGCTCAGTCGAGCAGAGGATCTCCGGGTGATGTGGCCTCCAGGCAAGGTGTTTGAGGTTCCAGTCATCCATTCCTGGTAGCAAGTCTTGCAGCTCAACGAGCGCCTGAAGGGCCAACGACCCCGCGATCGCCTCCGCGTGCGGAAGCGGACCGACCCCGACGCCTCCTTCGGCCACGGGATCGGGCTGCCGCGGGACTTGATCCCGCCGCGGTCGCGGATGGGCGACTCAGGGCGTTCAGGGAGAGACTGTGCGCCGGAAGAGCAGAGCACACACAACAGCGATCACGATCGCGAGGATCGGCAGACCCGCGCCGACGATTCCGACCAAGGACAACACGATCCCGATGCACCCGAGGATCCCGGCCACGCCGCCGATGAGGATCAGCCGGTACGCGCGTTTTTCGCGTACGGCCTTCGGGGTGTGGCTTCCGCGTTTCTCAAGTGCACCCACACTGAGAGCATAGCCGCAGGCACGGGCTGCTCCGGTGCGACAAGGGCGTGTGTCCTTCACCCCACGCGGGTTGACTGGCCGCCGTCGACCGGGAGCAGTGCGCCCGTGATGAAGCGAGCCTCCTCGGAGGCGAGGAAGAGCGCCGCGTGAGCGACGTCCCATGCCGAGCCCATCCCGCCCTTGAGTGGCACGCTCTCGTCGCGCGCGGCTGCGTACTGCTCGCGTGGCACGCCGATGTGATCTGCGACCGCGTCGACGCCCATCGGCGTGTCGATCAGGCCGGGCAGGATCGCATTGACGCGGACTCCGAACTGTGCGTAGGCCTGCGCGAGCGAGAGCGTGAGCGCGTTCAGAGCAACCTTGGACATCTTGTAAGCATGGGGCGGGTTGGTCAGCAGCGTCGCTCCCGCCATGAGCGAGGCGACGGATGAGACGTTCGTGATCACGCCATGACCCTGCTCACGCAGAATCGGCAAGGCGGCCTTCGCGATCAGGAGAGTGCCGCCGGCGTTGACGCGCATGATTCGCTGCCACGCCTCGAAGTCGATCCACTCGCACCATCCATCGCCGAGACCCACCCCGACGTTGTGGTGAACGATGTCCAGCCCCCCGAAGTGCTCAAGCGTTGTGCTGACCACCCGCTGGCAATCCTCCTCAACGCTCACATCTCCGATGACGACTGCCGCCGATCCGCCGACGGCGTCGATCTCACGGGCCGTCTCTTCGATCGAGGACTCCTCGTCGTTGAAGAGGACCACCCGAGCGCCCTCGCGCGCGAACAGGATCGCGGTGGCACGTCCATTGCCGATCCTCTCGCCCGGCGTCTGGCCGGCGCCGGTCACGATCGCGACCTTGCCCGCGAGCCTGCCCCGGGCTCCTTCCGGAGCGCTCACCCCTCACGCTCGGCGCGTGCGGTGAGCGAGACGAGCGGCGGATCGGGCTCCAGGCCGGTCGTCGCGATCAATCTCGCGATCGCCATGTAGTGGCCGATGACGAGCAGCAGCTCGACGACCTGCCGGTCACCGAGACGTGAGACGAGGTCGGCCACGAGCTGCTCGCTCGCCGTGCCGTCGAGGACCACCTCGCGCGTGAAGCGCAGGACCTCACGCTGGGCGTCCGTGAGGCTCGGGTCATCCTCGCTGTCATTCTCGACGGCCGCGATCTGCTCATCGCTCGCCCCCACCGAATGAGCGATCGAGACATGCTGCACCCACTCGTAATGGGACTCGACGAGGTGGGCCACCTGCAGGATCACGAGCTCTCGCAGAAGCGGGTCCAACTCGAGACGTGTCAGCAACGCCGCGCCGTACTTCAGCCACGGCTCGAACGCACTCTCCGCGTGGGCGACAATGCGAAACAGGTTCAATGGCGTGCCGGCCAACACCTTGCCGATTGCGTCTGGGGCGCTCGCGGGATCCATCAAAGGCAGCCGGGCCATCTACCAGTCTCCTGTCTATTGGTCGCGGGAGCTTCGTTCATAGCATCTTCCTCTCCTGCTCAACGCTCGGGTGGCGCCGGATCTGGTTGCAAGGCGTGACATGCTGCAAGCGATGTCCGGCGCCGATCTCCAGAGCCCGCACGGGTCTGCCCCCACGATCGACGAGCTGGTGATCGCCGATGAGCCCGAGCGCTGGATGGCGCTTGGCTTCACGGTCGTGGGGGAGTGCTGTCAACTCGGCAGGGTCCGTGTGCGTCTCGCCGGGCGCGGTGCTGGGCAGGGGATCGTCGGCTGGTCGCTGCGCGCGATCGCCGGCGTGGAGCTCGATGGGCTTCCCACGACGCGCTCGGAGTCGCCGGTGCCGGCGCTGGCGCCCGCGCATTCCGGTGGCGCGCTGGCGATCGATCACGTCGTCGCGATGTCCCCCGCGCTTGAGCGCAGCGTGCGTGCGCTCGAGGCGGCTGGTTTGGATCTGCGCGCGATCCGCGAGCAGCCGACTCCGGCCGGGGCGCCACGCCAGGCGTTCTTCCGGCTCGGGGCAGAGTTTCTCGAGGTCGTCCAGGAGCCTGACGGCGTCGTGGAGCGTGCGGGTGGACCTGACCGGCCTGCCCGCCTGTGGGGTCTTGCCCTGAGCGTCGAGGACCTCGACCGTGCCGTGGAGGCCTTTGGCCCGCGCGTCGGCTCGATTCGGCCTGCGGTTCAACCGGGCCGGCGGATCGCAACGCTGCGCCGCTCGGCAGGCCTTGCCATCCCGGTCGCTCTGATGAGCCCTCGGGCCGGTCAGGTCGAGGCGCAGGTACGAGCGTCGAGGACGGGATCGGTGGTCAAGGGATGCCGCTGAGGCATAGAGCACGAATCGACGGCGTAGCCTGGGCCGAATGGTCCGCGACTGCTTGCGGGAGAAGCAACACGCTCAACACCTGGCGCTGCGAGTGCGCAAGTGCGATCATCAGAGCCAACCACCGAGAAGGGAGTTCCCGACCGTGGAGTCCTCCGAGACCCTCATCCGAGTACTTGTGGTGGCACACAAGACTGCCGCCACACAACCCCTGCTCGACGCCGTGCGAGAGCGGGCTGGGCGTGGGCCGTGCACGTTCACGCTGCTCGTCCCAAACGCAACCCACGGACTGCACAAGATCGTCGACCCCGAGGACCAGGGCGCTGGCGAGGCCAACGCCGTGATAGAGCACGCCCTGCCCCTGCTGAGCGAGGCCGCCGGAACCCCCGTCGAGGGAATCGTGGGTGCCCCCGACCCGGGCGCAGCGGTGCATGATGCGATCAACCGGTACGGCTTCGACGAGGTGATCATCTCAACACTGCCCACACGACTGTCGCGATGGTTGAAGCTGGACCTTCCAAGCAAGGTGTCGGGCACGGGTCTGCCCGTGACCACCGTGACCCCCTCCGAGGTACCGGCAACATAGACCTCATTTGTCGCTAGAACACGACCAGTCGAGCTGCCGCCGAAGACCAGGCGTTTGTGGACTCGATCTCCGAGTGGATGGGGGAGTGAAGCGCGCCGAGGCCTGGATGGATACCGTCACTTTGGGGACGCGGCGAAGCGTGTCAGTCGTGAATGATGCCCACCCATCGGCGCCGTCCGTGCATGAGTAGGTGTCAACGCAACTCAACCCTCAAGCTGGTTGGGAGCCATCTCAACGACGCCCCCTTTCGGTGCTTGCCGCGCGGGCGGCGATGCTTGGCGCTCGGCTTGTGGCGCTTGGAGCTGGGTTTGTGCTTGGGCTTGGCAGGGGGGCTTCCCGGGCACGTGACCGCCACGCGGCCCCGCGGAAGGAAGCACCGCTGGCTGTCGAGCTTGGCTTCCGCCGCTCCGATCAAGAAGCCGTAGGTGCGCACCCTTCTGCTGCCGTCGGGCCTCATGACGGTTACCTGCAGCGATGCCTGTCCCGACACAACCAGGTCTCGTGTGTGAAACGTGACCTTGGTGGTGCTGGCGATCTTGATCGCGCGGGCCGAGAGGCCGCGACATCGTCTGCACACATAAGAGACTCGGTCGCCAGGAGTCGCTTCGAGCGCCACGATTTGTGTGAGGCGCAAATGCCTCCGGCCCGAGCGGTACCCCGAGAAGTACATTTGAAACGGCCTCACGGTCACTCTGGGTGGAGGTGGTGGCGCCGGTTGAGTGGTGAACGTCTGATCGGAGCCGTAGCTGGCTCCGTTTGCGTTGGACGCCGCCAGGCGATAGTGGTAGGTGGTGGCCGGCGCCAGACCGGCGAGCGCGACGCTCGCTGCCTGCGTGTTGTCGCCCGCGCCATTATCGGCGGCGGCCGTGCTCGCACCGTACGCGGCGGTTGTGCCGTATTCGAAGTCGTAGTGGGTGTCGGCGCCGCGTGAGCGAACCGTGCCGCTCACCGAGGCTCCGTTGCTGGAGAGAGACGAGGCTCCTGCGGTCGTCACGATCGGTGGGACATCGGGGATGATCCGAGCGATTTCGCCATCGCGCTCAGTGACCCATAGATTTTGGTCAGGTCCCAGCGCAATGCCAAACGGTCGCGCACCGGGAGTGAGCCCGGAATAGAACTCTGAGATCGTTCCCTGAGGCGTGATACGGCCTATTTGATCTGCCGCTTCCTCGGTGAACCACACGTTGCCGTCGGGCCCCGCGGTCAGATCCGTGACGCCGGCCGCGCTGCTCAGACCCACCGTGTAGTAAGTGATGTTTCCATTTGGTGTGATTCGGCCAATGGCGTTACCGTGGTTCTCGTTGAACCATAGATTCCCGTCAGCTCCAACCGCGATGCTTTCGGGATACGCCGAACCGGAAGCCAGGGGAAAGGGTTCGAAGGACCCGAGGGGAGTGATACGGACGATCTTGGCCTTGTCTGCGACGACATACCACAAATTTCCTTCCGGTCCGAGAGTGATCTTGGTGGCCACGCCTTCGACGCCCGGGTATTCCGTTATCTGCCCGGTGGCCGGGTTGATTGTGCCAATCACCGGTCTGTTGGCCTCCGTGAACCACATATTGCCGCCAGGGCCGAGCGTAATGTCATAGATATCGGGTTTGCCGTTCAGGCCGCTGGAGATCTCGGTGATCACCCCCTGCGGGGTGATGCGGCCAAGCCGATGGCCGGTGCGCTCGGTAAACCAGATGTTTCCTTCCGGTCCGCCAGCGATGCCCACGAGTCCCGCACTCGCCGTGATGCCCAGGCCAAACTCCGTCACCTGCCCCGAGGTCGTGATACGACCGATCTTGTTCAGGCCGGCGTCGGTGAACCAGAGATTGCCGTCGGGGCCGGTGGTGATGTAGTTCGGCTTGCTGCCCGATTCCAGCGGAAACTCGGTGATCTGAACCGCATTGGCAACGGTTGCGCCAGCTGCGAGTACGATCGACAGCAAGCCGAGCGTGAGCAGGCAGAGGGTCGGTGCGCGAGATGGAAGATGGCGCAACAGCGGGCGATCGCGATGCCATCGGATACGGTTGGAAGTCACCGACATCAATCTACTTCGGAGCGCTGACGACGACTTGAGGTTCACTGTGATGAGATGGCGCCGGCGCGCTCGGCGCGGGTGATTTGGGCGCAGGTGTGCTTGGCGCGGGTGTGCTTGGCGGGGGTGTGCCGGATGCGGGCACGCTGGGTGCAGGCGTCGCCTGTGGCGCGGCGGCGGCTTCAGGCGTTTTGGAGGCGGCCGGCCGGCTCGTGGCGGAGGTAGCTGGCCTGGTCGTGGGGGAGGCGGTGCGGTGAGTTTTTGCAGCGCTGCGGTGAGTCTGTGTGGGACGACGGTGTGAATGGGAGCGTACGTGGCGTGAGACACGCCGGGAGGGCTGACTGCCGTGGTTGGCGTGAGCCGCGGCGCCGTCTGGCGAACTGTGCGAGAGTCCGCGCGTAGCCTGCGCAGCGCTTCCGTGGCGTCGCGCTTTGGCAGGCGTCTTGCTACCGGCACTGAGCAGCAGGACAGCGAGCGCGATAGCTGCGATTGTCCCCGTGGCGATGCCCACCGGCACGGGCCACCGCCGCCGCCGCGATGAAGCTGCCTGCGGCGCGGGCTCGGGGGCCGGCGCGCGTCTGCGATCAGCGGTCGTGGGAGAGGCTGCGCTGCGTGCCCGGGCGAGCTCGGCTGCCGCAACGATCTCGGTACCTCCCACGGCCGGCTTGGCATCGTCCGCGGTCCCGTTGGGCTGCGAGGACGTACCGGGGGCAACCGGTTGGGATAGCGCGTCGGGGAATGCCGGCACGGCCTGGCGCCGTGAGCTGGGCATGCGCCCGACGGATACCGCCGCGGCGTTGACCATGTCCCCCGCATGCCCATACCGAGCGCCGGGATCCTTTGCCATTCCACGGGCAAACACGGTGTGAAAGTCACTGTCCGCGCCGGTCAGCGCGGGAAGCGTGGGGGGCGGCTCGGTCAGATGGGCGTGCATGATGCCCGCGTCGGTCTCTCGCGGGTAGGGCACGCAACCTGTCAGGCACTGGTAGAGGACCGCTGTGAGCGCGTAGACGTCGCTGGCGGGTGTGAGCGTCAGGCCCCTGATCTGCTCCGGGGAGGCATAGTTGACGCTCCCCACGAAACCCCCCGTCGCGGTGAGCCCATCCGTGTTCGAGCCCTTCGCCACCCCGAAATCCGCCAGATACGGGTGTCCCTGGGCGGTGATCAGGATGTTCTGCGGCTTGACATCGCGATGGATCAGACCGGCAGCGTGCGCGTTGTCGAGAGCGCTCGCGATCGGGCGCAGAATCTCGATCGTCTGATCCGCCGTCAGCCCCCGGGTCTGGATCAGCTCCGCCAGGTTCGTTCCCTCCACCAGGCGCATCGCCAGATACAGCAGGCCATCCTGCTCGCCCGAGTCATAGACCGGAACGATGTTCGGATGCTCCAATGTCGCCGCATGCGTGCCCTCGCGACGGAAGCGCTCGCGAAAGACCCCGTCGCTTGTCAACTTGGTGGAGAGCACCTTTAGCGCGACCGGCCGTCCGAGGGAAATCTGCTCGGCGCGGTACACGATCGCCATGCCGCCGATGCCGATCACGTCGTCGATGCGGAAGCCGCCGAGGGTGTCGCCGGGATGGAGGATCGCGGGCGTCGTCGTCGCCATCGAGAGATTCTGACTCATCGGCGATGGCACACACGCGCAGGGGCGGCGGATTCGACCGAGAGACGACAGGGCTTCAGGCGGTTCGCCGCGACGCACGTCGGACGCCGCCCGACGCCGCCCGACCCGCGACCCGGATCGCCCGGCTCAGCTGTCCGCCGGCTCGCCGCCATTGCTGGCGCTCCCGGATCCGTCTTCGGCCCGTACGCACATGGATGCACCGACCGCCATCGCCACCTCGAGCATATCCTCCTGTTGCTCGCGAGCCGAAGACAGCATCGTGACGATGGCGCCGCGGTCGGTGTCGGGGATCGCCATCGTCAGCTGCACCGACGTGGGGAAGAGCGATGCGTCCTCCGCCTCGGGGCCCGTCGCGGATGACACGTGCGCGACGCCCACGAAGCCGTCGTGCTCGACGAGCCGCCCCGGGATCGGATCGCCGACGGCTTCGTTGCCCGCTGCGGATCCGCCGGCGATCTGGCCCTCGCTTGGACGTGGTGGGACGGCGATCGCGAGCACGTCGAGGGCGATCGGGTCCGCGCGAAAGCGGAGCGCCGTCACGATCAGGTTGGTTCGCTGCTGCACCGCTCGCACCTCGTCCGCGATCATCTCGAGCATGTTCGTGATCGAGGGGCCGTAGAGCGCCTGCGCCTCCGGCTCCTCGCCCAAGCGCACGGTCGCGTCAAGGAGGTTGTCGGTGTGCACGCGCCGCCAGCCCGCCGGCAATTCCAACTGCAGAAGCGACCGTTCGGCGGATCGAGCAGCAGAGCTCACAGCGGGTGCACCAGCAGCTGGGGGCCGCCCGAGAGCTCGTCCAGGATGTTGGCGGGAGGATCGGCGCTGCCTTTGACATGCGCTTCGATACAGCGATCGATGTATCCGTGGATCTGGTTCGCCGCCGCCGCGTTCGCGCCCGAGACAGCCCTCCACGCGTTCGTCCCCCCCTTGCTGAGTGTCGAGCTGATCGAGCTCCCGAGCGTCCCGTCCCCGGCGGGTACTCTGTTGCCGAGTTCATCGGTCACCCACTTCTCGATCGGCCCTCGGCTGTCAGAAACTGCGCTGGAGGCGTCAGAGGCGGTGGCATCGGCCTCGCCCGTGAGATTCATGCTCGATGCCGCCTCGCTCGTGAGAGCGTCGCCAGCCGCACCGGCGGCGCCATACGCGCCCAGGGTCGAGAGGGCCGTGTCGACCCCGTCGCCGAGTAGCTCTTTGCGAGCCTCGTCGCGTTGCTCAGCGTCGTCGGACGTGTTCGCCACGACGGCATCGCCGCCAAGGATCGCAGCGTTGATGGCGAGGCCCGCGCCCGCCAGCAGGAAGAGAGCCACGGGTGCTCCGGCGCCTGTCATGAAGAGACCCGCAATGAGGACTCCCATCGCGGCGATGGCGATCACCTCGCCTACGTCTTTGAGCAGGGTCCGCAGCGTTTTCCAAGCGTGGTCGAAGGCCTGAACCATCTCGTGGAGCACGCCCTCGGTCGTGTGCCACGCGGCCGCGATGCCGTCCTCGACGTGGTGGAAGACATCGCCCGCCGCGTGTCCCACCCAGTGCAGGAAAGTCCTCCCAGCGGACGCCTTCACCGCTTCGAGGATCGCTGCGCAGGTCGCAACCGCCTGGTCGTATTCATTGGCGATCTGGTTGCCGTTCGAGGCGAGGCTACCGACGTGTGAGCCGATGCTCTCGACGTCCGAGACGGACTGGCGGTAGCGGCCTTGGGCCGCATCGAGGAGGCTTTGCGCGTTCGCAAGGCTGACCGGATCGGTGGCCGTCGCATGGGCGCGCTCGGCGCTGCGCAGGCTCTGCGCGTGCTGCTCGGCGCGGGATTCGGCTTCCCGAAGTTCGTCTTCGGCTCGGGCGACCTGCTGGTTGTGCCATGCGGCGGCCTGCTGCAGCTCGCTCAGGCGCGCCGCGAAGCCGCTCACCGCGCTCGCGGACTCCTCGAAGGCGTCGACGATCTTCACGAGTTCGCCGGGAAGTTCGTGCACGGCCGCACGGAAGTTGTCGGACGCCTGTCCGATCCACTCGCCTTCGAGGCCGTTGGCAGCAACGCGTGACTGCACCGACGCGATATCGCCAGCGGCACCGCGCATCTGCGAGGCGAGCGCTTCGAGCCCTGCCGCGTCGCCTGGGATGACCAGTGTGTCCGCCATCGCCTACTAGGTGTGAAATCCGTCCACTATGTGCTGCTCGGCCGATTCGTAGGCCGAGGCAGACCCGGTGAGTTTCGAGGACACGGCGTCGAGCTTGTCCTTCATTTCGCTGAGGTTCGACGTCCAGTCACCAAGGAAGCCGTTGATGGCGCCTTCGAGCCTCCCGTTCTGGGCGCATCCGGGCGCCCCCGCTTCCACCCGCGAGGACGCCTGCACAATTTCCCCAATCAGGCCCGAGATCGCTCCGGCGAGGCCTTGAAGCGCTTCAGGAGTGACTTGGAACGAGCTCATCGCCCGCCTCTCCAGTGGGGTCGTCAGCCGCCGAACGAGGACGCGATGCTCGACTCGGTGCTGTCGTAGGAGCTCGCGGCGGTGTTCAGCAGCTGGCTGATCTGCGTGAGCGCGCTCTGCACCTGGTCGGCGCCGGTCTTCCACTGCGCGAAGGCGGCCTCGAAGGCGCCCGACGCGGCACCCTGCCAGCCCGCTCCCACGAGCGCCTGCACCTGGCTCATGGCCTGGCTGTTCTCGGCCTCGATCTGCGCCGCTGCCGTGGTGAGCTGCGACGCCGTCGAAGACAGTTCCTCGGCGGTTACCTTGATGAAGGCCATCGGTTTCCCCTTTGCGGTTGTGAATTGTGCGCGGGTTGTGAGTGGCGCGCGATTAGCGCGGGCTAGACTACCGGAAGAGGATTCAATATGTCAACGAGATTCATGGTGTGCGCGGAGGCGCCGATCTCAAAGCGCGACATGGATCAGCTCGGCGGATCCTCGGACCACGAGGAAGCCGCGCCCGGGCGTCAGTGGAACGGAGACCCGGCGGGGAAGGCGCGCGGCGAGCAGGTCGCCGTCGGCGGCAAGGTCCGGTTGGAGGAGCAGCCCGTGGCCCTCGCGGCGCAGCTCGCGTATCCAGCCGTTTCCGATGCCCCGTGCCGAACCGGTCTCCACGGCGGCGATCACTCGCAGCGAGCTGTCGCGGGCGACGCGCACCAGGCGCTCGAGCTGGGTCACCAGCCTGGCCTCGTTGAGCTCGCCTCCGTCGTCGATGAACACGAACGCCGGCTGACCGTCCGGCCCTCCCGCCTCGACTCCCTCCAGTAGGGAGGTCGTGGTCTCGGTGCACCCATCGACGCTCGTCGCCCTGCTGCTCCACAGATCAAGGTCGCGCAACGGGCTGCGCCGCGGGGCGAGAAGGTGCAGGGCTGCTGCGGGGTGCGCCTGGTGCACCCCGTGTACAAGGGTCGCCAGCGCCGTGCTGCGCCCACTGCGATACGGGCCCACGATCAGAAGGTGCATCTCCGACAGATCGACCATCGCCGGCTCGAGCTGCTCGTCGGAGATGCCCACCGGAATGCGATCGACGCCCTCGGCGGGATCGAGCGAGGCCCGCGGAACGCGCGCCGGGAGCACGTCGATCGTCTCCACGGCCGCCGCCGACTCGGCGGGAACAGAGCTCACCGCCTGCTCCAGCGCGAGCGGGGCGCCGTCGCGGGTGGGAACGGCGACGTGGAATTCGCGGCTCTCCTGGGTGAAGCCCCTGCCGACCGGCAGGCGCGCCCCGCGGACGGTCTTCGCGTCGAGCCCGAGCGAGAGCATGTCCTCCTCGGTGGGCATGCGCAGCACCAGGCGCTGGCCGATGTGCGCGGCGAGGGCGGCCGGCAGCGCGCCGCGACGGGACGCGGTGAGAACCACGTGCACGCCGGCCGCGCGCCCGCCGGAGAGGATCTGCTGCAGCTGCTCATACGGGGATTCGAAACCCGGGCGGTTGTACTGGTGCGCGAACGATCCGAAATCATCGAGCAGCAGAACGGTCGTTGCCTGCTCTGCGCTCGGCCGGCGCTGGGAGCCGGGACGAGCGCCACGCCCTTCGATCCGTCGCAGCAGGATGCGCAGCAGGCGTTGCACCCGCTCCTGGTCGTCCACCCTGACGACTCCGCCGCAGTGAGGCAGCGCCTCCAGCGGCGCGAGGTCGCCGCTGGCCGCGTCGAGGCCATAGATGCACAGCTCAGCCGGCGGCGCCGACCTGGCCAGCGCCAGCCCCGTGCTGGTGAGGACGGTCGTCTTTCCGCTGTTGCCCGCTCCGAAGATGCCCACGTGACCGGACCTCCTCAGATCGAGGACCAGCGGATCCTGGCGCTGAAGCTGCGGCAGGTCCACCAGTCCGATCGCGACGCCCCCCGGCGGCACGTCGGCGCCGTCGAGCTCGTCGAGCCCCAGCACGGCGGGCAGCATCGGCAACCACGGGGGAGCGGGTACGGGCAGCCCCAGCTGCGCCTGCGCCTCCCGCGCCGCCTCGCCGAGCGCCACGAGGTCGCTCTCGGCGTCGCTGTCGCCGTGCCCGTCGGAAGCGCCCTCAAGGGGCGCTAGCGCGTCGATGTCGTACAGGCTCAGCTGCAGCTCGCGCTGCTCGGCGAAGTCGCTGAGCCCGCTGATGTATGCGGCCTGGAACTCGCGCAGCTCGCTGTGGCCGGTGCGGGCGAACGCACGGCCGCGAGCGCTCTCACCGCTCGGAATGCGCGCCGCCAGCGGGCTGGCGATCATGTCCTCGCTCTCGGACTCCTCGGAGACCCGCAGCGCCAGCCGCAGGTTCGTGTTCGCGCGAATCGCCGGCGTGAAGGCGTTGCGCAGGGTCTGCGCGGCCAGCACCATGTGTACCCCCAGCGAGCGTCCACGCTGGGCGATGTCCACGACCCCGTCCACGAAGTCTGGGACCTCCTCGCGCAGCTTGGCGAACTCGTCCACCGCGATCACCAGCAGGGGCGGCGCGGCGTCGGGTTCGCGGCGGGCGAGCTCGACGAGGTCCTTTGCGCCACGCTCGGCCAGGATGCGCTCGCGGCGCTTGAGCTCGGCGTTCAGCGAGATCAGCGCTCGCTCGGCCAGGTGCTCGTCCAGGTCGCTGACGATGTCGACCACGTGCGGGAGCGTCGCGCAGGGCGCGAACGCCGCGCCTCCCTTGTAATCCACGAGCAGGAAGGAGAGCCGGTGTGGCGGTATCGCGGCTGCAGCCGCGGCCACAAGCGTGCGCAGCAGCTCGCTCTTGCCCGAGCCGGTTGTGCCGGCGATGAGCGCATGGGGGCCTTCGCTGCGCAGGTCGAGCGTCAGCACCCCGTCGGCACAAACGCCGACGGTGGCCCGCAGCTCGCCCCTCCACTCTGCCCATCTGTGCGCCAGCGCCTCCGCGCTCGGCGGGAGCAGATCCAGCAGGTCGAGCAGGCCGACCCGTCGTGGAATGTCACCCGCTCGCGCGAGCTCGCTGATGTCCTGCACGGGAGCCAGCAGCCGGGCCGTCCGGCGAGCGAGATCGAGTGGCATGGCCTCGACGCTGACGTCGTCCGTCACCGCCCCACTCGCCACGTCGGTCACGGCGAGCACGGCGCGTGCCCTCTTGCACCTCCACGATCGCGCCGGTCTGACCTGGAAGGTTGCGCGCATCGCGGCCGAGCCACACGACCGCCACGCCGAGGTCGTCCATATCGGCCAGTGCGGCGCTCACGATCGCCCGGTCGACCTCCGTGTCCTCGTCGATCAGCAGCACGAGCTGCGCCGGCCTCGGCGAGCCCGCCTGGGCGCGCGCCTGCGCACGTCGCTGCCTGAGGAGGTCGCGAATCTCCGCGAGCAGGCTCTCCGCCTGCGGCCGCCCGACGGCAATCGCGGGCGACTGCAGTCCCACCCGGTCCGGGCGCACGTGCGGCAGCCACTTCAGCCATGACCACTCCTGGGCGGTGGCCGGTGTGAGCGCAGCCATCAACACGAGCTCACCGGGGCTGTGCAGGATCGCCGCCTGCAGCACCAGCCAACGCGCCAGGCCCGTGGCGGTCGAGCGCGCCCCCGTCAAACCGACGACGCCTGCCCTGCGCAGGTCGAGCGTGAGCGGGACCGACCGCACCGTGCTGCGCTTGGACAGCTTCTCCTGTGCCTGGGCACGAAGCTCCGGGTCGCCGCCGTCCTGGATGCCAAGGCTGCTGCGAGCCGGCAGGTCGGCCACCCCGACCCTGAGGCACAGGAAGTCGCCGTCCGCGGGCCGGCGCTCCCACAGCGAGGGCGCCAGGTCACCCAACCGAGCGAGGAGGTTGGGCGCGTCTGGCGCCTCGGCCCGTCGGATGGTCGCCTCCTCGGCCAGCGCGTCGTTGAGCTCCAGCAGGGCGTTCTCCAGTTCGGCTTGGAAGGCGGCTGCGTCGCGCGCGAAGGACTTCCTGCCTCCGCGCCGGTCGCTGACGTAGGTGCTGATCGCCATCAGGGGGGAGAGGCCGGCGATCGCCAGCATCACCGGGCTCTTGAGCAGGACGAACAACAGCAGGCCGGCGCCCAACGGCACCAGCGAGGCGGCCAGCGGTAGACGGGCTTTGCGGCCCCGACTGGGCGGCGACGGGAGGTCGCGCTTGAAGGGCGCGACCGGCGGGTTGACTCGCGGCGGTCGGTTGAAGTCCAGCCGCCCGTCCCGCTGCGCGATCCCGTGGTCGGTCGCGGCATGCAGTGGCTGGACGCGCAGCAGCGTCCTGCCCAGCTCCAGCTCGTCGCGCTCGCGCAGGATCCGCATCCGCTGGGGTCGCAGCGACTCGCCGTTGACCGCCGTGCCGTTGGAGGAGCCCGCGTCGGCTGCGCTGACGCTCGTCGGCTTCACCACTAGATCGAGGTGATGGCGCGAGAGCGAGGGATCGGAGATGTATACCTCGACGCCCGGTTCGCGCCCGAGCCGGTGGGAGCCGTCCCCGAGCTCGAAGCGCTCTCCCGCGCACGGCCCGCCCGTGACCACCAGTTCGACACGCGCGGTGCCGCCCACACGTGTTGGCTCGCGCATCGGGGGCACCAGCAGCAGGCGGTCTCCCCAGCGTATTGCGGCCAGCCCCAACGGTAGGTCGCCATCCAGCTGTTCGCCGCGCCGCTCACACCAGAGTCCGAGTCGAGTGGGCTCGCGCAGCTCCTCGGCCATGGCTTCGGCGAGATGACCGACCCGATCGGTGTCCGCGGCGTGTACCAGGAGGTCCTGCTCGCGAGCTCCCGAGACAGCGGAGATGCGCAGCTCGAGCCGCTTGCCCACCGCTCCGCCAAGTTCATCGATCGGCACGCTCATGACGGCCGGACACTACAACGGACGGCTCGTGGCCATCCGCGCAGCGGGCCAGCCACAATAGATGGGTGTCCGGCGATGTGACCATGATCGAGCGGGTGTTCCACGAGGAGTGGGGCCGCGTCCTCGCTGCGCTGATCGGCTTCCTCGGCGACTTCGACCTCGCCGAGGAAGCGGTGCAGGAGGCGTTTGCGGCTGCGGCGGAGCGCTGGCCGCGCGACGGCATGCCGGAGCGTCCCGGCGCGTGGCTGACCACCACCGCGCGCAACCGTGCGATCGACCGCATCCGCCGCGACCGTACGCTGGCCACCAAGTCGAAGCTGCTGGAGCGACCAGAGGCGATTGAGCAGGAGCCCGACATCGGGGAGACCGTGTTCCCCGACGAACGGTTGGAGCTGATCTTCACCTGCTGTCACCCAGCGCTCGCCGGCGACGCGCAGGTGGCGCTGACGCTGCGCGCGCTCGGGGGGCTCTCCACCGATGAGATCGCGCGCGCCTTCCTCGTCCCGGAGGCGACGATGGCGCAGCGGCTGGTGCGCGCCAAGCGCAAGATCAGGGACGCGGCGATCCCCTTCCGGGTTCCGCCCGACCGCCTGCTGCCCGACCGTCTCGCCGCCGTGCTGGCGGTCGTGTACCTGATCTTCAACGAGGGGTATTCGGCGCCGCCCTCGCGCGTGGAGCTCTCCGCGGAGGCGATCCGCCTCGGCGGAGCCCTGGAGGAGCTGATGCCCGACGAGCCCGAGGTACATGGCCTGCTGGCGCTGATGCTGCTGCACGATTCGCGCCGCGCCGCCCGCATGCGCGACGGTGAGCTCGTGCTGCTCGACGACCAGGACCGGGCGCTGTGGAACCGTGAGCAGATCGACGCCGGCCGCGCCGCGTTCGAGCGCGCGCGCGCTCTGCGCCGCCACGGGGCAGACGGAGTCGTGGGCGTGGCGGATGGAGCAGATGGGAGCGGGGTGGCAGGGCCCTACACCCTGCAGGCGGCGATCGCCTACCTGCATACCGAGGAGCCCCGCGACTGGCAGCAGATCGCGGCGCTCTACGGCGAGCTCGCTCGCCTGACCGGCTCCCCCGTGGTCGAGCTCAACCGTGCCGTCGCGCTTGCGCAAGCCAGCGGCCCCGAGGCGGGACTGCAGGTGCTCGAAGGGCTCGACGGCATCGACGACTACCACTACCTGCACGCTGTGCGCGCCGACCTCCTGCGCCGTGTGGGCCGCCCCACCGAGGCAAGGGTCGCATACGAGCGGGCGCTCGAGCTCTCCCACTCCGAGCCCGAGCAGCGCTTCCTCGCGCGGCGCCTCGCGGAGCTGCAGGCGTAGGGGGGGCTACCCCTCGGCGTAGGCGCGCATCGCTTCGACCACTGGCGCCAGCCGCTTACCGCGCGCGGTGAGGCGGTACTCGACGGTGGGGGGGCTGGAGGGGATCACGGTGCGCTCGACCAGTCCCGCCGCCTCCAGGTCGCGCAGGCGCTCGGAGAGCATCCGCGGGGAGATGCCGTCGACGGCCTCCGCGAACTCGCTGAAGCGCAGCGCGCCGGTGAGCGCGGCGTAGATGATCGACAGCTGCCAGCGCCGCTCCAGGAGGTCCGCCGTGCGGCGGACCTCCACGGGAACGGGCTTGCATCTACGGGAGCTGGTGGGCGACATCGCGCGTGGGCTCCAGCGCCCGGTCGAGCACCTCCTGGACGGTCATCACCGGGTGGAAGCTCATCTGCTCGCGCACCTCCTTGGGGATGTCGTCCAGGTCGCCGCGGTTGCGCTCCGGCAGGATCACGTCGGTGAGACCGGCCGCGTGGGCCGCCAACACCTTCTGCTTGAGCCCGCCGATCGGCAACACGCGGCCCTGCAGGGTGACCTCGCCGGTCATCCCCACCGTGTGCTTCACCGGGCGGCCGCTCAGCAGCGACGCCAGCGCGGTGACCATCGTCACGCCCGCGGAGGGGCCGTCCTTGGGGATCGCCCCGGCGGGCACGTGCACGTGGAACTCCTGCCCCTCGAACGCGCTGGCCTCGTCGATCCCGATCTCCTCGGCGTGGCCGCGCACGTAGGAGAGCGCGATCCGCGCCGACTCCTTCATCACGTCGCCCAGCTGGCCGGTCAGCACCAGCCCACCACCACCGCCCGAGCCGGAGCTCTTCATCGCGGTGGCCTCCACGAACAGCACGTCCCCACCGGTGCCGGTCACGGCCAGGCCGGTCGCGACGCCCGGGGTCGCGGTGCGCGACGCCGACTCCTGGAAGAACTTCTGGCGACCCAGCGCCTCGCGCACGGTCTCCAGGTCGATCTCCACGGGGGTTTTGAGCGTCGACACCTGCTTGGGGGCCGGCTGCTTGGCGCTCTCCGGCTGTGGGGTGTCCGCCGTTGCGCCGTCGCCCAGCTCGGCCTCCTCCTGCGCGGCGGTCGGCTCGGCGCCGTCCTGCGCCGGCAGGCTCGAGGCGATCTTCGTGGCGGTCTTGCGCAGCAGCGTGCCCAACTCGCGCTCCAGCGAGCGCACGCCCGCCTCGCGGGTGTACTCCGCGATGACGGTGCGCAGCAGCTCGTCGCTGATCTCCACCTCGTCCGCGAGCAGGCCGTTGCGGTCGCGCTGGCGCGGCCACAGGTAGCCCTTGGCGATCGCCAGCTTCTCCTCGGAGGTGTACCCGTCGAAGCGGATCACCTCCATGCGGTCGAGCAGCGGCCCGGGGATCGTGTCCGCCACGTTCCCCGTCGCGATGAACATCACCTGGCTGAGATCCAGCTCCACGTCCAGGTAGTGGTCGCGGAAGGAGTGGTTCTGAGCAGGGTCGAGCACCTCCAGCAGCGCCGCCGAGGGGTCGCCGCGCCAGTCGGCGCCGACCTTGTCGACCTCGTCGAGCAGGATCACCGGGTTCATCGTGCCGGCGTCGCGCAGCGCCCTCACCAGGCGACCAGGCAAAGCACCGATGTAGGTGCGCCGGTGCCCACGGATCTCGGCCTCGTCGCGCACGCCGCCGAGCGACATGCGCACGAACTCGCGGCCCAGCGCACGGGCGATCGACTCGCCGATCGAGGTCTTGCCGGTGCCGGGGGGGCCGATCAGCGTGAGGATCGCCCCCGACTTCGGGTCGGCCTCGATGCCGCGGTCCTGGCGCAGCTTGCGCACCGCCAGGTACTCGACGATGCGGTCCTTGACGTCCTCGAGGCCGGCGTGGTCGGCGTCCAGCACCGCGCGCGCCCCGGCGGGGTCGAGGTGCTCCTCCGAGCGCTTGGCCCACGGCAGCGCGATCAGCCAGTCGAGGTAGGTGCGGATCATGGAGGACTCGCCGGTCTGCTCGCCCATCCGCTCCAAGCGCCCCAGCTCCTTCAGGGCCTGCTTCTCGACTTCCTCGGGCATCTCCGCGGCCTCGATCTTGGTGCGGTACTCATCGACGATCGAGCCCTCGTCCTCGCCGAGCTCCTTGCGGATCGACTCCATCTGCTTGCGCAGGAAGTAGTCGCGCTGCTGCTTCTCGGCGCCCTCCTGCACGTCCTCGCGGATGCGCTTGCGCACCTGCAGCTCGGCGAGGCTCTCGCGCTGCAGCTTCACCGCCAGCTCCAGGCGGTCGCTGACGTCGAGCGTGCGCAGCAGCTCGACCTTCTGCGCGTATGAGAGGTTGGGGGAGTAGCCGGCGGAGTCGGCCAGCGGGCCGGGCTCGACGATCGCGCGCAGGAACGCCGCGATCCGCCCGTCGTCGCCGCGCAGCTCGAGGATCTCCTCGACGATCGCACGGTACTCGCGCTCGAGGTTGCGGGTGCGCCCGTCTGTCGGCACCCCGTCGGGGGCCTCCTGCACCTCCACGCGCAGGTCTCCGTCGGGCCCGGTCTGGGCGGCGCCGATCTGTGCGCGGTGCTGGCCGGAGAGCGCCACGGCGCGCCCACCGCCGGGCAGGCGGATGTGGTCCTCGACCTCGGCGACCGTGCCGACCTCGAGGAACTCGTTCTCGTGGCGGGGGACGAGCACGACGCGCTCGTCGTCGCCGACGTCCACCGTGAGCGTGATCCCCATGTTGGGGAACACGACGGTGTCGTCGAGCGGGATCAGCCGCAGCAGCTTGCGCGGCTCCGCCTGGGAGTCGGCGTCTGCGCGGGGGGTGGGCGTGGGCTGGGACTTGCCGTTATCTGAGCTTGTAGGCATCGGTATACGCTCCATATGAGCTTACGAATTGATAGCTACTATAACAAAGGCTTTGAGGGTGCGCAAGGGGTCTGCGCCGGCCGACCGATCGGAGATCGGCCAGCGAGGCGCTGGGAGCGAGCTGCGAGCCCCGCCAGCGGCCCCGAAGGGGGGCCGCCCATCCCAACCCAAAAGCTTCCGGCGGGTGCTACCCGTCGTCCTCGAAGCTGACCTCGACGTTCTCCTGCACCACCCGCTCCTCCACCTCCGCCAGCGAGGTGAGCGCGCGCCGGTCGGCGTCCAGCAGCGGCTGCGAGAAGAAGCTGCGCGGCCACAGCCGCTGCGCGCGCACGACGTTGATCTCCATCGCGAACAGCGTCACCTGACTGCCCAGGTACAGCCACGAGAGCAGCCCGAGCACGAACGCGAACAGGCCCGAGGTCTCCTTCGCATGGCGCACGACGTGCTCGACGTAGTAGCCGCCGATGTGCTGCAGGATCTGCCACAACACCGCGGCGACGACCACGCCGGGCAGCAGGTCGCGGGTGGGGATCTCCCTGGTGGTGAGCAGTCTGAAGGCGCAGAAGAACAGCAGCAGGTTGGCGGCCAGCGCGAGCACCACGCCGGCGAGCGCCGTCAGCGCGCTGGGGGCGGCGGCCGTGACGTAGCCGGCGACGACGGTCGAGACGATCGTGAGCGCGCCGAGCACCACGAGCAGGCCCAGCCCGCGCAGCCGCCACGCGAGGAAGTTGGCGCGGCGCTTGCGGGGCACATGCCACACTTCGTCGAACGCCGTGCGCGCCGCGCCGGTGATGCCGAGGCCCGCCAGCAGCGAGCCGACGACGCCGATCGCCAGCCCGACGCCGCTGCCGGTGAGCGAGTGCACGTTGTGCTGCAGTTGGTTGCCGATGATCGGGAACTGTTTGAGCGTCGAGTCCAGCACGCTCTCCTGGGCGCTCTGGTTGCCTTCCAGCACGAAGCCCAACACGGTCACGAACACCAGCAGCAGCGGGAACAGCGAGAAGAAGCCGTAGTAGGCGATCAGCGCCGCCAGCCGCCCGGCGCCGTCGTCGCCGAACTTCTTCACGACGGCCGCGAGGAAGCTCAGCCCGCGGTGGCGCTGCTGGAAGCTGTCCGCAGCCTGCAGGCGCTCACTGAAGGTCATTTTTTGGGGGATTGGGAGGGGGGGGATCGATCGCGTGGGCAACGGGCCCGCCCAGCCCTATCGCCGATCGCGCTCGCAACGACGCAAATCGGGAGGGGGGTCCACCGGCGGCTGGATGCGACATGCCTGTGTGTCTACCCCATACGCCCACCGAATGCAGTCCCCGCCGTCCCCGGGCGGCCGCCAGAGCACCGGTTGCACCACCCCCGACCCCGTCGATCGGGCCGCCGCTGGCCGGGTCGGAGCGGGGTTGGCCGGAAGGGCGGCGGCCGAGGAGATCGCGCTCGTGGCGCGCGCACGGCGCGAGGCGATGCTGCGCGCCTACCGCAACATGCTGCGCCGCGAGGACCTGGAGGACTGCCTGAGCCAGGCCGTCTTCGAGCTGCTCGCGCGCGGTGCCCGCGGCCATCGCTTTGCCGGCCGCGAGCACGTGGCGAACGCGCTCGAGCAGCGCTTCCTCTCGCGCGTGCAGGACCGCCGCCGCGCGGTGCGCGGCCGCAGCCCGCTGCAGGCCCACCTAGAGAGCGCGCTCCCGTGGAGCGGTCCCGGCGAGCGGGAACTCGAGCTTGCCGACCCCCGCGCCGAGGTCCATCCGCTCGTCGTCCACCGCCACCAGCTGCGCCAGGTGGCGCGGCTCGCGCCCCTGCTAACCCCCGACCAGCGGCTGGTGCTCGCCTGCCAGGTCGCGCTCGGGATGGACCGCGCCGAGTTCTGCCACCGCTTCGGCTGGTCCTTCGAGAAGTACCGCAAGGTCGCCCAGCGCGCCCGCGCGCGCCTGGGGCGGCTGGTGGAGGCAGAGCCGTGGGTGGGCTGAGCTGCCAGAGTCAGAGACACGTACAGACGGCGATGTGTGTCCGCCACATTGAGGCGAGGAGGCGGCCTTGACAAGCGCCGAGCGCGCGGCTAAAGAGCCTCGTCGGATCTAATACTGGATTATACAGGAGGAATAATGCGACACATCAAGCTGTTCGGCCCATGTCTCACCGTTGTCCTCGCGGCGTGCGCGATCGCCGCCGCGGCGGCGTCGGCGGCAGAACCGGTTTTCGAATTCTCAAGCGAAACGAAAGCCGAGACTCTCTCGAGCAAAGGCGGTGCACTGAAGCTCGAAACCACAAAAGGCGAAGAAGTCAAATGTGAAGGCATGACTGCTGCAGGTGAAATCGAAGGCGCAAGTGAAGCGGTGGACTACCTGCCAGTCTTCAAAGGATGCACGGCAGTGATTGTCGGAACAACCTACGAATGCCAGAGCGCTGGAGCCGGCAAAGAGGAAGTCAAGGGCCACTACCTCTTTGGAAGACTCGGTTATCTCAATAAAACTGAAAACAAGGTCGGTATTCGTTTCGAACCTGAACGCGGTAGAGAAGGCAACCCAAACAACTTATTTGCTGAATTCGAATGTACTCACGCAACGATGAAAGTAAAGGTGTCAATAGAGGGCTCCGTCATCGGATCGATTACTCCGGTCGAAAAATCCGTGGCCCCCGGCGAACACTTCTCAGTGGACTTTGAAAAAGGCGAAGGTAAAGGGGTGCAGAAGGATACGCACTTCGAAGGGGAAGCTGCAAGCAAGTTGGAAACGGAGACAAGCATAACCGAAAAAGAAGGCAAAGGCTTCATCGGGTCGGCGATTGAAGGCTCAATGGAAATGTTTCCTAAGGTGAGCACCAAAATCATCAATTCGCCTATCGTGATCACGCCTACGAGTCAGTTTAAATTCAAAGAACTCAAAATCAACAACCAGAAAGAAGAACAGACATTTACGTATAAAAATGAAGGCGCAGCAAACTGGATACCGAGCCTGGTCTCCTTTCAGTGGAGGCCAAGAGTAAACGGAATGAACGGCTTGAATTGGACCAACAATTGTACCGCTGCTGTCGCGCCGGGGAAAACGTGTACGGTGAAAATTGAATTCGCACCTAAAGAACTAGGGAAATACGATGGATTGGTCAGAGACGGGTTGGCTCCTTCGCTTCATGTTGAAGGGAAAGGCATAATGTAGGTCGTCGCATCAGGTGGATAGTAGCTGATTACTGGTTAGGTGCCGCGTCCCGAACAGTTGGGGCGCGGCACAGATGATCAAACTGGTAGGTGTGTGACGCTCGACCAGCGGCCGGTGCTCGCCTGCCGGGTGGTGCTCGCGATCCCCGCGCCGAGCTCTGCCACCGCTTCGGGTGGTCCTTCGAGATGTACCGCAGGGTCGCCCAGCGCCCCCGTGCGCCTGATCTACGACGAGCCGTGGGGGTTGCTTCCGGGCCCGGTCGGCGCGCGCCTGCCGAATGGCTTGAGGGCGTCCATTCCCGTCTGCGGGTCCCGACTGCCGTGGAGCGATGAGCCGGGGCGCCGATTCTCGGGCGCTGTCCCACCTTAGGGGCAGGGTCGGAACAGGGAAATAGGGACCCACCTATGAACATCCCTCACTACCCCCATAGGCGCGTCCCCTGGGACGCCACAGGTCGGTCGCAGGCACGACCTCGCGGCGATGCCCATCCGCGCGCACGCGGCCGGGGGCCGGGTATCTCCCCACTCTGGCCCTCGGCCGCTCGCGTGGCGCCCCCACGGAGCTGGAATCCTCTGAGTCCGCGACCGCCAAGAGCCTGCGTGGCGTGGGTCCCGTGGTCGCCGACGGCCCGGGCCTGGATCCCGAGGCGGGGGCATTGCGCGTGACGCTTCTGCGCTCGGCGCCGCGGCAGGCGTACCGCATCTACTCCGAGGAGGAGTTCCTCGCCGCCGAGGATTGGCAGGTCGAGGCCGAGCCCGAGTTCGCCCTACTCGGTCAAAGTCCGCAACGCGAACCGAGGCGATGGGGACGTCTCGCGGCGCTCGCGGCGCTCACCTCAGTGGTCACGGCGGTCATTGGCGTGGTTGCGTTGAATGCGACCCGATCCAAACCGGAGAGCAATCGCGGATTCGCCGGAAGAATCGCGGCTCGAAGAGGCTCGCCGGAGGAGATCGTTGCCGCTAGGTCGAGTATCCGGCCGCTTGGCGAACGTCCTCGCAAGCGCACCCGGCGGGCATCTGTGCCGGTGCGACGCGCCACCGAGCGCCGATCGCTCCCTGCCGGTCGGCCGCCGATCCCAACACACCCATATCTCCCTCCACAGCCACCGCCTCCAGCGGGAACGCCGGTCTCGATGCCGGCAAGCGCTGTAACGGTGAGCGCCAAAGCAACCGCCACGACTGCAACCGCGGCAACGCCTGCCGCCGGTGGGGCGGGCTCGGAATTCGGGTTCGAGCGGCGATGAGCGGCGCGTTGCCACACCCCGAACTCGCGGACGACCACCCCCGCGCCACCGTGACGATCGGGAGGCGGCCGCTGTGGCAGATCCGGCTCGCGCGGGGGCTGCCCCGGTATGTGGTCTACGCGCTCGCGCTGGCGGGGGCGCTGGCGAGCGCGCGCTTCGCGCTCGACCCCCCGCGCACCGCGCTGCCGGCGGCGCTGCTGCGGCGTCCGGCAGCCGAGGATCTCGCGGCGGAGGGCTTCGCGACGCTGTTCGCGCGCGCCTACCTCACATGGGAAGCGCAGCACCCGGAAGTCCGCGAACGAGCACTCGCGCCGTTCGTGGGGTCGGGGATCGACGCCGACGCCGGGCTGCAACCGCCCGCGAGCGGAGAGCAGCGGGTGCAGTGGGCGCAGGTTGTTCAGCAGCGCTTCCCGCTGCCGGGGGAGATCGTTTACACGGTTGCCGCCCAAACCGACACGGCGGGGCTCCTCTACCTCACGGTCAGCGTTGTGCACAAGCCCGGGGGCGCGCTCGCGCTGGCGGGCTACCCCGCGTTCGTCGGGTCTCCCGCTTCCGGCCCTGCGCAAACCGACGCCGGTGGGCGCCCGCGCGAAGTGAGCGACCCCGAACTGAGCGCCGTGGTGGAACGCGCGCTGCGCAACTACCTCGCTGGCTCGCCCTCCGAGCTGGCCGCCGACCTCGCCCCCGGCGCGCGCGTCTCGCTGCCGGGCATCGAGCTCGCGCTGCAGTCACTGCAGGGCCTGCAGTGGGCGCCCGGCGCGGGCGCGGTGCTCGCGCTCGTGCAGGCCCAAGACCAGCGCGGCGTCTCATACACGCTCGCCTACGAACTCGACGTCCTCCGCGTCCAGGGCCGCTGGGAGATCTCCGCCATTCAGATGGACCCCGACACCTAACCAAAGGAGAGCAGTCACATGCAGACCCTCCGCATCCCCCGATCGCTCGCTATCCGCCCCAGCGCCGGTATGTCCTTGCTGATGGGCGTTGTGCTCATCTGTGCCCTCCTCGGACTGGCGCCGATCGCCGCGCGCGCCGCGGTCCGCTCCTCCTCCGTGCCCGGAGCCGGCTACGGATCGGGCGGCTCCGGTGGGGGCGGGTCTTCCGAGGGCAGCACGCTCGAAGCGGCCGCCAGCAAGGCGGGGAGCACGGGGCGCAAGGTGGCGATGAGCCTGATCGGGCTGGCGTTCGCGGTGGCCGGGACCGTGCTGGCGTTCCGCCGCGACTTCAAGGAGGCCGCGGGCGTGTTCGCGGTCGGGATCGTGGCGGTGCTGCTCGCCACGCCCGCGGGCATCAACGTGCTGCAGGACACCGTCAACTCGCTGTTCGGCTCGTGAGCGCGGAGATCCACGGGTGCTCGCGGCGATCCCTGCCATGACCATAGAGCTCCGGGCGTGAGTATCGAGATCCGCTCCTACCGCGCCGTGTTCGACCTCGAGCGGCGCATCTACCGCGTCGACCGGCTGCGGCTCAATCCCGGCGGGGTGCCGGTGCGCGGGGTCGTCTACTGCCTGGCGATCCTCGCCTGCCTGGCGCTTGCCGGCACGTTGCCGCTGATGGGAGCGGCGGTGCGGGCGCTGCCGTGGTACGTGCGCGATCTGCTCCTGCCGGCGGGGCTCGCGGCGCTGCTCACGTTGATCCGCGTGGAGGGCCGGCCGTTTCACCTCGCCGCCGCCGCACTGTTGCGTCATCTTTTGGGACCCCATCAGCTCGCAGGCCTGCTGCCGGCGGGTGGGTCGCTCGGTGCGTCCCCCGATCGGCTCGGCACGGCTCCTGGCCAGGTGTGGCGCCCGGAGGAGCTGCTGATGCTCCCCGACGGCTCCGACACGAGCCCGCGCCGCCTGCGCTACAGCGGGCCCGGCGCGGTGCGCATGACTGCCAACAGGCAGGTGCTCGTGCTCGATCGCGGCGCCGAGCTGCGGGTTCGGGCCCGCGTCCCGAGCGCCCGTGGGACCCGGTAGCGAACGTGCGCCCACCGATCAGCCTCGTGTACGGCAACCTTGTGTTTGGTACAAACCTTGACGACGGCTGGGCCGCATTCGCGGTGCCCACCAGCTCGTACGAGTGGCTCTCTGAGGACGGCAAGCGCGAGCGCTTCCTCGCGCTGCTCGGCGCGCTGGAGGCGGTGGCCGCCGACATCCAGCTCGTGCGCGTCAGCCGACGCTGGGAGGTCGCCGGCTACGCGGAGGAGATGGCAGGGGATTCGCGTGACCTCATGCGCTATGTGGCCGCGCACGTGCAGCGCCTGGAGGAGCTCGACGCGCGGCGACCGGCGCTGTTCTTCCTGGTGAGCCTGCGCGACCCGGAGCGCGACGTCGCCTCCTACGTCTCGCGCGCGGCGGAGCGCCACCCGCGCGAGTGGCTCGGGGCGCTGCGACGCGGCCTGCTCCCGCGCGACCGCCGCCTGCTGCGCGCCACCGAGCTGGAGCGAGCGCGGGTGCGGGCCGACCAGGCGCACGCGCGCCTTGCCGACTACCTCGACGCCCGCCCTGCCACCGGGGCGGAGCTGCAGTGGCTGGTGCGCCGTGCCTTCTGCCGCGAGCTCGGCGAGCCGCTCGTGGATGGCCTGCACGAGCCGCGTGCGCTTGTGTTCGAGCGTAACGGCGAGGCCGTCCTGGCGCCGCTGGAGGGCGACGTGCTGCGCTGGATGGACGGCTGGGTGGAGCACCGCCCGCGGGCGCTGCGGATCGAGTCCGAGCTCGGGGTGTGCTGGCAGGCGCAGCTCGTGGTCGGGGCGCTGCCCGAGCTGGTGCGCTTCCCGGGGGCGCGCGCGGAGCTGATGTTCGCGCCGGTGGAGTCGCTCCCGTTCGGAGTGGACCTCTCTCTCAACGCCCGCTTCCTGCCCAACGAGCTGGCGCTGCGGATCGCGCGGCGGCGCATCCAGGACGCCGACCAGATCCTGCGCGCCGAGTCCGACGGCGAGCAGGGCGCCACCGACCTCGGCTACCGGCGCACGCAGGAGGCGCGTGACCTGCTCGCCCACCTGCAGTCCTCCAGCCGCCCGCCGCTGCTGCGCGCGACGCTCGCGATCGCGCTCGCCGCGCGCGCGGAGGATGAGCTGGAGGAGCGCGTGGAGATGTGCCGGCGCGCGTATGGGGAGATCCGCCTGCACCGGCCGCTGGGCGATCAGCTTGCCCTCTTCTGCCAGCACCTCCCCGGGCAGCGCACGCGCGTGGCGGGCTACGACGACACGCTCACCGCCGAACAGGTCGCGGCGATGATGCCCACCGCCACGCACGAGGCCGGTTCGGCAAGCGGCTTCTATCTCGGCCACACGCTCACCGGCTCGGCGCGACCGGTGCGCCTGAGCCTGCGCGAGGGCTCCGACAGCGACCGCAACGCCACGATCCTCAGCGTCGGCGCGCTCGGCTCGGGCAAGACCACGCTCGACCAGAAGCTCAAGTACGAGGCCTTCCTGCAAGGGGCCCGCGTGATCGACTGCGACCCCAAGGGCGACCACCGCTTCCATCTCCTGGAGCAGGTTGCCCCGCACGTGGAGTGCATCACGCTGCGCCCCGACCCCGCGCTGCGCGGGGTGCTCGACCCGCTGCGCGTCGCGCCCGAGCACCTGCGCCAGGACACCGCCGTGTCGTTTCTGCGCGACCTTCTGCCTCTCCGTGCCGAGCCCGCCTGGGAGACCGCGGTGGTGGGCGCCGTGGACCGAGTTCTGCGCCGCGCGCGCACCACGGCCACCTGTCTGGAGGTCGTGCGTGCACTGCGCCAAGGGGACGAGATCGACATTCAGGTCGCCAAGACGCTGGAGGTCTACGCCCGCTCCGGGTTGACGCAGCTCGGCTTTGCCGACCCCGAGGTGCGGCTGCCGCCGGTTGGCCACCGCCAGGTCACCTACCTGCCGATCCGCGACCTCCCCGCCCCCGAGCCGGGCACGGCGCGTTCCGAGCACTCCCAAGCCGAGCGCGTGGGGGAGCAGATCGTGCGGCTGATCGCGATGTTCGCGATGCACCTGATGGGCGCCGAGCGCGAGCGGCTGAAGATCTTCAGCTTCGATGAGGTGATTTAGCGTACCCACAGTCAGGCTCTTGCTGCGCCCCAGGGTAGACGTGCTTGCGGATCGAAAAACCTGGCTCGGTTTGACCCGCTGACTCAATCGTCGATCGAGCAGTCGGCCGGCCCCCGGCCCGGCTCCCGTTGCACACCCTGTCACACCCCTTGTGGGTTGACAGGGTGTGCCAAGCTGCGCGCGGCGGGGGCCGGGGGACTGCGCTCCGCCGCGTTCGGGGCCCCCAACCAGGCGCCAGCCTGGTTGGGGCGCGGCGGACGATCGACGGTAACTTGTCTTTTGCGCTGGGTTGACGCTTACGCTTCGTCCCGCGCCAATACGCCTGTTAGCGCACCGATTCGCGTGAATGATCCCTCGAACACGCGTTGCTGATCGCCCGCGTCGTCTCCTCGCAGGCTTCTTCCGGTCCACGTATGCCCGTCGTCTTCGTTCCCCCGGCTTGTTGTTGCCGATCTGCCTCCCGCCTTTCTTGCCTCTCTTTGTCTTCTCTTCCTTCTCCTCTCCTTCCTCCCTTCCTCCTGCCCTTCTTCCCTTACTCCCACCCCTGGATTCGTCCTTTCTCTTCCTTCATTCCTCTCCCTCAACTCCCCGTCTCATCCCTGGTTGCTTCTTGACCTCGTGCACCCGACGTTGGGGGTGCGAGGTCAAGAAGCGCGCCAGGCCCGCGGCGCAGGTGGGACGGGCCGCGCCAGCGGATCTGGTCTCCGTGATCCTTTCCGCCGGCGAATCCAGGGCCGCCAATCTCTCCGGGAAGGGCGGGCAGCTGCTCCTTCGTGGCCGGGGGCCGCTGGCTCTGCAATTGGAAGCTCCGCACCGCGAGGCTCATAGCGGAGCGGCGACAACCGATGGACAGGAGCTCAAGCCTCGGGGTTCTTCTCCGGATCGTCGGCGTTGGGCAGCAGTTCACTTGGGGTGACCACAAAGCTGAGGTGCCGGCTGCGACGCCAGAGCGGGCCATCGATGGTCACCAGGCGGCAGCAGAGAAGCTCGGCGAGAGCGAGGTACTCCGCGTTCGTAGGTCTTGGCCCACCCATTCTTCTTGGCGATCTGCCACGCTCGATCGACCAGGTCGTCGGGATGGCGGGGTTCGATGTCGATGTCATCCAGGCGCCCGATTGCCGCCTCCCCGAGCTCGCGGGATATATCGCGGCGGAACACCATCGCGCTGAGCGCCGCGGGGACCTCGCTCCACAGCAGCCACGGGGCCACCAGCTGCTCATCCCCCAGCGTCGCCAGCGCCTGCACGCCGAGCCGCTCCAGCAGGACCTCTACGACGAGGCTCGCGTCGACGACGAGCACACTCAGTGCTCGTCGCGCACGCGGTGCACGGCGGCGACGACGTTGGGCATCGGCTCGCCGGTCAACGTCTCACCCCAGCCCTCGGGCAGCCCGACCACATCCGGCTCGGTCTCATCCACGACGATTCGCGCCTTCGGGACCTGCCTGTCGGGAAGCGCATCGAGCTCTTGATGCAATTCTTCGCGTGTCGCCATGGCGCAATTCTAGCTGCTCACCCTGCGCGGCTGATCGATTGCCTCTACGCGTCCCCTCCCGAGGAGGGCGTCGGAGTAGAGGGAGATGGCGAGTGCGACGACCACAACGCTGAAGGTTCCACCGATGCCGCGTGCCGCGGTGCTGGCGGCGCTCGAGACGTTCGCGCAGGTCACGCGGGAGCGCCACCCCGGTGTGGCGCTCGTGCCGCTAGGGGACGTACGGTCTGATGGGGCCGTTGTCGCGGCCGCGGCGGGGGAGGTCGTCCGGCCCTTCGCCCCGCCAGAGAATCGTGACGCGATCCTCGATCGGGTCTCGGATACTGCCGCGCTTGACGATCACGGCGTCGATCGAACTGCCGAGGATGCGCTTGCGCTCCTCGATCGGTAGATCCGCGTAACGCTCCACCGCCTCTGCGCTCGGCGCCGACACGGCGGCTCGCTGTAGATCGGCCTGGGCGTGGTTGACGGCCGCGGCGCGTGCTTCAAGGGCGGCGTGGTAGGTGTCGCCGAGCACGCGGCGTGCAGTGAGGTCCGAGGCGAACGTCGCGAGCTCCTCTTCTGCCGCTGTGAGCGCCGCCGCCGCGGCCTGGAGTGCGTCGGTGTCCTGCCTGACCGCGAGCGCTTGGTGGGTCATCTGCTCGCGCCAGACGGTCTCGACGTAGCGGTCGAGCGTGCCCCGGGGGATGCTGGCGGGCTCCGGGCAGGCGCCTGCTCCATGGACCTCGCGGCAGCGGTAGGCCTGCGTCGGGTTGGTCTTGCCCCAGCCGTAGACCTGGGGCGCGAGCACGTAACGGCAGCCGGCGCAGCGGGCGATCCCGCCGAGCAGGTTCGGTTTGCTGCTGCGGTGCGATGCCCGCACCGGTGCGAGGTTGGCGGCCTGCCACTCCGCGACGCTCACGATCGCCGGGTGGGCGTCGGGGTTGACCGCCTTGCCGCGGTAGGCCTCGCCCATGTAGACGCGGTTTTTGATGACGCGCTCCACTTTGGCGGTCGTCCACCGTCCGCCATTGGGGCGCGGCGCGAGCTCGTCGAGCCGGCGGGCGATCTCGGTGCGTGTCATGTGGGCGCCGCGCATCAGGAACGCCTCGCGGATCGCGGGGGCCTCGGCGCTCGGGGTGAGGCGCTTGTCCGCACCCTTCCCGTAGCCGACGGGCGTGAACTTCGCGATGTGGACGCCGCGGGCGACCGCGTTGTCGGTGGCGGTCCCCCAGTTCTCTGAGATGCGATCGCGCTCCAGCTCGGCGAACACGAGCAGGATGCGCAGGAACGCCTTGCCGATGGGCGTCGAGAGGTCGAGGTTCTCCGCGACGCTGACCAGCACCGCGCCGTGGCGCTCGAACTCTTCGAGGGTGCTCAGCGCGCCGACGAGCGTGCGGGCGAAGCGGTCGAGCTTGGCGACGATCACACCGTCGCTCTGGCCGGTCCTGACCCGCTCCATGATCTGGTCGAAGATCGGGCGGCTCATGCTGCCGCCGGATACGTCGAGCTCCGGCTCGTGCCAGGTGAGCGTGTGCCCGTGGGCCCTGGCCCAGCGCTCGATCTGCTCGCGCTGCACCTCGGGGGAGATGAAGCTCGCGCCGCTGCGTCCGCGGACCTTCGATACGCGGACGTAGGCGTCGAGGCTGAGGCTGTTGCGGGTCATGGGGTTATGCATTATCGCATTGTCATTTGACGAGGGGTGGCGGCTGCTGGGCGACCCGATCGGCCGCACGCTGCTGGTGTCGCTGCAGCGCATGGGCCGCTCCGAGCTGGCCGTGCCGATCATCTCCACGCAGCTCGTCAGCGACACGCTGCTGGGCGAGCGCGAGTCGATCGAGAACCTGCTCGGCGCGACGTTCGTGTTCGGGATGCGCTCCGACGCGGAGGCGCGCCGCGCCCTGGCGCTGCTCGGCCTCGACCCGGAGGACCGGCGGATGCGCCAGACGCTGCTGGAGCTCGATGCCGGCCGCTGCCTGCTGCGCGACCACCACGGGCGCATCGAGGCGATCCAGGTCGATGTGGTGGTGCCCTCGCTGCTGCGCGCCTTCTCGACCACGCCCGGGCGGGCGCGATGAGAGCCGCGACGGCAGCGCTCACCACATTTGCGGTGGCGCTCTTCGCAGCTCCGGCGCTGGCCGCGCACGCCCCCGCGCCGCACGCCCCCAGCGCTCCGCCCTTGATCGGCGGGTCGCGCTCGGCGCCGGGCGCCGGCCTCGGCGAAGGCGCCGTCGCGGGCAGCGACGCCTCGGCCTCGGCGCCCCCGAGCAGCGGCGATCCGCTCGTGCAAAACGGGCTCGGCAGCCCCCTCTGCGGGGCGCCCGCGGAACTGCCGGCGGCCGGCAGGCGCAACTGCGAGACCTCGGGCTTCGAGGCGGCGGGCGCACCCACCGGCGACTACGGGCTGGACGTCCACATCGACACCGGCCTGCTCGGCGTCTCGAGCCAGACGCTGCTGCAGGACTACCTGGTCGAGCCGGTGTGGATGGGCCTCGTATGGGTCGTGCACGCGCTGGTCGTGGCGTTGGAGTGGTGCTTCGCGCTCGACCTGCTGGACAGCTCCGTGCTCGGCGAGCTGGAGCGTTCGCTGCGTGCGACGCAAGCCTCGTTCACCGGCCCGTGGCTGGTGCTGGCGCTGGCGCTCGCCTCGCTGGCGGCGGCCTACAACGGCCTCGTGCGCCGCCGCGTCGCGGAGACGCTCGGCCAGAGCGCGCTGATGCTGGCGATGATGGCGGGCGGGCTGTGGGTGATCGCCGATCCCGCCGGCACCGTCGGCGCGCTCGGACGGTGGGTGGACGACGCCAGCGCGGGGACGCTGGGAGCGGTCGTGCAGGGCAGCCCCGCCCACGCCTCGCGGACACTCGCGCAGAGCATGGGAGGGCTGTTCGGGGCGGCGGTCGGCGCGCCCTGGTGCTACCTGGAGTTCGGCAACGTCAGCTGGTGCGAGAACCCCGCACGCCTGGAACCACGGTTGCGCGCCGCCGGTCTCGCGCTGCTCACGCGTCCCCACATCGCGGTGGGTGTCGCGTAAAGTTGCCGTGGGGATGGGTGAGCGCCAGCGGCAATGACTGTGGTCTCTGTAGGTGTCGGGTTCTGGGGACCTGGTCGGGCGTCGGTGCGGCCCGGGTGGCGTTTCAGGCGGCTTGGGCGGCTAGGTGGTGCTTGTGGAGCTTGAGCAGGTTGTGTGTCGCGGTGATTAGCCGCCATTCCGAGCGTGCGGCGGATCTGCCTCGCCGTTGGAACTGGTTGATGCGCCGGTTGTGCTTGGTTTGAGCGAAAACGGGCTCGACCATCGCCTTGCGTTTTCGGTAAAGCCCGCCGCCGTGGTCACCGGCGAGCACAGTGCGCATAAAGGCGTAGCGGCCACCATCCCAGCCGCGGCGCGGTGTGTCGCGCTTGCCGGCATCGGGCGGGATCAAGACCTGGGTGCCCATGTTCACGACGCGGTCCATCTGCTGCTCATGCCAGTAGCCGCTGTCCGCGAGGGCGACCCCAGGCGCCTCGCTCACACCGATCTGCACTAGCTCGCGCCGGGTGGCCTTGACCATCGGCTCGAGCTGCCCGAAGTCTGGTGAGGTGAGCGTGACCTCAGCCGCCAAGACGATCTGATGCTCATTCACGGCGGCCTGCACGTTGTAACCCTGGGTGTAGCTGCGCGGCGTCTTGACGTTGCGTGAATCGAGATCGGTCACGTTGATCTTCCCCGGTGGCACCTCCGGCGCGACGTAGGGGTTCGGGCGCGCTCCGAACCGCCGGCCGTCCTTGGTCACGGCAGTCGCACGGTGATGCTCGTAGGCCTCGTTGGCCTCGCGCTCAACGCGCAGGTTCTCCTGTAGGCGACGCTCGCACTCAAGCAGGCGCTCCGAGCGCGAGCGCGGGATCGGATCGGCCGCCAGTCGGCGATGCTCATCCAGCTGGTGGCGCGCCTCGCGCACCCACCCCTGACGCCCGTGCATCCGGGCGACGATCACCTCGGGATCAAGCACGAGCTTCACACTCCGCGATTGCGTGTCAGGCACCTTCACCTTCGTGTTGTCTCTGCCTGCACGCTCCCGCGCGAGCTTCTCCTTGGCTTCGCGCAGCGCAGCGCGTCGGCCCTCGTGGGTTCTCAGGTGCTCAGGCAGCTCATCGCCGCGCTCCTGCCCATAGAGCTCATCCTCGCAAGCGTCGACCTCGCCCGCCTCCTTCAGGATCTCGCGGGCGAGCTGCTCGTAGTCGAGGTTTGAGTGATGCGAGGCGTTTGCATGAACCTTCGTGCCGTCGATCGCGATCAGCCCCACCTTCACGAGCCCCGACTCCCGACAGAGCCCCAGCACCTCGCTGAACAGGCCCGCCAAGGCTTCCTCGTGGCGCACGCGAAACCGCGCGATCGTCGCGTGATCGGGTGTCTGCTGAGCAGCTATCACCCGGTAGGCGACGTCCTCCACGCAGCGACGCTCGATCCCCCTTGAGGATCGCTCACCCCGCGCATAGGCATACAAAAGCAGCGCCACCATCATCGAAGGCTCGAACGCCGCGCGGCCCCACCCATCCTGGCGGTAGGAGCCATAGAACACCGCGAGATCCATCTCAGCAACCGACGCCAACACGAACCACGCCAAATGACCCTCCGGTAGCCAATCCCGCGGGTCCGGCGGCATCAAAAACACCTGCTCACGATCACACTCAAGAAAGTTCTGGGGCATACCCAGAATGGTCTAAAACCGCTCGGACAGACCGGGGGTTTGCGCGACACCCACCGCGAAATGCGAAGCGGGCGAACGGGAGCCGGCGCTCTGCGAAAGGCTTGAAAGCGAAGCGCCGCGTGCCTCTGTGGGCTCGCATTCGCGCACCGCCACGCTGATGCGCGCGGCGCGCACCAACGGGGAAGTGTTCCTCGCGCTGCCCGCCAACGAGGCGGCGCGCAACTCGATCGACATGCCCGGCTCGCTGCTGCGCGTGCTGTGCGGGGGCGGCGAAAGTGCCACCGAATGCCGCGGGCCGACTGCGGCGGAGGCGGAGTTCCGCACGCAGGGCGCGACGACGCCCCGCATCGCCGGGCTGCTGCTGGTCGTGGTGGGGGCGGTGGGAATGATCAGGCTGCTCGGCTTCATCGCGCTGCACCTGCTGGGCGCCGAGATCCTCAGCCTGTTCTACCTGCTGCTAGCGCCGGCAGCGGTGCTCGCGCCGGCGCTCGGCGACGGCGGCCGCGCCGCGTTCCGGATGTGGGGGACGCGCCTGGTGGGCGCTGTCTGCTCGAAGCTGATCTTCACCTTCCTACTCGGCGTGGTACTGCTGATGACGCGCACATTGATTGGCCTCGAAGCGCTCGGCTGGTGGACGCGCTGGCTGCTCGTCGCGGTGCTGTGGTGGGGCGCCCACGGCCAGCGCCACCAGGTGCTCGGCTTCATCGCCGGCGAGCACCGCGCGACGAGCGAGCGCCACCGCTCGCTGCTTCAGCGCATGAAGCAGCAGCTGGAGGGGCCGCGCACCGTCCTGCAGGGCGCGCGCTGGATGCGCAGCAAGCTCTCCCGTCCGGCGCCATCGGTCGAGCGTCGTCGCACGTTGGAGCGGATCGGCCGCGAGCGCGCGCGGGCGACCGCGGACGAACAGGTGACGCAGATGTTGGAGCGCGAGCACGCGGCGGCCAGCGCCCACGCGGCGCCGGGCTCGGAGGCTCAGAGCGAGCTCTCCGCCAAGCGCACCCGCCTGCAGCGCATACGCGGCGAGCAGGCGCAGGCGGCGGCCACCGGCGACACTCGCCGCGCCGCGCGTCTCGATCACCGCGCGAAGCGTATCGAGGGCGAGGTCGAGCGCGGGCAGCAGGCGCTGAACGAGGCGCGGCACACCGCCGCCGACGGCGAGCGCGCGCAACTTCACACCGGCCGCGCCCACACCGCCGAGCAGCTGCGCGAGCGCAGCGAGTGGCTGGACGCCCAGGCCGCGCTGCCACCGGCGCGCGCGGGACGAGGTGCGGGGGGCGGCGCGAGCGGGGACGCCGGCGCTGGCGGAGCGCAGCGCGACTACGGCGGGCTGGCGGGGATCGTCGGGTACAGCCGTGAGCAGTACGAGCAACTGCACCCCCGCACCCAGCGCGAGGCGCGCCTGGAGATTGATCGCGAACTGGCGCTGCGCCGCGAGCTGAGCGTCGCGGCAGGCGCCGTTGCCGCGGCCGGCGAGCGCTCGCCGGGGCGCCGCGAGCGCCGCCGCGCCGACAGGGATTTCGACCGCGCGCTCGATCAGCGCCTGCGTGAGAGCGGCCACGCCGCCCCGCGCTCCCGAGATCGCCCCTCGCGTCGCGAGCGCCCCCGCGATGTCCCACCCCACCATGCATCCCGCCCCGATCTGCCACGGCGCCCTGGCGGCGGCTTCGAGTCCCCAGTGATGCGCGACGCCCATGAGGTCGCGCGGCGACGCAAACGCCAGCTGGGGGGCTGATGGTTGGCGCGCAGCAGATCCCCCGACCGGCGCTCGCGGTGCTCGCGGGCGCGGCCGCGCTCGCGGTGACGCTCACGCTCGGCGTCGTGACCGCGACGCTCGGTGGACGCTCGACCGCGTTCGCCGGCGAAACGGGCGCCGCCGAAGAGGATGCCGAGGGCTACGGCGTGTCGGCGTTGGCGCGCACGGAAATCCCGCCCGAATACCTGCGCCTCTACCTGCGAGCGGCGGCGCGCTACGGCCTCGATTGGGCGATCCTCGCGGGAATCGGCAAGGTCGAGTGCGACCACGGGCGCGACCCCGCCGCCTCGTGCACACAGGAGGGCGCCGTCAACACGGCGGGTGCGGGCGGGCCGATGCAGTTCCTCGCATCGACGTGGGCGAAGTACGGGGTGGACGCCGAAGGCGAAGGCCCACCCGACCGCTGGAACCCGGTGGACGCGATTTTCGGGGCCGCCAACTACCTGCGCGCGTCGGGCGCGCCGGGGAACTACCGCGAGGCGATCTATGCGTACAACCACGCCGGCTGGTATGTAGAAGAGGTCGAGAGCTGGGCGGCCAGGTACAGCGCCCCGTCGGCGTCGCCGGAAGGCGCTGGCGTGGGAGGCGCCGGCGTGGGAGGTGCTGGGGTGGGAGGTGGCGTGGAAGGTGCTGGCGTGGGAGGCGCCGGGGTCGAAGGTGCCGACACGCGTCTGGCGAGCGAGACCACGACGCCGGTGCGCTTCATCTCAGGCGAACGCGCGGTGCTCTCCGCGGGCGATGGCCACCTCGCGCTGGTGCCCGCGGGCGTGCCGGCGGCGGTGCAGGCGATGGTGGTGGCCGGCAACGAGTTGCAGAACCTCCCATACGGCCCCGACGGCCACCCCAACCCGCTGGGGGCGCCCGACGAGGACTGCTCGAGCACCGTCAACTACGTGCTCTACCGCTCCGCCGTGCGCCCGCTCGCGGAAGTCGTGCGCGACAACCCGCTGGCTCAAGACTATGTGAACTGGGGTGCACCCGGGTCGGGACGGTGGGTGACGATCTACGCGACCACCTACCCCACCGATCATGTCTTCATCGTGCTCGCTGGCCTGCGCCTGGACACCAGCCACAACGGCACCGACGTCGGCCCCAACCGCGGCGAAAACGGTCCGCGCTGGCGGATCCTCGACCACATCCCCACCTGGGCGCACTGGTCGGTACGTCACCCGCCGGGGTTGTGATGCCGTCGTGAGCAGGCGGGTACTGCTGAATCAGAAGTCGGCCATGAAGCTACTGGAAGATCATGGCTGGCGTGCAACGCGCGGCGGCAAGCACGTGGTGAAGATGAGCAAGCCGGGACATCGGCCGATCACCCTGCCGAAACACCGGGGTGGAGACTATGGCCGCGGATTGACTTCGGCGATTCTGAGAGAGGCAGGTCTATGATGAAGAGCATCAGACGAAGGTTGGGGTTCTTGGAAGAGCAGACCGAGATACAGGCACTGGTTCACGAGGAGGGCGGTTCGCTGTGGGCGGAGGTGCCGAGCTGCCCGGGGCTGTTCGCGTCCGGGGCGACGTTGGACGAGCTCGCGGAGGGGCTGCTGGAGGCATGGCTGCTGTATCACGACAGCGATCCAGCCGAGCAGCGAGCGGCTGGGGCAGCCTCGGCTCTGACTTTGCGCGTCCCGGCTTTTGCGTAATGTAACTGCATGGCATCCCGCAAAGTCGACTACCTGCTGATCGGCGGCGGATTGGCGAGCGCGAATTGCGCGCGCTGGCTGCGCGAGGAGGGCGCCGGGGGGTCGGTGCTGGTGGTGGGGCGCGAGCCCGACCCGCCGTACAACCGCCCCAACTGCTCGAAGGGCTACCTGCGCGGGGCGGAGGAGCGCAGCGAGGCGTTCTTTCGCCCGCAGGCGTGGTGGGGAGAGCAGGAGGTTGAGCTGCTCACCCGCACTAGCGTCACCGCGCTCGACCTGGAGGCGCGCACCGCCAAGCTCTCGACCAAGGAGGAGCTCGAGTTTGGCCAGGCGCTGCTCGCCACCGGGGCGAACGTGCGGCGGCTGAACGTGCCGGGGTGCGAGCTGGATGGCATCCACTACCTGCGCACGCTCGGCAACGCCGACGCGATCCGCGCCGACGCGGCCGACGCCGAGCGGGTGGTGCTGATCGGCGGCTCCTACATCGGCTGCGAGGTCGCCGCCTCGCTGACCATGCTGGGCAAGCGCTGCACGATCGTGATGCAGGAGGAGATCACGCTCGAACGCGGCTTCGGCCCCGCGGCCGGCCGCTTCTTCCAGGAGCTGCTGGAAGAGCATGGCGTTACCGTCCACGGCCGTGACGAGCTCGAGCGCTTCGAGGGCGACGGTCGCGTGGCGAAGGTCGTGACGAAGGGCGGCCTGGAGCTGCCCGCGGAGCTCGTCGTGATCGGCGCCGGCGTCGCCCCCGACGTGCAGCTCGCGCGCGGGGCGGGGCTGAAGCTGGGGGAGGGCGGCGGTGTGCGCTGCTCCTCGCGCCTTGAGACCTCGGTGCCCGGGGTGTTCGCGGCGGGCGACATCTGCGAGTACGACTCGCCGCTGCACGGGGGGCCGGTGCGGATCGAGCACTGGGACGTCGCCTTCAACCACGGCAAGACCGCCGCCCTGAACATGCTCGGCCGCGACGTCCCGCACGAGACCGTGCCCTACTTCTTCTCGGTGCTTGGCGATTGGGGCGAGCTCGAGTACGTCGGCCCGGCAAGGGAGTGGGACGAGGAGATCGTGCGCGGCTCGCTTGATGAGGGCAGCTTCACGACTTGGTATCTGCGAGATGGGCGTCTCGTCGCGGCGCTCACCTTCGGCCGCTCCGACGACCTCGACCACGCGCGGCGGCTGCTGGTCGAGAGCCCCACGCTCGACGCCGTTGCCCGCGCGGCGCTGGCCGACGTGGACAGCGAGCTGGGGGCGATCTGACCCGGCGGGCGGTAGTATCAGTTGCATTCATACGGTCGGTGGTTGAGGGAAGCCGGTGAGAGTCCGGCGCGGACCCGCCACTGTGACCGGGGATGCCCCCGCTACGCGCGTCTGAGCGTAAAGCCACTGATCGGCCTCCAGCCATCGGGAAGGCGCGAAGGGTAGGCCCGGAAGCCAGGAGACCTGCCCCTGACCGCAAGCCCACAAGCCCTCGTGGAAAGGGGTGGCTCATGCTTATCGTCTCTCGTCGTGTCTGGCTGGCGCCCGGTCACGGCCGCTCGGTCTCCGCCGGCGGCGTGCTGCTCGCTGCCGCGCTGTTCGTGCTCCTTGCCACCGCGGCTCTCGCCGCGCCCTCCGCGCTGGCTGGTGCGCCGGCCACGGTCACCGTCAGGGTGCTTGGCCCGGCTCCCAGCTACGCGGCGCTGATCCCGCCCACCGAGGTAACCACGACCACGACGCCGGTGGTCAATGACGGAGAGCCAACGCACTCGTGCTCGGGTACAAGCGCGGCCGGTGCGCTGCAGCTTGCCACCTCGGGTGATTGGGCAGGCAAGTGGTATGAAGGCGAAGCCAACGGCTACCTGGTGGAAACGATTGAGGGTACAACCCCGCCGCCAGCGTCTTCCTACTGGAACTTCTGGCTGAACAACCGCGAAGCGTCTGCGGGTATCTGCGAATCCGAGCTCGAACCCAGGGGACAGGTTCTGTTCTTTCCTGAATGTTTTGGCGAATGTCCATCACAGTCCAGCTTGACCCACGTGCTTGGCATCGAAGCGCCCTCCATCGTCGAAGTGGGTCAGCCGACAAGCGTCACGGTCGTGTCCTACAACACCAAGGGCGAACGCGCACCCGCTGCGTTCGTCAACGTCGGGGGCTGGGGCTCCAGCACGACCACGAACTTCGAAGGCAAGGCGACGCTGACCTTCCCCGGCGACGAGCCCTACACGCTGCGCGCCACCGGCGCCAGCGGCGAAGACCCGCTGGCGGTCCCCGGGGAAGCGCTCGTCTGTGCGCACACCGGCGACGACGGCGAATGCGGCACCCCGCGCCCGCCCGGCAGCGCGCTCCCGATGTCCGGCAGCAGTTCCGGCGGTGGCGTCTTCGCCGAGAGCGCCCCCTACACCGGTCCCTACGCGGTGGTCGCCGACGTAACCGGCATCCACGAAGGCCACGTCTACCCGCGCGCGAAGGGCCCACGGGTGCTTGCTGGGACCGTCAGCGCGCATGCGTCCGTCACCTCGATCTCGCTGCGGCTGCGCCGCTCCTACCGTGGGCGCTGCTGGGCCTACAATGGCTCCCGCGAGCGCTTCGAGCACGTCCGCTGCGGTCGAGGCAGCTTCTTCGGGGTGGCCTCGGGCGGCGACTCCTTCTCCTACCTGCTGCCCTCGCGCCTGCCCCCGGGGCGCTACGTGCTTGACATCGCGGCGACCGACTCGGCGGGCGATCACGCCCCGCTCGACCGCGGCAGCTCGCGGGTCGTCTTCCATGTCAGGTAGGCAGTACGCCGGTCGTATCGCCCGCGGTGGGCTGGGCAGCATGGGTCGTCTGGTGTGGCGTGGCGGGCGGTGGCGTATCCCGCTCGGCGTGCTGGCCGCCCTACCCCTCGCCGGCTGTGGCCTCGGCGCCGGGCCGACGCCCAGCGGCGTGCGGCTGGACGTGACGCGCGGTTTCGGGGCCGATTCGCTGCTCTCCCTGCGCGCTCCCCGTACCCACGGCGAAGCGACGGTGATGAGCCTGCTGCTGCGCAACGCGACCGTCGCCACTCGCTACGGCGGAGGCTTCGTGGAGAGCATCGACGGCCACGCCGGCGGGCACGAAGGGGGGCAGCCGATCGACTGGTTCTACTACGTCAACGGCGTGCAGGCCCCCAAGGGCTCGGCGGACACCGACGTGCACCCGGGAGACCGCGTGTGGTGGGACCTGCACGACTGGAGCCAAACCGAGGAAGTGCCGGCCGTCGTCGGCTCCTTCCCCGAGCCCTTCCTCAACGGGGTCGAAGGGCTGCGGCTGCCGGTGCGCGTGGAATGCGCCTCACCAACCGGCCGCATCTGCCGCACCGTCACTGCCCACCTGCGCGCGGCCGGTATCACCTCCGCGCTCGCCGCGCTGGGGCCGGCCGGGGAGGAGCCCGACACGCTGCGGCTGCTCGTCGGCACGTGGTCACAGGTGAGCGGCGACCCCGGCGCGCGGACGCTCGAACATGGCCCCGCCGCGAGTGGGGTGTACGCGCGCCCCGCCGCCTCCGGTCAGAGCATCGCGCTGCTCGATGCGCAGGGCGCCACCGTGCGCACGCTCACCGGCAGCGCCGGGCTGATTGCCGCCACCCGCTACACCGAACAGGACCCGGAGTGGCTGATCACCGGCACCGACGCCGCGGGCGTGCAGCTCGCCGCGAGCCACCTCGGCGAAGCGGCGCTGCACGATCGCTTCGCCCTCGCCATCACAGCAACCGGTGGCCTGCTGGCGTTGCCCCAGCCCGGTGGTGGGGAATCGGCGGGGGGGTAGATATGTCATCCAAACGCACCCCTACCAGCTACTGGACCTCTCATAGCTGTCATCTGGCCGCTGCTTCACAGGTCCAGTTGGAGGTATACCCCCAAACTGAGATACCACCAACGGCCCCTACCACTTCACAAAATGAAGGGTTCGGGCCCGAAAAGCACATGCGCACACTCGCGCTCAGCTCATGATGAACCGCGCCGGCCTACTCGTCCTCTACCGCCCCCTGGCGAGCCCGCTGCATGCCGCGCGTGCGGGGGTCGCCGCGCTATGGGGGTTCGCGCTGCTGACTGCCGCGCTGCTGCTCTACCACCCCGTGGGCCTGGCAGCGCTCGCGCTCGCGGTGCTCGCCGCCGGCTGGGGGGCGGGGGTGGGCCGCGCGCTGCTGCCCTCGCTGCGCACTGCGGCGATCGTGGCGGTGCCGATCGTGCTGGTCAACGTGATCGTCTCCCGCGACGGCCTCACCGTCTTCGCCCGCCTCGGCGATCTGGGCCCCTTCGGGCAGGGCGACCTGACGGTCGAGGCACTCGTGTACGGCGCCGTGATCGCGCTGAAGGTCACGGTCCTGATCCTGATCACCGCGCTCTGCAGCCTCTGCATCGACCCCGACGCACTGCTGCGGATCTGCCGCCGCCTCTCCTTCCGCCCCGCGCTCACCGCCTCGCTGGCGGTGCGCATGATCCCCGTGCTCGCCGCCGACGCCCAGCGGATCGCCGAGGCGCAGCGCACGCGGCCGGATAGTCATACCGACCTTGGATGGGCCAGCGGCGCGCGCGCGCGCGTTGCGCTGATCGGCGCGATGCTGACTGGCTCGCTCGACCGCGCGATGGACGTTGCCGCGACGCTCGAGCTGCGCGGCTTCGCCGCCGCCCCCCGCGCACCGCGGCTGTCGCGGCCCTGGTCGCGCCACGACCTCGCCTTCTCCGCCTCGGCGGCGGCGATCCTCGGTCTCGCGCTGCTCGCGCGGTTGGGTGGCGTTGCGTCGTTCACCGCCTACCCGCTGGTGCACGCCCCCGTCAGCCTCGGTCTGTTCGCGCTCTGCGCGGCGCTTGTGCTCGCGATCCTGCTGCCGTTCGCAGATCGCCGGGGGATCGAGCTGTGAGTGCCCACTGGACGCCCCGTCGTGGGGCACGATGCCCCACGCCCACCACGTCGGGAAGACCACCAACCCGCGCGGATGCTCCCAAATGAGTGCCCTCTCCTTCCACAACGTCACCTACCACTACCCCGACGCCCGGCGTCCCGCGCTTGATGACGTCAGCTTCGAGGTCGCCGCGGGCGAGTTCTGCCTGCTCGCTGGTCTCTCCGGGCACGGCAAGTCCACGCTGTTGCGCGCCGCGTGTGGTCTCGTGCCGCACTTTCACGGGGGCGGCTTTGCGGGGCGCGTGCGGCTCGCCGGGCTCGATACCCGCGAGCATGGGCCCGCGCGCCTTGGGACGCTCGCCGGCGCGCTCTTTCAAGACCCCGAGAGCCAGCTCGTGATGAGCTCCGTGCGCGCCGAGCTCGCGCTGGCGCTCGAGAGTCGCGGCCACACCGCCGCCGCGGTCGCGCGCGGGGTCGAGGAGGTGGCGCTCGCGCTCGGCATCGACCACCTGCTCGACCGTCCCACGCACACGCTCTCTGGCGGCGAGGCCCAGCGGGTCGCGCTCGGCGCCGCGCTCTCCGGCCGCCCGCCCGTGCTGCTGCTCGACGAGCCGACCTCGCAGCTTGACCCCGTCGCCGGCGACGAGCTGATCGGGCTGCTGCGCCGCCTCAACCAGGAGTGGGACGTCACCGTCCTGCTCGCCGAGCACCGTCTGGAGCGCTGCCTGCCCTCCGCCGACCGCGTGCTCGCGCTGCGCGACGGGCGCCTCGCGCACGACGGCTCTCCGGACTCGTTCCTGGAGTGGGCGATTCGCGAGGAGCCCGCGCTGCAGACCCCCGGCGCGCGCTTGTTCGCGCTGGCGGGATTCGCCCCTCCGCCAGTCGGCGTCAAGCAGGCGCGTGCCGCGCTGCGGCGTCGCTGCCTGTTGTCGTCGGAGTCTGTATCCTCCGCCGCGCCCCCTGCCGTCCTTCATGTAAACATGGGCAACCGCAGGCAGGGGGCGCCTCTCTCCGGCAGTCCCCCCGCATCTCCGCCCGCACCTGCGCCCGCCCGCTCGCCCGTGCGCATCGCCCCGGCGCTGCGACTGCGGGGCGTGTGGCACGAGCTCCACCGCGGCCCCGCGATCCTGCGCGGCGCCGACCTGCGCCTGGAGCCGGGCGAAAGCGTCGCGCTGATGGGGCGCAACGGCGCCGGCAAGTCCACGCTGCTGCGCCACGCCGCCGGGCTGCTCGAGCCCACCCGCGGGCGGATCGAGCGCGGTGGGCGCGTCGCGCTGCTGCTGCAGAACCCCGGCGACTACTTCATGCACGAGCGCGTCTCCCGCGAAGCCTCCCCGCGCGCGCTCGCGCTCGCCGGCCTCGCCGAGCTCTCCGAGCGCAACCCCCGCGACCTCTCCGGCGGGGAGCGCCAGCGGCTGGCGCTGGCGATCGTCACCGACGGGGAGGACCCGCCCGCGGTGCTGGCGCTCGACGAGCCCACGCGCGGCATGGACCGCCTCGCGAAGAGCGAGCTGGCGCGGGAGCTGCGCCGCCGCGCCACGCACGGTCAAGCGGTGATCGTGGCCACGCACGACCCCGAGTTCGCCTGCGCCTGTGCCGAGCGCGCGGTGCTGCTCGCGGACGGCCGCGTGATCGCCGACGGCCCCTGCGCGGAGCTGCTCGCCGGCGGTTGGTACTTCGCCACCGAAACCGCCCGCATCCTCGGCGGCGCCGGGGGCGCGCTGGCGCCCGAGCAGGGGGCGGAGCTGCTCGCCGAGCGCGCTGGGCAGGTGCGTGGCGTCTTGGAGCTGGCAGGATGAGTTGGCCGCTCGCCTCCTTCACGCTCGTCGGGCTCGTGCTGCTCGCGGGCTGGCTGGCGTACGAGCGCGCGCGGCCCTCCGCGCGGATGGTGGCCGTCGTGGCGACCCTGGCGGCGGTCGCGGCGCTCGGCCGCGACGCCTTCGTGGCGCTGCCCGACGTCAAGCCGATCACCGCGATCGCGCTGGTCGTCGGCTACGCGCTCGGCCCTCTGCCGGGGTTCAGCGTGGGGGCGGTGGGGATGCTCGCCTCCAACCTGATGCTCGGCCAGGGCTCCTACACGCCCTGGCAGATGGCCGTCTGGGGGCTGGTCGGCCTGATCGGCGCCGCGCTCGGGCGGCTCTCGGGCAGGCGCCTCGGACGTGTTCCACTGGCATTCGCCTGTGCCGGCTCAGCGCTCTTTGCAAAGGAGATCATGAACGTGTACACCTGGACGCTCGGCGCCACCCACACTCCTGCGGCGTTCCTGCTCGTCGCGGGCGCCGCGCTGCCTTTCGACGTCACCGACGTCGTCGCCTCCTTCCTCTTCGGCCTCGCTTTCGCTCCCGAGCTCGCGCGAGTGCTGGCGCGCGTGCGCTCCCGCATGGACATCCGCTGGGAGCCCGCTGGGGCTGCGGTGGCGATCATCTTCGTGGCGATGGGCGCTCTCCCGGCGCATGCATCCTCCGCCTCCGCTGCGCGCGCGAGTGTCTCCCGCGAGATCTCCTACCTCACCTCCGCGCAGAACCCCGACGGGGGCTGGGGCAGCGCGGCGGGGCAGCCCTCCAGCGAGCTGTACACCGCGTGGGCGGCGATCGGCCTCGCCGCCGCCGGGCGCAACCCTCAGAGCGTGCGCCGCGACGGGCACACCGTGCTCGATGCGCTCCGCGCGCACGCCGGCACGCTCGAAGGCGCCGGCGACTACGAGCGCACGATGCTCGCGCTGCGCGCCTGCGGCGCCCCGGTGACCTCGCTCGCGGGCAGGAACCTGCTGGCGGGGGTGCTGCGCTACCGCGACGGTGACGGCTCCTTCTCCCACCAGGTCAACCTCACCGCGTTCGCCGTCTTCGCGCTGCGCGCCGCCGGGCGCCCGCCGAGCGATCCCGCAGTGCGCGCCGCGGGCGCCTGGATCGCACGCCAGCAGGACACCGACGGCGGCTTCAACTTCGACGTGCGAGGAGGCTCCAGCGACGTGGACGACACCGCCGCAGCGCTGCAGGCGCTTGTCGACGCGGGCATCCACAGCGGCGCCGGCGTCGAACACGCGGTGGCGTTCCTGCTGCGCACGCAGAACCTCGACGGCGGCTTCCCCGAGCAGCCGGGAGGCGAATCCAACGCGCAGTCCACTTCGTGGGCCGTGCAGGGCCTCACCGCGACGGGGCGCAACGTCGAAGCTATCCACCTTCGTGGCAGCCGCTCTCCGCTCGGCTACCTGCAGAGCCTCGTCGCTCCCAACGGCAGCGTGCGCTACTCGCGCACCGGCACCCAAACGCCGGTGTGGGTCACCGCTCAAGCGCTCACCGCGCTCGCTCGCGCGCCCTTCCCGATCGGGTGAGGACGGGGGCCGATGCGCGATCGCGTTGACCGCGCCCCCCAGCCGAGTATTGCCTGGGCGCTGTGGGCCGCCCTCCTCTGCGTGCTCGCAATGGCCCTCACGTGGGCGCTCGCCGAGCTCGTCCCCGCGATCCACCTGCGCGACGCGATCGCGCTCAACGACTTCACCAAGCTCCAGCGTCCCCGCGTGGACACGCTCGCAAACCACCTGCTGCACCTGCTCGACCCGCTGCTCTACACCGCCTGGGCGCTGCTGATCGTCGCCGTCGCGCTGCTGCGCCGGCGCCCGCGAGTGGCGCTCGCGGTGGCGGTCTTGCTGCCCGCCGCGCCCGGTCTCGCCGAGCTGCTCAAGCCGCTGCTCGCCCACCCCCACGACAGCGTCGGCTGGGTGTGGGTCGGCCCGGCCTCCTGGCCGAGCGGCCACGCCACCGCGGCGATGACGCTGGTGCTGTGCGCGCTGCTCGTCACCCCCCACCGGCTGCGCCCCCTGGTCGCCGCGCTCGGCTGCGCGTTCGCCGTGGCGGTCGGCTGCTCGCTGCTGATCCTCGCCTGGCACATGCCCTCCGACGTGCTCGGCGGCTACCTGCTGGCGGCGCTGTGCGTGTCGCTCACGATTGCGGCGATGGGCCCGACCTGGGATCGCCCGGGGCCGGTGCTGCGCCGTCGCTCTATGTGAGCCGCCTACGGCTGCTCGGATGCCGTCGCGGCCTCGTGCGCGCCGGGATCCCACAGCGGCTCGGCGCCCGCGTCCTGCTCGTTGACCGCGCGAGCGAGGATGAACAGCAGGTCGGAGAGGCGGTTGAGGTAGCGCACTGTCTCGGGGTTGGCGTCCTCCACCGCGAGCACGCGCCGCTCCGCCCGGCGGCACACCGTGCGGCAGATATGCAGGTGGGCCGCCGCGGCCGTGCCTCCGGGGATCACGAACGAGCGCAGCGGGGGCAGCGTTGCGTTGACCTCGTCGCACGCCTGCTCCAGCCACTGCGTGTACTCCGCGGTGATCCGCAGCCGCTCGCGATCGCCGCCCGTGGGCACCGAGAGGTCGGCGCCGAGGTCGAGCAGATCGTTCTGCATACGGCGCAGCCATGTCGCGATGTGGGCCGGCAGTGGTTGCAGGAGCGCCACGCCCAGCACCGAGTTGAGCTCATCGACGGTGCCGTATGCCTCCACGCGGGGGTGCAGCTTGGAGACACGACTCATGTCCCCGAGATGGGTCTCGCCAGCGTCTCCGAGCTTGGTGTAGATGCGGGTGAGATTGACCGTCATACGCACTCGGAGTTTGGCAGATGGTCCACCGGGGTGGCGCCCGTCCGCGCGATCGGATACGTTCTCGCACCTCGATGCGGGTTGGCGTTCCGAAGGAGACCGCGGCGGGCGAGCACCGGGTGGCGCTCGTGCCCGAGGTGGTCGCCAAGCTGAAGACCAGAGGACTGGAGGTTCTCGTGCAGCGCGGCGCGGGCGCCGACGCGTTGTTGCCCGACAGCGCCTTCGTCGACGCCGGCGCCGAGTTGACCGACGACGCCGCCGAGGTGTGGCGCGCCGACGCGGTGGTCACGATCTCCCCGCCCACTGCGCAGGAGATCGGGCTGTTGGGGGCGAGCTCGCTGCTGATCGGCTTCCTCGCGCCGCTCACCAGCCCCGCCTGCACGCGCGCGCTCGCGGACGCGAAGGCGACGGCGCTCGCGATGGAGGCGATTCCGCGGATCTCCCGCGCGCAGTCGATGGACGCGCTCTCCTCGCAGTCCAACGTCGCGGGCTACCGTGCGGCGCTGCTGGGGGCCGAGCAGATGGGGCGCTTCTACCCGATGCTGATGACCGCCGCCGGCACGATCCCGCCGGCCAAGGTGCTCGTGCTGGGGGCCGGCGTGGCGGGCCTGCAGGCGATCGCCACCGCCAAACGGCTGGGGGCGCGCACGACCGGCTACGACGTGCGCCCCGAGGTGGCCGAGCAGGTGCGCTCGCTGGGCGCGCAGTGGCTGGACCTCGGCCTCGAGGCCAGCGGCGAGGGGGGCTACGCACGCGAGCTCACCGAGCAGGAGCGCGCCCGTCAGCAGCAGGCTTTGACCGACGCGATCAAGGGCTTCGACGTGGTCATCACCACCGCGCTGGTGCCCGGCCGCCCCGCGCCCAAGCTGGTGACCGAGGAGGCGGTGCTGGGGATGCGCCCGGGCTCGGTGGTCGTCGACCTCGCGGGGGAGGCGGGCGGCAACTGCGAGTTGACCGAGCCGGGGCAGACGGTGGTGCGCCACGACGTGTCCATCCTCGCCCCGCTCAACCTCCCCGCGACGCTACCCGAGCACGCCTCGGCGCTGTTCGCGCGCAACGTGCTCGCGCTGCTGGAGCTGCTCGTGGGTGAGGATGGCGCTTTGAAGCTGGACTTCGAGGACGAGATCGTCAAGGGCGCCTGTATCGTGCGCGAGGGCGAAATCGTGCACGCGGGGGCGCGGGCCGCGGTGGAGGCCGCCGAGGGCGGGTTGCCCAGCGGCGAGGGTGGGGCGAGTGACAAGGACGACGGCGGCGCGAGCTCTGGGCAGACGGCGCCGGCGGGAGGCTCCTCGCAATGATTCTCGCCTCCATCCTCACCACCAACCTCGCGATCCTCGTGCTCGCCGGCTTCATCGGCTTCGTCGTGATCTCCAAGGTGCCCAACACGCTGCACACGCCGCTGATGTCGGGCACCAACGCGATTCACGGGATCGTGCTGCTCGGCGGCCTGCTGCTGCTCGGCCTCCCCGGCCTGGACGTCTTGAGCAAGGGGCTGCTGGTGATAGCCGTCGCGTTCGGCACGATCAACGTCGTCGGCGGCTTTTTGGTCACCGACCGGATGCTGGAGATGTTCAAGTCCAAGCCCAAGCCGCCGGCCAAGGCCGAGGTCGAGCCGGGCGGCGGGGCGAGCTCGGGAGCCGGTGGGAGCGGAGCCGGCGGCGCGGCCGGTAGGAGCGGCGGCGGAAGCGGTGCTGCCGGAACGGGCTCCGGGACCGACGGCAAAGAAGAGGGGGGAGGCTCGTCATGATCCACGCCCCCCTCGCGACCACCTTCCTGCAGAGCGAAAGCTTCATCTACGTCCTCTACATCGTCGCCTTCGCGCTCTTCATCCAGGGCCTGCGCGGGCTCTCCGGCCCGACGAGCGCGGTGCGCGGCAACCGCACCGCCGCGGTGGGGATGGCGATCGCGGTGGTCGCGACGCTGCTCAACCCGGGCGAGGGCAACTGGGGTCTGATCGCGCTCGGGCTGGCGCTCGGCACGGCGGTCGGGGTGCCGGCGGCGCGCAACGTGAAGATGACCGCGATGCCGCAGATGGTGGCGCTGTTCAACGGCGTCGGCGGTGGCGCGGTGGCGTTGATCTCATGGGTTGAGTTCCGCCACTATGGCTCAACCTACGGCTCGCACACGATCCATCTGTCCGGCGAAACGGGCAGCGTCGTGATCAGCGCCGGGGGGCCGCCGACCTATGTGGCGATCTTCTCGGTGTTCGCTGCGATCGTCGGCTCGATCTCCTTCTGGGGCTCCAACATCGCCTTCGGCAAGCTCCAGGAAATCATCCCCGGGCGGCCGATCTCATTCGGCTCCGCTCAGCAGGCGGTCAACCTCGTGCTGTTGGTCCTCGCGCTCGCGGCCGGCATCGACCTGGTCGCCGGCGCGCACTCCGAACTGCTGTTCATCGGGATGCTGGTGGTGGCGGCGCTGCTCGGCAACGCCGTGGTGCTGCCGATCGGCGGCGCCGACATGCCGGTCGTGATCTCGATGCTCAACGCCTTCACCGGTCTCTCCGCGGCGGCGACCGGGATGGCCCTCAACAACCCTGCGCTGATCGTGGCGGGGATGATCGTGGGCGCCTCCGGCACGATCCTCACCAACCTGATGGCCACGGCGATGAACCGCTCGATCCCCGCGATCGTCGCCGGCGGCTTCGGTGGCGGCGGCGCCGTCGAGGGCGCCTCGGGCGCGGGCGAGCACGCGGGCACGGTGCGCTCCACCACCGCGGCCGATGCCGCGATCCAGCTCGCCTACGCCAGTCGCGTGGTGGTCGTGCCCGGCTACGGGATGGCGGTCGCGCAGGCTCAGCACGCCGTGCGCGAGCTGGCCTCCGAGCTGGAGCAGCGCGGGGTGGACGTCAAATACGCGATCCACCCCGTCGCGGGGCGGATGCCGGGGCACATGAATGTGCTGCTCGCGGAGGCCGACGTGCCCTACGACCAGCTCAAGGAGATGGACGACATCAATCCCGAGTTCCAGCGCACCGACGTGTCGCTGGTGATCGGCGCCAACGACGTCACCAACCCGGCCGCCCACAACACCCCCTCCTCGCCAATCTACGGCATGCCGATCCTCGAAGTGGCCGACAGCCGCTCGGTGATTGTGATCAAGCGCTCGATGAACCCCGGCTTTGCGGGGATCGAAAACGAGTTGTACTTCGATCCCAAGACGGCGATGCTGTTCGGCGACGCCAAGTCCGCCGTCAGCGAGATCACCGCTGAGCTGGCGCAGCTCTAGCTCCTCCAGCCGCAGCACTAACTCCTCCAGCCGTCCCCCGCGGGTGGATGTACGTGTTTCCCCGTAGCTTGGGTTGCATCTCTAGGGGATGTACTCTACTCTCAACTGAGAGGGATGAACGGTCTTGGTTCCGCACTGTGGCGCGTCTGCGCTGCGGGGGCGGGGGCGGCCGTGCTTTGGGTCTTGGGAGTGGGTACGGTCGGCTCGACGCTCGCGCAGGGTGGTCCTATGCGGGTCCGGGGCGGCCCGATTGCAGCTGCGAGCATCGTCGACGGCAGCGACGCGTCGATCACGGAATTTCCCTTCCAAGTGGCGCTGTACGACCCGCGCGCCGGATCGCCCGCGAAGGGCTTCTTCTGTGGCGGCGTGATCCTCGACGCCACGCACGTGGCGACGGCTGCGCACTGCCTGTTCGGCGAACGCGGACAGCACAGCCCGCCGGCTGAAATCGAGGTGTTGGCCGGCTCGACCTACCTCGAACCGACCGACCCCGGGAGCGTCAGGGACCAGGTGGTGTCGGCGACGGTCGATCCTGCCTACAACCCCGCCGCCAGCGACTACAACGTCGGCCTGCTGCGGCTCGCGCGACCGCTGTGGAGCGCCGCCGCCCCGGCGCTGGATGGCCACAGCGCGATCGCTCCGCTGGCGTCCGATCGGGCGCTGGCCGAAGCGCGCACCGCCGGGGTGCCGACAGCGGCGTCTGCCAACCGGGCAGTGGCGGCGCCGGTGCAGGCGATCGTGAGCGGCTGGGGGGATCTCAACCCCCAGCCGGGCGGCCCACCGAGCTACCCGCTGCGCCTGCGCAAGACGCACGTGCCGCTCGTCGCGGCAACGCTGTGCGAAGAAGCGTACGCGTCGATCGAACAGGCGATCACGCCGCGGATGATGTGTGCCGGTGGCGCGCCCGGCGAAGGGCAGGGGCATGCCGACTCCTGTTATGGCGACAGCGGTGGCCCGCTGGTGGAGCCCGGCTCCGCCGATGGCTCGTCGCCGGCCGGCGACGTGCTGGTGGGGCTGGTGGACTTCGGCAACGGCTGCGGCCAGGCCGGCTATCCCGGCGTGTATCTGCGCATCGCCGACCCCGCGGTGGCCCGCTTCCTGGGGGCGGCCCATCCAGTGGCCTCGGCGGGACGCCGCCCGCGCTCGCTCTGCCAGACTGGCGGTCGTGGTCGAGCGGGATCAGGCCGTGCGGGCGCTCGCGGACAGCGAGTTCGACGTGGTGGTCATCGGCGGAGGCATCACGGGCGCGGGCGTTGCCCTTGACGCCTCCACGCGTGGCTACTCCGTGGCGCTGATCGAGCGCGCCGACTACGCCTCTGGCACCTCCAGCCGCTCCAGCAAGCTGGTGCACGGGGGGTTGCGCTACCTGCAGAACTTCGACCTCGGCTTGGTGCGCGAGGCGCTGCTGGAGCGCCAGCTGCTGGTGGCGCTCGCCCCGCACCTCGTGCGCCCGCTGCCGCTGGTGGTGCCCGCCTTCGAGGGTGCCCGCCCCGACCGCATGATGGGCGTGGGGCTCAACCTGTACGACGTGATGTCCGTCGATCGTGGTCGCCTGCGCCCGCGCCGCGGACGCGCCGAGCGTGCCGTCGCCCGCGGCGGGGAGGCCGAGGAGGCGGCCGAACACGGCTGGAGCCCCGAACGCCACCGCATGATCTCGGGTGAGGAGGTGCTCGAGCTGCTGCCCGCGCTCGTCCCCCGCGAGCCGACGGGCGGCTACCTCTTCTACGACTGCCAAACCGACGACGTGCGCCTGGTGCTGACCGTGCTCGGCGAGGCCGAGCGCTTCGGGGCGGTGTGCGCCAACCGCGTGGCGGCCGTCGGGCTGCTCGAAGACGACGGCGGCCGCGCGTGCGGGGTGCGCGCGTGCGACCTCGAGGGCGGCGGGGAGCTCGCCGTGCGCGCCGCCAACGTCGTCAACGCCACCGGCGTGTGGGCCGACGAGCTGCGCCCCCAGGAGCTCCAGCAAGCGGCGGATTTGGATGACCCCGCCCGAGGCGGGCGCGCGCAAGTGCCATTCATCAGGCCCAGCCGCGGCACCCACCTCACGCTCTCGCGCGAGGACCTGCCGCTGGTCGGCGGCGCGATCGTGCCCGCCGGCGAGGGCCGCTCGATCTTCGCCTTGCCGTGGCTGGGGCGCACGTTGGTCGGCACCACCGACAACGACTACGAGGGCGACCTCGCCCACGTGCGGCCCTCCGTGGAGGACGTCGCCTACCTGCTGGACGCGGTCAACACCTTCTTCGCCACCGACCTGGGCCCCCGCCACCTGACGGGCGCGTACGCCGGGGTGCGGCCGCTGATCTCTGGCGGCGACCCGAAGAAGTCGGTGGACATCTCCCGCCGCGCCGAGCTGTACGAGACCTCGAGCGGCATGATCACGATCACCGGGGGCAAGCTCACCACCTGGCGGCGGATGGCCAAGCTCACCGTCGACCGCCTCGTCGAGCGCGACGCGCGCGAGGCGCCCTGCCGCACGCACGAGATTCCGCTCGGCCAGCCGGTCGCGGTGGAGGAGCTGCCGCGGGTGGAGGGCGTGCCCGAGGAGTCATACGCCGCGCTCGCGGCCCGCTACGGCTACGCCGCGCACGAGGTGCTCGCGCTCGCGGCCGAGCGCGGAGAGCTGGCCCAGCCGATCGTGCCCGGACTCCCTGACCTGCTCGCCGAGGCCGCCCTCGCTGCCCGTCGTGAGCAGGCGCGCAGCGTTGCCGACGTGCTGCTGCGCCGCACGCGCCTGTGGCTGCTGGCCGCGCACGAGCTCGACGGCTTGTCGCCAGGCGGGCCACGGCCACCGGAGGGGTTGCCGCCGGACGGGCCGTCACCCGGCGGCGCGCCAGCGGGTGGGTCGCCGCCACTGGTGCGGGCGGACGGACCGCCTGGACCCGTGCGACGGGTCGCGGACGTGCTCGCGGGGGAGCTGGGCTGGAGCGCGCAGCGCACCTCGGAGGAGATCGAGCGCTTTGCGCAGGAGGCTCGCGCGGAGGGATTTGAGGCGGGGTGAGGCGTTACCGCCTACGCGCTGTCGATCGTGTGCTGGAGCTCCGCGGGGGGGCGAGCGGGTCTCTAATCATGGGCGTGGTCAACGCCTCGCCCGACTCCTTCAGCGATGGCGGGCGCTACGAGAGCCTCGAGCAGCGGGTGGAGTTGGCGTTGGCGCACGCCGCCGCCGGCGCCGACATCCTCGACATCGGCGGCGAGTCGGCCACCACCGGGCGCCCGCCCGTGCCGGTGGCGGAGGAGATCGAGCGTGTGGTGCCGCTGATCGAACGCGTCGTCGCCGAGCTGGAGCGCGGCCAGATTCGGCCCGCCGGTGATGAGCAGATTCGACCTTTCGCGGGGGAGGGCCCGCGCCGTCCGATGGTCTCGATCGACACCTACAAGCCCCCCGTCGCCCGCGCCGCGATCGCCGCCGGGGCGCGGATCGTCAACGACGTCAGCGGTTTGCGCGACCCCGAGCTTGCCGCCGTGTGTGCGGAGAGCGGGGCTGCGCTGGTCGTGATGCACACCGCCGTCGCCCCCCGTGTGCGCCGGCAGGACCCCGACCTCTACACGGATGTGGTGGGCGAGGTGCTCGACTTTCTGCGGGAGCGGGTCGCCGTTGCGCTCGAGGCCGGGGTCGCCCGCGAGCAGCTGATCCTCGACCCCGGACCCGACTTCGCCAAGACGCCCGCTCAGACGATCGCGCTGCTCGTCCACGTCGAGCGGCTGCACGAACTGGAACTGCCGCTGCTGATGGCGATCTCGCGCAAGGACTTCATCGGCGCGCTCACCGGTCGTCCGCCGCGCGAGCGGCTCGCCGGCACGCTCGCGGCGCTGGCCCACGGCGTCGACGCCGGCGCGCACATCTTCCGCGTGCACGACGTCGTCGCCGCCGCCGACTTCCTCACGGTGCGTGCGGCGCTCGGCGGGGAGTGCGCAGCGAAGAGGGATCTGGCGCTTCCCGAGGAACTGAGACACCAACGAGAGCGTCGCGCAGTTTGATGGCATCGGAGGCTGTTCGCAGGATGCCGTAAGCTGCCTGATGCATAGACGGGTGCCGGCCGCTGTCCAACGCGGTCGGGCGCCAACCACCCAATCCACGTACGAAGAAGAGGGGACCCACAATGACCGTACTCGAGCGCTCTGAGCTTGACGCGAGCCCGCTGGCCGACCTGCATGCGATTGCCGACCAGATCGGCCTCGACGGGTTTCGCAGACTGCGCAAGGCCGACCTGATCGACGCGATCCTCGAGCGCTCGGGCGGCGGCGCGGGGGACGGGGAGGTCGCCGAAGCGGGGAATGGCGATGGAGGTGGCGATGGCGGCGGCCGGCGCCCGCGCGGCGGCCGTGCCGCTGGAGAGCGCTCGGGTCGTGGGCGCGCGGGTGGCGAGCCCACCGGCGACGGTGGCCGGGGAGGCGTCGAGGAGGAGGGAGTAGGGGAGGAGGAGGGAGCGGGCGAGGATGACTTGAGCAGGGGGGACTCGAACAAGGGGGACTCGAGCACCGAGGGCTCACGCGAGGAGGGTGCGGGAGAGGGGCGCGAGACCCGCGCCGCACGCAGACGTCGCCCGACCCGCTCACGCCGCTCCAGGGGCGCCGGCGACGATCAGGAGCGTGAGTCCGAGGGCGCGACGACGCGCGAGGAGCAGCCCAAGGGGGCGAGGGATCGCGCGCCGCGTGCGGAGGACCGCATCGCCGAGGGTGTCGTCGAGCTGCTCGGCAACGGCTCGGCCTTCCTGCGCGTCTCGCCACCGGAGGCATCCGACGAGGACGTCTACATCTCCGCCGCCCAGGTGCGCCGCTGCGAACTGGTCTCCGGCGATCGCGTGACTGGCCCCGTGCGCACCCCGCGCTCCTCCGAGCGCTACCCCTCGCTGGCGCGCGTGGACACCATCAACGGCGCCCCCGCGGAGTCCGTCGCGGAGGGCACCCGCTACGAGGATCTCGCGGTCGCCTACCCCTCCGAGCGCCTGGAGCTCGACCCTCAGGATCCCACGCTGGGGGCGATCGAATGGCTCACGCCGATCGGCCGCGGCTCGCGTGCAACGATTGTCGGCGAGGCCCGCTCCGGCAAGACCGAGACGCTACGGCGCCTACTTGGCGCGCTGGCTGGCCGAAACGGGGATGCTGGTCGATTCGGGGACGCGAGCGAAGCGAGTGTCTCCCGAATCGGTCGTGAGGGCCTGGAGGTGATGCTCGTGCTCAGCGGCGTCCGTCCCGAGGAGATCGCCGCCTGGCGTGAGGGGCCCGTGGCGCCCGCCGCGGCACTTGATCTCGGCGCCTCCGCCGAGCTGCAGGGACAGACCGTGGAGCACGTGGTGGACACCGCCAAGCGCGTAGCCGCCCGCGGCGGGCACGTGGTGGTGCTGATCGACTCGCTCGACTGCCTTCCGCCGCACACCGCGCGGCGGATCCTCGCCGGCGCCCGTAACCTCGTCGAGGGTGGCTCGCTGACGCTGATCGCCACCGCCACCCGACCGCTCGGCGGCGAGAGCACCGTGATCGCGCTGGACGTCACGCTTACCTCCACTGGGCGCATTCCGGCGCTCGACCTGGCTGCCAGCGGGGTCGTGCGCCCCGAGCTGCTCGTGGGCGAGGACGGCGCGGCGGCGATCACGAAGGCCCGCGCCTCGGCGCTGGCGGGTTAGCTTCAGGCTCGTGCGCGTGGGGTATCTCCGGGAGGATGAATCGCCGGGTGGTGGGGTGGGCGTCGGGGGTTGTGTATGTACTTTTCGGGCCTAGAACCCTTCATTTTGTGAAGTGGTATAGGCCTGAAAGAAGGCATCTCTACCGCCTAGCTTTGTCTGCCCGTCAGCGCAGGTACGCCACCCGCGCCCACGAGGGCTCGGGCGAAAGCTCGATCGGCTCGCCGCTGCGGGCCGACCGCGGATCGGTGGGCTGCACGTAGGCGAAGCTGCACGTCTCCTCGACGAACGCCACCCCGAGCTCGCCCTCGTTGACGCGCTGATCCAGCCATGCGCCGCGGAACACCAGGCGGCGCAGCCAGTGCACCAGCGAGCGCTCGGCCGGCCCCACCAGCTCCTGCCAGCACTCGTTGACGTGCTCTCCCAGAGCTGATGCAGGGTCGAGGATCTCACCGTTGACCGCCAGGTTGACGAGGTCTTCCAGCTCATCCTCACCGAGCCTGCCACCCACAAACCCCAGCTTCAGGGCCGCCTGCTCGCAGCGCTCGGCGAAGTCCTCCTCGTTGAAGGTGAAGCGCAGCTCCCCGTATTCGAGGACGAAGTCCTCTCCCGAGTTGTAGTTTCCGCGGCGTGTCTTGTCCATGACGTAAATGCCGGGAGATTTAGGTTCGGGCTCCGGGCCGTCGGAATCATAAGCTGAGTTCCTCCCCCTGTGGGGGTGCTGCACGGGAGATTGCACAGGATGGCGGGAGCGGCACGGGCTCGGCCGGCTGTCCGGAGTGGGCGACAGCCCGGGGTTGGTCGGTGGCCCCGAGTTGGTCGATGGACGCGTATACCCTCCAAGTCGATGGCACGCCCAAGCGAGCACAGACCGCGACGGTCGGCCGAGGTCGCCGGCGGACAGCGGCGGTCGGCTGAGGTCGCCGGCTACCGCACCGCGCTGGTGCCGATCTTCGGTGACGACATCAGCGCCGCCGCGATCGGTCGCGCCGCCAAGCTGATCGGCAAGGGCGGGGTCATCCATGGGGTCTTCGTGCTGCCCGTCCCCCCGGAGCTCCCCCTTGATGCCGGCCTGGAGGCGCAGGAGGTCTGCGGGCGCTCGGTGCTGGAGAGCGCTCGCATCCAGGCGCGTCGCGCCGGAATCCGTATCCACACCCGCGTGATCCGCACCCGCAACCCCGGCGCCGCGCTGGTGGAGGAGGCCCGGCGGCTGGAGGCGGACGTGATCTACTGGTCGACGCTCCACGCCCCCGCCGGCGAGCGGCGCATCGGCCCGACCGCGCTCTACCTGCTCAGCAGGCGCCCCTGCCGCGTGGTCATCGAGACCGAGGGCCATCCGGTGTCCGGCGCGCACGAGACGGCGCCGACGAGACCCTGATGAGCAGTGACGTTCTCGGTATAGCGATAGTATGCGCAGAAGGTGCGGGAGATTGTTATAAAAAATTCAGAGCCCGATAGCGATTGCGCACGGCTTTAGAAAAGTTACACACACCCCACGCCCACATCGGCAATTCATCCCCACATCGGTGATTCATCCGCCCGAGGCGCGTGAGCGGGCACGAAAGGACTGATTGAAGGAAGAGGGGCCCGGCTCGCCGGCCTTCGGCCGCCTGTGCCCCCTCTAGGTGTCCTGCCTAGGAGGTTGTGAGCGGGTGGTCTCCGGGCAGGACAACTAGCCGCTCGCGGATTCCCCGCTCGACGGGGACAGGCCGATCACGACGCGCGCCCGCTTGACCCCGTTGGACAGCGACTCGCCGCCGCCGGCCGTGACGGTGTCGAGTGGGGCGATCGCCGAAGCGAAGCCCGAGAAACCGGGAGCCTGGTTGAGCCCGAGCGATTCGAGGATCCCCGAGAGTATGCGGAATTCGATCAGCGCACTCGGCTCGATCCCCCCGCCGAGGGTGCTCGCTGCGGCGCCGTAGGAGGGAGCGCTCCCCAGCGTGCTCTGGGGGTTGAGCGCTTCCTTGATCGAGGCGGGGCCAAGCCCCGCGACGAACTTGCCCTGTCCGGCTGCGACCGTCAACTGCAGCGGGAAGCTCGGTAGCTTGACCGTCACCGCGGTTTCGGTACCGGGCACGGAGGTGGGGGAGGTCTGCCCGCCCGCTTCGCGGTAGGCCTGCGCGACCTGTGCCACCGCCGCACGCGAGCGAGCCGGATCCTTTGAGGCGATGACAAGCGCCGCCTGCAGCTCGAGCGCGCTGCTGCCGCTCACATACAGTCCGGTGGCGCCCGCCCAGCTGAGCAGGTCGCGCTGCACATTCAGCGAGCGCGAGCTCAGCGGCGCGAGCAGCTTGCCGAAGTCGATGCCGTCGATGTTCAACGCCGAGCCCAGCGAGGCGAGCGCGCTGAGACCGTGCGCACCGTTGCTGAGCGCACTGCCGAGGTCGCCGATGCCGACCGCCAGCCACGAGTTGCCGGGAAGCCCACGCAGCACCTGCGCCCCGCTTTCGCCGAGCGGTTCGGAGTTGGCGGGACTCGCTTCGGTGGAGCCCGACGCCGATCCGCTCGAGCCGGAGCCACCGGCAGACGATGTCGAGGGCAGCGTGTCGAGGTCGAGCGCCACCTCGTTTGCGCTCGGGATCGCCGACAGGTACACCTGACCGGGGTTCCCGAGCAGGCCTTCCAACAACGGCAGGATCGATTCCGCGTTGCTGCTGGCGCTTCCACCGCTGTTGCCGCCGCCGCCGCTCCCGCCGCTCTTGAGCGCGCTCGCGAGCTCTTCCGGGCTCAGGTAGGCGTTGGCGAGGGCTCCATGTTCGGCGGTGGAGGTGAGCTTCGAGTAGGCGCTCGCCTGTGCCAGCGAGGGGCCACCGGCGGCCGTTTCGATCACGCTCTTGATCCCCGCTTCGCTGCCGATCACGGCGAACTTGTGCACGATCCCCTCAGCCACTCCGTCGGGGGAGACCTGGTAGGTGACGCCGCGATAGCTGGTCGTGTGCGCGCCCGCGCTGTGGGCCTGGCCTTCCAGGAACGATTCCGCCTTGGCGACGTCGGTTGTGTCCAGCACCAATGCCCCCTGCGCAGAGTTCGTCCCGAGTGCCGCCTGCAGGCCGTTCGACCCGAGTAGGGCCGCTTCCAGGCCGGAGAACCCTTCCGAGAGGAGCTTCTCGAGCGTTTCGGTGCCCAGCAACCCCTCCGCGTGGTCGAGCGCCACCGCGCTGAGGAATGCCCCCGCGTGGGTGCCCAGCCACGGCTCGACTTCCTGCGCGTAGTTCGGCGTCTTGCCGGAGGGGCCCGCCAGCAGCTTAAGCAGGCCTTCGAACGGATGCTGGCGGCCGGTGAGCGTGCGCGCGGTCGCGGTCGCGTCGGTCTTCAACGTTCCTTCGGGGCGCACCACCGCTTCGATGTACAGCGGCGCCGATGTGGGCGTCACCGTCGCGGGGCTCTCGCTCGTCCCGCTCGGGCTGGAGCCGCAGCCGGCGAGCGCCGCGGCGAGCAGCGCGACCACGCCGGCAAGCGTCGCCAGGATCGTCGATCGAAGAAGATGGTTTGGGGACCGATCGGAGATCGACGGGATGCCCTCTTTGCGCGAGGTGGACCTCATGGTGGGGATCGTATGCCTACTGGCGGCGTCCACGCAAGTCGCGTCGCGCACATGCAACTTACGTGGCAAATTCGCCCGGTGCAGCCACGCTTGCGTATTTGTGTGCTCCGAAGGCTCTTTGGGCGGCACCTTGAAAACCGACGATATGCAGGCATTTTTGACCATCCGAAGGGTGTTTGAATGGCCAAGTGGGAGAAAATGTGCAATTGGGGTTGCGTTGTGGGGGAAAGTGGGGTACCTTGCCGGGAACGAGCCGAGGTGGAGAGGCTCCTCCCACCTCTCCACCTCGGCTCCAACGATTGGATCAGGAGCCCTCACCAGTGGCTTTCCGTGGCACCTACGACCACACGCTCGACGCCAAGAACCGCCTCACGGTGCCGGCCCGCTATCGCGCGACGCTGGCGGAGGGAGTGGTGATGGCGATGCCCGTCGACCTCGAGCCGTGCGTGGGGGTGTGGCGCCCGCAGGAGTACGAGCGCTACACCGAGCGCGCGCTCGCCGAGCTGCCGCCGCTCTCGCCCCGCCTGAGCGAGTTGGAGCGCTTCTTCTACGGCAGCTCCCAGGACGCCGAGCTCGACTCCGCCGGGCGGATCATGCTCCCCGGCTTCCTCGCCGAGCACGCGGCACTAAGCAAGGACGTGGTCGTCGTCGGCGCCGGGGATCGCCTGGAGCTGTGGGACCGCGACCGTTGGAACGAGCACCGACCGACGCTGCTGGGCGGCGTCGCGGAGATCACCGCGCGTGTCGACCATCCTGCTTGACATGCCCTCCGTCCACATCCCCGTGCTCGCGGGTGAGTTGATCGACGTCTTGTTTAGGGAAGAGGACCCCACCCGCCCCGATCGAAGCGGGGAGACACGCGCCTCCGGCTTGCATCCCCCGTTCGGCCAGCATCCCCCGTTCGGCCAGCATCCCCGTTTCGGCCAGCCGTCCTGGAGCCTGCCGCACCACCCTCCAAGCCCGCAGCCCGGCCAGGTCGCGATCGACTGCACCTTCGGCGGCGGCGGACACGCGCGCCTGGTCGCCCAGCGCCTGGGCGCGGGCGGGACGCTGGTGGCGATCGACCGCGACCCCGTCGCCGAGGAGCGCTTCGCCGAGCTCGCCGAGGAGGTGCCGTGCGCGGTGCGCTTCATCCGCGGCGGATACGCCGAGGCGCTGGAGCTGCTCGCCGAAGAGGGGCTGCGTGCGGACATCGCCTACTTCGACCTCGGTATGTCCTCGATGCAGGTGGACACGCGCGAGCGCGGCTTCTCCTACTCCTACGACGCGCCCCTGGACATGCGCATGGACCCCGAGCAGGAGCTGGACGCACGCGAGATCCTCGCGACCTGGGATCAGCGCCGGCTGGCGGGGATGCTGCGCGAGCTCGGCGAGGAGCGCCACGCGGGCGCGATCGCCCGCGCGATCGTGCGCCGCCGCGAACGGGATGGCGCCGATTCGATTCAAACGACGCAGGAGCTGGTGGAGATCGTCAACTCGGCGATCCCCGCCCCCGCGCGCTTCGCCGGGGGGCATCCCGCCAAGCGTGTGTTCCAGGCGCTGCGGATCGCGGTCAACGACGAGCTTGGCCAGCTCGACCGCGCGCTGCCGCTGGCGTGGGAGCTGCTGCGCGAGGGAGGAGTGCTCGCCGGCATCTCCTTTCACTCGTTGGAGGACCGCCGCGTGAAGCGCTTCATGGTCGCACGCGCGCAGGGTTGCATCTGCCCCCCCGACCTGCCCGTGTGCGCGTGCGGGCGCACCCCGCAGGCGGCGCTGCTCACGCGCCGCGCGATCGTCCCCTCCGCGGGCGAGCTCGCCCACAACCCGCGCGCCTCCTCGGCGCGGCTGCGAGCCGCGCGTAAGCTCGAGGGCTCAGAAGGCGATACCGACGAGCCGCGGGCCGCGACGTGACCCCGCCCCCCACAGCTGCCGCCGCGCCAGCCCCCGCCGTCCGCCCGCGCCGTCCCGCTCGCCACGGCCGTCCCCGCCAGCCCTCGCGTCCGGCGCCGCGGCCGCGGCGGGTCTCGGGCCCGACGAGTCCCGCTCGCCGTGGATGGGTGGGCGCGGAGGGGGTGGGCTCCGCCGGGTCGGTGGGCTTGCGGTGGGGAGGACTGCAGTTCCCAGTCCGCCTCGGTCTGCGCCTCCCCGATCGTTTCCTCGATCGGCTGATCGGAGGACGTGCATGGATCGCTGTGATTGCGTTCGCGCTGATCGGCATCGTCGGGATGCAGCTGTGGGTGGTGAAGCTGGGCGTGGGGATCGGCCGCGCCGTCGAGCACACACAGCTGCTGCAGCAGGAGAACTCGGCGCTCTCCGCCGAAGACTCGGCGCTCTCGTCGGGAGAACGCACCGAACGGCTGGCGCTCGCCAAGGGCATGGTGCCGGCATCGCCGGCGGTGCTGCATTTCGACACGCTGCGCGGCCCGCTCGACGCCCGCCTGGCGGCGGCGGCGCTGGCCAAGCCGGTCCAGACGCAGACGACCGGCTCGACCTCGGTTGGCGCCGAAACGAGTGCAGAAACGAGCACGGGCTCCGCGGGCGCCGAACCGAGCACGGGCTCCGCAGGCGCCGAACCGAGCTCGAGCGCCACCACCAGCGCGACAGCGAACCCGACCTCCACGACCCCGACCGGCGGCGAAGCGACGGGCACCGAAGCGACGGGCACCGAAGCGACGTCCACACAGGCGCCCACCACGCCCGAAACGACTGCTGCGCAAGCGCCTACCCCGGCGGCGGAAGCTGCGCCGACCGCGACCGGCGACTCCACCGAAGCCGCGGGCGCGTCGCTCGGCTCCGGTGGAGGTACCCAGGCGCCGGGGGGCTGAGCCGCGGTGGCGAGCACGCAGAAGCGCATCGGGGTGCTGTTCGCGGTGTTCTTCGGGCTGTTGACGATCGCGGCGGGCCGCACGCTGTACCTCGGGGTGCTGCACGGCGCGGCGTTGCGCAGGGCCGCCAACACGCAGCAGGTGACGATCGAAGAAGTGCCGGCGCAGCGGGGGACGATCACCGATCGCCACGGGACGGTGCTGGCGATCTCCGAACCGGCGGAGGACATCTCGGCCGACCCCTACCTGGTGAAGCACCCGCTCAGCGCAGCCGAGCGGGTGGCCCCGCTGGTTGGGCGCTCGCAGGCGACGGTGCTGAGGGAGCTGAGCGAGCAGCGCGGTTTCGTGTACCTCGCAAAGGCGCTGCCGGCGGCGCGGGCGAAGGCGGTGCTGGCGCTGAACATCCCCGGGGTGGCGGGCACGCCGACGATGCGCCAGGTGTATCCCCGCGACACGCTGGCGGCGCAGGCGCTGGGCATTATGGGCGAACAGGGCGGCTTGTCGGGCTTGCAGTACGCCGACAACGCGATCCTGCAGGGGAAGGCGGGCGAGCGGCGGGTGGTGAGCGACGCTCACGGTCAGCCGATCTCGATCTCCGACGTTCGCCGCGAGGTGCCGGGAGCGCAGCTGAGGCTGACCGTTGACGCGAACATCCAGCAGCGCACCGAAGCCGTGTTGAACGCTGTGGGGAAGGTGTTTCACCCCAAAGACGCCACGGCGATCGTGATGCAGCCGGACACGGGGGCGGTGCTCGCGATGGCGAGCTGGCCGCAACTGAACCTCAACGACCTCCCCACCTCAAAGGCGGCGCTCGAAGCGGCGCTGGAGAACAGGGCGGTGAGCTTCAACTACGAACCGGGATCGACCTTCAAGGTGGTGGCGGTGTCGGGGGCGCTGCAGAAGGGATTGATAACGCCCAACACCGACTTCGACATCCCCGATCAGATTCAGGTCGCCAACCGCACGATCCACGACGCGGAGGAACATCCGGAAGAGATGCTCACCACGGGGCAGATCCTCGCGCAGTCGAGCAACGTGGGGGCGATCACGATCGGCAAACTGGAGGGTGAAGACACCTTCAACGAATGGGTTCACCGTTTCGGCTTCGGGGCGCGGACGGGAGTGGATCTGCCGGGCGAGGAAATCGGGAAGGTGCTGAATCCAAGCGAATACTCGGGCTCCTCGATGGGCAACCTGCCAATCGGGCAGGGCGAGCTGGTGACACCGATTCAGATGGCCAGCGCGTACGCGGCGATCGCCAACGGCGGCATCCTGCGCACACCGCACGTCGTGGCGGCGGTGAACGGCCGCCCCACCGAGCTGCCGCGGGGACGTCGCATAATGTCCGCCAGCATCGCCGCGCAGGTGCGCCAGATGCTGCGCGGGGTGCTGGCGCCCGGGGGCACGGCGAGCGAGGTGTCGGTGCCCGGATATCAACTCGCGGGCAAGACCGGCACCGCCAGCAAGGTGAATCCGGCAACCGGCGAATACTCGGAAACGGCCTACGTCGCCTCGTTCATGGGCTTCGCGCCGGCATCCGACCCGAAGCTGCTGTGCGCGGTGATCGTCGACGAACCGCAGAGCGGCTCGATCTACGGTGGCACGGTCGCCGCCCCCGCGTTCGGCCAGATCATGGACTTCGCGTTGCCCTATCTCGGCATCCCGCCGGGGTGACTCACGCCTCGTACGTCAGCAGCGCGTGCGCCCCGTGCCGCGCGAGCCGCTCGCGCCCCCGCAGAAACGCCAGCTCGACCAGGAATCCGCAGCCGACGACCTCTCCACCGAGCTGCTCCACCAGCTCGCACAGCGCCACCGCGGTGCCGCCGGTGGCGAGCAGGTCGTCGTGGACGAGCACGCGCGTGCCGCGCCCGATCGCGTCGGTGTGCAGCTCGAGCTGGTTGGTGCCGTACTCGAGCAGGTACTCGGCGCTGATCGTCTCGTACGGCAGCTTGCCGGGCTTGCGCGCCAGCACGAACCCCGCGCCGAGCTCCAGCGCGAGCGCCGGCCCGAGCAGGAAGCCGCGGGCCTCGGCGGCGACGACGCAGTCGGCGCGCAGCGGGCGCGCGTACTCCGCCAGGCCGCGCACCGCCAGCGCAAGGGCATGTGGGTCGGCCAGCAGGGGCGTGATGTCCTTGAAGAGGATCCCGGGCCGCGGGAAGTCGGGGATGTCGCGAATCAGCGCGCGCAGCCGCTCGGAGGAATCGGTCGCCGCTTCAGGGCTGCGCACAAGTCCATCGTAGGCCACCGCGAAGCCGGCGGTTAGACTCCTGAGCAGCGATGGAGACGCCGCTCGAACATTTCGATGTGCTGATCGTCGGGGCCGGTCTCTCCGGGGTCGGCGCGGGCGTTCATCTGCAAACCAATTGCCCGGGGCGCAGCTACGCGATCCTCGAGGCTCGGGAGCGCCTTGGGGGCACCTGGGACCTGTTCCGCTACCCGGGCATTCGCTCGGACTCGGACATGTACACGCTGGGCTACTCCTTCAAGCCGTGGAAGGAGGCCAAGGCGATCGCCGATGGCTCGTCGATCCTCAGCTACATCGAGCAGACGGCACGCGAGCACGACATCGACGAGCGAATTCGCTTCAACCATCGTGTGGTGCGCTCCGAATGGAGCTCGCAGGAGGCGCGCTGGACGGTGGAGGCCGAGCGCGGGGACACCGGGGAGACCGTCCACCTCACCTGTGGCTTCCTGCTGATGTGCAGCGGCTACTACCGCTATGACGAGGGCTACACGCCCGAGTTTCCCGGCGCCGAGCGCTTCGCCGGGCAGATCGTGCACCCGCAGCACTGGGGCGAGGAGATCGACTACGCCGGCAAGCGCGTGGTGGTGATCGGCAGCGGCGCGACCGCGATCACGCTCGTCCCGGCGATGGCGGGCAGCGCGGCGCACGTCACGATGCTGCAGCGCTCGCCCAGCTACGTGGTGTCGCTGCCCGCGGAGGATCGGATCGCAAACGTCCTGCGCCGCGCGCTGCCGGCAAAGGCGGCGTACGCGATCGCTCGCTGGAAGAACGTGCTGCGCACGATGGCGAGCTTCCAGCTAGCTCGCCGCCGCCCGGCGGCGATGAAGGCGCTGCTGCGCAGGGCGCTTGAAAGACAGCTGCCGCCCGGGTATGACATCGACACCCACTTCAACCCCCGCTACGACCCTTGGGACCAGCGCTTGTGCCTGGTGCCGGACGGCGATCTCTTCAAGGCGATCGGCGCGGGCCGGGCTTCGGTGGTGACCGACCGTATCGAGACCTTCACCGAGCGGGGCATCCGGCTCGCTTCCGGGGCCGAGCTGGAGGCCGATCTGATCGTCACCGCCACCGGGCTGAACCTGGTCGTGTTCGGAGGCATGGAGATCGCCATCGACGGCAGCGAGGTGGAGCTCGCGCAGACGATGAGCTACAAGGGCATGCTGCTCAGCGGCGTGCCCAACCTCGCGCTCACGGTGGGGTACACCAACGCCTCGTGGACGCTGAAGTGCGATCTCACCTGCGAATACGTGTGCCGGCTGCTCAACCACATGGCGGCGCACGGCTACCGGGTGTGCACGCCGCGCCGCGATCCCGCGGTCGCCGAGCTGCCGTTCATCGACTTCTCCTCGGGGTACGTGCTGCGCACAATCGACCAGTTCCCGAAGCAGGGTTCCAAGGCGCCGTGGCGGCTGTACCAGAACTACGCGCTCGACATCCTCAGCCTCAAGCGCGGGGCGGTCGAGGACGGCGCGCTGGAGTTCTCCCGCGGCAGAGTGCCGGTGAGACCCGCGGAGCCGGTGGCGGTCTGAGTATCGATCCTCAATGAGGCTGGCGGATTTGATCCCGGCCGGGCTGAACGCGAGTGGACCGATCGAAGATCGGCCAGCAGGCGACGCCGCCACGGTGGAGATCGCGGGCCTTGCGTACGACAGCCGCAAGGTGGAGCCGGGGGCGCTGTTCTTCTGTGTGCCAGGCGAGCACAGCGATGGCCACGACCATGCCGCGCAGGCGGTGCAGGCGGGAGCCGCCGCGCTGGTGGTGGAGCGCGCGCTGGGGCAGGGGGTGCCGGAGATCGTGGTGAAGTCGGCGCGCGCGGCGATGGGGCCGGTGGCGGCGCGCTTCTACGGCGATCCGACCGCGGAGCTGCAGGTGGTGGGGGTGACGGGCACCAACGGCAAGACCACCACCGCGTTCCTGGTGAGGGCGCTGCGGGAGGCGAGCGGCAGGCGGTGCGGCCTGCTCGGAACGGTGACCTCGATCGTCGGCGGGGAGGAGCGGAGCGGGCGGGCCTCGATCCACACCACCCCGGAGGCGATCGACCTGCAGGCCGACTTTCGCGCGATGCTCGCCGGGGGTGAGCGGGCGTGCGCGATGGAGGTGTCCTCGCACGCCCTGGCGCTGGGGCGCACCGACGGGGTGCGCTTCGCGGCGGCGATCTTCACCAACCTGACGCAGGATCACCTCGACTTCCACGGCACGATGGAGGAGTACTTCCAGGCCAAGCGCCGGCTGTTCGTGCCACCGCCTTCGGCTGCCGGCGAGGGGAACCCGCCTGGCGTGAGCGTGGTCAACCTCGACGACCCCTACGGGCGGCGCCTCGCGGCCGAACTGCCCGAGGTGGTGACGTTCGCGATCGAACGCGATGCCCAATACCGCGCCCACGACGTGCGTGTGGGCCACGACGGCTGCCGGCTGCGGTTGGAGACTCCACGGGGCACGCGCGCGCTGTCACTGCCGCTGGCGGGCCAGTTCAACGTGGCGAACGCGCTGGGCGCCCTCGCCGCCGCGCACACGCTGGCCGAAACGGGGACCGATTCGGGAGACACTCGCTCCGCCGAAGCCGGGGGACGCTCGCCCTTGGCCAGCATCCCCGAATCGGCCAGCGCCGCAGGCGCGTGTCTCCCGGCTTCGGTCGGCGAGCTCGACACCCTGGTAGAGGCGCTCGAACGTGGGGTGCGGGTGCCGGGGCGCATGGAGCCCGTCGAGGAGGGGCAGGAGTACGCGGTGCTGGTGGACTACGCCCACACGCCGGACTCGCTCGCGAACGTCCTGCGCGCCGCCCGCCAGCTGACCGGCGGGCGCGTGATCTGCGTGTTCGGCGCCGGCGGCGATCGCGATCGCGGCAAGCGCCCGCTGATGGGCGAGATCGCCGCGCGTGGAGCCGACGTGGTGGTGGTCACCTCCGACAACCCTCGCTCCGAGCAGCCGGAGTCGATCATCGCGCAGATCGTGGAGGGCGCGGCGGGGGCGCGGCCGGTGGGTGCCCCCAAGATCGCGGTCGAGGTCGATCGGCGCGCGGCGATCCACCGCGCGGTCGAGGCCGCACGCCCCGGGGATGTGGTGTTGATTGCCGGCAAGGGCCACGAGCAGGGCCAGGAGCTCGCCGAGGGAAGGGTGGTGCCGTTCGACGACGTGACCGTGGCTCGCGAAGCGCTGCGGGCGCGCGATCCCCACCACGCCGGCTCGCTCTCCCTCGGCAGCGCGATCGAGTGGGACGCGGCGTGATCGAGGGGCATGGCGTGAGCGAGAGGGACGCAGAGTGATCGAGTGGGACGCGGCGCGTGTCGCAGAGGCCGCCGGGGCGCGCCTGGTGGGGGGCGGCGAGCGTGTGGTTGGCGCGAGCGGCGAGCGGGAAACGGGCGGCGGCCCCAAACGCGCGGTCATCGACTCGCGCGAGGCACGGCCCGGCGACCTGTTCGTGGGTCTGCGGGGGGAGCACGTGGACGGAGGGGCCTATGCGGAGCAGGCGTTGCGCGCCGGCGCATGGGGGGTGTTGGTGGCCCACGAGCACGCACATGCACTCGCCGGTGGGGCATCGGTGGCGCCGGAGTGCGCACCGGCGTCGCGCGCCGCGGTGTTGGAGCACCCCGACCCGCTGGCGGCAATGCAGTCATTGGCGCGCGAGTGGCGCAAGGCGCTCGGGCAGGAAGGCGCCAAGGTGGTCGCGATCACGGGCTCGACCGGGAAGACCTCGACGAAGGACATCCTCGCGGCGCTGCTGCGCGACGCAAAAGAGCAGCTGGGCGGTCTCACCGTGGCAAGCCGGGCGAACCTGAACACCGAGATCGGGCTGCCGCTGACGGTGCTGGCGGCGCCCCCGGGCACGAGAGCGCTGGTGCTGGAGATGGCGATGCGCGGGACGGGGCAGATCGCGGAGCTGACGGCGATCGCGCAGCCCGACGTGGGGGTGATCGTCAACGTGGGCCCGGTGCACCTGCAGCAGCTGGGCACGATCGAGGCGGTTGCGGCCGCCAAGGCCGAGCTGATCGCGGGGATGGCGCCCGGGGCGACGGCGATCGTGCCGGCGGACGAGCCGCTGCTGGAGCCCCACCTGCGTGCGGATCAGCGCACGGTGACGTTCGGCGAGGGCGGCGACGTGGAGATGGTCGGGCGTGCGACCAATGGTGAGGTGACGATCGTGGATCGCTCGCGTGCCGGGGGTGCGAGCAGGGGGCGTGCGAGCGCAGAGAGCCCGGGCGGCGCGGACCACGCACACGGAGGCGAGCGCATCGTCGTGCGGCCCTCGTTCGCGCAATCCCATAACCTGCGCAACCTGCTGGCCGCGACGGCGGCAGCGCGCGCGCTCGGCGTCACCCCCCATGGGAGGCTGGACGTGGAGCTCTCGGCGCTGCGCGGCGAACGCGTGGCACTGGCAAACGGAATCGTGCTGATCAACGACTGCTACAACGCCAACCCGATGTCGATGCGGGCCGCGCTCGACGAGCTCGCCGCGAGCGAGGGCAGCCGCCGGGTGGCGGTGCTGGGCGACATGCTCGAGCTGGGTGGCGAGGAGCGCCGGCTGCACCGCGAGATCGGGGCGTACGCCCGTGCGCGCGGGGTCGATCTGCTGCTCACGGTCGGCCCGCTGGCGAGTGAGATGAGGGGGGAGGAGGAGGGGGGGGCTGTCTACTCGGTGCCGGACGCCGGCGAGGCGGCCACGCTGCTGGGGAGGCTGCTGCGTGTGGGCGATGTCGTGCTCGTGAAGGGCTCGCGTGGCATGGAGTTGGAGCGGGTCGCTCAGGCGCTCGCGGCAGAGCCAGGCGGTGGCGGCCATTCGCGGGGATTGGGGTCCAGCCCTCCCCGGCCGGGAGCGGATCCGCCGGGTCGCTCTCCCCGGCAGGGAGCGGATTTGCAAGGTCGTCCTCCCCGGCAGGGAGCGGATCCGCAGGGTCGCCCTCCTCGGCAGGGAGCGGATCCGCAAGGTGCCGGCGTGCCGGGGTCGCAGGCGGGCGAGCAGAGCGGGAGCGGCTGAATGGGCCGCGTCCTGATCGGGGGCACGGCGGCGCTGCTGATCTGCATCTTCCTCAGCCCCAAGTTCATCGAATTCCTGCGCCGGCGCGAGTTCGGGCAGCACATCCGCGAGGAGGGCCCCGAGGGGCATCGCGAGAAGGCGGGCACGCCGACGATGGGCGGGGTGATCATCTTCATCGCGGTGGCGATTCCGTTCGCGATTCTCACCGGGTACGAATGGCGCGCGCTGGGCGTGTTCGGCACGGCGCTGGCGTGCGCGCTGCTGGGCTTCGCCGACGACTACACCAAACTCGTGCGCCGCCGCTCGCTGGGCCTGCGGGCGCGCACCAAGCTGGCGGTGACGATCGCGATCTCGCTCGCGCTGTGGTTCGTGGCGACCCACGAGGCTCACCTGCAGAGCACGCTGCGCCTGCGGGTCGTCGACTACACGATCGATCTCGGACCGTTCTACCCGCTGCTGATCTACCTCGTCGTCGCCGGCACAACCAGTGCGGTGAACCTCACCGACGGCCTCGACGGCCTGGCGGCTGGCTGCGCGGCGATCGTGCTGCTCGCGTACATCGGTATCACGTTCATCACCTCCGAGTACAACGTCTCCAACCAGTACGACCTCTCGATGCTCGCGGCCTGCCTGGTCGGTGGCTGCATCGGCTTCCTGTGGTTCAACGCGTTCCCGGCGACGATCTTCATGGGCGACACCGGCGCGCTCGGCCTCGGCGGGGCGATCGCGGGCCTCGCGGTGATGACCAAGACCGAGGTGCTGCTGATCCTGCTCGGCGGGATCTTCGTGTTCGAGGCGCTGTCGGTCGTGATCCAGGTGGCGTACTTCCAGTGGCGCCACAAGCGCGTGTTCCTGATGGCGCCGATCCACCACCACTTCGAGCTGCGCGGGTGGTCGGAGACGAAGATCATCCTGCGCTTCTGGATCATCGCCGCGATTTGCTGCGCGATCGGCTTCACGATCTACCGCCAGAGCCTTGTGTAGCGGGGACCCGTGCCCTCGACCCTGTGCGGAAATGCCGTACACCGATACGGTGAATCCGTTCCGCTATCAGTGGCCGGTGAGCCGCGGCGTCAACGGTCCGGCACGAGCAACAGGCCGCGCTGGGCGAAGTGGTGATCGAACGCGAACGCCTCGGAGATGCCCTCACGCTCGATCAGGGCAAACGAGGTTGCGTCCACATAGCTCCAGCGCTTATCGGCATGGGTCTCGAGGATCGACCAGGCATCTTCCTCGACGGGCTCGTCTACCCGAAGCAACTCGATCGCCCCGCCCGAGCGAAACCGCCGGCCCCACTCGATCGCCTCCTCTCGCCCCACTCGCATGACCAGCGCCGTGTAGGTCTCGGCGAAAACGTAATTGGAGGTGAGGAGCGGCACGCGGTCGGACACCAGAGCAGAAAGGGCCGCGCGCGCGGCCTGGTGCTCGTGCTCGGCGCGATTGCGCAGAGCGACGAACGCCCCCGTGTCGACGAACACCTTTCTCAACTTGAGCTCAACCGTAGAGATCCTCGTCGAGGGTCCGCACCGTTGAGCCGTGGGGCCCCTCCGCGGGCGGCTCGTCGATCAGGTAGCGGATCAACGGATCGTGCGCCAGGCTGGGTCTGCGCGAGCGCGCGGAGTCGATCAGCTCGCGCACGACTTGCGCGATGCTTCCCTCCTGTCGTGCCTGCTGCTTTAGCCAGCGGTACTGGCCGTCGTCCAGATAGAGCTGCGTTCGGTGCCGCATGACGTAATACAGTATACAGCATGCCTGTCCGTCCATCGATCCCTGCGGGCCCCTATCTGATCGTCGGCCTCGCCCGCTCGGGGGCGGCGGCGGCGCGCGTGTTGAGCGCGCGCGGTGAGCAGGTGATCGGGGTGGACGCGGGCGCGCCGACGGGAGCGGAGGCGCTGGCGGCGCGGGGAGTCGAGCTGCACCTGCAGGACGACGGCCTCGCTCATCTGGAGCGCGCGGGCGCCGTGGTCAAGAGCCCGGGGGTGCCGGCGCAAGCGCCCGTAATCGCCGCGGCCCGCGCCCGCGGGCTGCCCGTGCTCGGCGAGCTGGAGCTGGCGTGGCGACTGCTGCCCAACGAGTTCGTCGCCGTGACGGGCACCAACGGCAAGACCACGACGGTGGAGCTGATCGGACACATCCACCGTGTTGCCGGCCTGCCGGTCGCGGTGGCCGGTAACGTCGGCACGGCGCTGAGCGGCCTGGTGGGGGAGCTGGAGGAGCGCGCCACGATCGTCTGCGAGACATCCTCCTTCCAGCTGGAGGACACGCTCGCGTTCGCCCCGCAGGCGGCGGTGCTGCTCAACATAACCCCCGACCACCTCGACCGCCACGGGACGCTGGATGCCTACCGCGAGGCGAAGCTGCGGATCTTCGCCCACCAGGGGGCGGGGGACGTGGCGGTGATCCCTACGGGGTCAGCGGAGATCCCGCTCCCCCGGGTGTGCGCCGGGTGCGCTTCGGCGCTGCAACCGGCACCCAAACCGACACCCATGCCCACACCGGCATCTACGCCCACATCGACACCGACTCCAACGCTGACACTGGTACCCACGCCCACATCGATACCGACACCGACACCGACACCGACGCCCACACCGAGTGCACACTGAGCGACGGGCGCCTGTGGTGGCAGGGCGAGCCGCTGCTGCAGACCGCGGAGCTGAGCCTGCGCGGCGCTCACAACGTCCAGAACGCGATGGCCGCCGCCGCCGTGTGCCTGGCGCGGGGACTCGACCGCAACGTGGTGCGTGCGGGCCTGCGCAGCTTCGCAGGCGTCCCCCACCGCCTGCAGGAGGTGGCGCGCCGCGGGGGGGTGCTGTACGTGAACGACTCGAAGGCGACCAATGTCGCGAGCACGCGCGTCGCGCTGCAGGCGTTCCCCGAGGGCGGCGTCCACCTGATCCTCGGCGGCCAGGGCAAGCACCAGGACTTTGCCCCTCTGCGGGACGTTGTCGCGGCGAGCTGCCGCGCGGTGTACCTGATCGGCGAAGACGCCCCGCGGATCGCGGTGGCGCTAAAGGGCGTGGAGCTCCCGCTGCGCGAATGCGGCGACCTGGAGGGGGCCGTAGTGGCAGCGAGCACGGCGGCGAGCACGGGCGAGACGGTGCTGCTCTCCCCGGCCTGCGCCAGCTTCGACCAGTTCGCTGACTTCGAGGCGCGGGGCGAGCGGTTCGCGAATCTGGCCCACGAGATCGTGTAGAATGCCCGATGGGTATGGGTTGATGATGCGTACGGCGATGTACACCCACGGAGGTCTCGGCTGATGCGGCGTCCGCTTCGTTGGTTGATCGCGATGGTGGGAGCCGCGCTGGCCTTCGCCGTCCTGCCTGCCGCGGCGCTCGCAACCTCGCAGCCGTCGATCGAATGGACCAACGCCTGGAACCTCACCCCGACCGACGCGACAGTCGGAGCGGGGATCAATCCAGAGGGTCTGTCGAGCTTCGGCGCTTACTATGAGTTCCAGGTCGCGGCGAACACGAGCGAATACCTATCCGAAATCGCCTGTCCTCCGCGTGCCAAGCTCAAAGGCACCGACGGATGCGGTCCCGGTCCCGAAGTCGAAGGTGCGCTGCCGATCGGCCAGGTGCCAAACGGAATGAAAGGCGAAACCGTCACGCTCGACCTGGCCAAAGCGGGCATGACGCTGAAGCCGGGCACGACCTACCACTACCGCGTGCTCGCGGTCAAGGCACTGGAAACCGAAGACACGATCCAGTGGGAACCTCCGGTGGTCGTCGCCTCCGACCAGACGTTCACGACGCCCCTGGCGTCCACGCCGACGGTCGAATCCGAGGCGGCCTCGCATGTGACCGAGCACCACGCGACGCTCGAAGCGAAGATCGACTCGGAGGACCTGCCCGAAGGCGCCTACTACCAGTTCCAGGTCGTCAAGAGCGCGAGCGAATACCTGCCGGAACTGACCTGTCCCGAACCTCTTCTGCCGCCGTACGGAGACAATGCCGACTGCGGCAGCCCCGACAGCAGCCCGCACACCCCGGGCGCCCTGCCGCTCGGCTACATCGCCAAAGGGCCGGAAGGCCAATCCGTCAGCCTGAGCCTGGCCGCCGCGGGTGTGACCCTGCAACCGGGCACGACCTACCACTACCGCGTGCTCGCCGCCAAGCGGGTGCAGAGCGAAGACGGGGTCGACTGGCAGGGCCCGTTCGTTGCAGGCCCGGACCGGACCTTCACGACGCTCCCGGCCGGCAAAGCGCCGATGATCGAATCCGTGTCGATCTCACACCTCACCCCGACTGATGCGACGCTCGAAGCGAAGATCAACACCGAGGACCTGGAAACGGAATACGCATTTCAGATGTGGTCCTCGCCGTGCAGCAAAAAAGGCGCGGGGTGCGAGGTGATCCTGGATGTCCCACTGCCGACCGGGGGGTCCCTGTACGGCTCATCCGAGCCTCAGACCGTGAGCCTCGACCTCAACAGCGTCGGTGTGACGCTCAGAGAAGGGGAATACGGCTTTTCGGTGACAGCCAACAACGAAGAAGGTCACACGAGCGCCTTCGGTGGAGTGTTCGAAGCGCCGCCGGGGGTGATCGATCCGCTTGGCCCCACCGTCACGCCCGGGCCCACCGGCTCGACACCCGGCGCATCCAGTGACGGCAGCCAGTCCGCCGGGTCCGAAACCTCTGCTCCGACGATGCTCGGGACTTCGATTGCCCTCGGCACCTCCGGGAAAACGGACGCGGGAAGCCGGGTGGGAAGCCCAAGGCCAAGCACGGCAAGCACCACAAGCGCAAGCACCACGGCAAAAAGTCCGCCAAGCACCCGGCGAAGAGCAAAAAGCACAAGCGCTAGCGTCGGGCTGAGACCCACGTAGTCCGCCGCGGGAGGCTTTCACGACCCGGCGTCGAAGTGGCTTTGGATGCCACCAGCCGCGCGCGGCGCGAACGCCAAAGCCAAAGTCCAAGGAGGGGACGCTCGCGCGCGTCGCTCCGGGCGGCCCGCCGGCCGACCGAAGCCGGAGGACACGCGCCTTCGGCGCTGGCCGATTTGGGGATACGAGCGAAGCGAGCGTCTCCCCAATCGGTCCCCGTTTCGACCGAAGCCGGGGGACACGCGCCTTCGGCGCGAATCCCCGTTTCGGCCAGCGGCCACCCGCCGGCAGCCCCTCGAGCACCGCATCCTGCTGACCGCCACGCTCTGCCTGCTGGCGTTCGGGGCGGTGATGGTCTACTCCGCCTCCTCGGCCACGCGCGCTGCTGGAAGGGAGCGGCACCGGCAGCAGCTATCTCGTGAAGTTCGTGATCTTCGGGGCGGTGGGGCTGGCGCTGATGCACCACCTCGCGCGCCACGGGATCGCGAAGGTGCAGGACCTGGTGGGGCCGCTGCTGGCGGTGTCGTTCGCGCTGGTGCTGGCGGTGCACATCCCGCACGTGGGCGTCTCCATCAACGGCGCGCGGCGCTGGATCGGGCCCAGCATCTTCCAGTTCGAGCCCGCCGAGCTGCTGAAGCTCGCGCTGGTGCTGTACTCCGCCACGCTGCTCGCGCGCAGGCCGCGGCGCGTGCACGACCTGCGCGCGCTCTGCCGGCCGCTGCTGGCGGTGGTCGGCGCCGCCTGCCTGCTGGTCGCCACCGAGCCGGACATCGGCACCGCGCTGGTGATCGCCTTCACGACCTGCGCGCTGCTCGTCGCCGCGGGGATCCCGCTGCGCAACCTGGCGATCATCGCCGGCTGCGCGCTGGCGGTGGTCGCGCTGTACGCGCTCGCCCGCCCCTACGCGCGCGAGCGGCTCACCTCGTTCATCGACCCCTGGGCGCACCGCACCGAAAGCGGCTTTCAGGCGGTGCAGGGCCAGATCGCGATCGGCTCGGGCGGCCTCTTCGGGGTCGGGCCCGGGCCAGTCGGTGCAGAAGGCCTTCTACCTGCCCGAGGCGCAAACCGACTTCATCTTCGCGGTGATCGCCGAAGAGCTCGGCGTGGTGGGGGTGTACGCGCTGCTGTTCCTCTACGGCCTGATCGGCTACGCCGGCCTGCGCGCGGCCAAGCGGGCGCGCAGCCTCTACAGCGCGCTGATCGCGGTCGGCATGACCTCGCTGATCCTCTCCCAGGCGGTGCTCAACGTGTTCGCCGTGCTCGGCCTCGCGCCGCTCACGGGCGTGCCGCTGCCGTTCGTCTCCTACGGGTCGAGCAGCCTGGTCGTGATGCTCGCCGCGATGGGCCTGCTGCTCAACGTCGCCTCCGGCACCAGCGCCCACGTGCGCGCGGTGGGCGACGCGGGCGCGGGCGACGCTGCGTAAAGCCGGCAGGATTGGCCGGTGAGCGCAACACCGACCAGGATCGTGATCGCCGCCGGAGGGACCGCCGGGCACGTGGTGCCGGCGCTCGCGGTGGCTGACGCCCTGCGCGCGCGCGGCGCGGAGGTCACGTTCATCGGCGGCGAGCGCGCCGAGGCGCAGCTGGTGCCGGCCGCGGGGTATCCGCTGCACACGATCGCCGTCGCCGGCCTCGACCGCACCAACCCGCTGCGTGCCGCGCGCGCGCTGGTGCTCGCCGTGAGAGCGTTCGTGCGTGCTCGTGCGCTGCTCGGGCAACTGCGACCCGATGCGGTGATGGGCGGAGGCGGCTACGTCTCCGGCTCCGGTGGGGCTGGCTGCGCTGACGCGCCGCATCCCGCTGGTGCTGACCGAGGCCGACAGCCACCTCGGCCTCGCCAACCGCGCGCTCGCGCCGTTCGCGCGGCGGGTCTGCCTGGCCTTCCCGCCCGCGGTACCCACGCCGATACCGAGTCTCCGGCGCCGGGAGCAACCGCCAGTGGGAAGTCGTGGCGCAGGCCGCTCGCCCGCGGCGGCGTGGGAGGGTGGGCACCGCTACCGCGTCACCGGCCGCCCGATCCCGCCGCCCCATGAGGACCGCGCCGGCGCGCGCGCGCGGCTGGGGATCGAGCCGGGCGAGACCTGCGTGCTGGTGTTCGGTGGCTCGCTGGGCGCGCGCTCGATCAACCTCGCTGCGATCGAGGCGTACGCGGGCGCCACGTTCCACGTGCTGCACATCTGCGGGCGGCGCGACCACCCCGAGCTGGCGGCGCCTGCCGCGCCCGCCGGGGTATGACCTGCGCGAGTACCTCGACCTCGCCGAGTTCGCGCAGGCGCTCGCCGCCGCCGACCTGGTGGTTGCCCGCGCGGGCGGCTCGCTGTTCGAGGTCGCCGCCCACGGCCGCCCGGCGATCCTGATTCCCTACCCGCACGCCGCCGCCGACCACCAGGCGGCCAACGCCCGCTGGATGGCGCAGGGCGGCGCCGCAGTGGTGGTGCCCGACGGCGAGCTGAGCGCCGCGCGTCTCGCGCGCGAGACGGCCGCCCTCCTGGCCGACCCGCAGCGGATGCGCGCGATGGCGGCCGCCGCCCGCCGGCTCGCGCGGCCCGACGCCGCAGAGGCTGTTGCGCAGGAGTTGCTGGAGGCGGCGCAGGGATGAGCGGGCCGTGGAGCGGCGGATGGAGTGAGCACGCGGAGGTGTGTGTGAGATGAGCGCGCCGTGGAGCGGGCGGCGCCTGCACTTCGTCGGGGTGGGCGGCGCGGGGATGAGCGGCTACGCGCGCGCCGCGCACGCGCTGGGGGCGCAGATCAGTGGCTCCGACCGCTCCGACTCGCCGTACCTGGAGCGCCTGCGCGCGGATGGCGTGCTGGAGGCGAGCATCGGCCACGACGCCGCGCACCTGCCTGCCGGCGAGGGGGTGGAGGTCATCTACTCCAGTGCCGTGCCGCCCTGCAACTCCGAGCGCGTCGCGGCGCGCGAGCGGGGGCTGCGCGAGCGGCCCCGCGCCGAGCTGCTGGGCGAGCTGAGCGCGTTGCGGCGCACCGTTGCGGTGGCGGGCACGCATGGCAAGACGACCACCGCGTCGATGCTCGTGCACATCCTGCTCGCCGCAGGCATGGAGCCGGGCTGGCTGGTGGGGGCGCCCGTCGGCGGCGGTCTGCCCAACGCGCACTGGGGCGCGGGCGAGTGGCTGGTCGTCGAGGCCGACGAGTCCGATCGCTCGATGCTCTCGCTGACGGTGGAGGTCGCTGTGCTGACCAATGTGGAGCTCGACCACCACGCCAGCTTCGCCTCGCTGGCGGAGCTGCGCGCGGCCTTCCGCGCCTTTCTCGCGCTCGCTCGCAGCGCCGTCGTGGTGTGGGATCGGCCCGGGCTGGTCGAGCTGGCGCGCCAGGGAGCGTCCGGTGGGGATGGGGAGGTGTCCACGGGGGGTGGGGGAGTGTCCACGGGGGGTGGGGAGGCATCCGCAGGGGGTGGGGGAGTGTCCGGTGGCCGTGGAGAGGGAGCGGCCGGAGAGGGTGGGAATACGAAACGCGGGGCTCGGGTTCTCACCTACGACGTCCCCGGCCCGACGCTCACCGCGGGCGGCTCGCGCTTCAGTTGGCGCGGCTGCGAGGTGAGCCTGGCGGTGCCGGGCGCCCACAACGCGCTCGACGCCGCCGCCGCGCTGGAGGCAGCTCGCATTGCCGGCGCGCCGCTCGCATGTGCGATCGAGGGGCTCGCGAGCTTCACGGGTGCCGGCCGGCGCTTTCAGCGGGTGGGCGCCACCGCGGGCGGCGGGGTGGTGTACGAGGACTACGCCCACCACCCGACCGAGGTCGCGGCAACCCTGCGCGCGGCGCGCACGCTCGAGCCGCGGCGGCTGGTGGCGGTGTTCCAGCCGCACCTCTATTCGCGCACCGTGCTGCTCGCGCGGGAGTTCGGCGAGGCGCTGGCGCTCGCCGACGTGACGGTCGTGCTCGACGTCTATCCCGCGCGCGAGCGCGCAGAGGACTTCCCGGGAGTGAGTGGCCTGACGATCGCACTTGCCACCGCCGACGCCGCGGATGGGCGCGCGGTGATGTGGCTGCCGACGTTCGCTGACGCGCTGCCCGTTCTGCGCGGCCTGCTCGCCGCCGATGACCTCTGCCTGGTGATGGGCGCCGGCGACGTAGACGCGCTGGGGCGCCGTTTGGTGGAGGGCCCCGACGCGATGGGTGCGTTGGGGGGTGGTCGGGTGGAGGGTGTTGGCGAGGTCGATGCCCTTGGGTACCGTGCGGTGGAGGGCGCCGGCGACGTCGGCGCGCTCGGACACGGTCGGGCGGACGGCGGGGCAGGTCAGTGAGTGTGCCCTCGCCCCCGCCGCCCCCGTCGGTGCAGCGCGACTTCCCGCTGGCGCGCCTTTGCACCGTGCGCACCGGCGGCCCCGCGGAGCTGTTCGCGCGCGTCGGCGGTGGCCCGCAGCTGCTGGAGCTGCTCGCGTGGGCGCACGCCGCGCGGGTGCCGGTGGCCGTGGTCGGGTCGGGCTCCAACCTGCTGATCGCCGACGAGGGCGTCACCGGTTTGGTGCTGAAGCTGGAGGGGGAGCTGGCGGGGATCGAGCGGATCGGGGAGCGGAACCTCGAGTGCGGCGGCGGCGCGCGCCTGCCCGCGGTGGCCGCCTACGCCGCGCGGGCGGGCCTGTCCGGGATCGAATTCGGCGTCAACATCCCCGGCACCGTCGGCGGCGCGGTGCGGATGAACGCCAACGCCTACGGCGGCGAGCTCTCACGCACGCTGGAGTGGGTGGAGGTAGCGAGCGCCCGGGGGATCGACCGTCGCACGCCGCCGGACCTCGGGTTCGCCTACCGCAGCTCCAACCTGCTCGCCGGGGAGGTCGTGGCGCGCGCCTCGTTCGCGCTGCTCCCCGCGCCGCCCACCCAGGTCAAGGCGACGCTGGCGGAGCTGCGCGCCCGCCGCCATGAGGCCCAACCGCAGGGGATCAAGACGTTCGGATCGACCTTCATGAACCCTGATGACCCGAAGGCGGAGGGGCGCACCGCGGGCCTGCTGCTCGCCGAGGCCGGCTGCAACGGCCTCACCGTCGGCGGTGCCCGTTTCGCGCCCAAGCACGCCAACTTCATCGAGAACACGGGGGCTGCAACCACCGCGGAGATCGGTCGCGCTGATGGCCGAGGGCCGTCGCCGCGTGCTGGAGCGCTTCGGCGTGGCGTTGGAGCCCGAGGTGCAGACGCTCGGACCGGTGCGCTGGCCGTGGGGTCCCAAGCGCTGAGTAGCTTTAGGTCGAGGTCACCTACCGGACTCGGATCACAGCCGATGCGGGGCCGATCGGCTCCAAGAAAGGAGGTGATGGTATGTCGACGACAGTCGCCGTACTAGCAATCGCGCTGCTCGTTGCCATGTTGGTCATCGACCGGCTGGCAAGGTAGCAAGTTGCACTCAAGCCCCGGTGGACGGCAGGCCCCATGTTCACCGGGGCCCCTTACATCGATGCAAAAAGGGACCCGGTCACCCGAGTCCCTCAGATGACGACGCAAATCGTCATGTTGGCCAGCACAGCCTAACAGAGAGAGGGGTCCGGTTGCCCGGACCCCTCAAAAAGACGGCGACATCAATCGTCGTACTAGCACCTACATCGTAACGCATCTACCACCGGAAGCAATACTGCGGTAGGGGTTCGCGAACCGAGGTCGAAGACTCCAGAGTGGCTCGCTCCTTCGCCGCCCGCGCTCCCGTCGGCCGCCTCGTGCGCCCCCTGCCGTTCGCGCTCCCACGCGGCGCGACCGCGAGGCGGCTTGGGATCGCCCTCGCCGTACTCGCGCTGCTCGGCGGCGGTTGGCTGCTGTTGCGCAACTCCCCGCTGGTGTCCGCCGAGCACGTGCAGATCAGTGGCGTGCAGGGGGTCGAGGCCGGCCCGATCGACGCCGCGCTACAGGGCGCCGCGCGCGGCATGAGCACGCTGAACGTGAACGTCGGCCGCGCTGCGCGCCGCGGTGGCGTCCTTCCGCGTCGTGAGGGAGCTGAGCGTCAGCGCGAGCTTCCCGCACGGCCTGCGTATCCGCGTGGTCGAGCAGCTCCCGGTGGCGGCGCTGAGCATCGGTGGAGCTCATACCGCGGTGGCCGCCGACGGGGTCGTGCTCGGCCCCGATCTGCTCGCGAGTACGCGCTTCCCGCTGCCAGCGATCGCTCTCGCCGCCGGCTCACGTGCCCCGCTCGCGGGGCACGTCGAAAACGCCACCGCCCGCGCCGAGCTGAGCGTGCTGGGCGCCGCTCCGCGCGTGCTGCTGGGGTGGGTGAGCAGGGTGCTCATCGGACCCGAAGGGCTGACGGTGGCGATGCGGGGCGGCGTCTCGATCTACTTCGGCGATGCCACGCGCCCGCACGCCAAGTGGCTGTCGGCCGCCCGCGTGCTCGCCGACCCCAGCTCGGCGGGGGCGACCTACGTCGATGTGCGCGCCCCCGAACGCCCCGCGGCGGGCACCACCGCGGTGGGCGGGCTGGCAGGAGACACGACCCCCGGGCAGGTGAGCGCCACCGATGCGACCTCCGCAGCGCTTGCCAATGTCCTCGCGGAAGCCGTCAACGGAGGGGCCGGCACCGTGAGCGCCACCGGGTCAACGGCCGGGGCATCGAGCGTGGCTGGGGCGAGCGCCACGGTGTCGCCCGCTGGATCTTCCGACGCCGCCGGCGCGGGCGCCGCTGCGTTGAGCGCGACCGAACCGGGCGCGACCGAACCCGGTGCCACCGAAGCGAGCGCCGCGAACTCCGGCGCGGCTGCGGGTGCAGGCGCCGGCGAATCGGAAGCAGGCGGCGCGAGCGCAACCGAACCGAGCGCCACAGGCACTACGACAGGCGGCGGTTGACGCACACCAGAAGTCTCACCCTCGACTTCAGGTTGAGGCACCGGAAAGGCGATTCCTCGGGCGGTGGTTGAGAGTCGGGCGTTCTGCAAGCGATCCTGCAAAAGTGGTCGCTCCTGTTGACAGGGCGAAGTTCCCTGCATAACGTGCTAAACCGGTCTCCCCTTGGGCAGACGGTTTCATAACCCTTAACCATTACTCAAGTCTTCGGACGGAAAGCAGAACACACCATGGAGAGCGGCGTAGGCAGCTACCTGGCGGTCATCAAGGTCGTCGGCGTCGGGCGGCGGCGGCACCAACGCGGTCAGCCGCATGGTCGACGCGGGGCTGCGCGGCGTGGAGTTCATCGCCGCCAACACCGACGCGCAGGCGCTCGCCATGTGCGACGCCGACATCAAGCTCAACATCGGTCACGTCTCCACGCACGGCCTCGGCGCCGGCGCCAACCCCGAGGTCGGGTTCGGCGCCGCGGCGGAGTCGCGCGACGACATCAAGGAGGCGCTGAAGGGCGCCGACATGGTGTTCGTCACCGCGGGCGAGGGCGGCGGCACCGGCACCGGCGCGGCGCCGGTGATCGCGGAGATCGCCAAGAACGAGATCGGAGCGCTCACCGTCGGCGTGGTCACGCGCCCGTTCGAGTTCGAGGGTACCCAGCGCGCGCGCTCGGCCAACGAGGGCATCGCCAAGCTGCGCGAGGTCGTCGACACGCTGATCGTGATCCCCAACGAGAAGCTGCTCGCCGTGGTCGAGCGGCGCACCTCGATGCTCGACGCCTTCAAGGAGGCCGACGACGTGCTGCGCCAGGGCATCCAGGGGATCACCGACCTGATCACGATCCCCGGCCTGATCAACCTCGACTTCGCCGACGTGCGCACGATCATGCACGACGCCGGCTCCGCGCTGATGGGCATCGGCAGCGCGGGCGGCGAGAACCGCTGCGCGGAGGCCGCCAAGATCGCGATCTCCTCGCCGCTGCTCGAAGAGTCGGTGGAGGGCGCCACCGGCATCCTGCTGAACATCACCGGCGGCAAGGACCTCGGCCTGTTCGAGGTCAACGAGGCCGCGGAGATCATCCAGAGCGCCGCCGACCCCGACGCCAACATCATCTTCGGCGCGGTGATCGACGAGGACCTCGGCGAGGAGGTGCGCGTCACGGTGATCGGCACCGGCTTCGACCACCGTCCGGGCCGCGCCGCCCGCCGCGAGCGCCCGGGCCGTGCCGTGGACCGCGGCCCCCGCATCGGCGACCGCGAGCGCTCGTCGCTGGAGATCTCCGACGACGACATCGACGTGCCGCCGTTCCTGCGGTAGCCGGCCGGCCGGTCAGCGGCGGGCGGTCGGCGCCGGAGCGGGTGAGGTGGTGGCAGGGCGCGGTGTGTGCTTAACTTTTCGAGAGCCGTGCGCAATTGCACACGGCTCTCAGATTTTTCATAACAACACCTGCCCCTACTACTATTGCTATCACGGGCGGGCGACGCGGGCGACCGGGCGACGCGGGCGACCGGGCGGCGAGGTAGCGGGGACATGGGCCGGCCGATCTCCGATCGGCCGGGGAACGGCCACATGTGGCCGTTCCGGGCAGGGCCGCATGCGGCCCTGCCGGCCACACGCCGCATGCGGCGTGTGGCCTCCGGAGGGCGCATGCGCCCTCCGGCGGCCTGCACATGTGCAGGCCGAACAGCAGACTGAGCCCGATCGCTCGATAGCCTGCGGGCCGTGCCGAGTTCCCCGCGCCGCACTGCCCTGTTCGACCGCCATGTCGCGGCTGGCGCGAGGATGGTCGAGTTCGCCGGCTGGGAGATGCCGGTGCAGTACGCCGGCGTGCGCGCCGAGCACATGGCGGTGCGCGAGGGCTGCGGGATCTTCGACGTCTCGCACATGGGCGAGATCGAAACCGCCGGCCCGGGCGCGCGGGCGCTGCTGCAGCGGCTGCTCTCCAACGATGTCGCCGCGATCCCCGTGGGCGGCGCGCAGTACGGCGTGTTGTGCCGCGAAGGATGGGGGGGTGCTCGACGATCTCTTCACCTACCGGCTCGGGGCAGAGCGCTTCCTGACGGTGACCAACGCCGCCAACCACACGCGCGATCTGGAGTGGTGGCGCGAGCATGCGGGTGGGTTCGACGCGCAGGTGCGCGACTGCTTGGATGACTACGCGATGCTCGCCGTGCAGGGCCCCCGCGCGCGGGAAATCGTGCAGGCGATCTCCGATTCTCCACTGCCTACGCGCATGACCGTCGCGGAGCGGATGGTGGGTGGCGCGCGGGTGCTGGTGTGCGGCACCGGCTACACCGGCGAGGACGGGGTGGAGCTGCTGCTCGCCCCCGCCGACGCCCCACCGCTGTGGGATGAGCTGGTGCGCCGCGGCGCCCTGCCGGCCGGTCTCGGGGCGCGCGACACGCTGCGGCTGGAGGTCTGCTTTCACCTCTACGGCCACGACCTCATCGGTGGAGCGCGGCCCGATCGAAGCGGGGCTGGGGTGGTGCTGCAAGGAGGCGACTGGCTTCATCGGCGCCGACGCCGTGCGCGCGGTGCGCGACGCCGGCCCGGCCGAAAAGCTGGTCGCGTTCGCGATCGACGGGCCCGGGATCGCCCGTCAGGGCAACCCCGTCGGCGGCGGCGGGGTCGTGACGAGCGGCACGCTCTCGCCCTGCCTCGGGGTCGGGATCGGCCTCGCCTACGTGCCCGCCGCGCGCGCGGCGGTGGGCGCGCGCCTGGAGATCGACGTTCGTGGCAAGATCCGCCCCGCGACCGTGCGGCCCAAGCCGCTGTTCCGAAAGGCCGCTCTCCTGAAAGCGCGATCTTGACCCATGTCCACGCCACCTACCCCGAGGACCTGCTCTACCACCCCGAGCACGACTGGGCGCGGATCGAGGGGGATGCGAAACCCCGCCCACCCCGAGGCGACGCTCGGGATCACCTGGTATGCGCAGGACTGCCTCGGCGAGATCGTGTTCTGCGAGCCGCCCGCGGTCGGGACGCTGCTGAGCCAGGGCGACTCCTACGCCGAGGTCGAGTCGGTAAAGGCCGTCTCCGACGTGATCGCTCCGCTGTCGGGGGAGATCGTCGCGGTCAACGAGACGCTCGCCGAGGAACCGGAGAAGCTCAACGACGACCCTTACGGCGAGGGCTGGCTGGTGCGGATCCGGCTCACCGACCCCTCCGAGCGCGATGAGCTGCTGGATGCCGCGGCGTACGTCGCCAGCCTCGGCGGGTAGGGCGCTGCCGCGATTGGCTTTGGGACGCCCGGCTCTGCCGTCGGCGGTCGATCCGGGCAGCCTTGACTGAAGCGAGGCCGGCCGAAACCGGAGACACCGGCCTTCGGCCGACTGCGCCACCCTCTAGGCTGGGAGTGGATGACCCGCTACACCTCCACCACCCCCGAGGACCTCGCCGCGATGCTCGCGGCGATCGGCGTCTCCTCGGTGGAGGAGCTGTTCGAGCGCCAGATCCCCGAGGCCGTGCGCCTGCGCCGCGCCCTGGAGCTGCCGCCGGGCTGCCCGAGCAGGAGGTGTACGCGCACCTGCGCGAGCTGGCCGCGCGCAACGTCAGCGCCGAGGAGGAGCTCTGCTTCCTGGGGGCGGGGATGTACGACCACTACGTGCCGGCGCTTGTCGACATGCTGATGGAGCGCTCGGAGTTCCTCACCCCCTACACCCCCTACCAGCCGGAGGTCTCCCAGGGGGGGCTGCAGGTGATGTTCGAGTACCAGACGGCCGATCTGCGAGCTGACCGGCCTGCCGGTCTCCAACGCCTCGGTGTACGAGGGGCCCTCCGCGGTCGCCTCCGCCGCGTACATGGCGAAGCTGCACAACGGCCGGCGTCGCTTCGTCGTCTCCGCGGGCCTGCACCCGCACACGCTCGCGACGCTGCGCACCTACGCGCACGGCTTCGACGCGGAGGTGGTCGGAGGTGCCGCTGCTCGACGGGCTCACCGACCTCGACGCATGGAGCGCGGCGATCGACGCCGAAACATGCGCCGCGATCTTCGCCCAGCCCAACTTCTACGGCGCGGTCGAGGACGCCTCCGCGCTGAGCGCCGCCGCGAAGGCCGGCGGCGGCGAGCAGCTCGTCACGATCTCCCAGGTCGACCCGATCACGCTCGGGATCCTCGCCCCGCCGGGCGAGTGCGGCGTGGACGTCGCCGTCGGCGAGGGCCAGTCGCTCGGCAATCGCCTCGACTTCGGCGGGCCCTCGTTCGGCTTCTTCGCCGCGCGCGAGCCCTACCTGCGGCGGATGCCCGGCCGCATCGCCGGCGAAACCGTGGACGTCGATGGCCGGCGTGGCTTCGTGCTCACGCTGCAGACCCGCGAGCAGCACATCCGCCGCGAGAAAGCCACCTCCAACATCTGCACCGCCCAGGCGCTCAACGCGCTCGGCGGCGTCGTCTACCTCGCCTGGCTGGGACGCCGCGGGATCGTCGAGCTCGGCGAGCTGCTGCTCGCCCGCACCCACTACGCGCGCGAGACGCTCAGCGGCGCTGGAGGGCGTCGAGAAGCTCCACTCGCAACCGGTGGTGCGCGAGTTCGCCGTGCGCCTCGACGCCGACGTCGCCGCCGTCCGCGCCCGCTGCGCCGCCCACGGGCGTCAACCCCGGCGCCGACCTGCACGCGCTCACCGGCCGCGAGGAGGACCGCGGCGGGCTGCTGGTGGCGATCACCGAGCGGCGCTCCCGCGCCGACATCGACCGGCTCGCCGAGGTGCTCGGGGCGGCTGTCGCTGCCGAGCGCAGGGAGGTGGCGGTCGCGTGAGCGTTGCGGTTAGGCGGCATCGTGGCCGTCACATGGCCACACACAACGGCTCGACGTGGGCAGGAGGCCCCACGCCCATGCGGCAGGGATGCAGACTCGGCGCGCGGACGCCCTCCAAATGGACGCCCCCACATGACCGACACGCTCACGATCTTCGAGAAGGGCGCCCCTGGACGGCGCGCCTTTCAGTGCCCGGCGCTCGACGTGCCCGCCGTCGATCCCGAGACGCTGCTGCCCGCGCGCCACCGCCGTGCCGAGCCGCCGCGGCTGCCCGAGCTCTCCGAGCCCGAGATCGTGCGTCACTACGTGCGGCATCTCCAAGCGCAACTTCGATCTCGACTCCGGCTTCTACCCGCTGGGGTCGTGCACGATGAAGCACAACCCCCGCCTGCACGAGCGCGTCGCGGCGCTGCCCGGCCACGCCCGGCTGCATCCGCTGCAGGACCCTGCGCGCGCGCAGGGGGCGCTCGAGCTGATGTGGAACCTGCAGGGCGCGCTCGCCGAGATCGCCGGCCTGCCGCACGTCTGCCTGCAGCCCTCCGCCGGCTCCCACGGCGAGCTGGCCGGCGTGCTGCTCGCCCGCGCCTACCACGAGGATCGCGGCGAGGCCCGCCACAAGGTGCTGACCCCCGACACCGCCCACGGCACCAACCCCGCCACGGTCACGATGGCCGGCCTGGAGGTCGTCAAGCTCGCGACCAACGCCGACGGGGGCGTCGACCTCGACGATCTGCGCGCCAAGGCCGACGCGGACGTCGCCTGCCTGATGCTCACCAACCCCAACACGCTCGGCCTGTTCGACCCCGCCATCGAGGAGATCGCGCGGATCGTGCACGGGGTCGGGGCGACGCTCTACTACGACGGCGCCAACCTCAACGCGGTGATGGGGCTCTCGCGGCCCGGGCGACATGGGCTTCGACATCGTCCATTTCAACCTCCACAAGTCCTTCACCCAGCCCCACGGCGGCGGCGGCCCCGGCTCCGGGCCGATCGCGGTGTCCGAGCGGATCGCGCCGTTTCTGCCGGTGCCCGTAGTCGTCCGCGAGGGCGAGGGCCGCTTCGATCTCGACTACGGCGAGGGAATGGTCGGGTCGAAGTCGATCGGGCGCCTGCGCGGCTTCCAGGGCAACTACGGCTGCTTCGTGCGCGCCTACGCCTACATTTGCTCGCTCGGCGCCGAAGGCCTGCGGGATGCCTCTGAGACGGCGGTGCTGAACGCCAACTACCTGCTCGCACGGCTGCGGGAGCACGGTGTCGCCGAGTACCTGCCGCTTGCCTACGGGGAGCTCTGTATGCATGAGTTCGTGCTCTCCGGAGGCCCGATGCGGCGCGAGCTTCAGATCAAGACGCTCGACCTCGCCAAGCGCCTGCTCGACTTCGGCTTTCACCCGCCCACGGTGTACTTCCCGCTGCTGGTCGACGAGGCGCTGATGGTGGAGCCCACCGAGACCGAGACCAAGGAGACGCTCGACGCCTTCGCCGACGCGATTGCTGCGATTTTGCGCGAGGCGGCCGAGGATCCCGAGATCGCGCGCAGTGCGCCCTCACACCACGCCGGTCAGGCGTCTCGACGAGGTCGCTGCCGCCAAGCGGCCGGTGATTCGCCAGGCGCTGTCATGAGCGCGCGTCGCGGCGCCGGTTCGCGCCCCGCTGGATCGCACCCCTTCGACCTCGGTTAGGGTCCTGGCTGTGCGCATCTTCTCGGGCATCCAACCAACCGGCTCCAAGCACCTCGGCAACTACATCGGGGCGATCCGCCAGTACGTCGAGGGGCAGGAGCGCGGTGAGGCGCTGTTCTGCATCGTCGACCTGCACGCGACCACCGTGTCCTACGAGCCCGCGGAGCTGCGGCGCAGCCTGTACGACCTCACCGCGCTGCTGCTCGCCGCCGGCCTCGACCCCGAGCGCTGCATCCTGTTCCGCCAGAGCGACGTGCCTGAGCACACCGAGCTGTGCTGGCTGCTTGTGCTCGCTCACCGAGCTCGGCCGCCTGCAGCGGATGCACCAGTTCCGCGACAAGTCGCTCGTCCCAGCGCGAGCTGGTGTCCGCCGGGCTGCTCGTCTACCCGGTGCTGCAGGCCGCCGACGTGCTCGCCTACCGCGCGCACGAGGTGCCCGTCGGTGAGGACCAGCGCGAGCACCTGGAGCTGATGCGCGACGTCGCGCGGCGCTTCAACGCGCGCTTCGGCGGCGGTCGCGAGGTGCTGGTCGTGCCCGAGCACCGCATCCCGGCGCTTGGCGCGCGGATCATGGACCTGCAGGACCCCACGCGCAAGATGTCCACCACGGGGGGCCAGGGCACCGCCGGCGCAGCCCGTGGTCAGGGGACGGTGTACGTGCTCGACGAGCCGCGCGCGATCGAGAAGAAGATCAAGAGCGCCGTCACCGACTCCGGCATGGAGATCCGCCGCGCGCCGGAGAAGCCGGGCGTCACCAACCTGATCGAGATCCTCGCGGTCGCACGCGCCCTCACACCCGAGGCGGTCGAAGCGGAGCTGGCGGACGCGCGCGGGTATGGCGACCTGAAGGCGGCGGTCGCCGCCGCCGTGATCGACTACCTCGCGCCCGTGCGCGCTCGCTACGCGGATCTGCGCGCCGACGAGGCGGCGCTCGATGCGGTGCTGGCCGGCGGCGCGGCGCGTGCGCGCGCGATCGCCGCGCACACGCTCGCCGACGTGCGCGAGCGGATGGGCTTGGGCGCGGGCGGGCCGGGTGGCCATCCTGCATGACCGGTACGGTGAGAGCATGAGCGCGAACGTGCGAGTGCGGTTGAAGTGAGAGCATGAGCGCCGAACGTGCGAGTGCGGTTGACGACACCCGGCGATCCGACTGATTGGCCGGGCCTGCCGGGCGGAGGTACGCGCATGAGCTCAGTCGCCGCGCTCGACCTCGACCTCGACGTCTTCAGCGGGCCGTTCGATCTGCTGTTGACGCTGGTGCTGCGCGAAGAGATCGACCTGCTCGAGCTACAGCTCGCCGAGGTCGTGCTCGCCTACCTCGACCATCTGGAGGCGCGGGGCGAGCTCGACCTGGAGACCGCCACCGAGTTCATCGTGCTCGTCGCCGCCCTGCTGGAGCTCAAGTCGCGTTTGATGCTGACCGGCGAGGAGGACGAGCAGCTGCTCGACATCGAGCCCTCCGAGGCTGCCGAGGAGCTGCTCACGCGGATGCTCGACGCCCGCCGCTACCGCTCCGCCGCCACCCACCTGCGCGCGCTGCTTGCCGCGGAGGACGGCGTGCGCTTCCGCTCTGCCCCGCCGCCCGCGCACCTGCTCCGCGCCGTGCCCGAGCCGATCGATGGCGTGCTCGACCCGGCGGCGCTCGGGCAGGCGCTCGGCCGGATGCTGGCGATGCCGCCCGCGATCAGCCTGCGCCACATCACCGTCCCCCGCGTCTCGCTCGCCGAGCGCCTTTCCCATCTGCGCTCGTTGCTGCGCCGCGGGCGCTTCACCTTCGAGGAGGCCGTCGGCGACGCCGACGATCGCATGACCGTCGCGATCACGGTGTTCGCGCTGCTGGAGCTCTACAAACGCGGTGAAGCGGCCTGGGAGCAGAGCGAGTGCTTCGGCGAGATCCACGTCCACGCGCTCGCCCCGCACGCCTCTGCCGGGGTGGCTGCCGCGGGCGTCGGAGGCACTGAGTGACCGACGCCGTGGACGTACCTTTTGCGCCTGTGGGGCAATCTCCGGCCGGCTCTGAGCTAGAGCACGTGGGGCAATCTTCGGCCGGCTCTGAGCTGGAGCACGCGGGGCAATCTCCGGTTGGTGCCGAGCCGGATGCCGTGGGTGAGCCCGTCGAGGATCTTCCCGGTGGTGCGGATGCGCCCGGCGGCCTGGCATCTGTCGAGCTGGCCCGCACCGTCGAGGCCCTGTTGTTCCTCTCGGCCGACCCGCTCTCCATTCGTGAGCTGGCCGACGTCGCGCGGGCCGATGAGCTGGAGATTGCCGCAGCAGTGGGGCTGCTCGCCGAGCAGTACGCCCCCGGGCAGCGCGGCATCCAGCTGCGCGAGCTCGCGGGCGGCTACGCGCTCGCCAGCGATCCCGCCTGCGAGGAGGCCGCGCGGCGGCTGTTCAGCCGGCCGCGCACCGCCACGCTCACCCCCGCCCAGGCGGAGACGCTCGCGATCGTCGCCTACCTGCAGCCCGTCTCGCGCCCCGAGATCACGCGCATCCGCGGCGTCAGCGCCGACTCGGCTGCCACCACGCTGCTCGAGCGCGGCCTGATCGAGGAGGCCGGCCGCTCCCAGTTCGGTGCCGTCCTCTACCGCACCGGCACCCAGTTCCTGAAGCTGTTCGGCCTGCGCTCGTTGAACGAGCTGCCCGACGTGGCGCAGTGGGACCCCACGCCCGAGGAGCAGGCCGAGCTGCGCGAGCGGCTGTTGCGCGCCGGCGAGGCGCGTGCCGAGGGGGGGCCACCGCCGCTGGAGTCGTGATTGGTGCTCCACTTGGGAGGGTGACGCTCGAACGGGGTGGGGGTGAAGCGGGAGGGGGTGGGGTTGTATAGGAAATGGGAGGGGGTGGGTGTTGTATAAAAAATCAAAAGCCCGTGCGCGATGGTTATACGCCTCCTGGATTTTTGATGTTTTATCGGGCCGCTCCCGCCGCCAGCTGGCCGCACGCCGCGTCGATGTCGCGCCCGCGCGTGAGGCGCACCGTGGCCTGCACCCCGTGCTCCTCGAGCGCCGCCTTGAAAGCCTCGATCGCCTCGCGGCTCGACCCCTTGAACGTATCCCCCTCATCCATCATGGTTGGGCGGGCCTCCGATACAGGACGGGCATGGGGTGCGGGGCGCCCGCCGGTGGGGTTGAAGGGGATCAGGTTGACCTTGAACATCAGTGGCGCGTCCGAGTTTCCCGGGGCGAGCAGCTTCGCCAGCGCAACCGCCTGCTCGTAGCGGTCGTTGACTCCCGCCAGCATCACGTACTCGACGAAGATCCGCCGCCGCTTGCGCACGTAGTGGGCGCGGCACGCATCGAGCACCTCGCGCAGCGGGTAGCGCTCGTTGACCGGCATCAGCTCCGAGCGCAGCGCTTCGTCGGCGGCGTGCAGCGAGAGCGCGAGGCGCAGCGGCAGCTCGCACTCGGTGAGGCGTTCGATCCCGGGGATCCACCCCACGGTCGAGATCGCCGTGCGACGATGGGTGATGCCGAGGTCGGGCAACCGCTCGCAGGCCGCGAGCACCGCGTCGAGGTTCAGCAGCGGCTCGCCCATCCCCATGAACACGCAGTGGTCCACCCGCTCGTAGCGGCGGAAGTGTAGCGCCTGGTCGAGGATCTCTGAGGTGGTGAGGTTGCGCGCGAACCGCATCGCGCCGGTGGCGCAGAAGGTGCAGGTCAGCGGGCACCCCGACTGCGAGGAGAGGCAGATCGAGCGTCGCCCGTCTCCACCTCCCGGAGGGCTTCGATACCGCATCAGCACGGCCTCCAGTGGCCGCCCGTCCGCAGTGGCGAACAGCGCCTTCAGCGTGCCGTCGCGGGCGCTCACCTCGTGGCGCACCTCCAGGCTCGAGAACGGCACCTCCCGCGCAAGCTCCTCGCGCAGCGCCAGCGGCAGGTTGGTCATCGCCTCATACCCCGCCGCGCCGGCCGCCGCCCACCGCCACACCTGGGCGGCGCGGAAGCTCGGCTGCCCGTGCGCGGCGAGGGTTTGGTCGAGAAGTTGCAGGTCCATGTCTTGGGGTTGGGGCGGTCGCGTCGAGGTTGGGCTCCTATGGTGGCAGCCATGCGACTCGCCAAGCACCTCGCCCACGCCGGCGTCGCCTCGCGGCGCGCCGCCGAGACGCTGATCGTCGCCGGGCGCGTGCGCGTCGATGGGGAGCTGGTGCGCGATCCCGCCCGCGACGTGGACGAGCGCCACCGCGTCGAAGTCGACGAGCGACCGCTCGGCGGCCCCGAGTCGCGCGTCGTCTACGTGGTGCACAAGCCCGTCGGCGTGCTCTCGACCGCGCGCGACACCCACGGCCGTCCCACGGTGGTGGAGCTGATCCCCGAGGAGCGGCGCCGCCTCTACCCCGTTGGGCGCCTGGACGCCGACAGCAGCGGCCTGATCCTGCTCACCAACGACGGCGCGCTCGCGCAGCGGCTCACGCATCCGCGCTACGAAGTGCCCCGCACCTACCGCGTGCGTCTCGCCGGGGGGCCCGTCGGGGAGCGCGCGCTGCGAGCGCTGCGGGCCGGCATGACCCTGGAGGACGGCGCCACCGCGCCCGCGCGGGTGCGGCCTGTGGGAAGCGGGGGGGACGAGCTCGAAATCACGATCCGCGAAGGCCGCAACCGCCAGGTGCGGCGCATGTGCGAAGCGGTCGGCCACCCCGTGCTCGCGCTGCGGCGCGTCGCCTTCGGCCCACTGCGACTCGGCACCCTGCAGCCCGGTGCTCATCGCCGCCTCGGTGAGGCCGAGTTGCGCAAGCTGCGCGAGGCCGGAGGGTCTCACGCTCGAGGCCCCGAGGGGGCAGCCAATCCAAGGGCGGGCAGAGCCGGCGAGTCTTCCGCCCGAAGCTCCGAGGCGGCGAACGATCCAGGGGCGGGCGAGGCCGGCCGAGGACTCTGAGAGAATCGCCCGCCATGCGACTGTACGCCTTACGCGGCGCGATCAGCGTTGCCCACAACGACGCCAAGGACATCCTCGAGGCCACGACCGAGCTGATGAGCACGATCATCGAGCGCAACGCCCTGCGCCCCGAGGACGTCGTCAGCTGCATCTTCACTGCGACCAACGACCTCAACGCCGAGTTTCCCGCCGTCGCCGCGCGCGCGCTCGGCTTCGAGAGCGTGCCGCTGCTATGTGCGCGGGAGATCCCCGTGCCGCGCGCGCTGCCGCGCGTGATCCGGGTGCTGATCCATTACTACGCCGAGGACGGCCACTCTGCCCAGCACATCTACCTGGGCGAGGCCAAGGCACTGAGGGCCGACCTGCAGTCCGCGCAGTAGCGGATCGGCGCACGGTACGGATCCTGGTCCGCCACAATACCCCGGTGCCCTTCGAGTTCTCAGAGCGGATCGCGCGCCTGCCAAGCTACCCGGCGGCGGGCGGCTACGCCGACGCCGCGCCGCGCGTGCGGCTGGCCAGCAACGAGTCGCCATGGCCGCCGCTGCCAGCTGTGATGGAGGCGATCGAGCGCTCGCTCGGTGGGCTCAACCGCTACCCCGACCCCTCCAACTCGGCTTTGCGCCGACGGCTCTCCGAGCGCTACGAAGTGCCGGCCGAGCAGATCGCGATGGGCAACGGCTCCTGTGACATCCTGCTCGCCGCCGGCGAGGCGCTGCTGGAGCCGGGCGCCGAGCTCGTCCACGCGTGGCCATCGTTCTCGATCTACCCGCACCTCAGCGCCGCCTCCGGCGCGCGCGCGATCATGGTCCCACTCGACGAGCACGACCGTCACGACCTGCCCGCGATGCTGCGCGAGATTACCGTCGCCACGCGGCTGGTGGTCGTGTGCAACCCCAACAACCCGACCGGCACCGCCCTGGGGCTCGTCGCGATCGCGCGGTTCCTGGAGGAGGTGCCCCCGCACGTGTGCGTGGCGATCGACGAGGCCTACTGCGAGTTCAACCTGCTCGACGACCCCGACGCTTCGGTCGAGCTGCTGCGCGAACACCCCAACCTCGTGCTGCTGCGCACCTTCTCGAAGGTGTACGGCCTCTGCGGGCTGCGCGTCGGCTTCGCGCTGTGCGGCTCGCCCGAGCTGCCGCGCGCGCTCGACCAGGTGCGCCAGCCGTTCTTCTGCAATGCGGTCGCGCAGGCCGCCGCCACCGAGGCTCTGAGCCACCAGGACGCCGTCACCGATCGCGTTACCCGCACGATCGCCGAGCGGATCGCGATGGACGAGCGGCTGCGCGCGCTGGGGCTCGCTCCCGCCGACTCGCAGGCCAACTTCTGCTGGTTCGGTCTCGGCGAAGATAGAGACGAAGCCGGGGTGATGCGCGGGCTGCTGGAGCGCGGCGTGCTCGTGCGCGGCGGCGGCGCGCTGGGGCGCGAGGGGGCGCTGCGCGTCACCTACGGCACGCCCGAGGAGAACGCGATCTTCTTGGACGCGCTTGCTGAAGTGCTGTGAAGCTGCTACAAACAACGGAGACGACCATGTCCGCATCCGCCACCACATTTGGCCAGAGCCCTTTCGCGCATGTCGCGTGGTCGTCTTCCTACGCCTACGCCTGGCGATTTATCTAGGCGCTTCGGCCTGAGCCCGCCCGTGAGCGGGGCTCCAGCCGCCCAGGGTCTCCTTGACCGAGCGCCACCCCAGCGGGCGCGTCACGCCCATCGAGTTTGCGCCTCCGCGCGCGAGCTCTCTCGCCAACACCTCGCGGCAGACCGGCACCAAGGGTAGTCACGACACCCAAGGTCATGGCAGAGCCAGGGCAGAACCAAGGCCAGACCGACACTCAAGGCAGCAGCACCTAAGATCTCCAGGCACAGAAAGGACCCACAGATGATGATCGTGATGAAGGAGTCGGCCACCGACGATGAGATCGCGGCGGTCGCAGAGAAGATCGAGCGAGCCGGCGCGCGGGCCCACCGCAGCCGGGGCGCGCGCGTGACCGTGATCGGCGCGATCGGCGACGTCGAGCAGGACGCCGACGTCGAGAGCCTCGGGCTGGAGGGCCAGCCCGGGGTGGACAGAGTGGTGCCGATCCTCAAGCCCTACAAGCTCGCCTCCGCGCAGTTCCGCCACGGCGAGCGCACCGTGCTCGAGATCGACGGGCGCAAGGTCGGAGGCGACCACTTCGCGCTGATCGCCGGCCCCTGCACGGTCGAATCGCGCGAGCAGACGCTGGAGACCGCGCGCGCGGTGCGCGACGGCGGCGCCACGCTGCTGCGCGGCGGCGCCTACAAGCCGCGCACCTCCCCCTATGCCTTCCAGGGCCTTGGGGTGGAGGGGCTGCGCCTGCTCGCCGAGGCGAAGGCCGAGACCGGCCTGCCGGTCGTCACCGAGCTGATGGACGTGCGCGACATCGACGCGGTGCTGGAGGTCGCCGACGTGATCCAGATCGGCGCGCGCAACATGCAGAACTACTCGCTGCTCACCGAGATCGGGCGCTCCGGGCGCCCCGCGCTGCTCAAGCGCGGACTCTCGGCGCCGCTGGACGAGCTGTTGATGGCGGCCGAGTACATCCTCAAGGAGGGCAACCCGGCCGTGATGCTCTGCGAGCGGGGCGTCCGCGGGTTCGAGAACGCCTACCGGCGCTCCACGCTCGACCTGATGGCGGTGCCGATCCTCAAGGAGCTCTCGCACCTGCCGGTGATCGTCGACCCCTCCCACGCGGCGGGCCGGCGCGACCTGGTGCTCTCGCTCTCGCTGGCCGCCGCCGCGGCGGGGGCGGACGGCATCATCGTCGAGGTGCATCCCGCCCCCGACGAGGCGCTCTGCGACGGGCCGCAGTCGCTGCCGACCGATACGTTCGCCGAGTACGCCGCCGCGGTGGAGCGCGCCGCCGCGCTGGCGGGCAAGGCGCTCAGCGCCGCGTGATGGCGGGCCGGCGGGTGCCTGCTCGGAGGGCAGGATGCCGTTCGCCCGCTCCCGGCGCCGCAGGCGCTGGGCACCGCATTGAAGATCGCGATCCTGGGCGTCGGCTTGATCGGCGGGTCGATCGGCCTTGCCGCCCGCCGGCGCGCAGATGCGCGCGTCTGTGGGTACGACCCCGACCCGCGGGCGTGTGCCACCGCGCTCGAGCTCGGGGCGATCGACGAGCAGGCGCCGGACATCGCGGCCGCGGTGGCGGGGGCGGAGGTCGTGTTTGCCGCGGCGCCGGTGGGGGTGCTCGCGCAGACCGTGCGCGAAGCGCTCGCGCTTGCCGGTGAGGACTGCGTGGTCAGCGACGTCGGCTCGACCAAGCTCGCGCTGGAGGAGGCGCGGCGGGACCCCCGCTTCGTTGGCGGTCATCCTCTCGCGGGGTCGCACACGGCAGGCGTCGCACACGCCCGCGAGGACATGTTCGAGATGGCCGCCTGGTACCTGTGTCCGGCCGACGACATCTCGGAGGGCTTATACGAGCGGCTGCGGGATCTGATCGTGCACTTCGGCGCGGAGCCGATTCCAGTCGACGCCGATATGCATGACCGCCTGATGGCCACCGTCTCCCAGCTGCCGCACGTACTGGCGAACGTGCTGGTCGAGCAGCTCGCGGCGGTGAGCCGCGACGATGATCAGCCTGCGTCGTTGCGCACGCTTGGGGTGGGGCCGAGCTTCCGCGACGCCACGCGCGTGGCGGGCTCCAACACCGCGATCTGGACCGACATCTACCTCGCCAACAGAGAGGCGCTGATCGAGGCGATCGAGCAGGCGGTGGACGGGCTGGAGGATGTGCGCGCCGCCCTCGCTGACGCGGACGCCGGCGCGCTGGCGGCGTGGAACGAGCGTGCCCGCGCCGCTCGCACACAGCTGTTGGGCGGGGACGCCCCGTAGTGTCTCAGTTTGGCTGGGATCCGCAGGCCCGGCGCGACACGGATCCGCAGGCCCGGCGCGACACCGTGTCAGTGCGTTTGGCGACCCAACCAGCCACTGGACCTCTCATAGCTGTCATCTGGTCGCTGCGCGCAGGTCCAGTTGGTGGTTATGTCCCCAAACGGAAACACTATCGACCCCCCGTCCGCCGAGGCCGGCCTGCTCCTATCCGACGCCGGCACATAGGCTTGCGAGCGGGATGAACCTGCGCTTCGAGCCCTCCGGCCCGCTCACGGGCGAGCTGACCGCGCCCGCGGACAAGTCGATCTCCCACCGGGCGGCGCTGCTCGGTGCGATGGCGTCCTACCCGCTGCGGATCGAGAACTACCTGCACGCGGCCGACACCACCTCGACGCTGAACGCCGTGCGCGCGCTGGGCGCGCTGGTCGAGGTGCGCCCCGAGGAGGTTGTCGTGCGCGGAACCGGCCTGCGCGAGGCGCGCGAGCCGCAGGGGCGGGCGGGACCGATTGACGTGGGCAACGCGGGCACGCTGCTGCGCCTCTGCCCGGCTGGCTGGCCGCGCAGGAGGGCCGCACGTTCACGCTCGACGGCGACGAGTCGATCCGCCGTCGCCCGGTGGACCGCGTGATCGAGCCGCTGCGCCTGATGGGCGCCAACCTGCATGCGCGCGAGGGCCGCTACCCGCCGCTGAGCGTGCGGGGCGCCCGGCTGCACTCGATCTCCTACACGCTGCCGGTGGCGAGCGCCCAGGTGAAGTCGTGCGTGCTGCTCGCCGCGCTGGCCGCGGACGGCGCGAGCACCGTCACCGAGCCCGAGCGCAGCCGCGACCACACCGAGCGGATGCTGCTGAGCGCCGGCGCCCGAATCCACCGCAACGGTCGCTCCGTCACCGTCACCAACACTGACGAGCTGGTGCTCGAGCGCGTGCGGGTGCCCGGCGACCCCAGCTCCGCCGCGTTCATGATCGCCGCGGGGGTGCTGGTGGGGGGCTCGCGTCTGTTGATCCGCGACGTCGGCGTCAACTGGACGCGCAGCGGCTTCCTGCGGATTCTGATGCGAATGCAGGGGATCGTGCTCGGCGACCTGGAGGACGAGACCGGCGAGCTGGTCGCACACGAGCCGGTCAGCGACCTCGACGTCGCCGCCGGCGGGCTGGAGGGGACCTTCGTGGGTCCCGAGGAGGTGCCGCTGGCGATCGACGAGCTGCCGCTGTCGCGCTGCTCGGCTGCTTCGCCGAGGGCGAGACGGTGGTGCGCGGCGCGCACGAGCTGCGCCTGAAGGAGTCCGACCGGATCGCGACCGTGGTCGATGGTCTGCGCGGCCTCGGCGCCGACATCGAGGCGACCGACGACGGTTTCGCGGTGACCGGAGCCGGCGGCCTGCGCGGCGGCGTGCTCGACGCCCACGGCGACCACCGCCTGGCGATGCTCGGCGCGGTCGCCGGCCTCGCCTCGCGCGAGGGCGTGGAGGTGCGCGGGATCGAGGCCGCCGCGGTCTCCTACCCGGGGTTCGTGGAGGACCTCGAAAGGTTGGCGGGCTGATGGTGATCGCGATCGACGGCCCCGCGGGAGCCGGTAAGTCCACGGTCGCGCGCGCGGTTGGCGAGCAGACTGGGCTTCACCTACCTCGACAGCGGCGCGATGTATCGCTGTGTGGCGTTGCTGGCGCTGGCGGCGCCCGATCGGACGCCTTCGCGGCTGGCGCAGGGCGCGCGCATCGAGATGGGGGAGCGCGTGCTGCTGAACGGCCGCGATGTGACCGAGGAGATCCGTACGTCGGAGGTCTCCGAGAAGGCCTCGCACGTCGCCGCCGACCCGGCCGTGCGCGAGGCGGTGGTAGCGATTGCAGCGGGAGCTGGTGTCCAGCGGCGATGTGGTGGCCGAGGGCCGGGACATCGGCACGGTGGTCGCCCCCGATGCGGCGCTGAAGGTCTTCCTCACCGCCGATCCCGCCGAGCGGGCGCGCCGGCGCGCCGCAGAGCTCGGCCTCGATCGCGAGACGGTGCTGGACGAACTGCGCCGCCGCGACCAGCGCGACTCCGATCGTGAGCACAGCCCGCTGCGGGCGGCCCGCGACGCGGTCGTGCTCGACACCACCGGGCTCGACGTCGAGCGACGTGGTCGAGCGCATCGCGGGGCTCGCCCACCCGGCTGCACGTCCGTCATAGCTCATACTGGCTCAATGCAGAAGGTCGCGATCATCGGCTATCCGAACGTGGGCAAGTCCTCGCTGGTCAACCGCCTGAGCGGGACGCGCACCGCGGTGGTGCACGAGCGCCCCGGGGTGACACGCGACCGCAACGAGGTGCGAGTGCGAGTGGAACGGGCGCACGTTCACGCTGATCGACACGGGCGGCATGGACTTCCGCGACGAGGATCCGCTGGCCGGCTCGATCCGCGAGCAGGCGCGCGCGGGCCTCGCCGAGGCACAGGTGGCGGTGCTGGTGGTCGACGCGCGGGCGGGGGTGCGCCCCGGCGATGAGGAGCTGGCGGATCTGCTGCGCCGCTCGCCGCTGCCGAGCATCGTGGTGGCCAACAAGTGCGACACGGTCGCCGATCTGCCGCTCGCGGCGGAGCTGCACCGCCTCGGGCTGGGCGAGCCGCTGGCGGTGTCGGCCGCGCAGGGGCTCGGCTCGGGCGATCTGCTGGACCGGATCGTGCAGCTGCTGCCCGGTGGCGGACGAGACGTCGTCGGCCGAGACGCTCCGCCTTGCGCTGATCGGCCGTCCGAACGTCGGCAAGTCCTCGCTGGTCAACCGCTTCCTGGGCGAGGAGCGGGTGATCGTCTCCGAGCGGGCGGGCACCACCCGCGACGCGATCGACACTCCGCTGAGCGTGGAGGGGCGCAGCCTGACGCTGATCGACACCGCTGGGATGCGCCGCCAGTCGAAGGTGGCGGACTCCGTCGAGTACTACACGGCGCTGCGCTCCCGCCGCGCGGCCGAGCGGGCGGAAGTGGCGCTGGTGGTGTGCGACGCCACCGAAGGGGTCACGGCGCAGGACCTGCGGATCGCGGAGCTGGCGATGAAGGCGGGCTGCGCGACGGCGATCGTGCTCAACAAGTGGGACCTTTTTTCCGGAAGCGAGGGGCCCGGCTCGGCGGCCAGGGGCCGCCTGCGCCACCCTCTGGCAGAGTCCCACCCCGAGGTGCAGGACGAGCGGGGACGCGAGGCGGCGCTGGCGCACGAGCGCGCGCGGGTGGCGGAGAAGCTGCGGCTGCGCCCGCGCGTGCTGACGGCGAGCGCCAAGACCGGCCGCCACACCGCGCGCCTGCTGACCGAGGCGCTGGTGCTGGGGGATCGGATGGGGGGGCGCATCCCCACGCCAGAGCTCAACCGCTTCCTGGCGGAGGCGGTGCAGGCCCGCCAGCCGCCGATCGGCACCCGGCGGGGCTCCAGCCAGCATCGCCTGAAGCCGATCTACATGACCCAAACCGGCGAGCGCCCACCGCGCTTTGCGATCCAGGTCAACTCGCGCGAGCGCGTGACGCGCGACTACGCCTACTTCCTGGAGAACCGCCTGCGCGCCCGCTACGGCATGGACGGGGTGCCGCTGATCATCGACTTCGTCGAACGGGGCCAACGGGGATTCAATGCCCACCCACCCCGCGGTCGTCGCAGCGGCGCGCGCTCGGCCGCGTGAAACGCGGACGTGGCTACCGGTACACTGCCCCCATGAGCGAGCTTTCAGACAACGAACACCTGTTCACCAGCGAGTCGGTGACAGAGGGGCATCCCGACAAGATCGCCGATCAGATCTCCGACGGCGTGCTGGATGCGGTGCTGCGCGAGGACCCCTACGGCCGCGTGGCGTGCGAGACGCTGGTGAACACCGGGCTGATCGTGGTGTCGGGAGAGATCACGACAGAGACATATGTGGACATCCCGCAGGTGGCGCGCGAGACGGTGCGGGGCATCGGCTACGACAACGCCGCGTTCGGCTTCGACTGCGACACGTGCGCGGTGATCAACGCGATCGACCGGCAGTCGCCGGACATCGCGCAGGGCGTCGACGCGGCGTACGAGACGCGCCACGACCCGCTCGACGACGACCGCTTCGACCTGGCGGGCGCGGGCGACCAGGGGATGATGTTCGGGTATGCGACCAACGAGACCGAGGAGCTGATGCCGCTGCCGATTCTGCTGGCGCACAAGCTCTCCAAGCGCCTGGCGGAGGTGCGCAAGGCGGACGTGCTGCCCTACCTGCGCCCCGACGGTAAGACGCAGGTGACGGTGCGCTACCGCGATGGCCGGCCGGTGGGGGTGGAGAAGATCCTGATCTCCACGCAGCACGCGGACGGGATCGACAGCGAGACGCTGATCAAGCCCGACCTCTTCGAGCACGTGCTGCGCCCGGTGCTGCCGACGGAGCTCTACGAGGAGAAGCAGCTGCTGCGCAACTTCCTGGTCAACCCGACCGGGCGCTTCGTGATCGGCGGGCCGATGGGCGACTGCGGGTTGACGGGGCGCAAGATCATCGTCGACACCTATGGCGGCATGGCGCGCCACGGCGGGGGCGCGTTCTCGGGCAAGGACCCCTCGAAGGTGGACCGCTCGGCGGCCTACGCGGTCAGGTGGGTGGCGAAGAACCTCGTCGCCGCCGGCCTGGCCGACCGCGCGGAGGTGCAGGTGGCGTACGCGATCGGGGTCGCCCGCCCGGTGTCGGTGATGATCGAGACGTTCGGCACCGAGAAGATCGGGACGCCGCGGATCATGGAGCTGGTGTCCGAGCACTTCGATCTGCGCCCCGGCGCGTTCCGCGAGGAGCTGCGGCTGCACCGCCCGATCTATCAGAAGACAGCGGCATACGGCCACTTCGGCCGTGACGACCACGACTTCACGTGGGAGCGCACCGACAAGGCCGAGGCGCTGCGCGCCGCGGCGGGCCTGGGGGCCACGGCGGGCGTCTGAACGGTCCGGTGCTCCATCTAGTGTGGTGGAGTGTCGAGTGAAATCGCCCAAGTCGAGCCCCTGACTACGGCCCGCGCTCTGCGCGGCCCGTTCGACTACCGGCTGCCGCCGGAGCTCGAGGGGGGGGCAGTCGGAGTTGGCTCGATGCTGGTGGTGCCGTTCGGCCGGCGCGAGGTGCTGGGGGTGGTGACAGGTCTCTCCGAGCGCAGCGAGGTGGCCGAGGAGAAGCTGCTGGAGCCGTTGCGTGCGCTCGATCTCGGCGTACCCGTGGACCTCGTGGCGCTGGCGGAGTGGCTCGCAGTCGAGTACTGCTCGACGGTGGCGCGCGCGCTGCGGCTGGTGCTGCCCGCCGGTGCGACCGGCAAGGGCCCGGCCGGCCTCGGCGTGCGCAAGCGCCGCGCCCGCGCGGTGGCCCGCCCGCGGCATGAGCCGGTCGGCAGGCTGCTCAGCCAGCCACCGCCACTGACCGATGGCCAGCACGAGGCGCTGAAGGCGATCGAGCGGAGGCTTGCAGCGCCTGCCGCGCAGCGCCCGGCGCTGCTGCTGCACGGGATCACCGGGTCGGGCAAGACCGAGGTGTATCTGCGCGCCGCCGCCTGCGCCCTGCAACGCGGCCGGGGCGCGATCGTGCTGGTGCCGGAGATCGCGCTGACACCGCAGATCGTCGGCCGCTTCGTGGGTCGCTTCGGGGAGACGGTGGCGGTGCTGCACTCGCGCCTGACCGCGGCCCAGCGCCGAGAGGAGTGGCGGCGGCTGCGGACGGGCGAGGCGCGCGTGTGCGTGGGCCCGCGCTCGGCGGTGTTCGCGCCGATCGAGGAGCTGGGGCTGATCGTCGTCGACGAGGAGCACGACGCCTCCTACAAGCACGAGGGCGATCCCCGCTACGACGCGCGCGAGGTCGCCGCCAAGCGCGCGGCGCTGCAGGGCGCGCTGCTGCTGCTGGGCAGCGCGACTCCACGGCCGGAGAGCCACCATTCGCTCGAGCGTGTGCGCCTGCCGTGCCGGGTGGACGGCCGTCCACTGCCACCGGTGGAGCTGCTCGACATGCGCGAGCAGAGCCACGGCCTGCACCCGGAGACCGCGCAGGCGCTGACTGAGGCGCGGCGAGCGGGGAGCAAGGCGATCGTGCTGCTCAACCGCAGGGGGTGGTCGAACTTCCTCTCCTGCCGCTCGTGCGGGAAGGTGTGGAGCTGTCCCCACTGCGACGTGGCGCTGGTGTTTCACCGCCGGGAGGCGCAGGTCAGGTGCCATCACTGCGATCACAGCGAGCGTGTGCCGGAGCGCTGCGGCTGCGGCTCGACGGCGGTTGCGCGCCACGGCGCAGGCACTGAGCGGCTGCAGCACGATCTGCAGGCGGCGCTGGGGGACGGCGAGCGCTTCCCAATCTTCCGGATGGACGCGGACACGCTCCCCACCGGCGCGGGCGGGGATGGCGTGGGCGCGTTGCTACGCAGCTTCGGAGCTGCCCCGGCGGGTGTGCTGATCGGCACGCAGATGGTGGCGAAGGGCCACGACTTCCCCGATGTGAGTCTCGGTGTGGTGTTGGACGCGGACGCGACGCTGCGCTTCCCGGATTTCCGCGCGGAGGAGCGTACCTTCGCGCTGATCGCGCAACTGGCGGGCAGGGTCGGGCGCGGCGGCGAGGGGAGGGTGCTGGTGCAGGCGCTCGCCCCCGAGGCGCGCGCGATCACGCACGCGGCGCGGCACGACAGCGAGGGCTTCTTGGCGGGCGAGCTGCAGCGGCGGGCGGTGCTGCGCTACCCGCCGTTCGCGCACCTGATCCGGATCGTGTGTGCGGCCCCGGAGGCAGCGCGAGCGCAGGCGGCGGCGAGCGCCGTGCGCGCCGAGCTGTGCGCGCGAGGCATGGACGCGCGCACCTCGCCCGCGCAGGCGAGCGTGCTGGGACCGGCGACGCTGTTTCGCCTGCGCGGCCGCGAGCGCCGGATGTTGCTGGTGAAGGCGTACGATCGCGGCGCGGCGGTGCGCAGCGTCGGCGCGGCCGTGGCGCGGGCGGCCAGCGCGCGCGCTCATGCGCGGGTCAGCTTCAGCGTGGACGTCGACCCGCAGTAGCGGGATCGCAAGGGGCGGGCGCGTGATGGCTCGCCACGCCATCGATTAGACTATGTGATACTTTCCTGCGCTCTCGGCGAGAAGGCGCTCGGTGTAAACGCCACATTACCCGCAGGAAAAGAAATGGCCCGCCCCGCCGTTGATTGGGCTATCTGATACTGTCCCGCCTTCTCGGCGTAGACTCGCCTCGGCGTAAACACCACACTACCGAAGGGATCCACATGCAGGCGGCCACTGCAGGGACGCGCGCCGGCCGGCGCGAGCGTATGAAAAAAGGACGATTCGCACCGACGTTGCTCGTTTCGCTCGCGATCGTCGCCGTCCTCGCGTGCATATTCGCGGTGGCGGCCGACGCGCGGTCGCGCAGCTCGATGGAGCCGATTCTCACGCGGATACACCTGCACAAAGGTCGTTTGTGGAAAAGACACTCCAGGCGCGTGCATGCCGGTCTGCTCGATGCTCGCGCGGCGATCGTCGGCGGCAGCCGGATCTCCATCGAACAGGCGCCGTGGCAGGTGATTGTGATCGCTTTCGTCTCCGAAACCGAAGCGCTGCTCTGCGGTGGTTCGATCTTGGACGAAACCGAAGTTTTGACGGCGGCTCACTGCGTGGTCAACCCCAGCTCGAAGGCGGGGATCCCGCCGGAAGAAATCGTGGTCGGAGCGGGTGCCGAAAACATCGAAATCGAACCCGAACAGCTCAGGCTCGCCGGCGGGGTGCGCGTGCATCCCTACTACAACCCAAGTGCTGCGCTGCCCGAGCCCGACGACGTGGCGGTGCTGCGACTCAAACGCTCGCTCGTGTTCGACCGAGACGTGCAGCCGATCGCCCCGATCCCAGCCGGCTCGCTGCTGGCGGAAGGGACGGCCGTCCATTTGACTGGCTTTGGCAGGCAGCATCCCGAAGAAGAACTGAACGGCAGGCTGTACGGGATCGGCATGACGCTTGGGTCCGGCAGAGAATGCGGCGGCGAAGATAATGCCCTGTTCCTGTGCGCCAGCTCACCCGATGGCTCGCTCTGCTTTGGCGACAGCGGCAGTGGTCTGACGCTTCCCGGAACGCCCGCCACCTTGGTGGGTGTAACCGACACGGTGCAGGTGATCGACGGCAAACCCTGTCTGCCGCGGGCGATCGGAGGCTTCGTCAACCTGGCGGCTCCGGAGATCAGGGACTTCGTCCTCGAAGGCAACGAAAGCCCGCCGCGGGCGCCTCGCGGTGGAGGCGCCGGGATGCGCGGTGTGCCGGTGGTGGGCCAGACGCTGAGCTGTGAACCGGGTGTCTGGAGCAATTCGCCGACGTTCACCTACGTGTTCATCAACGGCGGTGATGGCGCAGTTCTCCAAGAAGGATCGTCTTCCGCATACGCGTTGACCGCGGCCGACATCGGACGCTCGATCCTCTGTGAGGTGCTCGCGGCCAACGCGGGCGGCACAGGGGTCGAACTAACCTCGACGCTGGGCGCCGTGAAGCCCAATCACCAGGAAGAAGAAGAAGCCGTCAAGCGCAAACGTGCCGAAGAAGAAGCGATCGCCAAAAAACGGCAGGAAGAAGAAGCGAACCGCAACAAAGTTCACGAAGAAGCCGTCAAAAAGCAGCAGGAAGAAGAAGCAAACAGCAAAAAGGCGCAAGAAGAAGTCAAGAAGCTCGCCGAAGAAGCGCGGATCATCGAGCAGGAAGCGGAAGCGCTGAGGAAGAAGCACGAAGAAGAAGCCGCCACCAACCACCCTCATCCCGAAGAATCGGTTGTCAAAGGTGGCGTCCTTGCAGCGAAAGAAACCGCGAAGTCCCCAACCCCGACACGCGCGCAGCTGCTGGCGAAAGCGCTCAAAGCATGCAGGAAGCAGCCCACCAAGCACAGGCGGACCCAGTGTGAGGCGCGGGCGCGCAGGACGTACGGAGGTGGGAAGCGAGGGGGAAAGGGGCGTAAGGGGAAGTAGGCCCACAGGACGCGACGGCGTTGGCGCGGCGGCGGAGCGCAATAGAATCGGTGCAGAGCCCGATGAGCACCGACACCGAGAGCAGAATCCCAACCGAGCAGGAGCCCGCCGCGCCGGCGGAGCCCGAGCGAGCGCCCGCCGAGGAGCTCGACCCGGAAGCGCGCGCCCGCCGCGACGCTGCGCTGCGCCAGGTGCGCAAGCTGGGCGACCCCGTGCTGCGCGCGAGCGCGGTGGCGGTCGAGCGCTTCGACGAGCGCCTGCGCGCCGAGGTGCAGCGGATGGGCGAGCTGATGCAGGATGCGCTCGGCGTCGGCTTGGCGGCGACGCAGATCGGGGTGCTGCACCGCGTGCTGGTGTACAAGGCCTACGAGGACGACCCGGTGAGCGCGCTCGTGAACCCGGTGCTCGAGTGGGAGAGCGAGGAGCGCGAGGTCAAGGAGGAGGGCTGTCTGAGCCTGCCGGGCGTGCACGTCGAGGTGGAGCGCGCCGTGCGCGTGCGGGTGCGCGCGCAGGATCCGCACGGCAGGGAGCTGGTGGTCGAGGAGGAGGGCCTGCCCGCGCGCGTGATCCAGCACGAGATGGATCACCTGGAAGGGTTGCTGATCCTCGATCGGATCTCGCGCGAGGCGCGCCGCGACGCGATGCGCGCGCTGCGGGAGGCGCGGGAGACCCGCCCGGCGGAGCGCGCGGCGGCGCACGACGCCCCGTCCGGGGCGGCGCCGGACGGCCCGGGCGAGGAGGCGACACAGGCCGGTTCACCCGAGCGCGCCGCGGTCCACGCCGGACCCGAGGACGCGGCGGCGGCGGATCGGTCGCCGGTGTCGGCGCTGTCCACATAGGCCGCGTAACGCCTTGCGCACCGTCTTTCTCGGCACCTCCGACTTCGCGGCGGCCGTGCTGGCGTGTCTGTCCGCGAGCGATCACCGCCCGGCGCTGGTGCTCACGCGCCCCGACCGCCCGCGGGGCAGGGGCCGCAGGCTGGCCGCGCCGCCGGTCGCGCTCGCGGCGCAGGAGCTGGGGATCGCGCTCGAGCAGCCCGAGCGGATCGACGACCCTGGGGTGCGCACGCTGATTGAAGCTGCCTTCGGGGACGTGGAGACGGCGGAGGGCGACAACGCCGGGGTGGAGGGCAGACGCGGTTGCGGAGCAGGAGACGGTGCTGGTGGTGTGCGCCTTCGGGGTGCTGATCAAGGAGCCGCTGCTGAGCGCCTTCGAGCCGTTGAACGTGCATCCGTCGCTGCTGCCGCGCTGGCGGGGGGCGGCGCCGGTCGAGCGGGCGATCATGGCCGGCGACGCTTGCACCGGCGTGTCGATCATGCGCCTCACCGCCGGCCTCGACAGTGGGCCGGTGTGCGCGGTGGCGCAAGAGGCGATCGGCCCGGCCGACACGTACGGGTCGCTGGCGGAGCGCCTGCGGCGGCTCGGGGGCGAGCTGCTCGTGGGCGTGCTGGACCGGTGGAAGCGGGGAGAGCCGCCGCGCTTCGACGAGCAGCCCGAGGAGGGGGTGACCTACGCGGAGAAGATCGGAGCCGAGGACCGCCTGCTCGACCCGGAGCGCACGGCGGTGGAACTGGAGCGCAAGGTGCGCGCGCTGTACCCCCATATCGGCGCGCGCTTGGCGCGAGCGGATGGGACGCTGCTTGGTGTCTCGCGCGCGGCGCTGGCGGAGGAGGGGCGACTCCCCGCTGGGAAGTTAGCGGCGAGCGCCGGACATCTGCTGTACGGGACAGGCGACGGGGCGCTGGAGCTGCTGGAGGTTCAGCCCCCCGGCGGGCGGCCGATGGACGCGGAGGCGTACCTGCGGGGACATGCCCTCTCCTAGCGCGCGCAGCCAGACCCAGGCCGGCGAGCCGGGCCGTGTGGGGTCCCCTTCTCCAGCCAGGGCCCGCGTCTGCGCGTACACGGTGCTGCGCAGGGTGTTCGAGCAGGGCGCGTACGCCGATCTGGCGCTGCGCGCCGAGGCGCGCGAGCTCGACGCGCGCGACCGGGCGCTGGCGATGCGCCTGGCGTACGGGGCCGTGCAGCGCAAGGGCACCCTGGACTATCTGATCGAACGGCTGGCTGAGCGTCCGCTGAAGCGACTGGATGCGCCCGTGCTGGCGGCGCTGCGGCTGGGGCTGTATGAGCTGCTGTATCTCGACGGAGCGCCCGACCACGCGGTGGTGGCGGACGCGGTTGAGTTGGCCAAGGGTCGCCGCGGAGGCCACGGCCTGGTCAACGCGGTGCTGCGTCGCGCCACGCGCGAGGGCAGGGCGCTGCTGGCAGAGCTGGACGACGCTACGCCCGAGGCCGCGGCGCTCAAGCACTCCCACCCGGAGTGGATTGCACGGCTGTGGTGGGAGCAGCTGGGCGCCGAGGACGCCCGTGCGCTGCTGGCGTTCGACAACGAGCCGGCGGAGCTGGCGCTGCGCGTGAACACGTTGGTCGCCGAGCCGGCGAGTGTGGCGGCGCAACTGCTGGCCGAAACGGGGACCGATTCGGGGGACACTCGCTTCGCTCGCATCCCCGAATCGGCCAGCGCCGCAGGCGCGTGTCCCCCGGCTTCGGCCGAAACGGGGACGATCGCCGCAGGCGAGCGTATCCCGGCTTCGGCCGACCCTCGGCCGGTGGGCACCCACGGCGACCCGAACATCCCGGAGGCGCTCGTGCTCGAGGGCCCGTGGGACGTGCACGGCTCGCCGCAGTGGCGCTCCGGCGCGGTGCTGGCGCAGTCGAGGGGGGCGATGCTGCCGGCGCGGGTGCTCGCCCCCGAGCCGGGAGAGCGGGTGCTGGATTTGTGTGCCGCGCCGGGAGGTAAGACCACACACCTCGCGGCGCTGATGGAGGGCGCGGGCGAGGTCGTGGCGGTGGAGCGCAACCCGCGTCGCGCGCGGGAGCTCCGGCGCACGGTGGCGCGTATGCGCGCAGAATGCGTGCGTGTGGTCGTGGGCGACGCGGCGGTGCCCATGGAGGGGGAGCAGTTCGATCGAGTGCTCGTCGACCCGCCGTGCACGGGCCTTGGCACCCTGCAGGCGCGAGCAGATCTGCGTTGGCGGGTTGGGCCGCGGGATGTGGCGCAGCTCGCGCAGACGCAAGCGGCGATCCTTGCAGCCGGCGCTGCAGCGGTGCGTCCGGGCGGTGTGCTGGTCTACTCTACGTGCACGATCTCCCCGACCGAGAACCAGCGTCAGATCTTCGCCTTCCTGGAGTCCAACCACGGCTTCTCCCTGGATGATGAGGTGCTGACGCTACCCCACCGCGACCACACGGCCGGCTTCTTCATCGCGCGGCTGCGCCGCGAGTGAGTGAGTGATGGCCAGCGAGCGCGACCAGACAGTCCCGCCCGACCTCGGCCCGCTGTGTCCGCACTGCTCCGAGCCGTGGTTGCGCCCCACCAACCTGCCGGGGCGCTACCGCTGCGTGTACTGCCTGCATCGCTTTGAGCTAGCCTCGGTGTGCCCCAACTGCGGCGAGCACTCGACGATCGTGAGAATGTCCTCCACCGCGATTCTCAAGTGCAACAACTGTGGCGACAGCATGTTGATGCCGATCTGAACCCTCATGGCTGCGCTGGATTCGGAGTCACACGAGATGAGCGCCTCGACAAAGGAGCTGCTCGCAGGGGTGAGGGTGGCGCCCTCGATCCTCTCCGCCGACTTTGGGGCGCTGCGCGCGCAGGTGGGCGAGGTGTTGGCCGCCGGCGCGCGAGTGATCCACGTGGATGTGATGGACGGCCACTTCGTCCCCCAGATCACGCTCGGCCCCGTGGTCGTCTCGGCGCTGTGCGAGCAGGTCGAGGAGGTGGGGGGGATACTCGACGTGCACCTGATGATCGAGCGCCCCGAGAGCCAGGTGGGCGAGTTCGTGCGCGCCGGCGCGCACTCGGTCACCTTCCACGCGGAGGCCACCCCGCACGCGGAGTACGCCGCGAACGAGGTCCGCGCCGGCGGCGCGTGCGTGGGCGTCGCGATCAACCCCGCCACGCCCGTTGAGGCGCTGGCGGAGCTGGCTGGCACGATCGACCTCGCGCTGTGCATGACGGTCAGCCCCGGCTGGGGCGGCCAGGCCTTCATCGCGCGCTCGCCGCAGAAGATCGCGCGGCTGCGGGCGCTGCTGGACGGCGAGGGAGCGTCAGCCGCGTTGGAGGTGGATGGGGGCATCGACCCGACGACCGCCCCGGTCTGCCGCGAGGCGGGCACGACGATCTTCGTGGCCGGCTCGGCGATCTTCCATGCCCCCGAGCCGGGAGCGGCCTACGTGGAGATCGTTGAAGCCGCGGGCGCGGTCTGACCCCGCCGCCGGTACAACACCCCCAGCAACACCGCCAGCAGCGTCGTCGCCCCCAAATACCCAATCTCCGCGCGAAGCACCTGTTCGCCCACCGCCGGGACGAACATCCAACCCAGGAACACCACGGCAGCGGCGAGCCAGCAGAGCGCGGCGGCCCGTGCGCGGTTGCGTGCCAGCGCGGCCTGGTTGAGCGTGCCCGACGCGAGGTGCATACCCATGCCGAGGCCGACGAGCGCGAGGCCGACGCGGTTGTAGGTGTAGGTTTGGCCGAAGAGGATGTGGCTCATCACGAATGGGCCGACGATCAGCAGGCCGAGCGCGACGGCGGCGGCGAAGGCGGCGATCGCGCGCAGGGTGAGGCGGATCGCGTGGGCGAAGGCGGTGTGGCCCTCGCGGGCCTCGAGGCCGGTGAGGTGGGGCAGCAGCGAGGTTTGGATCGCCTGGAAGAGCTGCAGCGGGGCGCGGGCGATCAGCATCACGTTGAAGACGATTCCCGCCAGCGCCCTGTCGGGGGAGAGCGCGTCGACGGTCAGCACCGAGGCGTTCAGGAGCGTCTGCTCGGAGAGCATGATCCCGGAGACCCACAGCGCGAAGCGCCCGCCACGCGAAAGCGAGAGCTCTTCGTGAGCGGCCACCTCCTGGACGCCCATTGATTGGAACCCACCCACCCCGGCGAGCGCCGCGTCGGCCTCGTCGACGGTGAGCCGCGTGGCGTTCGGTTGGTCAACGGCCGCAGGAATGGGGGTCGGGTGGGTGCTTGAAGGAATGGGTTGTCCCCCCGCCGGTCTGCTCGCTGCCACCGCGCTCCGGGCGTCTGCTCCCCCCGCGGCGTCCCGGCGCTCCCTCGCACTCCGCGCGAACGCGGCGGGAACCACCACCAGCGAGAGCAGCGGCGCGGCCGCGATCCCGAGGGCGACCGCGGTTTGGCCGCTGGTGAGGCCGAGCGCGACCGCGAGGGCGAAGCAGATTCGCGAGGTGGACTCCATCAGCACCAGCGCGCCGAACAGGCCGAAGTACTGGTGGCCGGCGAGCCAGCCGCGCGCGAAGTAGCTGCCGGCGTAGGCGAGCGTGCCGACGAGCAGGATCCAGTAGAGCGCGGTGTAGCCGTCGAAGACTTCGTGGATCAGCTGTTCGTGCAGCGCCAGGGCGACCACGAGGAAGGCGAGCGCGAAGCCGGCTTGCAGCGCGAGCGGAACGCGCAGCGGGTGACGGGCGTGGCCGTGCGCGCGGCGCTCGGCGATCGTGCGCGAGAGCAGCTGTTCGACGGGACGGTAGATCACCGAGATCACGACGAACATCACCGACCACAGCACGTCCAGGCGCTGGGCGGCTTCTTCGCTGAGTACGTGCGAGGCGATCGAGAAGTAGGCGAACGTCAGCAGCCCGGTCGCGGCGATACCGACCGAGAGGATCCGCGCGCCGCTGGCGTAGGTGCGGCCGGTTCCAGAGTCTCCTGCGCCCTCGCGCGCGGACGATCGGTCGAGCGGGGCGGTGGGCGGGGGGCAGGCGGGGGGGTGGGATGTTGTGAGTGTTGCTTCGCGACCGGCGTATAACTATGGCTATCGGCCTTTTGATTTTTCATCACTACACCCACGCTCCCCGCCCGATCGGAGACCGAAGCGGACGCTCCCGGTTCACAAACGCACGAGCAGCATCGTCCACGGGAAGGGGGAGCGCACCTCGGCGACCGTCCCGTGGCGCGCGAGCAGGCTCACGAACGATCGCCGCGACCAGTGGTTCAGATGCCCCGGGGTGTTGCCGAGCTCGCGCAGGTAGGCACCGCGAGCGATGTTGAGCGCGCGCCACAGCGGCTCGCGCGGGACCGAGACGAGCAGGTGGCGCTGCGCGCAGCGCGCCATCTCGGCGAGCGTGCGGGCAGGGTCGGGCACGTGCTCGAGCACCTCGATCGCGGAGGCGAGGTCGAACTCGCCGTCGGCGAACGGCAGATTCTCCGCCACGCGCATCACGCGGTACTCGAGGTTGGGCGCCTGCCGCTGTGCCCACCCGGCCTGAATCGACTCCTCCTCCAGATCGATGCCGACGATCCGCCGGCCCGCGAGGCGCTGTGCCCAGCGGTGCACAAGCACCCCCTCGCCGCAGCCCACGTCCAGCAGCGACCCGGGATCGGCGAGCGTGAGCAGCCCGTCGAGGTCGCGCTCGAAACCGGCCATCAGCCGCCGCGCGAGCGGGTTGGTGGACCCGTACTTGTCGTAGGTGTTGCCCGTGACGACGCCGTCGCGGGAGACGGTCACGCCGGCGCCGCTCATGCCAGTGGGAGGGCTTGGGGCGCGTCCGCGCGCGTGGACTCGGCACCAATGTGCAGGGCGCTGGACCTCCTGTCCAGCGGCCGTCCGCCCAGGGCAGGCGAGGCCCTCAAGCCCCGATCACCTCGTGTTGCTGCGCACGCGTGCCCCCACCAACGCCGTCACCCGCGGCGGAGGATCCGATGCTCGCCCGCTCGTGCGGGCTGCCGCCGGGCTCGTAGTGGGAGGGCGGCACGCCAAGTTGCAGCTCGATCCGCCGCACCCGCTCGAACGTGCGCTGTGAGAGCACCCGCTGGGCGGCGAGCAGGTCGCCGATCACGCCGAGCGCCCACAGCACCACGGCGGCGATGAACAGCACCGCGCCGAGGATCAGCGACTGCACGTGGCCCTTGCCGTTGCCTTCGGCGTAGGCGACGACGAAGCGGATCCACACGCCGAGCGCCGCCACGCCGATCACCGCGGCGAGGCTCCAGAAGATCCGCAGCGGCTCGTACTGCGCGTAGATGCGGAAGATCGACACGGCGTTGCGGCGCACGTAGGCGCCCATCGAGGGGAACAGGCGCGACTCGCGCGTGGCGGGGTTGGTGCGCACGGGGACATGCTCGACCGCCACGAGCAGCTTGCCGGCCTGGATGATCGTCTCCAGCGTGTAGGTGAATTTCGAGACGACCTGCACCTGCAGCGCGGCCTCGCGGTTGTAGGCGCGAAAGCCCGAGGTCGTATCGGGCACCGAGGTGGAGGAGGCCTGGCGCACGACCCACGAGCCGAGCCGTTGCAGCAGCTTCTTCAGCGGCGAGAAGTGCTCGATCGAGACGACCTCGCGGTCGCCGACGACCATGTCGGCGCGGCCCTCGAGGATCGGCGCCACCAGCCGCGCGATGTCAGGGCCGTAATACTGGTTGTCGGCGTCGGTGTTGACGATCACGTCGGCGCCCAGCTTCAGGCAGGTGTCGAGACCGGCCTGGAAGGCGCTGGCGAGGCCCTTGTGGTTGGTCAGCGCCACGAGGTGGTCGACTCCGTGCCGGCGCGCCACGTCGATCGTCGCATCGCTGGAGCCGTCGTCGATCACCAGCCACTCGACCGTGTCGAAGCCCTCCAGCTCGCGCGGCAGCTCGGCGAGCGTCAACGGCAGCGTCAGGGCCTCGTCCCAGCAGGGGATCTGGATGATCAGCTTCATCGCGGGGGGGGGTTTTGCCATCGCCTCACAGCCTACCGGCCACATAAGCTCTACCCAATGCAGAGCGCAACGCTCGCCCGGTCCCGGCGCGACCACTCAAGGCTTGAACGCCTACGCGCGGTGCCGGGCGCCACCTGGGCGAGGCTCGGCTTCGCGGCGCTCTGCGTGGGGGCGCTCGTGGGGTACTTCGCCTTCCCCACCTACCCCACCTACGACTCCTTCTACGCGCTGTTGTGGGGGCGCAACCTGCTGCACCTGCAGCTGCCCGACTTCAACGTCTACCGTGCTCCCACCGAGCACCCGCTGGCGATCGCCTTCGGCGTGGTCTGCTCGCTCTTCGGGCAGGCCGGCGCGCGGCTGATGGTGCTCGGCTCGATCGCCTCGTTCGTGGCGCTCACCGCCGGCATCTTCCGGCTCACGCGTCTCTGCTTCGGGCCGCTCGTGGCCGTGCTCGCGGCGCTGTTGATGTTGACGCGCCTGTACAACGCCAACCTCGCCGCGCAGGGCTACCTCGACCTCACCTACCTCGCGTTGATCGTGTGGGCGACGGCGCTGGAGGTCGAGCGCTCGCGCCGCGGCACACCGGTGCTCGTGCTGCTCGCGCTCGCCGGCCTGCTGCGCCCCGACGCCTGGGTGCTGGCGGGGGTGTACTGGCTGTGGTGCGCGTGGCCGGCGCGCACGATGCTCTCACCGCGGGCCGATCGCGCCGCGGCGGCGGCCGGTCCTTCTCCGCAGGCAGGCGGCGAGGGAGCGGCGGCCGGTCCTCCTCCGCGGGCAGGCCGCGAGGGAGCGGCGGCCGGTCGTTCTCCGCGCACGGCCCGCGGTGCAGCGGCGGCCGACCCGTCGCCGCGCAGGCTCCTCGGCTACGCGGCGCTGGTCGCCGCCGCACCGCTGGCGTGGGTTGCGATCGACGCGCTCGTCACGGGCGACCCGCTCTACTCGCTGCACTCCACCGCGGTGCTCGCCGCCGAACTGGAACGCACGAAGGGCTTCACCTCCGTGCTCGCCGCCACCTGGCGCTACCTGGTGCGGATCGACAAGCTGCCGATCGTGCTCGGCGGCCTCGCCGGCGCCGTGCTCGGGCTCTGGCTGACGCCCCGCCGCGCGCGCGTGCCGCTCGCGGTACTGGCGCTGTTGCTGTTCGTGTACGTCGCGGAGGGCGCTGCCGGCGCCTCGGTGATCGACCGCTACATGATGGGCGCCGCCGCGCTGCTGCTGCCCTTCTGCGCGCTGGCGATCGGCGGCTGGTCGCTGCTGCGGGCGGGCTCGCCGCTGCGCCGTGTGTGGATGTTCGCCGGCGGGGCGCTGCTCGTGTACGGCGCGGTGGCGGCGGTGTCGGTCACGAGCATCGACAATGCCCGCACCACGCTCGCCTACCACGACGACTTCCACGAAGGGCTGGCCGCCGCCCTGCACAGCCCCGCGGTGCGCGCCGAACTGGCGCGCTGCCCGCTGCTGTCGCTGCCCGACAACAAGCTGATCCCCGACGCCCGCTGGATCCTCGGCGCCGCCAACCAGCGCGAGATCGTCGCCCGCAGCGAGGCGCGCGCCGACGCGGAAAGTCGCTCCCCATCCACCCATCCCACGCTCACCGACCGGATCGCCCGCGCCAGCGTCGCGGTGTACCCGCTCGGCGCCGCCGTCTTCCAGGAGGCGATCGTGGACGTCGGCGACAACCCGCTCGACCAAATCGCCCTGCCCGGCTTCCGGCGGATCTACACGAGCCGCTACTACGCGGTCTATGGCAACTGCTGAGGGGGACACCGTGCCGGGGCTGCCCGCGACCCCACGCCCGGCCGGGGAGCCGTCGAGTGCCGGGAGCAGCGAGGCGGGGTCCCCGCAGGATGGCGCGCGCGCGCGACGGCTGGTGTGGCTGGGGCTCGCGCTGGTGCTGCTCGTCGCGCTCGGCCTGCGCCTGTGGGGCATCCGCCAGGGCCTTCCCTACGCCTACAACTCCGACGAGGACGCCCACTTCGTGCCGCGCGCGATCGGGATGCTCACGCTCGGCTGGAACCCCCACTACTTCGCCAACCCGCCCGCCTACACCGACCTGTTGCGACTCGTCTTCGCCGCCTGGTTCGGTGGCCGCGCGGGGGTCTCGCACACGTTCGCGACCAACCCCACCGCGGTGTTCACGCTCGCGCGCGTGTGCGCCGCGCTGCTCGGCACGCTGGCGGTGTGGCTGCTGTACATCGCCGGCGCGCGCCTCTTCGACCGCGGCATCGCGCTGCTCGCCGCGGCCCTGGAGGCGGTCGCGTTCCTGCCGGTCTTCTACGCCCACCTCGCGCTCAACGACGTCCCCACGCTCGCGCCGCTCACGCTCTCGCTGCTGGGCACCGCGGGGGTGCTGCGCAAAGGCCGCGCGCGCGACTACCTGCTGGCGGGGGTCGGCCTCGGCCTCGGCTGCGCCACGAAGTACACCGCCGGGGTCGCGCTGCTACCGCTGCTGGCGGCCGCGGCGGCGCAGTACCTCGCGCCGACCCCGCGGCGGGGGGCGGGCGTGCGTGGCGGGGATGCCGCCGGGAGTGAAGGCACGGGCGGTAGAGCCGCCGGGGGTGAAGGCACGGGCGGTAGAGCCGCCGGGGGTGAAGGCACGGGCGGTGAAGGCACGGGCGGTAGGGCCGCCGCGGGGGGCGCGGGAACGGTGGCGCGCCCCGCCCCGCGCGCCGTGCCGGCTGGCCTCGCGCTGGCCGGCGCCGCCGCGCTCGTCGCCTTCCTGATCGCCGACCCCTACTCGGTGCTCGACCTCCACGCCTTCGAGCGGGGTCTCGCCCACCAGTCCTCGCTCTCGGGCGAAGCCCAGGGCAAGCTCGGTGCGCCGCGCGAGAGCGGGCTCGTGTACTACCTGTGGACGCTCACCTGGGGCCTCGGCTGGGTGCCCGCGCTCGCCGCGCTCGCCGGCGCCGTGATGGTCTGGTGGCGCGAGCGCAAGCTCGGCTGGGTACTCGTGCCGGCGCCGCTGCTCTACCTCGTCTTCATGGGCTCCGAGGGGCGCTACTTCGGGCGCTGGCTGCTGCCGATCTTCCCGGTCCTCTGCCTGCTCGCCGCCTTCGCCGCGTTGTCGTGCGCCCGCGCGCTGGCGCGTCTCACGCAGAGCGTCATCGAGCAGCGCACGCAGCCCGCGGAGCCGGCTCGGCCGGCGGAGCCCATCCAAGCAAATGCCGCCCCGCCCCGCCCGCGACCGAAGCCAGGTGACACACGCCTACGGCGTGAATCGCCGTTTCGGCCAGCGCTCGTCGCGCTTACCGCCCTCGCCGTGGTCGCACTGTGCGCGCAGGGGGTCGTGTACAGCGTCCACTCGGGGCTCGTGCTCTCGCGCGCTGACACCCGCTCCCTTGCGCGCGTGTGGATGGCCGCGCACGTGCCCGTCGGCGCGAAGGTTGTGGTCGAGCCCGTCGTGCCCGACGAGTGGGTGCAGGACGTCGGCCACCCCACGCTCTCGGTGCCCGACGGCGACCGCTGGCTGAAGTACCAGTCGCTGCGCTCGCTGATCGGCCCCGCCGGTGTGCTTGCGCCAGGCGAAAGCCACGTCGTCAGCCTCGAAAACTACGAGCTCACGCTCGCCCCCGCGCTGATCCCGCTCTACGAGCGCGAAGGCTACTGCTGGGTGCTGAGCGGCTCCGCGGAGTCCGGCCGCGCGTTCGCCGACCGTGCGCGCGCGCCGCTCGCCGTCGCCTACTACCGCGCGCTTTCGCGTGCGGGGGAAGTCGTCTACCACGCCTCCCCCTACCGCGCTGGGGCGCGCCCGGTCGCGTTCAACTTCGACTGGTCCTTCGACTACTACCCGCTGGCCTACGTCCGCCCCGGCCCCGAAGTGACGGTCTACCGGCTGCGCGGCGGGCGCTGCGCACGAGGGTGAGGCGCTCGCCGTCGCCGCCCGCGGCTTACTCCCTGCGCGCGTGAGTCAACTTTCACGTTCGACACTTTGGCCCGCGCCGGCAAGTTATCCTGGACAGTTGGGATGACCGTTGTCACCGACACCGACCGGCTGCACCTCGCGCGCGCGATCGAGCTCGCTGGTCGCGGCATCGGGGCGGTCAAGCCCAACCCCGTGGTGGGCGCCGTGATCGCGCGCGACGGCGAGGTGCTGGGGGAGGGGTGGCACGAACGCTTCGGCGCCGCCCACGCCGAGGTCAACGCGATCGAGGCCTGCGGCCTGGCCGACCTCGACGGCGCCACGCTGTACGTGTCGCTCGAGCCCTGCTGCCACGAGGGCAAGACGCCGCCCTGCACCGAGGCGATCGTGCAGGCCGGGATCGGGCGCGTCGTCGTCGGCTCGGACGATCCGACGGAGAAGGCCGCCGGCCGCGGCCTCGGGATCCTGCGCGACGAGGGCGTCGAGGTCGTTGTGGCCGACGGCGAGCTCGCCACGCGCGCCCGCCTGCTCAACCAGGCCTTCCGCAAGCACGCGCGCGTCGGGCGCCCGTGGGTGCTGTTCAAGTCCGCGATGACGCTCGACGGCAAGGTCGCCACGCGCGCCGGCGACTCGCAGTGGATCAGCGGCGAGGCTTCGCGCGCGTTCGCCCACCGCTGGCGCGCCTCGGTCGACGCGGTCGTGGTCGGCATCGGCACCGCGCTCGCCGACGACCCCCAGCTCACCGCGCGCCCGGAGGGCACCCCCACCTGCCCCTCCGCCACGAGGGTGGCGCAGCCGGCCGAAGGCCGGCGAGCTGGGCCCCTCGTCTTTAATCAGCCCCGCCGCGTGGTCTTCGACTCGCTCGCGCGCCTGCCCTCCGACTCGCGCCTGCTCGCCGCTGCCGCCGAGATCCCGCTGACGGTGGTGGTCTCCAGAGCCGCGGCCCGCGCAGACACCGATGCCCTGGAGGCGGCCGGCGTGCAGGTCGTGGTGGCGACGGGCGAGAACGAGCCGGCACGCGTGCGCTCCGCCCTCGATCAGCTCGGCCAGCTCGGCGTCGCCTCGCTGCTGCTGGAGGGCGGCCCCCACCTCGCGGGCGCCTTCCTCGACGCGGGCGAGATCGACGAGATTCGCCTCTTCCTCGCGCCGCTGCTGTTCGGCGGGCGCACCGCGCGCGACCCTCTGGAGGGCGAAGGCGTCGAGTGCATCGCCGACGCGGTCCGCGCGCTCACGTTCGACTGCGAGCGCGTCGGCGAGGACCTGCTCGTCTCGGCGCGTTTGCGCGAGTGGTAGTCGCCCAGTGTTCACCGGACTGATCGCCGACCTGGGCGCGGTGCTCTCTGTCGAAAGCGGCAAGGATGGCGCTGCGCTATGTGTTCGCACAGCGTTGGCGGGTGAACTGGCCGATGGGGACTCGATCGCAGTGAATGGTGTGTGCCTCACCGCCACTCGGGTTGGTGGCAAGGAGTTCGAAGCTCAGGCGATCCGTGAGACGTTGGAGCGCTCCACGCTCGGCGCGCTGGTCCCGGGCGACCTGGTCAACCTGGAGCTTGCATTGCGCGCTGACGGGCGCCTGGGGGGGCATATCGTGCAGGGGCACGTGGATGGGTTGGGCACGGTCGCGGGGGTGCGCGATGAGGGCTTTTCGCGTGTTGTCAAGATCAAGGCTGCCCCTGCGCTGCTGCCCTACGTGGTCGAGAAGGGCTCGATTGCTCTTGACGGTGTTTCCCTCACGGTTAGTGAGCTATGCCAGGGGGGCTTTGAGGTCTCGCTGATACCGGAGACACTCGAGCGAACTACGCTCGGCCAGGCAGCGTATGGGCAGCCGGTTAACCTGGAGGCCGATATCCTCGCCAAGCATGTACAGCGGCTCCTGCAAAAGTGGGAGGGGGCTTTGGGGGAGGGCCTGCCCTCCCCCAACTGAGATGGTGGCCGACATCCTCGCCAAGCACGTACAGCGACTGCTGGAGGCCCACGCATGAGCGCATCGAAGACGAGCACCCTGTTCGCCACGATCGAGGAGGCGATCGAAGAGATCCGCGCGGGGCGGATGGTCGTCGTCTGCGACGACGAAAACCGAGAGAACGAGGGCGACCTGGTGATGGCCGCGCAGTTCGTCACGCCCGAGGCGATCAACTTCATGGCCAAGGAGGCGCGCGGCTGGATCTGCCTGGCGCTCAGCCCCGAGCGCTGCGATGAGCTCGGGCTGGAGCTGATGACCGCGAAGAACGAGTCTGCGCTGCAAACCCCCTTCACGGTCACGATCGAGGCGCGCGAGGGCGTCACCACGGGCGTCTCCGCGCACGACCGCGCACACACGATGCAGGTTGCCGTCGACCCGGGGTCGCGGCCCGAGGATCTCGTCCAGCCCGGGCACGTCAACCCGCTGAAGGCGAAGGCCGGCGGCGTGCTGGAGCGCACCGGGCACACCGAGGCGAGCGTCGATCTGGCGCGCCTCGCCGGGCTGATCCCGGCCGGGGTGATCTGCGAGATCATGAACGAGGACGGCTCGATGGCGCGTGTGCCCGACCTCGCCGACTACTGCGAGCGTCATGGGCTGAAGATGGTGACGATCGCCGATCTGATCGCCTACCGGCGGCGCAACGACCGGCTGATCGAGCGGGTCGTGTCAACGCGCCTGCCCACCGCGTTTGGGGATTTCGAGGCGGTCGGCTACCGCTCGCTGGTCGATGAGAAGCATCACGTGGCGCTCGTCAAGGGCGAGGTGGCCGGCCACGCCGACGTGCTCGTGCGCGTGCACTCGGAGTGCCTCACCGGCGACGTCTTCCACTCGCTGCGCTGCGACTGCGGCGAGCAGCTGGAAGCTGCCCTGGCGATGATCGAGCGCGAGGGGGAGGGGGTGCTGCTCTACCTCTCCCAGGAGGGTCGCGGCATTGGCCTCTTGAACAAGCTGCGCGCCTACCGCCTGCAGGAGGACGGGCTCGACACGGTCGAGGCCAACGAGCGCCTGGGGCTGCCGGCCGACCTGCGCGACTACGGGATCGGCGCGCAGATCCTCTCCGACCTCGGCCTCTCCTCGATCCGGATTCTCACCAACAACCCGAAGAAGATCCGTGGCCTGGAGGGCTACGGGCTGTCGGTCTCCGCGCAGCTGCCAATCGAGCAGGCGCCCAACGAGCACAACACGGCGTATCTGCGCACCAAGGCTCGGCGCATGGGCCATACCCTCCACCACCAGGGTCTCAACCTCGATGAGGAGCTGCTGCACTCCGAGCGCGCTCACGACCGCGAGCAGGAGCGCCGCGGGCGTTGAGCGAACAGCGCTTCGCCATCGCCGTCGCCCGCTTCTATGAGGATCTGGCCGAGCGGCTCGTGCAGGGCGCCCAGGCTGCGTTCGCCGTCGTGGGCGCCGCCAACGTCGAGGTCTTCGACGTCCCCGGCGCCTTCGAGCTGCCGCTCGCGGCGCTTTACGCCGCCGAATCGGGCCGCTTCCGCGGCGTCGCCTGCCTCGGCGCGGTGATTCGCGGCGAGACCGACCACTACGACTTCGTCTGCGCCGAGACCGCGCGCGGCATCATGCAGGTGCAGCTGGACACTGGGGTGCCGTGCGCCTTTGGCGTGCTCACCTGCGCGACGATGGAGCAGGCGCTGGCGCGTGCCGGCGGCGACAAGCGCGACCAGGGCCGCCACGCCGCCGAGGCGGTGCTGCGGATGGCCGCGCTGCGCGGCGAGCTGCACGCTGAGCTGCGAGTTACACGCTGAGCTGCGGGCTGACCCGCTGAGCTGCGAGTTGCACGCTGAGCTGCGGGCTGACCCGCTGAGCTGCGAGTTGCACGCTGAGCTGCGGGCTGACCCGCCGAGCTGCGAGTTGCACGCCGAGCTGCGGGCTGACCCGCCGAGCGGCTAAACTGCGTCCCGCAATGGCCAAGGTATGTCACAGCTGCGGCAAGGGTCCGGCGTACGGCAACAGTCGCAGCCACTCGATGGTCGCCACCCGGCGCCGCTTCGAGCCCAACCTGCAGAAGGTGCGGATCCTCGTCGGTAAGGCGCCGCGGCGGGTGTACGTGTGCACCCGCTGCCTGAAAGCCGGCAAGGTCGTCAAGGCGCTCTGAGGTTTCCTGAGCCATCGTCCGGATCCTCCCCCCTCGCTTCCGTCGGTGGTGTATCGGTTTTTTGTGGGTACCACCGACTGGACCTGTGGGCAGCGACCAAATGACGGCTATGGGAGGTCCAGTTGCTGGTGGGCTCGCCCAACGCAAGGGTTGGCGAGCGTCGAGGCCGCGCGCCGATGGGTTGCGTAACCTTGGCGGGCCCACCGCGTAGCTCTTGCAGGGCTGCCCACGGCGCGTCCGGGCGGACAGGATGATGCAGACCGCAGTGACCGACACCAACCTGCTTCGCTTCCGCGCCGCCGTCGCCGGTGCGCTCGCGCATCTCGAGTCCCGCCGCCAGGAGGTCAACGACCTCAACGTCTTCCCCGTCGCCGATGGTGACACCGGCGACAACATGGCGCTCACGCTGCGCGCCGTGCTGGGCGAGCTCGACCGCCTACAGGGCGCCGACGAGACGCGCACGATCGACGAGATCGGCCGCGAGGAGATCGTGCAGTCGGTCGCGCGCGCCGCGCTGCTGGGGGCGCGCGGCAACTCCGGCGTGATCCTCTCGCAGCTGATCCGCGGCGCCGCCGAGGAGCTCGTCTCACGGCCCGGCGAGCTGATCGACGCCACGCTGATCGCCGCGGCCCTCGAGAACGCCGCCGAGCGCGCCTACGCCTCGGTGCGCAGCCCGGCGGAGGGCACGATCCTCACGGTCGCGCGCGAGATGGCCGAGCGGATCGCCGCCGAGAACGAGCGCGACCCCGAGGGCACCAGCCTGCACCCCGCCGCCGCGCCCGAGCTGCAGGACCGCGCGATCGCCGCCACGCTGGAGCAGGCGGTCGCCGCCGGGCAGGAGTCGGTCAAGCGCGGCCCGGAGCTGCTCGCCGCGCTGCGCGACGCGGGCGTCGTGGATGCCGGCGGCTACGGGCTGGTGGTGATCTTCGCGGGCGTCGTCGCGGCGCTGCGCGGCGACGATCCGCCGCCGCTCGATCACTACGCGCCCGCGCGCATCCACCACCCCGAGCACCACTCCTTCACCTATCGCTACTGCACCAACTTCGCCGTCATCGGCAGCGCCCTGGAGTCCGAGCGCTTCCTGCCCGCGCTGGAGGCGCTCGGCGACTCCGTGCTGGTGGTGGGCGACGCCGCCACGCTGAAGGTGCACATCCACACCGACGACCCCGAGCGCGCCACCGCGGTTTTCGACGGCGCCGGGGAGGTCTCCCATCTCGACGTCGCCGACATGCGTGCCCAGGTTGCGGAGCGCGACGGGCGGCTCTTCGACGGAGTCTCGCTCGACGCAGATGTGCGCCCGGCGTCACTAGTGCGCTGCGGGGCGCTGGCAGTCGTCAGCGGCGAGGGCCTGGAACGGCTGTTCGCCGAGCTGGGCGTGCACACGCTGGACGGCGGCCCGACGCTCAACCCCTCCACCTACGAGCTGCTCGCCGCGATCCACGAGGTGCCCTCCGAGGAGGTGCTGGTGCTGCCGTGCTCGCCCAACGTGGTGATGGCCGCCGAGCGCGCCGCGGAGCTCTCGGACAAGCAGGTGGTGGTGATCCCCGCGCTCAGCCAGCAGGCCGCGCTCGCGGCGGCGGTCGAGCTGCTTCCAGATCGCCCGCTGGAGCAGAACGCGCAGGCGCTGAACGAGGCGCTCGCGCGGGTGCGCACCGGCGCCGTCGCCCCTGCGGCCCGCGCCGACCCGCAGGGCCGCTTTGCCCCCGGCGAGGCCGTCGGCTTTCTCGGCGAGGAGGTCGTCGCCTGGGGTGAGCCGGCCGCCACGCTGCGCCAAGTGCTGGTCGCGCTCGCCGACGGCGCCGAGCTGCTCAGCGTACTGGCCGGCGAGGACGCGCCGCTCGACCCCCCCGCGGTCGCCGCGCTGCTCGACGGCGATCTCGGCGCGGCCGAGCTCGAGCAGCGCCACGGTGGGCAGAGCGCCTACTGGTGGCTGCTCGCCGCGGAGTGAGCGGACTCCCGCCCGGCCGCAGGATTTATACCGATGACGTTCGGTAACAGCTTTGTAACAGTACGTTTTTATGCACTAACCCCGCTTGTGCAAACGGTTTCAGGAGTGCTCTACTGCACGCGTCAAGGCCCGTCAAACGGGGTCAGAGACATAGTCACATGTTCCTCTTCACAGTCGATACGTTCTAGATAACCGCTACCCGTTTTTCGTGTGGCGGCACTGCAGGCGCCGGAAAATGTTTCTGACCCCCAGGATCGGAGTGCTGGCCCCTGCAAATCTGACAAATCCAAAGGAGATAAACAGAATGACACGCATCAAGTTGGTAGGACTCTGCCTCGTCGCCGTATTTGCGTTCGGCGCCGTGGCGGCGGCTGAGGCATCGGCCGCCGAATACATCTACAAGGTGGAAGGCAAAAAACTGGAAGCGGGCGCAAAAGAAGAAATCACTTCCAAAGCCAAGACGGAATTCGTCCTCAAGGGCACCGGTCCGCTGGGGATCAAATCAGAAACAAAATGTAAAAAACTCAAACTGAACGCGGCAGAAAAACCGGTCATCACGGGTGGCATACCCGGGAAGTCCGAAAAAGAGAAGATCGAATTCGAAGAATGCACGGCCACTGTCGGTGGCGTGAAATGCAGCTCCGTAACGGTCGAAAGCGCGTCGACGAACAATGAACTCGTCACGGTCGTCCTGCCCGCGACGAAAGCAGGGAAGCTCGCGACGTTATTCGTCCCGGCCAGCGGCAAAGTGTTCACGAAAATCAAATTCACCAAATGCGGCATCTTCGGCAACCAGTCAGCCGAAGTGGAAGGCAGCTCTGCCGCGCTGATCAGCCCCGAAAAAGTCGAAGCAGTCAGCGGGATGCTGGTTTGGAACGAAAAAGAAGAAATCACAGAAACGGAAAAATCAAACGGCGAAAGAGGTAAAGACGGTCTGAAATTCGATGGCAACGCCGCCACCATCAACGGCGAAGCCGAAGTGACACTGGTCAGCGGCAAGGTATGGGGCGCCTTCTAGAGAAGGGCCTCACGAGTGCCGTGTAGCCAGATGCAGTAGCCGGCGGGGGCCGCGCCGTCAGTGGCGCGGCCCGCCGCCCGTCCGCCGTGCGGTTCATGATGGACGGTGGAGATGCCCCCCGTGACCGCGAAGCCCGCGTCCGCGCCGTCGCGCGAGGCGCTCGCCCGAGAGGGCGCCCCCGCAGGGGATCGGGTGCCGGCCGGCGCCGGGCTGGAGCCGCGGGCATTCGCATCGACCCATGCCGCGACCCGCGCCGAGCTGCTGGCGGCGCCGGTGCGCTGGCCGCGACCCGCGCGCCTGGAGGAGCCGCTGGACCTCCCCGCCGGCAAGCTCGCCGACGGCCTGCGGACGCTTGGCGTCGAGAGGGTGGGCGCGCTGCTGGAGCACCTGCCGCGCGACCGCCGCGAGGCGCGCGCGATCGCGCAGCTGCGCCCCGGCGAGCAGGCGACCGTGGCGGTCGAGGTCGAGTCGATCGCCGCGCGCCCGGTGCGCCGCCGCGGAATGCGCCCGCTGGTCGAGGCGACCGTGTTCGACGAGACCGGGGCGATGGGCGCCGCGTTCTTCAACCAGCCGTGGCTGGTCGATCGCTATCGCCCGGGCACGCGCCTGCTGCTGCACGGCAAAGCGCGACCCGGAGGCCGCTTCGCGGTCGTCCACCACGCGCCGGGGGGCGAGCTCGCGGGCGCGCAGGCGGCCGGGGAGATCGCGCACTACCCGGCCACCGTGGGGGTCAGCTCGACGCAGATCGCGGCGCTGGTGCGCGAGCGCCGCGCCGCGCTCGCCGACGTGGGCGAGCCGCTGCCGGCGCGGATGCGCGCGGCCGAGCGCCTGCCCGAGCGGGCAGGGGCGCTGGCCGCCTTGCACTTCCCGCGCAGCGGCGAGGAGGCGGAGGTGGGACGCGCGCGGCTGGCGTTCGAGGAGCTGCTGCTGATGCAGCTGGCGCTGCTGCGCCGCCGGGCGCTGCGCGGGTCGGGCAGCGCGGTGGCGCTGACGGGCGCCCACCAACTGACCACGCGTTGGCTGGAGGCACTGCTGCCGTTCGCGCTGACCGCAGACCAGGCCGCGGCGATCGCCGCAATCGACGCCGATCTCGCGCGCGCGTGCCCGATGCAGCGTCTGCTGATGGGGGAGGTCGGCTCGGGCAAGACCGTGGTGGCGCTGTATGCGCTGCTGCGTGCGGTCGAGCACGGGATGCAGGGAGCGCTGATGGCGCCCACGGAGACGCTTGCCGAGCAGCACTTCGCCACGCTGCAGGCGCTTGTCCCCGAGGGCCTGCTGCCCTCGGCGCTGCTGACCGGTTCGACCCCCGTGCGGCGCCGCACCGATCTGCTAGGCAAGCTCGCGACCGGCGAGCTGAAGCTGGTGGTGGGCACGCACGCGTTGATCGAGGAGGACATCGTCTTCGACCGCCTCGCGGTGGCGGTCGTGGATGAGCAGCACCGCTTCGGCGTGCGCCAGCGCGCGGCGCTGGATCGCAAGGGGCCCGGAGACCTCGCCCCCCACGTGCTGCACATGACGGCGACGCCGATCCCGCGCACGCTGGCGCTGACCGAGTACGGCGACCTCGACGTGACCCGCCTGCGCGAGCTGCCGCGGGGCCGGCGGCCGATCGCCACGCACGTGGCGGCGAGCGCGGCGGAGCGGGCGCGCGCGTACGAGCGGATCCGCGAGGAGCTGCGCGCCGGGCGCCAGGCGTTCGTGGTGTGCCCGCTGGTCGAGGAGTCCCAGGAGCCGCAGGCCGATCTCCGATCGGCGCGCGCCGCGACCGCGGAGTACGAGCGCCTGCGCACCGGCGAGCTGCGCGAGTTCCGCCTGGAGCTGCTGCACGGTCAACTGCGCCCCCGCGAGAAGCGCGCGGCAATGGCGAGGTTCGCGGCGGGCGCGGCGGACGTGATGGTGGCGACGACCGTGATCGAGGTGGGGATCGACGTGCCGAACGCGACGGTGATGCTGGTCGAGAACGCCGAGCGCTACGGGATCTCGCAGCTACACCAGCTGCGCGGGCGGATCGGGCGCGGCGAGCATCCCTCGGTGTGCCTGCTGCTCGGTCCCTCGGGTGCACGCCGGCTGCGTGCTCTGGCCGAGCACAGCGACGGCTTCGAGCTGGCCGAGATCGACCTGGAGCTGCGCGGCGAGGGCGAGCTCGCGGGTACCCGCCAGCACGGCCAGGCCGAGCCTCGCGTGGCGGTCTTGCCGCAGGACGAGGCGCTGCTTGAACACGCTCGCGCGTGGGCTGAGCGGCTGCTCGCCGCCGATCCCGCGCTCGCGGCCCCCGAGCACGCTCCGTTGGGTGAGGCGCTCGAGCGCGCGCTGGGCGAGGAGGCGCGCGAGCCGTTGCGGGCGTAGACGTATATGCTCTTTTCAAAGTGTGTATAACGATTGCGCACGCCTCTCGATTTTTTATATGTGCAACCCCCCTCCTCAGCGTGCACCCTGCCTCTCGTGCGGGTGATCGCGGGCAAGTACGGCGGGAGGCGGCTGCGGGCACCAAGAGGCCGGACGACGCGGCCGACCTCCGATCGCGTTAGGGAGGCGCTCTTCTCGATGCTCGGGGAACTGGACGGAGCGGTCGTCCTGGACCTGTTCGCGGGCACCGGGGCGCTCGCGATCGAGGCGCTCTCGCGGGGCGCGGAAAGGGCGGTGCTGATCGAGCGCGACCCCCGGGCGCTCGCGGCGCTGAGGGCGAATCTCATGGAGCTGGGGCTCGGGCCGGATGAGGCCGAGGTGCGCCGCGCCGACGCGCTGGCGGCGCTGCGCAACGCACGCGAGCGCGCGGAGACATACGATCTTGTCTTCGTCGATCCGCCCTACCGACACGCGGGTGTGCTGGGGCGCGAGCTGCGGGAGGCTTTGCCGCCCCTGCTTGCGCCACGGGCGCGCGTGGTGAGCGAGAGCGATCGGCGCACCGAGCCGCCGCTGCGATCTCCGCTCCTGGAGGTGGAGGCACAGCGGCGCTACGGAGACACCGTGATAACGATTCAACGCCGACGATGAGCCTCGACAAGTCAATAGCCGTCTGTCCGGGCTCCTACGACCCGGTGACCAACGGCCACCTCGACGTGATCCAGCGCGCGGCAGGGCTGTATGAGCAGGTGGTGGTTGCGGTCGTGAGACGTTCGGTGCGCAAGAACGCGACGCTGTTCGACATCGAGGAGCGGGTGGGCTTCATCGAACGCGCCACGGCCAACCTGCCGGGGGTGCGGGTCGAGCCGTTCAGCAACCTGGTGGTCGAGTTCGCGCGCAGCGTGGGGGCGAAGGCGATCGTCAAGGGGCTGCGGGCGATCTCCGACTTCGAGTACGAGCTCGAGCTGCACCAGCTCAACCGCCGCCAGGACCCGGAGATCGAGTCGGTGTACCTGATGTCGAGCTCGCAGTACAGTTTCCTGTCATCGAGTGGCGTCAAGGAGCTGGCCACGTTCGGAGGCCGGATCGACGATCTGGTGCCCACCGAGGTGGCAAGGCGGTTGCAGGAAGAGTTGCGGCGCTGACGAACAGGATGTGAGACGTGATGTCGAACCTTGATATACAGACCGTGGGGCCGCAAGCCCCGCGGAGGTAACCTGGCTATGGACGTTCTAGTACTGATAGACAAGCTGGACGACTTGGTGCACAACGCCAAGCCGGTGCCTCTGACCGACCAGGTGAGGGTCGACAAGGAGGAGATCTACGACATCCTCGACCAGATGCGCGCGACGATCCCCGAGGAGATCAAGCAGGCGCGGTGGATCGTCAAGGAGCGCCAGGAGATGCTGGCGGAGGCCAAGCGCGAGGCTGAGAAAATCGTCAAAGAGGCGCGCGAGCGCCAGGAGCGGCTGGTCGGCGAGGAGGAGGTCACCAAGCAGGCCGAGCGGGCGGCGGAGGACATCGTCGAGGACGCGCGTGCCCGCGAGCGGGAGATCCGCCTCGGCGCCGAGGACTACGCGGACGAGATTCTCAGCACGCTGGAGGTCAACCTCTCGAAGATCATCAGCGCCGTCGGCCGCGGCCGCGAGCGGTTGCAGGGCAAGGACGAACCGGCCGAGGTCTCCTAGCCTCCGCGGTTGAGCGCACGCGTGAGGCACATGCGCACGCGCAAATGGGCGCTCGGTCGGGTAATTTGACGGTATGAGCTCACCCTTGGGGCATCGCCTGGAGGTTGCCCGCACGCTGCTGGGCACGCGCATCGTGTGCGTGGAACGACCGGACAAAGTCGCCCGCGCGCTGGCGACGCTGCGCCGCTGGGGCTCGAGCTCGGCCGCGGCGTACGCGATCTCGGCGATCCGCTACCCGCAGCGGGTGGCGATCGTGGACGACCGCGGCGCGCTGACGTTCGCGGAGGTGGACGCGCGCACGAATGCGCTGGCGCGGGCACTGCGAGCCGCCGGCGTGGGGGAACAGGATGGGGTGGCGCTGATGTGCCGCAACCACCGCGGCTTCATCGAGGCGACGGTCGCATGCGCAAAGCTGGGGGCGAGCGTGCTGTACTTGAACACCGCGTTCGCGGGCCCACAGATCGCGGACGTGCTGCGCCGCGAGGCGCCGCTGGCGCTGATCTACGACGAGGAGTTCGCCGACCTCGTGCGGGAGGGCTCGGAGGGGATGCGGCGCTTCGTGAGCTGGCGCGAGCCGCGGATGCCGCGAGCGGCGGGGATGCCAGGGGGGGCCGGCGCGCCGGCAGGCGCGCAGACGAGTGCAGCGGATGGTCCTGACACGCAGTCAAGCGCGCGGGGCGGTCCGGCGGGCGCGCAGCCGAGCGCGGTCGGGAGCCCGCAGAGCAACGGCGCCGGGCGTGGCGACCCGTGGGTGGAGGAGCTGATCGCGCGCGGAGACCAGTCGCCGCTGCAGCCGCCGGCCGGGAAAGGGCGCGTCGTGATCCTCACCTCGGGCACGACGGGCACGCCGAAGGGCGCCAACCGCAAACAGCCCGACTCACTGGAACCAGCGGCGGCGATGCTCTCGAAGATCCCGCTGAAGGCGCGCGAGACGACCGTGATCGCAGCGCCGATGTTTCATTCGTGGGGGTATGGGCACTTCACGCTCGCGCTCGCGCTGGCCTCGACGCTGGTGCTGCGGCGGCGCTTCGATCCCGAGCAGACGCTGGCGGACGTGGCACGCCACCGCGCGAGCGCACTCGCCGTGGTGCCGGTGATGCTGCAGCGGATCATGGAGCTGGCGCCGGAGACGCTCGAACGCTATGACACGGCGGCGCTGCGGATCATCTCGGCCTCGGGCTCGGTGCTCCCGGGAGAGCTGGCGACGCGAGTGATGGACACGTTCGGGGACGTTATGTACAACCTGTACGGCTCCACCGAGGTGGCGTGGGCGACGATCGCCACCCCACAGGATCTGCGCGCGGCGCCGGGCACAGCCGGCCGCCCGCCACTCGGAACGGTCGTGAAGATCCTCGACGCGGAGGGGCGCGAGTTGCCACAGGGGCAGCGGGGGCGGATCTTCGCCGCCAACGAGATGGTGTTCGACGGCTACACCGACGGCGGGGGCAAGGAGATCGTGCGCGGGTTGATGAGCACCGGCGACATGGGCCACATCGACGCGGGGGGGCGCCTGTTCGTGGACGGCCGCGACGACGAGATGATCGTCTCGGGGGGCGAGAACGTGTTCCCGCGCGAGGTCGAGGACCTGCTGGCGAATCACCCGCAGATCGAGGAGGCCGCGGTGGTCGGCGTCGAGGATGAGAAGTTCGGCCAGCGGCTGAAGGCGTTCGTCGTGGCGCGCGAGCAGGCCGAGCTGACCGAGGAGGCGGTGCAGGAGTACGTCAAGCAGAACCTCGCCCGCTACAAGGTGCCGCGCGAGGTGGTGTTCCTGCAGACGCTGCCGCGCAACTCGACGGGCAAGGTGCTCAAGCGCGAGTTGACCGCCGCCGCGGATTGAAGCGGATGATGGGACTCGAACCCACGACCTTCTGCATAGCAAGCGTCCCTGTCGAGGGTACGTGAAGGGCCGAAAACCCGCATGGATACGTGACTGTTCAGGTCGCTGTTTGGGTTGGTTAGGGGCTGGCGGCGGCGGGCAGCCGGGGGGTGTGGCGCGCCAAGCTGGCGAGCGCTTGGAGGATGTCGCGGCTTTGCTTGCGCGTGGTGCTGATGTAGGCGCGTAGGGCGATGAAGTGGTCGGCGCCGGCGGTGGTGCGCCAGCTGCCGGAGATCTTTTGTTGGATCTTGATCATGCGGATGTCGCGCTCGACGAGGTTGTTGTCGAACGGGACGCGGAAGTCGTGCGCGAAGCGCAGGACTTGTTCGCGTTGCTCGTCGAGGCGGCGCAGCAGGTTGGCTGATGGGCTGCGGCCGATCGGGCCGCGCTTGCCGGTGCGGACAGTCGGCGGCGGGTTCTGGTGGTGGCCGAGCGCGATGATCTGCTCGTAGGCGGCGCGGTAGCCGGCCAGCACCGATGGGTCCAGCCAGTCTTCACCCCGGGCCTTGGCGGCCTTGACTTCCTCGTGTAGAGCGCGTAGGAGCGCGTCGATCTGGCTTGCCCAGGACTGCTCGTCGGGGTGCTGCTCGATGATCGCTAACAGCTCGCGCAGGTGGTGGGCGTTGCACAGCGCATGGATGGCGTGCTCATAGGTGCGGTACTGCGGCCAGCCGTCGTGCACGGCGATTCCGTGGAATCGCCGTATCACGCCGGTGTGATCGATGCCCTCTGTTCCGCGCCTGTCGTGCAGGGCATAGAAAGTGAGCGTCTCGGTGCTCGCGCAGTGCAGCCAGCGTCCGCGGCCACCGACACGCGCACCGGTCTCATCGAAGTGCACGACCGGCGAGTTGATGATCTGCTCGTGCACGTCCTCGAGGAACCCATCGAGGTCCGCAGCGCCGTCCCTTGACGAAGGCCAGGAGCGTCGCGGGCGAGATCGGCGCGCCCAGCCAATCGGCCAGCAACTGCGCGGCGCGCTGGTAGGGCAGATGCTGGACGGCGATCAGATAGATCCCCAGCGCCCGCATCCTGGGCCCATACTGCGTCGGCGCACCGACACCGTCCGGGAATGCCGCGGTCGTAATCTGCCCGCAGCCCCAACGCCGACTCTGGCAGCGGTGCTCGGTGACAAGCAGTCGCACAGGCGGCAGATCGAACACTTGGCGTGCTTCCTCCCCGGCCGGCTCGCCGTCCGAGAGCTCACCCCCGCAGCCGCCGCAGTGATCGGGCACGTGCACGATGACCTTATCGGGTCGCTCGACCCGCTCGAGATGATGGCCATCATGGCCGGGCTGGCCACCCGGTTTGCGGCCCGAACGACGACGAAGACTCCGCGGCGCAGGCGCCTTGGCAAGCCCATCCGAGGAAGGCGGCCGCGACGAGTTACGCGAGTTCGCCGCCAGACGCGCCTTCAACTCCGCGACCTCCGCCCGCAACTCCGCGATCAACACCGCCTGCGAAGCAACGAGCACCTCGAGATCCTCATACGACGGCCGCCCCTGGGACACACAACAACGTTCGCGGCCCAGCCACCACCCCCTGCCCCACGACCTGAACAGTCACATGGATACAGGGGTTTCGGCTTCTTCAGCGTTCCGGCGCTGAGCAGGCGAATAGCCGCTGTTTGCGGACGATTCTCGGGGGTTTGGGCGCATGCGCCCATTCCGAGCGTCGCGATCACTGGCCGGCTTGCGCGTCGGGCTCATAGGAGGAGTCAGACTGTGGTTTTTTCCGGCTCCTCCGTGCTGATGACGCGGGTGGCCCATTCCCGTACGGCGACGACGGTCTCCAGTGCGCCAGCCCGGTCGAGAGATGGGGCGTCGAAAGGATCGGCGTAGCGGAACTCGACGGCCCACGGTGTCAGCGCAACCGCAGCCTTCAGTGCTGGGGTCAGGTCCAGCCCTGCGTCCTCGATCAGGCTGCACAGATAGTCGATGTCGTGCCTACGCTCAAACGGCACGTTGCGTGCGGTGAGGACCGCCTTGAGTGCCTTCTCGATCGCTTGCTGAGCAAGGAAGCCGGCGACATGATCGGGCACGTCGTGATGGTCTACGAGTGCGCGCAGTCCGGCCGCGTCGCCGCTGGCCTTGGCGAGCAGCGCGTCGGCAACGTCGCGTTCGTCACGCTTCGACAAGCACCCGACCCTCGGACAGTGCTGCGTGTAGCACCGTCCCCCGCGCCTCGCCCCACTCCTCGACCTGAGCCTCGCTGTAGACGAGCACGTCGATCGGCCTGCGCAGGTCGTGCAGCGCGCTGCGCAAGCGCACCATCTCGGCGTGCCGGTCGGGCACATCGGGCTCGATCACGAGGAAGTCGAGGTCGCTCCCGGCGCGTGCGTCGCCACGGGCATGCGACCCGAACAGGATCACCCGGACAGGTGATCCTGCGGTCTCGGCCAACGTGTGTGCGGCCTGTTCGATGGCGGCATCCATGACGATCACGCTAGCGGATGAAAGAGACGCGGCAGCATTCTGTGGGCGCTTAGGTTGAGCTGCCTCCGGGATGTGCCGACAGATGTGGCTCATCTTGCCTCCATCTTTCGGGCACCGTAGACGATGTCTGCGGGGATGCGTCCCTGCGTGAGGCGTCCGTGGTGGGCGCGGGGGAGTGTCCGAGGATTTGTGTAGGCATGAGCGAAAGCGAGAGCTATGTCTACGAGAACGCAGGACCACATTGAGTCGCAGGAGTTGGTGTTCTCCGCCGCCGGGGAGCGCAGGGAGCCCGTGGGGCGACCGGAGCGGATCGGCCGGTGGCGCGCCCGTCGCGGGGGCCCCAGCCGTGGGCGGGCCGGGGCGGGAGCTCTCCCCGGAGCTGGTCGATGATGCGATCGCGGCGGGGTGTCTGCGCGCGTTTGCCGGCGAGCTGCCCGATGGTGGGCGGATCTCCGATGAGGTGATCGACGAGTTGCTCGGCGGCGCCAGAACGGAGGAGGAGATCGTTGGGCCTGGTGGGCTGTTGGCGCTGCTGACCAAGCGGCTGGTGGAGCGCGTGATGGAGGTTGAGCTGACCGAGTACCTCGGCTATGAGTCTCACCAGGAGCCACCGGGTGGGGCGGGGAACACGCGCAACGGGTCGACGCCGAAGACGCTGCTGACCGACCACGGACCCGTGGGGTTGGAAGTGGGCGCACGGTTCCCGGTGATCACCCAGGCATGGCTCGACGCCTGGGAGCACGTGATCCCGTTCCTGGCATTCGGGCCCGAGGTACGCCGCGTGATCTACACCACGAACGCGATCGAGGCGCTCAACCGCCAGCTCCGCAAGGGCCACTTCCCCAACGAGGACGCCGCCCGAAAGCTGATCTACCTTGCGATCAACAACGCCGCGCCAGCATGGACCCGGACACGGAGCTGGACAGCGGCCCTGCTGGCGTTCAAGATCCACTTCGCCAGACCGCATCCCAAACTAACCACCCAAACGCCTACACAGAAAAACGGACACCCTCACGAATTTACCCGGGAATGAGACGCGACCCTTGCGCAGTCTTGCCAGTCCGAGATCGTCGTCGGCGGCTTCGTTCTTGAGGCGCTGCTCAAGCGCTTGGCGGAACGCTGCGGCATTTGTGTACTTCACGCGCTCATCTCGGTGGAGAGGATGGCCTCGATCGCGTGCCGCTTGTGGCGACGCGCCGCTTCCTCCTGTAGCTGGTCAACCGTTAGCAGCCCGCGGCGCAGGGCCTGCCTCACGGCCATCGAGAGCTGTTCGGGCTGTATGCGGTCGGCGACATCGAGCAGCGTGCGGGCGGGGGCGGTTAGCGGCAGGCCATCCCGCCAGATGATCGCGATGTCTTCGCTGTCGGGGCGGGTATGGACAATGACGCCGGGGGCCGGACGCAGCCCTCGGTGGCGGCGTGGGACGAGCAGATGGACGGCGTCGGGGATGCTGTCGCTGAGGTCCAGCAGCGCGAGCGCGCTGTCGTGGGAGAGGAGCGCACCGGCGCCGCCAACCGCCATCCACACCTCGCGCATGTCGTCATGATCGGCGGTCGGAAAGCCCTGGACGCGGTACAGCCCGCGGCGAACGCGCTCGAAGCGCCCACGGCCCACATGGTGGTCAAGAAGCTGGCGACTGACCCCGTGCGCTCGGGCCTGCCCGGCGTTGAAGTAGCCGCCCTGCTGGTATGCCTCAGCCTCCAGTCCCAGCACGTCAGGGTGGGCCGCCTGATCGGATCGCACACAGCCGCTGGGCTGGCTAGAATGGTCGGGTCACGCGGATGTAGCTCAGCTGGCTAGAGCGTCGCCTTGCCATGGCGAAGGTCGTGGGTTCGAATCCCATCATCCGCTTTCAAACCTCAGTCCACCGATTCCGTCTGGTGTTGAGGCCGGTGGCCTAAAATGTAGTATCCGCGAGGAGCCCTGCGCTAGTCTGTCCACATGCATTGGAGAGGGTGGCATGCGGTTTCATTCGGCTTGGTAATCCTTGCAGCAATGGCGATCGGCTCAACCGACCAGGCCATCGCATCCGAACCTATCTCGACCCAAACCCGCGCGGCTTTGCTCAAGCACGCGACGCGCGTGGCGACTCTAGATGGCGATTCTCATCCATACGACATCCAGGTCGTGAGCACGACCGCGGCGTCCGCCAGCCAGACGCTATGCGGGGGGTGTGCCACCTCACCGGGAGAGGAACCCGTCTATCTACTCGCCATGCGCGGCCACTTCCATTGCAACACATGCAGGACTCGGCCAGGCGAGCGCAAAACCCCATCAGGCAGCGTGATCGCGCTCGTTCTCACCGCAGGGTCCCTGCAGCAGACCACATTTTCACTCTCCGATTACTACCCGAACCTCGGCGCTCTCGGTACGCCAGTGCGCTTGGACAAGCGCCGGGCAAACAGCCGAACGCTCGTCCTGCGCGCGTGACTAGCCGTGACCACGGAGCAGGCGGAGCAGGAGTAGCTTCAAGACTGGTCACGCGGAGCGTCGCCGGTGAATTGTGGGTGATGTGGGACGTGCTTCTGCTCCGTCAAGCACTCCGGAAGGGTGCTCTCAGCAATATCGCGACGCACATAGAGAAGGTCTAGCGGTGAAAGCCAGTCGTATTCAAGATATAGATCTCCAAGGACCTCGTCAATTGGGGGACGATTGTGATCTGGATCATGGATCTCCACCAGAATGTATCGTGGCGCGTGTCGACTAAGATCGATGCCCTGCAGCGCTTCCGCCTCGAAGCCCTCGACATCCAAGGAGAGAAGGTCCACCTCGGGTGCCTCAATTGCGTCGAGCAACGAAGACAATGTACGGGCATCGACATCGAGATCGTAGGGGTCTCTCCATCCCAGGACGGTTCCCAGGCCCGGCCATGTTGGCTCGCGAGTCCCTTGAACCATTGACATAAGGTCACCAAAGCGCATACATACCTTTTGCCTAGAGTCATCGGCAGAGACGAGTGCGCATTGCGCGATCGTTGCAGCAGAGCGAGCCAGGCGTGCCTCTGCGGCCAGCTCCGGCATAGGCTCGACGAGAAGGCCACGCCAACCCCGGAAGCGTTCTAGCCAATAGGTGTTGGATTGGGTAAAGCCGTCATGACCACCAGCTTCGACGAAGAAGCCCCCATCGCGATCAATGATGGCGTTGAGCTTGACATCTATTTCATGTAGCGCAGGTTTCGATAGTTGATCATCCCCACGAGCCTCCGCCACCTGGCGTCGGGTGCGACGGCGGTCAAGGCGCCACCTAAGAATCGGATCACGCAACCGGAAGAACCGCAGCACTCGCGTCCCAAGGCTTGTGGCTGCTATCTGTGTACGCATACGAAGGGTTGCCATCGAATAAGGGTAGCATGTGGAAGTTGCGCCCCGAGGGCGGCTGGCATATAAAGCCCACCCTACTCCACTGGGCGTAAAGCCTGCCCTGCTCACGCCGGGGGCGCAGTCCTTACTGCATGCTCTGGGTTAGGCGCATTCCGCCGCGCCCCTCTTGGACTCCGGTTTCACAGGGCGGGTTGGGGCGTACGATAGTTCCTGGGGGCAAGGTATTACACCCCCAGGAACTCATCGAATTGCAGGCAGGCCGAGTGATCTACTCGCTATCAGGTTTGATCGTTGCCGTAAAAAATCTGCCATTCTCCAATTTCGCTCGCACGTGCTCGGAGCATCCAATTGTAAACTGGGGGAGGGCTGCCCCATTCTTCGGTCGTTACCCACAAGCCATTTGCGTTTGCCTTCAATGCGCATTGGCGTAGCTGTTGCCGCTCACGCTCGTTGTGAGTCGGACTGATAGTTGAGAGCGGGAGTTTGTGTGCTGGCGCCGTTTGCGCCGCGCTCGGCACGAAGCGCGGGCCCGCGTCGGCGCCGCGCACGTTCTTGTTGCAGCTAGGGGACGGACAGGAAGAAGTCCTGCCGAACGGTGTGGCCGGTCGGGATGGTCAGGGACTGCGTTTCCGTCGGGTGGGTTCCGTTGGTGGTTGCGTTTAGGAACGTGCCACGGATCGTGTATGAGCCCGCCGGGAGCGGGATCTTCACGAGGTTGCCCGTGGTCGAGGTCTGCGCTGCGACGAGCGCTCCGGTCGCGTTGGTGACTTCCACCACTCCGGCGTCAGGTGGTGGTTCCGGGCGCTTGCAGTGAGGCGTTGAGAACCGTGCGAGGGGACCGCCGTCGAGATAGAAGCCGCTCACTAGTTCGGTCGGCCCCGGCGTGACCGTGGGCTCGGCGATCGCGGGGCCATATGCAGCCGATCCAAAGCAGAACGGGTTGAGCCAGACCGTCACGGTCGAGGAATGCCGGCCTGCGGAGGGAGACTGGCGATCGACCGTCTGGACCTCGGGCTGTTTGACCGCCGCGCCCTTCAGGTGTAGCTTGCAGCCGGCTTTCGCGGCCTTCAGGCGGGCCACGTCGAGGGTGAGCCCTCGGAGTTGCGGGGCATGGCAAACCTTGATCGCGATCGCCGGGCGGCCGGCCGCGTTCAACGAGGCCACGCAGAGCGCGGTCACGATGATGAGCGACACAACGCTCGCGAGCCGCACCTGACCTTTGCCATGTTGCGCCACGCGGCCAATGCTACCGAGCAGTTGGCGTGGGCGGCAAGCGGCAGCAGTAGGCCACGAGCCGACTCATCGGCTCCGAAATAATCCCCCCCCCGCGGTGGACGTCGGCCACACCCTCAGAACTCAAACCGCGCCAGCCGCAGCCCGCCGCGAGTCTCGGCGGCGCTCATCGCGCTCAGGGCGGGGACCATCTCGCTGGTGACCAAGCCGTGCTCGGCGGTGAGCTCGTCGACGATCGCGAAGGCGCGCGCGATCCGCTCGGGGGTGTCGATGACGATCGTCACGACCGGGACGTGGCGACGGATTCGCAGGAGGCGCTCACCGTGCGGGGCGTGGTCGCCGTGGAAGCCCCAGATGCCGCGCAGGCTGGTGGCACCGGCGGCGTCCGATTCGCGCAGGCGGCGGATCAGCTGGATGTGCAGCGGGCGACCCTCGTGGATGGCGCTCTGCGAGGAATAGACCGTCAGCTTCTGCCACAGATCCAGGCCGCGCGCGTCGCTCGCCGGGCAGCTCGTGGGGGGTGGCCAGCAGCTGCCCGTCGCGCTTGCACACGCGGACGCGCTCGAGCGTCAGCAGCGGCTCGCTCAGCAGGCTCCCGAGCTCGGGCATCGCCGCGGCGATGCGCTCGCCCGGACCGACCGCGACAATCACCGTGGGGACGTCCGCGTTGCGGCCGAAGAAGCCCGCGCGGAAGCGCCGGCCGCCGCGGGTGCCGTCGACGCCGAGCAGCACGGTCGCGCCGGCGATCCCGCGCCGATGCAGCAGCTCGCAGATCGCGGCGAACGCGGGCGTGCCGTTGACGCGCTCGCGGCGGCCGAGGTAGATGGTCAGCTTGGTCGCCTCCTGGAGCTGCTCGGGCAGTCGCATCGGCCCGATCTCACCGGTGAGCAGCCGGGTGCGCTCGAGCGTCACCAGCCCACGGCGCTTGATCTGCAACAGCGGCTCGAGCATCGCTTCGATCCGCTCGCGCCGGTCGACCGCGATCGAGACGACGGGCAGGTCTTCGGAGAGGCTCAGCAGCCTGTCGGTGCGCAGGTGATGCAGGCGCCCGAACCCCTCGGTCCCGCGCAGCAGCACGCTCGCCGCCAGGCGGTGCCCGCCGTAGATTTCGAGCAGCTCGTCCGCGAGCAGCCCATCGGGCGCGCGGTCGCGCTCGCCGAAGTAGGTAGTGAGGGTGAGGCAGTCCTCGTTCACAGATGCACCCCGATCGCGTGCCCGAGCACGGCCGCGCCGACGCCGGCGGCGAGGCTGAGCAGCAGGTTGAGCGGCCGCGCCGGTGAGCTCGGCGTCCTCGGCCAGGCGTTGGGACTCAAGCATCCACGTGGAGAAGGTCGTGTAGGAGCCGAGCGTCGCAGTGCCAGCCAGCACCAGCGCGTCGCCGGTGAGGGCTGCTCCGCTGAGCAGCCCCAACAGCAATGCGCCGCTCACGTTCACCACGAACGTGCCGAGCGGAAGGTCGCCCCGCCCCACGCGCGAGCCGATCGTGCCGTCGAGCATGAAGCGCGCGAGGGTTCCGCCGCCGCCGAGCAGCGCCACGCCGATCCACACCCACGCGCTCACGCGATCACCCGCACGCGCCGCACGCTCGCCGTGGCCACCCAGATCGCCAGGTAGCCGGCCGCGACGCTTGCGCCGGCGTAGCTTGCGGCAAGCCCGTAGCGGTGGTGTTCGACCATCGCGAGGATCTCGACCTGCATCGTCGAGAACGTGGTGTACGCGCCGCAGAAGCCCGTGCCGAGCAGCGGGCGCCGGTAGGTCGAGAGCGGCAGGCGCTCCTGCAGGCGGGTGGCGAGGAAGCCGAGCAGGAACGAGCCGCTGACGTTGATCGCGAACGTCGCCCACGGCCATTGCGTGGCGGTGCTCGTGAACGTCTTGCCGAGCCACACCCGCAGCAGGCCGCCGGCGGCCCCGCCGAGGAAGATCGCCACCAGCTCGCGTCTGTCTGGATTGGGCATTCGGGAAGGGCGCAATGCTGGATGGTCCTCTCGCGTGGTTTTTCGAGTTCGCGAAAGGAGCCATCAGCCCTTGTCCGAAGTGGGCGGTCAGGAAGGCCGCTGGTGGGCCTTCACGTCAGGGCTCCATCTGATCGCGGCAACATACCGCACTGCCGCAACGTGGGGTGTGGCTGCAACGGCGGATGCACGAGCCGTCGTCCGGTCCTTCGGCAGAGGGCGGAGAGCCAAGCGTAGGGGCGGGGAGCATGTGGCCTCACACGCACACCACGTAGCGCCCACCGTCCCCGCGCGCGACGGCGCCGCCCAGCTCGAGCTCGGCCAGCGCCACGAGCACCTCGTTCGCGGGGGTGTCTCCCACGGTGAGCTTGGCCACCGTGTCGTTGCCCGCACCCACCTGCTCCAGGACTGCCCGCAGGCGGCCCCCCGGCGCCGGGTGTGACACGGCGGCCCGGTGGACGCCCACCCCGTAGAGCACATCCAACACATCCTGGGGATCGCGCACCAGCAGCGCGCCCCCGCGCAACAGTTGGTGGGGTCCGCGCGCCGCGGGGGCGCTCACGCGTCCGGGGACCGCGGCGACGGTTGCGCCGGCGGCGGCCGCCAGCTGCGCGTGCAGTAGTTCGGCGGGGTGCTCGTGTGCCTCCACCACGATCACCACGCGCGCGAGCGCCGCCACGATCCGCGCGCGGGCGATGTGGCACCAGCCGCGCGCGGCGGCGCCGCACGGCAGCTCCGCCAGCGCGCAGCCTGCGGCGGCGATGCTTCGGTGAAGGCCGCGCCAGCTCGCGGGATTGGCGACGTCCACGCCGCCCGCCGTCACCGTCACCGTGCGGGCGCCCGCCTGCAGCGCCCCCTGGTGGGCGCCCGCTCGCAGCGCCCCCTGGTGGGCGGCCGCCGCGATGCCCTCCGCGAGGCCGCTCACCACGGTGATACCGCTCGCCGCCAAGCCGCGCGCGAGGCCATAGGCGATCTCCATGCCGTAGTCGCTCGCGCGGCGCGTCCCCACGATCGCCACGGCCGGCTGTGCCAGCAGCGCGCGCATCCGCTCGACGCCTCCCGCCACGTGCAGTATCCGCGGCGCGCCGGCGCCGCGCAGCGCGACGGGATAGCGGGGATCGTGGCGGCAGATCCGCTGCACCTCCGCGGCCGGCGGCAGCTGGTCGGGCTGGAACTGCGCGTGGCGCTCCATAAGGTCTCGTTTGTGCCGGCCCCCGAGCGCTTCGATCAACTCCTCGTCGGCGAGCGCAAGCGCCTGCAGCAGACGCTCGGGCTCGCGCGCGCGGTAGCCCAACCGCGCGCTCAACGTGGCCAGCAGCCAGGCGCGGCGCAGGCATGCGGGGCAGGCGTCCTCAGAACCTGTGTCAGGACGATCGGCACGCCGCGGAGGCGCGCTCATCACGCTGCCCGCCTTCCCCTGCCGGCCTCCTGCGCGCGCAGCGAGAGCACCAGCGCGACGTCCTGCTCGCGCGTGCGCACGCTGGCGTCGAGGTCGGCGGCGGTGCGCGCCACGCGCAGCACGCGGGCGATGCCGCGGGCGCTCATCGTACCCCGCTCCTGGGCTGTGCGCAGCAGCCGTTCGGCGCCCTCGCTCAGCGCCACGTGGCGTCGCAGCATGGGGGCGTCCATGTGTGCGTTGGCGCTCACCCCCTCCTCGCGCAGGCGCGCGGTCTGGCGCTCGCGGGCAGCCACCACCCGCTCGCGGGCCTCCGCAGAAGGGATTGTCGGCGTGTCGGCCCGATCGCGCCCATCCAGTCGGGCGGAGAGTCGGCGCTCGCTCGCCCCGCTGGCCTCGGCGGACGATCGGTTGCCGTCCATCCTGCCCGCCCGCGTGGCGGATCGGTCTTCGCCCACACCATCGGCGTGCGAGATCCGCCGCGCGCCAGGCCGTTGCAGGTGGGCGATCAGGTCGATGCGATCCAGCAGCGGCCCGCTGAGGCGTCGGCGGTGGCGGGCGATGTCGGCTTCCCCGCACTTGCACTGGTCCCCGTCCCCGAAGTAGCCGCAGGGACAGGGGTTGGTCGCGGCGATCAGCGCAAACCGCGCGGGGTACACCGCCGAATGGCGGGCGCGCACGATCGCCACGCGCCCGTCCTCCAGCGGCTGGCGCAGCGCCTCGAGCGTCGAGCGGGCGAACTCGGAGAGCTCGTCCAAAAACAGCACCCCGCGGTGGGCGAGCACCACCTCGCCGACCCATCCCCGCCGTGCGCCGCCGACCAGGCCGGCGGTCGTGATCGAGTGGTGGGGGGCGCGGAAGGGGCGACGGCGGATCAGCTCCCCATCTTCCAAACGGCCGGTGATGCTTTGGATGCGCGTCACCTCGATCGCCTCCGTGCGGGTGAGCGGCGGCAGGATCGTCGGCAGACGTTGCGCGAGCATCGTCTTGCCGGTGCCCGGGGGGCCGCTAAGCAGCAGGTTGTGCTCGCCCGCGGCGGCCAGGATCAGCGCCTCGACCGCGTGTGGCTGGCCGCGCACGTCGCCGAGGTCCAGATGCCCCGACCCGACGCTCCAGCCTGCCCCCTCGCCCACGCGCTCGGACTCCTCGCCACGCGGGCGGGGCGCGGGCAGCGGGTCGCCCGGCCCGCCGCTCAGCACGCGCGCGGCGCTCGCGAGGCGCTCGGCGACCGCCACGTCAAGGCCCTCCACGAGCGCCGCCTCGCGTGCCCGCGCACCTGCCAGCACGAGTGCGTGCAGGCCCTGCTCGTGCACGGCCTGCGCGATCGCCAGCGTGCCGTGACAGGGTCGCACCTCGCCGTCGAGCGAGAGCTCTCCGAACAGCGCGTGGCTCGCCAGCCGCTTTGGGGGGAGCTGGTCGGAGGCCGCCAGCACCGCGCAGGCGAGCGCGAGATCGAGGCCGGGGCCGACCTTGGGGACGTCGCCGGGCGCGAGGTTGGCGGTGATCCGCCGCTCGGGGAACTCGTACCCGGAGTTGAGGATCGCCGCGCGCACGCGATCGCGCGCCTCGCGCACCGCGGCGTCGGCGAGGCCGACGATCGTAAAGGACGGCAGCCCGGCGCGGATGTCCACCTCCACGGTCACCGCGCGCGTTTGCAGCCCCTCGATCGTAAACGTGCGCGCTCGCGCCAGCATGTTGCCTCCTTTGGTCGGACGTGTTCGAGGTCGCCATCAGACGACTGTCCGCAACGTTAGGCCGCGCTTGGGACGGTACGCTCGCTCGGGCCGGTGATCAGCTCGGCAGAGGCGGCGGTGGCGGCCGCCAGGAGCGGCGAGCCGGCGGGGCCGCGCGGTTTCAGTGGAGGCTGAGGGTCGCACCCAACAGGGTATGCCGGCTGCTGGCTGTGTTCAGCGGCGGGGTGGTGCCTACTCTGGCCTGTGCTGCGGCGGGTGGGCGGTGCCCGGCCCCTACAGCCCGTCCGGGTGGCGCTCCACGAAGCCGCCGCCGTCGTCGGAGGGCCCGCCCCAGCGGGAGCCGTCTTCGGACAAGGCGACCGTGTCGTAGCGGCGTCCGTCGATCGTCATCCAGGCGTGTTCGGCGTTGGCGTAGATCGTGATGTAGCGGCCGGGGCCGGCTTCGCCGTAGGACTCGAGGCCGGTGGAGTCCTCCGGCGCGGAGAGCAGGCCGCCGCCGTGCAGCGCGTAGGAGACCGAGCCCGAGCAGTCGTAGCCGTCGGAGATGAACGAACCGTGGCCGCCACCGTAGACGTAGGGGCGGGTGGCGATTTCGTCGGCGGCGGCGATCACGCGCGCGACCACGCCTTCGGCGCTCGAGGAGTTGGCGCCCGGGGCGCCGGCGCCACCGGCGGTGGAGGAGGAGCCGCCGCCCCCTGATCCGGCGAGCGCCCAGTGCGGGGGGTGCAGTTCGGGCAGGCCGGAGTCGCCGAGCGCGCTCCACGTGGCGGGCCCGACGACGCCGTCGACCGCGAGGCCGTGCTCGGCCTGGAAGTGGCGGATGGCGGACTCTGTTTCGGGGCCGAATTCGCCGTCCACGGGGACGTGCAGCGCTTCCTGCAGGCGACGCACCACCCCGCCGTGGCCGAGCCCGACGGGGTGCGGGGTGTTGACGAGATCCCGATCCGTGGCGACGTCGGTGCCGCCGAGCGCGCCGCCGACCTGTCCGCGCGCGCCGCCGCCGCCATGCGGGTGGGGCGCCGGCAGCGCGGAGGGGGGAGGAGTCAGTTCGGGCTGGCTGTGCGCGCCGAGCGCCTGCCAGGTGGCGGGCCCGGCGACGCCGTCGACGGTGAGGCGGTGGGCGGCTTGGAAGCTGCGCAGGGCGCGCTCGGTGGCGGGGCCGAATTCGCCGTCCACCGCGACGTGCAGCGAGGCCTGCAGGCGGCGCACCGCGTCGGTGGTGGCGCGCGCGGCGGCTTCGGCGGCGACGTGTTCACGATTCGCGCGCGCCGTTTCGGCTGGATCCGCCCCCGCGCCGGCCGGCCCCACGCCGGTGGTGCCAGCCCCGATCGTGGCTTCTTCGCCGGCACCCGCACCCGTTTCCCCGGCGGCGGCGCCGCCCGAGCCTTCGAGGATCGCGGGGGTCGCGTAGTTGCCGGTGGGCCCGGCGCCGGCGGGGATCGCCGCCTCGCCCGCGGGGTCGCTGCCGGCGCCAGTGCCGCCGACCGCGCCTTCGGTGACGCCCGTCGCGGGGGTGGCAGCGGCGCCCGATGCGCCGGCCCCTTCGAGCGCGACGGTGCCGCCGCTGCTCGTACCGCTCACGGCTTCCCCGTCGGCGGAGGCTGCGCCGCTCCCAGCTTCCCCACCGCTAGCGGGGGCGCCCACGACGGAGCCCGCGCCTTCGAGCGTGCCCGCGACCGCGACGGTGCCGCCGGCGCCGGGGGAGGAGACCGCTTCGCGCACTTCGCCGGGCGCCGGTTCGCTGGCTTCCCCGGCGAGGTCGCGCAGCACGGCGGCGCCGGAGAGCACCGGCGGCGCCTGCACGGCGAGCGCGTGGGAGGTGTGGGCGCCGACGATGCCATCGACGGTGAGCCCGCGCGTGGCCTGAAAGCGGCGCACAGCCGCTTCGGTTTCGGCCCCGTACACGCCATCGACCGCGATCCCGAGCGCGCGCTGCAGCAGGCGCACCTGGCGCCCTTCGCTGCCGGCGCTCAGCACGATGTGATGCCGCGTGGTCGTGATCGGGTCGAGCCCGGCGGGCGCAGCCCCCGCGGCGGCGACGCCGCCACCGGAGTCGAGCAGCGCCGCGGCCGGCCCGGCGGTGAGCGCCACGAGCGCGCCCAAAGAGAGCCGCTTGGCGCGCGAGGAGGCGGGCACGAAGCGCAGTTGCGCGGCCCGCCGGCGCGCCCGGGAGCGCCCCAGCGAGAGCTCCCACGGCTCGTGTGCGGCGAGGTCGCGCGCGGCTTCGCGGCGGGCGTCGATCAGGGCCGCAAGGGAGATGGGACTCCACCCACCCGACACCAGGGCAAGCTTCGAGGAGCCGCCGCGTCGGGCGGTGCGGCCGGCGTCACGGCGGCGGCGCGCACGCGAGCGGGCGAGCGAAGCCTCCCACGGCTCGAGGGTGGCGAGGTCACGACGGGCGTCTCCCGACATAGGCGCAGCATCCTTTCGACATTGCGGTGGCGCCTACGGGGTTAGCTGTCGGGCTCGCGCAATGCGCTACGCCACAAACACGTGGCGATTCGCCCCCGCGGCCCTCGCGGACCGCACTGGTTCCCCCGCTCACCCTTCCCGTGGGAAGGAGGATTCGGCACGAACGGGGGGCACCGTATCAGGTCTCGCTGCAATTTGCATCGCATGGGAAGGGCTGCAAGCGATGTTGCCGACGGCCCGGGCCAGGACGCCCGCGGCAAGCCTCTTCATCGGGCGCCCCGTCCGGGGGGGTGGCGCCTTCGATATTCAGGGATCGTCCGCGCGCCGTCCCGCTGGTCCCATCCGCGTGGGCGCGGGGCCTCCGTGCCCCGCGACCGCAGGGCGGGCTGGCCGCGCCGAGCATGGTTCTCAACGTACCGCGTTGGTTGGGGACTTGACAGCAAGAGTTCCCCGTGGTACGTTCTCGTCGTTGTTGGCCACCCCCGGGTGGTCGATTGAGACATAAGACCGGGTTTGGGTCAACCGACCTGTGGTTGACTTCGACGCGCGAGCGGGGATCGTTTTGGGAGAGAGCCTGGGTCGCGAAGCGTTATGAGGGAGTTGGTTTAGCGTGGTTTCGAGAGGGAGAAACGTGATGGGGATCTTTGCACCCCACGCAATAGGTGATGCTAGATGCGCCAGCTTGGCGCTGTCGCATCTCTCTCTCTCTCTCTCTCTCTTGCCCTGGGGAAACCCGGGCAAGGCGCACTGATCGTCCGGTAGTAACGGGCCTGTCTTCCCACCCCGCGCGGGGTGGGATTCGCCTGCTCTGCTTGGCTCCCGCGCGTGGTGGGATTCGCGCGCGTCTGATGGGGAGGGCGGCGTGATGCCCGCGCGTGCGGCGGCCCGGCGGGGCGCCAACAAGGTTTCCTCGCGCCCGGTGCGCCCGGCGCGGGGTGGTGGTGCGGGTGGCCGCGAGCGCGGGCGTGGTGCTCAGCCGGAGCGCTTCGCGGAGATCCAGCGTGCGCGGCTGTTGGCGGCGGCGGTGCGCGCGGTCGATGAGCTGGGGTATCCGGACACTTCGGTGGCGGACATCACGTCGCGGGCGCGGGTTTCGCGGCGCACGTTCTATGAGCTGTTCGCCGACCGCGAAGCGTGCTTGGCGACGGTGATCGAGGACATCCTCGGCCTGCTCGGTGGGGAACTCGCGGCGGCCGGCCTCGAGGAGGGCTTGGCATGGCGTGAGCGGGTGCGTGGGGGGCTGCTCGCGATCCTGGGGTTCTTGGATCGTGAGCCGGTGCTCGCGCGGGTGTTGGTCGTGCAGGCGTTGCGCGGCGGCCCGCGGGTGTTGGAGCGGCGCGAAGCGGTGCTTGCGCGGTTGGCGGGCGTGGTCGATGAGGGGCGGCTGCTGAGTGTGCGCGCGGAAAGGTGTACGCCGCTGACCGCGGAGGGTCTGGTGGGGGCGGCGTTCTCGATCGTGTATGCGCGGCTGCTGCGGGGTGAGCGGCGGCCGTTGACGAGTCTGGTAGGGGAGTTGATGGGGATGATCGTGCTGCCCTACCAGGGCGTGGGCGCCGCGCGGCGGGAGCAGGTGCGCCCGGCGCCGGCTCCCACCATGCGTGCGGAGCGTGCGCGGCGCGGGTCCGCGGAGGGTGTGGTCGATCCGCTTGGTGGTGTGGCGATGCGGTTGACGTATCGCACGGCGCGGGTGTTGGAAGGGATCGCGGAGTATCCGGGGTCGAGTAACCGCCAGGCGGCTGAGCGGGCGGGGATCGCGGACGCGGGGCAGGTCTCGAAGCTTTTGGCGCGTTTGGAGCGCCTTGGCCTGTTGGCGAATACGGGTTCGGGGCGTGTGAAGGGGGAGCCGAACGCGTGGGCGTTGACCGCGAAGGGGGAGACGGTCGCGCGGAGCATCCGGATGCACGCCCCTGTTGATGAGTCTTGTGCTGGTGCGCCGTTGGGCGTGTCGTTGTTCACCGATCGAGGGGATCTCCCCTCTGCTTTGGAGGAGGAGATGGTTCGATGAATGCTCGTGGGTTCACGCTGGCCGGTCTGGTTTCGCTGTGTGTGGTGGGCGCCCTGGCGCTGGGGGTTGCGCCGGCTGTGGCTGCCGCGCCGGAAACCCCGGAAGTGAGTGTTGAATCGATCAGGGCGACCGCAGTGACGTTGCACGGTGTGTTGAACCCGCTGGCGAGCGGACCGGTCGAAGAAGGGACCTACCAGTTCGTCTACCGCCAGTCGAGCAAAGACGAATGCAAAGGCGCAGGCGAAGCCGTAGCGCCCGCGTCACCGGGCCTCGCTTTGGGTCTCGAACAGGAACAGGTCTTCGAAAACGTCGAAGGGCTGACTGCGGGTGCCGAATACGCGGTCTGCCTGGTGGAGAAGAACCTGAAAGGGGAACCCGCGGTCAGCGCGCCTGTGCCGTTCACCACGGCGATTCCTCCGGAAACTCCGGAAAAGCTTGAAGCGAAGCCTGTCGCTGCTACCACGGCGACGCTGAACGGCGTCCTGAACCCGGGTAACGCGGGGAATCCCGGCAGCTACGAGTTCTTCTACCAGCAGTCCATGAGCGAATGCCAGGGCGCAACCCAGAAAACGACGCCCGCGACCCCGGCGCTCGGGGGCAAGGAAGAAGCCGCGCAAGCACCGGTCACGGAACTTTTGCCTCACACGACGTACACGTTCTGCCTGCGCGTGTCCAACGAAGCGGGCGAAGCAGATCTCAGCGCGCCGATGACGTTCACGACGCTCGCCGCGCCGCCCAAGATCGAAGAAGCGTCGATCACCGACGTCGCGTCGACCAGTGCGACGCTCAATGCCCAGGTCAATCCCGGGGGGGCGGTAACCTCGTACACCTTCGAATACGCCCCCGCCGGCGGCAGCTTCACACCCGTCCCCGAACCCGAAGGCGCCGGCAGCATCCCCGCGGGCATCGAAAGTGTTCCGCTCACCGTCCACGTCCAGCAGGGCCTCACGCCCAACACCAGCTACCAGTTCCGTCTCACGGCAGCCAGCACGATCGAAACGGTCGCCGGCCAACCGGTCTCCTTCACCACGCAGCGCACCGGTGGCTCGGGGGGGCTCCCCGATAACCGCCAGTACGAAATGGTCACGCCTCCAGAGAAATTGGGCGCGCTTTTCTTCGGCTATCAGCGTGGGGTAAACACTTTCATCCAGGCCTCCAGTCGCGGTGACGCGATCGTCGACAAGGCGAGCCAGCCGAGCGAACTCGAACCGGCGGGTTACGCAAACGAAGTACAGGTGCTCTCTACGCGCGGCGCCGCGGGCTGGTCTTCGCAGGCGCTCGATGTGCCGGAGCCCGAAGGCGTCGGCGCGCATATCTTTGGTGCTGAAGATTATAAGTTTTTCTCTGAAGATCTTTCGCTTGGGGTGGTCAGGCCGTTCGGGAGTCGCTTCTTGGCGCTCTCACCTGAGGCGTCGGAACAGACCCCCTACCTGCGTACCGACTATCTGAATGGAAATGTCTCGGAACGCTGCGAAGCCGCATACCTCAGTGTGAGCTCGTGTTTCCGGCCGCTTGTCACCGGCTGTCCTGTTACCGGCGCCTGCCCGAAAGTGATCGAAGAACACGCGAACGTACCGCGCGGCACAGAATTCAGCCAGGAATTGGGAGGGGTCCACGATTATTGCCGTGACCCGGAAGAAGATGGATGCAGTCCGGAATTCGTGGACGGGACCCCGGATCTGGGCCATATCATTCTATCTTCTAGGGTGTCGCTGACCTCTGGCGGAGGCCCTTTCTACGAGTGGGTGGATGGGCAGCTGCAGCCGCTTCCCGCAGAACCCGCCAAGGGCCCTGAAAGCGAGGCACCCGAAGTGGGCCAGCAGCACCTGATCTCGATCGATGGCACACGTATCGTCCTACAAAGCAGCACTGAACCCAACGCTACGCTGTATCTTGCCGACACGAACCTTCCCTCGAGCGGTGACCCGAATGCTCAGAGCACGCTGGAAATCGGTGTCGGCAAGTTCGACACGGCCTCCGCTGATGACTCGAGGATCTTCTTTACCAATGGCGATCTGTTTGAATACGATCTGAACGCGGAAGCCGGCCACAGGGTGACGGATCTGAGCAATTATGCTGGTGTCAGTCAGGTGTTTGGCGCCAGCGAAGACGGCTCGTACGTCTATTTCTCATCACCGGGCGCGGTGACGCCCGATGCCGCCCCAAGCGAATGCGAAGAACCTGATGGTGCAGCCCGTCAGGAAACGGAAACGTGCAATCTGTATGTGCATCACGATGGTGTGACGACGTTGATCGCGCGGAGCGGCACGATGGAACATGAGGCGCGGGTCTCGCCCAATGGGCGCTGGCTGGCGTTCATGTCCAGCAAAGACCTGACGGGCTATGATACGCGCGACGCCGTAGATGGTCGTCTCGATCAGGAGGTCTACCTCTACAACGCCGATACGCACAAGCTGGTATGCGCGTCGTGCGATCAGACCGGGGCACGCCCGGTGGTGGGAGTCTTCGGCAAAACACCTTCGGGAGAACTCGCGGGCGTCGCTTTCAAGCTCGAAAAGGGAGGGGTGGCGTCGAGTATCCCTGCGTGGCATCGCCTCCCGCCAATCCAGTATCAGGCGCGTTATCTGTCTGACAGCGGCCGGTTGTTCTTCAACAGTCAGAGCGCGCTGGTGGCGCAGGATGTGAATAACGTGCAGGACGTGTATGAGTACGAGCCGGCCGGAATCCTGGGCGCGGAAGGCGAGCCGCAGTGCACATCGGCGAGCGTCACGTTCAGCGAACGCTCGGGTGGTTGCGTCAGCCTGATTTCTTCGGGTACCTCGCCACACCCCTCGGCGTTCCTTGACGCCAGCCAAGACGGGAGCAATGTGTTCTTCATCACGAGCTCCAGGCTCGCGATGCAGGATCCTGACAGCGCGCCCGATGTCTATGACGCGCACGAATGCACTGTCGCCTCGCCGTGCACGCCTGCCGCGGTCGCGGAACCACCGCCGTGCACGACGGAAGCCTCGTGCAAAGCCTCGCCCACCCCGCAGCCGGCGATCTTCGGGCCGTCGGCCAGCGCGACGTTCTCCGGCCAGGGCAACATCGCTCCCGCGCCCACGCTACCCAAGGTCACGAACAAGGCGGTGAAGTGCAAGAAGGGGTTTGTCAAGAATAAGAAGAGCAAGTGCATCAAGAAACCCGAGAAGAAAGCAAAGCGCCCAAAGAGAGCCAGCAACGACCGGAGGAGTAGGTAAAATGCCTGTAAAGCGAGTGCAACAACTAGCAGCGGCAGGCAAGCTCACAGACCGTCGGTCACTACACGCGTGTTGCGTAGCTGGTATTGCCATCACCTTTGTGGCTTTTGCTCTCATGGCGGGAACTGCCAACGCCGAAGAAACCCTTTCGCCGTGGTGGCACCTGAGCACTTCCTCACGCCCGTCCTACCTGGCGCCCGGTAAGGCCAGGGACGAGGTGCAGCGTATCAAAGCCGGACGGATCGAAAGTGCAGGCGTGGGTCTCTTTGGTGGTGCAGCTGGGACGCGTGATAAGGAACAATCTGCACAGGTGGGAGGGGACCCTGAAGAAGCGCAGAAGGCCCTCGAAGGACTGTACGGTGCGGGTAACGTCGAAGTGACGGGTGCGCCCCCGTTCGAAGAATATGAAGTAAAGTTCGTGGGCGAACTTGCGGATCAGCCAGTCGGACTGATGGGAGGTGCGACCCGAGTTTTGGCAGGTCGTCCCGATGGTGAGATCTTTGTGGGCGCGACGAATCTCGGCGACGAAGTGGTGAACCCCGAAACGCACCCCGTGACGATCACCGACAGGCTCCCCAAAGGATTGGTACCCGTCGGAATCACCGGCGCTGTCGGCCAGACCCTGAAATATGCAGAATTGGGCGAATGCTCGCTGAAAACGGTGAGCTGTACGTTCGCTACCCAACCCGCGAAAGGCCAGCCAAACGTGCAGGCTGCCCATCAGCTGCAGATGCTTATCGCGGTGGATCTGAAGCCGGGCGCCAGTTCCGGTGAAGTGAACGAAGCGAGCATCGTCGGTGGTGGGGCGCCCCCAGAGACGGCCAGGAGTGCGCTCACGGTCTCTGGTGCGCCTGTGCCGTCAGGGGTCAACACGTATGAAATACGTCCCGAAGAAGTGGGTGGCAAGCTTGATACGCAGGCCGGTTCGCACCCGTTCCAGCTCACGACAACGTTGAACTTCAACGAGACCTTCGAAGAACGCATCTTACCCGAAATCTTCACATCGGCAGGGGGATCGCTACCGTTCATCAATCGCCCGGCGGGAGGATCCGCGAAGGATCTCTCGTTCAATCTTCCGGCGGGTTTGATCGGTAACCCGCAGGCGATCCCGACGTGCCCGCTGCAAGCCTTCCTCGAACTGGCCTACCGCCCCAATCGCACATGTCCGCCGGATACGGTCGTAGGTTTCGCGGTCCCAAATGTGCTTGTGGAGGGGGGAGCCATTTTGTATGAGGGTTCGATCCAGGACAGCCTGTATAACGTCGAACCGGCGCCCGGTGAGCCCGCGCGCTTCGGCTTCGTCGTGTACGGCGACCCTGTGCTACTGGACACCTCGGTGCGTACCGGCTCTGACTATGCCGTGCGGGTGAACGTGACGAACATCACTCAGACCGTCGAATTCATCGGTAACGAAATCACGATCTGGGGGGTGCCGGGCGACCCCCGCCACGATGGCCAGCGCTGTTACTATGGCGCCGGAGGCGAATCCAGTTGTTCTGCTTCGGTAAAACAGCCTCCGCCGTTCCTGTCGTTGCCGACGTCGTGTTCGGGTCCGTTGCATACGAGCATGCAGGGTGATCTGTGGAATGACCCGAAGCATCTGTTTGGGCCGGTCTTCAACACGGCGCCGATGGTCGCGCTGGATGGCTGCAACCGGTTGTCGTTCAGCTCGGAAATCAGTGTCGCGCCGGACGTGCAGGAGGGGAGCACTCCGACGGGGTTGAGCGTGGGGATCCATGTACCCCAGGAATCGACGCTCGATCCGGAAGGCTTGGCGGAGTCGGCGTTGAGGGACACGACGGTGACGCTGCCTGTGGGCGTGCAGATCAGTCCCGCGGCGGCGGATGGGTTGCTGGCGTGCTCGGATGAAGAGGTCGGGTTCACGGGCGTGGAAGCGTCGAGTGGCACGAACCTCTTCACTCCGGGGCCGGTGGGGTGCCCGAACGCGTCGAAGGTTGGGACTGTCGAAGTGAAGACGCCGCTGCTGCCGGAACCGCTTGTCGGCGCGGTGTATCTGGCGGCGCAGAACGCGAACCCGTTTGGGAGCCTGATCGGCCTGTATATCGAAGTGGAAGCGCCCGTGTCGGGCGTCAGGGTCAAGCTCGCCGGGGAAATCAAACTCGATGAAAGCACGGGGCAGATCGTGACGGTCTTCCCGAACAACCCGAAGGTCCCGGTCGAAGAAGCGAAGCTGCACTTCTTCGGCGGCGCCCGCGCGCCGTTGAGCACCCCGTCCTCGTGTGGCTCGTACACGAGCACGTCGTCGATCGTGCCGTGGTCGGGCAACGAAGCTTCGAAGTCCAGCTCGACGTTCGACATCACCAGCGGCCCGAACGGTGGGCCGTGCGCGAGCCCGCGCCCGTTCCAGCCCGGCTTCAACGCGGGCACCACCAGCGTCCAGGCAGGCGGGTACAGCCCGTTGACGATGACGCTGAGCCGCCCCGATGCCGACCAGCAACTCGGGAAACTCTCGGTGGTGTTCCCGCCCGGGATCTCCGCCGGGCTGCGGGGCGTGAGGCTGTGCGAGGAACCGCAGGCCGCGACGGGGGACTGCCCGGCGGAAAGCCAGATCGGGACGGTGACGGTGAGCGCCGGCCTCGGCGGGGACCCGTTCCCCGTGGAAACAGGCAAGGCGTACATCACCGGCCCGTATGAGGGCGACCCGTTCGGGGTGGACGTCGTCGTCCCCGCGGTCGCGGGCCCGTTCAACCTCGGGACCGAGGTCGTGCGCTCGAAGGTCGATGTGGATCCGACGGATGCGCACCTGACGGTCGTCAGCGATGCGTTCCCGACGATGCTGGACGGTATCCCGCTGCAGTTGCAGCACATCAATGTGAACGTGAACCGGCCAGGGTTCGTATTCAACCCGACCAGCTGCGAACCGATGAAGCTGACCGGGGTGCTCGGCAGCAGCGAAGGCGCCACCGCGGACGTGTCCACGCCGTTTCAGGTCACGAACTGCGCGGCGCTGTCGTTCAAACCGGAATTCGCGGTCTCGACGAGCGCGAAGACCTCGCGCACCGAAGGCGCGAGCCTGCACGTGACCCTGACGCTCCCGAACACACCGCGGGGCACGGGGGCGAACGTCGCGAAGGTCAAGGTGTCGCTGCCCAAACAGCTGCCCTCGCCGTTGAAAACGCTGCAGAAGGCGTGCACGGAAAGGGTCTTCGCGGAAAACCCCTCGAACTGCCCGGTCGCCTCGCGGGTCGGCGAAGCGAAGGTGGAGACCCCGGTGCTGGAAGGCCCGCTGTCCGGCCCGGCGTACTTCGTCTCCCACGGAGGCGCGAAGTACCCGGAACTGATCATCGTCCTGACGGGCGAGGACGGCGTGACCGTCCAGGTGCACGGAGAAACGTTCATCAGCAAACAGGGGATCACGACGGCGACGTTTGGGACGGTGCCGGATGTGCCGTTCTCGAACTTCGAACTGGAGCTCCCCGAGCGGGAATACCCGGCGCTCACGGCGAACGGGAACCTCTGCAAGGGCACGCTGATCATGCCGACGGAAATGGTCGGGCAGAACGGGCTGAAGATCAACCAGGAAACGAAGATCTCGGTCACCGGGTGCTCGAAGACCAAGAAGGCCTCTCACAAGAAGAAGGCCAAGGGCAAGAAGAAGCACAGGGCGGGCAGGAAGAGAAGCGGGTGAGGGCGCCCGGCACGCTCGGTCGTGGGGCAGGGAGGCCCCCTGGGTCGATCGTGGCGCCGCGCCCCGTGGCGCCGGCGCGGCGCGGGCTAGCCTCGGGGCTCGAGGCGCACGGGCTCGAAGGCGAGCACTTCGGCCAGCACGTTGTAGTGGCGGTCGACGTGGAGCACGGCGGCCTGGTGCTGTTGGGCGCACGCGGCGATCAGCAGATCGGGGATCGGGAGCCGGTGACGGCCTTTCTGCCCGAGCTCGCGGTGAGCGGTCACGGCCGTCGCGATCGTCTCGGCGTTCATTCGCAGTTCGTGGAAGGCGGCCAGCCATTCCTCGACCTGCTGGTAGTCGGTCGCCGAGCGTGCGCTTTGCAGCATCTCCAGGCGCGTGATCGCGCATATGCAGGGCTGGCTCCGGGACTCCTCCGAGATGCCGCCGCCTCTGACGAGCGCCGACTTGTCAAGCAACAGCCAGTGACGCCCGGCTGTGGTCGTCACTCCCATGCGCTGTCGGAGAGCAGCGCATCGATGTCCACCAGCTTTGGCAGCTCCTCGAGGGCCGCGCGCTGCAACTCCCGCCGTCGGTTCGCCTCGGCCTCGGCCGCGGCCCGATCGAGGCCCAGCGCGTCGTGTCCCGCCCGCGCCAAGCGCAGCAGCAGCTCCTTGCGATTGCCCACCTCCGGCCACTGGCGCTCCGCATCGTCGAGCAGCTCTCGCACGGTGCCTGTGTCGGTGATCGAGTAGCGGGGGTGGGTTGTGGGCACAGGGTCAGTGTAGCACCGAACGAGGTAGGTGCTGCACCAATGCTCGTTCGACTGATCACGTCGGGGTCGCTGGTCGTCTGTCGTTCTCAGGGTGCCATGTGTGCCTGGAGCATCTGTAGGAAGACCCCGGTCATCACCTGGTGGTCGTGCTGCATCGAGGCGTATGCGGCGAGGGCGTACGCGATCCCTGCGGGGCGCGGCTTGATGACTACGAAGGGGGGGAGGCCGTAACGCAGCGCGGCCCAGTTTGCCCACAGGCGAGCGGTTCGCCCATTGCCGTTCGCGAATGGGTGGATTCGCACCCACTCGCCGTGCAGCGCGGCGCACAGGGTGAGGACGGAGAGGAGCTGGCGGTGCTCGGCCGGCTCTCTCCCCGCTGGAATCGAGCCGTCGAGGACGGCAACCGCTCGGCGGGCCGTGGCCTCGAAGTGGGTGAGCTCCTGCGGCACGGTCGCGGATGGAGCACCCGCCAACCCCCCAACCACCACCTCATACCGATCGAGTTCGGGGAAGCGAGGGTCGCTGTCGCGAACCTCGCCCGCGTAGTATGGGATCGGGAGGGGGACGGCGCGATAGATCTCTCGATGCCACTCCCGCGCCATCGCCACCGTGGGGGCACGGCGTACAAGCACGGCCGCGGCGATGCCTCTCAGAGTCGAGGCGACGTTCGCGGCGATCTGAGGTTCCGAGCCCGGGGGATCGTCGTTCCAGGCGACCGCCATCAGGCGGAGGCGGCGAACATCGCACCGATGCCGTACGCGTCCGCCATCCCCGCCGTCTCGGCGCGCCGGCTTCTGAGCGGGTCCTGCTCATATGCCTCCGCGTGGGCGATCGCCTCGATGTCCGCCTGGAGGCGATCTGTGGTGCGGTAGCTGCGCAGCAGCTCGAGCGTCCCCGTCAGATCCTGCTCGAGCAGGAGCGACGCGGCCCCCAACTCACGCTCCAGCATCTCCTCGGCCAGCTGGTTCTTCGAAACGCCGAGCCTATCCGCCACCAAGCCGAGCATCTCATGGGTTCTGCGGTTGTGGAAGCGGAGCGTGAACTTCGCTGGGGCGTCCATCGAGCTACCTTCCGTTTCGGTGCGTTATCTGGAGCCAGAGCTCGCGCGTTCAGCGTAGCGGACGAGACGGCTGCCGTCAAGAGCTTACTTTGCCGTCATAATGTGAATCGCCCTGCTCAGCTCAGGGGACGCTGCCGCGCGGCAGCACCCACGCGCTCTCGTTGCCACACGCTCGCACTGAGGACGATCCCATCCCAACCTGGCGCGATAACACGCGCGCAGTCGCCTGCCCGGATGTGCGTTTACCCCCACCGCAGATGCAGTCGCCCCGGGCGGCGGGCGCTCGCTGGCGCAGTTTGCCGGCCGCCGCGCACGCGCCCGACTGCACGCCCTGGGCGCGGGGAGCGGCTCTGTTGAGCCAGATTGCGCCGGCCGGGCGCGGGCGACTGCGCCGTGCCGCCCGCGGAGAGGCTGTGCGTGTTGCCGCTCCCCCCCGGCGGCGCTAGCATCGCGGCTCCCCGACTCCCTTCACCCAGGCCGCACAGCACGCCTCCAGCCGCACACCGCCCGCTCACCGCCTGCCCGCGCGGAGCCTCAATGGACCCGATCGCGCCAACTTCGACTTTGCGCGGCGCGCCTCACGTGAGCCCCGAGATCCCTTAAGGGGATCTCGACCTCCGGCCGCCCCCCGAGCGCAGCTCGCGCGTCGCTTGACGGCCGTCCGCCGGAGCCCTACAAGCCGCTCCCACCTCGACCAGCCCGACGGCCCCGTGGGCCAGGAGACGCGCCATGCCCCTCACCACGCTCCCCGCGCAGTCACCGCGCACCTCACGATCCATGCTCACCTCGACGACTGGCCCGTCCACCGGTGCGGCCGGCCCGTCCACCCATGCAGCACGCCTCGCACCTCGTGGCGTGCTCGCTCGCTACACCGACCACGACGGCCGCGGGCGCGAGGTCCTCGCGCTGCCCGGGCACGGCGGCAGCGTGCTGGTGCTCGACCGCGACGCCGCCACCTGGGGCGATCGGCGGCTGGTGGCGCATCTCGCCGCCGACGAGCCGCTCGAGAACGCGCTGCTCGTATGCCGCCACTACCTGCGCGATCCCCGCCCGCGCCGCTGCCGGCCGCTCGCGCCCGAGGATCTCCTCACGGCCCCCTTTGCCGAGGGGTGCGAGCTGCCGCAGGGCGGAGCACCCGATTCGCTCGCCTCGCCGAAGCCGGTTGAGCTGCGCGACCGCCACGGCTGCCGTCACCGGCTGGAGCCGCTCGCCACCGGCCTGTCGATCCCGGAGCTGCGCTGGTGCCGGTGGGAGGGGGCCGCCGCGCTCGGGCAGGGCCCGGGTCAGCCGGCGAGCGGTCCCCAGCCCGAGAGCGTGCGTGACGTGGTCGGGTGCATGGATGGCTACGAACCGGTTCGCGCGCTCACCGTCAGGGCGCTCGAGCGTCACCGCGACGACGACGCCGTCTCGGTGACGGTGCTGCGCTCCGAGCTGCAGCGCATCGACGCCAGCCGGATCGTGCTCAACCGCGGGTTGCGCCGGGCGGTGCTGCACGCGATCGACACCCAGGGGGTCAGCCTCAGCGAGATCGCCTTTCGCTGCGGGCGGATCAAGCGCGACGGGCAGGGCCACTGCAGCGGTGAGACCAGCTGGCTCTCCCGCCGCGTCGGCATCTCGCCCGAGGGCGGCAGCGACGGCGAGCCCACGCCGTGGATCCACAGCGAGGTGCTCGCGGTGATCGCGCGCGAGGGCCTCGGCATCTCCCCGCGCGAGGTCGAGCTTTGATGGCTGTGATGAGTCTCCACTGCCTTTGCGAGGAAGGCGGGCTGCCGGCGATGAGCAGCGAGGAAGCTGCCGAGTCTCCACCGCCCGTGCTGGTGGTCGAGCACGATCTCGAGGTTGGGCGGGTGATCGTGGATCAGCTCGCGGCCGACGGCTACCGCGTGCAGTTGGCACGCACTGCCGAGCACGCCCGGGTCCTGACCCGTGCCCACTCGCCGGGGATCGCGCTGCTCGGCGAGCTGGAGCCGCCACATGCCTCGCTGGAACTGCTCGTGGAGATCCGGGGCGGCAGCGCGGTGGCCCACGCAAAGTCGGCCGTGGCTCACGTCCACTCGTGGCCGGCGGGCCTGCCTGTGATCGTCATGAGCTCGCGGGTGCACACACCCGACCTGCTACGAGCCTTCGACGCGGGCGCCGATGACTTCCTCGCCCGGCCCCCCGGATACCTGGAGCTGCGTGCCCGCCTGCGCGCGCTGCTGCTGCGCACCGCGGGCGAGCGCGGCTCCCGACGTGTGGAGGTGGGGCCGCTCGCGATCGACATCCACGCTCACGCGGTGAGTCTCCACGGGCATCCGCTGCGACTGCGCCGCATGGAGTACGAGCTGCTCGTGCACCTCGCGAGCGAGCCCCGGCGGGTGTTCGCCAAGGGAGAGCTCCTGCGCGCTGTGTGGGGCTACCCCGTACCGGTGGCCACCCGTACGCTCGACTCCCATTCCAGCCGCCTGCGCCGCAAGCTCCGCGCCGAGGGCGACGAGCAGTGGGTGGTCAATGTGCGCGGCGTCGGCTACCGCCTGATCTGAGCCTGAGTTTCTGAGCCACGCATCCTCTCGGCCCGGGTCAGGGGTCTGCGTGTGCCCATGCAGCACCACCGCGCGGGTCCTCGGACTCGTGCGCACACGCAGCACCCACGACGGCGAGCCCCAGGGCTCGCCGTCGCTCGTCAACCCGCGCTCGACTCTGGTTGGGCGCCAAAAGTGAAAGGAGGGGACTACTCCCATGTCCCCAGCGAACGAAAACACCCTCAACCGGGAAACCGAACCGCTGGCTCCGCTGGAGCATCTCTTCCAGTGGCTGGTGGGCACCACCGTGCACGTCGCCGTCGGCGTGCTCCTCGGACTGCTCGCGGCGCGGCTGATGCGCCGCTGGCACTTGCACTGGAGCTGGGCGGCCGGCGCGTTCGCGCTCGTCCTGCTCGCCCGGACCATGCTGGCGGGCGACGCGACGACGCTCGGCGTGGCCGCGCTCGGCGCCGCCGTCCGTGGGCGGCGCTGGCACGGCGAAGACCTCCAGGCCGGCTCCGATCTCGCGGAGATCGCCGCAGAGCGCACCACCCCGCTCGACGGGCTGCGTGTCGGCGCGAATCGCGTGCGCTTGTGGCTCACCGGCCCCAGGAACCGGGGCGAGCGCATATGGCGCGGCAGCCACCTGAGCGTCGGCGTGGACCGCCGCGAACACTCGGTAGCGATCGAGCTCGGGGGTGGTGACGGCGGCGGCACGCACACCCTGGTGGCGGGCGCCACCGGCTCAGGCAAGACGTTCACCCAGGCGTGGATCCTCACGCTGGCAATCGCCTACGGGATGTCGGCGATCGTGGTTGACCCGAAGGGCGACCGGGGCCTGCGCGAGCGGCTGCACCGCGCGGCACGCGCCGCGGGCAAGGCCTTCTACATGTGGACGCCGGAGGGGCCGGCGGTGTACAACCCGTACGCGCGCGGCGGCGAGACGGAGATCGCCGACAAGGCGCTCGCCGGGGAGCGCTTCACCGAGCCCCACTACCAGCGCCAGGCGCAGCGCTACCTCGGACACGCGGTGCGGACACTGCGCGCCACCGGTCGCGAGGTGAGCCTCGCCGGCCTCGTCGAGGCGCTCGATCCCGGAGGGCTCGAGCTGCTTGCGCGAGAGCTCCCGCCGGAGAGCGCGCCGGCGGTGCACGCCTACCTGGATTCGCTCACCACTCGCCAGCGTGGCGAGCTGACGGGCGTGCGCGACCGCCTCGCGATCATGGCCGAGTCCGACGTGGGCGCCTGGCTGGATCCCGCCACGCCGGATGCGGAGTCCTTCGAGCTGCTGGACGCGGTGCGGAGCGGGGCGGTGGTGTACTTCAGCCTCCGCGCCGACTCCCGGCCGCTGCTCGCGCAGATGCTGGGGTCGGCGATCGTGCAGGACCTGCAGACGGTCGTCTCCGCGCTGCAGGAGCGCCCGGAGCGGTGCGTGGTGGCGATCGACGAGTTCTCCGCAATCGCCGCCGAGCACGTCGCCGGCCTGTTCGCCCGCGCGCGCTCGGCGGGGATCAGCCTGCTGCTGGGCACGCAGGAGCTCTCCGACCTGCGCCTGCCCGGTCACGAGATGCTCCAGGAGCAGGTGCTGGGCAATCTCACCAGCGTGATCGCCCACCGCCAGGCGGTACCCGCGTCGGCCGAGCTGATCGCGCGCCTGTCCGGCAGCAGGGGCGCGTGGCGCACCACCGTCAGCAGCGACGGTCGCAGCACCCGCACGAGGGTCAGCGAGCACCTGATCGGCCCCGAGGAGGCGATGAGCCTCCAGCGCGGCGAGGCGGCGGTCATCCGGCTCAGCAGCCCCCGCAGCGCGGCGATCGCGCGGATGCACTCGCCCGATCGGCACCTCTGACAACAACCACCGAAAGGAGGACCACATCGTGGTCTCTGCATACACCGACAACGACAACGACAACCACGGCAACACCCACGACGACAGGAGCCACGAAGATGCCCACAACCGCCACCACAGTCGCGACGAGGACAGCCGCGGTCACAACACCTGCTCCCCCGGCCGCATCGCGATCGTGCGTTGGGCGGCCGGTCTCGGTGCGGTCACAGCGGAGGCTGTGGCCGAGCATCTGAATGTCAGCCCGGCCTCGGCGCGCGGGCGGCTGCGAGCGGCTGAAGGGGAGCGGCTGGTGAAGCGCTGCCGCCCGTTGACGGGCCACCCGGCGCTGTACACGGCCACGCGCGCCGGCCTGCGCAAGGCCGATGCTCGCGACCTCGACCCGTGCAAGGTGAGCGCCTCGAACGCGCTGCACCTGATCGAGTGCGCCCGCGTGGCGGCGGCGCTGGAGCGCTGCTATCCCGACCACCGGGTGCAGGGCGAGCGGGAACTGCGCGGGGAGGAGCGCGAGCGCCGCTGCGCGCTGGCCAGCGCCGAGCTCGGTGGGGGTGCGCATGGCGGACAAGGGTCGCGCCACCACCCCGACCTGGTGCTGTGGCCGCTCGATGCCGAAGGCGCTCTGCCGGTGGCGGTGGAGGTCGAGCTGACCGTCAAGGCGCCGGAGCGCCTGGCGGCGATCTGCCGGGCATGGGCGCGGGCGCGCTGCGTGGCGGGCGTGCTCTACCTGGCGCCGCCCGAGGTCGAGCGTGCGGTGCTGCGTGCGATCGACCGTGCGCAGGCTCATGAGCGGGTGGTGGTGGTCCCGCTCGGCGCCCTGCCGGGGCATTCCACCGGGCCGGCCGAGCGTACCGTCCCAAGCAGCGCGTAACTTCTCTTACGGGGCAGTGGCTTACAGCAAAGGAGACGAAGTCATGTCGTACGCAAGCATCAATCGAGTCGTGCTGGTCGGCAATCTCACACGTGACCCAGAGCTGCGCGAGCTGCCCTCCGGCAACAGCGTCTGCAACCTGCGGATCGCTTGCAACGGCATCCGGCGGGATGCCGAGGGCGAGTACCGCGAGCGTCCTCTCTACTTCGACGTCGCCGTCTTCGGCAGGCTGGCGGAGAGCGTGGCACGCTACATGCACAGGGGCAGCCTCGTGGCGGTGGACGGGCGCCTGGAGTGGCGCGAGTGGGAGACCGCGGAGCAGAGCAAGCGCCAGGCGGTGAGCGTGGTGGCCGAGAGCGTCCAGTTCCTGGACCGGCCCGCCACGCACAGCGAGGGCGACCGAAGCGGGGGACACTCGCCTCCGGCGAGCATCCCCCGTTCGACCAGCAGGGCGAGGGCGGCGCGGAGGACGACGAGCGCGAGCTCGTGGGGGCCGGCGCCGGCGGCGAGATCGACCTGGTGTTCTAGCCGCCGTCGAGCGGTGAAGCAGGTCGCGGGGTACCGGGTTGCCGGTGCCCCGCGGTTTTTTTGCGTTTCACGGCCGGCGGCCAACGCTCACACAGCCCCGCGGGCGGCCCAGGGCCGCCTTTCGTGTTTAAAGGCCCGTCGCCATACCCGATGCCCGATGGCGCATCGGGATATGCCATAGACTGCCGCGCCGAAACCTCCCCGGCGCAAGGAGATCCGAACAGGTGCCAGTGAACGACAAAGCGGTCGGCAAGACGTACGAGCCCACGGTGTATGCGGTGGGCCGCGAGAAGATCAGGGAGTACGCCCGGGCGGTGGGCGAGACCAACCCCGTCCACCTCGATGTGGAGGCGGCTCGCGCCGCCGGCTACGCCGACGTGGTGGCGCCCCCGATGTTCGTGGTGGTCTACAGCGCGCCCTCGGTGGGGCCGCCGATCTTCGACCCCGAGATCGAAATCAACTTCCCGATGATGGTGCACGGGGGCCAGGAGTTCGTGTGGGGCCCGCTGGTGGTGGCGGGCGATGAGATCACCACGACCGGGAGCGTGAAGGAAATCTACGAGCACAAGGGCAAGGGCTTCTACGTGTTCGAGTCGATCTCCACCAACCAGCGCGGCGAGCAGGTGTGCCGCGGCACGTGGACCAACATCGTCCGAGGAGTGTGAGCAATGGCCGACCTTCGAGGTGTGAGCAGGGCGGGCCTTCGCGCTACGAGCAACGGCGACCTTCGAGGAGCGTGAGCAATGGCTGACATGAGTACAGGAGCGCAGATACCGGAGCTGAAGATCACGCCCGACAAGTACCTCACCGTCCGCTACGCGGGCGCCTCGGGCGACTTCAACCCGATCCACGTCGACGACGAGTTCGCCCGCGCGGTGGGCCTGCCCGGGCGCATCCTGCACGGGCTGTGGTCGATGGCGCAGGTGGCGCGCGCCCAGACCGAGGCCGCGGGCGGTCCCGAGCACCTGCGGCGCCTCGCGGTGCAGTTCCGCGGCATGGGCGTCCCCGAGCAGGAGGTGGTCGTCACCGGCACCGTGCGCGAGGCGCGGGACGGGGAGGTGCTGATCGACACGGTTGCGGTGCAGGGCGAGAAGGAGATCATCCGCAACGCCGAGGCCGAGGTCGAGGTGTAGCACCCCGCGGACTCCTCGCGGCGAGCCGAACGGGCGCCGGTCGCCGCGGGTCGAGTGGGAGCCGGTCGCCTGGGTCGTCTCCCCGGCGGCTCGTACAATCGACTTATGTTGACCGCCAGGCAGGAGCTGATCCTGTGCAAGGTGGTGGAGGAGTACCTGCTGGAGGGCCAGCCGGTGGCATCGAGGGCGATCGCCGCCGACCCGGAGCTCGACTGCAGGGCCTCCACCGTACGCCACGAGCTCGCGCTGCTCGAGGAGCAGGGGCTGCTCGCGCATCCGCACACCTCGTCGGGGCGCGTCCCCACCGACGCCGGCCAGCGCTACGTGGTGGACCGGATGCTGGCCTCGGGCGAGGGCCTGGTGGCGGCGCCGCGCCTGGATCTCTCGCTGACGCGCCAGGAGGTGGAGGATGCGATGCGGGCGACCACCGAAACGCTCTCGCAGGTGACCGACCTGCTCGCGGTCGTCTCAGCGCCCTCGGCGAGCACCGCCACGATCCGCCGCGTCGAGGTGCTCGCGGTGCAGCCGCGGGTGGTTGTGGCCGTCGTGATCACCTCGACCGGCGAGGTCGCGAGGGTGTTCGCCACGTTCGAAGAACCGGTGGACGCGGGGCTGGTCGCGTGGGCGGGGGAGTACCTCAACGAGCGCCTCGTGGGGCTCGGCCTGGGCGCGCGGATGCTGCATCAGCGCCTCGCCGACCCCACGCTGCCCCCGCAGGAGCGCGCCTTCCTCGATCGCCTGACCCCCGCGTTCGGCGAGCTGGCGACGGAGTCCGAGCACGTGCTCTACCTCGATGGCACGGCGCGGCTGTTCTCGGATGCGCATCTGCGCGACGTCGGTCAGATCAACGAGCTGATGGAGCTCCTGGAGCGGCGGGTGGCGCTGCTGGACGTGCTGCGCACGGCGCTGGGCGAGCCGGGTGTGTACGTTCGCATCGGCCACGAGAACGAGATTCCGGCGATGCGCTCGCTGGCGATGGTCGCGACCGGATACGGCGTGGCGCAGCGCCGGCTGGGGATCGTCTCGGTGATCGGCCCGGTGCGAATGAACTACGCGTACGCGATCCCCGCCGTGCAGGAGGTGGCGCATGAGCTTTCGCGCTTCGTCGAAGAGACCTACGCGGAGAGCTAGGGTGCTGCGATGAGCCGCGCACCGGACCCCCGCATCGAGCCGTCGCAGACGATCAGCCGCGCACCGAACCCGCGCATCGAGCCGTCGCAGACGATAAGCCGCGCACCGAACCCCCACGTTGAACCGTCGCAGAGCATCAGCCGCGCACCGAACACGCGCATCGACCCATCTCAGACCGTCAGCCGCGGATCGATCTCTCGCATACGATGAGCCGCGCATCCACCCCTCGCGACCCCTACGAGGTACTGGGCGTCGCGCGCGACGCCTCCGAGCAGGACGTCAAGAAATCCTTCCGGCGGCTGGCGAGAGAGCTGCACCCGGATGTCAACGCGCACGATCCGCAGGCCGAGGAGAAGTTCAAGGAGGCCGCCGAGGCGTACGAGATCCTCTCCGATCCGCAGCGGCGCGCGACCTACGACCGCTACGGTCACGAGGGGCTGCGCTCCGGCGGGTATGCGCCGAACTTCGACGCGTTCGGGTCGATCGGCGACCTGTTCGACGCCTTCTTCGGCGGCGCGAGCCCGTTCGGAGGACGCTCGGCGGGGCCGGCGCAGGGGGCGGACGTGGCGGCGGCGCTCGCAATCGACCTGCGCGAGGCGGCGAGCGGCAAGCGCGCGGAGGTCGCCTTCGAGGTGGTCGAGCGCTGCGAGCACTGCCGCGGCAACGGCGCCGAGCCGGGCACCCCGATCGAGACCTGCGAACGCTGCGGCGGGGCGGGGCAGCTGCAGGCGGTAACGCGCACCCCCTTCGGTCAGATGATGCGCACGGTCGTGTGCGACGTCTGTCACGGCGACGGCCGCACGGCCAAGCAGCCCTGCGGCGAGTGCCGCGGCCGCGGCCGCCGCGCCGCCCGGCGCACGCTGACGGTGGACGTGCCGGCGGGGATCGCCGACGGCCAGCGCATCCGCCTCGGCGGCAAGGGCCACGCGGGCGAGGGGAGCGCGCCCGCGGGCGACCTGTACGTGCTCGTGCGGGTGCGCCCCGACGAGCGCTTCGTGCGCGAAGCGGACGATCTGATCACCGCGCTGGATGTCTCCGCTCCGCTGGCGGCGGTCGGAGCGACGCTGCAGGCGCCGACGATCGAGGGCACGACGCCGGTGAAGATCGCCCCCGGCACCCAGCCGGGCGAGGTGCTGACGGTGCGCGGCCAGGGGATGCCGAGCCTGCGCAGCGGCCGGCGCGGCGACCTGCGCGTGGTCGTCAACGTGGTGGTGCCCCGGCGCCTGAACGCCGAGCAGCGCGAGCTGATGGAGCGGGTGCAGGAGACGCTCACCGAGGAGAACCTGCGCGGCGACGAGTCGATCCTCGGCAAGCTGCGCCGCGCGCTGCACCATCGGGCCGCGTGAGGAGCCGCTCGCCATGCGGCCCGGCTGCCTGATGCTTCGCGCCCCGAATCACAGGGCCGCGTGATCCGTCTCGCGGTGCGCGTCCGCCGCGAGGACGCGGAGCTGGTGCTGGCGGAGCTGCTGGAGCTGGCGCCCTCCGGTGTGGAGGAGGCGGAGGTGGGGGACGGGGTGGTCGAGTACGCGGTGTACGGCAGCCCCGGCGAGCTCCCGCAACTGCCCGATCTGCGCGCCGCGGCGGGGGAGGCGCTGGTGGAGGTGGCGACCAGTGAGTTGCCCGACGATTGGGGGGAGCGCTGGAAGCGCTTTCACCGCCCCGTGTTGATCGGAACGGGGATGAGAGCCGGAGGCGAGTGTCTCCCGGCTTCGGTCGAGCCGACGCCGCAGACCGGCGGACAGCCAGTGCCGGGGAAGCCAGGGAGAGGAGGGCCAGTGCCGGGCCTGCACGTACGCCCGCCGTGGGAGCCCCCGAGCGACAGGGACGACGTCGAGGAGATCGTGATCGACCCCGGCCAGGCGTTTGGGACGGGGGCGCACGCGACCACCCGCATGTGCCTGGAGCTGCTGCTGGAGCTGGCGGCCGAGGGAGGGGGACGGGGAGCGCTGCTGGACGTCGGCACCGGCTCGGGGGTGCTGGCGATCGCGGCCGCGCGCCTCGGGTGGGAGCCGGTGGTGGGCCTCGACAACGAGCTTGAGAGCGTCGAGGCCGCGCGCGAGAATGCGAAGGTCAACGGCGTGGAGTTGCAGGCGCGCGGCTTCGACCTGCGCCGCGAGCGCCTGCCGACGATCGCGGGTGCCGCCGCGCCGACGGTGCTCGCCAACCTGCTGAAGCCGCTGCTGCTGGACCTCGCGCGGTCGATCGATCAGGCCCCGGAGGACCTGATCGTTGGTGGGCTGCTGACCGAGCAGGTCGACGAGGTGGTGAGGGCCTTCAAAAAGTGTTTGAACATGGGCGAGCGCAAGCGCCGTACGAGCGGAGAGTGGGCGGCGGTGTGGTTGCGGGCGGGTACGGGCATGTGATGCGTGATCAGGCGCAGTCCGGCACCTCGGTGACGGCACGGGCCATCGCGCGGTAGATCAGGTCGATCGCGGGCCGCACGCCGTCCGCGCTCTGCAGTAGCGCGGCGGCGGCGCCGAGCGCCGAGCCGATCACCTCGAGCGCCTCGCCGACGTCCCCCGGCGAGGGGTCGCGGCAGGCGGCGAGCGCCATATCGAGCATCGCCAGCGCCTGCTCGGGGACGCCCGCGAAGAGCGCGGGACCGGTGAGGCTGCCGTAGCCGTAGACGCGGGCGAGGCGCCCGGAGAGCGTGATCGAAGGTCCGCGCCGTGGGGGGGTGACGGGCGGCAGCCCACGCCCGTCGAACAGCCCCGCGACCGTCTCGCCGAGCACCAGCCGCGTGGCGGCCTCGTCGAGGCCGGCGTGGGCGGCCATGCGCAGCACCATGTAGAGGCCGCTCTGCGGGCGCCCGTAGGGCGGGTCGGTGGCGAACACGATCCGCTCGGCGGGGACGCGCGCGAGGAGCTCGACGACGTCGAGCCCGAAGAAGCAGGAGGTGTTGTACAGCACGCCGGGGTGGTCGGCGAGCATCGAGGTGAGGATCCCCTGGTCGCAGATCGCGCCGTGGGCGAGGATCAGCACGACCTCGGGGTGGCGCAGCGCGAGCTGGGCGAGCCCCTCGGCGATCGGGGGCAGGCCGCGGCCGGCGTGGATCAGGATCGGCACGCGCGCGTCTTCGGCCACCTCGAAGATGCCCTCCAGCTCGTTCCCGTCGAACGCGAACTCCTGCGCGCGGGGATGGAGCTTGATTCCGCGCGCGCCCGCGGCCAGGCAGCGCTCGGCCTCAGCAATCGGGCCATCGAAGGGGTCGAGGCGGCAGAAGGGAATCAGACGACCCTCGCTTTCGCCCGCCCACGCGAGCACGCGATCGTTGGGCACGCGATAGGCCGGGCTGCGCTCGGGGTCGTGCAACGGAAACACACAGGCGCGCCGCGCGCCGGCCTCGTCGAGCTGCGAGAGCAGCTGCACGAGCGTCAACGAGCGCCCGTCCTCGTCGAGCCCGAGGTGGGTGTGGGCGTCGAGCACCTCGGCGTCGGCGGGCATGAGTCGCCGCGCGTCGGCGAGGAACGGCGCGAGCGCGTCGGCGTAGAGCGAGGCATCCATGGGTCGGCAGCCTAATGCTTAGGCCCTATCTCGGTAGGTACGTGCTTCTGAGGCGGCCAAGGGTTGAGCGAGGCGCCGTCGGCTGAGGGGTTGAGCGAGGCGCCGCTGGCTGAGGGGTTGAGCGAGGCGCCGCTGGCCGAGGGGCCGAGCGAGGCGCCGCCGCGCGATCGCCGCAGCCGAGGCGGCTGGCGCTAGGACCTGGCCCGATGATGGCGGTGCTTGGGCCGATGGCCGTGGATCGTGAAGGCATACGCGTTGAGCAACACGCCCTGGCGTTGGGCGTGGCCGTTGTAATCGACCACTCCCACCGTCCACGCTCCGGCGCGCATCTTGGTCGGCAACCGCAAACACGCCCCCCCGACTCCTGCCTTGGTGCGGATCAGCGCCTCGCTCTTGTCGCCCGGCCCGCTCAGCTCCACCACCGCGGCGCCCGCGTTAGTGAGCCTGGCAGCCGCGAGGCACAGGCGCTGTCCGGCTCGCGGGGATGTCCTGCTAACGAGCAGCGGGCGGACGGTGGCATTGTCAAACCCGTACTGAACCAGCGCGTGAGCGGCCGCCCGCGCGGCGCCGTGAGTCAGCACGCGCGGGCCGAATCCCATACCTCTGCTGGATCTCAGGGGTGTGAGCGCGAGCGTGCCGATCGGCCCCACGAACGCTCCCGCCGACGCCAGCGCCTGACGGGCACTGAAGATCCCGGTGACGAGGTGCCAGCCTTTGGAGACGACGTGCGTGGCGCCCGAGATCACCTTCCCGCCGGCGTGCACCACCCACGCGCCGCCGTTGTAGATCGCGGACACGACATGGCTGACGCCGTTGGCCACCCAGGTGAGTGCGTGCTTGAGCTTCTTGGCGACGTCGGCGGCGACCTGGGAGAGCAACGCGGGCGCCTCGACCGTCACGAGTTGCCCCAGCAGTTGAGCGATCGGGAGTCCCTGATTGACCGCCAAGTTCCAAATCGTTTTCGCCTTCACCACCAGCGCCGCGTACTGCTCGGCGGTGGCGGCAAGTTCAGCGGCCTGCAACGCGTCCAGCGCGTCGACGACGAGGGGGGCGTCAACGCCGTCGGTGAGGATCGCGCTGACCGATGCGACGGCACCCTCGGCGAGCTTCTCCGACACATAGGTGACGGCCTGAGCGATGTAGAGCTTGACGTCGAGATCGAGCCCGCCGGAGATCTCAGCCTCGGGAGTGACCACGTCCGTGGAAGGGAGCGAGATCGGGCCGAGCTTGGCTTCGATCGAGGCCACGGGAACCGAGAACGCGGCTTCGGTGGGCTCGCCCTCGCCAGCGTCGATCGTGGGCGCGCCGAGAATGCCCAGCTGCCCCTGGAAGCCGATGCTGGCGCCGTCGAACAGGCCGTTCGTCGCAGGCGCGCCGCCAACCGCATTGTGCCACTCGAGGTCGGCGAGGCTGAAGGACAGCGGTCCGAAGCCGAAGAAGCTCGCGCCGTTGGCTTCGTCGACCGTCGGCTGGGCGTCGGTGGGCTGGACGCGGGCGCTGAAGCTCAGCGAGGGGGCGAGTTCGGCGCCGAACGGAATCTCCAGCAGACTCGGAGTGGGGGTCGCCAGGCGAAAGGCCTGAGGTAGCTCCTTGCTGTAGAAGGTGACGAATTCGTTGTTGGGGGCGACGCGAGCGCCTTCCTGGGTCAAGGTCGTGAGCCGGCCTGCGAGTTCTCCGGTGCTTGCTTCGATCGCCTGCCCACCGGCGGCCCCCGCCCAGTGTTCCCAATAGGGCAGGTAATCGACGCTGGTGTCGTGGTAGTCCACCATCTCGAGTGGCTTGCCGTCCTGCTTGAGCTGTGCCAGTACAGCCTGGAAGTCGAGGTTGTCTCCCGAGCTCCAAATCGTGCCGGGTATGCCCCACAGGCCCGGCAGTTCTTCTCCGGTGTCCCAGGGCGAGGGTTCGACCCACTCCTCTTCGGGGATGCCTTCATCCAGGTTGTTGTCGTGTGGCACATTGTCGGCGACCAACACGATCACGTGGCTGGCTTCGGGCCTCCAGCCGACGTTCGGGTTGGTGTCGGTCTCCCACAGGGCTCGCCCGTACGCTTCCGGTCCGTCGCCACCGCCTTCGGTCGACAGCCCCGAAATGGCGCTGCTCACCGAAGACGTGTCAGGGGTGAGCGGGACGTCGAGTTTCCACGGTTCGTCTGGAGATTCTTCGTCTGTAGGTGGAGCCGCCGTAATCTCGGACCTCCGCCAGGCCGTAGTTCACATTGGGCAGCGACGCGCTGATGTTGGACATGACCTGTTGGATTTCGGTCTTGGCTTCTTCCAGCGCATCGCTCATCGATCCGCTGGTGTCAAAGACGAACATGACGTCGGTGTGGCCCGGCGTCGCCGCGCTCGCGGGAGGCGCAGTCGCGAGCGCCAGCATCAGCCACGCCGGGGCGATGAGCGCCGCGCTGCCCCACGCCGACCTCGGCATACGCCCGACCAGGAGGGCGCGGATGGGCAACGACGGCACCCCGCGGATGGGCAACCACGGCACCCGCGAGACCGAGCCCGTCATATTCACCTTATCCCTAAAGCTTGGATGGTCGCAACCTATCAAAGCCTTTCGGAATGCGACTTCTCCCACTCATGCGAGCAATCGCGGTATCGCCACGTCCCTCGCCGATCCGCGGCGGCTCGTGACATTGGTCTCTACCGCGTTTGCGCCGTAGCGTGCAAAGCATGGCATGGGACGTGGTGATCGCGGGCGGTGGCTTTGGCGGCTTCTCCGCCGCGCGCACACTGGAGCGGGTGCTGCCCCGCCACAGCGCGCGCGTGACGCTGGTGAGCGACGTGAACTACCTGCTGTTCACCCCGCTGCTGCCGGGTGCGGCGGCGGGGACGCTCGAGCCGCGTCACGTGGTTGTGCCGCTACGCGAGCAGTTGCGGCGCACCGACCTGTGGTTGGGGCGGGTGGCGGGCGCGGATCCCGAGCGGGGGCGGCTGCTGGTGGACTCCCCGGAGGGGGCGCGTCAGGAGTTGCGCTACGACCAGCTGATCGTCGCGTTGGGGTCGATCTCGCGCACGCGCAAGGTGCCGGGCCTGGTCGAGCACGCGATCGGCTTCAAGACGCTGGCGGACGCGATCGCGCTGCGCAACCGGGTGATCTCGATGCTGGAGCGGGGGGAGACGATCGACGACGCCCATTCGCGGGCGCAGTACCTGACGTTCGTGTTCGTCGGCGCCGGGTATGCGGGCGTGGAGGGGGTGGCGGAGCTGCAGGACTTCATGGGCGACGTGATCGGCCTCTACCCGCGCTGTGCGACCCAGGGGATGCGGTGGGTGCTGGTGGAGGCGCAGGCGCGCGTGATGCCGGAGGTGGCGCCCAGCCTCGCGGCGTTCACGCAGCGGGAGCTGCGCGGCAGGGGCATCGAGATCCGCACGGGCACCACGATCACACAGGTCACCGATGGCGCGGTAGGGCTGAGCGACGGCGAGACGATCGCGGCGCGCACGGTGGTGTGGACGGCCGGGGTGAGGCCCCACCCGGTCGTGGCGCGCCTCGGGCTGGCGCTGGACGAGGGCGGGCGGATCGAGGTGGATCGCACGATGCGCGTGAGCGCTCAGCGCAACGTGTGGGCGATCGGCGACGCGGCGGCGGTGCCCAACCCGGCGCGCGGCGGCGGGCTCTCGCCACCCACCGCCCAGCACGCGATCCGCCAGGGCAGGCGCGTGGCGCGCAATGTCGCGGCGGAGCTCGGCGACGGCGGCAGGGTGCGGCCGTTCCGCTACCGCACGCGCGGCGTGTTCGTGGACCTCGGCCGCCATCGGGCGGTGGCGAGCACGGTGGGGATCAGGTGGAGGGGCTTCCCCGCATGGTTCTTGGCACGCACCTACCACCTGGCGAACATGCCCGGCCACCGGCGCAAGCTGCGCCTGGTCGTCGACTGGACGGTGGCGCTGCTGTTCGACCGCGACACCTCGGAGCTCGGCCAGCTCGGCCATCCGCCGGGGCTGGAGCATGACGAGCGGGGAGACGGTTAGGGCTCTGGCAGCTCCATGCCGTGGTGGCGCAGCGCCCGTTCGATCTCGCCGTTGACGGTTTCGAGCACGTGCACGCGCGCGTAGTGCTTGGACTCGGCGGCGACGATGTGCCAGCGGGCGTGCTTGGCGTCGGTGCGCTCGAACATCTCCTCCAGCGCCTGCACGTAGAGCTCGCGCTGGCCGCGGTTGCGCCAGTCGTCGGGGGCGAGCTTCCAGCTCTTGAGCGGATCGTTCGCGCGCGCTTGGAAGCGCTTGAGCTGCTCGTCGCTGGAGATGTGCAGCCAGAACTTGATCAGCACCACGCCCTCGGCGCTGAGCATCCGCTCGAACTCGACGATCTCGCCGTAGGCGCGCTTCCATTCCTCCTCGGTGGCGAGCTTGTCCACCCGCTCGACCAGCACGCGCCCATACCAGGAGCGGTCGAGCACCGCGAAGCCGCCCCACCCCGGCAGCGCCGGCCAGAAGCGCCACAGGAAGTGGTGGCGCTTGGCGGTCGCGTCCGGCGCGGCGAACTCCGCGACGCGCACGTGGCGGGGGTCGAGCGATACCACCAGGCGCTTGATCGCGCCGCCCTTGCCGGAGGCGTCCCAGCCCTCGAAGAGGACGCACACGGGCGGGCCGAGGTGCCCGTCGTCGCGCAGCCCGGCCAGCACCAGCCGCAGCGCGAGCAGGCGCTCCTGCAGCACCGCCAGGCGCTTCTCGGACTCCTCGCGTGAGAGCGAGAGGCTCAGGTCGACGTCGTCAAGGCGTCCCACGCCTTGATGGTTGCAGCTACCCGCGCGTTTGGCATCCGCGCCGTCGGCGATGCTCGGCTGTGCGTTTTTTTAAGGAGGGGGAGGGGGAGGGGTGGTGCTCGCTGCGCGCAACCGCTCGCTGGGCGGGTGCCACCGGCCCGCCACGGGCGCTCTAGGCGTGCAGCCGCTCGCTGGCCGGCACCAACCCGGCCTCGCGCTGGAATTCCTCCAGCACGCCGCGCATCGTCTCGGTGTCGGCACTGCACCTTCGACGGCCACGGCTTGGAGGGGTGCTCGTAGAGCGTCTTCAGGCCGTTGCCGGTGATCATCGCCACGACCGTCTCGTCGGGGTCCAGGTGGCCCTGCTCGGCGAGCTTTTTCACGACCGCCACCGTCGTCCCGCCCGCCGGCTCGGTGAGGACGCCCTCCGTCGACGCCAGCAGGTCGATGCCCGCGAAGATCTCCTTGTCGCTCACCATCGCCGCCGTGCCGTGCGCGGCCGCGCACCGCGTCGATCACGAACACCCCGTCGCCCGGCGAGCCGATCGCGAGCGAGTGCGCCAGCGTCGTCGGGCTCTCGCCTGGATCTCCGAAGCGCCCGCGAGGATCGCCTTGGCGATCGGCGAGCAGCCGTCGGGCTGGGCGATGTCGATCTTCGTGTGCGCGGTCTGCGCGAGCCCCACCATCTCGAGCTCCACCAGGCCCTTGTGGATGCGCGAGGAGAGCGTGCCGCCGGCCGCCGCGGTCACGATGTGGTCCGGCGCGCGCCAGCCGAGCTGCTCGACGATCTCATACGCCACCGTCTTCGCGCCCTCCGCGTAGAACGGGCGCAGCGTGATGTTCGCGAACTCCAGGCCCGTCGCTTCCGCGAGCGCGCGGCACGCTTTGTTGGCTTCGTCGTAGTTGCCCTCCACCTGGCACACCTTCGCGCCCAGCGCACGGCACGCGTGCGCCTTCGTGCTCTCCAGGCGGTTTGGGTAGAAGACGTACGCCGCCACGCCTGCCTTCGCCGCCAGCGACGCCACGGCGGTGCCGACGTTGCCGGTCGACACGCACCCGATCTCCTTGCGGCCCAGCTCCAGCAGTCGCGCCACCGCCATCAGACCACGCGGTCCTTGTAGGAGAGGCTCGGGCGCGAGGTGCTGTCGTCCTTGACGTACAGGTTGCGCAGGCCCACCGCCGCGCCGAGCCGGTCGGCCTTGATCAGCGGCGTGAAGCCCGCGAACTCGCCCACGCGCGCCGGGCCGACCGCGTCGACGATCGGCAGCAGCTCCTCCAGGTGCCAGATGTTCAGCGGGCGCTCCGCCATCGGCGTCTCGCGCATGCGCCGCGCGGCGAGCTCGTAGTCGTAGTCGACGTCGAGGCTCTTGTTGCAGCGCGGGCAGTACGCCCCGCCGCTCGGCGAGGGCGAGCGTAGATCGCATTTGCGGCACACCAGCGCCGTCGCGCAGGAGCGCGTGTGCTGGAGATCCGCGTCGTGGTCCTGTGCAGTGCTCATACGCGTCCTGGTCCTCATCACCCTCGCGTTGGTATGGGCGATCGCGTGGCCCGCAGGGCGATGGCGATCATGGTGTCTGCGTGCATGTCCACGTAGGGCGGTCGCGCGCCGGCTGTCGACCGCCACCGGCCTGTTTCCGATTGGTCACGGCTCGGCGCGGACCAGTCGCCCGCCTGCGGCCACGGCGGATCGCCCCCCGGCTCGCCGAGGCCCGAGGACTCCCACAACTCCTCGCCGACGTGCGGCGCGAACGGCATGAGCACCGTCGCCATCAGCCCCAGCGCGTCGCAGCAGCGCCTCGTGGTCCTCGCGGCACAGCGCGCCGCTGTGCTTGAGCACCCGCTTCTCGTAGTCCTTGATGCGGTCCAGCAGGCGGATCACGTTGCGCACCGCGTTGTGCATCTCGAGCTCCGCCAGCTCCTCGGTGATCTTCTCCACCGCCGTGTCGCACCATTTCTCCAGGCGCCTGCGCAGGTGCTCGGTGCGGCGCGGGTCGAGCTCCGCCGCGTCCTCCACCCGCATGGCGAAGCGCGCCTGCGAGTACCGCCATAGGCTGTGCAGGAAGCGCTGGCAGAACTGCACCGCGGTGTCGCTCCAGTTCAGCGACTTCTGCGGCCGCGCCGCCCACAGCACCGCCATCCGCACCGTGTCCGCGCCGAAGGACTCGACCAGCTCGTCGGGGTCCACGACGTTGCCGAGGTGCTTGCTCATCTTGCGCCCGTCGCGGATCACCATCTCGTGCATCAGCGCCCCCGCGAACGGCTCGCCGTCGGCGAGGAACGCGAGCGGGCCGATGTCGCGCAGCGCCTTCGTGGTGATGCGCTGGTCGAACATGAAGTTGCCGCTGTCGCTGCCCGCCACCAGGCGCTCGGAGGGCAGCCACGCGCGCAGGTCCTCCAGCGCGAGGATCTCCTCCAGCGAGCGCTCGCGCTCCCCCGCGGGCACGCACGCGGGGATCCACAGCCACAGCGCGTCGAAGTGGCAGTCCAGCGTGTCCGTCTCGCGCTGCGCCGGCCCGCCGCAGCGGGGGCAGGTCGGTGTTGACGAAATCCTCCCTTTCCGCCAGCGGGTTGCCGGCGCCGGTCGGTTTCAGATCGAGCGGCAGCTGTACCGGCAGCTGCTCGCTTGGGGATCGGCACCGTCCCGCAGCGCTCGCAGTACACGATCGGGATCGGCGTCCCCCACGCGCGCTGGCGCGAGATCGAGAAGTCGTTGGCCTTGTAGCGCACCGCCGCGCGCGCGCCACCCGGCCCTCCGCGCCGGCGTCCTGCGCCGCGGCGACCGGCGGCGCGTCGCCCCGCCCGATCCGGCTCATCCACGCCGCTTCCCCACCGCCCGCTCCTCCTCCCCGCTTCTGCTCCGCGTCGAGCTCGATGCCCGAGCCGCTGCGCGATCAGCGCATCCGTGCGGTCCAGCTCCGGCATCCCCAGCACCGCCGTCGCGCCGAAGCGCTCGTCCACCACCGGGGAGATCAGCAGCGGCAGCGGCCGCTCCTCGCCGGGCAGCGTCAGCGGTGGCAGCCGGTGTCCACCAGCGCGATCGTCTCCGCCGCGCGCGAGCTGCGCTCCCAGCCGCCGAGGCGCATCTCCTCCAGCTGCTCCCGCACGCCCGCGCCCGCCGCCCAGCGCTCGACCTCGGGGTGCTTCGGCGACATCAGCACGAAGCGCGCCTGCTCGACGCCCGTCGGCGTAGGGGGTGAACACGGTCAGCTCGCGCCCGTCGGCGGCGCGCGCCTGCAGCTCGACGCCGTCCACGCGGCCCAGCACGAAGCGCTGGCTGGCCAGCGACGTCTCGTCCCATTTCTGCAGCTCCGCCATGCGGCGGTCGTTCTCCTCCACGTAGGCGCTGACGCGCAGGTACCACTGCGCCCGCTGGATCAGGCGCACCGGGTTGTGGCAGCGCCAGCACGTCCCGTTCTCGACCTGGATCGTCGCGAGCGTCGTCTGGCACGTGTCGCACCAGTCCACGCTGCCGCTGCCCTGGTAGATCAGCCCCGCCTCCAACAGCGTCAGGAACAGCCACTGCGACCAGCGGTACATCACCGCGTCCGAGCTCATGAACGTCCGCTCCCAGTCGAACGAGAAGCCGAGCCGCTTGAGCTGGCCGGTCATGTGCTCGGCGCAGCGCGTCACCCACTCGGCGGGGACTCCCCGTTGGCGATCGCCCCCAGCTCGGCCGGCAGGCCGAACGCGTCGAAGCCGAACGCGAACAGCACCGGCTCGCCCCGCGCGCGCTGGAAGCGGGCGTAGGCGTCGCCGATCGCGTAGCTGCGCACGTGGCCGATGTGCACATTGCCGGATGTGAACGGCGCCGACGCCTTGATGTACACGCCGCGCTGCTCCGCGCTCGAGCAGCGGCGTGCGGAAGGCGTCGCGCGCCTCCCACTCGCGCTGGCGCCGCTGCTCGATCGCGCGCGGGTCGTACTCCCTTGCGCTCGTCGGCCTGGCCGCCGGGCGCCGGTCCGCCGTTGTCGGTAGGGCTGTCGTTGCTCACACCGCGAGGATATCCGAGCCTCGGCGGGCTGCACGCGCGTTGCGACGGCGCCCATTGCTATGCTCAAGCCCACTTGAGCGCTGTCTCTGACATGCCCCTCCGGCACTCCCGCCGGCCCCCTCTGGCCCCGCCCTGTGCGGGGTCTTCTCGTCCGCGCCCGCCTCCTCGACTGCAAGGATCCTGCAGATGGAGATAGAGATCGGCCGCGGCAAGAAAGGCCGCCGCGCATACGGCTTCGACGACATCGCGATCGTGCCCTCGCGGCGCACGCGTGACCCTGACGACATCGACATCTCCTGGAAGCTGGGGCCCTACCAGTTCGAGCTGCCGATGATGGCCTCAGCGATGGACGGCGTGGTGTCGCCCGAGACCGCCGGCATCATCGGCCGCCTCGGCGGTCTGGCGGTGCTCAACCTCGAGGGCATCTTCACCCGCTATGAGGACGCCGACGAGCAGCTGGAGCGGATCGCCGCGCTGCCCAAGGAGCTCGCCACGCGCGAGATGCAGGAGATCTACCGCGAGCCCGTTAAGCCCGAGCTGATCGCTCAGCGTATCCAGGAGATCAAGGCGCAGAAGGTGGTCGTCGCCGCCTCGCTCACCCCCCAGCGGGTGCTGCGCTACCACGAGCTCGCGCTGGAGGCCGGTCTCGACGTGCTCGTGATCCAGGGCACGGTCGTCTCCGGCGAACACGTCTCCACCGTCTCCGAGCCGCTCAACCTGAAGGAGTTCATCCCCTCCCTCGACGTGCCCGTGGTGGTCGGCGGCTGCGCCTCCTACCACACCGGCCTGCACCTGATGCGCACCGGCGCCGCCGGCGTGCTCGTCGGGGTCGGCCCCGGCGCGGCGTGCACCACGCGCGGGGTGCTCGGCATCGGCGTGCCGCAGGCCACCGCGATCGCCGACGTCGCGCACGCGCGCTCCACGCACATGCTGGAGACCGGCGACTACTCGATGGTGATCGCCGACGGCGGGATGCGCAACGGCGGCGACGTCGCCAAGGCGATCGCGCTCGGCGCCGACGCGGTGATGATCGGCTCGCCGCTCGCCCGCGCCTACGAAGCGCCCGGGCATGGCTTCCACTGGGGGATGGCCACGTTCCATCCCACGCTTCCGCGCGGCGCGCGCGTCGCCACCGCACAGAACGGGACGCTCGAGGAGATCCTCGTCGGCCCCGCGCGCGAGAACGACGGCACCTTCAACCTGTTCGGCGGCCTGCGCACCTCGATGGCCACCTGCGGCCACAAGGACCTCGCCGAGTTCAACCGCGCCGAGGTCGTCGTCGCGCCGTCGCTGCAGACCGAGGGCAAGGCGCTACAACACGACCAGGGCGTCGGTATGGGCGCGGTGAACGGGAAGGCGGCTGCACTCGTCAATGAGTGACCCGGCGGCCCCGGTGATGACGCCCGTCGCCGACGGTCTGCCCGCCGTGTCCGAGTCCGCCCCTGCCACGGCCACCGACACGGTCCTCGTCATCGACTACGGCGGTCAGTACTCACAGCTGATCGCGCGGCGGGTACGGGAGTGCGGGGTGTTCTCGGAGTTGGTGCCCCACCATGTGCCGCTGCCCGAGATCGCGGCGCGCCGTCCGCGCGGGATCGTCCTCTCCGGCGGCCCCGCGTCGGTGTACGCGCCTGGAGCCCCGCGCCTGGAGCGCGGCCTGCTGGAGCTCGGGGTTCCGGTGCTAGGCATCTGCTACGGGATGCAGCTGCTCGTGCACGAGCTCGGCGGCCGGGTCGAGCAGGCGGAGGTCGGGGAATTCGGCCGCTCCGACCTGACAGTCGACGAGCACGGGGTGCTGCTGAGGGAAACCCCGCGCGAGCAGACCTGCTGGATGTCCCACCGCGACACGGTCTACGAGGCGCCGCCCGGGTTCACGGCGCTCGCGCATACCTCGACCTCCCCGGTGGCCGCCGTCGAGAGCGTCGAGCGTGGCATCTACGGCATCCAATTCCACCCCGAGGTCGTCCACACCCCCTACGGCCAGGCGATCCTCGAGCGCTTTCTCACCGAGGTGTGCGACTGCCCCCCGACGTGGTCGGCGGCCTCGATCGTGGAGGAGCAGATCGCCCACATCCGCGCCCAGGTGGGGAAGGGGAGGGTGATCTGCGGCCTCTCCGGCGGCGTCGACTCCTCGGTGGCCGCTCTTTTGGTGCACCGCGCGGTGGGCGACCAGCTCACGTGCGTGTTCGTCGACCACGGCCTGATGCGCAAGGACGAGGGCGAGCAGGTGGTCGCCACCTTCCGCGACACCTTTCACGTGCCGTTGGTGGCGGTCGACGCCGAGCGGCGCTTCCTGGAGCGGCTGCGGGGGGTGACCGAGCCCGAGGCCAAGCGCAAGGCGATCGGGGCCGAGTTCATTCGCGTTTTTGAGGAGGAGGCCGTGAAGCTCGACGGGGCGTCCTACCTGGTGCAGGGCACGCTCTACTCCGACGTGATCGAGTCCGGCGGGGGCACCGGCGCGGCGACGATCAAGTCCCACCACAACGTTGGCGGTCTCCCCGAGGACATGCGCTTCGAGCTGGTCGAGCCGCTGCGCGCGCTGTTCAAGGACGAGGTGCGCGCGGTCGGCGCGGAGCTGGGGCTGCCCGAGCGCCTGGTGTGGCGCCAACCCTTCCCCGGTCCCGGCCTGGCGATCCGGATCGTCGGCGGCGAAGCGACGCGGGAGCGCCTCGACGTGCTGCGCGAGGCCGACCACATCCTGCAGGAGGAGATCCGCAAAGCCGGTCTCTACCGCGAGCTGTGGCAGTCCTTCTGCGTGCTTCCCGACATTCGCACCGTCGGCGTCCAGGGCGACGAGCGCACCTACGGGCACGTGGTCGTGATCCGCGCGGTCACCTCCGACGACGCGATGACGGCCGATTGGGCGCGGCTGCCCTACGACCTGTTGGAGACGATCGCCTCGCGCATGATCGGTGAACTGCGCGAGGTCAACCGGGTGGTCTTGGACATCACGTCGAAGCCCCCGGGAACAATTGAGTGGGAGTAGCGAAGCCCCCGAGGCACCGTCGAGTGGGAGTAGCTATCATGCGCCGTCTTGCCGCGCGCGGTAGCCTGCGTGCGGCCTTTTCACGTGATGAAAACCTACGTCGCCAAGCCCACCGACCGCGAGCGCAACTGGCTGCTCGTCGACGCCAACGGCAAGACCCTTGGCCGTTTGGCGACGCAGCTCGCCGACGTGCTGCGCGGCAAGCGCAAGCCCGAGTACACGCCGCACATCGACACCGGCGACTTCGTGGTGGTCATCAACGCGGAGAAGGTCGCGGTGACCGGCAAGAAGCGCACCGACAAGCGCTACTACCGCCACTCCGGCTACCCGGGCGGTCTGCGCTCGCGCAGTTTTGAGGAGATGCTGGCGCGCCGGCCGGAGGAGATCATCCGGATCGCCGTCAAGGGCATGATGCCCCGCAACCGCCTCGCGCGCAAGCAGTTGACGAAGCTGAAGATCTACGCCGGGCCCGAGCACCCGCACGTTGCGCAGAAGCCCGAGCCGCTGGAGATCGAGGCCTGATGGCCGACGAGCCGACTACGCCGGACGAGCCACTTGAGGAGCCCGCCGCCGCCGAGGAGCAGCCCGCCGAGGAGCCCGCGGTCGCCGAGCCCGTTGCCGGTGAGGTTGCGCAGGAGCCAGCGGCAGAGGAGTCTCCTGCCACGGAGGAGCCGGTCGCCGAGGAGCCCGCGGCGGAGGAGGCGGCCGTTGAGGAGTTGGTCGCGGAGGAGCTTGCCGTGGAGGAGGCCATCGTCGAGGCGGTTGTCGAGGAGCTCGTGGAGGAGGCGGTTGAGGAGCTGATCGTCGAGAAGCTTGCGGCGGAGGAGGCGGTGGTCGAGGAGCTGGTCGCGGAGGAGCTTGCCGTGGAGGAGGCCATCGTCGAGGAGCTCGTCGAGGAGCTGGTTGTAGAGGAGGCCGTGGCAGAGCTTGCGGCTGAGGCTGCCGCCGTCGAGTCCCCCGCGGAGGGGGAGCAGCCATCCGCCGAGCCCGCTGCGCAGGAGCCCGCCGCTGAGGGTGAGGCCGATGAGGACGAGGACTTCGACGACGAGGAAGAGGAGCCCGCGCCGCGCGTGAAGCCCGCGGTGCCGGGGGCGCACCTGGAAGTCGACATCGTCCCTGAAGGCGTCGACCCGCTGGCGCGCGAGGCCCCGGCCGACCCGTACGCGATCGAGGAGTACGCGGAGGATGTAGCCGAGGCAGAGGAGCAGGCGGAGGAGGAGTCGCTGCCGCAGCCGATCTCCAGCGCCGCGATCGACCTCGCCGCCGGGGCGCGCTACCGCGCGACCGGCAAGCGCAAGACCGCGATCGCGCGCGTGATCCTCCGCCCAGGCAGCGGTGTCTACCTGATCAACGGGCGCACCTTGGAGGAGCACTTCCCGCGCACCACCTTGCAGCGCAACATCCGCCAGCCGCTGGAGACCGTGGGCTATGAGGAGCGCATGGACGTGGTGGCGCGGCTGCACGGCGGCGGCATCTCCGCGCAGGCGGGCGCGCTGCGCCACGGCGTCTCGCGCGCGCTGCTCGAGGCCGACCCCAACCTGCGCGGCGAGCTCAAGCGCCGCGGCTTCCTCACGCGTGATTCGCGCGCCAAGGAGCGCAAGAAGGCCGGTTTGAAGAAGGCGCGCAAGCGTCCGCAGTTCTCCAAGCGGTAGGACCTGCCGACCCCGATGGCTCGCAAGCTGTTTGGCACCGACGGCGTACGAGGTGTCGCCGGGGAGTTGCTGAGCGCCGAGCTGGCGCTCGGGCTCGGCCGCGCGGCAACCGCGCTCGCGGCGGCGGAGCGCCCCCAGGTGCTGATCGTCCGCGACACCCGCGAGTCCGGGGAGATGCTCCAGGCGGCGCTCGCCGCCGGGGTCAGCGCCGCGGGCGGGGATGCCCTGCTCGGCGGGGTGCTGCCGACTCCAGCCGCGCCGCTGCTGATCGCCCGCTACGGCTTCGACCTCGCCGCGGTCATCTCCGCCTCGCACAACCCCTACCAGGACAATGGGATCAAGTTCTTCGGCCCCGACGGCTTCAAGCTCTCCGACGACACCGAGCTCGAGATCGAGCAGGCGCTCGAGGCCGGGACGGGAAACGGGGGCACCGCGATCGGGCACGTCCGCGAGCTGCGCGGCACGGGCGAGGATTATCTGCGCGAGCTGCACACCCGCTTCGCCGAGCTCGACCTGCACGGGCTGGACGTGCTGCTCGACTGCGCCAACGGCGCCACCCACCGCGTGGCCCCGGAGATCTTCAGGCGCCTCGGCGCGAGCGTGAGCGTGGTCGCCGAGCACCCTGACGGGCGCAACATCAACGCCGGCTGCGGCTCCACGCACGTGCAGGAGCTCGCCGCCCAGGTGTCAGCGGGCGGCCACGCCGTCGGCTTCGCCTTCGACGGCGACGGCGACCGCGTGCTCGCCGTGGACGAGGCCGGGGAGGTCGTCGACGGCGACGAGCTGATGGCGCTCGCCGCGCTGCACCTCAAGCGCGGCGGCCGTCTCGTCGGCGGGGGCGTGGCGGTGACGGTGATGACCAACTACGGCTTCCACGCCGCGATGCGCGCCGCGGACATCGCCGTCGCGTCGACGAAGGTCGGCGATCGCTACGTGCTCGAGGAGCTGCGCGCGCGTGGATGGGTGCTTGGCGGCGAGCAGTCGGGGCACATCATCGACATCACCTTCAACCGCTCCGGCGATGGCATCGCGAGCGCCCTGCTCGCGCTCGAGGCGCTCGACGGCGCGCCGCTGAGCGAGCGCGACGCGATGCACAAGCTCCCCCAGCGGCTGGTCAACGTCCGCGTCCGCGACCGCGGCGCGCTGGAACGTGCGGACACCGTCACCGACGCCGTGCGAGCTGCCGACGAGGCCCTCTCCGGGCGCGGGCGGGTGCTCGTGCGCCCCTCCGGCACCGAGCCTTTGGTGCGCGTGATGGTGGAGGCGCCGACCGACGAGGAGGCCGAGCAGGTCTGCTCCGACCTCGTGGCGCTCGTCGAGCGCGAGCTGGCCTGACCGATCCTCAGCGGACGGCTGTTCTAGACCCCCGGGGGCCGGTGGTATCTTCAAAACAAGCTCCATTCGGAGTCGGGAACCGGTGCGGCACCAGGAGCTCCCGGTTCTCACCGTTTTGCGAAAGGACCGATCTGCTGTGTGCGGAATCGTTGGCTACGTCGGCAGACGGAAGGGTGGACCTCCAGTCCAGGAGCTGCTGCTCGCGGGCCTGCGGAAGCTCGAGTACCGGGGCTACGACAGCGCTGGGATCTCGGTGATCGCCGACGACCGCATCGAGGCCGTGCGTGCCGTCGGGAATCTCCGTGCGCTTGAAAACAAGCTACGCGAGGGCGGGCGGGGTCGGGTCAATGCGGAGGGGGCCGTGGAGGGCGGGCGGGCTCCGGTCATGACCCTCACAAAACCCCCCACCACGGGCATCGCCCACACCCGCTGGGCCACGCATGGGCGCGTCAGCGAGGCGAATGCCCACCCCCACTTCGACAGCGCGGATCGCATTCATGTGGTGGTCAACGGGATCGTCGAGAACTACATGCCGCTGCGCGAGCGCCTGCTCGCGGATGGCTGCGTCTTCACATCCGAGACCGATGCGGAGGTGATCGCGCACCTGGTCGCCGCCCACTACGACGGCGACCTGGCCGACGCCGTGCGCGCCGCCTACGCCGAGCTGCAGGGCCACTTCGCGTTCGTGGCGATGAGCCTCGACGAGCCCGAAACGCTGGTTGGGGCGCGCCGCGAGTGCCCGCTTGTGGTGGGACGCGGCGAGGAGGAGCAGTTCCTCGCCTCCGCCGTGCCCGCCTTCCTCGCGCGTACCCGCACCGTGCAGTACCTCGAAAACGGGGAGATCGCCGTGCTCACCCCCGATGGCGTCACGATCACCACGCCCGACGGGGTGCTCGTGGAGCGCGCCACGGAGACCGTCGAGTGGGATGAGGAGGCCGCCGAGAAGGGCGGCTTCGAGACGTTCATGCTCAAGGAGATCCACGAACAGGCCGACGCCGTCGCCGAGACGATCGCCGACCGCACCGCCCGTGGGGACGGCGTCAGCCTCAACGAGCAGGGGGCGCTCGACGAGGCGTTACTCGCCGGGGTGGGGCGCATCGTGATCGTCGCCTGCGGCACCTCCTACCACGCCGGCCTGATCGGGCGCTACGCGATCGAGGAGTGGGCGCGCATCCCCGTCGAAATGGACATCGCCTCGGAGTACCGCTACCGCAACCCGGTGGTCGGTCCCGGCGACCTCGTGATCGGCATCTCCCAGTCCGGCGAGACGGCCGACACGCTCGCCGCGATGCGCCTCGCCCGCGAGCGCGGCGCCACCGTGCTCGCGATCACCAACGTGATGGGCTCGCAGGCCACGCGCGACGCCGACGGCGTGCTCTTCACCCGCGCGGGCCTGGAGATCGGGGTGGCCGCGACCAAGACGTTCATCTGCCAGGTCGCCGTCCTCTACCTGCTCGGCCTGCGTCTCGCCGAGCTGCGCGGCACGCTGGAGCCGGCGCGGCTCGCCGAGCTGGTGAGCGAGGTCAAGCGCCTGCCCCACTGCATCGCCGAGATCACCGGCCCCGACGACGGGTCCGGCGGCGTGCTCCCGCTGGTCGGTCGCATCGCCGAGCAGCACTGGCAGGGCGAGTTCTTCCTCTACATCGGCCGCCACGTCGGCCTCCCGGTCGCGCTGGAGGGCGCGCTCAAGCTCAAGGAGATCTCCTACATCGCCACCGACGCCTACGCCGCCGGGGAGATGAAGCACGGCCCGATCGCTCTGCTCGACGAGTCCACCCCCGTGGTGTGCGTCGCCACCGACTCCCCCGTGCTGGAGAAGGTCGCCTCCAACATCCAGGAGGTCCGCGCCCGCGGCGCTCACGTGATCGCCGTTGTCACCGAGGGCAACGCGCAGATCGTCGAGCACGCCGACGCCGCGATCCCGATTCCCGCGATCGATTGGATGCTGCAGCCGATCCTCGCTGTGATCCCGCTGCAACTGCTCGCTTACGAGATCGCCCGCCGCCGTGGCCTGGACGTCGATCAGCCGCGCAACCTCGCGAAGACCGTCACCGTCGAGTAGCAGCACATCGAGTCGCGCTCGCCGGCGCATTAGGATCGCAACCATGGGAGCTCTCCCCGAGTGGTGCCTGCCGCTGCCCGACGCCGAGGCGATGCGGGCGATCGACCGCTGGGCGATCGACGAGCAGGGGGTACCCTCGCTCGACTTGATGGAGCGCGCCGGGATCGGCGTGGCTCGCGCCGTCGAGCAGCTCGCGCCCGACGGCCCCGTGACGGTGCTCTGCGGCAAGGGCAACAACGGTGGCGACGGCCTTGTGGCCGCGCGCCTGCTGCGTGACGCCGGTCGCGAGGTCGATGTCCTCACGGCTGGCCCCCCCAAGGAGCTGAAGGGAGATGCGCGCGAGAACCTTCTGCGCCTGCCCGGCGCTCCGCCTGTGCGGATGGACTTCGCGAGCGCCGGCTTCTCCGTGAGCGCCGGCTCCTCCGCGAGCTTGGGCGATGCGGGAGCGGGGGAGTCCTCTACGATCGGCCGACCGTCCGCCGCTGGAGGCGCGAGACCCCTGCGCTGCTCGGCCGCAATCATCGACGCGCTGCTCGGCACCGGCTTCGCCGGCGAGCCCCACGGTGCGATCGCCGAGGCGATCGACGCCGCGAACGCCTGCGACGCGCCCGTCGTCAGCGTGGACGTGCCCTCCGGGGTGGACGCCGCCACGGGCGTGGTCTGCGCCCGTGCGGTGCGCGCCGCGATCACCGTCACCTTCCACGCCGCCAAGCCCGGCCTCTGGATCCACCCCGGCAAGGCCCACGCGGGCGAGGTGCGCACACTCGACATCGGCATCCCCCGTGGCGCGCCCACCGCCGCCGACGTTGGCCTGATCGAGAGCGCCGTGCTGAGTCTGCTCCCGCATCGCGCCCCCGCGTCGACGAAGTTCTCGAGTGGCCACGTGCTCGTCGTCGGTGGCTCGCGTGGCCTCACCGGGGCGCCGCGCATGGCCGCCCACGCCGCGATGCGCGCCGGCGCCGGCTACGTCACCGCCTGCGTGCCCGCCTCGGTGCAGACGATTCTCGCGACCGGTGGGCTCCCCGAGTTGATGACCCGTGGCCTGCCCGACGAGGACGGCTCGCTCGCGGTGGCGGGCATCGACGCCGTGCTCGAAGCGGCACAGCGCGGCGGGGCGCTCGCGCTCGGTCCCGGCCTCGGGCGCGCCCCCGGTGCGTTGGCGTTCGCACGCGAGCTGGCCCGCCGTGCGCCCGTCCCGACCGTGATCGATGCCGACGGCCTGAACGCGCACGCCGGGCGCCTCAACGATCTCGCCGCGCGCGAGGCCCCGACGGTGCTCACCCCGCACGCCGGCGAGCTCGGACGGCTGCTGGAGCTGCCAAGCGAGGAGATCGAGCGCGAGCGCCTGCGCCACGCGCGCGCCGCCGCCCGCCTCGCGCAGGCGGTGGTTGTGCTCAAGGGCGACGACACCCTGGTCGCCGACCCCACCGGCTCCGGCGTGGTCGCGGTCAGCATGGGCGCCAGCCCCGCGCTCGCCACCGCCGGCACCGGGGACGTGCTCACGGGCGTGATCGCCGCGCTCCTCGCGCAGGGCCTCCCCGCTTTCGCGGCGGCGGCCGCCGGCGTCCAGCTGCACGCCGCCGCCGGGCGCTTCGCGGCTCAGACGGCCGGCAGCGCCGACGGCGTGATCGCCTCGGACGTGATTGCCGCGCTGCCGTTCGCGCGCGCCGAGGTGGGACAGCCATGAGCGTCGATCGTGCAACAGTCGCAGGCCTGATCGTCACGCCGCCCCGCGCCGAGATCGAGCGGCCCCTCCTGCGCGCCGGGGTCGACCGGCCATGAGCGTCGATCGCGCCGTTGCGCGCGTCAACCTCGACGCGATCGCGCGCAACTGCGAGCGGCTGCGCTCGGAGCTGCGCGAGGGCGTCCAGCTGTGCGCGGTTGTCAAGGCCGACGGCTACGGCCACGGCATGGAGGAAAGCGCGCGGGCGGCGCTTGCGGGCGGCGCCACCTGGTTGGCCGTCGCCGGCATCCAGGAAGCGCGCGAGCTGGGCGACTTCGTCGCAGTGACCGAGGCGCCGCTGCTGGTCATGGGTCCGCTGCAGCGCGACGACCTGGAAGAGGTGGTCGCCTGCGGCCTCGATCTGGTCGTGTGGAGCGAGGGTCACCTGCTGGACATCGCGTGGCTGGCCGCGGACATAGGGCGCAGGGGTCGCGTGCACGTGAAGCTCGACACCGGCATGGGGCGCTTCGGCACGCGTGACGCGGAGCTGGCGACGCGCCTGGCAATCGCCGCCGCAGCCGACCCCAACGTCGATCTGGTCGGGCTGATGACCCATTTCGCCACCGCCGATGAACCAGGCGACGATTTCTTTGCGGAGCAGCTGCGGCGTTTCGCCGGGTGGACGGCGCCGCTCAAGCGAGAGCACCCCGAGGTGCTGGTGCACGCCGCCAACAGCGCCGCCGTGTTGCGCGATCCCGCCGCGCACTTCGACATGGTGCGCTGCGGCGATCGCGATCTACGGCATGGACCCCTTCGGCGAGGACCCGCTCGCGCGTGGCTTGGAGCCAGCGCTGCAGTTGGGCTCTTACGTCGCCGCCGTCAAGCGCTGCGCCGCCGGGGAGAGCACCGGCTACGGCCGGCGCTTCATCGCCGCGCAGGAGACGCATCTCGGTCTGCTGCCGATCGGCTACGGCGACGGCTGGCGGCGCGGGCTCTCGGGCAACGCTGAGGCGCTGATCGCGGGACGCCGCCACCCGCTGGTGGGCACCGTCAGCATGGATAGCGTCGCCGTCGATCTCGGCCCCGATCCGAGTGCGATGGCGCTGCTCGACGAGCCCGCGATCCTGATCGGCGTCCAAGGCAGCGAGCGGGTCACCGCGGAGGAGCTCGCCAGGCGCTTGGACACGATCAACTACGAGATCACCTGCGGTCTCACCGCGCGCGTCTCCCGCCTGCACTACGACGACGACGGGGTGATGCACGTTGCCGCGGACGGATGACCCGCTCGAGCTGACCCGTGCCGCGCTCGCCGGCTGGCGAGCGTGGCTGGTGGGCGGCGCGGTGCGCGACCGTCTGCTGCGCGCCGGTGGGGTGGATGGGATCGGATCTGCAAGCGGGGCGATCACCGAGCTCGGAATGAGCGGGGCGGCCGGGGTGGGCGGGGCCGAATCGCCCGGCGTCGCCGACCTGGACGTGGTGCTCGACGGCGAGCCGCACGAGGCTGCGCGTGCGCTTGCCCGTAGCGCGCATGCCGCGGCGTTCGCGCTCTCGGAGGAGTATGGGGGCTGGCGCGTGGTCGCCCGCGACGGCGCCTGGCAGGTCGACTTCGAGCGCCTGCGGGGCGCAACGCTGGAGGAGGATCTGGCGCTGCGGGACTTCACCGTCAACGCGATCGCCGAACCGTTGGGGGAGCCCGGTACGGCGCCTGGCGAGGCGATCGACCCGCTCGGCGGCCTGGAGGACCTCGCGCGGCGGCGGCTGCGCGAGGCCGGACCACACGCCTTCGCCGAGGACCCGCTGCGCGTGCTGCGCCTCGTGCGGCTCGCCGTGGAGCTCGATTTCGAGCCGGACTCCGACACGCGCGTACGTGCGCAGACCCATGCGGTGGCGCTTGGCGAGGTGGCGCCCGAGCGGATCTTCATGGAGCTGCGCCGCATCATCGACGCGCCTGGAGTCGTTGCGGGTTTGGAGCTGATGGGGGAGGTGGGCGCCACGGCGGTCGTGCTGCCCGAGCTGGAGGCGCTGCGCGGCGTGACCCAGAGCCACTACCACCACCGTGATGTGTACGGCCACACCCTGGAGGTGCTCGAGCGGGTGATCGCGTTGGGGGAAGATCCTGCCGCGATCCTCTCGCTGGGTGCGCAGGGCGGCGCGAGCGAGGCTGGGAGAGTCGGGTGGGAGTCCTCTGAGTGGGAGGGCCCCGGACAGGGCGGGAGCGGTGGGGCGGGCTCGGCGGGAGGGGCGGCCGAGGCGCTCACCGCGCTGCTGGCCGAGCCGCTCGCCGACGGGCTGACCCGCGGGGGGGCGCTGCGTTGGGGGGCGCTGCTGCACGACGCCGCCAAGCCGCTCACCCGCGACGTGCGCCCCGCGGACGGCCGCGTCACTTTCATCGGGCACGACGCTCGCGGCGCACAGCTGGCCGGCGGGGTGCTCGGCCGGTTGCGAGCGAGCGGCCGGTTGCGGGCCCACGTGGCGGCGCTCGTGCGCAACCACCTGCGGCTGGGCTTCCTCGTGCACGAGCCCCAGCCGCTGGCACGACGCGGCGTGTTCGCCTACCTGCGTGCGTGCGAGCCCGTGGAGGTGGACGTCACGCTGCTCTCGGTCGCCGACCGCCTCGCCACACGCGGCGAGCGCGCACAGGAGGCAATCGACGCGCATCTGCGCCTCGCGCGAGGGATGCTCGTCGATGCGCTCGGGTGGCGTGCGGAGGGCCCGCCACAGCCGCTGCTGCGGGGGGATGAGCTGGCGCGTGAGCTCGGCATTCCCCCCGGTCCGCGCGTGGGGGAGCTGCTCGAGGAGCTGCTGCAGGCGCGGTACGCGGGGGAGATCTCAACGCGCGAGGATGCTCTCGCCTACGCGCGCGCACGCGCCGGGTAGGATGGCGGGTCAGTGACCGACCCCGATTGCATCTTCTGCAAGATCGTCGCCCGCGAGCTGCCCGCCGCGATCGTCGACGAGGACGAGCGCACCATCGCCTTCATGGACATCAACCCCGCCACCCGCGGCCATGCGCTGGTGGTGCCGCGCCGCCACGCGCGGGACCTGCTGAGCATCGACCCCGAGGACCTGTGCGCGACCACGGTCGCGGCGCAGCGCCTGGCAGGGCGGATGAGCGAGCGGTTGGGCATTGCCGGGATCAACGTGCTCAACTCCTGTGGGGGTGCCGCCTGGCAGACCGTGTTCCACTTCCACCTGCACGTGATCCCGCGCTACATCGGCGATCCGCTGCGGCTGCCCTGGCTGCCCGCCGCCGGCGACGCGGAGGAGATTGCGAGCTCCGCGCAGGAACTCGGCCGCGGATAGCGAACCGCTACATACCACTGCTTGGTGTGTTCTATGCCCAATATGCCCCGCTCTCGGCCCAATCTGCTCCGCACATCGCTGACCGCGCTCCTGGCAGGGGCGGCGTTGACCCTGGCGCTGCCGATCGGCGCGCTGGCGACGCTCTCCGAAGTGGGGGTGATCCCCGCGACGACGACGCCGCCCACCACGCCGAGCTGCCCCACCTCGTGCCTGGCCGTCACGCGCACCACCGGCTTCCAGGTGAAGGTGGGCAAGACGCGAAGCGTCGTCGCGGCCCCCCGCAACGGCACCGTCGTGGCGTGGACGGTCTCGCTCGGCAAGCCCAGCGCCACCCAGATCAAGTACTTCAACACCAACGAGGGCGGCACCGCCTCGGCCGCGATCGCGATCCTGCGGCCCCAGCCCAAGCCCAACCTCACCTACAAGCTGATCGCGCAGAGCCCGCTCGTGCAGCTGCAGCCCTACTTCGGCAAGACCGCCCAGTTCCCTCTGGCCACCACTCTCCAGGTCAAAAAGGGCGACCTGATCGCGCTCGCGGTGCCAACCTGGGCGCCCGCGCTCGCGCTCGGCTTCAGCAACGAAACCTCCTGGCGCGCCAGCCGCCTGCGCACCCAGTGCACCAACACCAGCGTCCAGTCGATGCAGCAGCTGGGGACGAGCGTCCAGTACTACTGCCTCTACCGCGAAGCGCGCCTTACATACAGCGCCACGCTGATCTCAACGCCCTGAGGCGTCCCGCCTCAGCCGCGTGTGTTGAGCATCAAGGCGCCTGTGCGCCGCCGGTGGGACTGTTGGACGAGCCGCCGCCCGCCGCTTCCGAGCCGCCTTTGGCGCCGCTTTCCCCGGTTCCGCCGCTCGCGCCGGAGCTTGCTTCCGGGGTGCTTGCTTTTTCCGCCGCCCCACCGCTGGAGCCGGTGGTGCTTTCGCCGCTGCCCGTGCCCCCCGATTCGCTGGAGCTCGAGGGTTCTTCGCTCGAGGCGCCCGCCGAGCCGGTGGAGGAGCTCGAGCTGCTTTTGGCCGTCGAGGTGGTGGCGACGGTCGATGTCGAGGTGGTGGGCGTCGCTTCGCTTTCGGCCTGCGTGTTGGTGGGGGGCGTGATTTCCGGGGTGCTGTGCGGCGGCACGTCGGCCGAGTTGCTGGCGCCTCCGCACGCCGCCAGCGTGAGGCCCGCCAGCAGTGCCGCGGCGCCCGCGAGGAGTGGGGCGAGCGACCGAAGCCGGGAGACACCCCCCTTCGGGGGGAATCCCCGTTTCGACCAGCGTGCGGTCACGAGCCCAGCGGGCCCATCCGGCGTCCGCAGGTGGGGCAGTCGTTGAGATCCTTCTGCGCGAGCTGCTCGCACCAGGGGCAGAAGCGCAGGTTCTCCACCGACCACGGAAGCTTGGAGGTGGACGGCGCAAGCGGAAGCACCTTGCCCACGACTTCAAGCGGCTCGCCCGACTCCCGGTCGAGGTAAATCTCCTCGGGCTGTGCCTCCAGGATGATTTCCCGCCCGCTCGCCGGATTGCGCAGACGGTATCGCTGCTGCACGCTCATCGAGGGCACTCTAGCGAAGCCCGCGGCGCGAGCGCGGGTAGGCTGACGGCATCCGCATCCTGCTTTTCCATGGCTACCTGCTCGCCGGCACGGGCTCCAACATCTACAACGCGCGTCTCGCACGGGCGCTCGTGGGCCTCGGCCACGAGGTGCACCTGCTCTGCCAGGACCGCCACCCCGAGCGCCAGCCGTTCGTCGACGCCACCGGGGATTGGGAGCAGGGGGAGCTGCGCGTGCGTACGCTGCGCGAGCCGGTGCGCTGCACCGCCTACCGGCCCGCGATCGGCGGGCTGCTGCCGGTGTATGTCGAAGACCCCTACGAGGGGATCGAGGCGCGCACCTTCGCGCGTTGCAGCGAGGCGGAGATCGAGCGCTACATCGACGCCAACGTCGCCGCCGTGCGCGAGCTGGTGGGGCGCGTGCAACCCGATGTCGCGCTCGCCAACCATCTCGTGATGGGCCCCGCGATCCTTGCCCGTGCGCTTGCCCACCACGTGCCGTACGCCGTCAAGGTGCACGGGAGCGCCCTGGAGTACACGGTGAAGCCCGATCCCGAGCGCTTCCTGCCCTACGCCCGCGAGGGCCTCGAGCCGGCCGAGGCGATCCTCGTCGGCTCGCTGCACACGGCGGGCAGCCTGTGGGATGCGCTGGAGGACCCCGCGATCGAGGCCCGCACTCGGCTCGGTCCCCCGGGGGTGGACGTGGAGCTCTTCAAGCCGCTGCCGCGGCGCGCCGCGCAAAGGCAGCCGGAGCCCGTCGTCGCGTTCGTGGGCAAGCTGATCGTCAACAAGGGGGTGGACCTGCTGGTCGCCGCCTGGCCGCTGGTGCTCGAACAGGTGCCGCAGGCTCGTCTGGAGATCGTCGGCTTCGGGGGGGACGGCGAATGGTTGGAGCTGCTGCTGGAGACGCTGGCGGCCGGCGAGCTCGAGCGGGCGATCGACATGGCGCGGGCCGGTCGCGCGCATGGCTCGGCCGAATCGCAGGCAAACGAGCCTGCCCAGCCCACGCCGCTGCGTCATCTGGCGGCGTTCCTCGGTGATCTACACGGCCAGCGGCGCGAGCGTTACCTGGCGGCGACGAGGGTGCTTCCCGAGCGGGCTCGCTTCGCCGGACGCTACGAGCACGAGGAGCTGGCCGAGCTGCTGCCGCGCTGCGAGGCGCTCGTGGTGCCGAGCACCTTTCCGGAGGCCTTCGGCATGGTGGCCGCCGAGGGGGCGGCGTGCGGCGCGCTGCCGGTGAGCGCTGCTCACTCCGGTCTCGCGGAGGTGAGCGCGGCGCTGGCCCACGCCGTGCCTCCGGAGGCGGCGCAATGGCTGTCGTTTCCCGTCGACGACGATGCCGTGCCTGCGCTCGCCGAGCGCCTGATCGGCTGGTTGCGGGTCGACGCGGCGCTGCGGGAGCAGACCCGCGCGGCGCTGGTGGCGACGGCACGCGAGCGCTGGTCGTGGGAGGGCGTCGCGGGGAGCGTGATCGCCGCCGCGCGCGGTGAGCTGGAGCAGCTACCCCCACCGTGAGACTCGTGGTATTCAGTTTGGGGATATACCACCAACTGGACCTGTGGGGCAGCGGCCAGATGACAGGTATGAGAGGTCCAGTTGGTGGTAGGTTCGCCGAATGCACGTATATGGCGTCTCGCCGGCCCCGCGGGCCCCGACCAAGCCGAGACGCCACCTGGGACGCCGCCCGCGCTATCGGATAGAGTTGCGCGCGCCGTGAGGGAGCTGGGTAAGTATGGGACGTTGCTGATAGCCGGTGGCCTGGTGCTGCTCGCGGTCGCGGGCTGCGGTACGGCCAAGCACGGCGAAGAAGCCAACCTGGTTGCCGGCAAGCAGCAGTTCGTCGCCAAGTGCGGCTCCTGCCACACGCTCGCGCGCGCCAACACCAAGGGCACGGTGGGCCCCGACCTCGACGAAGCGTTCCGCCACGGCGTCGATGAAGGGCTGGGACGCAACACGATCCGCAGCATCGTGCAGTACCAGGTCGAATTCCCCAACCCCGAAAACGTGATGCCCAAAGGTCTCGTCAGCGGCTCTGCGCTGAACGACATCGCCGCCTACGTCGCCTACGCCGCGGCGCGGCCGGGCGGCGACAGCGGCCTGCTCGCCAGCGCCGTCGCCGCGCCGGGCTCGGGCAAGCCGGCGGTCGAGAAGAACGGCAAGCTCGAACTGGAAGCCAACCCCCAGGGGCAGCTCGCCTACACGACCAACAAAGCCACCGCCTCCGCCGGTGCGCTGACGATCTCGATGAAGAACATGTCAGGGGTGACCCACAACGTCGCGATCCAGTCCGGCACCAGCGGCCCGGTGCTGGGAGCCAGCCCCCTGGAGCCCAAGGGCACCGCCTCCTTCGCGGTCAAACTGAAGCCGGGCACCTACACGTACTTCTGCCAGGCCCCCGGTCACCGCGCTGCGGGGATGGTGGGCACGCTGACCGTCAAGTAACGGCGCGCACGATCAGGATCGCGGCGATGAGCACCGCGAACACCACGATCACGTAGAGCAGCAGGCGAAACATCTCGCCCTCGGAGCGCAGCGGGTTGATCACTGTCTCAGATGATGTAGACGGTGGTGTAAACGACGATCCACATGATGTCCACGAAGTGCCAGTAGATGCCCGGCACCTCCACGCCGCGGTGCTCCTCGGGGGTGTAGTGCCCGCGCCACGACCTGACGGTGACGATCGCCAGCAGCAGCAGCCCGATCGTCACGTGCGCGCCGTGCAGGCCGGTGAGCGAGTAGAAGATCGTCTGCTGGGCGGCGTCCTGGGGGGCGAAGCCGATGTTGGCGTACTCATTGATCTGCAGGCACAGGAACGTCAACCCGAGCAGGAAGGTGGTCAGGATGCCCGCCTTCAGCCCGAAGCGGTTGCCTTTCTTGATCGAGGTCTGCGCCCAGTGCATCGTGAAGGAGGAGGAGATCAGGATGCAGGTGTTGACGAGCGTGGGATACACCGGCAGCTGGGTGCCTGGTGCCGGCCACGGGTCGCCCTGGGCGACGCGGATGAAGAAGTAGGCCGTGAAGAAGGCCCCGAAGATCATGATCTCCGAGATGATGAAAAGCAGCATCCCCAGCAGCTGCGGATCGACCCGCGAGCTGCTGTGCGCCGGCGGCGGGCCGTGGTGCTCGTGCTCGCTGACGGGCGGGCGGGCTCCCGATCCCTTGCCGTGGTGGGCGATGCTGGCGGCCTCCATGTGCGGCCCCGCTCCTCTCTAGCTTCCCGCGCCGGCTGGTGCCGCGGCCCTGGCTCGGGTTGCCTCGAGATCGACCACGACGTGCTCCACGGGCACCGTGGCGGCGCCGCGCACGCGCTCGATCAGGTTGGAGCGCATCCAGCCCGAGCGCTGGTCGGGAAGCGTTGAGATGACCACGTCGTCGACGCTGAACAGCTCCAGCGCGTTCATCGCAGCGGTGTAGGGGTCGGGGTCGCCGATCATGCCTGAGCAGAGCAGGCCCGCGGCGCGCAGCTTCGCGAGCATCGCCTGAAGGCGCGCGCGCGCCTCGCGCGGCGCGGCCCCGTGGCCGCCCTGCTGGGGGACGACTGCGATGAAGAGGTGGCGCTCGCCGTGGGCGGCCTTCTCCCGCAGGCGCTCGACGAGCTCCTCGCCGCTCGAGGTTCGGTTGGCGATCACGAGCGTGACGCGGAAGGGCAGGCCCTCGGTCTCGAGGTCGGTGACGATGTGCTCCACGGGCAGCCCCGAGGCGGCGTGGACGCGCTCGATCAGATCGCGCCGCAGCCAGCCGGAGTGCGTGACGGGGTGCGTGGAGATGATCACCTCGCTCGGGCGGTGCTCGGCGATCGCGTCCATCGTCGCCAGGAACGGATCGGCGTCGCCCACATCGCCGCTGGCCTCGATGCCCTCGTCGGCGAGCAGCGACACCGCAAGGTCGATGCGCACCTGGCCGGAGTCGCGCACGGCCTCGTCGTAGATCACCAGGCCGGAGGACGGTCTGCTCGTCGGCACCACGAGGCGAAAGCGCACGTCTCCGGGCGCCGCCAGCTCGCGCACTCGCTCGAGCAGCTTCTTGCCCCCGAGCGTGCGGTTTGCGACCACCAGTATCTCCTTCATCGCGACCCACCTCCTTTGGTGTGCTGTTTGAGTCTCATCGCTGCCTGGCTCCTCACTCGCCCCCGCTCGGGATCGGCACGCTGCCGGCCGTCTGCGTTCTGACTTCCGAGGGCAGCGGCGCCGGCGTGAAGATGCCGTGCACCGCGCCCGGGACGCCGTACTCGTACGGTCCGCCCACCACCGTGGGGACGCGGTCGAAGTTGAAGACGGGGGGCGGCGATGAGACCTGCCACTCGAGCGTCAGCGCGCGCCAGGGGTTGGCTTCGGCGCGCGGGCCGCCACGCCAGGAGTTGACCATGTTGTAGAGGAAGATCAGCGTCGCCGCCCCGAGGATCCAGCTGCAGATCGAGATGGCCAGGTTGAGGTTGGCGAATTCCGCGGCGTAGGTGGCGACGCGGCGGGGCATCCCCTGCAGGCCGAGGATGTGCATCGGCCCGAACGTCAGGTTGAAGAAGATGAACGTGCTCCAGAAGTGCCACTTGCCGAGGCGCTCGTCGTACATGCGCCCGGTCATCTTCGGGAACCAGTAGTACACGCCCGCGAAGATCGTGAACAGCGAGCCGCCGAACAGCACGTAGTGGAGGTGGGCGACGATGAAGTAGGAGGCGCTCACGTGGATGTCGAGCGGGAGCATCGCGAGCATGATCCCGCTGATCCCGCCCACCGAGAAGGTGACCATGAAGCCGAGCGCGAACAGCATCGGGGTGTCCATGTGCAGCACCCCGCGGTACAGCGTCGCCAGCCACGAGAAGATCTTGATGCCGGTGGGCACCGCGATGATCACCGTGGTGATCGCCATCGGGATCCGCAGCCAAGCGGGCATCCCCGAGGTGAACATGTGGTGCGCCCACACCGTGAACCCGAGCAGCACGATCGCCAGCAGCGAGAACGCCATCATGCGGTAGCCAAAGATCGGCTTGCGCGACTTCACGGCGAGGATCTCGCTGATGATCCCGAAGCCGGGCAAGATCATGATGTACACCGCCGGGTGGGAGTAGAACCAGAAGATGTGCTGGTACATCAGCACGTTCCCGCCCTTGTCGGCGTCAAAGAAGTTGAAGCCGAGCGCCCGGTCGAGCAGCACCATGAACTGCGAGGCCGCGACGAACGGGGTGGCGATCACGACCAGCAGCGAGGTCGAGAAGTTGGCCCACACCAGCAACGGCATGCGGAAGAAGCTCATCCCAGGGGCGCGCATAGTGATGATCGTCACAAGGAAATTGAGCGCAGTGGCCACGGAGGAGGCGCCCGCGAACTGCACCCCGATCGAGAAGAAGTTCTGGCCGATCGGGGAGACGGTCGAGAGCGGCGCGTAGGCGGTCCATCCATCCGAGAACGAGCCGCCGGGCGCGAGGAAGCTCAGCAGCATGATCGCGCCGCCCAGCGGCAGCATCCAGAAGGAGAGCGCGTTCAGGCGCGGGAACGCCATATCGGGCGCGCCGATCATCAGCGGCAGCACGAAGTTGGCGAGGCCCGCGAACACGGGGATCACGAAGAAGAAGATCAGGATCGTGGCGTGCACCGAGAAGAGGCCGTTGTAGGTGTTGGCGTCGACGAACTTCGACCCCGGCTGCGCCAGCTGGATGCGCATCAGCATCGCGATCAGCCCGCCGATGAGCAGGAAGAAGAAGGAGGTCACCACGTACTGGACGCCGATCACCTTGTGGTCGGTGTTGACCTTGAAGTAGTCCTTCCAGCTGTAGGCCCCGTGGTTGGCGTGGCTCTCCGGGCGCGTCGGGCCGCCGGCAACCCAGTAGAACCAGTAGTCGAAGGCCCCGAGCCCGATCAGGAAGAAGAGCGGGCAGCCGATCAGCGACACCGTCAGGATCGCGTCTGGGCTCAGGTAGTGCGTGTAGGTCGTGTGGCCCGTGGCGGTCCGCACCACCCACGTCAGCGCGGCGGCGAAAGCGATCCCGAACGCCACCCCGAGGAAGGCGCGGTAGAAGCCCGGTGCACGCAGCCTGGCAGCCATCAGCCTGCTCTCCCTCGCGTCATCATTTGGCTGATCCTCCCGCGACCATCTGGTTGACCTTCCTCCGAATCATCAGAGCAGTTCGCAAAACCTTACCCCTATCCTGTGGCCACTGTTGAGGGTTTGCCCACCTGGCTTTTGATCCACGCGTGGAACTTGGCGGGGGTGACCACGTGGATCGCCGAGCGCATGAACGAGTGGCCGACGCCGCACAGCAGGTTGCAGACGACCGGGTAGGTGCCCAACCGGATCGGCGTCGCGCGGTAGTGCGTGGTGATGCCCGGCACCGCGTCGATCTGCAGGCGGAAGGCGGGGATCCAGAAGGCGTGGATGACGTCCTTGGAGTGGATGTCGAAGTACACCGACTCGCCCTTGGGGACGTAGAGCGAGTAGCTCTTCAGCGGAGCTCCCCCGGTCACCGAGGAGGGGTATTCGTAGTCCCAGAAGAACTGCTGGCCGGTCACGCCCACCTGGATTTCCCGGCCGGGCGCCTTCTTTTCGTTTTCGTGCAGCACCACGAACGAGTAGGAGACGAGGCTCAGCACCAGCGCGGCTGGCAGCGCCGTCCAGAACACCTCCAGGCGCGTGTTTCCATGCAGCGGCGGCCCGTCCATCAACTCCTGCCCGGGTCGCATCCGGAACTTCCACACGCAGTAGAGGATCACCGTGGTCACCAACACGAAGATCGGGATCGAGGCGATCACCAGCACGTGGTAGAGCCGGTCGGTGTTCTTCGCCTGCTCGGATGCCTGCGGCGGGAACCAGTGGATCACGAAGCTCAGCGCGATCCCGATCGCCGTCGCGAGCACGCCGGCGACGGCCGTCAGGATCAGCGAGCGCCGGGACTCAGGCGTTTCAGGCATCGGGGCGCAGCGCTCCCGGAACCACGATCCCAGATAGAGCAATCCGATGATTTACAGCAGACCCAACCATCCCATACGGGATCCTATTGCCTTCGGCCGACGAATGGCAACCCGGCCTTGACAGATCAGGCTCAGCCCGCTACATTGAGGCAATCGTTGCAAGCATCTCCTCCGAGAGGTGGCAAAGCCGGCCAGAGGCCAGCTGGCCGAAACGGGGATTCGCGCCGGAGGCGCGTGTCTCCCGGCTTCGGTCGGGCCCCTCTTTTTTCGATCAAGACGGCGGAGATCGACTCCAGAAGGGAGTACGCCGATGCGAGTGCGCGAAGGGATGAGTCCGATGATCGTGACGGCCGGCCCCGGTCACACGCTGCGGGATGCGGCGCGGCTGATGTCCGCGCGGAGCGTGGGCGCGGCGATCGTGATGGATCCAGAGGGGAACGGCCCCGGGATCCTCACTGAGCGCGACATCCTGCACTCAGTGGGCGCCGGGCAGAATCCCGACCAAGAGCTTGTCGGGAAGCACCTGACCAGCGAGGCGGTGTATGCCGCACCCGACTGGTCGCTCGAGGAGGCCGCCGCCGCGATGACGCGGGGTGGCTTCCGGCACCTGATCGTCGTCGAGGGAGGGGAGACCGTGGGCGTCCTTTCCGTTCGCGACATCGTGCGCTGCTGGACCGAAGATGGGGCTGCCTGTCCCGTTCCGGCGAGCGCCGCGGTGGGGTAGGAGAGGTATGGTGGCCCGCCCGCCCGCCGCCGGGGGACGGCGGGTGACGGGGCCACCAGCCATGGGGCCGCGCATGGAGTGAGGGGGCCATGCGCGGCACTCCACCGAGATGAATTGCGCGTCTGCAACCGAGACTAGCCGCGCGTCGCACTCCACCGAGATGAATCGCGCGCCCGCAACCGAGATTAGCCGCGCGCGTCGCACTCCACCGGATCGGCGCACTTGTGGGGTGTATGCCCGTTGGAAGGCGCCGGGGTAGATGTCTTTAAAATCGACCTAGAACCACTTCACAAAATGAAGTGGCAGGGTCTGGAAGTGGTGTCTTCAGTTTGGGGGTAGAACCACCGACTGGACCTGTAGGCGGCGAGCAGATGACAGCTATGAGAGGTCCAGTGGCTGGTCGGTTCGCCCAAATGCACTTAATATGGCGTCTTGTCAGCCCGGCGGGTCCCGACCAAATTGGGACACCACCGGACCGGCGAGTTCCCGTGGCCCACCGCTCACCGCCGACGGGCGGCTCAGTGGTGATGCTCGAGCGGAAGCTCGTCGATTTCGCGGCGCGTGTCTTTGATCCAGCGAGCCACGCACCAGACTGTGAGGATCACGCCGACGACGGTCAGCTCGATCACCGTCGTGATTCCGACCAGCGCGAGCGTGATTCCGACCGCGGTCAGCAGCGGCAGAAGGCTCGGGCCGGGGAGGTGGACCTCCTCGCCGACGGGCGGGATCTCCGGGTCGAGCGGGCTCACGAGACGTACAGCGCCGCGACGACAAACGTGATGCCGAACATGAACAGGCAGATCCCGCTGACGACCAGGGCCATGCGGATGTTCTTGCGCGCGAGGCGACGATCCATGAGCTGGCAGTCTATAGCGAAAGCCGGGCGTCGAGCACCATCGCGCTGAACAGCAGCGCCAGGTAGGCCAGCGAGAAGAGGTAGAGCTGAAGTGCGCTGCGCCGATCGGCTCGGCGATAGAGGCGCACGGCGCCGGCGATGAACCCGAGGCCGAGCACCAGCGAGGCCGCCAGGTAGATCCCCCCGAAGCCCCCGGCGCAGAAGGGCAGCTGCGTGACCGCGTACAGCAGCACCGCGTACAGCAGGATCTGCCGGCGCGTCTCGGCCTCCCCGCGCACGACCGGCAACATCGGCACCCCCACCTTCTCGTACTCCCCCTTCATCAGCAGCGACAGCGCCCAGAAGTGCGGTGGGGTCCAGAAGAACACGATGAAGAACAGCAGCACCGCGGTGGCGCTGATCGAGCCCGTCACCGCGGCCCATCCGACCAAGGGCGGCACGGCGCCGGCGGCGCCTCCGATCACGATGTTCTGAGGGGTGCGCCGCTTCAGCCACACGGTGTACACGAGCACATAGCCGAGGAAGCCCGCGAGCGCGAGGCTGGCGGCGAGCACGTTGACCGTCAGCGAGAGCTCCAGGAACGAGAGCGCCGCCAGGCAGCAGCCGAACGTCAGCGCGGCGGTCGGGGCGATCCGCCCGGCGGGGATCGGGCGGGTGGCGGTGCGCGCCATGCGCGCGTCGATGTCGCGGTCGTACCAGTGGTTGACGGCTCCCGCTCCCCCCGCGGAGAGGTAGCCGCCGAGGCAGGTGAGCGCCACCAGCAGCAGGGAGGGGTCACCAGCCACGTACATCGTGGTGATCGTCGTGAGCAGCAGCAGCGACTGGACCTTCGGCTTGGTCAGCTCCAGGTAGTCGCTTGCCAGCTGCCGTGCGTGTGAGGTTGGCCGGCGCTCGGGTACGGCCACGTGAGGATCGCGGGTGGTTGCGCCCGGTATCGCGGTGGCGCCGGGAAGTGGTGCCTCGAGCACCGGGGCTGCGAGTGGGGCTGAGGAGGCGTCCATCGCAGAGAGTCTACGGCCGCGCGGAGTGTTGGGTGCCACGAAGCCCCACCAGCCCGTCGCGATTGTCAATCCTTCCGCCACCGATGGGGTCGTCGGCGAGGGCGCACTGCTACACGCCCACCTGCGTGGCCCCGACGGGCACGGTCGCATGGCCGGGCGCCGGCTCGGCGGAGGTGCGGCGCTCGATCTCCAGGCGAATGTCCTTCATCGGTTCGGCCGAGCGCACGCGGGGGACCGCGTCGAAGTTGTTGACGGCCGGGGGCGAGGTCGTGAACCACTCGAGCGTGTTCGCTTTCCACGGATCGGGGCCGGCGATCGCACCCCGCTTGAGGCTGCGCAGGACGTTGATGACCGTGACCAGCACGCCGGCGGCGAGGATGAAGGCGCCGATCGTCGAGATCAGGTTGTAGAGCGCGAGGTTGCCGACGTTTTCGTACTCGTACACTCGTCGCGGCATCCCTTCGAGGCCGAGCGCGTGCTGGATCAGGAAGGTCACCAGGATGCCCCAGAACATCAGCCAGAAGCTGAGCTTGCCGAGACCTTCGTTCAGCATTCGCCCCGTGATCTTGGGGAACCAGTAGTAGATCGAGGCGAAGATCGGCATCACCGCGCCGCCCACCAGCACGTAGTGGATGTGGGCGACGACGAAGTACGTTTCGTTGAGCTGCCAGTCCACCGGGAAGATCGCCAGGAAGATGCCCGAGATGCCGCCGATGATGAACAGCGCGATGAAGCCCACGCAGAACAACAGCGGCGTCTTGAATTCGATCGTCCCTCGCCAGAGGGTGCCGATCCAGTTGAAGATCTTCACGCCGGTCGGGATCGCGATCAGCATCGAGCTGAGCATCGCGAAGACGATGATCGCCTCGGGGAGCGGCGTGGCGAACATGTGGTGGGCCCACACGAGGAAGCCGAGGAAGCCGATCGCCGCGGTGGAGGCGGCGATCGCCTTGTAGCCGAAGATCGGCTTGCGCGAGAACACGGGCAGGATCTCCGAGACGACCCCGAACGCGGGCAGCACCATGATGTAGACCTCGGGGTGCCCGAAGAACCAGAAGAGGTCCTGCCACAACAGCGGCGAGCCGCCCGTGGAGGCGTCGAAGAAGTGGGTGCCGAAGTGTCGATCGGTGAGCAGCATCGTGACCGCCGCCGCGATCACCGGCAGCGCGAAGATCAGCAGCACCGAGTAGGTGAGGATCGCCCAGATGAACAGCGGCAGCCGGCCCCAACTCATCCCGGGCGCGCGCATGTTGGCGACCGTCACGTAGAAGTTGATCGCCCCCACCAGCGAGGAGAGCCCGGTGAGATGGATCAGGTAGATCCACGCGTCCTGGCCGCCGCCGGGTGAGAAGAAGGCGTTGGAGAGCGGCGGATAGCTGGTCCAGCCAGCTTCGGGGGGGTTCCAGAAGATCGAGGCGTAGAAGACGATCCCGCCGGCGAGCAGCAGCCAGAAGGAGAGCGCGTTCAGGCGCGGGAAGGCCATGTCGCGCGCGCCGATCATCAGCGGCAGGAAGTAGTTGGCCAGGCCCGCCATCATCGGCACAACGAACAGGAAGATCATCGTCGTGCCGTGCATCGTGAACAGCTGGTTGTAGGTCTGCGGGGCGACCAGCGTGTTCTCGGGAGCTCCCAGCTGCAGGCGGATCATCAGCGCCTCGACGCCGCCGAGGATGAAGAACACGAACGTGAGGACCATGTACATGATCCCGATCCGCTTGTGATCGGTGGTCGTCAGCCAGCTCATGAAGCCGCGCTCCTCGCGCTGGACGCGGTGGGCGACTACCTGTGGGGCGGGGGCGGCGTAGGTGGCCATCGGTGCTGGCTTCTCTTTCTCTCTCGGGCGCGGTTGCGGATCTGTCTGGTGGGTTCTGGGCTCTGGTAGGTGCTCTTGTGAATGGGTCTGGTGGGTTCTGGTCGGTGCTCTTGTAAATGGTCTGGTGGGTTCTGGGCTCTAGTCGGTGCTCTTGTGAATGGGGTGGGACTTGCGACTCTCGATCGGTGTCGATCAGGGGTTCTCGATGCCCGCCGGGCCGGTCTGGGAGTTGAGCTTTGCCCGTTCGCTGGCCGCGTCGGCGTTGGCTTCTTCGAGCATTCGCTTCTGGTTGGCCAGCCAGATGTCGAATGCGGCCGGTTCCTCGGCGCGCACGATCGCGATCATGCGGGCGTGGCCGCGACCGCAGAGGTTGGCGCACTGCCCGCGATAGACGCCGGGCTTGTTGATCTTGAACCAGCCGTAGTTGTGGTAGCCGGGGACGGCCTGAAACTTGCCTCCGAGCGCGGGGATCCACCACGAGTGCACGACATCCGAGGAGACGATGTCGAGTGTCACCGTGGTTTTCGTGGGGACGACCATTTCCGTGTAGGAGTAGGGCGCTCCCAGCCCGTCGGGATTGTTGGCGCCGGGGTAGACGTACTGCCAGATGAACTGGCGGCCGATGACTTGGATTTCCAGCGATTTGCCGTTGGGTGGCAGGTGCTTGTCGGCGGTGGCGTACAGCTCGCCGCTTTCCGCTGCCAGCGCGTCGCCGCCGGGGCTGGAGTTGGGGGGGTCCTGGATGGAGGAGAGCTTGACGAATGTGATCACCGAAAGCACGAGCAGAATCAGCGCCGCTCCCACGGTCCAACCGATCTCCAGGCGCGTGTTGCCGTGGATCTGAGCGGCCACGGCGCCCTTGCGCTTGCGGAACTTCCAGAGCGCATACCCGAGCGCCCCCTCGACGGACACGAAGATCACGAGCGCGATGTAGAGCGTGATCTTGTAGAGGCTGTCGATCTCGTTGGCGTTCGGCGAGCCGCCCGCCTTCGGGGTGAAGAGGGACGCGAGGGTTGTGGGCAGCAGATGGTGCAAGGCGGGCAGGATTCTATTCAGGCTTGGGCGGAACGCGCTTGATGATGTTTGCTACGAGGGATTCGAAGACCCGCCCGCAGGCCCGGCGAGACGCCATAGCGGGGCATTGTTGAGCGAACCGACCAGCTACTGGACCCCTCATAGGGGTCATCTGGCCGCTGCCTCACAGGTCCAGTCGGTGGTATCCCTCCAAACCGAGACACACCCATCGGCGCTGCTCTACCTGCCCGAGAACCGCGCCGGGCGCTTCTCCACGAACGCCGTGGCGCCCTCGACGAAGTCCTCGCTGCCGGCCTTCTCCTGCTGGAGCTGGGCCTCGAGCTCGAGCTGCTCGTCCATGCGCGTGTAGAGCCAGTTGTTGAGCAGGCGCTTGGAGCCTGCGTAGGAGCTCGTGGGCCCGCCGGCGAGGCGCCGCGCGAGCACGGTCGTCTCCTCGCAGAGACGCTCGTCGGGGACGACGCGGTTGATCAGCCCCCACGCGAGTGCCTGCTCGGCGGGGATGCGCTCGCCCAGCATCGCCATCTCGGCGGCGCGCGCCATGCCCACGCGGGTTGGCACGAACAGCGAGGAGCCGCCGTCTGGCACCAGGCCGATGTTGACGAAGGCGAGCAGGAAGTAGGAGCTCTGCGCGGCGATCACGAGGTCGCAGCAGAGCGCCAGCGAGCAGCCGATGCCGGCAGCGGGGCCGTTGACGCTCGCCAGCACCGGCTTTGGCAGCTCGCGGATGGCGTGCATGATCGGGTGGTAGCGCTCGGTCAGCATCTTGTAGACGTTGGGCCTGCCCTCGGGGGTCAGTTCGACGCCGAAGTCCTTCAGGTCGGCGCCAGAGGAGAACGCGCGCCCGGCGCCCGTGATCACCACGGCGCGCGCCGCATCGTCCTCGCCGGCCTGCCGCAGCGCGGCGAGCAGGTCGCGGCCGAACTGCTGGTTCCACGCGTTCAGCGCCTGCGGGCGGTTGAGCTCGATCGTGGCGACCCCCTCGGGGTCGATCGACAGGTTGACGGTCTCGAAGACGGTCTGGGCTTCTGTCTCGCTCATCGCTTGTCCTCTCGGCGGGTGGCTTGCGTATTGGCATCCTATGGTGTGCCAATGCCCCGTCCTGTGATCGGCATCTGCACTGCCCTGGAGCGCGCCCGCTGGAGCGTGTGGGACCAGCAGGCGGTGCTGTTGCCGCGCAGCTATGTCGATGCGGTGCAGAGCGCGGGGGCGCTGGCGGTGATGATCCCACCGGATCCGCGCTTGGTCGAGGAGCCGGCCGAGGCGCTGGAGCTGCTCGACGGGCTGATGCTGGCAGGCGGCGCCGATATCGATCCGGCCACCTATGGCGTCGAAGCTCATCCCGAGACGACGGGCACAGTCCCCGAGCGTGACGCCTGCGAGATTGCGATCCTCCACGAGGCGATCAGGCGCGAGCTGCCGGTGCTTGGCATCTGCCGGGGGATGCAGTTGATAAATGTGGCCCTCGGGGGCACCCTCCTGCAGCACCTACCGGAGCGCTTCGGCCACCACGAGCACCTATCGGTGCCAGGCTCGTTCGATGGCGCCGACCACGAGGTACGTTTGATCGACGGATCGCTGGCGGCTCAGGTCGCAGGTGAGACCATGCATGCCACCAAGTCCCACCACCACCAGGGGGTCGATCGCATCGGGGAGGGCCTGCGGGTGAGCGGCTTCTCCGTGCGCGACGAGTTGCCCGAGGCGATTGAGCTGCCCGACCGGCCCTTCGTGCTTGGCGTGCAGTGGCATCCCGAGGCCGACCCGACGAGCCCGTTCGTCGGTGCGTTGGTGGAGGCAGCGACCCGGGCGAAGGTCTGAGCGGACCCGGGCGAAGGTCTGAGCGGTCCATATACTCACTGCCGGTGCGGCGGTCGAGGGCGATCAGAGCAACCGCCTGGGGGTTGGTGGCGGCCGGAGTGATGGCGCCACTGGTGCGAAGGAAGGTAACCGCACCGCCGCTGGCAATGCAGACGCTCGCGTTCTGCGCGCCGATTGGCTTGTGCGTGGCGACGCGCCGCTCGCGCACACGCGACGTGGCGACATGTTGCCTGCAGATGTGGGCGTACGTGGCCGCGTACAAGTCGCCCAACGACAATCCGGACGCGCAGGCGCGGCGGGTTCACATCGACTACCCGATCGCGATCGACCGTGCGCTGGGCCTTGGCGAGCTCCCCACCACGCGCCTGCAGCACCGACTGGCACGGGTCGGCCCGCATGGCCCCGAGTGGCGAACGCTCGACAAGGCGCTGGTGTGGGCGCACTGGTCGTGGTTCGCGGTGCCGCACGGTGCGCTCGTGTACATCATGCTGCGCCAACCAGGGCGCTTCGACCGCGCGGCGACGGTGACCTACGCGGTGTTCGACATCGGCGCGATGATCTACTGGGTGCTGCCGACAGCCCCACCGTGGTATGCGTCGGTCGAGGAAGGGCAGGCGCAAACGCATCGGATGGTTGAGGTGCGGCGAATGATGGTCGAGTACGGCGAGTCGTTCTGGCGTGACGGCTGGGGTCCGCTCTACAGTGTGCTTGGAGGCAACCCCTTGGCTGCGATGCCCTCGCTGCATTTCGCCACATCCGTAATGGCTGCTCTGCTGCTCGGCGAGAGCGGGCCGGTGGCGGGCGCGGTGGGGTGGGCGTACGCCTCGACGCTGGGGTTCGCGCTGGTGTACCTGGGGGAGCACTACGTCGCGGACCTGCTCGGAGGGGCGGCGCTGACGATCGCGGTGCGCCGCCTGGCGCCGCGCGCGGCCCCGGCTGTGGGACGGTGTGCGCGCGCGGTGGCGGCGCTGGAGGCGAGGGCGCATGGGGACGGATATGACCGGTAGAGAAGCCCGCGTGGGAGTGTGCGCCGGGGAGGGGAGCACGCAGGGGCGAAGCGGTGGGGCGTCGAAGGAGAGTGGGATGGCTGTGTTGCAGGCTGAGCCGGTGGGCGCCGAAGGCGGGCGGATGAGAGCGCCTGCCTCCCCGGACGGGAGGCTCGCGGGCGTCCACCCTGGCGGGAGGCTCGCGAGCGTGCGCCCCGGGCGGATCACCGAGCTCCGCCGCACACACCAGGGCCCGAGCCACGAAGAGGTGCTGCGCGTGCGCCTCACCGGCCGGCGAATGCTGCTGTCCGGGATCTTCGTAGCGGCGGCGCTGGCGTTCCTGTACTTCGTGCTGCCGCAGTTGGGCGGGGTGAAGCACACCTGGGACCGCCTCAACGAAGGCGATGCCTGGTGGATCGCGGTGGCGGTGGTCGTGGAGGTCGTATCGATGGCCAGCTACGTCGCGATCTTTCAGGGCGTGCACGTGCCGAAGGGCTCGCCGATCCGCTGGCGCCACAGCTACCAGATCACGATGGCGGGGCTGGCGGCGACGCGCCTGTTCGCGGCCGGCGGCGCGGGCGGGGTGGCGGTGACCGCGTGGTCGCTGCGGCGCTCGGGGATGGAGAGCCGCGAGGTCGCGCAGCGGATGATCGCGTTCCTCGTGCTGCTGTACGGGGTGTACATGGCGGCGCTGATCGTATGCGGGGTGGGCCTGTACGTCGGCGTGCTCCCCGGCCCGCACCCGTTCGCGATCACGATCGTCCCGGCAATTTTGGGCGTGGTGGGCCTGGCGGCGATTCTCGCCCTCGCCCTCGTGCCGCGCGACTTGGAGCAGCGCCTGCGCCGGGTGGAGCGTCAACGCAAGTCGCGCATCGGCCAGCGGGTGGCGCACCTGCTGGTGCGGTTTGCGGTGGCCACGGCAGCGGCGTCGGAAGGGTCGCGCTTCGCCCTGCGGAAGCTGCGCCACCCGGAATGGGCGCTGTTCGGGGTGCTCACGTGGTGGGGGTTCAACGTCGCGGTGCTGTACGCCTGCTTCCGCGCCTTCGGCGAAGCGCCGCCGGTCGCGGTGCTGGTGCAGGCGTACTTCGTCGGGATGCTCGCGAACCTGCTGCCGCTGCCCGGCGGCATCGGCGGGGTGGACGGCGGGATGATCGGAGCGCTGGTGGCCTTCGGGGTGAGCGGCGGGCTGGCGCTGATCGCGGTGCTGATGTATCGCCTGCTGGCGTTCTGGCTGCCGAGCATCCCAGGCGTGATCGCCTACTTCCAGCTGCGCCGAACGGTCGGCCACTGGGAGACGCTCGGCGAGGACCGATCGGCGATCGGCCAGCAGGCGACGACCCCCGCAGCGGGATAGCGCTCAGCCTGGGTCCGCCGATCCTGATCCCCGCGCCCCCCGCGCGCCATCGGTTGACGCCGAAAGGCTCTAGGATCTCCATGGAGGGAGCATCGCTCGCCGACGACAAATAGTCTTCAGACAAACAAGTGCACAAGAGAGCATCGAGGGGAGTTCAAAACTGGATTTAGGAGTCCGCCCGGCAGCCGCTCCACGCCGCCTGGGCGTCCGGCTCCACCAAGCGCCGGCGCTGACTTCCTCCAAGGGCATGTCATGCGCTGGCTGGCCGGCGCCGGGGTCATTCCTTCCTTCCCCGGCGCCGGCCGCCCTACCGGCCCCCGAGCCCTCGGATGGATAGGGTGGGGGACTTGGCAGAGCGCGTGCTGATCCTCTCCTGGGAGTACCCGCCCGTGATCGAGGGCGGGCTGGCGCGGCACGTGCGCAAGCTGGCGGAGGAGCTGGTGCGCCAGGGCGTGGCGGTGGACGTGCTGACGCGCGGGACCGGAGACTCCCTGGAGGTGGAGGAGCGCGCGGGCGTGAGCGTGTACCGCGTGCGCGAGCCGAACTGGCCGCGCGATCTGGAGCGCTTCGTGGGATGGGTGGAGCGGATGAACCGGGACATGCGGCAGGCGGGCGAGACGCTCGCGCAGGAGCGCGAGTCCGAAGGGCGCGGATATGAGCTGGTGCACGGCCACGACTGGCTGGTCGCGCACGCGGGGGCGGCGCTGGCGGAGCGCCTCGGGGTGCCGTATCTGACGACGATCCACGCGACCGAGCACGGGCGCCACCAGGGCTGGGTGCAGGACGAGCCGCAGGCTCATATCCATGCAGTGGAGAAGTGGATGGCGGGGGGCGCGGACTCGGTGATCACCTGCTCGCACTACATGCGGGGCCACGTGGCGGACATCTTCGATATTGACGAGAACCGCATCACGGTGATCCCGAACGGGATCGACCCGCGCGACCTGCGTCCGGTGGGCGATCTGGACGCCCTGCGTAGGGAGTTCGCACAGCCGCAGGAGCGCCTGGTGGTGCTGGTGGGGCGCCTCGTGTACGAGAAGGGCTTTCAGCTCGCGCTTGACGCGCTGCCGGGCGTGATCGAGCGCGTCGGGGACGTGCGCTTCCTGGTGGCGGGCAGCGGCACGCACGAAGCGGAGCTGAAGGCACAGGCGGAGCGCCTCGGGCTGCTGGAGCACGGCGCCTTCCTGGGGTGGATCGGCGACGACGCGCTGCACTCGCTGTACCGGATCGCGGACCTGTGCGTGGTGCCCTCGATCTACGAGCCGTTCGGGCTGGTCGCACTGGAGGCGATGGCCTCGGGCTGCCCCTGCATCGTGGCGGACACGGGCGGCCTGCGCGAGGTGGTGCCCGCGGGCGAGCGGGTGGGGTTGCGCTTCAACGGTGGCGACGCGGCTCACCTCGGCACGATGATCGAGCGCCTGCTGACCGACGATCAGCTGCGCGAGCGCCTGGTGGCCGAGGCGAGCGAGCACGTGTTGGGCTTCGACTGGAGCGATGTGGCGCGTCGCACGCGCGGCGTGTACCGCGATCTGACGGCTGATCGAAACGGGGATGCGAGCCGAAGGCGAGTGTCTCCCGGCTTCGGTAGGCGCACGGGCCAACGGGTTTAGTGTCGGCTAGAGCGTTGCGCGTGACGCTGCTGCGCCGGGTATACCGGGTGGCGTGGCGCGGCGTGCAGCTGCGCGCGATGCTGTGGCGACGCAGCAGCAGCGGCGTGAAGTGCGTACTGACACACGGCGAAGAGGTGCTGCTGGTGCGCCACACCTATGGCCGGCGCACGGTGTGGTACCTGCCCGGTGGCGGGGTGCACCGCGGCGAGCCGCCATTGCATGCGGCGGCCCGGGAGATGGAGGAGGAGCTGGGCCTACGCGGGTTGCAGTTGCGCGAGCTTGCCACCTTCGAGACGCGCATGGAGCGGATCGCGGTGCGCCTGACGTGCGCGCACGCCGAGCTCGCGGACCCCGCGCAGGTGCGCATCGACCCGGTGGAGATCGCCCAGGTCGGGTGGTTTGCCCGCGATGACCTGCCGACTCCGCTTGGCTCCGAGGAGCGGGCGCTCATAGGTATGCTGCGCTGATGTTGGAGGGGTTGATGCAGGATGATTTTCCGCTGAGCCTGCAGCACGCGCGGCGGCGGATGCGCGACTGCCACCCGGCGGCGCGGGTGTTGACGCTCGCCCCGGAGGGGAGCGAGAGCGCGAGCTTCGGCGAGGTGAGCGAGCGCGTCGATCGCCTCGCGCGGGCACTGAAGCGTTTGGGGATCGAGCAGGGCGAGCGCGTGGGGACGTTCGCGTGGAACAACCAGCGCCACTTCGAGCTGTACATGGCGGTGCCGTGCATCGGGGCGGTGCTGCACACGCTCAACATCCGCCTGTTCGCCGAGCAGCTGACCTACATCGTCAACCACGCTGAGGACAGGGTGATCTTCGTCGACGACTCGCTCGTGCCGCTGCTGGAGCCGCTCGCGCCGACCTTCAAGGGGGTGCGCCATTTCATTTTGATGGGAGACCCCGCCCACCCCGGAGACGCCGGCTCCCTTCCGAACGTACTGCGCTACGAGGAGCTGCTGGAGGAGGCTGGGCCAGGCTCGTTCGACTACCCCGAGCTCGATGAGCGCCAGGCGGCGTCGCTGTGCTACACGAGCGGCACGACCGGCAACCCCAAGGGAGTGTTGTACTCGCACCGCTCGGTGTGCCTGCACGCGACGGGATCGCTGATGGCCGACAACCTCGGCCTCTCGTGCCGCGACCGCGTGCTGGTGGTCGTGCCGATGTTCCACGTAAACGCCTGGGGACTGCCGTTCGCGGCTGCATTGTGCGGCGCGGACCTGCTGATGCCCGACCGCTTCATGCAGGCGGAGCCGCTGGCGCGCGCGATCGAGCGCGAGCGCCCCACGGTGATGGGCTGCGTGCCGACGATCTTCGCCGACATGCTGCGCTACGCCGACAGCAATGAGGTCGACCTCTCCTCGCTGACCAACTCGGTGTGCGGCGGCTCGGCCGTGCCGCGGCAGCTGATGAAGGACTTCCAGGAGCGCCACGGCGTGGTGATCCACCAGGGGTGGGGGATGACCGAGACGAGCCCGGTGGTGACGTTCTCGGACCCCGCCGAGACCGATCGAAGCTCGGCCAGCGGCTACAACGAGCGCTACTGGGACGAACGGGCGCTGCAGGGCAAGCCGCTGCCGTGGACGGAGCTGCGCCTGATCGGCGACGACGGCGAGGAGGTCCCGTGGGACGGGGAGTCCACGGGCGAGATCGAGGTGCGCGGCCCGTGGGTCGCCAGCAGCTACTACGAGGACGCAAGCGGCGATGAGAAGTTCAACGCGGGCTGGCTGCGCACGGGCGACATCGCGGCGATCGACGAGCACGCGTTCGTGCGGATCACCGACCGCTCCAAGGACGTGATCAAGTCCGGGGGCGAGTGGATCTCCTCGGTCGAGCTCGAGAACGAGTTGATGGCCCACCCCGACGTGCTCGAAGCGGCGGTGATCGCCAAGCCCGACGAGCGCTGGGCGGAGCGGCCGCTGTGCTGCGTGGTGCGGTGCGAGGGATCGAGCGTGAGCGCAGAGGAGCTGATCGAGCACCTGCGCCCGCGGGTGGCGAAGTGGTGGCTGCCCGACGAGTTCGCGTTCATCGCCGAGGTGCCGAAAACGAGCGTGGGCAAGTTCGATAAGAAGGTTTTGCGTAGGCGACTGCGGGAGGACGCCCTCGAGGGGCGGGTGAGCGTTGGTAGCCCAGCCGCGCGATGAGGCGGATCGGCAGGAGAAACGGGTGCGGGGTGGAAGGGAAACAGACCGCAAAGAAGCGATCCACCGTTGGCAATAGACTGCGCGGAACCCCACTCAGCGGCCCCAACCCCGCCGGGGCCCAAATCGAACACACAGAACACGGGAGGTGCGCATGACTCCGACCCAGGGAATGGCGTCGAGTAGGCCACAAAAAGCAGATGCAGCGACGATCAGCCAGGCCAGCCGCCGTACAGAACTTCGCGGCCGCCGCCGCTTCGCTCGCCGTGAGCTGCTCGCGCTGCCGGCTGCGCTGGCGCTGCTGATCCCCGCCGCGCCGGCTCTCGCCGCGACGAGCACCGGCACGTCGAGCACGGGGACCTCTGGCTACAACCAGAAACCGCCGGTCCCGACGACCAAAACGGAACCGAAAAAAGAAGTGGAACCATCTAAAGAAGCGGCGAAAACCACGCCCACGCCTACCGCGGAACCGGTCAAAGAAACGACCACGACGCCGACGACGACAACCGCCAAAGCGTCCACGCTGCCCTTCACAGGGCTGAACCTGACGTGGGTGGTGGGGGCAGGCGTGCTGTTGCTTGGCGCCGGCCTCTCGATCCGCCTCGCGTTGCGCACCCGCTCCGGTCGCTGAGAGCCTCCTGAAGGGCCATAGCCCCGCGCCGTTGTAGCGGCGCGGGGCTACTTTGCCCTGGCGCGTTTCGTATGCAGAGAAGACGTCCGCGCGAGAACGGTGTATCTTGCCTGCAACAGACAATTGTCTGTTGCTCAAAAAGCATCTGACCGCCCGGCTCTGTACTCTGGTGTCCAACTAGTGGATCAGTACGACAATACGCATCGTCAGAAACATTTTTCAATAACTGGCAAGGCAACCGACGACGTCGGGAGCATCGACGTGGCGCTGGGGCGGTTCGGCGAGGTATTCGGTCGTGGCCTACGCGCGGTGCTCGCCGACGACAAAGGCGTCCGCATTCTCGGCGAGGCGCTCGACGACACCGCGCTGCTGGAGTTCGTCGCGAACAGGGCTCCCCAGGTCGTCGTGTTGAGCGAAGCCAGCGCGGCGGAGCGATCGCTCTGTGTGGGCCTGCGAGCCGCGCAGCCCAAGATGGGCTTCGTCGTGCTCGCTCAATGGCCCACCCCCGGCTACGGCGCGCGCATGCTTGCCTCCGGCGTCGCCGTGTGCCTCTCGATCGACGCGTCCGTTCCGGAGGTCCAGCGCGCCATCCGCCTGGCGGCCGCTGGCCGCCAGGCGCTCGCCCCGCCGAGCGGCCGGGCGATGCATGTCGCGCAGTTCGCCGGCATCGCATCGCTCACCTCGCGCGAGCGCGACGTGCTGAGGCTGCTCAGTATGGGTGAGGCGAACGCGGCGATCGCCCTGAGACTGACGATCAGCACCGAGACGGCTCGTACGCACGTCAAGAGCATCCTGCGCAAGCTGGGCGCGTCAACGAGAAGGGAGCTGATCGGCGTCGCGGTGCCGGAGCATTTCTGGTGAGTCACTAGCTGGTGAAAATATAGTGAACTTTTGGTGAAACCGGCGCGTTCGTGAAACCATCTGTGTCTGCGCCAAGTCACCCGTTTTATCCTCCGAGGATGCCCCGTAAGGGGAATGCCAGCCGGTTGATTTGTTGATATACCTGTTGATACCGTTCGGTGTATGTGGACACGGCCGCGTCGCGCGATCGAGGTGGCCGGGCTGCTCGTTGCCGTCATGGTAGTCACTAGTCATGACCACCACGTCGCAAGCGCTGAGCTGATGATCGTGGTTTGCTCAACAGAGGCGGCGAATAGCGGGGAGCGATTCAATTCGGACTCGCTGCGTCTGGTTCCCTCGCAAGTCGTGGGAATGCGGTCGCGTTGGTGGTGGGCCGGAGCCGTTTCGCTTCTTGCGGCTGTGGTTTTGACGTTGGCCGTGAGCGCGAATGGCGCACGGGCGGCAGGCGTCGGCTCGTGGGCTGCGACAGGTTCGCTGCCGGAGCGGTGGGCGGGTGGGTCGGCCGTGACGCTGGCGAATGGGCAGGTACTAGCGGTTGGGGGCGGTCTTACCGAACGGGACCACGAGCCCTCGGCAATCTACGACCCCGGTTCGGGGACGTGGTTGCAGGGGCCGGAACTCCCGGGCTCTGAAGATCATTGGACGCTTGTGGCGTTGGCGGGTGGTGGCGCGCTGCTGCTGGGCGAAACAGTCTGCCGCTATACGCGGCCGTTTGTCTGCGCGCCTACGACGTCAGCGTATGTCTTGGGTCCGAAAGAGGCGGAATGGACGCCGACGGGGTCGATGCATGAAGCCCGTGTCGAGCCTGCGGTGGCGGGGCTGGCCGATGGGCGGGTGCTGGTGGCCGGCGGCTTCGGGGCTCAGTGCGAAGAAGGCGAAGTCGAAGGGTTTTTATGCGCGCCTATTTCCAGCGCCGAAGTGTACGATCCGGCCACCGGGCAGTGGACGTTGACGGCGCCGATGCCTCAGGCTGATGGTGCCGGTAGTGCGACTCTGCTCTCGGACGGGAGGGTGTTGGTTGCGGGAGGTGGCGAAGGGTTTTTCGCTGGCTCCAAAATGGCGGCCCTCTACGATCCAAGCTCCGGCACGTGGACGGTGGCTGGGCAAACCACCTCATCGCGTGCCAGTCCGCTGCTGTTCGGCTTGACGGGCGACCGGGCGTTGACGCTAGGAAGCCAGCCGTGGGCCGGCTACGGTTCGTTGGGCGGCGCCGCAACGCGACGCAAACTCGCGTGCTACCCCATCACCTCGGAAATCTTCACCGAGGCGACCGACGCGTGGGCGGCGTCGTTGCCGACGCCGACGGGTAGCGAAGGATGCTCCTACTCCGCGGGGGCGTTGCTGACTGGAGGCGTAATACTGGTCGGCGTCTCAGGCGCCCACAATGACGAAATGTATCTGCTCGATCCCGAACAACGCTGTTGGTCGGCGACTGGGCCGGTGGTGGAACCGCGCAACGAAGGCGAGGTGGTCGCGCTCGCCGACGGTCGTGCCCTCGTTTTTGGCGGAAGTGAAGCCAACGGGTATGAAGGGCGGTTTGCGAGCGCGGAAATCTACACTCCGGGCCCGGACGGGTGTGATCCGGCTGTTGTCGGCAAGGAAGCGCAACCATCGCCATCGCCACCGGGACCGGTGTCGGGGCCGAAAGAGAGTAACCCGCCGCGCTTCGTCGGTGCGCGGATCATCCGTCGTGGGCGCCTGACGATCTCGAAGTCTGGCGCGATCCGTCTCGCCGTGTCGTGTCCCGCGAGCGCGGTCGTGCATTGCGCCGGGCACGTGCGCGTCGCCCTGTCCGTCGCGATCAAGACGGCGAGTAGGATCGGACGGCACACAAAGAACATGTTCCTGGGAGATGCGCCGTTCGCCGCTACGGCGGGCAAGACGACCACGGTGACCGTGTGCCTCATAGGGCACAGGCGGACTCTGGATGCGCTTATCCATCGGTGGCGGCAGGCGACAGCGATTCTCACCGCCACCGCTCACGACGGAACCGGCCGGCTCGTCACGACGACCACATCGCAAACGCTGCGCTGATCTGTGGGCTCCTCGCCCATTTTCTCACCCAAAGATCACCCGTAGGGTTATATATTCTTCTTCGGAAGAATGATATTGTCGTGGTAATCAGTCAGCTAGCTGTAAGACCGAGGGCTGAGTTTCTGCAACGCGAACGGGAGCGAGAGGTAAATCCGAGGTACCCTCGCACGCTTCCATAGGGGGAATGCATGACCGATCATCGACTGGTGCATAGACCCGAGGGCACTCGCCTCGCGCGCTGGATAGTGTTCATGGTGGCCACGCTCGCCGTGCTGCTGCGTGCAACCGCTGCCTTCGCCGAATCGTCGATCGACGGACTTCCGCCGGGCGCGCCCATACCGACATGGGCGGTGAATCAAGGTGTCCATTTCGATCCGAGGTCGACGGGCATTCTGAGTTCAGCGAGTGGTGGCGGACTCGAAGAAAAAGCTCTGGCACCGTCTGCCGAAGAAAAGCTCAAATACTTCGGTGGTCCGGTACAGAGCCACCCAAATGTGGCTCTCATCTTCTGGGGGAAGAATTGGGAGACGACCGAAGTGGGCAATACGCTGCGAGAAGAACTCGAATACATGTTCAACGGTCTACCGGGATCTGGCTTTGAGAAGCTGCTATCGCAGTACAGTGGCCCGCTCGGCCCGATCTGGAACGAAGGGCCAACGGGCTACATGAACGTGAAAGACAATCGCGTCGCCGCACCGGCCAACGTCAACGCCGAAGCGATTGCGAAAGAGGCGGAAGAATACGAAGGTGGTCAGGGCCTCTATCCGGTCACCTACATTGTGCTGACGGCCCCTGGCTCGACGTACGAAGCTGGCTTTGCAAAGACATCCTGCGGTTATCACAAAGAATTTGGGCCAGTTGGAGAGGCTGAAGCACTTGCATTCGTTCCGTATGAGGGGGACCCACCCTTTGACGAAAAAACTGAAGAAGGGGGGAAAAAATACGAACCTTGTACCGACTATGCAGCAGACGGTGGTGAACAGAAATACAATGCAGATATCGCAACGTCCTGGGTTCTGTCACATGAGTATGCTGAGAGTATTACTGATCCTAACCCGAGGATAGAACACGCGGGCTGGCGTACGAAACCGGGGGAAACTGGTGAAGAGGTTGCCGATCTCTGCGAGGAAGAAGGTGCGCAGCGGCTGTCGAATGGTCACTGGGTGACTGAGCTGTGGGACGACTCAAAGAACCATTGTGAGCTGGAAGACAGCAGCCCCGGCCTCCTGGAAATAGGCCCGCTCACCGCCACGGAAAAAGAAAAGGTCGAAGAAATCAAGCCGAACTCCGCGACGCCCGTTGGCCAGGCCGAGCCCTGCGGCGAGGAAGCGCACGTCTGGATCGAATATGGGAAAACCACGTCGTACGAAGCGAAAACGACGGAATCCAAAATCGAACCGATTTGGGCGGCGATCCGGGTATCCCCCAACATCACCGGACTGCAGCCGCATACGGTCTATCACTGGCGGCTGATGGTGAAAACCAAACACGGCCTCGCAACCGGCGCCGACCATGAATTCAAAACCGAACAGTACCCGGTCGTGCAGTCGAAGTCGGCGACCGCGGTGCGGACTTCGATGGCCACGATAAATGGGACGGTGAACCCGGAGGGTGATGAAACGGACTACTATTTCGAATACGGAAAAACAACTGAATACGGTAACTCGACCGCGGAAACGAGTGCTGGTTCGGGCGTGGGCGTGGTGGAAGAGAGCAGGACCATGATCAACCTATCGCCGAGCACCACATACCACTACCGCATCGTCGCGAGGTACCCCGGCGGCACGAAGTATTATGGCGTCGACGAGGCGTTTACCACGCTCGCCACTGGCCAGCCTTTTGCGGAAACCAGCCCGGCCAAAGAAATCACGGAAACAAAAGCGGGACTATGGGGCGTCGTCGACCCGGAAGGCCTGGAAACACAGTACTATTTCGAATACGGGACGACGCCTTCGTATGGATCGAAAACCAGCAAAGAAGGCGCCGGGTCGGGTACGGGCGAATCCGACGAGCATAGAACCGTCAGCGGTCTCTCGCCGGGCACGACATACCACTTCCGAATGGTTGCCACGAACAGCGACGGCACCTCCTATGGAAGCGACGAGGTGTTCACGACCATTTACAAGCCCACCGTGGAAACGCAGGCGGCGACCGGGGTCCTCGAAACCGAAGCGACGCTGCACGGGGCTGTCGATCCAAACGGCCAGGAAACAAAATATGTGTTCGAATACGGACCAACGACGTCGTACGGGTCGAAAACCATGGAAGTCGGCGCCGGCTCCGGCACGACCAAAGTGGAAGTGAGCAAAGGTCTGACCGGGCTGACGGCAAGCACCACCTACCACTTCCGGATCGCAGCAACCAACAGCTCCGGCACGAGCTATGGCGAAGACGGCACGTTCACGACGATTGGCGGCCCGCCCGCGTACATCAGCTCGTTCGGCTCGGAAGGCTCCGGCAACGGCCAGTTCAAACACCCCGGTGGAGCGGCGGTCGATTCCAAAGGCAACGTCTGGATCCTCGACCAGGGCAACGACCGCGTCGAGGAGTTCAACGAAAAAGGCGAATACCAGAAAGCGTTTGGCTCGAAAGGCTCCGGCAACGGACAGCTCAGCGCACCGGATGCGCAGGCGATCGACTCCAAAGGGAACGTGTGGGTGCTTGACACCGGCAACACGCGCGTCGAGGAGTTCAACGAAAAAGGTGAATACCAGAAAGCCTTCGGCTCGGCCGGGTCGGGCAACGGCCAGTTCAAAACGCCTGAAGGCATCGCGATCGACTCGCACGGGAACGTATGGGTCTCCGACACGGGCAACGCCCGCGTCGAGGAGTTCAACGAAAAAGGCGAATACCAGAAAACGGTCGGGTCGAAAGGGTCGGGCACCGGCCAGTTCGGGGAACCGGAGGGTGTGGCGATCGGGCCGAACGGCAATGTGTGGGTGACCGACTGGGTCTACAACCGGGTGGAGGAGTTCAACGAAAAAGGTGAATATGTCACTCAGTTAGGGTCCGAAGGGAGCGGGAACGGCCAATTCAGCAGGCCGTACGCGATCGGCGTAGACGCCAGCGGAAACGCGTGGGTCGCAGACACGCACAACGACCGGGTGGAGGAGTTCAACTCCAAGGGCGAATACGTCCTTCAGTTCGGGACAAAAGGCACAGGGTTGAATCAGTTCGAATTCAGCTATCCCGTTGGCCTCGCAATCAGCGCCAAAGAAGCGTGGCGCGGCAAGATGTGGGTCACCGACTCCAGCGAGAATCGGATCGAGCAGTGGAGCATTCCCGGTCCCACGCCGGCGTACGTGAGCTCGTTCGGCTCCGAAGGTACCGGCAACGGCCAGTTCAACCGTCCGGGAGACGTTGCGGTCGACTCAAAAGGCGACCTGTGGGTGCTCGACAGCGACAACGACCGCGTGGAGGAGTTCAACGAAAAAGGCGAATACCAGAAAGCGTTTGGCTCGAAAGGGACCACCGCAGGGCACTTCGAAGAACCGGCGGCGCTCGCGGTGGACGCGGGGAACAACATCTGGGTGGTCGATACCGGCAACGACCGGGTCGAGGAGTTCAACGAAAAAGGCGAATACCAGAAAAAATTTGGCTCGGGAGGATCGGGGAACGGGCAATTCGACTTCCCCGAAGGCATCGACGTCGACAAGAACGGCAACATATGGGTGTCCGACACATACAATGGACGCGTCGAGGAGTTCAACGAAAAAGGAACCTACGTCAAAACGGTAGGCTCGAAAGGCTCCGGCGCGGGTCAGCTCGAACAGCCGGAGGGCGTTGCGGTGAGCCCGAATGGGAATGTGTGGGTAGCCGACTGGACAAACAACCGGATCGCGGAGTTCAACGAACAAGGGGAATATGTGGCCGAGCTCGGCTCCGAAGGTGCGGGGAACGGGCAATTCGACAGGCCATATGGGCTCACCGTGGACGCCAACGGCAACGTGTGGGTCACCGACACCATCAACGACAGAGTGCAGGAGCTCAACTCCAGAGGCGAATATCTGTTGCAGTTCGGGTCGAAAGGCTCGGGAGCCGGCCAGTTCAGCCTCAGCTATCCAGCGGGTCTGACGGTCAACTCCAAACGCGAACTGTGGGTCACCGATACCGGCGACAACCGGATCGAGGCGTGGCGCTGAGGGCTGGGTGTTCGAACGGCCGCAACCACACAGGCCGCGAGCAGCAGGAGGAGTTGTTTCCTGATCTGATAACATTGCCTCGTGGAGCCAACCCTACAGGAAGTCCTGGAGAAGGCCACCCAGCTGCAGGCACTGGTTCCGGGCGCCGTCTTAGTCGGAGGGTCCGCGGCGGCGCTCCATGCTCACCATCGGGAGTCGCTCGATCACGACCACGTCGTGGCAGACCTTACGGAGCGCTTCGACTCGATTCTGGAGAACCTCGAAGCGCTCGGCGACTGGTCGACGGCGAAGGCCCAGCCGGGAAAGATCATCCTGGGCGAGCTCGGGGGTATCGAGACCGGCGTGCGGCAGTTGTTGCGCAGCCGGCCGCTGGAGACCACCGAGATTGACGTACAGGGCAAACGGCTCCTCATACCAACCGCGGCTGAGATCCTGCGGATCAAGGCGTGGCTTGCCCTGAGCCGCAATCAGACCCGGGACTACCTCGACATCGCGGCCCTCGCGGAGAGCATCGGGCTCGACGAGGCGGCCGCGGTGCTGCGCGGCATCGATGCCTATTACGCCGACATCAACCGCCGGCCGGAGCCCGTGGTCACGCAGCTCGTCAAGCAGCTGGCGGACCCCCGGCCGCGAGATGCCGAGGTCACCACACAGCTCGCCAGCTACAAGGCGCTGGATTCCCGTTGGCAGGAGTGGTCCACGGTCAAGGCGGTGCTCGCCGACCTCGCGGAGAGGATGGCGCGATGACCGTGCAATTTCGCAACCTCGACTTCGATCCGAGAGCGCCGGTCAACCTGTGGCCGGCAGAGGCGATCGAGACGGTAATCGACCGCGGCTCGCTGTCCGATTGGCGTCACCTCGCCAACGCAATCCGGCGCAATCCCTGGGGTCCTGCCGCGCGCACGACCGAGACCGTGGTGGCCTGGGGCGAGCACTACGGCGTCGACGCGCTGATGGCAAACGTGATTCGCAAAGCCCGGGAGGAGGTCGCCATGCGGGGGCGGGCCGAGTACGCCGAGCGCATTCGCTCGTGGCGTGCTCAAACCGGCATGACGCTGCGTCAGTTCGCCCGTGAGGCCGGCACCTCGGCTTCCCGGCTCTCTGACTACGAGAATGCGAAGGTCGCTCCCACCACCGACGTGCTCGGCCGTCTCCAGCACGTCGCGGGGACCCACCCTCCCGCGGGGCAGGCCGCGCCGGCAGGATCATCGAGTGATTGACGACAGGGACATGCGCAGGCATCCGATGGGCAGGTACGTGGCATTGCGCATCTGTGCAATCATTGCGCGATGGGACTCCTCAATAGATATGTTTTGATCGGCGGAATCCTGGTTACGGCCTTGATCGCCGTGGTCGGTACCAGCGCCTCCGCGACGTCCACCATCAAGATCACCAACTGCACCAGCGCCAGCAGCCGTCCCAAGACGGTGACGCTCACCTGCGCCGACGCCAACACCGTCCTCACCGGACTGCGCTGGTCGAGCTTCGGGGGCACCAGCGCCCTGGCCACCGGCACGCTCGAGACGAACACCTGCACCCCCAACTGCGCCAGTGGCAAACTCGTCCGCTACCCGGTCGCCGTGAGGGCCAACGGCACGCGCACCTGCAAAGCCGGCCTGCGCGTGTACGACAAGGTCACGCTGCGCTTCACCCGCCACGCCCCGTCATCGGCCGGCAGCCTGAAGCACTGGACGCTGGGCTGCCCGTACTGAGGGCTTTGGGGCAAAGCGGCGCGCCTACCGCGCTCCGGCGTCGCCCCTATCCCGCAGCCGCACCGGCAGCGTCTTCAGCTGGTTGAGGAACGGCGACTGCACGAACGTCGGCTGCCCGACCATCTCCATCGCCGGGAAGCGGCGCAGCGTCTCCTCCAGCAGGATCCGCAGCTCCATGCGCGCGAGCGCCGTGCCGAGGCAGAAGTGGCGGCCGCCCGCGCCGAACGCCTGGTGCTCGGGGTTCCGGGTGACGTCGAAGGCGTCGGGGTTCTCGTAGCGGGTCTCGTCGCGGTTGGAGGACGTGTACCACATCATCACCTTGTCGCCCTCCTTGACCGGCTGCCCGCCGATCTCGGCGTCGCAGGTGGCGGTGCGCCGGAAGTGCGCGAACGCGGGGAACATCCGCAGCGACTCCTCAACGGCGCTGGGGATCAGCGCGGGGTCGTCCAGCAGCTGCCGGCGCTGGGAGGGGTCTTCCATCAGTGCGCGCATCCCGCTGCAGTAGGTCGCCTTCGTGGAGTCGTTGCCGGCGGCGACGAGCAGGAAGAAGCCCATCACGATCTCGTGTTCCTCCAGGCGCTCGCCGTCGATCTCGGCGTGCACCAGCACGCTCGTCAGATCCTCCGTAGGGTGCTCGCGCCGCTCGGCGATCATCTTGCCGCAGCGGGCGAAGATCTCGGGCACCTCTTTGGCGATCGCGCCCTCGATGCCGTCGGGGTTGAGGTCGGGGTCGTTGGCGCCGAGCGTGGCGTTCATCAGCCGCGCCCACGCGACGTCGTCCTCCTCGGAGATGCCCATGAAGCTGCCGATCACGCGGGCGACCACGGGCTGGGCGACGTCGTTGACGAGGTCGCACGTCTCCCTGCCGGCCACGCCGTCGAGCACGCGCGTGACGATCTCGCGGATCGTCTGCTCGTGCGCGGCGATCCGCTTGGGCGTGAAGCCGGCCTGGAAGAGCGCCTTGATGCGGTCGTGCTTGGGGGGGTCCATGCCGATGAACATCGCCCGCACGAGCTCCAGCGGGAATACCGCTGAGACGCCCGTGACGCCGCCCTTTTCGGAGGAGAACGTCTTCCAGTCGCGGCTCACCGCGAGCACGTCCTCAGCTGTCGTGACCGACCAGAACCCGGCCTCCTCGGGGAACTCGGTGATCCGCTTGGTGAAGTGCACCGGGCACTCTCCCCGCAGCCGCGCGAACAGCTCGTGCGGCGGGCCGTCCTCCCACAGCGGGCTGTCGGTCACCAGCACCTCGTCCAGGTCGAGGCTGCTCACGTCGATGCTCTGCACGCCGAAGCTCTCTGCCGTTGCCATTGGGTGCCTCCATTCTCGCTGAGGGGGCCTCGAATCATACTGGCCGACCGGCCAGGATGGGGGTCGTATTTGGGGATCGTCCGCGCGGGGTCTGAGGTACGAGGTGATGGGTGCGGGCCTCCGTGCCCGCGCCCGGGCGTGGCGGCAGCCTCGTTGCTGGGCATGGAGGCCCAGCCCTCGCGCGAACGGGATGCAGCTGCGCCGCGCGGACGATCCCAAAAAATCTCTTCCGCGTGCCCTTACTCCGCCGCGGCCGCCTGCACCTCCGGCGAGTATTCCGTCATCTCGTACACCTGGCGGATCTCGATCACGTCGCCGTCGGCCGCCGGGCAGCGCGTGGCCCACGCCACCGCCTCCTCCTTGGAGGGCGTCTCGATCATCCAGTAGCCGCCGATCACCTCCTTCGCCTCCGGGAACGGCCCGTCGGTGACCTTCGGCTTGCCGCCGGCGAACCCGACGCGCGCGCCCTTGCCGGTCTCGTGCAGGCCGTCGAGCGTCAACAGCACGCCGGCCTCTTTGAGTTGCTCGTTGTATTTGCTCATCGCCGCTACGTCCTCGGGCTTGGGCTCCCAGTTCTCCTGCGCCCGGGGGCTCGGGATCATGATCATCATGAATCGCATCGCGCTGCTCCTTGTGGTCGTGGTTGGTCGCCGGCCTCCGGTCGGTGTCGCGGAGGTTCTATACGGCTCTGACCATACGTCGAACGGATGCGCACCGAATCGACATTTTTGCCGAGCAACGATGTGGCCACTGTAGTCTTCGCCATGTGACTGCAAGCGAGTGGGCAGCGCAGCGCAAGCTGGGCCGCAAACCCCACACGCGCGAGCTGTTCGCGCCACTGGGGCGCAACTACGACCGCGTCGCGACGTTGTTGAGCTTCGGCCAGGACCCGCGCTGGCGGCGGGCGATGGTCGCGGCGATCGACGCGGCGCCGGGCGAGCGCGTGCTCGACGTGGCGACCGGCACCGGGATGGTCGCCCAGGAGCTAGTGCGCCGCTACGGCTGCACGGTGGTCGGGCTCGACCAGAGCCCGGGGATGCTCGCGGGCGCGCGGGCGCGACTGGCGCGCGACCCCGCGCTCGCGGCGCGCGTGTCGCTGCTGGAGGGCGAGGCCGAGCAGCTGCCGTTCGCCGACGCGGAGTTCGACCATCTCACGTTCACGTACCTGCTGCGCTACGTCGATGACCCCGCGGCCACGCTCGTGGAGCTCGCGCGCGTCGTGCGGCCGGGGGGCCGGATCGCGATGCTGGAGTTCGCGGTGCCCCCCAATCCGCTGTGGCGCGCCGCGTGGCAGCTGTACACGCACGTGGGCCTACCGGCGCTGGGGCGGCTCTTCTCGCGCGAGTGGTTTACAACGGGGCGCTTCCTCGCGCACAGCATTCCCGACTTCTATGAGCGCTTCCCGCTTGAGCGGGTCGTGCAGCTGTGGCGTGACGCGGGGATCGAGGGGGTTCAGGTCAGGCGCATGAGCCTCGGCGGGGGCGTGGTGATGTGGGGCACGCGGGGCGCGGCCGGCGTGAAGGCCAGCCCACCTGGAGACGGACGCGGCGATGCCCACTGAGACGGCTTCCACGCCGGGATCGGTCCCCAAGCCGCTTGACCGCCCCGCCTTCTACGCCCTGCGCCCGGGAGGATGGCGCGATCTCGTGACGGTGCTGCACCCGCCCTATACCGCCTGGAACCTCGCCAACGTCGCGATCGGGGCGGCGGTCGCGCCGCACCTGTACGGCGGGCGGCTGCTGGCGACGCTCGCTGCGTTCCTGCTCGGCGTGGGCGTCTGTGCGCACGTGCTGGACGAGCTCAACGGTCGACCGCTCGGCACCCACCTCTCGAGGCGCACGCTGGTGGCGATGGCGGCGCTCTCGCTCGCGGGCGCGGTGGCGATCGGGGTGGTGGGGGCGGTGACGATCTCGCTGACGCTGATCCCGTTCGTGGCGGCGGGGGTGTTCATCGTGCTCGCCTACAACCTCGAGTGGTTTGGCGGCCGTTTCCACACAGCCTTCTGGCTGGCGGCCTCGTGGGGAGCGTTCCCGGCGCTGACCGGCTACTGGGTCAACGCGCTGGAACTCCGCGTCGCGGCGGTGCTCGCCGCCGTGGGCTGCTTCATGATGACGATCGCCCAGCGGCGCCTCAGCACCCCCGTGCGCGAGCTGCGCCGGCGCACCGTCTCCGTGGAAGGCGAGCAGCGCTTGGCGGACGGCACCGTGGTGCCGCTCGACGCCGCCCGCCTCGCCGCCCCGGCTGAGGGCGCGCTCAGCGCGTGCGCGCTGGCGATGGTGCTGCTCGCCGCGGGCCTGGTGCTGGCGCGTATTTGATTCAGTCACGCGGTGCTGCGGGGACGCGGCGCGCTGTAGAAACTGAGGCCCGAGGCCGCGCGGCGGCCTGTAGACGATTGGGGACTTGACACGTTGGCGGGAGGTGTCTATAGTCATACGTGCCTCGGGTCCTGACTTCAGGGAACGGGGTGGGTCTGGAGGGTCGTGCCGCCGGCTGCAGGTCGGTGAGCCTGGCTCCTCTATTCCGGTCAAACATAGGAGTCGGTTTGGGTCTGGCCGCTTTGCGGCCGGCCTTTGCAGGGGAGTACTGGCAGGGTTGTTTGCCAGGGAGAGGGACCGGGTCGTTTCGATGAGGGAGTTGGTTTTCGCGTGAGTTTGAGAGGGATCGACGTGTCGAGGGTCGTTGCGCCCCGTGTGGAGACTGATGCTAGATGCGCCAGCATGGCGCTGTCGCATTCTCTCTCTCTCTCTCTCTCTCTTCGGGTTGGCGTCTAGCCTCTAGACGTCTTTGGCGTCCTGCTTCGGCGGGCCGCCGGTACCCCCCGCGGGGGGAGGGAAGGGGCGGGCGTTCGCGTCCTTTCCCAGTGGCTCACGCGCAGAGTGGGATATGTCCTGCCTCGGTCGCCTGGGGTTTCTTTGTGTCTTCGCGCCCCTCGGCGCACGGTTATTCAGCGATCGAGGGGTTGCCCCTCCGATCTCGAGGAGGGATGGTTCGATGAACGCTCGTAAGCTGGTGTTGGTGGCGCTCTGCGTGGTGGCTGGTGTGTTGGCGCTGTCGGGTGCGTCGGCGATGGCTGTGGTCTCCCATCAGTACCTCTCGCAGTTGACGGGCTTCGGCGATCCCACCGCGTTGACGGTCGGCCCGGCGGGCGATCTCTACGTCGCCGACGGTGGCGATCGCGTCGTGGATCGGTTCAGCTCCGCCGGCGTGCCGTTGGACTTCTCAGCGGTGGAGCCCTATGTCGAAGGCGCGCGGTTGACGGGGACGCCCGCGGGGGCGTTTGGCGAACCTGTGGGCGTCGCTGTGGACAACTCGACGGGGGAGATTTATGTCTCCGATCGCGTCCTGAACGTGGTGGATGTGTTCAGCTCGTCGGGGGAATATCTTTCGCAGCTGACGGGAACGCCGCCGAGCGCGCCCGTGAGCGGCCCGTTCACTCTCCTCGCAGGGTTGGCTTTCGATCAGTCGACCGAAGAGCTGTATGTCTCCGATTTAACAGGCGGCGTGGTAGATCTCTTCAGCGCTTCGGGTACGTACGTCTCTCAGCTCAGCACCGGCTTCGGGGGGACAAGCGTGGCGGTCAACGAATTGAGCGGGGACACATATGTCGCGTCCGCTGACAATCTCGGTGTGGTGAAGGTATTCGACTCGCTGGGCAGCTTGGTTCCGCCGGAATGGTCTGGGGCGGGCACGCCGAGGGGGTTTTTCCTCAATCCGGCTTATGGTGGCCAAGTGTTTGTGGGGTTGGATCACTCGAGCAACCGCCTATATGTCGTCAATCCTGCGGGCTTCGAAGCTTCCGAACGCGCCGTATATGAGCTGAATGCTTCGGACTCGGAAGAATACCTGGGCAAAGTCAACGGCACGCCCGCCGGCCCGTTCGGCCGTCCCCAGGCTGTGTCGGTGGACCCCTCCAGCGGCGATCTCTACGTCGCCGATGCCTCTGGTGTGGTGGATGTCTTCGGCCCGGACATCGTGCTCCCGGACGTCGCCATGGGCGCGGCCTCGAATCTTGAGTTGAGAGGCGCGACGCTCAACGGCACGGTCGACCCGGATGAAGCCGGCGAAGCGAAGTGCCGTTTTGAATGGGGTACGAGCACGGCCTTCGGGAAAGTCGCGCCGTGTGAACCTGAAGGCGTCGCAAACGGCGACGGCCCGGTCGCGGTGACCGCAGTGCTGAGGGGGCTGCAGCCCGACACGACCTACCACTACCGACTGCAGGCGAGCAACGTCAACGGCACGAATCCGGGCGAAGCCTCACAGGATCGGGAATTCACGACAGCCGGTCCGCGCATCGAATCGCAGTCAGCGTCGAGTGTGACCTCTGGGTCGGCGACGCTGGACGCCACGATCGACCCCAACAGGGCTTCCACGACCTACTACTTTCAGTATGGCACGAGCGCCGCATACGGCAGCAGCCTGCCCGCCCCGCCCGGTCTCAACCTGGGCTCCAGCGGAGGCGCCCTGAGCATGAGCGTGCATCTGCAGGGCCTTGAGGCGGGCACGCTCTATCACTACCGCGTCGTCGCGGTCGGCGAGCTCGGTGGCGAAACGGTGACCGAAGAAGATTCGGATCAGACCTTCACGACTCAGGCTGTCGGCAGCGAGTTAACGCTGCCTGACGGCCGCGAGTGGGAAATGGTCACGCCGCCCAACAAGCAGGGCGCCGGGCTGCTCGGGCTTGGCAAGGTAGGCGGTGCCGACATTCAGGCTGCCGAAAACGGAGCTGCGATCACCTACGCGGCGACGGCGCCGTTCGTCGCCAATCCGGCTGGCAGCTATACGCCTGAATTGACACAGGTCTTCTCGACTCGGAGTGCCCCAGGTCTTTGGACGACGCAGGACATCTCCACGCCTCACGAAGGGCCCGGCTTCATCGCGGTTGGGCATTCCTCTGAATACAAGCTTTTTTCCTCGGATCTGTCGCTGGGGTTTGTGGAACCGGATGGCCATACGCCGTTGTCGCCATTGCCGGCGGGCTCGGAAAAGACAAGCTATCTGCGCAAGGCTGACGGTGAATATGAAGCGCTGGTCTCCGCCGCGAACGTGCCGCCGGGCGTCAAATTCGGAGGTAACGGTAAGGGAGTTCCCGGGTTTGAATTCGCTGGGGCCGACCCCGACTTCAGCGAGGTCTTCCTCTCCTCTGAGATTGGCTTGACTGCGGGGACCAACGGTGGGCTCTATGAGTGGAAGGAAGGGCAACTGCGGTACATCGGCGAAGATTCGCTTGCGGGTGTCAGGGGGGCGGTCTCGACCGATGGCTCGCGCGTTGTTCTGGCGGGCAACGGACGTATCTACCTGCGCAGCACGGTGGTCGAAGATGCTGTCGAAGTGGGGGAAGGAGGGTACCAGATCGCCAGTAGCGAAGACTCGAGGATTTTCTTTACGGCCGGTGGCGCGCTCGAGGTGTTCGAAGTGACGAGCGGCAGCGGCGAGCCGTTGGCAGGCAAGGTGACCGATCTGACGGTCGATGAAAATGCGGGTGAAAGCGCCGGTACCCAGAGCGTGATCGGGGCGAGCGAAGACGGCTCCTATGTGTACTTTGCCGCCGATGGCGTTCTCGGTGACGGCTCCGACCGCGGCGCCGAGCCGGCGAACTGCGGGTATCTTGCCAATGGATTGTGCAACCTCTACGTGGTGCACTACGACGAAGCGACAGGGAAATGGATGGCGCCGCATCTCATCGCTGCCCTGTCCGACGAAGACAGCCCGAGCTGGGGCGCTCATGGCAATAGCGACGATCTTGCCCAAATGACTTCGCGTGTCTCGCCGAATGGCCAGTATCTGGCGTTCATGTCGGAGAGGAGCCTTACCGGGTATGAAAACCGCGACGCGAACAGCGATGTACCCGACGAGGAGGTCTTCCTGTATGACGCGAGCACGGGCGGTCTGGTGTGCGCGTCGTGTAATCCCACCGGCGCGCGGCCGGTGGGATTACACGAGGGTAACTCCCTCGAGCTCAATATCGTTGACTATGCCCGGAACTGGCAGGAACGGTGGGTGGCCTCGAACATCCCAGGGTGGACCTCCACCAACCTCGGTGATGCATTGTCGCAAGCCCGATACCTGTCGAATAGTGGACGGTTGTTCTTCAATGCCAACGATGCGCTCGTGCCGGGGGATGTTAATGGTACGGAGGACGTGTATGAGTATGAGCCTGCGAGGGTGGGGAGCTGTCAGGGTCCTGGCTATGGCCGGAGCGCAAGTGTGGTGTATAACGAGAGCGCGGGTGGCTGTGTCGGTTTGATCTCGGCGGGGACTTCCCCCGAAGAATCGGCGTTCATGGGCGCGAGCGAAACTGGGGGGGATGTGTTCTTCACGACGTTGTCGCAGCTCTCGCCGCAGGATCAGGATTCGAGCATGGATGTGTATGACGCGCATGAATGCACCGCGGCTTCGCCGTGTGCGCCGCCGCCGGCGCTTGTGTTGCCACCGTGCGCGACGGGGGATTCGTGCAAGCCGACGCCGACGCCGCAGCCGTCGGTGTTCGGGGAACCGGCGAGCGAGACGTTCTCGGGCAACGGCAACGTTGCGGCGTCGGTTTCCTCACTGGCGGTCACGCCCAGGTCAGGAGCGCGGGCGCTGAGGCTCGCGAGGGCGTTGAGGGAGTGCCGCAAGAAGCCCAGGAAGCGGCGAGCGACGTGTGAGTCGCTGGCCAGGAGACGTTACAGGACGAAGGGTTCACGAGTTGGGAAGAGCCTGTCCGCCGGGACCAGGCGCTAAAGGGGAGGAGAGAGAGGCATGACCAAAAGCAAGCTCAAGAGAATGAGGCGTGTCCTCGGTGTCGCGGTGGCGGGGATGGTGCTGGTCACCGCGGCGGGTACGAGCATGGCGTCGGCGGAAGTCAGTTGCGAATCGTGCACGCCATGGCTGCGTCTGAGCTCTTCGTCGTTGCCGAAGAACCTGTTGCCCGGAGGAGAAGGCGAAATCTCGGTGTTGGCGGAAGATCGCGGGGACGCGCCCGTGAGCGCCTCCTCGCCGGTGGTCGTGAACGCCAAGCTGCCGAAAGGCCTGACTGCGACGGGGGTCCTGCTTGGTCTCGGCGTTGGACTGGGAGAACTGCGTTCAGTTTTCGGTCAGCTCCTCTGTCAAACCCAGCCTGGGGAAGTCACATGCACTGTGCCTGAAATATTTGCGTCGGTCTTTCTTCCCACGGCTTATAGTCATATTCAAATGGTGATCCAGGTCGCGGTCTCTGATTCGGCGGAATCGGGTGAAGAGATCGAAGCCAACGTCTCCGGCGGGGGGTCTCGGGCGGAATCGATCGCCCGTCCGATAACGGTCAGCGCGGCACCGACGCGGTTCGGGGTGGACCAGTTTGAAATGCGTCCGGAAAATGCGGATGGCTCGCCAGATACCCAGGCGGGCTCGCACCCGTTCCAGCTGACGACTATACTAGCGCTGAATCAGGGGGCTGCGGCAAAGACGCCTCCCCGGTCGGTGAAGGACCTGCGTTTCAACCTGCCGCCGGGTCTGCTTGCCAATCCCAGTGCGTTCCCGGAGTGTCCTCTGAGCGAGTTCACAAATGTTTTGCAGGCGCAGAATGCCTGCCCGGACGACACGGTGATCGGGGTGGCGTCGGTGATCGCCACGTTGCCGCTCGGCGAGGAACCGCAGGCCACGTTCACGTCGCCGTTGTTCGTGTTGGTGCCGTCGCGGGGGGAACCGGCGCGCTTTGGCTTCCTTGCTAATGGTGTTCCGATTTATCTCGATACGTCGATACGGACTGGCAGCGACTATGGGGTGACGGTCACAGTGCCGAACATTACGGAGCTTGTGGGGTTTGTCTCCAGCCGTGTGACGTTTTGGGGCGTGCCGGGCGATCCACGTCACGACTCCGTCCGGGGATACAACTGCCTGGAGTCGCTCGAAAGCGCCGCGCCGTGCGTGGCTGTCGATGAGCAGAGGCCACCGCCGTTGTTGATACTCCCGACATCTTGCACTGGTCCCGTGCATACGAGCGTGGAAGCGGACTCATGGGAGGAAGTGGGCGTCTTCTCCGGGATGGAATACACCTTCAAAGATAATCTGGGACGGCCGGTCGGGATGGACGGCTGCAACCAACTGCCGTTCTCGCCGAGTATCCGGGTGACGCCGGATGGGCAGGAAGGAAGCACCCCAACAGGGTTGACGGTCGACGAGCATGTGCCGCAGGAAACCGATCTGAACCCGGCGGGGCTGGCGGAGTCGGACGTGAAGGGGCTGTCGGTGGCGCTGCCCGCAGGCGTGGCGCTGAACCCGTCCGCGGCCGACGGTCTGCTGGCATGCTCGGAGGAACAGATAGGGCTACAGAGCGCAGAAGCGGTGGCGTGCCCTGAAGCGTCGAAGGTCGCGACGGTGAAGGTCACGACGCCGCTGCTGGCGAACCCGCTGGAGGGCGCGGCCTATCTGGCGGAGCAGGACGCCAACCCGTTCGGGTCGCTGGTCGCGTTGTACGTGTATGCCGAAGACCCGGTGTCGGGCGTGCGCGTGAAGGCCGCCGGGGAAGTCGTCGAGAACCCGGTGACGGGCCAGTTGACGACGTACTTCGAAGGCGACCCACTGTTCGCGAACGACCCGCGGTACGAGGGCGAGCCCGCAGCGGATTTCCTGCCGGAGGCTCCCTTCGAAGACATCGAACTGCACTTCTTCGGCGGCGACAGGGCGCCGTTGGGGATGCCGGCATCGTGCGGCTCCTATAGGACCGTGGGGACTTTCTCGCCGTGGTCGGAAGCGCTGATGGTGGAATCGGACTCGGAATTCGATGTGGTCTCGGGTCCGGACGGGACCCCGTGCCGCAGCCCGTTGCCGTTCGATCCGTCGCTGGCGGCGGGCACCACGAGCGTCCAGGCGGGCGGGTTCAGCCCGTTGCGGGTGACGATGAGCCGCGCCGATGGCGAACAGGACCTGCAGGCGGTGCAGTTGCACATGCCGCTGGGGCTATCGGGGACACTATCGACGGTCAAGCTCTGCGGCGAAGAACAGGCCAACGCGGGGACGTGTGGCCCGGAAAGCGAAATCGGGGAAACGATCGTCAGCGTCGGTCTGGGTGGCGACCCGTACAGCGTCAGGGGCGGCAAGGTCTACATCACCGGCCCGTACAAGGGTGCGCCGTTCGGCCTCTCGATCGTGAACCCGGCGAAGGCCGGTCCGTTCGACCTCGGGAAAGTGGTGGTGCGAGCCAAGATCGAAGTGGACCCTGTGACAGCGGGGTTGACGATCACGACCGATACGGAAGGCCCATACAAGATACCGACGATCATCGACGGGATCCCGCTCGAGATCCAGCACGTCAGCGTGCTGGTCAACCGGCCCGGGTTCACCTTCAATCCGACCGACTGCGAACCGCTGCGGCTGACCGGCCTGCTGAGCAGTGCGGAAGGGGCCACAGCGAGCGTGTCCGACCCGTTCCAGGTAACCAACTGCGCGTCGCTTGGGTTCAAACCGGGGTTCTCAGTCTCGACCTCCGCGCATACCTCGCGGGTGGAAGGCGCGAGCCTGCACGTGAACCTGACACTCCCGGCGGTCGCAGGCAAGGGCGTCGAGGCCAACGTCGCCCAGGTCAAAGTATCGCTGCCCAAACAGCTACCCTCGCCGCTGAGGACGTTGCAGAAGGCGTGCTTGGAACAGGTGTTCGTGAAAGACCCCGCGAGCTGCCCGGTCGCCTCGCAGGTCGGAAACGCCACCGTCAGCACACCGCTGCTGGCCGGCCCGTTGACCGGCACGGCGTACTTCGTTTCGCACGGCGGCGCGAAGTACCCCGAACTGATCATCGTCCTCATCGGCGAGGACGGCGTCACGGTCCAGGTGCATGGCGAAACGTTCATCAGCAAACAGGGGATCACAACCGCGACGTTTGCGACGGTCCCGGACGTGCCCTTCACGAACTTCGAACTGACGCTCCCCGAGCGTAGGTACCCGGCATTGACCGCGAACGGCAACCTCTGCAAGGGCACACTGATCATGCCCACCGAATTCGTGGCTCAGAACGGCGCCAAGATCACTCAGAGCACCAAGATCGCGGTCACAGGCTGTCCCAAGAGCAAGAAGGCAACGCACCACAAGAAGAAGGGCAAAGCGAAGCAGAAGCAGCAGCAGCAGAAGAAGAAGAAGCGGGTGTAGGGTGAGCGCGGTGGCTGTGCGCAGGCGTGGCAGCCGAAGCGGCACGGCGTCCGGTCGCACCGGTCATGCCCCGGGCGGGGCGGCCCCCTCGCTCCACGGCGGCCGTCCGGGCGCCGCGGCCGGGGGGATCGGCAGCATGGGCGTCCCGGACATCCAGCGCGCGCGGATGATCGCGGCGCTGGTCGAGGTTGCCAGGGAGCGCGGCGCTGCACGAATCACGGTTGCGCACATCGTGGCGCGCTCGGGCGTCTCCCGCAGAACGTTCTACGAAATGTTCGAGGACCGTGACGCATGCTTCATGGCGGCGTTGGAGCTCGCGATCGAACGCGGCGCGAGAAGCGTGTTACCGGCGTTTGAGGGCGCCGACAGCAGCGGGGGAGGTGCTGGCACGGCCCGAGCAGCCGGCGGCGGCGCCTGCGCGGCCACGTCCGCCACGAGCAAAAGCTCCGCGACGGACGGCGCCGCGCGGTGGCGCGAGCAGATCCGCGCGGGCCTCGCTGCCCTGCTCGAGTTCCTCGACGACGAGCCGGGCCTGGGCGGCCTCTGCGTCGTGGACACGCTGAGCGCCTGTCCCGAGGCGTTGAGACGCCGCGCGGAGATCACCGCGGCGCTTGTGGACGCCATCGACGCCGGCCGCCGCGAGGCGAGGGCCGGTCTCGCCCCGACGCGGCTGACGGCCGAAGGTCTAGTCGGTGGCGCCCTCGGGGTCCTCTACTCGCGCTTCGCCGAACAGGACCCAAAGCCGATGCTGCGATTGCTGAACCCGCTGATGGCGATGATCGTGCTCCCATACCAGGGCCCCGCAGCCGCGAGCAAAGAGTCCGCCAGGCCAGAGCCGCAGGCCCGCCCGCGCCCCCAACGCCCGGCGAGCAACCCGCTCGAGGGCCTCGACATGCGCCTCACCTACCGCACCGTCCGCGTCCTCGCCGCGATCGCCACTCACCAAGACGCAAGCAACCGCCAGGTAGCCGAAGCCTCCGGCGTCCAGGACCAGGGCCAGATCTCAAAGCTCCTCGCGCGCCTGGAGCACCTCGGGCTGATCGAGAACACCGGCACCGGTGGCCCCACCCGCGGCGAGCCCAACGCCTGGCGCCTCACCCCCCGCGGCCGCGAAGTCGAGCACGCAATCCGCGAACAGGCCACCATCGCAGACCCCTGAGCGCCCAGCTGCCTGGTGGACGCTGAGCGCCCGACTCCCCAAACCCTTGACGCGTCCCTGGCAAGATGTTGCGTCGAGAATGCTGAGCGCCCTCCCCCTGATGGCCGTCCCCAACGTCTCCGAGGGCCGCAACCCCGCGAACGTGGAGGCGATCGCCGCGGCCTTCACAGCCGGCGGCGCCACGCGCCTGCTGGACGTGCACCGTGACACCGACCACCACCGCGCGGTGCTCACGCTCGCGGGCAGCCCGGGCTCGCTGGCGGGCGCGCTGGCCGCGGGCGCCGCCGAGGCGGTGAGGCGCGTGGACATCGGCGACGGGCGAGGCGAGCATCCGCACGTGGGCGCGGTGGATGTGGTGCCTGTGGTCTACCTCACCCCCGAGCTGCGAGGCGCCGCCTGCGCGGAGGCGCTCGTGGCCGCCGAGGAGATCGGCGCGCTCGGGGTGCCCGTGTTTCTGTACGGCGAGCTGGGCGGGGGACGCACCCGCGCGGAGCTACGCCGGGGCGGCGTGAAGGCGCTGGCGGAGCGGATGCGCAGCGGAGAGCTGACCCCGGACTTCGGCCCCGCCGCCCCGCACTCAACCGCGGGCGCCGCCCTGGTTGGCGCGCGCCCGCCGCTCGTGGCCTTCAACCTCGAGCTGATGCCCCCCGCCACTGCGGCGGACGCGCGCCGGATCGCGGCCCTGATCCGCGAGGGCGGCGCCGAGGGGCTGCCGGGCGTGCGCGCGCTCGGGGTGGCGCTGGCGCGCGGGCCGCAGGTGTCGCTGAACATCGAGCGCCCAACCGAGGTGCCGCTGCGCACCGTGGTGGAGGCGGTGCAAGCGCACGCCGTCGTGGCGTGCGCGGAGCTCGTCGGCCTCACCCCAGCGGCGGCGCTGGAGGGCTTCCCGCGGGACGTGCCGATGCCCGGCTTCGACCCCGCGCGCCACACGATCGAGAAGGCACTAGGCTTGTAGCGGGATGGCACAGACCAAGCGCAAGACCAAGCACCGGGGCAACGCGGCCGGAATGGTGGAGTCGCGCGGGCGCACGGGGCGCCCCCCGACGGCCGCGGAGCGCAATGGGACCGCCCGCGAGAAGGCGAAAGCGAGCGAGCAGAAGCTGAACAGGCTCGACCGCCCGCCCACGTGGCGGGGCGCGATCGTAAGGGCGATGATGGCGGCGATCCTGATGCTGCTGATCGGGATCGTCGTGCTGAAAAACTCCAACGAGGCGATCGCGCTGTTCCCGATCGTGCTCCTGTTCTACATCCCGATCAGCTACTACACCGACGTGTGGATGTTCAAACGCCGCCAGCGCCAGAAAGCAGCGGCGAAGGCGAAGGCCAAAGCGGAGGCGAAGGCGAAGGCGCAAGCGCAATGAGTGGCGCCCCCGACGTGCGCATGTTCACGGTGGGGCCCGTGCAGGAGAACGCGTACATCGCCACCCCCAACCGGGCGAGTGGCCGCGCGGTGATGGTGGACCCCGGCGAAGAGCCCGAGCGGCTGCTCGCGGCCACCCAGGCGCTGGGTGTCGAGATCGAGGCGATCCTGATCACCCACTGCCACTTCGACCACATCGGGGCCGTGGCCCCGCTCGCGCGCGCGACCGGCGCCCCGGTGTACTGCCCGGAGATCGAGCGCCCGCTGCTGAGCGAGATCATGCGCTGGGTGCCCAAGGGGTACGGCCCGTTCGAGAGTTGGGAGCCCGAGCACACGGTCGCGGGCGGCGAGCGCCTGCAGCTCGCGGGCCTCGACATCGAGGTGATCTTCACGCCGGGCCACAGCCCCGGGCACGTGACGTACGCGCTGACCCCGAGCGCTCCCCCCGGCGCCTCCGAAGCCGTCGAGGAACCGGAGCAGGCCTCGGCGCTGCTCTCCGGCGACGTGCTCTTCCAGGGCTCGGTCGGTCGCGTGGACCTGCCCGGCGGGGACTGGAGCACGCTGGAGCAGTCGATCGGGACGCTGCTGGAGCGCTTCCCCGCGGAGAGCGCGGTGTATCCGGGCCACATGGGCGTGACGACCCTCGGCCGCGAGCTGCAGACCAACCCCTTCCTCGCCGAGCTCCGCACCGCGGCCGGGAACGCCGCGGACGAGGGCAGCCAGCCAATCCGGCTCTCCACGCAGGCGCCGGCAGCAGCAGGCGAACCGTCCCGCCGGTGAGCGCCCCGAAGCTGAAGGCCCCCCGGGGCACCCATGACGTGTGGGGCGAGCAGGCGAGCGCGCGCGCCCGCATCGAGGCCCGCGCGCGGGCGCTGCTGGAGGGCGCGGGGTACGAGCGGATCGAGACGCCGACGTTCGAGACCACCGAGCTGTTCGCGCGCGGCGTGGGCGCCTCCACCGACATCGTGCAGAAGGAGATGTACACCTTCACCGACGGCTCGAACCGCTCGCTGACGCTGCGCCCCGAGGGCACCGCCCCCGTGTGCCGCGCGTACGTCGAGCACGGGATGCACAAGCTGCGCCAGCCGGTGAAGCTGTGGTACCTGTCGAGCTTCTACCGCTACGAGCGCGCCCAGGCGGGCCGCCAGCGCCAGTTCTGGCAGGTCGGCGCGGAGGCGCTCGGCTCAAACGAGCCGGCCGTGGACGCGGAGTCGATCGTGCTGCTCGCAACGCTGCTCGACGAAATCGGCGTGAAGGAGGTGCGCCTGCGCCTCTCGAGCCTCGGCGGCCCCGAGGCCCGCGCGGCCTACCGCGAGCACCTCCAGGCCCACCTGCGCGAGCACGCCGAGGACCTCGCCCCCGAGGTGCGCGAGCGGATCGACCAGAACCCCCTGCGCGCGTTCGACTCCGATCACCCCGGCACCCGCGCAACGATGCAGACGGCGCCCCGCCTGCTCGCCTACCTGAGCCCCGAGGACGCTGCCCACTTCACCGAGGTGATGGCCCTGCTCGACGAGGCGGGCATCGCCTACGAGATCGACCCGACGCTCGTGCGCGGCCTCGACTACTACACCCGCACGGTGTTCGAGCTGACATCGGACGCGCTCGGAGCGCAGAGCGGCGTGGGGGGAGGAGGCCGCTACGACGGCCTGGTGGCGGAGCTCGGCGGCCCCCCAACCCCGGGCATGGGTTGGGCGATGGGGGTGGAGCGGGCGATGCTGGCGAGCAACGCGCCCGCGGATGTGCCACAGGCGATCGATCTCTACATCGCGTTTGAGGAGGGGAGGGATATGGCCCGGGGCGGGCGGGCCCCCATCATTAGGGGGCAGGGGGATGGATCGTGGGAAGCCCAGCCGCCCGGCAAGCAGGCCAGCAGGGCCGCTTTCAAGATCCTGCACGACGCCCGCAGCGCGGGCCTGAACGCGCAGATGGAGCTCGCCGGCCGCTCGCTGAAGAACCAGCTCGGCCACGCCGAGCGCCTCGGCGCCCGCTACGTGGCGATCGTCGGCGGTGGCGGCGAGGACGGCGCGGGAGCGGGGGAGACGACGCTCAAGGACACGCAAGCACGCACGCAGGAGCAGCTCCCCACGGAGACCGTGGTCCACGCGGTGCTGCGCGGCCGCGGCAGCCTGTGAGGCGGGCCGACGAACGCGAACAACGAGCCGTCAGCAGCCGGTAGCTTTGGCCAGTGTGAGACAGACCTCGGTCATCTTGTGGGAGCCGAGAGTGGTGATCCTCCTCGTCAGGAAGAGCTTGTCGGCCGAGAGGGCGTTGTGGACGGTGAGAACGCAGTCCCGGTCCATGCCGTCGGCGACACCCAGCTCGACCTCGGTGTCCCAACCACGAATGGCGCTGGTGACGGGTACGGCGATCACATCGAACTGCCGGTCGATGTCCTCGTCACGGGTAAGAATCAGCGCCGGCCGGCGCTTCTCGTCGGGCGGCTCGTATAACCAGACCTCTCCGCGTCTCACCACGGGTCGTGTCCCGCCGCGGCCTCTTCCTCGGCGAGCCGGCGCATGGTCCGCGCTGTGGACGCCCGCGTCATGGCGGACAGGTTCCCCCAATCATCGACGATATCGCCCGGCCTGGCCTGCGTCGCGTGCCTGTGCTCAACGGCGCGCAGGGCGACCTCAGCCTCGTCCTCGCTCCAGCTGGGCGCTCTCTCGAGCAGCAATTCCTTGGCGGTCATGCCCGCATTCTAGTGCGCAGAGCGGCTCCCGTCCTGTAGCCGAAGGGCGCGCGTAGTCTCCTCATTGGCCCCTGAGCCAGATCACACCCCGAGCCGGGATCGGCGAGTGCCATCTCGGCCCCCCGCGGTCCGCAGACGATTGGAGACTTGACACGTTGGCGATAGGTGTCTATAGTCATACGTGCCTTGGGTCCTGACTTCAGGGAACGGGTGGATCAAGAGGGTGGCAAGTCGGCCGGCCCAGCCCTGCGGGCTGTGCCCCCGGCAAGCCGGTCCCTCTTCTCCGATCAAAACATAGGAGTCGGTTTGGGTCTGACCACTCTGTGGCCGGCCTTTTCAAGGGGAGTACTGGCAGGGTTGTTTGCCAGGGAGAGGGACCGGGTCGTTTCGATGAGGGAGTTGGTTTCAGCGTGAGTTCGAGAGGGATCAACGTGTCGAGGGTCATTGCACCCCACAGAGAAAGTGATGCTAGATGCGCCAGCTTGGCGCTGTCGCATCTCTCTCTCTCTCTCTCTCTCTTCGGCTAGCGGCCTAGCCCCGGAACCCCCCTGCGTCCCGCTGTCGCGGGCCACCCGGAACCCCCCAAAGGGGGGAAGGGGACGGGTTGGGCTATCGCGCCGCATTGTGGGTACCCACGCGGGGGGTGGGGATCCCCACGGCCTCGCGCGCTCCTCGTGCGCGCGTCTGATGAACCCGCTGTTCGGCCTGCGCCGGTACATCGCTCTGCGGTCGCTCGCGCCCGTGGGGGCGTCGTCATGTAATCGAGGGGTCGTCCCCTCTCACTTGGAGGAGACGGTTCTATGAATGCTGCGCGTCGGTTGATCTTGACGATGCTGGTTTCGCTGTATGGACTGGCGGGCGCGCAGTTGCTGAGCGCCGCCCCGGCGCTCGCGGCCGGCGCGGAAGCGCCGAAGGTCGAAGAAGCGTTTGTGATCGAAGTCGCGTCCACGAGCGCGACTTTCGAGGCGCATGTCAACCCCGGGGGCGCGGAAACCTCGTACGTCTTCGAATACGCCACGGCGGGCGGCGGCTTCAAGCCGGTCCCCGAAGCCGAGGGGAGCGGCAGCCTGCCCGCGGGTGCGGTGGGGGTGGCGCTGGATGTGCATGTGCAGGGGCTGCTGGCGAGCACTGCCTATGAGTTCCGGTTGGTGGCGAGCAACGCGGTGGAAGGGGTGGCCGGTGGGCCGGTGTCCTTCACCACGCAGACCGTGGGCGGTGAATTCAGGCTGCCGGATGGGCGCCAGTATGAAATGGTGACGCCGCCGGAAAAGGAGGGCGCCTTGATCTACGGCCCGGGTCCTGTCTACGAAAGCTACGGAAAGCAGGGCATTCAGGCGTCTGTTGCGGGGAACGCGATGGTCTATGCGGCGAGTCAGCCGACCGAAGCTGAACCGCAGGGCTATAACGGCGAAGTATCGGCGCTTTCGACGCGTTCCTCGACCGGTTGGAGCTCGCAGGTGATCGTGCCGCCTCATGCTCAGGGCGGGGGTCCTCCCCTGCTTGCTCCGGAATATCTTTTGTTTTCTGAAGATCTCTCGCGTGGGATCGTGCAGCCGGTGGGCGCGTTCTCGCCGTACGCCCCCGGAGTGGAAGAACAGACCCCGTATCTCCGCACCGACTATTTGAATGGGAACGTCGACGAACACTGTCAGAGCTCGTGTTTTCAACCGCTGGTGACGCGCGCCGACGACACCGCCAGCCCATTTGTGCCGTTCGGCGGGTCGCCCAACACGGGAGTGCCGGGCTTTTGTGAAAACACCAATTGTGGGCCGTTGGTCGAGGGTGCGTCACCGGATCTGAGTCATGTCGTGTTTGAATCGTGGGTCGGGCTGACCCCTGGTAAGAGCGGCAATGGCTTGTATGAGTGGTACGGTGGGCACCTGCGACCTGTCCCTGGTTGCGCACTGGCCGGTGGAGAAGCATTTGGCTACGCGAATGAAGAACCGGGTGCCAGGCGTGCGATCTCCGAAGATGGCGAACGCGTCATCACCACCTGCCCGATGGCTGGGATCTATATTACAGATGTCGCGACCGGTGAAACTGTGAGGATTGCTGCTCCAGCCACCTATATGACGGCGAGCAGCGACGCGTCGAGGGTCTTCTTCCGGTCTGCCGATGGGGCACTTAGCGGCGATCTCGACATGTTCGAAGTGACCAGCGGCAAGGGCGAACCTTTGGCGGGCAAGGTGGTCGATCTGACGGTCGATCCGCACGCGGGCGAAGCAGCAGGTGTGGTCGGTGCGCTCGGCGCGAGCGATGACGGCTCGTACGTGTATTTCGCGGCCGGCGGCGCGTTGACACCCGCCGCTGTCCCCAGCAGAGGTGGCACATGCGAAGTTGTTGCAGGGTCCAGGGAAGGGTGTAACATATATGTGTATCACGATGGTGTGACGAGTCTGGTTTCGGCGGGCTGGATCTCCGGGTCAACTGACTACGACTTTCTGTTGTCGCGGGTGTCGCCCGATGGTCGTTGGCTGGCGTTCATGTCGACGCATAGCCTCACGGGCTATGACAACCGTGACGCCAACAGCGGCGAACCGGACGCCGAGGTCTATCTCTACGATGCCGATACCGGCAGGCTGGCGTGTGCTTCGTGCGATCCCACGGGAGCACGACCGGTGGGAGTAGAATCTCTCGATGGGTGGATGGCGGCGAACGTTCCGGGCCGGGAGCACTTCTTTGCATTCGTTGCATCTCGCTACCAGCCGCGTTACTTGTCGAACAGCGGCCGCCTGTTCTTCGAAAGCACCAGTGCGCTCGTGCCGCAGGACGTCAATGGTGTCAGGGATGTGTATGAGTATGAGCCCGAAGGGGTGCCCGCGGGAGAACACGCCTGCTCGGCTTCGAGCACGAGCGGTAGCGATGTTTTTAGGCCAGCGCATGAGTTTGAAGTGGAAGGCCGTAAGGGTGAGGAAGGCGCGGGTTGCGTCGCGCTGATCTCCTCGGGCACCTCCAGTGAAGAATCCTCGTTCATGGATGCCTCGGAATCCGGGGGGGATGTGTTCTTCCTGACGACGTCGAGGCTGGCCTTGCAGGATTTCGACGACGTTGCCGACGTGTACGACGCGCATGAATGCACAAGCGAATCGCCGTGCGCCACGAGCGTGGTCGGTCCCCCGCCGTGCACGACCGAAGCCTCCTGCAAACCATCCCCAACCCCCCAGCCCTCGATCTACGGGCTGCCCTCGAGCGCGACGTTCAGCGGTCCCGGCAACATCGCCCCGCCGCCACCAGCAGTGGTCAAGAAGGTCACAAAGAAGACCGTGAAATGCAAGAAGGGCTTCGTCAAGAATAAGAAAAACAAGTGCACAAAAAATAAGAAAAAGGCAAAGCGGGCAAAGAAAGCCGGCCACGGCGGGAGGACAAAGTCATGATCGGTCTCGGTCGTCCAACAGCTAACCAGAGTTGCGTAGCTTGGATTAAGCAACCCCTGGCACTTGCATTTACACTGGTCTTGGCGATCCTCGCCTTCGCCGCCACGGCCGCCTCCGCTGAAACGCTGGCCCCGTGGTGGCATTTGACGTCTCGCACCCGGCCGACGTATCTGCAGCCGGGGCAGGCCAAGGACACGGTTCAGGATGTCACGGTCAGCGGTTCCCCCGGTGAAATGGTCACCCTGTTGTATGTGGCCTATCCGGAGACCTCACTGCAAGAAGATCGTATCGCGGAATTTCCTGTGGGGGCGGAAGCGAGTGTGATTCAGGCGAGCCTCGAAGGGGTGTTCGGGTCCGGCGATGTCGAAGTCGCTGGTGGCGTTGGGGCGATGGTTGGGCTTGAACCGTACGTCGTGACGTTCACGGGCGCGCTGACCGACCAGTGGGTGCCGTCATTGAGTACGCCGCTCAGTGCGGCGAAGGTGAGTGTCACGGTGGTCGCGGTGGGGCGACCGGCTGGGTATATCGTGGTGACTGCGGTGAATGTCGGTAACACGTATGCGAACCCTGAAGGGCATCCGGTCACGCTCACGGACAAGCTGCCCCCAGGGCTGGAAGCGGTTGGGATCGAAGGAGCAGTCGATGAAAGCTATAACTTCTTCGCCCACGCGCCAGAACTCGAATGCGTGTTGGGATCATTGAGTTGTACGTTCACTGGGACAAAACCCTTGAATGAACCGCCGTTTAACGGGGGCCGTGGCTATCCAAGATCCGTGTCGCCATATCAGCAGCTTCAAATGCGTATCGCTGTGCGTCTGAAGGAAGGAGGCACGCAGGCAGCCAAATCTGGTGAAGAAAACATTGCGGGTATCGTGGGCGGTGAAGCTCCCGCGGCGATGGCTACGCAGAAGCTCGTGGTGTCTGGCGCGCCGCTAGCGTTCGGTTCGGCCGCATATGAAATGCGACCTGAAGAATCGGGTGGCGGCGTCGATACGCGAGCCGGTTCGCACCCGTTCCAGCTCACGACGACGTTCGGGCTCAACGAAACGTTGAACCTCAACGAACGGACTGATAGGGTCGAAGGTAAGCCGGTGGCGTTGGCGAAGGATCTGCATTTCAAGTTGCCGCCCGGTCTGATCGGGAACCCGACACCATTCCCGCGGTGCCCGATGGTGGATTTCCTCGCACGGTCTGGACCGACGTGCCCGGCTCAGACCGTGATAGGAGTATCCAGGTCCGACGTTAGAGTGTATATAGCTGGGGTGTTTCGCAATTTTCCCTTCAAGGAGCCTGTCTTTACTCTCGAACCGGCTGTCGGTGAACCCGCGCGATTCGGTTTTGTAGTCAACGGGAATGAAGTGCCGGTGCTGCTGACCACCGGGGTGCGTACTGGCGGTGACTATGGCGTCACGGTGAATGTGTTGAACATTTCCCAGGAGGCCGAATTCGTCGGCAGCGAAGTGACGTTCTGGGGTGTTCCCGGCGACGCGCGCCACAACCGCTCACGCGGCCTCCAATGTATCGAAGGCGCATTTCATTTCTCTAGGTTCGGTGAAGAAGAGCCTGAATGTCCAGCATTTGAAGAAGGGAGTCATCCGCCGCCGTTGCTGTCGTTGCCAACGTCGTGTACGGGTCCGTTGCAGACGACAGTGGAAGCGGACTCATGGCTTGAACCTAGTGTTCACCAGTCGTTGTCGAGCACCGCGCCGCTGCCCGCGCTGGATGGCTGCGATCGGCTGCCGTTCAGCTCGTCGATCGGTGTCACACCGGATGGGCAGCAGGCGAGCACCCCGACCGGGTTGACGGTCGGGATCGACATACCCCAGGACTCGACACTGGTCGCGGGTGGTCTCTCGGAGTCCGCGGTGAAGGACACGACCGTGACGCTCCCGGAAGGGGTGCAGATCAGCCCGGCGGCGGCGGATGGGCTGCTGGCGTGCTCGGAGGAACAGGCCGGGTTCACCGGGGTGGAAGCGGGCACGCAGACGAATCTGTTCACGCCGGGCCCGGTGGGGTGTCCGGACGCGTCGAAGGTCGCGACAGCGGAAATCAAGACGCCGCTGCTGCCCGAACCGTTGGTGGGCGCGGCGTACCTCGCTGCGCAGGACGCGAATCCGTTCGGGAGCCTGATCGGGCTGTATGTCTATGCCGAAGACCCGGTGGCTGGTGTCAAGGTCAAGCTCGCCGGGGAAGTGAAGCTCAATGAACAGACGGGGCAGGTCGTGACGGTCTTCCCGAACAACCCGCAGGTGCCCTTCGAAGAAGCGAAGCTGCACTTCTTCGGCGGCGACCGCGCCCCGTTGAGCACCCCGCCCTTGTGCGGTTCCTACACCAGCACGGCGTCGATCGTGCCGTGGTCAGGGAACGAACCGTCCAAATCCAGCTCGACGTTCGAAATCGCGAGCGGCCCGAACGGCGCGCCGTGCTCCAGTCCGAGGCCGTTCCAGCCGGGGTTCAACGCGGGCACGACGGGCGTGCAGGCCGGCGGGTACAGCCCGTTGACGATGACGCTGAGTCGCCCGGACGCCGACCAGGCGCTCGGGAAACTCTCGGTGGTGTTCCCGCCCGGGGTCTCGGCGGGTCTGCGGGGCGTGAAGCTGTGTGAGGAACCGCAGGCCGCGACGGGTCAGTGCCCGGCGGAAAGCCAAATCGGCACGGTGACCGTGAGCACCGGGTTCGGCGGGGACCCCTTCCCGGTGGAAACCGGCAAGGCGTACATCACTGGCCCGTACGAGGGCGACCCGTTCGGGGTGGATGTCGTCGTCCCCGCGGTGGCGGGCCCGTTCAACCTGGGTACGGAGGTGGTCCGCTCGAAGGTGGACGTGGACCCGACGGACGCGCACCTGACGGTCGTCAGCGATGCGTTCCCGACGATGCTGGATGGGATTCCGCTGCAGTTGCAGCACATCAACGTGAACGTGAACCGTCCGGGGTTTGTGTTCAACCCGACCAGCTGCGAACCGATGAAGCTGACCGGGGTGCTCGGCAGCAGCGAAGGCGCGACCGCGGACGTCTCGAACCCGTTCCAGGTGACCAACTGCGCGGCGCTGTCGTTCAAACCGGAATTCGCGGTCCAAACCAGCGCGAAGACCTCACGCACCGAAGGAGCGAGCCTGCACGTGACGCTGACGCTCCCCAGCACACCGCGGGGCACGGCGGCGAATGTCGCGAAGGTCAAGGTCTCGCTGCCGAAACAGCTGCCGTCGCCGTTGAAAACGCTGCAGAAGGCGTGCACGGAAAAGGTGTTCGCGGAAAACCCCTCGAACTGCCCGAAGGCCTCCCGGGTCGGGGAAGCCAAAGTGGAGACCCCGGTGCTGGAAGGCCCGCTGACGGGCCCGGCGTACTTCGTCTCCCACGGTGGCGCGAAGTACCCGGAACTGATCATCGTCCTCACCGGCGAGGACGGCGTCACCGTCCAGGTGCACGGCGAAACGTTCATCAGCAAACAGGGAATCACCACCGCGACGTTCGGGACGGTGCCGGATGTGCCGTTCTCGAACTTCGAACTGCAGCTCCCCGAGCGGGAATACCCGGCGTTGACGGCGAACGGGAACCTCTGCAAGGGCACGCTGGTCATGCCGACCGAATTCCTCGGGCAGAATGGCCTGAAGATCAATCAGGAAACGAAGATCGCGGTCACGGGCTGCCCGAAGCAGAAGAAGGCGTCTCACAAGAGGAAGGGCAAGGGCGGGGCGAAGAAGAGAAGGAAGAGGGCGTAGGGGTGAGCGCGGTGGCTGTTCCGAGGCGTGGTAGACGGGTCGGTGCGGCGTCCGGCCGCGCGGCCCGTGGCGCCACGGTGTCGCTCCGCGGCGGCCACCCCCCGGGCGTGGCGGTGGGGGAGATCGGCCGCAGCGGGGTCCCGGATATCCAGCGGGCGCGGATGATCGCGGCGCTGGTTGAGGTTGCCAGGGAGCGCGGCGCTGCGCGGGTGACGGTCGCGCATGTGGTGGCGCGTTCGGGTGTGTCGCGGCGGACGTTTTATGAAATGTTCGAGGATCGCGATGCCTGCTTCCTGGCGGCGTTGGAGCTGGCGATCGATCGCGGCGCGGCAAAGGTGCTGCCGGCGTTCGCAGAGGCCGCCGGCAACGGGGGAGGCGTAGGCGCCCGCGCGGCCGTGGCCGTCACCGGTAAGGGCCCCGTGGTGGGCGGCGCATCGCGATGGCGCGAGCAGATCCGCGCGGGCCTGGCGGCGCTGCTGTCGTTCCTCGACGATGAGCCGGGCCCGGGCGGCCTCTGCGTGGTGGACACGCTGAGCGCCTGCCCCGAGGCGTTGAGGCGCCGTGCTGAGGTGGTGCGGGCGTTTGTGGACGTGGTCGACGCCGGCCGCAGGGAGTCCAAGGCCGGTCTCGCCCCGACGCGGCTGACAGCCGAGGGCGTCGTCGGCGGCGTGCTCGGGGTCCTTTACTCCCGTTTCGCCGAGCAGGACCCCAGGCCGATGCTGCGCCTCTTGAACCCGTTGATGGCGATGATCGTGCTCCCGTACCTCGGCCCGGCGGCCGCGGCCAAGGAGACGGCGAGGCCGGTGCCGAGGGCGCGTCCGCGCTCCCAGCGTCCGGTGAGCAACCCGCTCGAGGGCCTCGACATGCGCCTCACCTACCGCACCGTCCGCGTGCTGGCAGCGATCGCCTGCCACGCGAACGCGAGCAACCGCCAGGTCGCCGAAGCCTCCGGCGTGCAGGACCAGGGCCAGATATCGAAGCTGCTCGTACGCCTGCAGCGCCTCGGTCTGATCGAGAACGCCGGCTCCGGCCCCACCCGCGGCGAGCCCAACGCCTGGACACTCACCCCCCGCGGCCGCGAAGTCGACCACGCAATCCGCGAACAGGCCACACCACCCGCGGGGGGATGAGCGGTCCCCGCACGCGTTCAGCAGCTGGTGGCTCATATCACCAGACCTCGCCGCGTCTCACCACGGTCGTGTCCCGTAGCGGCCTCTTCCTCGGCGTTCCGGGTGGGCGCTGGCGAACCTAGAGGTCAACCGTCGTGAGCCGTCCAACCCCGGATTTGGGGCTCAACTCGCGCGGCCCGGATGCCGAAGTTGGAGTTGATGGCCCAGATCTCGCGCCCTTTCCAGATCGCGCTGGTGGCTCTGCTCGCGCTTGCGATGCTGATGGTCACGTGGTTCATGCTGCTGCACCGCTCCAGCGGGACGGCCTCCAGCGGCACCTCCTCGCCGAGCGTCGTCGCCTCGGCCGGCTCTTCGGCTCACGCAGTCACCCACCCCGCGGTTCCTGCGTCGCGCGGCGTCCACCGTGCGACCGCGGCGCCGGTTAAGCGGACCGTCCACTCGGCAGGCGCGGTTCGGGTCACGCGTGGGGCGCACCACACCGCCACGGCGTCGGTCAGGGCATCGGCCAAGGTCTCGACGGGGAGCGACGCCACGCATCATGCGGCCACCGCCGCCCGGTCGGGGCGGAGCGCCCCGGACTCTCAACATGCCAAGGCGCATGGGTCGCACACCGCGGCTGCCACGGGCGCGACGGCCGCGTCCGTCCTGAGCCACCTCACGGAAGCGGTGCATCTGAACGCCGTGATCAAGCTGCTCGACCCCGCGCTGAAGGCCAGGCTCGCCAGCGCGGAGGGCAAATACATCGCCGCGATGAGGTCCTACCTGCGGCCCGCCTCGCAGGCGACGGTCGCGGCCGAGCTGAAGCACGGCAAGACCGTTCTGCTGCTGTTCCTGAACCCCAGCGCCTACGACGACGACGCGGTTGCGATCGAAACCGTGACCGTCGCTCACAAGCTCGGTCACAGCGTCTCGGTGCATTTCGCGCAGGCCAACCAGGTCAACTCCTTCGGCTCGATCACGCGCGATGTCCCGGTGTACCAGACCCCGACGCTGCTGATCGTCACGCCCAAGCGTCAGGTCACGACGCTCACCGGGCTCACCGACCATTTCTCGATCGAACAGGCAGTCGCCGAAGCGCGTGGCTAGCCGTCGTCGCCGTCCTGGTCGCCGCGGTCGCGCGGACACAGGCCGGTGAAGTCGCAAACCAGGCCGTAAACTCGGCTTGGTGACCGCGCAGGAGCCTTTCGCAACGCATCTGGAGCGCCCGCTTGGGCGGGGGCACACTCCCGCGGACGCGTATACCGGGGCGGCTGGCGGGGCGGCGTGCGGGGATCTCGTGCGCATCTCGCTTGCGCTCGACGCATCTTCGCCCGAGGGGCTGATCCTCGACGCCGGCTTCGACGCCTCTGGCTGCGGGGCGGCGCTCGCCGCCGGCTCGGCCACGGTCGCGCTCGTGCGCGATGTCCCGCTGCTTGCCGCCGCGCGCGTCGGGCCCGATGAGATCGCGGCGGAGCTGGGGGGGCTGCACCCCGCCAAGCGCCACGCCGCCGAGCTCGCCGCCGACGCGCTGCACCGCGCGCTCGGGGCGGCCGCGCGCGCCTCGGCCGCGCTTGCGCCGCCGCCCGACGGCGCCCAGCGCGCCCTGGTCGCGATGAGCGGGGGCGTGGACTCCGCCGTCGCCGCGCTGCTGACCGTGCGCGATGGGAAGGAGGTGGTCTGCGTGACGCTCGAGCTATGGGCCGACGCCGAGAACGACGGCGAGCGCTCCTGCTGCTCGGCACAGGCCGTCCGCGGCGCCCGCGCGCTCGCGCACGCCCGTGGCTTGCCCCACCTCTCGATCGACCTGCGCGAGGAGTTCCGCGCCGGGGTGGTCGAGGGCTGGCTGGAGGGCTACGCGCAGGGGAGCACCCCCAACCCCTGCATCCGCTGCAACGGCTCGGTGCGCCTCGACGCGATGCTCGAGCTCGCCACGCGGCTCGGCGCCAGCTACCTCATGACCGGCCACTACGCGCGCTTCGCCCCGGCCTTCATCCCGCTGCTGCGCGTCGCTGCCGACGAGCTCAAGGATCAGAGCTACGCGCTCGCGGCGCTCGATCCCCGCTCGCTCGCGCGGATGGGCTTTCCGCTGGGCGAGCTCACGAAGGCCGAGGTCCGCGAGATCGCCGAGCGCGAGGGGCTCTCGGTCGCGCACAAGCCCGATTCGCAGGACCTCTGCTTCCTGGCGGGCACCTCGCTGCCGCGGTTCCTCGAGCGCCACGGCGCGCGCGGCTCCGCAACCGACGACGCTGCCGGCGAGCCGAGCGGCGAGCGGGCCTCGGGCGCGGCGAACGGCGACGAGGAGGGGAGCATCGTCGACCTCGACGGCCGCCGGCTCGGCACCCACCGAGGCGCCCACGCCTTCACCGTCGGCCAACGCCACGGCCTCGGCTTGCCGGGCGGATCCGAGCCGCTGTTCGTGCTGCGCACCGACCCGCTCGCCAATACGGTCACGGTCGGGCCCCGCGCGGCGCTGATGACCCGCACGATTACCGCTCGCGATGTGACGCTGCACCTGCCTGGCGAGCTGGTCGATAGCGTGCGCGTCCGCTCGCACGGGCCGCTCGTTCCCTGCCGCCTCGCCTTCAACCCGGGGCGCGGTCACCACAGGGGCGTGGAGGTGCTGCTGCAGAAGCCGATCGTGCGCGCGGCGCCCGGGCAGATGGCCTGCTTCTACGGCGCAGACGTGATCCTCGGCTACGGCACGGTCGCTGCGTAAGATCGACCGACGATGACCTCGGATCGGATCCGCGAGCGCTACCTGGCCTTCTTCGAGGAGCGCGGCCATCGGCGGCTGCCGTCCGCCTCGCTCCTGCCCCCGCCCGAGGATCGCTCGGTGCTGCTCACCACGGCCGGGATGCAGCCGCTGAAGCCCTACTTCCTGGGGCGCGAAGCGCCACCCGCGCCGAGGCTCACCAGCTGCCAGAAGTGCTTCCGCACGCCCGACATCGAGAAGGTCGGCTCGACGCTGCGCCATCTGACGTTCTTCGAGATGCTGGGGAACTTCTCGATCGGCGAGTACTTCAAGCAGGGCGCGATCGAGCTCGCCTGGGAGCTCTCGCGGGAGGTCTTCGGCTTTCGCCCCGAGGACATCTGGGTCACGGTCTTCGAGGGCGACGATGCTCTTGGGCTCGGCGCCGACGAGGAGGCGATCGAGCTGTGGGAGGCGGTCGGTCTGCCGCGCGAGCGGATCGTCGGCTGCCCCCGCTCGGAGAACTTCTGGGAAGCGGGGCCGGTCGGGCCCTCGGGGCCCTGCTCGGAGCTGTATCTCGACCGCGGCCTTGACTTCGGCAGGGAGGAGGACCTCCCCGGCGGCGAGAACGAGCGCTTCCTGGAGTTCTGGAACCTCGTCTTCATGCAGTACAACCAGGAGCCGCACGACCACCTCGCGGAGCTGCCGACGCGCAACATCGACACCGGCCTCGGGCTCAACCGCATGGCCGCGATCCTCCAGGGCAAGGAGTCGGTGTTCGAGACCGACCAGTTCCAGCCACTGATCGACCTCGGCCAGGAGCTGTCGGGAAAGCGCTACGGCGAGGAGCTCGCGTCTGACCGCGCGCTGCGGATCCTGGCCGACCACGCGCGCGGGATGTCGTTCATGGTCGCCGACGGCGTCGTCCCCTCCAACGAGGAGCGTGGCTACGTGCTGCGCCGCGTGATGCGCCGCGCGATCCAGCAGGGCCGGACGCTCGGCATGGAGGGCGGCTTCCTCGTGCGCTACGCGAAGGTCGTGCGCGAGCTGATGGGCGGTGCCTACCCCGAAGTGGTTGGCCAGCGCGCCGCGATCGAGAAGTGGCTGGCCGCCGAGGAGGAGAGCTTCGGGCGCACGCTGGAGCAGGGCACGCGCCTGCTCGAGCAGCTGATCGAACGGGCGCTCGACGCCGACGAGGAGGGGATCGCCGCGGCCGACGCCTTCGAGCTGCACGACACCTACGGCTTCCCGTTCGACCTCACGCGGGAACTGGTCGCCGAGCGCGGCCTCGGCGTCGACCCCGAGGGCTTCGAGCGGCTGATGGACGCGCAGCGGGCACGGGCGCGCGCGGGGGTACGGGATCCCACCCACCCAGCGCAGGCGGCTGGCGGGGTGGGCGGGGACCAGGTCTCTCGTGCGCGGGAGCTGGCGGTGAAGGCCGGCTTTCTGACGCGCTTCACCGGGTACGAAACCGAGACGCAGCGCACCTCCGTGGGGGCGCTCGCGCCGATCTCGGCCAACGGCTCAGCAGCGGGCGGCGAGGGCGTCGGGGTGGGTGGCACGGTCCTCAGCAATGAAACCGCGCCGGGTGAGGATGGTGCCGCCCAGGGGGCGGCCGGAGGGGAGGCCGGCGAGCACTACCTGCTCAAGTTGGCGGAGTCCCCCTTCTATCCGGCCGGCGGCGGCCAGGTCTCCGACGTCGGCACGATCGAGTGCGAGCACGGCGACTGCCGCGCGCGCGTGGAGGGGGTTTTCCGCCTCGGCGACGACCAGGCGCTCGCGGTGGTCGTGGAGCGGGGAGGCTCGATCCCGACGAGCCCGTGCTCGCCCGCGTCGACCACGCCGCGCGCCACGCGACCGAGTGCAACCACACCGCCACCCACCTGCTGCACGCCGCGCTGCGCGAGCGCCTCGGCGAGCACGTGCGCCAGGCCGGCTCCTACGTCGGCCCCGACAAGCTGCGCTTCGACTTCAGCCACTCTGCGGCGCTGACCGCCGAGGAGCTGCGCGACGTCGAGGACCGCGTGAACGAGTGGATCCTCGCCGACGACCCCGTGCGTCCGATCACCACGACGCTGGACGAGGCCCGCCGGCTCGGGGCGATGGCCCTGTTCGGCGAGAAGTACGGCGAGGTCGTGCGCATGGTGCAGATCGGCGAGGGGGGAGGCGGGGGGGAAAATCAGTACTCGCGCGAGCTGTGCGGTGGCACGCACGTGCGTGCAACGGCGGAGATCGGCCTCTTCCACATCCAGAGCGAGACCTCGAGCGCTGCCAACGTGCGCCGCATCGAGGCGCTCACGGGGCCCGCCGCGGTCGAGCTGCTGCGCGCGCACGACCGCTGGCTGACCGAGATCGCCACCACGCTGCGCACCCGCCCCGAGGGCGCGCCCGAGGCCGTCCGCGAACGCGAGCTCGAGCGCCGGCGGCTGGAGAGGGAGTTGAAGGAGCGAATGAGTGGTGGCGGCGGCGCGGGCGGGGCGGCAGGCAGTGGTGGGGCCGGCGAAGGCGTCGATCTGGAGGCGCTCGCCGGGCAGGCCACCGAGGTCGCAGGCGCGCGCGTGCTCAGCGCCACCGTCGCCGTTGCCGACCCCAAGGCCCTGCCGGATCTGGTCGACCGTCTGAAGGGCAAGCTCCCCGACGTCGCGATCGTGCTAGGCGGCGCGCTCGACGGCCGCGTGCACCTGATCGTCGGCGTCACGCCCTCGCTGGTCGCGCGCGGCGTGAAGGCCGGCGCGATCGTCAAGGCGGCGGCCGCGGTGGTGGGCGGCGGCGGCGGCGGACGCGACACACTCGCGCAGGCGGGCGGGCGCGAGGTGGAGAAGCTGGAGGAGGCGCTTGCCGCCGGCCGCGCCGCGATCGAGGCCGCGCTGGGAGGGGCTGGTGGTGGTATTGAAAATTAAAAGGCCGTATAACAATTGCACACACCTTTTAAAAAGAACATATACATCTCCGCACCCCCCGCCCTGGCAGTCGTCGACTATCAGGCGGAAGCACCGGTCGCGGGCTGTTACGCGGTAGTGGGTGGGCTGCTGTGCAACTCGCGGTGCAATTGATGCGCGTGCTCGGGCTCGACTACGGCAGTGCCCGCTGCGGCTGCGCGCTCGCGGACCCGACGGGGACGATCGTCACCCCGATCGATGCGGTCCCGCGCCCGGCGACCCGCCGCGGGCTCGACGCGCTGGCCATGCTCGTGGCCGAGCGGGAGGTGGAGCGGATCGTCGTCGGCCTGCCGCTCTCGCTCTCGGGTGAGGACAGCGCGCAGACACGCGAGACCAGGGAATTTGCCGCGCGCCTGGCGCGGCGTTTGGGGGAGGGTGTGCCGGTCGAGCTGCACGACGAGCGCCTCACCACGCGCATGGCGCAAAGGATGGGAGCCCGCCCACCCGCCGTGACGTCGGAGGACTCACGCGCGGCGGCGCTGATGCTGGAGTCGTGGTTGTCCACATCGCCTTCCTCCTCCGACGGGGGATCCCGGACGGAGGAGGAGCCATGGCCGTCAGCGTGACCAGAAGGCGCAGGCGATTGGGAGCGCTGGTCACCCTGGTCGTCCTTGCGGCTGGGGCTTTGCTCCTCGCCACGTCCATTCACAAATCCACTGCCCCCCCTCCTCCTCCCCCTCCAAAGATCGTGCGTCTCACGATCCCCGAGGGTGAGACCCGCGGGCAGATCGCGCGGATCGCCGCGCGCGAGGGGCTGAGCGGCAGTTACCTGGCGGCGGCGCGGCGCTCCTCGCTGCTCGACCCCGCCCACTACGGGGCGCCGGCGGGGACGCCCAACCTCGAAGGCTTTCTGTTCCCCGCGACCTACGAACTGTACGCCGGCTCGCCCGCGCGGCGGCTGGTGGCCGAGCAGCTGCAGGCGTTCGAAGAAAACTTCGGCCGCGCGGAGATCCGCCGCGCCCGTGCGCTTCACATAACGCCCTACCAGCTGTTGATCGTCGCCTCGATGGTCGAACGCGAGGCGCTGCTGGAGCGCGACCGCCCGCGCGTGGCCGCCGTGATCTACAACCGCCTGCGCCTGGGGATGGCGCTCGGGATCGACGCGACGATTCGCTACGCGCTGAACGACTTCTCGGCGCCGCTCACCGAGGCGCAGCTGCAAACGGACTCCCCCTACAACACGCGCACGCACGTCGGTCTGCCGCCGACCCCGATCAGCAACCCCGGGGTGGCCGCGATCGAGGCGGCGGCGCACCCCGCGAACGTGCCCTACCTCTACTACGTCAACGGCGTCGACGGTTGCGGCGATCTCGTGTTCTCCACGAGCAGCGCCGAATTCGAACGCAACGCGGCGGCCTACCGGGAAGCGGTGGCGCGCAACGGGGGGCGCGAACCGACGTGCAGGAAGAGGGGGCGGTGAGTCCCGCGCCCCGCCCCGGCGTGCAAGGACCCGCGGACGCCGAGCCGCACATGCCCGGGGCGACCCGCCTCGGCGTGCTCGGCTGGCCGGTTGCCCACAGCCGCTCGCCCGCGATGCACAACGCCGCGCTGCGGGAGCTGGGCCTCGCGCCGCAATGGACCTACCAGCGGCTGCCGGTGCCGAACGAGCCCCCCGAGCTCCTCGACGAGACGACCCGCGCACTCGGCGACGCCGGCTTCCACGGGGCGAACGTGACGATTCCCCACAAGCAGCGGGCGCTCGCGCTCGCGGACGAGGCAAGCGCGGCGGCACGCGCGATCGGGGCCGCCAACACGCTGACGTTCGCGCCCGACGGGACGATCGCCGCGGAGAACACCGACGCGCCCGGGCTGATCGCGGCGATGGAGCGCGCCGGGCACTCGCCCCGCGGCCTCACCGCCGCAGTGCTCGGGGCCGGCGGCAGCGCGCGCGCGGCGGTGTGGGCGCTGCGCGAGGCGGGGGCGCGGGAGGTGTCGGTGTGGAACCGCACGCCGGAGCGCGCGGAGGCCCTCGCACGCGCTTTCGGGATTCGGGCAGTGCGGTTGCCCGAAAGTGCCGACATCCTGATCAACTGCACTTCGGTCGGACTAGTACCCCCGGCTACTGCCGCCGAGAGTGGCCTCAACCTGCTGAGCCTTGAGCACGATCTGGTCGGTAGGTACTCGTATGTGGTTGATTTCGTCTACGGCACACGCCCGACCGAGCTGCTCGCCCGCGCGCGCGAGCAGGGAGTGCCGACGCTCGACGGACTGGAGCTGCTCGTCGCCCAGGGCGCGCTCAGCCTCGAGCTGTGGACCGGACGGCCGGCGCCGCTCGATGTCATGCGCCGAGCGGCACGCAAGACGCACGCCGATCGCTGAGCCGAGGTGGGGCCGATGAGCGCCCACTCCTCCGGGGAGAGCCCCGACCTGCACGAGATCTTCGGCATGGAGACGGGGGAGCACCCGGTCGTGGTCGCGCTCCCGGAGCACGAGGCGGCGGGCGTGGAAGCGGAGGTCATCACCGAGAGCGCGGGCGGCGGCGGCGAATCCGCGGCCTCCCACGAGCACGACGGCGGCACCCCCCCAACCAAGGAGCCGGAGGGCCGCATGGGCATCACCTCGCCCTCGCGGCGCGGGTCCTCCTCGCGTTTCCTCACCGACGTGATCGTCGACATGGGCCTGGTGGCGCGTGAACGCGTGGACGACGCGATCGCCACGTCGCGCAGCTCGGGCACGACGCCCGAGCGGGTGCTGGTCGAAGAAGGGATCCTCAGCCACGACGGCCTCGCGCGCGCGCTGGCCGAGCGCTACGGCCTCGACCATCTCGACCTCGGCGTGTTCTCCGTGGACATGGGGGCGGCCAACCTTGTGACGACGGCGGCGGCCAAGCGCTACCAGGCGGTGCCGGTGGCGTTCGTGGACAAGCGCACGCTGCTGGTGGCGATGACCGACCCCTCGAACGTGCTGGCGGTCGACGACATCGCGATCATGACCGGCTTCGAGGTGCGCGTCGCGGTCGCCGCGCCCGAGGACATCGCCGCGCTGATCTCGCGCCTGGACCGCCTCGACGACGTCGTCGCCGCGACCGGCGAGCTCGCGGGCGAGGAGGCCCAGGCGGAGGTCGTCGAGCTACACGAGACCGACGACGACGCGCCCGTCATCAAGCTCGTCAACCAGATCGTCGCGCAGGCCGTCGAGCAGGGCGCCTCCGACGTACACCTCGCGCCCGACGGCAAGGAGACGCGGGTGCGCTTCCGCGTCGACGGCGTGCTGCACGACATCACCACGGTGCCCCGCAAAATGGGCCCGGGGGTCGTCTCGCGCGTGAAGATCATGGCCGAGCTCGACATCTCCGAGCGGCGCATACCGCAGGACGGCCGCGTCGGGCTGACGGTGGACGGCCGCCACGTCGACCTGCGCGTGGTGACGCTGCCGAGCGTGCACGGCGAGTCGATCGTGATGCGCATCCTCGACAAGGACTCGGTCGTGATGAAGCTCGAAAAGCTCGGCATGGGCGAGGAAGAGCGCGAGCGCTTCGAGCACGCCTTCCACCAGACCCACGGCGCGGTGCTCGTCACCGGCCCCACGGGCTCCGGCAAGTCGACGACGCTGTACGCGGCGCTGCAGGAACTGAACACGCCGGAGAAGAACATCATCACCGTCGAGGACCCGGTCGAGTACCAGGTCGAGGGGATCACCCAGGTGCAGGTGTCGCCGAAGGCCGGCCTCACGTTCGCGACCGGCCTGCGCGCGATGGTGCGCGCCGACCCCGACGTGATCATGGTGGGTGAGATTCGCGACCGCGAGACCGCGCAGATCGCGATCGAGTCGGCGCTGACCGGGCACCTCGTGCTCTCGACGCTGCACACCAACGACGCCCCCTCGGCGATCACGCGCCTGATCGAGATGGGCATCGAGCCGTTCCTCGTGGCCTCGGCGCTCGACTGCGTGCTCGCGCAGCGCCTCGTGCGCACGCTGTGCTCGCACTGCAAGAAGCGCACGATCATCTCCGCGGAGGTGCTGCGCCAGAACGGCTACAAGGCGATCGTCGACCTCGAGGCGTACGAGCCCGTCGGCTGCCGGCGCTGCGGCGGCTCGGGCTACCGCGGCCGCGCCGGGATCTACGAGGTGATGAGCGTCACGCCCGAGATCCGCGCGCTGGCGCTGGAGCGCCGCGCGGCCGAGCAGCTCGGCGAGGTGGCGCTGCAGCAGGGGATGCGCCGCCTGCGCGACGACGGCCTCGACAAGGTCCGCCAGGGCCGCACCTCGATTGCGGAGCTCGCGCGCGTGCTCGGCGGCTAGCAACATCCCGTGCAGCGGAGGCGCCCACTAGAATTTTCGTCCACTCGCTCGCGTGCGGCCGCGCAACCGGCCCACTGTGACCGATGGGCAGGGCGATGGACATCGACTTCGCAGACCTGCTGATGGAGGTCGTCTCCCGCCGCGCTTCGGACCTGCACATGGCAGCTGGCGCGCACCCGACCGTGCGCGTGCGCGGGCGCCTGACGCCGCTGGAGGAGTACCCGATCCTGCAGCCGACCGACACGCGCGAGATCGTCTACTCGATCCTCACCGGCGACCAGCGCCAGCGCCTGGAGACCGACTGGCAGCTCGACTTCGCCTACTCGATCCCCGGCCACGCCCGCTTCCGCGTCAACGCCTACTACCAGCGCGGGGCGATCGGCGCCGCCTTCCGCCTGATCCCGGTGGGCCTCACTTCGATCGACGAGCTCGGCCTGCCCCCCACCGTGCACGAGTTCACGCGCCGCCCGCGCGGCTTCGTGCTCGTGACCGGCCCCACGGGCTCGGGCAAGTCCACCTCGCTGGCGGGGATGATCGACGAGATCAACCAAACCCGCGACGAGCACATCATGACGATCGAGGACCCGATCGAGTTCCTGCACCCGCACAAGCGCTGCCTGGTCAACCAGCGCGAGCTCGGCTCCGACGCGCAGAGCTTCTCCGAGGCGCTGAAGGCCGCGCTGCGCCAGGACCCCGATGTGATCCTCGTCGGCGAGATGCGCGACCTGGAGACGATCTCCACGGCGCTGACCGCCGCCGAGACCGGCCACCTCGTGTTCGCCACGCTGCACACGCAGGACACCGCGCAGACGATCGACCGCATCATCGACGTGTTCCCCTCCCACCAGCAGGGCCAGGTGCGGGTGCAGCTGTCCGTGGCGCTGCAGGGGATCATGACCCAGCAGCTGATCCCGACCGCCGACGGCTCCGGGCGCGTCGTCGCGTGCGAGGTGCTGGTGCCGACGCCGGGCGTGCGCAACCTGATCCGCGAGGGCAAGACCCACCAGATCTACTCGGCGCTGCAAACCGGCACCGCGCATGGGATGCAGACGATGGACGCCTCGCTGGCGACGCTCGTGCGCTCCAACAAGATCTCGCAGAAGACCGCCGAATCGCGCTCGTCCACCCCCGAGGAGCTGCGGCGCCTGCTGGGCGCCAGCTCGCTGGCGGCGTAGCGGCCATGGGCGCGTCGAAACTGCCCCAGCAGCGCCGGTCGCCGGGTAGGAAGACCGAAGCCGGGGGACACTCGCCTTCGGCTCGCATCCCCGTTTCGGCCAGCGCCCGCGCGGATCGCGCCCAAGCCACGCACGTGGACGATCTCCGATGAGCACCTATGTCTTCAAGGCGATGGACCTGGCCGGCGCGAAGGCGAAGGGCGAGGTCGATGCCGACTCCAAGCAGGCCGTCTCCGACCAGCTGAAGGCGCGCGGGCTGATCGTTCTCGAGATTGCCGACAAGCACACCTCCCGTGAGATCAACCTCACCTTCATGGAACGGGTCACCGCCTCCGACCTGGCGGTCTTCTCGCGCCAGCTCTCGACGATGATCTCCTCGGGCATGAGCATCCTGCGCGCGATGTACGTGCTGGAGGACCAAACCGAGAACAAACTGCTGAAGACCACGATCGTCGCGGTGCGCAGGGACGTCGAGGCCGGCCTGCCGCTGAGCGACGCGATGGAGCGCCACCCGAAGGTGTTCAACCCGCTGTTCGTCGCGATGACGCGCGCGGGGGAGACCGGCGGCCTGCTGGAGGGCTCGCTGCTGCGCGTCGCCGACCAGCTCGAGAAGGATGCTTCGCTGCGCCGTCAGATCAAATCGGCGATGATCTACCCGACCCTGGTGATCGTCTTCGCGATCGGCGTGATGATGGCGCTGGTCGCCTTCCTCGTCCCGGTGTTCGAGAACGTGTTCAAGGAATTCGGGGGCGAACTGCCGGCGATCACGAAGATCTCGGTGAAACTCTCCCACCTCGTCACCAACGACTGGTGGCTGCTGTTCGGCGGCACCGGCGCGGTCATCTTCGCCTTCCTGAAGTGGAAGTCGAGCTCCTGGGGCCGGCCGCAGTGGGACCGCTTCCGCCTGCGCATCCCGATGAAGATCGGCACGATCGTGCAGGAGGTGGCGATCGCGCGCTGGTCGCGCACGCTGTCGGCGCTGACTGGCGCCGGCGTGCCGCTGCTGCAGGCGCTGGAGATCACCGGCCAAACGGGCGGCAACGTCGTCGTCGAAGAGGCGATGGACTCCGTGATCGCCTCGGTCAAGCGCGGCGGCACGATCTCCGCGCCGCTCGCGCAGATCCCGATCTTCCCGATGATGGTGACCAACATGGTCGGCGTCGGGGAGGAGACCGGTGCGCTCGACTCGATGCTCGGAAAGATCGCGGACTTCTATGACGACCGGGTCGACGCCTCGGTCAAAGGTCTCACCTCGATCATGGAGCCGATCATGATCATCGTGATCGGCGCGATCGTCGGCTTCATCGTGATCTCGATGTACATGCCGCTGTTCACGGTTTACAACAACATTCAGTAGACCTCCTCGCCTGGCGGCTGAAACCCACGGCCCGCCAGGGCGGGCCGTGGCCCGAGGGGCGATGGGGCGGCCTACCGCCCGATCTCCAGGCTGCCCTCGCGCACGGACAGCGACACGCGCCCGTCCAGCAGCTCCAGCAGCTCCGCGCCCACCAGCTCCCGGCGCCAGCCGCGCAGCGTGCGCACCTCGGGCTCCTCCGATCCGGTGCGCACGGCGGCGACCACGGCCTGCAGGTCGGCGCGAGCGGCGATCAGCTCGTAGGCGAGGTCGGCCTCCTGCGCGCGGGCGCGCACGAGCGCTTCGCAGAGCGCGACGAGCGGGGCGTCGGCAGGGTCGGGGAAGCCGCCGCGGGCGAGCCGCTCGATCGGGATCTCAGCCTCACCGACCCGCTCGGCGCCGGCGCGCACCGCCTCCAGCAGTTCCGCGCCGCTGCGGCGCAGGCCGCCCTGGCCGAGGCCGCGGATCTGCTCCAGTTCGCGCATCGTGGCGGGGCGACGCTTGGCGAGCTCGACCAGCGCCGCGTCGGCGAGCACGCTCTGCACGGTGCGGTCCTTCGCCGCAGCGGTCCGCTCGCGCCAGGCGACCAGCTCGCGCGCGACCGCCTGCGACACCGCGCTCAGGTTGCGGACGCGGGGCAGGCGCGCGAGGATCGCCTGCTCGTCGCGCTCGTCGCTCGACTCTTCCACCGCGCGGCACTCCTCGCGCGCCCACTGCAGGCGTCCGGAGGCATCGAGCCGCCGCCGCAGCTCCTCGGCGAGCTCCAGCAGGTGCACGACGTCCTCGCGCGCGTAGGCGAGCTGCTCGCTGGAGAGCGGGCGCGCGTCCCAGCGGGTGAAGCTCGCGCTCTTGGCGAGGCGCACCCCCAGCAGCTCGGCGAGCAGCGTCTCGTAGGAGGCCTGCGCGGCCATCCCGGCGAAGCCGGCCGCGACCTGCGTGTCGAACACGTTGCACACGGGGGTCTCGAAGCGCCGGCGTAGCAGCGCGATGTCCTGGCGGCCGGCGTGGACGACCACTTCGACCGCGGGGTCGGCGAGCACGCCCGCCAGCGGCGCTCCGTCGAGGGGCTCCCGCAGCGGGTCGATCAGCTCGATCCGCAGGCCGGCGGTGTGGTCGGGGACGGCGAGCTGCACGAGGCACAGCAGCGTGCGGTAGCGACCCTCGCCCATGAACTCCGTGTCGAGCGCCAACTGTCCGCTGCTGTGCGCCTGCGCGGCGATCTCGGCGATCGTGGTGTCGGTGGGCGGCTCGGGCAGGATGGGCATTTCGCGGCGGGTCGGCACTCGCTAATCCTCCCACGCGCCCGGCAGGCGCAGCTGAAAGCACGCGCCGGGGTGGGCGTGCGCGAGGCCATCGTCGGCCAGCTCCAGCGTCCCGCCCATGCGCACGGCGAGCTCGCGCCCGATCGCCAAGCCGAGGCCGAAGCCGCCGTGCCCGCCGGTGGTCGAGCCGCGCTGGAAGCGCTCGAAGATCCGCTCGCGCTCGGCCGCCGGGACGCCCGGGCCACGGTCGCGAACGCTCAGTTGTGCCCATGCCTCCGCGGTGGCGACCTCGACCTCGATCTCGACACTCGAGTCCGTGGGGGCGATGCGCAGCGCGTTGTCGAGCAGGATGCGCACGATCTGCGCCACCGCTCCCGGGTCGGCCTGAGCCCAGCAGGGCTGCGTGGGCAGATGGACACCTAGCTGCGCTCTGCCGGTCGATTTCCGATCGGTCGCGGCGGACAGCTCGAACTCGGCGGCGACCGCGCGGGCGAGCTCGCCGAGCTCCAACGGCTCGCTGCGCAGCGCCACCTCGGCGTCGAGGCGGCTCAGGTCGAGCAGGTCCGATGCGAGGCGTGAGAGCCGCCGCGACTGCGCTCGCGCGCTCGTCGCGCGCTCGCGCGCGTCCTCGATGTCGAGCTGCTCGGCGCGCAGGTCGTCCTCGATCAGCTCCAACATTCCGTCGAGCGAGGTCAGCGGCGTGCGCAACTCGTGCGAGGCCGTGGCCACGAACGCGCGGCGGGCGGCCTCCTGGCGGCGCAGCCGCGCCTGCATGCCCGCGAACGCGCGCGTCAACTCCCCGACCTCGTCGCGGCCGCGGTCCTCGGGCAGCTCCTCGGCCTCCGGCCCGCGGCGGTCGAGCTCGCGGGTGGCGTCGCGCAGCCGCTCCAGGCGGCGCAGCAGCGTGGTCGCCAGGCCGATCCCGAGCAGCAGCGCGACGAGCAGGCCGGCGCCGGCGGCCTCCAGGAACGCCGTGCGCACCACGCGCACCGCGGAGGCGACGTAGTCGAGGCGCTTGGTCAGCACCACGACGTAGTAGCGCCCGGAGATCTTGACCCGCTGCGCGAGAATCAGCTCGTCGTCGCGCACTTCGCGCACCGGGGCTCTGCCGGCGCTCAGCGCCCGGCGCGCCTCGCCGTAGTAGTCGGGCACGTCCTGGGTGGGGCTGGAGCCCGCGTACACCACGTCGAGCTGGCTGTCGAGGATCGTCAGCGTCGCCTGCGAGCGGCGGCGCAGCACCAGCGCGGCCTTGCGCGTTTCGGCTTCGCTCAGGCGTCCCCCTTCGAGCGGGATCTCCGCGAGCTCCGGGCGCACGGCGCCGAGCGCGGTCAGCACGGTCGATTCGCCGTCGCTGCGCAGCCGCTGCTCCAGCGGAGAGAGCAGCGCGAGCGCCGCCACCGCGAGCGTGACCGCACTGGTCAGCAGCAGCGCGGCGAGCAGCCGCGGGCGCAGGCCGAGCAGCCACGCGCGCATCACTGCTCCTGGAAGCGGTAGCCGGCCCCCCGCACGGTCAGGATCAGCTTCGGCTCCTCGGGGCGCTCCTCGAGCTTCTCGCGCAGGTGGCGAATGTGGACGTCGATCGCGCGCGGGTCGCGGTAGGCGGAGTCGCCCCATATCGCGCGCAGTAGCTCCTGGCGGTTGAGCAGGCGGCCGGGCTCGGACATCAGCCGCGCGAGCAGCTCGAACTCGGAGAAGGTCAGGCGCACCGGCTCGCCGCTCACGGTCACTTCGCGGCGACCGCGGTCGAGCGTCACCGGGCCGACGGCGACCGCCTCGCGCCCGAGCGCCCGGGGCCCGGAGCGGCGCAGCACGGCGCGCACGCGGCTGCGCAACTCGGCGAGGCCGAACGGCTTGGTGACGTAGTCGTCAGCGCCGGCCTCGAGGCCCTGCACGGCGTCGGCCTCGGTGTCGAGCGCGGTGAGCATGATGATCGGCACCACGTTGCGCTGCTCGCGCAGCCTGCGGCACACCTCGTAGCCGTTCGGCCCCGCGCCGAGCGCCACGTCGAGCAGCACCACGTCGAAGTGCTCGGCGCCGGCGCGCGCGATCGCCTCCTGGCCCGAGGCGACCGCCTCGACGGTGTGACCCTCGCGCGAGAACGAGCGGGTGAGCGTCTCGCGCAGCGTCTCCTCGTCGTCGACGACCAGGATCTTCAGGGATGCCGGTGTCTCGGTGGCGCTCATCCCCGCGCACGCTACAACGCCGGCCCGCCGTCGCGCGGTGGCTGAGCCCGGCACCCCGCGCCGCGACCAGCGTGGATGTGCTCGCCTACGGCAGACGCCACAACATCCTCGCTCGCGGCATCCCCGCCTGCTTGGAGACGTCGGTGCCGTGCTCGCTCACCCAGCGGGCTGCCTCCGAGCAGTCGGGGTCGGTGGGGGGCGAGTGCGGACCGCAGCCTTCGTCGAGGAAGGCGTAGCGCACCTTGCCGGCGGCGACGAGCGCGCGCAGACGCGCGAGCGAGGTGAAGACGTGGCCTTCGAGCGTGCTCAGCACGAGAATCGGGCGGGCGTCGCGCTCGACCAGCTCGCCCATCTTCGTGCCGGAGTCGAACGCCGCCTCGTAGTAGGCGCTGCCCTGATGGGCGCGCAGGTAGGCGCTGAGCGGCGCGAGCTCGCCATGGTGCAGGATGCCGAGGGGGTTGGTGTCCGAGATGTTTTCGCGGACCGCGCGCAGCGAGGCCCACAGCGGGATCGCCAGCAGGCTGAGGAGTGCCAGCACGGTGACCCCGGCGCGCAGCGTGTCCCCACGCGGGAAGCCGGTCCAGGCGAGCGCCAGTGCGCCCACGGCGGCGGCGGCCGTGATCCACCACACGGTGCTCGTGCCGAACAGCAGCCGCTCGGCGTACAGGGCCACCACCAGCAGCGTCACGCTCAGCGCGAGCAGGCGGTCGCGGCCGCGGCGCTCGGTTGCCCACGCGAGGCCGATCCCGAGCGTGGCGGCGACCGCGGGCGTGAACGCCTCGGTGTAGCGGGGGTGCAGGCGGCCCATGTCGCTGAACAATGCGATGCCGCTCAGCAGCCACACCATCAGGCCTGCCAAAAGCGGGAGACACTCGCCTTCAGCTCGCATCTCCGTATTGGTCAGCAGCGCGAGGCGTAGGCGCCGTTCCCACAGCAGCGCCCCCAGCGCCGCGCCGCCCAGCAGCAGGCCGGCGAGCACCTCCAGGCCGAGCCGCTCGCCCGAAAGCGGGCCGATGCGGCCGAGCAGGCGCGTCGGCGAGGGCGGCAGGATCGGGATCGCGTCGCGCTCGGCCTGCGTCGCCTCGGGGTAGTGGCGGCTCGGCTGATATGAGGCCTGCGCGCCTTCCAGCGACTTGCCCTCGAGGCGATCGAGGCCGTTGAAGACGAACGCCGAGTTCCACGCGCTGCCGTCGGTAGAGCCGTACGCCCACGGCCGGTCGTGCGCGGGGAACAGCAGCGTCCCCGTCAGCCAAGCGAGCGCGACCACCACGTACACGACCGCCGCGAGCGCCAGCTGCGCCGCGCGGCGGCGGCGGGCGCCGGGCAGCCCCAGCCAGGCGAGCAGCGCGAGCCCCGGCAGCGCCACAACCGACTCCAGCAGCTTCACGTCGAAGGCGATCCCCAGCGCGGCGGCGGCGCCGAGCAGCCACACGGTGCGCCCGCTGCGCGCGGCCTGCACCAGCAGCGCCAGCGCGAGCACGGTCAGCGCCATCATCACCGCGTCCATCGTGTCGCTGCGCGCGGTGATCACCTCGATCGGCACGACCGCGAGCGCGAGCGCCGACGCCAGTCCGGCGCGCACGCCGAACACGGGCTGTACCGCGGCGTACAGCAGCGGCACCGCGAGCGTGCCGGCGAGCGCCTCGGGCGTCTTCAGCGCGGCCGAGCCGAAGCCGAGCAGCTTGACGCTCGCCACCTGCAGCCACAGGTCCACCGGCGGCTTGTCGATCGCGATCGCCCCCGAGGGCTCGACCGCGCCGAAGAAGAAGTTGTGCCAAGAGAGCCCCATGCTGCGCACGGCGCCGTCGTAGAAGGGGTCGCCGACGACCTGTCCGAGATGGGCGAAGCGCAGCGCGGCAGCCCCCGCCGTGATCGCCGCAAGGGCGACCCATGCGGCCACTCTTGCGGGCGCCTCATCAACTCCCCTGGGGGGTGCTCTCATCGGCGTAACGCTATTCTCGCGGTCCGATGGCCAAACGCGAGCCAGAGTGCATGCCCTGCCGAGGTACTGGCCTGGTGGTCTCCAACCTCGGCGGCGAATCCCTCAAAGTCGCCTGCCCGTGGTGCCAGGGCACCGGCGTGCGCAGCCCCGGCATCGATACGCAGGACGCCTGGGTGGAGAGCCACGGCGGCTCAGGCGGCGGGGATGGGAGCGTGTCGGCCGAGGGGGCAGGATAGGTCACCCAACGCTGTCGCTGTACCGTCCGGGCATTTCCCCTGGTGTATGCTCTACACACGAGCCGCACAAACGTCGATCTGGGATGACGCATTGGTGGAACGTGTCATGCGCCGCTACAGCGTTTCGACCAAGCGTGCGGCGTCTACATCGACTTGGCGCGCTCGGCTGGGGTCATCCGACGCGGCTCAAGTGGACCACGGATCGATCACGTCCAACCCGAGTCCTTCGAAGTGGCGAACGTTGCGTGTCGCGATGCTTGCTCTGCGAGCAGTGGCGATGCCTGCGATCTGCAGGTCGCGGATCTCCAAGGTGCGGCCGGCGCGCTGCCGGCTTGCGGCGATCGTGCCGGCTGCCATCGCGGCCGTCTGATCGAAAGTCTGGATGCGGCCTTCCAGATGCTCTGCGAGGAGTTGGTCGAAGGCCTGCTCCAGCTGCCGTCGGCGCCGGCCCGGCGCCAGCAGCTCCAGGCCCATGTGGACCTCGAAGACCGTGATCGCGGTCGTCCAGATCGACTCCACGGGCTGATCGTCGAGCCACTCGACCAGCTGCTGGTCGGGGACGCGCTGCATCAGCCCGGATAGGACGTTCGTGTCGAGCAGGATCACTGCTCGAACAGAGCAGGATGGGCCGGCTGGCCGCGGAACTCGCCGATCTCCCCTTCGAGGCCGATGCCAGCGAAGCTGGCCGCGATGCGGGACCCCAGCTTTGTGGGAGACTGCCGCTCGTCGCGTACGGCGTTGCCCAGGATCTCGCGGACCTCCTGCTCGGTGCTGTGACCGTGGCGACGCGCGCGCCGACGCAGCCTGGCCTTCACGTCCTCGTCCAGTTGTCGGATCAGGATCTGTGCCATGCGGAGAATGATAGCACGCTATCAGCCATTATGCAAAGACCAGTTGTTGCGAGGCGAAAGTCCCCCGGCTATGCGTCCAACCCCGCTTGACGCAGGCTCTAGCCCGTCGCATGGGGCTTGATTGCACGGCAACAGGTCGAACGGCGCGCGATGACGGGGTGCGATCGCGGCGAAGCGGCGCGGCTTGGTCTTTCCGACTCTTTATCGCTGTGTGCTAAGTTGTGGCCATGCGTCTGCACATAACGCTGGACGACGATCTGGTGGGTCAACTCGACAGCCGTGTGGGGCGCCGGCGCCGTAGCGCGTTCATCTCGGCGACGATTCGCAAGGCGCTCGACGACGAGCGCCGCTGGGATGACATCGAAGCGGGCTTCGGAGCGCTCGCGGAGCGCGAGCACGAGTGGGACGCCGATCCAGCGGCCTGGGTACGGGCGCAGCGGCACGACGACCTCGGTCGCGTCGGCTGAAGGCTTGCGCCTGCTGCTCGACACGACCGTGCTGATCGATGTCCTGCGCGGCCGACCTGCCGCCGATCGAGTGCGAGCCTTGCGTGACACCGCGACGCCCCCGTGGATCTGCGCGATCAACATCGAGGAGGTCGTGCGGGGGATGCTCCACGAGGAGGAGACGGTCGTGCTGCGTTTTCTGCAGGGCCTGCGCCTGGCGCCGATGGGTCGTTCCGAGGGCGAGTTGGCGGGACGCTGGCGCAGAGACCACGCGCGACGGGGAGTCACCCTCAGTCAGGCCGATTGCCTGATAGCCGCCGCCGCGGTGGGTGTCGGCGCACGGCTCGCGACGGGCAACCCGAAGCACTTCCCGATGTCCGAGCTCGATGTCGAGCACTGGCCGGTGGGTGCCTGATTCGCGCTCACAAAGCTGACCGACTCGTTGAAACGTATTACCACCTACAAGCGGAGTCGGTGTCGCCAATGATCTCAGGTCGGCAATGCTGAAGCGGCGCGCTCGAGGTCCCTGCGGTCTATGACGCGCTCAACGAGAAAGCCGGCCCGCTCCGTGGCATCCAGGGCTTTCAACTCGTCGTTCGTGAGCGGACGGTATAAGGCACGGTGCTCGCCGCGACGGACACGCAGCCAGGGTGCGCGTCCGATCAGGGGCTTGACGTCGAGGTTTGCCGGGTGAGGCTCGGCGGCAAGATCGTCCTCGAGGAGATCGAGAAGCCGTCGGCGGCTCCGGTGGTCGATGCGGCGCAGGTCGCGTAACGCACGCTTGGACAGCTCGACGCGGTACATGCCGATCCTGCCCGGATGGCTCGTCTACCGAGCGCTCGGAGGCTGGTCCGCTTCGAGGTCCCTGCGTATGTCTGCGAGCGAGACCGTCTCGCCCGCGGCGAGTTCGGCATTTGCGGTGGCCATGCCCTCGACGAACTCTGGCGCGTGCGCCAGGACGAAGTCTTCGAACTCCTCGGAATCGACGGCGAGCATGTAGGCGACGGGACGTCCGCGGCGTGTGATCAGCGCCGGCTCCCTGGTCTGCTCGATGTCATTGATGATCGCGCTTGCATGCTTGGCGAGATCACGAACGCCGATGGTGCTCATGAATGCGCTCCTGACGATGTGCGTATCAATGTATGTACTAGCGTAGCAGGCCCCAACCGGCATGCCTCGTCCGTGCCCGCCGAGGCCGCTACATACGGACCTCCACCCATGCGTCCAACCCCGCTTGCGGCGCAGCGGTACGACGACCTCGGTCGCGTCGGCTGAAGGCTTGCGCCTGCTGCTCGACACGACCGTGCTGATCGATGTCCTGCGCGGCCGACCTGCCGCCGATCGAGTGCGAGCCTTGCGTGACACCGCGACGCCCCCGTGGATCTGCGCGATCAACATCGAGGAGGTCGTGCGGGGGATGCTCCACGAGGAGGAGACGGTCGTGCTGCGTTTTCTGCAGGGTCTGCGCCTGGCGCCGATGGGTCGTTCCGAGGGCGAGTTGGCGGGACGCTGGCGCAGAGACCACGCGCGACGGGGAGTCACCCTCAGTCAGGCCGATTGTCTGATAGCCGCCGCCGCGGTGGGTGTCGGCGCACGGCTCGCGACGGGCAACCCGAAGCACTTCCCGATGTCCGAGCTCGATGTCGAGCACTGGCCGGTGGGTGCCTGATTCGCGCTCGCAAAAGCTGACCGATTCGTTGAAACGTATTACCACCATGCCGATCCTGCCCGGATGGCTACCGAGGCGTCCGTGCCCGCCGAGGCCGCTACATACGGACCTCCACCCATGCGTCCAACCCCGCTTGCGGCGTTCAAGCGGGGCTCAGGCCGGCCGAGACCCCCAAGATAACGCCTTGTCAGCTTCATGCGGTTTCCCCCGAAACTTGCTGCTGGGATGACATCGAAGCGGGTGACCTCCGCGAGCCAAAACGCGCCTCCGCTCGGGTGGCGCCCTGGCTGATTGCTCCTCGCACCTGTGTGATACGTGCGAGTACCCAGCCATCGCCAGCGTCCTCCTGATCGTCAGTCGTAGCGGATCGCTCATCTCCCGACAATGTAGCGAACCGGGCGTCGACTCAGTGGCACTGCCAGAGGAACGCACCAGTACCGTCGTCGCGGACGAATCCGTAGCACTCAGCGCCGTCGCCAAGCTCGCGTCCAGCCCAGTCGGCTGAGAACTGGAACGCAAATCGCCAGCCATCCCCGGGTGGCCATTCCTCTGCTTGTAGAAAGCGTGGTGTACCGCCGATCTTGTTCCAGTCGCCGTGCTGGTCGCGTACCCGTGCGCCATCGGGCGGGTCGGGCCAAGTCCACGTGGGTGGGTCGGCGCTCTCTTCCATCCGGATATACCGCTGGTAACGCCGTGACTTGTTGATTCGACGGAAGCGGCCGCCATTGCCTACGCCTATGAACAGCGCTGGGCCTTGGATCATTGGTGCTGTCGGCAAGTGCGATGCTCCGCCTGGTTGAATCACCACTGCGTTGCCGTCCGTAAGCGGCTTGAAGGTGGTCGCATGGTCGTCAGCGTTTACGAAGATATAAGCGGTGCGGACGGGCGATCCGATCAGAGGGAGTTGCCCAAGGAATACGAGCGGTCGGCCATCCGCGGCGAGCGGCCACGATGGCTCGTCGATCCAATCAGGCTGTCCGCCGAACTTGGCCGGCGGAGTACTGTCATCAAATGGGCGCTCACCGAGTTCCGCGAGTGACAGGCGCGGGACACTTCGCTCTTCCATCGGCTCAAGCTTCACAATTTGAGGTACGACTCCCTCTCGCTTACGGCCAGCAACCCAGTTGGCCTGCTCTGGGGCTTCCTCGTACAAGGACTCGTGTGCATCCTCGGCCTCCTCGGGGAACTCGGATCCAAGGGCTACCTTCAGGTTCGTGTATACATTCTTTGCTTGCCTAAGCTCCCCCGGTGACCGCTGAGGATCCTCGACCAATCTGACGAGATCGATCATTTTCGCCACAAGCGTACGCCGAGTGTTCGCATCTCCCAGTCGCACCATCGCCCAGACGGCGTTGCGCCAGCCCAATAGCGATGACCTACCGAACCCCTCATCAGCAAGTCGACGCGCATACTCGAGCGCACGCGCATCCCGAAGCCATGCCAAAGCCTGCACGACCTCTTCGAGCTCATCGTCAATGGTCTTACTGAGGGTGCTCGCGAGCGCATCGGCCGCCTGCTGGCCGCCAAGCTCAGCCAGTACGCCTCTTGCGGACTTCCGGACAGAGCGCTCCGAGTCCTTGAGCGCCATTGCCGCAACTGGCACGTCTTTCAGGCCGCCGCTCCATCCAAGACTATCCAATGCAGCGGCACGAATCACGCCATCATCGTGTATTGCAGCTTCGCGCAGTGCGGGCACTGCGGTCGGGTCATCGATATTCCTCAGAAGACCTGACGCTCGCCGTGCGCCCTGTTCCACTCGCTCGACAAGCAGTCGCACCAACTCTGGAGTCGCGGTTGCCTCCCAGCATAGCTCGCAGGGCAGATCCGGCTCAACCCCAAGATCCCAACCGCATCGCGAGCACCAATGTGGGGTTGGCGACGCATTGCTCATCTCGCATTGATGGACTTTAGTTGCATAGCTTTGTGATGGTTGGGATTTTCAGGACTGGCGGCAGCGGGATTGCAAGGAACGCGTAATCAGTTGAGCTTCGTTCGGCCATTTTACATGACGTCACGAAGTTGCCGTACCTGCTCCCTTGTTCTGAGTTATCAACAGAACTAATGTATTCGAGGCTGGGTGTTGGTGTCGCTGTTTCCCCGCCCTGCTGTGAAGCGAAGAAAGGATACTCATCGCATGACTTCCCTTCGAGTTTTGTTCCTGAGCATCCTCCCAACCCTTCATACCATGCCCGTTTTTCTCCTCGTTCTTCCTTAGTAGCACTGCTTTCATAGTTGAGCTTCACCCACTGAGGGTACCCGGAGATAGGGGCGATTGCTTTCAGGTCATGTTCGGTGGCCGACGGCACATCGCTCCCAGACGCAAAGATCGGCAGAGTTTCACATTCGCTTGCGGCTTTTTCGGCAAGTGCCGTATCCTTCAGGCAGCTCTCCGCAACCCTCTTTGCGACTTCGCTCGTCAGTCCGGCTTCGGAGTTTTTCGTCTGTAGAGCTTCGCCAAGTTTGTTCGCTGCTGCCGCTTCGGGATTGGGCTTGATCGTGATGGTTTTACTCGTTTCGACTTCCGCTCCTTCAGCCGGTTCAGTCTTCACAACATCTTCGGTTTCGACTTCGAGGTTCGCTGTGGCCCATTCGAGCGGGCTTACGGTGAATTTCGTGAACCCGGCTTCTTCGGCTGCTTTCTCGCAGAAGGAGACGGTGAGAGTGCGACAGTACGGGATCGTGCTAGGCTCGGGCGGTACAGTACCTTTGACCGCGATTTTCTCGGCGTGGTCGACGAGGTGTTCAGCCTTTTTGTCTTCACCTCGCTGGAGGGCTTCGGCCTGCGCATTGATCGCACTTTCGAGCGCTTTTGCGCCAGTGACGGGTGTACCCGTCGCGGGGATAACAGTGGCACCTTTGCCTTCAATTTCGCTTTTTTTGCCGGGGTTGGCGAACCCGGACTTCATCTGTGCCCCAGAACGATAGATGTAACCAAAGCCGTTTTCCCCTTTGTTGGTATGCCTAATATCTTCTTTGTGAGGTCCTTCGGTGTACCATTCACAGGACCAACTTTCACCGTTGAGTTCGAGGTGATCGTAGGTTTCTGCAGTTTGCCAAGGCTGCCCGTCGATGACGTTCCATCCATAGAAGGTCTGAGTTTTTGCGCCTTCACCACCGCATTTGGATGACAGGTTATAGATGGGCGCGATGGACCCTTCGACGGTTTCCTCGGGGAAGGAACTACCGAAATAGTATTTATTTGTTTCAGTGTGATAGCCGAGTACATAAGCCCCAGGTAGGTGGTTCCATCCGGTGACATTGTACGCAATAGGTTTGGGGTTATAGCCGTAAGGTTCGCCTTCGTAGTTGCCGTAATAACCTCCCCATGCTTCAGGAAAACCATGTTCCCATTTATAATCTTCGGCAACGTGTTGTTCGTGGAGGCACGTGTAAAGCTGACCTTTAGAACATTGGGCAACGTAACGCCAGACGCCGCCGATTGGCACGATCGCGTGACCTTTGGGGCCGTGCTCAACGGGTTCAAGCTGTTCGGTTTCCTGTGTGCCGAGAATGTTCGCTAGTGTTTCAGAGAGAGGGTTGGTCCCGTTCTTGATGTCTAGATAGGTGAGAGCCCCCAGGGTAAACAATGGCGCAAGGGCACCAAGCGTGGCGCCGACAACACCATCTACCGCGCCAGAGCTGACGGCGAGGTCACCGAACTCGCCACCGGCAACATCTTGCGTGGCGCTGCCCGCGGCCTCGACGTCGCTATCGACGTTCTCCCCCATCTTTTCGGCTATCTCGGAGTTGGTTTCACCGGTATGCTCGAATTCCTCTTCGAGCATGTCTTTCATCGAGTGGTCTTCGGAGATGCCGAGGCGCGACATTACGCCCGATAGTCCCCCGTCGGCGCCGTACTCCTTGTCGACGGCGAGCATCTCCCCAAGATAGCGGTCCAGGTTGATTGCGTCTTCGGTATCACTGGTATGTTCGCTCAGATATTTGGCGTATTCGTCGAGCGATCCGCCGTCTTCATGGATGCCGCCCTTGATCTGTTCGAGGGCTTCGCGAAGGTTGTAATTGGATTCAATCACTGACGTTTCTTCGGCCTGAGCCATCGGAGCGGCAATACCAGGCCACGAGTGGAAGGAGACAGGAGAGAAGGGTCACCGTTAGTCGTGCAGCGCGCCAGGATGACGCATGCGATGGCTCCGTATTCGCTTTGGTCCGCACAAGGGCAAGACGCCCGCCCGCGCGACCCCGATCCGCTGCTTGATGCCATAGCTTGTTCGGCATTCAGACCTGCCTCCTTCCCGTTTCGGCCAAGAATCGGTGACGTGTCGCCTGGCGTGCCAACGAGGCGATAGCGGTCGCTGTTGCTGAAGTCGGTTGTGGCTTGCTATCTAAGATGTTGTGACAGCACGGACTAGAGCCGTTATGCCAATCGGTGCATCTTAAACAGACAGATGGAAGCACGGTCAATGGGCTGGCGCAGAATTATCCCGGAGTTTCCGGCTTTTTGTGCTCTTTGGACTCTGGTGAACAGGCCGGCTACGTGCTTGGAGGGCCTGGATCTGCAGACCTACTCGTCGGCCCAGTGCCGCTCGATGACCCGCCGACCGTCATGCGCTTCAATCCTGCGGGCTCGAAGTCAACCCTGGAGAGCGGCACATCTGCCCCTTCGGTTGATTCAGCAGCAGCTCGCGCTGCTCGTCCGGCGGAGTAGGGCGAAGAGGAACACCAGCCCCAGCAGGTCGCGCCGATCGGTCTGTCGGTAGAACTCTATACGTCGAGGTACTGAGCGCAGTACTTGGCGCAACACGGCGAGAAGATCGTTCGCTGCCTCGGCCGGCTGTTGGGGTGTTCGCGGTCACCAACGGCCGCGGGCGCAAAGCTTGCCGATATCCTGGCGTGCGTCCTGCCTGGCGCAGAGTGCCCGGCGTCGGGAGCGGTGAGCATCGATTACCCCCTGAATGAGGAGATCGGGCTCCTCAGCGCGTGGCGGTGGGCGTAGAAACCTAAAGCCCGCGCCGGGCCCCCGGCCATGCGTCCAACCCCGCTTGCGCCGCTCAAGCGGGGCTCACGCCGGCCGATGCTCAGGCCAACAAGAGCCAGGCCGAGGTCTCAGGGCAAAGCGCAGATCGCGTGTGACAAAGCCGGTGACCTCCGCGAGCCGAACAAACAATCGACGCACGGGGGAAGCATCGCCATCTGGGGCGATGGGAACCGCGGGCTGGCGCACAGAAACCGGATCCTAGGAGGATCAAAATGCTGTATCGACTGCGCCAGCGCACAGGCGATGAGGGTGGTTTCACGCTCATCGAATTGCTGGTTGTTATCCTGATCATCGGTATCCTTGCCGCCATCGCGATCCCCGCGTTCCTCAGCCAGAAGAGCAAGGCTGTGGACTCCGGGGCGAAGACCCTCGCCAGCACCGGTGAGACGACCGCAGAAACGTATGCGAGCGATCACAACGGCGAATACACGGGCATGACGCTCGAAGAATTGAAGAAATACGAACCGTCGATCAACACGACCAAATGCGGGACAGGTGCTCCAGAAGCCTGCCTGAAGGAAGTGTCAGGCGTCGAAGCGGCAGCGTACAAGGTTGTTGCGGAAGCTCCGAACGGTGCAACGTTCTCCATCGAAAGGAACAAAGCCGGAGAACTGGTGCGGTCATGCAACAAAGTAGCGGAAGAAACACACGGTGGCTGCGTGAAAGAAACGTGGTCCTCGTAGGCGAGTGACGCACGAATAACGCAGATGTCGCGCGCTTGAGCGGCATCTTATGATTTGGCGACGGGGGCGGCATAGCCGCCCCCGTTTGTCGTTCAGTCGTCGTGGGCGGCGCTCTCCTCTCGAACCCGCCTCCCAACAACCCGACCAAGCTCAAGCCCAACCCCACCCCGGCCGATCAACACCCCATGCAGGCAGCCTTCGCCGGAGTGATGGGCGCCGTGTTCGGCTCGTTCCTGAATGTGGTGGCCTTCCGACTCCCGCGCCGCGAGTCGATCGTCAAGCCGCGCTCGCGCTGCACCTCGTGCGGGACGCCAATCAAGCCGTACGACAACATCCCGGTGCTCTCGTGGATCGTGCTGCGCGGGCACTGCCGCAACTGCTCCGCGAAGATCTCCCCCCGATACCCGCTGGTCGAGGCCGGGACCGCGCTGCTGTGCGCCGGCGCCGTGCTCACGCACGACACCGCGGCGGGGATCGCGCTGTCGGTGACGCTGATCCTGCTGCTGGTGCCCGCCGCGCTGATCGACATCGAGTACCGCATCATCCCCAACAAGCTGACCGGGGCAGGGGCGCTGCTCGCGCTCGGACTCGGGACCGCGCTCGACCCGACAGGCGAGCCGACGCGGCTGATCGCGGGGGCCGCCGCGGGCGGGTTCCTGCTGGCCGCGGCGCTCGCGTACCCCGGCGGGATGGGGATGGGCGACGTCAAGCTGGCGGGGGTGATGGGACTGTTCCTCGGCGTGGCCGTTGCGCCCGCGATCCTGATCGCACTGCTGAGCGGCGTGCTGGTGGGCGCCGTGATCGTCGCGCGCAAGGGCGCTCGCCAAGGGCGCAGGACCGCGGTGCCGTTCGGTCCCTTCCTCGCGTTGGGCGGGATCGTCGCCGTGTTCGCCGGGCAGCCGATCGTCCACTGGTACCTGCACACCTTTGTGCACTGATGGACGAAATGCCGTCGCGGAAAATCAACCCTTCAGAGATCGGCCGTAAAGGTCGATGAGGGTTCTGCCAATGCCGTCGCTCAGCGCTCTGAAGCCCAGCCTCAACCTGAATCTCTCCCTCGGCCGCGGGGGCGGGACGGTCGTCGGGCTGGATATCCAGCCCGGGTATGTGGCCGCCGTGCAGGCGCACGTCAACGGCGGGATCGTCGTCGAGCGCGCTGCGGGTGCACCGCTCGCTCCCGATATCATGCGCGAGGGCGAGGTGCTCGACGAGCGCGAGCTGGGGGAGGCGCTGCGCGAGCTCTTCCAGGACGGGGAATTGGGCAAGCGCGTGCGCGTCGGGCTGGCCAACCAGCGCACGGTGCTGCGCACGCTGGAGCTGCCGCCGGTCACAGACCGCAAGGAACTCGACGCCGCGGTGCGCTTCCAGGCCGAGGACCAGGTGCCGATGCCGCTCGCGTCGGCGGTGTTGGACTACCACTCGCTCGGCGTCTTCGACACCCCGAACGGGCCGCGCCAGCGCGTGATCGTCGTGGCCGCCCAGCGCGAGATGGTAGATCGCATGCTGCGCGCCGTACAGCACGCCGGATTGCGCGCCGAGGGCGTGGACCTCTCCGCGTTCGCGCTGATCCGCTCGCTGTACCGCCCCGGGGCCGCGCAGCCCGGCGGTGAGGAGGGCGCCACCGAGCGCGTGCTGTACCTGAACGTCGGCGGCCTCACGAACATGGCGATCGCCGAGGGCAAGCTGTGCCGCTTCACCCGCGTGGTCGGCGGCGGACTGGAGGCGATGGCGAGCGAGGTCGCCGAGCGCCGCGGCATCCCCCTGATCGACGCGCGCGCCCAGCTGGCCGAGTTCGAGCTGCCCCGCCCGGGCGCGGCGCCTGTGCCCGCGCAACCGGGACCGACCGCGGCCTCCGCGCCACCCGCCGCGCTGGTGCTGCCCGATCCCGAGGCCGTGGAGACGTGGGCGCTCGCGCAGGACCCCGCCGCGGAGCAAGCGCAGGCGACGCCTGCGCCGGCCGCCGAGAACGGGCCGACGATTCATCTGGACCTTCCCGAGCTCCCGCCGGAGCCAGAGCCGGCGCCGGCCGCGCCGGTCGCCGCGCCGCCCGCCGTCGACCCCGAGGTGAGGCTGGTGCTGGAGAACGGCATCCGCGAAATCGTCGGGGAGGTGCGCAACTCGCTGGACTTCCACCGCTCCCAGGAGGGCGGGGGAGAAGTGCGGAGCGTCGTGCTGAGCGGGCCGGCCCTGGAGATGCGTGGTTTCTCCGAGGCGCTGGAGGCCGACCTCGGCCTGGAGGTGAGGCGCGAGTCGGTGCACTTCGCCGATAACGCCCCGGGCGCCGCGCACCCGATCTCACCCCACCGTCTGGCGATCGCCACCGGCCTGGCCACCGAGGAGGCGCCCCGATGAGGGCCGTCAACCTGATCCCCTCCGAGCAGCGCAAGGGCGGCGCCGTCGGGCGGCGCTCGCAGGGCGCCGCGTTCGCGGTGCTGGGGCTGCTGGCGGGTGCGGCGATCCTGACGTTCATGTACGGGATGGCCGACCACCAGGCGCAGAGCAGCAAGGCCGAAGCGGCGAAGCTCAACGCCCGCGCGGCGACGGTGCAGGCGCAGGCGCAGGCGCTGACCCCATACACGAGCTTCATGCAGATGCGCGAACAGCGCATGCAGACGATCGCTCAGCTGATCAACTCCCGCTTCGACTGGTCGAGCGCGATGGGCGAATTGAGCCGCGTGCTGCCCCCGGGCGTCTCGCTGAGCTCGCTGGAGGCGACCGTCGCCTCGTCGGCCACCAGCGGCACAACGAGCTCTTCGGCGGCCACCAGCTCCCCCTCGTCGTCATCCACCTCTTCTTCTTCTTCCTCCTCCTCCACCACCGCTTCCTCTTCGTCCGCCACTCCCGCGAACGGCACGCCCGCCGCGGCCGCGGCCACCACCGCGTCGGCCACCTCGGCAACCCCGGCGGGCGCGACGCCGACCTTCACGCTCGCCGGCTGCGCCGTGAGTCAGACCGTGGTCGCGCAGATGCTGGTGCGCCTGCGCCTGGTTAGCGGCGTCGGCAGCGTGACCCTGCAGAGCTCCACCAAGTCGGGCTCCAGCGGCGGCGCGAGCGGCGGCTCGTGCCCCGCGGAGGCGCCCGCGTTCTCCGTGGACGTCACCTTCGATCCGCTGCCAGCCCCGCCGACGACGAGCACCGAAACGCTCGAGGCGACGGCCGACCCCAGCTCGAGCGCGGGCGCCGCGCATAAGCACATCGTGTCGAGCGTCTCCCAGGGAGCGGGTCGATGACCGGTCGCGACAGGATCGTGCTGATGGGCATCGTCGTGCTCGTGCTGCTGGCGGGCGGCTGGATCATGGTCGTCTCGCCCGAGCGCAAGCAGGCCGCCGCAGCGCAGACCGCGGTGCAGACCGCCCGCGGGCAGCTCGAAAGCGCCGAACAGCAGGCCGCGAGCGCGCGCGCCGCCCAGCAGCGCTACGCCGCCGCGTACAGCTCCGTGGTGAGCCTCGGCAAGGCGGTGCCGCCGGCCGACGAAGTGCCCTCGCTGATCTACGAGCTCGAACAGGCATCGGACGAGCGCGAGGTGGACTTCAACTCGATCACGTCCGGCAGCGCGGGCGGCGGTGCGGGCGCTTCCGCCGCGACCGCCGCCACTTCCGCGAGCTCCACGGCGGCCTCCGGCGGCTTCACGCAGATGCCGTTCACGTTCATCTTCAAGGGTGGCTTCAAGGGTCTGTCGCACCTGCTTGGGCAGGTGGAAGGCTTCGCGGTGCGGACCAACACCGGCGGCCTGACCGTGAGCGGTCGCCTGCTGACGATTCAGGGTGTCACGATCACGCCCGAAAACGGCGGCTCGGCCGGCAACAAGGCCGCGGGCAGCTCCGGCGGCTCGTCGAGCTCGGGCGGCCTCAGCGCAACCGTCACCGCCACCGCGTACGTGCTGCCTGCCACCCAGGGGCTGACCGGCGGCGCGACCGCAAGCGGGCCGAGCTCGACCGGCGCCACCACCGCCGCGAGCGCCGGCTCGACCGCTTCGAGCACCCCGGCCACCCCCGCTGTCGTGAAGGCGACGCCATGAACGAGATCCTGCAATCGCTGAAGTCCGACCTGCTCGACCGGCGCATGCTGCCGATCCTGCTGGCGCTCGGCGTGCTGCTCGCGGGCGCGGTCGCCTACGTGGTGCTGGCCGGCGGCGGATCGAGCGAAGCCGGAACGCCCTCAGCGGTCGTGACTCGGAATCCCGCCTCGGTGGCCCCGGGCCCTAACCTCGCGGTGACGCAGGCACCGGAAAACCCGCACGCGGCCGTGGCCGAGACGACCGACGGCGCGCGCTACCGGCACAAGCCCGGCTCGCGCGACCCCTTCACGCCGCTGCCCACGCCGAAGGTGAAGAGCGAAGCCGCGAGCACGACCCCGTCGGTGTCATCGCCCTCGCCAAGCTCGACCTCCCCCAGCGTGGAAAAAAGCAGCCCCAGCTCGCCCAGCACGGGCGGCGCGGAAACGACGCCCTCGACCCCGGTGAAGCCGGCGCCGAAGAAGCCCAAGACCGTGTACCTCGTCACCGTGCAGTTCGGCCTGCTGCCCTCGACCACCACCGAGCTCGCGCAGCTGACCCCGTACGCCGACCTCAAGCGCCTGCAGCCGCTGCCCTCCAAGGACGACCAGCGGCTGATCTTCGCCGGCGCGCGGGGCAACGGCAAGGGCGCGGTGTTCGAGCTCAGCCGCGAAGCGATCCTCAAAGGCCAGGCGACGTGCATCCCGAACGCCTCGCAGTGCGAAGCGATCGACCTCGAAGTCGGGCAGAGCGAGGAACTGACCTACCTCGAACCGGACGGCCAGAGCGTGCCGTACGAACTGAAGCTGGTCACCATCGCCAAGGAAGCGCCCACCGCGAGCGCCGCGCGCGTTCGTCGTCACCACCACCGGTAGGCGCAGTATCGCCTGTGGGCGAGGGGGGGAGATCGTCCGCGCGCGTGGGTGCGCGCCCCGTCCGCCCGGGCGCTGGGCCTCCGTGCCCAGCGACGACTCTTCACTCTCTGCCGTCGCGCCCAAACGCTCGCGCCGACGATCGCCAAGACTCAGCCTACGGTGAGCGGCATTCTGAGGATGAGCGGAACGACATATGCTGGGCGCCAAATGATCCTGCGCCTGACCACCGCCGGCGAGTCCCACGGGCCCGGCTTGACCGCGATCGTCGAGGGCCTGCCTGCGGGCCTGCAGCTGAGCGCGGAGGAGATCGACGCCGACATGGCGCGCCGGCAGCTCGGGCACGGCCGTGGCGGGCGGATGAAGATCGAGCGCGATGCCGCGACCGTGACCGGGGGCGTGCGGCACGGGCGCACGCTGGGCGGGCCGATCGCGCTGCAGGTCGCCAACCGCGACTACGCCAACTGGGAGGAGCGGATGAATCCCTGGCCGGTATCGGACCCCGCCCACCCGGTGCCCGAGGTGCACCTGCCGCGGCCCGGCCACGCTGACCTCGTGGGCACCTGGAAGTACAAGCAGAGCGACGTGCGCAACATCCTCGAGCGGGCCTCCGCGCGCGAGACCGCCGCGCGCGTGGCGGGCGGCGCGCTGGCGAAGGCGTTCCTGCGCGCGCTTGGCGTGGAGGTGCGCTCGCACGTAGTGCAGATCGCCTCGGTGCGCGCCCCTGAGCTGGAGGGCGCCCTGGCGCTCGATGACTTCGTTGCGGTGGACGACTCCCCGGTGCGTTGCCTCGACGCCGAGGCCACGCGCGCGATGGTGGCGGAGATCGACGCGCTGCGCAAGGCGAACGAGTCGCTCGGCGGCGTGTTCGAGGTGCTGTCGTTCGGCCTCACGCCCGGCCTCGGCTCGCACGTCTCCTGGGAGGAGCGCCTCGACGGGCGCCTGGCACAGGCGATCCTCTCGATCCAGGCGCTCAAGGGCGTCTCGATCGGCGCCGGCTTCGAGGTCGCGGGCGTACCGGGATCGCAGGCGCACGACGAGATCTTCTACACAAGCGAGCGCGGCTACTACCGCGAGACCAACCGCGCGGGGGGCCTGGAGGGGGGAATGACCACCGGCGAGCCGCTGATCGTGCGCGGCGCGATGAAGCCGCTGCCGACCCTCACCAAGCCGCTGCGCTCGGTCGACATCGCCACCCACCAGCCGGCGGAGGCGCTGCGCGAGCGCACCGACTCCTGCACGGTGCCCGCCGCGGGGGTGGTGGGGGAGGCGATGGTCGCGCTCGTGCTCGCCGACGCCTACCGGCGCAAGTTCGGCGGCGATCACATCGACGACGTCCTGCAAGCGGTGCGGGCCTACGAGGAGAGGATCGATTGGCGCCGCTGAGAGCCGGGGTGCGCGGCACTGGGGGCGGGGCTTGGCGCCGCTGAGCACCAGCGGCGCGGCATCGCCGACGAGGGCGGTGTGACGTGGCGCTCGTCCTGATCGGCTTCATGGGCGCCGGCAAGTCGACGCTCGCCGGCCGGTTGGCGAAGCGGCGTGGACGCGCGCCGATCGACGGCGACGTGCTGTTGATGGAGCGCTTCGGGCACTCGGTGGCCCGCGAGTTCGATCTTCGCGGGGAGCAGGCGTTTCGCGCGGCGGAGGAGGAGGTCATGTGCGGGCTGCTGGAGCGTGTCGACGCCCGCGATGTGATCGCGCTCGGCGGCGGCAGCGTGCTCTCCGCGCGCGTGCGCGCGGCGCTTAAAGGACACACGACCGTGCTGATCGAGGTCGCGCCGGAGGTCGCGTGGGAGCGCGTACACGGCGACGGCGGCTCCGAGCGCCCGCTGGCGCGCGACCGCGACGCCTTCGAGGCGCTGTACGCCGAGCGCCGCGAGCTGTACGAGCAGGTGGCCGACGCTCGGCTGCTGTGGGCCGAGTCGGCTTCGGGCGATTACCCCGTTTTCGTCGGACGCGGCCTGCTGACCGAAGCCGGGGGACGCTCGCCTGCGGCGCGAATCCCCGTTTCGACCGAAGCCGGGAGACACGCGCCTGCGGCGCTGGCCGATTTGGGGATGCGAGCGGAGCGAGTGTCTCCCCAATCGGTCCCCGTTTCGGCCAGCGAGCACCTCGCAGATGTCTGGCCGTTCGACGGCGTAGCCTCGCGGCCGTTCTGCGTGACCGACGAGACCGTGGGCGAGCTGTATGGGAGGCAGTTGGGGGAGATGACCAAGGCGATCGCGATGCCCCCGAGCGAGTCGGCCATGCTGATCACAATTCCCCCGGGCGAGTCAGCCAAGACGCTGGCCACCGCTGAGCGCGTGTGGCACGAGCTGGCGCAAGCGGGCATGACGCGCGCCGACCACCTCGTAGCGCTCGGCGGCGGCGTGGTGGGCGATCTCGCGGGCTTTTGCGCCGCCACCTATCAGCGCGGGGTGCCGGTCGTGCAGGTCCCGACCACGCTCGTCGCCCAGGTGGACTCCGCCTACGGCGGCAAGACCGGCGTCGACCTGCCCGAGGCGAAGAACTACGTCGGCGCCTACCACCAGCCCGCGGCGGTGATCGTCGATCCCGACACGCTGCGCACGCTGCCCCCCGCGGAGCTGAGCGCCGGGTGGGTGGAGGTGCTGAAGACGGCGCTGATCGCGGGCGGGGAGTTGTGGGAGCGCGTCGGCGCCGAAGCGCCCGGGTCGCCGCCCGACGAGCGCACGATCCTCGCCTGCGCACGCCTGAAGCTCGCGGTCGTCGCCGAGGACGAGCGCGACGGCGGCCGCCGCCAGGTGCTCAACCTTGGGCACACGGTCGGCCACGCGATCGAGACCGTCACCGCCTACGGGCGTTACCGCCACGGCGAGGCGGTCGGGCTCGGCCTGCTCGCCGCGCTGCGTCTCTCCGGCCAGGACGAGTTGCGCACGCGTGTCCGCGAGCTGCTGAGCGCCCGCGGACTGCCAGTGGCGCTGGAGGGTGCGAGCGTGGATGACGTGCTGAGCGCCCGCGGACTGCCGGTGGCGCTGGAGGGCGCGAGCGTGGATGACGTGGTGCGTGAGGGTGTGAGGGTGGATGATGTCGTGGCGGCAGTCGCCCGCGACAAGAAGCGCCTTGGCGCCTCCAGCACCCCGTTTGTGCTCGTGCACGCCCCCGGCGATGTGCGGATCGGCTGCGAGGTGGCCCTGGAGGACCTGCGTGCAGCGGTCGCTGAGCTGGTGCCCCGAGGGGGTTCGGTATAGCAATAGTATGTATTGAAAGTGCCTGGGGTTTGTTATAAAAAATTAAAAGCCCGATAGCAATTGCGCACGGCTTTAGAAAAGTTACATACACCCCCGGCGCCCAAACCTCCGCGTCCGGGCGCTCGCGCGCAGAAGGTAGGCTGCTGTCATGATGGCCGACGCCTCCTACCGCATTGAGGTCATGCACGGGGTCAACCTCGACATGCTTGGCAAACGCGACCCCGCGCAGTACGGCACGCTGACGCTCTCCGAGCTGGAGCAGAACGTCGATGGGTTTGCCGCCGAGATGGGCCTGCGCGCCCGTTTCTTCCAGACCAACTCCGAGACCGAGCTCGTCGAGCGTCTGCATCTGCTGCGCGACGACGCCGACGGGATCGTGATCAACCCGGGCGCGTGGACGCACTACGCATGGGCGATCCACGACGCGTTGGAAATCGCCGCGCTGCCCGCCGTCGAGGTGCACCTCTCCGACGTCAAGGCGCGCGAGCCGTGGCGGCAGCTGTCGGTGATCGAGGATCTCTGCGTCGCCTCGATCAGCGGGCAGGGTCTGGACGGGTACCGCCTCGCCATGCAGCGCCTGCGCGCCGCGCTCGATGAGGCCGCTGAGTGAGCCCTGCCCCCGAGGTCGAGCGCATCCGGCAGCTCGCCGCGCTGCTGCGCGAGCACGAGGCCGAACCCGATCTGCTGATCGTCACCAACCCGGTGAACCTACGCTACATAACCGGCTTCACCGGCACCAACGGCCTCGCGCTGCTCGCCGCCGCCGAGGGCGGGCCGAGGCTATTCCTCACCGACTTCCGCTACGAAACGCAGTCCGCTTCACAGGTGCCGCGGTTGTTCGAGCGTCTGATCTACAAAATCGACCTGATCGAGGCGCTTGCCGGGGAGCTCTCCCCGAGCGAGGCGTCCACCGAGGACGGCGCCGAGAAGGGCGCTGAGGACGACGCTGAGGACGACGCCGAGACCCCTCGCACGAACATCGCCGAGCTGTTCGCCGATGGCGGCCGCCTCGGCTTCGAGGAGGGCGCGATGACGGTCAAACAGCACACGCGCCTGCGCGAGCTGCTCCCCGAGAAGTGGGAGCTCCTCCCCTGCGGCGGCCTGGTGGAGGAGCTGCGCGAAGTCAAGCAGCCGGCCGAGCTGGCGCGTATCCACGCCGCCTCCGAGCTGGCCGACGCGGCGCTGCGCGAAGTGCTCGAAGCGGGTCTCGCCGGCCGCGGCGAGCGCGAGGTGGCGATCGACCTGGAGCTGCGGATGCGCCGCCTCGGCGCCGTGGGCCCGAGCTTTCCCTCGATCGTCGCCGCCGGCCCGCACGCGGCGCTGCCCCACGCCGAGCCGCGCGGCGAGCCGATCCCGCGCGATACGCTCGTCACGATCGACTGGGGCGCCCTGCTCGACGGCTACTGCTCGGACTGCACCCGCACCTACGCCACCGGCGAGCGCCTACCAGAGGGCGCGCGCGAGGTGTACGAGCTCGTGCTCGCGGCGCAACTCGCCGGCCTCGCCGCCGTGCGCCCGGGCCTCAACGGCAAACAGCTCGACGCGGTCGCCCGCGAGGTGATCGAGCAGGCCGGCCACGGCGAGCACTTCGGCCACGGCCTCGGCCATGGCGTCGGCCTGGAGGTGCACGAGGCCCCCCGCCTCTCGCGCACCGCCGGCGAGCAGCCGCTGCGCGCCGGCAGCGTGGTGACGGTCGAGCCCGGCATCTACATCCCCGGCCGCTACGGCGTGCGGATCGAGGACCTCGTCGCGGTCACCGACGACGGGCCGGTGGTGCTCACCGGTCTGCCGAAGGAGCTGACGGTCGTCTCGTAGGTTGCACCGGCGCGCCCTCGGCACGTCCCCGGCACGTCCCCGGCACGCCCCGGCACGCCCACCCTGCCCCGGTGTCGCCCGCTTGCCCTCCGACCCTCTTCTTCGAGCCGTCAGTCGCTGCAGACATACAGCGCGGTCGGGCCACCGCTGGCGCCTTCGGAGCCCGGCAGCGTGCAGTGGGAGTGGATCCATTCGATGCGGGGATCGTCGCTGTGCACCGGCACCACGAACGCGCGCACTTCGCCCGCCGCGACGTAGCGCTGCAGCCGGGCGAGGGTGGGGGACGGGATACCGCCCTGGAAGCCCCCGATCGGCAGCACCTCGCTGCCGGTCGCGAGGATGAAGGGCGCGGCGAGGATCGAGGAGTCGGTGGCGAGCGCGATCGGGGTGTTGTAGGTGGAGGCGAGCTGATCGACCACCCGTTCGTCGGCGATCCGCGTCCGCTGTGCCAGCGCACGCGAGATCGTGGCGGATGCCGGCTCGTAAGGGGCCGCGAACGGCCCGAGGCCCCGCGTCACCATCAGCGCGGCGGCGACCCCCGGGAGCAGCAGCGCGCAGAGCACCGCGAATGCGACCACTGTGCGTGCAGGGGATCGGAATGACCCGCCTCCGTCTGCGCGGCGTGGCGCCCACAGTGCCAGCACACCTGCGACGCAAAGCACGACCGCGACCGGCGTCAGCCAACCCGGCACCGCGGTGCCGCCCCGCAGCAGATAGATCCCATAGCCCACGCAGCACACCAGCGTCCCCGCCAGCACAGCCGGCGCGACACGGCGGCCGCGGTGGCGCCACGCCAGCGCGAGGCCCGCGCCGCACAGCGCTCCGGTCGCCGGCGAGAGCGCCGCCACGTAGTAGGAGTTGGGGTAGCCGCCCGCGCTGAAGAAGGCCCACAGCGCCAACAGCCACGTCCCCCACAGCACCACCAGCGCCCGCAGCGGATCGCGCCGGTCGGCCTGAGCCCGGCGGCGCTCCAGCAGGATCGCGACCGCGGCGATCAGCGCAGCGGGCAGCAGCCAGCCGTCGTCGCGGCCGAACACGCCGCCGAGCAGCCTGCCGAGGCCGGGCTTGACGCTGTGCGTGGGCGCCGAGGCCTCTTCGGAGAGGTGCACGAGGAACTGCGCCGGATGCCCAGCGCCGGCGAACACGTTGCTGCGCCCGAGGCGGGAGATCCCGTTGTAGTCGAACACCTGGCTGAACAGCGAGTCGTTCTGGGTACCGTCCACGTAGGGACGATCGTGCGCGGGCACCAGCGAGACGACCGTCATCCAGCTCAGCGACACCACCACCGTCACCGCCCCGGCGAGCGCCACATGCTCCACGCGGGTGCGCAGCCGCGGCGGCGCCGCCAGCAGGTACGCCGCGGCCAGCGCGGGCAGCACCAGCCACGCCGTCAGCATCTTCGCCTGAAACGCAAGCCCCACCCACACCCCCGCCAGCAGCAGCGTGCGCAACCTTCCGCTGAGCAAGGCCGCGGAGGTCGCATCGGCGGCGAGCACCAGCAGCAGGATCAGCAGCGAGTCAGCCACGTTGCCGCGGTTGAGCGCCACCGTCACCGGGCTCACGGCGAGCACGGCGGCGGCGAGGATGCCCGCCACCGGCCCCGCGAGACGCCGCACGGCCCGGTAGAGCACGAGGATCGTGAGCACCCCCTCGATCACCTGCGGCAGCACGAGCGCCCAAACATGGAACCCGAAGATCCGCGGCGACAGCGCCTGCGGCCACAGCGCCCCGGGCAGCTTGTCTACCGACACCGTCCCCGCCGGGTCGAACGCCCCAAAGAAGAAGTCGTGCCAGCTGGACGACATGCTCCGCGCCGCCGCCCCATAGAAGTCCTCGAGCGCCGCCCCGTTCATCCCCCACCCGTAAGCCAGCCCCGCCACGACGGCGATCGCCAGCAGCGCCGGCCGCGCCCACGGCGGTTGGTCGGGCGGCGAGCGCCAGACGCGCGGCAGCGAGCGCCACGCACGCTCCACCCAACCTCCGGCTCGCTCCCGAGTCGCCGACGCCGAACCCTCACGCTCGCCGACCGATCGCCCCACGGCCTCCCGCATGCCCGAATGGTAGTCAGATGGGCTCCTCGGGATACTTCAGGCCGCTGGGACACGGATCAGTTGACCGCGTACCGTCCGGATGAATGACGATGCTGCGTCGCTATGGAGGACGAGCCGCCCGCACATGAGACAGCCGATCCGAGTGGCGCTCAGGTCGTTCTGAAGGACGAGGTGTGGCGTGAGAAGATCGTGCGCGACCATCCGGAGATCGCCGGGCACCTGCCCGACGTCCTGCGAGCCGTGACCAAGCCCGATCATGTCGCGCCCGACCCGAGCTTCGACGCACGCACACGCTACTACGCGCGTGGCGTCGGCCCAAGTCGCTGGCTGTTGGTCGTCGTAAGCTATGAGCAGACGCCTGCGCGGATCGTCTCCGCGTTCGCCAACCGGAAGGACCCAAAATCATGGAGCGCGTGAACATCACGATCGGGCCACTGAGCTTCGATCATGCCGACTACGACACCGAGAACGACGTGCTCTACCTGCACGTGGGGGAGCCCCAGGTGGGCGAGGGCGAGGAGACACCGGAGGGACACGTCGTGCGCTACGTGCCCGGCACAAGCCAGATCGTCGGCCTAACGGTACTCGGCGCGCGACACATCCTGGAGCGCGACGGGCACCTCGCCGTCACGGTGCCCGAGACGGTTCAAACGACCGCCGACGCTCTCGCTCCTGCTCTCGCTGCGGTCTGACGCTCCTGACCGAGCGCTATCGTAATCCGGCCACGACGCGGGTCGGGCTACCACTGAACCACATCGAGATTTGGCTCAGAAAGGGTTGATCCACAATCGTCAGCACCAATCAGTTTCTGAAATGTGCGTAGAACATAAGCCGTTGTACGCGGAACGCCACCCTCGACGGTTGGTGCACAGCGAACGTGCGCCTTCAACGCGTCAACGGTCTTCGTGAAGTCGCCCTTGAACTCGTTGTCGTTGTTGCTGAGCATCCGTTCCAGCTTCCAGCCGGTGGCCTCAGCTCCCGCGCGACGCGTCTGGCGAGGGCGCTGGTTTGTCGGGCGGTTGGGTTGCCTTGCTTGCAGATCACGAGTTCCGCCCACGCGAAGGAGGAAGCGATGTCGATCGCGGTGAGCTGCCAGATCGCGCCCTCAGTGCCCCGCAGCCTGCCGACGTAGAAGCAGTCGATCCCGACCAGCTCACCAGGCCGCGAGACGTCAATGTGCTGCTCTGGAGCGGGATCTCTGGGTGGCTCGTAGGGAGCTGCGTAGCCCCGCGATCAGCCCGAGGCGCTTGGCACGGGTGTTCAGCCCGTGACGGCAGAGAACCTTCCACACACCGTTCGGGGAGACGATGATCGCGCCCCACTTCTCTCTGGCGAGCTCCGAGGCGACCCGTCTGGGCCCGAGGCCGGGGTGAGCGATCGAGAAGGACACGATCCGCTCCTCGATCATCTTCGGCAGCGCGTTGGGCATCTGCGGCCGACGACGCTCCCTTGGGCTGAGCATCTCAAGGCCATGCCGGTCGACTTGGCGCTTCCAGGCGTAGTAGGTGGAGCGGTGCACCCCGAACGTCCGGCACGCTGCCGAGACGTTCGTCCTTGCTGCCTCCGCGAAAAGCTGATGACGGTAGCCGAACAGCACGTCATCCTTGGTCATCAGCCTCAACCCTCTCTTCACTTGGCGGTGAAGGAGGCAGCCTGAGCCGAGGCACGGACGGGTTCCCCGGCCGGGGAACCCGTCCAACCTCAAAGAGCTATCGAACCCCCAACTTTCGGGAGCACCCGGAGACAGCCCGGGTTAGAGCTTCGGGGCGGGAACTTCCCCAGCCTTCACCGTCGGGCTTGGCGAATTCCGCTGAGCTGAGAATGATGGGGGTAGTTCCTTCGGCTGTGTCGGACGCAACGAGCACCATCGTAGGCAAGATCAGGCGATGGTCACGGAACGACATACGTTGTGCATGGGATGGTTTCTCCTCCTGGTCGCTGGCACGTGCCACGGAGACTCGCACAGCATCAACGCAGCCCACGCATATAATCAGGGCCATCCTTCTGGAGTGAGTCCGTGCTCGCCACAGCCATCGGGCAGCTAACGCCACTGGCCCGTCGCCCGGTCCAGCGTTGGATCCTGGACTACGCTTCTGTTGTGATGAGCGACTCGGCTACCCATCCTGCCGCGCTTACGACCGCAGGGTCCTTAGACGCCTCGCATCTCTCTACGATCTCCGCAAGCTCGCTCTCCTGCCCCTCAACGGCGGCAAATACGGCGCCCTGAAGCTCAAGGAGCTCCGGCAGTCCGGCGCCGGAAATTGCGATCATGCAGTCAGCGGCGTGTCTACCGGGAACGAATACCAGCACTGAAGCCTTAGCGTCACCGTTCCGGTCCGCTGTGGCCTTGACTACATTTTTGAGGTGCTCTCGGGCCTCGGACATGTCGCCTTGGCGCGCTGCGATGTGGGTCAGGTTCCACTTGGTGACCCAACCGTCGGCTTTGCCGATACGGATCGCCTCCTCGGTCGTGACTCTCGCCTGATCGAGTAGCGCGTCGTCAAAACTCTTGAGGAAACCGACGCGGCTCAGCATTCCGCTTAGCTCGCCATCGAGCTCTCGCTCGGAAAGACCGGTCGCCCGCATCGCGGCGACCGCCTCCTCGCTGATCTGCGTAGCGCGGGTGAGAAAGGATATGTCACGATCTTCCTCCCAGCGCTCGAACAGTTTGTGCACTGCGCTCGTGGCAGCGTAACGATGCATCGCGATCAGCGCCTGCCGAGCCCGCTCACCGTTTAGCACCGCGCATTCGCTCCCATTCCAGCTCAAATCTGCTGCTGCGACGAGAGGCTGCCATTTCTCAATGACCGTCGACCAGGTATCGCTGACCGTCTCCTCCTCCGTTTCGAGCGGCAGCTCCCAAAGCTCTGTGTACTCAAGTTCCTGAGCGTCGTCTCTGAGAGCTGTGCTAACAAGCGCAATCGTCAATTTGTCCTGTGCCAAGAGCTCAGCGATGCGCTCAAACATGTTGGCATTTGACGGAATTAGGTCGATCTCGGCCTGAACGAGACGCCCGATGCGGCCGGAAGCTCCTAGGTCGCGGATTGCTGCGCGCGGGGAAAGCCGTCCGGCACCTTCCTCGGAGAGGATCATGCTGAATCCGAGACTCGAGCTTGCATCGAAACTCTCCCGGACACGGAGCGTGGCGTCGCGGGCAAGCGCGCGTCCCACGGTTGCAAGGAAGTTCATTTCGAACGGCTGGCTGGAGATCTCCGCACCGATCCGGGCCCGCGCCTTGTACTTCAACAGGACAGATGCTGCTCGTCCTCCGACGATGCTGAAGCGTTCTTTATCGGCGTGCAGTTGGACGACACCCGCATCCTGCAGGCCGTCGAGCTCAGCGATGACACGCTGGGTTTCGAGCTCGATGTCGGCCGTCAGGATCCGTTCATCCACGTGGTCTGAGTCGCGACTGTCCACTCTCAGAATCTGAGCGATGGCAACTTGGCGGATCGTCAGCTGGGAGAGGGCCACGAGCTGCACGGCGCGACGGACGTGTCCATCGCCGAGACGATCGATCGCCTGGGCCCCATCGAGCAGGGCGTCGCCAGCGGAGGCAAGCAGCGCGAGCGGGGGAATGAGACGATCCAGGACTCGGGGTGTCAACTCGTAGCGGTCCTGGTCTCCGGCCTCGCACGCGAGCCACATGTGGTGGGCTACGAGCATCAGCTCATACGGATTGCCGCCGGTCAATCTCAGAACGTCTCGCAGGAACGAGACGTCCCAGCCACGCACCCAATCAGATGCAGTCCCGGTCAGAGGCCCGCTCAGCGATGTAAAGATCTGGAGCGGCCCCCAGAATGGACGCAGCCGGATTGATGTGAGGCGAGCAAGGCATGGCGAAGCCGCCTCAATGAAGTGATTGGCACTGCTCGGTAGCCCCGCCATCAGCAGACTGAAGTCACCGACGCTGTCGAGAACGCTCAGAAGTTCCTCCACGAGGGAGACGTCCTCAGTCATGCTTGACGCGTCGTCGATGACTAGCGTCATTCCGCTCCGGCCGGTCTCGCGGCAGATCCGAAGCAATGCCCTCAGGTCGAGTTCAAAGACCGCTCGGTCGACTTTGGCATGTGGGTCGGCGGCGAATGTAAGGGCACTTGAGAGAAGGTCTCGCTCTGTTGAGGGAGACCGGTCGCGCAGGTAGACCCGGTCGCGCCAGGCAAGATGCCACGGTGCGGCACTCGCGCCCGTGGCCGAGGAGAGCTCCTCGACGATGGCCGTGAGGAGATGACGCGCGAGGCTATGCCGCTTGCAGCGGACCTCGTCGCTACCTCGGAGACATACGACGAGTCGACCACGCTCACTGGCCGCGCGCCGTGCGACCTCGACGAGTACGCTGCTCCGCCCCGAACGCGGCTCACCCAACACCACGACATGTCGATGCTCGGCATCTCCCTCTGGTGCGACGGCCTCCAGAGTTCGGCTGATTTCCAGACGACGATTCTGGAGCAGACGTGGATCTCGTACGAGCGTGCCCAGCGGGTAGGGGCTCTGCTCGGAGGACATGCGATCGGCCGCTACGCGTCGATAAGTTCAGAGGCGGGGATGTAGCTCAGCGTGACCCCGAGTGGACTACCCAGCGCCTCGAGCGTTGCAGCAGTTGGGTTGGACTGGCCTCGCTCGATCCGGCTGATGTCGGCTTGGGCGATTCCGGATGCCACGGCGAGTTGCTGTTGTGTGAGGCCTGCCGCTAGACGTTGTTGCTGAACACGTGCTCCAATCTTGAAACGGGCGCGGGCTGCATTGAGATCGCGGCGCTGCGCATCGGTACTCCCGTCTTCGACCTCGCGAACGAAGTCATCGAATTTGGTCGTCATGCGGTCCTCCTCGTGTCGTGTCATGCATAGGGTATACCCCATATCGGAAGGTTCGTCAACCCGATGAGCGCTGAAACCTCATTTGCGTCGCAGATTGCCGGCTCGACGACGGCTTTGCTGAAGCTTGAAGGAGCGCAGTCGCCCACGCGCCGCATCGATCTCGCGATCCTGGCGCCTCTTGCTTGGTGCTGTGCCCTTGTCATAGCCGCCGAGTAGTAGAACGATCTTTTCGCCATGAGCGTGGCAGAAGATTCGAAGCAGTACCTCACCGCGCTTGCCCTTGCCCTCTTCGCGGGTCTTGCCGCGGATGACTGTCTCGTCATGTCTTACGCGGAACTTGAAAAGGCCTTGACCCAGATGCTTGCCGTGCTCGGTCTCACATACGTCTAGACCGAGGTCCGTGAGGAACACCTCGATTGCGGCGATGGCGGCGGCGCGCTTGGCGCTGTCCAGCGATTGCAGCCACTCGCGGGCTGGCTGACGGCCCTGGTCATCCTCAAAAAACTCTACCGTCCATATCATTGACGGAGGAGCCTATCTGGCATTGCGGACCTCACTCGAACTGCCGAACCTCGGAAGAAGCCGAGAAACTCATACTAGATCCACTCCTGCGGCTGAAAGCCTGGCTTCCACGCCCGCGTGAGGCCGCCCCCTTCCTGGCGCAGTTCCCGCGGAGAGCTTCGAGCCGCATCAGGCGTTGGCTGTGACGGTCGCATACACTAGAACGGCAACCACATTCGGTTGGAGATCTGGCTTGGCAAGGCCGATTTCATGCGAGCCCGGCTGCCAATTGGCGTGCGGTTGAGGGCCACGACGAACGTCAAAAACCAACGATTTGCAGGGAAAAACTTGCTGACAACCAACCAATTCCGCAACGGAAATCACATCGAGGTGGAGGGCACGGTCTTCAAGATCGTGGAGTTCCAGCACGTCAAGCCGGGCAAGGGCGGGGCGTTCGTGCGCACGAAGCTGCGCCGCGCCTCCGATGGCGCGGTGATCGACCGCACGTTCAGGGCGGGGGAGAAGTTCCGCCCGGTGCGCACCGAGGCGCGCAAGATGCAGTTCCTCTACGCCGACGGCACCGACGCGCACTTCATGGACACGGAGTCCTACGAGCAGCTGGCGGTGCCGGAGAGCAGCTTCAGCGAGGCGCTGCGCTGGATCAAGCCCTCCAGCGAGGTCGATGTGCTGTTCATCGACGAGCAGCCCTCCGACGTGCAGCTCCCGAGCGCCGTCGACCTGGCGGTCGCCGAGACCGAGCCCGGCCTGCGCGGCGACACCGCCTCGGGGGGCGGCACCAAGCCGGCGACGCTCGAGACGGGCGCCACGATCAATGTTCCCCTGTTCGTGAACGTGGGGGAGCGGGTGCGTGTGGACACGCGCTCGGGCGAATATGTCTCGCGCGCCTGACGGGCGGGCCTAGCATGCGCCGCTCCGAGCAGCGGCGCCAGGCGGTGTTCGCGCTCTACCAGCACGACCTCACCGGTCTCCCGCTCGCGCACACGCTCCCCCCGGGCGCGTCGCTGATGACGCGCGCGCTGGCGCACGCCGCGGCCGACCGGGCGCCGGAGCTGGACGAGGTGATCGACCGCCACGCGCACGGCTGGTCGGTGGAGCGTATCCAGCCGCTCGAGCGCAGCCTCCTGCGGGTGGCGCTGATCGAGATCCTGCACCCTGACGCGGCGCCGGGCGAGACGCCGATCCCGCCGGAGGGGGCGATCGAGGAGGCGGTGCAGGGCGCGAAGACGTTCTGCGGCGCGGACGCCCCGGCGTTCGTCAACGGGGTGCTGGCGGCGGTGCTGCGCGAAGTGCGGGAGAATGCCCCGATCTCATGAACGACGCGACGGACTCCCTGGACGATCTGATCGGACGCCTGGAAGGCGCGGCGGAGCAGTTGCGCTCCGGCGAGCTCTCCACCGATGCGGCGGCGACGCTGGTGGACGAGTGCGCGGCGCTGGCCAACCGCGCGGGGGCGGAGCTCGAGCGCCGCGCGCGCGCCGAGGCTCATGCGGCGCCCCCCGGCCAGGACTCGCTGCTGTAGTGCCCGCCGACTCCATCCCCGCGGCCTCCTACCCCGAACATCTGCGGGCTGAGGTGGAGCGCTACCTGGAGAAGATGCGCTTCTCCGAGGAGGACCTGACGGCTGGTCTCGACGAGGCGATGCGCTACTCGCTGCTGGCGGGCGGCAAGCGGATTCGCCCCGTGCTCGCGCTCGCCACCGCCCAGGCGGTGCGGCTGGAGCGCCGCGAGGTGCTGCCGCTGGCGGGCGCGATCGAGCTGATCCACACCTACTCGCTGATCCACGACGACCTGCCGGCGATGGACGACGATGGGCTGCGCCGCGGCCAGCCCACCTGCCACGTGGCGTTCGGCGAGGACGTCGCGATCCTCGCCGGGGACGGGCTGTACGCGGAGGCGTTCCGGCATCTCTTGACCCACCAGCGCGCGGAGCCCGAGCGGGTGCTGGCGGCGGCGGCGGAGCTCGCCGCGGCGACCGGCGCGGGGGGGATGGTGGGGGGCCAGTACGCGGATGTACGAGCGACCGCGCCGCGGGGCCTCGCCGGCCTGCGGCGCCTGCACGAGCTGAAGACCGGCCGGCTGATCGGGGCGTCGGTATTGTGCGTGCTGACATTGGGCGGAGTCGACGGACCTGCGACAATGGCGTTCAGCCGCTTCGCGGCGGAGCTGGGTGTGTTGTTCCAGATCGTCGATGACATACTCGACGTGACCGGGACCGAGGATGCGCTCGGCAAGCCCCAAGGAAGCGATGAGCGTCACGGCAAGCGCACCTACGTGAGCGAGTTCGGAATCGACCAAGCGAAGAATCTGGCGGCTGAGTCCCACCGCACGGCGCGGGCGGCGCTGGCGGAGGCGGCGCACGCCGGTATGGAGCCCGCCCACCCGCGCGACACGGGCGAGCTGGAGCGGATCACCGACTTCATCTACACCCGCACCTCATGAGCGACCAGCGACCAGACAGCGACAACGGCGCCCGGCCAAGCCGATCGCTGCTGGGTGGCGTGGAGGGACCGCAGGATCTCCACGGCCTCTCCGATGAGGAGCTGCAGCGCCTGGCGCAGGAGGTGCGCGAGTACATCATCGACACGGTCGGGGAGATCGGGGGACACTTCGGCGCCAACCTCGGCACCTGCGAGCTGGCGGTGGCGCTGCACTCGCTGCTGGGCTCCCCCCACGACAAGATCCTGTGGGACGTCGGGCATCAGGCCTACCCGCACAAGGTTCTCACGGGCCGGCGCGACCGGCTGCACACGATCCGCCAGTACGGAGGCCTTGCGCCGTTCTGCTCGCGCGAGGAGTCTCCGCACGACATCATGGGCGCCGGCCACGCCTCCACCTCGGTGGGGTACGCGGTGGGGATCAAGGAGGGGATGCGCCATCTCGGCCTCTCCGATCAGGGCAAGGTCGTGGCGGTGATCGGCGACGGCGCGATGACCGGCGGCGTGGCGTTCGAGGCGATCGGCCAGGCCGGCGGCCTCGGCACGCCGATCGTGGTTGTGCTCAACGACAACGGGATGTCGATCGCGCCGAACGTCGGGGCGCTGTCGCGCTACTTCAACCGCGTGCGGCTCAACCCGAAGCTGTGGCACGCGCGCGAGGGCGTCGAGGGGGGGCTTGCGCGCCTGCCGGGGGCGGTGGGCGCGGCGTTCGAGAAGCTGGGCCCCCAGCTGAAGGAGTCGCTGAAGGCGTTCTGGGCGCCGGGCCTGTGGTGGGAGGAGCTCGACTGGGCCTACATGGGCGTGATCGACGGCCACGACGTGCGCGCGCTGCGCGAGGCGCTGCGCGAGGCGCTGGCGGCGGAACGCCCGGTGGTGGTGCACATCGCCACCGTCAAGGGCAAGGGCTTCGCGCCGGCCGAGGACGGGGGCCTGGAGGGCATGGAGAAGTGGCATGCGGCGAAGCCGAAGTCGATCCTCAACGGCTCGCCGACGCCCGTGCCCGCGCCGTCGCAGGCCGCGAGCACGGGTCCCGCCTCGGCGGACGGGCGGGCGGCGCAGGCGAGGGTGGCGAGGCCGCAGTACACCCAGGTCTTCGGCGAGGCGCTGGTGCGGGAGTGCGAACGCGACCAGCGCGTGGTGGGGATCACCGCCGCGATGAACTCGGGCACCGGCCTGAACATCCTGCAGAAGGCGCTCCCGGAGCGCTACTTCGACGTGGGGATCGCCGAGCAGCAGGCGATCCTGTTCGCGGCGGGCCTCGCGCTCGAGGGGGTCAAGCCGGTGGCGGCGATCTACTCCACGTTCCTGCAGCGCGCCTACGACCAGATCGTGCACGACGTGTGCCTGCAGAAGCTGAACGTCGTGTTCGCGATGGACCGCGCGGGCCTCGTCGGCGACGACGGCCCCACCCACCACGGCGTGTTCGACATCGCCTACCTGCGCTGCCTGCCCAACATCGTGCTGATGGCCCCGCGCGACGAGGCGATGCTGGTGCACATGCTGCGCACGGCGCTGCTCTACGACGGCGGGCCGATCGCGCTGCGCTACCCACGCGGGGAGGGCATGGGCGTGCCGCTGCCCGAGGAGCCGCGCGCGATCGCGATCGGCACGGGCGAGATTCTGCGCGAGGCGGGTGGCGGGAGCGCGGCGACCGATGGTGCGCCCGGCGAGTTCGTCGCCGCCGAGCGCGAACCCGCAGAGGGCGTGACAGAAGGCGCGAGCATCCCCTCGACCACGACTATGCCCCTCGCGCGCGCGGGTCGCCGCGTGGCGCTCGTCGGCTACGGCAGCGGCGTGGCCAAGGCGCTGGAGGCGGCGACCCTGTTGGAGGGGCGCGGCCTCGGCGTGACGGTCGCGGACGCGCGCTTCGCCAAGCCGATCGACGCGGGCCTGATGGCGCAGTTGGCCGCCGAGCACGACCTGCTCGTGACGGTCGAGGAGGGCGTGCTGGCGGGAGGCTTCGGCAGCGCGGTGTGGGAGACCCTCAGCGAGATGGGGATCACGCCGAGGATCCTCCGCGTGGGCCTGCCCGACCGCTACATAACGCACGGCAAGCCAGCGCTGCTGCACGAGGAGGTCGGCTTCACGGGCGCCAAGATCGCCGAGCGCGTGGCGGCGGCGATCCTCGATCGCGACTCCGCGGCGGTGGAGGCGTAGGCGGGAGATTCGCGGGGCTCCAGATTCTCTGAGGCCCACCGATGGGCGCCCATCCCAAGCTACTCCGCATTCTCCGGCCAGCTGGGATCCTCCATCAGCGCGCTGGGCGGCACTTCCAGTCCACGGGCGAGGCGCAGGATCGTCGTCAGCCGGGGCTCGCGCGCGCCACGCTCGAAACGGCCGATCGCTGTCGGATGCAGCTCGGTCCTACGGGCCAGCTCGTCCTGAGACAGCCCGCGCTCCTTACGCGCCTGGCGTAGACGCAGGCCAAACGCGACCCGTGCGGCGTCCGGATCGCGATCGAGACGGTCACCGGCCCGTCCACGGCTGACGCCGGATGCCAAATGGTCGGGAGCGGTCTGGTCGGGAGCGCTTTGGTCTGGTACTCTCCTTCGCTTGGATGCAGACATTTGTCTGAGACTACGACCCTCACCGGAGGGACAAATGCCGGAGCTATCGTGAACCTCGATCGGTACTGGATCCAAAGGCTGCCGGGCGCCGACATGCGAGTCTTTGTGCGGACTGGCGGGAGGCCGATCCTGCACTATGCCGTCATCTTGGAGTGCCGTGTATCGGGCCTCGGCCCCCGTTGGCGGGCGATCTACATGATCGACAACCACATGGGTATCTGCCACATGCATCGATACAATGGAAAGACCAAGCTGGGTCCCGAACGTTTTCCAGCGGGGGCTGGCTTGGCGACAAACGAGCAGCTGGCAAATGCCATTCAGCACATGATCGAGCATCATGGCGCGATCTTTGAAGGATGGCACCGACGAAGCAGGTCATGAGCTTGGCGGGTACAACAGACGCTCTGGTGGCCGAGGTGCTCTCGGAAAACCCGCGCTACCCAAACGGCACCGTGTTCATGGATGCCGACGTCTCTTCTCTGCCGTCGATACTCGATGCGGTGAGGGAAGAGCGAACGTTTGTGATCGTCCTTCCCGACAGGACCGAGGTGGCGTGCTCGCCACGAATGGATCTCCTCGCGCGGGTCCGTCGGCGGTTGTGGTGGCCGGTGTTGCGTTGGCGTGCCAAAACCAGGCCGAGCCTCGTCATTGACGAGCGCGGGGACGGTTACGACATCTCACCGCCAGACGGCTTCACGGTGAGCCTGCATCATCCGGTCACGCAGTCCGCGAGCTGTCCGTAGCGGCGCGCCCTGGTAGCCCCGCGAACATACGTGCGTTTTGTTGCGTGCGCAAGGGCCGAACATGTGTGCGCACTCTCACACACAACACTGCTCGCAGCGGGCATCATGCTCTTAGACCCGAAGTACAGCAGCATCCCTCCTCCCTCGAAACGGCCCGCTTCCCAGGCGGGTCGTTTCATTTAACCGCCCGCCCCGCCGAGTGCCCACCGCTTCCGGCGCGGCGGAGCGGATACCGTTCGGGCGATGGGCAAGCAGCGGCTGGACACCCTCCTGGCGGAGCGCGGGCTGTTCGACTCGCGCAGCCGCGCGGCGGCGTCGGTGATGGCGGGCGAGGTGCGCGTAGGCGCCGGCGGCAGGCGCGCGGAGAAGCCGGGGGAGATGGTCGCCGCCGACGTGGTCGTGAGCGTCGCCGAGCGCCCGCGGTATGTGTCCCGCGGGGGGATCAAGCTGGAGAACGCGCTTACGCGCACCGACATCGCGGTGGCGGGGCGGGTCGCGCTCGATGTGGGGGCGTCGACAGGGGGCTTCACCGACTGCTTGCTGCAGCGCGGCGCTGCCGCCGTGGTGGCGGTGGACGTGGGTTATGGAGAGCTCCACCACCGCCTGCGCACCGATTCGCGGGTGCACGTGCTGGAGCGCACCAACGCGCGTGCGCTGGAGCCTGCGATGCTTCCCGTCGTGCCCGACCTCGCGGTGGTGGACGTCTCGTTCATCTCACTCACTAAGGTGCTGCCCGTCGTGCTCGGCTGCCTCGCCGCGCGCTACGACATGCTCGCGCTCGTCAAGCCCCAGTTCGAGGCGCCGCGCGAGCGGGTCGGCAAAGGGGGCGTCGTGCGCGACCCCGCGGCGCGACGCGGTGCCCTCGTAGCGGTGGGGCTTGCCGTTGGGGGTATCGAGAGCCCAGGCGGTCCGCCCGCTGTCCTCGGCTTCCGCTCCTCCGGCCTGCCCGGGCCGAAGGGCAACCGCGAGACCTTCGTCTGGCTGGCCGAGCCCGGTCGCGCCGGCGGCGCGCAGGGTGCGGAGGAGATCGAGCGCATGGCAAGAGGGGAGGAGTTGTGAGTGTCGCCAACCGCTCTCCCGGCATCGCGGTGCTCACCCACAGGCGGGTTGCGGACACCCACGCGGCGCTGGGCGCGCTGATCGAGCGGGCTCGCGCTGCTGGCGCCACGCTGCGCTTCGACGCGGAGGAGACGGTCAAGCACGGCCTGCGCGCCGAGCCCGGCGTCGAGGTGGACGCCGCCATCGGCGAGGGCGCCGAGCGGCTCTGCATCGTGCTCGGCGGGGACGGCACGATCCTGCGCGCGCTGCAGCTCTACGCGGGCAGCTCGGTGCCGGTGTTCGCGATCAACTTCGGCGAGATCGGCTTTCTCGCCACGGTCGAGCCCGATGAGATCGAGGATGGCGTGGCGCGCGCGCTCGACGGCCGCTTCGAGCTGCTGCGTCTACCCGGGATCGTGCTCGAGACGCCCTGCGGGGAGGAGACCGCGATCAACGACGTCGCGATCCACCGCCGCGTCGGCGAGCGCGTGGCGGAGCTGGCGTACGCGCTCGACGGCGAGGAGGTCGGCTCGGTGCGCTGCGATGGGCTGGTGCTGGCCACGCCCGCGGGCTCCACCGGCTACAACCTCGCCAACGCCGGCCCCGTGATGGCGTGGGGGGTGAAGGGGTTCGTGGTGTCGTTCATCGCGCCCCACTCGCTCACCGCACGCGCGCTGGTGGTGGCGCCGACCGATCCGATCACGATCCACAACCGCTCGCGCGAGGCGTTGGACGTCTCGGTCGACGGGCGCCCCGTCTGCGAGCTGGGCCCCGACGAGCACATCCGCGCCCGCTTCGCCGACGGCGTCGGCACGATCGCGCAGCTCCCCGGCTCCTCCTTCTACCGTCGCCTGCGCGAGAAGTTCGGGCGGCTCGCGCGCTGAGGGCGCTGGCCGGAGGCAGGCCGCGGCCGAGCGTCAGGCCGCGGCGCCGCGGACCGCCGGCACGCCGTGCTCGCCCGTGCGCTGCAGCGAGTCCACGAAGCCGTCGAGCTGCTCACGCGAGAAGCGCCGCTGCCCTCCGGGCGTGCGATAGCAGTCGAGGTGCCCCGCGTCCGCCCAGCGGCGGATGGTCGCAAGCGAGACGCCGAGGTAGCGCGCCGCCTGCGAGCTCGTGAACACGAGCTGGCGGTCGCTGTGCGGGGAGTTGGGTGGGGCGAAGGGCATCGGACAGATCCTCTCGATCGGGGGCCGCTGGCCGTCGGGCGATGGCGGCTCGGATCGGTTGCTCCGGGCGCCTCTATGAATCGAGTGTCGGCAGCCCAGCCCCGGAAGTTGAGCGTCGCACACCTTTGTGGACGTTTGCCCGACCGTGCCTCGTGAGGCTCCCGGCGGGCCTCGGTGGGAGGCGTCGAATGCCGGGCGCCTCGAAAGTCCTGCATATGCAAGAAATGCTGCACTTCGCAGCGAATATCTGGCCAAAGCTGGACAATTCGTCCAACACTGGTACTATCCTGCGCAAACCTACTCAATAAGTAGGTGGCGGTTGCTCTGGAGAGGTTGGGACCGGGGGCCGCACATGCCCCCACCACGCGGCCCTGGGCCCCGAGCTAAGGAGGACGAGCATGGGTTTCAACAGGTAGGAGTTCCTTGGCTTATGCCAAGTCAGCTTGCTTACGAGCGCCGCTCTTCAGCGGCGCTCGTTTGTTGTCGAGGGCACTATCTCTGGTGGGTGGTGGGGCGTTATATCGCAGTGGGCTGCGCGATCGCGCGGGCGCGGCGCTCGAACGCCAACTCGGCCTCGAAGTCGGCCTCGTTGTCGCGCGCGAACGTCGCTGGCCCGTCGCGCTCCAACATCGCGATGAAGATGTTCACGAGCTCCCCGTCGAACTGGCGTTCGGACATCCTGCGCAGCTCGGCCATCGCGTCCTGTGGCGTTTTCGCCGAGCGATAGGAGTCGCGCGAGGTCATCGTGTCGTAGGTGCTGCAGATCGCGAGGATCCGTGAGAGCTGAGGGATCTCGTTGCCGATCAGCCCGGCCGGGTAGCCGCTGCCGTCGATGTGCTCGTGGTGGTAGAGGATCCCATCCGCCACGGGTCCATACCCGTCCAGGCGGCCCACCAGCGTCGCGCCATCCTGCGGGTGGCGGCGGATCAGCGCCCAATCCTCGTCGGAGAGGATCTCGGCGTTGAGGATCCGGTCGGGCAGGGCGAACTTGCCGATGTCGTGCAGCAGCCCCGCCGTGTGCGCGATGTCCTGGTCGGCCTCGCTGCAGCCGGCCTCCTGTGCCAGCGCGCGCGCGTAGCGGGCGACCGCGGCGGCGTGGCGCGCGGTCACGCGATCGCGCAGCGCGAGCGTCTCGACCAGGGTCGTCAGCACGCCCAGTTGCAGTGAGGCGAGGTGCATCGAGCGCGCCTCCAGCTGGTCGGCGCGATCCTCCGAGCGCAGCAGCGCCATCGCCAGGTACTGGAAGATCAGGATCACCAGCACCGAGCACAGCAGTACCGGGAAGCCCAGATTCGTATACGCAACAGCCAGCACGGCCGCGAGTGCGGCCGCCGCGACCTGGCCGGGAAGGATCGGCACCAGAACGTCGCGCACTTGATTGGACAGCTTGCGGCCGTCGAGAACGCGGTTGCCCACAGCGATCATGAGGAAGTTCAGGCTGTCGGTCACGACGAACACGGCAACCACGACCAGCGCGAATTCGATGCCCTGGGTTGCGTGATGAACATCGTGGTGGACGTTGCTGCCCAGCGCACGCACCATCAAGCCGCCAATGACCGGGAAGGCCGTGAACGTCGCAAGGTTGTTCAGCCACGAGTCGAGCGGGAGCCGGCGGGTTGCCGAAGTTAAGATCATCGCCGCGATCCCGAACAGTGCCGCGGGGGCCGGGCCCAGCAGCGTCATCGCGAGCACCAATGCGATGAACGCCGCTGTGATTTCCTGTCCGCGTAGGACGATGCTCAGTCGCTGCCCACCGAGAGCGAGCGCCAGCAGCAGCACAACCAGCTGGATCGGGTGCCAATCTTCCGCGCGCGAGGTCAGCATGGCCGCCGCGACCGCCGCAACGAGTATCAGCGCCTCGGCGACACAGAAGAGTTGTCTCGTTATCTTGGATGCGGGCATCTCGGTCCTCTGTCGTCCTTAACGGCCGATACGGGGTGGCACTTAACGACGGTTCGTCATATCCCGCGAGATCCTGAGTACGTGGTCCGAACAGGCCCTCCGGGCGGCGAGTCGAGCACGCCTGTAGAAGCAGTGGAGTCGATCAGGGCCGATGACGAGTCGAAGGCCGCGGTCGGGGAGAGCGCGTCGCTCTGCGAGGTTCCCCGGGCGGGGCCGGCGGCGCGGATCACGCCGTTGGCCCACAGCCGCGCGAACCCAAGCGTGGTGGCGGCGATGATCGAGCCGAACACGAAGAACGCGATCCGCGGCGAGCTCAGCGCCATCACCAGCCCGCTCAGCGGCAGCCCGATCAGCGGACAGAGGGCGCCGATCGATTCCACGCCGCCCATCAGCCGCCCGCGCAGCCGCGCGGGCGTCAGCAGCTGCACGGTGCCCAACAGCGAGGCCCATTGCACGCCGTTGCCGAGGCCGCCGAGCAGTGCCGCGAGCGCCGCCAGCGCCAGCGTGGGCGCCGCCGCGAAGCCGAGGTAGGCGAGGCCCACCGCGAGCGTGCCGAGCGTCAGCATCGCTCCCAGCGAGCGCCGCGTGCCGCGTGCGAAGAAGAGGCTGCCGCCGAGTTGTCCCACGCCCCATATCGCCAGCAGCGCGCCGTAGCCGACGTCGCCGGCGCGCAGCGTGCCCTTCGCGTAGAACACCTCCACCGGCGCGGCGGTCTCGAAGAAGACGAGCGCCGTGGCTTGGGTGAGCAGCACGGCACGCAGCGCGGGCGCCTCGCGCACGTGCTCCCACGCCGACGCCAGCCGTGCGCGCACCGAGGCGCCGGTGCGCTCCTCCACATACACGTAGAGGTCCACCACCAGCGCCGCGCACGCGAGGAACGAGCCGGCGTCGATCAGCAGCGCGACGGGGCCCCCGAAGGCTCGCACGGCGAGCGCGCCGAGCGTCGGCCCGATCACGACCGACGCCGACAGCGCGATGTTGAGCGCCGCGTTGGCGTTGTAGATGCCCTGCTCGGCGCTGTGCTCCGCGCCGACGCGCGCCGCCTGCGCGCGCAGCAGCGAACTGGCGGTCAGTTCGACCGCCCCGTCGAGCGCGACCAGCATGAGGATCGCGGCCAGCAGGAAGTGCCACACCAGCGCCGCCAGCAGCACGGTGCAGGCGGCCTCGAACGCATACAGCGCGCTGAGGGTGCGTCTGCGGGTCGAGGCCTCCACGCGGGCGACCAGCGCCGGCACCGCCAGCGCCGGCAGGTAGCGCGCGACGAACAGCGCCGTGACCGCCGCGGCGCTGTGGGTGTGGTCGTAGATCGCCAGCGACAGCGCGACCGTGCCGAACCAGGTGCCCAGCTTGTTGACCGTGTAGGCGGCGAGGATCCTCCGCAGCCGGGGCGAGGTGGACAGCATCGACACGCCGCCACGCTAGCGACTGCATCGGAAAGGAGAGCGTCGTCTGGACGAGATGGTGGATTTCGTGCAGGCGGGCTCGGCGAGCGGCTGCCGCGCGGGTGGTGGGCACCGGGATCGGCGTGAGGTTGGCGAGCGCCGAGGAGAAGCGGTCGGCGAGCGCGGGGCTGCGGAGAACGACGAGCACCGGCGCGGCGCTCCGGCTCACCAGCCGAGCGTGGCCTCGCGACCGGGGCTGGGCGCCGGGAGTCCGAGCGCCACGACGGGGAGGCTGGGGTGGCGATCGCCCAGCATGTGCATCAGCGATTCCGCGGAGACCTCGCCGAGGTCGCCGGCGAGCATCACGACGCTGCTGGCGGGGGCTCGCTCCAGCACCTCGGACACCACCCCCGCCTCCCCGAGCTGGGCGCCCTCCGGCAGCGACTCGCTGAGGTCGTGCAGCACCGCCGCGCGCTGCGCGGGGTCGGCGCCCGCGACCAGGATGCGCGAGTGCTTTTTGGCGCTGAGGGTTGCGGGGCTCATGTCCTCACGGGGCTCACGTCGTCATGTAGCTCGTGTCGATCAGTTCGGCCTCGCCGACGATCCCTAATTCCGCTTCGCTGCTGGCCGACAGGCGCGCGAGCGCCGACAGCGCCAGGAACGCGAGCGCGGCGATCGCCAGCCATACGAGTGCGACGCCCACGACGGTCATCGCCGATCGCCCCCGTTCGCAAGTGCAGTTGTGTTGCGCATCGTGTCACCTCGCGGTGTGCTCTGCGGCGCCCCGCCTCGTGCTGCCGGTCCGGATTGGTGGGTGCCGTTTGAATAAGTCACTGCACACGACATGATGCGGCCTGCGCGGGCGTTTGTCTGCCGTCCGGATGGTGTCGATCGTGTCGTCCCAATGGTGCCGATCGGTGTCGTCCCACGGGTGCGGACCGGGACGCGCGGGCGGGTCGCGGTGCCCTCGGGGAGAGTCCTCTTGCCGCCTTGGCGACCGCTACGGTGTGCGGATGCAATCGGGAACCCCTGGCGTGGATCGCCCGATCGAGGTGATCATCGCCGACGACCACGCCGTCGTGCGCGACGGGATCCGCACCGTGCTGGAGCGCGAGGCGCAGGAGTTCGTCGTGGTGGCGGAGGCCGCCGACGTGCCGGCGACGATCCGCGAAGTGCGCGCCCACAAGCCCGACCTGCTGACGCTCGATCTGACGATGCCCGGCGGATCGAGCCTCGCCGCGCTGCCGCAGTGCTTCGTCGCCCACCCGCCGCTGGCGGTCGCGATCCTGACGATGCGCGAGGACCCCGAGTACGCCCGCCAGGCGCTGCGGGCGGGGGCGCGCAGCTACGTGCTCAAGGAGGCCGAGCCCGCCGAGCTGCTGCAGGCGTTCCGCCTCGCGGTGGCGGGCGGCAACTACCTGCACCCGCGGCTCGGCGCGCTGATGGCGACCGGCGGGGAGAACGCGCAGGAGGGGGCGGCGCTCTCCGAGCGCGAGCGCGAGGTGGTGAGGCTGATCGCGATGGGCCACACCAACCCGCAGATCGCCGAGCAGCTGCACGTCGCCGAGCGCACCGTCAAGACCTATCGCGCCCGCGCGATCGAGAAGCTGGGTTTCTCCTCGCGCGCGGAGCTCACCGCGTACGCACGGCGGCTGGGCCTCGTGGATTAGCTTCGAGTAGAGAGAGGGGCCCCACGTATCGCCATTGGGGGAAGACCGTATAGCCATTGCAATAGGGCGGGGTGTCGAACAAAAAATTCAAAAGCCGTGCGCAATTGCTATCGGGTTCTGAATTTTTTATAACTACCTCCAGCACCTGTCGTTCAGACCGCCGCCGGGCGCCCCGCCAGCGGCACCGTAAGGCGCACGGTGGTGCCCTGGCCGTCGTCTCCGCAGCCGCCGGCCCCGAGCTCCAGCTCGCCGCCGACCAACTCGGCGCGCTCGCGCATCCCGGACATGCCGAAGCCGCCCTCGAGGCCATCGCCGCGCGGTCCGAGCGGGTGGGATCCCGATCCGCCGGCCGGCAGGCCGCGGCCGTCATCGGAGACGGACACGCGGACCGCCGAGCTGTCGCCATTCAACGCGATGCTGACCACAGCCCGCATGGCGCACGCATGGCGGGAGACGTTGGTCAGCGCCTCTTGCACGACGCGGTAGATCGTGCTCTCGAGCTCCGCGTCGAGCCGCTCGTTGGCGAGGTCGAACTCGATCTCGGTGTTCACCTCCAGGCCGTCGATCGCGTGCGCACGGCGCGCGAGCGCCTGCAGCGCGGGCACCAGGCCGAGGTCGTCGAGCGCCGCGGGGCGCAGCTCGGTGATCAGGTGGCGCAAACCGTCGATCTCCACGCCCAGGCCCTCGAGCACGGCGTCGACCGCGGAGCTGAGCGCGGCCTCGTCGCGGCGGTCGCGCGCGTCGGCCAGTTTCAGGCGCAGGGCGCCCAGGCCCTGGACGGTCTCGTCGTGGATCTCGCGCGCCCAGCGCGTGCGCTCCCGCTCGCGCGCCTCCATGCCGTAGCGCAGCCGCTCGATCTCGACCGAGCGCTCGGCCGCCAAGCGCTGCGCGACGCTCGCCGCGAATGCAGCCAGCGCCTGGCGGTCGGGGCCGCGGAAGCCGCCGCCCGCGCGCAGCGCGATCACCAGGCCCCCGCCGTGGCCCTCCATGCTCAACGGCTCGACCAGGGCCGCGCGCGCCTCGAGGCCCAGTTCGTGCAGCCATGCCGCCTCCTGCCCGCGCGGGCGATCGAGCGCCAGCGGCTGGCCGGCGAGGTAGAGGGCGCCCAAAGCGGAGCCCTGCACGGGCACCACCCGCAGCCGCGGCGTGCCAGCGCCGGACGCGGCGGCGACGCGCAGCTCGGCGCGCTCCTCGATCACCATCAGCAGCGTGGTGGCGTCGAGCAGCGCAAGACCGCGGTCGGCCATCAGGCGCAGAAGCCACAGCTCGGAGCCGGAGAGCATCCGGGAAATCTAGCCGGGCAGCCGGCCGTTCTCGGAGCGCTCGAGCTGAGCCGCCGTGCGCGCCTCGTCAAGCAGCGCGCCGGCGCTCATCCCAGCCCGCCACGGCGCGAGCCCGACGGCGACCCGCAGCGAGCGGCGCCGGCCGGAGGACTCCAGCTTGACGGAGCGTAGACGCAGCAGCATCCGCCGCGCGACGATCTCCCCGCGCAGGGCGTCGGCGCCGGGGAGCACCAGCAGCAGCTCGCCCTCCGACGGGCGGCCCACCCGGTCGAAGCGGCGCAGCTCATGGCGCAGCGCGAGCTCGACATACGCAAGCACCCGTTCGACCAGCTCCTCGCCGTGCGCGCGCGCCAGCGCGGGCAGATCCTCGATGTCGAGCAGCAGGCAGCAGAGCGCGGTGCCGTGGCGGGCGGCGCGGTTGGCCTCCTCCTCCAGGCGCTCGCGCAGAGCATCGTGCGAGAGATACTCGATCGACCCCCGCGGGGGACGCTCGGTGTCATCGATCTCGCGGGCGACCATGCCGTGTGCGGGGGTGGGTGGCAACCATCGGGCTCCCAATCAACGCAAGTCTATGTGCCGGTCTCACGCGGGCGCTCCCTCACCGGCCAGCGCCGGTGGGGTGCGGGGAGTGGTTGTTTGGGGATCGTCCACGCGGCGCAGCGAGGAATCGTGCGTGGTGGGCGTGGGGCCTCCGTGCCCCACGACGAGCGTGGGGCTCTCGTCGTGGATGAGCGTGGGGCGCTCCCCACCGGCTGCTTCCGGGCAACCGTTGCCGCCCGGGCGCTCGCCGGCGGGCACTCGACCGCCAGGCGACCTGGCGATGGTCGACTCGGAGCAGGTTCCCCCCAATGTCCGGGAGGCCAGGGCGACCGAGGCTCGATCGAGATGGGCCGCGGCAAACGCGCGCGCGGCCCATCGTTCACGCGACGCAGGCTGCTCTCCAGCGTGGGCCTGACCGTCGCTCACGTCTCTATGGATTGCTCAGGTCGATTATGAAGTCTCTTTTCGTGCCGTCTTCATAGAGGAGCTGTCCTTTGTACATCGCCGCTTTGGCCGCCGCCATGACGAGTTCGATTTGTAGTGTGCAACTTCCACCGCTGAAGAGGATCCATCTGAAGCCACGCAGCGTCTGATTGAGGCAATTAGAGTTGTCTACTATTTTGAAGCCAGCGGGTTCGGCTCCCGTCAGTTCCTGTTTTTCCAGCTCCACCCACTGGTCGCCGGTGTTTAAGATGGTGATGGATCCTTTTTCACCTCCTAGTTTTTTGAATTTCAGTTCACGGCTTTCCGGTAAGAGATGGACGCTTTGGCCGCCACCGGCTTTGCCCTCGGTGACCACCAGCGCGGTTGGCGCTTTGATGTCAATGGTCCCGTGGACTCTCTCCGATTCTGCTCCACCAACCGAGCACGTCCCCTTTTCGGCTTCTGAGGTTTTGTCGAATTCAGCCTGGACTTCGCCGCCTGAGCTATCCGACATCGCCATCGTGACGGCGCCAGTGCATTCAATCGTTTTTTTGCCGCATTCTATTGTGTACCCCGGCCCGCCACCGCCAGCTTTGATCAAATCTCTGATTTTGCCTTCTTTTTCCGCTAGCTGTGTGTTCCATGGAAGGTCGATCGCTTTGACTTTGAGTTCTTTTTCTTCGCACGTGCCGGCCACTCTCGTGCAGCTGCTCAACGTCACCGAAGACTCCTTGTCAAGGCCTTCGCGTCCAATCCATCCCGCGTCTGTCTCTTTGCATTTGACCGTCAATTCGCCGCCTTCGGCTTTCTTGTCGGTGACTTCGACCGTACCGCTGGAGGTCATTTCTCTCGTTGCGCTGACCGCCCGCGTTTCCCAGTTGAGTTCTCCCGACGTCGAGTTACACGAGCTGGTCGACCACTGTCCCGAGCCGTTTTCGAGAGCTTCTTCGCATTGCGCCCATTCCGGCGTCATCGCCGCCAGCGCCGGCTGAGCCGTGAGCATCATCGCGCTCGCGGCCGCGAGAAAGCCGATCGCAATCATTATGCGTTTCATCGCACTATCCCCTTTTTTGAGAGTGTCTCCCACGCCGGGGCGCCGTCAAGGCCGGATGCCTCGGCAATGGCTGCTTACCTGCTCTTGCGGCTCGGCCACCGCGGAGCGCCCGCGATCGCCGTGCCAATCCGCAGGCTACATCCGGTCAAACGCCGGGTTGCGGAGGGCCGGACGGGCATCCGCCCGCGGCTGTGCCGGGTCGGCCCGGATCGACTCGCCGGCTCGCTCGGAGCCCGTGGATCTGGCTTCAATGCGCCTGTGCGAAGCGCACGCCGTGGATCTCCTGCCCGCTGCTGGGCGGAGCGGAGGGCGCTCCGCGGCGAACGCGGATGCGGGGAATCTGTTTCCGATTGGAGCCCGGCGAAGCGCCTTCCGCGGCCTTGCGGGCGGTCGGCCCGGCAATCCGTCGGTGCCCGCTGATACACCTGCGTGTGTGCTGAGCGAGCTGCGTGTCGAGAATCTGCTGCTGATCGAGCGGGCAGAGCTGGAGCTGGCGCCGGGGCTGAACGTGCTCACGGGCGAGACCGGCGCCGGCAAGACGGTGCTCGCGCACGCGCTCGACCTGCTGCTGGGGGGGCGCGCGCGGGCCGGCATCGTGCGGCCCGGCGCCGGCGAGGCGTATGTCGAGGGCGCCTTCGCGCCGTCCCCGGGGCTGCTCGAAGAGCTACGCGCGGGCGAGCACGGGGAGCTGCTGGCGCCGGACGCCGAGGAGGTGGTGCTGGCGCGGCGCGTGGGCGCCGACGGGCGCACCCGCGCGTACATGAACGGCCGCGCGGTGGCCGTTGCCGATCTGCGCAGGGTGGGGGAGACGCTGCTCTCCTTCTACGGCCAGCACGAGCACCGCAAGCTCACGCTCGCCGCCGCGCAGCTGGAGATCCTCGACGGCTTCGTCGGTCCCGCGCAGGCCGCGCGCCGCGCCGCCTGCGCAGCGGCGTATCGCGAGGTGCGTGACCTGGGCGAGCAGCTGGAGGGTCTGCGCGAGCTGGACGGCGCGCGCGAGCTGGAGCTCGGGCTGATCGAGCACGAGCTCGCCGAGATCGACGCGCTCGCCCCGCGGGAGGGCGAGCTCCAGGGGCTGCGCGCCGAGCGCGAGCGGCTGCGCCAGCTCGATGCGCTGCTCGCCGCCACCGGTGGGGCGGCCGAAGCGCTCGCAGGAGGGCAGGGCTACAACGGCGGCTCCGACGCGCCCGGGGTGATGGCGCTGACTGCCAAGGCTGCCGCGTGCCTCGATCCCCTCGCGGGCGTGGACCCCGCGCTCGACGCGCTCGCCGAGCGTGCCAGTGCGCTGGCGATCGAGGCGGGGGATCTCGCGGGCGAGCTGCGCGACTACGGCGAGCGGTTGGCGAGCGAGGCGGAGGGAGCGGGGGAGAGCGGCGATTACGCGGCAGGTCGGCTGCAGGCCGTCGAAGAGCGCCTCGCGGCGTTGGAGCACCTGCTGCGCAAGCACGGCCCCACAGTGGCTGCCGTGCTGGAGCACGCCGAGCAGGCGCGCGAGCGCCGCGAGCGGCTGCTGGGGGCGGCGGTCGCGCTGGAGGAGGTCAGCGGTCGCCTCCGTGACGCGCAGGCCACGCTGGGAGAGCGTGTGGTGGAGCTGCGGGCCGCGCGCGAAGCCGCCGCGCCGCGCCTGGGCGAGGCGGTGCGCGAGCAGCTCGCCGCGCTGGCGATGCCCGACGCGGCGTTCGCCGTGGAGCTCTCCCCGCGCGAGCCGGGCCCCGGCGGCGGCGATGCCGTCGAGCTGATGATCGCCCCCAACCCCGGCGTCGCCGCCGCCCCCGTGCGCGAGATCGCCTCCGGGGGAGAGCTCTCGCGGGTGATGCTGGCGCTGATGACCGTCGCCAACAGCGGCTCGGAGGCGACGCTGGTGTTCGACGAGGTGGACGCCGGCATCGGCGGCCACACCGCGCGCGCCGTCGGAGAGCGATTGCGCGAGCTGGCGGGCACCCGCCAGGTGCTGTGCATCACCCACCTACCCAGATCGCCTCACTCGCCGCACGCCACTTCACCGTCGTCAAGGACGCAACCGCGGGCGCCACTAGCACGCGGGTCGAGCGGTTGGGCGAGCCCGAGGTGCTCAGCGAGTTGGTGCGGATGTTGGGCGCCCCCGAGCGCGACGCCTCCGCGCGCCGCCACGCGCGCGAGCTGCGCAAGGCGGCGTGAGCGGGGAGGAGGAGAAGGTAGCGAGGTAGGTTGGCTGGCGCGAGCTGTGACACCCGTCGCATCCGTGACATCAAGCCTGCCTCAAAGCAGTGGTAGGGCCTTTGCGGTCACATCCGCCACCTCAAGCCATCCAGAGCATTCAAAGAACGGCAGGTCTCGTGCAGTTGGAAACAGGTGTTTACACCCTCGCGCGTGGACGGATAAGGTTGCACGGTGTATGCGAGAGCCGTATCGCTGGCGACTGCCCTGATGCTGGGTGCGGCGATGTTGTGTACGTGCAGCTCGGCGGCGGCCGCGCCGGAAGGGGCGATCGCAGAGTTCTCGGTGCCGACGGCCGAAAGCGGACTGGGCGCCGTGGCGCCCGGCCCGGACGGCAATGTTTGGTTCACCGAGTTCAAAGGCGGCAAGATCGGGCGGATCACGCCCAGTGGGGCGATCGCAGAGTTCTCGATACCGACCGCCGAAAGTCGACCCGAAGGGATCGCAGCGGGCCCCGATGGCAACCTGTGGTTCCTCGATCGCAAGGGCAACAAGGTGGGGCAGATAACGCCGTCCGGTGCGATCAGCGAACTCGACATACCAACCGCGTTGAGCGGCCCGGAAGACATCGTCCTGGGACCCGACGGCAACCTCTGGTTCACTGAGTACCAGGGCGGCAAGATCGGGCGGATTACGCCGTCGTGGACGATCGCCGAGTTCTCGCTACCCGCCGCCGAAAGCGGGCCTCTCGCGATCGCGCCCGGCGCCGATGGGAACCTGTGGTTCACCGAGTACGAGAAGGACAAGATCGGGCGGATCACGCCGAGCGGCACGATCACCGCATTTTCGATACCGACCGCCGAAAGCGGTCCCTGGGGGATCGCGCCGGGTCCTGATGGCAATGTGTGGTTCACCGAGTTCAAGAAGGACAAGATCGGGCGGATCACGCCGAGCGGGGAAATCACCGAGTTTCCGATCTCCACACCCAACGGCTTTCCGTCGAGCATCGCCCCCGGCCCCGACGGCAACCTGTGGTTCACCGAGCACGGAGCTGACAGGATCGGGCGGATCACGCCCAACGGCACGATCGCGGAATTCCAGCTGCCGATTGCCGAAAGCAAGCCGGGGTCGATCGCGCCGGGCGCCGACGGCAACATGTGGTTCACCGAGGAAACGACCAACAAGATCGGCCAGATCGGCACGGGCGCTCCCGCGCCGTCGGCCTCGCCGCCCACCGTCACGGGTAACGCACAGGCGGGCACGGCCCAGACATGCAATGCGACGTGGGCTGCGTGGGCCGCGCTGCAGCCCTCCGCCAGCATGTTCGGCTTCGACGGCTACAGCTGGCAGCTGGATGGCGCCCAGGTCGCGACCGGCCAGTCCTACACGCCGACTCCCGAAGCGATCGGCCACATGCTCACCTGCGCGGAGACCGTCACCTACCCGCTGCTGAACGTCACCGCGCCGGCGACGAGCGCTGCGGTGAAGGTGGTGGCCCCGCCGCCCCCGGCGATCACCGCGGCGCACCAGTCGGCCGCAATCTGGCGCGAGGGCGGCAGGCTCGCGCAGATCAGCCGCGCCACGCATTCCGGTCACGCCACGGGGACCAACCGCGCCACGCATGCCGGCCACGCCACGCGGACCAACCGCGCCAAGCGGAGGCATCTGCCGCCGCTCGGCACCACGTTCTCCTTCGCGCTCAGCGAGGAAGCGTCGGTGAGCCTCAGCTTCGTCCAGCGCCTCACGGGCCGCAGGGCCGGCCACAGGTGCGTCGCCAAGAGCCGCCGCAACGCCAAAGGCAAGAGCTGCACACGCACCACGGCGGCGGGCACGGTCTCCTTCAGCGGGCACAGCGGCACGAACAGAGTCATCTTCCAGGGCCGCGTGTCACGCTCGAAGAAGCTAGCGCTGGGACGCTACACGCTCACGATCGTGGCCACCAACTCCGAAGAAGCGCGCTCCACGCCGGCGTCGCTCAGCTTCACGATCGTCGGCTGAGTCCGCGATTGCCGTCGGGCGGCGGCGCGCCCGGAGTTCCGTGGGGCCAGGGTCTAGACTCTTCCAGCAGGACATGAGTCGCCCCGCGCCAGACCGCCACGCCGATCCGCCGGCCAAGACCCGGTTCATCTTCATCACCGGTGGCGTCGTGTCCTCGCTGGGGAAGGGCATCGCCGCGGCCTCGATCGGGCGGCTGCTGGTCGCGCGGGGGCTGACGGTGGGGTTGCAGAAGTTCGACCCCTACATCAACGTCGATCCGGGCACGATGTCCCCCTACCAGCACGGGGAGGTGTTCGTCACCGAGGACGGCGCCGAGACCGACCTCGACCTCGGCCACTACGAGCGCTTCACCGACGCCAACACCTCGCGCGCCTCCAACGTCACCGCGGGCGGGATCTACAACACGGTGATCCGCCGCGAGCGCCGCGGGGACTACCTCGGCGGCACCGTCCAAGTCGTGCCGCACATCACCGACGAGATCAAGCAGCGCATCGCGCTGATCGCGCAGTCCAGCGACGTCGACTTCGTGATCACCGAGGTCGGCGGCACCGTCGGGGACATCGAGTCGCTGCCGTTCCTGGAGGCGATCCGCCAGTTCCCCGTCGACGTGGGGCGGCGGCGCTGCATGTTCATCCACCTCACGCTCGTCCCCTACATCGGCCATGCCGGCGAGCTGAAGACCAAGCCCACGCAGCACTCCGTCAACGAGCTGCGCCGCATCGGGATCGCCCCCGACATGCTGATGTGTCGCTCGGAGGGCTCACTCTCGCAGGAGATCCGCAAGAAGATCGCGCTGTTCGCCAGCCTGCCCGTCGAAGCGATCGTGTCCGCGTGCGACGTGGACAACATCTACAAGGTGCCGCTCACCTTCCGCGAACAGGGCGTCGACGACTGCATCCTCGAGCACTTTGCCGTCGAGGCCCCCGAGCCCGACCTCTCCAGCTGGACCGAGCCGATCGAGCGCGCCGAACGCGCCGGTGGGGGGACGGGTGAGCGGGTCGGTGAGGGCGTCGGCGAGGGGACGGGCGAGCAGAGCGGTGGGCCGATGGGCGCGCGGGCGATCGACACGGTGAGCATCGCGATCGTCGGCAAGTACGTGCAGCTGGAGGATGCCTACCTGTCGGTCTCCGAGGCGCTGCGCCACGCCGCCGCGCTGCAAGACGCGCGCGTGCGGATCGAGTGGGTGGACTCCGAACTGCTGGAGGGCGCCGGAGCGGGCGCCAGGCATGAGCGTGAGGATCGCGAGCGCGCCCGCGAGCTGTTGAGCGCCGTCGACGGCATCCTGATCCCGGGCGGCTTTGGCGGGCGCGGGATCGAGGGCAAGATCGCCGCCGCCCAGATCGCGCGCGAGCAGCGCGTCCCCTATCTGGGGATCTGCCTCGGGATGCAGGTCGCCGTCGCCGAGTTCGCGCGCCACGTCGCCGGCATGGAGGGCGCCAACTCGACCGAGTTCGATCTCGAGACCCCGTTCCCAGTGATCGACCTGCTGCCCGAGCAGAAGGAGATTGCCGACCTCGGCGGCACGATGCGGCTGGGGGCCGACCCGATCAAGCTGCACGAGGGCTCCCGCGCGCGGGCGATCTACGGCGAGGCGGTCGTGTACGAGCGCCACCGCCACCGCTACGAGGTCAACAACCTGCTGCGCCGCCAACTGCAGAACGCCGGCCTGGGCATCTGCGGCACCTCGCCCGACGAGCGCCTCGTCGAGACGATCGAGCTGCCCGAGCACCCCTTCTTTGTCGCCTCACAGTTCCACCCCGAGTTCAAGTCGCGCCCGGAGCGCCCGGCGCCGCTGTTCCGCGAGTTCGTCGCCGCCGCGCTCGTGCACGCGGGCGGGAGCGGTGGGCAGGTTGGCGGTGAGCACCGGCTGCTTGCAGAGAACCGGTGAGCGCACCACCTCGCGCTGACGAGCTCGAGCGCCGCTACCTGCACGACATCTTCGCCGAGCTCTGCCGCATCGAGAGTCCCTCGGGCCGTGAGCGCGGCTGTGCCGAGCGGATCGCCGGGGAGTTGCGGGCGCTTGAGATCGAGGTCGAGGAGGACGGCGCGGGTGCCGCTGCCGGCTCGGATTGCGGCAACCTGCTCGCGCGGATCGGCGCCTCCCCCTCGCAGTCGGCCGGCCAGCCGGCTGGCGGTAGCGGAGGGGCGGGGGAGGTCGGTGCGGGATTCGGCGGCGAGCGTGGGAGGGGCGCGATCCTGCTGTGCGCGCACATGGACACCGTGCCGTTGCTTGCCCCCGTGGAGCCCGTCCTGCGGGACGGCTTTTGGGAGAACGCCAACGAGGGGATCCTCGGGGCCGACAACAAGACCGCCGTCGCCGTGCTGCTCGTGCTCGCTCGCCGCATCCGTCGGGAGGGCGCTCCGGTGGACGTCGAGCTGTTGTTCACGGTCGGCGAGGAGCGCATGCTCGCGGGCGCCCGGGCGTTCGACCGCGCGCGCCTGCGTAGCCGCTTCGGCTACGTCTTCGACCACGCCTCTCCCGTCGGCGAGCTGGTGCTCTCCGCGCCCACCCACCACCGCCTGCAGGCGACCTTCCGCGGCGCCGCCGCCCACGCCGGCGTGCGGCCGGAGGAGGGCCGCAGCGCGATCCTTGCCGCCGCGCGCGCCGTCGCCGACATGCGCCTCGGCCGGATCGACGCCCACACCACCGCCAACGTCGGCACGATCGCCGGGGGCTCCGCGATCAACGTCGTCCCCGAGCGCTGCACGATCCTCGCCGAGGTACGCTCCCAGCGCGACGAGCGCGCCGAGGAGATCCTCGCCGAGCTGCTGGATTGCGTGCACGAGGCCGCCAACCTCCCCGAGTGCGAATGTGACGTGGACGTGACCGTGGAGCGCACCTTCACCGGCTACCGCACCCCGCCCTCCGCGCCCGCGGTGCGCGCCGCCGAGCGCGCGCTGCGAGCCTGTGGGTATGAGCCCGTGCGGATCTCCAGCGGCGGCGCCTCCGACGCGAACGCGCTTGTTGCCGCCGGCCTGCCAGTCGTCAACATCGCCAACGGCACCGAGCGCAACCACGAGCCCGGCGAGCGGGTGAGCGCCGCGGCGCTGGAGGCGACGCTGGAGATCGCGCTGGCGCTGCCGGCGGCAGTTGCCTCAGTTACGCAGGAGTAGCTCCACCGAGGGCGAAATGCCCTGACCGTGAGCACCGCCGCCGCCAGCGCGAGCATCGAGAGCCTCGCGCTCGACTTCCTCGCCTATCTCGAGCTGGAGCGGGGGCTCTCCCGCAACACCCTCGAGGCCTACCGTATCGACCTGCTGCAGTTCGGCGAGTTTCTGCGCCGCCGCGGTGTGAGCGCGCTCGACGTCGGGCATCGCGACCTCGCGGCGTTTCTCTCCGAGCTCGCCGACGGCACCGGGGAGCGGCCCGCGGTCGCGCCCGCCACGTTGCAGCGCAAGGCCGCCTGCCTGCGCTCCTTCTACCGCCATCTGCGTCGCGAAGGGCTGATCGAGGGCGATCCGACAGCCGAGCTGCGCGGGCCCCCGCGTCTGCAGCGGCTGCCGTTCGTGCTCACGCGCGAGGAGGTCTCGCTGCTGCTGCGCCAGCCCGCGGGGATGGAGCCGCTCGCGCTGCGCGACCGCGCGCTGCTCGAGGTGATGTACGCGTGCGGGCTGCGCGCCTCCGAGACGATCGCGCTCCAGCTCGGCGACGTGGATCTCGAGGAGGGGATGCTGCGCGCGCGCGGCAAGGGCTCCAAGGAGCGGATCGTCCCCGTCGGGAGCGCCGCCGTCGTCGCGCTGAGCGCGTGGCGCGAGCGCGGGCGCCCCGTTCTGGCCCGCGCCGTGGGATCGGCCACCCGCCCACCCGGCTCTCCGCGCGCTGCTGGCGCGGGTTCCGGGGCTCGTCCGCCGCGCGCGGGCAGGGTGGGCTCGGAGTCCCGTCCACCGCGGGCGGGTGGGTTGGGCTCGGAATCCCGTCCACCGCGCGCGGGCGGGGTGGATGCTCATTCCCTCTTCCTCAACCATCGCGGCCGGCCGCTCACGCGCCAGGGCCTCTACAAGATCGTGCAGTCCCACGCCCGCTCCGCCGGGCTTGCCGAGCGCATGAGCCCCCACACGCTGCGCCACACCTTCGCCACGCATCTGCTCGCCGGCGGTTGCGACCTGCGCTCGGTGCAGGACATGCTCGGCCACGCCGACCTTGCGACCACCCAGATCTACACCCACCTCTCCTCCGAGCGTCTGAAGGGCGTCTACTTCAGCTCCCATCCGCGCGCTCAGCGCTGAGCCTCATATGCTGGGCGGCCTTGCCCGAGCTCCCCGAGGTCGAGACCATCCGCCGCCAGCTCGCCCCCCTCGTCGAGGGCCGGCGGCTGCTGCACGTCGAGATCCTCGACCCCCGCTGGTCGCGCCCGCTCGCGCCCACTGAGCTGGCCGACGCGCTGCAGGGGCGGCGCATCGAGCGTCTCGACCGGCGCGGCAAGTACCTCCTCTGGCGCCTTGCCGACGAGGTCTTCCTCGCGCAGCATCTGCGTATGACCGGCGCGGTGCTGTGCGAACCATCGCCGGAGCCTGCGCATGTGCGCGTGCGCCTCGAGCTGGGCGCGCCGAGGGCTTCGACCGCTCGGAGATCGGCCAGTACGGGCGTACCAAGCAAGACGGCAGCGCCGGACGTACCAGGCAGAACGGCAGCGCTGGGCGTACCAGGCAGAACGGCAGCGCCGGGCGCACCAAGCAGCACACCGGAGCCGGGCGCTCGTCCGCACACCTCGACCACCCGGCCACGCGGCCCACGGCGCCGGCGCCTGGTGATCGTCGATCCTCGCCGCTTCGGCACCGGGGAGCTGCTGCTGGGGCAGGAGACGATGGAGCGCTTCTTCGCCGAGCGGCTGGGGATCGAGCCGCTGGACGAGCGCTTCACCGCCGAGCACCTGCGCGCGCTCACGCGCGGCCGCGCCACCCCGGTGAAGGCCTTCCTGCTCGACCAGCGCCGCGTCGCCGGCGTCGGCAACATCTACGCCGACGAGGCGCTCTTCCGCGCGGGCATCCACCCGCTGCGCCCCGCCGGGCGGCTCTCGCTCGCCCAGTGCGCTCGCCTGCGCGAAGGCGTGATCGAGGCGCTGGGCGAAGGGATCGACGCACAGGGCGCCACGATCGACGACTTTCGCCACGTCGACGGCGTGCGCGGCTCCTTTCAGGATCGCTTCCTCGTGCACCGCCGCGAGGGCCTGCCCTGCCCGCGTTGCGGCACCATGATCGTGAAGATGGTCGTCGCCGGGCGCGGTACCTACGTGTGCGAGCGCTGCCAACCGCGCCCGCGGGGTGCCGGACCTCGATGAGGGGAGCAAGCTGGCCGCCGATCGCCGGGCGGTCGGCGGCTTGGGCATCGAGGGGGTCCCGCGAGCTGAGATGAAAGCGGGCGATGAAGGCGGCGCGCCCGAGGCGGGCTCAGGCCAGGAGCGGCTCGTCCAGCCGGCCGCTGGCGATAGCCGCCCGCGTCTCGTTGAAGCCCCCCACGAGCCGGCCGTCGACGAGCACCTGGGGGAAGGTCATCATCCCGGTTTTCGCCGCCAGCTCTACGCGACCCCCGGGATCCTTGGAGAGGTTCACCTCGGCGAACTCCAGTCCGTGGGACTTCAAAAGACCCTTCACACGGGCGCAGTAGGCGCACGGCTCGGTCGTGTACACAGTGATCACGCTCATTACTTCATAAAGTATAGCTACTGCCACCGGGGGTGGTGGTCTCAGTTTGGTCGGGACCCGCAGCTCGGGGAGGCGCCATATAAGTGCATTTGGGCGCCCCAAACCAGCCACTGGCCCTCTCATAGCTGCCATCTGGCCGCTGCTCACAGGTCCAGTTGGTGGTATGCCCTCAAACTGAGACAGCACCTCACCGGGTCTCCGGCCGCGACTGATGTGGAGCGGCCGTCGACGAGCGGGGGAGCGGCAACCGCCGGGGCGGTGCCGGGGCCGGGCCAACAAACACCGAGGGCCCGCACTGGGCGGGCCCTCGGCAGTCGCGTGGCGCGATCTCCTACTTCTTCTTGTGCTTCTTGTCCTTCTTGCCCTTCTTGTCCTTCTTCTTGGAGGCCAGGTGTGCCTTGCCCTTGCTACTGGGCGGGTCATTGAGCGCTCCTGGGAGCGGGGTCACCAGCGGCTTAGCCGACGCTTCGATTTCTGTTTTGCGTTTGGCCAGTTCCGCTTCGTTTCGTTCCTTGGTCGCTTTTTCTTCTTCGGCGCGCCGTTTGTTGGCCGCTTCGATTTCGGCGGCGGTCTTTTTTTCTTCCGCTTCTTTTGCCGCTTCTCGTTCGTGCTCTCGTTTTTCAGCGGCTTCTTCCCGTTCCTGGCGGGCTTTTTCGGCCGCTATTTCCCTTTCCTTCTGTTTCTTTTCTGCGGCTTCCCTTTCCGCTTTTGCGGTTTCTTCCGCCGCTTTCCGTTCGGCTTCCCGTTCGGTTTTCGCTTTTTCTTCCGCCGCTTTCGTTTCGGCTTCTCTTTCGGCTTTTGCTTTTGCTTCCGCTTCGGCTTTTTCCGCAGCGGCTTTTTCTTCCGCTTTGCGCTGTTCTTCGGAGCCGATGTTGCCCGCGAAGCTGACGGTGTGATCACGGATGATCCCCTCGTCTTCATAGCGCACGGTCACATCGACCGACGGGGCGGTGCTGTTGTCCACGTCGATCCCGGCGAGACCTTCGGAGTTGGTGATCTCGCAGAGGTTGTTGGTGCCGATGTTCCACAGGAATGGCACGTAGGCGCCACCGAGGTACACGTCCGTGCCCTTGCCCAGCAGTTCGTCAGGGTCTGACAAGTGATCTTTATTGGTGGGGTTGCTGAACGGGAACAGCTTGGCTTCCTGCTGTGCGCCGAAGCACACGAGCTCGCCGACGATCGGATGACCGTCGATGTCCTGCGCCTTGGCAACCACGATCCGCACGTTCTTTTCTTCTTCACCGTTGCCCTTCGGGAACGCGAAGAATTCCTTTTCCCAAAGCGAGTGGACTTTCTTGACCACCGTGTTCGAGGTCTGCGCGTCGTAATCGACCGGCTGGTACGGATACAGGACCGTGGCAGAGATCGCCGATTCGCCGATGACTTCTTTGTACAGGTGCTTCAGGTCGCAGCCGCCGTCTTCGTTCTTGACGATCTTGCCCGCTTCGCTTTCGCCTGCGGCTCCACCGAACACCGGGATGTGGTTGAAGTAGAAGCCGTCGCCGGGTGTGTACGACACGAGCACTTCGCCGCGCTCGTCCGTGTAGAACGTTTCATTCAACGAACCACTCGGAGTCTGGTAATAGACCGGACCCTCCTCGCCGCCGACGTTACGCCTGAGGCATCCCGTCGATTCCGCGGAGCGTTCGCCGCTGGTGTGCACCGTGTGCCAGAACGTGTACGGGCCTTCTTCGTTGAGGAACCCGGGGAAGTCGCCCCCGTGTTTGGGCCCGTCGACGCCTGACGCCTGCGGCCCCGGACGTTCGGTGGCCGGGATGTATGCGCTGTAGTACGGGTTGTCCGAGTAGACCAGAGACTTGGTCGCGCCCGAGATCTGACCCACGCCGCCCAGGCTCGAGCCGCCTTCGTTCGCCGCGAGATGCACATCGACGCGGATCGCCGGCATCGGGGCGTCGTCGGCGTTGAGGCTCCCATTGCTGAGGAGCGTTTCGGGAACCTCCGAATCGAACGGTCCCACCGCGCCCGAGTTCGTGCCTTCTTCCGGGCTTCCGTGGATGTCCCACAGATCCGGATTGGTGCCCGGCGGTTCCAGTTCTTCGGAGCTGCTCGCCAGCGCGTCGGCGAGGGTCGCCCAGTCGGTCGGCAGCGTATAGACGTCCTTGCCTGGTTCGCTGCCTGTCCCACCCGGAAGGATGTTGTGCAGTAGCGAGCCTTCTTCGACCGGGAAGCTGCCCGTCTCTTTGACCTGCACGAGACCCTTGTCCGCGTTGGATTCGGGTTCGGAGAACGGCGACGGCGCGAATTCGCCGTTGCCCGAGGGGTCGCCCCCGTACCCGCCAGTAGCGGGGAGCTCGGTCAGTGTCGGCTTGTTGGCCGTCAGCCAGATCACGATGAACTGGTGCGAGTAGACGATCGTCCCCGACGCGTTCGTGACGACCGCCCTGATCCGCGACAGGCCGGGCGCCAGCGACTTGTAGTCGACCTTCACGCAGCCATCGCCGCTTTCGGCCTGGGGGCTTCCTTCGCTCGGCGCGAAGAACGCCTGCGTGCCCGATTCGAGTTCGGGGATCTCGGCCGTTTCCGGCTTTCCCGACCAGTCCTCGAGCTGGAAATTGGCCGACTGGCCGCTGGTTGCGATGTTCGGGTCGCACGCCACGAGGCGCACGTGCTCGCCGACCCAGGCGACATACGGGATGTTGGCGCTCTGCGGGCCGTCGGATGTGGACGTGAACGTTTGGCTGGGAACGGCAGCGGCGCCGGCCGTGAGCGTGCCAAGGGCCAGCACCGCCGCTCCTGCCGCGGAGACGAGTCCCGCGATCATTTTCCTTTTGTGTTTTGGTCGCATTGTGTGCGGCCTCCTCCTTGAGTGAGTGAGCTGAAAGTGCCTTCCAAATGACACGAGGTGTGAAATGCCCACGATGGGCACACCACGGGTATTTCATCGCCGAGGATGCTATGGGCATTGCGCTCTTTGCACAATCATCATGTGGGGTAGTTTTTTACCCCGCCCAGATGGGTAGGCGGAGTGCCACCCCAAAGGCTGTACAGCGGTCCTCGTCAGCTCGTGCGGACTCGATCCGATTGAGCTGTTAACTCGTCCGCCGGATGCGTGAGAGACCGATCGGGATCCTGGGCTTGCTGCCCAACGGCCTGCATCGCCTGGACGCGGTTGCGCACGCCCAGCTTGGAGTAGATCATGCGCAGGTGAAACTTGACCGTGTTAGACGAGATTGTGAGGTGGCTGGCGATCTGCTTGTTGCTCATCCCGGAGGCGAGCAGTGCGAGGATCTCGCGCTCGCGCGCGCTCAGTGTGGCGAGTGGATTATCCGCCTGCGCGGAGGCCGATTGCCAGCCCGCGGGCATCACCGCGCGGCCCTCGAGCACGTTGCGCAGAGCGAGGATCGTCTCCTCGACCGTGTCGGATGTCAGCACCACGCCCTCGGCGCGCTCCTCGATCGCACAGCGAACAATTGCTGGCGTGGCCAGCTCGCACAACAGCAGGATCTTCAGGTCGGGGTGGGCGCACTTGATCTCCGCAACCGCCTCGGGGCCGGCGGCCGGATCGTCGGTATAGACGATCGTGGCCTGGGGACGCAGCCTGCCGGTGCGCATGGCGGCGTCGAGCTCGCGCCAGCTCGGGTAGACGCCGACCACCTTGCATCCGCCTTTCGTGAGCATCCAGGCGAGCGCCTCGGCGACCAGCGTTTCGGCTCCGCCGACGATCGCGATCCTGGGCTCAACCGTCGCCACGTGCGATCTGCGCGTACAGGTTGGCGGCCTCGACACGATTGCGCACTCCCAGCCGCGAATACAGGGCACGGATGTGAAACTTGATCGTGTTCGGGCTGAGCTCGAGGTCGAGGGCGATCTCGTCGTTGCGTCGGCCCGCGGCGATCAGTGCCAGAATCTGGCGATGACGGGGGCTCAACTTCGCTTCGCCCCCTGGTTGTGCGGGGAGCAGTCGCTGCCACCCGGCTGGGAGCACGGTGCGCCCGGTGGTGGTGTAGGCGAGCGCGGCGAGTATGTCCTCAGTGGAGTAGCTCTTCAGTAGGACACCGCTGGCGCGGTGCTCGATCGCGGGGCGAACCACCTCCTCGCGGGCTGTGCGGCAGAGCAGAACGACCCGGGAGCGGCTGCAGCTCGGGCTCAGTTCCTTCATGGCGACGCCGCACTCGCCGAGCTCGCCGCCGTCGCAGTCGAGCAGGAGCACGGCGGGAGAGCGCTTGAAGTCCGCGGCGAGAAACTCGGCCGCGGTGGCGAAGGCGCCCAGCACCTGCATTCCGTCCTGGGCCGTGAGCAGGCTGGCGGTGGCGTCTCGCAGCAGGCGCTGCCCGCCGATCAGCGCGATGGTGATCGCAGGTCGGGGACGGTCCAGGTGCGGGCGACCTCGCCATTCGGTGGGTAGGCCGGCGGAGTCCTCGGCGGGCAGGGGTGGACCGGGCAGGACATCTAGACCTGACATTGCATCCGTCTCATCCGTTTCTCTTGGCGGTATAAGGAAGCTTCCGTGCTACCCAAAGCCGGTTGTGTGGAGCCTCCGTGCTACCAGCTGTTCGCTGTCCGCCATCCACCGAGCGGCTTGCCTGCCCGAGCGTACACAGGGGTGGGGGACACGATCCTTGCCATTGGCGCAGATCAATACGATTACTTCAGTCGGAATGTATATCACGCAAAATGTGAAATTGCGTAATGGGGTTGGCGACCGGTTGATTTCGACGGGAAACTACCCATCGAGCGCCCGCAATCTGCGGTATGGCGCCGCGGGCGAATCAGTGACGGGCATCGGCTGGCTCCTGTTGTCGTGCGAGTGGCGGAGCTTGCCTGTACGCATGCCGGCCGACGCGGCGCCTACACTCGCCGGCGATGTCCGGACCGCTGAAGACTGAGGCCGTGGTGCTGCGATCGATCCGCTATGGGGAGGCGGATCGGATCCTGCACGTCTACACCCCCCACCGCGGGCGGGTGAGCGCGATCGCCAAGGGGGTGCGGCGCGCGCGCAGCCGCTTCGGGGGGCGGCTGGAGCCGTTCTTCCGTCTGCGCTTGGAGCTGCACGAGGGACGCGGCGAGCTGCTCACCGTCACCGGCGCCCACACCATCGACGGCCATCCCCGCTTGCGCGAGGACGCAGGCGCGCTCGACGCCGCCGCGCGCGCCTGCGATGCGGTGGGACGGCTGTTCGAGACATCTGAGCCTCACCCTGGCGTGTTCAACCTGCTTTGCCGCCAGCTCGCGCTGCTCGATGCGCGGGTCGGGGAGACGGGCGCTGGGGCTGGGACGCCAGCGGCGGATCGCGACGCGGCGGGGCTACCGCTCGAGGGCCGAGCAGCACCCGCCACGCGCGCCGGGGCGCTGCAGTTCCGCTTGAAGCTGCTGCTTGCCGCGGGTCTTGCCCCCCACCTGGGGGCGTGTGCGCACTGCGGGGAGCGCGAGCACCTCGTCGGCTTCTCCGGAGCCGCGGGCGGGGTCGTGTGCGGCGCCTGTGAGGCCGGGTCGTTCCCGCTCGGAGAGGACGCCCACGGCTTCATGGCCGAGGCGCTCGGGCGGGCGCTCGCCGAGACCCCCGAGGCGCCCGAGCGCGCGCTTGGCCAGGTCGAGCGCGCGATCTCCGAGACGCTCGAGCACCACGCTCACCTGCGGCTGATGCCAGCCGGGGGGCGCGCTGGCTGAGCATCCGCGGCGGTGGCCAATTGCCTGTATCGTGCCGGCCGTGGACGAGGGGTTGCCGATCGCCTACCAGCTGCTCGATGACGGCGTGCCCGTGCTGGCATCCGACGGCACGCCTGTGGGAACCGTGACGAACGTGCTGGCTGCCCCCGAGGAGGATGTCTTCCACGGACTCCTGATCACAACCTCCAACCACGGCGTCCGCTTCGTCGAGGCCGGCCTGATCGCATCGATCCACGAACGCGGCGTCGACCTGCGCATCGACGCGGTCGCCGCCTGGGGTCTTCCCGAGCCGGAGCACAAGGCGCCCGTGTACAGCGAGGATCCCGACAAGCAGCAGCGATGGCGCCATTGGGTCCACCACATCACCGGGCGCAGCGACTGGAATCGGGAGCGCTGAAGGCGCCTACTCCGCGGCAGGGATCGCCGGGCGCGGTGCGACAATCGAGAGCATGAGCGTGGTGACGGATGCGGCGACTGTGGCGGCGGCTTTCGCGGCGCGACGCCAGAGGCTCGAGGAGCTGACGCTCTCACCACTCGCGGCGCGCTCCTACCCTGCGCGGCGGGCGCGCGAGGAGGCCGACTGCTCGCTGCGCACCCCCTTCCAGCGCGACCGCGACCGGATCGTGCACTGCAAGGCGTTCCGCCGCCTGAAGCACAAGACGCAGGTGTTCGTGGCGCCGATGGGCGACCACTACCGCACGCGGCTCACGCACACGCTCGAGGTGACGGGGATCTCGCGCGCGGTGGCACGCGCGCTGGCGCTCAACGAGGATCTCGTGGAGGCGATCGGGATGGGCCACGACCTCGGCCACCCGCCGTTCGGGCACATCGGCGAGGAGGTGCTCGACGCCTGCCTGCGCGAGCGCTTCGGCGGAGGGTTTCGCCACTACGAGCACTCGTTGCGGGTGGTGGAGCGCCTCGAGCGCGACGGTGAGGGCCTCAACCTCACCGGGCAGGTGCGCGACGGGATCGCCCGCCACTCCAGCCGCGCCCCCGAGCCCGCGACGCTGGAGGGGCGGATCGTGCGCGTGATGGACCGCGTGGCGTACATCAACCACGACATCGACGACGCCGTGCGCGCCGGCCTCCTGCGCGAGCGCGACCTCCCCGCGGAGCCGATCGCGACGCTGGGGCGCTCGGGCTCGGCGCGGATCGATGCGCTGGTGCACGACATGGTCGAGCACTCCGAGCGCGCGGGCGAGATCGTCCAGGGCGAGGAGGCCGCGCGCGCGATGGGGCAGCTGCGCGAGTTCATGTTCGAGCGCGTCTACCTCGGCCCTGAGGTGCGCGCCGAGCGCGAGCGCATCGCCAGTGTGGTGAGGACGCTGTTCGAGCACTACGTCGAGCATCCCGAGCTGCTGCCCGAGCGCCCGGCCGGCGGCGGCGAGCAGGCCCAGCCGGTGCGGGCCGTGGCGGCGGGCGCGGCCGAGAGCGAGGCTCGGGGGGAGCCGGACCTGGCGCAGCGAGTGACCGACTACATCGCCGGGATGACCGACCGCTACTGCATCAGGGCGTACACCGACCTACAGGTGCCGCGCGCGTTCGCACGGTAGTAGCGTAGTCCCCAATGGCCCGCTACACACAGGCATCCAAGGACAGGGTGCGCGACGCGGTTGACTTTGTGGAGCTGGTCTCCGCGCGCACTGACTTGCGCCGCGCCGGCCCAAGCGCCTATGAGGGGCTGTGCCCCTTTCACGACGAGCGCACCCCCTCCTTCGGGATCGACCCGGGGAGCAAGGTGTACTACTGCTTCGGCTGCCAGGCCTCGGGCGATGTGTTCACGTTCGTGCAGGAGACAGAGGGGGTGGACTTCAAAGGCGCGCTCGAGCTGCTTGCGGATCGCTGCGGGATCGAGCTCGAGCGCGAGCAGGAGGATTCGGGCGAGGCCGACCGCCGCCGACGCCGGGAGCGGCTGCTGCAGCTGATCGAGCGCACCACGGCCTACTACGAGCGGTATCTGTGGGAGTCGCCTGAGGCACTGCCCGCCCGTGAGTACCTGGAGGGCCGCGGCCTCAGGGAGGAGGCCCTGCGCCAGTTCCGGGTCGGATATGCCCCGAGTGCCTGGGACCGTGTGCTGCTGGCCTCGCGGCGAGGTGGTTTCTCCGAACAGGAGCTGTACGCGACCGGGCTGGCTCAGCGCTCCCAGGAGAGCGGGCGCCTCTACGACCGCTTCCGCAGCCGGATCATGTTCCCCTTGGCCGACCTGCGTGGGCGGGTGCTGGGCTTCGGCGCGCGTGCGATGCGTGAGGAGCAGAAACCGAAGTACCTGAATACCTCTGACAATGACGTCTATCACAAGGGTCGCCACTTGTATGGCGAACATCTGGCGCGTGCGTATGCAACGAAGGCAAATGAGGTGATCCTCTGTGAGGGCTACACCGACACAATCGCGCTGCATCAGGCGGGCATGAGAAATGTGGTTGGGCTGATGGGCACAGCGCTGACTGCTGAGCAGGTCACTGCTCTCGCCAGGATGGCGCGAACGGCGCTGCTCGCACTAGATGCGGACGCAGCAGGCCAAGAGGCCATGCTGAAGGCTTCAAGCCTGGCGCGGAAACGGGATACGAGACTTAGGGTGGTCCCGCTTCCTGAAGGTCGAGATCCGGCCGAACTGATTCAGGGCGATGGTCCGGAGGCGATGAGTACAGCTTTGGAGGCAGCGGTCCCATTTGAGCGCTTTCAAGTGGAGCGCGTGCTGGCTAAGGGCGATCACGCCAGCTCTGAGGGCAAGCAGCGCATGATTGACGAGTTGAACCCATTGTTTGATGACCTGAGGGGAAGCGCCATATGGGCGGAGCTCGTACAGATGGTCTCTAGTCGGCTGGTCCTCAAGGAAAATGTAGTGGAGCAGCAGCTGGCCTCTAGCGGCAGGCGTGAAGTCAGGTTGCCAGGAGATAGGGCTATCGCAGGACGGGGGGGTAGGGGCCGGACCGCAGGGAATGGGCCGGTAGTAGACGCTGCATACCCTCGTGGAGTAGGCCTGTCGCGCGGCGAGAGCACCGAGAGGGCATTTCTCGCCCAGTGCATCGCCGAGCCCGAGTCGGGTGCGCGGGCTCTGGGCGAACTGGATCTGTCCGCGCACTTCACCACCGATGCCCTTCGAGGCGCAGCCGGACATTTGCGCGAGCATCTCACCAATCCCGGAGCGCATCTGCCTGAGGACGATCCGAAGCTGGCGAGACTGCTAGCCGAGCTTGTCGTGCAGGCCGGCCGCGAGTCGCCGGCGCCAGCGGTGCTCGAGTCCCAACGCCTGCAGCTGGAGGTCGCTCACATCGAACGCGAGATCCTGCGCACGAGCGGACAAGAGTCGGGTGAGGTCAGAGAGCTGGCAAGGCGCCGCGCCGAGGTCAAGCGCGAGTTCGACCGGGCCAACGCGAGGGCGCTGGCAGAAACCGGGGGATAGACCCAAGGCAGAGCGAACATGCGTTCGTTTTTCCGTCCGGACCATCGCTGACAATAGGGTGCATGGATCGAGCCTCGCTGGAGCAGCTTCTGGGCCGTGGCCTCTCGCTGGCGGAGATCGGGAAGCGCTTCGGAAAACACGAAGCGACCGTCGCTTACTGGGTTGAGCGGTATGGCCTTGATCCATCCGGTAAGCGACTTGAAATCAACGCCAAGGGGGTCGCGCTTTCGCATGAGAAGTTGAGGGCAGAGGCGAAGAAGTGCGTGCTCCTTTGCTCCAATTGCCACGCGGAGGTTGAGGACGGAATGGCATCGATTCCAGTCGGCAGCGGAGTCGATACCCTAGGGCGTAGCACACGATCTGGGGTAACTCAATTGGCAGAGTGCTCGGCTGTTAACCGAGATGTTGTGGGTTCGAGTCCCACCCCCAGAGCCTCAGAATCCTCTCTGTTCGACCCTGGCAGGCCGTCCGGGATCCCCGGAGGGTAGATGGCGAACGAAGTGGTTGCCTCCCTCGATCTATCGGGGATCCCCGTTGGAGAGGGAGAGGAGTTGGATAGACGCTCAACAAGCCGAGCGGCGGAGTCAGCGGGGTCGTGCGCCTCCCACCACGCGGCCAGCTCACCCGCGCGGGCGCGGATCGTCGGATCATCGAGCGCCCGCTCCACCGCAAGGCGCAAAGGCCGGGGCGAAACGAAGCGGCGGGGGAGGCGGACTCCCGCGCCGGCCCAATCGAGCCGGGCGGCGTTCTCGCTCATGTCGCCCGCGACCGGGCAGGCGACCACCGCGCAGCCGCTGGCGAGCGCGCGGGCGAGGGTGCCGTGGCCGGCGTGGCAGACCACCACGTCGCAGTGGGGCATAGTGCGCGCGTAGGAGAGCCACTCGACCACGCGTGCGTTCGGCGGGACCGGCAGCGGGGCCGACGGGAGGCGGCGGTTCCAGGTGGCGAGCACCCGCACCGGGGCGTCGGCGAGACCTCGCAACGCGGCTCCCAATAGGCGGTGCTCGGGATCCTGGGCGGTCGAGGGGGCGACCAGCACGAGCGGGTCGTTGCCGGGCGGGAGCTCGACGTCCGCGGTGGGGGGCTCCCATATCAGCGGGCCCACGACGTGCGTATTCGGATCCCACCCACCCGTGGCGCGGGGGTACTCGAGTTGGGGAAAGGTCCCCACCAGCGCCAGCCGCTGGCTGATGCCGCCGTGGACATAGCTGAGCGGCGGCAGGTCGAGGCGCTCGCGCACGGCGTTGAGGTCCTGCCGCCCGCGCTCCAGGCCGTGCTCCACCGGCCGCGTGGCGCGCCGCCAGAAAGCGCGGCCGAGCGCGGTGCGCGGTAGGCGCGCGCCGATCGAGTAGATCGGGGCGCCCGCCGGGGGGTGGGGGTGCACGTGGGGGATGAGCGTTGCAACCGGAACGTCCTGCAGCTCGCCAGCAAGCGCGGGGGCGAGTGTGAGGATGTCGGCGACCACCACCTCCGGCTCGAGCTCGCGCACGAGCGGGAGCGTGTCGCGGGTGGCGTGCACTACCGCCTCGTAGAAATCCAGAGGTGGAGAGCCCACCCCTCCGTTGGGGAAGACGTGGTACTCGGGGGCGGCGGCGAAGCGCACACCCTCGGCCTCCACGTGCGCGCGCCAGCGCTTCCACGTCTGCAGCGTCACCTCGTGCCCGCGCGCCGCCAGCGCGCGCCCGAGCGCGATCATCGGGAAGGCGTGGCCCGGGTCCCCGAAGGCGCCAAGCAGGATCCGCTGTGGTGGTATCGAGTCCATATCCCGCTCGTCGCCCACCTGCCCCGGTACTCCCGGATCGGCCGCGGCTCGCATTACGTGCCCATCCCCATATCCCCAAACAACCCTCTCGTGCCAGGCGGGGCTGTGCCCTACGCGGCGGCCAGCTCTGCCACCAGGCGCAGCTGCGTGAGGCGCTCCTCGGCGGTGAACGCGAGCGGGGTGATTCCGAGGGTGCCGACGCCCGCGTCGCGGAAGACGGCGAGGCGCTCGCGCACCATGTCGGGGGGGCCGCACAGCGAGACGGCGTCGATCAGCGCGTCGGGGATCGCCGCCATCGCGTCCTCGCGCTTGCCTTCCAGGTAGAGGTCCTGGATCGTTTTCGCCTCCGCCTCGAAGCCGTAGCGCTGGACGAGGTTGTTGTAGAAGTTCTGCTTGCGCGAGCCCATCCCGCCGACGTACAGCGCGATGAACGGCCGCGTCGCGTTGCGCGCCGCCTCCAGGTCGTCGGTGACGAACGCGTTGACGGTCGGCGCGATGTCGAAGCCATCCAGCAAGCGCCCCGCGCGCGCGGCTCCCTCCTCCAGCAGCGGGCGCAGCTCGGAGACGTGCTCGGGGGAGAACAGCGTCGGAATCCACCCGTCCGCGATCTCGCCCGCCAGCGCCGTGTTCTTCGGTCCGATCGCCGCGAGATAGATCGGGATGTGCTCCTGCACGGGGCGGATCGTCAGCTTCAGCGCCTTGCCGGGGCCGTCGGGCAGCGGCAGATCGAGCGTCTCGCCGTGGAACTCGACGCGCTCGCGCGCCAGCGCCATCCGCACCACAGCCACGTACTCGCGCGTGCGCTGCAACTGGTGGGCGAAGCGCTGCCCATGCCAGCCCTCCGCGACCTGCGGGCCGGAGGAGCCGATCCCGACGATCATGCGCCCGCCGGAGAGCTGGTCGATCGTGGCGGCGGTCATCGCGGTCATCGCCGCGGAGCGCCCCGGCATCTGGAAGATCCCCGCGCCGAGGCGGATCTTCGAGGTCTGCCCCGCCAGCCACGCCAGCACGGTGGCGGTGTCCGAGCCGTACGCCTCCGCCGCCCACACCGAGTCATAGCCCAGTCGCTCCGCCTCCTGCACGATCCGCAGCTGGTCCTGCGAGGTGAGGCCGAGGCCCCAATAGCCGATGTGAACGCCGAGCTTCATGCGCAAGTTTCCTTTCAGGGGAAGGGGATTCGTTGCCGCGCGCGACCCCGTGCCCTACGCTGGACGCGGCTGCCGGCCGGTAGGCCGCTGGCGACACACAGCCTATGCCAATCGCTCGCTCCCGCAACACCCGCACCATCCGCGAGCTGCGCCTCGCGATCGAGTGCCTGCCCGTGGGCACCCGCGAAGCGATGCTCGATGGGGTGCTCGGCAGCCCGCGCATCATCGTCGGCGCCTACACCGACGGCGAGGGCGGAGTGTGTCCGATGCTCGCCGCCCACCGCCGTGGTGGGCGCACCAACTTCCTCTCCTTCGCGCGCTCCTGGGACCGTTTCACGCACGCGCGACGCCGGCGCACCGCCACCCCGCACGAGCTCTCCACGCTCGTCGCGCTGCTGCGCGGCAGTCTGCTGGACGAGGAGCGCGTCGATCTAGCGCAGGCGATCGACGAGCACGCCGCGCTACGCGCCCGCCATGAGCGCGCCGATCGGGAGCGGGCGTGCATGGGCGCGATGTGCGAGTCGGAGCCCGAGCCAGGCGGCGAAATCGTCGCGCGGCGCCTGCGCGCTCCGCGCTGGCTGGGCCGTCGGCGCGAGCGCGTGAAGGCGTAGTGCTACAGCCCGTCGCCCGGGCGCACGAACATCATCTCGGGCACCACGCACGCGGGGGAGACTCGCAGCAGGTAGCGCACCGCCTCGGCGATGTCCTCGGAGCGGATCATCTCCTCGGGCTTGACCTGGCCCTTGATGAAGTCGGTCATCGGGGTGTCGACGAACGCCGGGCACAGCGCCGTCGACTTGATTCCATCGGGGCCTAGCTCTTTGTTCATCGCTTCCGTCCAACCAACCACGCCGTGCTTGGAGGCCGAGTACACCGACAGCCACGCCTCCGCGCGCTTGCCGGAGATCGAGGAGGTGTTGACCACGAGCGCATTGCGATGCTCGGCGCCCGCCGCCCGCAGCAGCTCCACGCATTCGCGATAGAAGATCACGATCGAGCGCAGGTTGATGTCGAGCTGCATGTCGAGGCGCTTGGTTTGGATCTCCGCGAGCGGGGCGCCGATCCCCACCCCCGCGTTGTTGACGAGCACGTCCAGCCGCTCGTACCGCTCGCGGTGGGCGGCCACCACCTTCTGGATCTCCTCCTCGTGGGAGACATTCGCCGCCACCCCGTGGACGTCGAAGCCGGCTCCGGCGAGCTCCGCCACCGCGCCTTCGAGCTTCTCCGGGCGCCGCGCCGCCATCGTGACCCCATACCCCTCGTCGCCCAGCACCCGCGCGATCGCCAGCCCGATCCCGCTCGAAGCTCCCGTGACGATCGCCGCTCGCTCAGCCATCTCTGCGCGCCTTCCCTCGTGGTCGTTGACACGCGGAATACAACCATTCGGACGCCGGCTCCGCGTTGCGGCTGCCAAGTTCAGCCGAGAATTGAACCCCCTGTGCGGTACCGTCTGCCCCACCGCGCGGGCGCCCGCGCGGGGCGGGCCCGTAGCTCAGCTGGTTAGAGCTGGCGACTCATAATCGCTAGGTCGCAGGTTCGAGTCCTGCCGGGCCCACCAAAACGTTGCTAATCGAACCAACGTCCAAAGACCCCCGTTCCCGCCAGGGCACGGGGGTCTTGGCGTCTTGGGGTAGCGTGCTGGCGACAGCGGTGGCGGGCGCCGGGTATGGCGTGGTGCTAACGATGCCGTGGATGGTGTTGCGCAGGGCGCGTAGCTCCGCGAATGGCCCGGCCAGCGCGGCTTCGGTGATGGTTTCGTCGCAGACGTAGAGCGACTTGAAGAGGGCTTGGTTGAGCAGGCGCCGAACGGTGTCGTCGGCTCGTAGGTAGAGGTCGTGGAGGTCTTCGCCGATGATCTCCAGGGCGAGGTCGAGGGTGTCGGCGATGTCCTGGTAGCTGAGGTTCAGGCGGGCGATGAGCGCCTCGGCGTCTTGGCGTCGTAGTCGTAGGCGGGTCTGCTCGTCGTCGAAGAGCTCGCTGGTGATGCGGTCTTCGTAGTGCATGTTCAGGAGCTTTCGCTCCTGCTCGCGGATTTCTTTCAGGACGCCTCGGGAGCGGTCGATCTCTTGCTTGGCGGTGGTGACTCGTTCGCCGAGGTCTTCGCTGAGCGCCCGGCGGATTTCCTGGCGTTCGGTGTCGGTGAGGGAGACGCCACGGTAGTGGTCTTCGATGGCGGTTTCCACGAGGTCGACGGGCTGGTATCCCTGGGGGCAGTTGCCGCGCTGGTTGCGTGGGCAGACGAAGTATTCGTAGTGGCCTCCGTTGCCTTTGTTGCGAGAGTAGACGAGGCGGCAGCCGCAGGTGCCGCAGCGGATCGTGCCCTTGAGGTAGTGCTGGTGCTTGCGGTCGCGCTCTCCGGCGAGACCGTGTGCTTGGAGGACGGCCTGGACTTGGTCGAAGAGTTCTTGGCTGATGAGCGGCTCGTGTCGGCCGGGGTACTGCTTGCCTCGGTAGCTGACGATGCCGGCGTAGTAGGGGTATGAGAGCAACTCGTGAACCCTGGAGAGGCCCAGCGGTTGTGAGCTGTGGCGGCGATCCCCGCGCGAACGCAGGCCGCGGGCCTCAAGCAGCATCACCATGTCGTTGAGGCTGTAGAGGCCGGTGGCGTAGGTCTCGAACGCCCACATGACGATCGGCCCGCGCTCGGGGTCGATGACGACGGTGCGGACCTCGCCGCCCTGTGGTAGCTGCTCTCGTGTGTTCAGGTAGCCGAGTGGAGCGCGTCCTGGTGTGCCGCCGCGCTTGGCCTTCTCGGTGAGTCCCTTCATGACCTCGTTGGCGAGGTTGCGGCTGTAATACTCGGCAAAGCTCGCCAACATGCCGTGCATCAGCCGCCCGGCGGGGGTCTGGTCGATGTTCTCGGTCGCGCTGATGAGCCGGGCGCCGGCCAGCTCGATCTCGAACAGCATGTTGGCGTCGTCGCGACGGTTGCGCGCGAAACGATCGACCTTCCAGCAGATGACGTAATCGACGTCGCGCTGCTCCTTGATGTACTTGAGCATCCGGTTCAGCTCGGGGCGCTGGTTGGTCTTGGCCGACTCGGCTCGCTCGATGTACTCGTCGACCACCACGGCGCCGAACTCGGCTGCCTTTTGCACGCAGCGCTCGCGCTGTGCGGCGATCGACAGGCCATCGTCGTCGTAGTCGGTCTCCAACTGCCCACGCGAGCTTACTCGTAGGTAGAGCACGGCTCGCTTGACGGCGTCCGGCAGAGTGGTGTCGGTTGTGTGTTTGGTGATTGTGAGTGTCATTTGGGGTTTCTCCTTTCCTTGGTGTTCTTGGTGTGAGGCTGCCACTGGCAATAGGAGCGGCCACGACGTCGTGGCTTTTTCTTCAGGAGCCCGAGGGCGTGCAGGCGGTGTGCGACCGCCTCGACGGGTACTTGGTAGCGCTCGGCCAGAGCGCTGACGCTGCGGTGTCCCGCCTGCCAGTCGGCGCGCAGCCACGGTGCGGGCATCAGCACGCTCAGCGCGAAGTCTGTGCAGAGTCCTTCACTGCTGCTGTGGATGCCGGCCTGGCGCGGCCTGGTGGTGTGCCCGCCGTCGATGATGTGTTTCAGTTCGTGCAGGAGTGTCACGCGCCGCTCGGTGGGCGGCAGGGTGCTGTCGATGAGGATGTCGCCGCCGCGGCTGCTCGGTTTGCTGACGCCCATGAGTCCCTTGACGGGTACCTGCGCCAGCGGGTAGACGGTTACGCCGTCGAGGTTGGTTACGATTCGCTCAGGTACCGGCGGGGCGGTGATGCCTGCTTCGTTGAGCAGGAGCTTGGCTTGCTGTTCGGCGACCCACCGTGCCTCTCGGCGGGTTACTGACCATGCTGGGGTGAGGGCGCGTAAGCGCTGCACCAGCCGGGGTGCCTTTGGCCCGGTCGTACCCACCCGTGCGTGCATCAGTCGTGGAGTTCTCCGCCTTGGTGTTCGCGGCGGTTGCGGCGAATCTGATCGAAGACCTCTTCGATCTGCCTGATCTCCTGCGGGTCGAGTTTGTACTTCGTGCGAAAGTAGGTGCGGATCGCCGGTAGGTCGCTGGAGACCTTCCCGCGGGTGATCCGGTCGATCCGCTCCGGCGGGATGCCCAGCACCTCGGCTACTTTGGTGAGCTTGCTCGGTGCTGGCGCGGTCATCTGCCCTTTCTCTAGGCGACTGAGCCAGCCGTAGGACGTGCCGGTCAGCTCGTCCAGTTTGCGCAGCGACAATCCCTGGGCGCGGCGAGTTCGCTTGGCCAGCCGTCCGAGTTCTCGTGCTTGTACTTCTGTCATGTGCCATTCCCGTTTACTACCTCCATTGTATTACATAATGTGACTAATGTTAACTGTCTATCTTAAAACCACCGTGACGCCGGATAACCATTACCATTTTCTCCCTAATTATATATTGTGACCCTGGTGAGGTGGTAAGTGTGGGTGGCCCAAATCAAAAGATTTAGATTTGAGCCACCCGGTACCCCATGTTGTCTTTTCGAGTAGCCTGCTGGCTAGGACGACTGCTCCAGCAGCGCGATCTTCTCGGTGATGGAAGCCTTGCGCTCATCGGCGCTGGCCTGCATCGCCTCGTACTCTGCTTGAGCCTCCGTGGCTCGTTCTTTGGCGACCTCGATCTCAGCATCGATGCTGTCAATTGCTCGCCGTAGCGTGGTAATTGCAGACTCGACTGCTGTCTCGCTGGTTGTCTCGCGCCTCCTGGTGCGACGAGTCCCGCCACCGTTGCCGGTAGGGGGATTGCCGCCATTGTCCAGCACACGCTTGTGCTGGTAGTAGGCGCCGCGCAGGCTGTCGACCGGCTGGCCGTACTCCTCGGCGAGGGTCTTGAAAGCATCAGCCTTCTTGACCTCGCCCGAGGCAGTCATTGCCTCGACCTTCTCGTAGACTTCTTGTGCCTTGGTCATTGCCAAGCACCTCCGTGTTGTTGGATTGGATGGGGTTGCGGCGGGCACGACGACGCCGTCGGTTTTCACCGTGGTCGTTATGCACGCCGTGCAGCCATCCAGCACCAGCGTTTCCTCTCATTTCCGGACCTCAGCGGACCAGTGCTTGATTCGCGCCCGTGCGACCGGCACATAGCTCGCCTCCCGTTCGACGCCGACGAACCGCCGGCCCTCGATCGCGCAGGCCGCGCCGGTCGAGCCGCTACCGGCAAACGGGTCGAGCACCGTGCCGCCCGGCGGGCAGAGCAGCCGCACCGTCCAGCGCATCAGCTCCAGCGGCTTGACCGTTGGATGCGTGTTGCGCACCAGCCGCACCGAGTCTCCCCCGCGCGGGTAGATCGGCACCTCACGCAGCGCCAGCTCCTCGCAGCCGGCCTCGCGCTCCCGGCGGCTCGCCTTCGACGCGAAGAACAGGCGACTGATCTCCCGGCCAGGGCGAGGCTCGGTGTCGATCAGCGCGACCGGACAATCCGGTTGGCAGCGTCCGGGCCGGCACCGCGAACCGTGGGAGAGCGTGACGTTCGCCGGCCAGAACCCCCGGCCACCCTCACGGCGAGGGACACGCCCGGCATCGATCTGAAGCGCCCCCGTGCCGTGCCGCGCGAGGTTGGCGTCGAGCGTCGTCCCTTCCATCGGTTTGCGGGCCAGCAGGATCGGCTCGTAGGCCGGTTTCAGCGTACTACCGAGCCCGTCAACGCGGCGGTGGGATTTGGGCACGCCGTTGGCGTAGAGCCACAGCAGTTGATCACGCACCTCGAACCCGGCGTCCTCAACTCCGGCGACCAGCCGGTGAGCGGTGCGCGGTGTCCCGAACGCCGCCAGCCACCCACCCGGCTTGAGGACCCGCAGCACCTCGGCCGCCCACGCCGCCGTCCAGTCCTGAAACGTCATAGGGTCGGTCAGCTTGCCGCCGTCCCATGCCTCGCCGCCGAAGCCGATGCCATACGGCGGGTCGGTGATGATCGCCTCGACCGAGTTCGCGGGTAGCTCGGGCAGCAGCTTGAGGCTATCGGCGTGCAATAGCAGCCAGCGTTTCGCGTCGCCATACATCACCGGGCGCCCGGTAGTTGCGGCGCTCATGCTGCGCCTCCTGCCACCGTGGCATCCGAGGCCGGGCCGCAGAGCACGTCAAGGGCCTGTTCGCTGGTCGCCACGGTGAACAGCCGCCGCGTCTGCTCAGGCAGCCCCCGCTGGATGTCCGTGAGCAGCGCCAGCCGCCCTGCGTCGGGCACGATCCACAGCACGCCGGGGAAGACCCCGGTCTTGGCCTGCTCTTCGCCGGAGCGGAAATACTCGCTGTAGGCGTGATGCTGGCGGGTCAACTGGCCGCGGTGCTCGCTGCCGAGGTCTACCTCCACGAAGAAGGAGTCCTCCCATTCCTTGCCGATGCCGAGCCGCACGAACGCATCGGGCTTGAGCACCCCCGCCGCGCCGCCGAGCCGGGTGTACCGCCTGTGGCACGCGGGCTCGGCGTCGAAGTCCAGCAGCTCCACCCGCCCGGTCCGCTCTGCCTGCCGCAAGCGAACGTATAGGTCGCTGACGGCGAGCGTGTGCGCTGTCCACGTCGCACCAGGCTCGTGTGCGCCGCGCGATCGTGGCAAACCCTTCCCAGCCCAATACGCCACCATCCGCCGCCCCGCTGGGCCGAGCGCGTAGACCCACGCCGAGGAGCCGCCGCCGATCCCTCCTTGACGGCGCTCCAAGCGGTCGAGTACCCGCTGCTCAACCAGCCGAGCCAGCACCCGGCGAGCCCGACGAGCGCGAGTAGCAGGCGGAGCGGCAGTAGAAGTATTAGAAATATAAAAATATAAATAAAAAAATAAATGAGAGAGCTGCCGACCACTGACCAAGGTGAGGCGAGCGACCGTCTCCACGATTTCCCTCTCAAGGAGAGGCATCCCATCAGCTAACGCCACTAGCCGGGGAACGCTGACCCGGCTCACGACCGGCCCCCCGCACGGGACAACAACACATCCCACGCAAGGGCAAGAGCCCCTGGCGTTATTTGCCGGAAAGCCCCATGCCACAAGGGCGAGTAGCGATCGTGACTCAAGGCGACCGGCGAGGCGAGCGGCACAGCGAGCGGCACATCCCGGCGGAGTAGTCCGCAGCTCATGGTGCCTGCCTCCGGCGGCGGCGCAGCAGCGTCTCGCCAGCCTCGCCATCACCTGTCGCCGGGTCGCTGTCGCTCAGGCCGTGGCGCTCCAGTAGCGCCGCGTCGACCTCTTTGGGATCGTTGCCGTAGCGCGCGGCCGACTCCCGGCGCACCGCCTCGGGGTCGCTGATCGACTCCGGTGGCGCCACGGTACGGCCGGTGACTGGCGGGCTGACATCACCCGGGCCGAGTCCGATACGCGCCGCGATCTCAAAGCGACCGAGGGCCTGTAGTTCCTCGGCGCTCACGCCCGGCAGCTCCCGCGCCAGCAGCTTCGCGTCGTCGGCGTTCTGGCGGAACGCGACGAGTGTTGCCGCGTTGGTGAGCGCTGAGCGGGCCAGCTCGGTGGGGAGCTGGGTGATCGACTGCGCGGAGAGCGTTAGGCCGACGCCGAGGCCGCGCGCCAGCTCGAACAGCGAGTCCAACGGCATCGGGATGTCGGTGAACACCTTGGGCTCATCGACGTAGACGTAGAATGGGCGACGCTTGGCGGCCGGGACCTGGGAGCGGGCCTGCACGGCCTGGAAGAGTTCGTGGATTACGAGCGCCGCCAGCAATCTCGAGGCGGGCGAGCCGATCACCCCCGGCGACAGCGACACGATCACGACCTGCCCCTGGCGCAAGACCTCGCGCATGTCCCACTTCGGCTCAGCCTGAGCCAGTACCGAGCGCACTACTCGTCGGCCGACCAGCTCGTTGACCTTCCCGAGCGGCGACCCGAGCTGCTGGGCGCGGCCTTCCGCACTCATCGCCTCAAACTGCGCCCACGTCGCTTTCAATAATGGGTCCTGCAACCGTCCCGTCAGGCGCCGGCGGAACGAGTCCGAGGCGAACAAGAAGGGCAGGTCGGCGAGCGTGGCCGAGCGGTCATAGGCCAGCGTCACTAGCGCTGCCCGCAGCCACTTATCTGAGCGTACTCCCCAGGAGTCGATGAAGATCGAGCGGAACATGCCGAGCACCAGATCACCGGCCAGCTCCGGGTCACCACCGCCGAACACCCGCAGCCCCGGCACCGGACCCGGACGAGCAGGATCGAGCACGATCACCTCACCCCGGCGACCCTCGGGCACCAGCCGCAGGACCTCCTCCGCGAGATCGCCCTTACCGTCGAGTACCAGGCAACCGCGACCGGCTGCCAGGTCTTGGGCCACCGCAGACGCCAAAAATACGGACTTCCCAACCCCGCTAGGACCAGCAGCAACCATGTGGCTAAGCCCCCCAACGAGCGGCTGCGCCAGCGGTCGCTGCTCCATGCCCGGCCAGGTGGAGTAGGCCAGCACCCGGCCCCCTTTACGCGGAAGCCGCGGCGGAGGGAGCAGCTGGGGAGCGACACCGAGCACCAGGCCCGGTACCCGCGGGGCGTCGATCGGCCAGCCGATCAGGCCCATCAGCTCTGCTGGTGAGAACCGGCTGCCCTTGCCGAGCGGCACGCGCGCCACGAAGCGCTGCACACGTCCTGAGCGGCAATACCGGATCATGGGATGCCCGCGCAGCCCGGATTGCGCTCGCAGCACCGCCGCCACCCGCGTCAACAGGTTCACGCCCCGCCCCTCGCTACCGGCGGCAACCGCCACCACCGCACGGGAGTGGAGCACCGGCCCGCTGTACTTGGAGCGCAGCGCCGGCAGATGCGCCGGGTCGATCGGCCGCTCAGAGAACAGCCGCACCAAAAGCCCCTGGTTACGGGCCTGCGACCGAGACTGACGCTCAGGCAGATACGGGCCGCGCGCCGGGCGCAGCGTCCAACGAACCATCACCTTCTCGCCGCCATGCAGATCAGACAACGCGCCAAGGAGCGCCGCCGCCGACTCACCACTGCGATCAGTGCGCAGCAGCGGGTGACGACCACCCCACCGCACCCGCGCCGCTGCCCGCCAGGTGCTCGCCGGGGCAGGCTCTACCGGCTCCAGTCGCACACCCGGCAGCAGACCACGCAAATGGGCGCGCAGTATCCCGAGCGTGCCGGGCTCAGCGTGCAAGTAGTGGCGAATACCATCGGCGTCGCCGACCAGCTCCAACACCACCTGCGCGGCAGTCGGCAAACCAGAGATACAACCCAGCACCCCCCATACCGCATTCTCGCTGACATCCGTTCCAAAGCGCAGCTCGACGCTCTCCATAACAGGAGCCCGCCGTCTGCGATCAATGAGCGATGCAACGAGCCCACCGCCGAGCGCCAGCACCACGCCGCCCAGGACCGCTGCCGCCATCACGCAGCCCCCTGTGTATCGGGGCGTTCACCCCCACCCACATCATCAGCCGGGTTATGCACCTCGTCACTTGTTGGCGGGGCAGGTTGTGAGCGCCGGGTGCGATCTTCGACTTTGCCACGAGCAAGCAGCCAGATAGCGACCTCCATCTTGGTCCCATCGAGCTTACTCAACCGATCCTCACGGATTTTGATACTACGTGGCTTACGCCGTCCCATCGCTCACCTCCCTTCACCTACTTAATTTGTGACGCGACGTCACATTTAGCCTGGCATACGTTGTGATGTTTGTCAACAACATTTGTTATTTTCACCCACAATGATCAGCATAAACGGTACTTCCATAACGGTTATTACAGTTACAGTTGGGTGTACCACCAGACGAGGCGGACAATGACAACAACAACCGCCAGTACCACGAGATACGGCAGGACGCGTGGCAGCTCGGTGGCAAGTACGTCGATGCTGATAGCCGTGGCTACGAGGCCGACGATGACTCGCTCGATGAGCTTGTGTTTCTCGGGCATGACTGGATGCTCCTTTGTTCACGATCCGCCTGCTTTGACAGCTCGGCGGAGCAGACGCCTCCCGCTATTCATCTCTGACCGTGATTCGAGTTCCATCTTGCTCGGCTTCAGCGACCCTGGCAGCCTCGGCGTAGATTTGCTGCTCTAGGTCTTGGGCGACCCGCTGCATCCGTACAGCGGCGTGCAGTCCTTCGCGGTAGGGCGTGGCCAGGTCTTCGGCTGGTGGCGGTGCCGGGGCTTTGTCATCCAGGGCACCAATGGCCAGGAGGATCAGGAAGCCAAGGCCGACGACGGCCAGCAGAATCACTAGGACGTTCATCAGGACTGCCCTCCCTTCTGGAAGCTGAGGCCCTGGATCTCGGTCACGGCCAGCGAGCCGTAAGCCATGAGGATGGACTGATAGATGTCCTCGCCCATCGGGCTGACCTTGAAGGCGGCATTGGCAGCCCGACTCAACATGCAGGCGTGCTGCATAGCGACGGACGTGGCAAAGGCCCCGGCCTGGATGCGAGCCACGGCCGCGATACCGACCCGCTCGGCGTCCATGACCTGGGCGTTCAGGCGCTGGTCAGGGGCTGGGACTGGTTGGAAGTTGCGGTGGATGAGGCTGGACATGGCGAGTTCCCTTCGTATGGGTTGGGTTCATGTGCGGTCTCTCGACGGGATGCCAAGGTACGCACGGGTGTGCTCGCGGACGGTGCCGAGGTATGGGTTGGTGGCCAAATCCTCGTCGAGGTTCGGCCATGACTGGCGCAACATCTCGGCTTGGCAGGCCGTGAGCGCACCTCCGGCCTCTAGGTCGTTGAGGAGCTGACCTAGCTTGATGTCGGTCAATGAGCTTGAAGACCACATGAGGGCGATCTTCACAGGCAACCTTCATTCTGTTGTCGAAGTTTGCGAGCCGTGCTGACATTCGCATGTCACGAAAGCGATGTCAGCAGCGCCATTGCTAACGTCGCGCTAAACTTCGGCGATGCAAATGGGGCTAAGGTGACTGAGACGCTAGGAGAAGTCATACGTGACTTGCGGAAAACGGTCGGCGAGACGCAGGGCACATTTGCCGACCGATTTCACTGCGGTCGCACGCGCATCACTGAGATAGAGAACAATCGGCTATCTGGGGAGGAATTGCGCAAGCTGCTAGTGGGGCAGTTTCCAGAGGCTCGTAGTCGCATTGAAGATGCGGTGGATGTTGTAATCCCGCGATCACGACATCGTCGTTCGTTTCGAGAACTTAGACAGGAGGTTGAACGCCTTACGCAAAATCAAGAACTAGAGGCTGCCGTCGCGCTTCTCGCTCCGTTCACCACCATCTATTTTGGCCGTAGTGTACCTGACGGCTGGGAGGACAAAGACGTGTACTGGGCATCTAGCCGTGCATTTATGTTGTACTCCGATCTCGGCCGCTTTGATGACGCGTGGAGAGTTATTGCTACAGCCGCTTGTGCGCATTCCTTCGCCAACCTATTTTTCGACGACGTAACTTATCCAGAACACAATTACCTTGTGCAGAAGTACCTTCAAGTAGGCAATATTGCCGAAGCACATAATGCGGTCAACATATGGCTCCGCGGGCGGCCGACAATGCCACTAGTGTGGCTAGAAAAGGGAATGATTTATTGGGTTGAGCAGGCATATATACAGGCTTACACCGCATTGACAACGGCGTTGTCATTTCGTGCGCCTCGGCATGCCGTGTGGCGCCTGCGTGCCCAAGTGCTGGCAGAATGGGAGGATGGTAGGTGGCGAGCACCTAACGCACCGCTGAAAAGAAGTATTGACATTGAGACAATGAGTGACAATGAAATGCCAGGTATATATTACCTGGCATTGGAGAATATCGCAGCCTATCTCAATAGTGATATCAAAGACGATATCGGCTCATGCGAAGTGCTGAGCGCACGCGCATATGCTCACGGACGCTGGACCTGGCCACTAAAAGGTGCAAAGCAGCTAAAAGCGATAGAAGCGGCACAAGAAGACTTTGCGCTCGCGGAACAACACGCTAAAGGAGTTGGCATTCACTACTATCGTCTCGGCAGGTTTTACCAGTGGAATGGTGATTTGAAGGCAGCTATTGAGGCTTATGACCAAGCTATTGAAAGCACAAATCCGGGTCTGGATATTGTGAGAAGGCGGGAGACCGTAGATCGCATCTCAAACCTCCGTAAGAAGCCCAAGCGTAAGATGCAAAACCGCCGTCACTAAGAAAGAAGTCTTTACAGATACCATTTTTGAACATATAATAGCGGCACTGTAGAAAATTAGGAGCGGGAATGAAGTATGAAGTTGATTGTGTGTTTGGTCGTTGCCTGGATGATGAAGACGATATAGCACGCCCGACTAATCCGAGCGATCTTATGCGTCCAATAAAGGCTGTATACGAAACAGCAGCATTGGGAGGTGGCCGCGTAGTGGCTGGCTATATAATGCGTGCATCCGAAATAGAGTGTCTGTACTTAGTCACAGAACTGCCTGATGACCCGGTACAACCTGAAGCTCAATCGTCCACCCCCGAAATGGATTAGCACCACAAAGCCGAGCGAGGTTAGGTGCCAATACACCCTATTCCCGGCACAGCAGTTCATTCTTAGGGTCACTGGTATTGATAGTTTGCGGTGTGCCACTGACTAGGGCGATGTACGCCTCCTGGTAAGCCCCGGCTTCGGCAGGGCAAGTGACAATGCGCCGGCCGGTTGCCGCCTGGGCGCTAGGTACGCCAGTCGGGGAGTTGTCGATCCTCCCTCCCAAAAGATGTATCAGCCATTGTCCGCGTGCCAAGGTGGCAGTCGATGGGTGCGGGTCATTTGGCGTCATGGCGTCGGGCAATACCACCCACATGGTGAAGTGATGCGGTTCATGTGGTTGAAGCGTGCCAAGATTGGGATTGGCGGCTTCTTCGGCGGCTTCTTCACTGTTCGCGTCGCCAGACGAGCAGGTTGCCCCTTCGGCGTTGTCGATCACAAAGTCCACGCGTGGTGTAACCGCTGAAGGCGAGAGATTGGCAAGCGTGACCTGAGCCGACAAACTCGACTCGATAGTGGCCGTCACATCCAACCGGGTAATCAGCTCGCGGCCATCAATCCCGGAACACCCACCGAGCACGCTTTGGTCAACGTCCGATTCGTTCGCTGGCAAGAGCGGCCCGAACCGGCCTTCGAGCTTCAGCTTGTCTCCGCTTTGGGATTGCTCATTGAGAACAAAGTCCGGCGAGCCACCCGATGAGGGTGCGGCCTTGTCTTCAGCCGACGCAGGAACGGCGGCAACTGCATGGCTCGCGGCGGTAGTTGGTATTGGCGGTGTTGGGACAGTGACAGCAATCGTCCGGGTAGTCGAGGCGGAGCCACAGTCCGTCAGTAACAGGCCGGCAACGCCAAGCACGAGCAGGCCACAAAAGCGCTTCACGACCGACCGTCCAGGCCGATCTGGCGTCATGCCACCCGCACCCGAACAGCCGCGCTGGAGGCCGGTTCGTAAGCGTTGCCACGGGCGATGGCCCGCAGCGTGTTCGACGGCCTGCGCGCCGAGCACGTTGAAATCCGCGGACTGCCGCCCGACATTGTCCATTGTGGCCTGTGTTGCCATGCCTGCCTCCGTAGTCGCGCGCGGAGCGGTCAACCGCGCCGGTGTAGTCCCTTGTCCGCGCGGACGCTACTTATAAGTATGTAGACTGTCAAGTAGCGGGCCGGGACCGTGTCCCGGCATGGAAGGCGATCTCCAACGAGTAGTCGGCCGCAACCTGCGCGCCTACCGGGAAGGCAAGGGCCTCAGCCAAGAGGCATTTGCCGACGAGCTCGGTGTTCACCGCACCTACATGGGCGGCATCGAGCGCGGCGAGCGCAACCTGACCCTCAAGAGCCTGGAGCGCATCGCCAGCCAGCTCGACGTCGACCCGCTCGCCCTGCTACAGCCGCCCGAGGACGAGGCAACGCCGCCGTCCGCGCGGGGCCACAGCTTGACGGCTCGCGCCACGCGGCCCTAGCCTCGGGCAGACCCGTTCAGACGGCCCCGGTACGGAGCGATGGCCCGCGCCGAGCCCCAAACGCAGGAGAGTGTGCCGCCCATGCCAGATGAGCAGCCGACCCCCGACCAAGCCGCCGAGGAAACCCGCGTCGACTGGCTCATCCTTGACCTCCTGCTGGAGGAGGGCACTCACCGCCCCTGGGCGACCGCCGAGATCATCCGCGAATACGGCCACGAGCTCGACGCCATCGACGCGATCGACCGCCTCCACGGCGCCGGACTCGCCCACAAGACCAGCGACGGCTTCGTGTTCGCCACCCGCGCCGCCGTCCGCTACCACGAACTCGCCGATCAGGCGCCAGCGCCAGGCGCCTCGCCGGCGAGCGCGTAGGCCACCGGGGCCGTCGACACGTGAGTGGCCGACCGGCTACTACTGCTCCGGCTGCCCGCCCTCAATCACCCACAAGCGGGGGAGCCGCAGCGGTGGCTCGCCCACGCCGCCGAGCGTCCGGCTGGCGACCTCAGCCACGCAGAACGCATCGGCCAGCATGGCGCGGGCGAACTCGCTGATCGCGTCATTGATGACCCGGCTCGCCCGTTCGTGAAGGCGCCCGAACAGCGCCAGCACATCGGCGTCACTCAATTGCACCTCATAACGTTGCCGGATGCCTACCTTCTCCCACCCAATCTGATCGAGCAATTGCGTCGCCTGCTCGAAGTTGCGGCGCAGCCACCGGGCGCGATTGATCTCATCGGCTGCCAGCACCAACGCCAGGTCCCCGGCCTCGGCCAAGTCGCTGACCACGAAGCCATACACCGCGTCACGCTGCGCCCGATCCAACACGATTGTCATACCAGGGCCTCCAATCCGAGGGACAGAGCGGCCCAGACCCCAGGAGCGAACAAGGGCCTGGACCGCCCCCAAAGCAAACCGGGTCAGGCCGTGATATGGCAAGGTGTGGGGCGGGCTAATCATCGTGAGCCGTGTACCGGCTAGCCGATGGTCGTGGCACTGTCAAAAAGCCCTTGTTAGCTGCTGTTACTCGGGTGGCTCGTCCACATTCACAGATATCTACGAGTGCCGCAAGTTCACGCGCTGCGGTGAGGACAGAAATCCTTTCGACCACGAGCCGCCCATTTACCGGAAAATCCGGCAAAACCCAGGGGGATTTTTGACGTCCTGGCAGGCTGGTAGACCTTGCTGGTGAAAAGGTGAAAAAGTGACCCCGGCCGGATGAAAGCCAGCCGGGGTCGTACACAGGAGGACATGTCTCCCATGCCAGCACATCATACGCCACAGAGCGACACATACCTGGAGCAGCGTGCCATCATCCACCAGCTGCTCCGCGACGACCACACCGAGCGCTGGACAGCCAAGCAACTACAACGCGCCCTCTCGGACATCATACCCGAGACGATCAAAGAAGCCCTCGCCGAGCTGGAGGAGGCCGGCGTAGCCTGGCGCCTAGACGACTACGTCGGCGCCTCACGCTGCGCCCGCCATCTGTTCTCACTCGACCTCATCGGCATCTGAGAGGCCGCAATGCGTCTCTCAGAAATGGGTCTTGAGCCCACCACACTGGCCTGCCTGCGCCGCGGGGGCGTCAACACTACCTACTGGCTACTCGATCAAACCTACCGGGAGCTGATCTGGCACTCCGAGATCACCCCCGAGGCGCTCTACGACATCCTCCGTGCGCTCCGCCGGCACGGCATGACGCTGAAACCGACCACCAAGGGGAGCGAGCGGTCGGTGAACGAGCGCAACCTAGAGGTCTTCCGCCTGCGCGTTGTCGAGGGCCATAGACTCAAGGCAACCGGCGAGCAGGTCGGCATCGGTGTCGAGCGCGTCCGGCAGGTACTCGCCGCTTACTTCGGCCTCCGGGGGGCACCACCGGCAGTCAAAGCCAGACCCCACCGCAGCGAGAACCCAAACCCGCCCCCCGACTGCGAGCAGGTCGGACGCGCCATCCAACGCTTGCGCTCCGCCCACGGCCTCACCGTCGGTGACCTCGCCGCTGCGGCCGACACGAGCGCTGAGCAGCTGGCCCGAATCGAGGACGGACTGCGCGATCCCACCTGGACGACCCTCTCCAGGCTCGCTATCGCGCTCGACACCACGGCGGCACTGCTGGCCTACGCCATCGAAACCGAGAAGCCGACAGGTGGCACCTGATGTCTGGTCGCCAGCTGATCCTCGTCATCGAGACGGACGACACCATCAGCCGCCCGATCGTTGACCAGCTCGCCGCCGACGACCACCCGGCGAAGATCGCCCGCAGCGCCGGCCACGCCGCAGCGCTGGCCGTCATGGAGCCGCCGGCGCTGGTGGTACTCGGCGCGCTCGACACACCTACCGGCGCCGTGGCGCTGCTGCGCATGATCCGGCGCGGCAGCCCGGACGCTTTCTGGAAGCAGGATTTACCAGTGATCCTGCTCAGCCCCCGAACCCAGGAGTCCGATCTGCTGCGAGCCTTCGAGGCCGGTGCCGATGACTTCATGGCCCATCCACCGAGCTATTTGGAGCTACGCGCCCGCCTGCGAGCCCTCCTGCGACGCACGAACCCACGAAACCATCGAGTGCTCCAAGTCGGCCCGCTGGCGATCGACACCGACGCCTACACGGCGAGCCTCCACGGCAAACGCCTCAATCTGCGCCCGATGGAGTACAACCTACTCGTTCACCTCGCCCGCGATCCCCAGCGGGTCTTCTGCAAGCAGGAGCTATTGCGGGCCGTCTGGGGATACCCGGTGGTCTGCTCGACCCGAACGCTCGACAGCCACGCCAGCCGCCTACGCTGTAAGCTCGCTGCCGGTGGCGAACGGTGGATTATCAACCGGCACAGCGTGGGCTATAGGCTGATCTGAGCCACGCGGCGGCGCCCAATGGCACTTGTGCGACGTGACGCATGAGGGCGCCATGTCGCGTATAGACATCAAGACATTCCATGCGTTAGGATGGTCGCGATGACGACTTCCTTTGCACGGCCGCGACGACTCGATCGCCGGCTCGACTCGCTCTGGGTTCAGCTCCCCCTCTCCGCCGTAGCAGGACTTATTGTCGCCGGTATCGCCTTGCAGAGCACAAAGAAATTTTCCTTTTGGACTCTTACGGTGGCCTCCGCCGCAGCGTTCTTCTTTATAAGCAATTTTATTCTTCTGCGCCTCCTCACGCCTCGGGTACGGCCCGACGCAATTCGTGGCGAATCTCAAAGCCTTACCGATTCAATCATGTGGTCGCTAAAGTCTACCTACGCAGTAAGCTCCAATTGGCTCGACCTCTGGCGTGCTCCTAGTTTTGCGTACTACCTTCACCTCGACGCGACCACTTCGCTAGTATCATATTGCGAGCGCTACGATTCTCCGCTTGCACGCCTGTCGGCTGATCGCACTCACCAGATCGAGTTCCATAAAGAGGGACTTGACCTCGTGCGTGCAATCGCTAGTGGGGATGCGCCCGTCGCTCCACACCGTCTCAGGCTCCTCATCTACCCCCGATGGGTGTATGAAGACTACGAAGCCGCTGTCTCCCAACTAATCCGATCCCACAGTGCCGGTCGCATCCCATGTTTACCCCTTATCGCCGAGGAGCTTTACCGTCGGATGGCCCCCGACGAGCGTTCTTCCCTGGCAGAGCTGACGAACAAGCTGGAGCAGGACATCTTGGACAAGATGCCACCCCGAGCGCCCATCGTACAAAACATGCTACGTCTAATACTGAAATCTGATCGGTTCCGGCCAAGGCTGGGGCCAGTTTTTCCGGATGTCCTGTTAGTTGACGCCGACCTCCCTAGTGACTCGGCACGTGCATGGTGGTATAATCGTAATGGAAGTATTTTTAATTGGAATCGCCACAACAATGAGCTTACGGATGTTAACGACGTGCTTCGTATTATATGCTGCCACGCCTCCGTATCATGCTGGCCAGAGTACACGGCCGCGATGTTGGGACCTGTGGCTGTAACCCCCCCGCGAAAGCGATTGGAGTCGGAGGCATTTTTTGGGCGAGACTACTATCAGCGATGGCTCAAATGGATTGCCAATGATGACGACGAAGCAGCCCGGCAGCTCGCCGAATGGCTCGATGCCGAAACCGACATACTCGACTCATTTGCTGCTACACTTTCGCCCTCCCACGGGGATTTCATTCGTCTTCTTGATTTGGGCTGCGGCTACGGCCGACATCTACTTCACCTCACACAAAATCATAAGATCGACGGCGTCGGACTTGACATCAACGAACGAATGATCACAGGTGCGCTTGAGGCCGTCCACAAGCGCGACGACGAGGGAGCTCCGCACGAGGGCAGAGTGTCCTTGGTAGTAGGGGACGTTGCGCTCATGGGTGGTATTAAGCCGGACAGCTTCGACGCAGCGATTTGTATGACCAACACCATTGGCAACATGCCTCCTATCAAGCAGAAGGCCACTCTACAGCGCTTGGCTACAGTGTTGCGCCCCGGCGGGCGAGCTCTCTTGTCGGTCTATGGTGAGAACTCGACCCAGGCACGCATAAAGAGTTACGGGGCGGTCGGCTTGCGGGTTGAGGAGCAGGAGGAGCTTCATAGGATTGTGGCCGCGCAAGGGCTGTCTTCGGAGTGTTTTGGCCGCAAGAGTCTTGAGCATCTCATTGGCGACAACGGATTGCGAGTGGAGAGTATCACCCCAATTGGGGGTATCGGCTACGCAGCAGTCGCTACGCCGACCAGACCAGGGGAAGAATAGGTGCCACGTTCGCGCGAGAGTTCGGTGTCATCTGGTTGCGTCAGCGAATACCGGTTGTGCGACGTGCTGGCCTCAGCGCCACATTCGGCTTGCCGACTGCCGAGCTGCCGATGTATAATGAGACCATGAATGGACAGCACGAGTTTGACGTAGTCTTCGAACCCCAGGATGAGGGCGGCTACACCGCCTATGTCCCCGACCTGCCTGGCTGCATCAGCGAGGGAGACACCTTGGAGGAAGCCACCGCCATGATCCAAGAGGCGATGGCGCTCTATCTTGACGCCCGCCGGGAGCGTGGCTGGTCGCTACCAAAGATCGAGCACCGTAAACTGGTGCCGGCCGCGTGAGCGAGAAGCTCCCTCGGCTCACCGCCAAAGAACTCATCCGGGTCTTGGAACGCAAGGGCTGGGAGCATGACCGGAGTCGCGGCAGCCACCACATCTACGTCCATGTCGCTACCCGCCGTACATTAAGCATTCCGGTAGCTCGCCGAGCCATGTCAATCGGGACGCTGTCACGGCTGCTCAAGGATGCAGAGATCAGCCGCGAGGAACTGCGCAAGTTGCTGTAGGCCCGGTGCCGTCCGAGAATGCCGCTTGTGCGACACAGGAAACTTCGCTGGCATAGACAACGAGATCGTCTATGCGGGGGAGCGCCCAAAACGCCGGCATTTTGGTAGACTAAGACCAACTACTGGGAGATAGCGATGATCGAAATAACGCTAGGACGGCAGATGCGAGACTTGCGCACAGTATGAGACTTGCCAGCGTACGAATTCGTAGCTATCGCTGCTTGAAGGATCTTGAGATCACTTTTGACGACTATACGGCTCTTATTGGTCCGAATGGTTCAGGAAAGTCATCCGTCCTTTATGCGCTTGACTGGTTTCTAAACGGTGGTAATTTGAGCGAAGAGGACGTTCATCGTATTGCAGGTACCCCGGATGCTACTGACATCGACGTAGCTGCCACGTTCGCTGAGCTCGACGCCGAGGATCGCCGTGTACTCGAGTCCTATGGACGCGGTGTCTTTGCACACTTCCGTCGTACTTGGTCATCATCCACGGGCAGGGAAAAGATGATCGGCAACTCAAAGCAGGGGCCTGGTTTTTCTAAAGTACGTAGCCAGGCCCGTATAGCCGAGTTTCGATCGGAGTACGCGTCGCTTCGTGCTGTATTTCCCGAACTTGCAGCAGTCACGATCAAGGAAGAGATACTGGCAGAGCTGACACGCTGGGAGAATGATCCAGATCACGAAAAACAGCTAGAAGATGTACCAGAGGACGATGCGACACATATGTTCGGCTTTAATGGCGAGCACACACTTGCCAAGAGAGTTCGCTTAATCCTAGTACCGGCTGCCACCGACATCGTATCTCAGGTCGGGACAGCTGGTCGTGGCTCGGCGCTTGCTGACCTCATAGGCAGCCTGATGTCGGAGGCGGTTACGGCCGCTCGTACGAGTTGGGAGGAAAAATTTGCTGATCAGATTCAAGAGCTTTCTGATGGGATCAAGCGTGGCGTCGTCGACTCAACCGCAGAACAGGCCAACCGTGTAAACGAGCGACTAAAGGATCTCGTGCCGAACGCTAAGATTGAGTTCACCGCCGATGCACCGTCGTGGTCGCTAAAGGGAGACGGCTCACTCAATACCGACGTCATTATCGACGGTTTGCGCAACGATGTCTCGCGACAGGGTCACGGCGTGCAGCGCGCCGTGATGATAGCAATGCTTCAAGCGCTTGTGTCGGACGCCAAGAACGGAGACGCCGATGCAGTTGCACGGGGAGAGAGCGATGCGACTCACTCCCTCATTATCGGCATCGAGGAGCCTGAGATTTATCAGCACCCGGTACGCGCTCGCAACTTTGCGCGCGTGCTAAGCCGGCTCGCAACGCGTTCGAAAACCCAGGTATTTATCGCTACGCACAGCCCATACTTCGTAACCCCAGAGCAGTTCACTGCTCTCAGATGCTTTGCCCTGTCTGGCGGTACGACGACGATATCCTCGACTACGCTTTGGGAGGTCGCAACTAATGCAGACGCGCCTGAACCACAGGTCACTCGCGCAGTCGAGAAGGAGCTTCCGCGCACCTTCTCAGAGAGTTTCTTTGCCGACGCAGTGGTATTTGTCGAGGGCGACACCGATAGAGTGATTTACGAAATGATCGCTGACCGTGCCGGTCGGGCCCTCGATAGTGCGGGTATAGCGGTTCTTGCGATGGGTGGCAAGGAGAATATGCACATTCCGTTCGTGATACTGCACCAACTCGGGATTCCCGCTTATGTCGTAGCGGACTGCGATGCTCTGGGCGCGGCCAGACGACATTCAGGTGACAAGCTTAAGGAAGAGGCCGCAGAAGCAAGTCATAAGAAGGCAACGGAACATTTGTTGAAGTGGCTTCCTCCCTCGACAACTACTCACTTCGGTACGCTATCTTTTGCTTACGGGGATGCTTCTATGGTAGCGAGCCACTTCGCGCTCTTGCACGACGATCTTGAGTCCGAGCTCCAGAAGTGGCCAAGCTTTGTAGCGGCCTTAACTGGCAATGGTGGGTTACTGCGCAAGAAGGATGTGGCGGCCTACCGAGCCGCCGCAATGGAGGCGAGCAAGGACGACATGCCCGAGATGCTCAGACAGCTTGTGACAGCCATACATGACTTCAAGCAGGTGAGTGCTCACCGGGTTGGAGACGGAGACACGCGGTAGTGCGAAGCACGCGGCACTGGCATGAGAACCCGTCAGTACTAAACTTCCACATCTATGACGTCAACGCACGTCTGGGGCTGAGAATGATTGGGCGCCGTGTGCCATTCGCCGGCCTGACTCACGACATCATCGAGCCCCTCAATCGGGATGCAGCGCCACTCCCCACCAGGAGGCAAATCGGAACTGCTTGTACCGCCAAACTGAAAGAACAAGGCCTGTGGCCGACCGTTCTTCATCCCTATCACGTGGGGACACATTTCGCGAACGTGGTCGTTATACGTCGCGATGATCTGGTGCTTGTCGAGAATAGCCTGACGAACAATCGCGTAAGTACCTGACATAAGACCCCCTGAATGTTTGCTGCTTGGCCAATTCGGCGTTGTGGAGTTTACGCACGATATCAGTTCGAACCCTCAAGGGTGTTTGAGCTTGTCCCGCGATCAGGCTGGGCGAGGACGCCCGATCAAATCAGCACGTATCGCCCCCGCGCTATCCGCACGAAGCGGGGCGAAGTACCCGAGACGTTGGCAGCCAGGGCAGCCTTGACCGAAGACCATGCCACCGGCGCCCCCAGTGACGCCTCAACCGCAGCATGGATGTCCTTGGCCCGCATCGGCTCGTCCCGATCGGCCAGCACCTGGGCGACAGCCTTCAGCACCCAGCCCGGCCGGCGAGGTCGCTGCCGGCAGGCCACAGGCTGCCGCCGAGGTTCGTCGCTAACCCGTACGGCTTTCAGCTTCTTGGCCACACGCCCCAACGACCCCTGAAGATCGTGGTTCGATAGAACTCCGATTAGGTCCATCGCCCAATTTTCTTGAAGCGGAGCCATTTCGTGCGCTGGTTGCGCGAGCACGTCAACGCCACGCAACGCGCCACCGCGCGATCTGGCTGAGAAGTCACCTTTTGCATGAGGTCAAGACGCCTCCTCAGTCGAGCCCAACAGCCGGCGTGCGCCCGGTGGAGTCTTGCGCCTGGATCTCGAGATAGATCTCCATTCGGTGCACTGGGACGTTTGCGGGCGCCTGGATACCGATGCGCACCTTTGCGCGGTCGCTCGACAAGATCGTGACCTCGATGTCGTCGCCGATCATGATGCTCTGGTTGGCCTTCCGCGTTAGGACGAGCACGGGCCTCGATTCCCCGACTCGATCCAGCTCGCTCGGACTCCAAGTCTAAGGCGGACGCATCGGTCAGGCCCCCGGCGCACAGACTCCACTTGCGATGTCATCATTCCCGTACGAGCTTAGCGCTGGAATGACGATCAGGAGCCGCAAGCTAGCATGGGATCCGCAAACTCATATGTAGCTCGTATGGGATCCGAAGCTCGTATGTTAAGAAGCGAACAATGATCGAGCTGGTCAAGAGTCCGTCGATGTGGGTCCTGTTCAAAGGGCGCCTTGCGCTTTGGCTGGTTGTCTCGCTCGTGTTCGCGGTGCTCCTCTTCGCCGCTGGTGCCCAAGCGCGCGGGACGAACGCGCCCGACGGCGCCACGGAAACGTCCGAAGCGGCAGCGGAAAGCGGTGCGCCTCCAGAACAAGCGGCTCCCGCGGCCGAAGAAGTGCTGCCCACAGCTGAAGAAGCTCCGCCCGCGGTTGAAGAAGCGCCCAAGGCTGAAGAAGCTACGCCCGTGGCTGAAGAAGCGCCCAAGGCTGATGAAGCGCCGGCTGCCACCGAAGAAGCTTCGCCTGCGGCTCCACCGGTGGCCGAAGAAGCGCCGCCCAAAGCTGAAGAAGCTCCACCCACGGCCGAAGAAGCGCCGCCCGCCACCGAAGAAGCCTCGCCCGCGGCTCCACCGGTGGCCGAAGAAGTGCCGCTCGCAGCCGAAGAAGCCTCGCCTACGGCTGAAGAAGCTCCACTCACGGCTGAAGAAGCTCCACTCACGGCTGAAGAAGCCTCGCCCGCGGCTCCACCGGTGACCGACGAAGTGCCGCCCAAAGCTGGAGAACCCCCGCCCCCGGCCCTGCCCGTGGCTGAAGAAGCGCAGCCTGTAGCTAAAGAAACCCCTACGGCGGTCGAAAAAAAGACCGTTGAACAGACTGCCGGCGAAGTGGCCGCTGAAGCGGGCTCCGAAGCCGCGCAAGGGATCGGGGAAGACTCGCAGGTGCCTGCCGACGCTTCGGGGCTGACCCACAAAGACGCCGCGGGCGAAGTCGCGCCGGGGGTGTCGATTGCCGTGACGACTGCTATCCCTCCCGGCGCCACGTCTGAAATCTCGACGGTGCGGGACCAGCCGTCTGTCACGCTGCGGCCGCGAACGACCTCGGCACGCTGCGCTGGGCCGGTGAGCTGCGAGCTTGCCGCAATCGGAGCATCGATCAGCGCAAGCTACGCCTGTGGCTGGTTGGGCGGCTCGGCCGTTTCGTCGGTGTCGACCATCCTCGCCACTATCGACGCGTCGCCGACGGCGATCGCGGCAGATGCACATTCGGGCAGCCAAGACGATGGTTCCGCGGTCGAGAACCATCCCCCCGCCCCCCTCCCCGGACCGGGGGGGTCCGGTGGAGCAGGCGGTGGATCGGCTGCCGCGGGCGGCTCGGGCTCCGCTTCCTCTGCATCCTCAACACTTGTGGGTGTTCTCCTCCAGGCAGCGCCGCGCGCGATGCGCCGGTTGCGCCTTGCGCAGCCGTCGTGGCGCACGTCGTTCTTCGTTCTGATCCCAGAGCGACCGGACTAGCTCCGCCCGGTTCTCTCTACCTCGGTCCTGGATCACCTGGTCCAGGCCAGTTGGCCACCAGTTCGAAGATCTTGAAAAGGAGCTGTATAGATATGCAACGTCATCCGACATCGTCAACGACGAGCCTGTATGCACGCAATCAGAACGACACGGCAGAAGCAGTCGCGGATCGAACCCGCGTCGGCGAGGGTGAGATCAGCCTGTCAGAGGCTGCGCCCGCTCGGCCGCGCCTGACGCTCGCGAGCGAGCCCGTCTGGAGGCATGAGCTGATCCTGACAGGCAGGTTGGACTACCGCTCTGCTCCCGAGCTCGAGGAGGAGATCGAGTGCTTGTGTCAAGAAGGCGTCACGATCCTCACGCTCGACCTTCGTCAACTCGAAGCGATCGATTCGACCGGCGTCACGGCGATCGCATTCCGCGGTACCGCTTGCAAGAGGGAAGGACATGACTTCGCGGTGATCCCCGGGTCGCGCGCAATCCGTAGCGCGTTGGCTGAGGGGGGTGCGGCGAACCTGCTGACGTCCGATTCGAACGAGAGCGTTGTTCGTCGTTTTTCCAGCCGTTCTTCGGACGGCTCTCGCTCGGACAGGTCGACCACAATGATCAAGAGCCTGTGACAGGAGTGGATATGCAAGAGCGGGGCACCGCCAGACGTGGCGAATGAGAGTGCGTCTGGCGGTGGCTTGATATCAGGCCGCTTGGCCGACCAACGCCTCGAAGACCGGGCGGTGCTTTCGTTTGGCAAGCCCCACCAGCGGGTAGCACAATTCCGTGGTAAGCACCTTTGCAGCACCCCAGCAGGCGGAGGCGCGGTTGCGGTCGGAGACGGCCACCCCCACCCCAACCCCAGACCCGCTCGCGACAGACGCGCAGCCAACGGAGGCGCTGTCGAACGAGGACATAGTCAGGACCCTGTTCGACGCCTTCAGCCGCCGAGACCTGCAAGGCGCGATGGAGCTGATGCACCAAGACATCGTGTTCCAGCCGATGACCGCCGCGGTGACGCGCGCGGGGGAGCCCTATCGCGGCCACGAGGGGATCCGCCGCTACACCGAAGACGTGGAGACGCACTGGCAGCGGTTGACGATCCGCCTGAAGCAGATCCGCTCGGCCGGGCGGGCGGTGGTGGCACTCGGGCTGGTGAGCGGGAGCGGCTCGGGAGGCTCGTTCGAGGACGCCCCCACCACATGGGTCGTGAAGTTCAGGGACGGCAGGGTCGTCCACGTGCAGATCTTCTCCGACGAGCGCTACGTGACCGGCGCGCTGGTGGGCGAGGACGCCTGATTGGCAGACCCGCCGGAGCCCTCCGGCGGGGGGAATAGGCTCAGTGGATGAAGTCATGCGAGCGCCTCGCGGTGATCGACCTGGGCTCGAACTCCTTCAGGCTGGTCGTGTTCACCGCCACGGAGGGGTGGTGGCAGCGCAGCGACGAGATCTACCAAGTGGTGAGGATCGGCGAAGGGATGGCGGCCACCGGCAGGCTGGGGGAGAAGCCGATGCGTCGCGCGCTGGCGACGCTGGACGTGTTCGCCCACTTCTGCGAAGCGGCGGGGCTCTCGATGGCGCCCACCCACGAGGCGGGAGCGGGGAACGGCGAGGGCGACGGCGCGGTCGACGCCGTGGCGACCAGCGCGATCCGCGACGCCGAGAACGCGCCGGAGTTCCTCGCGCGGGCGCGCGAGCGCACGCAGCTGCCGATCCGCGTGCTGAGCCGTGAGCAGGAGGCCCGTTATGGATACCTGGCGGCGGTCAACTCGACGACGCTGAGCGACGGCTGCATGTTGGACCTCGGCGGCGGCTCGATGCAGCTGGTGGAGGTGAGGGACCGCAGGGCGCACGAGTCGGACTCGTGGCGGATGGGGGCGGTGAGGATGACGGAGCGCTTCCTGCCAAACGGCGGCCCGGCGAAGCCGCGCCAGATCGAGGCGCTGCGCGAGCACGTGGCGCAAGAGCTCCAGAGCGCGATGTGGCTGGCGAGGACGGGCAGGCGCCTGGTGGGGATCGGCGGGACGGTGCGCGGTCTCGCCGCCGTGGCGCAGCGCGCGGAGGGGCTGCCGAGCAACGGCGTGCAGGGCATGACCGTGACGCGCGAGGCGCTCGGGGAGATCGTCGAGCGGCTGGCGGCGCTGGCACCCGCGCAGCGCGCGAGCGTGCCCGGCGTGAAGCCGGCGCGAGCCGACCTGATCCTGGCGGGAGCGGTGGTGGTGGAGGGGGCGCTGCAGGCAGGCGGCTTCGATGCGCTGGAGGCGACCGAGGCGGGGCTGCGCGAGGGGGTGTTCTTCGAGCGCCACCTATCCAAAAGAGGGGCCCGGCTCCCCGGCCTTCGGCCGGCTGCGCCACCCGCTGGGCGATCCCGCCGCCGACCCCGAGGGACCCCCGCTGTTCGAGGACGTGCGGCGGGCGTCGGTGGCGAACCTCGCGGCGCGCTACCGCGTGGACCGCGCCCATACCGAGCACGTGGCGGCGCTGGCGCTCGGCATGTTCGACCAGCTCGCCCGCATGGGCCTGCACGAGGGTGACGCGCGCGAGCGGGAGCTGTTGTGGGCGGCGTGCATGTTGCACGACATCGGGATGTCGGTGGACTACGACGACCACCACAAGCACTCGCGCTACCTGATCCTCAGCGCGGGCCTGCCGGGGTACTCCCCGACGGAGGCGGCGATCGTGGCGCAGGCGGCGCGCTACCACCGCAAGGGCATGCCCGACCCGGGGCCGCTGGCGGCGCTGTTCGGCGAGGGCGACGCGGCGCGGCTGGACCGCTGCGCGGTGCTGCTGCGCCTCGCGGAGGACCTCGAGCGCTCGCGCGACCAGCTCGTCAAAGACACGGTGCTGAGCGCCGAGAACGGCTCGGTGCGGCTGCGGCTGCTGGCGGAGGGCGACGCGGCCGTGCCCCGCTGGGCGGCGGGCAGAGAGTGCGAGCTGTTCGCGCGCGCGTTCGACAAGAAGCTGTCGGTGGTGGCGTAGGGGGCTTTGGGGATCGTCCGCGCGCCGCGGCGTGCTTACGTGCCGCGCGGGGGCGGGACCTCCATGTCCCGCCACGGCCGCCTGTGAGCGCACCGCTCAGATCGCCTATCGAGCGACGCCCACGCCGGGCGCTCAGGTGGCAGCGAGCCGGCGCACGTCCCCGGTGCAGTCGTACAGCGCGAGGCTGTAGATCGAGTAGCGGGGGGCGCCGAGCCAGTACTGCGAGGGGATGTAGTGGCAGGCGCGGATCACGGCTTTGGTGGCGAGGTTGCCGCCGCGGGATGAGTAGGCGCCGCCGAGCACCACATAGCGCGCTTCGCGGTGGGCCACGAGGCGGGACAGGTCGGGACCGTTGAGCGCCGGGTCGGTGCCGCTGTAGCCGCCCATCGCGCCGGCGCGCCGGCCGAGCAGGATGATCGAGGCGGCGGTGTTGGAGGACACGGTGAGCACTTCCCACCGCTTGGTGGGATGGCGCGCGTCGATGTAGCGCATCAACGCGTGGTAGACGAGCACGTCGTGGTGGGTGATCCCGTAGGGGCCGAGGCTCCCGGCCACGCGCGGCCCGGCGGCGGGGAAGGTGCCCTCGACGGGGACCGACCAGGTGGTGGTGGAGAAGGCGGTGGGGGCGATCAGCAACACGCCCAGCACGAGCGCCATCGCAGCGGCGGCGAGGCGGCGCACGGCGAGCAGCGCCAGCACGCCCACGGCGGTGCCGGCGATCAGCAGGGGGGGCAGCCAGTGGGCGTAGTGTTCGCGGTGCAGCAGCACGAGCTGGACGGCGATCGTGGCGGCGACCGCGAGCGGCAGCAGCAGCATGCGCCAGTCGCGGGCCCGGCCGAGGCGGGCGAAGGCGAGGACGCCGCCGGCGATCATCGCGGCGGTGCCGGGGGCCAGGGCGGAGATGTAGTAGGGGTGCACGATGCCCTTGGAGAAGTCGAGGATGAAGGCCTCGACGAGGAACCAGCCGCCGAACACGAACAGCACCGCGGCGAGCGGATCGCGCCGGACGCGCCCCCACCAGCGGCTGACCCGCGTGCCCTTACCCACCTCACCTGTGGGGCGTGGGCCGGCCGGAGCGGGAGCATCGCCTGCGTCGCCCGCGCCGAGCACTCCGTCATCCGTGCGACCCGCCGCGGCGACGTCCTCTCCCCGCGGGGGCCACAGCACGCACAGGGCGAGCGCCACAAGCCCGAACAGCGCGAAGGGCAGCATCCAACCGCCCTGGCCGCCGAGGCCGGTGTGGAAGACGCGTAGCGGCCCGGTGGGGCCGCCGAAGGGGGTGGGGTTGGTGTAGTGGCCGTCGGGGAGGATCGGGTTGGGGACGTGCTTGGGCGCCGCGGTGCGTTTGGCGCTCAGGACGGTGTGGATGCTGTTCGGAAACGGCGCGACCGCCCCGAGATGCAGGAAGATCTGGTTGGGCCCCCCGATCTGCCCTTCGACGCGGCCGAGACCGTTGTAGCCAAGGGTGAGGTTGCTCTCGGTGTTGTCGGTCGAGCCTCCCACGTAGGGGCGCTGGGAGGCGGGGGTGAGTTCGACGAGCGCGATCCACGAGAAGGAGACCACGGCGAGCACCACCCCGGCGGCGATCAGCTTCAGCAGGCGGCGGGGCAGGGGCGCGGGGGCGCAGAGCAGGTAGCCGAGCGCGATCCCGGGGACGACGAGGTAGGCGGCGAGCGTCTTGGCGTTGAACGCGAGCCCGACGAGCGCGGCGGACGCGAGCAGGGACGGCCAGCCGCCCGTGCGAATGGCGCGCAGCGCGGCGCCACACGCGAGGATCAGCAGCAGGATCAGGAGGGGGTCCACGCCGTTGTCGCGGGAGACGGCGACGTAGGAGGGGAAGACCGCCAGGGCGAGTGCTCCGCCGAGCGCGGCGGGCAGCCCGAGGGGCCGGCGCAGGGCGCCGTAGAGCGCGGCCACCCCGAGCACCCCGATGACGGCCTCGGGGAGCAGCAGGCTGAGGTGGGAGAACCCGAACAGCTTGGCGCTGAGCACCTGCACCCACAGGGAGAGCGGGGGCTTGTCGATGGTGATCAGCCCGCCGGGGTCGAAGGAGGCGTACAGGAAGTCGTGCAGCGAGCCGAGCATCGATCGCACGCCGGCGGCGTAGAAGACGTTGGCGTAGCCGTTATGGGAGAGCCGCTCGATATTCAGCACGGCGGAGAGCGCCAGCACCGGCGCCAGCGCCAGCCAGCCGAGCACAGCGCCCATACTCGGCGCGCGCGGCCACGTGCGCCTCTCGGCGAGGCCGGGCGCCGGCGCGCTCTGCGCACCTGTGGGGACCTGCGGCGCCGCGATCTCCGCGGGCCGGTTGTCGGGCTCGGGCAAGGGCGGTGGCTGTGAGGGAGGGGTCTTGGGTGGCGAGGCGCTCATGGTGGAGGGCGTGTCGTGCGCGGCAGAACCTCGCCCGCACTGGAAAGCAAAGCGGAAACGGTGCTAAGAGAGCATTAAGACCTAAGAGCGCGCTAAGAGGGTGCCAGCCCCTCCAGCAGCTGCCCGAGATCGTCCTCGTCATTCCAAGCCTCGACCACCCCCTCCGTCCGTCCCCTGCGGGGCCGTCCGGGATCCCCCTGAGGGGGCAGGATGGGGGAGGGTGCGTGGCTCATTGTGCCAGCCCGTCCAGCAGCTGCCCGAGATCGTCCTCGTCATTCCAAGCGCCGACGGAGGCCCGCAGCCAGGGGCTGCCGGGGATGTCGCGCAGGGCGACCCCGCACGCTTTGAGGCGCTCGCGCTCGGCGAGTGGGTCGGGGCTGGAGAAGGAGATGAGCGTGCTCCGCGCGCGCCCGCCCACCACGTCACGGCCGCGTGCGGCGAGCTGCTCGGCAAAGCGCGTGGCGAGCTGCCGGGCGCGCTCGTGCAGCGCATCCCACCCGAAGCTCTCCAATACCCCGACGGCAGCGAGCGCGCAGGCGACGGTCTCGGCGTTCTGCGAGAGCGTGTCCAGGCGCCGGGCGTCCTCGTGCAGGGAGGCGTCGACGCCGGCGTTCGGATCGGCGAGATTGGCGTAGCCGCGCCGCGTCACGGCGAGCCGCTCGCGCAGCTCGGGCGTGGTGTAGAGCATTCCGGTGCCGTCGGGCCCGCACAGCCACTTCTGGCCGGGGCCGGCGTAGGCGGCGCAGCCCAGCGCGCGCACGTCGGTGGGGATCGCGCCGACTCCCTGGGCGCCGTCGAGCAACACCGGCACGCCCGCCTCGGCGAGCTCGGCGGGGGCGACCGACCCGGTCATCCAGCTCACATGCGAGCAGGCAATCAGCCGCGTGCGGGGGCCGACGGCGCCCGCCACCTCCGACCACGGTGCGGCGCGGATCGCCACACCGTGCACCTCGCGCGCGGCGCTCAGCGCGCCGAGCAGCCCGGGGTGCTCCTCCTCGCTTGAGAGGATCTCATCGCCGGGGCCCAACCGTAGGCCGTCGATCACCAGCGAAAGTCCCTCGCTGGTGCAGGTCGTGAGCGCGAGGTCCTCGGCGGCGCAGCCGAGCAGCGAGGCGTAGGCGCCGCGCAGCGCGTGGTTCAGCTCGCCGCGGCGTTCGAAGTGGGCGAGCGTGCGGCCTTCGGCGGCCTCGCGCTCGAGCTCCTCCGCCGCGGCCCGGGTGGCGGCCGCGGGCAGCGGGCCGTCGGTGCCGGCGTTCAGGTAGGCGACGCGGGAGAGCACCGGAAAGTGCGCGCGCAGGGCGGGAGCATCCACAGGCGGGGAGGATAAGGGTCCGGCGTGGTTGGGACGGGTTTCCCTGCCGGATACGCTCTAGCGACGGGCCGGGCGCCGGACTGGCATACTGAGTTTTCAGCTTATACGAATCATTACCTATGAGTTGAAGAATGGGGGCGTCGATGGGGCCGGAGGGGAGTTCGGGGAGGGGGCCGCGATGAGTCCTGATCGAGAGACGCCGCTGTGGGAGCCGACCCCGCGGGAGCGGGAGCGCGCGTGGCTGACGGGCTTCATGCGCTGGGCGGGCGAGCGCGAGGGCAGGACATTCGCGGAGTACGAGCAGCTGCGGCAGTGGTCGGTGACGGAGCTGGAGCGCTTTTGGGCGGGCATCTGGGAGTACTTCGGGGTGCTCCATTCGCGGCCCTACGAGCAGGTGTTGACCGATCGTGGATCGGAGGGATCCCCGATCGACACGATGCCGGGCGCGCGGTGGTTCGGCGGGGCGGAGCTCAACTACGCTGAGAACATGCTGTGCGGGCGCAGATCGCCGGATCCCCTGCTGGCGGGCGGGTCGAGCGAGCAAAGACCGGCCGGCGAGCGTGAGGGTCGGTGGGGTGGGCGGGATCCCAATCAAATCGCCGTGCTGCACGCCTCCGACCGAAGCCGGGAGACACCGGCCGTTGGCCGGCATCCCCGTTTCGGCCAGCGCGAGGGTGGGAGGGACCCCAATCAAATCGCGGTGTTGCATGCCTCCGAGTTGCGTCCGCTGGCGGAGCTGACGTGGGGCGAGCTCTCCGCGCAGGTGGCGGCGGTGGCCGGCGGGCTGCGCGCGCTGGGCGTGGAGCGGGGGGACCGCGTGGTCGCCTACATGCCGAACATCCCCGAGACGCTGATCGCGTTCCTGGCGAGCGCGAGCGTGGGGGCGATTTTCTCGAGCGCGGCGCCGGAGTTCGGGGCGCGCAGCGTGATCGACCGCTTCGCGCAGATCGAGCCGAAGGTGGTGCTCGCGGTGGACGGGTATCGCCACGGCGGCAGGGACTTCGACCGCCGGGAGGTGGTGGGGGAGATCCTCGCGGAGCTGCCCACCGTGCGCCACACGGTGCTGGTGCCCTACCTGTTCGAGGAGGACTCCGCGGCGCTGGCCGTGCCCGCGGCCTGGCCGGGCGGACTCACCTGGCGGGCGCTGCGCGAGCGCGGAGAGACCGATCAAGGGTCGGCCCCCGGGCCACAGTTCGAGCAGGTGCCCTTCGACCACCCCCTGTGGGTGCTGTACTCCTCGGGCACGACCGGCCTGCCGAAGGCGATCGTGCACAGTCACGGCGGGATCCTCATCGAGCAGCTGAAGAAGAGCCATCTGCACCTCGATCTGCATCGAGGCGACCGCATGTTCTGGTACACGACGACGGGCTGGATGATGTGGAACTTCCTGATCGGCTGCCTCTTCACGGAGGCGGCGATCGTGCTGTACAACGGCAGCCCGGGGCACCCCGACCTGGGCACGATGTGGGCGCTAGCGGAGCGCACGAAGATGACCTGCATGGGGGTGAGCGCCGGCCTGCTGAGCGCGTGCGAGAAGGCTGGCGTACAACCGAGCCGGGACTACGATCTGAGCGCGCTGCGCAGCATCGGCTCGACGGGGTCGCCGCTGGCGCCGGAGAGCTTCGCGTGGGTGTACCGGAAGGTGAAGCCGGACGTGTGGCTGTTCTCGACGAGCGGGGGCACCGACGTGTGCACAGCGTTCGTCGGCGGCTGCCCGCTGCTGCCGGTGTACGAAGGTGAGCTGCAGTGTCGGGTGCTGGGGTGCGCGGTGGAGGCGTGGGACGAGCAGGGGCGCAGCGTGGTGGACGAGGTGGGGGAGCTGGTGCTGACCGAGCCGCTGCCCTCGATGCCGCTGTTTTTCTGGGGTGACCCGCCCGCCCACGACCCCGACCTGCCGCCGGACGCGCCGGAGAATCGGGTGGGGCCGCGCTACCGCGAGAGCTACTTCTCGATGTACCCCGGCGTGTGGCGCCACGGCGACTGGATCAGGATCACCCCGCGCGGCGGAGCGGTGATCTACGGCCGCTCCGACGCGACGATCAACCGCCAAGGAGTGAGGATGGGCACGAGCGAGCTGTACCGCGCCGCGAGTGCGGTGGAGGAGGTGGTGGACGCGCTGGTGGTGGACATCCCGCGCGGCCAGAGCTCCGGTGCCCAGGCACCGGAGCTCGAGATGTGGCTGTTCGTGGTGCTGCGCCCCGGGGTTGCGCTGGACGAGGAGCTGAAGAGCAAGATCAGGCGACGGATTCGCGAGGACTGCTCGCCGCGGCACGTCCCCGACGAGGTGATGCAGATCGCGGAGGTGCCGCGCACGCTCTCGGGCAAGACGCTGGAGGTGCCGGTGAAGCGGATCCTGATGGGCGCCGCGCCCACAGAGGCGGCGAGCGTGGACTCGCTCGCCAATCCACAGGCGCTCGAATACTTCGTGGAGCTCGCGCAGACGTTGAGCTGAAAGATCCCGCGCCGTCGGGAGGAGTCCGAGCAGGGCGCGTCGAACAACGGGGCCGATGAAACGAACGGCATCGACCCCAACTGTGCAGGAGCCGCCGGTGGGCGTCACGGGCGAGCACCAGAGCCTCTCAAAGTACATCCAGACGCGCTTCGAGGAGTGCTCGCGCTCGCAGAAGGATGTGGCGCAGTACATCGTCGACCACCTCGACGAGGCGGCCTTCCAGACGGCCGAGGAGCTGGCGCGCCGCGCCAACACCTCCAGCTCGACGGTGGTGCGCTTCTCTCAAGCGCTGGGGTTCGAGGGCTTCCCGGAGCTGCAGGCGGCGGCGCGGGACGAGTACCGGCGCGTGCACGCCAACGGCGGCGGGTCGAATCAAAGTCATCAATCCACGAACGGCAACTCGGCGCCGCTGTTCTCGCTCGATCAGAACGAGTTCGAGGCGGCGTTGGCGGCCGACCATCTGAATGTGGAGGAGACTGCGCGCAAGGTCGCGCGCGGCGACGTGGAGGAGCTGATCGACGCGATCGTCAGCGCCGAGAAGGTGCTGGTGGCGGGCACCGATCAAATGGCGTTCTTCGCCAGCTACCTGCGCCACCTGCTGATGCTGCTGGACCTGCGCGTGGAGGTGGTGGCAAGCCCCTCGCAGGAGGCGCTCAGCCGCCTCGGGCGAATCGATGAGAGCACGCTCGTGATCGGGCTCTCCGCCGGGCGCCCGCACCCGCTGGTGCTGCGCGCGATGAAGCTCGCGCGCCACCGCAAGGCGCGCACGGCGGCGATCACCGACGCGACCCTCTCGGAGGTCGCCAAGTTAGGGCAGATCAAGCTCTACTACTCCTCCAACAGCCCCGCCTATGTGCGCTCGCACGCGGCGTTGCTCAGCCTGATCCAGGCGCTCGCGTACGGTGTGTACGCGCGCGACAGCGCCTCCTACGAAGATCGCATCAAGGCCTTCCGGTTGAAGTAGAGCCCGCCCCGACGGCTAGACTTCGCCTCATGCGCGACGAGGCGACATTTGCGGTCAAGGCCGGCCTGGCGGAGATGCTGAAGGGAGGGGTGATCATGGACGTGGTCACGCCCGACCAGGCGAAGGTGGCCGAGGACGCGGGCGCCGCGGCGGTGATGGCGCTCGAGCGCGTGCCCGCCGACATCCGTCGCGACGGCGGCGTGGCGCGGATGTCCGACCCGGAGATGATCGCCGGGATCCAGGAGGCCGTGAGCATCCCGGTGATGGCGAAGGCGCGCATCGGCCACTTCGTCGAGGCGCAGGTGCTGCAGGCGTTGGAGGTGGATTACGTCGACGAGTCGGAGGTGCTGACGCCCGCCGACGAGGCCAACCACATCGACAAGTGGGCGTTCAAGGTGCCGTTCGTGTGCGGCGCCACGAACCTCGGCGAGGCGCTGCGGCGGATCGGCGAGGGCGCGGCGATGATCCGCTCCAAGGGCGAGGCCGGCACCGGGGACATCGTCGAGGCGGTGCGTCACATGCGCATGATCGGCGGGGAGATTCGCCGTCTCGCCACGCTCCAGGAGAATGAGCTGGCGAGCGCCGCCAAGCAGCACGGGGCGCCGCTGGATCTCGTGCGGCGTGTAGCCGTCGAGGGACGCCTGCCGGTGGTGCTGTTCTGCGCGGGCGGGATCGCCACCCCCGCTGATGCCGCGCTGATGATGGCGCTCGGCGCCGAGGGCGTGTTCGTGGGCTCGGGGATCTTCAAGTCCGAGGACCCCCCGACCAGGGCGCGCGCGATCGTGGAGGCCACCACGCACTGGCAGGACCCTGCGCGCGTGGCGGCCGCTTCGCGCGGCCTCGGCCCCGCGATGGTCAGCCTCGAGAGCTCCAAGCTCGACCATGAGCAGCTGCTGGCCCAGCGCGGTTGGTAGGACGGCTCAGCTCTCACACCAAGTGCCCCCCTTCGCCGGATCTTCGACGGCATGCGCGTGCTAGTGGGAGACCCGCCGCCGGCAAAGCCGGTGGTGGGGGTGCTGGCGCTGCAGGGTGGCTTCGACGCGCACGCACGGAAGCTACGCGGCGTGGGCGCGGAGGTGTGCGAGGTGCGTACGCCCGCCGACCTCGATGGCATTGAGGGCCTCGTGATTCCCGGGGGCGAGTCCACGACGATGACCCTGGGAATCGAGCGGGAGGGCCTGGCGCAGCCGCTGCGGGAGCTGGCCGCCCGCGGGGTGCCGGTGCTCGGCTCGTGCGCGGGGCTGATCATGCTCGACCGCGACCACCTCGGGCTGATCGACATGCGCGCCCAGCGCAACGCGTTCGGCCGCCAGATCAAGAGCTTCGAGGCGCAGGTGGCGATGCGCGGGATCGACGGCCCGCCCCTGCACGGAGTCTTCATCCGAGCCCCGTGGATCGCCGAGCATGGCCCCGGCGTGCAGATCCTCGCGGAGGTGGATGGCCACGCGGTGGCGGCCCGCGAAGGCAACCGCCTGGCGGTTGCCTTCCACGCCGAGCTCACTCCCGACGAGCGGCTGCACCGGCTGTTTTTGGACGAGGTTCGTGCTGCCCGGTATGACTGAAAGAGGCGCGACCACGGCCGATCGGACACACTGATGTTATCTTGGACACATGAGTTCGGTCTTGCGGCAGTTGGCGGAGGAGGTGGACGTAAGCGAGCGCACCCTTCGTCGAGGTGTGAGCAGTGAGCTGATCAGGGCCCGACGGCCCAGTTCCCGCAGGCTCGTGCTCTCCGAGCCGGAGGTGGTGTGGGTACGTTCCCATTGGCAGCTGGTCAGTGAGCTGCGGGCCGCGCTCAGGACGGAGCCCAACGTGCAGCTGGCCGTGCTGTTTGGCTCTGTCGCCCGGGGGGACGACGTAGCGGGTGTCTCCGATGTCGACCTGCTGATGGGATTGCGCCGTCCGGCCCCGGGTGTGCTCGATGGGTTGCGCGCGCGGCTCGGGGTGCGGCTGTCTGTCGAGGTGCAGCTCGTGCCGGTGGAGGCAGCACGACGTAATCCACGCCTGCTGGCCGAGATCGTGCGCGATGGCCGCCCGCTGATCGACCGCGAGCGCTCATGGCCGCATTTGCAAGCCGAGGCAGGACGAGCACTTACCTTGGCCAACCAGCGGGGAGACGATCTGCGCGAAAGCGCCCAAGCCGCGCTCGGCTACTTCCGCGAGCTTGCCGCCGTACGTGCTCGATCACCAGTTGGAACCGGCTGATGACCGGCGGATGAGCGGCTCCTCCCGCTCGCCCGTGGCCGCTCGGGCGCGCCGGGATGCACTGGATGGCGCGCTGGCGCAATTGGCGCGCACGATGGCGCAGCTGGAGAGCGCCGTCTCGGCCTTCCCGCCCGACTTCGATCTCGGGGCCTTCGACGCAGCGTGGTACTCACAGGATCCGCGGGAGCGCAACAAAGCCATGTTGGTGCGGTCGAACATGGATGACCTGCACAACATCTGCAACGCCCTGATCGGCCTCGCCGTGCGAGTGGCGCAGGATCGAGGCGCGATTGCGGCTGACCGCAAGACTCCCGCGGCCGATCAACTCCGGGCGCAGGGTCTCTTGCCGAAGCAGGCGGAGCATGCGATGCGGGAGGTCCTCGATCTGCGCAACTCGAGCCAGCACGAGTACTGGACCCTGACCGCGGGCGACGTCCATCTCGCCGTCAACCGCCAGCGCCAGCATCTCCCGTCGTTCATTGTGGCGGTGGGCGCCTGGATCGAGGGTCTTCAGGCCTTGTAGGCCGGATCCTGCTCGGCTTCGGTGGGCAGCAGGATGAGCGGCTCTTCGAGCAGGTCGAGCACGCGGTTGATCGCGTCGTGGATCTCCCCCGCGAGCAGCCCCTCGTCGTCGAGCGCGACCGCGTGCTCGAACGGCCACGAGCGCGACACGTGGATCGAGGGGCGCAGGTGGGCGGCGCGGCGCCCGAGCGTGCGCAGGAAGGGTTCTAGGCGCGCTTTGTCGCGCGCGGAGGCGTAGCGGCGGCGCAGCAGCCACGGCCACAACTCGGGGAGGATCGTGTCGGGGTTGTGGGCCCCCACCTGCTTGAAGTCCTCGGTCTGCCAGCGGCGGATGTAGGTGGCGGCGTCCAGGCGCGAGGTGAGGTAGACGCGGGTGCGGGCAGGTGCGTTGCGGAAGCCGAGCTGTGGCTGGGGCTCGACGTGCCAGCCTCCTCCTCCTCCTCCTCCTCCTCCTCCGTTGCCGCCTCCACCCCCACCACTACCACCGTCCTGCAGCAGCTCGACGAGGCGTTCGGCGTGGCCGGCGCCGTAGAGGTGCTCGGCCTGGCGCTTGAGCTCACCCGGCCAGAAATGCAGGATCAGCTCCTGCCCGTCGAGGTCCAGGGCGGCGCGCTGCATCGAGATCACCCCGAGCGCGGAGTCCAGGCGCACGTGGGCCAGCCCGATTCGCTCCGGCTGCAGACCCGTCGCTTCGCGCAGCAGCGAGCGCAGCCGCCACTTGCGCCGCACGGGGTCGGCGCCGACTCGCCGCAGCGAGCCGAACGGCAGCAGGTGGCCGAAGTCCTGGTGGGCGTAGGTGAGCAGATCCTGCACCAGCGCGCGCTCGGCGGGGGACAGCACCGCGAGCTCGACCAGGCGCCACCACGACTCCAGCAGGTCGTGCCAGCGCAGCACGCAGGTGCGCCGCTGCGCGAAGCGCGCGCTGCCGAGGTTGAGCTCGCCGACGCGGTGCCCGTTGCGCCGCGCCCAGCGAGTGCACACCTTGCTCTCCAGCAGCACGACCAACTCGGGGTCGAAGCGCAGCACGCCGTCGAAGCGCTGGCCGCGGCTGGTGTCTTTGACCTCGCCGTCGCCCTCCGCCGGTTCGGTGTCGGGCGTGAGGAACACGCTCACCAGGCGCCCGCGCTTGACCTCCCCGCCGGCGGCGCTCTCCTCGGAGGCGTCGACGATGTGCGTCGCCTGCATGTCCACCGTGCAGTCGGGCAGCTCGCTCTGCGAGGGCTCGCCGATCGAGCGCAGCAGCGTCTCGCGGGCGAGAGGAACGAGCCGCAGCACGATCATCGCCGCGCGCGTCAGTTGGTCCTCGTGGGTGCGCCCGAGGTCGCGGTAGGGGTCGAAGACGTTCAGGTGCGGGTTGGCGGTGGCGCTGTCCACAACCACCTCCCCGTTCGGTGCGACCACATCGATCCCCTCACTCTGTCTCCGCCCTGCCGGCCACGCGGGTGCTGTACGTCCAATCAGTGAACTGTCAAAGACTTTAGCGCACGTTGTCGTTTCCGGGTGCGGTTCGCTGCGCCGACCGCGTGGGACCGGCAGTCGCTGCATTTGCAGAGATATGGGCGCGAATCGGTGCTCGGCTTCGCGGCCGGCGCGTTCCGCATCGGCAGTGGCAGCCCTGGTCAGACGCAGGCGGCGCCGGGCGCCATTACGCCGCCTCGAACCGGGCGATCCCGTCCTTGATCTGTTCCACCGCGCGCTCGTCGCGCAGCAGCAGATCGACGTGGCCGAGCACCTCGGAGATCGTCAGGTAGGCCTGCGTAACGGCGACGTTGCCCCACAGCGAATGCGCGAGCTCGTAGGCGGTGCGGGGTCGCTCGGCGATCAGGCCGTGGATCTTCGTGGCGCGCCGTTCGTGCATACGCAGGCGCTCGTCGATCAGCGCGGCGTGGTCTGTGATCGGGGCTCCGTGGCCACCGAGCACCAGCTCGAGGTCCATCGCACGCGTCTGCTGCAGCGAGTCGAGATAGGTGATCAGCGCGTGCGGGCGCGGCCCGGCGTAGTCGCTCTCCACATCGAGCGGCCGCGCGATCAGCGGGTTGGAGGAGATGTGCGCGAGCAGGTGGTCGCCGGCGATCAGCAGCGAGCGGCGCTCGTCGTGGAAAACCGTGTCCGAGGGGCTGTGGCCGGGGCGGTGCAACACGCGCAGCGTGCGGTCGCGCAGCTCCAGGGTCCTCGCCCGCGGCGAGCGGGCGATCGACCTCCACGGTGCAGCCCCACGCGCGGAAGCTCGCCGAGACGGCGCGCAGCGCGGTGACGACGTCGGTGGGCACCCCGTGGCGCAGCATGATGCGCGCCGCGAAGCGGTCGTCGAGCTCGGACTCCGTGCGGAAGTCGCGCAGGCGGCGGCCGAGGCCCTCCAGCGCCGCCACCTGCGCGCCGGAGCGCCGCGCGAGGATCGCGGCGAGGCCGATGTGGTCGATGTGCTGGTGGGTGAGCACCAGCAGCTGCAGGTCCTCGATCGCGTGCCCGCGCGCGGCGAGCGCCTGTTCGAGCTCGTCGAGCGCCTTCGCGGAGTTGGGCCCGGAGTCGACCAGCGTGAGCGGGTCGTCCTCGATCAGGTAGGCGTTGACGCGGCCGACCGCGAAGGGGGTGGGAATCGCGAGGCGGTGGATCCCCTCCGCCGCGGCGCGCTCCAGCGCTGCCTCCTCCCCCTGCGCGTTTGGCCTTCGCGGCTGGATTCGCGGCGGGCGCCTTCGCCCGCTCGGCCGTCGGAGGAGTTTTCTCCTCGGCTTCTCTGGACGCGGATGCGGCCCGCGGCTCATGAGCGGATCAGCGCCAGCACCTCGTCGCGGCGGCGCTCCATATCCTCGTGGGAGCGCAGCGACTCCAGGCAGAGGCGCAGCAGCGGCTCGGTGTTGGAGGGGCGCACGTTGAAGTGCCAATCCTCGTAGTCGATCGAGATCCCGTCGAGGTGAGACTGCTCGGCGTCGGCGTAGCGTGCCGCGATCTCCCGCATCTTCGCGTCCTGGTCGGCCACCTCCGTGTTGATCTCCCCGGAGATGAAGTAGCGCTCGCGGTAGGGCTGCAGCAGCTCGGACATGCGTCCCCCGGTGCGCGAGAGCTGCTCGAGGATCAGGAGCGCCGGCAGCGTGCCGGAGTCGGCGCAGTAGAAGTCGCGGAAGTAGTAGTGCCCCGACACCTCGCCCCCGAATAGCGAGCCCTCGGCGCGCATGCGCGTCTTGAAGAAGGCGTGGCCCACGCGGTTGACGTACGGCGTCCCGCCCGCGCGCCTGACCGTGTCGGGCACGGCGCGCGAGGCGCGCACGTCGTAGAGGATCGACGCCTCGCCGGGGGTGCTCTTTGCCAGCAGCGACTCCGCCAGCAGCGCGGTGAGGAAGTCGCCGTCCACGAACCTGCCGGTGTCGTCGATGAAGAAGCAGCGGTCGGCGTCCCCGTCCCAGGCGATCCCGAGGTCGGCGCCGCTCGCGAGCACCCTGTCGATCGCGAACTGCCGGTTCTCGGGCAGCAGCGGGTTGGGCTCGTGGTCGGGGAAGTTGCCGTCGGGGGCCCAGTAGGTCTCGATCAGCTCGAGCCCCAACCCCTCCAGCAGCGGGCCTACCATCGGGCCGGCCATCCCGTTGCCGCCGTCCACCACGACCTTCAAAGGCGAAGCTGAGCGGATCGTCTCCGGATCGATGAAGCGCAGCGCCGCCTCCTGGAACTCGGCGTAGACGTCGACCTTCTCGACCGCGCCTCCTCGTCCGGCCGGAGCGCCGAGGCCGGCCTCGATCAGCCGGCGAATGTCCTGGATGCCGCTGTCGCCCGACAGCGCCAGCGCCCCCTCGCGCACAAGCTTGCAGCCGGTGTACGCCTTCGGGTTGTGCGAGGCCGTGCACATCAAGCCGCCGTCGAGCCCGCGCGAGCCGACGAGGTAGTAGAGCATCTCGGTGCCGACCTGGCCGGCGTCGAGCACGTGCACGCCCTCGGCCAGCAGGCCCTCCCTGTAGCGCGCCGCGAGCTCTGGCGCGGTGAGGCGCATGTCGCGGCCGAGCCCCACGCGCAGCTCGCCGACCGGCTTGCCCTCCAGTTGCGCGAGCACCCGCGCGAACGCGCGGCCGATCGACTCGGCGATGTCGCCGTCGATCTGCTCGCCGTACAGGCCGCGGATGTCGTACGCCTTGAAGATCTCCGGCGGGGGGGTCGGCATCGCCCGTCATCCTATGCGCTCGCTCGCTGCGCCGAGGAGGCGCGCTCCCCGGCGGGCGGCGGCATGGGGCATCGGGGAGCACGTGCCGAATGGGCCTCGCGCGGAAGCCCCAAGTATCCTCCAACTCATGTCAGGACACTCCAAGTGGTCGAGCATCAAGCACAAGAAGGCGATCGTCGACTCCCGCCGCGGCGCGGCGTTCACGAAGCTGGCGCGCGCCGTGACCGTCGCCGCGCGCGAGGGCGGGGGGGACCCCGACTCCAACGCGGCGCTGGAGAACGCGATCCGCAAGGCGAAAGCGGCGTCGATGCCGAAGGACAACATCGAGCGCGCGATCGCCAAGGGCACCGGCGAGGGTGGCGACGGGGAGGCGCTCGAGACCGTGATCTACGAGGGGTACGGCCCCGCCGGGGTGGCCCTGCTGGTGGAGACCGTCACCGACAATCGCAACCGCACCGGCCCGGACGTGCGCAACCTCTTCACCAAATACGGCGGCTCGCTCGGCGAGCCCGGCTCGGTCGCCTACCTGTTCGAGAAGAAGGGCGTGATCGTCGTGGACGCCTCGCGCTACACCGAGGACGACCTGCTCGTGGCGGTGGAGGCCGGCGCGGATGACATCTCCGAGGACGAGGACGTCTTCGAGGTGATCACCCCGCTCCCGGACTTCACCGCTGTGCGCCGTGCGCTGGAGGATGCCGGCGTGGAGCTGGAGAGCGCGGAGCTCACCCACCGACCTTCCAGCCTCGTGCCGATCGAGCACGAGGGCCAGGTCGTCAAGCTGATGAAGCTGATCGACGGCCTGGAAGAGAACGACGACGTCTCCGCGGTGCACGCCAACTTCGATGTGCCGGCCGACATGCTCGCGCGGGCCGTTGGATAAGCCACCCGTCGCGATCCTCTGCGGCGGGCGCGGCACCCGCCTGCGTGAGCGCACCCGCGAGATCCCCAAGCCGCTGATCGAGATCGGCGGGCGGCCGATCGTGCAGCACGTGATCGAGCTGTACGCCGCCCAGGGCTTCCGCCGCTTCCTGCTGGCGACCGGCTACCGCGGGGAGCTGATCGAGCGCTTCGTCGCCGAGCACCTCTGGCCGCATGGCGTGGAGGTGAGGTGTGTGGACACCGGCCTGGACACCCCGACCGGCGGGCGCATCAAGCGCCTGGATGAGTTCTTGGCTGATGAGCCCACTTTCTGCGTCACTTACGCCGACGGCCTTGCCGACATCGACCTCGCGCGGCTGCTGCGTTTCCATGAGGCGCACGGCGCGCTCGCCACGATCACCGTCGTGCGCCCCGAGCTGCAGTTCGGGGTGGCCGAGCTGGAGGGGGAGGATGGCCGTGTGCTCGGCTTTCGCGAGAAGCCGCGCTCCGAGCACTGGATCAACGGCGGTTTCCTCTGCTTGGCGCCGGGGGCGCTCGACTACCTCGCGCACGATTCGGTGTTCGAGCGCGAGCCCTTACAGCGGCTCGCCGCCGACGACCAGCTGCGCGCCTACCGCCACGTGGGTTTCTGGGAGTGCATGGACACCTACAAGGACGCCGTCGCGCTCAACGACCTGTGGGCCTCGGGCGCGGCGCCGTGGCGCGCCAAGAGCATGGTTTGAGACCCGGCTCGTGGGCAGGCGTCCGACCGCACACGCAGAATCACATCCCATGATCGTGCTCGGGATCGACCCCGGCCTCGCCAACGCCGGCTACGGCGTCGTCGCCCGCCGCGGGGGCACACGGCCCGGAGGGTTGGGTCGCCTGGCGGCGCTCGACGGTGGCGTGATCGACACCCCCGCCGGGGCCTCGCTCGAGTCGCGTCTGGCGAGCGTGCACAACCGCGTGCTGGAGCTGATTGACGAGCACGACCCCTCCGCGATGGCGCTGGAGCAGCTGTACTTCGGGCAGAACGTGCAAACCGCCTTCGCGGTCGGTCACGCCCGCGGGGTGACGATGCTTGCCGCCGGGGAGCGGGGTGTGCCGTGCTTCTCCTACACCCCCCAGCGCGTGAAGTCCTCCGTTTGCGGTAACGGCCGCGCGGACAAGCACCAGGTCGCGCGGATGGTTCAGACGCTGCTGTCCCTGCCCGAGCTGCCCACGCCCGACCATGCCTCCGATGCGCTCGCGGTGGCGCTCTGCCACATGAACGCCGCGCCGCTGGCGCAGGCCGTGGCTGAGGCCGAGGTGGTGGGGGCGCGGTGACTGTGTCTTCTTTTTGGGCCCCTACCAGGTGGGTCCGGGGGCTGCGGGCATGATCGCGCTGCTGCGAGGCGAGGTCGCCGTGCGCCGCGCCGACCACGTGGTGATCCTCTGCGGGGGGGTCGGCCACCGGGCGGCGGTGTCGGCCGAGACGCTGCGCCACGTCCCCGCCGTCGGCGGCGAGACGACGCTGCACACCCACCTGATCGTGCGCGACGACGCGCTCGCGCTGTACGGCTTTCACTCCGAGTCCGAGCGCGACCTCTTCCTGATGCTGCTCTCCGTGCAGGCCGTCGGCCCCAAGGTCGCGCTCGCGGTGCTCTCCGCCGGCCCGCCGCGCGAGCTGGTGGCGGCGCTCGCCGCGGGCGACGCGGCGCGCCTGCAGGCGGTGCCCGGGATCGGCAAGCGCACCGCGGAGCGGATCATCGTCGAGCTGCGCGAGAAGGTGGGGGTGTCCGCGGACATCGACGTGGGCGCCGCCGCCGGCGGCGCCACGATCAAGGCCCGCCGCGGGGATAGCCCGCGCACGCTCGCCCGCGACGGGCTGCTGGAGCTCGGCTACTCCCACGGCGAGGCCGAGGAGCTGCTGCGCGAGGCGGCGGGCGCCACCGCCGAGGAGCTGATCGCGCAGGCGCTGCGCACGGCGCGCGCGGGGTGATGCCCTTGGTGGCTTCAACTGCCAGCACCGCCACCGAGCCTCGGCGTCGGCGGTTGCGCGGCGGGCGGGCCGCGCGGGGCGGTGTGGTTCGATGACCCGCATCCAAACCCCCCACCTGGACGAGCGTGACGAGCTGGAGGATGAGCTCGAGCGCTCGCTGCGCCCCCGCCGTCTGCACGAGTTCGTCGGCCAGCGCGCGCTGTGCGAGCAGCTCGCGGTGGCGATCGAGGCCGCCGTGGCGCGCGGCGAGGCGCTCGACCACCTGCTGCTCGCCGGGCCGCCCGGCCTCGGTAAGACCTCGCTCGCGCAGATCGTCGCGAGCGAGCTCGGGGCGCCGTTCGTGCAGACCGCCGGTCCCGCCCTGGAGCGAAAGGGAGACATCGCGGCGTTTCTCACCGCCCTGGAGCCGCGCTCGGTGTTCTTCGTCGACGAGATCCACCGCCTGCCGCGCACGCTGGAGGAGACCTTCTACCCGGCGATGGAGGACCGCCGCCTGCCGATCACCGTCGGCCAGGGCGCCGGCGCGCGCGTGGTGACGCTCGACCTGCCGCCCTTCACCCTGGTCGGGGCAACCACCCGCACCGGCCTACTCACCACGCCGCTGCGCGACCGCTTCGGTATCCAGGCGCGCCTGGAGCCCTACACCACGGCGGAGCTCGCGACGATCGTCATACGCTCGGCGGGGATCCTCGAGATTCCGCTGGAGCAGGGCGGCGCCGAGGCGATCGCCGCGCGCAGCCGCGGCACCCCGCGCGTGGCCAACCGGCTGCTGCGTCGCGTGCGCGACTACGCCGAGGTGCGCATGGCCGGCGTCCTCAGCGCCGACGCCGCGCGCGCGGCCTTGGAGTTGCTGGAGGTCGACGAGCGCGGCCTCGACCGCCTCGACCGGGAGATCCTGCGCGCAATCTGCGTGAAGTTCGCCGGTGGCCCGGTCGGCCTCTCCACGCTGGCGGTCGCCGTCGGCGAGGAGCGCGACACGATCGAGGACGTCTACGAGCCCCATCTGCTGCGCGAGGGCCTGCTCAAGCGCACTCCGCGCGGGCGCGCCGCCACGCCGGCGGCGTTTGCCCACCTCGGGTTGGAGCCACCCGAGGGCTGGCTTGCGCTGCAGGGTGGGCGCGTGGGCTCCGACGCCGCGGGCGAGCAGGCGCTCTTCTAGCCGGCGACCCGGTGTTCCGTTGGGCGGAGCCTCGCGGCGGCTCCTTCCCTACTCTTAGTGTCAAAGAGGGTGGCGCAGCCGGCCGAAGGCCGGCGAGCCGGGCCCCTCTTCAATCAGACCATGTCCCACCCTTTCATCTGCCCCAACTGCGGCCACCGCTCCAGCGAGCTCGACCGCAACCTCGGCTTCACCCGCCAACCGAAGGGTTGCGTGAAGTGCGGGTTCGCCTTCCTCTTCGAACTGCTCGACGACTACTACCCCGCGCCGGACGCCGCGTTCTTCGTCTGCGACCGCGAGGGGCGGGTGATCGGCTGCGGCAAGAACTCCTTTGCGCTCACCGGCCTGGAGGAGGAAGCGGTGATCGGCCGCCCGGTCGCGCAGGCGCTTGGCTTGGAGTTCTCCAACGGCGACGACCCCGTCGGCACGGTGTTGGAGTGGGGGGTGCGCGCGCTGGGCAAGCCGGTGCGCGTCAGCGGCGACCGCGACCTGCCCGCCACGGCGCGCGCCGACATGTTCCCCGCCTACGACGACGAGGGCGGTCTTTTGCTCGTCCTTACTCCGGACAAGTAGTCTTTTCCCAATGGCCGACCGCCGCCGCAACACGCTCGTGCTACTGCTCGTCGCCTTCCTGCTGGTGGTGTCGGCGGTCATCATCGCCACCAAGCCGACGCGCCTCGGCCTCGACCTGAAGGGCGGGGTGTCGTTCATCTACAAGGGGATCCCGACCGCGCACGCGAAAGTCGACCAGGAATCGCTCAACCGCGCGATCACGATCATGCGCAAGCGCGTGGACCAACTCGGCGTTGCGCAGCCGGAAATCCAGCTTTACGGCGCCAACGAAATCAACGTCTCGCTGCCCGACGTGACCAACGTCAAGCGCGCCGAAGACCAGGTCGGCAAGACGGCCCAGCTGCTCTTCTACGACTGGGAGCCCAACGTGATCGGGCCCTCGGGCAACCCCGAACCGACCAACCGCGCCGTCACCTGCGGGCCCGAACCGGCCGCGGTGCGCTGCGGGCTGCCCGAGTACAAGGCGATCCAACTCGCCGCTAAACGCAAGCCCCACCTCTACCCCAACGCGACCACGCTGCAGAAGGGCTGCACCCCGGCGCAGGTGGGCGGCTGCATCTACGGCTCCTGGTACCTGGTCGACTCCAAGCACGAAAAGGTGCTGTGCGCCGGCGGCAAGCCGATCTGCGGTCCCGCCGACACGCAGGCCGAGCTGTACGCCGACGGCTACAAGCCGCCGGTCGGCGTGCAGGCGAAGGCGGTGCACGTCAACCCCGGCACCGTGCTCGTGCAGGCCCGCCCCGAAGAATTCCAGAACAAAATCACCAAGGCCGAACCGAACAGCTTCTACGTGCTCAACGACAACCCGGTGCTCGAAGGCGGCAGCATCAACAACCCGCAGCAGGGCTACCAGAGCGAAGGCGGCGGCTCGGGGCTGCCGGACGTGACCTTCGGCTTCGACTCGCACGGCAAGTCGGTGTTCGAACGGGTCACCAAGGAAATCGCCCACCGCGGCGAAAACGCCCAGCTGCCGGGCGTCACCAAGCCCGAAGCGCTGCAGCACTTCGCGATCGTGCTCGACGAACAGGTGATCACGGCACCGTCGATCGACTACACGCAGTACCCCAACGGGATCGACGCCTCCAACGGCTCGGAGATCACCGGCGGCTTCACGCTCACCTCCGCGCAGAACCTCGCCGACGAGCTGCAGTCGGGCGCGCTGCCGATCAAGCTGGAACAGATCTCCCACTCGCAGGTCTCCGCGACGCTCGGCAAAACGGCGCTCAACCAGGGCCTGCTCGCGATGGCCGTGGGGCTGCTGGTCGTGTGCATCTTCCTGCTGATGTTCTACCGCGTGCTGGGGATCATCGCGATCGGCGGTCTTGCGATCTACAGCATCTACTACTTCGCGCTGATCAAGGCGATCCCGATCGTCCTGACGCTGCCCGGCATCGCCGGTCTGATCCTCACGATCGGCATCGCGGCGGACGCCAACATCGTGATCTTCGAGCGCATCAAGGAGGAGATCCGCGCCGGGCGCTCGATCCCCGCCGGCATCGCCGCCGGCTACAAACGCGGCTTCGCGGCGATCGTCGACGCCAACGTGGTGACGTTCATGACCGCCTTCATCCTGTTCGCGCTCGCGACCGCCGAAGTGCAGGGCTTCGCCTTCACGCTCGGCATCGGCACGCTGCTCTCGCTGTTCACCGCCGTGCTCGCCACGCAGGCGGCGCTGGGCTCGATGGGCCGCTCGCGGGTGATCGGCCACCCCGCGCTGCTCGGCGCCGCCCGCGCCAAGCGCGCGCTGCGCTTCGACTTCATGGGCGCCTCGAAGTGGTTCTTCTCGCTGTCGGGCACGATCCTCTTGATCGGCGCGCTGGCGATCGGCGGCAAAGGGATCAACTTCGGCATCGACTTCACCTCCGGCACCCGCATCCTGACGGGCTTCACCCAGCCGATCTCCCAGGAACAGATCCGCACGGTGCTGCGCGAACACAGCCTTTCCAACGCCCAAATCCAGAAGCTCACCGGCGACAAGAGCGTCGGCGGCAGCGGCTATCAGATCTCGGTCAAGCAGCTCAAGCCGGCCCAGGTGGCCGCGGTCGAGGAATCGCTGGGCAAGATCAGCCCGCTGCGCGACACCTCCGACAACTCGATCGGGCCGACCTTCGGGCAGGCGGTTGCCCGCGCGGCGGTGATCGCGATCATCGCATCGCTGATCGTGATCTCGGTGTACATCGCGCTGCGCTTCGAGTGGAAGTACGCGGTGCCCGTGCTGATCGCGTTGATGCACGACCTTTTGATCACCGCGGGGGTGTACGCCCTCACCGGCCGCGAAGTGAGCAGCGCGACGGTCGCCGCGCTCTTGACGATCCTCGGGTATTCGCTGTACGACACGATCATCGTGTTCGACCGCGTGCGCGAGAACGTGCCGCGGATGCCGCGCGCCGCGTTCTCGCAGATCGTCAACCGCTCGATGTCTGAGGTGCTCACCCGTTCGCTGGCCACGAGCTTCTGCACGCTGCTGCCGGTGCTGGCGCTGCTGCTGTTCGGCGGGGAAACGCTGAAGAACTTCGCCTTCGCGCTGATGGTGGGGATCGCCTCCGGCGCCTACTCCTCGATCTTCATCGCCTCGCCGGTGCTCACCCAGTGGAAGGAACGCGAGGGCTCCTACCGCAACCGCCGCGCGCGCCTGGTGCGCGACTTCGGCGCGGTGCCCCCGTACGCGACCACGATCGACGGCTCGCCGATCGACGTGGAGCCCGCCAAACAGCGCCGCCGCCAGCGCAAGGGGGGCCTGCTGGTGGCAGCGGAGGAGCCGGGCGAGCAGGTCACGCAGGAGGAGTTCGAGGAGATGGTGCGTGACCTGGACATCGAGCGGGAGGATGGGACCGCCGCTCGGCCGCGCGGTGGGCGCGGGTCGGCTGCAGGTGCCGCCGCCAGCAGGGGCAACGGCCGTCGCGGACGGGCACCTGCTCGCCCCGGGAGTGCCCCGTCGAGCGGCGCGGGCACCGGCACGATGCCGCCCAGGACAACCCCCCCCACGGCAAGTACCCCGACGAAGTCCTCCCCCCGGACGCCCGTCGAGCCGACGACGCCGCAGGAATCGCAGGACCCCGCGGCCGACCTCACCCCCGAGGACCTGGTGCTCAAGGAACAGCCCAAACGCCAGAAACGGCCTCGCAACAAACGCCATGGGAGGTCGCGCTGATGGGAATGCTCGGCTGGGTGATGATGGGCCTCGCGATCTGGCACTTCACGATCTGGCTGCCCGACCGCTTCTGGGGCGGGATCGTCGGCGCGCTGGTCGGCTCGCTGATCGGCGCGGTCGTGATCAGCACGTTGATCTACAGCATCAAAGTCTCCGGCCTCGCGATCCCCGGGAAAAAGGAGACCGACATCGCGGTCGTGCTGTACGCGGTGCCCGGCTCGTTGATCGGCATGGCCGCGGTCTACCTGGAGGGGATCCGCCGCGAGGGGATGCGGGCGGCGGTCACGACACCTCGGTGACGCCCGGGCTTCGGCGGCGGTCTGCGGCGGCGGCCGCCGCACCACGATGACGCCCCCGTAGTTCCGTCCAGACCCACCCGTAGGGTGGGGTGCGATGGAGCCGAGCAGTCCGTTTGAGATCGCGCCGTGCCCGCAACCCCAAGTGCTGGCGCTCGAACGGCAGCTGGGGGTGAGCGGAGCGATCGCGCAGGTGCTGGTGCGCCGCGGGCTGGCCGACCCCGAGCGGGCGCGGGCGTTCCTGGCTGCCGACGAGCAGCACCCGCCCGCCGCGTTCGAGGGCATCGACGAGGCGCTCACGACGATCCTCGCCCACATGCGCACCCGGGCGCGGATCACCGTGCACGGCGACTACGACGTCGACGGGATCTGCTCCACCGCGGTGCTGGTGCGCGTGCTGCGCGCGCTGGGGGCCGACGTGGACTGGTACCTGCCCGACCGCGCGAGCGACGGGTACGGGCTGAACGCGCGCACGATCAGGCGCCTGGCGGCGCGCGGCACGCGCCTGCTGATCACCGTGGACTGTGGCATCACGGCGGTCGCGGAGGTGGACCTTGCGCGGGCGCTGGGGCTGGAGGTGGTGGTCAGCGACCACCACTCCCCACGCGCCGACGGTGTGCTGCCGCGGGCGCCGATCGTGCACCCTGTCGTGTGCGGCTACCCGTGCCCCGACCTGTGCGCGACCGCCGTGGCGTACAAGCTGGCGCAGGCGCTGTCCGCGGGTGTGGGCCATGACCCGAGCGAGGACCTCGACCTCGTGGCGCTCGCGACGATCGCCGACGTGGTGCCGCTGCTCGGCGAGAACCGTGCGCTGGTGCGCCACGGCCTGCGCGCGCTGGCGGCTACCGCGAAGCCGGGCCTGCGCGCGCTGCTGGCGGTCGCACATGCGAGCGCCGGTCAACTGGACGAGCGCACCGTGGCGTTCGCGCTGGCGCCGCGGCTGAACGCGGTGGGACGCATGCACCGCGCCGACGCCGGTCTCGAGCTGATCCTCACGGAGGACCCCGCGCGCGCTCAGGAGATCGCGGCCGAGCTCGACCGTGCCAACCACGAGCGCAGGCACACCGAGACGCGCATCCTGTTCGACGCCGAGCGTCAGGTTGCCGCGCTGGGCGAGCGCGCCGCGTACGTGCTCGCCGGCGAGGACTGGCATCCGGGGGTGATCGGGATCGTGGCCTCGCGCCTGGCCGAGCGCCACCACCGCCCGTTCGTGCTGGTGGCGCTCGAGGGCGCGCCGGTCGCGGGTCGGGGCGCAGCATCGCGGGCTTCGACCTGCTGGAGGGGCTGAACGAATGCGCCGGGCACCTGGTGCGCTACGGCGGCCATCGCGCGGCGGCGGGCCTGGAGATCGAGCGCGAGTCGCCTGGAGGAGTTCGGATCGGCGTTCGCGGCCCACGCCGAGCGGGTGCTTGAGCGCGGAGCAGCTCGTGCCGCGCGAGCGCGTCGACGCGATCGTGCGGAGGCGAGCAGCTGGGGATGGCGCTTGCCGAAGAGCTGCGGGCGCTGGCGCCGTTCGGCTGCGCCAACCCAGCGGTGTCGCTGCTCGTGCGGGGCGCGCGCTTCGCCGAGCGCCGGCCGATGGGGGAGGGCAGGCACGTGCGCTTCACGGTGCTCGCCGACGGCGCGCGCGCCCGCGCGGTCGCGTTCGGCGCTGGCACCAGCCTGCCCGTCGCGCGACGGCGTCCCCGCCGACGCGACGTTCACCCTGGAGGTCAACGAGTGGCGGGGCGTGAGCGAGCCGCGCCTGGTGCTGCGCCATGCGCGAGCGGCCGAGTTGCCGGCCCTCGCGCCGAGACCGCTCCCGAGGAGGAGGGAGAGCTGGTGCTCTTCGCCTGAGCGCCGCGCGATTGGGATTGGTCGCACGGCCCCAGCCCGAAAGGCCCTACCCTTAAGGAATGGCGACAGAGCAGACACACCGGGCTCAGGAGAGCCCCACAAAGGAGCCAGAGCGATCGTCCGGGATCGCCGGGCAGCTCAACGAGTTCGAGCGCCGCCTGCTCGGCGACCTGTTCGCGATCGTCTCCGAGCACGCCGCCGACACGACGATCCAGATCGACCGCGCGCGCGTGGAAGAGGCGTTCGTGTTCGCCTGCGAGCACCACGCCGCGCAGCGGCGCAAGTCGGGCGAGGACTTCATCGTGCACCCGGTCGGCGTCGCCCGCATCTGCGCGGGGATGCGCCTGGACACCGAGACGCTCTGCGCGGCGCTGCTGCACGACACCGTGGAGGACACCTCGGCCTCGATCGAGGAGGTGCGCGAGCGCTTCGGCGCGGAGGTCGCCAACGTCGTCGACGGCGTCACGAAGCTGACCGGCATCACCTTCCACTCGCGCGACGAGGCGCAGGCGGAGAACTACCGCAAGATGATGGTGGCGATGGCCACCGACGTGCGGGTGATCCTGATCAAGCTCGCCGACCGGCTGCACAACATGCGCACGATCGATGCGATGCCCAAGCAGAAGCAGATCGACAAGGCGAAGGAGACGCTGGAGATCTACGCGCCGATCGCGCATCGGCTGGGCATCCACGCGATCAAGTGGGAGCTCGAGGACCTCGCGTTCGCGACCCTGCACCCCCGCAAGTACCAGGAGATCAAGGGGTTGGTCGCCCAGCAGCGCGAGGAGCGCGAGAGCTACGTGAGCGAGGCCGGCGAGTACCTGACGAGCGAGCTGCGCAAGCTCGGCATCGAGGCGCAGATCGCCGGGCGCGCCAAGCACTTCTACTCGATCTACGCGAAGATGACCAAGAAGGGACGCGAGTTCAACGAGATCTACGACCTCACCGCGATGCGCGTGATCGTGGACTCCGTGAAGGACTGCTACGGCGCGGTGGGGGTGATCCACTCGCTGTGGAAGCCGCTGCCGGGGCGCTTCAAGGACTTCATCGCGATGCCCAAGTTCAACATGTACCAGTCGCTGCACACCACTGTGATCGGGCCGGAGGGACGGCCGCTGGAGATCCAGATCCGCACGGCGGAGATGCACGAGATGGCGGAGTTCGGGGTAGCGGCGCACTGGATGTACAAGCAGCGTCGGCGAGAAGCCCGAGCGCGAGCGCTCCGGCGCGATCGAGGACGACTCCAAGGTCAAGTGGCTGCGCTCGATGCTCGACTGGCAGCAGGACATGTCCGATCCGAAAGAGTTCATGGAGAGCCTGAAGATCGACCTGTTCGAAGACGAGGTGTACGTGTTCACGCCCAAGGGCGAGGTCAAGTCGCTGGCGGCGGGCGCCACGCCGCTGGACTTCGCCTACGAGGTGCACACCGAGATCGGCCACCGCTGCGTGGGGGCGAAGGTGAACAGCAAGATCGTGCCGCTGCACTACGAGCTGCGCAGCGGGGACATCGTGGAGATCCTCACGACCAAGCGCGAGCGCGGCCCCTCGCGCGACTGGCTGGCGATGGTGAAGACCACGCGCGCGCGCAACAAGATCAGGGCGTGGTTCAAAGCGGAGTCCCGCCAGGACACCGAGCACACCGGGCGCGAGCTGCTGCAGGAGCACCTCAAGCGCCAGGGCCTGCCGGCGCAGCGAATCACCGGCTCGGCGCTGCTGGCGGACGTGATCCGCGAGATGGGCTACCGCAAGGCGGACGACTTCTACATGGCGCTCGGCGGCGCGAAGGTGTCGCCGAAGATCGTCGTCAACAAGGTGATGCAGCGCCTCAAGCGCGGCGAGGCGGCCGACGGCGGGGCGACCGCCGCCAGCGATCTGCTCAAGGTGGGGCGCTCCGCGCGGCGCCCGACGCGCTCCTCGGGCCAGTACGGGATCCGCGTGGAGGGCGTCGACGATGTGATGCTGCGCCTGGCCAAGTGCTGCCGGCCGGTGCCGGGCGACGAGATCGTCGGCTACATCTCGCTCGGCCGCGGCATCACGATCCACCGCGAGGACTGCCCTAACGCAACGGTGCTGCGCAAGAACCCCGAACGCTTCACCGAGGTGTACTGGGAGGGCGATCAGTCGAGCGGGTTCGTCGTCGAAATCCAGATCGACGCGTGGGATCGCCACCGGCTGCTGGAGGACCTCTCGCGGGTCTTCTCCGAGGCGGGCGCCAACATCGTCGAAGCGCGCTGCCTCTCCAACCCGCCGATGGTCAAGAACCGCTTCGTTGTCGAGGTCGCCGACACGCACTCGCTGAAGGGGGCGATCAATCGCCTGCGCAACACCGAGTCTGTGTTCGACGCTTACCGCGTCACGCCCGGGCCGGCGGGGTAGTCAGCCAGTTGGCTTTTAGTATAGCGATAGTATGTATAGGGCGGGGCTGGGGTTGTTATAAAAAATCCAGAGCCCGATAGCAATTGCGCACGGCTTTTGAATTTTTTGTTCAACACCCCGCCCTATTGCAATGGCTATACGGCCCTCGTCATGCGACCACGTTGAGCGCCCGGGGCATGATCGAGTAACGGGCTTCGGCAACCTCGCCGAGATAGTCGCCGTCGACCTGCAGCGGCAGCGGCTCGCCGTCGGCGGTGCGGACGGTCAGCTCGGTGGCGGGGGCAAGCGCGGTGATCTGGCGATGACGTGTCAGACGCGCGCGCTTGGAGAAGGCGCGCCAGGCGATGAACGGCATGTCGATCGGGCGGGCGCGGTGCAGCACGCAGGTGGAGAGCGTGCCGGAGTCGAGCTCGGCGTCCTCGGCGATCTCGATCGGGCGGTTGCGGAAGTAGGTGAAGGGGGTGCCGTTCTGGATCACGGCGGTGACGCCCGAGTGCTCCTCGCCGGCGAGGAGGGTGGTGAGGCGCGGGGGGCGCAGCAGGTAGCGCCGGGCGAACGTGGTGACGGCGACCCACGTGAAGAACCACGGCCCCCAGCGGGCCTTGCGCCGCGGGTTGGCGTCCACGCGCTGCACGACGGAGGCGTCAAGACCCAGGCCGGAGGCGAAGGTGAAGCAGCGCCCGTTGACCACGCCGAGGTCGACCTTGTGGATGCGCCAGTCGTCGGCCATCTCCAGCAGATGCTCGGTCGCGTCGATCAGCGAGCCGGGGATGCCGAGCATCTTGCCGAACACGTTGGCCGAGCCGCCCGGCAGGCAGGTGAGCGGGGTGGCGGAGCCGAGCAGGCCATTGGCGGCCTCGTTGACGGTGCCGTCCCCGCCGAAGGCGACGACCACGTCGTAGCCCTCGTGGGCGGCCTCGCGGCAGAGCTCGGTCGCGTGGCCGCGGGACTCGGTGTCGCGGGCGTCGACCTCGAAGCGGCTGCGCAGGGCATCGACGACGAGGTGGCGCAGGCCGTCGGAGACCGTCGAGGCATAGGGGTTGACGACGATCAACATGCGCTTCTTGGGCAGCGGCGAGCCCAGGTCGAAGCTCTCCTCGCCCTGCTCCGGGCGGCGCTGCGCATCGGGCACTATGGCGCTCATCGACCTGCGTACACCGCGCACGCAAGAGCGTTACCGAATGTTGTGCGCTTCCGCCGCACGTTCGATATACTGGCTCACAGCAGTACACATCAAGAGGGGTGGAGGGACTGGCCCGACGAAGCCCCGGCAACCACCGCGTCCCAACGCGGAAGGTGCCAATTCCAGACAGATGTGTGGCGGGCTTCACGTTTTTCGCCACACGGGACAACGGCGAAGACGATGAAGGAGGCCAGATGGCTGCCACCAACCTTAAGTGTCGAGAGTGCAAGGCGGAGTACCCGCTGGAGGCGCTGTACGTGTGCGAGCGGTGCTTCGGCCCGCTCGAGGTCGCCTACGACCACAGCCGTCTGACCGACGGCGGCGTGGGCGAGTTGCGCCGCCGCATCCAGGGAGGGCCGCAGAACATCTGGCGCTACGCCGACTTCCTGCCCCTGGCGGGTGGGCCGCCGGGGCCGTCGGGGCGACTGGCATCGCGGGTCGGGCTCCCAGCCGGCTGCACGCCGCTGATCCGCGCCGACCGCCTCGCGCAGCGGCTGGGGTTGAGAGAGGTGTGGGTCAAGAACGACGCCGCCAACCCCACGCACTCCTTCAAGGACCGCGTGGTGTCGGTGGCGGCGGCGCGCGCGCGCGAGCTCGGCTACCAGACGATCGCGTGCGCCTCCACCGGCAACCTCGCTAACTCCGTGGCCGCCCACGGGGCGGCGCTGGGCCTCGATTCCTACGTGTTCATCCCCGCCGACCTGGAGGAGCAGAAGGTGCTCGCCACCGGCGTCTACGGCACCCGCCTGGTCGCGGTGAAGGGCAACTACGACGACGTCAACCGCCTCTGCACCGAGCTCTCCGCCGAGCGCGAGTGGGCGTTCGTGAACATCAACCTGCGCCCCTACTACGCCGAGGGCTCGAAGACGCTGGCGTTCGAGATCGCCGAGCAGCTCGGCTGGGAGCTACCCGACCGCTGCGTCGTGCCGATCGCCTCGGGGTCGCTGTTCACGAAGATCGCCAAGGGCTTCGCCGAGTGGCGCGAGCTCGGCCTCGTGAGCGGAGAGCTGCCGCGGATGAGCGGCGCGCAGGCCGAGGGCTGCGACCCGGTGGCAAGCGCATACGCGGCCGGCCACGATGTGTGCCGACCGGTGAAGCCCAACACGATCGCCAAGTCGCTGGCGATCGGCAACCCCGCGGACGGCCCCTACGCGCTGGAGGAGGCGCGGCGCAGCGGAGGCTCGATCGACGCGGTCAGCGACGAGGAGATCAGGCAGGGCATCGCACTGCTGGCGCAAACCACCGGCATCTTCACCGAGACCGCGGGCGGCGTCACCACGGCAGTGCTGGCGAAGCTCGCCGAGCGCGGCGAGATCGACCCCGCCGAGCGCGTCGTGCTCGTCATCACCGGCGAGGGCCTGAAGACGCTCGACGCGGTGCGCGGCACCTTCGAGACCCACACGATCGAGCCAAGCGTCGAGCAGTTCGAGACGCAGGTCGAGAGCGTGGTGCAGACGGCCGCCGAGGCGGGTGGTGCGCTAGCAGGCAGCGGTGCACCGGCGGGCAATAGCGCGCTCGTGGGCAACAGCGCGAAGGGCTGAACCGATGCCGGTGACCGTGAAGATCCCCACCCAACTGCGCACCGCCGCCGAAGGCGCAAGCGAAGCCCAGCTCGAAGGAGCAACAGTGCAGGAGGTGCTGGACAGCCTGTTCGAGCGCTTCGGAGAGCTGCGCGGCCGAATCTCCGACGAGGACGGTGACCTGCGGCGCTTCGTAAACGTCTACCTGAGCGGCGAGGACATCCGCTTCCTGGACGGCCTCCAAACCCCCGTGTCAGACGGCGCCGAGCTGACGATCCTCCCAGCGGTGGCTGGGGGCTGACCCACCTCTAGACCAGGAGCCCGCGTCCCGACCAGGAGCCCGCGCGCAGTGGCAGTGCGTAGCGGCGGCGGTCAGTGAGCCCGCGCGACGTGGTGAGCAGCCGGAGCCGTCGGCAGCGAGGATCCACTGACCCCAATGGTCGAAACCAGCCCAGCGGCGCACATGGCCCCAACCGTCAGCACCCGCATCCGGCGAGGCGTAAGCCACCCCATGTGGTGAGTCTGCAGCCAGGTCCGAAACCCACTGGCGGCCGAAGCCGCAGCCATGGCACAACCGACGCACATGCCTAGATCATAGAGTCGCGCATCATCGCACGCGGTCGCGTCTCATTTCCCGGGTGAATTTGTTCGGGGCAGGCTCCGCTTGAGTGGGATGTTATGCGGCGATCACCTCCTCGGTGTTCGTCGTGGCTGGTGGAGCGGCCTTGGTGTCGCGTAGTTGGCGGCGTAGGCGCTCGATCTCGGCGACGGTCTTGGGGTTCATCTTCACGCCGCGCCAGCCGCGGGAGGAGAGCTCCAGCACCGCCCAGATCAGCGAGAGGGCGGAAGTCTCGCCGGGGAACCGGCCGATGACCTTGGTTCGCCGGCGGACCTCCACGAACGTTCGCTCGAGAAGATTCGTGGTCCTGATTCGCTTGCGGTGGGCGGACGGGAACTGTAGGTGGGTGACGAGCGCTGGCAGGTCCGTTTCGATGACGGCCATCGCCGAGGGGTAAGCCGTCTTGTAGTCGGCGATGATGCCCCGCAGCTCACGGGTCGCCTCGCCCGGGGAGCGCGCCTCGTCGAATACTTTCCACCAGCGCGCCTTGACCTCTTGGTGGTGGCGCTCGGGCAGCTTTCCGGTGACGTTCCGAAGCGCGTGGACGGTGCAGCGCTGCTCCAGTGCTCCGGGCCAGAGCTCCCGCGTCGCCTTCCAGATCCCGGGTGCTCCGTCGGCGATCACGAGCGCCGGCGCCCTGAGGCCGCGGGCGATCATGTCCCGGCCGAAGGCGAGCCAGCTGTCATAGCTCTCACGGCTCCCCAGAGCCAGTCCGAGGAGGACCTTGCGGCCCTCAAGCGTCACGCCCCAGCACACCAGCACGCCCTCCGCCGGCGTGTCGTCGGGATGCAGCTTCAGATAGATCGCATCCAAGAAGCAGTAGACGATGTCGTGCTGCTCCAAGCGCCGCCGGCACCATTGGCGGTATCGCTCCCGGGTGTCCTCACAGATCCGGGACACCGTCGCCTTCGACGCAATCGGCTCCTCGAAGACTTCCTGGAGCGCGGCCTCCACATCACGGGTGGACAGTCCCCGCAAGAACGAGCTGATCACGAGCGACTCCAGCGCGTGCGTTCGCGTAACGCCCTTGCCGAGCACCCTGCTCTCGAACCCCAACTTGCTCGCGTTGCGCACCCGCGGACGCTCCAACGCCACCGAGCCGCTCGTCGTCTTGACCGTCCGCGGTTCGTGTCCATTGCGGTGGCTGACCGTCTCCTCAGCGCGCTCATACCGCCGCCGGCCGAGGAACTCCGTGACCTCGTCCTCGAGCACCTGCTGCAAGATCAGCCGCGCTCCCAGCCGCCCGACCGTCTCAATCGGGTCTTGCTCCACGCCGACACCTGCCAACACCTCATCCAGCTCTTGGCGAAACCTCTCGCTCGGGGCTACCTTCTCCATGCGGGCGTACCTCCATCGCTTGGTCTTGTCAGGACAAAGCGGAGGCTACGCCCGCAACTTCAAATCCCCCGGCTCATGAGACGCGACCTCGCACGCGCCGGTGGCGCATCGCCAAGCTCGACTCGACTCTCGAGCCGCTGCCGAAGCTCGGCGCCACGCCCAGCAGAGACAGCCCGCGCCGCCCGCTGACCACTGAGCGGAAGACCATGAGCAGAGGCAAAGTCAAGCAACTCCTGACGCTCCACGGCCTCGCGAGCAGTACGCCGAAACAGCCAGCAGAAGAGCCCGATCGTAAAGAGGCTGACCTCAACCATCATCACCGCCCCAGCGAGGTTCTGGTCGGCCAGAGGCGAGAGGTGGTGCCGAGAGTCCCCCTGCAGATAGAAGGGATAGAAGACCGCGTCCGACCAAAGAAAGATGTTGCCAAGCGCGGCGGCGGTGAGGCGCACGGCGCCGATATAGAGAAGCTTGGCGAGGCTGCCGAACCAGCCGGGCATCGGCAGCGGCCCAAACAGGCACATCCACATGTTGATCCCGAAGGCGAGGAGCATCGCGTGTTGGAGGACGTGTGTCCCGGTGTGTTCAAGGGCGCCCTGGTAGGGGCCCGGCAGATGCCAAACGTAGAGGTTGATCGCCCACAGGGGAAAGGCGACCAGCGGGTTGGCGAGCACCCGCAACCGGTCGCAGAGACCGATTTCAAGAATCGGAGCCAGCAGCGGGCCGGTGAGGCCGAGCACGATCAACAGCGACGCGACATCCGCGATCAGCAGGTTCTCTGACATGTGCGCGAACAGCAGTTCCTCGCTGGCCTTGCCCAGCCCGATCAGGGCGGCGGCGATCGTGAGGCCCCCTGCGTAGAAGCACCCCTGGCGCCAGCCGGGCACGGGTTGGCTGCTCAATGCCAGGATCCGAACACGCCGGGCGTAGATCAGGCAGAGCAGCGCCGCCGGCACGAGCTGGATCGCGTCCTCCAACTGAAGCGAGACGGCAAGCGGGATGAGGGGTGCCACGGCTCCTCAGCCTACGCCAGCAAGCCGGGCGGGAGCTCATCGGCCGGCCGCATTCAGGGACACCTCAACCTACGTCAGCAAGCCGCCAGCTGTAGAGCACGGCGGCCACCGAGGTGGCGAGATTGAGACTGGAGACGCCCTGGCGCATCGGCAGGCGCACACGCGCGTCGGCGCGGTCGAGGAGCTCCTGGGAGAGCCCCTGGCGCTCGGCGCCAAACGCCAGGATCGAACGCGCAGGCAGCTCCCCGGGGCGCAGCGGCTCGCCGTCGGGGTCGAGCGCGATCAGCGGGCGGCGCTCACCCCGGCCCCCTGCGGGGACGGTGTGGGCAGGGGGCTGCTCGGGACTGATCAGCTCGAGTGCATCCCCGCCGAGTCGTGCGACGGGCAGCGCGAAGTGCAGACCGGCGCTGCCCCGCAAAGCCGTGGGATCCCACGGGTCGTGGATGCCCGTCGTGAGCACCCCGGCGGCATCGGCGGCGGCCGTCACGCGCACGCAGGCGCCGATGTTGCCAAGGTCGCTGGGGGCCTCCAGCAGCACGATCGGCGCGGGTCGCGCCTCGGCGAGGAGCGCGCTGGCATCGGTGGGCGGGCGCCGCGCGATCGCGATCACCCCAGTCGAGGGCGCCAGCGGCGCGAGCGTCGCGAACAACTCGGCGGGCACCGTCTGTGCGTCGGCGAGCATCCGCTCGCGCACGTCGGGCGCCAGCGCATCGGCAAGCGCGCCCAGCTGCGCGGGCATCACGACCGCGGTGTGCAGCACCTGCGCGCCGAAGCGCAGCGCGTGCTTGAGCGCGTGCAACCCCTCGAGCACCGCCAGCTCAGGGTTGCGGCGGGCGTCGCGGAAGGTTCTTTTCAGGTCGGTCGCGGGGCCATCGGGCGCCCGCCCCGTCGGGTTGACAATCTCTCGTGACACAGCCCTTAGTCTGCCAGGGTGCGACCCTTCGCGATGACGCGGCTCGCATGCGAACTAAGGCTAGCTAAGCTGTGCTACGATCGCGACATGGCCCGCGTGGGAATGCACGATGCCAAGACCCACCTCTCGCGACTGGTGGAGCGTGCCGAAGCTGGTGAGGATGTCATCATCCAGCGCAACGGCAAGCCGGTGGTGCGACTGGTGCCCGTTGTGGAAGAGCCGCGCTCGCTCGCATCGGTGCGTGGTGCGTGGCGCGGCCGTGTGCACATGGCTGACGACTTCGACGAGCTCCCCGAGGACATTGCCGAGGCCTTCGGCGCTCGGTGAGGCTGCTGGTTGACACCCATGCCGCGCTCTGGCTGCTCGGCGAAGACGGACGCCTGAGCCCGCGAGCCGACGAGCTGCTCACCGATCCCGGCAACGAGGTCTTGCTGAGCGCCGCGGTGGTGTGGGAGGTGGCGATCAAGCGATCGCTCGGCAAGCTCGACGCCCCGGACGGGTTTGCGCGCCAGCTGTTGGATGGTGGAGCCGTTCCCCTGTCGATCAGCATCGACCACGCACGTGCGGTCCGCCTGCTGCCGTGGCACCACCGCGATCCGTTCGACAGGCTGCTCGTCGCCCAAGCGAACCTTGAGGACGCGGTCCTTGTCTCCAATGACGAGAAACTGTGCCCGTACGGCGTGCGGGTCGCGTGGTAGCGGCGTAGGGCCGGCATTCCACAACGCGCCCGGCAAGATTCGAACTTGCGACCTCTCGCTCCGGAGGCGTCGGTGGCGACGGGCGATATTCGGCGTTTCACCGCTTGAACGCTAGGGATTCGCCCCGCGGTCGCTTCGGGCGCGAGCGGGCGAATGGCGCCGTTTTACGGGCGATTTCCGGGGCTTTGGGCGTATGCGCCCATTCCGATTGGGCGACTTCCCCTCACCGTCGTGAGGCAAGAGGTCGCACGCGGCGTGCTCGGGACCCGCTGCGGCGGGCACGGCCGAGCGCAGTCGCGAACAGCGGCAGCGATTTCGAGGGGTTATGACATGGCTGCCAAGACCGGGTGCCATGTCTGCGTCAGGCAGGCTCAGGCCGTGGCTTCGTGGACCTCGATGGCGGCGTGGCGCTTGCCGCTGCGGGGTTGGGACTTGATGCGCACGTCGATGTAGACGTCGAGGACCTCTGCGACGTCGGCGATGGTTCCGAGGTTGGGGACGTGCCCTTGCCTGTGAGCAGCCGGGAGACGACGGGTCGCTTGACGCCGAGGCGTCGCGCCACCTCGGCCTTGGTCATCTGCTTGGCCTCGCGGATGTCCTCCAACTGCTTGAGAAGCTTGGCGGAGGCGATGAGCTTCGCGAGGTCGCGCTCGAAGGACGTGCGCTCCTCTTCGTCGGCGTAGGTCTTGCCGAGGAGTCGGCGAAGACGGCACTCTGATCGGTTTGCTTCATCGTCATCTCCTTGCTGGTCTCTCAGAGCGTAGCGTGGAAGCTACGCAAGATGGACACTGGGCTCATCGCCGCCCGACCTTACCCCGCCCGTAGCTGGCCGGCAAGCTCTGCCCCAGAGCATCGTCGGGTCGGGTGCGTATCATCGACTTGTGCTTACGGTTGCTAAGGCAGCGCAGCGGGTGGGCCGGAGTCCCGGGACGGTCCGTCGGTGGATACGCGAGGGCCGGCTGCAGGCTGAGACGGTAGGTGGCAGCACCTGATCGATCCAGGCGCCGTCGATGAGGTGCGGGACGAGATGTATCCGATGCTGCCCTTGCCGCCTGAGTGGCAGAAGCTGGAGGATGGGACGCCGGCACCGAATTGGGTCGCGGCTGTCGCGTTGTCGCGGCTCGGGCGTTGAAGCTAGTGTCGTCCGAGGAGGCACTGCGCGCGCTGCTCAAGGTCGATCCGGAGGCCGAGCCAGGGGAGCAGATCGAGTTCTCGGTCCAGATCTCGGAGACGGAGCGAGTCCAGGGCCCAAAGACTGGCGTGTTCAAGCACGAGCACAGGCCGGGGTGCCGCGAGTTCGAGTGGCGTGGGACCGCCTCAAGCAGGGATGCGGCGCACGAGGCAGCCATGGCCGCGTTTCAAGCGCACTACGGCGATCGCCCCGTCTACTACCGTTCCCTCACGCAACCCTGAGCGACGGGCACAGTACGGGCGCCCTGGGTTTGTTAGCGCACACCGCCTGGTGCATGTACCACGACCGACGGGGCGCTGTCCGCCTGAGCCGTCGGGATCAAGTGGTACTGCAAGACGTAGCCGAGGCTCTCCGCGTAGCGATCGACGGTCGATATCTTCGCGTCGGCCGCGGTGGTCTCCAAGCGCGCGACGAAGGACTGCGAGGTTTCCATCGCCGCGGCGACAGCGGTCTGCGAGCGTCGCTGCTCCTCGCGCTGGGCGGCCAGGGCACGCAGCAGCTCGCGGCGTCGGCGAGCCGCGTCCAGCAACCGCGGGAACTCGGGGTTGCGCGCCGTGCGCTTGTCGATCATCTTGTCCGGGAAATCGCGCTCGGGCATAACCTTGCCTGCTTTCTGGTGGCATCGATACCTACAACGGTATCTCTTTCTCGGGATAGGCCAGCACGTCTCACCCGTGCAGCGGGCGCCCGCTGCACGCGATGCTTCATGACGCCGACGAGTTGCGCTGCCTAGAAGTCATAGCTGACGAGTCTTTGAGCTGCCGTGCGTGTAGCCTTGGCGTCGTAGCCAGATGATCGAGCAGGCTACCTGGGCCGGGTTCGGTCTCGACTGCCTCCCGCTATAGCATCCCAACGATGCCACGTACGACCGCCCAAGCTGTTCTGGCACCGCCTCCGGTCGCCGTCGAGTGGCTATCAACCGATAGCCTCCTGTTCGACGAGCGCAATCCACGCCTCCGCGAAGAGGCCGGCGGCAGCGCTGACGGAGAGACGCAGCAGCAGATCCTGTCGGATCTGTGGCGCGACTTCGCAGTCGATGAGGTGGCGCTCTCAATCGCAGCCAACGGCTACTTCCCCCACGAGCCGCTATTCGTGGCTCGCGAGGCCCCCGGCCTCGTCGTGATCGAGGGGAACCGGCGCCTAGCAGCGGTCAAGCTGTTGCGCGATGGGTCTCTGCGCAAACTCGTCGGGGCGACCGACCTGCCCCGCATCACGCTGAAGGAACGCGGCCGACTCGACACGCTGCCCGGCCTTATGCTCGGGCGCACGGATGTCTGGCAGTACTTGGGCTTCAAGCATGTGAACGGCCCACAGGCGTGGCAGTCGTACAGCAAGGCGCAATACATTGCCTGGGTCCACAACGAGCTCAACATTCCGCTCGATGACATCGCTCGGCGGATCGGGGACAGGCATGCGACCGTCAATCGCCTGTACACCGCCCTAATGGCGCTAGAGCAGGCCGCGGCGGCGGGAACGTTTTACGTCGATGACCGGGCGAAGAAGCACTTTTCGTTTTCGCATCTCTATACAGGTCTGAACTATTCAGGGATTCAGCACTTCATCGGGTTTGATCCCAAGAAGAGTGCAACCGCAGCGCCAATCCCGCGCGCGAAGCTGGCGGCGTTCGGCGAACTGTGCGAATGGCTCTACGGTAGCGCCACAAAGAGCAAGGAGCCGCTTGTCCAGTCGCAGAATCCCGATCTGCGAATCCTCGACGAAGTACTACAGAGTAAAGACGGCGTAGCCGCGTTGCGGCAGAGCCTCCCGCTGGGCTTGGCGCGTGACATCAGCAAGGGAGACGAGCGCCTGTTCCGGGAGTCATTGGTCGCGGCGAAGCGGTCCCTGCAGGAGGCACGTGCTCACATCCTCACCGGCTACTCTGGCGAGCCAGACCTGTTGGAGACCGCTGAGGACGTCGTCCAGCTGGCCGAGAGCGTCTTCGAGGAGATGACTACGATGCGCGCGGCCAGGCGACGCCGACGTTCGCAAGGCCGCGGTAACTGACGCAGATGTCATCGACAATCACTGCGCTCGCGGCCACCGATCCGCCGACGCGACACGCAGACTGGCTTGAGCTGACGGCGCTTGCGGCTGCGGACCGAAACCGGTCGTTACAGGATCTGATCCAGGTAATCCGTCGGTCCGGCACATCCGACGCAGTAGCGCCGGATAATGACCGCGTGTCGCACGATGATCGCGGGTCGGAGGTGAGCGAGGCAGTCGCCGAGTCGGCCTTTTCTGAGATCGAGGCGCGGAGCACCAACTGTGGGGGCTCCTATCCGTTCAAGCTGGACGGACAGCGGCTCCAAGCGACGCCGGCGACAGATCGTTCGATATACGTGTTTCTGTTGCTTGTCGCTGTGTTTGGTGCGAAGGCAGGACCGAAGGACATCGATGCCGTGGCGCTGTTCGACGACCTGGCTGCCCAGGCGGCGCGCTCCTACCTGAACGGAGAGTCATACGTGTTCGGGTTCCCGCGACGTGTGGCGCCACCCGGGTTCATCAATGCGCTCGACGACCTCGTGGCGCAAATGGGCGAGGGTCAGGGCAACCGAAAGCGACCATCGAGCGTGAAGCAGAAGGACGCAAAGCTTGACATCGTGTCCTGGCGTGCGTTCGCCGACCGCCGTCCGGGCAAGGTGATCGCGTTCGGTCAGTGCGCCACAGGCGCTGATTGGAAAGACAAGCTGAGCGAGTTACAACCTCGCACGTTCTACTCGCTGTGGCTCGCCGAGAATCCTGTGATCGACCCGATCCGCATGTTCTTCATGCCATTCGGCGTTCCTGATAGTGAGTGGCTGGACGTGTCCTATGCTGGCGGGGGCGGCATCGTATTCGACCGTTGCCGACTCGTCCACCACGCCGACGGGGTTGATGCCGACCTCAAAGGCCGGGTCGCAGCATGGAACGCCAATGTTTTGTCGAAGAAGGTGCGGGCATGAGAAATCGCTTTCACTCACTCTGTCCCTACTTCGCCATGTTCCCTGAGACGTTTGCGGAGCGGTGGATCGAAGAGTTGACGCGCCCGGGAGACTCGATCTTGGACCCGTTCTGCGGCCGCGGGACCGCCCCTTTCCAGGCGCTGCTAATGGGCCGCCGGGCGGTCGCCAGTGACGTCAACCCTGTCGCGTATTGCGTTACGCGGGCGAAGACGACCGCGCCGCGCCCGGCGCAGTTGCGCGGGCGACTCACGTACCTCGAGCGTGTGTTTTGCGACACCGACTGGGAGGCTGAGCGACGTCGGCTGCCGTTATTCTTCCGGGCCGCATATCACCCCCGCACACTGCGGCGGATTCTGTTCCTGCGCCACAGTTTGCGCTGGCGCGAGTCGCGCGGAGATTGCATGCTCGCGGCGCTGATGCTGGGGTCGATGCATGGCGAGACGCGATCGCCGTCTTACTTGAGCAACCAAATGCCGCGTACGATCAGCACCAAGCCGCAATACTCGATCCGGTTCTGGCGCGAGCGCGGAATGCGCCCACCCCTACGTGACCCGTTTGCGATCCTGCGTGAGCGCGTCGCGTTCCGCTATGCGACGCCGCCACCGGGCGGGGATGCAACAATCTTCAATATTGATATGCGGGAACTTCCGCGGATGCTTCCGAGCCGGTCATCGATTCGATGCGTGATCACCTCGCCGCCGTATATGGACGTGACGAGCTTTGAGGAGGACCAATGGCTCCGGCTGTGGTTTCTAGGTGGACCGACACAACCGCAGCGCGGAGTGATTTCACGTGACGACCGACACTCGACACGCGACGCCTACTGGCGCATGATTGCCGACATGTGGCGCTCGCTCGGTCAAGTACTCGCGCCGCGATCCCACATCGTTATCCGGATCGGAGCGAAGGGCACCCCGCCGGACCACGTCGTGAGCGCGCTCGGTGGAACCGCTGTCTGTTCCGGCCGCAAGGTGAGATTGGTGCACTCCGAGATCAGCGAGATCCGCCGGCGCCAAACCGACGCCTTTCGCCCGGGCACGACAGGTTGCGTCCGTGAGATCGACTGCCACTTTGTGATGCAGTGACGTGGAAGCCCTTTGGAACGCAGGACACGAGACGAACGCAGACGGCGACCACTGACAAGCATCGCAGGGCAATCCTTACGGGTTCAGAGACGTCCGCGTCCGCGATCCACGCTGCGATCGGGACTACGATCCGGGGAATGGCCTGGCACTCGGTCAAGAGCACGGGCCGGTGGGATGAGCCTCTGCGCAAGGCGCAGCGGCCGCAACGGACCAAGGTCCAACTCGACGTCTCGATCCGGGTTGGGTATCTCGGGGTACACGAGCGAGGGTGTCTGAGTGCGACTGTTGGTCATCCTTTGCGCCAGACGTGTGATCCGCCGGGCGTCTTGTCCTTCCTCGCCAAGATCTTCGCGTGCTATGAACCAAGTGGTGCCGTGCCGGGCCCGGGTGGCCTCGACGCAGGCGGTCTCCTTGCTGGTCTGCCAGCCGCCGGTGAGTACGACGGAGCGCTCGACGGTGGCGCCCTGCTGGCGGTAGACGTGCTGCGCGTAGGCCAGCCTCAGCGACTCCAGATCCTCGCCGACGAGCTTTGACCCGGCGCTGCGATCCGTCGAGTGTGACGGTCACACCCTGTTCGTGGATGGCGCTGACCTGCCCGCGGGTGCCGTTCTCGACTCGCGGCTGCCCATGCGGACGGTGCTGCACGGTGAATGCGATGAGGTCGCCTTCGCGCAGCCCGTAGTGGACACTGGGGAGTCGGATCTCGTGGTGTCCGAGTTCGCCGCGCTGGGCGCGTAGGCATTGGGCGCGGGCGTTGAGCCGGTCGATCTCCTGGTTGGAAGCGTCGGCAATCAACGCCACCTGGCGGATATTCCGGCCCTCCGTGAGCGTGGCCCACGTTTGGACGGCTTGCTCTGCGGCTTGGTCGCGGGTATCGGAGAGGTGTAGCTGGCCGCGTGAGGCGTAGTGCGCCATCGCGCGCTCCGGTTCTCCCGCGCGTAGCGCTTGCCACGCGCGCTGGTCGGCTGGGTCCTTGGTGCGGTGGATATCCGCAAGTTCGGCGGTGGGCGCGTGATTGGTGAGCCGGTCGAACATGCCGCCGGGGCCGATCGAGGGGAGCTGCTTGCCGTCGCCGACGGCGATCAGCTTCGCCCCAGAGTGCTCAACAAGCGCGGTCAGGGCGTCGAGGCGCTTATGATTCACCATTCCCGCCTCGTCAAGGATGACCGTGGTGTCGCGGCCTATGTAGATGGTTCCCGTGTTCGCGCGGGCGACCAGCGAGTCGAGGGTGAGTGTCTGCCCGGCGAGTGCGGGGCTATCGGCGCCGAGGCGCTCGGCGGTGGAGCCGGACACGGCGACGCCGACCGTCCCGTGTCCGGCGTGCTGCTCGGCGCGTGCGACGGTGTCGATCACTACCCCCTTACCTGTTCCGCCCTTACCTGTTCCGGCAGGGCCGACAAGCACCGCGGCACGCTCCGGACCCGTAAGAACTTCGAGGGCGTGGTGCTGCTCGGGGCTGAGCGGCCCGCCGATGCGCTCGGCGACCTCACGGGCAGCGTGTTCGCGAGGGACCTTGCCGACGTCTCGGCCTGTGGGCTGGGCGAGCTGGGCGGCGCGGCGTCGAACCGCCGGCACATCAAGCGGCGCGCGATGCTCACCGTGCTCGTGTTCGCCGGGCTGCGGATCAACGAGCTATGCGCTCTGCGCTGGCGTGATGTGGACCTCGCGGCCGGATGGCTGCACACGGGCTCCAAAACCGACGCAGGCCGCGATCGGGTCGTGAAGATCCGCGGCGCGCTCAGGGACGAGCTGCTGACACTCCGCGCGGGCCGCGGGTCGATCGAGCAGGACGCCTACGTGTTCGCCACCGGCCGCGGCGGGCGCATGAGCGATGACAACTTCCGCTCTCGCGTGCTCCGCTCGGGCGTCGGGCGCGCGAACGAGAACCTGGAGCGCGCGGATCTGCCGCCGCTCCCGGACAAGCTCACACCGCACTCGCTGCGCCGCACGTTCTGCTCGCTGCTGTACGCGCTCGGCGAGGACCCCGGAACGGTCATGGATGAAATGGGCCACACCGACCCGGCGCTCGCGCTCAGGGTGTACCGCCAGTCGATGCGCCGCGGCCAGGACGAGAAGGCACAGATGCAGGCGCTGGTCGAAGGCGGCGTTTGGGCGAATATGGGCGAACGAAGCGAGGCAGAGCCCTCTGAGACGATCGACCGGAGAGCCGCCTAACAAGCGAATCCCGCACCGCTGCACGGGATTAGCAACGCGCCCGGCAAGATTCGAACTTGCGACCTCTCGCTCCGGAGGCGAGCGCTCTATCCACTGAGCTACGGGCGCAGAGAAGCCGTCTGAGACGACATCCGCACTGCGGAGCTTAGCGCCAGCAAGCCGTTCCCAGCCGGCGCGCTGGTGATCGGGCGCCCCCACCACCCGCCCGTCGCCACCCCCCGCTACCGTTGCCAGCATGGATATGTCGCTGTTCTTCGCGGGGACGGGGGCTCGGTGCCGAGCCCCCGCCGGGGGCTGCCCGCGGTGCTGGTGCGCCGCGGGGGCGAGCGGCTGCTGTTCGACTGCGGTGAGGGCACGCAGCGCCAGCTACTGCGCTCGGTGGGGCTGGCGGACGTGGAGTGCGTGTTCATCACCCACTTCCACGCCGACCACTGGCTGGGGCTGCCGGGGATGTTGAAGTCCTTCGCGCTGCGCGACCGCGAGCAGCCGCTGACGGTGTACGGGCCGGCGGGGCTCGAGCGGCTGATGGCGGATACCCGCTTCATCTACGGGCGGCGGCTGCCGTACGAGCTGAGCGTGGTGGAGCTGCAGCCGGCGGAGGCGGTCGAGCGCGAGGGCTACCGGGTGGCGGCGGTGCCGGTCAACCACACTCGCGCCGGCGCGGTGGGGTACGCGATCGTCGAGGACGCCCGTCCAGGCGAACTGGACCCGGCGCTGGCCGAGCGCCTGGGCGTGAGGCCCGGGCCGGACTTCGGGCGGCTGGTGCGCGGCCAGAGCGTAAACGGGGTGTCACCCGAGCAGGTGGTGGGCCCCGCGCGCGAGGGCCGCAAGGTGGTGCTCTCCGGCGACACCGCCCCGTGCGAGGCGCTGGCGATCGCGGCGCACCAGGCGGATGTGCTGGTGCACGAGGCAACGTTCACCGAGGAGGAGGCCGAGCGCGCGCGCGAAACCGGCCACAGCACGGCACGCCAGGCGGCGGAGCTGGCGCGCGGCGCGGAGGCGAGGATGCTGCTGCTCACCCACCTCTCGACACGCTATGCGGGCCGCGAGGTGCGCGACGAGGCGCGCGCGGTGTTCCCCGAGGCCGAGGTGGCGCGGGACTTCGACACGGTCGAGATCCCCTTCCCCGAGCGCGGCCCCGCGCGGCTGGAGCGTTGGTCGAGCCGTCCCGTGCCGGCCGCGAACGAGAGCGTCGAGCCGGCAGAGGACACGCCGGCCGTGGCGTCCTCGATAATGCAATGAGCTTGCCGACTCGCACAGAACCGATGCCTAACCGGGTGCGTACCCAATGAGCGCGCCCTCGCTGGTTCGTTCGTCGGCTCCGCCGGCCGAGCTGCTGCTGCGGGACGTCCACCTGTTGGACCCGGCGGCCGGCGTGGACGGCCGCTTCGACCTGCTGATACGTAGCGGGGCGATCGCGCGACTGGGTGCGCCAGGGACGCTTGCCACCGAGACTCTCTCTACGGTGGCGCTCCCCGCGGGATCGGTCGCAGGGGAGATCGAGATCATCGAGGGCGCGGGCCGCGTGTACGCGCTGCCGGCCTTCTTCGACCCGCACGTGCACCTGCGCAGCCCCGGGCAGGAGCATAAGGAGGGCATCGAGAGTGGCACCAGGGCCGCCGCCGCGGGCGGGTTCGGAGCGGTGATCGCGATGCCCAACACCGACCCGCCGATCGACTCCCCCGAGCTGCTGCGCTCCGTGCGCGAGACGGCCGCCGCCCAGGCGCACGTCCCAGTGGGCAACCTCGGAGCGCTCACACGCGGCCTCGACGGGGCGCGGCTGACGGAGATGGACGCGCTGCGCGAGCAGGGCGCGCTCGGTTTCACCGACGACGGGCACCCGGTCGCGAGCGCGGGGGTGCTGCGCGAAGCGCTCCAGCGCCAGCGCGAGTGCGGTGGGACGATCGCGCTGCACGAGGAGGACCGCTCGCTCTCGCGCGGGGGCGCGATGCACGAGGGGGCGCTCAGCGCGGAGCTCGGCATCCCCGGCATCCCCTGCGCCAGCGAGGCGAGCATGGTTGCGCGCGACGCGGTGCTGGCCGGCAGCGAGGGCGCGCGCGTGCACTTCCAGCACCTCAGCTGCAGCGCCTCGGTGGAGGCGGTGGCGGCGGCGAAGGCCGGCGGCACGGCGGTGAGCGCGGAGGCGACCCCGCATCACCTGCTGCTCACGGAGGAGGCGGTGCGTGGTGGGGACACAAACATGAAGATGAACCCCCCGCTCGCGACCGAGGCCGACCGCAAGGCACTCGTCGAGGCGCTGCGCGCCGGCACGATCGACTGCGTAGCCACCGACCACGCGCCGCACGCGCAGGCGGAGAAGGCGCTGCCGTTCACGGAGGCCCCGATGGGGACGACCGGCTCGGAGACGGCATTCGCCGCGCTCTACACGGAGCTGGTACTGCCGGGCGTGCTCGGCCTCGGGCTGCTGGTCGAGCGGATGACCGCGGGCGCGGCGCTGTTCGGGCTCCCCGTCCCAACGATCGCGCAGGACGCAGAGGCCAACATCACGCTGATCGATCTCGACGCCGTGTGGGTGGCCGGCGAGCACGGCTGGGAGAGCCACTCGGCGAACTGCTGCTTCGCCGGCAGGCGCCTGCGCGGGAAGGTGCTGCTGACGGTGGCTGCGGGCGCGGTGGCGTACCGAGCGCACGCGGACGGCGCGGATGCGCAAGCACTGGGCGCGGCAGGCCGGGCGGTGGCGGTGTGAGCCTTCTCTCCCGCAAGCACGCGGCGCTGGTGGTGGTGGACGTCCAGGAGGCTTTCCGCGGCTACGAGTCCTTTGCGCAGGTGGCAAGCTCCTGCGCAAAGCTGGTGGAGGCCGCGACGCATCCTCGAAATACCCGCCCTCGTGAGCGAGCAGTACCCAAAGGGTCTCGGTCACACTGCCCCGGAGGTCGGTGTGGAGCGGGAGCCGACGATCGAGAAGAGCGTCTTCTCCGCTGCGCGCGCGGAGGGCTTCGACCGCTCGGAGATCGGCCAGCACGGGCGCACACAGGCGGTGGTGTGCGGGATCGAGACCCACGTGTGCGTCTCGCAAACCGTCCATGACCTGCTGGACCGCGGGGTCGAGGTGCACGTTCCGGCGGACGCGGTCGGCTCGCGCCACACGCTCGACTACGAGCGGGGCCTGGAGCGAATGGAGCGCGCCGGCGCGGTGATAACCACCGTGGAGGCGGCCCTCTTCGAGCTGCTGGAGCGCGCAGGCACGCCGGAGTTCAAGCAAGTGCAGAAGCTGATTTCCCGCGATGACCGAGCCGACCGCATACGTGCTGCTGGAGGACGGCGCCCGCTTCGACGGCGAGGCGTGCGGGGGATCGGATCCCGCCCGCCCCACGGTCGGCGAGGTCGTGTTCACGACCGGCATGTCGGGCTACCAGGAGTCGATGAGCGACCCCTCGTTCGCGGGCCAGCTGATCGCGTTCACCTACCCGCACATCGGCAACTACGGGGTGAGCGGCGAGGCGATGGAGTCGGAGCGCGCGTGGGCGCGGGGCGCAATCATGCGTGCGGCGTGCGACAACGAGGACGCGCCCAGCGCCGAGCGGGGCTGGCTGCAGTGGCTGGCGGACTGCGGCGTGCAGGGGATCACCGGCGTGGACACACGCGCGCTGGTGCGCCACATCCGCGAGCAGGGTTCGATGCGCGGGGGGATCTTCCCCGCGAGCACGGTGCCCGAGCAGGCCCGCGCGCTGATCGAACAGGAGCCGTCGATGGACGGGCAGGACCTCGCCGCAGTGGTGAGCCCAACCGAAATCAGCCACCACGGCGACGGCGACGGCCCGCGGATCGCAGTCCTAGACACGGGCATCAAGGGCTCGATCGTGCGCAACCTCGTCAAGCGCGGCGCGCGCGTGTCGCTGTACCCGTGCGCGACGCCGGCGGCGGAGCTGTTGGCGAGCGACGCGGACGCGATCCTGCTGGCGAACGGCCCGGGCGACCCGGCCGCGCTGGGGTACATAACGGACACCGTGCGCGAACTGATCGGGCGCAGGCCGGTGTGGGGGATCTGTCTCGGCCACCAGCTGCTGTGCAGGGCGCTGGGCCTGCAGACGTTCAAGCTCCCGTTCGGCCACCGCGGCGCCAACCACCCGGTGAAGGACCTGCACACCGGGCGCGTGGAGATCACCTCGCAGAACCACGGCTTCGCGGTGGTCGGCCCAAGTGGCAAGGGCACGATCGAGGGCTCGAAGCCCGTGCGCTGGCAGACCGACTTCGGCGCGGCGCAGCTCTCGCACGTGAACCTCTACGACCGCACGGTGGAGGGCCTCGAGCTGCTGGACGTGCCGGGCGGCGCGGTGCAGTATCACCCGGAGGCGGGGCCGGGCCCGCACGACAGCGTGTACCTGTTCGACCGCTTCCTGCAGCGAATCGCGGAGGCGACGGCGTGACGCGCGCACAGGGAAGGACTTTTGGAGGGGGACCCCCACAAGGGGGGTCGGGGAGGGATTTGTTTGTGTGGGATCGGGGCGCACGCTGATGCCCCGGCGCGATGACATCCACCGCATCCTGATCCTCGGCTCGGGTCCGATCGTGATCGGCCAGGCCGCGGAGTTCGACTACTCCGGCGTGCAGGCGTGCAAGGTGCTGCGCGAGGAGGGCTACGAGGTCGTGCTGATGAACTCCAACCCGGCGACGATCATGACCGACCCGGAGCTGGCGGACGCCACGTACATCGAGCCGCTGCTGCCCGGCCCGGCGGCGCAGGTGATCGAGCGCGAGCGCCCCGACGCGCTACTGCCCACCCTCGGCGGGCAGACCGCGCTGAACCTCGCCAAGGCGCTGCACGACGACGGCACGCTGGAGCGCCACGGGGTCGAGCTGATCGGCGCCAACTACGAGGCGATCGCCTGCGCCGAGGACCGTCAGCTGTTCGGCGCGGCGATGGCCGACGCAGGCCTGAGCATGCCCGCCAGCGCGATCGCCTCGGGCTGGGATGAGCAACTCCGCCGCGTCGACGTCAAGCGCGGGCTGGCGCAGGCGCTCGACGCGCTGCCCGACATCGGCCTGCCGTGCATCGTGCGCCCCGCGTACACGCTCGGCGGGCGCGGCGGCGGGATTGCGCGCACGACAGACGAGTTCCGAACGATCGTCGCGCGCGGCCTGGAGGCCTCGCCGATCGGGCAGGTGCTGCTCGACCGGTCGGTGCTGGGGTGGGGCGAGTTCGAGCTGGAGGTGATGCGCGACCGCGCGGACAACGTGGTGATCGTGTGCTCGATCGAGAACGTCGACCCGATGGGCGTGCACACGGGCGACTCGGTCACCGTGGCACCCCAGCAGACGCTCCCCGACCGCCTCTACCAGCGCCTGCGCGACCAGGCGCTCACGGTGATCCGCGCGGTGGGGGTGGAGACGGGGGGGTCGAACGTGCAGTTCGCGGTGAACCCCACCACCGAGGAGGTGCTGGTGATCGAGATGAACCCGCGCGTGTCGCGCTCCTCGGCGCTGGCATCGAAGGCGACCGGCTTCCCGATCGCAAAGATCGCCGCACGCCTGGCCGTGGGGTACCTGCTGGAGGAGATCCCCAACGACATCACCCGCCTCACACCCGCCTGCTTCGAGCCGACGATCGACTACGTGGTGGTGAAGTGGCCGCGCTTCGCGTTCGAGAAGTTCCCCGGCGCCGAGTCGACGCTCTCCACGCACATGAAGTCGGTGGGCGAGGCGATGGCGATCGGGCGCACGTTTGGGCAGGCGTTCGCGAAGGCGCTGCGCTCACGCGAGCTCGACAAGCCGCCGCGGTTCGGCGCGCTCGCGGACGAGCAGCTGCTGGAGGACCTGCTCGTCCCCGCCCCCGAGCGCTTCGAGGCGATCCTGGAGCTCTTCCGCCGCGGCGTGGAGCTGGAGGCGGTGCACGAGCGCACGGCGATCGACCTGTGGTTCCTGCGCGAGCTGCACGCGCTCGCCCTGAACCCCGACGGTCCCTTCGCGGGCGAGCGCACGTTCAAGGCGGTGGACACCTGTGCGGCGGAGTTCCCCGCGCAGACCCCTTACTACTACTCGGCGTGGGAGCGCCCGCCGGCGACGAGCGCCGCGGCCCCGGCGGCCGGTGCGCCCGGGGGTGCAGATGCCACTGCCGCAGACGGGATGCAGCCGCTGCCCGCCCACGAGGTGCGCCGCGGCGAGCGCCCCTCGGTGGTGATCCTCGGCGCCGGCCCCAACCGCATCGGGCAGGGGATCGAGTTCGACTACTGCTGTGTGCACGCCGCGATGACCGTGCGCGAGTCCGGCCGCGATGCGGTGATGATCAACTGCAACCCCGAGACGGTCTCCACCGACTACGACACCTCCGACCGCCTCTACTTCGAGCCGCTCACGCTCGAGGATGTGCTCGGTGTGGTGGAGGTCGAGAAACCGGAGGGCGTGATCGTGCAGTTCGGCGGGCAGACCCCGCTGAAGCTCGCCGCCGGCCTCGCCGCTGCGGGCGTGCCGCTGCTCGGCACGAGCGTCGAGGCGATCGACCTAGCCGAGGATCGCGGCCGCTTCGGCGAGCTGCTCGGCCGCCTCGGCTACCGGGCGCCGCCATACGCCACCGCGTGCTCGGTGCGGGAGGCGCTGCAGCGCGGGGAGGAGGTCGGCTACCCGCTGCTGGTGCGCCCCTCCTACGTGCTGGGGGGCCGCGCGATGGAGATCGTCTACTCGCCAGAGGGCCTGGCCGATTATCTACGTCGCGAGCTACCCACCGCGGATCCGCCGCGCGCTATCGCCCACGCGGCCGGCACATCGCCCACTGCGGTCGCCTCGCCCGGCCAGGCGACGAACGGCGCGACCCATCCTGACCCGCCCGCTCGGCGGGCGGGGTCCCCATCCCCAAAAGATCCCACCACCACGATCTTCCTCGACCGCTTTCTGGAGAACGCGATCGAGGTCGACGTCGACGCGCTGTGCGACGGGAAGGAGACCTGGATCGGCGGGATCATGCAGCACGTCGAGGAGGCCGGCGTGCACTCCGGCGACTCGGCGTGCGTGCTGCCGCCGCACTCGCTGGGGGGCGAGATGCTCGACCAGATTCGCGCTGCCACGCGCGAGCTCGCGCTGCACATCGGCGTGGTCGGGCTGCTGAACGTGCAGTACGCCGTCGTCGACGGCCAGCTGTACGTGCTGGAGGCCAACCCGCGCGCCTCGCGCACCGTGCCGTTCGTCTCCAAGGCCGTTGGCCTGCCGCTGGCGAAGCTCGCCTGCCGCGTGATGCTGGGCGAGCCGCTCTCCGCGCTGGGACTGCCGCGCGAGCGCGAAGGGCTCGGCTTCGGCGACCACGTGTCGGTCAAGGAGGCGGTGCTGCCGTTCGACCGCTTCGAGGGCTCCGACGCGGTGCTCGGCCCGGAGATGCGCTCGACCGGGGAGGTGATGGGGATCGCGCGCGACTTCCCCACCGCGTTCGCCAAGGCGCAGGCCGCCGCCGGCTGCCCGCTGCCGCTGCACGGCACCGTCTTCATCTCCGTCACCGACGCCGACAAGGCGGGCGCCTTCGCGATCGCCGAGCGCCTGCACGAGAACGGCTTTCGGATTCTCGCCACGCGCGGCACCGCCGAGGCGATCGCGCGCATGGGGATCCCCGCGCAGACGCTGAACAAGGTGTCAGAGGGCTCCCCGCATGTGCTCGACTGGATCGAGCGCGGCGACGTCGACCTCGTCGTCAACACCCCCACGGGCTCGGGCGCGCGCACCGACGGCTGGCGGATCCGCCGCGCCGCCGTCACGCGCGGCGTCCCCTGCCTCACCACGCTCGCAGCCGGGGTGTCGGCGGTGCGCGCGATCTCCTCCGCCCGCCAGCACGGCCCCCCGCCGGTGCTGTGCCTGCAGGAGCTCCACCGCGGGCGTGACTCCACGACGGCCGACGCGCCCGGGGAGCACGCGGGCGCCCCGGCGCCGGGCGACGCTCCCGACCGCGCCGTTGCGGCGCGGTGCCCCCCCGGGGCCGGGGTGGCGTGAGCGATCGCAGATCGGCCCCCCGGTCGGCCCCCTTCGGCCGGCGCCTGCTGCGCGTCACCGGCAACGAGGAGCTGGGCGCCTACCGTCTGTTGTGCGTCGCCGACGGGGGCGGGCCGGGCGAGCGGGCGGGTGGGCTGGGCGAGTGGGCGCCGGCGCCCGGCCAGTTCGCGATGCTGGCCGCCGCCGAGCGGTGGGGCGGGGGAGAGGACGAGCGTCCCCACCTGCCCCGCGCCTTCTCCTACGCGCGCGCAACCGCGGAGGGCGAGGCGCACTTCCTGCTGGAGGATGTCGGCCCCGGCACGCGACGCTTGTGCGAGCTGCGCGCCGGCGATCGGCTGTGGCTGCTCGGCCCGCTCGGCGTCGGCTTCGCGCTGCCCACCGACGGCCGCCGTGCGATCCTCGTCGGCGGCGGCGCCGGGATCGCGCCGCTGGCGATCTGGCAGGACGCGCTAATGGACGCCGGTGCCGACCACCCCAGCGCCCACCCGCCCACCGTGCTGCTCGGCTTTCGCGACGGCCTCCACGCGCAGGGGGCGGGACTGCTGAAAGGGGCGCAGGTGGCAACCGACGACGGCTCCGTCGGGCACCGCGGTCTCGTCACCGAGCTGCTCGCCGCCGAGCTGGAGCGCTGGCCGATCTCCGATCGGTCGCACGCGACGGTGTACGCCTGCGGTCCCGCGCCGATGCTGGAGGCGGTGCGCGCACTGTGCGCCGCGCGTGCGCTGCCGGCGCAGCTGGCGCTGGAGTCGGGGATGGCGTGCGGCTTCGGCGCCTGCTTCGGCTGCGTCGTGGCCCGCCGCGGCGGTGGCTACCTGCGCGTGTGCGTCGACGGCCCCGTGATCGACGCCGCGGAGCTGGAGCAGGTCGATCTTCACGCCGGAGCGCCCGCGTGAGCGCCGATCGGCCCTCGGGCCGAGGGCCTTTGCATGAGCGTGGTGCGCTCGACCGCCTACCCGGGAGCCACGCATGAGCGTGCGCTCGTCCGTCAACTTCTGCGGCCTGGAGCTCGTACACCCGGTGATCAACGCCTCGGGCACGTTCGACGCGATCGCCGCCCGTGCGGCCTTCGGCGAGGCGCTGCTCGCCGACTTCCCCTTCGCGGCGTTCGTCTCGAAGACGATCACGCTGCTGCCGCGCGCCGGCAATCCGCCGCCGCGGCTGTGGGAGGCGCCCGCCGGGCTGATCAACTCGATCGGCCTGCCCAACAAGGGCCTCGAGGGCTACCTGGAGCACGACCTGCCCGAGCTCGCGCGGCTGCCGGCGCCGCTGATCACCAACGTGATGGGCGCCGACGAGGCGGAGATCGCCACGCTGCTGGAGCGCTGTTCCGAGCGCCCGGAGATCGCCGCGCTCGAGCTCAACGTCTCCTGCCCCAATGTGGCCACCGGACTCGACATCGGCGCCGACCCGGCGACCCTGGAGGCGGTCGTGCGCGCCGTGCGCCCACGCACCTCCCTGCCGCTGATCGTCAAGCTCACCCCCAACACGGCCGACGTCGCGCGCTGCGCGCTGGCCGCCGAGTCAGGGGGGGCCGACGCGGTGTCGCTGATCAACACGCTACGCGCGCTCGCGCTCGCGCCCGGCGGCGGCGCGCAGCCCTGGCTCGGCGGTCGCACCGGCGGCCTCTCCGGCCCCGCGATCCGCGCTGTCGCGCTCGCCCAGGTCGCCGCCGTCGCGGCAGCCGTCGCGATCCCCGTCGTGGGCATGGGCGGGGTGCAGAATGCGGCCCACGCGCGCGAGCTGCTCGACGTGGGCGCCACGCTCGTGGCGGTCGGCACCGAGAGCTTTCGCGATCCCGCCGCGGGGGGGCGGATCGCGCGCGAGCTCGCACAGTAGAGTCCTCCATCACTGGCCGTACGGCCCAGTGCGAGGCGAGCTGAAAATCCCTGCAAACACGGGCTCCCACTGTCCACTACCCTCCACATACCTCAAGCTCAGGTCGAGCTTGAGGCGAATTGGGGGACCGCGCCATCATCGCCGCGCGGTGGCGTGTAGACTCGCCGCCCATGATGACGGCGACGGGCACGACGCCCACCAAGCATTCGGCGGCCCCCGAGCGCTCCATCGATCAGCGTATGGACGCGCTCGCCAAAGCCAACCGGATCCGCACCGAGCGGGCACGGCTGAAGCGCGAACTGAAGGCCGGGCGGCTGTCGATCCACACGCTCCTGCTGGAACCCCCGGAGTACATCGAAACCGCGAAGGTGTTCGACGTGATGCTCGCCGTTCCGAAGTATGGGCGCGTCAAGGTCAACAAGATCCTCGCCCTGTGCCGCATCGCCCCTAGCAAGACGATCGGCGGGCTCTCCGACCGCCAACGCTCGGAGCTCGTCTCGCTCCTGTCCCGCCGTCGGTAGCCCGGTCCCTGCGACGTGGCGCGTGTCTTCGTCATCACCGGCCCCTCGGGCGTCGGCAAGGGAACGCTGATCCGCGGCCTGATGGAGCGTCTGCCGCGGCTCGAGCTGTCGGTGTCCGCCACCACGCGCCCGGCGCGGCCCGGCGAGCAGGATGGCATCGACTACCACTTCCTCGCCCCCGAGGAGTTCGAGCGGCGCGTGCGGGACGGCGGGTTCGTCGAGCACGCCGACTACGCCGGGCGGCGCTACGGCACACTGCGCGATGAGCTCGACGGGCGCGTGCGCGCCGGCGTGCCCGTGGTGCTCGAGATCGAGGTGCAGGGCGCCCGCCAGGTGCGCGCCGCGCTGCCCGAGGCGCAGCAGGTGTTCATCGCGCCGCCCTCGCTCGACGCGCTGCGCACCCGCCTGATCGGCCGCGGTGCAGACGGCCCCGAGGAGGTCGAGCGGCGCCTGCGGGTTGCCGAGCGGGAGCTCGCCGCGCAGGAGGAGTTCGCCCACGTGGTCGTCAACGACCGTCTCGAGGACGCGCTCGATCGGCTCGTCGCGATCGTCGCCGGGGGGTTGGAGCAGTAGGCGCCCGCCGCGCCGACCGGGGAGGGCGTGGACGTTGTATATAGCTTTACGAGCAGTGTCTAACGATTGCTATACGGCGCGCAGATTTTAATACTCTACAATCGAGGCCCCACCACGAAAGGGCACCACCACCTTGATCTCCCCCCGCATCGACCATCTGCTGGAGAACGTCGACTCCAACTACGCCTCCGTCCTGGTCGCCGCCAAGCGTGCGCGCCAGATCAACAGCTACTACCACAACCTTGGCGAGGGCACCTTCGACGAGTTCCCGCCGCCGATGATCGAAACCACCTCGAAGAACTACCTCACGATCGCCCTCGAGGAGATCGCGCAAGGCAAGATCAAGTACCACTACCGGTAGCCGCCGCGGCCTGGACTCCTCGGCAAGCTGCCAACCAGCGCTTGCCGGTTGCGCCTTGGCCCTCTAAAACCTCGGTATGCCCAGAATCCTGCTCGGGGTGAGCGGCGGCATCGCCGCCTACAAGGCGCTCGAGTTCGTGCGCCTGGCGACGGCCGCCGGCCACGCGGTGCGGGTGGTGCAGACGCCAGCCTCCTGTCGCTTCGTGGGGCGCGCCTCGTTCGCGGCGCTCACCGGAGCGCCGGTGCTGGTCGGTGAGTTCGAGCGCGACCCGGCGCGCGGGGCCTTCCCCGACCAACAGCCCCCCGCGCACGATCCGCTCAGCCACCTCGAGCTGGTGGGCAACGCCGACCTGTACCTGATCGCCCCCGCCTCCGCCAACACGATCGCCAAGCTCGCCTGCGGTCTCGCCGACAACCTGCTGTCGAGCGCCGCGCTCGCCGCCACCTGCCCGCTCGTGGTTGCGCCCGCGATGAACAACCATATGTACGAGCACCCCGCCGTGCGCGCCAACCTCGACACGCTGCGCGCTCGCGGCGTGCACGTGGTCGAGCCCGACTCCGGCCGCCTTGCCTCGCAGGGCGAGGAGGGGGTGGGCCGCCTACCCGCCCCGGCTCTACTGTTGGCGCGCTGCGAGGCGCTGCTTGCCGAAGCGGAGCGAGTGTCTCCCCAATCGGTCCCCGTTTCGGCCGAAGCCGGGAGACACGCGCCTGCGGCGCGAATCCCCGTTTCGACCAGCGCGTGGCGGGGTCTGCGCGTGCTCGTCACCGCGGGCGGCACCCGCGAGCCGATCGACAGCGTGCGTTTTGTCGGCAACAGCTCCTCCGGGCGCATGGGACTCGCACTCGCCGAAGCTGCTCGTGCGCGCGGCGCCGAGGTGACGGTGATCGCCGCCAACGTATCGCTGCCTCGCCCGCAGGGGGTGTCGTGGCAGGAGGTCGGCACCGCCGCGCAGATGGGTGAGGCATGCGAGCAGGAGTTCCCGCGATGCGACGTGCTGCTGATGGCGGCCGCGGTTGCCGATTACCGTCCCTCGGAGCCGGCGGATGGAAAGATCAAGAAGTCGCCCCACCCTTTGCGACTGGAGCTGGAGCCGACTACCGACGTACTCAGCGCGCTGCAACGCAGTCCAGGCCAGATCGTGGTCGGGTTTGCCGCCGAGCACGGCGATCAGGCGGTCGAGCGGGGACGCGTCAAGCTGAAGGCAAAGCAGCTGGACGCGGTCGTGATCAACGACATCTCACGGCCCGACATCGGTTTCGAGTCCGACAGTAACGAGGTCACGATTGTCACCGACGCGGGCGAGGAGCACGTTCCCCGTGCCTCCAAGGCGAGCATCGCCGAGGCGATCCTCGATGCCGTCGATCGTTTGCCCACATCCGGGAGGAGTCGCGCTCTAAAGTGAGGGCGAGTATGGACAGCGTCTACGACCTCTACCGCAGCGGCTGCGAGCTGCTCGACCACGGCGACCACCAGGCCGCGATCGTGCCGCTCACCCGCGCCCGTAACCTGGAGCCCGACAAGGCCTCGATCCGCGAGGCGCTCGGCCGCGCCCTGTTCCACACCCAGCGCTACGAGGACGCCGCCGCGGAGTTCTCATGCGTAGCCGCGCAGGCGCCCACCAACGACTACGCGCTCTTCTGCCTGGGCCGCGCGATGCAGCAGCTCGGCCGCCACGAGGAGGCGCGCCACCCGCTCGCGCTCGCCTGCTCGCTGCGCCCGGAGCGCCACGACTACAGGGTCTATCGCGAGCGCTCCCGTCGTGCCGTTCACGGCTCATAGGTGCCGATGCTATTCTCGACCCACAGCTTTCGTGCCGGCCGAACCCGGGAGACACGAGCCTTCGGCTCGCATCCCCGTTTCGGCCAGCGGATGCCGGATGTCGGACCGAGAGTGGGCGGATGCCCGCTCTTTTTATTGTGAGGAGGGCCCCATGGCAACGTTGCAGACAGAGATCGAAGAGCGGCTCGCCGAGTGTGAGCCGGATGTCGATGTGCTACTCGCCGAGGTCGTCGGCGGGGGGATCCTGCGCGTCTTCATCGACCACCCCGAGGGAGTGACGCTCGCGCTCTGCGAGCGCGTGACGGTAGCGCTCACGCCGCTGCGCGAGCGCTACGCGCTGGAGGTCTCCTCGCCCGGGCGGGAGCGTCCGCTCACCAAGCCCGACCACTTCCGCCGCTTCGTCGGCCGACGCGCGCGCGTGCGAACGCGGGGCGATCAACCGGCGCTCTCCAGCCAGCCCTCCTCATTGAACCGGCGCAGCTACACCGGGGAGCTCGTGGGGGCCTCCGACACGGAGATCACGATCGCCGCCGACGGGGCGCTCGTGAGCATCCCTTACGCGCAGATCCGCCGTTCCAACCTGGTGGAGGAGTAACAGCCATGTCACGCGAAATCCTCGAAGCAATGCACGCGCTCGCCCGCGAGAAGGGCATCGAGCCGGAGAAGCTGATGATCGCGCTGGAGGACGCGCTGCTCTCCGCCTACAAGAAGCAGCCCGGCTCGGCCAAGTACGCGCGCGTGGAAATGGACCGCGAAACGGCCGACTTCCGCGTGATCGAACTGATCATCCCCGAGCGCCTGGAGGCCCACCTGATCGTGGAGACGATCGACGAGGGCACCACGGTCGATCCCGAGACCGGCGAGCTGCGCGAACCGGAGGAGCCGGAAATCGACCCCGCCAAGTTCGAGGAGTACCGCGACCAGATCGGCGAACAGGACGTCACCCCCGACGACTTCGGGCGGATCGCGGCGCAGACCGCCAAGCAGGTGATCCTGCAGCGCATCCGCGAGGCCGAGCGCGACATGATGTTCGAGGAGTACCGCGACCGCGTGGGCGAGCTGATCACCGGCATCGTGCAGCAGTCCGACTCCCGCTACACGCTCGTGCAGCTGCGCGAGCGCGTCGAGGCGCTGCTGCCCAAGTCCGAGCAGGTCGACGGCGAGCGCTACGACCACTCGCAGCGGATCAAGGCCGTGATCAAGGAGGTCTCGGCCTCCACCAAGGGCCCCTCGATCATCGTCTCGCGGCGCGACCCCGAGCTGATCAAGAAGCTGTTCGAGCTGGAGGTCCCCGAGATCGCCGACGGCCTCGTGGAAATCGCCAACGTCGCGCGCGAGCCCGGCTACCGCTCGAAGATCGCCGTGATCTCCCACGCCGACGGCGTCGACCCGGTCGGCGCCTGCGTCGGCCCGCGCGGCTCGCGCGTGCGGATGGTCGTCTCCGAGCTGCGCGGCGAGAAGATCGACATCATCCCCTTCAACGAAGAGCCCGCCCGCTTCGTCGCCAAGGCGCTGTCGCCCGCGCGCGTGCGCGAGGTGCTGGTCGACGACGAGGCCAAGCAGGCGACGGTGATCGTCCCCGACGACCAGCTCTCGCTGGCGATCGGCCGCGAGGGCCAGAACGCGCGCCTGGCCGCGCGCCTCACCGGCTGGCGCGTGGACATCCGCTCGGAGACCGAGTTCGCCGCCGAGGAGGCCGAGCACGGCTACGAGGAGGAGGAAGTCTCCGGGCGCTGCTCCGCGATTCTCTCCAACGGCCGGCGCTGTCCCAACGCGGCGCTGCCCGGCTCGCGCTACTGCGGCCTGGAGGCCCACCAGGCGCTGGCCGCCGTCGCCGGCGACCGGGTCAGCGATCTGGGCGCCAACGGTGGCGGCGCCGTCTCCGCTGAGGAAACGGTGGTGGAGGCTCCGGTCGAAGACGCACCCGTGGCGGAGGTCCCCGTGCAGCCGGCCGCCGAGGAGCAAGCGTCATAGGCGGCCACGTGCCCCGACGCCGCTGCGTCGGCTGCGGACGGATCGCGCCGAAGTCGGAGCTGTTGCGCATCGCCGCCACCCACGATGACGGTGGGCGCTCGCGACGCGCGGTGATCGACCTCGCCGGCACGCTCCCCGGGCGCGGCGCCTACCTATGTAAGGCCGGCGTTGCCGAGACGACATCCAGCCCGGCCGGTATCGCCGAGACGACATCCAACCCGGCGGGTGTCGCCGAGACGACGCCCAACTCGGAGTGCCTGCGGCTCGCCGAACGCCGCCGCGGCATCGCCCGTGCGCTGCGCCGTCCTGTGACACTCGACCCTGAGCTCGTAGAATCGGTTAATCGATGAGCAAGAAGCGTGTACACGAGATCGCGAAGGAGCGGGGGATCGAGAGCAAGGCACTGCTCGCGCAGCTTCGAGCCGCCGGCGTCGATGTCAAGACGGTCTCCTCCTCGATTGACGAGTCGCTCGCTCAGCGCGCGCTGAGCCCCGACGGGACCTCGGGCGCAAACGGCTCGGCATCCTCGCCTCCGGCTCCCGCCGCGCCCGCCGTCGCCTCTGTGCCCACGGCCGCGCCCACGCCCGCCACGGGCTCAACGTCAACCGCCGCCACCGTGCCCGCTGCTCCCGTCTCTCCCCTTGCTCCCGTCTCTCCCCCCGCGCCGTCGCCGGCCGCGGCCTCGCTGGCCGCCACGACACAGGCGCCGCCGACCGCCGCGCCGGCGGTGCCATCCACACCGCAGCCTCCGGCTCGGCCCCCCGCGGACGCCACTGCCACTCCTGCCGCGGACGGGGAGAGCGGCGGCGGCGGCGGGGGTGCCCGCCGAGCGGGTGCGCCCCACGCGCGACTCGCGCACCGGCGAGCGCGCCCCCGCGGGCGCCAGCCAGCCCGGTCGCCGCCGCGTGGTGATCGACTCGCAGGCATCGCGCCGCCAGCAGGCCGGTCCCGCCAACCAGCCCCAGCGCCGCCCGCGCCGTGGCCGTCGGCGCCGCGGCACCTACGACGAGACGATCGCGCCGATCGACAACACCGCCGCGATCCGCGACGCCAACCTCGTGCGCATCAACTCCGGCGCCACCGTCAAGGACGTCGCCGAGTACCTCGGCGTGCCGGTGCCGGAAGTGATCAAGAAGCTGATGAGCCTGGGGGAGATGGCGACGCTCACGCAGACGCTCTCCGACGACGCGATCCAGGTCGTGGCCGAGGAGCTCGGCAAGGAGATCGAGATCGTCCACGCCGCCGACGATGTGGAAGTGGAGCCGGTGTTCGAGGACGCCGAGGAGGACCTCGTCGAGCGCCCGCCGGTCGTGACGGTGATGGGCCACGTCGACCACGGCAAGACCTCGCTGCTGGACGCGATCCGCCGAACCGAGGTCGCCGCCGGCGAGGCCGGCGGCATCACCCAGCACATCGGCGCCTACCAGGTGCGCCACGCCGGCAAACAGATCACCTTCCTCGACACCCCCGGCCACGAGGCGTTCACCGCGATGCGCGCGCGCGGCGCGCGCGTCACCGACCTCGCCGTGATCGTGATCGCCGCCGACGACGGCGTCAAGCCGCAGACCGAGGAGGCGATCGACCACGCCCGCGCCGCCGACGTGCCGATCGTGGTCGCCGTCAACAAGGTCGACAAGGAGGGCGCCCAGCCCGAGCGCGTGCGCAACGAAATGGCTCAGCACGGCCTGCAGCCATCCGACTGGGGCGGGGAGACCGAGTTCGTCGACGTCTCCGCCAAGACCCGCCAGGGCCTCGACGAGCTGCTCGACACGATCCAGGTGGTCACCGATCTGGAGGAGCTGCGCGCCAACCGCGGCGCCGAGGCGTCGGGCACCGTGATCGAGTCCAAGCTAGACCCCGGTCGCGGCCCGGTCGTGAGCATCCTGATCCAGCGCGGCACGCTGCGCGTCGGCGATGCGCTCGTGGCCGGCGCCCACTTCGGGCGGGTGCGCGCGATGAACGACTTCACTGGCGCGCGCACCAAGCGCGCCGAGCCGGGCGAGCCCGTCGAGGTGCTCGGCTTCGACGGCGTCCCCGAGGCCGGCGAGCCGGTCCGGGTGGTCGAGAACGAGCGGCGCGCCCGCCAGCTCGCGGGCGTCCGCGCCAACCGCCTGAAGACCGAGGCGCTGGCGCGGCGCTCGGGGCGCAAAGTGTCGCTCGAGGACGTCTTCAAGCTCGCCCGCGAGGGGGCGGTGAAGGAGCTCGGCCTCGTGATCAAGGCCGACGTCGCGGGGTCGCTGGAGGCGATCGAGGACGAGATCGCAAAGCTTCCCCAGGAGGAGGTGAAGGTCAACATCATCCACCGCGGCGTGGGCGGCATCAACGAGTCCGACGTGATGCTCGCGGCCGCCTCCGAAGGACTGATCCTCGCTTTCAACGTGCGTCCCGTCGGCGACGCCCGTCAGATGGCAGAGCGCGAGGGCGTCGAGATCCGCTCCTACGCGGTCATCTACCGCGCGATCGAGGAGCTGCGCGCGGCGATGCAGGGCCTGCTGGAGCCCGAGGAGGTCGAGACGGTGCTCGGCCAGGCGGAGGTGCGCCAGCTGTTCCGCGCCTCGCGCATCGGCACGATCGCCGGCTCCTACGTGACCGAGGGGAAAGTCACGCGCGGCGCACGGGTGCGGGTGGTGCGCGAGGGCACGGTGATCCAGGACACCACGATCGGCAGTCTGCGCCGCTTCAACGAGGACGCGCGCGAGGTCGCCGCCGGCTTCGAGTGCGGGATCGTGCTCGCCAACTTCCAGGACCTGCGCGAGGGCGACATCCTCGAGACATACGAGACCCGCCAGGTCGAGCGGGAGCTCTCCTAACGCAGCGTTTGCAAACCCGACGGGCTCGGAGAGTAGGATGACCATGGCCGCATGCGCCGCGTCGATGAGGCGATCAGGCAGGTGATCGGAGAGGTGGTGGCAGGCGAGTTGAAGGACCCACGAGTGGGATTCGTGACCGTGACCGATGTAAGGACCAGCGCTGATCTCAGCCATGCCCGCGTGTACGTGAGCGTGCTCGGCGACGAGCCCGACCGTGAGGCGACGCTCGCCGGGCTGCGCAGCGCGCACGGCTACATGCAGCGGCGCGTCGCCTCCGAGCTGCGTCTGAAGCGCACGCCGACGCTCGACTTCCTCTACGACGACACGACCGACCGCGCGATGCGCGTGGAGGCACTGCTGGACGAGCCGGGGGCGGATGAGCTTGGGGCTGGCGTCGATGAGCCGCAGGCAAGCCCTTACGAGCCGGGGGCAGACGGCGATGAGTGAGAACGGCACCGCGCCGGCTGTGGGCTCGGCCGAGACCCGCGCGCTGGTGCTCGAGCGGATCCGCGAGGACTCGAGCTTCGTGCTCGCCACGCACGAGAACATGGACGGCGACGCGATCGGCTCGCTGCTGGCGATGCAGGGGCTGCTCACCGCGCTCGGCAAGGACTCGCTGATGTTCGTCCCCCCGGGGGAGCTGCCGCTGCCCTTGGAATACCGCTTCTTCGATCTCAGCGACGTCGATCCAGTCGCCCCCGCGGACATCGCCCAGCGCACCGTGGTGCTGCTCGACTGCGGCAACATCGACCGCAACTCGGCCGACGCGCTGCGCGACGGGGCGCACCTGCTGAACATCGACCACCACCACGACAACACCCGCTTCGGCACGGTCGATCACGTCGTGGCGGATGCCTCGTGCACGGCGGAGATCATCTGGGATCTGATGCACGGGCTCGGCGTGAGCCCCGCGCCAGCCGTCGCGCAGGCGCTGTACGTCGGGCTGGTGACCGACACGGGGCGCTTCATGTACGAGAACACGGGCCCGCGCGCGCACCTGATGGCGGCCGAGCTGATCGAGGCGGGCGTCGACGTGCAGGCGATCTACCGCCGGCTGTACGAGGAGATGCCCTACCCGAAGCTCGCGCTGCTCGCGCTCGGGCTCGCGGCAGGTGCAGCGCTTCGACGCGGGCGAGCTGGCGATCGCGGTGCTGAGCGCCGAGGACTTCCGCCACGCGGAGGCCGAGGAGAGCTACTCCGAGGGGATCATCGACCACCTGCGCGCCGTGCGGGGCACGAAGGTCGCCGCGCTCGTGCGCGAGCTGACGGCGCCGGAGCGCCGCGGCGAGCGCAAAGTGTCGCTGCGCGCCATCGACGACGACGTCGACGTCTCGGCGATCGCCCGCGCCCAGGGGGGCGGGGGGCACCGCCGCGCCGCCGGCTTCTCCACCTCGCTCGAGCTCGAGCCGAGCTGATCGAGTTCCTGCGCGGCGAGATCGCCGCGCAGCTGCACCCCGCTCCGGCGCCGGCGTGAACGGCGACAGCGCGGCGCGCTGAGGCTCGTGGGTGCCGCGCGCGGTCAGCCACGCTTCCACCGAGCGCGACGATGGTGCGGCGATGAACGGCGTCCTGCTGATCGACAAGCCCGCGGGGATCACCTCGCACGACGTGGTCGCCGCCGTGCGCCGCGCGCTGGGGGGCGTCAAGACCGGCCACGCCGGCACGCTCGACCCGTTCGCCACCGGCCTGCTGCTGGTGCTGGTCGGGCGCGCCACGCGCATCCAGCAGCAGCTGATGGGGCTGCCCAAGCGCTATGAGACGCTCGCCCAGCTCGGGGCGGTGTCGAGCACCGGCGACCCGGAGGGGGAGATCACGCACACCGGGCGAGTGCCGCCCGATCCGCCGCCGCTGCCCACGGGCGAGATCCGCCAGCGCCCGCCGATCCACTCGGCGGTGAAGATCGGAGGCGAGCGCGCCTACAAGCGCGCGCGGCGGGGAGAGCAGTTCGAGATGCCCGAGCGCATCGTCACCGTCCACCGCTTCGAGCAGCTGTGGCGCGAGGACCGATCGCGCTGCCTTCCTGATCGAGTGCTCCTCGGGCACGTACGTGCGCTCGCTGATCGCCGATCTGCAGCGACGCCTACTGCGTGGAGCTGCGGCGCACCGCGATCGGGCCGTTCAAGGTCGAGGATGCCGTGCCGCCCGCCGCGGCGCGGCGAGCCGTGGGAGCCGCCCGAGCCGCTCGCGATCGAGCAGGCGCTCGCCCTGCTCTGATGCGGCGATCGCCGCCTCCAATAGGCTTTCGCGCGCGTGAAGATCACCCCCCTGCCCGAGGTCGAGCGCCGGCGAGCGCGCAGCGTGGCGGTCGGCACCTTCGACGGCGTGCACCTCGGCCACCGCGAGGTGATCCGCGGCTCCGACAGCGTGCTGACGTTCGACCCCCACCCGGTCTCGGTGGTCGCGCCCCAGCACGCGCCGAAGCTGCTCACGACGCCTCGAGTGAAGGCCGAGCTGATCGCCGCGCTGGGCGTGCAGGAGCTGATCGTGATCCCCTTCGACGCCGACTTCGCCGCGCGCAGCGCGCAGGAGTTCATCGACGAGGTGCTCGTCGGCGCGCTCGGGGCGCGTGCGGGTCTCGGTCGGCGAGAACTTCCGCTTCGGCCACCGCGCGCAGGGCGACACGCAGCTGCTGGCCGCCGACGGGCGCTTCCAGACGATCGTGCACCCGCTGCTGGAGATGGACGGGGAGATCGTCTCCTCCAGCCACATCCGCGGTCTGGTGCTGGCCGGCGAGGTGGATCAGGCCGACGCGCTTGCTCGGCGCCCCCTTCCAGCTGCGGGGCGAGGTGGTGCGCGGCGACGAGCGCGGGCGCGAGCTCGGCTTCCCGACCGCCAACCTGATCCCCGAGGAGGCGCTCGTGTGCCCCGGCCACGGCATCTACGCCTGCCTCGCGGCGACGGGTCGACCCGGCCGCCGTCAGCATCGGCGTGCGCCCGACCTTCACCACCGGCCGCGGCGAGCTGATCGAGGCGTACCTGCTCGACTTCGACGGCGACCTCTACGGCAGCGAGCTGCGCCTGGACTTCCTCGCGCCGCCTGCGCGGCGAGCGGCGCTTCGCCACCGCCGAGGCGCTGGTCGAGCAGATGCACCGCGACGTCGAGCAGACGCGCGAGGTGCTCGCCGAGCCGTGAGCACGTGCCGAGCCGCTCGGCACCCCCGGCGGGCGCGGCGCCAAACGCCCGGTACCTGACGGCGGCGGCCCCCAGCATCGCGGCACACCGAGCGCGCTCTGCTACCGTGTGCCACCGCCGATGACGTTGACAACCGAGAGAAAGCGCGAGATCGCCGCCAAGTTCGGCTCCGGCGAGCGCGACACCGGCAACACCAAGGTGCAGGTCGCGCTGCTGACCGAGCGCATCAACCACCTCACCGAGCACCTGCGCGAGCAGAAGAAAGACCACCACTCGCGCCGCGGCCTGCTGATGCTGGTCGGGCGCCGCCGGCGCTTCCTGGACTACCTGCAGCGCACCGACCTCGAGGGCTACCGCGCGCTGATCAAAGAGCTCGGCCTGCGCAAGTAGACAGCGGCGGATGAGCGTCCTCGACCCCGGCACCGAGGTTCCGAGCTTCAGCCTCGCCACGCGAAGGCGGCGAGCGCTTCACCGAGCAGGACCTGCGGGGCAAGACCACCGTGCTGGTCTTCTACCCGTTCGCGTTCAGCCCCGTGTGCACCGACCAGCTGCAGCTGTACGAGAGCGAGCTCGGCGAGATCACGGCCGACGGCGCCGTCGATCTACGGCGTCTCCTGCGACAGCACCTGGGCGCAGAAGGCGTTCCGCGAGAAGCTCGGCGTGAGCATCCCGCAGCTCTCGGACTTCGAGCCCAAGGGAGCGGCCTGCACGCGCCTTCGGCGTGCTGCACGAGGGCGGCTTCCCCCAGCGCGCGCTCGTGATCGTCGGCCCCGACGGGGTCGTGCGCTGGAGCTACCAGGCCCCGTCGCCCGCCGATCTCCCGGCGTCGCACATGATCCTCGGCGGCCTGAAGAATGCCTGAGCGGTCCGCTAAGCTGCTTGTACGTTCGGAACAGAGAATAAAAGAGACAGAGCCGCCGACCGACGGGCGGACGAGGAAGGCAGAGAATATGAGTAGTGATGCAGCCGTTACGCGGGTCTCCGTGGAGATCGCTGGCAGCGAGATCTCGTTTGAGACCGGCAGGATGGCCAAGCAGGCCTCCGGCGCAGTGGTCGTCCGCCAGGGCGACACGATGGTGCTCGCGACAGCCGTCGCCGGCTCGCTGCGCGACGTCGACTTCCTCCCGCTGACGGTGGACGTCGAGGAGCGCATGTACGCCGCCGGGAAAATCCCCGGCTCGTTCTTCAAGCGCGAGGGCCGCCCCGGCGAGAAGGGCACGCTGACCGCGCGCATGATCGACCGCCCGATCCGCCCGCTGTTCCCCAAGGACTGGCGCTACGACACGCAGCTGGTCGCGATCCCGCTCTCGATCGACCACGTGCACCCCTACGACATCCTCGCGATGAACGGCGCCTCCGCGGCGCTGATGATCTCCGACATCCCGCTGCCGACGCCCGTCGGCGCGGTGCGCATCGGCAAGATCGACGGCAACTTCGTCGTCAACCCCTCCGAGGAGGACCTGCAGGCGGACGCCGAGAACAGCTCGGACCTCGACCTGATCGTCGCGGGCACCGAGGACGCGATCCTGATGGTCGAGGCGGGCGCCAACGAGATCCCCGAGGCCGAGATCCTCGACGCGCTCGACATCGCCCACGCGGAGATCAAGAAGCTGTGCGCAGCTCCAGCGCGACCTCGCCGCGAAAGTCGGCAAGGAGAAGAAAGTCTTCGAGACGATCGCGCGTCGACGAGGCGCTGCTGGAGCAGATCCGCGGCTCCCACGGCAGCGCGCTCGACGCGGCCACGCAGGTCGAGGACAAGCTCGAGCGCCAGGACGCGACCAAGGCCGTCGAGGAGGCGATCCTCGCGCAGTACGCCCCGGCCGCGCCCGAGGGTGCCTCCGAGGAGGAGCTCGCGAGCGCCAGGGAGCGCCGCGCGGCGGCTCAGCTCGCGTTCGACAAGCTCGAGAAGGCGATCATCCGCGAGCGCATCGCCGTGCACAAGAAGCGCCCCGACGGGCGCTCGGAGAACGAGATCCGCGACATCTCGATCGAAGTCGGCGTCACGCCGCGCACGCACGGCTCGGCGCTGTTCACGCGCGGGCAGACGCAGGCGCTGAGCGTCGTGGCGATGGGCACGCTCAAGGAGGAGATGCGCATCGACACGCTCGGCCTCGAGACCAAAAAGTACTACTGGCACCACTACAACTTCCCGCCGTTCTCGGTCGGGGAGGCGGGCCGCATGGGCGGCGTCAAGCGCCGCGACATCGGCCACGGCGCGCTCGCCGAGCGCGCGCTCGCGCCGATGGTGCCCTCGATCGAGGAGTTCCCCTACTCGATCCGCGTGGTCTCGGACATCCTCGAGTCCAACGGCTCCTCCTCGATGGCCTCGGTGTGCGGCTCCTCGCTGTCGCTGATGGACGCCGGGGTGCCGATCAAGCGCCCCGTCGCGGGAATCGCGATGGGCCTGATCAAAGAGGGCGATGACTACATCGTGCTGACCGACATCGCCGGCGTCGAGGACCACCTCGGCGACATGGACTTCAAGGTCGCCGGCACCGAGCGCGGCATCACCGCGCTGCAGATGGACATCAAGATCACGGGCGTCACGTTCGAGATCCTGCGCGACGCGCTCGCGCAGGCCAAAGAGGCGCGCACGTTCATCCTCGGCAAGATGGCCGACGTCATCGAGACCCCGCGCGAGCAGCTCTCGCAGTTCGCCCCGCGGATCCAGACGATCCAGATCGACCCCTCCCAGATCGGCCTGCTGATCGGCAAGGGCGGGGAAACGATTCGCGGCCTCTCGGAGGAGTACGAATCGCAGATCGACGTCAACGACGAGGGCCAGGTGCTGATCTACTCGGCCAACGGCGAGCTCGCCGACGAGCTGCTGGAGCGCATCCGGATGATGATGAAGGAGGTCGAGGTCGGCGACGAGTTCCTCGGCAAGGTCGTCAAGACGACCACCTTCGGCGCGTTCGTGGAGCTGGCGAAGGGCACCGACGGCCTGCTGCACATCTCCAACGTCTCCCCGGGCGAGCGCATCTCGACGCGTCGAGGACGTGCTCAACAAAGGCGACGAGATCAACGTGCGCGTGGTCGAGGTCGACCGCGAGCGCGGGCGCATCGGCCTGCGCCTCGCCGACGACCCGGAGATCGCGGGCAAGACGGTCGAGGAGCTGGCGGCGGTTGGCGCCGGTGGAGGATGGCGGATCCCGCCCACCCGGCCGTTCGTCCGGCCCCTCGCGCAACGGCCGCGAGGGGTGGCCGCGGCGAGCGCGACCGTGGCCGCAGCGATTCGGCCCCGCGCGGCTCCGGCCGTCCCCGCCACGGCTCCGGGCGCGATCGCGATCTGAGCGCCACTCGCCGCAGGGACGGCCATGCCGGACGCCGTCTCAGCTGAAGCCATGGACGACGTCGGCCATCGCATCACCACCCTGGACTCCGGCGTCCGGGTGGTGAGCGAGCCGCTGCCGGCGGTGCGCTCGGTCGCGCTCGGCTTCTGGATCGGCGCCGGCTCGGCGCACGAGCGCGACGCCGAGGCGGGGATCTCGCACCTGCTCGAGCACATGCTGTTCCGCGGCTCCGAGCGCTACGGCTCGGAGGAGATCGACCAGATCTTCGACGCGATGGGCGCCGAGCTCAACGCCGGCACCGACAAGGAGGCGACCTCGGTGTACTCGCGCGTGCTCGACCGCCACCTCGAGCGCGCCTTCGACGTGATCGCCGACATGGTGTGGCGCCCGCTGATGGGCGAGCTCGAGGCCGAGCGCGAGGTCGTGCTCGAAGAGATCGCGATGTACGAGGACGACCCCCAGGACCGCGTCTTCGACGTGCTCGGCGAGGCGGTCTTCGGCGCCCACCCGCTCGGGCGCGCGGTGATCGGGCGCGCCGAGGTGGTCGGGTCGGTGACGCGCGAGCAGCTGCGCGCCTTCCACGCCGCGCACTACACCCCCGCGGAGGTGGTGATCGCCGCGGCCGGCTCGGTCGAGCACGACGCGCTCGTGGAGATGGCGCGCGCGGCCGAAGCGGCGAGCGTCGTCGCAGGCCGATCGGCGCCGCCGCGGCGCGCGGCGAGCTCGCGCGCGGACGGCACTGGGCGACGGGCGAGCCGGCGTTCGAGCGGCGCGTGCGCTTCCTGCGCAAGGACACCGAGCAGTACCACCTGTGCCTCGGCGGCCGCGGGATGGCGCGCGAGGACGAGCGGCGCTTCGCGCTGCGCGTGCTCGACAACATCCTCGGCGGCGGCGCCTCCTCGCGCCTCTTCCAGGAGGTGCGCGAGCGCCGGGGCCTGGCCTACTCGGTCTTCTCCTTCTCCAACCTCTACGCCCACGCCGGCGAGGTGGGGCTGTACGTGGGCACGCGCCCGGAGAATCTCGAGCGAGGCGGTGGCGGTGCTCGCGGCCGAGCTCGAGCGCTTCGTGCGCGAACCGGCCGACGCGCAGGAGCTCGAGCGCTCGCGCGAGAACGCCAAGGGCCGCATGGTGCTCGCGATGGAGTCCACCGCGGCGCGCATGAACCGCCTCGGCAGCTCGGTGCTGTGCGACCTGCCGATCCTCTCGGTGGAGGAGGTGATCGCGCGGATCGACGCGGTCACGATCGAGGATCTGCGCGAGCTGGCCGCGCGAGCTGTTCCGCGGCCGGAGCTGTCGGTCGCGGCGATCGGCCCGGACGAGCAGGCGCTGCGCGCGCGCGCTCGCGCCGCTGGAGGCGGTCGCGGCGTGACGGGTGCGGCGCGTGGACTGCGCGTGTCGCGTGTCGCGCGGGGCCGGCGGGGCGCATGGGCCTTGCGGTCTGCGCGGCGGTGGAGGGCGCGGAGGACATGCAGCTCAGTGGTCGCGCCGATCCGCTGCTCGGCACGACGCTCGCCGAGGTGCTGCCGAGCGCCGACGTGGTCGTCGACTTCACGCGCCCAGACACGGCGCTGGAGAACGCGCTGGAGTGCATGCACGCGGGCGTGCACGTCGTGATCGGCACGACCGGCTTCGACCTGGGCGAGCTGGCAGGCGCGTCTGCGCGAGCGGTCCGGCCGGCGTGCCAACGTGCTGGTCGCCCCCAACTTCGCGATCGGCGCGGTGCTGATGATGCGCTTCGCCGCCGAGGCGGCGCGCCACATGGCGAAGGCGGAGATCGTCGAGCTCCACCACGACCGCAAGCTCGACGCGCCCAGCGGCACGGCGGCGCGCACGGCGGAGCTGATGGCGGCCGCGAGCGGCGGGCCGCGCGCCGCCGATCCACTCCGTGCGCCTGCCCGGGCTGGTCGCCCACCAGGAGGTGATCCTCGGCGATCTCGGCCAGACGCTGAGCATCCGCCACGACTCGATCGACCGCGAGTCGTTCATGCCCGGGGTGCTGCTCGCGGTGCGCCGGATCGCGCGCTCGCGCAGCCGCTCACCGTGGGCTGGAGAGCCTGCTGTCCGATGGTCATCCTCGAGCAACCTCGGCTGTTCGGACGGATCGCCGGCGGACGGCGACGTGGGATAATGGCCGCGATGGCGAACCTGGGAACGATCCTGACCGCGATCGTGACGCCGTTCGACGCGCAGCTGCGCGTCGACGAGGAGGCGTTCGTGGCGCTGATGCACCACCTCGCCGCGCACGGCTCGGACGGCTTCGTGGTGGCCGCGACGACCGGCGAGGCCGCGACGCTGACCGACGAGGAGCAGCTCGCGCTGATCGAGCTGGCGGTCGCCGAGCGCCCGCCCGGCAAGACGATCGTCGCCGGCGCCGGCACCAACGACACGCGCCACGCGGTGCTTCCTGACCGAACGCGCGAGCGCGCTGGGCCCCGACGCGATCATCTCGCGTGACGCCCTACTACAACCGCCCCAGCCCGCTCGGCCTCAAGCGCCACTACGAGGCCGTCGCCGCCGCCACCGACCTGCCGATCATGCTCTACAACATCCCCGCCCGCACCGGCACCAACATCGGCCCCGAGCTGCTCGCCGAGCTCGCGCAGATCGAGCGGCATCGAGGCCGTCAAGCAGGCCAACGCGGACGAGCTGGCGCAGATCGACGGTCTCCAGCTGTACGCCGGCGACGACAGCTCGCTCGCGCGCACGCTCGACATCGGCGGGGCGGGCGGCGTCTGCGTCGCCAGCCACATCGTCGGCGAGCGAGATGCGGCGCATGGTCGACGAGCCCGAGCAGCGGGCCGAGATCGACGCCTCGCTGCAGGACGTCTACCGCGACGCTGTTCCTCACTTCCAGCCCGACCTGCACGAAGGCCGCGCTGAACCTGCTCGGCCACCACGTCGGCGGCGTGCGTCTGCCGATCGTGCAGGCGACCGCCGAGGAGCTCGAGGAGGTGCGGGCGATGCTCGTCCGCCACGGGCTGCTCGAGCCCGCCGGGGCCACGCCGTCCCCGACTGGCGCGGCTGCGCGCACGCAGCAACACGCGTGAGCGCTGGGCTGCGCGTCCTGCCGCTCGGCGGCCTGGGCGAGATCGGCAAGAACATGACCGTCGTCGAGCACGACGGGCGAATCGTCGTGGTCGACGTCGGCCTGCGCTTCCCGACCCCGGAGATGGTCGGGATCGACCTCGTGCTGCCCGACTTCACCTACCTGCGCGAGCGCGCGCGCGAGATCGAGGCGATCGTCGTGACGCACGGCCACGAGGACCACCTCGGGGCGCTGCCGTGGGTGCTGCGCGAGCTCGGCCAGCAGAACGGCGGACTGCCGCCCGTGTACGGGGGGCCGCTGACGATGGCGATGGCGCGCTCGAAGCTCGAGGAGCACAAGCTGCGCGACGTCGAGCTGAACGACGTGGCGCCGGGGGAGGTGCTCGAGCTGGGGCCGTTCTCGATGGAGATGGTGCACATGACCCACTCGATCCCCGACTCCAGCGCGGTGGCGCTCGGCACGGAGCTCGGGACGGTGCTGATCACCGGCGACTACAAGTTCGACCAGACGCCCGTCGACGGCCCGCCGCGGACGTCTCGCGCCTGGCGGAGCTGGGGCGCGAGGGCGTGCTGCTGCTGTGCGGGGACTCCACCAACGTCGATCGCGAGGGCTTCTCGCCCTCGGAGTCGGGCGTGGGCCCCCACCTGGAGGAGGCGTTCGCGCGCTGCGAGGGGCGGATCGTGGTGACGAGCTTCGCGTCGAACATCCACCGCGTGCAGCAGGTCGTGGACGCCGCCGAGGCGCTGGGGCGCAAGGTCGCGCTGGTGGGGCGCTCGATGCGCAAGAACGTCGGCATCGGGCGCACGCTCGGGCACATCGAGGTGCCCGAGGGGATGCTGGTAGGGGTGCGCGAGATCGAAGACTTCCCCGACGAGCGGATCGTGATCATCTCGACCGGCTCCCAGGGCGAGCCGCTCTCGGCGCTGCGGCGGATGGCCTACCGCGACCACCCGCAGGTGCAGCTGCGCGGCGGCGACACGGTCGTCTTCTCGGCGACGCCGGTGCCGGGCAACGAGCGCGCGGTGAACGAGACGATCGACCGCCTCTACCACATCGGCTGCCACGTGGTGACGCCGCGCGACGCGCCCGTGCACGCCTCCGGCCACGGCTACGCCGAGGAGGTGAAGCTGATGCTCAACCTCGTGCAGCCGCGCTACGTGATGCCCTTCCACGGCGACTTCAAGCGGCTGCGCCTGCACGCCCAGCTGGCCGAGGCGGTCGGGATCGCGCCGGAGGACATCTTCCAGGGCGAGAACGGCCGGCCGCTCGAGATCGACGAGCGCGGCGCGCGCTTCGGCGAGCACGAGCAGTCGGGGATGATCTTCGTGGACGGCGTGGAGATCGGCGACATGGCCGACGTGGCGCTGCGCGACCGGCGGATGCTCTCCGCCGACGGGATCTTCATCGTGGTCGCGACGATCGCCGAGCAGGACGGCCACTCGGTCGCCGACCCCGAGGTGATCTTCCGCGGCGTGCCGTTCCTCGACGAGGCGGGCCGCCTGGTCGAGGAGATCCGTCTCACCGTCGAGGAGTCGCTGGGCCGCGCCGCCAAGGAGGAGATTCGCGAGGTGGACCTGATCCAGCAGACGCTGCACGACGACCTGGCGCAGCTGGTTTACGACCGCCTCAAGCGGCGGCCGATGGTGCTGCCGGTCGTGGTTGAGGTGTGATTGAAAGAAGAGGGGCCCGGCTCGCGGGCCTCTAGCGGGCTCTACGCCGCGCGATGCGTCAACGCCGGTTCGCCCGCCGACGATGGCGCCGCGCCCGCCGACGCGAGCGGCAGCCGCACGACGAAGCGCGCGCCGTGAGGCGCCACGTTCTCGAGTGTCACGGTGCCGCCGTGCGAGTGTGCGACGGCGCGCACGATCGCTAGGCCGAGGCCGAACGAGCCGCCGCGATCGCCCGCCCCGCGCACGAAGCGCTCGAACAGGGTGGGGGCCAGCTCGGGGGGCACACCGGGGCCGTTGTCTTCGACCGTCAGCACCGCGCCTGCGCTCGCGACCCCTGTCGAGGCGCGGATCGCGGTGCCGGGCGGGGTGTGGCGCACGGCGTTCTCGATCAGGTTGAGCGTCAACCGGAAGAGCTCGTCGTGGTCGCCCGCGACGATCGCCGGGTGGGCGTCGATCGAGAGCTCGTGCTCGCCGCTCAGGGGGCCGAGCTCGGCGGCGGCGTCGAGCACCACCCGCGCCAGATCGACCGGTTGGCGGGGCGCGGCGCGGCCGACGTCGCTGCGCGCGAGCAGCAGCAGGTCGGCGACCAGCCGGCGCATCCGCCGCGAGGAGCGCAGCGCCGAGCGCGCCGCGTCGCCCTCGTCGCCATGCAGCGATTCCGCCAGCAGCTCGAGGTTGGCGAGCACCGAGGTGAGCGGCGTGCGCAGCTCGTGGGAGGCGTCGGCGACGAAGCGGCGCTGGCGGTCGAGCATCGCCTCGGTCTCGGCGTGGGCGTCGTCGAGCGAGCGCAACATCCCCTGCAGCGTGCGGGCGAGCTCGGCGACCTCGTCGTCGGCCTCGGGCTGGGGGATCGCGGCACTCGAGTCCTGCGTGCGCGCGATCTCCGCCGCGGTCGCGGTGAGCGTCGCGATCGGCTGCATCGCGCGACGGGCGATCGTCGCCCCGGCGAGCAGCGCCAGGCCGGTGCCGGCGAGCGTGCCGAGCACGAGTAGCAGCTCGACCCGCGCGATCGTCGGCTGCACGTCGGAGAGCGGGCGGGCGTACTGGATCACCACGTAGCCGCCGACCGACAGCGGCTTCGCGCGCGATTCGACGCGGTAGCCATCGACGTTCACGCCCCCTTCGAGGCCGGCGATCCGCCCGTCGGGGCGATCGAGTTCGGGGGCGTGGGGGGTGTTTTCGATCACGCTCGCGGAGGAGGAGAGGATGACCCTGATGACGGCGTGCTCGGGCGCGGCGTATTCGTCGATGTTCGGGGTGACGACGAGGTGCTGGCCGCGACTCACGGAGATCTGCAGCAGCCCGGCCAGCTCACCGGCGGAGGCGGCGACTTCGTTGTTGAAGTCCGAGCGGACGCGGTGCACGGTGAGCGAGCCGACGACCAGCGCAAAGCCGCAGAGGATCACGAACGTCAGCAGCGCCGAGGCGAGCGCCAGGCGGGTGCGGATGGGGAGGCGGTCGAATGCCGTCGAGAGCCGCCTCCCCAGATTGGCAGAAGAGGGGCCCGGCTCGCCCGCCGTCGGCGGGCTGTGCCACCCTCTAGGCAGGCGGTCGAACGCCGCCGAGACCCGCCGCCCAAAATTACGCACGTAGTACGTAGCCTGCTCCTCGAATCGTGTGCAACAGGCGGGGCTCGCCTTCGGCCTCGAGCTTGCGGCGCAGATTGGAGACGAACACCTCGATCGTGTTGGTCTGCGAGAAGGGGTCATAACCCCACACCTCGTCGAGCAGCCGCTGGCGGGAGATCACGATCCGCTCGTTGCGCATCAGGTACTCGAGCAGTTCGAACTCCCGCTGGGTCAGCTCGATCGCGCGCTCGCCGCGCACCACCTCGTGCGTGTCGGCATTGAGCGAGAGGTCGCCGACGCGCAGCGGCGCGGAGCCGCGCGGGGGCCGGCGGCGCAGCAGCGCGCGCATCCGCGCGAGCAGCTCCTGGCGCTCGAACGGCTTGACGAGATAGTCGTCGGCGCCGGCGTCGAGCCCCTCCACGCGCGACTCCAGCGCGTCGCGCGCGGTGAGGATCAGGATCGGCACGTCGTCCTGCTCGCGCAGGCCGCGGGCGACGTCGATGCCGTCGACCTTCGGCAGCCCGAGGTCGAGGATCACGAGGTCGGGCACGAAGGTGTGGGACTGTTCGAGGCCGGAGGCGCCGTCGAGCGCGATCCGGACCTCATAGCCCTCCATCCGCAGCGAGCGCTGCAGCGCCTGGGCGATGTCCTCGTCGTCCTCGACGACGAGGACTCTTGGTGCGCGGGAGAAATCGTTCATAGGGTGTCCCTGTGTCGATCTACTAAAGCGATCTCCAATAAAGCGATAGTAAGGCCTTTTCGCAGGAATGCCTCCTCGGCAAGCCGTCGCCGGCCATTCAAGGCAGGGTCTGAGGCTCCGGCGTCGAAGTTGCGGGTGGATGGCAGGCACACGCAAAGGCAGCACACGCAGGACCCCGGCCGCTCGAAGATCGACCGAAGCGGGGAGACACTCGCCCTCGGCTCGCATCCCCCGTTCGGCCGGCAAAGCTCGCAGCCGCCGGCGAAGGCGTAGCGGGGGCTGGCCGACGGCGTGGTGGCCGCCGCGCCTGCCGGAGCTCGACCAGCGCCGGCGCGACGTGCTGGCGCTCGCGCTGATCGCCGTGGGCGTGTTCATGGGCGTGGTGCTGTACGGCGACGGCGACGGCGGGCGCCTGGGGCACGCGCTCGCGGTGGCGCTCGGCTGGAGCGTGGGACGCGCGAAGGCGCTGGCCCCGCTCGCGCTGGTGGGCGCCGGCGCGGCGATGCTGATGCGCCCGGTGCTGCCGGCGATGCGGCCTCTGCGCACGGGCAGCATCTGCCTCTTCTGCGCGACCGTGCTCGCGCTGGCGGCGGGGACGCTGGGCGTGAGCTCGGGGCAGGGCACGAATGCCTCGCACTGGTCCTCCGACTACCTGCGGGCGCACGGCGGCGCGGCGGGGCAGGCGGTGTACGAAGCGGCGCACCGACTGGTGCAGCAGGCCGGGGTGGACATACTCGTAGTGTTCCTGCTGACGGCGGGGCTGATCCTGTTGACAGGCGCCTCGCTGGCGGCGGTGCTGCGCGCGACCGGTAGCGGCATGGTGGACAGCACGCGGATGCTGAAAGCGCGCGTGGGCGCCGAGCGCAAATCAGCCGGCGACTCGCAGCGCGAACAGCCGGCGCCGTTGAGCGAGGATCGCCCGCCGCTGGAGGCACTGCTGCCCCCCGAGCCCGACCGAAGCCGGGGGACACTCGACTCCGGCGAGCATTCCCGTTTCGGGCAGTTGCTGCCCCCCGAGCCTGAGCCGGGCAAGCTGGTCGTGCGCGCCACGCACGTCGAGGCGCCCTCGTTGGACGGGGACCGACCGCTGGAGCCGGTCGACCCGTGGGCCGACGACGAGGTCGAGGAAGGGCCCGAGGAGGCCCCGGAGCAGGACTCCGGGCCGGAGGAGCTGCCGCCGGCCGCCGAGGCGGAGGAGGAGCCGCGCGAGCGGATCGCCGGCCCGCGCGCGGCAAGCCCGGAGGATCTCACCCCCCAGGGCCGCCTGCGCGAGCGCGTGACCGACGACCCCGACTTCGAGTGGCGGCTGCCGGAGGCCGGCAAAGTGCTGTCGCGCTCCAGCGCCGAGCAGGCGCGCCCGGACACCGCCGGGCAGGAGCGCACCGCCGCGAGCCTGGTCGAGGCGCTCGGCCACTTCGGCGTGCAGGCGAAGGTGATCGGCACCGTGGCGGGCCCGCACATCACCCGCTATGAGCTGCGCCTCGCGCCGGGGACGAAGGTCGCGAAGGTCACACAGCTGAAGGACGACCTTGCCTACGCGCTGGCCGCGACCGACATCCGCATCCTCGCGCCGATCCCGGGCAAGCAGGCGGTGGGGGTGGAGGTCCCGAACGCGCGGCGGCGGATCGTGCGCCTCGGCGACGTCTTCCAGGAGCCACCCAAGGACTGGTCGCCCCTCACCGTGTGGCTGGGCAAGGACGTGGCGGGCAAGGCGATCGGTGCCGACCTCGCGAAGATGCCCCACCTGCTAGTCGCCGGCACGACCGGCGCGGGCAAGTCGGGCGCGATCAACGCGATGCTCGCGAGCGTGCTGCTGCGCGCCAGCCCGCACGAGCTGCGCCTCGTGCTGGTCGATCCCAAGCAGGTCGAGCTCAACCACTACGAGTCGATCCCGCACCTCCTCACGCCTGTCATCACGAGCCCGCGGATGGCCGCCAACGCGCTGCAGAACCTCGTCAAGGAGATGGAGCAGCGCTACGGCACGATGTCGCTGGCGCGCACGCGCAACCTGCCGGAGCTCAACAAAGCGCGCCAATCCAGGGGCGAGCCCCCCCTCCCCTATATCCTCTGCGTCATCGACGAGCTTGCCGACCTGATGATGGTCGCCCCCGCCGACGTCGAGGACTCGATCATCCGCCTCGCGCAGAAGGCGCGGGCCGTCGGCATCCACCTCGTGCTGGCGACGCAGTCCCCGCGCGTGGACGTGATCACGGGCATGATCAAGGCGAACGTGCCCTCGCGGATCGCGTTCGCGGTCTCCTCGCAGACCGACTCGCGCGTGATCCTCGACCAGAACGGCGCGGAGTCGCTGCTGGGGCAGGGCGACATGCTGTTCAGCCCGGTCGGCTCATCGCGCCTGCAGCGCATCCAGGGCGCCTACATCGACGAGCCGCAGATCGCGAAGCTCACCGACTTCTGGCGTCGCCAGGGCGAACCGGAGCTGCGCGAGGAGCTGCTGGAGGAGGTCGAGCCGACGGAGAAGGAGGGCGAGGGTTCGGGCCCGGACGACTGCGACCCCGACGAGGACCCGCTGCTGCGTGACGCGATCGCGCTGGTCGCGGAAATGCAGACCGCTTCGACCTCGATGCTGCAGCGCCGCCTGCGCCTCGGCTACACGCGCGCGGGCCGGATGATCGACATGCTGGAGCGCCGTGGCGTGATCTCCGGCTACGAGGGCTCCAAGCCCCGCCAGGTGCTGATCGCCGAGGCGGACGTGCCCCGCGTGCTGGCCGCCCTGGAGGAGCGGGCGGTCAACTAGCCTTCACAACCGATGCCCGAGATCGGAGCAACGCTTAGCGGGGGGAGGGCAGGCCCGGGGCGGGCGGGCCTCGACCACCCCCCTCCCGGTGCAGCCGATGCCTGAGATCGGAGCAACGCTGCGTGAGGCCAGGATGCGCGCGCGGATCGACGTGTCGGAGATCGAGGCACAGACGAAGATCCGCGCGAAGTACCTGCGCGCGCTGGAGAACGAGGAGTGGGACCTGCTGCCGGGGCCGACGTTCGTGAAGAGCTTCCTGCGCACCTACGGCAACGCGCTGGGCCTCGACGGCCGCGCTCTGGTGGAGGAGTACAAGCTCCACTACGAGCACCCCGGCGACGGGATCGAGCCGATCCAGCAGACGACGGTGTCCGCCCCCCGCCGCGCCCGCCAACGCGGTGGCGGGGCGGCGCGCCGCGGCCCGGGCGCGCCGCCGCCGCGCACGGGCCCCTCGCGCGCCTACATGGGCGCGGTCGCCGCGATCGGCATCGTGATCGTGCTGCTGGTGTACGCGCTGCTCTCGAGCGGCGGCTCGCCCTCCAGCAAAGCGCCGCCGAGCATCCCGGCGACGAGCAGCGCGCGCGGCACCCACCCCAAACGGGTCCATCGGGCGCATCCGACCGGCCCGGCGAGCGCGACGGTGACGCTGGCGTCGCTGAAGCTCGAACCGACCGGCCGGGTGTACGTCTGCCTGATCGGCGACGGCGGGCGCAAGCGGATCCCGGGCGAAATCCTGACCCCGGAAACTCCGGAGCCCATCTACCATGCGCGCCGCTTCGAACTGACGCTCGGCAACAACGAAGTGACGCTGATCGTCAACGGCAAGCCGGTGACGGTGCCGGCGTCCTCCGGCGCGATCGGCTACGCGATCACCCGCACCGGGATGCGCTCCCTGGTCGAAAGCGAAGCGCCGACGTGCAAGTGAGCGTCGGCAGGGGGTGAGCGGGTGAGCACGCGCGCGGGGATCGTCGTCACCGGCACCGAGGTGCTGACCGGCCGCGTGGCCGACCGCAACGGCCCCTGGCTGGCCGACCGCCTGGAGGAGCTGGGGGTAGATCTGGCGCAGATCGCGATCGTCGGCGACCGCCGCGAGGACCTGCTCGCCGCGCTGCGCTCGATGGCGGAGCAGCGCTTCGCGGTGGTGCTCACCAGCGGCGGCCTCGGCCCGACCGCGGACGACCTCACAGCCGAGGTCGTGGCCGAGTTCCAGGGCCGCGAGCTGGTGTGGGACGAGCCGCTGCAGGAGCGAATCGAAGCGATCGTCGCGCGCCTCGGCGCGCGCTGGCGCAACGTGAGCGCGGAGGCGATGCGCGAGGGCGCGCGCAAGCAGGCGACGATCCCCGCGGGCGCGACGGTGCTGGAGCCCGTGGGCACCGCCCCGGGCTTGGTGGTTGGTCCTGGCGAAGGCGGCACAGGCCCCACCGTGGTGGTGCTCCCCGGCCCGCCGCGCGAGCTGCAGCCGATGTGGGAGGCGGCCGTGCGCGAGGACTTCCGCGCGGCCGGCCCGCTGCGCGAGGCGCTGGCGGGCGCCACGGTGTACCGCCGTCGCACGCTGCGCCTGTTCGGGATCCCCGAGTCAGAGATCGCCGAGACGCTGAGGGCTGCCGCGCGCGATGGCGTGGAGCTCGACCGACTGGAGGTGACCACCTGCCTGAAACGTGGCGAGGTGGAGGTCGTCACGCGCTACGAGCCCGACGCCCAGGAGGCGTACGACGCGCTCGTGGCCGCGGTGCGAGAGCGCCACATCGAGCAGCTCTTCTCCGAGGACGGCAGTACCGTGGACGAGCAGGTCGCGGCGCTGCTGGCCGGAACGGGGATGCTGGCCGATTCGGGGATGCGAGCGCAGCGAGTGTCCCCCGAATCGGTCGAAGGCGAGCGTCCCCCGGCTCCGGTCGGAGATGGGACCCACCCGCCACAGCGCCCCGCGCGCACGATCGCCACGGCGGAGTCGTGCACGGGCGGTCTACTAGCGGCCCGCCTAACCGACCTCCCCGGCGCTTCGGCGTACATGCGCGGGGGCATAGTCGCGTACTCGAACGAGGCCAAGGTCGCCCAGGCGGGAGTCCCCGCCGAGCTGATCGAGCGCCACGGCGCCGTCTCCCCCCAGGTGGCCGAGGCGCTGGCCAAGGGAGCCCGCAAGCGCCTCGGCGCGGACGTGGGCGTTGGCATCACCGGCATTGCCGGTCCGGGCGGTGGCACCCCGGAGAAGCCGGTGGGCACGGTGTGCCTGAGCGTGATCGCTCCAGGAGCCTCACGCGCGCGCGCGATGAGGCTGCCGGGCGGCCGCCAGGACATCCGCGAGCGCTCCACCACGGTCGCGCTCCACCTCGTGCGCCAGGTGCTCGCCCCGAAAGCCACTATCTGAGTCATTTCTGCCGGGAGCGCGGGACCGTCGGCGGGGGCTCGCAGTGCGGGAAGACACATCCACACATCCGTCCTGACATGTGGTACAGTACTCACGCGGTTTCGAAATCTGACCTCGTCAAGAGATGCGCTTGATGGTTCGACGACTAGGCACTGCATTTAGATAGTGCCGGCACCACGGCGTTGCCGTAAAAAGACGGCGTCCGGGTACTGGATTACCCACCCTCTACCGCAAGCACGAGGAAGTCGATGAGGCCCGAGCAGGGGCCCCGCCACCGCGTGGCGGTCCTCAGCACGGTCACTTTTAGACCAGGAATACAAGGAAGTCCAATAGCGTCAGACGCCGTGGCGTGTCGCTGTGACAAGCGAGCGCCTGGCACTAATCAGCTTTACCAAAAACGAAGCAAACGAAGTCGAAGACGCCGTACCCTCGGGCATTTCGCCAAGCAGACGAACGCCCGGGAACGGTGGCCTTTACCCGAGAACGCAGTACCGAAGTCGATAGTGCCGGGAGCCTTGGTGGCTCGCCTGTGACGGGTGGGCGCCAGGGCACCGGTTTCGTCTACCCACAATGGAGTTATTGCTATGCAGTGCACAACGCAGTCGATAACGATGGGCATACTCAAAATCCGATCCAAGGAGCACTTAAAATGATCAGGTCTTCTCTGAAGGTTATGGGGCTCTGCCTCGTGGCCGCGTTTGTTATGAGCGCGGTGGCGGTGGCTACGGCCTCGGCTGCTAAACCGGAATTCTTATTTAGGGGTACGGGTTCCGCGAGAGCGTTCTCGTCCAAGCAGACCACAGAAGGGGTGCTTGAAACGTCGAAAGGCGAAGAAGTAAAATGCAAAGCGGCGACCAACTACGGCACGTTCAAGAATGCAAAAGAAGTCGAAAATGTGTTAATCTCATTTACAGGGTGTACGGCAACGATTACCCTCAAAACTTATACATGCACGTCTAAAGGAGCAAACGAAGGGGAAATTAAAACCTTTGATCTCCAGGGCAAACTGGGTTACATCAACGCAGCCGAAAAAAAGGTAGGCATATTACTAAGCCCCGAAGTCAATGCAACAAAGAACCCCAAAACCTTATTTGCTGAATTCACTTGCACTAAAGGGTCCGAAAAAATCGAAATCAAGACAAAGGGCTCTACTATTGGGTTAATCACTCCCGTCAACACATTAATCGAGCCTAAAGGGACCAATGAATTTTTCACAATAACCTCTGAAAAAGGCGAAGGTAAAGGAGTACCGCTGGATACGAAATTTGAAGGCGAAGCAGCTAACAAACTCCTAACGGAGACCACATTTACAATAAAAGAAAAAGGAGAAGGGGAAGCTGCATTTATCGAATCCGCGATCGCGGGTTCCGCGAAAGTATACCCATTAGAAAGTCTTGAAATTTGCGCATAAAATTGTCATAAAGTTACGTTTGAGTATTAGCTTGGTGGTGCGTGGAACCTATAGGCTCCACGCACCACGTGCATAGAACTTTGTGTTTGGGTTGTGAGCTATTGAGGGAGGCAAGCGTGGTCGGAAATAGAGAGGGTCTGGCGATGGGTGGCAGTCGGTTGGATGTTATCCGTTCGTAGCTTGGCGCTCGGAGCTTGTATATTGGCGGGCGGAATGCTGTTGAGTCTTCCGGAGACGGCATCGGCTGTGTTGGCCCCGACTGTAGTGGAAGAATCAGTGCTAAACGTGTCCACCACGAGCGCTACCCTCCATGCCTGCGTTAATCCAAATAACTCAGAGCCTACATATAAGTTTGAACTGGGAACGCAGATTCCATATACAACCAGTATTCCCGCCGTACCCGGGAGCACAGGATCGTGCTTCGGTGGCGTCGGCGTACGTCTGGAAGCCCACGTCCAGAATCTTTCCGCAGACACCCTATACGACTATCGAGCGGTAGCTGTTGCTGGAACTGAAACCACCAATGGCATCGGTCAGAAGTTTACAACGCAGTCGGCAGCTGGTGCGCTGACATTGCCAGACGGTCGTGCGTGGGAACTAGTATCTCCGGCGACGAAGGATGGCGCTCTAATCCCACCGTTCCAAGAAGGTGGGGAGGTGATCCAGGCTGCAGAAAATGGCGGGGCAATCACCTACACCTCGGTCGGTCCGGTGGAAGCCGCGGCGGGTAACTCGAACGAAACGCAGGTTCTGTCGGTGCGGCAGGCCGACGGTGGCTGGTCCTCGCAGGATATCTCAACGGCCCATAAGGTGGCGACGAATATTGCCTATCAAGCTACGGGTCAGGAGTATAAGTATTTCTCATCAGAGTTGGCTAGTGCCTTTGTGGAACCCTTCGAAGAACCAGCGATCGAACAACCAGGAAAGGCGACGCGGTTGTCACCAGAGGCATCCGAATTGACGGTATACCTCCGTGCCAATATCCCGTTCTCACCCGGCGGGCAAGGAATCTATGGTGAGACTGTGGCGCAGGGCAGCTACCTTCCGCTTGTGACGGGCTGCCCAGCGCTGGGCGAACAATGTAAGCCAAGCCTGGAAGAATATGCGAATGTGCCACCAGGTACCGAATTTGGTGGCAAGATCTTTTTCGAAGGGGCAACGACCGACCTGGACCACATAATCATTCACTCCCTAGGTGTGCCTTTGACGGCCAAGACCCCAGAAGGGAATGCGACCTCGGGAGGGGGAATGTGGGAGTGGGCCGGTGGGCAACTTCAGATCGTGAGTGTGCTACCGAGTGGCGAACAGGGAAGGCCAGCGTATCTCGGAGGACGGGAAGGCTATAACGCGAGGGGCGCGATATCGAGTGACGGTTCGCGCATCGTCTGGTCTACTGCCCAGCATCTCTATATGCGCGATGTATCGAATGACCAGACGGTGCAGCTAGATGCGTTCCAGGGGGGCGGCGGCGAAAACTTTTCCCCAGATTTCCAGTTTGCAGATAGCGACGGGTCGAAGGTGTTCTTCACCGACGAAGCAAAGTTGACCGCTGGATCTACTGCTGCTGAAGAAGAGCCCGATTTGTACGAATGTGCAATAGTCGAAGGACTGGATGGGGAGCTGTCATGTATTTTGAGTGATTTGACGGTAGACCTGGGTGGGCATGCCAGCGTGCAGGGTAAGCCGGGTGTGGTGCTTGCCGGCAGCGATGACAGTTCGTATATCTACTTTGTCGCAAAGGGTAAGTTGACGAAGACAGGCGAAAAGAATGTACAGGGAGAAGAAGCTGAAGTCGGTGAAGATAATCTCTACATGCTGCACTACGATGAAGAAAAAGAGGAATGGGAGCCACCAGTATTCATTGCCGTTCTCTCGGAAGAAGACAGCAATGATTGGGGAGGACAGAAAGGAATACCCGGGGATCTCGAGGGGGTCACGTCGAGGGTTTCTCCAAATGGCCGCTATCTGGTGTTTATGTCAGACCAGAGGTTGACGGAATACAACAACGCTGACGCGAGCAGCGGTGAAGCTGAGGAGGAGGTATATCTCTTTACCGCAGCGTCTGATCGTTTGGTGTGCGTGTCGTGCAATCCGACTGGTGAGCGGCCGGCTGGGGTACTGGATTCTATTAAGGCAAATGGCGGCGAAACATTGCTTGTGGATGGTCAGAAGAATTGGCTCGAACGCGGGTTGGCCGGAAGTGTCCCAGGATGGACAGCGATGAAGTCGAAGGTAGCCCGTTACCAATCTCGGTATCTGTCGAATGATGGAAGAGTGTTTTTTGATAGTGCGGATACGTTGGTGCCGCAGGATACAAATGGTCGGGTGGATGTGTACGAGTATGAGCCGGCCAATGTCGGTGGGGAACGGAATTGTAAGGAATCCTCGTCCACGTTTAGTGAACTTACAGATGGTTGCGTTGCGCTCATCTCCTCCGGCTCATCGAATGAAGAATCAGTGTTCTTGGACGCGAGTGGCACGGGTCCTGGTGGAGAAGAAGCCGAAGATGTGTTCTTTTTGACCTCGGCACCGTTGGTGCCGGCAGACAAGGATACCGCGTTTGACGTTTACGACGCGCGTGTGTGCAGTGGTTCGACCCCGTGTTCACCGGAAGTGGTTCTGCCGCCATCGTGTGCTACCGAATCATCGTGTAAAGCTGCGCCATCGCCTCAGCCATCGATCTTCGGTGCATCTGGGAGCGCAACGTTCTCCGGTACAGGGAATCTCGCGCCACTGCCTTCATCCACCGTACCTATATGTTCCAAGGGCAAGAAGTTGAGTCACGGCAAATGCATACGAGTTAAGATCAAAAATAAGAAGAAAGCTAAGGCCAGGAAAGCCAACCGCAACCGGAGGGGCAAGCGATGAAGTCTACATTTAATCCCCTCTTGGTAAGGAGGGTCATAATGACCTTTTGGTTGACGTTGGTCCTTGCGTTTGGAGCGCGCGCCGCGTCCGTGTTCGCTGAAACTGTATCTCCCTGGTGGCATCTAGATATCGGGTCAAGGCCAACGACTTTGACAAAAGGAGGCGAAGGCACAATCGTGGTCTCGGCGACTAATGTGGGTGATGGAGAAGTGAAGGGTGAAAGCGATCCAGCTATGTTCACTGTTACATTGCCGGCGGGTGTCGAAGCGACCAACGCGGTTTATTCAGCAGGCCATGAAAGCGAATATAATACAACTCCTAAAGCGGAAGAAGCATGTCTTGTGGTGTCTGTTGAGGAAGTGTTGTGCAGTTTTGCTGGCACGTTGCCTCCATATCAGCTCCTGGAAATCAAGATCGACGTGACGGTGAACGGGAACATGGGGGTATTGGCCGATGGTGTGGGTGTGTCTGGCGGTGGGGCACCGGATGTGTTGGCCAATGGTTCGGTGACTGTTGTAGAAGGACCAGAATCGTCACCGCGGTTTGGCGTAGAATCGTTTGAATCCATACCTGAAGAAGTGGATGGATCAGTGGCTACACAGGCAGGATCTCACCCATTCCAGTGGACGACTTCGGTGATATTGAATGCCGGCACAGAAACCTTCTTTGACTTTTTGGACGGGGTGGTGCAGCCTGCGCTTCCCAAGGATCTACGGTTTGATCTACCGCCGGGCTTTGTCGGCGATCCATCGCCGTTCCCGCAGTGTAGTGAAGGGCAGTTCAGTGCTGAAAAATGCTCAGTTGAGGCTCAACTTGGAGTCGTAGTGGTCACGCTTGGTTATCCTCGGGGTACCACAATCGTGAGGCCCGTGTTCAATCTGGTGCCAGCAACAGGTGAGCCGGCGCGGGTAGGGTTCAACGTGGATGGCTTCCCAGTATTCCTGGATACGTCCGTTCGAACCGGTGAAGATTACGGTGTGACGGTTAGCGCAAATAACATCACGCAGACTGGAGCGTTCTTGGCAGCAAATGTCACGATCTGGGGTTGGCCAGGTGATCCGCGCCATGACAGCTCGCGGGGATACGAATGCGCAGAGCATGAACCCGGTTTCGCGGGCACGTGCCCCGAAGATACGATTAAGGCACCCTTCATGACGTTGCCGACATCGTGCGGCTCGGATTCATCGGCTGAACCATTGAAGTTTTCAGTGGAAGGCGATTCGTGGGAAGCGCCAGAAAACCCTTCGGAGGAGCAGGCTCCTTTGTGGTACGAATTGCACGATGCGAGCGACCCAGCGATCGCTGTCGACGGTTGCAACAAGCTGAAATTCAAACCGTCAATCAGCGTGAGGCCGGATGGGAGCGCGGCAAGCACCGCGACAGGGTTGAAGGTCGACGAGCACTTCCCGCAGGAAACGCTCGTGGAGCCCGAAGGACTGGCGCCGTCTGACGCAAAGGGGCTGTCCGTAAAGCTGCCCCCCGGCGTGACGCTGAACCCAGCGGCAGCCGACGGCCTGGAAGCGTGCTCCATGAGCGAGATCGCGTTGCAGAGCGCCGAAGCGCCGACGTGCCCGAACGCCTCGAAGGTCGCGACCGTGAAGATCAAGACACCGCTGTTGCCGGAACCGCTCGAAGGAGCGGCGTTTCTCGCGACCCAGGAAGTGAACCCGTTCGGGAGCCTGGTGGCGATGTACATCTACGCGGAAGACCCAAGGGCGGGCGTGCGAGCGAAGGTCGCGGGCGAAGTCCTCGAGAACCCGGAAACCGGCCAGTTGACGGCCCATTTCGAACATGACCCGACCTTCGAAGGCGGGTCGGAAGCGGAACAGTTCCTGCCGCAGCTGCCATATGAAGACGTCGAACTGGAATTCTTTGGCGGGGAGCGCGCCCCGTTGGCCACGCCATCGCAATGCGGCCTGTATACGACGACTGGTACGTTTACGCCGTGGTCGGGGAACGCGACAACGGAATCCTCCTCGGAGTTCAAGATCACGACGGGCCTAAACGGCAGCCCCTGCCCCAACCCGCTCCCGTTCGCCCCAACCCTGACGGCCCAGACCACGAGCATCCAGGCGGGCGGGTTCAGCCCGTTCACGATGACGATGAGCCGCGAAGACGGCAACCAGCAGCTGCAGGGGCTCCAGCTGCATATGCCGCCGGGGCTGCTGGGGATGCTCTCCAGCGTCAAGCTCTGCGAAGAACCGCAGGCCAGCGAAGGGGCGTGTGGCGAAGAAAGCAAGATCGGCGAAACGACGGTCAGCGTTGGCCTGGGCGGCGACCCCTACAGCGTGAGCGGTGGCAAGGTGTTCATCACCGGCCCCTACCACGGCGCGCCGTACGGGCTGTCGATCGAGGAGCCGGCGAAGGCTGGGCCGTTCGACCTCGAGCACACGAAGCACAGCAGCCCCGCCTGCGACTGCCTGGTCGTGCGCGCCAGGATCGAGGTCAACCCGGTCACGACGGCGCTGACGGTCACGACCAACTCTCCGGGCGAAGGAGGCTCGATCCCGACGATCCTCGAAGGGATCCCGCTGCAGGTCAAGCACGTGTACGTCGCGGTGAACCGCTCGAACTTCACGTTCAACCCGACTGACTGCAATCCGTTGAAGATCGCGGGGAGCCTCACGAGCGCCGAAGGGGCCTCCGCCTCGCTCGAAGTGCCCTTCCAGATCACCGACTGTGCGGCGCTGGCCTTCAAACCAACGTTCGCCGTGTCGACGTCGGGACACAGCTCGCGGGTGGACGGCGCGAGCCTCGACACGACGGTGACCTACCCGAGCACCCCGCAGGGGACCGAGGCCGATATCGCCAAGGTCAAGGTCAGCCTGCCGGCAAAGCTGCCGGCGCGGCTGACCACGCTGCAGAAGGCGTGCCCGGAACAGACGTTCGCGGCGCATCCCGCGGACTGCCCCGCCGCCTCCATGGTGGGCGAGGCTACAGCGAAGACGCCGGTGCTGCCCGCTCCGCTGGGCGGGCCGGCGTACTTCGTCTCCCACGGCGGCGCGAAGTACCCCGAACTGGTGATCGAACTCAGGGGCGACAACGTCACGATCGACCTGCACGGCGAAACCGCGATCTCCAAAAAGGGCGTCCTCACCTCGACCTTCAACGCGGTGCCCGACGCGCCCTTCTCGAGCTTCGAGCTGAAGCTCCCCGAGGGGCCCTACTCGGCCCTCACGGCCAACGGGGCCAACCTCTGCAAAGCCGGCACGCTGACGATGCCGACCGAACTGGTCGCCCAGGACGGCGCGGTGATCGACCAGAGCACGAAGCTGAAGGTCACGGGCTGCCCGAAGAAGAAACCCAAGCACAGGGCGAAGAAGGGCGGGAAGCACAAGAAGTAGATCGCGGTGCATAGACAGACAAGCCTGCAAGAGCTTCCCGGGCGACCCTCCCTCTCTAGGCGCCCGCGGAGATCCGGATCCGTGACCCCCTCTCCACGCATTCGGACAAGCCGACCGGGGGCGCCGGCCGACAGCTCGGCGCCCCCGTCGGCCTCCTTGAGGACTCCAAACAAATCCGTCCGAGGCCAATATCGCCAAGGTCAAGGTCAGCCTGCCCGCGAAGCTGCCGGCGCACCTGGGCACACTGCAGAAGGCCTGTACGGAACAGACCTTCGCGGCCAACCCCGCGAACTGCCCGGCCGCCTTCAGGGTCGGCGAAGCGACGACGGACACCCCGGTGCTGCCTAACCCGTTGAGCGCCCTACTCGGCGCTCACGGCGAACGGCGCCAACCTATGCAAGTCGGGCTCGCTGACGATGCCGACCGAACTGGTGGCCCAGGATGGGGCGGTGATCGACCAGCAGACCAAAGTCGCGATCACCGGCTGTCCAAAGAAGAAGGTCAAGCACAAGACCAAGAAGAAGGGCGGAAAGCGCAAGCGGAAGAACTAGCGCTTGGCTTCGCGAAGACCTCTCAGGCGCCACATCTCCCGGCGTCCGCGGGGATCCGAATCGTGGCCCTCCTCTCGCAAGTATTCGGGCCGGCCACGGGGGGCGCCGATACGCACCTCGTCGGCCCCCCGCTGGCCCTCGACCGTGGCCTAGGCGACGAAAAAACAACGGAAGGTTCTACAAACCTGTCCTGACATATGGTATAACAGCCAGTGCGGTACCAAGAGTCGCCCCTCGTCTGATGGCCGACCGGGTGCCGTAGAGCAATGAAGTCGATCAGCCGGGCACTGGGCACCTGCCGCATGAAGGCGAGTGCCGGGCCGAGGCATCTGTCACAAAGGGGAGCAACAGGAAAAGCGATAGTAACGGGCACTGAGGCTCTCGGGCGTCGCGTCCCTCTCGCGCGCGCCCGCGGAGAATCCGGATCGTGTGTCATGTCGGTCCTCTCCACGCATTCGGATCCGGCCGGCCGGGGGCGCCGAGCTTAACCTCGTCGGTGCCCCCGTCGGCCCCGTGGTGTCGCTCACCCGGCCCATGGTTGCCCGGCGAGTCAGAAACAGTCCCTTGTATCGTCCTTGCGCGCGTGGTACAGGTATGCCTACGCTTTCCAAGAGATCGACGGACACTGGAGGAGCACAGCTCGGATCAGAACAACAGATGTGGCAGCCTGCCACTGTACGCTTCTAAAAGCTCTCGGGCGCCCCTACCGACTTTCCAGGCGACCGCAGAGAGTCCGGATCGTGACCTCCTCTCCACGCATTCGGATCCCGCCGAGCGGGGGCGCCGGTCTGACATAGCCGGCGCTCCCGCCGGCCACTTCGAGTATGGAGCGCGACGCATCGTCTGCATGGGGCGTTCGCGTCGCCTCGGCCCGCGCCCGCAGTTGCAATCATCACCTTCATGACCCGCGGCGCCGAAGCCAGGCTGTTCGTCGCGCTCGACCTGCCCGCCGACGCGCGCTCGGAGCTGCTGGGGTGGGCGCGCACCGCCGCCGCGAGCGTGCGTAACGGCGGACCCGCCGCCCCCGCCGCCACGCGCGGGCCCTCCGTGATGGCCTACCGGGGCGTCGTGCGCGCTCCCGGCCGGCGCCGGGAAACGCGGCCGCTGCCCACGCGCCAGCTGCGGCTGCTCGGGGGCGACACGCTGCACGTCACGCTCTGCTTTCTCGGCAACCGGCCCGTGGGGGAGATCGACGCGCTCGGCGACGCGCTCGCCGTGGCCTGTGCGGAGGCCCCGCCGATCGGGGAGCTCTCGTTCGGGGCGCCGCTGTGGCTGCCCCCGCGCCACCCACGCTCGCTCGCCGTGGAGCTGCACGACACGCCCGATCGTGCGCTCGAGGGGCTGCACGGAGCGCTCGCCGCCGCGCTTGCGGGGGTCTGCGAGCCCGGCGTGGCGGCCGCCACGTTACCCGCCGGCCGGGGCGCCGATGGCCGTACCCGTCGTCGCTTTCGCCCGCACGTCACGGTCGCGCGCATGCGCCCCTCCGAGGCCCCGGGCGAGCGCGGCCTGCCGCCCACGCCGCGGCTCTCCTTCACGCCGTGCACGGTGACCCTGCATCGGTCCTGGCTCACACCCACGGAGGCCGTGTACGAAGCGCTCGCCACGCACTCCCTCGCCGCCCCCCGCGTCGAATAGAGCCGCCTGCCACGCCTGCGTGGTTGGGCCATGCGGCAGAGGTTCGCGGTGCTGCAAGGCAACCCGCCGGTCGGCGGGCTTCAGCCCGCAAGACCCATCCAACCCTTTTTCCCCAATCGAACAAGTGTTCCGTCCGGAGCGGTCTCTACCGTTTGCGATCGATCCGTTTTCCCGATTCCCGGAGGAGCTTCCGATGCCGACCGACCAGGACAAGGCCGCCAAGGCCCGCGACGCCGCGCTGAAGGGCGCGCTCACGCAGATCGAGCGCGAGTTCGGCAAGGGCACCGTCATGCGCATGGGCGACGAGGGGGCGCAGGTGCGCGTCGCCGCGATTCCCACGGGCGCGCTGTCGCTCGATCTCGCGCTCGGGATCGGCGGGGTCCCGCGCGGGCGCATCGTCGAGGTCTTCGGCCCCGAGTCCTCGGGGAAGACGACTCTGATCTACCACGTCCTCGCCGAGGCCCAGCGGCTTGGGGGGGTGTGCGCCTTCATCGACGCCGAGCACGCGATGGACCCGCTTTACGCCAAGGAGATCGGCGTCGACATCGACGAGCTGCTCGTCTCCCAGCCCGACTACGGCGAGCAGGCCCTGGAGGTCGCCGACATGCTCGTTCGCTCCGGGGCGATTGATGTCGTCGCGATCGACTCCGTCGCCGCGCTCACCCCGCGGGTGGAGCTGGAGGGGCAGATGGGCGACCAAACGGTCGGCGCGCAGGCGCGGATGATGTCCCAGGCGATGCGCAAGATCGCCGGCAACCTGAACCGCACGCAGACGCTCTGCATTTTGACCAACCAGATCCGCGAAAAGGTCGGCGTGATGTTCGGCTCGCCCGAGACCCAGCCCGGCGGGCGCGCGCTGAAGTTCTACGCCTCCCAGCGCCTGGACATCCGGCGCATCGAGACGCTCAAGGATGGCACCGAGGCGGTCGGCAATCGCGTGCGCGTCAAGGTCGTCAAGAACAAGCTCGCCGCCCCCTTCCGCCAGGCCGAGTTCGACATCGAGTTCGGCCAGGGCATCTCCTCCTCCGGCTGCCTGATCGACCTCGGCGTCGAGGACTCCGTCGTGACCAAGTCAGGCTCCTTCTTCTCTTACGGCAACGAGCGCCTCGGCCAGGGCCGCGGCGCCGCAAAGGCCTACCTGGACGAGCACCCCGCGATCGCCAAGGAGATCCGCGCGAAGATCTTCGCCGCGCGCGGCATCTCGCCCGAGGGCCCCTCGGTTCCGCAGGAGTCCGTAGAGGCCCCCGTCAAGGGGGGTGGGCTGGAGGCGCCGCCAGAGGTCGCGCCCGTGCCTGAGGCTCAGCGGGAGCGCGTCGCGGCGTAAGCGCGCTCATCCTCGGCGGCCGGATTGCCTTTTGTGGGTTGCAGGCCGCGGAGGGCACCAGAGGTGGTGTCGTGCCGGGTACCCTGTGTCTCAATGCCCCGCTACCACGTCACCACCTTCGGCTGCCAGATGAACGAGCACGACTCCGAGCGGATGAAGGGGATGCTCGAGTCGCTCGGTTACCGCGAGGCCGCCGCGCGCGCCGAGGCCGACCTGATCCTCTTCAACACCTGCTCGATCCGCGAGTCGGCCGACTCCCGTTTCATCGCCCACCTCGGCGAGGCCAAGCGGCTGAAGCTCGAACGACCCGAGCGGATCGTCGGGGTGGGGGGGTGTTGGGCGCAGTCGGTCAAGGAGGAGGTCTTCGAGCGCTTCCCGTTCGTCGACGTTGCCTTCGGCCCCGGCCAGGTCCACCGCCTCGCCGAGTTCCTCACCTCCGAGTCGCTGACCGCGCAGGGCTACTTCGAGTTCGAGAGCTTCACCGGGCGCCTGCCCGCCCACCGCGAGCGGCCCTTCCAGGGGTGGGTGCAGATCAGCGTCGGCTGCAACTGCCGCTGCTCCTACTGCATCGTCCCCTCCACGCGCGGGCGCGAGGTCAGCCGGCCCTTCGAGGAGCTCGTCGCCGAGGTCCGCTCGATGGCCGCCGAGGGGGTGCGCGAGGTCACGCTGCTGGGCCAGAACGTCAACTCCTACGGGCGCGACCTGCGCGAGCCTGCCGCTGCCCCGATCGCGCTGGGTGTCCCCACGGCCGCGCCGGGACCCGGGCGTGAGGGAGGGAGTAGGTCAGTGGGGCGGCGCTCGCGCAGCTTCGCCGAGTTGCTGCACGCGCTCGACGCCGTCGAGGGCCTCGAGCGCATCCGCTACACCTCACCCCATCCAAAGGATATGCGCGAAGATGTGATCCGATCGCATGCCAATCTGCGAACAGTATGTGAGCACATTCATCTGCCGCTGCAATCCGGCTCCTCGCGCATCCTCAAGGCGATGCGCCGCACCTACGACAGGGAGCGGTATCTCGACCGTGTCGCATTGATCCGCGAGCACGTTCCCGACGTATCGCTTACGACCGACATCATCGTCGGCTTCCCCGGTGAGACCGAGGAGGACTTCGAGCAGACGCTCTCGCTCGTCGAGCAGGTCCGCTACGACGGCGCCTTCACCTTCCTCTTCTCTCCCCGCCGCGGCACCGAGGCCGCCGCGCTCACGGAGGGCCTCGTGCCCCACCCCATCAAGGTGCAGCGCATGGAGCGGCTCGTCGAGGCCGTGCAACGCCACGCGCGCGAGCGCGCCCAGCGCTTCGTCGGGCGCGATCTGGAGGTGCTCGTCGAAGGGCCATCGCGCACCGACGCCTCGCGGCTGCGGGGGCGCACCCGCCACAACAAGGTCGTCAACTTCGCCGGTCTCTCCGCCCCCGGGGATCTGACGCAGGTGCGGATCGACTCCGCCACCTCGCAGACGCTCGCCGGGGAGGAGCTGTTGCCGAAGCCGGGAGACACTCGCCTGCGGCTCGCATCCCCGTTTCGGCCAGCGCGCGCCGGTTAGCCCTTCGCGTGGTGGCTCGCCGCGATCTCCGCCGCGAGCTTGTCGCTGCCCGTCCGGCGGGTGAAGCTCGCCGCGAGGCCGGGGGCGACGCCCGCGAACGCCGTGCCGAGGCGTAGCGGCAGCGGCGCGACGTCGACCTCGGCGCGGTTGTGCTCGATCGCCTCTGCCACCGCACGGCCCACGTCGTGGGGGCTGCGCGTGCCGACCCCGGGGGAAGCTTGGCGCCCGTGCCCGCGAACATCCCCGCGTCGCGGATGAAGCCCGGGCACACCACGGAGACGCCGACGTTGTGCGCGCGCAGCTCCGGGCGCAGCCCCAGCGCGAAGCCGCGCAGCCCGAACTTCGTCGCGTTGTACAGCGAGGTCATCGCGGTCGGCGCCTTCCCCGACAGCGAGGAGACGAACAGCAGGTGGCCCGCGCCGCGCGCCGCCATCGCCGGCGCCAGTGCGTGCGCCATCGCGATCGGGGCGCGCAGGTTCACCTCCAGCGTGCGGTCGATCTCCTCCAGCTCGAACTCATCCAGGCGCCCGGCGCCCGGGAGCGCCGCGTTGGCGACCAGGATGTCCACCGCCCCCGCCTCGCTCAACAGGCGATCGACCGCGGTGCGGTCGGCCAGGTCAGCGGCCAGCGCGCGCGCGCCGAGCTCGCTCGCCAACCCCTCCAGCACATCCGTGCGCCTGCCCGTCAGGATCAGCTTTGCGCCGCGCCCGCCCAGCTCGCGGGCGATCGCTTCGCCGAGACCGCCGGTGGCGCCGGTGAGCAGCGCTGTCGATCCCGAGATCCTCACTGAGCTGTCAGCCTACGCGAATGCGAGTGATCGCGCTATTCGGCCCCACCGGCGTGGGCAAGACCGCTGTCGCGGTCGCGCTCGCCGCGCGGCTGCGCGCTGCCGGCGAGGATCCCGTGGCCGTCTCCGCCGACGCGCTGCAGGTGTACATCGGCCTGGAGACGCTCACCGGCGTCGCCTCACCGGCCGAGCGGGCCGCGCTCGAACACCGGCTCGTCTCCTTCGTGCCGCTCGACGCCTCCTTCAGCGCCGGCGAGTATGCCGAGCTGGCGCACGCCGAGATCGACGCGCTGCTCGCCCGGGGCCGCCGCCCGATCGTCGTCGGCGGCACCGGTCTCTACCTGCGCGCGGCGCTTGCCGACCTGGACTTCAGGCCGCCCCCGCCGGAGGGTCCATCGCAGCTGTGGAGCGAAGACGTGCGGCGCCCCACGCTGCTCGTCGGGTTGACGCTGGAGCGCGAGGAGCTGTACGCGCGGATCGACGCCCGCGTCGAGCGGATGCTCGCCGCGGGGGTGCGCGAGGAGGTGCTGCGCGCCCACGCCGCCGGCGCCTCGATCACCGCGCGCAAGGCGCTCGGCTTCGAGGAGCTGCTCGCCGGCGACGTCGAGGCGATGCAGCGCCGCACCCGCAACTACGCCCGCCGCCAGCTCTCGTGGATGCGCAAGCTCGCGGGCGTGCAGCTGATCGACGTGACCGCTCGTGCGCCCGAGGATGTCGCCGCCGAGATCGCCGGGATGCCGCTTGATGGCACCGTTCCAACCGGGTGAGCGCATAAACTCGGGCGGCGTATGACCGCCCCCGCCGAGATACGCCCGCTGCGGTTCGAGAAGTGGCAGGCGCTCGGCAACGACTACCTGATCATGGAGCGTGCGCAGCTGCCGTTCGAGCTCACCCCGCCGCGCATCCGCAAGCTCTGCGCGCCGCACTTCGGGGTCGGCGCCGACGGGGTGCTGCTGCTCGCCCCCAGCGACGATCCACAGTTCGTCGCGCGGCTGTCGATCTACAACCCCGACGGGTCGGAGGCGGAGCTTTCGGGCAACGGCGCGCGCGAGGCCGTGCTCTACCTGCGCCGCCACGGCTGGACCGAGGAGGATGTGTTCTCGATCCACACCGCCGCGGGGGCGATCACGCCGACGATCCTCAGTCCCCACAGCTGCCGCATCGATATGGGCGCGGCGTCGCTGACGTCGCCGAGCTTCCCGAGCGGCTCTCCCGACGGCCACGGCGAACTGAGCGCCGGTGGACGGCGCTGGCGCTTCCAGCACGTCTCGATCGGCAACCCCCAGTGTGCGATCCACGTCGAGGACCTGGAGGCGCTGCTGGCGCTCGACCTGACCGCGATCGGCCCCGCGATTGAAGACCACGAGCTCTTCCCCCACCGTACCAACGTCTCCTGGTACACCGAGACCGAACCGTTTCGCATCCGCACGCGGATCTTCGAGCGCGGAGTGGGGGAGACGCTCTCCTCCGGCACCGGCGCCACCGGCGCCGCGGTTGCCCATGTCCTGGCCCACCGCCGCTCCCCGCCGGCGCACGACGGCGACGCGTTGCGCCTGCCGGCGGGCGCCACCGGACATGCCGGGCACAAATCCGCTGGCAACGTGCACGAGTCGAGCACCGTCACCGTCGCCCTCGACGGTGGCGAGCTGCAGGTCGAGGTGGGAGCGCAGCTGCAGGTGCATCTGACAGGCTGGGCACGGCCCGTGCACGAGGGCCGCCTGAGCGACGACTTCCTGAAGGAGCTGCATGAGACCGAGTGAGCGCCTGAGCCGCATCCCGCCGTACCTGTTCGCCGAGTTGGAGCGCAAGATCGCCGCCAAGCAGGCCGCGGGGGTGGACGTGATCAGCCTCGGCATCGGCGACCCCGACCGCCCGACTCCCGCGCTGATCGTCGAGGCGATGCAGGAGGCCGTCACCGAGCCCGAGACCCACCGCTACCCCTCCAACCGCGGCCGTGGCGACTTCCGCGAAGCGGTGAGCGACTTCTACGCGCGGCGCTTCGACGTGCAGCTCGACCCCGCGAGCGAGATCATCCCCGCGATCGGCGCCAAGGAGGCGATCTTCAACCTCAACCTCGCCTTCCTCGACCCCGGCGACGCCGCGCTCGCCTCCGACCCCGGCTACCCGGTGTACACAGCCGGGCCGCTGCTCGCCGGCGCCGACCCCGTGCCGCTGGCGCTCCTGCCCGAGCTCGGCTTCGTCCCCGACCTCGAGGCGATCGCCCCCGCCGACCTGAGGCGCGCGAAGCTGATCTACCTCAACTACCCCAACAACCCAACCGGCGCGCTCGCGCCCGAGCTCTTCTTCGAGCGCGTCGTCGCGTTCGCGCGCGAGCACGGAATCCTTGTCGTGCACGACAACTCCTACTCGGAGATCGCCTACGACGGCCACCGCCCGGGCTCGTTCCTCGCGACCCCCGGCGCCAAGGAGGTCGGGATCGAGGTGTTCTCGCTCTCCAAGGGCTACAACATGACCGGCTGGCGCTGCGCGGCCGTGGTCGGAAACAGCGAGGCGGTCGAGACCTACTGGCGGCTGAAGACCAACATCGACTCCGGCCTATTCGAGGCCGTGCAGCTCGCGGGAATCGCCGCGCTCTCGCCGGAGGCCGACGCCGAGGTCGCCTCGATGAACGAGCTCTACCGTATCCGCCGCGACCTCGTCTGCGACGCGCTCGCCCGAGCCGGCGTGCACGTCACCCCACCGAAGGGCACGATCTACGTGTGGGCACCCGTCCCCGCGGGCTTCGAGAGCTCGGTCGCCTACTGCGAGCACGTGCTCGAGCGCACCGCCGTGGTGATCTCGCCCGGCAGCGCCTACGGCCCGAGCGGCGAGGGCTGGTTCCGGATCTCGCTCACCACGCCGGACGATCGCCTCGCCGAGGCCGTACAGCGGCTGGCGTCGCTCGCCTAGACTGGGGGTGAATGGATGTGACAGCGCCCCGCGCGCGCCAGCGCGCGCTCTGCATCGCCGCGCTCCCCGGCGCGGACGACAGCAGCGTGCGCGAGCTCGGCGAGCTGCTGCGCACCGCGGGCGTGGCGGTGGTCGGGGAGCTGGTGCAGCGCCGCGAGCAGCCGCACCCGAACACCTACCTGGGGCCGGGCAAGGTGGCCGAGGCCAAGCAGGCCGCGCAGGAGGCCGACGCGAACGTGATCGCGTGCGACGACGAGCTGACCCCGCGCCAGGAGCGCAACCTGGAGGCTGAGCTGGGCATACCGGTGGTGGACCGCACGACCGTGATCCTCGACATCTTCGCCGCCCACGCCGCCTCCGCCGAGGGCAAGCTGCAGGTCGAGCTGGCCCAGCTCGAATACAACCTCGCGCGGATGCGCGGCCTGTGGAGCCACCTCGAGCGCCTCGGCGGCGGGATCGGCACGAGGGGCCCGGGCGAGAGCCAGATCGAGACCGACCGCCGCCTCGCGCGCGATCGCATCGCCGCGCTGCGCCGGCGCCTGGAGCACGTGCGCGGCACCCGCGCGGTGATGCGCGCCGAGCGCGAGCGCGCCGCGCTGCCGACGATCGCGCTCGCGGGCTACACCAACGCCGGCAAGTCGACGCTGCTGAACGCACTGACGGAGGCGTACGGCCGCGGCGGGCGGGTGGGTCCCGATCATCAGGCCGAGCGCGACCGGCGCGTGCGCGATCGCCTCTTCCACACGCTGGACCCAACCACGCGCACGGTGCACATCGGCGGCCGCCCCCACCTGATCACCGACACCGTCGGTTTTATCCGCAAGCTCCCCCACCAGCTGGTGGACGCCTTCGGCGCCACGCTGGAGGAGACGATCCGCGCCGACCTGCTGCTGCACGTGCTCGACGCCTCCGCCGCCGAGGGTGAGATGGAGGCGATGTGCCACGCTGTCGATGAGGTGCTCGCCGAGATCGGCGCCGACTCCTCGCCGCGCGTGCTCGTGCTCAACAAGGCCGACCTGCTCGATGAGGCCGCACGGCGGGAGCTGCGGCTGCGCCACCCCGAGGCAGTGCTGCTGAGTGCGGCCGGCGGCGAGGGTCTCGAGGAGCTCGCCGCGCGGATCGAGTCCGAGCTGCGCCACATGCTCTGCCCGCTCGACCTGCTCGTCCCTTACGCCAGCGGCTCGAGCCTCGCGGAGCTGCACGAGGTCGCGGGCGAGCTAGCCCGTCGCGACACCCCCGAGGGAGTCCGCGTCCGCGCGCTGGTCCCGGCGCGGCTGGCCCCGCGCTTCGCGCGGTTCGCGGTGGCCTGAGGGCGCTCGCTTACACCCCCGCAGCCCGGCGTGCACCGCGATGGGCCTGCTCCTCAAGGGCGTCGTCGAGCTGCGTGAGCTCAGCGACATCGGTCCCTAGCGCTGTGGCAATCAACCAGTCGGCGAACCAAATGTTCTTGGGCAGCAGCGGACCGTGCAGGTAGGTGCCGATCACATTGCCGCTGCTCGCGCCCTCGAAGCCGCTGCGGCCGTCGTTGCCATAACCCTTCAGTACGCGCCCCAGAGGGGACTGGCCCGCGCCCAAGTAGGTGCGTCCCCCGTGGTTCTCGAAACCGGCGAGGACGCACTCACCAATTCCGTCGAGCGAGACCTCGATCGCCACGTTGCCGATCAGGCGGGGGTCGTCCTCGCGCACGGTGCGCACGTTGAGCAGCTCGACCCCCGGCAGCTCCTCGCCGGGGCCGAGCTGGTAGGAGCGCCCCAGCAGCTGGTAGCCGCCGCAGACCCCGAGTACGACCGCTCCGCGCGCTGCGGCGGCGTGCAGCGCCTCGCGCTTGGTCGCGATCAGGTCATCGGCGCAGAGGCGTTGGTCGCGATCCTGGCCGCCGCCGAGGTAGAAGAGGTCGTGGGCGCTCTCATCGAGCGGCTCGCCCAGCCCGCACGGGGTCAACTGAAAGCCGATCCCGCGCCAGGCGCAGCGGCGTTCGAGTACGAGCAGGTTGCCGCGGTCGGCGTAGATGTTCATCAGGTCGGGGTAGAGCGCGCAGACGCGCAGGGTGCTCACGTGAGGGCGCTCCGGGTGTGGCCGCCGGCGCTCAGCAGCTCGCGCAGAGAGAGCATCGCGGTGTAGGTGGGCAGCGCGTACAGCGGCGCCCCGTTCGGTGGTACATCGGCCTGTGCGGCCGACAGAGCGGCGGCGAGATCGGGCTGTACGCGGATGCGCTCGGGTTCGATGCCGGCGTACTTCAAACGCACCGCGAGCTCCGCCGCGCGGGTACCGCTGCACGTGACGCGCCGCAAGTGCCCGGTGAGCAGCTCAAAGTCGGCGTCCCATATCCAGGAGACGTCGCGGCCGTCGGCGATGTTGTCGTTGAGCACGCCGAGCAGATCGTGATCGCCGGGCTCCAGGGCAAGCGTGCGCAGCACCTCGTTGGCACCAGCGGGATTCTTGACGAGCAGGATGCGCAGCTCGCGGGGGTTGGCGGGCTCTCCGATCGTGACACTCTCTGCGCGGCCGAACGCGGCCCGGGTGCTTTCGAGGCCGGCGACAATCCCCTCCAGCGGCACTGCCAGCGCATGGGCGAGCGCGGCGGCGGCGAGTGCGTTGTAGATGTTGTAAAGGCCGGGCAGGGGCAGTGCGACTTCGGCTGTGCCCGTGGGAGTGTGCAGGGTGAAGCGCGCGGAACGTACTCCTTGCAGGTGCACGTCGGTCGCGCGTACCGTGGGCACCGGGCGGGCTTGACCGCAGGGGGGGCAGCGGTAGTGCCCGAGGTGGCCGAGGTAGACGGCCTCGAAGAGGTAGGGGGCGCCGCAGTTGCGGCAGTGCTTGGCGTCGGCCGCGTGGGCCATGTGGGGGAGGGCGAGCGAGTCGTCGTCCACGCCGAAGTACACGGGGCCCGGCCCACCAATCGCGCCTCCAACAGCCGTGGCTGCGCCAGCCACGGCACCCGCCCGCTCGCGGCCGAGGTCGGCGACCACCGGGTCGTCGGCGTTGAGCACGAGCCGCGCATCGCTGCCAAGCACGTCGCGCACGGTGTGGGCCCAACTGTCGGCGATCGTCTCGAGCTCGCCGTAGCGGTCCAGCTGGTCGCGGAAGAGGTTGCCGAGCAGCAGCGCGCGGGGGCGCAGTTGCGCGGCGAGCTGCGCCAGCCACAGCTCGTCGACCTCGAACAGGCCGAGCTCGCCGTCGATCGCACCACGTCCGTGCACGGCGGCGAGCAGCGTCGAGGCGATCCCGCCGGCCATGTTGGCGCCGGCACGGTTGTGCACGAGCCGCACGCCCGCGCGCTCGAGGATCGCGGCGACCATCGCGGCCGTCGTCGTCTTGCCGTTGGTGGCGGAGATCAGCACGCTGCCTCGCCGTAGGCGGGACCCGAGCACGCCGATCGCGTCCGGCTGCAGGCGCAGCAACACCTTCCCCGGCACGCTCGTGGCACCGCCGCCGCGCAGCCGCGAGAGCGAGCCGGCGGCGCGGGCGAGGGCGAGCTTGGGGCCGAGCGGTCCGCTCACGGCCCGCCACTGGATGGGCCCGCGGCGGAGCCCGCGTCCACATCCACATCCTCCGGGCGAGCACCGCCGGCGGGACCCGGCCGGCCCAACGGGCTGTCGGCCGGCACGAGCACCCGCACCGCGGCGGGCAGCACGCTCACGCGCAGCGGCAGCTCGCCGATCGGGTCGCCGTCGGCGTACAGCGTGAAGGGGCGGTCGGCGGCGATTGCAAGCTCGCGGCCGCGGAGCACGTGCACCGAGGGCTCGTGGACGTGGGTGCCCTTGAAGACCTTCGGCAGGATCGTCGTGAGGAAGCGCAGCTTGGAGATCCGCTCGACGTAGGGGATGTCGAGCAGGCCATCGTCGAGCAGCGCGTCGGGCGCCGCGTACATGCCGCCGCCATAGGCCTTCGAGTTGGCGGCGCCGACGCTGTAGCCGGTGAACGTGTGCCGCTGGCCGTCGAGCACGAGCTCGAAGCGCGCCGGGCGCCACGCGACCAACGTGCGCAGGGCGCCGTAGGCGTAGACGAGGTTGCCGAGCCACGAGGGCGCCTCGTTGGCGATCCGGTTGGCGTCGGAGTCGAAGCCGCAGCTGGCGATGCCGACGAAGGTATGCTCGCCGACGAGGCCGAGGTCGAGCTCGCGCGCGACGCCGCCGGCGATCACCGCGCACGCCGCGACCGGGCTCTGCCCGATCCCGAGCACGCGCGCCAGGTCGTTGCCGCGCCCGCCCGGCAGCACCCCGAGGATCGCCCCGGGCACGGCGCGCAGCGCGTCGGCCGCGGCCCCCGCGAGTCCGTCGCCGCCGAGCGTCACCGCGAGCTCTCCGCCGCGCGCGGCGTCCAGCGCGAGCTCGCGCGCGTGGTCGAGGTCGCGGGTGTCCTCGCGACGCACGGTGAGGCCATGCCCGCGCAGGGTGTCCACCACGGCGGGCGCGGCGCGACCGGCGCGACCGCCGCCGGCGGCGGGGTTGACGATCAGGCAAACGGAGGGCCGGGCCCCTCGCTCTGCGGTCAAGGGTGGGGCAGCCGGACGGGGTGCTCCCCGCAAATCGGACGCGGACACCGCGCTAGCGTAGTCGGCCGGCAAGATTAAGATCGCGCGAAGAGTGCGCGCGGGCGGCGGTGCGCGCATCTAAGCTGGCGGCGTGTGCGGGGACCGGGAGCGCCAGAGGCCATGCGCGTGGTGAGCCGCCTGCCGGCGGCGTTGGCGTTGGCGGTTGCCCTTGGAGTTGGGGCGTGCGGCAGCAGTGCCACCCACACCGCGAGCTCCTCGAACGCCAGCGCGAACGCGAGCGCGAATCGAGCGCCGGCGAGCACTGACAGCGGGGAAGCGGCCTGCCGGCGTGTGAGCGAGCCCGCGCCGAAGGGCCCGCAACACGTGCCGCGGCCGACGGGCCGACTGGATCCGGCCAAGCGCTACACGGTGACGCTGGCGACCAACTGCGGGGCGATCGCGATCGAGCTCGACGTCAAGCACGCGCCGAGAACGACCGCCTCGTTTGCCTACCTGGTCAGGCGCGGCTTCTACAACGACCTCACCTTCCACCGGGTGGCGGCGAACTTCGTGATCCAGGGGGGCGACCCCGACGGCGACGGCTCGGGCGGGCCCGGCTACACGATCGTGGAGCGCCCGCCGTCCAGCCTCCAGTACACGCGCGGGACGGTTGCGATGGCGAAGACGGCGACCGACCCGGCGGGCGCGTCGGGCAGCCAGTTCTTCATCGTGACGGCGAGCGAAGTCGAACTGCCGCCTCAGTATGCGCTGGTGGGGACGGTGGTGGGGAGCATGGCTGGCGTGAACGCGATCTCCAAGCTCGCGACGATTCCGCCACAGGACGGCCAGCCGGTCCACCCCGTGGTGATCAGCCAGGCGACGCTGTCGCAGAGCTGAGCCCCGCACCCGTCGCCGCATCGCTCGGCCACCGTTCCACCGGGCCACCTCGACGGCAGCTGTGCTCCTGCCCTCAGCCCTTGGGGGCACGGGCGGCCGCGAGCGCGCGCGCGCGCCGGCGCCGGCCGATCAGCGCCGCGATCGCGAGCCCGGCGGCCGCGACGAACAGCCCAAGCAGGATGCCGGGCGCAAGGCCGATCCCGCCGAAGGGAAGCGCGACGAGCTCGACGATGCCGAGCCCCACCACGAGCAGCGCGATCACCAGCAGCAGGATCAAGAGGATGCCGCGCACGCGCGCGAGGATTCCGGCGGAGGCGGGGGGGAGCAGCAGGCCCATCGCGCGCAGCGCGAACATCTGCCGGCCGCTGGGGGGCTCCTGCCCGAGGCGCTGCACGGCGTCGCGCAGATCGCTGGGGCGGCGCTCGGCGAGCGCCAGCGAAGCGTCGGCCATGCGCCGCAGCTGCATCCGCTCCTGCGGGCGGGCGGCGGCGATCGCCCGCTGGAAGTAGGAGCGCGCCTGGTCCGCGTCGAAGCGCTCGGCGGCGCGCGCGCCGAGGATCGCCAGCGCGGCCGACTTGAACTTGGTCTCAGCTTCGAGCTCCTCGTCGGTGCGCTGCTCGAGCGCCTGGATCGCGTCGGCGGCGCCGCGCTGCTCGATCCGGATCTGTCGCTGTTTCGGTGCCATCGGCTGGGCATTGTACGGGCTCGACGCGGGGCGCTATCCTCGGCAGGCTCGGGCAGCGATCAAGAATCCACGCGGTGTATAGCAATCGTTAGACAGTGCGCGAAACTTACACACACAACCCCACCCCTCTCCCGTCGTGTTATGCCGTCAAGGCAAGGCGGCTGGCGGCGCCGGCGCTCACGCTGTCGCTACTCGCGCTGATCGCCATGCCCGTGGCGGGCGCCAGCGCAGCGCCGAGCCTGTTCGGCGGCACGACGACGGCGGCGAGCGGGGCGGCGCAACCGGCTGCGCCAGCGGGCGCGAACGTGAAAACCGCGCCGGCGGTGAAAGTGAAAACGGCTCCCGCGGGGAAAGCCGCGGCGCCGGCCGCCACGCCGACGACGACTCCGACCACGGCGACGACCGCCACCGCGGAAACGAGCTCGAACACGAGCACCCCGATGATCATGGCGGTGGTGGCGCTGTTCGTGGTGCTGGGCGGAATCGCCTTCTACATCCTGCGCGACGCGCGCTCGGTGGCGCCGGTGGTCGAGGGGGGAGTGACGGGCGGCACGCGCAACCCCGAGGGACGGCTGCGCAAGCGCCGCGCACAGGCGAAGGCGGCCAGGCAGCAGCGTAAGCGCCACCGCAAAACGCGGTAGGAGGGAAACAGATTTTTGGAGGGCGGCCCCGGAGGGGGGCCGGGGGGCGTGGTGTCGTGGTTACTGACGAGCTCTGACGCGCGTGACGCCCCGCCGCGCGGCACGGACCCGCGCAGGGGACGGTGGAGCGCTGCCGCCGTGCGGCCCACGTCGAGGACCGCGGCCGTGGACCGGGCCACGGGGGCGCCGATCGTGACGGAAGTCGCCGGGGAGCGTCTTGCTGCCACCCTCGTCCTCCCCGGGGGAGTCCGACTCGCCCGCCGCGCGCGACTCGAGCGCCGCGTCGGAGCGGAAGGGGATCCACAGCATCAGCGCGGCGATCGGGAGCTTGATCAGGACCACCGCCAGGAACACGAACCAGATCCACGTGTGCATCGTGTCCGATGCTACTACGGGCGGCGCGGGGCAGGGAGGAGGGCCTCGGAGCCGGCTCGTCGCGCGCGCGGCGCGGCGGCCGCGGCACGAAGCGCCGGAAACGGCATACTCTCCGGTGCAATTTCACCGACACCGGGGAGCAGCCAAGCGATGAGCAACAGGACGTTCGTGATCGGCGTGGGGATGACGAAGTTCGACAAGCCGGGCACCAAGGAGGGCGACTACCCCGACTGGGCGCGGGAGGCCGGCTCGAAGGCGCTCGCCGACGCGGGGATCGCCTACGACCTCGTCGAGCAGGCGTTCGCGGGCTACTGCTACGGCGACTCGACCTACGGGCAGCGCGCCGTCTACGGGCTCGGGCTGACCGGGATCCCGGTGGTCAACGTCAACAACAACTGCTCGACCGGCTCGAGCGCGCTGTGGCTGGCGCGCCAGGCGGTCAAGGGCGGGCTGATCGACTGCGCGCTGGCGATCGGCTTCGAGAAGATGGAGAAGGGCTCGCTGGGGATGAAGTACACCGACCGCACGCCCGCCCTGGACAAGCACATGGGGCGCATGATCGAGCTGCGCGCGCTCGAGCAATCGCCGTTCGCGCCGCAGATGTTCGGCAACGCCGGGCGCGACCACATGCAGAAATACGGATCCGAGCCCGACCACTACGCGTGGATCGGCTGGAAGAACCACAAGCACTCGGTCAACAACCCCTACGCGCAGTTCCAGGACGAGTACACGCTGGAGGAGATCAAGGACGCGCGCATGATCCACGAGCCGCTAACCAAGCTGCAGTGCTCGCCGACATCCGACGGCGCCGCCGCGGCGCTGGTCGCCAGCGAGCGCTTCGTCGAGGAGCACGGGCTGTGGGAGCAGGCGATCGAGATCGCCGGGCAGTCGATGGTCACCGACCTGTCATCGACCTTCGACGACACCACCGACTGCATCAAGATCGTCGGCGCCGACATGACGCGCAAGGCCGCGCAGCAGGCCTACGAGGAAGCCGAGCTCGGGCCCGAGGACATCCAGGTGATCGAGCTGCACGACTGCTTCAGCGCCAACGAGCTGATCACCTACGAGGCGCTCGGCCTGTGCGGCGAGGGCGAGGGCCACAAGCTCGTCGAGGGCGAGCAGACCACGTACGGCGGGCGATGGGTGGTCAACCCCTCCGGCGGGCTGATCTCCAAGGGCCACCCGCTCGGGGCGACCGGCCTCGCGCAGTGCTCGGAGCTGACGTGGCAGCTGCGCGGCAAGTCCGAGGGCCGCCAGGTCGAGGGCGCCAAAGCGGCGCTGCAGCACAACATCGGGCAGCAATACGTACGAAGCCAGGCCAGCAACAGCGCCGGCATCCACGTATTGCTCGGCGACAACTGGGAGCATTCGCTGCTGATCGAAGCCAAGGCGCCGCCCGCCGAGGAAACAGCGCCCGGCTGCGTCGCCGGCAAGCGCGCCTGTCCGCCCGACGATATCGGCGGCGCGCCGGGCTACGACGATCTGCTGGTCACGCTCGCCACGCCGGATACGCCCGAGGCGCAAGAAATGCTGGAATGGCTCGGCGGCGGGTTCGCCGCGGAGGCATTCGATCTGGAGGTGGCCGACCGCCGGGTGAAGGCGATCTGATTGCCCGACACGCCGCCTGCGCCGACCTTCCTCTACATCGACTACGGCCCTTCGCCCTATATCGGACGCGAGCTGCGCTATTCGCTGGCGACGCTGCTGGCTGAGTACGACGCTCCGCGGGTGCGGGTCTATACCGACAAGCCGGAGGCCTATGCCGGACTGCACGTGAGCGTCGTCCCGCGCGCGCTCGGGGACGATCTCGCGCGCTGGACGCGCGACGGCGACTATCCGCATCGGATAAAGCCGTGCGCGCTGATCGACGCGCTTGCCGCGCATGGCGGGCTCTGCGCGCTGCTCGACACGGATTCCTACATCCTGCCGGGCTTCGCGGCGGCGCTGGCGGGGGCGACCGCCGCCGGCCCGGCGATGGATCATTTCGAAGGCCGCGACCCCTATCCGGAGATCGCCGGATGGACCGCGACGCTGCCCGGCGGGCGCTACGTCTACGATCGCAAAACCGCGATCATGTGCAACAGCGGCCTGATCGCGGCGCGCGACGCCGCCCCGCTGCAGGACGCCGTCGCGCTGATCGACGCCTTGTGGGACGACAACCGCCGCCTGTTCAAGATCGAGCAGATCGCGGTGAGCGAAGCGTTCCGTCATCACGGCCTGCCGATCGGCGAGACGCGGCCGGCGTTCCAGCACTATTACCGCCGCAGCCTCAAGCGCTACATGCATTGGCGCATCGACGCATGGAGGAAGCGCGCGCCGGATTTCGCGCCGACGCGACCCTGCATCGCCCATCCGCGCAATGCCGTGCGCGCGTTCAACTGGATCAATCGCGTGATCCCGCGCTATTGAGGCCGCAGGACGGGGGAACCCCATGTTTTTCATGCGCCGCTGGCGGCGAAACTCTGCCGAAGCCGTGCAACGTCGGCCGCCTGACGCGGCGCGGGCGGGTTTTGCGATCCACGTCGCGCGACCAGCGGCCGTGAACCGCATTGTCGCGCTCTACTGGGACAATATCGACCCGCGCCTCGTCGAAACGCAGCGCGCGGTGTTCGCCCATTTCGGCTACGAGATCGACCAGCGCGAGCGCACCGGCCTCAACCACGGCGATTTCCTCGACGCCTATATGACGGAGCTTGGCCCCGACGACGTCGCGTGCTGACCGACATCGATTGTTTTCCGCTCAATGCCGAGATCGTCGCGCGCGCCTTCGCGGCCGCGCAGGCGGGCGGATTTCGGCTGCGCGCAATCGACCAATCACATCGACCCCGACCGCATCTTTGTCGCGCCGATGTTCATGGCGATCTCGCGCAAGACATGGGATGGGATCGGCCGGCCGAGCTTCAAGCCGGACGCGGAGAACGACGTCGCGCAGCGGCTCAACGACATCGCGCGCGCGGCGGGCGTCGAGATCGAACGGCTCGACCCGTTCGGGGCCATCGTTCCGAAATGGCGGCTCGGCGACGTCGGCTTCTACGGACGTTGGCGCCTTCTATCGCGGCGGGGTGTTTCATCTCTTCAAATCGCGCTGGACGCCATTCGCCTTTATCTTGTTTGACGTCGCCGAGGCGTGCTCGCCGACCGCCCCGTCGATTACGCCGCCTTGATGACGCGCGCGCTCACACGCGCGGCGACAGAAATGGGCGCGACGCTGGACGCGCTGGCGCAAGGCGATCTGGTGGCGGCGGCTGAAGGCGCGGTTTTTGCGAATACATTCCGGTCTATGTGATCAACCTCGCCCGCTCGCCCGAGCGCCGCGCTTTCATGACCGAGAGCCTAGGCCGTGCGGCGTGACGCCGGAGTTCGTTGCGGCGGTCGACGCCCGCGCCTGCCGCTCGAGAGCGTCCCCCCGCGTGCGCAGCAAGACGCAACGGAGCCGAGTAGACGGCAGCAAAAAAAAAAAACTACGTATCGCGATCCGGCCGGCCGACATGCCGATGGCGTCGGCAGAGCGCGGCTGATCATCTCCATGTTTTGCTCATCAGGATGAGGGTGCAGCCGGTCTCCTCGCGAGTTGGCGGACGCCGTCGATCAGCCGCTGTACGGCCACCTGGTCGCCCGGCTCGTCGAGCAGGAGGAGCGCGGCACGCGCACGGCCGCCCTGGCGATGGCCAGAGCCTGCTGCTCGCCGCCGGACAGTGTCGTCGCCAGCTGGGCCGAGCGTGGTTCCAGGAACGGGAACAGGCCGAGCACCCGCTGAACGTCGGACTTCCAGCTCCGGGATCCAAGGAGGCGACGCGCAGGTTCTCCACGACGGTGAGCGGGGTACCGCCGGTCGTCAGGGACGAAGGCGATGCGTGGCGCTTCACCACCTCGTCGGTGGCCATCCCGTGGACCGGACGCCATCACGAGCAGGTCTCCGCGTACCTGCACACCGAATCCGTTGACCACCGAGCGCAGCAGCGTCGGCCCGCTCCGTTCTGCTACATGCAGCGCGGATCCGGCGGGCACGGTCAGCGCATCCTCCTCCAGTGCGCGATGCCGCCCGTAGTACACATTGAGCATGTCGGCGACGATCCCCGCCGACGGGACGGGTGGCCGTTCGGTGGTCGCGGCGCGGTGGCCGCTCAGCCGGGTCATGCCTTCCGCTCCGCGGCGACCGGGCGGCCGGGCCTGGCGGTTCTCGGCGGGCGGGCGGGCGCAGCCGGCCTCCGCGATCGGCAGGGCCGCACAGGCGGCGGGCCACCAGCCGCGTCGGGGACACGGCGGCCGGCACGATGCTGTCGGGCATCAGCAGGAAGACGGCCGAGGACGATGAGCCGAGACATACAGCTGACCTGTTCTTGGCGGTACCAGGCTAAAAACGTGTACAGTATGCCACCGTAGATTCGTGGCGCTGATGTATGGTCCCACCCAGCGTCCGCATGCTGCCGAGAATTCTGGTGACAATCGGCGCGGCCCCGGGCGACCCAGTAGACAGGTTGGGTCGACGCTGCCTGTAGGCTACGTGCTAATATCGCGCCTGCGATGCCCTGCCCAGACCACTGTAGATCAGCACGGCGATGTCCTTGTACCGGTTGACCTAGTTCCTCAGCGTCTCGACGCGCACCGCGTTCTGCCGGACGGCCAACTAGCGGCCAGATGCCTGGGAACCGCGCACGCGCAGCAGGATGCACGGTGACGACGGTGACCAGGCACTGGCCAGGGACCACAGAAAAGCCGCCGGCGTTGTTCAGGTCGATGCCCAGCAGAGCGCCCGCCTGCCTGAGCCGCCAACGTAGCCTGGAAATCGAGACGAACTCATACACTGTTCTGGCCGATAGCCAGCGTCAGCAGGCCGCAACACTGAAACCAGTCTGGCTGCGGCACGCAAGGAAGACTGTCAGCGAACGCAAGCGCACCCACACCCGCAGCGAGGCTTATGAGCAGCAGGAGCAGGATGTTCTGGACGCTGGCGTTGACGGACAGCTCACGCCACCAGGTAGCCTGGCCTGGCGCCGTAGAAACGCCTAATTGCCGAAAGGCGGGCGTATGCTGCCCAAGCCAACTGGAAGTCTACCGACTGTGTGTAGAGGGACGGCCACCAGGATCCCGGCGGCCGGGAACAGGTCCCGGCCTGGGATCACCTGCCGCAGATGGCGATCAGAGCCAGCGATCCACGGCCGCGCTGGAGCAGCGCTGCCAGCCCGCTCAATTCCAGTTTGCTGTATTTACAGCTGTCTGGGTCATATCTCGATCACTGCTGCAGCCCGAGCCGAACAGGCCGTACGAAATTCGCACAGCCAGGAAGATGATCTACTGGTTAGGAAGATTGTGTATGCTCGACGTTCTGGACGTAGGCGGCGAGTCTTATCGACTAGGCCGAGCACCAAGCTGGCGATGACGCCGCCACCGAAGCTGCCCAGGCTGCTGATGAGACCACCGCGAAGGCCAGCACCTATGTAGTCGGCGCCCAGGCTGCTTCTCACCCTCGACCTCAGAGGCGCGACGAGCGCGCCTCAGGCTGCGAGCGCGCAGCCGACCGTGAACATGACCCGGAGAAGTCCTGCTCCGGACTGTATGCTCAGCGCCGCGGTCGGATTCCCGGTCCGCGGCTACGGCCCGTACCTTCCAGGCCCATCCTGGGGAATCCTGGCGGGCCACAGTTGCAGGCCCACCACTGACACGCAGACCGGCGTGGGCGATGATGCAAGATTCGTAGACGAGGACGTCGACGCCGCAACACGAGGAGCGCCACCTGCCCAGGGAGCGTTCACGCGCAGCGGGCGCACAGCTCGGCTCCCGCTGCGCCGACGGCCGCGATGACCAATAATAGGGGCCAAGGTTCCCTGACAGTGAGCGCGCAGGCCGTCGAAAAAGCCGGTGGACGGTAGACCACCCGTCTGGCCACGGATACCGGCCGCGTGCGCTTCCAGATCACGCGGCAGCGGCGATCGGGACCGACGACGGGTCCGGCCCCGGCCCCAGGACACGCTGGCGCTGTGTAAGCAACTGAAGGTGCCTGAGCAGAAAAAAGTCTGCGGTGATGTTCACACCGACTGTGCCGAAGGGGCGGCGTCTAGGCCGGGTCCGCGCACGACCAGGAGCAGCATCCCCTCTGCTAGGCCAGGGAGGAATCCGGGCAGGGAGACTTGCGTACCCAGGTGCGAGCTCATGCCATCCGCCCCCCGCCTCGGCCTTGCCGGCCCGCCTGGTCAGCCGCTCAACAGCGAGGACGGTGCCTGCAGTAGAAGTGAAACGCCCGCCTCCCAGGCAACCCACGCCCCACCCCATCACCTACGGCTCCTTCGACGTCACCCTCGCGGGCCAGTGCCCATGCCGAGCCGGACGCCGCTGGTAGTCGCCGGGCACGGTGTTGGCGGCCCACAGCACGGCCGTGCGAGCCAACTCCAGCCGCTCGGTCGCCGCAACGGCGGCGCCTTGACCGCTGGAACTCGGCGACGCCGGCGGCCGAAGCGACGCGACGCTGGCAGACCCTCAGTTGCCGCTTCCTCAAATGCGACCGGCGCTGGCGCCGACCGCTGTGCTGCCCCATAGACGCAGAGCTGGGCGCGCAGACTTCGCCGCCCGCCCCCGCGCCTCTGGTCCGGGCCTGGAAGGACCCAAGGGAAGCGACGGGCCAAGTTATCGGGCGGCGAGGGCAGCCTGCAGAGTCCCCCAGGTCGCCGCTGGCGGAGCCCGTCCGCCGCCGCCGCCAACCAACCGACGTACCGAGCGGCAGGCTTCCCCGGGCAGCGGCACCAGCCACGCTCCGCCGCCGGGGAGCCCGGCCGTGGTCAACAAGTCGGTTGGTGCGGCCGCGGCCCGGATTTGCCCGGGACGCCGCGCAGCACTAAGGCCCTCTCCCGGTGTAAGCTGGCAACGGGGACCAGCCGCGTCCCCCTGTACGCCCCTCGGCAAAGGCGGTCAGATCCGGCAGGGACTCAGCGCACTCCACCAGCTTCAGGGACCGCCAGGGTCGAGCCACCCGCCATCGGCGATGGCATTTGCACAGGGCGGTGCGGAACGAGCGCGGCAAGTAGTCGCTCGGCGACTGGGACCGTATCCGCGGGCCAGCACGTCAGCAAGGCGGCCGCCAGCTCCCAAGCCCGGTCCGTAACGGACGCTCGGCATCAGCTCTGTCCCGCCATCCTGGGCATGTCCTGCAGCACCCGTCTGGCAATGACGTTGCGCTGTATTTCCGAGGGTGCCCCGTCCGAGACTGGCCGGTGGAAGCGGAAGTACAGGTACAATTTTTCGCGCCAGACCGTGCAGGTTTGCAGCCCCCAGGTCGTAGCCAAGCTGTGCGATGTTCCTGCCAGAGCTGTCTCAGTAGAAGCTCCGTAGTACTGACTCGTCCTCACGCGCGTCGCGGCCCATCGCGGCCTCTTTGAAGGCCGAGCGCACCCACGTGCCACCAGACCAGCTCCAGCTGGCGTGGCCAGGTCGGCTGCTTCTGCCCCGGCCTGCTGCTGATCTAACTCGGTCTCGCCCCTGGCACTCAAGAGGCCCTGCTTCAGGTAGCCGGAGACCTCCAGGAGCCGGCGCAACTGGAACTGGTAGACTCCCGCTCCGTGGGGCCAGGGTCCAGCGGAGGGCCCCGGAGCCCTCGTTCCGTTCCCCGACCCGGTCGGTGACCGGTACCGCACGCGCCGTCGTAAGGCTACCTTGTTCTGAAGCCGTCGGCACCTGGTGCAATTCCTGCCGGATCGGCTGACCTGCACGCTGGGGCTGCATGTCCAGCAACAGCAGGCTTAGGTTGCGACGGGACCGGAGCCGCTCTGTCGGTCTCTGGCCGACAGCTGAGCACCGGTTGGACAGGTGACACTGGCCGGTCCAGGTCTCTTCCGGGTGTAGCTCGTTGCCGCTCCCGTCGGGCCAGGGTGGAAGCGGCCGCCAGATCGGTGGCTTCCCGGCTCGGAACCGCCCAGATCAGACTGCGAGCCGTCCAGCAGGGCCGCGCCAGCCTCGCTGTCGGCGCCGAGTTCTCGATCAGCATCGAGCTGCTATACGGCGCCGGGTAACCGGCTGAAGCCGTCGGGCAGCTTCGGGCCCCGGGCGCATTCTTCGTAGAAGATGACCTCCTCCACGGCGACCCAGGCCCCGCTGCTGTACGGCCTGGCGATGTGACAGGCCTGCACAGCCGGCCCCTCGTACAGCAGCCGGTCCCAGTCACCCCCAGCGTCACGCTGGCATCGCTGCCACGGCCCTGCTGGCGGCTCGTCGCAACCAGGGGCCGGGCAGCGCTCCCGACAGCCAGTCGCATAGTCCCCTGGCGGGAATCCTGACTTCGCATCGTGATCAATCCAACGTGGCAGCGTCCACGCCGTAGCCGCCTCCGCGTTCACCGACGGCGAGGGGCGTCAGCGGCGCACGATGCTGCTGGCCTGTGATTAGCGGGGTCGACCTTCTTACCGTCCTGCAGTGCCCAGCGAGCCGCAGCAGCCAACTCGACACAGAGGACGAGCGCCGGCGGCGCGGCCGCCCAGCGCCTGGCTGGCCAGCCCGCCACGGTCCAGCGAGCCGCGATCGTGCGTCGGCGGCGCAAACGGCCCGGGTCACGCTTGTTCATCAGCTCCCAGAGCATGTCCGCATCCGCCTCGGTGAGGACGTCGTCCTCACCCCAGGCACCGAGGGTAGTCGCCGTAGACGGCGTCCCGCGACAGCGCCTGATCGATGAGCTCAGGCCCCAACGTCATCTCCGTGACCAGCACCTACGGCGTCGGCCACTCCGGCCTTCCGGTGCTGCTCAGCACCTCGCTGGCGGTGCACCTGCGCCTGCAAACCGGGGACACCGAGCCGCACGGCCGCTGCCGCCTTGCTGGCTCAGCTGGACGCCATCACCTTCACCGCGAACGGGAGGCTCCGAGGGCCGCGGCCGCGGTCCGGTCAGCAGAGGTGCCCAGCTCTCCGAGACCCAGAGTCAAGCTGCGGGCCACCGGACGCCTTACACCTGCAGCGCCCCGCTCTTCCTCCAGGACCCTGACCGGACCGGATCGGTCCTCGAGGTGCAGAGCCGCCCGCGGCGGACTGGAGGCGCTCCGGCGGCGGGGTATCACCGGCCAGCACCGGAACGTACAACACGCGCTCGCACGGTCGGGGCGACGGCCTGGGACTACGGCCCATGTTCGGGGGCAGCTCCTGCTGCTGCCTCCCGTGCCCATGACGTTCGAGCGCTGCGGCGCCAAGGTTGCGATTACGACGGGCACGCTCACGGCTGCTGCTGGAGCCGGACACGGGCCGGGGGACAGTGAATCCGGCGGTAAGCGCCGGGCGGGCGAGGAATCAGGGAAGGGCGACGCTCCACGGGGTCACACACCGCGCCGACACCCGGGCTCGTTGTGGTATTAGCCCTGTAACCGCCCGGTCCACGGTGGCCGGGTCGACGCGCCCCGCTCTGTCAGACTCACGGGATTAGAGACATGCTGATGCTGGTGCTCTGCCTACCTCAGCCAGGGGCTCATAGTGTCGCCGCACTGAGTACTGCGCAGCGGTGCTCGGTGCTGGCCAGGTTGGTGCGGATCGGCGGTGGCGCCGCCGGACGGCTCGATGATCGCGCAGTCCTTCGCGGGCGGCTCTGTGCTTGCGGCGGGCCTGGTCCAGGCGCAGCACGTTGTACGGGGCCAGCCTGGGCGGAGGAAGGATTCGGGCGCGGATCATGCTGCTGGCGCCTGGGCAACGCGTCCACGAACCCGGTCGTCGCCGCCGACGTCCGGGTGTGGGAGACGGGCCACACTCGCTCTGGCTGCCGAGACGCCAGCCGGACGGCGACGACCCGCTGCCCCGCTGTCCGCGGCCGTGGCCAGCGGCCCAGTGAGCTGAGCCAGGTCTGCCGCCGTGGCGAAGCCCTCGAAGTAAACGCCAACCACTTTGGTGTCCGGCTGCTGAGCGCGCGCGTAATCCAGCGCCGCGGCCACCCCGAAGCGAGCGCCGCTGCCCATCCTGCGGCGCACCAGTCGACGCCGCAGTCCTCCGTCGCTGGCGGCGCCAGTATTGAGCTGAGCAGCGCACCCGGTCTGGAACCGAGGCTGACACAGCACCCGGCCGACGGCGGGCAGCGGTGGCCCGAAAGCGCGCAGCAGCCTTCACCTGGAAGCGGCGCCGAGAGTGCACAGGGGCGATGAGCAGGGTGTCGCCCACGGCGGCGGCCAGCTCGCGCTCAAGGCGGCGGCCCTCGGCTGTACCGGTCTCTGTGAACCCGTTGGCGTAGAGGATCACCAGCCGCGCGCCCGGCGCGCAGCTGAACTGCCGGGTCAGCCGGATGCACTCACCGGCTGACCGCCAGCACCAGTATCTTCCGGGAATGTCGGGCAGGTCGTCGGCGTAGGTTCCGTCGCCCAGGCCCCGCGCCGCGCCGGCGACGAGCCAGATCTCGCCCGTGGCCCCGCCTGAGATCGCGCGGCAGCCAGTCGGTGGCGATGGCGCCGGGCCGAGCGCCGACCAGGGCCACGCTGCTGGCGGCGACCGGCCAGCCGCCGGTCAGCTGCGGCTCGGAGCATGGCGGCCTTCTTTGGCGCTGCGCTGGACCGTCCTGGCTGGCCGAGCGGCCCCGCGCCCTGCTCCCTGGGGCTGGGAGCGGGCACGCCCGGGCCGGGCTGCAGGGAGCGCTGCCGACGAGCGTGGCGCTCCGCCCCACGTAGTGCAGGAGTGGGAAATCCGGGTTGCCCTGGTGGGTTTTGGCGTCGATGGTCACCTGGGTCGCCTGGGGTTGCGGTGTAGGACAGGCTGGCGATGGCCCGGCCATCCGGGTCCGACGACTGGCCTTCTTCATCGCGGCTGACCAGTGCCTCGATTGAGCCGAACACCTGACCGGAGCGTCGGCGCGGGTACTTGGCCTTGAACGCGGCCCCTGGGAATTTCGACAGGCCACCGCTGTTCAGGTAGGTGTAGTCCGACGCCACGTAGACGCTGGGCGCTCCCGACCCGAAGGTAGGCAGCTCCGTGGTGTAGGCCTGCCCTTGACGTAGTGAACACGGCGCGGTATCCGGCAGAGCTTCCGGGCCGCCGATCTTCACGCAGAGGTCACGAACGTTGAAAGGTCCAGCAGCGATGCTTTGCTTGGCGTTACTGCTGCGGTGCGCGATGAGGGAGGCGACGTAGGGAGGCGGCCGAGGTCGCCGTGATCGAGGCTGACACCCGCGTCGCCGACGTGACACCGCACCCGGACTTCGAAGCCGCGTTCACGCGACTTGAGCTGGAACTGGCCGAAGTTGTAGTTGGGCGTCATGTGGGGTCATAGTCCATACCGGCGAAGTTCTGGCACATCCACTCGGCGAAGGCCTCGATTTCCGGACCAGCCGGGCCGTAGGACTGGAAGTACCACGGGTTCCGACCCGCGCCGGTCAGGTCGTCGGGGGTCGCGCAGCCCGGCTAAGCTTCACCGACCTTCAGCAGCAACGGAATCATGGCCGCGCACTCGGGCGGGCAGTCGCCCGCCACCGTCAGGCGAATGCCGTCACCCGACAGCGTGCGCGGTGACGCGCCGAGCCGGTCGCCTGGTCATCGGCGTCTTCCTCTGGTCTGAACTTCGGCCGAGCACGCCGCCGGAGGCATTGACGAGCTGGGCGGACGCCTGCCGGTGCGCCCGACGCGCAGGGCGCGGCCATCGCCGTCCAGCTCGTCAATGCCTCCGGCGGCGTGCTCGGCCAGAAGATTCAGACCAAGGAAGCCGATGACCAGGCGACCGGCTCGGGCGCGGTCACCGCCTTGCGCACGCTGTCGGGTGACGGCATTCACCTGACGGTGGCGGGCAATACCACCCCCGAGTGCGCGGCCATGATTCCGTTGCTGGCGTCGCTGAAGGTCGTGCAGCTGCCTGCGGGCTGCGCGACCGACGACCTGACCGGCGCGGGCGTGAACCCGTGGTACTTCCGGTCCTACGGCCCGGCTGGTCCGGAAATCGAGGCCTTCACCAAGTGGATGTGCCAGAACTTCGCCGGTATCAAGACTGTCGACCACATGACGCCCAACTACGACTTCGGCCAGTTCCAGCTCAAGTCGGTGAACACGGGCTTGAAGTCCGGGTGCGGTGTCACCTCGGGCAACACGGTGCTGGCCTCGATCACGGCGACCTCGGCCGCCTCCTACGTCGCCTCCCTCATCGCGCACCGCAGCAGTGACGCCAAGCAGACATCGCTGCTGGACCTTTCGACGTTCGGCCCAGCACTGACCTCTGCGGTGAAGATCGGCGGCCCGGAAGGACTATTTACCGGATACCGCGCCGTGTTCACTACGTCGGGGCCGGCCTACACCACGGAGCTGCCTACCTTCGGGTCGGGAGCGCCCAGCGTCTACGTGGCGTCGGACTACACCTACCTGAACAGCGGTGGCCTGTCGGAGAAATTCCGGGCCGCGTTCAAGGCCAAGTACCACACCGAGCCGAGCGCGGAAGCCGGTCAGGTGTTCGGCTCGATCGAGGCACTGGTCGCCGCGATGAAGAAGGCCAAGTCGTCGGACCCGGACAAGGTGCGCCAGGCCATGGCCGGCCTGTCCTACACCGCAACCCAGGCGACCCCGGTGACCATCGACGCCAAAACCCACCAGGGCAACCCCGATTTCCACTTCCTGCACTACGTGGGGCAGAGCGCCACGCTCGTCGGCAGCGCTCCCTACCCAGCCGGTTAAAACCGGCCCGGGCGTGCCCGCTCCCAGCCCAGGGAGCAGGGCGCGGGCACGCTCGGCCAGCCAGGACAGATCCAGCGCAGCGCCAAAGGAGGCCGCCATGCTTGCCGAGCCGCAGCTGACCGGCGGCTGGCCGGTCACCGCCGCCAGCAGCGTGGCCCTGGTCGGCGCTCGGCCCGGCGCCATCGCCACCGACTGGCTGCCGCGCAATCTGCGGGCCTACGGGGCCACGGGCGAGATCTGGCTCGTCAGCCGGCGCCACGCCGGGGCCCTGGGCGACGGAACCTACGCCAGCACCGACGACCTGCCCGACGTCCCGGAAGTACTGGTGCTGGCGGTCGGCCCGGTTGAGTGCATCCGGCTGACCCGGCAGTTCACTGCGCGCGGCACGCGGCTGGTGATCGTCTACGCCAACGGGTTCAGCGAGACCGGTACAGCCGAGGGCCGCCGCCTTGAGCGCGAGCTGGCCGCCGCCGTGCAGGGCGACGCCCTGCTCATCGGCCCTAGCTCGCTCGGCGCCGCTGACTTCCGGGCCGGCTTGTGCGCTTTCGGGCCACCGCTGCCCGCCGATCTGCGCACCGGCTGTGTCAGCCTCGTTTCCCAGTCCGGTGCGCTGCTCAGCTCGATGCTCGGCGCCGCCAGCGACGAGGGCTTCGGCGTCGACTGGTGCGCCGCGGTGGGCAGCGGCGCTCGCTTCGGGGTGGCCGCGGCGCTGGATTACGCACTCAGCCGCCCGGACACCAAAGTGGTTGGCGTTTACTTCGAGGGCTTCGCCACGGCGGCAGACCTGGCTCAGCTCACTGGGCCGCTGGCCACGGCCGCGGACAGCGGGCAGCGGGTCGTGGCCGTCCGGGCTGGCGTCTCGGCGGCCGGAGCGAGTGTGGCCGTCTCCCACACCGGGACCATCGGCGGCGACGACCGGTTGGTGGACGCGTTCTTCCGGCGCCACGGCGTGATCCGCGCCGATAGCCTGGCCGGGCTGGTCCGTACCGTCAACGTGCTGCGCCTGGACCAGGCCCGCCGCAAGCCGCGAGCCGCCCGCGAAGGACTGGCGATCATCGAGCCATCCGGCGGCGCCACCGCGATCGCCGCCGACCTGGCCAGCACCGAGCACGTGCCGCTCGCGGTGCTCAGTGCGGCGACACAATCGTTCCTGGCTGAGGTAGGCGGCACCAGCGCGCATGTCTCTAATCCCGTCGATCTGACGGCGGGGGCACATGACCCGGCCACCGTGGACCGGGCGTACGGGCTAATCCACGACGACCAGGGTGTCGGCGCGGTGCTGATCCCGTGGAGCGTCAGCCTCCCTGATTCCTCGCCCGCCCGGCGCTACCACCGGGATTCACTGTCCCGGCATGTCCGGCTGGCGGCAGCCAGTGGCGTGCCCGTCGTAATCGCAACCTCGGCGCCGCAGCGCTGGACGTCATGGGCACGGGAGCAGCAGCAGGAGCTGCCCCCGAACATGGCCATCGTGCAGGGCGTCGCCCCGACCATGCGGGCGCTGCGTTCGGTGCTGGCCAGTGATCACCGAGCCGCCGAGGACAGCCTAGATCCCGCCGCGGGCGGCTCTCGCCTCAAGAGCCGATCCCGGTCCGGTCAGGTACTGGAGGAAGAGCGGGCGCTGCGGCTGCTGGCTGCGGCCGGCATCCCGGTGGCCCGCAGCTTGACTCTGGGTCTCGGAGAGCTGGGCACCTCTGCTGACCGGACCGCGGCCGCGGCCCTGCGACCTCCGTTCGCGGTGAAGGTGATCGCGTCCGGCTTGGCCCACAAGGCGGCAGCGGGCGGTGTCCGGCTCGGTGTCCCCGGTCCGGCGCAGGTGCCAGCCGCCGCCGGCGAGGTGCTGAGCGGCGCCCGGAAGGCCGGAGTGGCCGACGCCGACCTGGGCGGCGTGCTGGTCGCGGAGATGGCGTTCGGGCCTGAGCTCATGGTCGGGCTGTCGCGGGACGCGGTCTACGGCGACTACCTCGTGCTGGGGTGGGGCGGCGTCCTCACCGAGGCGGTCGGAGGACATGCTCTGGAGCTGATCGACGAGCGTGACCCGGGCCGCGCCGCCGACGCCGCGATCGCATCGCTGGACCGTGGCGGGCTGGCCAGCCAGGCGCTGGCGGCCGCGCGCCCGGCCATCGTCGCCCTCTGTGTGGAGTTCACTGTCGGCTCGCTGCGGCACTGCAGGACGGTCGAGGTCAACCCGCTAATCGCCGGCCAGCAGGGCGTCGTCGCCGCTGACGCCCTCGCCATCGTGGACGCGGAGGACACGGCATGACAGCTGCCACATTCGATGATCGCGATGCGATCAGATTCCGCCAGGAGCTATGCGACTGGCTGTCGGGAGCGCTGCCCGGCCTGGTTGCGACGGCCGCCGGCGGCCATGGCAGCGATGCCAGCGTAGCGCTGGGGCAACGCTGGGACCGGCTGCTGTACGAGGGCGGCTATGCAGGCCTGTCGTGGCCGGCCGAGTACGGCGGCAGGGGCCTGGGCGTCGTGGAGGAGGTCATCTTCTACGAGGAATGCGCCCGGGCCGGAGCTCCCGACGGCTTCAGCCGGTTTACCCAGCACATGCTCGGCTCGATGCTGATCGAGTTCGGCACCGAGCAGCAGCGCGCGGCCTACCTGCCGCCGATGCTGGACGGCTCGCAGATCTGGTGTCAGGGCAGTTCCGAGCCGGAGGCCGGGTCCGATCTGGCGGCCGCTTCCACCCTGGCCGAGCGGGACGGCGACGAGTATCGCGTGTACGGCCGGAAGACCTGGACCAGCCATGCTCACCTGTCCAACCGGTGCTGGCTGCTGGCCAAGACCGACAAGCAGGCTCCGGTCCATCACAACCTGAGCCTGCTGTTGCTGGACATGGGCCAGCCCGGCGTGCAGGTCAGCCCGATCCGGCAGATCACCGGTGCGAGCGGCTTCAACGAGGTCACCTTCGACGGCGCCGTGGTGCCGGTCACCGACCGGGTCGGGGAACAGAACGAGGGCTGGGGCCTGATCCGCTGGACCCTGGCCCGCGAGCGGGGGGTCTACCAGTCCATGCGCCGCTACCTGGAGGTCTCCGGCTACCTGAAGCAGGCCTACGAGTGCCAGGGCGAGACCGGTGATCAGCAGCACCAGCGAGCGGCCGACCTGGCCAGCCGGCTGGAGCTGGTCTGGTGGCACGTGGTGCGCTGCGTGGAAGAGGCCGCGATGGGCCGCGACGCGCGTGGGGCGGAGTCAGTGCTCAAGCTCTACTGGAGCCAGCTCTGGCAGGACATTGCGCACTTCGGCTACGACCTGGGCTGCGAGGCCCACCGCCAGTACTGGCGCGACGTCTACCTGTACTCCCGCTCCACCACCATCTGGGCGGGCACCTCGGAAATCCAGCGCAACATCATCTCCGAGCGGGTGCTGGGCATGCCCAGGATGGCGGCAGGCTGATGCCGAGCGTCGTTACGGACCAGGCTTGGGAGCTGGCGGCCGCCTTTGCTGACATGCTGGCCCGCGAGTTGCGCGGATCGGTCGTCGCCGACGACTACTTCCGCGCTGACCGCACCGCCCTGTGGACTGCCATCGCCGATGGCGGGTGGCTCGACCTGGCGGTGCCTGAAGCTGGCAGTGCGCTGACCCTGCCGGATCTGACCGCCTTTGCCGAGGCGTGGGGACGCCTGGCTCATCCCGTTGCCACTTACACCGGCGCTAGTGCTGCGCGGCATCCCGGCAATCCGGGCCGCAGCCACACCGACCGACTTGTTGACCACGGCCGTTCCCGGCGGCGGAGCGTGGCTGGTGCCGCTGCCGGGGAAGCCCGCTCGGTACGTCAGTTGGTCGGCGGCGGCGGACGGGCTGGCCGGCGGCGAACCGGTTCTGGGGGACCTGCCGGCTGCCCTCGCCACCGATGACTTCACCCCGTCGCTTCCCTTGGGTATTGCCGGCCCGGACCAAGGCGCGGACCAGGGGGCGGGCGGCGAAGTGCACGCCCGGCTCTCGGTCCTATGGGCGGCCGAGGCGGTCGGCGCCAGCGCCGTCGCATTCCAGACGGCGTTCGACTATGCAGGCGTGCGCGTCGCCTTCGGCCGCCGCATCGCCGAGTTCCAGGCGGTCAAGCACCGCGTCGCGGATATGTACGAGCGGCTGGAGTTGGCTCGCACGGCCGTGCTGTGGGCCGCCAACACCGTGCCCGGCGACTACCAGCGGGGCGTCCGGCTGGCCGTGGCACTGGCCCGCGAGGTCGTCGAAGGAGCCATACAGGTGATGGGTGGCATGGGTTTTACCTGGGAGGCGGGCATTCACTTCTACCTGCGGCACATCCTGGCTGTTGAGCGGCTGACCAGGCGGGCCGGGCCGGCCGAAGGCGGGGGGCGGATGGCATGAGCTCGCACCTGGGTACGCAGATCTTCCTGCCGATCCTCCCTGGCCTAGCAGAGGGGATGCTGCTCCTGGTCATCGCGACCGGCCTGACGCTCACCTTCGGCACCATGCGGATCCTGAACATGGCCCACGGCGGATTTTTTCTGCTCGGCGCCTTCGTTGCTTACAGCGCCAGCGTGTCCTGGGGCCAGGGCCAGACCATCATCGTGCCGATCGCCGCTGCCACGGTGATCTGCGCCGCGGCCGGTATCGTCGCCGAGCGGGTGGTCTACCGTCGGCTGTACCAGTTCGACGGCCTGCGCTCGCTGCTGGGGACCTTCGCCCTATTCCTGGTCATCGCGGCCATCGCGCAGCAGATCTGGGGCGTCAGCCCGCTCGGCGTGAACACTCCCCGGCGCCTGGGCGGTCACCTGTCGGTGTTCGGCGTCGACATCCTCGTCTACCAGATCTTCATCATCGCCGTCGCCGTCGTCGTAGTGGTGGGCCTGCAACTGTGGCTCACCAGGTCCCGGATGGGCCTGGAGGTGCGGGCCGTAGCTGCGGACCGGGAAATGACCGCGGCGCTGGGCGTGCGGTCCGAGCGGGTCTTCTGGGTGATGTTCACGGTCGGCTGCGCGCTGGCGGGCCTGGCCGGCGCGCTGATCGCGCCTCTGGTCGAGGTCAGCAGCGACCTGGGCGCCGACTACATCGTGCTGGCCTTCGCGGTGGTGCTCATCGGCGGCCTGGGCAGCTTCGGTGGCGCGGTCATCGCCAGCTTGGTGCTCGGCCTAGTCGATGCGTTCACCGCCGCCTACGTGCAGAACGTCGAGCCGTACGCGATCTTCCTAACCATGATCATCTTCCTGGCTGTGCGACCGTACGGCCTGTTCGGCTCGGCTGCGGCGGTGATCGAGATATGACCCGAGCGGGCTGGAATCCGGCGAACTGGAATCCGGCGGGCTGGCAGCGCTGCTCCAGCGCGGCCGTGGGCTGGCTGGCTCTGATCGCCATCTGCGGGCAGGTGATGCCGGCCCAGGACCTGTTCCCGGCCGCCGGGATCCTGGTGGCCATCCTCTACACACAGTCGGTGAGCTTTTCCATTGGCTTCGGCGGCGTCGCCACCTTCGGCAATCAGGCGTTCTACGGCGCGGCCGGCTACCTGGTGGCGTGGCTGTCCATCAACGCCAGCATCCAGAACATCCTGCTCCTGCTGCTCATAGGCCTCGCTGCGGGTGTGGTCGGCTCGTCGCTGACAGTCTTCCTCGTCCGCGGCCAGACTGGTTTCGTGTTCGGCCTGCTGACGCTGGCTATCGGCCAGACGGTGTATGAGTTCGTCTCGGGGACCAGCTACGTTGGCGGCTCAGGCGGCTACGCCGGAGTGAGCCGCGGCACTCTGCTGGGCATCGACCTGAACAACGCCACAGCTTTCTACTGGTTCCTGGCCATCCTGGTCGCCGTCGTCACCATCGTCCTGTACGCCGTGCGCGGTTCCGCATATGGCCGCATTCTGTCGGCCATCCGGCAGAACGCGGTGCGCGTCGAGACGCTGGGGGCTCCGGTCAACCGGTACAAGGGCATCGCCGTGCTGATCTCCGGTGGTCTGGCCGGCATCGCCGGGGCGATGTACGCGGTCACCTACGGCAGCGTCGACCCGAGCATGTTCTACTGGGTCGCCGGGGCCGCGCCGATCCTGGCCGGAATTCTCGGCGGCATGCGGACGCTGATCGGTCCCATCGTCGGCGCCACAATCTACGGTGGCGTGCTCTACGCGTTTAGCCTGACCGCCAAGACAGGTCAGCTGTATGTCTCGCTCATCGTCCTGGCCATCTTCCTGCTGATGCCCGACGGCGTCGTCCCGGCCGCCGTGTCCGGAGCACGGCTGGTGGCCCGCCGCCTGTCGGCCCTGCCGATCGCGGACCGGCTGCGCCCGCCCCGCCCGCCGGGACCAGCCGCCGGCCCGCCCGGCCGCCCGGTCGCCGCGGAGCGGAAGGCATGACCCGGCTCAGCGGCCACCGCGCCGCGACCACCCAACGGCCACCCGTCCCGTCGGCGGGGATCGTCGCCGACATGCTCGATGTCTACTACGGGCGGCATCGCGCGCTGGAGGAGATCTCGCTGACCGTGCCCACCGGATCCGCGCTGGCCATCCTGGGCCGGAACGGAGCGGGCAAGACGACGCTGCTGCGCTCGGTGGTCAACGGATTCGGTGTGCAGGTACGCGGAGACCTGCTCGTGGATGGCGTCCGGGTGACCGGGATGGCCACCGACGAGGTGGTGAAGCGCCACGGCATCGCCTTCGTCCCTGACGACCGGCGAATCTTCCCGCTCACCGTCGTGGAGAACCTGCGCGTCGCCTCCCTCGGATCCCGGAGCTGGAAGTCCGACGTTCAGCGGGTGCTCGGCCTGTTCCCGTTCCTGGAAGCACACTCGGCCCAGCTGGCGACGACACTGTCCGGCGGCGAGCAGCAGGCTCTGGCCATCGCCAGGGCGGCCATGCGCGTGCCGCGCTACCTCCTGCTCGACGAGCCGGGCGAGGGGCTGGCCCCGGTGGCCGTACAGCGGCTGATCGACGGCGTCCGCCAACTGCGCGAGGAGACCGGCTGCACCCTCATCCTGATCGAGCGAAACATGGAGATGATCGCCGCGCTCTGCGACAACGCCATCGGCATGTCGGCCGGCCGGATCATCTGGAACGGCGCGGTCCGCGAGCTGCAGGAGGACCCGGCCCTGCTCGAGCAGATACTGCTGCCCGCCGGGGCTCCCGAGCCCGGAACCGGAGATCATCATGGGATCGTCTGACCAGCCCCCGGTCCTGCGGCTGGAGGGCATCCGCAAGAACTTCGGCGGCTTCACTGCGCTCAGCGGGGTCGGCCTGGACCTTGAACCTGGCTCCGTGCACGCGGTGATCGGGCCGAACGGAGCCGGCAAGACCACCCTGCTCCAGGTGCTGACCGGGGTGTTCCCGCCGACCGCCGGGCGGGTCTGGCTGAACGGCACCGACGTCACCCGCTGGCCGCCATGGAAGCGGGTACGCGCCGGCCTGGGCCGCTCCTTTCAGGTCGCCCACCTGTTCGAGCAGATGACCGTGGAGCAGAGCATTGCCGTCGCTGCGGCCGCCGGCTCCCGTCGCCGGACCCTGTCTGCCTTCCGCCCGGCCCGGCCCGCCGAGCGGGAAGCCGTGCAGTACGCCAGCGAGGTATGTGACCTGGCTCAGATGCACGACCAGGTGGTCGGCGAGCTGTCACACGGCGACCGCAAGCGGGTGGAGCTGGCCCTTGTGCTGGCCGCTCGGCCGCGGGTGCTATTGCTCGACGAGCCCACCGCGGGCATGTCCCGCGGCGAGAGCATGCACATGACCAGCCTGTTCGCCGAGCTGTCCCGCGATCACGGCATCAGCATGCTGCTGATCGAGCATGACATGGAGGTCGTCGGGGCGCTCGCTGACCACGTGACCGCCTTGGACTTCGGTGAAGTCATCTTTTCCGGCAAGCCGGATGAGATGGCCGGCAGCGAAGCGCTCCGGCTGGCCTACTTCGGCCAACCCCGGGCGACCTGGGCCGTCGGCGGGCAGGACGGCAGCGCGATTACCACCGCCCCGCCCGGCAGCACCGACCCGGAGGATGCTCGTGAGCTCGATTGACGTCAACGGTGCCAACCTGCGCGTGACCGACGAGGAGCCAGCGGGCGAGCCTCACTGCGGCCCGTTCCTGATGGTCCACGGCCTGGCCCGCAGCGGCTGGTTCTGGAAAGACTGGGTGCCACCGCTCAGCCGCAGGCACCGGGTCATCCGGGTCGACCTGCGCGGCTGCGGTCACAGCGCGCTGCCGCCGGGCGAGGTCAGCTTCAGCTTCGAAGATCTTGTCAGCGACGTGCACGCCCTGATCCGCGCTCTGGATCTGACCTCAGTCAACTACGTGGGTGAGTCGACCGGCGGGCTGATTGGCACGGTCATCGCGGCGCGTGACCCGGAACGCATCGCCACGCTGAACCTGGTATCGACCCCGAGCAGACCCGCCGATGGTGACCCCCGCTCGAAATCGCCGGGCGCCAGCAGCCCCGAGGAGTCCCTGAGCGAGCTGGGCCTGAAGCAGTGGTGGCTGCAGAGCCGGGAGATGACCGGAGATCTGTTCGGTGACGAGCGGGATGAGCAGTACGCCAGCGAGTTCGCTCGCACCCCGGTGCCGGTCGCGGTGGCGATGTGGCGGGCGATGCACGAGCCCGACGTGGACCTGACGCGGTGGGCCGGCGGGGTACGCACTCGCACCCTCATGCTGTCGCCCGGCCGCAGCACCTCGCTGTCGGCCGGAGCGCAGGACGAGCTGGCCGCCCTGATTCCCGGCGCCCAGCTGCGCCGTTATCCCAGCTGGACGCACGGCATGTACTTCCTGCATCCGGACGAGCTGGCCGCCGACGTGCTGCAGTTCGTTGACGACCCAGGCTAGAGATTCCAGGAAACGAGGCGAGCGTACGTGACAACGGACGCACGGACATCCTCAGAACAGGCGACGGGCCGGCCGGACCGGCGCTGGCCGGCATCCAGGTCGTCGTGCTCGGGCGAACCCGCAGCGAGCTTCTCGCCGGTCGGCTGCTGGCCGACCAGGGCGCGCAGGTCAGCGTGGTTTCGGCCGGACAGTCTGCCGGGTGGCGGGCCGCCGCTGACCCGGACATCGTGATCGACGCCGACCGCGGGGCGCAGGGAGCCGCCGGGCCGGGTGTCGGCTCGCTCACCGGCGCCGAGGCGACCCGGCTGGTGGCGGCCGGTGGCCTCTACTGCTTGTTCTCCGGCTTGCCGCCGGATGCTCCGGCGGCACTTCCGCCCTCGGCCGAGACCCTCATTGACGCCGAGCTTGGGCTCAACCGCGTGGCCGACCCGGTCGGCGAGCCTGAGCCTGAGCCGCTCGGCATCGCCAGCGGTTACGCAGCCATCTGGGCCGCGATCTACCTGGCGGCCGCGCTGCGGGCCAGGATGGCCACCGGTCAGGGCGCCCGGATCGAGGTACCACTGCTGTCCGCGGGTGTCAGCGTGATCGGCCGCAACCTCGTCAGCCCTACACGGCCAGAGCTCATTGACCCGCTCAGCCTGCCCAAGCTGCCCATCTCCGATATCTATGAGTGCCGGGACGGGCGGTATGTGCAGAGCCACGGCACGTTCGCGCACTTCGCCACGATCTTGTGCCAGGTGATCGGCCGCCCGGAGTGGGCGGCCAGTGCAGCCGCGGGCGTCACCAGCCTCGCCTCTCCAGCCGAAACCCAGATGTGGCGGGACCGGTTTGCGGCAGCGTTTCTCGAGCGAGACGCGCTGGAATGGGAACGAGTGCTCAACGAGGCCGGGGGCGCCTGCACGATGTGCCGCACTCACGACGAATGGCGGCGCGAGCGCGAGGTAGCCCGGGCTGGCATCGTGAGCAGCGCAGGAGAGCGAGCCGGCGCGCCGGACGGGCTGACTGGGCAGGCCGTGACCATCAGCGCCGAGGCTCGCCCGGCCGGCAACGCGGGACCAGGCGCAGGTGCAGGTGCGCAGGCATCCGGCCGCCCGGGCGGCAGCCAGCGAGACATGAGCTGGCCCGGCCTGCCGGGCCAGGGTGCGGATATGCCGCTCAGCGGCGTGCGGGTGCTGGATTTGTGCATCATCCTGGCCGGCCCGACCTGCGGCCGGACGCTGGCTGAACTCGGGGCGGACGTGATTAAGGTCGACTCGCCCGGGCGGGCCGTCAGCTCCTACGGCTGGCTCGATGTCAACCGGGGCAAGCGCTCTATGCTGATCGACCTCAAGAGCGCCGATGGCCGCGAGCTCGCCCGCGAGCTCGCGGCTGGCGCCGATGTGATCCTGGAGAATTTCCGCGCGGCAAGATCGCTCAGCTCGGGCTCGGATACGAGGCGCTGCGGGAGACCCACCCGGACCTCATCTACGGATCAATGAATGCCTTCGACTTTGACAGCGACTGGGCACCGCGGGCGGGCTGGGAGCACAATGCGCAGGCCGGCTCGGGCATGCAGGTGGGGCGGCAGCGTAACGGTCGGCCCAGGGCGGTACCGGTGCCAGTCAACGATTACGCCACTGGACTGCTCGCGGCCTTTGGCGTGATGCTGGCCGTGCTGCGGCGCGACCGCACCGGTGCCCCGGCGCAGGTTCGCGCCAGCCTGGCCCGCTCCGCGACCTTCCTGCAGCTGGGCACGATCGCCAGCGAGGCGGCGCTGGCTCGCCCGGTGGATGAGTCGGTATGCCTGCGCACAGCCGACGGCTGGATAAGGACAGATCCTGGCCAGGCCACCCCAGCCGAGGTACGCAGCCGCGGCAGCGCCGAGGCGGCAGCCCTGCTGCGCGATCGGGGGGTCACGACGGCGACTGAGCGGACACCCCGTGATCTGCTCACAGCTGATTGGGCCCGCCGCGAGGGCCTGATCATCGAATGGGATCACCCGACATGGGGGCTACTGCGCCAAGGCATGGCACGGATGCGAGCCAGCGGGTTCGAAGCGTCACCGGGCTGGCCCGCTCCCGATCCGGGCGAGCACACTGCGGCCATCCTGCGTCAACTCGGCCGCAGCCAGACGGAGATTGACCAGCTCAGCGCGGCCGGAGTGGTGGCCGCACGCACGGCTTTGTTCCCGGATCAGGAGTGAGCCGCCTATGGCGAGTCACTCGAACTGATGCCCTATCATTAGTTGCGTTTACCGCCGCAGAGATCGAGGGTGTCCGCAGCAGTGAGCTTTGCTCCGCGGACAGCGGCACATAGCCCGCTATTGGTTGCCCTTTGGGCAACATCACGCACTGGTCGGCTTGTCGCGATATGGACAGGGTCATCGACCTGCCGTCAACGAGCGCCATCGGCTCAACTCGAGCATCAGGCAGCAGAACGAAGCGAGTCGGCGGAAACATCCGGCACCGGGGGCAGGTCTCGCCTCAACCGATGGCGGACAACACGATAGGACCACACGTAATGGACCAGCGGGGCGGTTCCAGCACAATAACCGTGCTGCATGACAACGATCGCGGAGGGGCCTCCGACCAGATCGAGAGCCCCCGCAGCCAGGGCACCGTGCTCGTGCTACGCAAGGCCGTGGCAATCCTGCGCGCCTTCTCCCACGAGCAGCCGGTGCTGACGTTGCAGGATCTGCGGGCGACGACCGGCCTGCCGATGACGACCTGCCAGCGCATCGTCACCAACCTGGTGGCCGAGCGCGTCCTCGAGCGCAGCGGTGACACCTATAGCATCGGGCGCTCGGTGCTCGAATGGGCTGCCATCGCCAAGCAGGCCCGGCCGCTCAATCAACTACTCAGCGGAATCCTCCAAGACCTTCGTGATGCCACTGAGGAAACCGCCTGCGCCTTTACTCCGCAAGGCAGGTTCCGGATCTGTGTGGAGGTAATTCCGACCATGCTGCCGGTGCGACCGCAGACATATGTCGGCCAGGCAGTGCCGCTGCACATCGGCGCTGCCGGCAAGGTGATGCTGGCATTCAACGATGACCTGCTGCGGGCCGCGCAACGCGAGGAACTCGAGCAGGTGACCGATAAGACGATCACCGATCACGACCAGCTCGAGTTGGAGATGAAGCGTATCCGCAAGAACGGCTGGTCGATTAGCCAGGAGGAAGGCACCAGCGGCCTAGCCGGGGTTGCCGCGCCGATCTTTGACGCCGACGGAGCCGTCGTCGCAAGCATCGCGCTCTCGGTGCCTATGCAGCGAGGCACGCGGCAGCGCCTGCGTGCCCTGGTTCCCGTCGTGGTGGATGCGGCCAAACGAGCGTCCGATCTGCTCGGCCACGGCGGGGATGGCGATTAAGCCAGGCACCCGCGGGAGCCAACGCCGCGTCGTCCGGCTGATGCGCGCCGCCGGGCTGGAAGGACGCAGGATGAAAAGGCTCACTGGCTTGTATCCGAGATCTGCGACGGAATAGGCTTCCCAGAGTGTTATTCATGATTCGGGGAGCTGGGATAAATTTTCCGGATGCCGGCGCGGATGCCAGACGCGCGCTGTCAAGGCGGCCGCGTCCGCGGTTAGATCGGCAATAAAGCATATTCGCGGGACAAGATTTGGTACCCGGGGGAATCGCATCTTTCTGGATAGGGCAGAGGACGGCGAAGAACGTATAGAAGGCACGAAGAGATTGGCGGGCTTCTCGGTGAAACGCCAGGAATCGCCCTCACGAGTGGTACCCGAACATTAGGAGTATAACTGTGAGCATCCGTCTCGCTGACGTATCAGAGTATCAGCCTGATATTGACGATGCAGCCTACGTTGCCTGGTCACAGGGCATCATGATACGTGCCTTGTACGGTGACGCCCATGTTGACGGTGCCTGGTACGGCGGTGCCCGCAGGGCTGATCTCCACGCCGCCGGTATCAGATTCCTGGGTATCTATCAGTATCTCGTGTCCAGCCAGTCTGGTACTTCTCAAGCTCAAGCTTTCCATAATCTGGTTGGCCCCATCCGGAACGGTGAAGTTTTTGTCGCTGACTTCGAAGAGGGCGGCAAGTCTATGCTCACTAGCTGGTACAACGAGATGATTGCCCTTTATGGGTCGCAAATTACTGACTATCTCTGGACGTACACCGGCCTTGACTTCGGTGGGAGAAGCCGGCGTTCTCCCAGTCCAGTGGATCGCTGACTATGGCTCCTCTGAACCTTCCACCCCTCACATCCTGTGGCAGTTCTCCGACGCTTACAATGTCCCGGGTATCGGCACATGTGACTGTAATCAGTACGACGGCACAATGAATGAGCTGGCATCACTAGGCTGGGGCGGTGTCCGCAACTACCATGTCACCACAAATGCCCCTGGCTGGTGGGCTGGGCAAGTCACAATCACCGGCACTGGGACGGACAACAAAACCTGGTATACGGCCACGGTTGACGGCGTGCACTGGTCAGCGCCATCCAAATCCGAACCGGCACTTGCCGGCGCCGCAACTTTCCATGTCAAATCTGAGGCCCCCGGATGGTGGAAAGGCACCATCGTCCTCGCCGGTGACGGTACGGATGGTAAGCGCTGGCACACGTCAACGGCTGACGGCGCCCACTGGTCTACCCCCAAGAAGTAAACGATCGAGCCATCGATGGCACGCGGCCTTGCGGGTCCTCGAGATCGAGATCGGCGGCGACGCGTTCTTGCCCTGCGGGGTGTATAACGCTCGCCGCATTCACGAGATCGCTTAGGTCCCGTGAGAGGGCAAGGCTCCTCAATGGCCCGCGAGCTTAACCAGCGCGCTCCCCGTTGGGTCCACCGCCTGGGCGCCGACGACCGAACCATCTCCGACCTTGCAGCCGAGATCATCTCGCTGGCGGGCTGGACGTCTCGTCTTCAGGCAAAGTAAGCCTCCACAAGTCCGAGTTCGCCGAAGTCGACGCTGACGAGATCACCGCGAGCGACGAAGCAGTGCGAAGTGCATGTGCCGGTGCTGACGATCTCGCCCCGGCGGACCGGGCGCCCTCGCTCGCGGACCCAGTTCAACAGCCAGGTCAGGCTGGTGATCGGGTGTCCCATCGCCTCGACTCCGGTGCCCGACTTGATGTAATAGCCGTTGAGGTAGAGGTCGAGGCCGGCGTTCGGCAAGTCGATCGAGGCCCAGTCGGCGGTGTGCGGGCCGACCACCAGGGCCGCGCTGCCCCCGTTGTCGTACATCCCGCCGAAGTAGCCGCTGAGCGAGTACCAGTCGGTGAAGACCGAGTCGCCGATCTCGATGACCGGAGCCAGGGTGGCGATGCCAGCCCGCACCTCGTCCTCCGAGTACGGCTCGTCCCGGACTGGGAAGTCCACCCCGAGCTCGAACGCGAACTCGCACTCGCAGAGCCGGTAGTTCACGAACAGCTCGGGCTCGAGCGCGGCCGGACTGTCGAACACCGTGCGGCTAAAGATTCGTCCGGGGGACGGGCTCGGAATGTTCTCCGCGCGCCGCACCTCCATGCTGGCCGCCCCGACCTTCCAGCCTGCCGGCGTCCAACCCAGGCGTCGTTCGAGTTCGAACAGCACCTGCTCGACCGACGTCCAGGAGCGAGCGCCCAGCCGCGCCGGCAGCTCCACGGCGTGCCGGCGCAGGCGCCCGTCGGCGATCAGCTGGGCCAGTTCGGCGACCTCGTCCGGGCTCAGGTCGCCGGTCCGATCCGATGGCGTCGAGCCGCCGGGGGGCGTGGGACCGTGGATCAGCCGACCGCGGGTCGTGTACTCGGCCGGGCGCGGCAACGTACGTCGGGCCCGTAGCTCGGCTCGACGGGACTCTGGGCTACCGGCGAAGCCCGGCGTGGCCGAGGTCGGGACGGGCACGGCGCCTCCCGCATGGTTGCGTATTGTTACTTGTTGACAATACACTATTAGCGATCTGCGCGCCCGTACATCTGACCACACACGAGGTGACGATGCAGCGACCAGCCTCGACCGGTTCGCGCCAGCTCGAGGACCACCTCGTGTCGCCCGCTTTCGTTCGTGACCCCTATCCGGCCCTCGCGCACCTGCGCGAGACCGACCCGGTGCACTGGAGTGACTCGATCGGAGGCTGGCTGCTCACCCGCTACGACGACGTCGTTACCGGCTTCAAGGACGTCCCGGCCTACTCGAACGAAGGGCGCCTGGGCAAGGCGGCCGAGCACCTGCCCGCCGACGAGCGGATGGAGCTGGCCGGCTTCGAAGCGCACTACCGCACCAAGGGTCTGCTGCACTCCGATCCGCCGGATCACACGCGCCTGCGCCGCCTCGTCCTGCGCGCGCTCTCCCCGCGAGTGATCACCGCGATGCGTCCGCAGATCCAGGCCATTGTGGACGGCCTGCTCGACCGGGCCGTCGAGCGGGGGACGATGGAGGTCATCAACGACCTGGCCTTCGCCGTTCCGGTCACGGTGCTCGCGCAGCTGCTCGGTGTCCCGGCCTCCCACGGACCGACCTTCGGCCGCTGGGCCGACCGGTTGCTCGCCTTCCAGGGAGTCAACAAACCTCCGCTCGCCGTGCTGCTGGCCGCGCAGCAGGCCCTGGCGGAGGCACGGACCTACCTGGTCGACCTGATCGAACGGCGTCGTCGCGATCCCGGTGAGGATCTCGTGAGCCTGATGGCCGTACCCGGTGGCGGGCTCGAGGCACTGACCGACGACGAGATCGTCAACACCGGCATCACCTTGCTCACCGCCGGGCACGAGACGACGACCTCGCTCGTCGGGAACGGTTTTTTCACCTTGCTCAGCCACCCCGAGCAATGGGCAGAGCTACGCGCCAATCACGATCTCGTGATCCCGGCCATCGAGGAGATCCTGCGCTACGAGAGCCCGGTCGCCCGACAGCCACGGGTCATCACGCGCGACACCGAACTGCGCGGGCGCACGCTGCGCGCCGGCCAGACGGCATTCCAAATGCTCGGCGCCGCGAATCGCGACCCGGACCAGTTCGCCGAACCGGACCACTTCGACATCTGGCGCACCCCGAATCGACACCTCGCCTTCGGCCAGGGCATCCACTTCTGCGTCGGTGCGCCGCTGTCCCGCACCGAGGGTGAGATCGTGTTCCGATCGGTTCTCGAGCGGATGCCGGACCTCCGGCTCGTCGATCGCGAGCCGGACTGGGACATTCGCAAGGCCAACTCCCGCGTGCTGAACAGCCTGCCGGTCGCGTTCTGAATCCCGCAGGCCCGATCTAACGTGTAGTCACTCAATTAGTAACTCAGAGGTTCAACTTCATGATCTCAAGTTGCCTCTGACCAGTCGGGACGGCGGGATTTGAACCCGCGACCCCTTGACCCCCAGGCAGGAACGCCCCGTCTGACCAGGTCTGAGGGAGTCGGCCGCGGAGCCTCTCACCTGCAACAACGCCCTAATGGCGTCGGGGTCAGTCTGGAGGAGTCGATAGGCGTTGGCTCCCGTTCCTGGCTCCCGCAACGAGAGTGGTCCTCCCTGGGGCGGACGCCTCACTGACCGGATCCGCCCGGGGGTGCGCAGAACGGGTTGATCTGGCTGGGCGTGCGTGCCGGAGTGTGTCATCGCCTTCACCACGCGGCGCAGAGCACACAGTGGATTCTTGGCGTGTTTGCGGATGCATCGGGTCGCAGTGATACACAATGGTGCCCGGCGTGCGGCGACGGCGCATCCCGCTGGGCTCTGGTGGGCCATGATCGCGCCGCCGCGACGAGGGACAGGTCCGGTGCCAGGGGGAGGACATGGGCAAGCACTCCAGGCCTGCGAGTCAGCGCGCGGAGCCGGACTTCCCAGGCCCGGGCGCACTGATCGCGCCGGAGGCCCAGCTGGCTGGGTACCGGGCCGCCGTCGATGACCTGGTGACGGAGGCGAGCAGGACGCTTGGCTCGGCCGAGCCTTCCGCGGTAGGCGCGTTCGTCGGCGAGCGTCTCGTCCACCGCGAGTTTGCGCCGGTGCTGTCCCAGCTGAGCGGCGGGGCAGGCGCGGCTGCGGAGTACCTGGCCGCTGAGCTGGGCCGCTTCCGGCCCAGCGACCGTGGTACCGGCGACGTATGGTCCTTCGCCCGCATCATCCTGCTCTCCCAGATCGACACCATGTGGTGGGGCGAAACCATGCCTTTCGGCGCCGATGCCGACGTCACCCAGTCGGCCGAGCTGGTCGATCTGCCCCCGCTGAAGGCCGCCGCCGCGCTCGGGTTTCAGTACCGTGAGCAGCCGGCCGGGCTGGCCGGCCGGGCCCGGGACTGGGCCCGGCGGCAGGCCTTGCCGGACCTGAAGCCGCGGACGGCGGGCCTGCGGTTCACCCGGTCGCGCCCGGTGGTCGTCGCGCTGCTCAACGAGCTGGCCCGGGACCTGGCCACGGCGCTGCCCGCCGGCACGCCCCGGCTGTGGGTCACCAGCCTGGTCCGGAGCGCCGAGCATCAGCACCGGCTGCGGTCTCTCGGCTACGCTGCCGTCCTGCCCAGCTCACACTGTGCCGGGTACGCCTGCGACGTGGAGATGCAGTGGTTCCGCCGCTTTGACCGGGGCGGGGCGCTGGCCCGGCTGCTGCTGGAACGGCAGGAGGCGGGCCAGATCAACGTCATTGACGAGGGCCAGGTGTGGCACCTGTGCGTCAGCCCCCGCGCCCGCGGCGAGCTTCAGGCCGCCTACGATGCCCAGCTGGCCGGCCGCTAGCGCGGCCGGGAGAGGAATTGGTATGTGCGGTATCGCCCTGATCGTGGGGCCGGGCTCTGGATACGGGTTTGTTCGACCAGATGCTGAACGCGATCGCACCGCGCGGTGATGTCCGCGAGACGCTCAGCGATGACCGGCACCTGCTCGGCACCCAGCGGCTGAAGATCGTCGACCGGGAACGGGCGGTCCAGCCGTGGCAGTCACCGGACGGCCGGTGGGCGGTTTGCTACAACGGCGAGATCTACAACTTCCGGGAGCTGCGGGCCGACCTGGCCGCCCGCGGCCACGAGCTGCGCAGCGATAGCGACACCGAGGTGGTCCTGGAAGCGTTCCTCGAATGGGGCGACCAGGCAGTGCACCAGTTGCGCGGCGAGTTCGCGTTCGCGGTGGCCGACCGGGCCGGGGACCGGGTCTACCTGGCCCGCGATCCGCTAGGGGTCAAACCGCTCTACTGGTCCCGGCAGCACGGTCATCTGCACGTCGCATCCGAGCTCAAGGCGCTGGTCCCGGCGGGCGGCCGGATCAGCGAAGTCCCGCCCGGCCATCACGGCTGGGGCGCCCCGGACACCGATCCCGCCGTCAGCGCGTACGTTGACCTGCTGACCATCGGCGACGGCGATGAGCCCATCACCGATCCGGTCGAGGCGACCCGGCTGGTCCGGGCCGCGGTGGAGGACAGCATCCGGGTCCGGCTGGACACTGACCTGACCGTGGGCGTCATCTTCTCCGGTGGCCTGGACAGCACGCTGACCTTGCTGCACGTGCGGGACCAGCACCCGGACTGTGTGGCGTTCACGATCGGGGCACCCGATAGCGACGACGTGGCGTACGCCCGCCGGGTGACTCGCGACCTCGGCGTCGAGCACGAGGTCATTGAACTGGCCCCGGGCAGCATCCGGTACACCGACGTCCGGGAGGCCATCCGGATGTCCGAGCTGACCGAGTACGGCGACATCATCAACGCGGTCATCTCCCGGCGGCTGTTCGACCACGTGCACCGCCGCGGCGTCAAGGTCGTGCTGTGCGGCGATGGTTCGGACGAGCTGTTCGGCGGCTATGAGATGTACCGGCAGCCCGATCCGGTTCTGCGGCAGCGGCTGTTCCAGCACAAGCTGCACAACCTGGGGCGGACCGAGCTGCAGCGGGTGGATCGCACCAGCATGGGCCAGGGGGTGGAAACCCGGGTGCCTTTCCTCGATCTCGCGCTGGTCCGGCTAGCCATGCGGCTGCCGATTGAGCTGAAGCAGCACGACGGGCAGGACAAGTGGATCCTGCGGCACGCTTTCGCCGACATCCTGCCGGAGTACGTACGGAAGCGGCCGAAGAACCCGCTCTCGCACTCATCGGGCCTGCATGAACGGGTCCGGCTCTACCGGTCCCAGTTCCCGCGCATCTACCGCTCGTTTGGCTATGACCAGCTCGGCCCGATGCGGCGAGACTTCTCGATCGTCCTCGAACAGCACGGGCTGGACCTGGACCGGGCCCTGCGCGACGTAGACAGCCAGCCCGACTACTCGATGACCGAGCACGCCCGCGACCTGGCCGGGGCGCTGCGTTGGAACGCCGTTGGTGCCCTGCGGCGGCGGACGGTGCGCTGACCCCGCGCGCTATGGCACTGCTTCGTGCCCATCCTCAGCGCTTACGATGTCCGGCTCGAGGACATCAGCGATCTGGTTGGGCCCAGCAACACGTCGGTCCCTGAGACCGTGTACCGCCACGAGATCAGACGCCGCGACCTCTTCCGTGTTAGGGAAGTTCAGGCCGCCCTGCATGGCGCCGCCAGGGTGAACCGGGCGCTCGGCCAGGCGCCCAGGGTCGCCGAGCCGGACCTGGGCGCACAACTCTCAAGTGTTGGCCAACGCCACTGGCCTGGGCTGCAATTGTCAGACGGCGTGTTGTTGACTAGCTGGAGGACCATATGAGCGCATGTCGCCGGAGGTGTCCGTGAATGAATGACATGAAAAGCCGGGGGAGTCGTAAGGTTGCGGTGCTGGGGCCGATCCCTCGCGACCAAGTGGTGACCCATGCCGGTGAGCGGTTCGAGAAGTACGGATGCGTCATATATACGGCGGTTGCCCTCTCGGCTCTGCTGGATGCTGGCGACACGATCGTCCCGATATCACACGTCCGTCAGCGAGACGAGGGTCCGGTCAAGCAGATCCTGGGATCCTTCCCGAATATCGACACCTCCGGTATAACGTCGGCGGCCGACCAGGGGGACGTCGTTGAGCTGCGCTATGTTGACCAGAATCGTCGCGTCGAGCGGCAGGCGAGTTTCATGAACCCGATCCTGCCGGCCGACGTCGACCAGGTGCTCGACGCCGATGTGTTCGTCTGTGTCCCGATCACGGACTACGAGGTGGGGCAGCCGACGCTGCGGCACATCAAGGAGCACAGCCGGGCAACCGTGGTGCTGGACGCCCACGGCCCTGCAATCACGCTGACCCGCAGCGGCAAGCGCCATCCGCGGGTGTGGGCCGACCGGGACGTATGGCTTCCGTACATCGACATCCTGAAGATGAACCTTGACGAAGCGAGCTCGGCGTGGCTCGCCCAATCGGTGGAGGTGACGGCTGATCCGCCCCGGCTGGGCGATGAAGAACTGCGCGACCTAGCACGTCACTGCCTGGACCGCGGTGTCGGGGCGGTATGCGTGACCCTTGATGAGCGCGGCTGCGTGGTCTTCTGCCGGGACGACTCCGGCGGGATCGCCGAGGAGTTCGTGGATCGCATCGAGGTGGAGCATGTCGTGGACACGACCGGTGCCGGCGACTCGTTCGCCGCGGGGCTGGCCTACGGCTACCTCGCCTACCGGGATTACATCGTGGCCTGCCAGTACGGGAACGCGATGGGCGCTCAGCGCTGCACCGGCGCGGAACTGAACGTCTACCTGTCACGAGAGGAAACCGAGCGGCAGATCCTTGCGGCGTACGGCCCTCGACCGCAGGAGGAACTTTCCTGAACTCCCGGCGGTACGGATTCCGGTTGGCTGATCATCGAGGACGGCTTCGCTGCCGCGCTGGGGGCCGTATCCATTGGCGCCTCCGTCGGGCACATGCAGAACCAGTGGAATGGGTACACCTTCGGCGCGGCCGGCCCGCCGTCGGTGACCGCGAAGGCGGCTAGGCCGGCAGGAGGTGTCGTGGACGGTTTCTTGTTCGCATATGACGGCTTTGATCCCGGGGCGGAGGGCATTCGCGAGGCGCTGACCTCGACGGGCAACGGTTACTTGTGCGCACGCGGCGCGGCCGAGTGGGAGGAGGCCGACGGCGTGCACTATCCCGGCACCTACGTACATGGCGGCTACAACCGCGAGACGACGATCCTGGGCGGGCTGCCCGTACTCAACGAGGACCTTGTCAACCTGCCGAACTGGCTGGTCCTCCAGTTGCGTATCGAGGGCGGGGACGTGATCCGCCTCGCTGACGTGGAGCTGCTCGGTTACCGCCATGAACTTGACATGCGGTTGGCGACTGTGATCCGCCACCTCTCGTTCCGTGATCATGAGGGCCGTGAGACGACGCTGCACAGCCGCCGCTTCGTTAGCATGGCCGGCGCCCATCACGGAGGGATCGAGTGGACGCTCGTCCCGGGGAACTGGTCGGGGCGCGTCGAGGTGGTCACGGCGATCGACGGCCGGGTGAGCAACGCCGGGGTCGCCCGCTACCGGCAGCTGGAGGGCCGCCACCTAAACCCTGTGGGCCCGCGGACGCTCGGGCCTGAGGTTATCGCGCTGAAGACCGAGACCCGGCAGTCGAACCTGTACGTCAGCCATGCAGCCCGCGCCCGCGTGTTCCGCGGCGATCGGCCAATTCAGGTCGAGCGGCGGCTCTACCAGATGGAGGACTACATCCAGCAGGTCCTGGCCTTCGACGTAAGCCAGGGCGAGGCGACGCAGATCGAGAAGATGGTGACGTTCTACACATCCCGGGACCCGGCGGTCAGCGACACGCTGGTGAAGGCGGCCACATCCGTGGCGCGGCACGCTGATTTCGCCGCCTCGTTCGAGCGGCACGCCGCGGCGTGGGAGGAGCTGTGGCGGGTATGTGACGTGCGAGTGTCCGGGGAGGAGAGCGTCCAGCTGCTGCTGCGACTGCATATCGCGCATGTCCTGCAGGTCTGCTCCCGGAACACCGCCGACCTGGACGCCGGCCTGCCCGCCCGCGGCCTGAACGGCGAGGCCTATCGCGGGCACGTGTTCTGGGATGAACTCTACGCGTTCCCGTTCTTCAACGTCCGCCTGCCGGAGGTCACGCGAGGGCTGCTGATGTATCGCTACCGCCGGATGGGCGAGGCCCGGGAGGCGGCGCGGGGGGCAGGATTCCGGGGCGCGATGTTCCCGTGGCAGAGCGGCAGCGAGGGAACTGAGGAGACACAGCGGGTCCACCTCAACCCCGTTTCCGGCCTCTGGGAGCCGGACCTCAGCCACAACCAGCGGCACGTCAACGCGGCGATCTTCTGGAACATCTGGCAGTACTACCAGACCACGGATGACCAGGCGTTCCTGCGTGACTACGGCGCGGAGATGATGCTCGAGATCGCCCGTTTCTGGGCGTCCATCGCGCACTTCAATCCCGAGCGCGAGCGTTACGAGATCCACGGCGTGATGGGCCCAGACGAGTTCCACGACAAGTACCCGGATGCGGCCGACGGCGGCCTGCGGAACAACGCGTACACCAACGTTTTTGTGGCCTGGCTGTGCGATGTCGCTGGCAAGCTGCTGGCGTTGCTCCCCTCGAGCCGAGCGGAGGAGTTGCGCGAGCGGCTGGGCATCGGCGACGACGAGCTGACGGTGTGGCGGGACATGAGCCGCCGGATGTTTGTCCCGTTCCACGACGACGGGATCATCAGCCAGTTTGAGGGCTATGGGGACCTTGAGGAGCTGGACTGGGATGCGTACCGGGCCAAGTACGGCAACATCCAGCGGCTCGACCGGATCTTGCATGCGGAGGGTAAGGATCCCAACCGTTACAAAGTCACCAAACAGGCCGACACGGTGATGCTGTTCTTCCTGTTCCGGGACGAGGAGCTACGCGAGATTTTCGGGCGGCTCGGGTACGGCTACAGTCTCGACACGGTGCCGCGGAACGTCGCATACTACGACCGGCGCACCTCGCACGGCTCCACGCTGAGTTTCGTCACCCATGCCGGGGTCCTCGCCGCCATCGACCCGGAGAGCTCATGGGAACGGTTCCTGGTCGCGCTGCGCAGCGATGCCGAGGACGTTCAGGGTGGCACGACGAAGGAAGGCATCCATATGGGTGTCATGGCGGGGACGCTCGACCTTGTGCAGCGCAGCTACGCGGGCACCTATATCAGCGATGGCGTCCTGTGCTTCGATCCCCGGCTCCCGGGCCAACTCGGCGGCTTGTCGTTCTCGATGCAGTTCCGGCAGACCCCGATCGAGGTGACGCTGACCCGCGACCAGCTGACGCTGGCCCTGCACGCCGAGGGCGGGAGCCGCTCGGTGAGGGCGGCGGTCCGCGACGACGTTCGCAACCTGAGCGTGGGCGACAGGACCGTGTTCGAGCTCAGCCGCGATAACGCGACGACGGCGCCGGGCTGAGTGCGACGTTCAGTCACATGCCGTTCGTACGGCAGCGTGTGCAGGTGTGGTCCCCGAGGGGTCCCCACTTCCACCCGGCTGAGGTCTCGGCACTTCTCATCGGTCCCGCAGAAACTTTGCTGTGATCTGTCCTCTATGGGGAGTGTGCGAGGTTCCGTACTGGGCAGTGGGTAACAGTCTCAGAACGTTTCGGTGGCCGCGCCGCCTCCGGTGGCGGGTGCTGCCGAGCCGTTCAGGTGAACGCGCCATCGAGTAAAGGAGCGTACCCAGTGAGCGAGGCGACCTACGCCATGGCCGGTGCTGTGACCCCGGCGGCGGCCAGTACCGAGGCCATTCCTGGAGCGAGAGGCTCGCTGGCCATCGGTGATGGGCAGATATCGGTGGCCGAGGGTGTGGTCCAGAAGATCGCGGGCAGGGCATGCCGGGAGGTACCGGGCGTTCACTCGATGGTCCCTGGCTCGGGTCGGGCGTTCGGGGCGCTGCGGGAGCGTATCCCCGGCAGCTCAGGTCCGAATGTGGCCCAGGGCGTCGGAGTCGAAGTCGGGACAACCGAGGCCGCGATCGACCTGGACATCGTCATCGACTATGGCGTGAGCATCGCCAAGCTGGGCCGCATTATCCAGCGGAACGTGAAGCAGTCCGTGGAGCTGATGACCGGGCTGCGGGTCGTTAAGGTCAACGTCGCCGTAGATGAAAGTCTACCTGCCCGGTACCGACGAGCAGGACACCACACCATCACGGGTGTCATGAGCACCCCGCACCCACCGCTGGCTGCGGTCATTGATGGCGTAGATGTTGGGGCCGTGGCCGCGGCTGTTCAGGGTTGCGCTGGTGTCTCCGCGCTCGACAGCGGCCGGTTCGGCGAGGTTGCGTCATACTTGCCCGGTCGGCGGGTGCCGGGCGTGGTCGTTCGCGATCGGTCGGTGCTGGTCGGGGTCCGCTCCCGGTGGGGGTGAGGGCTGCTGACCTGTTCGCCGAAATCGCTTCAGCGGTGGCGCCGCTGATCCGCCGCCGCTGGGTGGAGGTGGCGATCGGCGACATTGATGACCCGCCAGCGCTCGGCTGGGTTCCGCTGCCCCGCCTTGAAGGCCGTGACTAAATTACTCACTCGGCCGTGGGTGAGCGACATGGACGTCGATCAGCTTTCCCGGACCTACTGCTTAAAGATCATCGGCGTGGCGCTGTGATCTGCCCGACCCGTCCGTTCTACGACAAGCCGTCTGGCCAGTGCTGCGATGTCTGTTTCTGCAAGTCAGAGTCCACCGGGCGCCCGGTGAGGATGCGCGAGCCCGGCGCTGTCTCCTCAGTGTGTGAGACGGCTGGGGAGACCTGGGCCGCCGATTTGTCTGTCGGCAGGTCCCGAAAGCGGCGAGCTACGGTTACGGGAGCGAGTGGATGAGGTTGGTGAGCAGGTTGGGTACTCGCTGGTGGTGAGGTGGCCGCCGGGCAGGTCGTGGATGCGTACCAGGCTGGGTCGAGGCGTTAGCGGGCTGCGCGGATCTGCTTTGGTTCGAACAGATCGAGGGCGCTGTCGGCGATGTCCCAGGTGAGCTCGTTGCCAAGGGCTGCGGTGAGGCGGGCGAGGTCCAGCGAGCCGCGTTGCGGTTGTGTTCGTCGGCGATCGGCGCCGTCGTGCAGGAACCGTACCCCGTCGTGCCGTGCGAGGACGTCGTACATGACGCCGTCCCTGGTCGCTGAGCGGTAGCCGCGTGACCACATCCGGGAGGTGCGCAGGACACGCGCGAAGACCGCGGGTGGTCCTGGTTCCAGGTCATGGCCAGGCCGCATTTACAAGATCGCTCAGAAACTGTGAGAGACATGGCTCCCGGACGACCATCAGAGCCGTCTCTCACG
>CAWAFK010000004.1:0-714157 GCA_963781325.1 uncultured Solirubrobacterales bacterium
GTCCCAATGAGCGTAAAACCGCGTGCTCATCGCCGTGCATCCCTGTGGGTCCGGGAGCGGGCGGCGGCGCCCTTGGTCGAGCGCCGCACGGTGGCGGTGCGCTGGAATGCGACCGCGATGCTCGCATGCAGGGTCGGCTCGCCGCGCGCGGTGAACGTGAGGCTGGCGTTCGCGGAGAGGCCGCCCGGTTGAGCGGCGAGCCCTGCATACGCTTTGTCGAGCTTCAGCACGAGCATGATCAATTCGCCGGCGGGGGCGTGCGCGTTCTGTCCGGCGATCGCGAGCGTGCGAGTGGCGACGGCGAGCGGGCGCGCGCGCGAAGCATGGACGGTGCGCCGCGAGCGAGCGGCGTGCGAGGAGCGCGCGGAGCGCTCCGCAGCGCCGGGCGCGTCGCGCCGCGCGCGGGGAGCCGCCGCCCCGACGAGCAGCGACCCGCGCGCCTGCGCCGTGAGCGTCCCCACGGCGGGGACCGCCACGTAGAGCACGACGGTGCCGTTGGCGCGCGAGAGCGCGGTCACCCCCAGCCGCCACGCCGGTTCGGTGCCCATCGTGGGCGCGGGGCTGAACGACTGGGACGTGGGCAGCGAGGGGAACGCCACCGGTTTGACCAGGAACACGTCGCTGCCGTTGGCGGGCGCCGCGGAGGGCGTGTCGCCGGGGGGCGTGTTGCCGTCCCCGTAGACGAGGTTGTCTGCCGTCGAGGTGAAGACGAGCGTTTCCCCGTCGGCGGAGAAGGCGGGCGAGAGCGCGCCGAAGCCCTTGGGCGGGCGCCCCGTACTGGTCTTCTTCCTGGAGGTTGGTTTTGTGGGGCTGTTCGCTCGGCCCACCCGCGTAGCCGTGCGTCACGCGCGTGAGCGTGCCGTCGCGCGAGGTCGACGTCGAACAGTTCCGGCAGCCCCGGTTCGGCCGCCGGCGCGTCCACGTACTGGGGGTAGCCGAGCGGGAACTGCGTGCGCAGCGTGGTGAACGCGACCTGCTCGCCGTCGGCGGAGATTTCGAAGTCGGCGATCGGCGCGGTGTAGGTGTCCTTTTCGGGCCCGATCTCGGTCAGCGGGGTGAGCGCCTGATCGCGAGTGAGGCCGGGGTGCATGTCGGCCGTGAAGAGATCGCTCGGCTGCCCCGTGTCGCCCCGGCCCGAAGTCGAGGCTCTCGGCGAGCAGCTTCTCCTCGGAGAGGAACGCGACGGTGTAGCCGTCGGCGCTGAGCCGCGGGATGAAGTCGCCGACGCCACGGCTCTCGCCCCACATCCCGGTGGTGGGGCGTCCGCCCTCCTGTTCGGTCACGAACGGGCCCTGGCAGGGATCCAGGGCGGAGGGCGTGGCCGGCAGCGCGCTCTCGCCCGATGCCACGCACAGCGGGATTGCCCGGGTCCGATCCGCCGGTCACCCGCTCGGTGGCGGTTTCCGAGCCGGGAGCGATCCGCCGCCACAGCGGTTCGGTGTAGCGCGGGTCGAGCGTTTCGGCGGAGAAGCGCCGCCGCCTGCTCGCCGATCTCCTCCCCCATCCACGCCACGGTGCTGCCGTCGGCGCTGATCGAGGCGCCTGGCCATTCGCCCGTTTCCGGGATCGCGGGGAACTCCAACTCGTTCCCCCGGGTAGACGGCGCCGAGCTGCCCCTTGCCGACGACCGGTTCGGCGGCGCCCGCGGCGGTCGATTCCCCGCATTCGAAGTAGCAGCGGCTGACGAGCACCGTGCGGCCGCTTTCGAGGTAGCGCACCGCGACCTGGCCGGCGGGCGTGTGCGGCTGCGGCGTTTCGCCCCTGTCCCGTTCTTCTTCTTCGAGCTTCGGGTAGGCGACGAGGTTGGAGACGGCGGTCGTGACGAACGCGACCTCGCTGCCGTCGGCGCTGATCGCCGAGCGGGCGGCCGCGCTCGCCCCCATCGTCGTGCTCGCGCCGTGGTAGGCGAGCGGTTCGGCGGAGCCGTTCGCGCGCCGAGACGACGGTGAAGGCGCCCGCTTCGCCGGGCGCCAGCGCCATGTTGCGCACGTACACGTTGACCGCTTCCTGCTTGGGCGCTTCGTCGGGCTGACCGTCGGTGATCGCCGGCAGGCTCGCGCCTTCGTTGGTCGTGAAGCTCAGGTACTGCCCGTTTTCGCTGATCGAGGGCATCTCGGCGTCGCCGCCGGCCACCTGTTCGAGCGCGCCGGTGAGCAGGTCGCGCCGCCACACGCCGGTGACGCCCGCCGATCGAGCCGTCGAAGGCGACGTAGCGCCCGTTGCCGGAGATCGCGGCGTCGTGCGCGTATTCCGTCTGCTGCGGTTCGCCCCCGCCGAGCGCGCCCGCGGAGACGAGCGAGATCGGCCCGAACACGTCGGCCTGCGCGGGGCCGGCGCCAGCGCCGGCGTCGACACAGGCAGCAGCGCGAGGCGAGCAGCCGGTGCCCGCGACTCCGGCGCCAGCCGACGCACGCGCCAGCGCCGCGCATCAGCATCGCGCCGAGGCTCGTCCGTCCCTGCTCGCAGGCCGCCTCATCGCACGCTCACCCACTGGCTCACCACCCCGGCGTTGCCGATCGCATCGCGCACGTGCACGACCACCCGGTAGACGCCGGCGTGGCGGTAGCGGTGGGAGAAGCTCGTGTGCCCGTGCGCGAGGCGCCGTCGCCGAAGCTGACGCTCACCGCGTGCGCGTCGACGCCCGCGTAGGAGTCGCGCACCCGCACGCGCACCGCCGCGCCACCGTCGGCGCGCTTGACCTTGACCGTCGGCGGCACGCCGGCGATCAGCAGCGTCGAGGGCGCGGTCAGCGTGGACTCGCCGTCGCGGTCGGTGGCGAGCACCTGCAGGCGATGCCTGCCCGAGCTCAGGCCACGGGGGTCGAGGCGCGCCGGAGAGGCGCTTCGCCCGCGGGGCGGGCTGGACGTGGCCGTCGAGCACGAGGTGGTAGCTCAGCGGCCCGTCGGCGCTGGGAGCGGGCTGCCAGGAGACCAGCGCCTGGGCGGGCTTCACCCAGCCCTTGGGCAGCGTCAGCACGAACCGGGAGGGCGGCGCCGTCGCCTGCGCCGCGACGATCGCCGCGTCGCCCAGCTGCCCCTGGCGGAAGGCGATCAGGCCGTCGCCGAGCCCCGAGCGGCCGACCGCGAGTTCCGCGACTTCGCCGCCGGCGCCGCCGCTCACCAGCGCCGTCTGCACGGCCCCGCCCGGGAAGTCCTCGCGCACCGCCACCGCGGGATGGCCCTGCGCTTCGGCGCTCGGCCAGGCCGAGACGCCCCCGCCTTCGGGGTTCATGACGCTAGCGACGCTCTGTTCGCCGCCGGCGAACGGGGGGCCGAGCGAGAGCGTCCCCGTCAGCCCTTTGTCGTTGCCTTCGATCACGCGTGGGGTGCCGTTGTCGTCGTAGAGCACGCGCACGGAGCGCTTTTCGTCGATGTCGATCGCTCGGCGGCCCGACCGTCGCGCTCCTGCCGCCGGAGACATTCGAGTCGGCGATGGCCGCTCCCTGAAACTCGCCCCCGTTGGCCGATTCGCCGTCGGGCAGGATGTTCAGGAAGATGCGCGGCCCCGGCAGCGGCGAGGATGGGCCCGGCCGCCTGACGGTAGGCGACCTCGGCCTGGCCGAGGCGCGAGAAGGCGACGCTGGGGGCGTCGGCGTCGTCGGTGATCGGCGCCCCGTTGTAGGTTTCGGCGGAGACCGGCATCACGTAGTCGAGCGCGCTGCCGAAGATCCGCCGCGCCCAGATCCGCGCGACGCCTTCGATGTCGGGCTCCTGCCAGACGACCACTCCGTTGCCGGTCGGGCCGATCGCGATCTGGGGCGCGTTGGCCTGCGTGGGCGGGCGCATGCCGACCGCGGAGTCGCGGTTGATCGCGCCCAGGTTCGACCAGCGCCGGCCGTCGAAGTGCGCGACGCGGACGCTCTCGGGGACGTCGCCCGCGCGCAGCAGCGAGACCCCCACTTTGTCGGTGGCGATCACCCGGTAGACGACGTCGGCCTGGCCGGTCGAGCTGACGGCGAGGTCGGGGCTCGTGCCGGTCCCTTCTTCGATGTCGCGGTCGACGATCATCGCCTGGCCGAAGCGTTCGGCGCCGGGGCCGAGCTCCGCTCCGAGCAGCTCGTAGACCGGCTTGCCGGTGTCGGACTGGTCGCGAACGGCGTGGCCCACACGACGATCAGCTCGCCGCCGTCGGCCGCGCCGATGCGGGGCCAGCTGCCGGCGAACGGCTCTTCGGTGTCCACCCGGATCGGCGCCAGCCAGTGCCCTTCGACGTAGCGCGAGACGAACACGTGCGCGACGCCTTCGACGGTCTTGAGGTAGACGACCCCGCCGGTGCCGTCTTCGGCCATCGCCACGCCGCCGAAGCCGACGATGTTCTCGCTGGGACCGTCGATCGTCGTGGCCGGCAGGATCACCGCCTGTGCACAGGCCGGGGATCGCAAGCGCCACCAGAGCCGCGGGGAGAGCGGTGAGCGTCTTCCTCGGCCAGCGACGCATCTCACGAGGTCGATTTGTTGAGGGCGCCCGGCCTCGGGGCGTAGGCGCAGCGGAAGTTCTGCGCTTCGCCGACCGGCTGCGAGCCGGCGAAGCCGCCCTTGGTGCCGTTGCTGTAGACGTCCACGTACTGCAGCGATTCCGGCAGCGGGTTGGCGGGCAGCGGGACCGGGTTGGCCTGGCCCTGGCGGGGGTCGCCGGTCGCGCCTTCGCTGACACCCTCGAAGCCGGCCGCCGCCGAGCCCGCTTCGGTCGTGACCAGCGTCGAGCTCATCTCGCGTTCGTCTTTCAGGCCGCGGGTCGGGTCGAGGTTGATCGTGGCGGTAAGCGGCGAGTCGTGGATCGTCGACTCGAGCTTCACGCGCGCGGCGCCGCCGAGCAGCTGCGCGAGCCGAGGGCAGCCAGCCGCCTTCTTCCTCGCACTTCTTGGTGGCCCAGATGAAGTTGTTCTTGCCGAGCTCTTCCTTGGTGAGCGGGAAGGGCGTCGATTCCAGGCACCAGGTGCCGAGGTCCACGGTGTCGGGCGGGCAGGTGGCCACGATCTGTTCGGCCGTTTTGCCGTCGAATCGCTTCGCGTCCTCGGCGGTGCCACGGTGGGGATCGCCGAGGCGGGGAACTTCCCGTTGCGCCCCAACGTCAGCAGGCCGCCGGCGTGGGGCTTGGAGCTGATCGGATGCCCGGCGATCGTCGCGACCACCGCGTGGCGGGCGGCGTCGGCAAGACCGGTCGTGGAGAAGATGAGCGCGATCAGCGCGACGACCATCGCGGGCGAGGGCAGCCGGCGCGGCGAGTGGGGCGGCCGGCGCGCTCTCATTTCGCCTGCTCGGGGTCCCCGCGGGTGGTGAAGCGCGGGGGCGCGGTGGGAGCACGGCGCACGTCGCGCAGCTCCTCGAGCGTCACCTCCTGCACGGTCGAGAGCACCGCCTCCAGCGCCACGCCCGAGAGCGTCTCCTGCTCAAGCAGCGCCGTGGCGGTCTCCTCGACCGTGCTCCAGTTGCGGTCGAGGATCGCCGCGGCGCGCGCCTCGGCGTCGCCGACCAGCCGCTCGACCTCGTCGTCGATCACGTTCAGCGTGTGCGGCCCGACCGAGCCGAGGTCCTGCAGCGAGGCGCCGAGGAACACCTCGCCGCTCTTCTCGCCGATCGTCACCAGGCCGAGCGCCGGAGACATCCCGAAGGAGGTGACCATCGAGCGCGCCAGCGCGGTGGCGGCATGCAGGTCGTCGTTGACGCTGGTCGAGTGGCTGCCGAACGCCATCCGCTCGCCCGCGAGGCCGGCGAGGATCGAGATCAGCTGGCGGTGCAGGTCGGGCTCGCTCATGATCACCTGGTCGCGGTCGGTGAGCATGTGCGCGGCGGTGCCCAGCTGGCGGCCGCGCGCGACGATCGAGAGCTTGCGCGTGGAGGTCGTCTGGCCGAGCGCGTCGGTGACGACGGCGTGCGCGGACTCGTGGATCGCGATCAGCCAGCGCTCCTCGGTGCTCAGGATGTGGCGTTTGGCGGGGCCGGCGACGACGCGGTCGATCGCCTCCTCAAGCGTCTTCTGGTCGATCTGGGCGCGCCCGTCGCGCACGCTCAGAAGCGCCGCCTCGTTGATCACGTTGGCGAGCTCGGCGCCGCTGAAGCCGGGCGTCTGGCGCGCGACCTCGTCCAGCGAGGCGTCGGGGGCGAGCGGGCGCTTGCCGCCGTGCAGGCGCAGGATCTCCAAGCGCCCGTGCACGTCGGGGGTGTCGATCACGATCTGGCGGTCGAAGCGCCCGGGGCGCAGCAGCGCCGGGTCGAGGATGTCAGGTCGGTTGGTGGCGCCCATCACGACCAGGCCGCCGTCCCCGGCGAAGCCGTCCATCTCGACGAGGATCTGGTTCAGGGTCTGCTCGCGCTCGTCGTTGCCCTGCCCGATGCCGGCGCCGCGCTTGCGCCCGGCGGCGTCGAGCTCGTCGATGAAGATGATCGCGGGCGCCGCTTTGCGCGCCTTGCGGAAGAGGTCGCGCACGCGCGCCGCGCCAACGCCGACGAGCGACTCGACGAAGTCCGAGCCCGACAGCGAGAAGAAGGCGGCGTCGGCTTCGCCGGCGACCGCCTTGGCGAGCAGCGTCTTGCCGGTGCCGGGAGGCCCAACCAGCAACACCCCCTTCGGGGCCGCGGCGCCCACGTCGAGGTATTTCTGCGGTTCGGCAAGGTAGTCGCGGATCTCGCGCAGCTCGGCCACCGCCTCGCCGGCGCCGGCGACGTCGGCGAAAGTGATGCGGTCGGAGGTGCCCTTGCCCTTCTTCTTGCCTTTGCCGGCGAACTGCGAGAAGCCGGCGATGCCACCCGCGGCGCCTTCGGTGCCGAGCCGCATGAACAGCGAGAAGAGGCACACCAGCAGCAGGATCGGGATCAGGAACTGCACGATGATCGTCTTCGTGCCCTTGCCCGCCTGCTGGTCGACGCTGACGATCGCGCCGCCGGCTTCCAGTTCGTGGATCAGCTGCTGGGTCTGCGCGCCCGAGGCCGGGTAGGAGGCCCAGAAGACGTGGGAGCCTCCAGCCGTGCCGGTTGACGCGGCGCCGGCCGCGCCAGTCCCGGGGCCACCCGTGACTCCGCTCGCGCCGGCCCCTGCGCCACCCGTGACTCCGCTCGCACTGACCCCAGCGCCACCCTTGGCTCCGCCCGCACTGACCCCAGCGCCACCCTTGGCTCCGCCCGCGCCGGCGTTGCCCGCCTTGCCCGTTTCTTCCCCGCCCGCTTCGCCCGTGGCAAGGACCGCCCCGTCGGCGGCGATCGGGGGAGCCTTCGCGGTCGTGACGAGCTCCACGCGGTTGTCGTGGTCGAGCAGCAGCGCCGTCGCGATCTGACGGTGGCCGGCGAGCTTGTGCACGGTGCTGAGCGGTACCTGCCGGCCGGCGCTGCTGGGGGCGATCGAGCCGAGCAGCGTGGCGAACACGATCGCCAGGCCGATCGAGGCGAGTAGCAGGAACAGCGCGATCGGATCGCGGAAGGCGATCCGCCGCGCGCTCTGCAGGCCTGCGCTCAGCGTCGCCAGCACCGGGCTGCGGCGCTTGGCGAGGCCCGAGCGCACGGCGGCACGGCCGTCCGCCGGACGGCCGTTGGCGCGCCCGTTGCCCGCCGCGGGCGACGGCGCGGGCGGGAACTCAGGGTTGTCGGAGCTGGGCTCGTCGGTCATAGGCGATTGCCTCAATGCGACGGTGGCCGCGGGCAGAGACGATCGAGGTGGCGACGAGAAGTCGGCGCCTGATCTTCGGGAGGTCTACATGAGCCGGCGGGAAAAGCAAACCCCTTTCACAAAAACAAAACATCGCCGAACCATGCCCTCGCTTCTTTCACCAAATTTTCTCCAACTTGCCACCACCTGTTCACTTGAGTGGCCCGGCGAGCGGCTGAGACTGCCCCACGCCCTCGAAAGCAAAGGAGTCGCTGTGCGCGCACACCGCACCCTCGCCGTCTCGCTGACCCTCGCTCTGCTCCTCGCCGCGCCCGCCGCGGCCATGGCGGCCAAGCGCCTGATCGTCGGAGGATCGACCTCCGTGCTCCCGCTCGCCCAGAAACTTGCATCCGCCTACCACCACCAGTTTCCGCACACCCCCGAACCGAAGATCGAGGGTGGGCAGTCCGACATCGGCATCGCGGGCGCGGCCAGCGGGCGCTTCGACATCGGCGACTCCTCGCGCGACCCGCTCAGCACCGACCCCAAAGGGCTGGTGTTCACGAAGATCGCGCGTGACGGCATCTGCGTGATCACCAACGACAAGAACCCAGTCGCCAACCTCTCGCAGACGACGATCCAGGGAATCTTCAGCGGATCGATCCGCGACTGGAGCGAAGTCGAAGGCGCGAAGGTGTCCGGTCCGATCGACCTGTTCGACCGCTCCAGCGCCTCCGGTACGCAGGACGCCTTTCAGAACATCTTCATGGGCGAAGACCTGCGGATCTCACCCGCCGCCAGCGCGGAGGACTCCAACAGCGAAGAGCAGAACGCCGTCTCGGCCGACGCGGGCGCGATCGGCTTCGTCTCCTTCGCCTATACCGCGGGCGTTCACCCGGCCGCCTACCAGGGCGTGGCGTGCAGCCTGCGCAACGCCCGCTCGGGACAGTACGGCGGCGTGCGCAACTTCTGGATGGTCACCAAGGGCGAACCCAAAGGCGAAGCAAAGAAGTTCATCGCCTGGGTGACGAGCGGCAGCAAGACGACCAAAAACATCATCAACTCCAACTGGATCGCGGTCCATTAGCAGGCCCGCCCACCTGAAGGAGGCCGCCCGCGACCGACGCGTCGAGTTCACGCTCGGCGTGCTGGCCGCCGGCACGCTGGCGCTGATCGCGGCGATGCTGGTGACGGTGCTCGTCAACGGCTGGCCCTCGTTCGCAGCCAACGGCCTCGGCTGGTTCGGCAACAGCGGGGACCCCGTCACGCAGTTCCGCGCGATGCAGACGGGCACGGCGCTGCCCGGCCACCCGCTGCTGTACTTCAGCGCGTGGCCGTTGATCTGGGGCACGCTGCTATGCACTGGCGGTGCGGTGGCGGTCGCGCTGGTCGTCTCGACGCTCGCGGCGATCTTCCTGACCGAGTTCGCCCCGGTGCCGGTGCGGCGCATCCTGGAACCGGTCGTGCGACTGCTCGCGGGAGTGCCGTCGGTGATCTACGGCTTGGTCGGCCTGCTGCTGATCGCTCCATGGGTGAACGGCCTGATCAGCACCGAGCGCAAGGAATCGGTCCAGTACGTGGTGCAGCTGAGCGGCGAGAGCCTGTTGACCGCCACGCTCGTGCTCACGGTGATGATCCTGCCGATCATGATCGCGCTCATCACGGGCGCCCTTGCAGCCGTCCCACCCGCTTGGCGCGAAGGCTCGGCAGCGCTCGGCGTCAACCGCTGGCGCACGATCTGGCGCGTATCGGTGCGCGCCGCGCGGCCGGCGATCGTCTCCGCCACGGTGCTCGGCACCGCGCGCGCGCTCGGCGAGGCGATCATGCTCGCGATGCTCGGCGGCGGGCGGCCGTTCGCGCCCAACCCGCTCGACGGATGGACGTTCCTGTTCGAGCCGATCCAGCCGCTGGCGGCGTCGATCGTCAAGGAATTCGGCGACAACCCCGCCACGCCGATCGGGCACACCATGTACGCGATCGGCGCCGTGCTGCTGTTCAGCGCGGCGCTGCTGTCGCTCGCCGGGTGGGCCGTCAGGCAGCCGCTCAAACGGTACGGGATCGGCATCTGATGGCGGCCGCCGAGCCCGCGCTGCAGCCGCCCGCCGCCGCGATCGTGCGACCGCGCCGCGAATCGACCTCCTCCTGGCCGCTGGTGGACCGGCTGGCCTACTGGCTATGCTGGGCCGTCGGGATCGGGCTGTGCGTGGTGGCGGTCGGCATCGTGGTGTTCATGTTCATCAAGGGGATCTCGGCGCTGCGGCCGAGCCTGTTCGTCGAATCGCCCTCGGCGGGGGCGCTGCAGGAAAGGCACTCCGGCGGCTTCCTCGATCCGCTCCTCGGAACGTTCATCATCACCGCGATCGGCATCGGGATCGCCGCGCCGGTCGGCGTGGGAATCGCGGTGTGGATGGTCGAGTACGCGCGGCCGCGGTGGCTGGCGCGCACGGTCGAATCGGCGATCGAGACGATCGCCGGCATCCCCAGCATCGTGCTGGCGCTGTTCGGGCTGCTGATCTTTGCGCGTCCGCTGTTCGCATTCCTTTCCGGGAGCGCCAGCAACGGGACGGTCGGCGGCCAGTCGTTCCTGAACGCCGGAATCATGATGGCGGTGCTTGCGCTGCCGCTGGTGGTGGGCGCCTCGCGCGAGGCGCTGTTGCAGCTGCCGGCGCGCCTGCGCGAGGCCTCGTACGCGCTCGGCAAGACGCGCGCGACCACGATCCGGCGGGTGCTGCTGCCCGCCAGCCGCACGGGGATCGCCAGCGGCGCAGTGCTGGGGATGGGGAGGATCATCGGCGACACCGCGATCATCCTGATCCTGCTCAACACGCTGAAGCTCGAAGGGGCCGGGGGGGGCCCGCTGCTCAGCACGCTGCGCGGCACCGGCTCGACGCTCAGCTACTACATCTACTACTACGCGCCCACGGGCGACGGCAATTCGCCGCAGAAGGCGTACGCCGCGGGCTTCGTGCTGCTGATGATCGTGCTCGGACTCAACGCGCTGGTGACGCGCCTGAGCAAAGGGCTGTCCCTCGGCACAGTCGACTGGACCACCAAACGATGAGCATGCTCCCCCCACCCGTGCGCCGGATCGCGGCGGACCGTCACCCGCGCGTGGTCGCGCCCACGCCACCCGCCGACGACTCGGGCAACGGCGCGGGTGGCATGGCAAGCGCACCTTCGGCTCTGGCCCGCCGCCGCGCCGCTAGACCGGCGACGGCCCACCCCCGGAGGAGCGGATGCGGATCGAGTCGGTGTCGCTCGCCTACGGCGAGCGGTGGGTCGTGCGCGACGTCAGCCTGCCGGTGCGCCGGGGAGAGGTATTGGCGCTGATCGGCGCAAGCGGCTCGGGCAAGACGACGCTGCTGCGCTCGCTCAACCGGCTCACCGAGATCACCGCCGGGGCGGGCCGCGCCGGGCGGATCACGCTCGACAGCGAAGAGATCCACGAGATCGAGGTGAACGCGCTGCGCCGGCGCGTGACGATGGTGTTCCAGCAGCCCAACCCGTTCCCGATGAGCATCTTCGAGAACGTCGCCTACGCGCTGCGCGAGGCCCCCGGCCGGCGCCGCCGCGCCCGCCGCGCCGCGCTGGAGCCGGCGGTGCGCGAGGCGCTACGCAGAGCTGGCCTACACGAGGAGGTCGCAGAGGACCTCGACCGCCCCGCGCTGTCGCTCTCCGGCGGCCAGCAACAGCGGCTGTGCATCGCCCGCGCGCTCGCCGCCGACCCCGAGGTGATGCTGCTCGACGAGCCCTGCTCGGCGCTGGACCCGATCTCCACGGCGGTGATCGAGGAGCTGATCGTCGAGCTGCGCGAGAGCGTGGCGATCGTGATCGTCACGCACAACCTCCAGCAGGCCCAGCGCGTGGCCGACCACGTCGCGTTCATGCACCTCGGCGAGCTGATCGAGTACGGCACTGCCGAGCAGGTGTTCGAGCAGCCCCGCCAACAGCGCACGCGCGACTACATCGGCGGGGCGTTCGGGTGAGCCAAGAGGAGGAGGAGAGGGGGGGCGGGTGCTCGCACCACGGTTCGGCCCGTCGCTGAGGCCGACGAGGGGAGGGCGCACCGGGTGCATCGGTGCGGTGCTTGTGCTGGCGCTCGCGCTGGGGGGATGCGAGAGCAGCCAGGAAAAGAGCGCACAGCTCGAAAGGCAGGCCAAGCTGGCCAAGGCCGAACACCCCGTGGAAGCTGCCAAAGGCCTGTCGATCGCACACGCCAGCAGCGCGGTGCGCGTGGTGGACACGCAGGCGGTGCACAGCTCCGAAGGCACGGCGGTGGTCGTGACGCTGCGCAACGTCTCAACCCACGCGCTGCGCGACGTGCCGATCGCGATCACCGTGAAGGGCGCGGGCGGGAGCACGCTCTACCAGAACAACGGCACCGGGCTGGAAGCGGCGCTCACCTCCCTATCGCTGCTGGCCGCGGGACAGCAGTTCGCGTGGATCGACGACCAGGTGCAGGCCACCGAAGCGCCCAAGAGCGTAAGCGCGCTCGTGGGCGAAGCCTCGCAGGCGCCCGCCTCCGTGCCGAGGATCATACTCACCCGCGTACACCCCAATGAGGAAGGCGGCAGCAGCGGCGTGGCGGGGATTGTCCACAACGACTCCGCGGTGACCCAGCGCGAACTAATCGTCTACGGGGTGGCCCGCCGCGGCACGCAGGTCGTGGCGGCCGGGCGAGCGGTGCTCAGCCAGGTCGCGGCGCACGGCTCCAGCCCCTTCCAGGTGCTGTTCATCGGCAGTGGCGCCGGCGCCCACGTCGAAGCGATCGCGCCGCCCAGCACGTTCTGAGCCCCGGTAAACCCGAGTTGATCGATCGGCTTTACTTCGTCAATCGACTTTGGTATAAAGGACCATCGGCGGGTAGGTCGAAGGCCCTCGCCGCCCTATGCACGTCGATCCATACATAGTCCTGGGAGCCGCGATCGTGGGTCTGCTGGTCGGCATGACCGGCGCCGGCGGGGGCGCGCTGATGAGCCCGATGCTGATCCTGCTGTTCGGGATCACACCCTCCACAGCGATCTCCAGCGACCTCGTGGCCGCCGTGCTGATGCGCCCCGTCGGAGCCGGGGTGCACATGCGCGCGCGCACCGTCAACTTCAAACTGGTGGGCTGGATGGTGCTCGGCTCGGTGCCGGCTGCATTCCTCGGTGCCTACCTGCTGCATCTGATGGGCGGATCGAAGATGGACCAGGAAAAAATCGAGATCGCGCTCGGTACGGCGCTGCTGATCGGCGCCAGCGCAATGGTGCTGCGGATGGCGCTCGACCGCCGCTCCGGCAACACACGCGCAGCCGTGGTGCACGAGGTGGTCCCCCGCCCGCTGCCAACCGTGGCGATCGGGATCGTGGGAGGGCTGATCGTGGGGATGACCTCGGTCGGCTCGGGCTCGCTGATGATCGTGATGATGCTGTTCCTCTACCCCGCCCTGGGGGCCAGCCAGCTGGTCGGCACCGACCTCACCCAGGCCGTCCCGCTGACGGCAGCCGCCGCGCTCGGGGCGCTCGCCTTCGGCCACGTCGACTTCGGCGTCACCACCTCGCTCGTCATCGGCAGCGTCCCCGCGGTGTACGTCGGCTCGCGGTTCTCCTCCTCGATGCCCGACCGCTACGTCCGCCCCGTGATCGCGTTCGTGATCTTCGCCTCCGGTCTGAAGTACGTCGGCGTGGAAACCACCGCGCTCGGCTGGATCCTCTGCGCCACGCTGCTCGCGTGCGGCCTCGCCTGGCTGGCGTTCGCGCGGCAGCGGAGCGGGGAGGGCGACGGGGCCTCGCTGCCGGCAGCCGCAGCGCCGGAGAGCGCCTCCGTGGCCGACCCGGAGCCGGCGGGCGTCCGGTAGGCTGGGCCACAAGAGCCAGAGCCGGGCGACTCCCGGCCGACGCACGCCACTTTCGGCCCAGGCCGACTCAGGCGAACAGTTCTGAAACCGCGACGCTGAAGTCCGGCACGGCGTCGCCCAGGTCGACGATCTCCCCGACGTCGTACACATGGGCGTCGCCCTTGCCCCGGTAGACGGTCGCCGTCTGTTTGGCGGGATCGATCACGAGCACCGCGATGGCGCCGGCCGCGATCCATTCAAGCGCCTTATCCTCCACCTCGCGGAAGGTGTCGCTGGGCGATACCACCTCCACTGCAAGGTCCGGCGCGCCCGGCCAGAACTTTACGGTCTGGCCGACCTCGTCCACGCGCTTCTTGGAGATGAATGCCGCATCGGGAGCGCGCACGGTGTCGGGGTCGCGCGCCAGGAGACAGCCTGTCTCTGCCGCGATCGTCACGCCGCTGCCCGTCTGGCGCGCGTGGACGAAGAGAAGCGCACCCACAGTCGCCGCGACGCGGCCATGCTCGAAGCCCGGCTTGGTCAACTCCCGCAGCTCCCCGCGCAGCAGCTCGTGGCGCACCCCATCGTCGGGCATGGCGAAAAGCTCATCGGCAGTGGTGACAGAAGGGGCGCTGACCGCCATGGATCGATGTTATCAGGCAAGCCGCTCATGAGTACAAGTGTCTTCGACCATACCCAGAGCTGCGGACAACCTTTGTGCGGGAGCGACTTGCCGATCGCCGCCCCCTACCGCCAGCGCCCGCGCTGCTTGAGCACTATCCCCTCCAGCACGTGCGCGACTGTCTCGCAGGCATCGACAGCGGCCTCGAGCGACTCGAAGATGTCCTTCCAGCGGATTACCACCATCGGGTCGATGCCGCCCGCGAACAGCGAGGCGACGGCGTCGCGCTGGAGGCGGTCGCCCTCGTTCTCCAGGCGATGGATCTCCACCAGGTGGGGGCCCAGCTCGGTGCCGGTGCGCAGGCAGCGCAGGGCTCTGGCGATCTGCTCGCCGGCGCCGACCAGCACCTCGGCGAACTCGACCGCCTGCTCCATCGGGGCTTCCACGCCGTACAGCACCATCTGCGCGGCGGCGTGCTCGGTGTAGTCGACGATGTCGTCGAGCGCCGTCGCCAGCGCGTAGCCGTCGCTGGCCGCGAACGGCGCACGCACGCGGCGGCCGCCGGTGAGGCGGTGGATGATGTCGTGGGTGATGCGGTCGCCCTCCTGCTCGCACACCTTCAGGTCGCGCGCCAGCGGGGCGTGCTCGGGGAAGTCCGCCAGCAGCTCGCGCATCAGCAGGCCCGAGCGCTGCACGTTGCGCCCCGCCTCCTCGACCAGCTCCATCAGGGAGCCGTCCATGCCGCGGCGCAGGAAGCTCATCGCGGCGTGGTGCCACCAACTGGACGGGAATCGCAGCCCGAGGTCGGCTGGGCCGGGACGGAGCGCCGGCAATGGCGAAGACCGAGCCCGTGGCGCGTGCGGTTTGGCTGGCTGTGGCGCGGGAACCTCATCGGCGCAGGATATTCGCCGCGCGTCGCTGGTGGAGGCTCCCCCTCAGCCGGGACCATGCCTTTCACATTTTTTTCACGAATGAATCACGAGTTCGCAACTCCGAGGCGCCCGCCGACCTCGATCATGCTGGCCTGTGGAAGAGTCTCTCGGGAATGGCAACGGCGGCACCATCTATGCGGGGGAGCTCGAGATCCACCCGGCCGAGGGGCTGGCGCTCGCCACCGGCCAGGCGCTGACGCTGTCCGTGCGGGAGTTCGAGCTGCTCGTCGCGATGGCGCAGCGGCTCGGGACGATAGTTACGCGCGAGGAGCTCTATCGCGTCGTTTGGGGGGGCGAGCTGCGTGCCGGCGACCGCTCGGTCGACGTGTACGTCTCCAAGCTGCGCACCAAGCTCGAAGTCGCGATGCCCGACCGCCGCTTCATCCATACCCACCCCGGCTTCGGCTACCGTTTTCAACCCCAACCGTTTGCGGGAGGTGGGCCTGCTTCCCTCCCGACCGTGTCCCATTCGGCCGACGACCAGCGACAGCCTTCACGAAATTTTCACACGGCGGGGGCGGTGGACTAAGAGAGTGGGGTCGGTATCACCCCGGGTGGGAGCGCGTCTTGCAACTCGTATGCCCCGCCCTGCTCCGATCCATTGACCCCCACCAAAGCCACATACATAGGGAGACGCATAGTGATCAACTTGCAAAAGACAGCCGCGACGGTTCTGGGCGTGGCGGCGCTCTCGCTGCTCGTCGCCGCCTGCGGCAGCTCGACCTCGACGACCGGCACCACTAACTCGGCGAGTGGCTCCTCCGCCACGATCTCCGGCGCCGGCTCCACCTTCGCCGCACCAGTCTACGAACAGTGGGGCGCCTCGGGCTCCCCCTCCGGCGTGACCGTCAACTACCAGGCCGTCGGCTCCGGCGCCGGCATCACCGCCTTGGAAAGCAAGACCGTTGACTTCGGCGCCTCCGACCCACCGCTCAAGGCCGAAGAAGAAACGGCTCTCGGCAAGGTCGGCGAACCGGTCCAGATCCCGATGTTCCTGGGCGCGATCACCGTCTCCTACAACCTCCCCGGCGTCAAATCCGGCCTCAAGCTCGATGGCACCACGATCGCCGACATCTACCTCGGCAACATCAAAGCCTGGAACGACCCTGCGATCGCGGCGCTGAACCCCGGCGTCACGCTGCCGAGCACCCCGATCACCGTGATCCATCGCTCGGACTCCTCGGGCACCTCCGCCGGCTTCACCGGCTTCCTCGCCGCCGTCGACCCCGAATGGCTGAAAAAGGTTGGCCCCGGCAGCAAGGAACCCGCGTGGCCGACGGGCACCGGCGCGAAGGGCAACGCCGGCGTCGCCGGCGCGGTCGAGCAGACCACTGGCGCGATCGGCTACGTCGAGCAGGCCTACGCACTGCAGCACAACTTCACCTACGCCAGCGTGAAGAACAAGGCGGGCAACTTCGTGGCGCCCACCCTGGCCTCCACCAGCGCCGCCGCGGAAGGCATCGAAGTGCCGGCCAACCTCGGCTTCGCGATCAAAAACCCCTCCTCGCCGCAGGCCTACCCGATCACCTCGCAGACCTTCGTGGTGGTCTACAAGGACATGTGCAAAGCCGGCGTGCCCGGCGGCAAGACGGCCGCGGAAGGCGTCGTGAAGTTCCTCAACTACGGTCTCGGCGCAGGGCAGAGCATCCTCTCCAAGGCCGACTACGCAGCACTGCCGGCGGCGATCCTCGCGAAATCCAAGGAAGCCGTGGGCGGCCTTGAATGCGAAGGTTCACCGCTGACATGATTGGAGAAAGGTCGAGGGGCTGCCCGGCTCGCCCGCCTACGGCAGGCTGCGCCACCCTCTAGGCTGAAAGGCGCTTTGGAGCAGCATGGTGAGAATTGAGCCGATACCGCCCCCGCGCTCCGCTTTGGCCCACCGGTCAGGCTGAGCATGGAGGCGGCATCGGTTCCCTCGGGCGGTGAGCGCTCGCTACTGGAGCGCTCACCGCTTGCGCGCCTGCCCGACCGCGCCCTGAAGTACGGGCTCACCGCGCTCGCCGCGCTGATCCTCGTTCTGATCGTCTACTTCTTCGTGCGCCTGTTCGGCGAAGCGCGCCCCGCGTTCGCCGCCGCCGGCGTCTTCAACTTCGTCTTCGACAACGACTGGGACCCCAGCGCCGGACAGTTCGGCGCGCTGCCGCTGCTCGTCGGGACGCTGATCACCTCCGCGCTGGCACTTGTGATGGGCGTGCCGATCGCCGTCGCCACCGCGGTCTACCTCACCGAGCTCTGCCCCAAGCGACTGCTGGCACCGCTGACGATCCTGGTGGAGCTGCTCGCCGCAGTGCCCTCCGTGGTCTACGGGCTGTGGGGCATCTTCTTCCTCGCCCCCAAGCTCCAGCCCGCCGAGCAATGGGTCGCCGACCGCCTCTCCTTCATCCCCTTCATCGGCGGCGGCCTCGTCACGATCCCCAACTGCTTCGTCGCCGGGCTGATCCTCGCGATCATGATCCTCCCGATCGTCTCCGCGATCGCCCGCGAGGTGATGAGCACCGTGCCTCCCGACCACAAGGAGGCCGCGCTCGGGCTCGGCGCCACCCGCTGGGAGATGATCCGGATCGCCGTCATCCCCTACTGCCGCCCCGGGATCGTGGGGGGCGCGATGCTCGGGCTTGGGCCGCGCGATCGGCGAGACGATCGCCGTCACGATCGTGATCGGCGACTCCCCCACGCTCGCCCACCATCTCTTCGGCCAGGGCTACACGCTCGCCGCGGTGATCGCCAACGAATTCGGCGAGGCCACCGGGCTGCACCGCTCCGCCCTGTTTGCCTGCGCGCTCGTGCTGTTCGTGCTCACGCTGCTCGTCAACGCCATCGCGCGCCTGTTCGTGCTGCGCGCCGCGCGCGGCAGCTCCCGCGGGGGAGCGAGCGAGGGGTCCTCGGCGACCTCGGCGCCGCCGCGGCGGAGCGTGGGCGGCGATGAGCGCCAGGATCGCCTCGCCGCGCTTCGCGGTCAGCCCGCGGCGGCGGCGCGCCGACCGGCTCGCGCGGGGGATGCTGCTCGCCGCCACGCTCGTGGCGCTGGTGCCGCTCGTGCTGATCGTCTACTACCTGCTCGTCAAGGGCCTCGGGGCGTGGAGCTGGAGCTTCTTCACGACCGACCCGACCGGCAGCACCTTCTTCGGGGGCTCCTCGATCGGCGGGATCAAGAGCGCGATCCTCGGCACGCTCGAGATGGTCGCGCTCGCCTCCGCGATCGCGATCCCGATCGGCGTCGGCGTCGCGCTGTGGCTGGTCGAGTACGGCCAGCCTCATGTGGTTCGCGCACACCGTGCGCTTCTTCGTCGACGTGCTCACCGGGGTCCCCTCGATCGTCTTCGGGCTGTTCATCTACATCGTGCTGATCATCGGCACCGGCTCCACCTACGCCGGCTACAAGGGCTCGCTCGCGCTCTCGCTGCTGATGCTCCCCGTCGTGATCCGCTCCGCCGAGGTCATCCTGCAGCTGGTGCCCGGCGCCCTGCGCGAGTCCGCGCTCGCGCTCGGCGCGCCGCGCTGGAAGGTGATCTTCCGGGTGGTGCTGCCCACCGCGCTCACCGGGATGCTCACCGGCATTCTGCTGGCGATCGCCCGCGCCGCCGGCGAGACCGCGCCGCTGCTGTTCACCGCCGGGCACACCAACCAAACCAGCCTCAACCTCGGGCAGTTCATGAACTCGCTGCCCTACCAGATCTACAACGACGTCACATCTCCCACCACCGAAGTGGTAAACCGTGCGTGGGGTGCCGCATTGACGCTCGTCGCGATGATCCTCATACTCAACCTGATCGCCCGCCTGATCGCCCGCAGGAGCCGCCTTGCATGAGCCACGACGCACATCCCTCCCCCGACATCGAGCCGCCTGAGCAGATGCTCGAGCCCGACCGCCCCCACTCTTCGGCGAGGAGCCCCTCCGGGCGGATCACCGGACCGAGCGGAGCCGCCACCACCGGTGGGGCGGACGCGGTAGGCCCGGCCGAGGTTGGCGCAGTCGGCGCTCAATCCGTGGCCAAGGTCGCGCACGAGGTGCGCCTCGAGGGCCTGCGCGCCTTCTACGGCTCCTCCGAGCAGGTCAAGGGGATCGACCTGCGCTTTCCCCCCAACCAGGTGACCGCGATCATCGGGCCCTCCGGCTGCGGCAAGTCGACGATGGTGCGCTGCATCAACCGCATGCACGAGGAGATCCCCGGCGCCCGTGCCGAGGGCCGCGTGCTGCTCGACGAGCTCGACATCTACGACCCCGCGGTCGACGTGATCGCCGTGCGCCGCGCCGTCGGGATGGTCTTTCAGAAGCCCAACCCGTTCCCGACGATGTCGATCTTCGACAACGTCGCCGCCGGCCTGCGCCTCACGGTCGGCCGCTCCCGGCGGGGCGAGCTCCAGCATCGCGTCGAGAGCGCGCTGCGCGGCGCCGGCCTGTGGGATGAGGTCTCCGGGCGCCTCTCCTCCCCCGGCGTCGGGCTCTCCGGCGGGCAGCAGCAGCGCCTCTGCATCGCCCGCTCGCTCGCCGTGGACCCCGAGGTGCTGCTGATGGACGAGCCCTGCTCGGCGCTCGACCCGATCGCCACGCTGAAGATCGAGGAGCTGATCGAGCAGCTCAAGCAGCGCATCACGATCGTGATCGTCACCCACAACATGCAGCAGGCCGCCCGCGTCGCCGACCGCACCGCCTTCATGCTCGCCGGCGAGCTCGTCGAGGTCGGGCCGACCGATGAGATCTTCACCAAACCCTCCGACCCGCGCACCGAGGAATATGTCACCGGAAAGTTCGGCTGATCCCTCGGAGGGACGTGCGCCCGTCCCGCGCAGGGCAAGCTCGCGCGCGGGAGGCGCCGCGCTCGCGGGGAGCACGGGAGGGATTGCGGGCAGCACGGGCGGCCTCGTGAGCGGCAAAACCACCCCCCGCCAGCACTTCCAGCAGCAGCTGCGCGAGCTCGAGCGGCGCGCCCTCGGCGGCCTCGACATCATCGTCGAGCAGCTCGACCGCGTGCTCGAGGCGCTCGAGCACCAGGACGTCGAGCTCGCCCAGATGGTGATCGCCGACGACGACCGCGTCGACGGGCGCTACCTGGAGATCCACCAGGGGATCCTCTCGCTGCTCGCGCTCCAGTCGCCCGTCGCCGGCGACCTGCGCGTCGTCGCCGCGCTGCTGCACGTGATGAAGAACATCGAGCGGATGGGCGACCAGTGCGTCAACATCGCCAAGCTGATCCCGCTCTCCGGCTACGAGCCCCCGGTGCGCCGCCCGCTGCTCGAGGCGCTCCTGAAGATGGGCGGCCTCGCCCGCTCGGAGGTCACCCAGTCCAAGGCCGCGTTCGCCGGCCGCGACGTCGAGCTCGCCGAGGACCTCGTGCGCCAGGACAGCGCCATCAACCGCCTCAACCGCGACATCTTCCGGATGGCGCTCGACATCGGCGACGACCCCGACACGCGCGAATGGGCGATGCACATGATCCTCGTCGCCAGAGCTCTGGAGCGGGTCGGCGACAACGCCGTCGACATCGGCGAGCAGGTCGCGTTCGTCGTCACCGGCCTGTTCCGCGAGTTCTCCGACTCCTCGCACCCGTTCGGGCAGGATTGAATGCCCGTCCGGGTGAGGACTGAGTGACATTTGTCGCAATTAGCGGACTTCCGCTGTGAAGATCCTGTGACCATCGTCCGAGCCGGCGACATCGGTACCGGAGATTCGCTTAGACTGAGAGCCCGCGATGATGGAAACCATCCGCGCCGAGCAGGGGGGCCCAGCGGACGCTCGCAGCCCCTCCTCGACAGCCCCGCCACTGCGGGTCGCCGTTCTCGACCGCGACAGCGGTTTCATCCAGGTGCTCTCCAAGCGCCTCGACCGGCTCAGCTGGGAGCACCGCGTGCTCGCCAGCCCCGTCCCGCCCGAGGCGATCGGCGCGATGCGCCTGTCCGCGCTCGTCGTCGACCTCGCCGTGCTCGGCCCGCAGGCGTGGGAGTGGCTCGAGCGCCTCTGCGGCGCCCTCCCCGACCTCGGGATCGTCGTCTGCACCGGCCCCTCCACCGTGGCGCAGCGGGTGCGCGGGCTGCGCTTAGGCGCCGACGACTGGATCACCAAGCCCTGCCACCCCGAGGAGGTGATCGCGCGCATCCAAAGCGTCGTGCGCCGCCGCCGCCGGCCCGCCGGCCGCGCCGAGGTCAAGTCCTTCACCGCGGGCGAGGTCGAGATCCGCTCCGACCGCTTCCAGGCCTTCGTCTCCGGCCACAGCCTCGATTTGACCCGCCGCGAGTTCGAGCTGATCGAGCTGCTCGCCGCCGCCGACGGGCGGGTGTTAGAGCGCGAGGAAATCTACTCGCGGCTGTGGGGCTACGCGATGGTCCGCGGCGACCGCTCCGTCGACGTGTTCGTGCGCAAGCTCCGCCAGAAGCTCGAGAAGGCCTCGCCCGAGTGGCGCTACATCCACACCCACTTCGGCATCGGCTACCGCTTCGCCGCCGAACCCGCGGACGGCTCGCCTCAGGACCCGATGGCGCCCGAGCGGCCCGAGGCGCCGACCCCGGCACTCGAGATCGAGCCGGACAGGGTCGAGGCGCTGGTCTGATTAGCCGGTAGCCACCTTCAACGCTTCCAAATCGGCCCTCACCATCCGCTCCACCAACTGCTCGAAGTCGACGTTGGGGCGCCACCCCAGCCGCTCCCGCGCGCGACTCGGATCCCCCACCATCGGGGTGGCCTCCGGCGCGCGCACCAACTCGCTCGCCACGCGCACGTGGTCCTCGGCGTCCCTGCCCACGCAGGCGAACGCCGCGCGCGCCCACTCCGCCACGGTGTGGGGCTCGCCGCTTGCGAGGATCAGGTCCCGCGGCGCGTCCTGCTGGAGCATCAGCCACGCGCCGCGCATGATGTCCCCCGCGAACGACCAGTCGCGCACCGCGTCCAGGTCCCCCACCGCCACCTCGCTCGCCAGCCCCAGCTCCACTTCCGCCGCCGCGCGCGTGAGCTTGCGCGTCACGAACTGCTCCGGGCGGCGCTCGGACTCGTGGTTGTAGAGGATTCCCGAGCACGCATACACCGCGTCGTGGGCGCGCATTGCCCCCACGAGGTTGTGCGCGGCAAGCTTGGCGATCGCGTAGGGGCTCTCCGGCCGGCATGGCGTCTGCTCGCGCTGAGGGCTCTCCCCCGCGTCGCCGAAGATCGCGCCGGTGCTGGCCACCCACACGCGGATCGCGGGGTCCACCGCGCGCACCGCCTCCAGCAGCGCCGCCGTCGCGTCCACGATTGCCGCGCAGGTCTCCGCTGGGCACTCCCACGAGGCCGGCACGAACGACGGCGCCGCGAGGTGGTAGAGCTCGTGCGGGCGCACCTCGCTCACCGCCGCGCGCAGGCTGCCTTGGTCGAGCAGCTCTCCCGGTACCGCATCCACCCGACCGCGCAGGTGCTCGGCGGCGCCCAACGTGGCGCGTGGCCAGCCGCGCACCACGCCCGTCACGGCATACCCCTCCGCCAACAGCAGCTCCGCCAGGAACGAGCCATCCTGGCCCGTCAGCCCAGTCACGAGCGCGCGGCGTGGAGTCTCAGCCACTCACCAGCCTGCGATCCGCGCCGCTCAGCAGCTTGTGGTCGGCGTCCACCATCAGCCTGATCAGCTGCTCGAAGCTCGTTCGCGGCTCCCAGCCGAGCTCTTCACGAGCCTTGGTGGGGTCGCCGATCAGATGATCCACCTCGGCGGGGCGCACCAGCGACGGGTCGAGCACGACCCGCTCGTCGATGTCCAGACCCGCCTGGTCGAAGGCGATCTCCAGGCATTCGCGCACCGAGTGCGCCACGCCCGTCGCGATCACGTAGTCCTCGGCCTGCTCGCGCTGGAGCATCAGCCACATCGCCTCCACGTAGTCCTTGGCATAACCCCAGTCGCGTTCGGCGTCGAGGTTGCCGAGGTGCAACTTCTCCACCAGGCCGAGCTTGATCGCCGCTGCGTGCCAGGTGATCTTGCGGGTCACGAACTCCAGCCCGCGGCGGGGTCCCTCGTGGTTGAAAAGTATCCCCGACGTCGCGTGCAGCCCGTAGGACTCGCGGTAGTTGACCGTGATGAAGTGCCCGTACGCCTTCGCCACGCCGTACGGAGAGCGGGGGTAGAAGGGGGTGTGCTCGGTCTGAGGCACCTCGCGCACCTTGCCGAACATCTCGCTGGAGGAGGCCTGGTAGAAGCGCGCCTCCGGGCATACTTCGCGCATCGCCTCCAGCATCCGCGTCACCCCCACGCCCGTGAACTCGGCCGTCAGCGTCGGCTGGATCCACGACACCGCCACGAACGACATCGCCGCGAGGTTGTAGATCTCCGGTGGGCCGCGCCGCGCGCAGCGCGTCCACCAGCGAGCGCTGGTCGAGCAGGTCGCCCTGGTGCAGGGTGATCCGCTCGCGCAGGTGCTCGATCCGCTCGAAGCGCTCGGTCGAGGAGCGGCGCACCATGCCGTGCACCTCATACCCCTTCTCCAGCAGCAGCTCCGCGAGGTAGGAGCCGTCCTGGCCGGTGATCCCGGTGATGAATGCCGAGCGTCCACGCTGCATGTGGACCGGACCCTATCCACCCGCCGCGATCAGCGCCAGCTCGTTGGGGCGCAGCATCAGCCACCAGCTCCCCGCTCGCGCCATCCAGCCGCACCACCGCCAGCCCGCCCTTCTTGAGATCGATGCGGGCTCCTGTCAGTTCGCGCCACCACGTCGAGAGGTCCGGCTCGTGGCCGACCACCAGCAGCCGGGCCGCCTCCCGTTCCGATGCGGCCGGCCAGCGCGCTCCAGCGCCTGCCGCGCGTCGAAGTCCCCCGCAAGCGGCGCGTGGACCTCCACGTCCGCGCCCTGTTCGCTCGCTCCACGCCTGTGCCGCCACCGTCGCCGTGCGCAGCGCGCGCTCCTTGGGGCTGCTCAGCAGCGCGTCGAACTCCACCCCCATCCGCGCGATCGCCTCGCCCGCCAGCCGCGCCTGGCGCTCGCCCCGCTCGGTCAGGCGCCGCTCAGAGTCCTCGCGGGTTCCATGCGGCTCGGCGTCCGCGTGACGTAGCAACCAGAGCTGGCGAGCCATCTCCCTCGCGCTTCACAGTAGCGATATGTTCAGGGTGTAGCGTTGAGGGCCGCATGAGCATCGATCAAACCCAAGTCGAGCACGAGCCGGCATCTGCCCCGGGGCAGGCCGGCAACGTCGAGGGCACGGTGGGCGGGCCAGCGGATGGGGGGGCGCCCACGGTGGGCGGGCCAGCGGACGGGGGGGCGCGCGGGGGGGAGCGCCGCGAGGCGCCACCGCCGGACGAGCGCCACCTGAGCGATCCCTCGCTCTATCTCAACCGCGAGGTCTCGTGGCTGGATTTCAACGAGCGCGTGCTGCAGCTCGCCGAGGACGAGGAGCTGCCGCTGCTGGAGCGCGTGAAGTTCTGCGCGATCTACACGACCAACCTCGATGAGTACTACATGGTGCGCGTCGCCGGCCTGCACGACCAGATCGAGGCCGGCGTGGAGAACCCCTCGCAGGACGGCTCGACCCCCTCCCAGACGATCGGGCTGATCCGCGAGCAGGTGCTCGAGCTGGGCGGGCGTCTGACCGCCTGCTTCGAGCAGCGGCTGCGCCCCGCGCTGGCCCGCCACGGCGTCCACCTGGTCGGCTTCGCAGGAGCTCGACGAGCGCCAGCGCACCCATCTGGCAAGGCACTTCCAGCAGGTCATCTTCCCCACGCTCACCCCCCTTGCGGTCGCACCCGGGCGGCCCTTTCCATACATCTCCAACCTCTCCCTCAGCTTGGCCGTGCTCGTGCGCGACCCCGTCACCGACCAGACCGTGTTCGCGCGCGTGAAGGTCCCCACCGAGATCCTGCCCCGCTTCATCGAGGTTCCCGCGGCCGCCGGCGAGGGCGCTGCCGCCAGCGGGGGCGCTGCCGCCGGCGGCCGCGAGGGCGCCGCCGCGGAGGGGATCACGCTGGTCGCGCTGGAGGAGGTGATCGCCCACCATCTGGGCGCGCTCTTCCCGGGGATGGAGATCGTCGACCACCACCTCTTCCGCGTCACCCGCGACGCCGACCTGGAGGTCTCCGACGACGCCGCCGACCTGCTGCAGGCCGTCGAGGACGAGCTGCGCCGCCGCCGCTTCGGCGAGATCGTACGCGTCGAGCTCGGCGCCCACTGCTCGGCGCCACTGCGCAGCGAGCTGGTCGGCCTGCTGGGCGTCGCCGAGGAGGAAATCTACCCCGTCGACGGCCTGCTCGACATGGGCTCGCTGTGGCAGATCGTGCGCCTCCCCGGCCTCCCCGAGCTGCGCGACCCGCCGATGAGCCCCATCACCCACCCGCGCCTGCTGCGCCACGAGGGCGAGCGGCCCGACGTGCTCGCCGCGATGCGCGAAGGCGACCTGCTCGTCCACCACCCCTACGACTCCTTCTCGACCTCGGTCGAGCGCTTCGTGCAGCAGGCCGTCGCCGATCCGAACGTGCTCGCGATCAAGCAGACCGTGTACCGCACCAGCGACGACTCGCCGCTCGTCCCCGCGCTGATCGACGCCACCGAGAGCGGCAAGCAGGCGGTCGCCCTGGTCGAGCTCAAGGCGCGCTTCGACGAGCGCATGAACATCCACTGGGCCAAGGCCCTGGAGGAGGCCGGGGTGCACGTCGTCTACGGCCAGCCGGCGCTGAAGACGCATGTCAAGTGCGTGCTGGTCGTGCGTCGCGAGGGCGAGGGGGTGCGCAACTACGTGCACATCGGCACCGGCAACTACCACTCGACCACCGCGCGCCTGTACACCGACTTCGGACTGTTCACCACCGACCCGCAGATCGGGGCGGACGTCGACCGACATGTTCAACTACCTCACCGGCTACGGGCGCCCCCTGCACTACCGCAAGGTGCTGATCGCCCCCACGCAGCTGCGCGACGGGCTGATCGCCGAGATCGAGCGCACGATCGCCGCGCACTCCCCCGAGCACCCCTCGCGGATCACGATGAAGATGAACGCGCTGGTCGACGGCCCTTGCATCCGCGCGCTCTACCGCGCCTCGATGGCGGGTGTGCAGGTCGATCTGAACGTCCGCGGGATCTGCTGCCTGCGCCCAGGGGTGCCGGGGATCTCCGAGAACATCCGCGTCATCTCCGTGGTCGGGCGGCTGCTCGAGCACTCCCGCGTGTACGCCTTCTCCCGCGCGGGCGAGCAGGTCGTCTACATCGCTTCCGCCGACCTGATGCCGCGTAACCTCGACCACCGCGTCGAGCTCGCCGTCCCGATCGAGGCCCCCGAGCTGCGGGCCGAACTGCTCGACGTGCTCGAACGCGCCTTCCACGACAACCAGAACGCCTGGGAGCTGGGCGAGGACGGAGCGTGGCGGCGACTGCATCCGGGGCCCGGCGAGGAGCCTCGCTCCATGCAGCTGGAGCTGATCGAGATCCACGCGCGGCGGGCGGTGGAGTAGAGGCTGGGGCGGGGGCTGGTCACGCCAATCGTACGCTAGGTGAGTGGGACTATGGTGCCTGCAGGGGCGCGGTGTGCAAAGCCCGCCGGCTCACCGCTCTCGTGCGGGCTCACACGGGAACCGCCGGCTCGATGTTCTGGTTGACGCGCAACGCGTTCGTCGGGTCGTAGATCGCCTTGGCGGCGGCGAGGCGATCGTAGTTCTCGCGATAGCTCGCGCGCACGCGCTCGTGTCCCTCGTCCATCATCATGTTCACGTACGCCCCGCCGGCCGAGTAGGGGTGCGTGGCCTCCCAATAGTCGACCGTCCAGTCGCGGATGACGCCCGCGTTGGCGGGGTCGGGGTCCACGCCGACGATCACCTCGGCCCAGTTGCAGTCGCGGTAGCTGAACGGTGTGTCAGCGGCCCCGACGTCGTGCACGGCCCCGTCGATCGGATAGAGGTGCATGGTCGAGTGCAGCGTCGGGAGCTTCTCGCGCGAACGCGGTGTGCTGCTCGATCGCCGCGTCCGGGAGCTCGCGGACGAAGTCCGCGCGCCAGTACCACTGCAGGCCCGGCACGTAGAGGCCGTCGAAGAGGCTCTGCAGCGTGGGGAATGGCATCGGCCCCACTCCGTGCAGGAGCGGCGTTCCGAGCGCCTGCACGGGCGCGAGCAGCTCGGCGGCCGCCTCCGGCGCGCCGGTGTAACACCACACCACGCCGCACACTTTGCGCAGGTGCAGCTCGGCGGGGAAGAGATCCGCGGGGGGTACCGTCATGATCGCGAAGAACCCGTTCAGCTCGCGGGGTGCGGCGGGCAGGAACTCACGGTAGAACCGCATCACCTCGGCGGTCTGCTCCAGCGGCCACAGCGTCGGTCCGGCGATCACGGTGGAGACGGGGTGCGCTCGGAAGTTGAACGACGTGACGACGCCGAAGTTGCCGCCGCCGCCGCGCAGCGCCCAGAAGAGCTCGGGGTTCTCCTCGGCGCTCGCGCGCGCCTGCGTGCCGTCGGCGAGGACGACGTCGGCCTCGAGCAGGTTGTCGATCGTGAGCCCGTGCTTGCGTGAGAGGTGGCCGAGGCCGCCGCCCAAAGTGAGGCCGCCGACACCGGTGGACGCGACGATCCCCGACGGTGTGGCCAGGCCGGCCTCGTGCGTCGCGGCATCGACCTGCGACCACGTGCAACCGCCGCCGACGCGAACGGTGCGCGCGGAGGGGTCGACCTCGATGGCCTGCAGGAGGGAAAGGTCGAGCACCACACCGTCGTCGCAGACCCCCAATCCGGCGCCGTTGTGTCCGGCGCCGCGAACGGCGAGCAGCAGGTCGTGGCGGCGTGCGAAGGAGACCGTCTCCGCCACGTCCGCAGGTGCTGGCGCAGCGGGCGATCAGCGCAGGTCGGCGGTCGATCATCGCGTTGTAGACCGCGCGCGCCTGGTCGTAGCCGGAGTCGTCGGGGCCGACCAGCTCACCCGCGAACTTCGCCCCCAGCTCCTCTCGTGCTGCCTGTGCCGCGTTGGTGGTGCTCATGTCGGCCTCCGCTTTCTTCGTTGGACTCCGCCGGCGCCCCGGAAGGGGACTCCCGATCGCACGACGACAGTACTCGGGGCGACGCTCGCTGTCATGACCTGGATTGACACAGTTCGCCGCCCCCTCACCAGCGCCCACCGAGAGCGATAATCAGATCTGACTACCGCCCACTCCCGCAACGTGCAACCGCTTCCCGGCCCTCTACGACTCCCCCCGTCCTCCCCGTTCGTCGGGCGCTCGACGGAGCTCGCGGCGCTGCGGGCGCTCGTGCCGCGCGAGGCGGGGGAGCGTGGTCGGCTCGCACTGCTGGGCGGCGAGGCCGGATCGGGCAAGAGCCGCCTTGTGCGCGAGTTGGCGCAAGCGCTCGCCTCCGAAGGAGCGCTCGTGCTCTACGGCGCCTGCGACGCCGTGGTACAGACCGCCTACCGTCCCTTCGCCGAGGCGCTCGACCAGCTCGCTCGGAGCACCGACCCCGACGCGCTCCGTGCGGACCTCGGCAGCGCGGGCGGCGAGCTGACCCGGCTCGTTCCCGACCTGCCCGCGCTTGTCCCCGGGCTCGCGGCGCCCGTCGCCGCCGACCCCGACACCGAGCGCCATCGCCTGCACACGGCTGTGACCGACGTCCTGGCCGCCGCAGGCCGTCGGCAGTTGCTGCTGCTCGTGATCGAGGACGGGCACTGGGCCGACACGCCCACGCTCGTGCTTCTGCGCCACCTCGCCCGCGCGAGTACGGAGGCCCGTGTCCTTGTGGTGGCGACGTTCCGAGACACCGAGGCCGACGTCCCAGCCGAGCTTGCCGACGCGCTTGCAGACCTGCGCCGCTCGGACGACGTCGTTCGCCTCCGCCTGGGTGGCCTGAGTGAGGAGGACGTCGGGGAGTTCGTGCGTCGCTCCGGCGGCGGCGAGATCGATCTCACCGAGCCCGAGCTCTCCCGCGCGCTGCGCGACCTCACCGAGGGCAATGCCTTCCTGCTCTGCGAGCTCTGGCGGTCGCTCGTCGAGGCGGACACGTTCGCGATCGAACACGGCACGCTCCGGCTGACCAGGCCCCTGCGGGAGATCGCAACGCCTCAGAGCGTTCGTGAGGTCGTCAGCCAGCGCCTGAGCAGACTCGATCCGACGAGCCGCGACCTGCTCGAGCTCGCCGCCGTCGCCGGGCCCGAGTTCGAGCTCGACGTCCTGCGTCGAGCCGCGCCCGTGGAGCTCGAGCGAATCGACGCCCTGGAACCGGCGATGCGCAGCGGGCTGGTCGAGGAGCTGCCCTTCCCGGCGTTGGCGTACCGCTTCACCCACGAGCTCGTGCGGCGTGCGCTGTACGACCGGCTGAGCGTCCTGCGCCGCGCCGAGCTGCACCTGCGCATCGCCAAGGCGCTGGAGGCGGTCGATCGTCCGCGGAGTGGGCGCGCGCTCGCCGACCTGGCCCACCACTTCGCTGCGGCGGCCCCGATCGGCGGGGCGGCACAGGCGGTTGAGTACAACCTCCTCGCCGCCAAGGCGGCGTCGGCCGCACTGTCCTACGACGAGACCGCGGCCCGACTTCGCACAGCTCTGGAAACGGGGATCGAGGACGAACGCCGGCGCGCGGAGATCCTGCTCGACCTCGGTTCGGCGCTGTTTCGTGCGGGTAGGTCGCTCGACTCGCTGCAGTCGTTCCGCCAGGCGGCGGAGATCGCGCGCGAGCAGCGTGAGGGGGAGCTGCTCACCCGGGCGGCAATCGGGTTCGAGACGACCTGCTGGCGGCCGGGGCTCACCGACGAGGGTGCCCGCGAGCTCCTCGAGGAGGCCTCGGTGATGCTCGGACGGGAGGACTCCACGCTCCGTGTCGGTCTGCTGGCGAGCCTCGCTCGCGCGCTCGAGTACGAGAGCGACTCCAACCGGGCCGCGCTCGCGCGCGAGGAGGCGATCGCGATGGCCCGCCGACTCGACGACCGGCCGGGACTGGCGACGGTGCTGAAGGGTGTCTACTGGGCGCGCGCGACGACGAGCTTCGCGGAGGCCCTCGAGCTGCTCGGCGAGGCGCGCGAGCTGGCCGAGGAGCTCGGAGACGTGGAAGGGCAGGCGGAGGCGACCAACTGGCGGGTCTCCGCACTGATGGCGCTCGGGGAAGTCGTGCCGGCCCGCGAGGAGCTTGCGATCGCCCTCGACATGGCCCAGCACACGCGCCAACCCTTCATCCTCCACGTCGCCGAGCACTACCGCTCGGCGCTGGCGCTGCTCGAAGGCCGCCTGGCAGAGGCCGAGGCGGCCGCCGAGCGCTCGCGCGAGTGGGGGCAGCTGCTCGTCGGCCGCGACGCCTCGAGCGTCTACGGCATCCAGATGTTCGGTGTCCGGCGCGAGCAGGGCCGTCTCGCCGAGCTCGCCCCGGTGATCCGGGTCCTCGCGGCCGGCGACCGAGGCGGCGGGGCGTGGCGTCCCGGTCTCGCTGCGATGCTCGCCGAGCTCGCGATGGAGGAGCAGGTCCGCGGTGAGCTCGACCGCGTGCAGGCTGAAGGCCTCGAGCCGCTGCGCGAGGGGCTCTGGCTCGCCTCGCTCACCTACCTCGCCGACGCCGCCGGCGCGGTCGCGCACCGCGGGGTTGCGTCGCTCGTCTACCCGCTGCTCGCACCGCTGGCGGGCACGAACGTCATGATCGGCCACGGCGTCGCCGTCTACGGCGCCGCCGACCGCTACCTGGGAATGCTCGCCGCGACGCTTGGGGACACCGACGGGGCGGTCAGCCACTTCGAGGCGGCCCTTCACCTCAACCGGGAGATGGGAGCAAGCACCTGGCTGGCCCACACCGCCTACGAGTACGGACGCCTGCTGGTCGGCAGGGGAGACCCCGAGCGCGGTACGCGGCTGCTCACCGAGGCCGCGCTCCTCGCCGAGACCGTCGGGATGCCCACGCTGCTAGCACGCGTCCGAGCCCTGGCGCCAGGGTCCAGCCCGTCGCTGCCGGACGGCCTCTCCACCCGCGAGCTCGACGTGTTGCGGCTGGTTGCCGGCGGCCGCTCGAATCGTGAGATCGGGGCTGCGCTGTTCATCAGCGAGCACACCGCGGCGGCCCACGTGCGCAGCATTCTCCGCAAGACCGCGTGCGCGAACCGCACCGAGGCGACGGCGTACGCCTACCGGCGCGGCCTGGTTGAGGGTTGAGCGGCGGGGTACGCCTACCCGGCGCGGCCTTGGTTCGAGAGTTGGGCGTTGGCGTCCACCTACCGGCGCGGCCTGGTTGGGGTTGAGCGATGGCGTAGCATGAGACCCATGCCGATGTACGTGATCGAGCGTGCCTTCGCCGACCAGCTCGACCTTACGAGCGACGACGTCAAGCTGATCGAGGAGGTCAATGCGGATGAGGGCGTACGCTGGCTGTTCTCGTTCCTCAGCGCCGACCGGCGTCGTGCCTACTGCCTCTACGAGGCACCGTCGCCCGACTCGATCGTCACCGCTGCCAAGCGCGTCGGCATCCCCGCCGACGCCGTGGTCGAGGTCAACCGCATCTCCGCGGACATGTACGCCTAGCGCGCGTCCGGCTGCGCGCTTGGCGCAGCCGCTCACGTCTCACCACGCGACATGGACTCAAACCCACAAGCCAAACCCCCGCCAGAGGGCTGAGCCTTGGCTGAGCGGGCACCCTGCCCCAACTGCGCTGAGCTCAACGACGCCGCGCAGCGTTTCTGCGGTCACTGTGGAGCGTCGATGTGGCTGGCATGCGCCTCCTGCGGCCAGCACAACCCGCCCGATTTTCGCTTCTGCGGGTCGTGTGGCGCGCCGTGTGAGAGTCGGGGCTCCCCAACCCTCGGCGTCGGCGAAAGCGAGGAGGGGGAGCGGCGCTGGCTGACCGTCCTGTTCGCCGACCTGTCCGGGTTCACATCGCTCTCGGAGCAGACCGACCCGGAGGAGATCCGCTCGATGGTGGACGGCTGCATGAAGGAGATGGGCGAGGTCGTGGAGCGATTCGGAGGCATCGTGGACAAGGTCATCGGCGACGCGCTGATGGCGGTGTTCGGAGCGCCGATCGCCCACGAGGACGACGCCGAGCGGGCAGTGCGGGCGGCCCTGGAGATCCAGCACTGCGCGACTGAGCAGGCGGCGCTCTTCGGCGGACTCGGCGTCCGTGTCGGCGTGAATACGGGAGAGGTCATCTTCGCTCCCGTGGGCCCGGGCCGGCGGGAGTTCACGGTGATGGGGGACACGGTCAACACCGCCGCCAGGCTGCAGGCCGCCGCTCCGCCGGCGGGAGTGCTGCTCGGCGAGGCGACCCACGCAGCCTGCGCGCACGCGATCGCCTGCGAGGCGGTGGAGCCGATCCTCGCGAAGGGCAAGGAGGCGCCGCTGCGCGCGTGGCTCGCTCGGGTGGCCACGTCGGCTCCGGCGGACCGCCCGCTCTCCGCGGCGCCGTTCCTCGGCCGGGACGCGGAGCTCGAGCTGCTGGTGAGGGCGTGGGCGCGAACCTCGGGCGAGGTCCATCCGCAGCTCGTCACGCTGGTGGGTCCCCCCGGGATCGGCAAGACGCGCTTGACGCGGGAGTTCGCCGCGCGCGTGGAGGAGGACGGGGGACGGACCCTGCACGGCCGCCCGCTCCCGTATGGAGAACCGGCCGCGTACTGGGCCTTTGGGGCGGTCGTCAGGGAAGCGTGCGGGATCTTCGCGACCGACTCGCCCGACGTCGCGGCTCGCAAGCTGGGCGAGCGTACGGCCTCGCTGCTGCCGTCCTCCGAAGCGCGCGAGCTGGCGAGGAACCTTTCGATCCTGGCCCGTCTGGCCGAGGACACGGTCGAGGACCGGCACGCTCTGTTCGCCTCCGCGCAGCGCTTCCTCGAGGGGCTTGCCCGCGAGCAGCCCACGCTGGTGGTGCTCGAGGATCTGCACTGGGCCGACGACAGCCTCGTGGAGCTCGTCGAGGCGCTCTCGGTGCGCCTTGCGGGAGTGCCGCTGCTCCTGCTCGCAATCGCCCGGCCGGAGTTCCTCGATGCGCGACCAACTTGGGCGCGGCTCCCAACCAACGTCACCGTGCAGGTACAGGCTCTCACCGACTCCTGTGCGCACGAGCTGGTGCGTCAACTGCTCGCCCGCGCGACCGACCAGGAGGCGGTCGCCAGGCGCGTGGACGAGGCGGCGGGCGGCAACCCGCTGTTCATCGAGGAACTGGTCTCATGGCTTGCGGAGGGTGGCGCCACGGTTGCCGACGGGCTCCCCGCGAACCTCAAGGCGATCATCGCCGCGCGAGTCGACCAGCTGTCTGCGCCCGAGCGGCAGGTGATCCTCGACGCGTCCGTCGTCGGCGACTTCTTCTGGCTGGGCAGCCTGCAGGCGCTCGGCGGCGACGGCTCCCTCGCGGGTACGCTGCAGTCGCTCGAACGCCGCGACCTGATCCGCCGCAGCCCATCATCGCGGATCGCGGGCGACCAGGAGCTGGTCTTCAAGCACGGGCTGGTTCGCGAGGTCGCCTACGCAACCCTGCCCAAGGCCGCCCGCCGTGAGCGCCACGCGGTGGTTGCCCGCTTCGTCGAGCACGCGGCGGGAGACCCGACCGCCTATGCGGCGATCCTCGCTCACCACTGGCGCGAAGCCGGCGACGGCGCGAGCGCCGCCGACTACCTGCTCATAGCCGCAGACCAAGCCGGCAGGGGCTGGGCTTCGCATGAGGCCGTCGAGCTGTGCAACCAGGCGCTCGAGCTGATCCCCGAGAGCGACAAGGCCCGCCAGCGACGCGCACGGCTGCGACGGGGCCTCGCCGTGCAGGCGGAGTGGCACGCAAGCTTCGACGTCGCGTCGGGCGATCAGTCGAAGTCCGCGGGCGAGATGTCGCCGCCGATTTCGTAGATGTGCGTGACCACGTGGTCGCCGAGCTTCTCGGAGTGCTCGCGGATGAGCTCGGTGTCGGGTGAGGAGTAGACGCAGAAGGACTTCAGCTGGCCGTCCTCGTCCATGACCATGTGACTGTGCTCCCATACGACGCGGGAGAACCTCTCGTCCTCCGTCAGGATGCGCTTGGAGAGCGGACCCTTCGCCGCCATCTCCTCCTCCTGCATCGGGTCCCAGACCCTCTCGATCATGTAGCGGGGCATGTCTTCTCCCAAGTTTTTTGACGTCGATCAGATCATCCTAGGCTTTTCGCTCTTACGGACGGCTGATGTCGCCTGCGACGATCGCGGCCGGCACCATGCGCACCTGCGACGATCGCGGCCGGCACCATGCCCACCTGAGAAGATAGCCTGGCGCGATCTCGAGCACATCGGGCTGGTCGCACCGTGTGGCCACCACGAAGGAGGGAACCATGGACTTGACCTTCAGCGGGCAGGAGATCGCGTTCCGCGACGAGCTGCGCGGCTGGTTTGCAGCGAACGACCCGGGGCCCGCGCCCGGCGGTGACGAAGATCGCCAGTACGCCTACCGGCGGGACTTCCAGCGCCGGCTGGCCGACGGCGGCTGGGCTGCCGTGCACTGGCCGCGCGAGTATGGCGGGCGCGGGGCGACGCTCACCGAATCGGCGATCTTCTTCGAGGAGCTCGGCCGCTCCGGCGCACCCCTGCCCGCCAATGTGCTCGGTCTGCTGCTCGCCGGCCCGACGCTCATGACGTGGGGCACCGAGCAGCAGAAGGAGCGCTATCTGTCTCCGATCCTGACCGCGGATGAGATCTGGTGCCAGGGCTTCTCCGAGCCCGACGCCGGCTCGGATCTCGCCAGCCTGAAGACGCGCGCCGTGCGTGATGGCGATGAGTGGGTGCTCACCGGCCAGAAGGTGTGGACCAGCGGCGCGCAGTACTCGAAGTGGTGCATGCTCGTCGCGCGCTCGGATCCCGACGCTCCCAAGCACAAGGGACTCACCTACTTCCTGATGGACATGGAGCAGGAGGGCGTGCAGATCCGCCCGCTGCGCCAGATCACCGGCGAGCCCGAGTTCAACGAGCTCTTCCTCGACGGCGCCCGCGTGCCGAGCGAGAACGTGCTGGGGGGCGCCGGCAACGGCTGGAAGGTCGCGCTCACGACGCTGATGAACGAGCGCGCGGGGTTGGGGTTCTTCCTGCAGGTCCGCATGCGCCAGCTGCTCGACCGCCTGATCGAGGAGGCCGCCCGCGAAGGACTGCTGGAGGATCCCGTCGTCGCCGACCGCCTCGGCGAGCTGCACCTGCGCACCGAGATCGTGCGGCTCACCGCCTACCGGGGGCTGACCGCGATCGAGAAGTACGGCCAGCCCGGCCCGGAGGGGTCGCTCACCAAGTGGATGTGGTCGGACACCAATCAGCGGCTCACGCAGCTCGCCGCCGAGCTGCTCGGCCCCCGCGCGCTGCGAGCGGGCGATCCGTGGGCGTACGAGCTGCTGCGCGCCCGCGGCAACTCGATCGAGGGGGGCACCACCGAGGTGCTCAAGAACATCGTCGCCGAGCGCGTGCTCGGCCTTCCCAAGTCGCGCTAGGAGGCAGCTGTGGATTTCGACCTCAGCCCCAACCAACGCGAGATCAAGGACGTCGCGCGCGAGCTGCTCACCGCGCGCTCGCCGTTCGCCAAGGTACGCGAGGCGGCGCAGGACGCCGCGTACGACGCCGCGCTGTGGAGCGAGCTGGTGCAGCTCGGCTGGCCGGGGATCGCCGTCGCCGAGGAGCACGGCGGACAGGGGCTCGGCGCGGTCGAGCTAGCGGTGCTGGCCGAGGAGCTCGGGTACGCGTGCGCGGCCACGCCCTTCCTCTCCACGGCCACGGCCGCCGCGGTCATCCAGGCCGCGGGCACCGACGAGCAGCGGGCGCAATGGCTGCCGGGGCTCGCGTCAGGGGAGCTGAGCGCCGGGATCGGCACGCGCGAGCTGGCAGCCGACGCCGCGGGCGCCGCCGTTGTGCTCGTGATCGAGGGCGATGAGGCTCAGTTGATCGCCTCGCCCGAGACCGGCGACTTCGTCGCGATCGACCCCACCCGCCGCTTTGCGACCGTCGCGGGCGAGGGTGCGCCACTCGGCCCCGGCGCCGCCGACCGCATCCGCGCGGCGATCGCGGCCGAGGTCGTGGGCGTCGGCCAGCGCGCGCTCGACATGACGCTCGCGTACGTCAAAGAGCGCAGGCAGTTCGGCGTCCCCGTCGGGTCCTTTCAGGCCGTCGCGCATCGCTGCGCAGAGATGCTGCTCCACACCGAGAGCGCGCGCTCGAGCGCCTACTACGCGGCCTGGGCCGCCGACGCCGACCCGCAGCTGCTGCCCGAGGCGGCCGCGCTCGCGGGTGCCGCGGCGGCCGAAGGCGGCCCGTCGGTCACCGCCGGCGCGATCCAGATGCACGGCGGGATCGGCTTCACGTGGGAGGCCGACGTGCACTGGCTGTTCAAGCGCGCGCAGCTCGACGCGGCGCTGCTGGGTGGCGCCAAGCGCCATCGTGCGGCGCTGGCTCGGCACGCTTACGCCAAGGTCCGGCAGTTGACGTAGCCTCGCCAGGTGAGGCGCGGGCGCGCCGTGCCTCACTTGGCTGATCGCGGCGCGCCGCGGCGCGTCGCGATCAGCCCTCCAGCTTCGCCCTGCGCTCCACCCCTGCGCTCCACGGCCGGGGTTTCACTCAGCGTCGCCTGGCGCCGTCCCGCGCTCCCGCCGCAAACGGGCGATCCGTCCGCCGAGGGCGCTCAGCAGCATGCCCGCGATCGCGGTGACCACCGCGAGCAACGGCGGGAAGCTGCCGAGCGACACCTGCGCATCGGTGCCGAGGATCGCGTGCACGACGAGCAGAGCGATCCCGTAGATCAAGCCGGCCACCAGACCGCGGTCGGCCCCGCCCCAACCGTCCTGGTGCTCGAAGCCGGCGAGGATCGCGCCGATCGCGGCGAGCGCGCCAAACGCCCAGTAGGCGCCGCTCGAGACTCCCACCAGCACACCGGCCACCCCGCCGGCGATCGCGGGGACGACACCACCCAGCACAATCTGCGCGGGACGCCCGCGGTCGCGAAGCAAAATCGGCTCGTACACCAGACCCTCCTCGGACTGTGATTCCAGGCTATCGCCTGCGACACACCGTGCCCGATGCCTCGGGATGCAGCTCCTCCCCATCCGGCGCCGACCGGTCGCTCCGGCCGTGAGTGCAGGCGATGCAGCCATCCAACGACGCTCCCATCGAGTGGATGACCTCCCGCGTCACGATCCGCTTCGATCGGCGCCCACGCTCTCGTGATCCACGACCTCGCGCCGCCGCTCGGTGAACAGCGCAAGCGCGTAACGTCCAGCGGGATGCTCGCGTGCGCGTTCGACAAGCGCTGCCATGCGAGGCGGCAGGACATCTGGCTGCGGCAGCGGAACACCGTACTCAGGGGGTACGACGATCGGCGCAGACAACGCCGCGAAGGTCAGATCCGCCGCGCCGAAGCGCCCACCGCACAGGTACGGACGGCCGTCCGCGAGCCGCTCGGCGACAAAGTCGAACTCGCGCCAGACGGCCGCCTCATCCTCGATCTCGACCCCCGGGCGGATCTCGAGCGCGCGTCGCCCGAAGCGCCGGGCCAGCGGCCATCCGAAGCGGATCGCGCGGTCCTCCCACGGGGGCACACCCTCGTTGTTGAAGCGCAGCGTAAGCTCGCGCGCGGCGAGCATGTGGACGTAAATGAGCCGCCGAACCGTTGGCCCGAGCATCTCGTCCAAGCGCCGGCAGAGGCGATCGACCTCGTGGTGGGGGCTGGGCTCTGAGGGAAACAGCCGATACTCCGGCGGGGTACGCTCATCGACCCACGCGAGGATCTCCCGCGAGTCCCCGATCGCGCCATCGGCAGTCACAAGCACAGGGACCGTGATCCCGCCACCAGCTCGCCGCGCGGCGAGCTGGTGGACGCCCTGGACGTGGCGCTCCTCGCGATAGGCCAGCCCGACCCGCTCGAGTGCCCACCGCGCCTTCTCGCAGTAGTGGCTGATCGGGATCGTGATGAGCCTCAACACCGCAAAGCAGTATGCCGCTAAGTCGCCAGTGGCCACTCCCACAGGGCAAGCCACTCGCGGTTCTGACCGAGGCCCTACGCCGTGGACGACGCGCTCGGGAGCGCGTCCAGCGTTGCTTTGAGGTCGTCCACCGACTGGTAGTCCAACCCCAGCATGTGATCGTGGCGGTGGCGCACGACCCCCTGCTCGTCGATCACGATCGCCGCGCGCTTGGTGCCCAAGCGCGGCGAGAAGGCGCTGTAGGACTTCGCCACCGACTTGTCCACGTCCGCGAGCAGCGGCACCGTGAGGCCGTGCTTCTCGATGAAGCCCTTGTGCGAGTCGAGATCCTGCGCGGAGATCCCCACCACCGTCGCGTCCAGCGCCGCGAAGTCATCCGCGCGGTCGCGATAGGAGCAGAACTGTTTGGTGCAGACCATCGTGTTGTCGCCGGGGTAAAACAGCAGCACCACCCGCTCGCCCCGGTGCTCGGAGAGCTTGAACGGACCATCCGTGCCCGGCAGCTCGAAGTCCGGCGCCTGCTCTCCCACCTGCGGTGTCTTCGCCATGCTTGCCCGCCCTTCGCTCTCGACGAGAGAGGTTGACGCAGTCGGCCGCAAGGCCGAAGAGCGTAGCCCCTCTTCTTATCCGTTGGTGCGCGCTTTATTCCGTGGTGCGCGCTCTGCAGTGATGCGCGCTCAGCATAACCGGCGGCGCGCGACGGCGCCTGCGCGTCCTGTGAGGCGACGCAGCGTCGGCGACCCGGCGCTGCGGGCCGCCGACGCTCACATTGGCGCCGAGGTTGAGGGGGCCTCGGGCCGGCGTGAGATCCGGGAGGCAGCCGGCGGGAGAGAGAGGTCGTGTACCGGCTGCTCGGAACGCACGTCGCTCGTGTGCCCTGTCGGGACAGCTAGAATGCTTGCACTGACGCGAGTGCTGGTTGTGACCGTGTCGTGATCAGCTCACCTTCCCCGGGCTGCGATTGCGCAAGACGTGGTTGTAGACCAGCGCGTCGTCCTCGAACGCCGGCGTGGGCACCTGGCCACAGGGGTAGCCTGGGCGTATGGAGGAATCGCTCAGCGGACAGCTGCTACTCGCCGCGCCGTCGCTGCTGGACCCCAACTTCCGGCGCGCGGTGGTGCTGGTCGGCGCCCACAGCGAAGCCGGGGCGATGGGCATCGTGCTCAACCGCCCCTCCGCGGTGACGGTCGGCGAGGCGGTGCCCCAGCTCGAGCAGGCTGCCGGGGAGCTCGAACCGGTGTATGTCGGCGGACCCGTGCAGCCCAACGCGATCGTGTTCCTCGCCGAGTTCCTCGACCCCTCGCCCGCGGGGCTGCTCGTGCTCGGTCGCATCGGCTTCCCCGCGCCTGAGGCCGACATCGACGAGCTCTCCGACGCAATCGCACGCCGGAGGGTGTTCGCCGGCTATGCCGGCTGGGGCGAGGGCCAGCTCGACGAGGAGCTCGACAACGGCGACTGGATCGCCCACCCCGCGCAGCCCGACGACGTCTTCACCGACGACCCGGAGGAGCTGTGGGCGCGGGTGCTCGCCCGCAAGGGCGGCGCCTACGCGCTGATGGCGCGGATGCCGCTGGACCCGCGGATGAACTGATCGCGCGACCATGCATCGCCCGGCGGCGGAGTGGTGTCTCAGTTGGCCGGGATCCCCGGTCCGGCGAGACGCCATATAAGTGCATTGGGAGCCCCAACCAGTAACTGGACCTCTCAAAGCTGTCATCTGGCCGCTGCCCACAGGTCCAGTCGGTGGTTGTACCCCAAAACTAAGACACCACCCGCCGGCAACCTTCTACCCTCTACGGAAGCTCCACCCGCGCAGGGGCCACCCGCCCGGCGCCTGCCCCAACGCTACCCCCACCGTCCGAGGTCGCCGATGCTCAAGCTCGCCCGCTGGTCCACAACCCACCGCCGCCTCGTCGTAATCGGCTGGATCGTGATGATCGTCGCGGTCGGCGCCCTCGCCTCCTCGGCGGGGACGGAATACTCCAACAACTTCACGCTGCCCAACTCCGACGCGCAGCGCGCCTCGGACCTGCTGGAACACAGCTTCCCGACGCAGGCGGGGGACCGCGACCAGATCGTCTTCCGCGTCGCCGACGGCAGCGTGACGGACCCCGCGGTGCGCGCGCACATGAGCGCGACGTTCGCCGAAGTCGCCAAGCTGCCGCACGTCTCCGCGGTGATCAGCCCCTACGCGGGGGCATCGGCCGGCAAGGCGATCTCCGCCGATCGCAAGATCGCGTTCGCGACCGTGGTGTTCGACGAGAAAGCCAACCTGCTGCCGATGAGCGCCGCCGAACGCGTCGTCAAGGTGGCCAAAGCCGCTGAGCGGCCGGGCCTGGAAGTGCAGCTCGGCGGGCAGGCGATCGAGGCCACCGAGCAGTCGGGCTTCGGCCTCTCCACCGCGGTGGGGCTGATGGCCGCGATCGTGGTGCTGCTGATCACCTTCGGCTCGCTGATCGCGATGGGGCTGCCGATCGTCACCGCGCTGTTCGGCCTCGGCACCGGCCTCAGCGTGATCGCCCTGTTCACGCACGTCGTGGACACCCCCAACTTCTCCTCGGAGCTCGCCGCGATGATCGGGCTCGGCGTGGGGATCGACTACTCGCTGTTCATCCTCACCCGCTACCGCGAGTCCTACGCCGGCCCGGGCCCCACGCACGGGCGGGTGCAGGAGTCGGTCGTGCACGCGATGGACACCGCCGGTCGCGCCGTGCTGTTCGCCGGCGTGACCGTCGTGATCGCGCTGCTCGGGATGATGCTGTTGGGCGTCGACTTCCTCTACGGCGTGGCGCTCTCGGCATCGATCGGGGTGCTGCTGGTGATGCTCAGCGCGCTCACCCTGCTGCCCGCGCTACTCACCTTCGCGGGCGCCCGCCTGGCGCGGCCGAGCCGGCGGATGCGGCGACGGGCACGTAGGGAAGCGGCCGCGGCGGCGGGCAGTACGGCGACGGGCAGTGCAGCGACGGGCAGTGCGGCGACGGGCGGCAACGGCGCCGCCGCGGGTACAGCCGGCAGCGGACCTCCCTCGGCGTCCGTCAACGGGGCGCCCACGGCCTCCAGGAACGGCGCGCCCGTCGCGGCCGGCGGCGGGGCATGGCTGCGCTGGAGCAACTTCGTGGGGCGCCACCCCCACCGGGTGGCGCTCCCCTCCGCGCTGCTGATGCTCCTGATCGCCACGCCCGCGATCGCGCTGCGGCTGGGCTCCAGCGACGCCGGCAACGATCCTTCGAGCACCACCACCTTCCACGCCTACCGGCTGCTCGCGGAGGGCTTCGGCGAAGGCTTCAACGGGCCCCTGCAGGTCGTCGTGCGGCTGCCGCACCGCGGCGACGAAAGCGCCCTGCGCGAGGTGGAGAGCGCGCTCGCCACTTCGAGCGACGTCGTCGCGGTCACCCCGCCGCGCGTGAACCCGACGGGCGAAGTGGCCACCTTCTCGGTGTACCCGAGCTCCTCGCCGCAGGCGTACGCCACCACCCAGCTCGTGCGCGACCTGCGTGAGCACGTGATCCCGCCGGTGGCGGCGCGCACCGGTGTGGTCGCCTACGTCGGCGGCGTGACGGCCGGCGGGGTCGACTTCGCCACCGTGCTCGCCCACAAGCTGCCGCTGTTCATCGGCGTGGTGGTGCTGCTCTCCGCGCTGCTGCTGATGGTGGTGTTCCGCTCGCTGGTGATCCCGCTGCAGGCGGCCGCGATGAACCTGCTCTCGATCGGCGCCTCGCTGGGCGTGATCGTGGTGATCTTCCAGTGGGGTTGGCTGCCGGGGCTGCTGGGGGTCAGCCCGGGTCCGATCGAGTCGTTCATCCCGGTGATGCTGTTCGCGATCGTGTTCGGGCTGTCGATGGACTACGAGGTGTTCCTCGTGTCGCGCATCCACGAGCAGTGGACGCGCAGCCGCGACAGCCGTCGCGCCGTCGGCGAAGGCCTCGCGCTGACCGGTCGCGTGATCACCGCCGCCGCGGCGATCATGGTGTGCGTGTTCCTCTCGTTCGTGCTCGGCGAAAACCGCGTCATCCAGGAGTTCGGCCTCAGCCTCGCGAGCGCCGTGTTCCTCGACGCGCTGGTTGTCCGCTGCATGTTGCTGCCCGCCCTGCTGCACATCGTCGGCGATCGCGCCTGGCGATTCCCCGGGTGGCTCGACCGGCGGCTGCCGCGCCTGAACATCGAGGGCACCTCGGTGCAGCCGCCGCTCCCCGCCGACGCGGATGCCGAGCTCGCGGTGAACGGCACGCGCAAGCGCGAGAAGGTCGGCTGAGCAGAGGGGAGGAGAGGGGAAGGAGGAGGGGGAGGAGGGGTGCTGTCACCGAGCAGCGGGGCGGGGTCGTGCCCACACACGGCTGGTAGTGCTACGAGGGGGAGGAGGGCTGCTGTCACCGAGCAGCGAGGCGGGGTCGTGCCCACACACGGCTGGTAGAGCTACTACGAGGAGCAGGAGCTGCAGGCCCCGTGCAGCACGATCTCGTGCTCGGAGACCGCCAGCGGCACACGCTCGCTGAGCTCGTCGATCGCGCGCTCGAGAGCGGCGTCGGAGAACGGCATCACCACGCCGCAGCTGTCGCACACGAGATGGTGGTGGTGGGCGCCCTCGGCATCGTGCGCCCGCTCGTAGCGCACGATCGCCTGTCCGGTCTCCACGCGCGCCACCAAACCCGCGCGCTCCAGCTCGTCGAGGATCCGGTAGACGCTCGCACGGCTCACCGGCCGCGGGGATCGCACGTGCAGCTCCTGCTCGATCTCGGCCACAGTGAGCGCGCACCGCTGCTCCCCGAGCAGCTCCAGCAGCGCGCGGCGCGCACCGCCGCGCCTGCGGCCCGCGGCCGCCAGCGCGGCTTCCGCGCGGTCGGCCCACGTGCGGGCCGGATCGTCAGCGCAGGAGCCGCCCGAGGGGCGGGGCGTGGTGTGCGCGGGGGCGCCGGTCATGTCTCGATGGTATCCACGGCCGCCGTCCGCACGACCGGCGCAACGCGCACGCGCGCCCCGTCCCACAGCGCGACCCCGCAATAGCAGGCGATCGCCACCAGAACCACCGCGCTGCCGGGGGGCACCGTCCCGATCAGGTAGGCCAGCGCAAGTCCCACCCACATCGCCACGAGCGCGATCAGCGCCGAGAGCGCCAGCCCCCGGTAGGGGTTGGCGGTGAGCCGCAGCGCCGTGCCCGCCGGAGCGGCGAGCAGGCCCAGCAGCAGCAGCGCCCCCACCGCCTGCGTCGCCTCGGCCGCGTCGAGACCCAGCAGCGCCAGGAAGGCGAGCCCCAGCGCCCGCACCGGCACGCCCCGGGCAAGCGCCAGCGGCGCGTCGATCGAGGCCAGCAGCAGCGGGCGGGCGATCGCCAGCAGCGCCGCCGCGATCGCCACGCCGATCAGCGCCGCCAGCCAAGCCTCGCCCGCGGTGAGGCCGAAGATCGAGCCGAACAGCGTGCGCGAGGCGATCGTCCCGTTGGCGCCCGAGGCGCCGGAGTTGAAGATGTCCAGGAACAGCACCCCGAGGCCGAGCACCCACACGAACACCATCCCGATCGTCGCGTCGTCGGCCTGCGCGCGCGCGGAGGGAACGCGCGAGCCGCCGACGAGCCCCAGCGCCAGCGCGACCGCCACGGTCGCCACGAACAGCCCCACGCGCAGGTCGAGGCCCGCCGCGGCCGCCGCCAGCGCCCCCGTGAAGGCCACGTGGGAGAGCGCGTCCCCGGCGAACACCTGCACGCGCAGCACCACGAAGTAGCCGATCAACCCGCTCGCCACCGCGATGCACGAGCCCGCCAGCAGCGCGTTGCCGAGGAACCCCTGGAAGGGCATCAGCGGCTCCCCGCCGGGCGCGGGACAGGCGCCGCGCGATCGTGGTCCTGATCGGACCGCCCGCCCCCGGCGCCACGGCCGCGCGGGCCACCCACCGGCCGGCTCCGCGCCAGGCGCGCGGCGGCGAACAGCACGAGCGCGATGCTGGTGACGAAGAACCCGGCGGGGTCGTTGGTGAAGTAGGAGAGGCTCACACCGACCCACGCGATCACGAGTCCCAGCAGCACGCTCAGAGCCAGACCGAGACCGATGCGCGGAGTCAGCTCGCGCGCAATCGCGGCGGGAGCGAGCAACAATGCGAAGACCAGCAGCACACCGGTGATCTGCGCCGTCGCCGCGACCGCGAGCCCCAGCACGAACAGGAACGCCGCCGAGAGGACGCCAACCGGCACGCGGCTGGCGGCGGCGAGCGAGCCATCCACGGAGGCGAAGAACAGCGGCCGGCCCACGGCCACCAGGAACGCCACGGCGCACACCCCCACGATCGCCAGGGTCAGCACCTCTCCGCGGGTGACGCCGAGGATCGAGCCGAACAGCAGCGTCTCCAAGCTCTCGAGCACGCCGCCGTAGAGGCTCAGCAGCAGGTACCCGACCGCGAGCGCACCCGCGCCGACCATCCCCACAACCGCCGACTGCCGGCTGAGGCTGCGAGGGCGCCCCCGGCGCGAGGAGCCCGCGATCACCAGCGCCCCCGCACCGCAGAACGCGAAATAGCCCCAAGCCAGCGGCAGACCCGCGAGCGCCGCCGCGGCCGCTCCGGGGAACGACATCATCGAGAGCGTGTGCCCCGCGAACGTCTCCGCTCGCAGCACCATGAACCAGCCGACCACCGCCGCCGTCACCGCCACGATGCCGGCCGCCTGCAGCGCGTTGACCATGAACTGGTAGGCCAGCAGCTGGTGGACGTCGGAGACGAGGTCGAATGTGAGGTGAGGACTCATCCTCACAACGCCCCACAGGCACGCAGAGCAAGCTGGTCAGATGATCGAGGCCCACCCACCCACGCGTGGCGTGCTGGCCGAAACGGGGATACGAGCGAAGCGAGTGTCTCCCGGCTTCGGTACGCGAGCGACCGAGGACGCAGATCCAGCGCAGCTATGCGTGCCTGTGGGCTCATCGCAGCACGTGGCGGGGGCCGTGGAGGTGGGGCGCTTCCGGCTGACCAACGACCACGAGGCGCCCGTCGGTCGTTTGCAGGACCTCGATCGGCGCGCCGTAGAGGCGGCTGAGGGTCGCGCTCGTGACGACCTCCTCCACCGGCCCCATCGCCGCGCGGCCGCCCGCCAGGTAGAGCACGCGATCGACGTACGGCAGCAGCGGGTTGACGTCGTGCGCCACCAGCAGCACCGTGACCCCCGCGGAGCGGCAGATGCTCTGCACGAGCGCCGCCACCGCTGCCTGGTTGGGCAGGTCGAGGCCGTCGAGCGGCTCGTCGAGGATCAGCATCCGCGGGGCGTGCACGAGCGCCTGGGCGATCAGCAGGCGCTGTTGCTCGCCGCCCGAGCACTCCCCGATCGGCCGCCCCGCGTATGCGCCCGCGCCGACGCGCGCGAGCGCCTCCCGCACGCGCTCGCGGGCCTCGCGGGAGCGCGCGCCGAAGCGCCCCGCCGGCGGCAGCGGCACGCCCCAGCGGTGCCCGTCGAGGCCGAGGCGGACCATGTCCACCCCGCGCACCCGCGTGCCGGCGTCGAACACCCGTCGCTGCGGCAGATAGCCGATCCGCTCGTTGTGCGCGCCGGGCGCGCCGCCGAGTACCTGCGCGCGGCCGCGGTCGAGGCGCAACAGGCCCAGTAGGACGCTGAGCAGCGTCGACTTCCCGGCGCCGTTGGGGCCGAGGATCGCGACGAACTCGCCCTCGGGCACGAGCAGGTCCACGTCGCTCCAGATCGTGCGCCCGCCGCGGCGCACCGCCGCCTCCGCCAGCTCGACCGCGGGGGTCACGCTCCCCACCGCGGGTCCAGTGGGGCGCCCCCGACAGGCATCGCACCCTCGGCAGCGGTGTCGCGCGCCTGCATCGCCTACCGCCCAGTCGCCTTAGCCGAAGCCGGGGGACGCTCGCGCATCCCCGTTTCGGCCAGCGCACGCTCGAGCCCTTCGAGCTCGGCGACCTGCCACTGCTCGAAGTCGTCGCTCGCGGGCGAGAGCGTCTCGGTGACGGTCGCAATCGGGATGTGCGCGGCGCGCGCCAGTTCGTTGACGCGCTGCACGTCGGGGGTGACGTTCTGGCTGTTGAAGACCCATACGGCGATCTTGTGGCGTTCGGCCTGGCCGTCCACCGTGCGCTTGTCCTGCGCCGTCACTTCGCTGCCCTCGGCGACCGCCTTCGCGAAGCTGTAGGGGGTTGCGAGCTTGAGGGCGAGGTTTTCGCCCAGGCCCTGGAAGATGCTCTCGCTGTAGCCCACCGGCGTGCCCGCGTAGCGTTCGCGGATCTCGCGGCGCAGCTGGTTGTAGCGGGCAAGGCCGTGCGTTTCGAAGGTGTGCCGGCGCTGCTCGAAGTAGCCCTTCGCGTCCGGTAGGAGGTGCTCGTAGTCGTGCGCGATCTGCCCGATGACGGCGTACACGTCCGCCGGGAAGTACCAGCGGTGGGGGTTGTCTCCCTCCCGCAGCCCGAGCAGCTGGCCCACGTTCAGCGTCACGCGCCCGCTCAACGGGCTGGCCGCGAGCAGCTTCGAGGCCCATTCGTCGTAGCCGACCCCGTTGACGATCGCCAGCCGCGCGCCCGCCATCGTGCGGGCGTCTTCGGCTGTGGGCTCGTAGCTGTGGGGGTCGGTGTCGGGGTTGACGATGATGCTCCGCACCCGCACCCGATCGCCGCCGAGCTGCGCCGCGATCGAGCCCCAGAAGTTCTCCGCGGCCACCACCTGCAGCTTGCCGTCGCTGCCGGCGGCGGTCCCTTCGCCCTGGCCACAGCCCGCGAGCAGTAGCGCCACACCAACGAGGAGGAGCACGAGCCATCTCATGCTCGGCACCCTACCATAATAAGACTGAGTCTTGTTCTTGTTTGGTGAGGGCTCAAAAAGAGCAAACAGCAACACCCCCTCCTCCTCCCCTCCTCCCCCTCACCCCTCTGGCAACTCCAGCTCCAGCAGTTCCCCGCCCCCGGCGTGCTCGACCTGCAGCGTGGTGTGCTCCAGCCCGAAGCGCTCGACCAGCAGCTCCTGCAGCGCCCGCCGCGCCGCGTGGCAGTCGGCCTCGCGCGTGACCAGCACGTGGGCGGAGAGCGCGGGGAAGCCCGCGGAGAGCTCCCATACGTGCAGGTCGTGGACCTCGACCACGCCGGGGTGGGCCGCCAGCGCATGCCCGATCTCCCGCGGGTCGAGGCCCGGCGGGGCGGCCTCCAGGAAGATGCGCCCCGAGGCGCGCAGCAGGCCCACGGCGGAGCGCAGCATCAGCGCGGCGATCGCCAGCGAGGCGATCGGGTCGGCGCGCTCGAAGCCGGTCAGGAGGATCACGACTCCCGCGAGCGCCGTGCCGATGAACGCGAACAGGTCGGTGACGATGTGCTGGAAGGAGCCCTCGATGCTCATGTGCGACTCGCGCCCCGCGCCGGCGAGCGCGGCGGTGGCGGCGCCGTTGACCGCGATCCCCGCCAGCGCCACCCCAACCACCGTCCACGCCGAGACCGTCGGCGGAGAGATCAGCCGCCCCACGGCCGAGTAGACGATCGCCGCGGCCAGCACCAGCAGCGTGATCCCGTTGGCCTGCGCCGCGAGCGCCTCGACGCGCAGAAAGCCGTACGTCATCGCCCCGCGCGCCGGCCGCGCGGCGAGGCGCAGCGCCACCAGCGAGAGCGCCAGGGCCGCGGCGTCGGTGAGCATGTGCGCCGCGTCGGAGAGCAGCGCCAGCGAGTGCGAGAGCACCCCCGCCACGACCTCTACCGCCATGAACCCCAGGATCAGCGCCAGCGCCGCGCCGACCCGGCGCACGGAGGCGGGCGGGGCGTGCAGCGGACCGTGTGCGTGCCCGGCGTGAAAGTGACTCACCCCTGAGCGATCGGCCTCAGCCCGAGCCGGCGGGCGGAGGCGCCGCAGCCGTCTCGCCGCCGGGGTCTTCCTCCTCCAGCGTGCGGCGGCGGCCGACCAGCAGCACGACCAGCACGACGACGATCACCACGATCAGGATCCCACCGGCGATGTAGCGCAGTTTGTGGTGGGCCGCTTTGGGTTTGGGCTTCGAGGTGGCGATCGCGAACGAGGAGCCGCCGGCGGTCGCCGCCGCGTGCAGCAGCGGCACCTCGGCCGGGGTATAGGTGACCGTCGCGTGTCCTCCGCCCGAGAGCGAGGCGTGGGCCTTGTAGCCCTGCGGATGGAGCACGATCGCGAGCACTTCCCGATGGTGCAGCTGGGCCAGCAGTTCGGAGTAGCTCTCGAGCTGGAAGTGAGTCGCGAGCGCGGGCGTCGCGGCGAGGCCCAGCGCAGTTGACGCGCACATGGCAGCTAGGGCAAGGCGTCTGATCAAGTGGGCCATCCGCGAAACCCTAGCGCGCCGGTGTTAGGCTGGGCTCCGCGAGAGACAGTCGCAGCCGGGCGGGCACTACACCCGCCCGGTGTCGTTCCGGTAGGCGCGGCGTGCGAGCAGCGAGAGGGCCACGGTCCAGGCGGCGATCACGATCCAGGCCTGGGCGGGCCAGGCGTGGCCGCCGAGCGCGACGTGGCTGGCCTGCACGAGCCAGTAGGAGGGCAGGAACTGCCCGACGTCGTGGAGGAAGCCGTGGCTGGGGATCGGGAACCACGTCCCTCCCAGAAAGGCAAGCAGTGCCACCCCGCCGCCCATCGCCGGGCCGATCGAATCGGGGGTGAGCATGTGGCCGATTGCGATCCCCAGCGCCGCGAAGGGAATCAGGCAGACGAGGATCAACAGGGTCATCGTCAGCCACTCTTCCGCGGGCAGGCTGACTCCGAATGCGATGCCCGCCGCGTACAGCACGACGATGCTCAACAGCGCCATCATGTAACCCGTGACGACCTTCGCGCGGAAGTAGGTGCGGGTGGAGAGCGGGCTGATGCGCAGCTGGCGGTTCCAGCCGACCGCGCGCTCGGCGGCGATCCGCGAGCCACACGAGAGCATCGCGCTCATCGAACCGAAGGACACCATCCCGACCATGAAGTACAGCGGAGCCGAAATGCCGGTGCCGCCGAGGTTCTGCACGTTGCGGCTGGACCCCGCGATCAGCAGGTACAGAACCAGGGGGAACCCCAGCGAGAGGACGAAGAAGCGGCGGTTGCGCAGCGTACGCAGCAGCTCGTAGCGCATGTACGGCAGCGCGCTCACCGGCCGCTCTCTCCAAAGGCGCCGGCGGCGGAGGGGACCGCGGCGGAGGGGACCGCGCCAGCGGGCTCGGGCACGCCGGCGCCATCCCCGGTCAGCTGCAGGAACGCCTCCTCCAGCCCCGCGGCGGCGATCTCGATGTCGCGCGCGTCGGGGGAGGCGGCGAGCAGCGCGCGGATCGCGGCGTCGGAGTCCGTGCAGCTCAGCACCACGGCCTCGCCGCGGCGCTCGGCGCCACTGACGCCCGGCAGTCTCCCGAGCGCGTCGAGGTCGGCGCCGGGAAGCGTGGCGCGGATCGTGCGCGTGCCGACCATCGCCCTGATCTCTGTCGGAGGCCCATCGGCGACGATCACACCGTGCGCCATCAACACCGCGCGGTCGGCGTAGGCGTCGGCCTCCTCCAGGTAGTGGGTGGCGAACAGGATCGTCTTGCCGCGCGCCGCGAGCTCGCGCATCGTCGTCCAGAAGGAGCGCCGGCCCTCGACGTCCATCGCCACCGTGGGCTCGTCGAGCACGAGCAGCCGGGCGTCGCTAACCAGCGCGACCGCGAAGCGCACGCGCTGGGTCTGCCCGCCGGAGAGCTTCTGCGTGCGCTGGCCGGCGATCTCGGCGAGGCCCGTCAGCTCGAGCGCCTCCGCCACGTCCAGCGGCGCGGGGTAGAGCGAGGCGACCATCCCGACCAGCTCGCCGACCGAGAGGTCGCGGATCAGCGCGCCGGTCTGCAGCATCGCGCCGACCTGCCCCGCGTCGACCGCCGCGGAGGGGGTGCCGCCGAACACCGAGACGGTGCCGCCGTCGGGCTCGGCGAGGCCGAGGATCATGTCGATCGTGGTGGACTTGCCGGCGCCGTTGGGGCCAAGCAGCGCGACGGTCTCACCGACGCCGATCGCCACGTCGATGCCGCGCACCGCCTGCACCGAGCCGTAGCTCTTGCGCAGCCCCGCGACTTCGATCGCGCTCACTTGCCGCGCCTGATGCGTGCCGCCTTCATGCGCTCAGTCTTCCCCAGCTCGACCTTGCGCATGCGCACGGTCTGCGGCGTGACCTCGACGCACTCGTCCTCGCGCACGAACTCCATCGCCTGGTCGAGCGTGAGCTTGCGGTGGGGGATCAGCCGCTCCAGCACATCCGAGGTGGAGGAGCGCATGTTCGTCAGATGCTTCTCCTTGACGGGGTTGACGTCGATGTCCTCCGAGCGGGCGTTCTCGCCGACGATCATCCCCTCGTAGACCTCCTCGCCGGGGCCGACGAACAGGGTGCCGCGCTCCTGCAGGTTCATCAGCGCGAACTGGACGGTCTCGCCCCGACGGTCGGCGATCAGGGCCCCGGTGGCGCGCGTGCGCATCTCCCCCGCCCACCGCTCCCAGCGCTCGAACACGTGGTGCATCATCCCCGTGCCGCGCGTCTCGGTGATGAACTCGGTGCGGAAGCCGATCAGGCCGCGGGCGGGGACGAGGTAGTCCATCCGCACCCAGCCGGTGCCGTGGTTGGTCATGTGCTCCATGCGCCCCTTGCGCAGCGCGAGCATCTGCGTGACGACGCCGACGAACTCCTCGGGCACGTCGATCGAGAGCCGCTCGACCGGCTCGTGGCGCTTGCCGTCGATCGTGCGCTCCAGCACGCGCGGCTGCCCGACCGTCAGCTCGAAGCCCTCGCGGCGCATGATCTCGACGAGCACCCCCAGCTGCAGCTCGCCCCGGCCCTGCACCTCCCACGACTCCGAGCCGACGCCGCCGGTGTGCTCCACGCGCAGCGAGACGTTGCCGATCAGCTCGGCGTCGAGGCGGTCGCGCAGCTGGCGCGCGGTGACCTTGGAGCCCTCGCGGCCAGCCATCGGCGAGGTGTTGATGCCGAGCGTGATCGACAGCGAGGGCTCGTCCACGGTGATCACCGGCAGCGGCCGCGGGTCCTCGGGGTCGGCGAGCGTCTCGCCGATCGTGACCTCGGCGATCCCCGCCACCGCGATGATCTCCCCCGGCCCGGCCTCGGCCGCCTCGACGCGATCGAGCGCCTCGGTCACGTACAGCTCGGAGACCTGCGCGCGCTCGATCGAGCCGTCGGCGCGACACCACGCGATCTGCTGGCCGCGGCGGATGCGCCCGTTCCACACGCGGCAGATCGCTAGGCGCCCCACGTAGGGGGAGGCGTCGAGGTTGGTCACGAGCGCCTGCAGCGGGTGCTCGGGGTCGTGCATAGGCGCGGGGATGTGCTCGAGCAGCAGGTCGAGCAGCGGCGCGAGGCTACTCCCCTCCCCAGCGGCGGGCCCTCCACCCGCACCGGCCCGCCCGCCGACCGTCGCGGCGGCGCGCGTCACCGTCTCGTCGTATTCGAGCGACGCGACTCCCGCCTTGGCGTTGCAGTAGACGATCGGGAAGTCGATCTGCGACTCGTCGGCGTCGAGGTCGAGGAATAGCTCGTACACCTCGTCGATCACCTCGGCGACGCGTGCGTCGGGGCGATCCACCTTGTTGACGACGAGGATCACGGGAAGGCGCGCCTCCAGCGTCTTGCGCAGCACGAAGCGCGTCTGCGGCAGCGGCCCCTCGGAGGCATCGACGAGCAGCAGCACCCCATCGACCATCGTCAGCCCCCGCTCGACCTCCCCGCCGAAGTCGGCGTGACCGGGCGTGTCGACGATGTTGAGCTTGACCCCGCGGTAGTGCAGCGCGGTGTTCTTCGCGAGGATCGTGATCCCCTTCTCACGCTCGAGGTCCATCGAGTCGAGCACCCGGTCAGCCACGTCCTGGCCGACGCGAAACGCGCCCGACTGCCACAGCATGGCGTCGACGAGCGTGGTCTTGCCGTGATCGACATGGGCGACGATCGCGACGTTGCGGATGTCTGAACGGGGTTCGGGCATGACAGCCCGCCAGGGTAGCGACCGAGCGCACCCCGCACCGCCGAGGGGCACCAGGGCGTTTCCAAAAGCATGGGATTTTCGGGGCGCGTCCGCGCGGCTTGGCGGGCAAACCACGCGCGTGGGCGCGAGGCATCGTGCCTCGCGGCGGCGCCCGCCACGCCTCACTCGGCACTGCCGAAGTGGACCTCTGGCGCCCAGAGGAGTCCTCAGTTCAGCGACGCGGTGGCCGGCTGACCACCCTGCGTCCAGTACAGCGTGTTAGCGGCAAGGGCCAGCGAATAGGGAACGATATTGGCGCCAGAGGCGAGCAACCGGCTCCCGGTCCTGTCTATCGCATAGACTTGGTACATGGTCGGAAAACCAGTTTCGACAATCCACGCGACCGCGCCGTCGCTCTTCACTACAAGCGCCGTGGTCGGACCCACGCTAAAGGGCATCGTTTCGGGTTTCACAAAACTGTTGGTATTCACTCTATGAAGCACCCGGCCAGAGCCCAAATCACGAACAACCACAGAATATGTGGCTCCGTTGTTGCCATAAGCCGCAGACGTTGCATACGCGACGACCGTGCCGGCAAGCGTCTCTAGCTGTACGCCCGAACTTCCACCTCCCCCTGATCCTCCAATATGTTCTTCGGCTTCACCCAAAAGGTAGGAATGCTTTTGTCCGTGGGCACAGCCGCGAACGACAGGTTCGGGTTCAGGAAAATGGGGTAAACGTTCCTTGACGACGTACAACTCTGCTTCAGCATCGGCGAGCACCACGCGCGACTCCGCCGGGGGGCACCTCGGCGGAGTCGCGTGGTGGACGCGGGCAACGCTCGCCGAGGCCGCCAAGAGCAGCACAAACAAAGGGATCGCGCATATCGTTAGGCGGCGCATGCCCTCAAAACTACCGAAACGCTCCAAAGTTGCGGAGCGAGTAGACATTCGTATGAGCCGTCCCCGAAAAGAAGGCCGCTGGATCGATCTCGGCCGGACTGGCATACGACAGAGAGCGCATGTGTCGTCAAAAACATCTAACCGATTCTTTATCGGCGCCGTAGCTCGTACCGCCCGCGTTGGCCCCTACCAGTCTGAAGTGAAAAAAGTTACAGTGGATGCCGTCTGGATGCGCAAAGCCACCTCCGTCAAAACTTTCTTCGTATTCGATTTCAGCTGTTACTTCGACTGGACTCGTGCCACTTCCCGCAGACTCCGGTGAGGTCGATTCTCCATAGGCACTGGTTGGCCCGTATTCAAAATAATAGGTGGATGCTTCGCCGTTTGGGTTGATTTCCCCCGACAGCAGATGCGTATTTCCCCCCAGGTAAGTTGCGATGCCAGTCGTTACTGTCGGTGGTTCGCATCCGCTGGTCTTGAATGTCTTGTCGCCGCCAAGAGTCGGACTACCTTCGTTGACTGAACTTTCCGCCTCGGCCTGATAATGGTAGGTGGTGCACGGATCCAGGCCGCTCAGGGTAACCGTCTCGCTCTGTGTTCCATCGTTATTGGCAACCGCGATCGACGACGTTGTATGCCCATATGAGGTTGTGAGGCCCCACTCGATGGAATAGTGGGCAAGGAAGCCTCCCGGATTGATTCCCAGTGAGGTTGTACTCGCACTTGGCGTGGTCTGTGCCTGCCACTGGTTCTTTGGTGACCACGGCCGGCGGGCAGCCTTCCTCGCCGAGCGCGAGGACGCAGTAGGCCTCTCTGGGTTCCTGGGTTTCATGCTCTTCCTTACCAGGAAGCAGGGCACTGTCGAAGTAGTATTTATTCTTTTCGAACTGTTGCTTGGATGGCCCCTTATACCAGTAGTAGTCGACGAGTTCGACATATGGTTCTGAGACTGTATGGAGATGCAGGAAATCATCCGCCGCTAGGCGTTGCAGCGTAAGCTGTTCGGGTCCTTTGTCCAACCGCGTGATCGTGTGATTATCCTTTAGCTCCACCCCCTGCTCGCTGAACCAGATCCGGGGGTGGCCCATATCTTCGCCCATGCTTTTTACAAACGCCTTTGCATATTCTACCACGTGCGGGCGTTTCGGAGTAACACTTATGAGGTCGTGGTAGTCGTGGAACCCCCAGACACCCGGCTTCCTGGACCAGAACTTGTGGTTATGACGGATAGCCTTAATGTAGCGTCCGATGTAGCCATCATACTCAGCGAATTCGCCAGCGACCATCGTGCAGTCACAACCCACTCGCCTGAGGATCGATCGCGCCATTTTCCAGAACAGGGCCGCCTTTTCAGCGTTTGTGTATAGTGGATCGTATGTAATTTCGCTGTGGAAGTCAGGCTCGTTCCATGCCCCCCATCTCTTGACAAGAGGGATGACCGTAGGTTTTTCTTTGTAGCTCGTCATCACCCCTTTGATCAAGGATTCAACGTCTTTTCCATACACTTCGACATTTGGTTCGTCCACTTTAGGGCATGCCTTCCCGAATGTACAATCTTCTACCACCCCAAACGTGATGTACGGTTCTAGGCCTGCTTTCTTGACGGCTTCGAGCCATTGCGTGAGTTCGGCAGGCTTTGTGTTATATGGGATCACGTCGCGCGCCACCTTGACGTGCACCGGTCCGCTTTCAAGGTGTTTGTCGAAGTTTTCGACGGTTTTCCCGGTTTCTTCTTCTGCTTTTGTGAAGTCTTCTGGCTTGGGGTCCGAGAGCCCGTAATGAAGTTCCGGGAGGGCTGTCCCTCCCGTCTCGCCTGGAATGACGATCGCCGCCGTCACGGGGAAGGCAGCACTTTCGCCGGGCGACATGCTCATCGTAAATGTGTTGCCCGCAACGCTGAGGCTGGCGGACACTTCATGACCGGCCGCATCGAGGACCGTGGGCTTTTTGATCACGGCGAGCACCTTGTTTGCGGTGTGCGCTTTGGCGTATTCAAGGCCACTGGTGGCATCTTCGTATTCGGTTTTGGTGTCCTGCGGCTGGAGTTCTCCCGATTTGGGGGTGATTGAGGCGGTGGTGACCTGAGGCGCGGTGGGCAATTTTTCGAGTGGGCCTTCTTCTTTGACGGAGCTTTCGAGTTCTTCTTCGGCGGCTTTGCCGCTGACGCCTTCGCCGCTGGGTTCGCCGGCTCCTGTTTTGGGTTCTTCGAGTAGTTCTTCCGGCAGCGAGCCTTCGAAGACGGAGCCGAGTTCTGGTTCGGTGATGGCGATGCTGCCGTCGGGTAGTTCTTCGAGCTGCTGGTCGGGGCCGATGCCGACTTCCCATGAGAAGGAGGTGGGTGCTTCGGAGGAGCGTAGCTGCAGGAGATCGGTTGCGCCGAGCGCGGTGGGGCGGACGATCGTGTCGGTCGCGTGCGCGGTTTCGGCGAAGATGGCCGCCGCGCCGTTGACGATCGTCGGGGTGGTGGTCGCGTCGGGCGACGTGCCGATCGGCTGGAAGCTGAATTCGCCGTCGGCGGTGTTGACCGCGAATTCGCCGGGGGTTTCCTTGGAGATCGTGGAGCTGGTCAACGTCGTGTTGGATGCGAGTTCTTCTCCTGGGTCGGTGATCGCCGGTTGGACGCTCCGTTCTTCGACGCTCGCGCTCGTCGAGGATGCCAGCACCGAGGGGTCTGTTTCCTGTGCGATTTCGATGGCCCGTTCGACGGATGCTTCGCCTGCCGCCGAGACGATCGCCGGAGCGGAGATCGCACCGGCGTTGCCGAGCGTGTTGCTCGCCGTGACCTTCACGCGCAGGGTCGAGCCGACGTCGCCGCTCACCACCGTGTAGCCCGGTTTGGTGGCGCCTTCGATCGCCGTGCAGCTTTCGCCGGCTGTGTTGCAGCGCTCCCATTTGTAGTAGTAGCTCAAGGGTCGCGACCCCGACCAGGTCCCGTTGCCGGCGAAGATCTGTTCGCCGACCTTGGCGGTGCCGTCGATCACGGGGCCCTCTGTGCTGGCGGGGACCCCGGCGGCCCCCACTACTTCGCTTGGGTAGGAGGTGGCGCTGGCGCTGCCGTGGGAATTGCTGGCGCTGACCACGACCTGCACCGTCGAGCCGATGTCGCCTTCTAGGAGCGTGTAGGTGTCGGCGGTGGCGCCGCTGATGTTCGCGCATTCTTCGCCTTCTTCGTTGCACTTCTGCCACTGGTAGGCGTAGGTGATCGGTTCGCTGCCGAGCCAGGTGCCGGGTTCGGCGGTGAGGGTGTCTCCCGCGGTGAGGTTGCCTTCGATGGCGGGGACGATGACGTTGATGGGCGCGATCGGTTCGGAGACGATCACGGGCGTCGGCGCGGAGGCCACGCTTTCCGTTCCCGAGGTCCCGGTCGCGGTGACGAGGACCTCGATCGTGTCGCCGACGTCGCTCCCGGTGGGGGTGTAGGCGGGTTCGGTGGCGCCCGAGATCGAGCCGCAGCTTTCGCCGTGTTCGTTGCAGCGCTTCCACTGGTAGGAGAAGCCGATCGCTCCCGCTCCGGTCCAGATCCCGGGGTCGGCGTTCAACTCCCTTCCCAGTTCGCGGGGCCCGGAGATCGACGGCGCCGAGATGTCGACGAGCGTGGTCGGGCTGATGGCGGCCGTGGGGGCCGACGCGCCGATCGTGCTGCCCGCCCCGTCGGTCGCCGTCACGAGTACCCTCAGAGTGTGGGCGACGTCGCTTTCGGTGAGCGTGTAGGAGCTGGCGGTGGCGCCGCTGATTGAGCTGCAGCTGGCACCCGCTTCGTTGCAGCGCTCCCACTGGTGGGCGTAGCTGATCGGCGCTTCCCCGGACCACGCGCCGGTGCTCGCGGTGAGCGCGTACCCGACCAGCCCGGTCCCGGATATCGCCGGCGATTCTTCGATCGTGGGGTCGCCTTCGGCCGCGATCGCCGGGGTGGCGGGCGAGGTCTCCGTGACGGTCCCGCCCGTTTCGGTGGCGCTCACGAGGACCCGCAGCGAGTGTTCGACGTCCCCTGATGTCAGCGTGCGGGTCGAGGCGGTGGCACCTGTGATGTTTTCGCAGCCGTTGCCGTAGCGGTCGCAGCGCTGCCACTGGTATTCGTAGCCGATCGTGCCGAGGCCCAGCCAGCTGCCGGCGTTCGCGGTGAGCGTCTGGCCCTCGCGCGGGGTGCCCCCGATGCTGGGCGCCCAGGTGTTCACGAGCGTGGCGGCCGTCGCTTCGATCTCGGGCGACGGCGGTGAGACCGCGGTGAGCGAGCCCAGCGCGTTGCTCGCGCCCACCCTGATGCGCAACGTTTTCCCGACGTCGCCTTCGACGAGCGTGTAGCCCGCTTCGGTTGCCCCCGCGATGTCCGTGCATTCGCCGCCTGAGGAGTTGCAGCGTTCCCACTGATAGCCGACTTCCGTTTCAGTGCCTCCCCACACGCCGGCGTTCGCCTGCAGCGCTTCGCCGACTGCCGGGGTCCCGGAGAGCGAGGGCGCTTCGAGCTCCACGGGCGCCCCGGGTTCGACTTCCGTGCTGGCCGCCGAGGCTGCCTGCAGCGAGCCTCCCGGGTTGGTGGCCGTAACGAGGACGCGCAGCGTCGTTTCCAGATCCGCCGAGGAGACCGGGTAGTCCTGGTTGGTGGCGCCTTCGATGTCTTCGCAGGCGCCACCGTCGGAGTTGCAGCTCTGCCACTGGTAGGCGTAGGCGATCGGCGTGGCGCCGGACCAGGCGCCCGGGTCGGCGCTCACCGTCTCCCCATCCTCGACGACACCTTCGATGCTCGGCGCAGTGGTGTTGGCGAGGAAATAGGTGTTCTCTCCACGCTCGTAGTGTTCGAGGATCGCGCCCGCGCTGAGCGCCGCTTCATAGAGCGCGAGATCCTGCATCGACCCGGCGCCGAACAACGTGCTCGCATCCCGCGACATCCAGTACAGCGTCGAATTGGCGAAGCTCCCCGCGCCGGTGCCCGACGCGGACTTCGTGTAGGAGACCGTGTGGCCATCCACGTACGGTGTAATCTCGGTTTCCGCCGGCGCTTCGGTATTGAGAACGAACGCGTAGTAGTGCCACGCCCCCGCGCTTGGCCGTTCGAAGTACACCGTGTTGCGCGAACCGCCCTCCCCGATCGACACCGCGAAATCGGTGCCGGGTGTTGCGTCGGGGTCGACCAAGAACCCACCCGCGTATTCGTTGAAGTTCGGCGTGAACTCCAACGCCAAATGATCGTCTTCGGCAAACATGCTCCACTTCATCCAGAACTCCACCGTCAGCTCATGCGTGCCAGACAGGTTCACGCTCGCGCGCGCCGCGCCCGACGAGCCGTTGAACAGCGCCGACGTCGAAGAGTCCCCGACCAGGCCGCCCGGCTCACCCAGCGTCACGCCGCCCAGGACTTCGGCGTTCGCACTCCCAACCGCGTCCGCGAACGACGTTTCGCCGCCGGCTTCGCTCGAACTTCGCGTGCCAACGGTGGCGTTATGCCGAAAGCAGGGGCCTCGGCTCGCCGGCCTCAGCCCGACTGCTCCACCCTCTACCGTGCCCCAGCCATATTCCGCGCCATGCGCAACCCGAAGCGCGAAAGCGCCGAGGGCATCCGTTCCGCCGCGGCCACCACCGTCTCCAGCGCGGCGGCGAAGCGGCGGATCTCCGACTCCTCGATCACGAGCGGCGGTAGGGCCTTGATCACGTTCATGCGGTGGCCGGCGACCTGGCAGAAGATGCGGTGCTCATGAAAGAGGGGGACCGTGATCAGTTGGGAGAAGAGGCCAGGCTGGGCTCGCTCCAGCGCGTTCCAGGCCGCTCGCGCCACCTGCCCTTCGGGAGGGCCCAACTCGATCGCCCACATCAGGCCGAGGCCGCGCACGTCGCGCACGATCGCGTGGCGCTCGATCAGCGGTTGCGTCAGCTCCAGCAGGAGCGCGCCGATCCGCTCGGCGCGCTGCACCAGGCGCTCCTGGTCGAGCACCCGCAGCGTGGCGAGACCGGCAGCGGCCGCGAGGTCGTTGCCGCCGAAGGTGGAGCCGTGGCGCACGGCGCGCTCCATCCCGTCGAACACGCGGTCGAAGGCGGCGCGCGAGACGAGCACGGCGCCGATCGGCACCAGGCCGCCGGAGAGCGCCTTGGCGACGCAGACGATGTCGGGCTGCAGGCCCCAGTGCTCCAGCGCGAAGAAGCGCCCGGTGCGCCCGAGCCCGGTTTGGACCTCGTCGCAGACGAAGAGGGCGCCGGCGGCGCGGCAGCGCTCCTGGGCGCCGGGCAGGTAGCCCTCGGGGGGGAGGTTGACGCCCTTGCCCTGCACGGGCTCGACCACGAACGCGGCCACGTCGCCGCGCGCGAGCTCGCGCTCAAGCGCGGGGAGGTCGCCGAATGGGACGGGGTCGCAGTCGGGCAAGAGCGGTCCAAAGCCGTCGCGGAAGTGGGCGTCGCCGTTGAGCGAGAGCGCGCCGAGCGTGAGCCCGTGAAAGGCGTGCTCGGCGTAGAGGATGCGCCCGCGGCCGGTGGCGGCGCGCGCGATCTTGATGGCCGCCTCGACCGCCTCGGTGCCGCTGTTGGCCGGCACCATCGCCGCCACGCTCGCCGGCGCGCGCGCGAGCAGCTGCTCTGCCAGCACGCCGCCCAGCAGCGTGACGCCGAGCTGCGGCAGGTTGCCGGTGCGCGCCGCCATGACCTCCTCGATCGCGGCGATCGCCTCGGGGTGGTTGCGCCCGATCGCGAACACGCCGTAGCCGCCGAAGAGGTCGAGGTAGAGGTTGCCCTCGGCGTCGATCAGGTGCGCTCCCTCGCCGCCCACCCACACCTTGTCGAACCCGAGCGTGCGCAGGATCCGCCCCATCTGCGGGTTGAGGTGGCGGTCGTTCAGCGCCAGCTCCTCGCCCGTCCGGGACGCGACGATCTCGCGCACCGGGGGGATGGGAGCGGGGGTCATGGAGTCAATCGTAGGGCCGCCCGCGCGGCCAGACCGTCAGGCCGCGGCGTAGCGCTTGCGCACGCGGCGCCTCGTGCCCGGCCTTGACGCACGCCGAGTGGATGTGCATCGTTGAAGCCCAAAGGGCATCTGGGATTCCTAAATCAGAAGGAGATATAATGGCAAAAGCAGTAAAAACCGTTCAATTGAGCCTGCTGCTTCTCGTGGTCATCAGCGCCGTCGCGGCGGCACCCGCCTCGGCAACCTCGCCCGAATGGTGGATGGAAGGCAGTGAAATCGCCAAAGCGGAAACGGTCGCGGAAGCGGTGACGGTCAAACAGGCGCCAACGTTCAAGGTGGGCAATATCGTCACGGTCACGTGCTCGACCGTCAAAGTAGAGCACGGGATCATCAGGCCGGGCAATGCAAATAACGGCACATTTGCATTCGAAGGCCGCTCGGTCGTAAGTCAGCCACACTGCGAAGTTCCCAATTTCAGCTCAGAACCACTGGTGTTCCCGCTCGAAGGAACGGGCGCAAAACTAAAACTGAACTTCCAACCGGTAAACGGCAGAACGCTGGCTGTGATGGTCGTAAAAAGCAGCGGAGGGACGTGCGCGGTGGCAAACACGTACACCATCACGAGCGGCACAAGCAAAGGCATGGCGTGCAACTATCCGGGAGTGGAAACAGAAAAAACAGAACACGAGCTGGTGTTCAATTCGGAAGCCGGCAGCGAAGTATTTGTCGGCTCGACCAAAGTCCTCTTCGAAGGCGACTTCTTCGTAAAACTTTCCTCGGGAGACAAATGGTCGGCTAAATAGATTCGCCCGTAACCGCGTACACCATCTACCAGCGCATCGTCCGTGCCGTCTGACGGACGATGCGCACTCCTGCGATCGTCCTCAGTTCAGCGACGCGGTGGCCGGCTGGCCGCCCTGCGTCCAGTACAGCGTACTTCCAGCCAACGCCAACGACAACGGATCTATATCGGGGTTAGACGCGAGCACGCGGCTTCCCGATTTGTCGACCGCGTGAACTTGGTATTCGCCTTCTTCTTCATTTGTTTCAACGATCCACGCAACCGAGCCGTCGCGCTTGACCACGATGTCTACTGCTAGACCTATTCCAACAGACAATGGTCTTGGTGTAACCCGTGTGCCTGTGGGAATTCTATAAAGCACATGACCGTTGCTCAGGTCGCGGACAACCACCCACCAGTGCTGGCAGCATGATTTGTTTTCGACTTCCTCGTACGCAACATTCGAACCATTTAGTGTCTCGTGGCTGATACCTCCAGCGCCGCTTGGCGAACCGTAGGGCGCAGGACCGAGCAGGTAGGAGCGCTTGTGCCCATAAGAGCACCCATAGATGGACAGGAATTCAGGGTATCTCAATGACATTGGCGCTTCGTATATCTGTGCTTGCGGATCGGCAGCCAAGACATGCGAGCGGCCCGCCAGGCATCCCCTAGCCGCCTGATGACTGGGGTTGCGCGTGGTGGCCGTAGCCGGAGCTGTCAGGAGCAGCACGATCCCGAGGATCGCTGCGGTCGTCGCCGCTATTCGATGCATACCGCTAAAACTACTGCGACTCTTCAAAGTTGCGGCACCGGTAGACATTCGTATGAGCCGATCCTAGGTGGAGGTGATGTAACTCAGCCGAACTTGCACGCCGTATAACCTTGAGCGCGTAGTACGAGAGATCGTCAAATACATCTGATCGATTCTTTATCGGCGCCATCGCTGGTGCCACCTTCGTTTGTCCCGACGAGCCGGAAGTGAAAAATATCGCAAAGTATGCCGTCTGGATGGATAGCAAAACGACCTCCATCGAAAACTTCGTCGTATTCGATTTCAGCTGTCACTTCGACTGGACTCGTACCACTTCCGGCGGACTCCGGCGAGGTCGATTCTCCATAGGCACTGGTTGGTCCGTATTCAAAATAGTAGGTAGATGCTTCGCCGTTTGGGTTGATTTCTCCCGATAGCAGATGCATATTTTCCCCCAGGTAAGTCGCGCTACCAGTCGTCACTGTCGGCGGTTCGCATCCACCGGTCTTGAAGGTCTTGTCCCCACCGAGGCTCGGAGTGCCTTCGTTGGCCGAGCTTTCCGCCTCGGCTTGATAGTGGTAGGTTGTGCACGGTTCCAGGCCGCTCAGCCCAACCGTCTCGCTCTGGGCTCCAACGTCATTGGTGACCGTGCTTGCTGACGTGACATGCCCATAGGCGCTTGATGTACCGTACGCAACGAAATAATTGGTGAGCAAGCCCCGTGGATCGACAGTCAACAAGACGGTGCTCGCGCTCGATGTTGTCCCTCCTGCGACCGGCGCTTCGGTTCCAACCCTTGCGGGACATGCGGGCTTGCCCAGCGCAAGGATACAGTAGGCTTCTCGTTCTTCGTATTCAGGCTTGGCTGGTTCAACTTCGAGCAACGCGCTATCGAAAAAGTGTTCTTTTCGCTGTGCTTTGCTAGGGCTTCTGTAGAGATAGTAGTAAAGCCATTCTATATGCTGATAAACGTATTCTGAAGGGCGTGAACCGTGGATCTCACGGGCGACTTTGGCAAGTTGAAGGAAGTCTTTGGCCGCAATCCGCTGTCGCCTGAGTTCTTCTTCGCCTTCCCCCATAAGAGGAGTCTGCCTTTCCCCATTTTGGAGCTCAACGCCAGCCTCGCTTATCCACATGTGGGGATGACCGAGACTCTTGCTTCCAAGGCTGAGGAATTTTTTGGCGTCTTCTGTGACATAGCGTCCCAGTTCACCTGACCGAAGAATGTCGTGATAGTCATGCAACCCCCATACATGCGGCTTGCCGGCCCAGAACGCATGATCCGTAAGGATCGCCTTTCTGTATTCCTTAGTGTAGTGAGAATAGTATTGCTGAAATTCTCCAGCAACAACGGTATAGCGATGCGCATTATGGAAAATGCCGAAAGCTACGTGTTGAGCTATTTTCCAAAAGAGAGCCGCCCGCTTTTCGTTGTGGTGAAAAGGGTTCTCGGCGCCATCTGGCTCGTTCCATGCTCCCCATACTGTTACAGCTGGTAGTTCTGCTTCTTTGTTTTCCTGCTTAAAGGCTTTCATAAGACCTTCCACCGCTTTCTGATACTGGCTGATCGTCGGTGGATGCGATGGGCACTTGACCGCAAATTCTTCTTGTGGTTCGCATTCCCGGAGCGTGATATATGGTTTGAGATGTGCTTCATACACCGCTTGGAGCCATTTGATAAGTCCCGGATTGCTGGCAGGCGTGTTGTAGTCAAGGACGAGCCTGGCCCTTCCTTCCACTTTCAATGGACCGCTCTCGAGGTTGGGGTCAAAATCTTCGAAGGTCGCGTGGTGCAGGTCCGAAAAGCCATCATGGGTTCCAGGCAGAGGTGGGGTCCCGCCGTTTTCATCACCTGGAGCCACGGAAGCGATGGAAGCCGTCACCGGGAAGACGGCGCTTTCGCTCGGCGAGACGGACATCGTGAATGTGTCGCCTTCCGCGCTGAGGGTGACTGGCACTTCATGGCCGGCTGCGTCCAGGACCGTGGGCTTTTTGATCACCGCCAGCACCTTGTTCGCGGTATGCGCTTTGGCGTATTCGAGGCCGCTGGTGGCGTCTTCGTACTCGACTTTGGTGTTCTGCGGCTGGAGTTCGCCGGCTTTGGGCGTGATTGAGGCCGTGGTGACCTGAGCCGCCGCGGGTCGTTCTTCGAGCGGGCTTTCTGTTTCCGCGGAGCTTTCGAGTTCTTCTTCGGCGGCTTTGCCGCTGACGCCTTCGCCGCTGGGTTCGCCGGCTCCTGTTTTGGGTTCTTCGAGTAGTTCTTCCGGCAGCGAGCCTTCGAAGACGGAGCCGAGTTCTGGTTCGGTTATGGCGATGCTGCCGTCGGGCAGTTCTTCGAGCTGCTGGTCGGGGCCGATGCCGACTTCCCACGAGAAGGAGGTGGGTGCTTCGGAGGAGCGCAGCTGCAGGAGATCAGTCGCGCCCAGCGCGCTGGGGCGGACGATCGTGTCGGTCGCGTGCGCGGTTTCGGCGAAGATCGCGGCGGCGCCGTTGACGATCGTCGGGGTGGTGGTCGCGTCGGGCGAGGTCCCGATCGGCTGGATGCTGAATTCGCCGTCGGCGGTGTTGACCGCGAATTCGCCGGGGGTTTCCTTGGAGATCGTGGAGCTGGTGAGCGTTGCGTTGGACGCGAGTTCTTCTCCGGGGTCGGTGATCGCCGGTTGGACGCTCCGTTCTTCGAGGCTCGCGCTCGTCGAGGACGCCAGCACCGAGGGGTCTGTTTCCTGCGCGATTTCGATGGCCCGTTCGACGTCCGCTTCCCCCGCCGCCGAGACGATCGCCGGGGCCGAGATCGCACCGGCGCTGCCGAGCGTGTTGCTCGCCGTGACCTTCACGCGCAGGGTCGAGCCGACGTCGCCGCTCACCACCGTGTAACCAGGTTTGGTGGCGCCTTCGATCGCCGTGCAGCTTTCGCCGGCTGTGTTGCAGCGCTCCCATTTGTAGTAGTAGCTCAAGGGTCGCGACCCCGACCAGGTCCCGTTGCCGGCGAAGATCTGTTCGCCGACCTTGGCGGTGCCGTCGATCACGGGGCCCTCTGTGCTGGCGGGGACCCCGGCGGCCCCCACTACTTCGCTTGGGTAGGAGGTGGCGCTGGCGCTGCCGTGGGAATTGCTGGCGCTGACCACGACCTGCACCGTCGAGCCGATGTCGCCTTCTAGGAGCGTGTAGGTGTCGGCGGTGGCGCCGCTGATGTTCGCGCATTCTTCGCCTTCTTCGTTGCACTTCTGCCACTGGTAGGCGTAGGTGATCGGTTCGCTGCCCAGCCAGGTGCCGGGTTCGGCCGTGAGGGTGTCCCCCGCGGTGAGGTTACCTTCGACGGCTGGGGCGATGACGTTGGCGGGCGCGATCGGTTCGGAGACGATCACGGGCGTCGGCGCGGAGACCACGCTTTCTGTTCCCGAGGTCCCGGTCGCAGTTACGAGGACCTCGATCGTGTCGCCGACGTCGCTCCCTTTGGAGGTGTAGGTCGGTTCGGTGGCGCCGGAGATCGAGCCGCAGCTTTCGCCGTGTTCGTTGCAGCGCTTCCACTGGTAGGAGAAGCCGATCGCTCCCGCTCCGGTCCAGATCCCGGGGTCGGCGTTCAACTCCCTTCCCAGTTCGCGGGGCCCGGAGATCGACGGCGCCGAGATGTCGACGAGCGTGGTCGGGCTGATGGCGGCCGTGGGGGCCGACGCGCCGATCGTGCTGCCCGCCCCGTCGGTCGCCGTCACGAGTACCCTCAGAGTGTGGGCGACGTCGCTTTCGGTGAGCGTGTAGGAGCTGGCGGTGGCGCCGCTGATTGAGCTGCAGCTGCCGCCCGCTTCGTTGCAGCGCTCCCACTGGTGGGCGTAGCTGATCGGCGCTTCCCCGGACCACGCGCCGGTGCTCGCGGTGAGCGCGTACCCGACCAGCCCGGTCCCGGATATCGCCGGCGATTCTTCGATCGTGGGGTCGCCTTCGGCCGCGATCGCCGGGGTGGCGGGCGAGGTCTCCGTGACGGTCCCGCCCGTTTCGGTGGCGCTCACGAGGACCCGCAGCGAGTGTTCGACGTCCCCTGATGTCAGCGTGCGGGTCGAGGCGGTGGCACCTGTGATGTTTTCGCAGCCGTTGCCGTAGCGGTCGCAGCGCTGCCACTGGTATTCGTAGCCGATCGTGCCGAGGCCCAGCCAGCTGCCGGCGTTCGCGGTGAGCGTCTGGCCCTCGCGCGGGGTGCCCCCGATGCTGGGCGCCCAGGTGTTCACGAGCGTGGCGGCCGTCGCTTCGATCTCGGGCGACGGCGGTGAGACCGCGGTGAGCGAGCCCAGCGCGTTGCTCGCGCCCACCCTGATGCGCAACGTTTTCCCGACGTCGCCTTCGACGAGCGTGTAGCCCGCTTCGGTTGCCCCCGCGATGTCCGTGCATTCGCCGCCTGAGGAGTTGCAGCGTTCCCACTGATAGCCGACTTCCGTTTCAGTGCCTCCCCACACGCCGGCGTTCGCCTGCAGCGCTTCGCCGACTGCCGGGGTCCCGGAGAGCGAGGGCGCTTCGAGCTCCACGGGCGCCCCGGGTTCGACTTCCGTGCTGGCCGCCGAGGCTGCCTGCAGCGAGCCTCCCGGGTTGGTGGCCGTAACGAGGACGCGCAGCGTCGTTTCCAGATCCGCCGAGGAGACCGGGTAGTCCTGGTTGGTGGCGCCTTCGATGTCTTCGCAGGCGCCACCGTCGGAGTTGCAGCTCTGCCACTGGTAGGCGTAGGCGATCGGCGTGGCGCCGGACCAGGCGCCCGGGTCGGCGCTCACCGTCTCCCCATCCTCGACGACACCTTCGATGCTCGGCGCAGTGGTGTTGGCGAGGAAATAGGTGTTCTCTCCACGCTCGTAGTGTTCGAGGATCGCGCCCGCGCTGAGCGCCGCTTCATAGAGCGCGAGATCCTGCATCGACCCGGCGCCGAACAACGTGCTCGCATCCCGCGACATCCAGTACAGCGTCGAATTGGCGAAGCTCCCCGCGCCGGTGCCCGACGCGGACTTCGTGTAGGAGACCGTGTGGCCATCCACGTACGGTGTAATCTCGGTTTCCGCCGGCGCTTCGGTATTGAGAACGAACGCGTAGTAGTGCCACGCCCCCGCGCTTGGCCGTTCGAAGTACACCGTGTTGCGCGAACCGCCCTCCCCGATCGACACCGCGAAATCGGTGCCGGGTGTTGCGTCGGGGTCGACCAAGAACCCACCCGCGTATTCGTTGAAGTTCGGCGTGAACTCGAGCGCCAGATGATCGTCTTCGGCGTAGGACGTCCACTTCATCCAGAACTCGACCGTCAGCCTGTGCGTACCCGACAGGTTCACTGCGGCGTGAGCCGTACCGGAGGAGCCGTTGAACGCGGCCGAGGTCGAGGAGTCATCGACCAGGCCGCCCGCTCCGCCCAAGGAGACGCCGCCCGCGAGCGAAGCGTTGGCGCCGTCCAGCGCGTCGGCGAACGCGGAGCCCGAGGACTCCCCCATCGGCCAGAAGTGCGCCACGTCCGGCGTCTCCTCGACCGCCTGCTCGTACTCGCCGAGCGCGGCGCCGACCGTGATCGTGTGGCTGACCGTCCCCGTCACGCCGTAGCTGTCTTTCACGCGCAGATCGACCGTGTACGTGCCCGGCGAGGAGAAGGTGTGCGAGATCGTCGCCGAGCCGCCCTCGTCGGTGGAGTAGCTTTTGCTCCCGTCGAAATCCCACGCATAATCGGTGATCGAGCCGAGCTCCGAGGAGGAGGCCGACGCGTCCAGACGCACCGGCACTCCCGCGGTCGCCACCACCGGCGCCGAGGTGAACGACGCTTCCGGGCCGCCCTCACCCAGCTCATAGTGTTCGCCGATCGTGTCCGCGCTGAGCTTCGTGTCGTACAGCGCCAGATCCTGCATCGAGCCCGCGCCGAACAACGTGCTCGCATCCCGCGACATCCAGTACAACATCGCTTTGGCGAAGTTCCCCGCACCCGTACCTTCGGCGCTCTTCGTGTAGGAGACCGCGCGCCCGTCGACATACGGCGTGATCTCATCCGCGCCGCTCGCGGTGGTGTCGAACGTAAAGGCGTAATAGTGCCACTGTTCAGCACTCGGCCGGGCGAAATACGCGTTGTTGCGGGAACCGCCCTCGCCGATCCCGACTCCGAACTCTTCGGTGCCCGACGCATCGGGGTCGATCAGGAGTCCACCCGGGTATTCGTTGAAGTTGGGCGTCAGCTCCATCGCCAGGTGATCGTCTTCGGCGAACGTCTTCCACTTCATCCAGAACTCGACCGTCAGCTGGTGGGTGCTCGACAGGTCCACTTCGGCGCGGGCCGCGCCCGAGGAGCCGTTGAAGGCAGCGGCGGTGGAGGAGTCGCCCACGAGCCCGCCGGGTTCCCCCAACGTCACGCCGCCGAGCGTTTCCGCGTTGGCGCCATCGACCGCGTCCGCGAACGACGAACCCGAGGACTCATCCATCGGCCAGAAGTGCGTCACGCTCGCGGTCTCCTCCACCGCCTGCTCGTAGCGACCCAGTTCGGCGCCAACCGTGATCGTGTGGCTAACCGTGGCCATCTCGCCGAAGCTGTCTTTCACACGCAGATCGACCGTGTACGTCCCCGGCGAGGAGAACGTATGCGAAATCGTCGCCGAGCCGCCCCCATCGGTCGAATAGCTTTTGCTCCCGTTGAAATCCCACGCGTAGTCATCGATCGAACCGCCCGGCGAGAAGGAACCCGAGGCGTCCAGCCGCACCGGCACCCCCGCGGTCGCCACCACCGGCGCCGAGGCGAACGACGCTTCCGGACCGCCGTCCCCCAGCTCATAGTGCTCGCCAATCGTGGTCGCGCTGAGCGTCGTGTCGTACAACGCCAGATCCTGCATCGACCCCGCGCCGAACAGCGTGCTCGCATCCCGCGACATCCAGAACAGCGTCGAGTTCGCGAAATTGCCCGCCCCCGTGCCCGACTCCGACTTCGTGTACGAGACCGCGTGGCCATCCACGTACGGCGTGATCTCCGTTTCGGCCGGCGCTTCGGTGTCGATCACGAATGCGTAGTAATGCCACGCCCCCGCGCTCGGCCGTTTGAAATACACCGTGTTGCGCGAGCCGCCCTCCCCGATCGACACGGCGAAGTCGGTGCCCGGGCTGGCGTCCGGGTCGACCAGGAACCCACCCGCGTATTCGTTGAAGTTCGGCGTGAACTCCAACGCCAGATGATCGTCTTCGGCAAACATGCTCCACTTCATCCAGAACTCCACCGTCAGCTCATGCGTGCCAGACAGGTTCACGCTCGCGCGCGCCGCGCCCGACGAGCCGTTGAACAGCGCCGACGTCGAAGAGTCCCCGACCAGGCCGCCCGGCTCACCCAGCGTCACGCCGCCCAGGACTTCGGCGTTCGCACTCCCAACCGCGTCCGCGAACGACGTTTCGCCGCCGGCTTCGCTCATCGGCCAGAAGTGCGCCACGCCCGCCGTGCTTTCCACCGCGTGCTCGTAGGATTCCGCGACCGCGCTCGACGCGGTCCCCAGCAACAGGACGGCGCCCAGCAGCAACACCACGACAGCCCGACTTCCTCGGGTTGAGGTCTGGCTTGACAAGATCCAGAACCCTACGCAAACAAATGGCATAGGTCAATAGTCTCGGCCATCCCGATTAGCGCTCCTTCCGGGATTTTTGGTTCAGACGAAAGATTGAGACGAGTCGGCGCGCGCTCCGACTTCGCGTGCCAACGGTGGCGTTATGCCGAAAGCAGGGACCTCGGCTCGCCGGCCTCAGCCCGACTGCTCCACCCTCTACCGTGCCCCAGCCATATTCCGCGCCATGCGCAACCCGAAGCGCGAAAGCGCCGAGGGCATCCGTTCCGCCGCGGCCACCACCGTCTCCAGCGCGGCGGCGAAGCGGCGGATCTCCGACTCCTCGATCACGAGCGGCGGTAGGGCCTTGATCACGTTCATGCGGTGGCCGGCGACCTGGCAGAAGATGCGGTGCTCATGAAAGAGGGGGACCGTGATCAGTTGGGAGAAGAGGCCAGGCTGGGCTCGCTCCAGCGCGTTCCAGGCCGCTCGCGCCACCTGCCCTTCGGGAGGGCCCAACTCGATCGCCCACATCAGGCCGAGGCCGCGCACGTCGCGCACGATCGCGTGGCGCTCGATCAGCGGTTGCGTCAGCTCCAGCAGGAGCGCCCCGATCCGCTCGGCGCGCTGCACCAGGCGCTCCTGGTCGAGCACCCGCAGCGTGGCGAGACCGGCAGCGGCCGCCAGGTCGTTGCCGCCGAAGGTCGAGCCGTGGCGCACAGCGCGCTCCATCCCGTCGAACACGCGGTCGAAGACAGCGCGCGCGACGAGCACGGCGCCGATCGGCACCAGGCCGCCGGAGAGCGCCTTGGCGACACACACGATGTCGGGCTGCAGGCCCCAGTGCTCCAGCGCGAAGAAGCGCCCGGTGCGCTCCCTCGCCGCCCACCCACACCTTGTCGAATCCCAGCGTGCGCAGGATCCGCCCCATCTGCGGGTTGAGGTGGCGGTCGTTCAGCGCGAGCTCCTCGCCCGTCCGGGACGCGACGATCTCGCGCACCGGGGGGATAGGAGCGGGGGTCATGGGGTCAATCGTAGGGCCGCCCCGCGCGGCCAGACCGTCAGGCCGCGGCGTAGCGCTTGCGCACGCGGCGCTCCTCGGGGACGCGCACCACGTCCCATGCCAGCCCGACGCGCTCCAACCCGCGGATCACCAGCGCCGAGACGTCGGGCTGGCGCCAGCTGAGGCCGTGGCTGGCGGAGGTCGGGAAGGCGTGGTGGTTGTTGTGCCACGCCTCGCCGAAGGTCGGCAGCGCCAGCCAGGCGAGGTTGCGGGAGTAGTCCCCGGTGGTGTAGTCGCGGCGGCCGAAGAAGTGGCAGAGCGAGTTGATCGAGTAGGTCATGTGGTGCAGCACGAGCATCCTCACCGCGCCGCCCCACAGCAGGCCCGTGAGCCCGGCTTGCCAGGTGCCGCCGATCGCGTAGCCGAGGCCGAAGGCGACGGCGAGGCCGCCGAGCGCCCACACGAAGAAGGTGCGGTCGACGAACTCCACGACGGGGTCGGCGATCAGGTCGGGCGCGTAGCGCTCGCGTGAGCCGCGCTCGGTGTGGATGAACAGCCAGCCGACGTGCGCGTGGCCGAGGCCGCGCAGCGCGCCGCGCAGGCCGACGCCGTGGTCGACGTGGGGGCTGTGGGGGTCGCCGTCCTTGTCGGAGAAAGCGTGGTGCTTGCGGTGGTCGGCGACCCACGAAATGATCGGCCCCTCGATCGCCGCCGACCCCAGCACCGCGAGCACGCCGCGCACCGCGGGGTAGGTCTTGAAGCTGCGGTGGGTGAAGAGGCGGTGGAAGCCGACGGTCACGCCAAGCCCCGTGAGCAGGTAGAGGATCGCGAACACAATCAGATCGGAGCGATGCAGCAGCCCGTCCCACATCTGCCAGCCGACGAAGCCGAGCGCGAGCATCGGCCCGATCGTGATCAGCGCGGTCAGCACGCGGTTGAGCGTCTCGTTGACGACCGGTTGGATGTCGTCCGGCCCGGGGGTGGCGAACTGGATGCCGTCGCCCCCGAGGGGAACGGTCTGTGAGTCGCTTGGCCCCGACGTATCCGTGTCCGCAGCGCCGAGAAGTTGGGTGTCGCTCATGTCGGGTCCCACCGGCAAGCTAGCAAGCATCGCTCTACTCTGTCGCAACGACGGTACCGCCAAGACCGGACGGTAGAGACCCCCGATGCCGATGCCCTGTGCGGCACACCCCCAACCCTGTGATCGTGACCCCCGCCCAACGCCAGATCGCCCTCGACACCGATGCCGTTCGCCCGCACTGAGCCGCTGCGCCGCGAGCTGGCGGGAGCGCTGCCGGAGCGCCCCTTCGCGCTGCGCTTCTGGGACGGCACGGAGCTGCCCGCGACCGCGCCCGACGGCCCGGTCTTCACGGTGCGCTCGCCCACCGCCGTCGCCCACCTGCTGCGTGCTCCTGGGCAGCTGGGCCTCGGCCGCGCGTACGCCGCGGGCGAGCTGGAGGCCGACGACCTCGACCGCGTGATCGGGCTGCTGGACAGCTTCAAAGCGCCCGCGATCGACCACGCCACACGCCTGCGCCTGACGCTCGCCGCGGCGCGGGCGTGCGGCCTGACGCGCCCGCCGCGGATCCCCGCCAGCGAGCTGCGCCCGCGGGGCCCCCGCCACAGCCGCGCGCGCGACGCGCGCGCCGTGCGTCACCACTACGACGTCTCCAACGACTTCTTCAAGCTGTTCCTCGACTCCTCGATGACCTACAGCTGCGCGGTGTTCTCGCGCGGGGCCACGACGCTGGAGGACGCCCAGCTGGCCAAGCGCGAGCTGGTGTGCACGAAGCTCGGCCTGCGGGAGGGCGAGCGCCTGCTCGACGTCGGCTGCGGGTGGGGCAGCTTCGTACTGCACGCCGCCGCCCGCCACGGCGTCTGCGCGGTTGGGATCACGCTGTCCCCCAACCAGGCCGAGCTCGCCCGCCGGCGCGTGGTGAAGGCGGGCCTCGAGGACCGCGTGGAGATCCGCTTGTGCGACTACCGCGACCTGGAGGGGGCAGGCGGCGAACGCTTCGACGCGATCGCGAGCATCGGCATGGTCGAGCACGTCGGGGCCAGCAAAATCGACGTCTACGCCGCGCAGCTCGCCGGCCTGCTGCACCCCGGCGGCCGTTTGCTCAACCACGGCATCGCGCGCCTGCGCCACGGCGACCCCGAGGCCGGCGCCTTCTCCGAGCGCTACGTCTTCCCCGACGCGGCCCCGCTGCACGTCTCCCGCATCCTGTTGGCGCTGGAGCGCGCCGGGATCGAGCCGACGCACGTGGAGGGCTTCCGCCAGGACTACGTCGACACGTTGAGCGAGTGGATCGCGCGGCTGGATGCCAACCTCGAGGAGGCCGAGCGGCTCGCGGGCGGCGAGCGCGTGCGGGTCTGGCGCCTCTACCTGCGCGCGGCGCGCAACGGCTTCGCCACGGGCTTCACCTCGATCTTCCAAATTTTGGGAACCCACCCACCCGCAACCGGCCCGACTCCGCGCTAGCCACGGCCAGCTACTACATCCGCTACACTGTAGTTTGATGGCTGCCAATCCCGCCAAGACACAGCCCTTCTCGATCCGCCTCGGCGCGCAGGCGAACCTGCTCGTCGCCGATGAGGTCCGCCGTTCGGGACGCTCGCGCAGCGTCGTCGTCGAGGAGCTCGCCGAGGAGGCCGCGAAGACGCGGCTGCATCCCGGTATCGCGTTCCGCGGCAGACCCCGCCGCGCCTGGGTGATCGGCAGCGGCCTCGACGTCTGGGAGATCGTCGAGATGCTGCGCTCCTACAATGGCGATGAGGAGTCACTGCTGGCAAATCACCCGCTCCTCACCGTCCGGCGCCTGCGTGCGGCACAGGCCTACGCAGAGCGCTTCCCCGCGGAGATCGAGGCGCTGGTCGAGGACAACCATCGTCCGCTCGCGCAGCTTCGAGAGCTCTACCCCTTCCTGCACAGCTACGCCCCTCCGGGGTAGTGTGTCGGCGCCGGTGCGGCTCCTGCTCGACGCGCACGTCTCCGGGCCCAGGGTCGGACGCCGCCTCGAAGAGCAGGGACACGACGTCCGCGCCCTCGATCAGGAATTTGCGCTGGAGGGCCTCGACGACGAGGAGGTGCTGGGGCTTGCGGCAGCGGAGCAGCGCATCCTCATCACCCACAACATCCGCGACTTCCCCGACATCCTGCGCGAATGGGCGGCGGCGCAGCGCTCGCACACCGGCGCGATTCTCGTCTACGGCATCGACCACCAGGAGTTCGAGTTGATCGTCCGCGGCATCCTGCGCTGGCTGGAACTCTACCCAGAGCCAGCGCACTGGATCGACCTCGCCTCGATTCTCGATCGCGACTTCGCCTCGGAGTAGGGAAGCCGACGGAGACCGCCACTACCCCTTCTTCTTCCCCTTGCCTCTGCCCTTGGCGGCCTTCCGATGAGCCTCTTTCTTCGCCTTCTTGTGCACCGACTTCGGGCACCCGGTGACCGAGATCTTCGTGCTCTGTTTGATCACGAGCCCGTTCTGGCCGACTATTTCGGTCGGCATGATCAGCGTGCCCTTGCAGAGGTTGCCGTTCGCGGTCAGCGCCGGGTACTGACGTTGGGGGAGCGTCAGTTCGAAGCCGGAGAACGGGACGTCCGGGACCGTCGCGAACGTCGCGGTCGTGATCCCCGCTTTGCTGATGAACGTTTCACCGTGAACCTGGACGGTGACGCCGTTCTGGCCGACCAGCACCATGATCAGTTCGGGGTACTTCGCGCCGCCGTGGGAGACGAAGTACGCCGTGCCCGACAGGCCTCCCGGCAGGACCGGGGTTGAGACCTTGACCTGCCCGACCTGCGCGGCGACCGGACAGTCCTTCGGGTTTTCCGCGAAGGTCTTTTCCAGGCACGCCTTCTGCAGCGTTTTCAACGGTGAGGGCAGTTGTTTGGGCAGCGAGACCTTGACCCGCTGCACGTTCGCCTCGCTGCTGAGCCCGCCTTCGTCGGGCAACGTCAGGCTCACGTGCAGGCTCGCGCCTTCGGTCCGCGACGTGTGCGCGCTGGTGGAGACCTTGAACGTCGGCTTGAACCCAAGGCTGCGACACGAGCCGACCTGGAACGGGGTCGACAGGGCCGCCGTCGCGCCTTCCGCGCTGGTCGCCGTCCCTGAGAAGGCCTGCGGGTTGCAGTTGGTCGGGTTGAACATGAACTCCTGTCGGTCGATCACCGCGTCGATCGTCCGCAGATCCGTCGGTACCCCATCGAGGATCGTCGGCAGCGGGTCGGTCGTGATCGTCAACTGCGAAGTCTGCGGGTCCACTTCGATCCGTCCCCGCACGACCGTCGTCCCCAGGTTGAACGGGCCCGCGATCACCGGCACCACGATCGCCAACCCATACGGCGCACCATCGTAGGGGCCCGTGACATAGATCGGCGCCGGGGGCTGCCCCGCCTCCGGGATATACAACTGATACGGGCCCGGGCCAGCACCGACGACGGTATGCCCGATCTGAGAGCTTTCGGGGCATTCCCCTTGCGCGGCCTGCGGTTCTTCGCACAGCGAGACGTGGCTGATCATCCCCAGCAGACCCTCCGGGGTCTTGAACTGCAACCTCGCGATCCGCTGCTGCCCATCCCCACGACTGAGCAGCATCGTGAAGTCCGTATAACCCCCCGCCTGGTCGGTCGTGGCGCCCGCGATCATCGACGGCGTGAACGGCGCCGGGGACGCGCACGGCGACCCATCCGGGCCGCTGGTGATCTGGAAGGCGCTCGCCGACAAGGCGTCTTCGACGAACGGCGAACTCCACGGCGTGAAGTCCGATGTCGCGGTATACAGCCCGCACCCGTTCGGGGTCGCCAGCGCCGCCTGCGCGCCACCACTGAAGGACAGCTTGAAGTCCGTGAACGGCAGCGCCGGCGTTTCGCTGAACGTCGTCGTCAACCGCCCCGTCACCGGGTCAAGCGAGACATTCCCCACCAGCTTCACTTCCACACCGTCCCCCGCGATCGCGATCAGCAGTTTGACGTGCGGCGGATTGGACTGCAGCACATACACATCGCCTTCCAGCTTGTCCGGCAGCAACGGCGTCGTGACCTGCGCCGTTCCGACCTGCGAAGCGACCGGACACGACGGCGGCCCTTCCTCCCCGACACCATCCTGAGCCAGCGGGCAGGCCGCCAACCCCGACGCGCGACCCGGGCTGATCACCACACCTTCGGGCAACACCACCGTCCCATCCCTCAGATCCGACGTCGCAACCGCTCCCGGTGTCAACAGGCCCTGCTGCGGGACTTTCAGATCGGTTGTCAATCCGGCCGGGGTATCCCCCGCCGTCGTATCCGGCGCAACCGAAATGAACGGGCCGAACGCCAGATCTTCACAGCCCGTGATCCCGATCGGCGTGCCCGTCGGATCTTGTGTCAGGTCGGTCGCCTGCGCTGTTTCCGCGTTTTGCCACGTGTTCGCGTGGATCGTGAACGCCAGCTGCCCTTCGCACGAGGTCGGCATCGTCAGGAATGGCTTCACCGCCCCGCTCGACGCCACACCGCACGTATATTCGCTGTCGACTACCCCGCAACGTTCAGCATTGTGGCTGGGGCTCGCGGGTTCACCCCACAAGATCAAGTCGGCGTAGGCGATGTGATCCTGTGGGAGATTCCTTAAATGCGCGGTGAGTCCATAGTCTCCGCCGCTGCGCACCGACACATCGAGGATCACTATACTGCCGTATAGGCTGAGCGCAAATTGTGCCGGGACGTTCGGCGGGGGGACGACGTTGTACAGCGGAGAATGAAGCTCCGAATGAAAGCCTTCGATCGTATAGGCCACCTGCCCCACCTGCGACGCGGGCGAACAGCCATTGGTGTCCAATAGCTGCCGGGTGCACTGCGGCACGACGGCCGGGTCGCCGACGAAGCCGGGGGGCAATTCCGTTTCGATGTTCCGCTCTTCCGCGCCGGCCGGCGTCGGAGTGTGAAAGTTACCCGGCACGCTGTTGAAGTCGACGCCGAACGCCGCCTCGTAGGGGTGCGAGCCGGCCTGCGTGTCGAGCGTGCCATCGGCATTGCTGAACCATACCTTCCACCCCGCGAACCCGAAACCCGACGAGCTCGAACTGAGCGTGACCGGCTGTTCGGCGCTGGCCAGTCTCCCTTCGCCTTCCACCGTCACACGGTTCACACCCGTGCCCGACGCGCCCGCCGCGACCGTGACAGGCAATTCCTCTGTTTCCACCTGGGCTCCCGCCGCGAGGGCAGGCATGTCACTCACAGTGCACGTGACAGGAGCGCCGCCGGAGCACGTCCAGTGTTCATACGGCGGGTTGCCGCCCCCGGTCGAGCTCACGCCCGCCGGCAACGTGTCGCGCACCACCGGCGCCTCAGCGCTCGCCGCTCCCCCCGTGTTGTTCAGACGGATTATGAGGTACCCGCTACCGCCCGGCGGCAGATTCGTCGGATAGATCGACGCCGTCACGTCCCAGCCCGCGTGCGGCGTCAGAGCTGAGGCCGAGGAGACCCGCACCGCCAAAGCACAGACCGCCAGCAGGGCGACGGCCACCACCAGCCACACCCGCCGGCAAGCACGGTATGCGGCCCTTCCAGCTCCCGCGACAGCAACACCGCTCATGACCGCCCCGCCTTTCCACGCGTACGCCGACCGCCGCTCGCCTTCTTCGCGCTCTTTTTCTTTTTTGATTTCCTGTGTTTGACCTTGCGCTTGGGTTTGGGTTTGACCCGCTTCTGTTTCGCGGGCGCCGCTTCGCCGGCCGCCGCGAAGTTACCGACCCCATTGAAGGTCGCGCTCGCCGGCGTTGCGAAGATCGGCGCCGCGGCCGGCACACCCTGACAGCCCGAACCCGTGCACACCGGCAGCGAAGGCGGCAGCTTCCCGCCGTTCACACGCGCGTCATACAGATTGAAGTTTTCGTACCGGTCCTGTTCCACCAACTGCCCACGCGTCATGAAGAAAACATCGTCGCCGCTCGCGCCGGCATCGATGAAGTACGAGTTATCCTTGCTCGTGCCGCCCGAGAGCAGATAGATGCAACCCGCGCTTCGCCGGCAACTGCCTTCGCCGTCACGCTCCCACTCATACGCATCCACACTGCCGTTGGTGTCCCGCGACACAAGCGAGAGCGGGCTGTTGAAGAACACACGACCACCGTCTTCGGAGATCGACCGTGGCATGTACGCCGCGCTGTAGCTGATCGGCAGGTACCCGGCCACTTCAATGCTTCCCTGCACCGCCCCTTCTTGTGGCGGCACTCCACTCGGGTCGCACGAAGCGCACGACAGCCCGCCGGTATCGGCATCATACACGAACACCTCGAATAGACCCTCGTTGTTATAGCCGGTGAGGCTGCGTCGCGACATGAACACCAAGCTGTGCCCATCTGGAGTCATCTCAGCCGTACGATTTCCGAGACCCGGCTGCCAATCGCCGACATCATCACCACCGCCGGGGGACGTAAAGGGTTGTACCCGATCGTCGTCGGGCGAAAGCGTGGCGATGAACGTCGTGACGCCGCCATGGCGCAGGTAGAGGTTGGGCTGTCCTTGATCTGCGCCGGCCGCGAGTTCACCGTCGGCCACGAAGTACACGTATTCGCCGTCTTCGCCCGTTTCGTTGACCCCGATTACACCCTGCACTTCAGCATTTTCGCCCGCGAGTTCTTCGCGCGTTTCGCTTTCGACGTCGAACCGCCACAACTTTTCGCCTTCGGTGTAGAACGCATACCGACCGTCCGTGCTCGCCGCCCAGAAGCGGGCCGCTCCCGCGGAGACCGCGACGGTGCGCGTCGCGTTCTCGCGCACGTACACAACGCCGGTGTTCAGATCCGTCCAGAAGATCCGTGACCCATCCGCCGAGATCACGTGACTGAAGTCGGGCCAGTCTCCATTTTCCGACGATCCCCCGAACGTTAGAGCGCCGAACGTGGCGTTTGGTTCCGCCGCGCCATCCGGCAGCACGTTCACCGATTGCAACTGGCCATTGACCGAATCGTAGAGGTTGTTCTCGCGTTCGCCCCCGTCGACAGTCGCCGGCGTCGCGCCCGGCAGCGCGTCGTTCGCCTCGAACAGCAGGTGGCTGAGATCCGACGACGAACCCGCGTAGGCAAGGCGTTCGTAGCCAAATTCATATGTATAGAATTCATATGGTCCGCGGTCCGGTGGCTTGACCGTAAAGAGAGGGTGATAGCTGCCGTCGCTGAGATCGCGCGCATACAGGACGTTGTATCCCCCGCCCGGAGCTTCCGCAACCAGCGGCGAGGATTCTTCAAGGCCGCCATCGATGATCCCCACCGAGAGATCGCTCGACAAAGCCACGTATTCCGTGTCGGTCGATGAGCCCGACGGCGTAATATTCTGCTGAACCCAGCCTTCGGGGCCACGCGTCGCGAGATAGTCATTGCCACGAGTCAAACCCGAGCTGCCATTACCGCTCGCCCCGGGGCTGCCGACATAGGCCACCGCTTCTCCATCGGCAGCCGCCCGAAATGGCCGCTTCGTGCCAATGCCATGTTCATCGAGACCGGAAAAACCGCTTTGTTGTGCGTATACCTCGGCGTTCTCATTGTTCAGCGGGGTGACCAATTCATACCCGCGGCCGTCGGGCAGGCCCAACGCTTCGACCGGCCGTGTCGTGAAGGTGGTGTCGGCGCTTGGTGTCACTCCGCCTTCGTTGCTTGCCACCACGCGGAAGTGGTAGACCGTTTCGGGCTGGAGGCCACTGATCTGGGTGGAGACAGCGATCTGGCTGGTTCCGTCGCCGATGTTGACGGGGGCGGTCGCGGAGCCGTAGGCGGTGGTGGGGCCGTATTCGATGATATAGCTGCTCGCGAGCTCGTTCGGGTCGATCCTCGCGCTCACTCCCGCTTCGTACGGACCGACGCTGGAGAGCGAGACCCCGGCGACGCTCGGCGGCCCTGACGTGAGCAGTGTTTCGTCGCTCCCGGTTTCCGTGCCGTTGGCGTTGGCGGCGACCAGCCGGAAATGGTAGGTCGTGTTCGGTTCCAGAGCGCTCACTTCGGCGCTCACCGGCACGGGGCCGTTGCCGGACCCAATTTCGGCTGGTGTCTGCGTGCAGACCGCCGTGTGGCCGTAGGCCGTGGTCGTGCCGTATTCGAATTCGCACGAGGCGGCCTGCACGCCTTCAGGGTTCACGACCCCGTTGAGCGCCACTCCCCCAAAGTGGATACCCGAGACCGTCCCGGTATGCACGCTGGGCAGGATGATTTCGTCGAAGATGTCGACCTTGTCCGTGGAGGAATCAGCGACGTAGACCTTTGCGGGCAGCGAGGGGTCGACCGCGAGCCCGTCGCCCGCCGTCAACCGCCCAGCGCCGAAACGCCCCGCCGGAGCGCCGCCCGAGGTGAACACACCAACCGTGCTTAGATTATCGATAAAAACTTCGTTGGTCACCAGGTTCACCGCCACGTTTGACGTTCGTTCGTGGTCCACTTCTCCGATCAGCGTGAAACCCGAGCTGGTGAGCTTCGCGACTTCTTCACCGCCACGGTTGACGTAGAGGTTATCTTCGGAGTCGACCGCGAACCCGGGGCTCGTCCCGAACGGCGATTCCCGCTTGGAGAGAAATTCGTTGACGAGCGCGTCGCTGAAGCTGTCGATCTCGTTGCTGGCCTGGTAGACCCACAGCTGGCCGGTAGAATCGACCGCGACACCATCCAGCGCGCCGAACGGCGAGCCGCCTTCGGCTTCGCTGATCTGCCCCTCGTAGACCCCGCTTTCGCTGAACTTGTACACCGCATCGGGGCTGCCGTCGATCACGTACACGTCGCCGGCGGAGGGGTCCAGCGGATCACCGGAGTTATCGACCGCGATCCCGCTCGGAAAGGAGAGCGCCCCCGTCGGCGCCGCGCTCCCGTCGAACTGCGCGATGAACGCCCCACCCGCGCTGAACTCCTGCACCCGATTGTTGCCTTTGTCGACCACGTACACATCGCCCGTCGCGTCGTTCACCGCCACCCCCGAGGGCTCCTTGAACTGGCCCGCACCAGACCCTTCGCCACCGAACGAGCCACCAAATTCATGCCCTATCGCAGCCTGCGCCGGAGCGATCGAGAGCACCAGAACACCCACCCACACGCACAGCGAAACGACGCAGACCGAAACCAATCCACGGACCCTTACAGACATATCTCCTCCTCCAACGCAGAGGGGAGACCCCCTCGATCGGTGAACAACGACGCGCCGAGAGGCGCACCAGCACAAGCTTCATCAGCGGGGGGGTGCATGCGGATGCTCCGCACGACTGTCTCCCCCTTCGCGGTCAACACCCACGCATTCGGCTCCCCCCTCACACGCCCCGCCCCCGTATTCGTGAGCAATCCCAGACGCTCCAAACGCGCCAAGAGCTTCGAGACCTGACCCGGATCGGAGATCCCCGCACACTCACCCACCTGACGGTTGCTGGGATGCGATCCCCGCCCACCCAGTTCCGCGATCCCTTCCAGCACACGCGCGGTGCGATACGTCATGCGCATCTCCACACCGCCAAGCGGGTCGGCAACACCCTCCGCAGCGAGCCCCCTACCCCGGCGCGCCGCGCGCGATGAGGGCGCCGGCGCCGGACGGACCCGCTCGCGTCCTGCCGCGCCCGCGCCCTGGTAGGGCAGCACGATCATCCCCATCAGCTCACCCAGCAGACCGGTGAGCGGACGCCGCTTGCCTTTGAGCAGCCGCGCGTACACGATCGAAAACGCCGCCCCTACCAAACCCTCCGCCGTGAGCGGCGTGCACCTTTCCGCCTTCGCGCTCGACATGCGCCCCTCGTCCACCACGGAGGCCAGCCGCGCCAGGACCACTTCACGACGCTCCAAGACCCGTGGGCCGCCGCGCAGCGCCTGCACCACACAGACCCGCGCGAGCACCGGCTCACGATCCAAGAACGAAAGGATCGTCCACAGGCCCAAACGCACCCGCTCACGCCACGCAAGCTGGTCGAGGTCCGCGGCGGCAAGCTCCGCCGCGATCAACCCGAGCACGTCCTCCAAGACCGCTGTCAAGCACGCTTCGCGGTCTGAGAACATCTCATAGAACGTGCGCCGCGAAACCCGCGCGCGACTCGTGATATCCGCGACCGTGGTGTCAGCGTAACCAAGCTCATCGACCGCGCGAACCGCCGCCACCAGCAGCCGCACACGCTGGATCTCCACCAGACGCGGGTGCTGGCCGATCTGCGATCGGTCCGCCCCACCCGAGGGACGCCGCCGCGCCCCCGGCCCACGCGACACCGCAGCGCTCCGCCGAGCCGCCGCACGCGCGGGCATCAGACCACCCCCCAGGCAAGCCGCCGATCGACGTCATCGACCGCGTGAGCCCCACCCCTGCGAACGGGAGCGAGATGGCCCGTGAAGGCCGGGCGATCGGCGCAACTGCGCCCACCTCTCCCCTTCCCCCCTACGGGGGAACCCGGACGGCCCGACAGCGTCGAACGGAGGGGGCCGCTACGAGACAAGAGAGAGAGAGAGAGAGAGAGATGCGACAGCGCCAAGCTGGCGCATCTAGCATCACATCTTGTAGGGGGTGCGAAGACCCCTGTCACGTTTCTCCCTCTAGAAACCACGCTCAAACAACTCCCTCATAACGCTTCGCGACCCAGGCCCTCTTCCCAATCAATCCCCTGCTCGCGCGTCGGAGTCAACCACAAGGTTGGTTGACCCAAACCCGGTCTTATGTCTACGTCCAGCCACCCAGGGGTGGCCAACAACTCCGCCATTGTAACCACACCTGCGTCTTGCTGTCAAGTCCCAATGCTTTTGGGCGCCAGCCACCACCCCGACAACAACCAGGCGAAACCCCGACAAAAGCGGGGTGCGGCCCGGCAATGACGGTATCGCGCCAAGTTTGCCGGCAGATGCCCAGTCAATATGGGCAATTGGGTCTCAACCAAAGCGAAACGTCCCAAGCAGACCGTACGGTGCTTGACGTGCTAATCGCAGCCGTCATTCACGTCTTCTGCGAGGCGGATCCCTCGCTGGGGACCGCCATAGTCAACGGCCTGCTCGCCTGGGCGACCGTCCTGGGCGGCTGCACGGTGCTCTTCTCAGGACTGCCGGCGACCGTAGCCCTGTTCATCCCGAGCAGGCCCGCCTCGCTGGCGCGACGGATCAACCAAGGGCTGGGAATCGGCTTGCTCGCCGGGATGGGCGGCGGGCTGTTGATGTTCTTTGTCTTCATTGCTAAGGTCATTCCATGACCGGCTTTGACCTCTTCGACCGCTACAACTTCGCCATGTCCCTGCTGATGGGCGCCCTGATGGCCGGCGCCCTCGTCCTCGGCGCGCCCCTGTGGGCGATCGTGCTCATCATGTTCGTTTGCTGCGTCGTCATATTCATTCGCCACTTCGACGAGATCATGTGGCCGTAGAGGGCCGCCCCCGCCGCCTGACATATCGGCAATCACGCCCTCCGGGAGGTCGAGGGGCAAGCATGGCAAGGATCAGAACCCGCCCACCCCCGCGTGGTGTGCCATGCACACGAGCGACGAGGACGCCGCCAGGCGCCGCCCATCGCCTACTGGAGCGAGGCCATCACGTGCTTCACCACTGTGTAGTCCTCCAGCGAGTACACCGAGAGATCCTTGCCGTAGCCGGACTCCTTGAACCCCCCGTGCGGCATCTCCGAGACGAGCGGGATGTGGTCGTTGATCCACACGCAGCCGAAGCGCAGCGCCTTTGAGACGCGCAGCGCGCGGCCCACGTCGCGGGTCCAGACCGAGGAGGCGAGGCCGTAGCGGGTGGCGTTGGCCCAGGCTATGGCCTGCTCCTCGTCTGAGAAGCGCTGCACGGTGATCACCGGGCCGAAGATCTCGCGCTGGATCAGCTCGTCGTCCTGGGTGGGGCCGGCGATCACCGTGGGCTCCAGGTAGAAGCCGGGGCGCTCGGGGGCCTTGCCGCCGGTCACCACCTCGGTGTGCGCGGGGCGGCGCTCCAGGAAGCCCTGCACGCGCTCGCGCTGGCGGGCGGAGTTGAGCGGGCCGAGCGTTGTGTCGGGGGCGAGGGTGTCGCCGATCACGAGACCCTTCGCCTGCTCGGCGAGGCCGGCGACGACGTCGTCGTAGATGCCCTCGGCGGCGAGCACGCGGGTGGCGGCGGTGCAGTCCTGGCCGGCGTTGTAGTAACCGGTGCCGGCGATCGTCTCCATCGCGGACTCCATCGCCACGTCGTCGAAGACGAGCACCGGGGCCTTGCCGCCGAGCTCGAGGTGAACTTGCTTGAGCGTATCGGCGGCGGTGCGCGCGAAGTGCTTGCCGGTGTCCACCGACCCGGTCAGCGCGAGCATGTCCACGTCGGGGTGGGCGATCAGCGCCTCCCCTGTCGGGCGGCCCGGGCCCATCACGATATTCAGCACTCCCTTGGGGAGGATCTCAGCCGCCAGTTCGGCCAGGCGGACGGTCGTGATCGGGGTGGTCTCGGCCGGCTTCAACACGACCGTGTTGCCCGCCGCGAGCGCCGGGGCGAATTTCCAGATCGCCATCATCAGCGGGTAGTTCCATGGCGTCACCTGCCCGATCACGCCCACCGCCTCGCGGCGGGTGAAGGAGGTGTAGCCCTCCATGTACTCGCCCGCCGCCCTCCCCTCCAGGCAGCGCGCGGCGCCGGCGAAGAAGCGCAGGTTGTCGGCCATCACCGGGATCTCGTCGTTGGTGACGGCTTCGATCGGCTTGCCGGCGTTGAGCGCCTCCAGACGCGCGATCTCCTCACCGTGGTCCTCGACCAGATCGGCAATCGTGAGCAGCGCCTGTGCGCGCTGGGCGGGCGTGGTGGTCGACCACCCCTCGAACGCCCGGCGCGCGGCCCTCACAGCGCGGTCCACGTCCGCGGCGCTCGAGATCGGCGCCCGCGCGAGCTCCTCGCCCGTGGCGGGGTTGAGAATCGCTTCGGTGTCGCCGTCGGAGGGGGCGCGCTCACCGTCGATGAAGTTGCTCAGGGTCTCGCTCTGGCTGGCCATCGCATGCTCCTTTTCTCTCAGGTCAGACGCCGCTGCCGAGCGCTTCGGCGACAGCCGGGTGGGTGATATGGCCATCGCGCACGTTCAGCCCGAGGCGCAGGCCCGGGTCGCGCTCCAGGGCCTCCTCGACTCCGTGGTCTGCGAGCGCCAGGACGTAGGGAAGCGTCGCGTTGGTCAGCGCATACGTCGAGGTGATCGGCACCGCGCCCGGCATGTTCCCGACGCAGTAGTGCGTGATGCCGTCGACCTCGAAGGTCGGGTCGGAGTGGGTGGTCGGGTGCGAGGTCTCGAAGCAGCCGCCCTGGTCGATCGAGACGTCGACGAGCACCGCGTGTCGGCGCATCAGGCCGAGCTGCTCGCGGCTGATCACGTGCGGGGCCAGGCCGCCGTGGATCAATACAGCTCCGATCACGAGGTCGGCGGCGGGCAGCATCTCCTCGATCGCGAGCGTCGAGGAGTACACGGTCGAGGCGCGGCCGCCGAAGGCGACTTCGAGCTCGCGCAGACGGTCGATCGAGCGGTCGAACACGAACACGTCGGCCTGCATCCCGATCGCGATGATCGCCGCGTTCATCCCCACGACGCCGCCGCCGATCACCAGGACGGTGGCGGCCGCCACGCCGGGGACGCCGCCGAGCAGGATGCCGCGGCCGCCGAGCGGCTTCTCCAGCATGAACGCTCCCGCCTGCGTAGCGAGCTTGCCCGCGACCTCGCTCATTGGGGCCAAGAGGGGAAGGTTGCCACGCGCGTCCTCGACCGTCTCGTACGCGATGCAGGTCGCGCCCGAGGCCTGCAGGCCGCGCGTCAGGCTCGGCTCGGCCGCCAGGTGCAGGTAGGTGAAGAGCGTCTGTCCCTCGCGCAGCAGCGACACCTCGCCCGGCTGGGGCTCCTTCACCTTCAGCACCAGCTCGGCCTCGGCGAACACCGCGCGCGCGTCGGGGAGGATGCGGGCGCCCTGCGCCGTGAAGTCTGCGTCCGCGAGCGCGCTGCCCTCGCCCGCGCCGGCCTGCACCACCACCTCGTGACCGCGCGCGCTCAGCTCACGCACGCCCGCGGGGGTGAGCGCCACGCGGTACTCGTCCAGCTTGATCTCGCTGGGGACTCCGATCTTCACCGCGTGACCTCCCTGTCATTTGCGGATACGCCCGGGCTCGCACAAACTGACCCATCCCCGACCCCCCTTGTGGGGGTCCTCCTCCCAATAAATCCCCGTCTCACCGCGCCAGCTCCCTGCCCCGCAGCGCGAGCCAGAACTCGATCCGATCGCGCGCCGTCGAGAAGTCGCGGCCGGTGAGCTGCTCCACGCGGCGGATGCGGTAGCGCAGCGTGTGGCGGTGGCAGTACAGCGCGTTCGCTGCCTTCTCCCAGTGGCCGTTGTGCTCGATGAACACGTCGAGCGAGCGCAGCAGCTCGTCGCCGTACTCGCCCTCGCCCGCCTCGACCGGGCCGAGCACGCCGCGGCAGTACGTCAGTAGCGCGTCGTCGTCCTGCAGCGAGAGCAGCAGCTGGAAGGCGCCGAGGTCGGCGTAGGAGGCGACCACCTCCGTGCCGTTGCCGTTCTGCAGGCGCAGCGCCTCCAGCGCGCAGCGCGCCTCGTGGAAGCTGAGGCGCAGCGAGTGCGTCGGGGACACGCGGCTGGCGCTCGCCCGCACCTCGCCCCCGAGACGCGCGACCAGCTCGGTGCGAATTTTGCGGGCGAGCGTGATCGGGTCCAGATCGACGCCTCCGTCGACCACGGCGCACAGTAGGCCGGCGCGGATCGCCACCAGGCTGCGCAGGTCATCGCGCGCGAGGATCCGTTCGACCAGCGGGGCGGCCACCGCGGGGTCGGGCGGCGCGAACGCCAGCACCGCCGCGCGCTCGCCGATCCCGAAGGGGCGCAGCCGCGCCTGCAGCTCCTCCGGGTAGAGGCGTCCCGTGAGCGCCTCCGCCAGCACGTCGCCGGCCATGCTGCGCTGCAGCATCTCGTAGCGCTCGTCCAGCAGCTGCGCGAACACCCGCTCGGTGATCGCGATGAACGGCAGCTCGTAGGGCACCTCGAACAGCGGGAACGAGCGCTTGCGCGCCTCGTCGGCGAGCGCCGGCGGCAGGCGCTTGTGCGCGAAGCCGGTGCCGAAGCCGAGGCCGCCGATCTCGTGCTCGGCCAGGCGCGCGATCAGCTCGCGTTGGGCCTTCGCGCTCTGCAGCTGCAGCCCCGTCGTCAGCAGCAGCTCGCCCCCGCGCAGCCATGGGGTCGGGTCCGTCAGCTCGGTGCTGTGCACCCAGCGCACCTGCCCGTGCGCCGACTCCTCGCCGCTGAGGAGCTTCAGGCCGAGCTCGGCGACGAGTCCTTCGACGGTCAGCATTGCCCCTGGGTTCCCCTCGTATCCATCTCGCCGCGGCCCCTACCGATCGCCGATCCGCTCCCACGCCTCGCTCAGCACGGGACGCAGGATCGCCTCGATCTCCTCGAACTGTTCGCGGTCGGCGATCAGCGGCGGCGAGAGCTGGACGATCGGCTCGCCGCGGTCGTCGGTGCGGCAGATCAGCCCGCGGCGGTACAGCTCGCCGGAGAGGAAGCCTCGCAGCAGGTACTCGGACTCCTCGTCGTTGAACATCTGCTTGGTGTCCCTGTCCTTCACCAGCTCGATCGCGTGGAAGTAGCCCGCCCCGCGCACATCGCCGACGATCGGCAGGTCGCGCAGGCTGTCGAGCATCGCGCGGAACTCGTCCTCACGCGCGCGCACGTGCTCGCACAGCCGCTCGCGTTCGATCACGTCGATGTTCGCCAGCGCCACCGCGCACGCCATCGGGTGCCCGCCGAACGTGAAGCCGTGGTTGAAGATCGCGTCCCCGTGCAGGAACGGCTCGATCACGCGATCGGAGGCGATCACCGCGCCGAGCGGCGCGTATGCCGAGGTGATGCCCTTCGCGGTGGTGATCATGTCGGGGGCGTAGCCGAAGCGCTCGCACCCGAACCAGTGGCCGAGGCGCCCCCACGAGCAAATCACCTCGTCGGAGATCAACAGCACCCCGTGGCGGTCGCAGATCTCGCGCACGCGCTGGAAGTAGCCCTCCTGCGGGACGAAGCAGCCGCCGCCGTTCTGCACCGGCTCGAGGATCACCGCCGCGACGGTGTGCGGGCCCTCGAACACGATCGCCTCCTCGATCGCGTCCGCCGCCCACAGCGGATCGCGGTCCTCTTTCCAGCGGTAGGAGTTGGTGTTGGCGACGTGGTGGCCCCCCGGTGTGAGCGGCTCGAACGGCTCGCGCAGGGGCGGCAGGCCGGTCGCGGTAAGCGCCCCCATCGAGGTGCCGTGGTAGGCGAGGTTGCGGGCGACGATCTTGTGCCGGCGGGGCTCCCCGCGGGCGGCGTGGTAGGCCTTCGCGAGCTTCCATGCGCTCTCCACGGCCTCCGAGCCGCCGGAGGTGAAGAACACGCGGTTGAGGTCCCCGGGCGCGAGGCTCGCGATCCGCGCCGCCAGCTCGATCGAGCGGGGGTGCGCGTAGCTCCAGTTGGTGTAGAAGCCGAGCTCCTTCGCCTGCCGGGCGGCGGCCTCCCCCAGCTCGGCGCGGCCGTGGCCGATGTTCACGCAGTACAGCGCTGAGAGCCCGTCGAGGTAGCGCTTGCCGTGCTGGTCGTACACGTAGCACCCCTCGCCGCGCACGATCACCGGCACCTCGTGCTCGGCGTATGAGCCCATCCGCGTGAAGTGCATCCACAGGTGGCGCTTCGCCAGCTCCTGGAGGTCGGGTCCGCCAATGGCCGGGGCCACTGCTCGATGGCGTAGAGCATAGACACTTAGAACAACCGTACTCTCGGTTTGCTCACGCATCAATGCGCTACTCGTTCAAGGCCTGTTGCTTTCATTGTACGAGATGTATAAAGAGGTTGGGTATCTTTGGGGATTGCGCACCTTGTCCGTTGCCGATCGAGGTCGTAGCGTTTGTCACGATGGCTACCGTCAGGCGTCATGGCAGGAATCCGGTGCACCCGATCCCTCGGGAGTGATGGACAAGGGCCTGAAGAAAAACGCGATCGGGTATCTCTCCAACATCGTGATCGGCGTCGCCTCCACGGCGCCGGCCTACTCGCTGGCGGCGACACTGGGGTTCATCGTCGCCGTCAAGGGAGTCGGCGTGCACGCGCCCGCGGTGATGCTCGTCGCGTTCATCCCGATGCTGCTGGTCGCCTCGGCCTACAAATACTTCAACCGCGCCGACCCCGACGCGGGCACCACGTTCGCGTGGGTCACGCGCACGTTCGGCCCGATGACCGGCTGGCTGAACGGCTGGGCGATCTTCCTCTCCGACGTGATCGTGATGGCCTCGCTGTCGGCGATCGCGGCGATCTACACCTTCAAGCTCTTCGGCTTCACCGAACTCGGCGAATCGAAAGCGGCGATCATCATCGCCGCGGTCCTGTGGATCGCCCTGATGACCTGGATCTGCTACCGCGGCATCGAGCTCTCGGCTCGTATCCAGCAGTTCCTCCTCAGCGCCGAGGTCTTCATCCTCGGGCTGTTCGCGGTGGTGGCGTTCGTCAAGGTCTACGGCAGCCATCCCCCGGCCGGCTCGATCAAGCCGTCACTCGATTGGATCAACCCCTTCGCGATGAGCTTCGGCGACCTGGTCGTCGCGCTACTGCTCGCGGTCTTCATCTACTGGGGCTGGGACTCCGGTGTGGCGGTCAACGAGGAGTCCGAGGACCCGGCCGAGGGCCCGGGCAAGGCCGCGGTCGTCTCGACGATCCTGCTCGTGCTGATCTACGTCGTCGTCACGGCCGCCGCGCAGTCCTTCCACGGGACCGGCTTCCTGACCAATGAAGCCAACCAGGAAGACGTCCTCAGCGCCCTCGGGACGGGCGTGCTGGGGAGCGGACTCGACAAGCTGTTGATCATCGCGGTGCTCACCTCGGCGTCGGCCTCGACGCAGACGACGATCCTGCCGACCGCCCGCACGACGCTGTCGATGGCGCACTGGAAAGCCGTCACCAACCTGCTCTCCCGCATCCACAAACGCTACCTGACCCCGACCGTCTCGACGCTCGGCTTCGGCCTGCTCTCGATCATCATCACGGTCGTCCTGCTGCTGCTCTCGAGCAGCGTGCTCGAAGACTCGCTCACCGCGATCGGCTTCCCGATCTGCTTCTACTACGGCTTCACCGGCGTCGCCTGCGGGTTCTACTACCGCCGCGACCTGATGGAAAGCGCGCGCAACTTCCTGCTGCTGGGCGTCGGCCCGATGATCGGCGGGCTGATGCTGTTCGGGATCGGGATCAAGGCGGCGATCTACTACGGCCACGCGGAAAACGTCTCGTCGAAACCGATCCTCGGCATCACGTTGCCGCTGTGGATGGGCATTGGCGGCATGGTCTTGGGCGGCATCATCATGCTCGTCTCACGCCCCTTCTTCAGGGAGTACTTCTCGCGCAAGACCGAAACGGCGCCGCCGGGGCTGCTCCACCAGCCGCCGCCGACCGGGCCGGTTCCCGGGCGCGTGGAGTTCTGAGGCTTTTCAAAGCGGCCCTGGGGCAGAGGAGCGGAGCGCGGCGTGGATACCGCGCCCGCTCCTTACACCGCTTCGTCGCGCTGGCCGTGCGGCGAGCCGAACGCCCCGAGGCGCTCCAGGAACGGGCCGGGTGGAAACGCCTCGGGGCCGAGTACGCCCGTGCCGCGCCAGGTGCCGTCGTCGAGCAGCTCGAGCGCGACCACCGGGTTGATCGCGGTCTGCCACACGACCGCCTGGTTTCCGTACTCGCGCATTGTGTGCTCGTTGTCCACCACGTGGTAGAGGTAGGTCGCGCGGGGATTGCCGTCGCGGCCGGTGCCCGTCACCCACGTGCCGGCGCAGGTGCGCCCGCTCATCCGCTCGCCGAGCGTCGCCGGGTCGGGCAGCGCGGCGGCGACCACGTCGCGGGGGGCGACCTGCGCGCCGCGCACCGTCACCGGCTCGGTCGAGTCGAGGCCGAGCTTGTGCAGCGTGCTCAGCACACCGATGAACTCCTCCCCCAGCCCGTACTTGAACGTGACCCGCTCGCACGCCACCCAGCGGGGGATCAGCACGACCTCCTCGTGCTCGACGTTCACGCACTCCACCGGGCCGATCCCCTCGGGGAACTCGAACACCTCGGGCTCGGAGAAGGGCGGGGTGGTGTAGAAGCCGCGCTCGCGCTCCCATATCAGTGGCGGATTCAGGCACTCCTCGATCGTCGTCCAGATCGAGAAGGTCGGCGCGAAGTCATACCCCTCCACCACCAGGTCGGCGCCGTCGCGCACCCCCACCTGCTCGACCTGCGAGAAGAGCTCGTCGGCGGCGTAGCGCGCGAAGATGTCCGACAGCCCCGGCTCGACGCCGATCCCCACCAGCGCCAGCAGCCCGGCCTGCTCCCACTGCTGATGGCGCTCCAGCTGGTGCTCGCCGAGCATCACCCCCGGCAGCTCGTACGGGCGCTGCACGTGGGGCTTTGAGAGCGTCATCGCCATGTCGAGATAGGTCACCCGCGCCTCGAAGCAGGCCTCGAAGATCGGCACGTTGAAGCGCGGGTCGCAGGCGTTCAACACCGCGTCGGGCTTCAACTTCTCGATCAGCGCGACCAGCTGCTCCTGGCTGGATGCGTCCACCTGCTCGGCGGTGAAACGGTCGGCTTCGCCGAGCCGCACGGCCGCGTTCTGCGCGCGCTGCGGGGAGACATCGGCCAGCACCACGTGCTCGAACGCCGGTCGGCGCTGTGCGATCGCCGCGAACGCCGCTCCCACACCTCCGGCTCCTACTACCAGGACTCTCATTATCCTCAGCCGATCGTAGCGGAGCGCACAACGGCTCGGGGGAGAAGGCGACTTGCGCTTGGTGCGGTGCTGCTCGTGGGTCTCTCCTATGCGACGGTGATCCAGAACTTCTCCTGGAACCAGACCTCGCACTTCGACCTGCTGCAGGCGCTCTACCACGAACAGACCACGATCGACCCGTACGAGCAGAACACGGGCGACAAGGTTCGCTACCACGGGCACTTCTACTCAGCGCGCGCTCCCGGCCTGGCGCTGTTCGCAATGCCCTGGTACACCGTCCTGAACGGAGTGGACGCCACGCGGTGGGCCGAGGAATCCCCGGCGCAGCCCGGCCCGGACGAGCTGGTGTACCTCGTCGGGCTGTGGGGCAACGTGCTGCCCGGCCTGCTGCTGCTGTTGCTCGTGTGGAGCGCCGCCGAACGCCTGCAACCCGGGTTCGGGGCGGCGACCGCGGTCACGCTCGGCCTCGGCACGATCGCGCTGAGCCTCTCCACGCTGCTGTTCTCGCACATCTTCACCGCGTTCCTCGGCTTCGCCGCGTTCGCGATGCTGATGCGCGAGCGCGACGGCCCCCCGCGCGCGTGGCTGTGCGGGGCGGCGGGCCTCACGCTCGGCTACGCGATCTCCTCGGAGTACCCGCTCGCGCTGGCCGCCGTGGTGCTCGGGCTGTACCTGCTCTCGCGCCGCGACGCGCTCACGCCCCTCGGGGTCCTGCGCCGCGGCGGCGCCTTCGCGGTCGGGGCGCTCGTGGGGCTGGTACCGCTCGCGCTCTACAACCTCGCCGCCTTCCACTCGCTCACGCACGTCGCCTACGCCAACGTGCCCCAGCAGCACAAAGGCTTCTTTGGGATCACCGCTCCCTCCCTGCGCGTCGGGGCGACGCTGCTCGGGGACTCACGCGGCCTGCTCACGCTCGCGCCCGTGCTGGTGATGGGAGCGCTCGGCACGGTCGCGCTGTACCGCCGCGGCCGCCGCGCCGAGGCCCTCGTGATCGGCGGCATCTGCCTCTGCTACCTCACCTACAACTCCGGCTACTACCTGCCCTTCGGGGGCGGCTCGCCCGGCCCGCGCTTTCTCGCCACGACGCTCCCGTTCCTCGCGCTGGGGCTGGCGATCGCCTTCGAGCGCTGGCCCGGCCCCACGATCGCGCTCGCCGCGGTCTCGGTCACGTGCTCGGTGCTCGCGGCGATCACGCACCCCCTGATCGGTTACGAGACCGAGACCGTCAGCTGGATGCGCCACCTCTTCAACGGCTTCTTCCAGCCCACGATCGCCACCGCCTACGGCCTCGGCCGCGGCTGGGGGGAGATCTGGGTCTTCCTGCTCCCCGCCCTCGGCGCGATCGGGCTCGCCGCGGCCGCCACCCCCCGCATGCATCTGACGAACCGCTCGCTGCGAGCCGGCCTGCTCGCGCTCGGCGGCTGGGCGCTGTACGCCGCGCTCGCCCCCACCCTGCTCGGGTTCGACCATCAGGGCCTGCTCGACATCCTGCGCTCCGGCGACCCGAAGGCGCTCGCGAAGGGCGCCTACTTCGGCTCCTACCCGTTGCGCGCGCTCGTCCCGCTGGCCTGCGGCTTCGCGCTGGTGGCGCTGGCCGGGGCGCGGGTTTGGCGCAACGACAAGGATGAGACCGAAACGCAGGTCAGGTCAGTTACTGACCGTCTTGACGTTGCAATGCGCGGCGTGTAGCTGCTTGCAGACCACGACGTAGCCCGGGCGGGGCTTGTAGTGGGCGTTCGTCAGGCCCGCGTCAAAACGGGTGGATGCCGTGCCGCCCGTCCAGTCGTAGATATAGAGGCGTTTGATCCGCGGGTTGGAGGCCGCCACGCCGAACATGAACTGCAGCACCTTCGCCGCGCGCCTGAGGCCCGAGCCGTGGTTGTTGGGGAAGGCTCCGCCGAACTTCACGATCCCGCCGGTCTCGGTCAGCCACACTTCGCCGCCGAGGTCGGCCTCCAGGTCGCGCGTGCGCCAGCTTTCCAGGCGGTTGAGGTCGGAGTAGTCGTGCAAGCCCCACGTCGTCGGCATCACCGTTCTGAGGCGGCCGATCTCGCGCTTGAATTCCGCGATGTAGTCGATCGTCGGGTAGATGTCGTCCTGGTCGAGCACGTCCAGGCCGACGACCGTGCAGGGGATGCAGTCGCGCTTGAGCGCCTGGTAGTACTGCGCGTCCTGCACCGCGCTGGGGCTCTGGAAGTAGCCGGGCACATACCCGCGGTTGGCCTCGTCCCACGCCTGGTATTCGCGGATGTGCGGGAACCGTTTGATGAACTTCGCCACGTCGCGCTTGTAGGTCGAGACGCTCGGCATTTTCATCGGCGTGTACTCGGAGTGGTAGAAGGCCAGGAGGATTTTCTGGTGACGCGCTTCCGCAGCATGAATCCACGCTTCTGCCTGCTCGAGGTCATACGGCCGCACCGCCACGTCGTATGGCACCGTCAGGCGCGCGATCTTCGTGTGCAGCTGCTGCCACAGCGGGTTGCCGAACATCTCGTCGTGCGAGTCGCTGATGCCGGTGATGTATGACGGACCACGCGGGCGCGTCTTCTTGGATGCCTGGCGCGCGGAGTGGCTGGTGGCGTGGGTGGCGGAGCTCGCGGAGCGGGTGGGGGAGCTTCCAGCCGGCGCGGGCAGGGTCGCTGTCAGCGCCAGCGCGCCGATCAGTGCGGCACACAGCAGCGCGGCTGTGGGCCGGCCGGAGACCGGCCGGCGAGGGAGAGGGGCGCCGGGCTTACGGGGGAAGGATCCGGGCATGCCCATCGCAACAGGCTAGGCGCCCTGGGGTTGCGGCGGCGCCACTTGCTCGGCTTGCAACGCAGCCTGCGGGGCTGCGCTCGCGGGGCGCAGCACGATCACCTCCCCGGGGACGTTGGTCAGCAGCCATGCCACGGCCTCGGGCGTGAAGCCCTCCCCGGCGCTGTCCGCGCCGGCGGCCACCACGATCCGCTCGAAGTGCTCGTGCGCGATCAGCTCGCGCAGCGCGTGGCGCACCGTGCGGCCGCGCTCGATGCGCGAATCGACCGGCACATCCGCGCGGGCCGCGGTCCGCTCGATCGTCTCCAGCATCGGCAGCGCCACGTCGCACTCGCTGCGCAGCGGCACGTCCACCGACAGGCGCAGCGGCACCAGCGCCAGGTACACCGGCATCAGCGTTGCGCCCTCCGCGTGCGCCAGCCGTAGCGCGGCCGCCAGCGCCCGCTCGGAGAGCCCCTCGCCGGTGAACGGGAACGCGATCCGGCGCACCCGCTCGCGGCTCTGCAGCGCGCGCTCGCGCCGCCAGCGCTCGAGGCCCAGCGCGGCGCCGAAGCCGGCCGCCAGCGCCACCACGATCAATGCTGCCGCAAGCGCGGTCATCGCTCCTCACCCCCTGTCCTGCTCGGCGATCTGCACATTCCAGCCGAGGCACAGCACCATCCACCGCAGGTACCGGACCATCCACCCCGTGCGCCGGCCGTTGCGACATGGCCACTCACAGCGCCGCCCCCTCCTCCTCTACGACCTCTCCCGTGGGGAGCAGCGTACGGTCGGCGACGATCCGCAGGTCCACCCCCGGCAGGCCTTTCAGCAGCTGGAACGGCAGCGCCGGCTGACTCAGGCGCCGCCACGCGTTGCGGGGCTTGGGCGTGCCCATCAGCAGGTACGTCGTGCCCCGTCCCCGCGCCACCCGGATCGCGGTCTGCGCCACCTCGTCGGCCTCCTCGATCAGCAGATGCGCGCCGAGCACCGACGCCAGGCGCCGCAGCGCCTCCAGCTGTTCGCGCTCCTCCCTGCTCGGCGTCGCCCCCGGCGGGCGCACGACCAGCAGGTCGAGCTCCGCCCCCAGCCGCTGGGCCGAGCGCCACGCGCGGCGCACCACCCGCTGCGAGCGAGGGGTCGGCGTCACCAGCGCCAGCAGCCGCTCGGAGATCACCTGCGGGGTCACGTTCGCGACCAGGCTGTCCTCGCGCCGGCGCACCACGGGCGCCTCGCGGCCGCGGCGCTCGAGCTCGACCCCCTCCGCCACCTGACGCAGCGCCGTCTCGCGCAGCGCCGCGAGGTTCTCGATCTTGAAGAAGTTGCTGAGCGCCGCCTGCACCCGCTCCGGGGGATACACCTTGCCCGCGCGCAGCCGGCCGATCAGCGCCTCCGGCGTGACGTCCACGAGCACCGTCTCGTCCGCCGCCGAGAGCACCGCGTCGGGGATCGTCTCGCGCACGCGCACCCCCGTCAGCTGTGTCACCTGGTCGTTGAGGCTCTCCAGGTGCTGCACGTTGACGGTCGAGAACACGTCGATCCCGGCATCCAGCACGTTGCGCACGTCTTCGTAGCGCTTCTCGTGCTCCGCCCCCGGCGCGTTGGTGTGCGCCAGCTCGTCGATCAGGCACAGCTCCGGCGCGCGCGCCAGCACCCCCGGCAGGTCCATCTCCTCGATCTCGGTGTCGCGGTAGCGCACCCTGCGGCGTGGCACCATCTCCAGGCCCTCCGCCTGGGCGACGGTCTCCATCCGCCCGTGCGGCTCCAGGTATCCGACCACCACGTCGCGGCCCGCCTCCGCCTCGGCCTGGCCCTCCTGCAGCATCCGGAAGGTCTTGCCCACGCCCGCCGCCATACCGATGAAGACCTTGAGGTGTCCGCGATCGGATGGCATCGCAGGGCATTGTGCTGCACGCAGCGGGGGATCGCCCCCTCGGATAGCCTGCGGAGCTTGTCCGACACGCTGTTGGGCGCAATTTTCCTGGCCGGCGTCATCGTGAGCCTCGGCGCGTCCTGGGCGCTGGTCGTGCGGATCGAGCGCGTGGGCGCGCGGCTGGGCCTCTCCGAGGCGCTACTCGGGGTGCTCGCCGCACTGGCCGCCGACGCGCCCGAGATCACCGCGGCGGTGACGGCGCTCGCCCGGCACGACACACACATCGGCGCCGGCGTGGTGATCGGCTCCAACGTCTTCAACCTGGCGGCGCTGCTCGGCCTGGCGGCGGTCGTCGCCGGGCGAATCTCGCTGCATCGGCGCGTGATCGAGCTCGGCGGGGCGGTGAGCCTGTGGATCGCCGGGATCTGCGTGCTGGTGGTGGTCGGCGCGCTGGCGCCAGCGGTGGGGCTGCTCGCCGCGCTGGCGCTGCTGGTGCCCTATCTGGCGATCCTTGGCATGGGCCGCGAGCGGCTTGCGCGGCTGCGGCTGCCCGACGCCTGGGCGAGCTGGCTTGCGGAGGCGGTCAGGGAGGAGGAGCAGGAGCTCGAAGTGGCGATCCACCCCGATCGCGGAGGCGCGCGCGACGGCGCCCTGGCGGCGCTCGCGGTGCTCGTCGTGGTGGGCGCCTCGATCGCGATGGAGCGCACCGGCTCGGAGCTCGGCGCGCGCCATGCGATCCCCGGGATCGTGATCGGCGGCCTGGTCCTCGCCGCCGTCACCAGCCTTCCCAACGCGGTCGCCGCCGTCTACCTCGCCGCCCGCGGTCGAGGCGCGGCGACGCTCAGCACCGCGCTCAACAGCAACGCGCTCAACGTCGTCGCGGGACTGCTGATCCCGGGGGTGATCGTCGGCCTCGGCGCCCCCTCCGGGCCGACCACGTTCGTCGCGGTCAGCTACCTCGGGCTGACGGCCGCAGCGCTGGCGATCGCCTACCTCGACCGCGGCCTGCGCCGCCTCCCCGGCCTGCTGATCATCGCCGCCTACGTGGCGTTCGCGCTGGTGCTGGTGAGCGGGACCTAGCGAGCGGGTCGGTCCGGGCCGTTAGTCTCCACGTCGAGACATTTGAGCGCCATCGCGACACAGCCGCCGCCTCCGCTGGGGGCGCCGCCGCCCGGCCCGATCCCCCCCGAGCCCCCGCGCCGTCCCTGGTGGATGGCCAAGCGCGTGCTGCTCGGAGGGGTCGGGGTCGTGCTGCTCTCGGGCGCGGCGAGCGCGGTGCTGGCGCGCAACGAGGTCAGCAAGGTGGTGGCGGCGCTGCGCCAGAACAAGCCGGTGAAGGTCGCCGCGAGCATCCTGCCGCAGGCGGCCAGCGGCGCGCCGGAGACGCTGCTGCTGGTCGGCAACGACGAACGGCCGCCCCCCAGGAGCAATCCCGGCGGGGCCGTGCTGCCGCACTCCAACGAGATGCTGCTGGTGCGCATCGACCCGAGCAAGCCGACGATCTCGATGCTCTCGATCCCGCGCGAGCTGCGCGTGTCGTTCACCCGGCTGAACGGACAGCTGGAAGAAAACCGCATCAACTCCGCCTACACCTTCGGCTACGAGGAAAGCGGCAAAACCACCTCCGGCGGGGTGAAGCTGATGGTGGAAACGCTCACGCAAACGATCGGCGTCACGCCCAACCTCGTGTTCGTCACCAACTTCAAACGCTTCAAGCGCGCCGTGGACGAAATGGGCTGCGTGTATATGACTGTCGACAAGCCCTACCACCACGTCAACGAACCGGGCGGCGAACAGTACTTCGAAATCAACCTCCAGCCCGGCTACCAGCGGCTGTGCGGGCAGGAAGCGCTCGAATTCGTCGCCAACCGCCACGAAAGCACCTCGCTGATCCGCGACGCCCGCGACCAGCGCTTCCTGCTCGACGTCAAGGCCCAGTACGGCCCGACGCTCTTTGAAAACCGTGAAAAGTTCGAGCGCATCGTCGGCAAGGCCGTCGAAACCGACCTGCGCAGCGAAGCACAGGTGCTGCAACTGCTCGAGCTGCTGGTCGAATCGGCCGGCAAGCCGGTGCGCCAGGTGCCCTTCCACGTCGAGCTGCACAGCAACTACGACACCGCCACCCCGCGGCAGATCGAAGAAGCGGCGCACTCCTTCCTCAGCGGCACCGCCGCGATCGCCCCGCATCGGCTGCACGGCTCCGGTGGCGGGCGAGCCCACTCGGCGCATAGACGCCCCGCAGCGCCCGCGCCCGCGCCCGCGCTCTCGCTGTCACCCACTCCGAGCGCCACGCTCGCGCAAGCGCGCACGATCGCCCCGCGCCTGCCGTTCGCCGTGGAGGTGCCGCGCTACGAGGAAACCACCGCCGAATCCGAACCGGACGTGGTGCGCCGGTACGACATCGCGGGCCCCGGCCGGCGGCTATACCCCGCGTACGCGGTCGTCGTCGACAAGGGCGAACTGGGGCAGTACTACGACATTCAGGGCAGCACCTGGGCCGACTCGCCGCTGCTCAGCGACCCCAACCAGGAAGTCCAGGTCGGGTCGCGCACGTACAGCCTCTTCTACAACGGCGAACACCTCAAGACGATCGCCTGGCGCGAAGGGGACGCCGCCTACTGGATCGAAAACACGCTCACCAACGACCTCTCGCCGCAGCAGATGCTGGCGATCGCCGAGAGCACCCGTCCGGTGATTGGCACTGCCACGGCCGGCTCGCACGCGCCGGCGAGCCCCCGCAGCTTCAAACTGCCCCCGCCCGCGGCCCGCGAGGCGAGCACGCTCACCAAAGTCGGCGCGCTGCTCGGCTTCGTGGGACTGCTCGTTGTCGCACTGCTGGGAGCGTGGGTGCTCTCGCGCCAGCGCGAGCTGCGGGCGCTGCGCGAGCAGGTTGCGCAGGCGATGGCGCTGGAAGCTCGTCAGCGCTCGCGGGCCAGGTAGGCCCCGGGGACGCAGGCCGACGTCAGGGAGTCGAGGCCCGGCCCGTGATGCTCGGCGGGCCGACCTGGGCCGGTGGGAGCGCTACGCCCCCAGGAGGTTGTGCACAACCAGGTCGATCAGCTTGATCCCGATGAACGGGGCGATCAGGCCGCCGAGGCCGTAGATCCAGAGGTTGCGGCGCAGCAGCGCGCTCGCGCCGATCGGGCGGTAGCGAACGCCGCGCAGCGACAGCGGGATCAGCAGCGGGATCACGAGCGCGTTGAAGATGATCGCCGAGACGATCGCCGATTCGGGCGTGCCCAGGTTCATGATGTTGAGCACGTGCAGCGGGCCCTTGGGTGGGTGGGATCCAATTCCTGTGGCGTACGTGCTGATGAACACCGCCGGCAGGATCGCGAAGTACTTGGCGACGTCGTTGGCGATCGAGAACGTGGTCAGCGCGCCGCGCGTGATCAGCAGCTGCTTGCCCACCTCGACGATCTCGATCAGCTTCGTCGGGTTGGAGTCGAGGTCGACCATGTTGCCCGCCTCGCGCGCCGCCTGCGTGCCGGTGTTCATCGCCACGCCCACGTCGGCCTGCGCGAGCGCCGGCGCGTCGTTGGTGCCGTCGCCCGTCATCGCAACCAGGCGCCCCTCCTGCTGCTGCTCGCGGATCAGCGCGAGCTTCGCCTCGGGCGTGGCTTCGGCGAGGAAGTCGTCGACGCCCGACTCCTCGGCGATCTTGGCCGCCGTCAGGCGGTTGTCGCCGGTCACCATCACGGTCTTGATGCCCATCGCGCGCAGGTGGTCGAAGCGGACCTTCATCCCCTCCTTGATCGTGTCCTTGAGGTAGATCACGCCCAGCACCTGGCTGTCGCGGGCGACCGCCAGCGGCGTACCGCCTTCGCGGCCGATCCGCTCCAGCTGCGCCTGTAGCTCCGGCGGCGGCGAGCCGCCCTCGTGCTTGACGAACTCGACGATCGCGTCGCCCGCGCCCTTGCGCAGCTGCTGGCCGTCGTAGTCGACGCCGCTCATCCTCGTCTGCGCGGTGAACGGCACGAACGTCGCGTTCAGCGTGCTCATGTCGTGCTCGCGCAGCCCGTACTGCTTGGCGAGCACCACGATCGAGCGGCCCTCCGGCGTCTCGTCCGCCAGCGAGGAGAGCTGCGCCGCCTCGGCGAGGTCGGACTCGGCCACGCCCGGCATCGGGATGAACTCCGAGGCGAGGCGGTTGCCGATCGTGATCGTGCCGGTCTTGTCGAGCAGCAGCACGTCCACGTCGCCCGAGGCCTCCACGGCGCGACCGGAGAGGGCGAGCACGTTGCGGCGCACGAGGCGGTCCATCCCGGCGATCCCGATCGCCGAGAGCAGCGCGCCGATCGTGGTCGGGATCAGCGCGACCAGCAGCGCGATCAGCGTCGTCTCGGGGATCGCCGTGCCGGCGAACAGCCCGAACGGGCGCAGTGTCGCGACCACGATCATGAAGATCAGCGTCAGTGCGGCCAGCAGGATGTTGAGCGCGATCTCGTTCGGCGTCTTGCGCCGCTCGGCTCCCTCCACCAGCGCGATCATGCGGTCGAGGAACGAGTGCCCGGGCTCCTGGGTGATTTCCACGACGATCCGGTCGGATGTCACGCGCGTGCCGCCGGTGACGGCGCTGCGGTCGCCGCCGGACTCGCGGATCACCGGCGCCGACTCCCCCGTGATCGCCGACTCGTCGACGGTCGCGATCCCCTCGGTGACGGTGCCGTCGCCGGGGATCAGCTCGCCCGCCTCCACCACCACCATGTCGCCGCGGGTCAACTCCGAGGCGGCCTTCGTGCTGCCGTCGCGCATCGTCGCCACCGTCTCCTTGCGCATCGAGCGCAGCGTGTCGGCCTGCGCGCGGCCACGTCCCTCGGCGAACGCCTCCGCCATGTTGGCGAAGATCACAGTCAGCCACAGCCACAGGGCGATCGTGAACGTGTACCACGCCGGCTGGTGCCCGCCGCCGAGCGGCTTGCCGCCGAACGCCTGGATCAGCCACGTCACGGTCGTGATCACCGAGCCGATCTCGACGACGAACATCACAGGGTTGCGGGCCTGCACGCGCGGGTCGAGCTTCTTGAGGCTGTCGATCAGCGCGTGCACGATGATCTCCCGCTGGAACAGCGACACTGCCTGGCGCTCGTGGGTCATGGCTCCGTCAGTCATCGTCTAACCCCCTATCACCCTTCCACACCCGGATGGTGGTGAGCTACGCCCGAAGAGACGCAGACATTCGCCCAAGTTATTGCGGGCGAGGGCAAGGTTAAGTTGGAGCACATTGACACCCGGTTCGCCCGAGAAACCGAGGCCGCGGCCAGATGTGTACTTGGATATGAGACTGTCCACCATGGCACGCGGCAGGTGACGCACGGCCGCGATGCGGTACGCCTGGATCCAGGCGTTGGCCTGTGAGATTTCCGGGTCGAGACCCGAGGCCGAGCTGTTGACCGCGTCGACGGGGATCTTCGCCACCGTCAGCCCGGGGTCGTATTCGGCCTTGGTGATCGGGCTCTTGTTCAGTTCGAGGTAGGACTTGATGTTTTCTTCGTTCGCTTCCCTGGTCTTCACACTATTGGGGCCGTGGTTGGAGAAGGTACTGGCCGCGGCGTTGTCGGCCCCGCCTTCGGTGGCCGAGGGGCGTGACTGGAAGTAACGCAGGTCGGGTTCGGTGACGAGCTCTCCTTCCTTTTCCTCGAGCTTGCCGTTCCTGCCGATCACCGGCCTGGCAAAGCTCTGGCCGATGATCTTCGAGCCGACGAGCTTGCCATCCACCTTGATCTGCTGCCCGTTTGCGTTGCCCGGGAACGCGACCTGACTGATGCCGGTGATCGCGAGCGGGTAGATGAGCCCGAGCAGGATCGTGAACACCACGATGCCGATTGCTGAAGTGATTATGTCGCGTTTCATTTCAATACAAATGTCCGGTCAGGCCTTGCACGATCGGTCCGAGCAGCAGGGCGGGGAAGAAGGTGAGCGCGCCGACCAGCACGATGATGCCGATCAGCAACACCGCGAACGTGCCGTTGTCGGTGCGCATCGTGCCGAGGCCGGCAGGGGTGACGCGCTTGCCGGCGAGCGCGCCGGCGACCGCGAGCGCGAACAGAATCGGCGCGTAGCGCGCGAACATCATGTCGAAGCCGCCGAGCAGGTCGGCGAAGGTGATGCCGTGCGCGCCGAGGTTGCCCGCGTTGGGTTGGATGTAGCCGGTGTAGCCGGCAAACGCCGAGCCGTTGTTGTTGGCCTGCGAGAGGTAGGCGTAGAAGCTCTCGGAGAAAGCCTGCGGCGTGTGGATACCGAGCTTGGCGGAGGTCGCCACTTCGGAGATCGACGCGCGTCCGGATTTGGACGCGGTCGCCAGGGCGGTGGCGAACAGCGCGGCCAGCGGCGTGATCAGGATGGCGAGGCCGGCGAGCTTGATTTCGCGCGCCTCGAGCTTCTTGCCCAGCCACTCCGGGGTGCGCCCAACCATCAGCCCGCCGATGAACACCGCCAGCAGCACGTACAGCAGGATCGAGTACAGCCCGGTGCCGACGCCACCAAAGATCACCTCGCTGGCCGACAGATTGGCGAACGGCACAGCGCCGCCGATGCCGGTGAACGACTCGATCGCACTATTGACGGCGCCGCATGAGGTGACCGTGGTGACGACGTCGAACAGTGCAGAGCCGGCGATCCCGAAGCGCTGCTCCTTGCCTTCCATGTTGCCGCCGCCGGATCCGTGGATCACCCCCGTGTGCAGGCCGGCCGCGTGCTGCGCGGGCGAGCCGTGCGCCTCGGCGATGTAGGCGACGCACGCGGCGCCGAGGAACATGAACATCATCACGCCGTAGATCGCATACCCCTGGCGGCGGTTGCCGGTCATCCGCCCGTAGAAGAACACCAGCGCCGCCGGGATCAGCAGCACGGCCAGCATCTCGAAGAAGTTGGTGAACTGCGTCGGGTTTTCGAAGGGGTGCGCCGAGTTGGTGTTGAAGAAGCCGCCGCCGTTGGTGCCGAGCATCTTGATCGACAACTGTGAGGCGACAGGTCCCATCGCGATCGTCTGTTTCAGGCCGGTGATCGTGTGAACGACCAGGTAGTCGGAGAGGTTGGCGATCACCCCCTGGGAGGCGAGTACGAGCGCCACGAGCACGGAGAGCGGCGCGAGCACATACAGGATCGTGCGCACCATGTCCTGCCAGAAGTTGCCAAGGCTCTTGCCGCTGCGCCCGACGAGCCCCCGCACCAGTGCGACCGCGACAACGATCCCGACGCCGGCCGACAGCCAGTTCTGCACGGTCAGCCCCGCCATCTGGCTGAGGTAGCTCATCGTCGTCTCGCCGCTGTAGTACTGCCAGTTGGTGTTCGTCATGAACGACGAGGCGATGTTGAACGTCACGTTCCACGAGGGTGAGTGGTAGCCGAGCGGGTTGAGCGCATGGGGCACCCAGAAGGCGTCCTGCGTGCGCAGGATCAGGTACAGCAGCAGCCACCCCGCGAGTGAGAAGACGATCAGGCTTTTCGCGTACGCCTTCCAGTCCTGCTCGAGCTTCGGATTCACCCGCAGGATCCGGTAGAGCATCCGCTCCGGCCACGCGAACAGTGGCGTCAGGAACACCCGCTGGCCGGTGTACACCTTCGCCAGGTAGCTGCCCAGCGGCAGGGCGAGCAGGGTGAGGATGATCGCGAACAGCGCGATCGTCAGCCAGCCGTAGAAGGTCATCGCCTAGAGATTCTCTCCGCGGATCAATGCGTAAAAAAGGTAGGCGATGATCAGCACAGTGACGACCAGGCCGAAGAAGTCGGCGCCGCTCATGTGCGCGACGAACGCGCCCAACGGAGGCGTGCTCATATTCGGTCGATCCCCTCGATAATTGCGAGCAGGATTGCGAACATCGCGATCCCGATCACCACCGCCACCACGTCCATACGTGCACTATTCTCGCTGCGCCATCACGGCCGTGTAACGATTTTGCTCGCGCGTATAACGATTTCGTTACGAAGCCGCCACCAGTGGCGCGGGGCGGCCGTGCGCCCGGTAGGCAGCGTTCAGCGCGACCATGGCCCGTGCGTAGGACTGCGCCGGACGGCGACCGCCGAACGTCACAGTGAGCGAGCCCGAGTCGCCGTGCAGCGCGATCGCCCCGCCGCTCACCGGCCCGCTCGCGGTGCGCGCGTCCCGCGCCCACGCCGGCAGCACCCAGCTCAGCGGCGTGCCGGGGGCCAGGGCGCCGTGCCAGGCGAGGGTCTCCCCGCGCCGCGTGGAGCGCTCGGTGAAGGAGATCGCCCCGTGGTCGGTGGGCGCCGCGGTCACGACGATGCGCTGCCCCGGCGCCTGCCACGCGGGGCTCGCGCCGGCGAGCAGCCGCACCCCGCCGGCGGGCGTGTCGGCCACCAGCATGTTGCGCAGCAGCGCCACGTATTCGGCGGCGAACGTGCCGTGCGGGGCGAGGTTGGTGGCCGAGGCGCGCCCGCCGAAAGGCGCGATCCCCGTCTCCCAGCCGCCGTCGGTGGCCGTGGTGTGCACCAGCTCGGAGTACAGCCCGGCAACCGCGCCCGCGGCGTCGCCGGCCGCCAGCTCGGTCTGGAAGATCCGGAAGCCCAGGTAGTCGTGCAGCTCACTGCCCCCCAGGTAGGTGGGCAGACCCTCGGCCATGCGCGCCCGCGCCCACCGCAGCGTGGCCGTCACGGCGGGCGAGCGGGCGCCGAGCACCTGCACGGGAAAGGCCGCCCAGTAGTTGCCCCAATCCTGGCCGCCCTTCGCGTCGAGCACCGGGGGGATGTGCCCTTCACGGGAGACGGCCGCCGCGATCGCGCGGTCGAGCGCGGCCTCGAAGCGGGCGTCGATGGCGGTCCATGCTGCGGCGTCGGCGCTCTGCCCCGCCAGCGTGGCGACAGCGATCGCCGAGCGCAGCCCGGCGGCCGCCCACAGGTCGTCGCCGGTGATGTGCCCGTACGCCAGCTCGTTGTCGTCGGGGTTGCTGGCGGGCAGCAGCCCCAGCGGATCGGCCGCGTCGGCCGCGGACAGCCAGCCGATCGCGGCGCCGATCCGGCCGAGCCGCGCGGCGGCATACGCGGGTTCCTGCGAGAGCTCGGCGTGCTGAGCGAGCGCCCACAGCGCCTCGCCCCACCCGTCGTACTGCCCGGCCTGGCTGATGAAGAGGCCGTCGGCCTGCTGGAAGGCGTCGATGAAGCTCAGGTTCTGCGCCGCCGCCGCGTGCAGCCCCGCGAGGTCGAGCGCCTCCGTCTCGATCGCCGCGTCGCGGATCCAGAAGGCGCGGTACTGCAGGCGGTTGGGGCTCTGCTCCCAGCCGATGGGGGTCTGGATGCGCGATTCGAGGATCTCCGCGATCGCGGCTCTGTAGGTCGTGTCCACCTTCGCCTCGGGCACATCGATGCGCATCGCCCCCGCCTCCTGGGCGGCCCACAGCGAGCGCAGCGCAGCGCGCGCGGCGCCCAGCGGCATGGCGTCGAGGGCACCGTCGGCGGCGGCGCTGGGGGGGGCGGGGTCGAGCGGGATCTGCCACGTGAAGCTCACACTGCCGTGCGCCGCCAGGCGGGCGCTGAACACCCTGCCGTCGTGGGGAGCGGTGGGCGAGCTCCGCGCGGGGGTCGCGAGCGGTCGGCTGGGCGCCGCCGGGCCGCGCGCCAGCAGCAGGCCGGAGCGGTCGAGGTCGCGCCCCGCGACGGAATAGGCGAACGCGGCGGAGAACCGCTGGCCGGGCTGTTCGTAGGCCCCCCGGCTCCCACCGCTCACCGGGCGCTCGTAGCGGAACGCCCCCGTGAGCACGCCGTGCGGGCCGCGGATCTGCCGGCCGCGGGTGTCGGCGACCACCATCCCCACCCGCGCCTCACGCGGCCGCCCGGAGCCGTTGGCGGCCGTCACCGTCTCGTACGCCACCGGCCGGCCGCCGACCGGGACCGCGAACAGCGTCACCGTGTAGCGGACTGGCCCGTCGGCAAGCGCGCTGGAGAGCAGCGCCACCCCCGGGTCGGGCAGAATGCGCGTCGGCTGGTACCACTCTTGGAGGCGCTCACCAAAGCGCAGCTCGTACTCGGCCCACCCGGTGTACAGATCGCCTTCGGGGGTGACCTCGGCACCAGCCGCCATCCCCGGCACGGCGAGCTGTTCGGTGGGGGCGGCGAGGAAGCCGGTGGTCGGGGCACCGGCGGCACCCACCGCAGCAGCTGCCAGCACGCAGAGGGAAGCGCACAGGAACGCGAGGAGCAGGCGCACGCCAGGCAAAATAGTCATCCCCGTGCCCTGTGTCGCGGGCCCGCGCGGACCGATGGAATGGGCAGCAGCCCGATTCCTGTCAGTACATTGGGCGAACAAACCAGCTACTGGACCACTCATAGCTTTCCATCTGGTCACTGCCCACAGGTCCAGTCGGTGGTTTATGCCCAAAAACTGAGACATCATCCGCAGGGACTGCCCTATCCCGAAAACCGGTACCCCACGCCCGGATCGGTGAGGATGTAGCGGGGGCGCCCGCCCGGCGGCTCGATCTTCCCTCGCAGCCGTGCGATGTGCGTGCGCAGCGCCTGCATGTCGTCCACATACCCCGGCCCCCACACCTCCGTCAGCAGCGCCTTGTGCGTCATCAGCCGCCCGCGATTCTGCGCCAGCACGCGCAGCAGCTCGAACTCGATCGGGGTCAGATGCACCGGCTCGCCCTCGCGGCGCACCGCGTGCGCGGCGAGGTCGATCTCCAGGCCCTCCGCGGCGATCGTCGGCTGCCCGTCCTCGCCGGCCACCCTTTCGCTGCGGCGCAGCGCGGCGCGCAGGCGCGCCACCAGCTCGCGCGTGCCGAACGGCTTGGTGATGTAGTCGTCCGCCCCCGCCTCAAGCGCCCGCACCTTCTGCTCCTCCTCGCCCACCGCCGAGAGCACGAGGATCGGCATCTCGCTCCACTCGCGCAGGCTGCGCGTCACCTCCACGCCGTCGCCACCGGGCAGCACGAGGTCCACGATCGCCGCGCGCGGGGCCTTCACCGCCGCGAGGTCCAGCGCCTCCGGGGCGCTCTGCGCGGCGATCACCTCGAAGCCGGCCTCGCGCAGCACGACTCGCAGCGCTCGGAGGATCTGCAACTCGTCGTCGACCACCAGCACCCGCAGCTTTGCCGGGGCGGCGTCAATCGAAGAAGAGGGGCCCAGCTCGCCGGCCTCCGGCCGGCTGCGCCACCCTCTAGTTGCCATCCGCCCCCGACACCCGGGCTGCCACCGCCGCGACCGCCTCCGGCCCGGCCCGCTCCAGCGGCAGTTCGAACACGAACGTCGCCCCCTGCCCCGGCAGCGACTCGACGTGCAGCGAGCCCCCGTTGGCTTCGAGGAAGCCGCGCGCGATCGCCAGCCCGAGGCCCGAGCCACGGCGCCCGCCGCGTGCCGTGCCGGCGCTGTAGAACGGCTCGAACACGCGCTCCAGCTGCGCCGGCGGGATCCCCGGGCCGCGGTCGACCACGCGCACGATCAGGCGGTCCCCCTCGCCCGCCATCGTCCGCACCACACGCGCCCGCACCGACACCGGGTGGCCGCCGGAGTGCCGCCGCGCGTTCTCCAGCACGTTCACAAACGCCCGCTCCAGCTGCGTGGAGTCGGCGCGCACCAGGGGCAGGTCGCGGTCGATCGTGACGTGGAACTCCTCGTGCGGGGATTGGGAGGGAGAGGAGGAGGAGGAGGGGGGAGGGGTTGCGTTGTTGGTGGACGGCGGCGTCGCGAGGTCCTCGAGCGCCGGGGTGGGTGGGGGCGGTGGTGGCGCGAGGTCCTCAAGCGCCGGGGTGGGTGGGGGCAGTGGTGGCGCGAGGTCCTCAAGCGCCGGGGTGGGTGGGGGCGGTGGTGGCGCTAGATCTTCTAGCGCCATCCCAATAATCTCCTCGATCGACAGCCACTCGCGTCGCGGCTCCGCCGCGCCCGCCTCCAGCTTCGAGAGGTCCAGCAGGTTGTCCACCAGGCGCGAGAGCCTGCGCGTCTCGGCGAGGATCGCGCTCGCCAGCTCCTCGCGCTCGGGCGCGGAGACACCCGGCAGCGCGATCGCCTCCGCCGCCGTCGAGATCGCCGTCAGCGGGCTGCGCAGGTCGTGCGACACCGCCCGCAGCAGCGCGGTCTTGACGACGTCCGCCTGGCGCAGCGCCGCCGTCTCCACCACCCCGCCCTGCAGCGTTTCGCGCTCCAACGCCGCGCTCAGCAGCGCCTCCAGGGCCGGCACCACCCGCTCCTGCAGGCGGTACAGGCTGCGCTCGGAGCTGTCGGCCCCGACCACGACCGTGCCCAGGCGGCGGTCGCCCTCGCGCAGCGGGAACGCCACGCTGCGCGCGTCCGGCTCCACCGCCTCCATCACGATCGCCGCCGACTGCAGTTCCAGCGCCTGCGCCATCCGCGCCGCCGCCGTCGGCAGCACCTGCGCAAGGTTCTCCCCCTTCAGCAGGAGCCTCGCCATCTCCAGCACGAGACTCGCCTCGCGGCGACGCTCCAGCGCCTCCTGGCGCGAGCGCGAGTTTGGAACGGGGACGATGCCGAGCATGCGCGACATTGGCGTTCAGCCTAGAGGGTGGCGCAGTCGGCCGTTAGGCCGGCTGGCCGAAACGGGACCTCGCGCCGCAGGCGCGTGTCTCCCGGCTTCGGTCGGGCCTCTTCTTTCAATGAGAGAGTGAAAGGCCGGGCGCTGGTGTGGCGTGGACCTTCGTCCGTCCGTCCAGTGCGCGACCCCTCATACATTGACCCGCTACCGTCGATTATTGCAAGGTGGATCAGATCGAGGTGCGGCGCTCCGAGATGCTCAAAATGCGCAATCGCTCAGCCATGTTCTCGGCAGCCGGCGTGCTGCTCGTCGGCGTGCTGCCCGCGCTTTCGCTGCCCACCACCGCGGCGGGCTCGGTCGCGCCGCTGCCCGCCTCCGACTACCTGACGCGCCCGGCGTGTCGCGCGCCGGCGCGCCGCCACGCGGGCTGCCTCGCCGTGGAGCTCGTGCCGGCGACCGCCGAAGCGCGCGCGCACACCCACCCGCTGGGGATGACCCGCGTGGGTCCGCTCGAAACCTCGCCCAAAGGGGGCGCCTACGGCCTGCGCCCGGTGGACTTGCGCGCCGCCTACTTCCCCGGCGAACCCGCCGAAGCGCCCGCGTCCGCGCCGCAGACGATCGCGCTCGTGGATGCCTACAACGACCCCGAAGCCGAAGCCGACCTGGGCGTCTACGACAAAGAATTCGGCATCGAAGCGTGCACCGAAGCGAACGGCTGCTTCGAGCAGGTCAACCAGCGCGGCGAACGCGGCCACCCGCCATTCCCCACGAGCGAATCCGAACGCGAAGAAGAGCTCACGGTTTGCGAAGACACGAAAGCAACCAAAGCCGAGCGCGAAGCGGCCTGCGAACAGGTGGATGAAGCCGAGGGTTGGGCGGTCGAGATCTCCACCGACATCGAGACCGCCGATGCGATCTGCCAGCTGCATTGCCACATCGTGCTCGTCGAGGCCAACACCGACTCCTATGAAGACCTCGAAGCGGCCGAGGAAACGGCCGTGCGCCTCGGCCGGGAAGGGACGACCGCCGCCGACACCGAGGTCTCGAACTCCTGGGGCGGATCCGAACCCTTGCTCGACAGTGGCGCCTTCAACCACCCCGGCACCGTGATCGCCGCCGCCGCGGGCGACGACGGCTACCTGAACTGGACCAATGCCGCGGAAGCCGAAGAAGAAGAATACTACGCGGGCGCCGACTACCCCGCGGCATCGCCTCACGTGGTCGCCGTCGGCGGCACCCGCCTCGGCTTCTCGGAGGATGCGTGGAAGGAAGAGACCGTCTGGAACGACGATCCCCGCGGCGGCGAAGAAAACTACGGCGCCGGTGGCGGCGGCTGCAGCACGCAGTTCTCGGCCCCCGAATGGCAGCGCGACGTGCCCGACTGGGCGAAGGTCGGCTGTGGCACCGGCAACGCGGCCAAACGCGCCGTCGCCGACGTCTCAGCCGACGCCGACCCCTACAGCGGCGTCGCCGTCTACGACTCGGTCCCCGATTTCCACGAAGAAGCGGTGGGCAAAAAAATCGTGGTCGTCAACACCCCGCTCGGATGGTGGCCGATCGGCGGCACCAGCGTCGCCTCGCCGATCATCGCCTCGATGTTCGCGCTCGCCGGCGGCTCGCACGGCGTCGAATACCCGGCGCAGACGCTCTACGAACACCTGGAAACAGGCCTGCTGCACCCCATCACCTCGGGCGGCAACGGCGAATGCGACGACCTCTACGCATCCTGCAACGGCTCCCTGAATCCGCTCTCCTCGCGGTTCGCCTTCGACTGCGGGAAAGGCGCACTGATCTGCAACGCGGGCCCGGGCTACAACGGCCCCGCGGGCGTCGGCACGCCCAATGGGGTCGGGGCATTCAAGCCGCTCACCGAAGCGGAAAGGAAGGCCATCGAAGCAAAACACGCCGAAGAAGCCACGGAGAAAGCCGAAGCGGAAGCGGCCGCCAAACTGAAAGCCGAAGAAGAAGCGGCCACCAGGAAAGCCGAAGAAGAAGCGGCGAGGAAAGCCAAAGAAAGGGAACAGGCCGAAGGTCCGCCCGAAGAAGAACCGGCGCCGCCTGAAACGGGCTCGAAAGGCAGCGGTGAAGGGACAGTCACCACAGGCAACGCGGGCGCTGGCGGGGGCGGCGGCGGTGCCGGCAACCCCTCGCCGCACAGCTCCGCCATCGGCAGCGGCTCCACCACCGCGGACAGCGGCAAAGCCGGTTCCGGCCACGGCGCAGTCCGCATCTCGAACCTCGGGCTCACCGCGCGTGCGAGCGCGGTGATCGCGCGCGGGGTGCCCACCGTCTCCCAGGTGGCCTTCGCCTTCACGCTCAGCGGCCGCGCGCGGGTGCAGGTCACGCTCACGCGGCTCGTTCGCGTCGACGGACGGCCGCGCTGGGTCTCAGCGCCGGGCGGGCTCACACTCACCGCCGCCCGCGGCCGCGACCGCACGCATCTGCGAGGCCGCGGCACGCTCCCCGCGGGGCGCTACCGGCTCACGCTCACCCCTGCGCACGGGTCCGCGCGGTCGCTGGCGTTCCGGCTCGGGTAGGGCACGCGAGATTGACCCCTCCCACCTACCGCGGGATGACGACCTCACCGGCGCGGCGCGGGGGCGTCTCGATACGGCTCGGCGGGGCCTCCGCGCGATGAGCCACCTGCTCGCCACGTTGGCGGGGGCGCCAGACGCGCATGTACTGGGCGGCGAAGTAGGAGCCGACCACCAACCCCACCGCGGCCACCTGGGCGACGATCGTCTCGACGTTGGGGAAGATCGAGAACCACGTGCCCATCCAGCCGGGCAGGCTCACCCCGGGGATCGGGGTCGTCCCGATCCAGCCCGCGAGCTGCATCTCGTTGACCTCCTCGCCGACCATCACCAACAGCACCAGCAGCAGCATCCCGCCGGTGATGATCAGCAGTTTCTTGTACGGCAGCCGCTGGTGCAGCCCGAAGGTCAGCACGCCCGTGGCGGCGGTGAACAGCAGGCCGAGCACCACGCCCTCCAGCACGACGCTCGAGCCGAAGCGCTCGCGCAGAGCCTGCAGGAAGATCACGATCTCGAAGCCCTCGCGGTACACCGAGGTGAAGCCGAGCAGGCAGAAGCCGAGGATCGTGGCGCGCGCGCCGGTTTCCCCCGCCGCGCCGAGCAGGCCGCGGCGGCGCTTGTGGTGGTGGGAGATCCAGCCGGTCCAGTAGAGCTTGTGGAAGAACCAGTTCATCACCACCAGCAGCACGATGATCGCCGGGATGCCCGTCGCGGCCTGCACCGTGAGGCCGCTGCCGCCGAACATCCCGATGAACCACACCGCCACGAACCAGGTGCCCACCGACGCCAGCAGCGCGAGCCCCCCGCCGACCGCCACCGGCTTGCGATAGGCGCGGTTGGAGCCCAGGAAGCTGGCGGTGATCGCGGCCAGCACGAGAATCGTCTCCAGGCCCTCGCGGAACACCAGCACGCCGCTGTCGAGCACCGCGTTCGTGCGGCTCATGTGGTTGGAGGCATCCGTGGGGTCGGGCGTGCCCCCGCGCGCATGCCAGCCGAGGATCACCGCGGTCACGCACACCGCCAGCACCACGGCGGTCCACACATACATGCTCGCCTGTGTGCCCGCCAGGCGCCGGCGGGGCACTTGCTGCTCGGAAGGCTCCAAATCCCGACCTCGTTACTAGGTTATGGTTTCAGCGGAAACCCTAGCACAGGTTAGGCTCGCCTAATTAGGGTGCCCTAACACCCCTACCCTCACAGTCCCCTAACACCTACCCACGCCCGGAGCGCTCCGGGATCGCGGCCATGTGCGCGACCGTATGCTGGAGCTGCTCGCCGCGGAGCGTGAGCTCCCACGCATTGGGGGCGCCGCGCAGACCGCCGCCGCCGACGTTGGCGATCAGACCCTGGGCCTCCAGGCGACTGAGCAGCTTGGAGATCTGCCCCTGGTCGACGACCTCGGCGCGGTTGGCGACTTCGCGATTGCTCGATCCGGGCCGCTCGGCGATCGCCGTCAGGACGCGGGCGGTGCGGTAGGTGAGCCGCGGACCCGCGCCCCCCATCGCCGCGCGCCCGCTGTGCGGAGGCTGCGCACGGCGACCGGCCGGAGATCGGCCAGCGGGCCGGGTCAACTCGCGCCTCGCGGCCACGCTACCCAGATAGGGGAGCAGGATCAGGCTCATCAGCTCACCCCGCAGCGCACCGGGCGGCTCGGGCTGGGACGCCAGCAGACGCGTCTGCAGAACCACCAGCAGCGCGCCCACCACCCCCTCGGCCGTGATCGCGGGAGGCTCGGCGCGGACCCTCGACTCCAGCCGTCCGCGATCGACGTACTCCGCCAGTGTCGCGATCGCCACGGCGCGACTGCTCAGCACGCGCGGACCCGCACCGAGCGCGTAGATGATCCACAGGCGCGCCAGGTCGGGCTCCCGCTCGATCAGCTCGAGCGCGGCAGCCAAAGCGGATCTGACCGCTTCGACCCACCCATGCTCGCCGGCGTAGGCCTCCGCCATCGCCGTGCCGGCGTGCTCCGAGCACCGTTCGAAAGCCGCGAGGAAGCACGCTTCGACGTCGGCGAACTGCGCGCGGAGCCTGCGTGGCGAGAGCCCGGCCCGCGCGGCGACGTCCGCGAGTGCAATGGATCCCCCCCATCCACCCCCGCCCGACCCGCCGCCCCCGCCCATGCCCCCGCCCTGCTCCGAGAGGGCCGCGGCCATCGCCCTGAAGATGCGTGTGCGCTCGTCGTCGTCCACCGAACCCCCTGGCCCCTGCACGTGACCCTCTCCCTATCCGCGTGAAAGTTGCCAACGTCGCGAGGATGCCGGCGATCGGCCTCCTCAGCGGCAAGCTTGATCTTTGCCTTCGACAGTATCTTCTCAATGTCCAGCCTATCTCGCCAGCTGTAGGCAGGTGTTTCCCGGGGTTTCGGCCGGAGTCGGAAACTCGCTCGCCCCGTTGTTTCCCACTATTCGGGCTCCGACGATCGGCTGATCCTGCTCCGAATTTCCCATGTATGCAGGGAAAACACGGGTGTTCGCAGGGCGCCGGCGAACGGCGAACGGCGACTCCCCGCAATTTGCGTTGCGGGACCCCCAGACCGGGCTTACCCTCGGATGAATGGCGATCAGACCGTCCCATGCGCCCGTAGCTCAACTGGCTAACGGCCACGACAACAGTGGCGCCGAATCTCCAGGTGTAGTCACTCAACCGGCGACGAGCTCGGGGCCACGTGCCCGCGAAGCTCGCCAGCCGGCGGCTATCTGCCGCGTCGCGGTCGCTTGGTACGAGAAAGCCCTCGCGAGTCGCCGGTCTAAGAGCAGCGGCCTTCTAAGCCGCCGATGTGGGTTCGAGCCCCGCCGGGCGTACCTCTTGTCTGCACCCAAACGCCGTCCATCGTGGGATCCACGAGGGTCTCGACCCGAACGCCGTCCATGGTGGGACCCACGAGCAACGCGAGAGCCCCGCCGGGCGTACCTCCGCCGTCACAGCCCATGCCTCCTCCACCACGGCCCGTGAAGTGATCGATCGGCTCTTACAGGCGCTGATCGCGCTTGCGCCGCAGGCCGCCTTCTCGGTGATCCCGCTCCACAACCCGCGTAGGGGGGCCGACGCGCAGATCTTCCGCGGCAGCGCCCGCGACGTCGACGACGTCGAGTCTTGCGGGGCGGACACCGTCCAGCTGACCGCCGCGCGCGAGGCGCTCGCCGCGCTCCCCGACGTGGCCACCGTGAGCGCGCGCGGAGGCTCGCTGACGGTGCGCTTCGCAGACTCGGCGCTCGCGCGGGTGGGCGAGCGGTTGGAGGCCGGCGAGGAGGGGGCACTGGATACGCACGATCTGCTGGACGGAGCCGAGGTGGTAGTCAACTTCTGCGATGCCAACCCCACCAAGGCGCTGCACATCGGCCACCTGCGCAACATCGCGCTCGGCCAGGCGCTCGCGGGGGCGCTCACGGCGGCGGGCGCACGAGTTACACGCCAGAGCCAGGTGAGCGACTACTGCCGCAGCATGGGCGAAGCGCTGGCGGGCTACATGGAGCTGCCCGGGCACGTCACCCCACGCGGCCTCGGGGTCAAGAGCGACCACTTCGTGGGCGAATGCTTCGGGCGCTACGCCGGGCGGTTGGCCGAGCGGCCAGACGCCGAGGGCACCGAGGATCCGGCGCTGAGCGCCGAGGCGGCAGTCCGCAATGACCTCGCCGACAAGCTGCTGGAGCGGATGAGCGCAGGCGATCCGCAGATCGTGGAGCGCTGGCAGCGGCTGCGCGGGTGGGCACTGGAGGGCCAGGAGGAGACGCTGGCGGCGCTCGGCGTGAGCATCGACCGGCTGGTGTACGAGTCCGATTCGCGCCCGCTCACGCGGTGGATCCTCGACCGCGGCGTGGCCGGCGGGGTGCTGACGCGGACGCAGAGCGGAGCGGTGGTGTACGAGACGCGCGAGGAGGAGTACCCGCGGCTGCTGCTGGCACGCGCAGACGGCTTCCCCACCCAGCACCTGCGCACGATCGCGCTGTGGCGCTCCCTGCACGAGACGCTCGGCGAGACCTGCACGATCGAGCTGGTGGGCGAGGAGTGGCAGGCATACGTGCGCTACCACGAGCGCCTGATGCACGGCGATGGATCCGCGCGTACGGACGCGGAGAATCCGTCCGGCACTGTCGAGAGCCCCCCCGGCGCCGACGAGCACCGGCTCTGGGCGAACGGATCCTCACGTGAGCCGCGCCACCCGAGGCGACACCCGAGCAGCAACGTGATCTACGGGATGGTGACGGTCGAGGGCGGTGCGGTGAAGTCGAGCAACGGCAGGCCACCGCTGATCGACGGGATGCTCGAGCGGCTCACCGCCGCGCCGGCGTTGAGGGAGCTGGCCGCCCGCAGCGAGGGACGCTTCAAGGCGCGCGGCCTCGCGGCGCTGATCGCGATGGGCTTCTACCTCGGCCGCCCCACGCGCAAGCCCGTCGATCTCACCCTGACGGAGATGCTTGACCTCACCGGCGGTGTGGGGTGGGAGCTCGCGCGCGCCGCGGTGCACGCCTGGGATCCCCGCCACGACGGCCCGCCCGACCCGGCGCCCGAGGATGTCGAGTACCGCCATACGGTCATGCAGTCCCAGGTCCACCGCCGGCTGCTGGCGCGTGCGGTGGAGCAGCTCGACGTGTACGAGCTCGCGCGCTTCTATGGGCACCTGAGCCGCCGTTACCTCGCGACCGAAGCAGATGCGCGCACCGCGCGTGCTATGCGCGCGCTGCTCACCGCTGGGATGGGGACGCTGGGATTGCCATGTGCGGCACCCGCGGGCGATGGCGCGCAGGTGATGACGCCCCTCGCCCAGGGCGGTGGCGCGCGATGACGGGGGTGGCGGCTCATTACGCGGAGAGCCAGGTGGCGGCTCACTGCGCGGAGAGCCAGGTGGCGAATCCCTGCGCGGAGAGCCAAGTGGGGGATCCCTGCGCGGAGAGCCAGGTGGCGCAGCTGGACCGCAACGAGGCGCTGCGCGGGCCGCCACCGGGCGCGGTCGCACGAGTGCATGCGGCGATCGCGCGGGGGCACATCTATCCACACGAGGCGCTGGCGCAGGCGACGTCCGCCGCGGCCAATCACCTCGGCGTGGACCCGCGGCAGCTGATTCTCACCACCGGCGTCGACGAGGCGGCGGACCTGTGCATCCTCGAGCTGGGCGACCCCTACACGGTCACGCCGGGCTTCGACGGGTATGGCGACCGCGCGGCGGCTCTCAACCACCGCTGCAGGGCGTTCGCGCTGACCGCCGAGCACGCGCTCCCGCGCGAGTTGCTCGGGGCGGCGGCGGCCGGCCGGCTGGTGATGCTGGCGAGCCCCAACAACCCGACCGCGAACGCGTTCACGCCGCAGTCGCTGCGCACGCTGCTGTGGCGCTCGGCGTACCTGCTGCTGGACGAGACATACGCGGACTTTTGCGCGCACGCGCCCGGAATGGAATGGCTGGCGGAGCACCCCAACCTGATGGTGTTCCGCTCGTTCTCGAAGGCGTACGGCCTGGCGGGGCTGCGGATCGGCTGCCTCATCGGCGAGGAGCGGCTGATCGCGCGACTGCGCGCGCGACAGGCGTACCTGACGACGAGCGGGCTGGCGGCGGAAGCGCTGATCGGGGCGCTGGAGAGCGACCCGGACTTCCCCCGCCGCCATGCGCGCGAGGTGAGCACGCTGCGCGCCGAGCTGATCGCGCGCCTGCGGGCGTTGGAGCTGTTCGAGCGCGTGCACGACAGCGAGACGAACTTCGTGTTCGTCAGGTGCTCCTCGCCCGCCGAGGCGGCGTCGATCCGGGAGACGCTGGCGGGGCGGTGGAACGTGATCGTCGCCTCGACCGCCCCGCTCGGGGAGCCCGCGGGGCTGCGGATCGGCGTGAGCCTCCAGGGAGGCGCCGACCGGCTGATCGCCGGGTTGAAGGCGATCGCGAAGGAGGCGTGTATTCCTGCATGAGGCGGGTATGCAGGCGGACACGGCGGACGGGATCGTCAAAAACGAGGGCGGGGTGTATATGTAACTTTTTAAAGTCCGTATAACAAATGCACACGCCTTCCAAATTTTTTATAACAACCCCCACCCTCGCTCAATACATACCATCGTTATACCTACTGATTCTACGGGAGACGCCCACATGAGCACCCAGACAATCGCCGACGTCACGCCTGCAGCAATCGACCGCGCGGCCTTCCGCCCGACGCTGCTGAGAGCGCTCGACTACCTCGCCGGGTGGGCGACGGCGGAGCTGCTGATGGCGATCCTCGAAGACGAGCCGCTGCTGAGCGCGCTGGAGCAGGGCGTCAGCGCCGAGGAGCTCGCGCAGCGGCTGGGCTCGCCGGACAGCCTGGCCCCGGGCGGCGCATCCGCGAGCGAGCTGACCGGCGCGCTGCTGCAGGCGCTGCACTCCGAGGGCGCGCTGGTGCGGGAGGCCGGGACGTACCGCCTCGCCGAAGACCTCTCCGAGCTGCGCGCGGCGCACGGCTGGCTGGAGCTCTTGATGGAGGGCTACCGCGAGCTCTTCAAAGGCGTCGGCAGGCTGATGCGCGAGGGGGACGGGAGCATCGAGCGCAACCACCTGCGCGTGGCGAGCGGCAGCGCGCGGATCGCGATCTACGACGCCGTGCCGATCACGCTGCGGCTGATCGAGCGCCTCGGCGCCTCCGAGGGGGTCGTGCTGGACTACGGCTGCGGCAGCGCGCTGTATCTGATCACGTTGTGCGCCCAGCACCCCGGCCTGCGCGCGATCGGCGTGGAGCTGGCGCAGGAGACGGTGCAGGACGCGCGGGCGCACGTGCGCAAAGCTGGCATGGAGGACCGCATCGCGATCGAGCACGCCTCGGCGCCCGACTACGTGCCGAGCGAGGAGGTGGACTTCGTCGTGTCGGCGTTCGTGCTGCACGAGATCGTCGGTCAGCGCGGAGTGCAGGGGACAGTCGAGTTCCTGCGCTCGTTCGGAACCCGCTTCCCCAACGCGAAGCTGCTGATCGTCGAGGTGTCGAACCCCTACGAGGAAGGCCGCGGCGAGCTCCTCGGAAGCGACCGCCAGGGGAAGGGCTACTACAACTACTACATCTGGCTGCACTCGGTGACGACCCAGCGACTGCTCCCGCATGCGCGGTGGCTCGAGCTGTTCGCGCAGGCCGGCTACCGCGTCTTGCACGAAGAGCGCGTAGACGACATCGTCGACTCCACGGGCCTGGAGATCGGGTACGCGCTGGAGCGGATCTAGAGTTTCATCTCGGGATCGTCCGCGCGGCGCAGTGCGGGGCACGACGTGCTGGGCGCGAGGCATCCATGCCCCGCGACTACCCGCGGTGGGGCAGCTCCGGCGGCGCGCCGAACGACGCCAGGCACGCGGGCAGCACGACCGAGCCGTCTTCGCGCTGGCCGTTCTCCAGCAACGCGACGATCGTGCGCCCGACGGCGACCGCGGTGCCGTTGAGCGTGTGGAGCATCTCGACGCGCTGGCCGAAACGGGGATGCTCGCCGGAGGCGAGTGTCTCCCGGCTTCGGTCGCGGCGCACGCGGATGTTGAGGCGCCGCGCCTGGTAGTCGGTCGTGTTGGAGCACGAGGTGAGCTCGCGGTAGCGCCCCTGGGAGGGCAGCCACGCCTCGCAGTCGTACTTCTTGGCGGCGGGGACGCCGAGGTCGTTCACGGCGATGTTGACCACCCGGTAGGGGATGCCGAGCTCGCCGAGGATCTCCTCCTCGATCGCGAGGATCCGCTCGTGCTCGGCGCCCGAGGCGGAGGGCTCGACGAAGCTGAACATCTCGACCTTGTCGAACTGGTGCACGCGGAAGATACCGCGCGTGTCTTTGCCGGCGGCGCCGGCCTCCCGGCGGAAGCAGGGGGAGAAGCCGGCGTAGCACAGCGGCAGGCGCTCGGCGTCGAGGATCTCTTCGTCGTGCAGCGAGGCGAGCGCGACCTCGGAGGTGCCCACCAGGAAGAGATCGTCGGCGGGGAGGCTGTAGATCTGCTGCTCGGTGTCGGGCAGGAAGCCGGTGCCGTACAGCGCCCGCTCGCGCACCAGCACCGGCGGGATCACCGGCTCGAAGCCATGCGCGCGGAGCTTCTCGAGGGCCCATCGCACCAGCGCCAGCTCGAGCAGCACGAGGTCGCCTTTGAAATAGGCAAAGCGCGCACCCGACAGCTTGGCGGCGTGGTCCATGTCGATCAGCGAACCGGCCAGCTCCAGGTGGTCGCGGGGGGGGAATTGAGGCCCGCCCGCCCCAGAGCCACCCACCAACCCGCCCAACCCGGACTTCCCCCCGCTGAGCCCGTCCACCCCAGGGCCGCCCACGACGGCCTCACCCAACCCGGACTCTCCCCCGCTGAGCCCGTCCACCCCGGAGCCGCCCACGACGAGCCCGCCCAGCCCGGCCTCCCCCACGATCCGCACCAGTTCGTCCTCCGGGCCGGGGGCGGCGGTCGGGTCGGGCAGGTTGGGCAGCGGCAGCAGCGCCGCGTCGAGCTCCGCCTCCACGGCGGCGAGCCCCTGCGCCAGCTCCTTCTCCCGCGCGCCCAACTCGCGCTGCTCGGCGATCGCCGCCGCGGCGTCCTCACCGGAGCGCTTGGCCCGGGCAATCGCGTCGGCGGCGGCGTTGCGACGCGAGCGCAGCTCCTCCAGCTGGGGGATCAGCGCACGGCGGCGCTCGTCCAACTCGATCACGCGGTCGAGGCCGGCAGCGGCGCCTCCCTCACCCGCCCCGCGCCGCGCGAGCGCCGCCCGCACCTCCTCGGGCTGCTGGCGGATCAGCTTGATGTCGAGCACGCGACCAAGCCTCGGGGCAGCGCCCTATTTGGTGGTGGTCGTGGAGCTTTCGGAGGAGCCCGGGATCGCCGTGTTTTCGATCGACGGCACCTGCGGGGCCTGCAGGCCTGCGTACTTGGCGAGGAACGCGGCGACCTCTTGGGCCTGGACGCCGAGGAAGATGTCCTGCGGCATGATCGCGCCGGAGAAGCCGCCGTTGCGGATCGCGTAGAGAACCTGGTTGTACTGCTCTTTGCGGAAGTCGAAGTTGGGACCGTTGGTGCGCAGGCGATCCTTGATGCTGGTCGCCGAGCCCTGGGCGCCCACGACGGAGAGCGTGTGGCAGCCCGAGCAGCGCTGCAGGAACAGCGCGGCCCCGTTGTAGTAAGGGCTGGATTTGGAGAGCTGGATGCCCTGCGTACCGCAGGCGCCGACGCCGACGGCCGCGATGGCGGTTGCCGCGAGCGTGGTGGCGAGCTTGAGTGAGGCGCTCGTGCGCGGCGTCAGTTGGGGGCTGATGCGAGGCTTCAGTTGGGCGCTCATGCGAGGCGGAATATATAGGCTCGCCGGATGCGACCCCGCCCCCTCGCAGCGGCGCTGCTCGCGCCGCTCCTGCTGGCAGGCTGCGGGGCTGGGCGCACGGTCCACGTGGCGGGCCACCACCTGGCGCTCACGCTCGAGGAGTACCGCATCCTGCCGCAGACGGTGAGCGTGCCGGCAGGGCCAGTGACGATCACGGCGTGCAACCGCGGCATCCTCACGCACAACGTGGCGCTGCAGCGAGGGACCCTCGACTCCAGCGAACGGACGACGCTCACCGACATCCCCACGCTGCTCCCCGGCAAGTGCGGGTCGGTGATCACCCAGCCGCTGGCGTCCGGCCGCTACCTGCTGGCGAGCACCGTCGGCAACCAGGCGGTGCTGGGGATGACCGCCACGCTGATCGTGCGCTGAGGTCGCTCCCGCGCCCACGGATGGCCCGCCGGCGAGGCCCGATGCTCTCAAATCCCGTGCGCGGTTTCCGCCGCGCGCAGCAGCAGGAACACGACCACGAGGGCGGAGAGGGCCATGATGCCCTGCTCGCGGCGGACGATCGCCGCGACTACCGCCCGCTGCTCGGCCTCGGACAGCCCGCCGACCTGCTGGGCGCTCTCCAGACCGCGCTGGTCGAGGATCGTTTGGGCGGATGCTATGCGCAGCTGCTCGGCGACGAAGGCGACCGCCAGGGGAAGCAGGGCGTAGAGGTAGAAGAGCTTTTCGCTCGAGGTGTGGCCGGCGGCGGCGAGCACACCCACGGCGAGTGCGAACACGACGGCGGCGCCCTGGCCGATGCGCAGCAGCAGCCAGAAGAGACGACTGGCCTGCCAGCGGTACCAGCTCCAACCGCCCAGCGCCATCGGGATCGCGTTGACCGCGGCGGCGGCGAGCGCGCCCACGGCCACCGCTTCGTTCACCGCGGGTCCCCCGGGGGGTGCGGCGGGGAAGCGGGATGAGCGCGAAGCGCCCGGCCGCACCGCAGAGGCCCGAGGCAACGCCGCCACAGCCACCCGATCTCGCGCCAATCGTCACTATGTAACACTCTCGCACAAGCATCGGCGTGCGGTGGTATAACAGCCGCGGTGCTCCGTTCCTATCTCCCCGCGCTCGTGTTCCTGATCCTCGGCGGCGCCGTGGGGGGGGCGTTCACGCTACTCAACGGAGTGCTGGGGCCGCGCCGGGCGATCAAACAGAAGCAGGACCCGTACGAGTGCGGCCTGCCGTCGGAGGTCAAGCAGGGGCTGCGCTTCGGGATCAGCTTCTACCTGATCGCGATGCTGTTCATCCTGTTCGACATCGAGGTGATCTTCCTCTACCCGATCGCGGTGGAGCTGCGGGCGTTCGGGAGCTATGCGCTGAGCGAGACCGCCGTGTTCATCGTGCTGCTGGTTGTGGCGTTCGTGTATGTGTGGCGGAGGGGGGCATTGGAGTGGAGGTGACCCGCCTCAACGCATCGCAGCTGCTGCGCGGCGGCGAGATGGACGGCCTCAACCTCCCCGCCCACCTGGAGGGCGCGGAGCTCGAACGCCACGTCGAAGAGCGCGTAATGACGACGACGCTCGACCGCGCCGTGGCGTGGGCACGCTCCAACTCGTTCTTCCCGCTCGGCTTCGGGCTGGCGTGCTGCGCGATGGAGCAGTTCCACACCGCCGGCCCACGCATGGACATCGCGCGCTTCGGCTTCGAGGCGTTCCGCGCCTCGCCGCGCCAGGCCGACCTGATCATCCTCGCGGGGCGCGTGTCGATCAAGATGGCGCCGATCATCCGGCGGCTGTACGACCAGATGCTGGAGCCGAAGTGGGCGATCTCGATGGGCGCCTGCTGCAGCTCGATGGGGGTGTTCAACAACTACGCGCTGGTGCCAGCCGACAAGTTCATGCCGATCGACGTGCACGTCCCCGGCTGCCCACCGCGCCCGGAGGCGCTGATGCACGGCATCCTCAAGCTGCGCAAGCTGGTGCAGGACGACCCCGACGCCAGCTGGCGCGAGCGCTACGACGCCGTCGGCACGGAGGAGATAGCGGGAGGGGGGCGGGTAGAAGCGGGAGGGGGGCAGGGCGGGCGGGCTCCCATCCCGACCTCCCCCCGAGCGGAGCGCGATGCCTGACGCGACGGGCCTGGAGCTCATCGCACGCGGGCTGCGCGAGGAGCTCGGCGAGGAGGCAGTACTCGACACGGTCTTCTTCCGCGAACGTGCGACGGTCGAGATCGACCCGGCGTGCGTGCGGGCGGTGCTCGCGCACCTGCGGGGCAAGGGATACGCGTTCATGGCGAGCCTGCACGGCGTGGACTACTACCCGCACGAGCCGCGCCTCGGCGTCCACTACGAGCTGCTGGACATGAGCCGCGTCGATCGCCTCACGGTGCTGCTGCGGGTCCCCACCGACGCGCCGGAGGTCGACTCGGTGACCGTGGAGTGGCCCACCGCCGACCACCAGGAGCGCGAGGTGTACGACATGTTCGGCGTCGTCTTCGAGGGCCACCCCGACCTACGCCGGATCCTGATGCCCGAGGATTACGAGGGCCACCCCCAGCGGCGCGACTTCCCCGTCGGCGGCGAGCCGGTGCGCTTCACCTACAACGACAACCCCACGTTGGGGGCGCCGCGGTGAGCACGCTCTCCGACTACCGCCGCCGGGAGCAGAGCATCTCCCTCGATCGCTCGGGGGTAGGCGGCGCGCCCGGGGTCAGCGCCGACGCGATCGCCTCCAGCGACGAGGCCACGCACGAGCTGTTGACGCTCAACTTCGGCCCCCACCACCCCGCCACGCACGGCGTGCTGCGGCTGCTGGTGACGCTCCAGGGGGAGGTCGTGCGCGACCTCAAACCGATCGTCGGATACGTGCACACGGGGATCGAAAAGACCGCCGAGGACAAGGCCTACTGGAAGGTGATCCCGGTCATCGAGCGGATGGACTACCTCTCCTATTACTTCAATGCGATGGCCTACTGCGGCGCCGTCGAGCGGCTGCTGGAGGTCGAGGTGCCCAAGCGCGCGCAGTACCTGCGCGTGATCCACCTCGAGCTCAACCGCATCGCCTCCCACCTGATCTGGCTGGGCACATCCGTGCTCGACCTCGGCGCCACGTCGATCTTCCTGTACTGCCTGCGCGAGCGCGAACTGATCCTCGACCTGTTCGAGATGTCCTCCGGGGCGCGGATGCACACGCGCTACTTCCAGGTCGGGGGCGTGATCGAGGACATCCCGCGCGGCTTCGAGGCCAAGGTGCGCGAGTTCCTGAAGATCATGCCCAAGCGCGCCGACGAGTACGGCGCGATCCTCAACGCCAACGAGATCGTGCTGCAGCGGCTGCGAGGGGTCTGCCCGCTCGACGCGGACACCCTGCTGGGGCTCGGCGTCACGGGTCCCCTGCTGCGCGCCTGCGGCAACCCCTGGGACCTGCGTAAGGCCGATCCCTACTGCTCCTACGAGGACTTCTCCTTCAAGATCCCGGTCGGCACGGTCGGCGACAACTACGATCGCTTCGCCGTGCGGATGGCGGAGATCTACGAGTCGGTGCACATCATCGAACAGGCGCTCGACGGCCTGCCCGAGGGGCCGCACATCACCGAGGACCGCAAGGTCGCGCTGCCGCCCCGGCACGAGCTCGCGACCTCGATGGAGGCGCTGATCCACCACTTCAAGCTCGTCACCGAGGGCTTCCGCGTGCCGCCCGGTGAGATCTACAACCCGATCGAGTCCCCCCGGGGAGAGCTGGGCTGCTACGTGCGCTCCGACGGCTCCTCCAAGCCCGCGCGGGTGCACATGCGCGACCCCTCGTTCGTCAACCTGCAGGCGCTCGCGCACATGACCCGCAACGCCTACATCGCCGACCTGATCGCCACCACGGCGATGCTCGACCCGATCCTCGGAGGGATCGACCGGTGATGGGCCGTCCGTCACGTCGTCGAGGATGGTGGGCTCGATGAGCGCTGGCCGGTCTGCAATTCATCAAGGACGTCGGCTGCGATGAGCGCGGTCCCCCGCTATGCCCACGGCTCGCGCGTGCCCGGCTGGGACATGCCCGCCGACCTCGACAAGGACCCCGCGACGATCCCCGACCCCGCCACGACCGCGGTGCCGGAGGGGATGCGCGCGGACATCGAGGCGCACATGGCGCTCTACCCCGACCCCCGCTCCGCGATCCTGCCGGCGCTCGAGGCCGCGCAGCGGGTGCATGGCTGGTGCTCGCCGGAGGCGATCGATCAGGTGGCGTGCGTGATGCGGCTGACCCCCGCCGAGCTGGTGGCCGTCGCGACCTTCTACGACATGCTCGAGACCACCCCGGTCGGGCGCCATTCCGTGTATGTGTGCACCAACATCTCCTGCTCGCTTTGTGGGGCCGACGAGCTGTACGAGGCGGTCCGCGCCGCCGCGGGGGACGATCCGGAGTTCAACGTGCGCTCCTTCGAGTGCCTCGGCGCCTGCGACATCGCGCCGATGGCCTCCGTGGACGGCGCGTACGTGGGGCCGCTCACGCTCGACGACGTGCCTCAGTTGCTGGAGGACATCCGCGCCGGGCGGGAGGTTCTGCCCGAGAAGCAGCTCGCGCGGCGGCCCTGCGCCGACCCGGGAGCCGGATCGTGACCGACAAGCTCCTCTTCGACCGCATCGACGAGCCCGGACTGCACACGCTGGAGGTCTACCAGCGCCGTGGCGGGTATGAGGCGCTGCGCAAGGCGCTCGCGATGCCGCCCGAAGCCGTGCTGCACGAGCTCGAAGCCTCCGCTCTGCGCGGGCGCGGGGGCGCGGGCTTTCAGATGGGCAAGAAGGTCTCGTTCCTGCCCAAGGGGGGGATGGACAAGTACCTGGTGTGCAACGCCGACGAGTCCGAGCCGGGGACGTTCAAGGACCGCGAGCTGATGCAGAAGTCGCCGCACATGTTGCTCGAGGGGATCGTGATCGCCGCCCACGCGGCCGGCGCCACGCGCTCGTTCATCTACATCCGGGGCGAGTATGTGCTGCAGGCCGACATCCTCGACGCCGCGCTCGCCGAAGCGCGCGCCGCGGGGTTCGTCGGCGAGCGGATCCTCGGCTCCGACACCTCGCTCTCGCTGGTCGTCCACCGCGGCGCCGGCGCCTACATCTGCGGCGAGGAGACCGGCCTGCTCGACTCGCTGGAGGGCAAGCGCGGCAACCCGCGCCTGAAGCCGCCCTTCCCCGCCAACCAGGGTCTCTACCAGGGGCCGACGTTGATCAACAACGTCGAGACGCTCTGCACCGTGCCGACGATCCTTCGCATCGGCGGCGACGAGTACGCCAAGCTGGGGGTGGCGACCTCGACCGGCACGAAGCTCGTATCGGTCTCCGGCCACGTGCAGCGGCCCGGCAACTACGAGATCGAGCTCGGCATCCCCTCGCGCGAGATCGTCTACGGCCTCGCCGGAGGGCCGCCGCAGGGGCGCAGGGTCAAGTGCTGGTTTCCCGGGGGCTCCTCCTCCCCCGTGCTGACCGGGGAGGACCTCGACATCCCCTACAACTTCGACTCGATGGCCAAGGCTGGCACGATGCTCGGCTCGGGGGCGATCATCGTCGTGGACGACTCCACGCCGATCCTCGACGTCGCGCTGAAGGTCGCCAAGTTCTACCGCCACGAGTCCTGCGGCAAGTGCACCCCCTGCCGCGAGGGCACCAACTGGACCGTGACGATGCTCGAACGGATCGACGCCGGCGAGGCCACGCCGATGGACCTCGAGATCATGGCCTCCGTGCAGGAGCACATCATGGGCAACTGCCTGTGCGTGCTCGGCGACGCGATGGCGATGCCGATCGGCTCGATGATCGCCAAGTTCAAAGACGAGTTCGAAGCGCACATGGCGACCGCGCGCCTGCGCGGCGGTGGCGCGGTGGCGGAAGACGTGTTGGTCGGCGCCGGCGCCGGACCCCACCCAGAGGCCCACTGATGCCACGGCTCGCGTGGAAGACGACTGGTGGTCCCTGTGCCAGCGCCGGCGGGGGAGCCCGCTGATGCCGCGGCCCGAACCCCGCACGATCACCTTCACGATCGACGGCCTCGAGGTGCAGGCGCCCGAGAACTCGATGCTGGTCGACGCGGCCAAGCACGGCGACGTCGAGATCCCCGTCTTCTGCTACGAGCCCAAGCTCGGGCAGCCCGTCGGCGCCTGCCGCATGTGCCTGGTGGAAATCGAGGGCATCCCGAAGCTGCAAACCGGCTGCTCCACGCCGGTCAAGGACGGCATGGTGGTTCACACGCAATCCGAGCGCGTCAAGACGGCGCAGAACTCGGTCGTCGAGTTCCTGCTGATCAACCACCCGCTCGACTGCCCCGTCTGCGACAAGGGGGGAGAGTGTCCGCTGCAGGACATCACCTTCGGCTGGGGTCGCGGCTTCTCGCGCTACATCGATCCCAAGCGCCACTTCGTGAAGCCGCTCGCGCTCTCCCCCCTGATTGCGATCGACCGCGAGCGCTGCATCCTCTGCTACCGCTGCGTGCGCTTCTCGCAGGAGATCTCCGAAGACCACCAGCTCGTGCTGCAGGAGCGCGGCGCCCACTCCTACGTCTCCACGTTCGACGGCCATCCCTACGTCGCGCCTTTCTCCGGAAACATCGTCGAGCTGTGCCCCGTCGGCGCGCTCACCTCACAGCCCTACCGCTTTCGCGCGCGGCCGTGGGACATCGAGGACGCCGGCTCGGTCTGCACGCTCTGCCCCGCACAGTGCAACGTCACGCTCACCGTGCGCGACGAGCGCGTGCTGCGCGTGCTCGCTCGCCAGAACCCCGAGGTCGACGACGGCTGGCTGTGCGACCGCGGGCGCTTCGCCTACCCCGTGCTCGGCGGCGACGCTCGCGTCACCGCGCCGCTGGTGCGCGACGGCGGCGAGCTGCGGCCGGTCTCGTGGGAGCGCGCCCTGGAGGAGGCCGCTTCCGGGCTGCGCCGCGCGGGGGAGCGGGTCGGCGCGCTCGCGGGCGGCGGCGCCACCAACGAGGAGGGCCTGCTGCTCGCGCGCCTTATGCGCGAGGTGCTGGGCTCGCCGCATCTGGACTCGCGTGTCGCGGGTGCGCTGCCGCTGGAGCTGCTGCGGGCGCTCGCCGAGCCCGGCCTGCAGGCGACGGTGAGCGACCTCGAGTTCGCCCACGCCGTGCTGCTGCTCGACTGCGAACCGATCGCCGACGCGGCGATCCTCGACCTGCGGCTGCGCAAGGGGGTCCGCCGCCACGGGATGCGGCTGGTGCCCGCCGGGCGGGAGCAGCTGCTCGACAAGGTCGCACGCAAGGAGCTGCTCGGCACGTTGCTGGCCGATCTTCGATCGGTCGCCGGCGAGGAGATCGTCGTGCTGTGGCACGAGCGCCTGGGCGCCGGCGCCGACGGCGAGCGAGCCGTGCGGGCGCTGCTCGACCTCGCCGCCACGCTGGGGCTCGCCGCGACCGACGGCGCCGGGCTGCTCGAAATCCCCGCCCACGCCAACGGCCGCGGCCTGCGCGAGGCCGGCGTGCTCCCCAACGCCGGGCCGGAGCTCGGGGAGATCGACGAGGACGGGCTCGACGCGCATGGGATCGCCGCAGCGCTGGCCGCTGGGGAGCTGAGCGCGCTTTACCTGCTGGATGTCGACCCGCTCGCGGGCCCCTCCCCCTTGCCATCCTCCGAGCATCTCCGCTCGCCGTGGGTGGAGCCGGAGCTGTGGGAGCACGCGCTGGAGCGGGCCTCCACCGTGATCGCCCACGCCACGTTCCTCACCGAGGGCGTCCGCGCGCACGCCTCCGTCGTCTTCCCGGCGCTCGCCTACGCCGAGAAGGAGGGCACCGTCGTGCACCCCGACGGCCGCGTGCAGCGACTGCGGCCCGGGGTGGCGCGCCCGGGCGAGACGCGTGCGGAGACGCAGGTGCTGGACGATTTGACGGCGCTGGTTGCGCCGGTGGCGGTGGGGTCGTGATCCTCGCCGCACTCTCCACAGCGGTGGCGGTGGCCTCATGATCCTCGCCACCGTCGGCTTCTACGAAGAATGGTGGATCCAGATCCTCAAGGCCGTCGTGATCTTCGCCGTCGGCCTGCAGCTCGTGCCGGTGGTGCTGCTCGCCGAGCGCAAGCTGCTCGGGCGCTTTCAGTCGCGCTATGGCCCCAACCGTGTGGGCCCCTACGGCGCGCTGCAGCCGCTCGCCGACATCCTCAAGCTGCTCACCAAGGAGCAGTTCCGCCCGACCACATCGATCGGCTTCCTGTTCGCGTTCGCGCCGGTGATCTCGATCCTCACCGCGGTCGCCGCCTTCGCGCTGATCCCGTTCGGCAACGTCCAGCACATCTTCGGCAAGCCCGTCGGGCTGTACGGGGTGGACGTCTCGATCGGACCGCTCTACCTGTTCGCGTTCGGCGCGATCGCCTTCTACGGCGTGATGCTCGGCGGCTGGGCATCGGGCTCGAAGTACTCGTTCCTCGGCGCCATGCGCGGCGCCGCCCAGCTGATCTCCTACGAGGTCTCCCAGGGTCTCGCGCTGGTCGGCGTGATCATGACCGCGCAGACGCTCTCGCTGACGGGCATCGTGGAAGCACAGAAAGGGATGTGGTTCTTGATCCCCCAGTTCTTCGGCTTCCTGATCTTCCTCACCGCCTCCTTCGCGGAGATCAACCGCGCTCCGTTCGATTTGACGGAGGCCGACGCCGAGCTGGTGGGCGGCTACAACACCGAGTTCGGCGGCGGGCGCTTCGCCTCCTACTACTTCGCCGAGTACCTCAACGTGCTGGTCGTCTCGGGGATCGTGACCACAGTCTTCCTTGGCGGCTGGCTGCTGCCGTTCGGCATCCATCCGCCGGGGTGGGTCGACCCGTTCGTGGTGCTGTTCAAGATGGGGCTCTTCACCTTCTTCTTCATCTGGATCCGCGCCACGCTGCCGCGCCTGCGCTACGACCAGCTGATGTCCTTTGGCTGGAAGGTGCTGCTGCCGCTGGCCACGCTCAACGCGCTGGTGACCGCCGTGCTCGTGGTGGTGACGCACTGATGTCCACACCCGCCACGCCTCCGCAGCCGGCGCCACAAACCCCAGGCCCCTCCACCGCGGGCGCCGCCGCCAGCCTCAACGTCACGGCGTGGAGCCCGGGCGACGATGTGATCGTGGTCAAGCGCACGCCCGCCCCAGGCCCCGCGCGCAGCACCTGGCGCACGTTCGGCGAGACCGTCCGCGGCCTCTTCACGACCTTCGGGCGTATGCGCGAGCACCCCGTCACGGTCCAGTACCCGGAGGAGAAGACCCCCGTCTACCCGCGCTTCCGCGGCCGCCACAAGCTTCATCGGTTTGAGGACACCGGCCTGGAGAAGTGCGTCGGCTGCTCGCTGTGCGCCGCCGCCTGCCCCGCCGACTGCATCCGCGTCGTCGCCGCCGAGAACACGCCCGAGAATCGCGTCTCCGCGGGCGAGCGCTACGCCGCCGTGTACGAGATCAACATGTCGCGCTGCATCTTCTGCGGCTACTGCGAGGTCGCCTGCCCGTTCGACGCGATCACGATGGGCCACGACTACGAGCTCTCCGACTACTCGCGCTCCGACCTGATCTTCACCAAGGAGATGCTGCTCGCCGAGCCGCTGGAACGCACGCCGCTGCGGAACGAGGGGGAGTAGGGGTGAGCGCCGCGTACTCGCGATCGACACAACCACTGGGCCCGTCTCGCGCGCGGCGTGCGGAGGACCCGAGGTGAGCACGATCTTCTTTTTCCTCGCGGCCTTTGGGGCAATCGCCGGCGCGATCGGCGTGATCGCGCTGCGCGACCCGTTCTTCTCCGTGCTCGCGCTCGTCGCCCACCTGCTCTCGCTGGCGATCCTCTTCCTGCTGCTGCGGGCAGAATTCGTCGCCGCCGCCCAAGTCGTCGTGTATGCCGGCGCGGTGATGGTGCTGTACGTGTTCGTCGTCGCCTACGTCGGCGAGGCCGACGAAGCCATCGGCGCCCGCCTGCGGCGATGGGATTCCCACCCGCCCGGCGCCAACATGCGCCTCGCCGCGGCGGTGCTTGGGGGGGCGCTGCTGGTGGAGCTGCTGATCGCGCTGCTCGGCTCCGGCCTGAAGGCGATCGAAGGGTACGGAGCGCCGTACGCCCCAGGACCGCGCACGTACGGCACGCCCGCCTACATCGGCAACCTTTTGCTCACCCGCTTCCTGCTCGCCTTCGAGATCGCCTCCTTCCTGCTGCTGATCGCCGCCGTCGGCGGCGTCGTGCTCGCGCGGCGCCGCGGCGGGCTGGAGGAGGAATCGGAGACCGTCCAGCTCGCCCCGCTCGATCTCATCCGTCCCCAGGGCACCGGCACGATGGCCGAGGGCGTCACCGGGCTCGCGTTCGCCGCCGCGCACGCGGGCAACGGGAACGGCACCGCCGAGCAGGAGCCCGTCGCCGTGGGTACCTCCGAGACGGAGGGCAGCCTGTGAGCATCGCCTGGTACCTGGCAGTATCGGCGATCATCTTCGCGCTCGGCGCCGTCGGCGTGATCGTGCGTCGCAACCCGCTCGTGGTGCTGCTCTGCCTGGAGCTGATGCTCAACGGCGCCAACCTCTCGCTGATCGCGTTCGCCCGCATGTGGGGCAACGGCGACGGGCAGATCCTCGCGCTGATCGTGATGACGGTCGCCGCCTGCGAGGTCTGCATCGGGCTCGGCATGATCGTCGCGATCTACCGTCGCCGGCTGCCGATCGACGTCGATGAGCTGCGGGAGTTGCAGGGGTGACCTTAGCCCAACGAATTTCAGCCCGCCGGGTGGATCGGCGTGGAGGTGTTGTTGTTCTTTTTAAGCCCCTACCAGAAAGTGGTCTAGTGGGTTCGTCTGAAATCGATCCCACCAGGTGGTCCAGTTGTGGTCTGGGGGCTAAAAGGTAGATGAGCGCGACGACGTTCGGCTGGCTGGTTTTGCTGTTCCCGCTGCTCGGGACGCTCGTGATCGGCTTCGGCTTCCGCCTTATTCCGAAATCCCTCCCACCCCGCGCCGCCGGGTGGATCGGCACTGCCGCGATCGGCCTCGCCTTCCTCGCCGCGCTCGGTGCCTTGATCAAGTTGCAGGGCCACGCCCCCTCCCACCGCGAGCTCACCTCCTCGCTGTGGAGCTACGCGGTGACGGTCGGGATCGACGCGCACGTCTCGATCCTCGTCGACCCGCTCTCGGTCTACATGATCCTGATCGTCAGCGGGATCTCCGCGCTGATCCACCTCTACTCGGTCTCCTACCTGGATGAGGACCGCGGCTTCGCACGCTACTTCTCCTACCTCAACTTCTTCGTCTTCTCGATGTTGCTGCTGGTGCTCGCCGGCAACTTCCTGCTGCTGATCGTCGGTTGGGCGTTCGTCGGCGCCGCCTCCTATCTGCTGATCTCCTTCTGGTACCGGCGCACGACCGCCACACGCGCGGGGATCAAGGCGTTCGTGATCAACGTCGTCGGCGACGTCGGGCTGGTGCTCGGCACCTACTTCATCTTCAAGCACACCGGCACGCTCGAATTCACGAAGGTGTTCGCGCGCGCGCCGCACGTGTTCAGCACCGGCGAAGCCGACATCACCGCCGGCTGCCTGCTGCTGCTCGTCGGCGCCGCCGCCAAGTCCGCGCAGATCCCGCTGCACACCTGGCTGCCCGACGCGATGGAGGGCCCCACGCCCGTCTCGGCGCTGATCCACGCCGCGACGATGGTCACCGCCGGCGTCTACCTGATCGCGCGCATGCACACCCTCTTCGAACTGGCCCCCGCCGCGCAGGACACCGGCGCCGTGATCGGCGCGCTCACGCTGCTGATCGCGGGGACGATTGCGCTCGTGCAGACCGACATCAAGCGCGTGATCGCCTACTCCACGATGTCGCAGATCGGCTACATGATCATGGGCGTCTCCGTCGGCGCCTATGCCGCCGGGCTTTTCCACCTGATGACCCACGCCTTCTTCAAGGCGCTGCTGTTCATGGGCGCCGGCTCGATCATCGGCGCGATGTCCGGCGAGCAGTCGCTGGAGAAGATGGGCGGCTTCCGCAAGGCGCTGCCGTTCACCTTCGCCTGCTTCGTGATCGGCGGCCTCGCGCTCTCCGGCATCCCCCCCTTCTCCGGCTTCTTCTCCAAGGACGAGATCCTGCTCGTCACCGGCGAGCTCGGCGGCTGGCACTGGGCGTTGTACGCGATGGGCTACCTCGGCGCCTTCCTCACCGCGATCTACACCTTCCGCATGATCTTCCGCGCCTTCTATGGCGATCCCGTTCCCGAGGCGCGCGAGCTGGAAGGCGGCCACCTGCACCACGCCGAGGTCCCCACCAATCCGGCGAACGGCGAGGTGGAGGACACCGACGTCGGCTTCCCCGGCCCCCACCACACGATCGCAGAGCGCGCGCTACCGATGCGCGTGGCGATGAGCCTGCTCGCCGTCGGCGCAATCGGCGCCGGGCTCGTACAGATCCCCGAAGTGGACGACGTGATCGTCAACTTCCTGCGCCCCACCTTCGCCGCCTCGCCGCTATACGAACCCCACACCCGCGACGGGCTGCTGGTCTTCGGGCTGATCCTCGGCGCCACCCTCGGCCTGCTGGGCATCGCGATCGCCTACCGCATCTGGGTGCGCGAGCCGGCGATCGCCGTCCGTGCGCGCGAGCGGTTTGGGGCGGTGTACGAGCTGCTGTGGCACAAGTGGTACTTCGACGAGGCGATCGACCTCCTTGTCGTGCGCCCCGCCGCCGCCACCGGGCGCTGGGCGCGCGGCACCTTCGAGCGCGTGTTCGTCGACGGCACGCTGATCGGCGGCACCACGGGCGTCGTGCGCGCCGGCTCCGCCGCCGTGCGCGCCGTGCAGAGCGGCTTCCTGCGCTACTACGCCGCGCTGCTCTTGCTCGGTGTCGGGGCGGTCGGCCTCTACTTCCTGTTGCAGTCCTGATGCCAGCGCTCTCGATCCTCATCTGGCTCCCTCTCGCCTGCGGCCTGCTGGGCGCGATCCTCAGCGCCGGACGGGGTCGCGCCGCGGGCGCCGGCGCTGGCGAAACCGGCGACGCAAGCGCCGCTCAGCGGATCCCCGGGCTGCTCGCGCTGCTCGGCTCGGTCGCCGCGCTGGGGCTGTCGATCGGCTACATCGCCGACTACCACGCGGGCGCCGGCCTGCAGCACGTCACCGACGTCGTGTGGATCGCCGCGCTCGGCATCCACTACAAGCTCGGCGTCAGCGGCCTCAACGTTTTCCTCGTCGGGTTGACCACGCTGCTGTTCGCCGCGGCCACGCTTTCGCTGAACGTGCGCAAGGGCGCCCTGAAACCAGAGCGGCCGGCGCTCTTCTTCTTCCTCTTCACGCTCGCCGAGTCCGCCGTGCTGGGGGCATTCCTCGCGCAGGACCTCGCGCTGTTCGTCGCCTTCTTCGATCTGATGCTGATCCCCTTCTACTTCCTGGTCGGGATCGACTGGCAGCCCTCCGCGCCGGCGGCAGATCGAGCGGGCGAGGACCGGGCCGATGAGCGGCCGGATCGCGTGAAAGCGACGATCAAGCTCGTGATCTACACACTCGTCGGCTCGCTGCTGATGCTGGCCGCCGCGATCGCCGCCGGCGTGCTCACCTCCGAACAGCACGGCACCCCGCTCACGTTCGTGCTCTCCTCAATGCACGCTTTGCCGCTCAGCACTGGCTCGCAGGAGTGGATCTTCCTCTGCTTCGCCGCCGCCTTCCTCGTGAAGATGCCGGCCTTCCCGCTGCACGGCTGGATGCCCGACGGCTACCGCGCGATGCCGATCGAGGTGCTGATGGTCTTCTCCGGTGTGCTCTCCAAGGTCGGCGCCTACGGCTTCCTGGCAATCGCGTTGCCGCTCTTCCCGCGCGCCGCCGTGCACTGGCAGACGCTGATGTTGCTGATCGCGCTCGCGTCGATTCTGTACGGCTCGGTGATGGCCTTCACGCAGACCGACGTGCGGCTGATCGCCGGCTTCTCCTCGGTCGCGCAGCTCGGCTTCATCACGCTCGGGATCTTCGCGCTCAACCCCCAGGGCGCGCAGGGAGCGCTGCTGCAGATGGTCAACCACGGCCTCGTGGTGGCGCCGCTGTTCTTCATCATCGCGCTGCTCGCCCAGCGCGCGGGGGGCTCGGAGGACGTGCGCGACCTCGGCGGCCTCGCCTTCCGCGCGCCTGTGCTCGCCACGCTCTTCCTGATCGTGGCGCTCGCCACGCTGGCGATGCCCGGCTCGGCCAACTTCGTGGGCGAGTTCCTGATCCTGCTGGGCGTCTTCAAAGCGAAGCTCGTGATCGCGATCATCGCCTTCAGCGGCGTCGTGATGGCCAGCGTCTACGCGCTGCGCCTGTTCATCGGCGCGATGCACAACCGCGTCCACGATGGCGTGGACTCCCGCGAGATCGCGCTGCTCGACTCCGCGGTGCTCGTCCCGCTCGTCGCCGTGATCCTCTTTTTCGCGGTCTACCCGCAGCTGGCGCTGAGCCGCAGCGAAGGGTCGGTCAAGGCATCTGTCGCCTCCGCGCAGGCTGCGCAGAAATCAAGCTCCTCCACTATTGCGAGCACGATTCCATGACGCTGATCGCCACCGCCCATCTCAAAGGCCCCCCGTTAACTTCGCCGGTCTCTCGCCGCTGATCGCGCTGCTCGGCGGTGCCGTGGTGGTGCTGCTTGTCGGCCTGCTGCGCTCCCGGCGCGTGCGCGAGCAGCTGGTGCCCGCGCTCGCCATCGTCGCGCTCGGCGCGGCGGCGGGACTCACGATCTGGCAATGGAACGAAGGCAAGTCGATCCTCTCCGGCGCGCTGCGGATCGATGACCTCGCGCTGATGCTCAACCTGATCCTGATCGCCGGCGGCGCCGCCACCGTGCTGCTCGCGTGGCGCTCGCTCGCCTCCAAAGAAGCCGGCCATGGTGAGTTGCACGCGCTGCTGCTCACCTCGATCGCGGGGATGTCGCTGCTGGCGGCGGCGCAGAACACCGTCGCGTTGTTCATCGGCCTGGAGCTGCTCTCGATCCCGCTGTACGTGCTGTGCGCGACGGAAATGCGTCGCGAGCACTCGCTGGAGTCGGGGCTGAAGTACCTGATCATCGGCTCCGTCGGGTCGGCCACGCTGCTGTACGGCCTCGCGCTGATCTACGGCGCGACGGGCGCCACCGACTTCGGCGCGATCGCCGCGGCGATCTCCGCCAACGGGCTCGCCACCAACGTGCTGCTGCTCACCGGCATCGCGCTATCGGTCGCCGGGCTCGCGTTCAAGGCATCCGTAGCCCCCTTCCACCAGTGGACGCCCGACGTGTACGAGGGCGCGCCGACGCCGGTCACCGCGTTCATGGCGGTCGCCACAAAGGTCGCCGCGCTCGGCGTGTTCCTGCGCTTCTTCGACGTCGCCCTGATCGGCGCGCAGAACAGCTGGGGACCAGCGGTCGCGACGCTCGCGGCGATCACAATCGTCGTCGGCAACGTCGGCGCGCTCGGGCAGTCCTCACTGAAGCGGATGCTCGCCTACTCCTCCGTCGCGCAGGCCGGCTACATGCTCGCCGGCGTAATCGTCGCCTCCCAGTTGGGGGTGCGCGCGACCGTCTTCTACCTCACCGTCTACCTGTTCATGAACATGGCCGCGTTCGCGGTGATCGTCGCGCGCGAGCGCACCACCGACCTCGGCGACAGCACGCGCGCGCTGGCCGGGATGGGGCGAGAGCAGCCCTGGCTGGCGTGGCCGATGACGCTCGCGATGCTCGGCCTCGCCGGGATCCCCGCCACCGCGGGCTTCATGGGGAAGTTCTATCTGATCGACGCGGCCGTCTCCGGCGGCTACACCTGGCTGGGCATCGTGATCGTGATCGGCTCGATGATCTCGCTCGGCTACTACCTGCCGGTGATCGCCGCGATGTGGATGCGAGAGGCGCCCGGGGACGAGGCCGCAACCGGCGAGGCGGCGCTGCCCTCCGCCGGCTCGCTGCCCGCGATCGCCGGCGCCTCCGCGGAGCTCGACCCGCCCGCCGGTCCGGCCGAGCCCATAGCTCCGCGCCCGGCCGGACCCCAGCCCGAGGTCGCCTTCGTCGCGATCCTCGCCGGCGCCGCCACGCTCTTCTTCGGGATCCTCCCGCAGCCGCTGTTCGACCTCGTGCGCCACGTCGGCAGCGGGCTAGGCCTCTTCTGAGAGGCTATTCGCTCAGCCGCACAGCTTCCGTGGCCGCCAGCTCGAGCGTGCTCGTGCTGAGGATCGCAGTGTTGCGCCCAGCGGCGGCGGGGAGGCCGATCTGAGCGTCGATGACCGGGTCAACCACGCTCGAGAACGCGCCGCCACAGCCGCTGGCGACGGGCGCGGCCCAGGCGTTGTCGACGAGCACGGTGCCGCTGAGCGCGATGATGGAGAACCCTTCCAGGAAGCTCAAACCACGCCAGCCGCCTTTGATCGGCTTATTCGGCGGCGGGGGGCTGGTGGCGCCGGTCGTGAGGTTCAGGACGATCGGGCGCGCTTCGGAGCCGATGAAGCAGTTGGCGCCCAGGAAGGGATTGCCCAGCCTGACCCTCACCGGCAGCTGCAGCGCGGTTCCTTCCAGGTTCAGCAGGTTGGAGGCGCTCAGCTGGATATCGGTGGCCGGCTCCGCAAGTTCGAGCGTCGCGGTGACCGCGCTCGATCCATTGCGAATCAGGCTCTCGATGCTCCCCTGCAGCACGCCGGGCAGCAGCGTCGGCGTGAGGATGCCCAGCAGGCCTCCCGGCACCGGGAGCGCGACGCTTGTCAGTGTGTTGCCGCCTTCAGCGCCGAAAAATTCGATTTCACCGCTTTCGGAGTTGGTGTTCAATCCGCCCTGCAGCTTGATCGTCTTGCCGATCGGCACCACCTTCCTGCCGACCGCCACCTCGCCGCCGGTCACGTCGCTCACGATGCAGAGATTGGCCGCGGCGTCATTCAGCGGGCATTCGGCAAATGGCACGAAGGCGCCGGTGGGGTGGTTGGCGCTCGCCCACGCCGGCGGGGCGAGCGCCACCCCCATCGTCATGATCAAGGCTGCCAGCAATCCGCGCAGCGCGCCGCGACGACCTCTGTCTCCTCGCTGGGTCATACCACACCACTCCTCTTTCCACGCGACCTGTCCCTTGATTTCGCCATGTGCGCGAGTGCTCGCTTCCTGCCGTTCCTGGAGCATCCGCTCACTTTGACCTTCGTCCCTCCCCGGATCTCGGCTCCGCTCTGTGCGGTGAGCGTGTAGGGCAACCCCAGCGCCTTGGCGCAGAGATTGCCGGTCGCGCCGAGCACCGAGTGCGGGCCCTCCGGCAGATCCAGGATCAGCGACGTGATGGGCACATCCGGCAATTCCCTGAATGCGCTGGACGTCACTCCCTTGGCGATCTTGATCACACCTTCCAGTTCCACGGTGACCCCCTCCCCATGCAGCGCCATCGCCAAGCTCGGCAGCGAACTCTGACCGTGCGACACCAGATAGATGCTCCCGGTCAGCGGCGCGGACAGCATCGGAGTCTGCGCGGTCCCCGTCCCAACGAGCGAGGCGGCCGGGCACGACGACGGCTGCGCCGCAAACGTCGCCGCGGCGCATGCCTGCTGGATCGTGCTGAGACGCGACTGCAGGCGCGCGGGCAACTGCACGATCACCGAGCGCAGATTAGCCTGGCCGGAGCCGGAGGCGATATTCACATCCAGCGACGCGCCTTCACCCACCCCGCTCGCGCCGGCCCGGGTGCTCGCGGTCACCTTCGGCGCAAACGGCAGCCCCGGGCAGCCGCCCACCTGGAAGGGGCTCGTGACGAGCGCGCTTGCCCCCGCGGTCGAGCCGATCGTCGCCGTGATCGTCCGCGGGACGCAGTCGGTCGGGTTGAAGACGAACCCTTCCCGGCTCACGGTGATGTTGAGCGTCCGCAGCCGCAGCGGAATGCCGGCCAGGATCTGCGGCAGCGGGTCGGAGGCGATCGTCAGCTGCAGGGTCTTCGGGTTCACGAGGATGCGCGCCCTGATCAGGATCGTGCCCAAGTCGAACGGTCCCGCAACGGCCGGCACCACGATCGAGAGGCCGAACGGAGCTCCCTCGTACGGCCCTGTCAGGTACACCGGCCCCGACAGGTAGAGCGGTTGCGTGCCGGCGCCGACGCCCACCGTTGTGGACCCCACCGACGAGCTCTGCGGGCAGGAGCCGCTCGACGCCTCCGGTTCTCCGCACAGGGGCACCCGCGAGAGCATTGCCAGCAGCCCCGCCGGCAGCTGGGCGGCGACTGTCGAGATGCTCTGCTGAGCGTCTTCGCGGGAGACGGTCAACGTGAAGGGGCTGAAGCCTCCGGCGAGCGCCGAGACGGTGCCGGCGCTGAAGCTCGGGCTGAACGGCTGGCTCACCGGGCACGCACCGCCGTGGCCATCCGCGTCGACGACGAACGTCGCGGAGGTGCTCGCCACCGGCCCGTCGTAGGAGCTCAGCAGCGCGCTGGTTCTCGCCGGGCCGCAGGTCGCGGGGTTGGCCAGCACCGCAGAGGGCCCTCCGGAGAAGCTCAGCACGAGTTCTTCGAACGGCAGCTGTGGAATCTGTTCGAACACCACTTCGAGCTGGCCGGTGCTGGCACTGGCTTCCGCGCGGCCGGTGAGAGCGACCGCCACGTTGCCGCCCGACACCGTCAGCAGGATCGGGAACATCTGCGATGGCGTGGGCGCTCCCAGGTAGAGCGACCCGGTGAGCGGTTCGTGCAGTAGCGGCGAATGCAGCGTTGCCGTGCCGATCTTCGAGGCGTTGGGGCAGCTCGCAGCCGAGAACTGCGCTTCCGAGCACCCCTCCAGGCCGTTCGCCGCCGCCGAGGAGAGCGAGACTCCGAGCGGCAACTTCACCGCGATCTTCCGCAGATCGGCGCTCGCCAGCCCATATGGTTCTTCGTTCTGTGGAATCCTGAGGCCGAATTCATACCCTGCGGGAGAATCGACCTGTGTGGTCCCGGGCACGACGAAGCTCGTCGAGGACAACTGCAGCCGTTCGCATCCGGTGGGCTCAGGCATAGTGGCCGTCTGTTCCACCGGTTCGCCCGGGACTTCCCACGATTCCACGCTGATCGTGCTCGTCAACGGGCCGCTTTCGCAGTCGCTGGAGTTGGTCATAAACGGCACCACCGGCACGGTCGCCGGCTCTGGTTCGATCGTCCCCAGCTCGTCGACGCGAAGCGCTTCGTGGCTGGGATCGCCGGGCACGCCCCACAGTTCGAGCGATGCGGCCGCGATTGGGATATATGTCGGGATATCGTTGATTTCCGCCGTCAGCCCGTAGCCACCGCCGTGGTGGGTCACGTTCAGCTGAATCAGCATCGAGAAGAACAGCACCGATACGCCGAACGTCGCGACATGCCCGGCCGAGGGGGTGAGATTGTAAATCGGGATCGGCCCTTTATCGATTTCTCCTTGGATCACAAACGACGTCACCATCACGCCAACCTCGGAGGAGGGCTTGCACTCGACCTCCACGAATTCATGTGGCGTGCACCTAGGGATGGCCTGCGGATCGCCAACCACCCCGGACGGCAGATCGACCTTCACCTTCCTGAGCTGACCGATCGGATTGCCTGCGTCTTCGGCGTCGGTGTTGAGCGCGAACGACACCGTGACGTTGGGATGCGCACCCGCCTGGGTGTCGGAGAGCTCGGTGCTGAACGAGGAGAGCCCGAACGAGCCCTGCGCACGAGCGGCGCTGGGGGACAGGCTCAGTATGCAGGCCGCAGTCACCACGAGCAGCGCCACTCCGCGCCGGAGCCCCATGAGTGTGATCCTCATCGTCATCCCACCTTCCTGTGCGTGCCGCCGTGCGCTGCCCGTCGCGCCCGTTTGCCGAGCTTGGCGTGCCTGCCCCGCCCCTTCTTCTTCTTCTTCCTCTTCGACTCTTTGCCTCGCTTGCGAATGGCCCCCTTCTTGGCTGTGGCTTTCGGCACCGGCATGACGTTGCTCGCCCCCTGCAGCGAGGCGCTGGCGGGTGGCAGGAACGATGGGGCGGGTGCGCTCGGGCCGCGGCATTCCGGGCCACTGCACGGCGCTGAGGAAGTCGCTTCACCTGTGGACGGCGGCGCTTCGCCCGGTTTCAGCACGCGCGCGTCGTAGATGTTGAAATAGCCCGGGTTGACATCCGCTGGCACCAGGCTCTCCGGGGTCGTGAAGAACACATCGTCGCCGCTCGGCGTCGTGCCGTCGAGGCCCGAGGCGACCGCGGCGCGACCATCGGAGATCAGCGATACCTGCCCGTTCTCCCACTCATACACCTCGGTCTCGCCCCGCGTCGAGGATTCGGGCGGCCGGTCGGGGTTGGTGTCTTCGGGGACCAGCGGGTCGGGGCTTTCGAAGAAGATGCGCGACGCGTTTTCGCTCATCGGCACCGCCTGCGAGGGAGGGGCGTAGCTTCCACCGCCGGAGCCGCCCAGGGTCGCATCGCCGGTCGGAGCCACCCCTTCGGGCGTACATGAGATGCAGGCCAGCGCGCCATTCTCCGCGTCGTAACGGTAGATCTCGAAGTATTCGCTGGTGTTCTGGCCGGTGAGATCGGCGCCTGACTCGAACACGAGCGTCTCGCCGTTGGGCGTCGGGTAGGCCGAGCGGTCGACGTCCGGCTCTGCCACCAGCGGTTCGACCCCGAGTTCGGGTTCAGCGCCAGCGGTGCTCAAATCGGAGATGAACGTCGTCTGGTCATTTTCTGTGTCATACACATAGAGGTTGGGGGCGCCTTCGAGCGCGACCTCGCCGTCTTCGCTCATGTTCGACGCCAGCACACCCCGCGCCACGAAGTACACGTGCGAGCCGTCGTTGGCGATCGCGCTCACCCCCACCACGTTTCCGTCCGCGGTGGCGCCGCCGCCCCCCGAGATCGCCGTCAACGCCTGTGTCTGCGTGTTGAACTCGTATATCTCCTTGTCGGTATTGGGGTCGCCCGCGAGCCCCTCGTCGCTCGTGAAGAACACCAGCGAGCCGTTTTCGGCGGCGCCCTCGTACTGTGCCGAGCCAGAGGATTCGGGGTTGTCGATCGCCACCGTACGGCTGTTGTCTTCGCGCATGTACAGATGCGTGGCGTCTTCTGCACCCGGGGGCGGACTCTCGAAGAAGATCTTCGAGCCGTCGTCGGAGATCGCATTGGTGGTGGTGCCGCTGTAGTCGGACGGCAGGTAGGTGTAGTAGGGCGGTTCCCCGAAGGCGAGGGTGGTGCCGTTGCCGAGAATCGCACCTTCGGGATCGAGCAGTTCCCCGCTGTTGTTGACGTCCACCAGGTGGGTTTCACCGGTCTGGACGTCCCGCACATAGAGGTAGTCGCGATCGTAGCCTGCGAGCCCCACCGCTTCTGGGGTGAGCGACTCTTCGGCGCTGAACACCGCCTGGCCGGCGTCTGGCGTCGCCCCGTCGAAGGTGACCTCGTCCGGGGCGCTGCCGCCCTGCGAACCCTGGGAGATCCACGTCACCTGGCCGCTCGTGGAGGTCAGATAGAGATCCAGCGCGCCGTTGTCGTCGTCACCAGGCGCGTACGACGCGGGCGTGAGGAAGATCGTGTGGCTGAGGTCGGGGCTCCAGAACATCGGCGCCTGCGCTTCCAGCGCGCCAAGGGGCTTGGGTGCGCGAGGCGTCAGCGTCGCCGTCTGCCAGCCGCTGCCCGTCCGCCGCGACTGAAAGAAGTTGATGCCCCCCGACGTCGCGTCACCGAGGCCGCCAATCGCCTCCCAGTCGACCGCCGTCCCGTCCCGGGAGCTGTACCCGCCAACCGGGACCAGACTGCCCTCTTCTTCGAGGGGAGTCACCACTTCGTAGACGCGGTTGTCGGGGAGCGCGCCGGCACTCGCCGAGACAACGACCGCACCCGCCAATGCCAATGCCAGCAGGATGCCTGCTTTCGTCCTCATCGCCGTGCACCTCCTGGAGTGTTCGCTGATGTCCTGTGGCCGTTGCGAGCTCGGCGAGGAGCAGCCGCTCGTGGGCAGGCGACCGTGCTCGTGGCGGAGGTGTGAGCTCCATCCTGAAAGCCGAACTCGGCGGAGAACACAAAGCCGCCCCGCGGGCAGGTGGGGGGCACCGACATGCCGGTCGGCCGATAGCCCATGACGCGTCCGTCGACGCGCCTGTGGTAGGTGAGGTTGTCTGGGCCGATGTTCGCACGCATGCTCGAGATCGCCACGTCGGGCGCACCCGGCAGCGTCGGAATCAGGGGTATTTCGGTGTCGAATTCCGAGGTGAGAGAGTTGGCGACCGACAGCACCTCGCTGGGAAAGACAAGCGGCGCAATGACTGGCGCCTTGCCTTCGAAGTAGTACAGCATCGTGGTGTGGCCGCCGATAGATTGGCCCATCAAGATCGAGATGCGAGCCGACTCGCTCACGATCTGCGGGCCGAGCGAAACCTTGGCCGAGGCGCTGCCGAACCCCATCCGCGATTCCGTGGAGCAGTCGCTCGACCCGCCGAGCAGCAGGGCCTTGGGCGAGCACGTGGCCAGGCCGAGGGTCGTGGCGGCGAGGCCCATGCCGGCCGGCAGGCGCACATCGAACTCGGTCAGCGGCGAGGGCAGCTGCCCCGCTTCGGCCTCGATCTGAAAGCCGATCGACACGGTGGTGCTTTCATCCAGCCGCTCCGGGTGGAGCGCCGCGTGGAGCGCTACCGCGGGAGCGGTGGCCGCCAAGGCCAGGGGGAGGCCCGCCGGCTTCACCGGCGCCCCCACCAGCGCGGGAGACGCTCCCGCCGGCGGCGCGCCGCCAGCCAGGATGCACAGGGTCCCCACGAGCCATGCGGCACTCGCCGACAACCCCATGAGGCGCTTGTTACTCATGCCATTTGCCGCTCATAGTCATCGACATTTCGAACGTCTTGCGGTTCACGACCCCGCTGATCTTGATGCCGAGGTTGGAGACTCCCGCGAAGTGACCGCTGCCGTGCACGCTCGTCACGTTCCCCGAGAAGTACGACATCGAGCCTGAAACGCGATAGCTCCCCGTGCCCACGCCCGTCATCGAGCCGCCCGAGTTGGTGCCGGTGAAGTTCGCCGTCGCCCGGGACGCAGTGACGAGCGTCAGGTCAAACGTCGCCGCTCCCGTAACCGTGCCCGTGCCCTTGCCCTGGGCGTAGATTTTGCTGCCCTTCACCTTCGTGAGGTGGAGGTGAAAGCTCTCATTCAATGTTTCGGTCTTTGCCGCTTTCGCGCCTCGAACACCCGCTGTCGGGCGGCTGCGTGCATACGCCCCGCCGGCGTGTGACGGTTCCACCGCAAACAGCACGACGGCCAGGGCAGCGCTCGCGAGGATGAGCCCAGCGACCAGCAGAGCGCGTGCGGGGTGCGCGTTCAGAGCGCGTGCGGGGTGCTCGTTGGGTATTCCATTAATTCGCATGCGTGCTCCTTGTCATTGTTGAATCGCCGGAGGTGTCAGCGGAGGTAGGTCAGGGTGGGGTTGCGGGTGGGGAGCCGGGCGCTCGGCACCTCGCTCCAGGTGCCAGCGGCCGATCAACCGATCGAGCCAGCTCGGTATCCACCACGCATGCCGGCCGAGTAGTCGAATGATCGACGGGAGCAGCACGAGTCGCACGACCGTGGCATCGAGCAGCACAGCCACGGTGAGACCGACGCCGAACTCGCGCAGATTGATCAGGTTGGCGCTCGCAAACGCGAGGAAGACGCCGCACATGATCAGCGCCGCTCCCGTGATGATCCCGGCGGTCCTGTTCAGCGCGTAGCGGAGTCCCAGATCGGTGTCACCGGTGATCGCGATGCCCTCTCGGATCCTGGCCAGCAGAAACACCTCGTAGTCGATCGCCAGCCCGAATGCGACCGAGATCACCGCCGGGGTGATGATCGCGTCGAGCGGCCCGGCTCGCCCAAACACGCTCGAGCGCTGGAAGATCAGCACGAGCACGCCGAGCGCCGCGCACACGGTGAGGACGTTGAGCGCAACGGCGGCCAACGCCACCGGGACCGAGCGCATCGCCACCAGCAGGACTAGGAAGGTCACCAGACTGAGCACCGCGATCAGCAGCGGCAGGCGCTGCTGGCTGGCGGTCGTGAAGTCCTGCAGGTCGGCCGCGGGGCCGCCGATGAAGATCTGCGTCCCGGTCTTCGACGCGATCCCGCTCGCCCCCTGGGTCAGGCGGCGGCGCAGCGGGTCACCGGGAACCGCCGCATGGTCGCCGGTCAGCGCCACACTGGGTTTCGTCCGCTCGATCACCTCCATGCGCAGCGCGGTTCCGCCACGATCCAGGTTGACGGCGATGCTCGCCGCCCCCCGCTGTACGGGCGGGGCGTCGCGCAGGAGTTCCAGCGCGATTTCGGCGCGCGAGGCGAACGAGCCCTGCCCGCTGGGCGGGCCTTCCCCGCCGTAGACCGCCTGCGGCCCGATCACCGCGGCGACCGACCGGCCCTTTTCGAGGCTCCCCTCCCACGCCGCCAGCGCAGAGAGGGTGCGGGGATCGGTGATCAGGCCGTGGCGGGCGTGGATGATGACTTCATACGGCGTGATCCACCCACCCCCGAGGTGCTCGCCCAGCGCCTGCAGGTCCACGAGCTCTGGACTGTGGGGAGGGAGCGACGCGTCATTCGGCGGGCTGACTTTGACCGAGAGGGCCTGGCCGGCGAGCGCCAGCAGCACGATCGCGATCGTCCCCGAGGCGAGCGCGGGATGCCGGATCATGCGCCATGCGAACGAAGACAAACCGTCGCCGGCCAGGCCGGGCCCGAACTGCCAGCGATTCACACGGTCGCCCAGCAGGGTGAGCAGCGCGGGCACCGCCGTCACCGCGCCGAGCACGCTTACGAACACGGCGGCCAGGCCCCCGACGCTTCCCGAGGAGAGAATCCGGCCCGGCGCGACGAAGTACCCGGCGATCATCCCGGCGCCGAGGGCGAAGCCCGCGACCAGGACGGTGCGCCCGGCCGTGGCGCCGGCCGTGCGCGCGGCCTCCGCCGGCGCGAGGCCCTCGGCGAGCTGCTCGCGAAAGCGCGACACCAGCAGCAGCGAGTAGTCGATCCCCAGCGCGAGGCCGAACATGCTCGCCAGGCTGAGCGCGGAGGAGTCGAGCGCGAGCACGCTCCCGTTGATCGCCGCGAGGATCCCCCGCGCGGCGCCGACGCCGCCGAAGCCGAGCAGCAGCGGCACGCCGGCGGCGACCGGGCTGCGAAACACCAGCAGCAGCAGGATGAACAGCAGCGGCGCGGCGATCAGCTCCGCCTGCTTGAGCGCCTTGTAGCTTTCCCGTGCGATGCCGGCCGCGATGTCGGCGTATCCGGTGAGGTGGTGGCCGATCGATGGCGGGGTGACGCGCGCGAGCGTCGAGCGGATCACCGGCACCGTCTGCTTGCCCACGTTTTCGAAGGACTGCTTGACCCCGAGCATCAACACCGCGTCCCGCCCGGTTGGATGCAGGCTTTTCGGCATGCCCGGGATCCACGGCGAGACGACCGACACGTGCGGAATGCGCGCGAGCGCGGCGGCGATGCGCGGACCGCTCGCGTTCAGTTGCCGTTCGGGACCGCTCAGCAGCACCACCAGCGCCGCTTCGTTACCGAACAGCCGCGTCGCCTGGCTCTGCGTGGTGGCGGCTGCGGTGCCGGGCACGATCGGGTTGGTGAGATGCAGCTGCTGTTCTATTTTCAGTCCGGCGAGCCCAAGGCCCCCCACCAGCACGAGCCAGATCGCCAGGGTCGCGCGGGGACGCCGCACCGAGAGGTTGACGAGCGCGCTCATGACGCCTCCACTGGCTCCTGCGTCATCTCGACGTCGCTCGCCGACGGCTCTTGCGCAGCCCCGGCGGCGCGTATGCGACGCAGCTCGCCCGCCATCAGCCAGCGGGTGACCGGTATCGCGATCCTGCGTGGGGCGGAGCGAGTGGGGACGTAGAAGGCGCGCACCCACCACCCGCCCGGCACGACCCACAGCTTGCCGCGTTCAGCCGCCCGCAGTCCGTCACGCGCAACCCGCTCGGGGCTGCACCAGAAGAGCCGCGGAATCCGGTGGACAACGAGCGGATGGCCGACCTCGAAGAACTCGGTGGGCACCGGGCCGGGGCAGACCGCCGTCACGGTCACGCCCGTGCTCCGCAACTCCTCCCCGAGGGCCTCGCTGTGGGCCAGGACGAAGGCCTTGCTCGCAGAGTAGTTGGCGTTGCCGGGCAGTGGCTGGAAACCGGCAGACGACGCCAGGTGGATGATCGCCCCACGTCCGCTCTGCACCATGGCGGGCAGGAAGCGGGCATTCAGGTCGACGACGGCCTCGATCAGGAGATGGATCTGTTCGAGCTCGCGCATGTGGTCGCTGATCAGGAAGGGCTCGTAGATGCCAAAGCCGGCGGAGTGGACGAGCACCTGCACGGAGCGCTCCAGGGCGAGCACGTCGGCATGCAGCCGCTGACGCTGCCGGGCGTCGGCGAGATCGGCCGCCAGCCAGTCGACGTGGACGCCGTACGCACCGGAGAGCTCCGCGGCCAGCGCCCGCAGGCGCTCGGCCCGCCGCGCGACGAGCGTGAGCGAGTGCCCCCGCTGCGCGAGCTGGCGCGCGAACTGCGCGCCGATCCCGGAGGAGGCGCCGGTGACGAGCGCCGTCGCGCCCGCCGCGGGCTTGGGGAATGTCCCGGACCGCTGCGTCAGTCGCGCCTGGTTCATCGCACCAGGTCGCCCCCGGCTCATCGGACTCGGTCGCACTCGGCTCATCGGGCTCCGTCGCACTCGGCTCATCGGACTCGGTCGCACCCGCTTGATCGCGCTCATGTCGCTGACGTCCCCCCGTTGGCGGCGAGCCCGAAATGCTCGTCTCCATCGCCAGCCACGGGCACGGGCACAGCAAGGCACACGACGACGTTGTGCCCGCCGAAACCGAAGGCGTTGGAGAGCGCGATCGTCCGCTCACCTTTACGCTCATAAGACCGGGCCCGCGGCACGTAGTCGAGATCCAAGCCCTCCTCCTGCTCCTCATAGCCGACGGTCGGTGGGATCACGCCGCGGCGCAGCGCGTGCACCGTCGCGATGGCCTCCACCAAACCGGCGGCGCCAAGGAGATGGCCGATCACCGACTTGGTGGAGGACACCGGCACGCGCTCTGCGGCGGCCCCGAGCGCCTGCTTGATCGCGATCGTCTCCGAGCGATCGTTCAATTCGGTGGCGGTGCCATGAGCGTTGATGTAGTCGACGTCCTCCGGCCCCAGCCCGGCGTCCTCGAGCGCCCGTTCGATCGCGCACGTCGCACCGCGGGCCTTGGGATCTGGCGCGGTGATGTGATAGGCGTCCGTGGTCGTCGCATAGCCAAGGATCTCGGCGAGGATCGGCGCCCCCCGCGCTTCGGCCTGCGACGCTCGCTCGAGCACGACCACGCCGGCGCCCTCGCCCATGATGAAGCCGTCGCGACGAGCGTCGAAGGGAAGTGAGCGACCGGTCGGCGACAACGCCTCCATCGCCTCGAAGCAGCCCTGCCCCACCGATGTGACGGCCGCCTCGGATGCCCCGGCGACGACGGCGTCCGCGTCGCCGCACTGGATCATGCGCGTCGCCGTGCCGATCGCGTGTCCCCCGGTCGCGCACGCCGAGCCGACCGAGAAGCTCGGGCCGCGCAGCCCATACCGCAGCGCGAGGTAGCCGGCCGCCGAATTGCTCATCATCATCGGCACTGTCAGCGGCGATATCCCCGATACCTTCAGCGGCGCTCCCCCTTCTAGGTTTTGCGGCGAGCCCCCTGCGAGGTTTTTCATCGCGAACTTCCCAACCTGGGATTCGAGCGTCGAGATGCCGCCCACGCCTGTGCCGACGATGCAGCCCACGCGCTCAGACTCGTAGGGTAGGCCATCCTTCAGCCATCCGGCCTCCGTCAGCGCCTCCTCGCCGGCGCCGATCGAAAGGTGTGTGAAACGATCCGAGCGCCGCACCTCCTTGCGGTCCAGCACGCTGAGTGGATCGAAGTCGAGGCACTGTGAGCAAGAGTCGGCGATACCGCTTTCGCCGGCGATCCACCGCTCGACCAGCACCCGCGAGCCGACTCCGAGCGACGTGATAGCGCCTGTTCCAGTTATAACAACACGCTCATTCATCGATAACACTCCTCCACGCGGGCCGCCCCGCTGTCAATTGCCGAATTGGGCTCAATCTTCGTGCCCAACCTCCTCCAATGGCAACTGCGGGGATGCTCGGGGCTCTCGGGACGTGAGCCCCTACTGCCCATTTTCGGCCGCCGATGCGAGGTGCGTCACGGGCACGAACAGGGCCGAGGAATCGTCGATCGCGTAGCGCCAGCTCCCATCCGACTGGCGGCGAGCGACCTCGTAGGTAGTGCCCTCGAGCTTGATTGCGTCGTCGTCAATTGGGCCGAATGCCATCTGCCAGCGACTGGAGAGCAGCGCCACGCCACCGGCCGTCACGACGCTGCTGCTGGTCGGAGTCAGTCGAGGAGCCAACGCCAGCAGACTGCCAAGGCTCCAGCGAATGTCCCCGACGCCGCGCGCGTGCACGCCCTTGCGACTGACGAGGGTGGCATCGCGCTCGTACAGTGCGCTCAGGCCCTCGAGGTCCCCCACGTTGGCGCGCTCGGCAAAGAGTCGGTATAGATCGGCGGGGTTACGAGCAACGCTATGCATACGAGTTGCATCCCGCGGACGCCTCGTCCACCGTCAGAGGGGGCCGTTCGCCGCCTACGGCCACCGTCAGAGGGGGCCGCTCGCCGCTTACGGCCACCGTCAGAGGGGGCCGTTCGGCGCTTGCGGCCACCGTCAGAGGGGGCCGTTCGGCGCTTGCGATAACCTGTCCAGCATCCGACATAATGGTTTCCAATCGCTATCCATATTGATTCGATATCCGTATCAGAACGCTATCCGTATCGAAACGATACCATGAGTGGGGAGGGTCGTCAAGAGCGCGGAGTCGAGGATTCCGTTGCCGCCGCCGCTGAGCTGCTCGGCGATCGCTGGACCTTCCTGATCCTGCGAGAGGCTTTCTTCGGGACGCAGCGATTCAACGAGTTCGCCAACAATCTCGGGCTCTCGCGCAACATCCTCAGCAGCCGGCTGAAGACGCTTGTGGCGAAAGGGATCTTCGAACTGCGCCCGTACGGCCCTGCCGAGACCCGCAACGAATATCGCCTGGCGCAGCCCGGACGCGACATCTTTCCGATCGTCGTCGCGCTCCTGCAGTGGGGTGACAAGTACCTCATGGGGCCTGGCGGCCCATCGATCATCCTCAAGCACACGCGCTGCGGCAACGACGCCGATCCGCACCTGATCTGTGGATCCTGCGGCGAGCCGATCGAGATCGGCGAAATCCTGCCGACCCCGGGGCCCGGCGCCTCGGAGTGGGTTCGCAGCCGGCTGTCTGGGCTGACTGAGGATACTTTCGTCCAGACCGAGCAGCCCAGCGAGACGCACGGGGACGGGGCGGCCCTCACCCCGGACGGCGCCTCTGTCACAACCAAAAAGCGCTGACGACGACTACCCGAGCGGCAGCACCTCCTCCTCGAGCTCGGCGCTTGCGTTGCGGATGATCCTACGACCGTCTTGCCTGACGACGAGGCTCAGGGACAACCGCGTGCCGGAGATCTCTCGCACCGCGCCGCTGACCTCGATCGCCTCGCCTGGGAACCCCGGCGCGCGGAAGTCCACCGCCAGCCGTCGCAGCTGCCGGCGTCCGCCCGCGTGGCGCGCGCAGCGAGCGACGAGCGCCATCGTATACATGCCATGCAGGATCGGCCTGGGCAGACCGGCGGCACGCGCTACCTCGGGGTCGAGATGGATCGGGTTGCTGTCGCCAGAGGCATCCGCGTAGCGACTCGCCACGTCGGCGGCCGGCGTGAGGAGCAGCGGTGCAATTGCGTCGCCGGACTTCAGCGGTATCGCCTCGCCGGGCTTCAGAGGCGCAATCGCCTCGCTCGACTTCAGCGGCACAATCGCTTCACCAGGCTGCAGCGGCATCGCATCGCCCGGCTTCATGAGCCGCCTTCGGGCACCAGCACCGTCCAGCGTCCCTGCGAAACGAGCTGGTGCTGGTGGTTGTGCGAGAACGAGCAGAAGCCCAGCGACCGATACCCCGCGCGGACAGCCGTCTCCTCCAAGCGAACCCGTGTCGCGATCCGGTCCCCGGCGTGCACCGGGGCGTGCCATTCGAGCTCCTGGGCAGCATGAATCAGCGGTCCGCGCCCAGCGAGCGTCTCCAGCAGCACCCCGCGGATCACCGGAGCGGCGTAGACGGCAGCGAACATCTCGGGCGCCGGCGCTCCTTGGGAGAACCGCCGATCATCCTCCCCCACAGCTGCCGCATAGTCGGCGATCATCCGCGCCGTGACGCTCACCTCTCGCTCGCGCGACCACGGCCCGGGAGCCGCGGGAGGCCAGCGCCGGTCAGACTCAGTGGACAGCACGAGCCTCCTCGTCGAGGCGCATCGGCTGGACCCGCGCAGGAGACTCGATCGCCCGATCCGACCGATCGGCGGGAGGCTCGATCGCCGCCACCGCATGCTCCGCCGCTGCAAAGCACGCCTCGATCGAGCAGCCGCGCAGGTAGTCGCCCGTCAGCGCCAGGCCGGGGAGGCCGGCCACCGCGGCACCAACGCGCTCGAGGAAGCTGGCCTGGTCCTGGTGATACGCACACAGCCCCGGGGAGATTCGGCGCGCCGTCAGCGCACGATGGCGATTGCCCTCCACCGACGCGAATGGTGCGAGGGTCCTCTCAGCCAGCTCCGCGAGCAACTCGGGATCGGGCTCACGGTCGGCGAGCGGGCGGGCGCTGCGACCGCTGAAGGTGTACCTGACGACGTTGAGGTCATCGAGGCCGTAGGCGCCGGCGTTGCTGAGCGCCGACTCCGATCCGAACACGACGGCCCGCACCTTGGGGTCGAACACCGGATGCTCGTACTCCGCCAGCAGCACCACCACCGGGAAGTATCGAACCTCTCCGAGCGTCGCCCCGAGCGGCTGCGCGACGGGCTCGAGCAGCCGTCCCGCCGCGTGCGCATGGGTCGCCAACACGACCGCGTCGAAGTCCTCCCTGACACGCTCGCCCCCTGGCGTACACATCTCCACGCCACACACCCTGCCGCGATCGACGATCAGCCGCTGCACCTCGGTTCCCAGACGCACCGAAGAGCTGCGCGCGGCGGCCGCGACGACCTCGTGCATCCCGGTGGTGAGCTGATCGTAGGTGTCGGTGATCATGCCGACGTACGGCAGCACGTTGGCCATCGGCACCTCGCCGGGCTCGGCGGCGCTGACACGCACGGTCAGCGAGCGCATGAGCAGCGCTCGCAGGCGTGGGCCGAATGACTCCTCGACGCTCTTGCCGCGATAGCGCCGCGCAAGGCGCTCGCAGCTCTCCTCGCTCAAATAGCGCACCTCGGGATCGCGTTTGACCATCGCCCCCAGCCGGACCAGTCGCGCGACGTCGCGCCCGGGGATGCCACGCAGGTTGCGCACCGTCCTGGCGCGATGCTGGGAGTCGAATGTGAGCACCTTCCCGTCGACCACGCGCGAGCTGTTGATGCCGAAGTATTCAAAGGGGTGCTCCCCAAGGGTCGCGACGAACTCGCGGAAGCGCGTATAGCTGCGGCCGATGTTCTTCCCGCCGAGCGTCACCACACGGTCGCCGAGCTGTCCCGATCCGGCCCGTCCTCCCAACGTGCCGTCGCGCTCGATGATGTGAGTCTCCGCGCCGCGGCGCTGGAGGTACCACGCCGCCGCCAAACCCGACATCCCACCACCGACCACGGCGTAGCGGCATCCACTCAGATCGTGTGCCATCGCGGGTGCGTCCGCCGGTGGCGCCTCGCCCTCATCGCGGGGCATCCCGCTCGCCGTGCTCATGCGCCCACGCGGCGTAGACGCAGATCGACATAGCCGTTGTCCTGGCCGTTCTGCTCGAAGTGTGCGCGCACGCTCTGCGCGGGCACCTCCTCGGCAGGGCTCGGCGCCGCCTCGGCGGGGCCTGACTCCGCGCCGGGCCGGCTCGCCCCGGCCTCGGCAGCGCTCGCCTCCGCGCGGGTGTGGCTCGACTCCGCGCCGGGCCGGCTCGCCCCAGCCTCAGCAGCGCTCGCCTCCGCGCCGGTGTGGCTCGACTCCGCGCCGCCCGGCGCCGGCTCCAGCGCGACGATGCGACACAACCCCGGCGGCCACAGTGCGGTGTACTGCGTGAAGTGGGCGCTGCAGCGATCGACCACCGTCTCCTGGGGCAGCCACCCCCGCGCGCCGACGTAGAGCACCGCGGCCTGCCGTGCAACCTCGAGCGTCAACATCGCCGGCACGTGATCGAGCGGATGGTCGAAGAACGACGGATGCGTGGGGTCGGTGACGATCGCGCATTGAAGCTCGTGCTCAGAGCTCACAACGTCACCTACGACGACGTTCCTCGGGGCCAGCCGTCCAACCCGCGAGGGCGTGACCGCGACGGGCGCCGAGCCGTCTTCGGGCACACCCACCACGGATGCGCCGCGGGCGCGGTCATAGAGGGCGCTGGGTATCAGCAGCGCCTCACCGGAGAACGCTATCGCCGGGATGCCATCGATCTCTCCAATCGCACTGAGGGCGTAACCGCGGACACGCCCCTTGGCGCTGCGCCGCTCTTTGGCGAACGGCACCCGGATGACAATCGTCGAGGGCTCCTCCTGCCTGCGCGTCGCCTCCAGGTCGATTGCCTCGGTTTCGTTGGTGGTCATCACAAATGCGGTTCCGTCGGGGACATCGAGAATCCCATGCCCGTACATCTCCATCCCCTGACGACCGATCTCGATCATCAACAGAAGGTCGTGAAAGCCATTCGCGAGCTCGCTATACAGCGCATGGCTGCGCGGGAGCTGGGCAGTGGCGACCAATTCCGGACCATCCTCGCCGTCGCACATGGACAGCTCCGTGAAGAACACCTCCTCAATCGCACGCTTATGTGTGAGCTCGCGCGCCAACCCGGTCGCCCTGCCCAGCAGCGGCAACTCGACACCGAGCGGTATCTTCGTCGGGGGGTCGGTGTGAAGCGAGGCCACGGCTGCACCTACACGGCGACCGACACACAACGATTGACAATTGCATCCATCGCGCTGCCAATCGTGGTGACATCTTTGAAATCATCGCGTTCGAGCCTCACCTCGTAGCGTTCCTCAATGATCTGCGCGAGCTCGACGAGATCCAGCGAGTCGATGTCAAGATCCTCCAGCGTTGCATCTGGCATGATCTCCTCCGGTTTGACGCCGGCAAGCTCGCTCAGCTCGTCGGTGATCAGCTGCCGAACCTCTTCTGCGGTTGGATGATTGGACAAGGCTCCTCCTTGGGTGGATGTTGTGAGTGAAGTTGCGCTGCGGTCGGGAGGCATCAGATGGCAGAGAAGGACATCCGCAGAAGCTCCATCTGGCCGAGTACGAAGTAACGGGCGACGCCGGCGAGGAAGCGTTCGTGGGTGTCCACGACCTCCTCGCCGACGAGCTCGACGGCACGCCCGCGATTGGCACGCAGGTTACGGTGCCAGGCCATCATCGTGCGCGTGTAGTCCATGCGGTCGTTGCGCAGGGAGACGATCTCGAAGAGGCCGTCGCAGCCCGCGACGAGCTCGCGCAGCGACGGGGGGCCGGCATTTGGATAGATCTTCGTGAGAACGAGCCGCATGTCGCGCCAGGCACGGCGGTCGAGTGGCGCGTGGCCCTGGGCCATGGTCTGCACGACGAGCCTACCCCCGCGCGCAAGCCAGGAGTGGCAGCGCTCGAAGAACTCGCGGTAGGTCTGCGCGCGCACCTCCGCGGAGGCGCCGAGGCTCACGAAGTGCTCGATCGTCCCGAGCGAGACGATCGCGTCGAAGGGCTCCTCGGGCTCGAACGTACGCCAGTCCTGCAGGCGCGCCTCGACGCGGGGGTCGCCGTCGGCGTTGATATAGGCGACCTGGGCCTCGCTGAGCGTGATGCCGATCGCCCGCTGGACGCCGTGCTCGTCCACGAGCCGGCGCAGCGCGCTGCCCCAACCGCAGCCGATGTCGAGCGCGCGCCGGACGCCGGCGGCGCGGGCCTGCTCGGCGGCGTAGTCGAGCTTGCGCAACTGGGCGGTGAGAAGGTCCTCCCCGCCCTCCCACATGGCACCGGAGTACGTCATCGTCGAGCCGAGCCAGAGTGCGAAGAACTCGTCGCCCTGGTCGTAGTGAAATTTGATGGAGGCCGGCCCCGATCCCACATAACCGTCGGCCTCGATGACTGCTTGTCTCACATCAACCTCGCTTTACTTAGTGACTGCTTCGATAGGTTCACAGTAGGCGTCCACTGGGAGCCGTGTCAAGAAGTGGCCACCGGATCAAGAACGGCGATAGCCGGAGATGGCACCTATCCGCGCCACCCACCAGCCCCGCTCACCGACGCTGCCCACCAACCCTGCCCATTTGTCGCTCCGCGATCAATCGATCACGGGCTGTCACGGCGACATCACGGCAGCATTCAGGCCGCCGTCTATCACGAGCACCGTTCCCGTGACATAACTCGCCTGCGGCGAGGCGAGGAAGTCGACGCACGCCGCCACCTCCTGCACCTCGCCCGCGCGCTGAGCGGGAACCCGCGGAGCGATGCTGGCGATCATTTCGCTCGTCAAGTCCGTCGCGATCAAGCCGGGAGCTACGGCATTCACCGTGATGCCGCGGCGTGCCACCTCGACCGCGACCGTCTTTGTGAAGCCTATGAGTCCCGCCTTCGCGGCCCCATAGTTGGACTGTCCCGGGATCGCGCGTATCCCGCTCAACGAGGTGACGTTGACGATGCGCCCGAAACGGGCTCGCAGCATCGGCCGCAGCGCCCGGCGCGTTGTCTTGAATGCGCCGCTGAGATTTGTGTCGAGCACGCGCTGCCATTCCTCGTCCCGCAATTGCACGACAAGCGCGTCAGCCGTGACGCCGGCGTTGTTGACGAGCACGAGCACGGGTCCGTGCTCTGCCTCGAGGCGCGCGAACATGTCATCGACGTGGGCCTGATCGCTCACATCCCCGGCCACCGCCACCGCTCGGCCGCCGTCGGCTTCGATCGCCGCGACCGTCTCGAGGGCCATGGTTTCTTTTGTGCGGAAGTTGACCCCCACGGTCCAACCACTGGCGGCCAGGCGTTTGGCACAGGCCGCGCCGATGCCGCGGGACGCGCCTGTCACCAGGGCGCACCCCTGCTCCGTGGGGGCGATGATGCCTGCGCCTGAAGCTCTCCGGCTCATGTCAAGCCAACTCCGCCTCGGCCAGTGGGAGTGGATCGATCCACAGCCGCTCACGATCCCAGCAATAGGTGGGCAATGGGACGGCGGGACAGCTGGATCCGTAAAGCGCCGACCAGCGCAGCGCACAGCCGGCCACAAAGAGCGAAGCCGCGAGATCGTGCAGTGAACGCTCCGCTTCGCACCCCGCGTCCACCAGCGCGAGATGGGTGCGCAGGGCGGCGCGCTCGCCACTTGCGGCGACCCGCGCTCCGAGCTCCGACGGCGGGCCGAGCTCGACCAGAATGTCCCACGGCTCGCGCGCGGCCGCAGCGGGGTTCACCTCCTGCTCGAAAGAGCAGATCGGCTCCACTCCCCATTCGCGCAGGCGATGCGTGAGCGTGCCGCGCAGCTCGTCGGTGTGGGAGGCGGGGAAGAGGAGAGCCACCCCGGGAGGCGACGCCACGCCGCGTGGGAGCTCCTCGCTCCTACCTGGTGCGCTTGCGGCGAAGCGCCTCAACGCCGTCGCAAGCTCATCTGCGGTTTCCCCCACTACCGCCAGGCGGCACGCGTGGTGCGTGCGACGCAAAGCCGCGGCCGCGCACATCGCATGGAGCGGAACCGCACCCTCCTCCCCCCCCTCCTCCTCCAAATCCGCGAGGCGCTCCGCGTAGGCGCTGGCAAGCTTGCGCAGGGCGAGGCTGCTGCGAGCCGACAGCGGCAGGATCAGCGGGCCGGCGAAGCTGGAGGGAGGGGCGACGGTGACAGCCGGTTCTGCGACGGTGGCAAAGGGCCCCTGCTCCAACACTATGTGCGCGTTCCCGCCCCCCAGCGATAGGCCGCTCACCCCAGCGCGCCAAGCACGCGAGCGCGGTGGCCAGGCACGCCCTTCAGCGACGAGCTCGACCGTGAGGCTCAAGGGCACGATGTCGGGGTGAAGCTCACGATGGTTGATCGTCGCGGGAATCCGCCGGCGATGCAGCGCGAGCGCCACCTTGATCAGCGAAGCCACACCGGCCGCAGACTCGCAGTGGCCGATATTGGTCTTCACCGACCCCACCAGGCAGGGGTCGCCCCGGGGTCGATCGCCGATCGCCTCCGCGAGCGCGCGAGCCTCGATTGGATCCCCCTTCTGCGTTCCGGTGCCATGCAGCTCGACATAGTCAAGCTCGCATGGCTCGATGCCCGCTGTCGCGCAGGCATTGCGCACAAGTTCGACCTGGCTCTGATGCGAGGGAGCGGTGAGGGCGGCACGACGCCCATCGTGGTTGCAGGCGCTACCGCGGATCACCGCGAGCACCCGGTCGCAGTCGGCGTGAGCCCGCGCGAGGGGCTTGAGCACGACCACCCCCGCGCCTTCGCCGCGCACGAAACCGTCCGCGCCCGCGTCGAAGGTCATGCAGCTCCCACTCGGGGAGAGGATTCCAGCGCGGGACATCATCGCGTCGGAGTCGGGAGTGAGGATCAGATTCACTCCACCCGCCAGCGCGAGCTCAGCGTCGCCGCTCCAAATCGAGGCCGCGGCAAGGTGCACGGCCACGAGCGAAGAGGCGCACTGAACGTCGAGCGAGACGCTCGGGCCGCGCAGGTCGAAGGCGTGGGAGATTCGATTCGCCGCCAGCGCGAACCCCACGCCCGAGGTCGCATAGCCGACGATCAGCGCCGGGTTCTCGGCAAGCAGCTTCGCGTAGTCGGGCCACATGATTCCCATGAACACCGCGGTGCGGGTACCCGCCACCGCCTCGAACGGCAACCCGGCGTCTTCCAGCGCCTCCCACGCGATCTCGAGCAACAGACGCTGCTGTGGATCGGCATACTTGCTCTCTCGCGGAGACATACGAAAGGCACGCCAATCGAAGCCATCGACGTCTCCGAGCCAACCTCGGCGATTCACACCCCGACGGGTCTCGCGCGGGTCTAGCCCCGCGCCGGTGCTTGCCCGGTAGGGAGGCGTGTCGACGATCTCCTCACGTTCCGCCACCAGCGTCGCCCAGAACTCCTCCGGCCCGTGACTGCCTGGGAAGCGACATCCGACGCCGACGATCGCGATCGGTGGTCGGCCGGCACTCATGAGGGGATCCGGCGGTCCACTCGGCACTCATCTCGAGGAAGGGATGTGAGCATGGACGCAATTGCGTCGAGGGTGCGGAAGTTCGCAGGGATGATCGCCTCGAGCGGAACTTGCACGGCGAAGCTCTGTTCGATGAAGAGCATGAGGTCGGCCATCGCCAGCGAGTCGATGATGCCCCACTCCAAAAGCGGCGACTCATCGGTGAGCGTCGCGCGACCGTCGAGGTGGCGCTCTTCGATGAACGTCCGCAACGGCTCGATGAAGGGGTAGAGCTCGCTCATCGCCTGTGCGCCTCCTGCAACTGCGCATCCAGTGCGCGACGATCAAGCTTGCCGTTGCGACTCCGTGGCAATGCCTCGACGATGTGGGTCTCGTGCACGATCATGTAGCGAGGCAACCGCTCGGCGCACCACCGCTTCACATCGAGCAGACCGGGCTCGGCGTCGCCGCGGGGCACGATCGCCGCCGCCAGGCGACTGTCCGGCCCCGTGCCGAGCACTGCGACCGCTACTTCACTCACATCGGGGTGGCCCGCGATCGCGGCTTCGACCTCACCGAGCTCCACGCGATTGCCGCGGACCTTCACCATCGCGTCCCGACGGCCCACGTAGCGATAGCTGTACTCGGAGATTCGCTCGACTATGTCGCCGGTGCGATAGGGGCCGGTATGACGCGGCTTGCCCCAATAGCCCAGCATCACCGTGGGCCCCTCGACGACCAACTCGCCCCGCTCACCGATGCGCGATCGCCGTCCGGCGGCGCTCTCTGCCCACACACGGTCACCCGAGCACGCACGGCCGATGGGGACCGGACGATCGACATCCTCGCCAAGCTCGCCAACCTCGTAGTAGGTGCAGACATTGGTCTCGGTCGGGCCATAGAGATTCAACAGACGCGCCGTCGGCAGCGCACGGCGCAGGCTGCGCAACGACTCGATCGGAAAGGGCTCGCCCGCGAACAGCACGGTGTGCAGCTCGCGGGGCGGCGCATCCGAGAACCCCGCCCGCAGCATCAGCGTCAGAGCAGTGGGGACCGAGTACCAGATCGATATGCACTCACGGTCGATGAAGTCGACGAGCCGCGTGGGGATGAACGACATCGCCTCGGGAATGAGGCACACGGTCGCTCCGGCGAGAAAGGCGACGTAGATGTCGAGCACCGACAGATCGAAGTGCAGAGGCGCATGGCTGGCAAAGCGATCCCCGCGGCCGGGCCCGATCTCGGCATGCGCCCACTCGATGAACGCCAGCGCGTTGCGATGCGAGATGCACACACCCTTGGGCGTACCGGTCGAACCTGACGTGTAGAGGATGTACGCCAGTGCGTCGTCCGTCGTCGGGAGTCCCGCGCGCGATGAGCGTCCCTCACGCGGTTGGGGTCCATTCCGCGATGAGCGTCCCTCATGCGGTTGGGGTTCATTCCGCGATGAGCGTCCCTCACGCGGTTGGGGTCCATTCCGCGATGAGCGTCCCTCACGCGGTTGGGGTCCATTCCGCGATGAGCGTCCCTCACGCAACTGGGATCCCTCACGCAATTGGGGTCCCTTACCAAGCTGGAGCGCCTCCCGCAACCGCCAGTCATCCCCGAGCAGCGGTGTCGTGAGCCATGCGATATCCGTCAGCTCATAGCTGAGCGCCTCCGCGGCGCCCTGCGCGAGCGCAACACACGCGGCGGGCCGACTGTCGGTGAGCACGCGGCGCACCCGCTCGGCTGGACTGAGCGGATCCACCGGGATATAGGCCGCCCCGACTCGCAGTGCCGCCTGCATCGCGGCAACGGCCTCGATCGACTTCGGCAGCCACACGGCCACGCGCTCCCCGGCGCCGACACCAAGCTCAGACAGCGCCCCGGCAAGCGTCGCGACGATCCCATCGAGTTGCTCGTAGGTCACCTCACGCCCGGGTTCGCACACGGCCACACCCGTGGGGTTCTCCGCGTGCGCGCGGAGGAGCACGTCGGCCAGTGAGGCGAGCGCCGGTGGATGCGCCGTGAGCGTGCTCACAACCCGAGCCCCGCCGCGACGATGTTGCGCTGGATCTCCGAAGTCCCCGACGCTACCGTCGCGGGCAGAGCGTCGTGCAGGAGCCTGTCAACGCCGGTCTCGGATATCACCCCCGACCCACCGTAAATGCGGATCGCGTCGAGTCCCGACTGCACAGCCGCCTCGCTGGCCGCGAGCTTGGCCAGGGACACCTCGACCATCGCCTCATATCCGCGGTCGAGCAGCCAACAGGCGCGATAGAGGAGCAACCGGGCGGATTCCAACCGCAACTTCATATCGACGATGCGATGCGAGATCGCCTGGTTCTTGCCGATCGCTCGCCCGAACTGACGCCGCGTGTTGGCAAACTCGACGACCCGCGTGAGCTGGCCGGCCATCGCACCAAGATAGGCGGCGAACAGACACGCCCGCTCGACCTGCATCGCTGCCCTGAAGATGAGCGCACCCTGACCCTCGGCACCAATCAGGTTCTCGCGCGGAACAGGGCATTCCTGCAGATAGATGCTGCCCGTCGGCGAGTCCCGCAGACCGCTTTTGGCGAACGGCTGGCCGGCGAGCAGCCCGGGTGTGTCGCGCTCGACCGCAAACGCGCTCAGCGAAAGGTATCCGCCGCTCGGATCGGTGCTTGCGTACACCACGGTCACGTCGGCGATCGGCCCATTGGTGACGAGCGTCTTCTCGCCGCTTATCTTGTATCCATCGCCATCGCGACCGGCGCGTGTTCGCACCGCCATGATGTCCGAGCCAGCCTCGGACTCGGTGATCGCATTCGCGCCGATCAGCTCTCCCTTCGCAAGCCGCGGCAGCAGGCGCTCGCGCAGCGCGCCGCTGCCGCTCTGGACAAGCGGTCCGCAGCAGGCGAATAGATGCGCCGACACCGAGAACAGCAGCCCAAGCCGAGAGCCGCCCTCGCCAAACCCCTCCAGCACCCGCGCCGTGGTGAGACAATCCAAGCCGAGGCCTTCATACTCGAGCGGCACATCGAGACCGGCCAGTCCGAACTCACACGCCACGCGCCACGCCTGCGCACTGAAGTCTCCCGCATCGTGGCCGTCCCGCGGTGAGGCATCGCCCAGCTCGCCGACGCGCGCGCCGACCTCGACCGCGGCGCGGTGGAGCTCCTGCTGCTGGGGCGACCACTCGAAGTCCATCACCGCGCCCCCCCCTGCGCTCGCCTCGCTCGCCGACATGCCTGCCCGTGCGCACGCGGAGAACTCTGCGGGTGGGGCGAGCACTCGAAGTCCATCACCGCGCCTCGCGCCAAGCGAGGGCCACACGCCGAGATGCAGACCGCCCTCCGTGCGCGCCGGCCCGAGGCATACCCCCGGTGAAGCTTGCAAGGGCAAGGCACAGGCGTGCGCGCGTCTCCGCGGGGAGGATCACCTCGTCCAGGAACCCATTATGGGCGGCCGCCTGCGCAGTGCAGTGCTCGCGTTCGTACTCGACAGCCAGCGAGTGCAGCATCTCCTCCGAGCCACTCACATCGGCCAGCGCCGAGCGGTGGATCAGGCCGATCGCGCTGCGGGCATCCATGACGCCGATCCTGGCATCCGGCCACGCATAGGTGAGCGTCGCGCCAAGGTCCATCGAGTTCATCGCGATGTAACCTCCGCCATAAGCCTTGCGCAGGACGACTGTGAAGCGAGGCACCTGCGCGGTGGCAAACGCGCGCACAAGGCTCGCGCCTCGCCGAATGATGCCCTCGCGCTCCTGACGGGTGCCGGGCATGAAGCCGGGGGTGTCCACGAGCACGACGATCGGGAGCGAGTACGCATCGCACAACTCGACGAAGCGAGCCGCCTTCTCGGAGGCATGCGTGTCGATGACCCCACCCATGAACCGCGGCTGGTTGGCGACGACCCCAATCGCATGCCCGCCGATACGGCTGAACCCAATAACCATATTGCGTGCCCACCGCGCATCCACCTCGAAGAAGTGACCAGCATCGGCAAGCGTGCATATCACCTCGCGCATGTCGTACGGTGCACTCGCTCGAGCGGGCATCAATGGCCCCGGGTTGGAGTGTCGCTGCTCCTCGAAGGGCGCCGGCGCAGTGCGCTCGCGGGCGTTCTGGGGAAGAAACCGCAGTAGTGTGCGCGCCTTGTGCACGGCGTCGAGATCGTCGACGGCCACCACATGGCACACGCCATTGCCACAGTGCACGCCGGCTCCACCCAGCTCGCCTGCCGTCGACTCCTCGCCACACGCTTCCTGCAAGATCCGGGGTCCGGTGAGGAACATCGCCGCCAGCTCGGTCATGATCACGAAGTCGCCGAGCGCCGGAGCGTAGGCGCCGCCACCGGCACACATTCCGGTGACAATCGAGATCTGAGGCACAAAGCGCGAGAGCGAGACGATCTCTCGGAAGATGCGACCGTAGCCGGCCAGCGCGGCGACCGCCTCCTGGATGCGCGCCCCCGATGATTCGATGAATGACACCACCGGCATGCCCGCATCCCGTGCCAAGCGGAGAATCCGCACGATCGCCTCCGCCTGCGCCTCCCCCAACGAGCCGGCCGATATGAGCGAATCCTGCGCATAGCACGCGATCGGACGTCCGTCCACGGTGCCCAATCCGGTGAGCACGCCATCGCTCTCATATGCCGCGTCGCCCATCCGGCGGGACTTGATGCGAGTCCTTATGAGCTGCAGCGAGTCGCGATCGACCAAGGACTCCAAACGCTTGCGTGGAAGTGACGGTGACTCGAAAGCAAGCCCACGTTGATTCCGAGGTTGAGCCAGCTCGAGCGCCATCACGCCACTGCGGCGGTATGTGAGGGCGTGGTTGAGGGCGTGGTGGGCTTGGGGTGATTGAACATAGTCTGTGGATTGAACATAGCCTGCGCACCGAGCGTACTCGCCGCCCCGCCACACTGACAACCTCACAGTTGCCACCAGCTCGACACTCGTGCGCGGGATTGCGAGCGTGTGTCACTTAGGCCCACATCGAACCCTTACCCGCAAGACCGAGGAGTGGTGACAGTGCAAGCGCAGACATTCAATTCCAGCGTGGACCGCACGGGTTGCGAGCGCAGCGCCCTGCTGTTTCCTGGCCAGGGAAGCCAGGATCAGGCGATGCACGACCTTGCCCGCACGCACTGCCCGGAGCTGCTCGAACACGCGGCTCACCACCTTGGGGTCGATCCGTTCGATCGCATCGACGACGGAACCGCCTACCTGCAGCCGTCGGTCTACTGCGGAGCGCTGGCGCACTGGCGCGCCGCCGGAGAACCGGCGGCGGACTTCGCCGCGGGTCACTCTGTGGGCGAGCTGGCGGCGCTCACCGCAGCCGGTTGCATCGACTCTCACGAGGGAATGCGCCTGGTGCTGGCGCGCGCCACGGCGATGCACCACGCCGCCGACGCCGGCGAGCCCGGTGGCATGCTGGCCATCATCGGACCGCGTGAGCACGCGCTCGATCTCGCCGATCGGCACGGGCTCGCCGTGGCGGCCGACAACGCGCCAGCACAGCTCGTCCTTTCCGGCCCGCTCGCGCGCCTGCAGGTGGCACGCGCCGATGCTCGCGACCGCCGCGTGAAGGCGGTGCGGCTGCGCGTGCCGGCCGCGCTTCACTCCACAGCGATGGCATCGGCGGTGGCGGCGTTCCGCGCGGCGCTCGACGCCACCGAGTTCCGTGCGCCCCACATGGTCGTATTCGCGAATGTGACGGCCGCTCCCTTCACCGACATTCCCGCGGAGCTCGCCCGAGCCCTCACCTCGCGCGTGCGGTGGCGCGAGACTGTTTTGTCGATGCACCATGCGGGTGCCGGCACCTACCGCGAAATGGGCGCCCAGGGAATCCTCTCAGGGCTCGTGGAGCGCACCCTCGCCTCTCGGGGCTCGTAGAGCGCACCCTCGCCTCTCAGCACCCTCGCCTCTCACGGCTCGTAGAGCGCACCCTCGCCGTCCGCCGACGGCGCCTCCGCGGTGCGCTGCTTCCACGGCATGGCGGTGGCGTGCATGCCGCCGTCGACGTGGAGAATCTCGCCAGTGATTCCCTGCGCCCAGTCGCTCAACAGAAAGCAAACCGCGCGGGCGACCGGCGTGGTATCGCGGCTGTCCCATCCCAGCGGCGCGTGTTTGGCCCAGTAATCGGAGATGCCGGCGAAATGGGGAAGGCCGTTCGCCGTCGGCGTCCTGATTGGCCCGGCGGCCACGAGGTTCACGCGGATGCCGGCATCGCCGAGGTAGCAGGCCAGGTAACGAGAGATCGACTCCAGCGCCGCCTTGCAGACACCCATCCAGTCATAGATCGGCCACGCCCGTCGCGCATCGAAGTCGAGCGCGACCAGGCTTCCCCCCTGCCCGGGGGTGAAGATCGGCACCAGTGCCTGGGCGAGTGTCTTGAACGAAAAGGCGCTCGTCGTAAACGCGTCGACGACGCTCGCGGCAGGCGTCTCCACGAACTGACCACTGAGCGCATCCGGGGGCGCCCACGCAATTGCGTGAACGGCGCCGTCGATCGAGCCGAGCTCGCTGACGATGCGCTCCTGGAGGGCGCCGAACTGCTCGGGCTGCGTCACATCCAGCTCAAACACCGGCGCCGGCTTTGGCAGCTGCCGCGCGGAGCGCTCCGTGAGCGATTTGATGCGCCCAAAGCTCGTCAGGATCACCTCCGCGCCGCCTTCCTGAGCCTCCCTGGCGATCGCGTAGGCGATACTGTGACTCGTCGCCACACCGGTTATCAGCAGTCGTCTGCCCGCCAGCATGGTGTTGGTTTCTCGCCCGGAGGATCGGTTCGATGTGATCGTGCTGGACACGCCGCTCACGTCGATCGCTTGTCATCTGGGAAGCGCGGAAGCAGCCCCGCGCTGGTGGTGTTGATCGCGTAGCGGAAGTCCTCGGTGGTGCACGCTTCCACGAACAGAGCTGTCTCGCGCTGCAGATGCTCGGCGAGCGAACGCTGCCAGGTGCCCGACACAAGCTCCTTGATCGCGGCGATCGAGTGCGGCGCGCACCTGGCCAAACGGCGCAGCCGGCGCGATGCCGCCGCTTCGAGCCTGCCCGCCTCGACGACCTCGCTGACGATGCCAAGCGTGCGCGCCTGCTCCGCGCGAACGACCTCTTCACCCAGGATGATCGTCTTCGCCCGGGCCTCCCCCACGATCCGGGGGAGCATGTATGTGAGCGCGCTGTCGGGCGAAAGCCCGATTTTTCCAAAGGCCGCCACGAACGCCGCCCGCGGCGAGGCGACCCGATCGTCGCAGGCGAGCGCCAATCCGAATCCCCCTCCCGCGGCGAGGCCGTTCACTGCGGCGACGACGGGGAAGCGCATCCGCCGCATGTTCAGGATCGCTCGCTGCAGCGGGTCCACCAGCCGGCGACCGCTCGCCATCAGCTCATCCGCGGGCCCATCGATAATCGCCTGCGCCTCGGCGAGATCGCCGCCCAACGAAAACGTATCTCCCGAGCCGGTCACCAGCAGCCCGCTCACACCGCCCCGATCCGCGAGGTAGTCGGTCGCCTCACGAAGCTCCGTGAGCATCGTCAGCGTCATTGCGTTGCGCTGCTCCGGGCGATCGAGCGTGAGCTTTGCCCAACCCTCCTCGATCGTGACTCGCAGCGTCTCCCACTCAGGAGCGCCGCCCCGGCCGTCAGCCGTGGAAAGGAGCTGCGATTCTCGCGACTCGACGCTCATCGCTCACCAACCAACACTCGCGACTCACGCGCAGTCGTCGATCGAGGTGGATCGCCCTCGGCAAACGCGCTCTCGGCGCCTGCCCGCTGAGCCTGGGGCCACGAGGTGCAGCCGATCGCACGACAGCCACCATCGACATGGATGGTCTGCCCGGTCATGCCCCGCGACCAGTCCGAGAGGAGAAAGCAGACCGCGCCCGCGATCGGCCCCGCGTCGAAGCGGTCCCATCCGAGCGGAGCGCGGGCCGAGTAGGTGTCGGCGATCTCGCAGAAGGCGGGGATCTCACCTGCCGCCACCGTCGCGATCGGACCGGCCGACACGGTATTGACCCTGACGCCATCGGACCCGAGATCGCGGGCGAGGTAGCGCGATACCGCCTCCAGCGCCGCCTTGCTCACGCCCATCCAGTCGTAGGAGGGCCACGCCATCGAGGACTCGAAGCTGAGTCCCACGAGACTGCTCTGCTCCCCCGGATCGCCCATCAGGTCGCGCAGCGCCGCGGCCAGCCTCGCCATCGAGACGGCGCTCGCATTGAATGTGCGGCACGCGGCGTCACTGGAGGTCGAGAGCATCCAGCCGCTCATCGCCTCCGGCGGCGCGTAGGCGATTGCGTGCACCACCCCATCCAGTGAGCCCCAACTGCGCTTGAGCTCATCGGCAACCCGCGCGAGGTCGCGCTCGCTGGTCATGTCCAGCTCGAGCACATCCACGGGCCGTGGCAGTTGACGAGCCGCGCGCACCGCGATCGGGCGCATGCGTCCAAAGCTGCTCAGCACGATCTCGGCGCCCGCCTCCTGAGCCTCACGTGCGATCGCGTACCCGATCCCCGTCGTGGTCGACGCCCCGGTGATGAGAATGCGCTTGTCGGCAAGCAATGACATCGTGGCACGCAACCTACTCACCGAGGGGGCCCAAGCGCAACACGTGCTCGGGGGCCAAGCGCAACACGTGCTCGGGGGCCAAGCGCAACACGTGCTCGGGGGCCAAGCGCAACACGTGCTCGGGGGCCAAGCGCAACACGTGCTCGGGGGCCAAGCGCAACACGTGCTCGGGGGCCAAGCGCAACACGTGCTCGGGGGCCAAGCGCAACACGTGCTCGGGGGCCAAGCGCAACACGTGCTCGGGGGCCAAGCGCAACACGTGCTCGGCGTGGACCTAACTTGCGACGTAACCGCACTGCGGGCAGGTGAAGCCCTTCGGGACCGCGGCGTCGCCGACCGTCCGCTTGCTCTCCACGGCCTCGGCGCCTCGCCTGCCTCGCCTGTTGCGAAACGCGACGCGCAGGTCGCCCAGCGACCACCGCTCCCGTTCGGCCAGCGTCAACCACTGCTCCTGCTCGACCTGGTCCAGCGCCGCCAACTCGGCGTGATGCGACCACGACAGGCACTCCCTGCGCCGCGAGACCCCGAACCGCGACGCGACGTGCACCATGTTCATCAGAGTCTGTGGGTCATACCCCGTCGTCTTCGACGCCCGTGAATAGCGTTCGCCGAAGCGCGCGTTCCCATACCTCAGCCAGTCCCCGAGCCACCATCCAGAGCTTCGCCCCGAAACTCCGATCCGCCGTCCGTATGCAACCCACTCCGCCAGGTCGAGCTCGCCCTGTGCGATCCACGCCACCGGATTCATGGCGACCTGTCGCTCCCCACTCGATGCGCTTACCGCAGACATCTCACACCTCCATGCGTCGCAATGAACCTGGTTGTCGCGACACCGATCACAGTTGTGAGTAGAGCGACCGCGCGCACTGGCGATCCACCCGACGCTCAGGTATGAACACAGCGGCGTCGATCAGGTATGCACACAGCAGCGTCGAGGCAAGCTTGCCGCTCTCACCATCGACACCAGGCAGCCTCGAGGCCGCTCGGCTCCAGTGAATCTACCGGCGCCGGTAGATCCTCCGTGTCCCGGGCCTCGGGCGCATTCACATCGCGACGCGAGACCCACCCACGAGCGGTCGCGCGCCTTCAAGATTGGATGCTCGTGAATTTCACCGAAAATTGGAAACATAAAAACGATCCTACTATCAAAGGATCACTGGATATTTGTACCAGCTATCGGACACGCGACCCATGCCAATGTGGCGCAAAGGGCCGTACCGGCTTGCCGGTATGGCTCATCAGGGCTCCGATGGAGCTTGATGGGCATCGTGCGCAGAGGAACTGTTGAGGGGCAGATACGTCGCCGTCTCACTTTCAGCTTCAAGCAGCTCCTCCAAGCGCAGCGCAACCTCCAGCTCCGCCAGACGGGTGCTCAGCCTGCATCTGAGCAATTCCTCGATCTTCCGCAGGCGGTATGTGACCGTGCGGCGCTCGACCCCCAGCGCCGATGCGGCCGCGGATGCCTGGCGACCGGCGGCGAAGTAGGCGCGCAGTGTCTGACGGAGCTCCGCGCCCTCACCGTTGTCGTTCAACGGCGACAGATACAACTCCACCAGCGAGCCCGCCATCGCGCCGTTCTGGAGCACAAGCGACTCCAGCGCGACGTCCTCGAAGCGAGTTATACGGCGCTGCGCGCTGTGGGCGATCCGCAACGCCGCCTGCGCCTGCTGGTGGGTGAGTCGAAAGCCAACGACTCCCGACCCTTGCGCGCCCACCGCCACCCTGACACCGGCGTAGGCCTCCTCGCCCAGGATCGATTCGACGCGTGTCAGCGCCAGCCCCTGGCCCCCGCCCAGCCACGCCCACACGGTCCCATCCACGCGCGGCACTTTCAAGAGCTGGCGATCGAGCTCTCTGGCCACGGCTCGCACGGCCTCCGCGGCGCCCGTGCCCGCGGCGAGGATCGCGATGTGCTCGGTCTTCAGCTCGTAGCCAAGCTCGCCGGAGTCGACCCACTCGCCGGCCAGCAGACGCTGCACCAGTTCGCCCCGGCGCTGCTCACGCGAGCGCGTCTTACGTGCGATCTCGTGCATGTAGGTCTCGGTGATCGACGTCTGCAGCCGGCCGAGCAGGGTCGACAGCGCCGTCGAGGTCTGGAGCAGCAGCGCGGCTCGCTGCTCATTCGAGGGGTTGCCGAGCTCGATCTCCTCCAGCACGTAGGACGACAGTCGCTGGTGCCCGACGACGTAGCGGCGCAGCACGGTCGTGAGGCTGACGCCGGCGTTCGCGGCGCGGAGCGCCTGGCTCACGGTTGCCCGCGGGATCGCCGTCGACCACTCCTCTCCTCGCTCGACGCTTGTCAGGCCATAGTCGATCGCCCCGGCAACCGCGTCGCGCAGGCCGGCCAGAAGCTCGGGATCCTCGCTCCCGGCAGGATCGGGGACGAGATCGCGGACGCAGTCGAAGATCGCTTCCACGATCTCCGGGCGACGCGCTCGCAACCGCTCTGCGACTTCCGCACGGACCTCATCGAGCGAACCCTCCCGATGGCGCGCGTCCGAACTCATCGGCTGCCGCTGTAGCCCTCGAGACCGGGCAGTCGGCATAACGTGACGACCATCAGCAATCAGGATGATCCCCCATGGGTATGTTCATAGTACTATATTGGTAGTCGAAATCCAGCCTACGCCCGGGGCCAGTACCGACACCTCTCGCCACGACCACCGCCCACCCGTGCCGGCCTCCAGCCGCTCTCTCGCGAGGGCGACATGCCCTGCCCAGTAGGGGGCGATCTTCGGGAGTAGTACGGCCCCGCCCAGTAGGGGGCGATCTTCAAAAGTAGTACGGCCCCGCCCAGTAGGGGGCGATCTTCAAAAGTAGTACGGCCCCGCCCAGTAGGGGGCGATCTTCAGGAGTAGTACGCCAGCCAGGCGAAAAGGCTGGTGGTGCCCGCCATCGTGCGGAACATGCCCGGCAGGGTCTGCGAGTCCTTGATCGGGCCGCCCCACCAGCTGCCCAACCAGAGGCCGTCGCCGATCGTCGCGTGCTGGGCGGCCGCGGCGGCGTTCACCTGCGCCACTTCCAGCCAGTGGTTGTCGCCGACCGCCTTGCCGTACGCCATCATCCACTCCATGAAGATCGAGTCGTACAGCGGCGCAAAGTTGTACTTGACGCCGTAGATCTCGGTCATCGAGCGCGCCTGTTCGGCCGAGTGGGTGCAGTAGCCGTCGTTGCCGGTCGCCTGGCAGAGCAGGTACTGGGCGTAGATCAGCGGCCCCTCGACATAGTCGATCACGGTGCTGCCGGGTCCGCCGCTCAGATAGAGGCCGTGAAAGCCGATGTCGTGGCTGTTGCCCCAGTCGATGAACGTCCGCACCTCATCGAGTTGGTGGGTCTGATGGTCGATCCCGTACAGCAGCATCCCCAGCAGGCTGTCCGCCGCCAGCGCCTCGCCCGCGTGGTAGGGATGGTCGGTGTTCCACCACATGCCTCCCCCGCCGGCTGCGTCCCAACCCTGCGAGGCGACGAAGTCGAAGGCCCGCTGCGCGTCACGCAGGTAGCGGCGCTCGCCGGTCGCGCCGTAGGCCTGCACGAATGCCACGCCCAACCAGCCGTTGTCGTCGAACCACGCCTCCGCGCCGCGGTAGCGGTCGCCCGGGTAGGGGGCATACCCGTTGAGATAGGGGTTCCAGTAGCGCTCGGAGGTGTGCCCGAAACGGTCCACGTCCGCGCGGTGCGCGGCCGAGGGCGCGGCGAGCTCCAGCGCATCCACCGACTCGAACATGCGCACGTCCCCCCAGGTCGTCAGCAGAGGGTAGGCGCCCGTGCAGTGCAGGTACTCGCAATACCAGTCACCCGAGCGCCAGCTCGCGCTCTGCCTCACCCCCTGTTCGGCCAGCGCGATGTAGTTCAGCGGTTGCGCAGCGGCCGGCGGCGGCGCGAGGATGGCGGCCACGAGTGCCAGCGTCACGGTGAGGGCGAGCAGCGCGCGAGCGATCACATCACCACATATCGTCGAGTTGGCCCGCGGGGCTTAGGTTGACGCTGTCCGAGCGGCCGTTTCGGCCAGCTCCAGCTGGCGCTCCACGAGGTCCAGACCCGCATCCCAGAAGCCCGGGTCGGTGAGGTCCACCTCGACGATCCTCCCCAGCTCCTCCGGGCTGCGCGAGCCGCCCGCGGCGAGCAGCTCCAGGTAGCGCGGCACGAAGTCCGCGCCCTGCTGCTCGTAGCGCTCATACACCGACAGCGCCAGCAGCTGCCCGTACGCGTATGCGTACACATAGCCGGGGGTGTTTATGAAGTGGGGGATGTACGACCACCAGCTGCGATACCCATCGGTGATCTCCACCGAGTCGCCCAGCAGCTCGGCCTGGCTCTGTGCCCACAGCTCGCCGATGCGCTTCACCGACAGCTCGCCCTGCTCGCGGCGGCCGGTGTGGGCGAGCTCCTCGAAGCGGTTCATCGCCACCTGGCGGAACACGGTCGCAATGATGTCCTCCAGGTGCTCCGCCAGCAGCGCCAGGCGCGAGCGCGGCGTGGTGTCCTCTGCGAGCAGGCGTCCGAACACGACCGTCTCGCCGAACACCGAAGCCGTCTCCGCCAGCGTCAGCGGCGTGCCCTGGTGAAAGACGCCCTGGCCCGCCGCCAGCGCGAAGTGCACCCCGTGGCCCAGCTCGTGCGCCAGCGTCAGCACGTCGCGCCGGCGCGCGGTGTAGTTGAGCAGCACATACGGGTGCGCCGAAGGCACCGCCGAGGCGCAGAACGCACCCCCGCGCTTGGCCGGGCGCACGGGCGCATCGATCCAGCGCTCACTGAAGAAGCGGCTTGCGAGCGCGCCGAGCTCGGGGGAGAACGAGCCGTAGCAGTCGAGCACCAGCTCGCGTGCCTGCGCGTAGGTGAAGCTCACCTCGTCCTGCGTCACCGCCGCCATGCGGTCGTAGTCGGCCAGGCGGTCGATCCCCAGCAGCTTTGCCTTCAGCCGGTACCAGCAGCGCGCCAGCTCGTAGCGGCCGCGCACCGCCTCGATCAGCGCCTGCACCGACTCATCGCTCGCCTCGTTGGCGAGGTTGCGCGCCGCCAGCCAGTTCGGGTAGCGTCGCAGGCGGTCGTCCACCGACTTGTCCGCCAGCAGCGTGTTGAGCACATACGCGCGCGTGCGCAGCCCGGGCGCAAGGGCCGCGGTCACCGCCTCGGCGGCCGTGCGCCTCACCTCGCGGTCGGGCAGCGCCAGGCGGCTGAGCGCCACGTCGAGGGCGACGCGCTCGGTAGCGCCGCCGCCGGTCCCGACCTCCTGGCCCACACCATCGCCGTCCGCGGGAGGGCCCGCTCCGCTCGGCAGCTCCACCGCGATCGCCGAGGTCAGCTCCTCGAACAGCCGCGCCCACGCGGTCGCGCCCGTCAGCGACTTCTCGGAGAGGATCTTCTCCTCGGGTTCGGTGAGCAGGTGCTCGCGGTAGCGGCGCACGTTGCGCAGGTGGTGGCGGCAGAAGTCGAGGCCCGGGTCCACCAGCAGCTCCTCGGCGCGCTCCTGCGGCAGCGCCGCCCACTCCAGCTCGAAGAACAGCAGCGTCGTCTCGAGCCCGGTCTCGCCCTCCTGCACCTTCTGCAGCAGCGCCCCGTTGGCCGGGTTGGCCGTGTCGGTCGAGAAGCGCAGTCCGGCGTATGTCCCGGCGCGGCCGACCAGCTCGTAGATCGCCGCCAGCTCCTTCATCGCCTCCGCCATGCCCGCCCCGTCCAACTCGCCGAGCTTCCCGGCGTAGCGCCGCGCGAACGCCTGCGCCCTGGTCAGCGCCTCCTGCATCATGGCCTCCACGCCGGCCTCGCCCTCGCCGCCCACCAACGGCTCCAGGTCCCAAGCGGCCCGCTCGAGCTCGGGGTCGGTTGGCTGGGCGGCGACCGCAGACATGGCGGGTCAGCATAGAGGGTGGCGCAGCCGGCCCCAGCCGGCGAGCCGAGCCCTCTATGTCAGATTTAGGTGGCCCAGCCGGCCCCAGCCGGCGAGCCGAGCCCCTCTTTTCCTGTCAGCCACAGCTCTCGCACGCGCATCCGCCAAGGCGCGCCGTCGGCGACCACCGCGCCGACGATGCCCTGCCGCGGCTTCAGGCGCCGCACCCGCCATTCCCCGCTGCCCTCGGGCAGCTCGAGCCGTGGCTGCTCGGTGCGGCCCCTGACGTCCACGTCTCGGAAGTCGAGTGCGAGGCCCACGCCGAGCGCCTTTGCGTACGCCTCCTTGATCGTCCAGTACCGCAGGAACGCCTCGGTGCGCTCGCGCCCGTCCATGCGCATCACCCGAGCCGACTCCCTCGGGTTGAGTGCCCTTTCAATCAGACCCACCGACGGAGTCCGTCGCTTCAGCGCCTCGATATCGACGCCGATCGTGCGCCCGCGCCCGATCGCCAAGACGGCCAGATCCGCGGTGTGGGAGAGGTTGAAGCTCAATCCGTGGCTCCCGACCAGCTCGGGGCGCCCCCGGGGGCCGTACGCGATCTCCACCTCGCGCGGGTCGATGTCCAGATAGGACGCCAGCAGCACACGCATGCCCAGGCGCGCGGTCATGCGGCGCACACGGGCGGCGGGAGCGAGGATGCGCTCGAACCGCGTCAGCTCCTGTGGGGCGAGCAGCCGCCGCGCGTCCGCCACCGCCTCGGTGGGCAGGTCGAGCGAGAGCTTCCACACGTGTAGCTCGTCCGCGCTCAGCCGCAGGACGGCGTCCGGGGGAAGGCCTACCATCGCTCGCCCCAATGCACGAGACGATCCCCAGCGTCTTCCTGATCGCCCGCCCCTCGATCGACCTCGACGGATTGCGGGGATACCTTGCCGACGTCGGGGGGGAGTCGTGGCTGGAGCTCCGGCTCGGCGAGGACGCGATGCCCGCCGAGGAGGGCACCGGCCCAACCCCGGACGCGATGCCCGCCAAGGAGGTCACCAGCCCAACCCCGGACGCGATGCCCGCCGGAGAGGTCACCAGCCCAACCCCGGACGCGATGCCCGCCGGAGAGGGCACCGGCCCAACCCCGAACCTCGAGGAGGCGAGCGAGAGCCCAAGCCGCCACCCGCAAAAGGGGGTCAACGCCGGCGAGCTGCTGGTCGAGTTCGGCGGACGCGCCTGCTATCGCAGCTGGGAGCCGGGCCTGAATCCGAATGTCACAAGGATACGCACCGACCGGCAGGCCTACTTCGCCAACATCCTGCGCTCCGGCCATGGGAGCGTGCTGGAGCACGCCAACTATTCCTTCGCTATACGGAATTGTTCGCGTGTTTTCACACATGAGCTTGTAAGGCACCGCGCCGGCTCGGCCTTCAGCCAGGAGAGCCTGCGCTACGTGCGCCTCACCGACATCGGCTTTCGCGTCCCGCCGGCGCTGGAGCCGGTGCGCGACCAGGTGCTCTCGATCGTGGAGCAGCTGGAGGAGTTTCAGGTGAGCGCCGCCGCCAAGTTGGGGATCGACGAGCAGGGGGTGCCGTTCCACGTCAAGAAGGAGGTCACCTCCGCGCTGCGCCGCCTCGCACCGATCGGCCTCTCCACCGACATCGTGTGGACCGCCAACGCCCGCACGCTGCGACATGTGATCGAGATGCGCACCGCCGAGGGCGCCGAGGAGGAGCTGCGCCTCGTGTTCGACAAGGTCGCCCGCCTCATGCTGGCCGAGGCCCCCAACCTCTTCCAAGACTTCGCGCGTCAGGACGACGGGTCGTGGGTGCCTGAGTATCGTAAGGTTTGAGCCCCATACGCTCGATCCCGCTCGTCCAGTCCGCCTTTGGCGCCTTCACCGGCGTCCGCAGCCCGCGCCCGCGCGGGTGGCTGCATCACTACGCCGGCTTCCTCTCCCCCGACGCCGCCGCCGCGATGCCACTGCTGCTCGAACGCAACCGCCCCCAGCGCCTGCGGCGGCTGGCCGTCACCGCCGGCGACAGCGTCGCCCAGCGACGGCGCCCCACGCGCCCGCGGATGCGCGTCCTCACCGCGGCGCCCGGCGCGCAGCTGCGCTGGCGCGAGGCGCCGGCCCCACCCACGCCGGGGCGCGACGGGGCCGTGGTGCACCCGATCGCCGCCGCCACCTGCGACATCGACTGCCCGCTCGTGCTCGGCGTCACCCAGCTCGCCCTGCCCCTGCACCTCGGGCACGAATGCGTCGCCGAGGTGCTGTCGGTCGGCGAGCGCGTCACCACCGTGCGGCCGGGCGACCGCGTGGTCGTCCCCTTCCAGATCAGCTGCGGCGCCTGCGTACCCTGCCGCGCCGGGCGCTCCGGCAGCTGTCTGGCCGTGCCGCCGCTCTCCGCCTACGGCATGGGCCTCGCCACCGGGCACTTCGGCGGCGCCTTCGCCGACCAGCTCGCCGTCCCCTACGCCGACGCGATGCTCATCCCCCTGCCCGCGGGCATCGATCCCGCCGCCGCGGCGAGCGTCTCCGACAACCTCTGCGACGCCTACCGCCACATCGGGCCCCACCTCCCCGCGCTGCTGGCGGCCGACCCCGACGCCGAGGTGCTGATCCTCGCCTGCCTCTCGCGCCGCTCCGTGTTCAGCGCCAGCTGCCCGCTCTACACCGGCATGATCGCCCGCGCGCTGGGCGCCCGCAACGTCACGCTCGTGGACTCTCGCCCCCACGTCCGCGCCCACGCCGAGCGGCTCGGCCTGAACGCGCTGCGCCCCCGCGCGCTGCGCCGGCACGCCCCCGCCCCGCTGGTGGCGCACATCAGCGCCGATCCCCTCGCCACCGCCCTTGCCCACACCGCCCCCGACGGCATCTGCACGAGCTCCGGCGGCCTGCACCGCAACGCCCGCCTTCCCTTCCTGCAGATGTACGTCCGCCGCGCCACCCTCCACGTCGGCGTCGTTCACGCGCGCGCGCTGATGCCCGCCGTGCTCGAGCTGATCGCCGACGGCCGCCTGCGCCCGGAGCTCGTCACCACCAACGTCGCCCCCCTCGACGACGCCCCCCGCGCGCTGCGCGAGCACTGCCTCTGCGGCGGGGTCAAGACGGTGCTCACGGCGTAGGGGCCACCGCACTCACAGCGGGCGATCGAGGATGAACATCTCCGCGGCGATGTCGGGGTCGATGTGGTTGCCGCTGATGAAGGCCTGTACGCGGCGGCCCGTGAGCCGCTCGACAGCGTCGCAGAAGTCTCTCTCCATCGTCTCCTGGAAGAGGTGGCGAATGTTGCTCACGGCTTCGGCCTGGTGGTTGCGGGTGAGCGACTTCTCGGCGTGCGTGAGGACGTCGTGCATCAGCGTCACCAGCACGTTGCCGTAGTGGAACGTGGAGGCCGTCTTCGGCCCACGCCCCAGGTACTCGGTGTGGATCCCAACCAGCGCACTGGTGACCGCGGCGTTCAGCTCGCCGCCCCGCATATGCTCGGACTCGGCCATGGCGGAGACTACGCTACTCCCTCTCGGGCCGCCGAGCAACACAGATGGGTCGATGAGTTCGAAACAGGCATGCGCATGGACTCACGGTGTCTGCGACGAGCCGACGCGGGCCTGATTCCCGCGCGCACCCATCCGTCAAAGTTCGTAAGCGCCACTCACGACGAGCACGCATGCGCGCTCGTAAACTAGCAAACTGCGCCCGTCTCGGGACACACGGTTTGAGTGCGCGTCGTGGGGTGCGCGGCTCAGGCCGCGCCGTCGAGGACGAATATCTCCGCCGCAACATCCTGCTCCAGCTGACTCGCGCCAAGGAACGCGACCACGCTGCGGCCCGTGAGCCGTTCCACCGCCGCGCGGAAGTCGCCCTCCATCTCCTGCCGGTAGAGCTCTCGCGCTTTGCGCACATCCGCCCTGCTGCCGTTCTCCGCCAGGATCTTCTCGGCCTTGGACAGCACGTCCTGCATCAGCGTCACCACGACGTTGTCGTGCCGGAAAGTCGCGGCGCTCAGCGGGCCGTGACCGAGGTATCTGGTGTGGATCCCCACCAGCGCGTCGGTGATCTCCTCATGCAGTCCGTCGCCGGTCGGGCGATCGTTGCCTGCCATTACGTCGATCTCCTCTCGGGCGCCCTCGGGCCACTTTGGCCTGCGCGCAAGATTGAAGAGGCCCAAAAGATCCCCGCCGCAGGTGAAGCATGTTCAGCCTAGATCATCGACCCCACGGCCGTTACCGTAGTTTTCAAGGCTCTTACGCGGTCGGCCGCAATCAAGGCCAGGTCCCCGGCTCCCCGACGCACCTCCGGCGAGAGGTCTTGCGGCCCTTCCGTCTAGCGGATCACGTACACGGTGGCACACGAAAAGCGATGCACCGCGCCGACAATCGGCTCGAGCGTCGCCGTCAGGTTCATCGCCCGGCAGTCACCGAGCACGAACCGGGCACCGCTGCGCTGCACGAAGCTGCGCGCCTGCGCCGAGGAGAGCTTGCCAGCGAGCAGTTCTTCGACGCTCACGCTGCGGTAGCGGCAGCTCGGCTCCGACCAGTAGCAGTTGCCGGTGTACGTTTGGCGGCCGGTCTGCGCCGGCACGACCATGCCGAGATAAAAACGCGTGAGCACTCCTCCGGGCTGCCGGTCGTGTGCGAGGTAGGAGAGCGCCGCGCTCTCGCCCGGGGCGATGAAGTTGGCGTTGCCCAGTCGCGGTTTGACCGACCTCTGCGCGTATTTGAGCATGTAGATGGTGCCGGGGATCGTCAACACGGCGATCGCGACCACCGCGAGCGCGGGCAGCGACGCCGCGGGGCGGGGCACACGCCGGGAGACGGCCTGCCAGGACGCCGAGCGGACGCCTTCCACCGCGAGCACACTCAACGGAACCGTGGCGCCGAGCAGGGCGTGCGTGGAGCCGCTGCCCTGCCACTCCGAGAGCGCGAAGATCGCGACGACGGCAAACGGCCACACGCGCGCGGTCAACGCGAGGAAGCTCGCCGCTCGCACACGGTAAGCCAGCAGCGCCGGGAGCACCAGCAGCACGAAAGCCTTCACCACCAGCCACACCGGATAGGTGCTGAGGGCCACTTCCCGCTCGCGCCGCCACACAGCGTCGAAGTGCACGAGCAGCGCGAAGTACCCGAGCGGCAGCGCCGTGATCGCCACGGCCAGCACCAGCGCCGCCACGGCGACCCGCTCGCGACGCGCCAGCAGGACGAGCTCCGACCCGAGCAGGATCACGATCAGCGTCTCCCCCTGCCACGGGTGCAGCCAGCTCGCCAGTGCCCCGAGCAGCGCCGGGAGCAGGCTGACGCGTCCGGCCGTGCGGTCGCGTGCGTAGGCGAGCAGCGCGCCGATCGCGCACGCCAGGGCGATCAGCGCGAACGGGTAGCCCCACGACCAGAAGACGATCCAGGAGTCCCCAATCACCGCCCCCCAACCGAAGAACAGCGCGAGCGCGAGCGCCGCCCGGCGCGGCCAGAGATCGCTCACCGTCCGGTGGACGTATGCGCGAACCGCGAAGAAAATTGCGACGAGCGCCACCGGCTTCCACAGCAGCAGCGCCAGATAGGGAGCCACCCCGACGGCTGCAACCCCGGCTGAGATCCCGAGCAGCGGCTGGAAGAAGTCGGCGGGCGTGCGCCCCAACACATACAGGTCGGGGCTGGCGCCGTGTTTGAGGATGCCCTCGATCCACATCATCGACTGCATCCCGTCCTCCTGGTACACCGCTTCGGTGCCGGTCCAGATGCGTCCGTGCACGACCACCTGCCACAGGTCGAGCCCGAGCGTCCACAACGAGAGCGCCACCAGCACCCCCAATAGGAAGATGTCGAAGCGGTCCAGGCGGCGCACGCGTGTCAGGCGGTGAACTTCCTGCTGCGCACCAGCCCGCGCCGGTGCAGTTCCAGGCGCAGCAGGGCTCTGAGCGTCTTCAGCCCGTACACGGTCGAGACCCCGAATCCGATCGAAGAGGCCTCCTGCGAGTAGATCGTGCGCACCGGCACCTCGGCGATGCGAAAGCCAAAGTGCGCCACCTGCATCAGCAGCTCCGAATCGAACGAGAAGTCCAGCGAGTTGCGCAGGAACGGGATCCCCATCAACAGCTCGCGCGAGTAGGCGCGGTAGCCGGTGTGCAGCTCCGAGAGAGAGGTGCCGAGCGTGCGGTTCTCGACCATCGTGAGCGCACGGTTGGCGATGTACTTGTACATCGGCATGCCGCCCGCTAGCGCGCCGCCCTTCTCCATCAGCCGCGATCCCAGCACCAGGTCGGCCTCGCCGGCGAGGATCGGCTTGACGAGCTCGGGGATCAGCGTCGGCTCGTACTGGCCGTCGGGGTGCAGCATCACGACCACGTCGGCCTCGTCCTGCAGCGCCTGCAGGTAGCAGGTCTTCTGGTTGCCGCCATACCCGACATTGTGAGGATGAGGGATCACCCGCAGCGGCAGCGTGCGCGCCAGCTCGACGGTGTCGTCCCGCGACCCGTCGTCGACCAGGATGATCTCGTCGACCCACTCGCGGGGTATGCCCGACACCGTTGCCGCCAGCGTACGCGCGGCGTTGAGCGCCGGCATCACCACGATCACCTTGGCGCTCCCCTTCTCGGCGGGCGCCATGCTCCCCCGCTCGATGCGCGCTGCCGATGCCTCCCCGCCACTCGAGGCGGCCGCCAATGTCCGCGGTGGCGAACTCACAACGATGCCGCGCTCCCACTCAAGAGCGCCGGCGGCGCCTGGCCGGGAGCGCGGCGGACCGCGGGGTGGCGGGAGTTGTGGTGCAGCAGCGCGACCCCCACCACGATGAACGGCACGAAGTTCACGAGATGCAGCACCAGCGCGTACGGCAGCGCGGCTGTGTGCGAGAGCCCGTACGCCTTCATGCCGATCAGCGCCGCCCCCTCGTAGACGCCCAGCGCCGCGGGCGGCGAGGGCAGGATCATCGCAAGACCGACCGCCACCGTCACGAGCACGCCGCACGCGAACGGCACATGCAAGGGGAAGGCGAGGCTCACCAGGTAGGCCGCCGCCGCGGTGAGCATCCACGCGACGATCGTCCAGAAGCCGCCGAGGAAGGCGACGCCCGGGTTGCGCAGGCCGCTCAAGCCGTTGCTCAGCTCCGCCACGGTGCGCTCCATGCGCTCCTCGGTGAAGCGCGGCAGCCGGCGCAGCGGGCGCAGCAGCAGGCGCAGTGGGCGCTCCCCACCGAGCACGAGCACGAGCACGGTCACGGCGATCGCCACAGCCAGCACACCGGCGGCGATCGCCGCCGTTTCCAGCCAGCTCACCGGCGGCAGCCACGGCGCGGCGAAGAAGAAGATCACGAGGATCCCGACGACGTCGTAGAGGCGCTCGAGGACGACGGTCCCGGCGATCTCCACCGGCTGGGCGCTGCTGCGCCTATTGAGCACCACCACGCGCGCGACTTCGCCAGGGCGGGCCGGCAGGATGTTGTTGTAGAGGTAGCCGACCATCATCGCGTTGGAGACGGCGCCCAGCGGCGGGCGCCGTCCGGGCGCGAACAGCGCGCGCCAGCGCAGCGCTCGGGCGCCCATCGACAGGCCGAGCACCAGCAGCGCAGGGACCAGCCACATATAGTCGCTGGTGCGCAGCGCCCGCCACGCCTCATCGAAGTTCACGCCGCTGAGCGCGACATAGCAGAAGAGCACGGTTACGGCGAGCGTCGCCACGGCGATCAGCGAGCGCGTGGGGCGTGATGGCGTCATCGGAGCGAGTCTTGTTCTCAGTTGGTTAGGGCCGCAAAAAGCAAACTATGCCACCGACCGCCGCAATGCCGCCTCAGCGTGGTGTGGCCGCGGTCGCACCGGCCCGCGGTCTGGCTGGTGCCGCTAACTTGTCTCGCTGGCCCCACCCTCCCTGGCCCCGCCGTCCTTGACCCCACCGGACCGGTTGTATTCGGCGGCGGCCTCCCGCAGGCCCTCGCCGCGGTCCGGGTGCAGCGTCGCGGTGACGTGGCGCCAGTGGCGGCGGGAGGAGTGGCCGGGCAGCGCGAGCGCTGCGAGCGCGCGCACGGCGTACGACCAGGCGGTCAGCCAGCGCACCGCGCGCGCGGCGGCGGGCGAGTGGTGCTTGCGCATGTAGAGGTCGCGGTTGCGCGCCATTTCGACGATCCGGCGCTCGGGCACGCCGCCCGTGGCGAGTTGCTCGTGATGGATCGCGCGCGCGCCCGGCACGTACAGGCTGCGCCAGCCGGCGTCGCGCAGGCGCCGGGCGAAGTCGACCTCGTCGGAGTAGACGAAGAAGTCGGGGTCCATGTAGCCGACCTGTGCCGCCGCCTCGCGCCGCACGAGCAACGCCGAGGACTGGCACCAATCGACCTCGCGGGTCTGCTCGCCCTTGCTCTGCACCGTGTACCACCGATGGGCGAACACGGCGCCGGCAAGCGCCGTTGCGACCGTCGGAAAGCGCCACGCGCACGCCTGCGCCTGGGGGCTTGCCGCTGGAGTGGACGGGGCGGCAGCCGGGGCCCCGGGTCTCACAGCCGAGGCGACAGCAGCGGGAGCACTCTGCGGCTGGCCGGCAGCCGGCCGCAGCAGCAGCGCCCCGGCGCACGCGGCGCCCGGGCGCGCCTGCAGCGCCTGCCACAGCGCGAGTGTCGCCCCGGGGAGCAACTCCGAGTCCTCGTTCAGCAGCAGCGCGTACCTACCCTGCGCTCGCCGCATCAGCTCAGAGTCGTTCAGCGCCTTGCCCCGCCGCTGCACCGGCGCGATCACCTCGTCCACCGCCGGATGCTCGCGCGCCGCCTCCGCGGAGCCGTCGCGCGAGCCGTTGTCGAGCACGAGCACCTTTGTGGCGAACGGCAGCGCGGCCCGCTCGCGCGCGATCGCATCGAGCCCGCGCAGGAGCAGCTCCCGCTGGGAGGTGTTGACCACGCAGAAGCTCAGCTCGATCTCGTCGCCCACCCGCCTATTGTCTCTGCCGGTGCGCGTCCACGTCGTCGACCCCTCGGCCTACACGCCGCCCTACGACCACGCGCTGTGCCGCGCGCTGGCGGCGGCCGGCGTTGAAGTGGAGCTGTTCACGAGCCGCTTCGCCTACGGGGCGGTACCGGTGCCCGAGGGGTATGAGCGGCGCGAGCTCTTCTACCGGCTCGCCCACCGCGGCGCCGCCTCGGGCAGGCGCTCGCGCTCCAATCAAGCGCTGAAGCTGGTCGAGCACGTGCCCGACATGCTGCGTTACCGCCGCGCCGCGCGCACGGCCGACGTGGTGCACTTCCAGTGGCTGACCGTGCAGCCACTCGACGCCCACCTGCTGCCACGGCGGCGTCCCACGGATTCGAAGGCCCGCCCGCCGCGCCCCGAGCTCGTGCTCACCGCCCACGACGTGCTGCCGCGCGAGCCGCGGCCGGGGCAGCTGGCCGCCCAGCGGCGGCTGTACGAGCGCTTCGACGCGGTCGTCGTGCACTCCGAGCACGGGCGCGGGCGGCTGCTGGGGCTGGGCGTCGATCCCGATCGCGTGCATGTGATCCCGCACGGGGCGCTCACCCACCTCGCCGAGCTGCCGGCGGTGCCGCCGGCTTTCCAGACGGATGGGCCGGTGGTGCTGTTCTTTGGGCTGCTGCGCCCCTACAAGGGCCTCGACGTGCTGCTGCGGGCGTGGCGGGAAATCGAGGGGCACGGAGGCGAGCTTTGGATCGCCGGTATGCCGCGCATGGACGTCACGACGCTGTTGGCTGACCTACCGCCAGGCGTCCGCCTGGTGCCGCGCTTCATCGCCGACGCCGAGCTGCCCGCGTACTTCAGGCGCGCCGACCTCGTCGTGCTCCCCTACCTGGAGGCCGACCAATCGGGCGTGCTGTTCACCGCGCTCGCGTTCGGCAAGCCGCTGCTGCTGAGCGACGTCGGCGGCTTCCCCGAGGTGGCCGCCATCGGCGCGGCGCGCGCGGTCCCAGCGGGGGATTCCGCGGCGCTGAGCGTCGCGCTGCGTGAGCTGCTGGCCGATCCCGCCGCCCTCTCCCTGATGGCCGAGCGAGCCCGCGCCGCCGCGGCGGGGCCGTATTCATGGGATGCGATCGCCCAGCGCACGCTCGAGCTGTACCGCTCGCTGTGCGCACAGCCACAGGCCCGGCCGAGCGTACCGTCACCGTAGCTCCGTAGAGTGGCTCGAATGGTTGATCGCTGTGTGTCGCCGGCCCTTCTCTCCGGGCCGTTCCGGGATCGTACGTCCCGGAGAAAGGAGGGGCTATATGGGCAACCCACTGATCGTATTAGCCATCGCTCTGCTGGTTGCCATGTTGGTCATCGACCGGCTGGCGAGATAGCGGGGTGCCCTGGTGGTCGCAGCTCAGACGGTCCCGGCGGCCACCAGGGACTTCCCCTCATACAACCCAGCAACCCACTGAGCGTATTAGCCGTCAACAAGCGTAGCGATGCCGGCGGCGAGAGGCAAGGCTGGGGATGGTGAACACGATTCTGGAGGCCATCTTCTGGATGTGCGCCGCGCTGATCGTGTGGACGCAGATCGGCTACGCAGCGACGTTGGCAGTCCTGGCGCGCCTGTTCGCACACACACCGGCTCCCCCACACGCACCGGCTCCGGCTCCCCCACCCGAGGAGCCACTGCCCTCGCTGTCGCTGATCGTCCCCGCGCACGACGAGGAGTCGGTGATCGCCGAGAAGGTTGCCAACGCGCTTGCGCTGGATTATCCGCGGGAGTTGCTGGAGGTGATCGTCACCTGCGACGGCTGCACCGATGCGACGGCGGAGCGCGCACGGGACGCCGGCGCCGACCTCGTGCTGGAGCTGGCGCGGGGCGGCAAGATCCGCGCCCAGGATGCCGCCGTGGAACGCGCGGGGGGGGAGGTCGTGGCGTTCTCCGACGCCAACGCGCTGTGGGAGCCGGACGCCGCGCGCGTGCTCGTTGGCGCGTTCGCCGATCCCCTTGTCGGCTATGCCTGCGGGCAGGTGCGCTTCGTGCGCGCCGCGGGCGTCGGAGCCACCAACCAGGAGGGGGTGTACTGGCGCTATGAGATGGCGGTGCGAGGGATGGAGTCGCGACTGTGCTCGATCACCGCAGGCAACGGCGCGATCTATGCGACCCGCCGCGAGACCTATCTCGTGGTCGATCCGGTGATGGGCCACGACCTCTCGTTCCCGTTCAACATGGTGAAGCGCGGTTGGCGCGCGGTGTATGTGCCGCGAGCGCGCGCCACTGAGCGGATGGTGCCCTCGCTCGAGGGCGAGCTGGCGCGCAAGCGACGCATGATGAGCCACACCTGGCCGATCGTGCTGCGCGGCGGGATGCTCTCCCTGCGTGGCTACCCGCCAAGGTATGCGCTGATGATCCTCTCCCACCGTCTGCTGCGCTACATGACCCCGTTCCTGCACGCGCTGGCGCTGGCCACCAACATCGCGCTCGTGGTGGGCAATGCCGGTCCGCGCGCGCTCTACACCGCCACGCTTGCCGCGCAGATCGTGGTGCTCGCCGCCGCCGGGCTGGGCGGGGTGGTGCGTATTCGCGTGCTGCTCCTCGCGCGCTACTACGTGCTCACCACCGCGGCGCTCGCGCTCGGCCTGTGGGACTGGCTGCGCCACGGCACGGCCGCGACGTGGGAGGCGGCAGAGGGGACACGCCCGTCCGGGCTCCCGTCGCGGGGGGCAGTGCAGTGATCCGTCGCGCGGTGAACCTTGCGGGGCCTGCACTGTGTTGCCCGCCCCTCGAACCCTGCCTGCACTTCGGGCCTCAGAGCGGCTCGTGATCCGTCGCGGCGTGGACATCGCCGTGTCCGCCACCCTGCTCGTGCTGAGCACGCCCGTGGTCGCGGCGGCGATAGTGGCGATCCGGCTGGAGTCGCCTGGCCCCGCGCTCTACCGCCAACGACGCATCGGGCGCGACGGGCGACCATTCGACGTGCTGAAGTTGCGCACGATGGTCGACGGTGCGGAGCGCATCGGCGCCGGGCTGGCGGTCGCAGAGAACGACTCGCGGATCACGCGCGTGGGGGCTTTCCTGCGGCGCACCTCGCTCGATGAGCTGCCCAACCTGCTGAACGTGCTGCGCGGCGAGATGTCGCTGATCGGCCCCCGCCCCACCGTGCCGGTGCAGGTCGAGCGCTACACCCCCCGCCAGCGCGGGCGCCTTGCGATCCGACCGGGGATCACCGGTTGGGCACAGGTCAACGGCCGCGCCTCGCTGCCGTGGAGCGAGCGGATCGAGCTCGACCTCTACTACATCGAGCACCGCTCGCTGGCGCTCGACCTGCGCATCCTGTGGCGCACCGCGGCGATGGTGGTGGGTGGCTCGGGCCTGTACAAGGGTGAGACCGGTGGTTGGGAGGGGGGATTGGGGGATGGCTGAGTCGCCGGCGATCCTGCTGACCGGGGTGGGCAAGCGCTACAACATCGTCGCCTGCTTCGCGCAGCTGACCACCGCGATCGCGGTCGATCCCAACCCGCTGGCGCCCGCGCAGTACGCGGCGCACGTGCGCGCGGCGCCGCCGCCGATCGCCGACCCCGGCTACGTGCCCTTCCTGTGCGAGCTGTGCGAGCGCCACCGCGTGGGGGCGGTGATCCCGCTCACCGACCTCGACATCGAGGTGCTTGCGCAGGCGCGCGTCGAGGGCCAGCTGCCCGCGCTCGTGCCCTCGCCCGAGGTTGCGCGCGCGACCTACGACAAGTACGAGGCCCACCTGCTGCTCTGCCGGCTGGGCCTGCCCTCGCCGCCCACGGTGCTGCCCGAGGAGGAGCCCGACTCCTACCCGGTGATGGTCAAGCCCCGACAGGGCTCGGGGGCGCGCTCGATCAATCTTGCGCGCGACCGCGCGGAGAAGGACTTCTTCGTGCGCTACCTCGCCGAGGGGCGGGGCGAGTACGAGGGCGAGCCGGTGATGGTGCAGCGCGCGATGGGCGGGCCCGAGCTCTCGATCGACTGCCTCGGAGACCTCGATGGCCGCTGCCTGAACGCGATCCCGCGCACGATGCTGGAGTCCCGCGGCGGCGAGTCGATCAAGGGGGCCGCGATCCGCGATCCCGAGCTGATCGAGCTGGGACATCGCGCAATGGAGGCGCTCGCGGTGCGTGGGCCCGCCACGATCCAGGTCTTCCGCGACCCCGAGGTGGGGTTGGGGATCACCGATGTCAACACCCGCTTCGGCGGCGCCTTCCCCGCGCCCGCCTACGCCGCGCTACCCGGCCGCACCTACCCGGAGCTGATCGTGCGCATGGCCGCCGGCGAGGCGATCGCCCCGCACGTCGGCGAGTTCCGCGAGGGTCTCACGTTCACGCGCTACTACTGGCAGCTCGAGCTGGACGAGGCGCTGCGGCCCACCGGCCGGGAGATCGTCCCGGGGGGACCGCCGGCGCCGCGTCGGTGAACCCTGCATTTGCCGGCCCGGAACGACCGGCCCTATCGCCGACCAGCCGCATCCAGAGACCTTGCATGTCGAGTGTGTCGAGGAGATCGTTCCGGGAGCCCATCGGCGCCCCGTCCGCCGCACCCACGCGCAGGGTACGGCGCCGCGTTGGTGGGCTCGGGGTAGAATCGATGAGCAGTGAACACGTTGCTCGCCGATCCTCCGGCCACACAGAGCCCTGAGCAGCCGACGGCTTCGATGACTCCGGCGGTCCCGCCCGAGGGCGGGGCGGGCGGCTCCGATGGAGCTGGCGGGTCCGATTCTCACGCGCGAGGGCACGTGTGCGCGCACTGCGGCACTCCTCTGCAGGAGGGGCAGCAGTGGTGCCTGCACTGCGGCGCGTGCGAGCCCGGCAGCCTTGGCGAGCGGCCCAACCTGCGCCCGCTCACGGTGCTGGCGCTCACCGCCGCGATCCTCGCTCTCGGCGCCGCGGTGGCGGTGGCGGCCGCCATCAACGAACACAACGCCCCGCACTCCAACACGGTGGCGCTGGTGCCGGGCACCGCGCCGACCGCCACTACCACGCCCACCACCGCCGTGCCCACGACGCCCGCGCCCGCGGCGACGACCCCCAGCACGGGGGGCACGACGAGCCCCCACTCCTCCTCCAAGGGCTCCAACCTGCTGTTCCCGCCGTCCTCAACCACCAAACCGCCGAAGGTCACGGCGCCCACGCCCACCCCCAACGCGAGCGGGGAATCGAACGGCTCCTCCGGCGAACCGAGTGGCTCGCAGACGACGCCCTCGAAAGCCACCGAAACCGGCACCTCAACCACTGAATCGAAACCGCAAGAAGGCTCCTCGGGCAAAGGCGAACAGCCCACCCCGATCCTGCTGGACACCGACGCCGCCACCACCTACAACCCCTACAACTATCCCGAATCGGGCTTCGGCGATCCGGCACTCGCGATCGACGGGGAACCCTCCACCGCGTGGACGGCACAGGTACAGCCCCACTCCTTCCCCAACATGGCGCAGGGGCTGCTGATCGATATGCGCGAACCCACCAGGCTTGGCAGCCTCGAACTGCGCACGCCAACTCACGGCATGACGGTCCAGGTGTACGCGGCGGGCCGCGCCAAAGCGCCCACCACGATCACCGAACCGGGCTGGGTGCTGCTCAGCGGCTCGCACAAGCTGAAGAAGACGGTCACGCACCTGAAGCTGCGCGCCGAAGGCCACGCCTTCCGCTGGCTGGTCGTGTGGCTCGTCAAGGCGCCCGCCTCCGCGCAGGGCACGCCCACCGCGCCGGGCCACGTGGCGCTCAGCGAAGTGGCGCTCTACCCGCCTGCTTCTTCTTAGCGGTCTCGCCGCCTTCCCACACCTCGTCCAGGAAGGCCGCGATCTCCCCCGTCAGCCGCTCCGGACTGAGGCGCAGCTCAACCAGCGAGTCGGCCTCCAGCAGGCGCGCGTTGGGCAGCTCCTCGGCGAGCATCCCCGCGTCGGAGAAGGGGTGCACGGGGTCGCGCCGGTGGCCGATCACCAGCGCCGGCGTCTGGAACTTGCGCCGCTCGTTGCGATGCGGCGCGACGCGTCCGAAGAAGAGGCCCTGCAGCACCGCCGCGCCGGGACCGGGTTCCTGGCGGACCGTGTCGAGCAGCACGTTGCCGTAGTGGGGCAGCAACCGGCGCGGGACCGCGCGCGCGCCGCGCGCCACCAGCTTCATCACGGGCTCCCCGAACGTCAGCGCCACGAGGATCGGGGTGAACGTGAGCGCGCTCGACAGCAGCGCGTTGTCGAGCACCGGCATCTCGATCACCATCCCCTGCAGGCGCTGCGGCTCTTCCAGGGCGATCCCCAGCGCCGTGTTGGCCCCCAGCGAGGTGCCCATCACCACCGCGCGCTCGACCTCCAGGTGATCCATCAGCGCCACGACCTGGTCGGCGAAGAAGCGCATCGAGTAGCGCCACATGTCGCGCGGGCGATCCGACTCGCCGTGGCCCAACAGATCGATCGTCACCACGCGATTGCCGCGCTTCGCGAGCGCACGCGCGAGTGGCACGTGCATCGTCTGCGCCAGCAGCAGCCCGTGCACCAGGATCAGCGTCCGCTCCTGCGCTGCGGGGCGCTCGGCCGCGCGGGCAGCGCGTTTGCGCGCGGCGCTTCTGATCGGAGTGACAGCGGCCGGACCGGGGGGGTCGGGCTGGTATTCGGTGTAGGCGATCCGCTGCCCCTCGAACATGAAGTGCGCCATCCCTTCAGGTTATCGAGCATCCGTCAGTGTGTCTCAGTTTGAGGGGTACCACCAACTGGACCTGTTGGGCCGCGACTAAATGACGCTCTGAGAGGTCCAGTAGCTGGTTTGTGCGCCCAATGCACTTATATGGCGTCCGCCGGGCCGGCGGGTCCTGGCCAACTGATGGCGTCCGCCGAGCCGGCGGGTCCCGACCAACTGATGGCGTCCGCCGAGCCGGCGGGCCCCGACCAACTGACGCTACTCTTCGTCGGTCGCTGGGCACGGAGGCCCAGCGCCTGCTCGGCTGTGCGAGAGCTCGCGCGCGCGGACGATCTCCAGCCCCACCGAGCTCTCCGCACCCGCTCCGGGTCCAGCTGCACACGCTCGGGCGACGCCGTGGATCGCCCGAGCAGTGCGTGCCCCTCTCCTCTGGCGCCCCACCGGGTTTTTCACTCCCAAGTTCCCGGTGGGTCGTCCGCCTGTTCAAACCCGCTTATCGCGCGAAAGGTGCGCTGATACATTGCAGCGATGGCGAAGTCCCCCCGCCTCATCGCCGGCCAGAGCGCCGCGATCACCGGTGCCGCGCGCGGCATCGGCCGGGCGACCGCGCAGGCCTTCCTCGCGGCCGGGATGCGGGTGGCGCTCGGCGACGTCGATCTCGCCACCGCCGAGCGCACCGCCGCGGAGCTCGGCCCGCGCACGGTCGCGCTGCCGCTGGACGTGACCGATCGCGACTCCTTCGCCCGCTTCCTCGACGCCTCCGAAGAGCAGCTCGGGCCGCTCGACGTGCTGGTCAACAACGCGGGGATCATGCCTGTCGGGCGCTTCCTCGATGAGGATGACCTCTCCGCGCGGCGCACCGTTGACATCAACCTGCACGGGGTGATTCTTGGGATGAAGCTGGGGCTCGCGCGGATGATCCCGCGCGACCGCGGGCACATCGTCAACATCGCCTCGCAGGCGGGCAAGTTCGGGAGCGCCGGCATCGCCACTTACTCAGCCACTAAGCACGCCGTCGTCGGCCTCACCGAGTCGGTCCGCGGCGAGCTGCGCCTGATGGGCGCCCACATCGACCTGAGCTACGTGATGCCCTACATCGTCAACACCGAGCTGGGCGGCGGCCTGGGGCACGCGCGCGGCTTCTCCAACGTCGAGCCCTCCGAAGTCGCCGACGCGATCGTCGAGGCGCTCCAGCACGGCACCGTCGAAGTGTGGGTGCCACGTTCCACCAAGCGCACCTACCAGCTCGGTACGTTGCTGCCGCGCTCTGTCGCTGAGGGCCTCACCCGCGTGACGGGTGTCGATCGCGTGATCGCCGACGCCGACGTCGACGCGCGTCGCGCCTACGAGCTGCGCGCCGCGCGCTCCGAGCCGGCGCTTGCGGCCGCGCCGGAGCAGCCGCAGCTCACTGAGTAAGCCACTCGGCGACGATCGCGCCGATCTCCGGTCCTTTGTCCTCCTGCAGGAAGTGTCCCGCGTCCTCGATCGCGCGCGGGGGCGGCCTGCCGATCGCGCCGGCGAAGCTCTCCGCCACCGACATCGGCAGCACCGGGTCGGAGTCGCCCCACAGGATCAGCGTCGGGCGGGTGTCCTCGCGCAGCGCGTGCAGCGTGCGCCTTCCCTCCGCCGCGCCGGGGGCGTCGGGCGCGAACGGGATCAGCGCCGGGAAGGCGCGCGCGCCGGCCTTCGAGGCGGCGTTCGGGTAGGGCGCCTCGTAGGCGGCGATCACGTCCTCGCCTGGGTCGTTCTTGCATGCGCCCCTCACCAACATGCCCACCGGCAGGTCCTCGGTGCGCGCGGTGAAGTCGCGGAACGCCAGCCACGCGTCGGACATCCGCTGGTTGCCAGTGAAGATGCCGCTGTCGGTGATCACGAGCCTGTCGATCCGCTCGGCGTGCTCCACGGCGAGGCGCAGCCCGATCGGCCCGCCCCAGTCGTGCACAACCATCGTCGCGCCGTGCACGTCGAGCTCCTCCAGCAGCTTTGCTCCCAGCGCGACGTGGCGGTCGTAGGAGTACCAGCCGATGTCTGTCGGCTTGTCCGAGCGCCCGAACCCGGCGTAGTCTGGGGCGATACAGCGGAAGCCGGCGTCGCGCACCGGCGGGATCACCTTGCGCCACAGAAACGACCACGTCGGCTCGCCGTGCATGAAGACCACCGGCCTGCCCTCGCCCTCGTCGAGGTGCGCGAGGCGCAGGCCGTCCACCTCGCGGTAGTGCGCTTGGAAGGGGAAGTCCGGCAGGCCCTCGAAGCGCTCGTCGGGTGTTCGCACCGTCTCGGGCATCGCCGGGGAGCATATAGCTCCGTTACCCGTGTGTTAGTCTCGTCCGCGATGCACGTGGCGGTCATGCAGCTTGCGCCGATCCTCGCGGAGAAGAGCCGAACGCCCTTCTACATCGCCGGCGGCCTGCTGGTCATTTGGGCGGTGGTGGTCTCGCTCGGGCTGGGCCTGCGCAAACCGGATTTCCCCGGCGGCCTCTCGGGGCAGCGCGCGGTGATCGCGGTCACGGCGGTCTTGGTGGCGCTCACGATGACGATGGCCATCGTCACCTCCGGCGCGCCCGGGTAGCTCGCCGCGACTCCCGGCGCGCCAGCGTAGCTCGCCGCGACTCCGGCGCGCCCAGGCAGCTCATCGTCACCTCCGGCGCCCCGGCAGCTCATCGAGCCAGACGATCCTCATCTTTGGGTCAGACATCCTCGGCGGGCGAGGTGCTCTCACCCTCCTACGCGCTGAATTGAGCGTGTAGCAGATGACTCAAGCGGGAAACCTAATGGAAGGGACCCCTGCTTCGCTGCTCAGTCCCGCAAGACAAGGAGGAGGATGAGATGTCCGACAGCGATCTGGCGCTCGACGTAGTTGAGCGCTTGGAGCACTCCGAGGGGCAGGTGGGATCCGATTCCACCGAGCGGCCCCCGGGATTCGACCGACGCTCATTCCTGCGTCGCACCGCGCTGACGGGCGCCGCGGTGGGCTCGGTGAGCGCGCTGCTGGAGGCGTGTGGCTCGAGCGCGTCCTCCTCGGGCGGCAACTCCGCCTCGATCTTCGGCTCGCACCCCGAATACAAATTCGTGTTCGTCAACCACGTGACCACGAACTCGTTCTTCACGCCCACCCAGTACGGGATCGCCGACGCGTGCAAACTGCTCGGCTCCAGCTACGAGTGGACCGGCTCCGAAAGCGAAAACATCAACCAGATGGTCAACGCCATCAACACCGCCGTGTCATCCGGCGCCAAGGGGATCGCGGTGTCGCTGATCAGCAAGACCGCGTTCAACGTGCCGATCGAAAACGCGCTGAAGGCGGGCATCCCGGTCGTCGCCTACAACGCCGACGCCCCCTCCCCGCCCAACAAGCGCCTGGCCTACATCGGCCAGGACCTGAAACTGGCCGGCGAACTGATGGGCAAGCGGATCGTCGCAGCGGTCAAAGAAGGCGACGTGGTGATCTTCACCGCCAACGCGGGCTCGGCCAACCTGCAGCCGCGCCTGGAAGGAGCGGAAAAAGCGATCAAAGACTCGGGCGCGCCGATCAAAGTGACCACGATCGTGACCGGCTCGCTGGAATCGGGTGAGAAATCGGCGATCGAAGCCTACTGGACCGGCCATCCGACCACGAAGGGGATGTACGCCGTCGACGGCGGCGACACCGCGGAACTCGCCGGCGTGATGCAGAAGCTCGGGCTCACCTCCAAAGGCGTCCACGCCGGCGGCTTCGATTTGACCGAAAAAACCCAGAAACTGCTGCACGAAGGCTTCATCGAATTCACGATCGATCAGCAGCCCTACCTGCAGGGGTTCCTGCCGGCCCTGCAACTGTTCCTGTGGCAGGTCTCCGGGTCCCTGACGGGTCCGGCGGAAGTCGACACGGGCCTGAAATTCATCGACAAGGAAACCGTCACTCCCTACGTCAACTCCAAGAGCCGCTTCGAGGGCACCTCCTCGGAACCGAAGGTGGTCCCGATCCCAGCGGGTACCGCAGCTTAGGGGAGTAAACGGCCGTGGACAGCGGCTCACATGATTGGGGTTCGGCACAGGCTTCGGCGCCGGACCCTCCCGGGGTGCCGCGCCCGCCCGCGGCCCGCCCGGGCGGGGAGCCCGCGCGCCGGGTCTCCCTGCCCTCCAAACAGGCGCTGCTGGAGCGCATGCTCTCCCTGCGCGAGGGAAGCATCATCGTCGTCACGCTGCTGACGGCGATCTACTTCGCGCTGACGACCAGCACCTTCCTCACCAGCTCCAGCTTCAAGACGCTGCTGCCGTTCTTCGCTCCGTTCGCGATCCTCGGCGCGGGCGAGGTGTTCGTGATGATCCTCGGCGAGATCGATCTGTCGATCGGGGCGACCTACCTGTTCGCGCCGCTGCTTTACTACAAGCTGGCGGTGGCCGGGATTCCGTATGTGCCGAGCGTGCTGATCGCGCTGGCCGGCTGCATGGCGATCGGCCTGGTCAACGGCTTCTTTACGGCGATCGTCGGCATCAACTCGTTCGTCACCACGCTCGGGATGCTGTTCACGATCGAGGGGCTGACGCTGATCGTCTCCCACGGCGTGCCGGTCGAACTGCCAGGCGCAAAAGTGACGAGCACCACCGTCAGCGTCCACCACGTGATCAACGGAGCGCACATCGTGCTCACCGAAACGGTCAACCACGTCTCCACGTTCGCGAAAGTCCTCGGCGAGGGCACCTACTCGGAGCTGTTCTGGGCGCTCGCGATCGTGATCGTGGGGCAGATCGTGCTGACGTTCACCCGCTGGGGCCTGTACACGGTGGCCGTCGGCTCGAACAAGCTGGCCGCCTCCGAGGCCGGCGTGCGGGTGCGCCTGGTGATCGTCCGCAACTTCATCCTCTGCGCCGCCGCCGGCGGCTTCGCAGGGATCCTCGAGGCCGTGCGAGCCTCGTCGCTGCAGCCGGACGTCGCCGGAGCCAACGAAATCCTGTTCAAGGGGATCTCGGCGGCGGTGATCGGCGGCACGCTGCTCGCCGGCGGGCAGGGGACTGTCGTGGGCGCGCTGATCGGCGCCCTGTTCCTGGGGGTTCTCACCAACGGGCTGATCCTCAAGGGCGTCAACGCCGACTACCAGCTCTTCTACCTGGGTCTGGCAATCATCCTCGCGATGACCGTCAACGTGTACGTGCAGCGCGTGCGCAGGGGTTCCCGCAGTGGCTGATCAGCCCGTGCCGGCGGAGACGATTGTCGGGCCGGTCTCGGCTGCGGATGACGTGCTGCGCGTCGAACACATCGCCAAGCGCTTCGGGCCAGTGACGGCCCTGCGCGACGTCAACCTGCACCTGCGCAAGGGCGAGGTGCTGGGGCTGCTCGGCGACAACGGCGCCGGCAAGTCGACGCTGATCAAGATCATCTGCGGCTTTCAGAAGCAGGACACGGGGCAGATGTTCCTGCACGGAGCGCCCTATCAGCCCAAAAGCGTCGACGACGCGCGCGCGAAAGGCATCGATACGGTCTACCAGGACCTCGCGCTGATCGACGAACTGTCGGTCTACCACAACCTGGCGCTGCGCCGCGAGAAGGTGCACCGTCCGATCCCGTTCCTGGCCAACCGTGAGATGAAGCGCGAAGCCCGCGCCGCGCTGGATGAGATCGGCATCAACATCCCGCGCATCGATGTCTCCGTGGCACGTCTCTCCGGTGGCCAGCGCCAGGCGATCGCGGTCGCGCGCACGGTCAACTCCGACGCGGACATCATCCTGCTGGACGAGCCGCTCGCGGCGATGGGCGCCAAAGAGGGCGCGCAGATCCTCGACCTGGTCGCGCGCCTGAAGGCGGAGGGCAAGGTCTCGGTCATCATGATCCTCCACAACTACGTGCACGTGTTCGAAGCATGCGACCGTGTGAGCTTGATCCAGGACGGCGCGATCGCGCTCGACAAGCCGACGGCGGAGACCTCCGTTGAGGAGCTGACCGAGATCGTGGTCAACGAGTACCGCCGCGCCCGCGAAGCCACGCGGGCCGCGGGCGCTTGAGCGCGCCCGACGGCGGGGAGCGCCCCTACGATTGCCGGATGCTTGTCCGGTTTTTGCAGATGCAATCTCGCGACGCCCGTGCGGCGTTGATCGCGGCGCTCCTCCTCGTGCCCCTGTGCGCGGCGCCCACCGCCACCGCTCGCTGGTCTGCGCCGGCGCGGCCATCTGGCTGCTCGGCGGCACTCCCTGCCGCCGCGGCGCCGTCGATTGTGTTCCCGAGCGCCGACCCAACCGCGCGCAGCGGGCCGGGTGCGCTGCTGTGGAGCGCCCCGCGCGGTTGCGTTGCGGGCGCGGCAGCGGGCGAGGCGGCCGGCGCGCCGGGAGAAGCGTTCGGCGCGACACTTGCGGCCGACGACCTCCCTGGTGGGGGCCGCGTGCTTGCCGCCGATGCCGGGGGACTCGCTGAAGTCGCGGCTGCCGCCGGCACCGCCGTGGGACAGGTTCTCGCGGTCGGCCGTTCGCAGCGCGCGGCGGCGACCCCAACAGCGGGCGGTCGAAGCGCGACCGCGAGCGGTTCGAGCGCGACCGCGAGCGGTTCGAGCGCGACCGCGAGCGGTTCGAGCGCGACCGCGAGCGGTTCGAGCGCGACCGCGAGCCGGGTGGCGGTCGGTGGGAGCGCGGGTGAAGGGACTGGCGCGCTGATGGAGGGCCGAACAGCGGGGGCATTCGGCGCGGCGCGGCCGCTGGGCGGGCCCGCGACGCCGGTGGCGGCGTCCAGCGCCTATCTCGGCGACGTGGCGATCGCCTCCCCGGTGCGAATGCGGGCGGGGTGGGCGATCGCGGTGCGCGTGCAGCGCCACTACAGCGAAACGCCCGCTCGCGCGCGCCTGGTGCCCGTGGGTGCCAGCCCGGTCGATGCGGTGGCGACGACGATGGACTACCGCGCCGAAGTCCTGCTCGTGTGGGCCAGCGGCGGCACGATTTACGCGCGTGAGCTCCCCCCCGCGGGCGCGCTCGGGCCGCTGCACGTGCTGGGCGGTCTCGCGGCCGGGTCGCCCGATCCGGAACTGCAGGCGCTGCTCAGCGACGACGGCCACGCGATCGTGACGTGGCGCAGCCAGTCGGCGGCGCCCGGCGGCGCGCCGAGCACGACGATCGAGCTGAGCATCTCCGGCAGCGCGCTCGCCTTCGGTGCGCCGCGGGTGCTCGAACGCTTCAGCGACCTTGGCGGTTTCGTACCGCCGGCCGGCTCGCTGCGGCTGCTGCGGCTCTCCAGCGAGGCGGTGATGATCGCGTGGACCGGCGTCGATGCAGGCCGCTACGTCGTACGCGCCTCGCCTGTGTCGCTGCGCCGCGGCGCGTGGGCGCCGGTGGTCATCTCCGGCCGCGGGGCGGTGCTGGCGGACGTCGCCGCCGGGCCCGACGCGGAAGCGTTCGCGCTGTGGCGCACAACCCCGAGCTTCACGAACGGCGCCCCCGGGCGGGTGGCGGGCTCTGATGCTTGGGCGATTCGCGCGGCGCGCGGCCACTACGCGGGGCGCGGGGAAGTCTCCTTCGCCGCCCCCGAGCTCGTCGCCGCGCCCGGACCCAACGGGCCAGCCGCGGTGGCCGTGGATCCCTCCAGCGGCCGCGTGCTGGCTGCGTGGGTCACGCGCTCCGGCGGAGAGGGGGAGGGGCGCATCGAGTACGCCCTGCGCGCTCCCACATTTGTGGCTGCGCCCGCGCGCACGATTTCCCCGACCGCGCTCGCCTGCTGCATGGGGCTTCCCTACGCCAGCATCGACAGCAGCGCCATCCGGATCGGGACGCCGTTGGCGGCCTGCTTGAAGTAGAGCGCCTCGGGCAGGTCGTCCACCTCCTGGGCGATCTCGTGGATGCGCGGGAGCGGGTCGAGCAGTAGCTTGATCTCCGAGCCGCGCACGTCCGCGGCGGCGATGCAGTAGCGCTCGCGGTAGGTCGCCGCCAGCGCCTGATCGGCGATCCGCTCGACCTGGAAGCGGTTGACGTACACCACCTCGCGCGCCAGCAACTGCTGCATGTCGCTGCTCTGCTGCACGCGCAAACCGCGCTCGCGCAGGTCGCGCAGCTGGGGCTCGTCCAGCCACAGCTCCTCGGGGCCGACCAGCAGCACGTCGTTGTCTGGGTAGTGGGAGAGGCCGCGGCAGAGCGAGTGGATCGAGCGCGAGTGGCAGGGGTCGAAGCCCATCCCCACCCGCAGCGAGTGCAGCCGCCCGAGCTCGCGCTCGATCGTGTACATGTCGATCAACGCCTGCGTGGGGTGCTCGTTGGGGCCGTCGCCGCCGTTGATCAGCGGCACCGGGCTGACCTCGGACGCCCGCTGCGCCACACCCGCGGCCTCGTGGCGCAGGACGATCAGGTCGGCGTAGCTGCCAACCACGCGGACGGTGTCCTCGATCGACTCGCCCTTCGAGAGCGAGGATGCCTCCACCCCGCGGTGGGAGATCACCGCCGCGCCCAGCCGCGCAGCGGCGGCGCTGAAGCTGAGGATCGTCCGCGAGCTTGGCTCGAAGAACAGCAGCGCCACCACCCTGCCGGTGAGGCTGGCGAGGCGCGTGGGGATCCGCAGCGCGGCGGCCATGTCGTCAGCGGTCGCAAAGATCTCGCGGGCCAACTTGTCGTCGACCTGGTCGATCGAGATCAGGTGACGGGGCATCGCCTCGGGAATATATGCGTCTTAGGCGAGCACCATCGCCCCGGTCTCGAGCGCGAGCAGCTGCTGCTTGCGTGGCAGCCCTCCGCCGTAGCCGGTGAGCGTGCCGTTCGCGCCGATCACGCGGTGGCAGGGGATGACGATCGCGATCGGGTTGCGATTGTTTGCGCCGCCGACCGCGCGCGCCGCGCCCGGCTGGCCCACGGCGGCGGCGATCTCGCCGTAGGACGCCGTCTCGCCGTAGGGGATCGCGCGCAACTCGCGCCACACGCTGAGCTGAAACGGCGAGCCGCTGGGTGCGAGGTCCAGCTCGAACTCGCGACGCTCGCCTGCGAAGTACTCCTCCAGCTGGCGGCGCAGCGGCGCGAGCGCCTCATCGTCGCGCACCCATTTGGCGTCGCGTGCTGGTAGGCGATGGCCATCGAGGAAGTGCAGGCCGGTGATCCGTCCCGCCGCGTCGGCGCTGGCGAGCAGCTCTCCGACCGGGCTGTCAATCGTTGTGTAGTTCATGCTCTCACTCTGACACCTGCCGGTGTCGGAGTCTGGCGGAAATCGGACGGGGTAGATGGAGGGAATGTCGCTGTCTGATTTCCGCTATCCCTGCCCCTCATACTGATGTGCATGAGCATGATCGAGACGCGTGACACCGAGGACTTCGACGCGCGCTACCGCGTGCTCGGCAGCCGCGATCACCGCTTCGACGGGTGCTTCTTTGTCGCGGTCACCTCCACCGGGATCTACTGCCGACCGAGCTGCCCCGCGATTGTGCCCAAGCGCCGCAACGTGCGCTTCTACCACACCGCCGCCGCAGCCCAGAGCGCTGGCTTCCGCGCCTGCCTGCGTTGCCACCCGCACGCCGCGCCCGGCTCACCGGAGTGGAATCGCCGCGGCGATCTGGCGGCGCGCGCAATGGGGCTGATCGCGGACGGCGTCGTCGACCGCGAGGGCGTCCACGGCCTCGCGCACCGCCTGGCCTACAGCGAGCGCCATCTCACGCGCCAGCTCACGGCCGAGCTCGGCGCCGGCCCGCTCGCGCTGGCCCGCGCGCAGCGCGCGCATACGGCACGCATCCTGATCGAGACGACCACCCTGCGCCTGATCGACGTCGCCCACGCGGCAGGCTTCGCGAGCGTGCGCCAGTTCAACGACACGATCCGCGCGCTGTTCGGACGCACCCCCACGGAGCTACGGCGCAAAGCGCTCCGGGGTCGTCGTCGCACCGGCAGCGAAAGCGCCGCCGCGAACGGGAACGCCGCCGCGAATGGGAACGGCGCCGCGAACGGGAACGCCGTCGCGAACAGGAACGCAGTCGCGAACGGGAACGGCGCCGCGACAGCGGGGGAGGCGATCCCGCTCACCGTGCGCCTCGCCTACCGCGAGCCGCTCGACTGGGGACGGCTGCTGGGCTTCCTCGGCATGCGCGCAGTGCCTGGCGTGGAGGAGGTCGTGGGCGAGCGCTACCGGCGCACCATGCGTCTGCCCCACGGGCACGGCGTCGTCGCGCTCACCCCCGTGGACGGGCAGATCGAGTGCCGTCTGCGCCTCGCCGACCTGCGCGACCTGACGGCCGCCGTGCAGCGCTGCCGGCGGCTGCTCGACCTCGACGCCGACCCCACCGCGCCGGCGGAGCACCTCGCCGGCGATCCGCTGCTCGCGCCACTCGTGCGCGCCGCCCCGGGGCTGCGCCTGCCCGGAGCCGTGGACGGCGCCGAGCTGGCGGTGCGCGCCGTGCTCGGGCAGCAGATCTCCGTGCCCGCCGCCCGCACCGCCGCCGCTCGCCTTACGCAGACGCTCGGCGAGCCATTGCCGGTGCCTGACGGCACCCTCACGCACCTCTTCCCGTCCCCCGCCGCGATCGCCGCCGCGGCACCCGACGAGCTGCCTGGCGGCCCCGCGCGCCGGCGTCACACGCTGCAGGCGCTGGCGCGGCTGCTCGCCGACGGAGAGCTCGCGATCGATCCCGGCAGCGACCGCGCGGAGCTGCGCGCGCGTCTGCTCGCGCTTCCCGGCATCGGGCCGTGGACCACGGAATACATCGCGATGCGCGCGCTCGGCGACCCCGACGCGTTCCTGCCCACCGACCTCGGCGTGCGCCACGCCCTGGGCGCGCTCGGCCGCTCCGATCCCGCGTCGAGCGCAGGGTGCTCGCCGCGCGACGCGGCGCGCCTGGCGGAGCGCTGGCGGCCGTGGCGCGCCTACGCGCTGCAACACCTGTGGGGCACGCTCGCCGAACCCTGAGCGCACGCACTACCGGATCACTCGATCGGCCCGGCGTGAGTCGCTGACGCTCAGCGCCGGGTACCCACGGGATCTGCCGCTATGCGTCCATCGTGCGGGTGCGCCAGGCGCCGAGCGCACAGAACACCGCCATCCAAGCGACGAGCACGAGCAGAGCGGTCCCCTGCGACAGGGTGACGGTGGCTCCACGCCCGCCGCTTCCGGTGTGCACCGGGCTGAAGTGAGCTATCGCCTGGCTCAACAGTCCCCTGCGGGCGCCGCCGAGCGAGTCGATGCTCACGAGCAGGGGGCTGGCAACTACCTGCCAGGCGATCAAGGCGATGATCGAGGCGGGCCTGGAGGTGGTGAGCGAGGCGAAGCCCACCGCCACCACACACAGCGCCCCCGTGCTGAGCAGCGTGAAGCCCAGGCCATTGAGGATCAACGCACCGTCGGGTGTGGCGAGGTTCCCGGCGAACACGAACGTGCCGAGCAGCAGCATGGCGTAGGCGGCGCCCATCACGGCGAAGCACATCGCCACCGCCGCCGGCACCCGTGAGGCGAACAGGGCCACGCGCGAGCGGCCGGTGACGACCATGTCTCGAAATACGCCCGCGGACGCGTCCCCCGTGCCTGCCTCGACGCCGATCAAGAGGGCCGCGAGCGGGCCGAAGAAGAGAGCGATCACGCGCAGACCGTCGGCGAAGTTGGACGCGCCACCGGCCGGCCCGTATTTCTGAGGGTTCGAGGAGTGCTGGATCGCCGACACCAGGAAGTAGATCAACACTGGAGCGACCGCCAGCACCAGCGCCCAAATCAACGTGCCGCGCTTCTTGCGCAGCTTGAGGAAGTCGGCGCCGAACATCTGCGCAGCGACTGCGACGAGCGAGCCGTTGGCGCTGCGGCTGGCGGGCGCGGAGGGCGTGGGCGAGATCGCGCTCATGCCCTCACCTCCTCCTGCGCCGGCACGGGACGATCCGGCGCGGCGCCGTCCAGCCGCGAGGTGACCTCCAGGAAGCGCTGCTCGAGACTATGGCGCACGGGCTCCAGGCGCATGACGGCAACGCCAGCGCGCACGAGGCTCGCGTTCACCTGCGCCGCGCTCTGAAGATCGCCGCTCAGCACCACGCGTAGGCCCTCCTCGGAGCGGTGGGCCTCGCGCACGAGCTCGCTGCCTGCGAGCGCGCCCAGCGCCAGCTCGACGTCGTTCACCCCCACGATCAGCTCGTTGCGGGCGCCGTCCCCGCCGCGGGTCAGCTCGGCGATCGGGCCCTGCGCGATCACCTTGCCGCGATCGACGATCGCCGCGGCGTCGCAGATCTTTTCCACCTCGTCCAGCAGGTGCGAGGAGAGGAACACCGTGCGGTTCTCCTGCTCGACCATCGCGCGGATCATCTGGCGGAACTCCTGGATGCCGCCCGGGTCGAGGCCGTTGGTGGGCTCGTCGAGGATCAGCAGCAGCGGATCGGCGAGCAAACAGCGCGCCACGCCGAGGCGCTGGCGCATGCCGAGCGAATACTTCTTGACCTTCTCGTCGGCGCGCTCTGTGAGGCCGACGCGGGCGAGCGCGGGGGCGATCCGCGCCTGCACCTCGGGCCCGCGCACGGCGGCGACGATGCGCAGATTCTCGCGGCCGGATAGGTTGGGATGAAAGCGCGGCTCCTCCACGATCGCGCCGACCCGCCGCAGCGCCTGCCCGCGCTCGGCCGGCACCGGGCGCCCCAGCACGTGCATGCTGCCCGCGCTCGAATGGGTGAGGCCGAGCAGCATCCGGATCATCGTCGTCTTGCCCGCGCCGTTGGGGCCGAGGAAGCCGAAGGCGCTCCCGCGCGGCACATACAGGTCGACGCCGTCGATCGCCGCGCGCGCGCCGAAGCGCTTGGTCACACCCTGCGTCTCAATCGCCGCATCGTCCACAGCGATCAGACTACCCAAACGCTACTCCTCCTGCGCCTGCAGCTCCCTGACGCGCTCCTCCAGCTGCGAGGTCACCCCGGGGTCGCGCAGCGTGGTGACGTCGCCGAGTGCGCGCCCCTCGGCGATGTCGCGCAGCAGGCGGCGCATGATCTTGCCCGAGCGCGTCTTGGGCAGGTCGTCGGCCCAGATGATCCGCTTGGGGCGCGCAAACTTGCCGATCCGCTCGGCGACCGTTGCGCGGATGCTCTCGATCTCGCGCTCGTCGCCCTCCAGCTCGCCCTGCAGCGTTACGAACGCCACGATCGCCTGCCCGGTGTCCTCGTCGTGCTGGCCGATCACCGCGGCCTCTGCGACGTCGGGGTGGGCGACGATCGCCGACTCGACCTCCGCCGTGGAGAGGCGGTGCCCGGAGACGTTGACGACGTCGTCGATGCGCCCGATCACCCACAGGTAGCCGTCGGCGTCACGACGGGCCGCGTCGCCCACCAGGTAGGTCTCCTTGCCGAAGCGCTCGAAGTAGGTCTTGATGTAGCGCTCCTCCTCCTTGTAGAGCGTGCGCAGCATCGACGGCCACGGGCGGGTGAGCACCAGCAGGCCCTGGCCGTGCTCGATCGGGTAACCGCCGGACTCGCCGTACACCTCGGCCTCGACGCCGGGGAAGGGCTGCGTGCAGGAGCCCGGCTTGGTGGCGGTGATGCCCGGCAGTGGCGTGATCATGATCGCCCCGGTCTCTGTCTGCCACCAGGTGTCGACGATCGGACAGCGCCCGCCGCCGATCACTTTGTGGTACCACAGCCACGCCTTCGGGTTGATCGGCTCGCCGACCGTCCCCAACAGCCGCAGCGTCGAGAGGTCGTGCCCGTTGGGCCACTGCGCCCCCCACTTGATGCAGGCGCGGATCGCCGTGGGAGCGCAGTACAGGATGCTGACCCCGTAGCGCTCGATCAGCTCCCACCAGATGCCCCTGTTGGGGTAGTCCGGGGCGCCCTCCCACATCACCGAGGTGGCGCCGTTGCACAGCGGGCCGTACACGATGTAGGAGTGGCCGGTGACCCAGCCGACGTCGGCTGCGCACCAGTACACGTCGGAGTCCGGCTTGAGGTCGAACACGTAGCGGTGGGTGGCCGACACGCCGGTGAGGTAGCCCCCCGTGGTGTGCAGGATGCCCTTCGGCTTGGCGGTGGACCCGGAGGTGTAGAGAATGTACAGGGGGTGCTCGGCGTCCAGCGGCTCGGCCGGGCACTCCGCCGCGGCGGCGGCGAGGATCTCGTCGTAGTACACGTCGCGGCCCTCGCGCATCTCACAGGGCGTCCCCTTGCTCCTCACGACCACGATTTTTTCGAGCGTCTCGAGGTCGCCCATCACCTCGTCCACCCTGTCCTTCACCGGCGCCGTCTTGCCCTTGCGCGCGGCGCCATCCACGGTGATCAGCACCTTCGCCTCGGAGAACTCCATCCGCTCGCGCACCGCCTCCGCGGAGAAGCCGCCGAACACGACGTTGTGGGGGGCGCCGATACGTGCGCAGGCGAGCATCGCAACCACCACCTCGGGGATCATCGGCAGGTAGATCCCCACGACGTCGCCCCGGCGGACTCCGAGATCCTTCAGTGCGCTCGCGCAGCGCTGCACCTCCGCGAGCAGCTGCGCGTAGGTGATGTCGCGCTCCTGCCCCTCCTCGCCGCGCCAATGGAAGGCGACGCGCTCGCCCCGCCCCGCCAGCACGTGGCGATCGAGGCAGTTGTAGGAGGCGTTCAGCCGGCCGCCGGTGAACCACTTGTAGAAGGGCGGGTTGGAGTCGTCGAGCACGGTTTCCCACGGCTCGAACCAGTGCAGCTGCTTGGCCTGACCCGCCCACCACGCCTGCGGATCGCGCGCGGCCTCCTCGTATACCGCCGGGTCGGACAGCAGCGCCCGCGCGCGGAACTCGGCGGAGGGCTCGAACGTCGGCACCTCCAGCAGCTCGGCCAGCTCGCGGTCGAGCGCCTCGCCTGAGACCGACGTTGGTTCAGTCGCCATCTCCCACCCTTCTCTTTCTTTCTTCAGTCGCGTTTGCTCAAGGCACCATCACCGCCAGAGAATGCGTCAGCAGCGTTGCCCATCGGCACCATCGCCACCAGAGTACGCCTTACTCGCGTTTGCCCAAAGGCACCACCGGCAGCATCGTGCGTCCGAACGTCGAGTTCGCCACAGCCGCGAACGAGGCGTACCAAGCGGCCGCCGCGGTCGCCAGGCCGAGGTAGCCACCCCAGTGGGTGACGGTCGCGTGCGGGCCCACCGCGCCGATCGCCAGCAGGATGAAGGTGACCGTCAACAGCACGAACACCGTCAGCACCGCCAGATTGACGCGCAGCGCCGCCACCGTCATGTAGGCGGTGAAGATCGCCCACGCCCACAGGTACACGCCGATCGCATGCCCTGCGTTGCCGCCGATCGACTTGGCGTAGAAGACGTTCAGCGCCCAGAACGAGATCCAGAAGGCGCCGAATGAGCAGAACGCCACGGCGCCGAAGGTGTTGCCGGTGCGGAACTCCCACATGCCGGCGAGCAACTGCACGATCCCGCCATAGGCGAGCGCCAGCCCGAGCACGACCGGGAAGCCCTTTTCATCGACGAGGTTCGAGTTGAACATCGAGAGCACAAACGTCGTCATCGCGAATCCCGCCAGCCCGAGCGGCCCGGGGTCGGCCGGTTTCCACAGGCTCGCCTGCGCGGCCTCCCCGGGGGGCGGCTCGCGACGAGGGATTGACTGAACCGAGTCGGGACGATGAATAGATGCTGCCTCCATGGGATCCTCCCTCCAGCCAGCCCTCAGCGGGCGGCTCAGGACGCTTTTGTGGATCGTTGGCGAACGGGGAAGGGGGAATGCGGCTGTTCCCAGTTCTTAGAGCAGTTATTCCCGCTCGGGGGGAAACTCAATCATCCCCGCGCGCCGCGCTTGCGCCGCCGCCTGGAGCTCCCACTGCGCGCGGGCTGGGTGGGCTCAGGTGCCACATCGCCCGACCCGTTGGCACCCTCTTCGATGCTCGGCTGCGCCCGCCCGCCGCGGCCCCCCCGGCCCGCGTCGCGCTGGGCGCGGGCTTCGGCCGACGAGGGCCAGGGGCGCGCTTCGCCGGCCGCCCACGCGGCGGGATCGCCACCCGGCCAGCGCCCCATCAGCAGGATGCCCGTGCTCACCATCCAGAAGGCCGGGATCAGCTGCTGCACCTCCCCCAGCGCCAACCCAAAGGGGGTGAAGGCGAGCAGCGCCGCAAAGATCCCCAGGTACATCGCCCAGCGGGCCATCAGCCCGGTGCGCGTGGCGCCCAGCGTCACCACGACCATGCCCGCCGCCAACGCGAGTCCCCCCAACAGCCCCAGGTACTCGCTGGCTTCCAGCACCGTGCTCTGCGTCAGCGCGTGGTTGACCGCTTCGGCGGTGAAGTCGTGACCGGTGACGAAGTTGCGCGCGTTCAGCACCTGCGCAAGCGGATGGGCGACCGACACGAGCACCATCGCCACCCCCCCGTAGAGCACCAGTGGCCGCGCGATCCTGCTCGTCTCAGGTCGGCGAAAGCGGACCGCCCCGAGCAGGAAGAGCAGGACCACGACGAGAAAGAAGATCGCCACCGCCTGCAGCAGGTTGCCGGCGATCAGCCCGAAGGCATGATGGTCGATAAACCTCACCTCGGCCGCGCCCGGGCTCACCGCGGGATTGGCCTCGCCGCGCAGCGCCGGTGCCAGGCCCTGGATCGTGCCGACCGTCGGCAGCGAGCGCAGGGTGGTCGTGACGATCACGCCGCCCAGCAGGAACAGCACTCCCCCCGCGATCGAGGGCACCCCGAGGCGGTTGCGGCGCTCGCTCTCATGGGCAACCCGCGCGCGAATTGCCGCCTTGTCAGGCTTGGCGGCCGGTCCGGGCAGCTCTTCGTCGTCGTCGCGGTCGAGGTTGCGGGGCATGGGGCAGGCCAGTCTACGGGGAACTGAAGAAGAGGGGCCCGGCTCGGCGGCCTTCGGCCGGCTCGCCACCTTGATCCGAGAAAGAGGGGCCCGGCTCGCCGGCCTTCGGCCGACTGCGCCACCTTGATCCGAGAAAGAGGGGCCCGGCTCGCCGGCCTTCGGCCGACTGCGCCACCCTCTTGGGCGCTAGGATGGGACTCAATGGAGAGCGGCGGTCTGGGAGACCTGTTCGGAGACCCCGAGGAGCTGCAGAGGCGTCTGGCGGACTTCGCCATGCAGATGCAGGGCCAGCAGCGCCTCGCGTGGGCCGACAACGCGATCAAGCTCGCGGTCGACATGACCGTGGCGGCCGTCAACCGCATCAACGTGCAGGGCAGCGCCGAGGCTCAGGCCGAACAGATCCGCTCGGTGATGGCGACCGTGTTCCCCGAGGCGGTCACGCTCGTGCGCGAGGCGCGCGAGGGACTTCAGTAGGCGGCTCGTCGGGGTGGGCGGGCTCGAATGAAACGCCAGCCCGCTCGGCGCGGCGCTCGGCCTCGCGCGAGGCGTGCCCGGCGGCGATCACCTCGCGGAAGGAGCGGAAGCGGAAGATGAACACGACCGCGCCCAGACCCACCAGCGCGGTGAGGGTGGCGATCGCGATCTGCTGACCCACCGAGTACGCGGCCACCGCCGCCGTGCCGGCGGCGCTCGTGGCGAACACCTTCACCAGCAGCGCCTGCTGCACGCCGGCGCCGCCGGGCGTGAACGGCACCGCGCCCGCCACCTGGTTGACGCCGAACACGAGCAGCACGTTCTCCACCGAGCCGCCGACGCGGAAGGCATCGAGCAGGAACCAGAAGGCGGCGAAGCGGCACACCCACCCCGCGGCCTGCAAAGCCGCCACCTCGCGCAGGTAGCGGGGCCGGTCGGAGAGGATCGTCAGGCCCTGGCGGACGCGCTCCCAGAAGGCCTGCACGCGCACCGACAGCAGCGCGAAGACCACCAGCCCAAGGATCGCAAGAGCGGTGATCAGGAAGAGCGTGAAGCGGAAGTGCGCCGCCAGGTAGGAGATGTCGAAGGAGCCCAGCTGCGAGAAGTCGGGCGGCTTGGGGAAGACGCCCTGGGTGAAGGCGAAGATCAGCACCAGCACCCCCACGGTCGCGTCGAAGATCGACTCCACGAAGAACGCCGAGGCGACCGTCGGGTAGGTCGAGCCGGGGATCGAGCTGCGCGTGAGGAACAGCTTGATGATGTCCCCCCCGCGCGCGGGCACCACGTTGTTGAAGCCCACCGCCGCCCAGTACGCGCCCCAGATGCGCCGCCACTGGAAGCTCACCGCCGGGTAGGCGGCGCGCAGGCTGTGGAAGAACGCCCGCGAGCGCAGCGTCAGGTTGAGGCTGAAGAACACCAGGCCCAGAACCAGCGCGCCCCAATGGACGGCGGCCAGGTCCGAGAAGAACTGGCCGGCCGCTTCCAGGAAGGTGCTGACGCTGTGGCCGATCGAGGTCGAGGCAAGGGACACGCCTCAAGCGTACGGGCCTTGGCGGGGCCTCGCCTCAAATGTCGTCCTCGTCTCCGTCCTCTTCGATCGGGTCGTCGTACTCGTCGAGGTCCAACTCCTCCTCGTCGGTGCCGAACTCCTCGTCGTCCTCCCACTCCTCGTCGTCGAACTCATGCTCGGGGGCCTCGAGAATGGTGCCCAGCGACATGCCGCTCTCCTTTCAGGGCTCGCTCGTGAACTTGCGCGTCTTGCCTATACCCGGTTCCCCGGGGAAGCGGGCGCATCATAGTGTTGCGCACGGCCGGTGGAACATGAGCGCGATGGGCCTCAGACCAGCGCCGCCAGCACCCGCGCGTCGTGCTCGGCCGGCTTGACCTTGCGTAGGACCTCGGCCACCTTGCCGTCGGGTCCGACGATGAACGTGGTGCGCTCGTTGCCCCAGTAGGTCCGGCCGTACATCGACTTCTGCACCCACACTCCATAAGCCTCGGCGACCGCGTGGTCGTCGTCGGCGAGGAGCGTGAAGTCGAGAGCCTGCTTGTCGTGGAACTTCTTGATCTTTTTGACCGGGTCCGGCGAGATCCCCAACACCCTCGCGCCCGCTTTCGCGTAGTCGGCACGGTGGTCGCGCACGCCGCACGCCTGGGTCGTGCACCCCGGCGTGTCGGCCTTGGGGTAGAAGTAGACCACGACCGACTGGCCGCGCAGGTCGGAGAGCCTGACGGCGTTGCCGTCCTGGTCGGACAGCTCGAAGTCGGGGGCATCGTCTCCCTGGTTGACCATGGCTGGGATCGTAGCCGCCGATCCCGGAGTCCGCTCGGACGCCGTTACTTCAACAGCCGCGACAGCCGCCGGTCCTTGAGCACGCGGCCCTCCGTTTGGCAGGTGGGGCAGTAGGCGATCACGTAGTCCTCGAAGTGCACCGAACGCAGCACGGTGGCGCAGCGGGGGCAGGGCTCGCCCTCGTGGCGGTGGATGCGCAGCGGCATCGGCAGCTTGTCGGGGATCGGCAGTGCGATCACGCGCTCGTAGTGGTCGATCGCCGCGCCGAGGATCGCGACGGTCGCCTCGCGCAGCCGCTCGGCCTCCTCGTCGGTGAGGTCGGCGCCGCGCTTGTAGGGGGAGAGTTGGGCTTCCCACAGGATCTCGTCGACCCACGAGCGGCCGATGCCCGCGATCGTGTGCTGGTCGCGCAGCATCGTGTGCAGCGGGCGGGGGGCGTTCAGCAGCTCGCGCAGCGACGGCGGGTCGGGCCACGCTTCCGGCCCGAGGGTCGCGAGCGCCTGCTCCTGCTCCAGCTCCTCAGCGCGCAGCAGCTTCACCCACGCCGCCTGCTTGGAGCCGAACTCGCGCAGGCGCAGCTCCGCCTCTCGTCCAGCCCCCGCGTCTGAGGTCGCGCCGTCAGGCTGGGCCGGGGTCTCTCCAGCCGCCGGTAGCCGCACCCGCACGAGCAGGCGTGAGGTGCGGTCGCGCGGGCCGGCGCGCTTGTCGTAGAGCTGCAGCCGACCGGCTGACATCAGGTGGATCAGCAGCGCCAGCTCGGCCCCGGCACGGTCGCCGCCACGCCCGTCTCCATCGATCTCGACGATCAGGTGCTTGCCGCGCCGGCGCACGCCCGTGATCTCGCGACCCGCCAGCTCGGTGAGCGGCGGGTCGAAGCTCCTCAGCGCATTGATGCCAGGTGCCTGCGCCGACTCGATCTTGGCCCCGCGCAGAGCGCTATCGAGCCGGCGTGCAGTGATCTCGACCTCTGGCAGCTCCGGCATCGCCCACCCACTTTAGGCGGGCGATACCGTGCCTACGTCACGGAGCGGGCGTGGCGGCGATCGGGGGCCCTTCGTACTTCACGCCGCCCGGGCCAGTCCAGCGCACCTTCCAATCGACCCCCGCCACGCTCGAGGTGAAGCTCCAGTAGCCGAGCGATTCGGTGGTGGCCGTCTTCAGGACACGGTACTTCTTGGACCCTCGCGTCTTCACGAGGATCGTCACCTTGGTGGAGCCCGTGGCGGGGCGCACCAGGCCCCACAATGAAAAGCCGCGGCCCTGTTTGGAGACGACCAGCGGGAGCGACCATGCGTTGTAGAGCGGCTTGGGACTGCCGTTGACGTACTCCAGACCGGTTTGGAAGCCGACGGTGCCACCGTGGACGCCCGACCCGGGAGGCCCGCCGGTGGGGTCGTCGTGCAGCAGGTACTGCGAGAAGGCGGCCACGCGCGGGTTTTTCCAGGCGATGTATTCGGCGAGCGCGTCGTATTCGGCCTGCTTGGCGGGCGACACGCCCACGTAGCGGTTGGGCTTGCTCTGCACCCCGAACTCGGTGAGGTAGATCGGGATTCCCGCCCTGATCGCACCCGCCCGCGCGGCCAGGTTGAGCGCGTTTTCCAAGCGGTAGAGCACTCCAATCGTGACGTCGTCGCGCTCCGGCGGCACCGACAGGGGGCCGCCCTTCGTGGTGTAGGCGTGCGTGGAGTAGCCGTACGCCGACACCGATTCGCACGAGCCCGACCGCTTGTAGTGGGAGTTGAGGCACAGCGCGCCGCGCATGAACGCCAGCGGCGCGACGTCGTGGAGCAGCCCCCCATGCCGCACGCCACCGGTGTCGCGGATCTCGGAGCGGCTGAGGCTGTCGAAGCCGACCGGCGCGGTTTCGCCCATCAGCACCTTCGGGTGGGCCAGTCCCGCCGCCTGCAGCCCCGCGTAGCCGGCCTGGAACAGGCCGCGGTAGATGCGCGGCGAGGCCGGGGAGCCGTTGGCGTTGAACTGGGGCGCCAGGAAGGCGATGTCGTTGGGCTCGTTCCAGATCGCGAACAGCGCCGCCTGCGAGCCGTAGTGGCGGCCCACGGCGGTCATGAATTCCTGGAAGTCCTTCCAGTTGGGGCTGCCGAGGCTCGTGTGGTTGGCGCTCGCCCAGTGCGGCACGGGTGAGGTGACCGTCAGCAGCACCGGCCATTTCAGTTCCTGCGCCTTGCCCAGCAGCCAGTCGTAGGGGCCCCAGTGGTAGGCGGCCGGGTTGGTCGCTTCGAAGCTCGGCTTCCTGTTGGCGTTGGCACCGGGCGCGACTTCGCGCCAGTAGAGCTCCACGCGCAGCGCGTGCACCCCCAGATGCTCCAGCTGGGCGAGCGCGTGTTCGCGCTTGTGCGGTTCCAGCAGCACGCTGCCGCCCTCGAAGAAGACCGTCTGGTTGCGCGAGGCGAGCGCCGATGGGGCGCCGAGCGCCGCGCCGGTGAGCGCGGAGCAGACAAGCAGCAGCGGGATCAGCGAGGCGCGCTTGTGGGCGCGGAAGCGGGAGAGGGAGGCTCTGGTTTTGGGCATGGAGGCTAAGACACGGTGGCGGCGGGGAGGTTGCGGTGGCGGTCGAGACTGTGCAGCAAGGGATGGGGGATCGAGTGGGAGACGATGACGCGGCGGGAATCGGGACACGCGCGCGCTGGTATAGCGTGCCAGCGATGAGTTCAGCAGTCGCGCCGGATGACATCGTCCACACCCATGCGCAGGCGCGGGACAACGCCCGCCCGCCGCTGCTGGTGATCGACCCCCTGCGCGAGTTCCTCGACGCCCACGGCCTCGGCGAGGGGGAGCTGCAAGCGAGCCCGATCGGCGAGGGGCACTCCAACGTCACCTACCTGATCCGCCGCGCCGACGGCAGCGAGGTGGTGCTGCGCCGCCCCCGCGCCCGCCGCTGCCGCCCTCCGCCCACGACGTGCTGCGCGAGGCGCGGCTACTGCGGGCGCTGCACGGCACCGCCGCACGCGTGCCGAGCGTGCTCGCGGTGGGCGAGGACCCCGCCACGATCGGCTGCCCCTTCTACGTGATGGAGCGCGTGGAGGGCGAGGCGATCGTGTTCGCGCTGCCGCCCGCGCTCGACGCGCCGGCCGAGCGTCGGCGGATCGCCGAGGAGCTGATCGACGCGCTGGTGGAGATCCACGCCGTCGATTGGCGCGCGGCGGGCCTCGATGACTTCGGCAAGCCGACCGGCTATCTGGAGCGCCAGCTGCGGCGCTTCGGCGGGCTGTGGGAGGTCAACAAGACGCGCGAGATCCCCGCCGTCGAACGCGTCGCGGGGTGGCTGGCCGAGCACCTGCCCGAGTCCGGCGCGGCCACGATCGTGCACGGGGACTACCGCCTCGGCAACACGATGTTCGCCACCGACGCCCCCGCGCGGCTGACCGCGGTGCTCGACTGGGAGATGGCGACGATCGGCGACCCGCTGGCCGACCTCGGCTACATGTGCATGGTGTGGGGCAGGCCGACGATCCGCCGGGCGGTATCCGGGACTCGCTGGGCGCGGTCACGAAGGCCGAGGGCTTCCCCACCCGCGCGGAGCTGATCGCCCGCTACGAAGCGCAGAGCGGCCGCTCGATGAGCGACCTGCGCTGGTACGTGACGCTGGCGGTGTGGAAGATGACGGTGTTCATGGAGGGCAACTACAGGCGCGCGCTTGCCGGCGCCACCGACGACCCCTACCTCAAGCACTTCGGCGAGGGCGTGCTGCAGCTCGCCGCCCACGCGGAGGAGGTCACGCGCGGTCGAGCGAATCCGCCAACGTGCGACGGCCCGATCCGCGGCCTGCTGGTCGACTGGGGCGGGGTGATGACGACCAACCTATTTCGCTCCTTCTCCGACTTCTGCGAGCAGGAGGGCCTCGATTCCGGCGTGCTCGCGCAGATGTTCCGGGGCAACGAGGAGGCCCGCGAGCTATTGATCGGCTTCGAGGAGGGCCGCGTCGAGGAGGCCCGCTTCGAGGCCGAGCTGGCCCGCCTGCTCGGCCTCGAAGCGGCCGAGGGCCTGATCGATCGGCTCTTCTCGGGGGCCATCCTGGAGCCGTCGATGGTGGACGCCGTGCGCGCCGCCCGCGCCGCCGGGATCGCCACGGGCGCTGATCTCCAATTCGTGGGGCACCACCGCTACCCGCGCGAGCTGTTGGGCGAGCTGTTCGAGGGCGTAGTGATCTCCGGCGAAGTGGGCATCCGCAAGCCCGCCGCCCCGCATCTACGAGCTCGGGGCGCAGGCGATCGCCCGCGAGCCCACCGAGTGCGTGTTCGTCGACGACCTCCCCTTCAATCTCACGCCGGCCGGGGAGCTGGGCATGGCGACGGTGCACCACACCGCGGCCGAAGCCACGATCGCCGAGCTGGAGGAGTTGCTGGGGATCGCGCTGGCCTGAGCCCGATAGCTATTGCAATCACCCCGTACGTTGTGATTAAAAATCAAAAGGGTGTGCGCCATTGCTATCGGCCTTTAAAAAGAGGCAAGTATGTAGCCACGACACGTAGGTGGGTGGGTGAGTGGGTGGGGCACAAAACTCCTGCATAGAGACCACTTTTCGGGCACCCCGCGCATAAAAACCTCGGAGATAGCGGAATGTCGGCTGCTCACGGGGGCGCCCCACTGCTAGACAGCTTGTATGCGTGATTCCGGCACGCACACGCGGCAGCGAGACGCCCTCGTCAGCAGCGGCGAGAGCGACCGACCTTGCGCCCCCTTGGGGCGAGACAAGCCTGACCGCGCGTGGATAGCGCGGGATGGAGGATGGTGCTCCCGACCCCAGGTACCTGAGAAGGGGTCGGGAGCACCGGACCATCGAATGGAGAGGGAACCGCCAAGGTGGTGGCCCGGCCTTAGAACCCAGGGGGCCAGCCATGACGGCTGGCTGCGGATCGTGTCCGCCCCTCTCCGCTTCTATGATGCCCAACAAGATGCCTGCTCGTAAGCGTCCCGTCAAGACCAAACCGACACCACCCGAGCAAGACGTGCGCAATCTCCAGAAAGCAGCACGCCGAGGCGGACTTCCTGCGAGACCTCGACCGCGCGTCTACGAACCGCTCGGCCGAGAAGCTAGCGGCCGCTTCTCCACGCGATCCAGCATCGCCCAAAACATAGGCGTCGACGAGTTCCGCCGGTTGTAGCGGAACGCATACTCGTCCAGGTAGTTCTGCAAGTACACGCCGCTGATCGAGTGGTACACGCCCCGCACGCCGTTCTTGAACAGGCCGAAGAACCCCTCCACCGTCTGCGTGTGCGTGTCCCCGTCCACGTATATCTTCGCGGTGTGCTTGATCCGCTTGTGGCCCTGTGTAGCGGCCCCCGACGGTCTCGTATCCGGCCCACTCGTCCGTGAACAGCATCGAAGACGGCAGGACGTACGTCAGAACCGCCCTTGTGAGCGTGGGTCGCCACGATCCGGGATCACGGTCGGGCGGACGCTGCCGCCGCGCTCGACTGCCGCAAAGATCGTCGGGCGGTATTTGCGGCGCAGGTAGCCCCGTGCGGTTCCGTTTCTCGTGCGCGCGGGGCTTGCCGCCATACTCCGACTCGTCCGCCTCCACGTCGCCCGAGAGTGGCCCGTGCGCCTCGTCGGAGAGCAGCGTCCTGATCTGCTTGAACATGCGGTGCGCCGTCTTGTACGTGACGCCGATCTCGCGTTCGAGCTGCTTCGCGCTGATCCCGCACCGCGTCGAGGACATTAGGTAGATCGCGAAGAACCAGAGCTGGAGGCTGACCGTGGACTTGTGCATGATCGTCCCGGCCGTTGGGTAGACGTGGTGCCCGCAGAACTGGCACGAGTACGCCGAGCGGCCCGAGATCCGATGGAACTTCGACGCCTTCCCGCACTTCGGGCACTCCGTCCCATCCCCGAAAAACTTCGCCTTCATGTACTCCAAGCACGCATCGTTGTCCGGGAATAGCTCCAGGAACCGGCTGTACGTCATCGTGCTTTCGCTCGACGGTGCCGGGAGCTACGGAGTCTCGTGATCTTGCGGCCATGCTCCGCATGATACCAGACACAGGTACGTGTGTCAAGTATCACGGCGTCTCTCCCAGGTGCCGTAGGATGCGCCCAATCTTTGCCCTAAAGCGCCGTATGCGTCCAAACAGCAGATTGCCGCGCTCGCTGAAGTGGAGCTTTTCCGTGTGCCGTATGACGGCCCTGCCGGGCGCGTGAATCTCCCACCGGAGCTTGTAGCGTCCCGGTGCCACACCTCCGCGTGGTCGGTCCAACAACTCCTCCGGCCAACGGGCTCTCACGCCCCACGGATCGGGTGCCGCTTGATCGCACTCGAAGCGTCCAGCGCGACATTCGACAACGCACGAAACCGTCGCGCCCTCAACGGGCATGGAAAGCCCCGTGGGCGGGAACAACTTGCGAGGCGGCTTGAGGGCAACAACGAAACACGCTCTGCCGATAAACGGCGATTTGCGATCAAGCCCTTCCCCACCGATGTAGTGAGCGGCCTGCCAATCCCGGTCCAGGTGACGCTCCCGTCGCCAGCTGCGGAGATCGCGTGCTACCACACGGCGCGGAGTCGCCGTGACGCTCGCCAGCAGCGCCAGCGCCGATATAGCGGCTGCCGCAATGGCTACCCAGAGGATGACCGTATAGACATACGCCCTGGGACGCTCTGGCCCCACAACGGCAATGACGGCGAGCGACGCCATCAGCAGCCCCGCAAGGGCAACAACCCGGGATATCCGCGACTCCACGCGCGCAGCCTATGCCCACACGCATGGGCGGGTGAGGTTCGGGGGCGCCACGCCCAGCCCTGCGGCGCGGCGCCCCCAGCGGTCAGACGATGGTCAACTGCGGGTCCTGGTAGCGGTACTCGACCAGCGCGGAAGTCGGCACGTCCAAGCCGCGCGCGAGCCGCACGACGGTCGAGAGACGCGGGTCGGTCAGCGCACGCTCCAGCTTGCTTATCTCCGTGATGTGGACTCCCGAGCGTCGCGCGAGTCGATCCTGCGTGAGCCTGGACGCCGTGCGGGTATCGCGCAGCCGGAAGGAGAACGCGAGCACGATTGCGCGTATGTCGTCGTTGCGCATCGTCAAACCACCTGACCAACCATCTCGACCAGCCGAAACGCGGCGCGCGTGGCGAACACGTAGCCGTCGGTGGTTTGGTAAACGAGGCCGTCGCTGCGAAGCGTCCGCACGACGTCCTCGGTGCTGCCGGGGTGTTCGATGCTGCGGCCGATGTCCTCGACCGACCAGATCGGCAAGTCGTCGCCGGTGAGCAGGTACAGCACGTCGCGTTCCGTCGCGTCCCACCGTTCGGCAGGGGTAGGGTTCTCGTCAGGCATGGGAGGTCACGTCTCCTGTGTCTAGGCTCCGGTGCGGGACACCACCCGTGCCGGGGCCGATTAGCTGGACCCCCTGAAGCTAGCCGTCTGCGAGCCCGAAATGTACGTGCTCTGAATACATACTTGCCTAAAAAGAGTAATACAACATCCACCCCCAACCACAGCCGGGAGCAGAGAGCGAGTCGCTAGTTACCCTCCCTAGGCAGGACAGCTAGTCGCGCTTCCCGCGGCCGTAGAGCAGCTTCAGCAGCGTGCCGATCCGCCGGGTGCCCGCGCGCGAGTAGGGGAAGAAGTGCAGCTCGCGTTTCAGCGACAGCTTCGGCGTGACGAGGATCGCCTGCTGGTTGCAGTACTTGCGGATCCCCCCCGCGCCGTGGCGCGAGCCGAGGCCCGAGGCCTTGACGCCGCCCATCGGCAGCTCCAGCGCGGCGAAGTTGATGATCGCGTCGTTGACGCACACCGCGCCCGCTTCCACGCGCCGCGCGAGCTTCTCGCCCTTGTCGGTGTCCTTGCTGAACACCGAGCCGGCGAGGCCGTATTCGGAGTCGTTGGCGAGACGCAGCGCCTCCTCGGCGTCGCGCACCTTCATGATCGGCAGCGTCGGGCCGAACGTCTCCTCGGTCATGATCTTCATCGAGTGGTCGACGTCGACGAGCACCGTCGGCTCGAAGTAGTGCCCGCCACCCTGCTCGCCGCGGTGGCCGCCGGTGAGCGCCCGCGCGCCCTTTGCCAGCGCATCGTTGACGTGGCCCTCGACGAGGTCCACCTGCGGGGGGAAGGTCATCGAGCCGACCTCCACGGTGCCCGGGCCGCCGCCGGGGCGCCCCTGGCGCAGCGCGCGCACCTTGTCGGTGACTTTCGCGACGAACTCGTCGTACACCGGCGCCTCCACGTAGGCGCGCTCGATCGAGATGCAGGTCTGGCCGGAGTTCTGCATCGAGTAGTAGGTGGCCACGTTCGCCGCGCGCTCCAGATCCGCGTCGGCGAGCACGATCATCGGGTCCTTGCCGCCCAACTCAAGGGAGCAGGGGATCAACCGCTCGGCGGCCGCCTGCGCCACCTTGCGGCCCGTCGCCGTGGAGCCCGTGAACATGATCATGTCCACCTCCCCGATCAGCGCCCGGCCGGCGTCGCCGCGGCCGGTGGCGACCTGGAAGACGTCGGCGGGAACGCCGCACTCGCTGAAGCCTTCCGCCAAAAGCATCGAAGTGAGCGGCGTCACCTCCGAGGGCTTCATGATCACGCTATTGCCCGCCGCCAGCGCGGGAATGCAGTCGCCGAAGGAGTTGACCAGCGGGTAGTTCCAGGGGCCGATCACGCCCACCAGGCCGAGCGGGCGGTAGCGCAGGATCAGCTTCTTGCCCTTCACGAACACCGTGCTGGAGCGCACGCGCTCGTCGGCGAGGTACTCCCCGGCGTGCTTGGCCCAGAAGCCGAACGCCGCGGCGCCGTAGGAGACCTCCGCCAGCTGCGCGTCCTCGTAGGTCTTGCCGGTCTCCGAGACGATCGTGTCGATGATCCGCTCGGAGTTGTCCATCACCCACTTCTGCATCCGCCGCAGGATGCGCCCGCGACCCTCGAAGCCATACGCCTCCCAGGTGGGCTGCGCCAGGCGCCCGCGCTTGGCCAGCTCAGCGACCGCCGCCGCGTCGAGGTCGGGTACGGTCGTGATGATCTCCCCCGTGGCCGGGTTTTCGACCGGGATCTCCGCGCCCGCGGCGGCCGCTCCATTGACCGCGCCGTTGTGGATCTCGATTGCGTGCTCCTCGACAGTCGCCATTGCGGGACCTCCCATGCTGGTTTGCGCTAACTGAAGAGGCTACACCTCGCGCGCGGTCTCGTCTGGCTCCAGAGCCAATTTTTTCTACAACAGCTCGATCGAGGCGATTCCGACCGGCTCAACCGGGCGATCGGAGCCGTCAGTGGCGACGCCCTCCAGGCGATCCACCACGTCCATACCGTCGGTGACCTCGCCAAACACGGTGTGCTTGCCGTCCAGCCACGCGGCCTTCTTCGTTGTCACGATGAAGAACTGCGAGCCGTTGGTGTTGGGACCGGCGTTCGCCATCGCCAGCGCGCCGCGCACGATCTTGTGGGGGTTGATCTCGTCCTCGAAGGTGTATCCGGGGCCGCCCGTGCCGGTCCCTTGCGGACAGCCGCCCTGAATCATGAAGTCCTTGATGATCCGGTGGAAGTTCAGCCCGTCGTAGAAGCCGTCGGCGGCGAGCTTGCGGAAGTTCTCGACCGTTTTCGGGGCGTCCTCGTCGAACAGCTCGAAGACGATCGCGCCCTCGGTGGTTTGCATCGTTGCGGTGGACATACCGTCTCTCCTCTACGCATTCGCGGGGTGAAGTCGCGCACGATAGCGAGACCGCTATCCGCGCGGACGAGCCGGCGCTACTACCCCACCCGTTCCAGGCGCACGGGGTGCCCCCGCACGCGGCGCTCGCGCAGCGCCTCGACCACGCGGTCGGCCTCCGCGGCCGGCACCGTCAGGAACGAGAAGCGGTCGAGCACCAGCACGTCGCGCACCGCCTCGCCGTCGAGGCCCGTCGCGGAGGTGACGGCGCCGACGATGTCCGCCACTCTCACCCCGCCCGCGCGGCCGCCGGCCAGCAGCAGCTTCGCGTGGGGCTCGCTGCCGTCGCGGGTGATGTGCGGCTTGGAGTGCCTGCGCGGGCGCTCCTGCACCGGCGTGGGCGGCGCTTTCGCGCCCTGCTCCCACGGGGCGATCGAGGTGCCGATGTGGCGCTCGATCGCCTCCAGCTCGCGCTTCTGGCGGGTCTCCACGAACGTGATCGCCCGGCCCGAGCGGCCCACCCTGCCGGTGCGCCCGATGCGGTGCACGTAGGTATCGGGGGAGGTGGGCACGTCGTAGTTGATCACGTGCGTAACCGTCGAGATATCGAGGCCCCGCGCCGCCACGTCGGTCGCCACGAGGATCGGCACCCTGCCGCCCTTGAACGCCAGCATCACCCCGTCGCGCGAGCCCTGCGTCATGTCGCCGTGCAGCGCCCTGACGTTCATGCCGCGGTCGCGCAGCGTGCGAAACAGCTGGTCGCAGCGCACCTTCGTGCGCACGAATACGATCGCCTGGTCCGGCCGCTCCGCCTTCAGCACCTCCACCAGCTTCTCCGCCTTCTGCTTGGCGTCCACCGGGAGCTGGAACTGCGCCACCGTGTCGATCGTCAGCGTCGCCGCCTCGACCTTCACCAACACCGGGTCATACAGGTACCCGTCGGCCAGTTTGCGGATCGGCGGGGGCATCGTCGCGCTGAACAGCGCCGTCTGGCGGCCGCTCGGGGTCATCGAAAGGATCCGCTCGACGTCCTCGAGGAAGCCGAGGTCGAGCATCTCATCAGCCTCGTCGAGCACCACGAAGCGGCAGTCGTGCAGCACCAGCGAGTGACGCGAGATCAGGTCGAGCACCCTACCCACCGTCCCGACCACGACGTGCCCGCCCGAGCGCAGCTGCGCCTGCTGGCTGCGGATCGGCGCGCCGCCGAAGACGGCCACCACGTCGACGCCGGCGTGGGCGCCGTACGCGCGCAGCGCCTGCGTCACCTGGATGCACAGCTCGCGCGTGGGGGTCATCACCAGCGCCTGCACCTCCCCCAGCTCCGGGTCGATGTACTCCATGATCGGCAGCCCGAACGCCGCCGTCTTGCCGGTGCCGGTCTGGGCTTGGCCAATCACGTCGCGCCCCTCCAGCAGCGACGGGATCGCCTGCTCCTGGATCGGGCTGGGCGCCTCGTAGCCGACCGCGCGCAACGCTCCGAGCGTGCGCTCGGTGAGCCCGAGCTCTGCGAATGACTTGGCCATGACGCTGGGGAGCTTACGGGTTGCGGGCCGTTGGGCGCGGATGTCGGCGCCGCGGGAGGCGGGGAGAGCGCGATCGCTCAGGCCCGCGGGACACGAGAGCTCGCGATTACTCGGCACCGCGGGACGGGAGAGCGTGATCGCTCAGGCAACAGGATCGATCAGCAGCTTGCCCGTGGTGCGCCGCTCGCGCAGGTCGATGTGGGCCTGCGCGGCCTGCTCCAGGGGGTATGTGTGTCCGACAACGACCTCCAGCCGCGGGTGGGCGGGGTTCGGTACCACGCGTGCGAACAGGTCGGCCAGCGCCCGCTCGAACATGCCGGGGCGCTCCAGGCAGTGGAAGATGTAGAAGCCCACCACCGCGCGCGAGTGGCGCAGCAGCGATCCGCTCCTCACCTGGTTGGGCTGCTGCGAGGCGATCCCGCACACCACGAGCCGCCCGAACGGGGCGAGCGCGCGGTAGGAGGCGTCGAACACCTCGCCGCCCGCCATCTCGAACACCACGTCCACCGGCCTGCCCCCGTTCGTCTCCAGCAGCCGCTCGGTGAGGCCCGCGGGCGCGGGGTCGATCGCCGCGTCGGCGCCCAGCCGCAGCGCCAGCTCGCGCTTCTCCTCGCTCGATGCGGTCGCGATCACGCGGCCGGCTCCGAGCGGGCGCCCCAGCTGCACCGCCAGCGAGCCCACGCCCCCGGCGGCCGCGTGCACCACCACCGTCTCGCCTCTGCCCTCTCGCGTTTCATCTCTTTTCTCGCCCCCACCACTTCCCCCGTCCCCACCATTCTTTTTCTCGCCCTCACCACCTCCGGTCACTCCCTCCCCCACCCGCCCCGCCGTGCGGTAGAGGTGCCACGCGGTTGTGCCCTGAACCAGCAGCGCCAGCGCGATGCCGTCATCGACCCCCTCGGGGATCGCGAATACGTGCGCGGCGGGCGCCACCGCGTACTCGGCGTAGCCGCCGCTGCCGGTCAGCGCCACCACGCGCTCCCCCGTGTCCTCGCGAACGCCCGCCACCTCCCCGCCGGGCACCAGCGGCAGCGTCGCCTTGCGCACGTAGGAGTTGGTGCGCGTGTGCGTGTCAGCGAAGTTCACGCCCGCCCTGGTCACGCGGATCAGCACCTCCTCGGGGGCGGGCTGGGGATCGGGCAGCTCCACGAGCTTCAACACCTCCGGTCCCCCGAACTCGCTGATCTGAATCGCGCGCATCCGCGGGAGGCTATAGGGTCCGCGTTCATGCCCATCACAGTGGTCGGCTCGATCGCCTACGACAGCGTCTCGACCCCGTTTGGCGAGCGCCAGCGAATGCTCGGCGGCGCCGCGGTGCACTTCGCGCTGGCCGCCTCCTTCTTCCAGGAGGTGCGCGTCGTGGGGCCGGTCGGTGACGACTTCGGCGAGACCGAGCTCGACGTGCTGCGCAACCGCGGCGTGGACATCTCCGACGTGGAGCGCATCGCCGGGGGCAAGACCTTCTTCTGGCGCGGCAAGTACGGCTGGGATCTCAACTCGCGCGAGACGCTCGACACGCAGCTGGGCGTGTTCGAGGGCTTCCGGCCGAAGCTCTCGGAGGTCTCGCGTTCCAGCGACGTGCTGTTCCTCGCCAACATTCAGCCCGACCTGCAGCGCGAGGTGCGCGCCCAGTTGCCCGACGCCCGCTTCGTCGCGCTGGACTCGATGAACCTGTGGATCGAAGCCGCGCGCGAGTCGCTGATGAAGGCGATCTCCGAATGCGACTGCCTGATCCTCAACGACTCCGAGCTGCGCCAACTCACCGACAAAGCCTCGCTGTACGCCGCCGCGCGCGAGGTGCTCTCGTGGGCGTCCTCGCCCCCCGACGGCGGCCATGAGACGTCGGTGCGGCGCGGGCCGCGGGTGATCGTCGCCAAGCAGGGCGAGTACGGCGCCGCGCTGGTCACCGCCGACGGCTTCTTCTCGCTGCCCGCCTTCCCGCTCGAGTCGGTCGTCGATCCCACCGGGGCGGGCGACACGTTCGCGGGCGGCTTCGTCGGCTACATCGCCGCCCACGCCGACGAGGAGATCACCGACGAACTGCTGCGCCAGGCGATGGCGCACGGCACCGCGCTCGCCTCGTTCAACGTCGAAGAGTTCGGCACCCACCGGATCGAGACCCTCGCGGGAGCGGAGATCGTCGCGCGGGTACGCCAGCTGCGCGAGTTCACGCAGTTCTCGGCCGCGCCCGTGCCACTGGGGGAGTGAGCCTCGGTGGCATCTGCGCAGGACTCGGAGTTGGTAGTCGCCCACAGGCCGGGATCGGTAGTACGATCGGATGTGGAGTGGATGCCTGGACCTTCATCTGGCTGATGTTCATCCTGAAGATCCCGATCGTCGGGCTCTTCCTGATCGTGCGCTGGGCGGTGCGATCCGGGCCCGCCCACCCGGAGGTCGCCCCCGAGGAGGACGGCGGCATCGGCTACAGCCCGCGCCCGCGCCATCCCAGCCATCCGCGCCATCCACGCCCACGCCTGCCGCGTTCCCCGCGCCGCGGGCCCCACTGCGGGGCCTCCACGCCCGCGCCGCCGCGCATCCGCACAGCCACTGCGAGTGCCCGCCTCTCTCAGCGCTAGATTCACCCCGTGCTCCCCCCGGCCACGTCCTCCGTCCTCTCGGACGGCACGATCGCCCGCCTCGTCGAGGAGGGCCGCATCGGGATCGACCCGTGGGACGCGGCGCTCGTGCAGCCGGCCAGCGTGGACCTGCGCCTGGGCGACTCCTTCAGGGTCTTCCACAACCACAAGATCACCGCGATCGACCTGCGCGATCCCCCGCGCGGGCTGACCGAGCAGGTGAGCCCCCCGGAGGGCGAGCCGTTCGTGATCCACCCGGGGGAGTTCTGCCTGGGCAGGACGCTCGAGCACGTGGAGCTCCCCGATGACATCGTGGCGCGCATCGAGGGCAAGTCGAGCCTGGGGCGGCTGGGGCTGATCGTGCACGCCACCGCCGGCTTCTGCGACCCCGGCTGGAAGGGCACGCTGACGCTGGAGCTCAACAACCTCACGCGCGTGCCGATCAAGCTCTACCCCGGCCTGCCGATCGCGCAGCTGTCGTTCATGACGCTCGACGCCCCCGCGCTGCGACCGTACGGACACAAGGATCTTGGCAGCCACTACCAGGGGCAGGTCGAGGCCACCGAGAGCCGCTACGGTGGGAGCAGCTGACCAGCGCTCGCCGGGGCGGCGTCGATCCGGCTTGAGTTGGCCCATAACCGGGGAAAAGATCTCTGGATGGCCGAAACAGGAGAAAGCCACATGAGTACGGAGACGGCGGACACGCAGAGCGGGGCCACAGACCAGGGAACGACCCACAACGGCGCCGCGCCCGCGCAGTCGTTGACGGTCACCGACAACCGCACCGGGAGCACCTACGAGCTGCCGGTCGCCGACGGCACCGTCCGCGCGATGGACCTCCGGCAGATCAAGACCGACGAGCAGGACTTCGGGCTGATGGCGTACGACCCCGCCTTCACCAACACCGCGTCGTGCCGCAGCGCGATCACCTACATCGACGGGGACGCCGGCATCCTGCAGCACCGCGGGTACCCGATCGAGCAGCTGTGCGAGCACTCCAGCTACCTGGAGGTCGCCTACCTGCTGATCAGGGGCGAGTTGCCCACGGGCACGCAGCTGGAGGAGTGGGTGCACGAGGTGACGATCCACACCTTCGTGCACGAGAACGTCAAGGATTTCATGCAGGGCTTCCGCTACGACGCCCACCCGATGGGGATGCTGGTGGCCTCCGTCGGCGCACTCTCGACGTTCTACCCCGACGCCAGCCGGATCAGAGACGAGGGCATCCGCGACATCCAGATCATCCGCCTGCTCGCCAAGATGCCCACGCTGGCCGCGTTCGCGTTCCGCCACAACATGGGCCAGCCGTACGTGTACCCCGACAACGACCTCTCCTACGCCGGCAACTTCCTCTCGATGATGTACAAGATGACCGAGCTGAAGTACCAGCCCGACCCACGCCTGGAGCGGGCGCTGGACGTGCTGTTCATCCTGCACGCCGACCACGAACAGAACGCCTCCACCAACGCGGTGCGCTCGGTCGGCTCCACCCAGGTGGACCCCTACTCGGCGGTCGCCGGCGGCGTGGCCGCGCTGTACGGGCCGCTGCACGGCGGCGCCAACGAGGCCGCGCTGCGGATGCTCGGGAGAATCGGGACGGTCGCGAACATCCCCGACTTCCTGGAGGGCGTGAAGGCTGGCAACGAGCGGCTGATGGGGTTCGGGCACCGCGTCTACAGGAACTACGATCCGCGCGCGCGGATCATCCGCAAACACCTCGACGACGTGTTCGAGGTGCGCGGCAAGAGCCCGCTGCTCGATGTCGCCACGGAGCTCGAGAAGCGCGCGCTGGACGACGAGTACTTCACCTCGCGCAAGCTCTACCCCAACGTGGACTTCTACTCCGGCCTGATCTACGAGGCGCTGGGCCTGCCGGTGGCGATGTTCCCCGTGATGTTCGCGATCGGGCGCACCTCCGGCTGGATCGCGCAGTGGCTGGAGATGGTGGAAGACCCCGAGCAGAAGATCGCCCGCCCCCGCCAGATCTACACCGGCGAGCGCGACAGAGACTACGTGCCGGTCGAGCGGCGCGGCTGAGCAGACTCGCTCAATCACCTTACAAAGACCGCGAGGCTTTGAAGGTTCCCGGATGTCGAGCTTCAGAGCACCAGTGTCGCGCCGTACGAGCGCAGCCAATCGCGCTGCTCCCGCCAACCGGGGCAGTGGCGCTCGACCAGCGCCCAGAACCGAGGCGAGTGGTCGAGGATCTCCAGGTGGCAGACCTCATGCCAGACGACGTAGTCGAGCACGCTCTCGGGCGCCATCAACAGGCGCCAGTTGAAGCTCATCCGTCCCTTCGCCGAGCACGAGGCCCAGCGCGAGCGCTGCGCGCGGATCGAGAGGCCGCTGTAGGGGATGCCCGCCAGCGCCGTCGCACGATCCAGCCGCGGCGCGATCTCCGCGCGCGCGGCGCGGCGGTAGAAGCGCTCGAGCGCCGGACGCGGATCGCCGTCCGGCACAAGCAGGCGCCCACCGCGGCGGTGCACGCGCGTGCGCCCCGGCTGGGCGACCAGCGCCAGCGGCTCGCCCAGGTAGGGCACCGTGGCGCCGCGCTCGGCGATGCGCGCAAGGGTCTGGTGGGCCTCATGCAGCCGCCGCTCGATCCAGGGCCGCAGCTCCTGCACCGCGGCGGCGGCCGCGCGCTCGGAGGCGCGCGCGGGGAGCACCACCTCGACGCCCGTGTGGGCATGCACGTTGACCCGCACGCGGCGCGCGCGGGTGGAGCGGCGGATCGTGTAGGGGATTTCGGTGCTCATTTGAGATCGTCCGGCGCGGAGTTGTGTTCTCAATTTGGGGGTAGAACCACGGACTGGACCTGTGGAATAGCGACCAGATGACAGCTATGAGAGGTCCAGTAGCTGGTTTGTTCGCCCAATGCACTCATATGGCGTCTCGCCAAGCCCGCGGGTCCCGACCAAACTGAGACACTACCGCCGGGACCGCCGGGCATAATGGCCAGCGGCCATGCCCCGCTCGATCGTGAAGCTGCCCGCAGAGGTGCGCCCGCCGTACGAGGTGTACCTCAACGGCGTGCGCCAGGAGCTGGGCACGAACTACATCGTGCGCGACGGAGCGCTCGTTTTCGAGCAGGAGCTGCGCAAGGATCACATCAGCGGCTGGCGCTGGCTGCTGGGCGCCTGGGGCGTGGGCACCTACCGCCAGAACGACTCCGTGGACGTGCGCTACGAGGCCGCCGACGGCTCGCCGCGCGTGGCCGAGGGGCTGGAGATCGAGCCGGGGTAGGGCGAGTCGCGGCGCACGGCTGACTCGGGCGGCACACGTCCCCGTGGCACCTCACGCGGCGGAGCCCGCAGAAGTACGCGGATCCGACCGTGCCTCCCACGGCCGCGTCAGCTTCAGCGCGCTGAGGATCGCGCGCGTGGCGGGGGAGCGGTTGAGCGTGTAGAAATGGATGCCCGGGGCGCCGCCGGCGAGCAGCTCGGCGCACTGCAGCGTGGCGTAGGCGACGCCGAAGTCGAGCACCGCCTCCTCGCTGCCGTCGCGTAAGCGCAGCTCGCGGCGCAGCCCCGCCGGGATCGAGGAGCCGCACATCGCGCTCATCCGCTCCACCTGGCCGACGTGGGTGATCGGCAGGATGCCCGGGATGATCGGCACCTCGATTCCCGCGGAGCGCGCGCGGGAAACGAAGTCGAAGTAGAGCGAGTTGTCGAAGAACAGCTGCGTGATCAGGAAGTCCACGCCGGCGCGCACCTTCTCGGCGAGATGCGCGAGATCGTCCTCGGGACTGGTCGCGTGGATGTGGGTCTCGGGGAAGCACGCCGCGCCGATCGCAAAGGGGTAGTCGGCGCGGATCAGCGCCACCAGCTCGCTTGAGTACTCGAGCCCCCCCTCCGTCTTTGTCCATGCCTGGTGGCCCGCGGGCGGGTCGCCGCGCAGTGCGAGCACATTCTCGATCCCCACCCCCCGCATCTCGTCAAGCACCGCCCGCAGCTGCGTCACGGTCGCTCCGACGCACGTGAAGTGCGCCATCGCCTCCAGCCCCTGCTCGCGCTTGATCCGCTTGACGATCTCGATCGTCCGCTCGCGCGTGGAGCCGCCCGCGCCGTAGGTGACCGACACGAACGAGGGCTCCAGCTCGCGCAGCTCCTCGAGCGCCCCATAGAGGTTGCGCTCCCCCTGCTCGGTTTTGGGCGGGAAGAACTCGAAGGAGAAGACGGGGCCGTCGTCGTGGAGCAGCTTGTCGATGCGCATCGCCGCTCAGTTTGCCACCCACTGCTCGGGCTCGCCGGGAATCCGCCGCGCGCGCCCCGTCACCTCGAGGTGGGTGAGGAAGGCGAGCGTCTCGGTCAGCAGCCACGGCGCCGTATTGGGGGAGAAGGGCACCTCGTAGAGCACCTCCGGCACGACTTCGAAGGCGGTGCGCGGGCGCCCGGAGATCACCTCGAGCACGCGCTCGGTGCGCTCGCGCACCAGCTCGCGGTTGCCTTCGATGTGGGCGTGGACGTCGGCGAAAGTGCGCCCGTGCCCCGGTAGGCAGAGGCGCGCGCCGAGCCGCTCCACCACGTCGAGGGAGCTCACGAATTCGCCCACCGGGTCGGGCGAGTAGCCGTAGTCGAAGAACAGCGAGATGCGCCCCAGCAGATGATCGCCGGAGATCAGCAGGCGCCGCTCGGGCTGGAACAGGCAGACGTGCGAGGGGGCGTGGCCGGGCGTCTCGTGCACCGTCCAGGGGCCGAGGTCGGTGGCGACCGTGACGCCTCCTAGCAGCGCGCGGTGGGGCTCGATCACCGCGGCGATCCCCGAGTCGTGCTCGCCGCGCTCGGCCGCATAGCGGCGCAGCGGCTCCTCGGGAACCCCGCTTTGGCGTGCCACTTCCAGGCGGCGCGCGATCGCCGCGTCGGTGTCCTGCGCCCACTGCAGCATGTGCTGGTAGTTGGGGTGCATCCATAGCTCGCAGCCGGCGCGCTCCACGATCGTGGCGGCCTGCCCGTAGTGGTCGGAATGGGCGTGCGTGCACACCACCAGGCGGATGTCCTCCACGCGTAGCCCGCACATCGCAAGCGCCCGTTCGAGGTTGGCGAAGGAGCCTGCTTCGTGCATCCCCGTGTCGAACAGCACCACCCCATCGCCCGCCGCCACGGCCCAGGCGTTGCCGTGGGGTACCCCCGGCCAGGGCAGCGGCAGGCGCAGGCGGAAGACGCCCGGCAGGATCCGTTCGCCACGGCCCAGCTCGCGCCGGCTCGCCGCCCTGTGGTCGGTCGGTGTGCGATCGCTCGTCTCGGCCACCGACCGGGAGCCTATTGGGCTCTACACTTTCAAGCTTCGCCGCAACCACCCAAGGAGCAGAGCATGGCCGAGGAGACCGCAGAGCAAGCCGCGACCAGGGTGCAAGAGGCCGCCGCCAACATCCACCCCACCTCCGCACCCAGAGAGCGTATCTCCGGAGACCGCGCCGGGACCAGCGAAGCAGAGACGGTGGCGCGCCGCTACTTCGAGGCGATCAACGCCCACGACCTCGACGCCGCCGTGGCGATGTGGGCGGTGGGGGGACGCGAGAACGTGCGCGGCCAGATCGACGCCGCCGCCCCCGAGGGGGTGCGGTCGTTCATCGGCGACCTGCTGGGGGCGATGCCCGACCTGAGCTTCGAGCTCGTGAGCACCACCACCGAAGGTGAGCGCTGCGCGGTGCAGTGGCGACTGACAGGCACGTTCGTCGGCCCGGGAACGTTCAACGGGCTGAAGCCGACCGGCCACCCGTTGACGCTCGAAGGCGTCGATCTGCTGACGGTGCGCGACGGGCTGGTGCAGGGCAACGACGCCTTCCCCGACACGATGGCGGTGCCGCGCCAGATCGGGATGATGCCGCCGCTGGGCTCCGCCGCGGAACAGCGGATGACGGGCGCGTTCAACGTCAAAACCCGCGTGACCGGGCGGATGCTCGCCGAGCCGGAGCTCGTGGCCGAGGGCGTGTGGGTGGTGCAGGGCCAGCCGGGCCGCTGCAACGTGTATCTGATCGAGGACGAGGGCGGGGTGACCCTGTTCGACGCGGGCGCGCGCACGATGGTGCGCTCGGTCGCCTCCGCAGGCGCCAAGCTCGGGGGCATCCGCCGCGTGGTGCTCGGCCACGGCCACACCGACCACCGCGGCACCGCGCCCGCGCTGGGCGTTCCCGTGTACTGCCACCCCGACGAGGTGCAGGACGCCGAAGGCAGCGGCGGCTTCCGCTACTGGCCGCATGACCTCGCCGGCCTGCCGACCCCTCAGCGCCAGATCCAGCGCGTGCTGCAGCGCTACGCATGGGACGGCGGCCCGGTGAAGATCGCGGGCACCGTGAGCGAGGGCGACGAGGTGGCCGGCTTCCGTGTGATCGACCTCCCCGGCCACGCCCCCGGCCAGATCGCCCTGTGGCGCGAATCCGACCGGCTGGCACTTACGAGCGACACCTTCTATGCGATCGCAGTGGACAGGTGGGGGGTCGACTGCCCGCCCCAGGTGCCGCTGGACATGTTCAACTACGACACCGAGCAGGCCCGCGCCTCGATCCGCAAGCTGGCCGCCCTGGAGCCCGCCGCGGCTTGGTCCGGCCACGCCAAGCCGCTCACCGGCGATGTGCGCAGCCAGTTGGAACGGGCCGCAGACACAACCTGAAGTGGCCAGGCGCAAGCCCAAGCAACGCCAGGAGCGGCTGAAGGCGCCGGACAGTGAGTACGCCGACGCGGAGGGCAACGTGCTGACGCTGCGCGGCGCGATGACGGCGGCGACGCGGCTGAAGTACGCAGAGACCCTGGAGGGCGGGGACGCGCGGGCGGCGAGCACCCACGAGGACCGCTGGCACCGGGCGGTGGAGTTGTTGTTCGAGCGCCTCGCGGTACGCTGGGAGATCGCGGGTGCGCCGCTCGAGCGCCAGCGTGAGCTGCTGGAACGCTTCCGGGCGGCTGGCCCCGAGGAGCGCACGTGGGTGCGCGAGACGCTGCGCGAGCACTGCGCGGAGCACTTCCCTGAGCTGAGGGCGCCTTGAAGGACCGGGCGAGCCCCTCCTTGAAGGGACCGGGCGGGCACCTATATAAAAAATCAAAAGCCCGATAGCTATAGCGCACACCTTGAAAAGTCAATAACAACCCCTCCCCCTCCCTCCTCCTTCCCTTCCTCCCCCTCCCCCGCCCGTCGTCGCGGGTTGGAAAGTTGGGAGAAGCACCGTGGGGAGAAGCTCGGATCGCTACCGTGCGTGCGGACATGCGCCGCACGAAGATCGTCGCCACCATCGGCCCCGCCTCGCGCGAGCCGGAGACCCTGCTGCGGATGGTCAACGCCGGGATGGACGTGGCGCGGCTGAACTACTCGCACGGAACGCTGGAAGAACACGCGGAGACCGTGAGGCGCGTGCGCGACGCCGCCGGCAGGGCGGGGCGGCCGGTGGCGATCCTGCAGGACCTGCCCGGCCCGAAGCTGCGCATCGGCCCGTTGCGCGAGGGCGTGGTGGAGCTGAAGCCCGGAGAGCGCGTCACCTTCTCCTGCGGCGGCGCGGAGAGCGAGGGCGACGCCAACCACATGTCGATCTCCTGGCCGGGTCTCGCCGATGCGCTGCAGTCGGGCGAGGTGCTCTACCTCGCCGATGGCTCGGTGAGACTGCGCGTGGTGGAGGTGCGAACGGGCGCCCACGAGGTCGAGGCGGAGATCGAGGTGGGCGGCGCGGTGGCGTCCCGTCAGGGCCTCAACATCCCCGGCCCGGTGGACATGCTGCCGGCGGTGCCGGCGGAGGACCTCGAGCTGCTGCGCCACGGGGAGTCGATCGGGGTGGACATGGTGGCGCTGTCGTTCGTGCGCCGCCCGGAGGACATCGAGGAGGTGCGCGAGCACACGCGGCTGCCGCTGATCGCCAAGATGGAGAAGCCGCAGGCGGTCGAGCGCGCCGAGGAGATCCTCAGGGCGGCCGACTGCGTGATGGTGGCGCGCGGGGACCTCGGCATCGAGCTGCCGATCGAGCGGGTGCCGATCGTGCAGAAGGAGCTGCTGCGACTCGCCGGGTGGCTGGCGCGGCCGTCGATCACCGCCACGCAGATGCTCGACTCGATGGTCACCTCCTCGCGCCCGACGCGCGCGGAGGTCGCCGACGTGGCGAACGCGATCCTCGACGGCACCGACGCGGTGATGCTCTCGCAGGAGACCGCGATCGGCGCCTACCCGGTGGAGGCGATCGCGATGATGGCGTCGGTGGCCGAACAGGCCGAGTCGATCGCCCCCTACGGGGACTGGAACGCCTCGCGGGTGAGGCGCACCGAAGCGGACCCCGCGTACACGCTGGCGCATAGCCTGTGCATCGCCGTGCGCGAGCTGAACCTCGACGCGCTGGTCGTCCCCACGCTATCCGGACGCTCGGCCCGCCTGGTGTCCGCGCACCGCCCGACGGTGCCGATCTACGCGCTCTCCCCCGGGCGCGAGACGGTGCGCCGCTGCGGGCTGATGTGGGGGGTCACAGCCGCCTCGATGCGTCGCCACGAGAAGACCGAGGAGCTGATCGCCGACGCAGCCCAGCGCGTGGTGGAGCTCGGCTGGTGCAAGCGGGGCCAGCGCGTGGGCATCACCGCGGGTTTGCCGAGCGGGCGGCCGGGGACGACGAGTCTCGTGCAGATTCAGGCGCTGTAGCAGCGCTCGCTCCTTCAAGACCCCTGCGCGGGCGACGAGCGTGTCGTCTTGATTTGAGATCGTCCGCGCGGGTTGGTGGACTCGCCGAGCGAAACGGGGCGGGGCCTCCGTGCCCCGCGAGCCGCCCTAAGGTGCTTCACCTGATTCACATAGTGGGAATGCGTCCCCATGCCTGCCCCAGGCTAGTATTCCACGAGCAGCAGTACCGCGCTTCTTTCGTTCATATTTTCGTACTTGAACGTAGCCATAACGGTGCCAAGCCTCCTGGTGGGCAACCTTGTCGCTTCGACTTTCATTGAGCACATCCTGGTCGTAGTCGAGTATCCAAAGGCTACACATTCTGCCAAGCTCGACGCAGCGGTTCCGATGTATACCAAGGTCGGCGCCAACCCGGTCCTGGTAAGAATTTCTTCCAGTTTCAAGTTGTTGCCTGGCATGACGTTGGCTACACTATTACCGGTATAATGGACTTTTACTTCTCTGCGCACCCCTACTACGTTCAGCCCGGCGTTATTCCCAACCCGCGACAACGTATAGAGGGGATTTATCACCATGGCGGCGACCTGCGCCTGTTCCACAGAGCCGGTTAGTTCTCCTTTGCTTGAAGCTTCTATATGAGCAGTTTTACATGCTTCACCGCTGATTTTCGTTGTAACGCTTCCCATGGCGAGCGTCAACAGGAGATCTTCGTTTTTTTCGCCACTGTCACTGAATAATGCTTCTTTGCGTTCTTTATTGCCTTCGGGTTCGACTTTGACTTCGCATATTTTTCCACTGCTGACTACTATTTTAAACGTGCATGTGCTGTTTACGTTGACCACTGACCTCGTTTCTTCATTAGGCTGTTTTACTTCCATTTCGCATTCGCCACCCGTCGTGTTTCCTTCTTTTGTTTCGATCCCGCTGGCTTCAGTCACACAGGCATCCCATTTTTTGTACTGGACCACCAAATCCGTCCCTTTTTCCACATGTTCTTTTGCTGTGTTCTCTACGATCGACGAACCCACGGCTTTGGTTTCTGTGGCCTCACATTCAATCGTCCCTCCGCCGGCTTTCAGTGTCATGGCCGCCGCATAGCTCGAACCTTCATGGGATGCTTCCGATGCTTTGAACTGCGCCGAGGCCGATGACACACAGGTCAAAAGCATTCCGACGACGATCGCACAAACTACTACTCGTATATTATACATCGGTATTTTTCCTCTCATTAGTTGATCTGGCGAGCGCGAGAGGCTAGCGGGCATCGTCGAAGTGCCATCTTGAAACAACGAAAGGTGGCGTATGTCCTGAGAAACTTGAAGCACGGCCACCTGGCAATGTCTCTAACTATTAATAGTGATGCCCGTGCCGGCCTACGCGGGCGATGCGTCTCCCATAAGCCGACGACGGTCTTAAGACGCCGCGCCGACCCCGCCCCACGCGTAGAACTCGGCCTCTTCGCGACCCAGCTCGGTAACGGGCGGATCGCCGTAGATCCACTCCCGCGCGATCCGGTGCCAGTTGGCCGTGGCGCGCAGCTGCGAGAGCACAGCCAGGGTGAGCATCTCCATGCGCCGGCCGAAGAGATGCTCGGCGCGCATGTCCTGGTGGCGCATGTGGCGGAAGTGGCTGGAGCGGGGGTCGGAGCTCTCGATCATCACCTCGGTGGCAATCTCCGGCGTGAGCGCGAACACCGCGTCCGTGGTGTACCAGCCGATCCCGTCCTCGATGAACGACAGCAGCTCCTCGGGATCGACGCGCTCGGGCTGGGGCAGGAAGCCCGACTGCGCCAGCAGCTCGTGCAGCTCCGGCGCGTCGTGCTCGATCACCGCGCGCTGCGCCGCCAGCTCCAGTTCCACCGGCGGCGGGTCGAGGCGCTTGAAGAGGCCGAAGTCCAGGAACGCCACGCGCCCGTCCGCAAGCAGCATGAAGTTGCCCGGGTGGGGGTCGCCGGAGAACTGGCGGTGGCGGTAGAGGCAGCCGAGGAAGAAGCGGAACACGATCTCCCCGATGCGGTCGCGTGAGGCCTGCGGGTAGCCCTTGAGCTCCTCGAAGCCCACGCCCGCCACGAGCTCGGTCACGAGCACCCGCTCGCGCGATAGCTCGGTGACTACCGCGGGGATCTTGATGAACGGGTGCTCGTGGAAGATGCGCCCCAGCGAGCGTTGGTTGGAGGCCTCGAGCTCGTAGTCGAGCTCCTCCCCGATCCGCTCCCTGATCTCTCGGGCCACGGCGCGCACGTCCAGCTGCGGGGTCATCCGCTTGAGCAGGCGCATGATCATCTCCAGGTTCTGCATGTCGGCGCGCACCGCCGCCGCGACCCCGGGGTACTGGACCTTCACGGCGACCTCGCGGCCACCTTCGCGCAGCCGCGCGCGGTACACCTGCCCGATCGAGGCCGCAGCGATCGGCTGCTCGTCGAAGGACTCGAACACCGCGGGGATCCGCTCTTCGAGGTCGTCCTCGATCACCCTGCGCATCTGCTTGAAGGAGACCGTCGGCGCCGCGTCGCGCAGCTTCGCCAGCTCATGTTGGAACTCCTCGCGGTACTCCTCTGGCACGAGGCCGACGTCCAGGAAGGACATCACCTGGCCGAGCTTCATCGCCGCCCCCTTCATCGTGCCGAGCACCGACACGATCTGCTTGGCGGTCTCGACCTGGCGGCGCGCCAACGCATCCTGGCTGGCCTGCTCGCCGCGCGTCACGTTGGCCGCGCGTGTGCCGAACTGCTTCACGGTCTCGGTGGCCGCCAGCTTCCCCACCGTCGCCGTGCGGCGCACCCTCGATGTCGGAACGTTCTTCTCGCGCGCCACGCCCACCATGTTAAGGCTCCGTCACGCAGTGCCCGACAGACAGCCGTGGGGCGCGCGCCTCGCTCTGCCCACGGTCGCTCTGCCCACGGGCAGGCGGCACTCTGCGCCAACCCCTGCCAACGCAGGGGCACCATGCGCCAACCCTGCCCATACGCAGGCGGCACAATGCGCCAACCCCTGCCAACGCAGGGGCACCATGCGCCAACCCTGCCCATACGCAGGCGGCACTCTGCGCCAACCCCTGCCAACGCAGGGGCACCATGCGCCAACCCTGCCCATACGCAGGCGGCACAATGCGCCAACTCCTGCCAGCGCAGGGGCGCTGCGTCAATTCAGAGTCGCTGGACCTGCGAGCCCGGGACGATGTCGTCCGAGCCGTCCGGCCAGCGCACCCACGCCTTGTGGCCGCCGTCGTAGTCGCCGCACAGCAGCACCAGCGTCGCGGGCTCGCCGAGGGCCGTGCAGCGGTCCGAGCCCTCGCCGTCGAGACCGCGCCACACACGGATGAACGGGTTGTGCTCCCACTCATCGGCGACCGAGGTGGGATCGGCGTGACCCGGTTGGATGACCGTCTCCGGCGGCAGCTCCATCAGCGTGCCCATGATCGAGTCCCGCAGATCGGTGTAGGTCGTGTGGCCGGGGGCACGCACTCCGCCGACCGAGCCGCGGAAGAGCGTGTCGCCGGTGAACACCGCCCCTTCCCTGCCCGTGAACCCCCCCGGCGCGGTGGTCGAGGAGGGGCGCGCCTGCCCGTCGGGCGTGCACACCGCGAACGACAGCATCCCCGCCGTATGCCCCGGCGTTAGCAGCGGCCGCACCTCGAGCGCCCCAAAGTACAGCGCCTGCCCCGGCTCCACGGTGCCGGTCGCCACGCCCTCCGCCAACAGCTCCCGCTCGACCGGGTGGATCACCACCTCGAGCTTCGGCCAGCGCTCGCGCAGCGCCCCCACCTCGCTGACGTGGTCGAAGTGGTGGTGGGTGAGCAGCACGTGCGTGGGCGTCACCCCCAGGCGCTCGGCCGCCTCGATCAGCGGCTCCACCGGCCCACCGGCATCCACGAAGAACGCGGGCCCACCCAGCCCGTCGCACACCAGGTAGGTGTTCGACAGGAACTGCGGATGCGTTGCACGCTCAACTATCACGCCGCCTCCATCCCCACAATCATCGCGCCATCCTTGCACGAAGCGGCCTGCGGGGGCTTGCGAGGCGGGGAAGCCTTCGGCTGCCGCCCCAGGCGAGCGCGGTGGGCCCAGCTTCGCCACGGGCCGCTCGGCCGTACACTGCCTCCATGGCTCTCATCCACACCTGCTACCGCATCACCGACATCGACCGCTCGATCGCCTTCTACGAAGCGCTCGGCTTCAAGGAGGTCGGGCGCATCCCGATCCGCGACGAGGCGATCAACGTCTTCATGAACCAGCCCGGCGACGGCGACATGCCTCGTCTGGAGCTGACCCACAACTTCGGCGTCGACTCCTACGAGATCGGCACCGGAGCAAACTTGGACCTATACAGCGTAGCGCAGGCTTCGGACGGAACTTGGCGACCTACGCGTGGGACAATGAGTGGAGAGTGGCCCGCATGGCACTGATCCACACCTGCTACCGGATCACCGACATCGACCGCTCCGTCGCCTTCTACGAAGCCCTCGGCTTCAAGGAGGTAGGACGCATCCCGATCCGCGACGAGGCCGTCAACATCTTTATGAACCAGCCCGGCGACGGCGACATGCCGCGCCTGGAGCTGACGTACAACTACGGCGTCACTCATTACAACCTCGGCACTGGCTATGGGCACATCGCCATCACGACCGACGACATTCACGCGACGCTGGCGAAGCTGGCCGAGCAGGGCATCGAGCCCGAGAAGCCGCCGTACTCGGTGCGCGAGGGCGGCAACCTAATCGCATTCGTGCGCGACCCCGATCAGTACCGCGTCGAGATCATTGCCATGAGCTGAGCGTCGGCGGCCCATCGAATGGCCGCCGTAGCGCGACGGATCAACGACGCCGTACGAGAGGACGCGCCCGGATGGCTGTCCGTCCGGGCGAGTACTGTGCATGAAGCATCCAGCACGACATCGAGCGGTCGTGCAACGTTCGTATCCATAGCCCTGTCCAACCGGGTATCGCAAGCGTTTGGACAGGTACGCAGCCGCGCTTCGCGCGGCTGGCCCGCCACCCACCCCGCCCGATTTTGTTGGGGGAAACGCCTCATGCCCCTGATCTTTTCGGTTGTCCTTTGGACGCCCTTTCGCTCCCGCATCCCACCGCCCCAACATAGTTGTGACACTGGGATGCGGGAGCAGATCAGGGACAAGAGGCGTAGTAGGTAGAGGATCGGGCGGGGTGGGTGGCGGGCAGATGTTGAAGAACAGCATTGAAAAGAAGAAGAAGGAAAGGAAGGAAGGAAGGAAGTTAGGGACGGAGTAGCCGAACCGTCGCGGTATATAAAGGAGTGGTCACAAAGGCTCGGCTACTCCGTCAGGAGAGGGAACCGGCGTTTGCTTGACGCTCGGACTCGCGCAGAAGCTCCGAGGCCGGGATGCCAAGACCGTCGGCGAGCTGCCAGAGCGCGCGTATGCTGATGTTCCGTTCCCCGCGCTCTGCGTCGCCGACGTAGTTGGTGGTCAGGCCCGACAGGTCGGCGAGGGCTTCTTGCGTCAGGCCGCGGTTGTCGCGCAAAGCGCGTATCGCGTCGCCGAAGGCGCGGTGTCGCGGGCTCAGCGCGGGCACGCGCAGGACACTTGCCGAAGGCCCCCTGCTCGTCCACCAACCATCAGGGTGATTCGCTGCGAGGGTCTCGCGCGGTTATGGCCCCCACGCGGACGCGACCTGAACACGGAGAGCCCGAGGGATTCCCCGGCTCGAACGGGTGATACTCGGACTTCTCGTCGGCGAGTACCGCCACCCGTGGGCCGTTGGCGAGATCGAACGCGAGATCGGCGGCGAAAGCAGCAACGTCCCGTCGGCAATCGATCGACTCACGGAAGCTGGCCTGCTCCTCTCATGGGATGAGTTCGTTTGTCCAACGCACGCATCCATGCACGCGCACGAGATCATGCAATCCGAGGACGCGGCCAGCGCGTTAGAGCATGGTTGGGAGCGCCGCGTTTTCGTGCTGCTGCTGGCCTCGACCGATGGGCTCCCCGAGCAGGAGGTCTTGCGCGAACTGGCCGCGCAAGACGACGCCGCACAACTCGCCGTGACCGATGCGCTCAACCGCTTGGACGGCGCCGGACTGGTGGATCGCAACCACGGGCGCGCTACCGCCTCGCAAGCGGGCGTGCGCTTCGACCGAACCATGACCCTATGACGGCCCGCCTTGCTTCTCGGCCTCACGCAGTAGCTCCGACGCTGGGACGCCAAGGCCGTCCGAGAGTTGCCAGAGCGCGCGCACGCTGACGTTGCGTTCGCCGCGCTCAGTGTCGCCGACATAGTTGGTGGTCAGGTCCGAGCGGTCGGCGAGCACTTCTTGCGTCAGGCTGCGCGCCTTGCGCAACTCGCGCAGCGCATCGCCGAGAGCGCGGTGTCGAGGGCTGAGCGGCGGCATCCGCGAACCCTTCCCGAAGCCACCCTGCTCGTCCACCAACGATCAGGGTGATTCGCTGCTAGAGTCCCGCGCGCTTATGGCCGACGTACCGACACGCATAGGTGCCGAGCCGGGATACGGCGACGGTATCCGCGTGCCGGATGACCGCAAGCACATTCCCTATCGATTTGGCCCCGGCGCGGGATTGCAGTCCCGCCCGGGACCGTGGCACAGGAAGGTTGAATTCCCATGCACACGCAGACTAACCCAGGGGAGTCCGAGGAGTTCGCACGTCTCGATGGGGTAATCCTCGGGCTCCTCATCTACTCCGACATGCAGCGTCCGTGGTCTGACGCGGAGGTTGTGCGCGCAGTCAACGTGCCGGGCGACGTTCCCGACAGCCTGTCGCGGCTCTATCGAGCCCGGCTCATCCACCGATGGGACGCGCTTGTGAGCGCAACCCGCTCGGCCGTCCACTTCCACCACCTTCGGGAATCGGACGACCTCAACACCCAGGACGATCGCAACATGGAGGGGCGAGTTCTGGAGCTGCTGCTGGCGCCAGCCAGCCGCAGCCGGACGGCACTCTCCGACAAGGAGATACGGCGAGCCATCGGGATCAAGAGTCGGCGGAACAAGCTCGCGCTCTCCGATGCGGTCGATCGCCTATACCGCGTCGGCTTGGTGGACCGCTGCGGCGGTCTTACCAACGCATCCGACGCGGCGGTGCGCTTCGATCAGATCATGGTCTTGTGAGCGGGTGCAGCCATGCGCGTCACGGAGCTTCATCTGAGCGCTGCTGCTCTCGCCTGCCTGCGAGCAGCCGATATCGCTGACATCGACCATCTTGTCCAGCACTCCGCAGAGGATTTGATCCGGCGCGGTTTCGGAGCAGTGGAGTTGTACGAGGTCGTCTGCCAGCTCAACATGCGTGGGACTTCGCTGCCATCTTCATCGGGCAGCCGCATCTACACGCCGAACGATCGCAGCCGGGAGATATTCCGCCTGCGGATCGTGGAGGGTCTGACGCTCAAGGAAACTGGCGCGCACTTCGGCATCAATGCCGAGCGCGTGCGTCAACTCTTGGCTAAGCACTTCGGTCTGAGAGGTTCGCCGCCCACCGTGCAGGCGCGGCAGTGGGCCAGGACGGAACGACGCCGCGCTGACAGGCGGGTGGCAGCGACGACGCGGAGGAACGTCGCATGATCGAGAGCGAGAAGGAGTTGATCGCGCTCGGGCGCGCGGTCAGGGAAGTGCGCGATGAGCGCAGCATGGACCCGGACGACCTGTCCGCCGCGGCCGGTATCGAACGAGTGCGTCTCGACGCGATCGAAGCGGGCCGAGCCGGTCCACCATACAACGTAATGCTGGCGCTGGCACGCGGGCTCTGCATCGATCCGGTGGCGCTCGTGAGTCGCGCCGCGAAACCGCACACCAGCGCCAAGGGTTCGGCGTTCGGACGGCGCTTGCGCAAGCTACGGCACGAGAGCGGTGTCTCCCAGGATCGTCTTGCGCGCTATGCCGGACTCCACCGAACCGCGATCAGCAAACTGGAGTTGGGCGAACGAGACCCGCGACTCGGGACGATCCTGCGCCTCGCTCGCGGTATCGGCGTGCCGCCCGAGGCGTTCGTGATCGGACTCGACACCGAAGCCCACACCAGCACGGGCAACGGCGGCGCGGATCGACTCTGAGCGCGAGGGAGGCGGCGGGGTCGGTCGTGCCCGCCGCCTCCCTCATGCCGTGTCCATAGACCTGAGCCTGTCCCAAGCAGTCACGCGGCGCCCGACAAGGAGGCGCCGGACGCCGCGTTGGGGATGCGTGGAGCGTGCGCCCGCGCGGGACGCGGACGCTTGCCGCGCACGCTATCGCAAGTAGCGATTTGTCGTCGGGACACCATCAACGCGGATCGTCCGCCTAAATGACTTGGCGGCGGGCGCGGTGCGGCGGAGCTGGTTGCGCGGCACGACGGACTCCATGCCTGCGCAAGCGTGCGTCTGAACAGATACGGGTTGTGGGTCATCCAGCGGATTCGCCCTGACCACCTGAGCGCGTTTCGCTCCCTGTAGCTGAGCGGACGGACCTTGCCCGTCAACCCCTTCGGCCTCCCTCCATACCGGCCGACCCTCCGGCCTACGGGGTGGACAGCCTGCGGCACCGCCCGCTTGGCGCTCGGTATCGAACCACTCACAGGAGGTCATACCGACATGCCCCGCAGGAAACCCGCAGCAACACCCGTTCCCGAGAGCAGCCCCACTCCCAGCACGAGCCGAGGACCGGCGCTCAACCGCGCCACTCTCATCTGTCGCCTAACCCGCGACCCGCAGCTCCGCCACACGAAGAGCGGACGCGCCGTCTCCACTCTGCGCGTCGCCGTCAACGACGGCCCCGAGCCCACGTTCCACGATGTCGTCGTGTGGGGTCGCACGGCCGAGGTCGTCTGCGAGTACATGCGCAAGGGTCGCCTCATCCACGTCGAAGGTCGCATCCAGCTTCGGAGCTGGACCGCCAAGGACGGCAGCGAGCGCCGCAGCGTCGAGGTCGTCGCCAACCGCGTGCAGTTCCTCGGCAGGGGTGCATCCCCGGCCGTGGACGGGGATGCGGCGTGATGAGCACCGAACCTCGCATCTACGTCGCTTGCCTGGCGGCATACAACAACGGCCGGTTGCACGGCGAATGGATCGACGCGGATCAGTCCGCCGACGAGCTGCACGAAGCGGTTGCACGGATGCTCGCTGCGTCACCGCAGCCGGGCGCGGAGGAGTGGGCGATCCACGACTACGAGGGCTTTGGCTCCCTATGTCTCGGCGAGTACGAATCGCTTGAGCGCGTCGCAACCATCGCGGCGGGCATCGCTGAGCATGGCGACGCTTTCAGCGCATGGCTTTCCTACAACGAATCGCAGGACGTGACCGACATGCAGTCGTTCGAGGACGCATACCGTGGCGAGTGGGATTCGCTGCGCGCATACGCCGAGGATTACGCGGAGTCGACGGGCATGTACAACGCCGCCGAGAAGTCGGACTCGAGATACGTGGTCGTGGACATCGACATGCTGACGCGCGACCTCGACGTCGAGCTATACAGCGTCCGCTCGGATCATCACACGCTCTACATCTTCGACCCGAACGCATAGATATTCCGCTCAAACATCGATCTGCCTTACCGCGTACATGGCTGCCAGCACGCCACCCTGAAAGTTGGTAGGGTGCCCGGCACCGATGAGGACGACGCGGTAGACATAGGGGGCGGGGACGCGGCCTGCGGCCACCCATAGGACGCGAGACGCATATCTTGCTGAACCCTGGCGCTTGCAGCACGGGGTCGAGCGGTTGCGGGTCTTTGTGCTCCCGGTGGTTGTGCTCGGGCTGGTGTCCGCGTTCATCGTCGGTCCATCGGTGTCCCCGGCGTCCGCCGACTATGCAGCCACTGTCCTCGCAGATCACCCTGTCAGCTATTGGCGGCTGAACGACAGCTCCGGTTCCACGGCGGTCGATCAAGTGGGGCTCAATCCTGGGCAGATCACAGGCGCTACGCTCGGTGAACCTGGACCGTTTGCTGGATCGGGTTCTATGCGCTTTGAAGGGAACGGCGACGTGAATCTTGGCACAGATCCGTCGCTGCGACCTCCAAATAACTGGACCGTTGAGGCTTGGTTTAAGGCGTCGGCAAGCGATACGGCCAACTGCGTCAATACCTATCACGGTAGCGGCTGCGCTTTCTACGCCGTTCATGCTTTTGGGGTACATTTCGACCTAGATCCCCAAGGTCATGTATTTGGCGACTTCGATTCCACTAGCGCGCAGGGGTATTCGGTCGAATCACCTGGGACGTATGGCGATGACACCTGGCATTACATCGTTCTCGTGCGTGAAACTGCTGAGCTGCGGCTTTACATTGACGGCTCCGAAGTCGCCGCCACTGCCGTCGCCGAGCCGACGACCTACTACTGCTGCGAGAACATCGCTACGATCGCCAACGACGACGCATGTAGGTGCGTTCCGTTTACGGGTTGGGAGAGTGAGGTCGCGTTCTACAACTATCCCCTCTCCGCGACGCGGATTGCAGCGCATTACGCGGCGGCGGTTCGCCTGCCGCCGCCACCCGATCAGCCCTTGACTGGCTCGGCGCTGGCGCCATCTGGCGCAATTTTCAACCCCCGTACAGGGGTGGCTCTAGCGCAAGAAGCGTGGGAGTTCACCGATGCTGATACGGGAGCCGTGCCGACCGACTTCTCCGCCTCGATCGATTGGGGCGACGGAACCACATCAGCCGTCGGGGTGTCCCAGACCTGCCTCGGCCAGAGCTGCTTCTTCGCGGTCGTCGGCAGCCACGCGTACTTGAGCACAGGGACGTTCACGGCGACAGCCCACGTCCGGGATAACCGTGGCCGAAACGACGGCGGCGGTTCGACCCTTGCCATTCCGGTAACGATTGTCGTTACCCAGTTGCTGAGCGTCCAGAACAAGCAGGCCCTTGAGTACTGGGCGAACCTGGTTCGCAGTAACGCCGACACCGAGACGATGTTTAGCCTAGCCTCTGTGCTCGGCTTTTTCGCCGGTCCCGAGGTCGGTGCGATCACCAGCGTCGTGGGAGGGGTGCTGACCGCAGACAGCTACACGAAGGGGCAGCAAGCAGACCAACTCAGCGCGCTAGCCGCTGATCCGCCGGACCCGAACTTCCGCGCGATTGTGTCCCCGGTACTAGCAAAGCGGACCGCGGTCGCACGGGCAGTGCCCGCCAAGCTACGGCGACTTCTGCAAGCCTGGCTTGACAACGGTCGCCAAGAGACGGCCCTGTTCAAGGCGATGCTTGTCTCTCTCGAACGAGCACAGGGCGCGGCGGCGGCAGGAGCTGGAGAATGGACGCTTCGTCAGCAGACTGCGGCAGCGGGTTTTGCTTCGAGTGCCGCGACCGCACTGCGAGATGAGGCCACGCTACTCTCCCGGCTGCGGACTGCACTCGCTCACACACCGCGTTGGAACCCAGTGCTTTCCGCACGGCAAGCACGGCGGGCGCAGCGCCTAGTCAAGCGGCAGGGCTTTCCACTCGCCCTTAAGCGTGTCTTGCGCGCTGACGGCGCTACCACCGCCGACTTGGCGAGCCTACGCGCGGTCGTCATTGCCACACCCGCGCAGCGGCTCGCGGGCCGGGCTTTTAGTCAACTTACGAACCCGTCACGGCTCACAAAACTGGTTAACCTTGCAAACGAGCTAGGTGACTACGCGGCTCAGATCGCCAAACCGCCGTCCGCCTGACCCTACCCAGCCGCCGGTCACGGGATCGCGGTCACACCTACTTATTTTCGACCGATAATCTTGACACAACCGATGCTGGCGTTAGCCAAGGCCAGCATGAGCCAAGGTATGACCTCCCAACGAGACATGACAGGCGCCACCAGGTAGAAGAGCGCGACCGTCGCGCAGACCCCGGCGCTAAAGAAACGTATCCACGCCGGTCCCCTTAACATCAGACGAACCCAGCTACGCATTTCTAGAGCATACCCCGCCTGACGAGCGCGACTGGCCTTGCGTCACGACCAGGATCGCACCAGCACCAGACGCTATCTTTTGGCAGACGAGCGGAGATAACCGACGCCAGCGTAAACCACGGCGGCCCTGACTGCCGCCCGAATCAGCCGAATCACTCTCCGCACTTTTAAATGATACCTGCCGCACGCGGGGACCGGCAGCAAGTCAGTTGGAACGCGCGCTAGCATCCCTATCCGTACCGGATGCGTCGCGGTCGCGTCCCACACAAGAGGTAGTGGAGTGTGCGTGACAGTGCAGTAACCACGCGCGCCGGGTCGCAGATGTGCGCTACGTTAGGGAGACGACGGGGTTGCATCAAGCGCGATAGCTTGGTCGAGAATCGCCGTGAGTACGCCCAATCAAAACTACGGGGCTCGACCACCCGCTGGTCATCGACCGACGGGGCGGCGCGTTCGCGGCCCGCAGCTCACCGAGCGCGACGGCGAAATCCTCCGATGGATGGCTCGGCATGGCGTCGTCACGGCCGAGCTGGTTGGGCGTCGCTTTTTCTGGCGCTCTGCCGCCAACGACTACGGCAAGTGGGCGGCGTATCGTCGGCTGCGCTCATTGCGCGAGCTTGGGTTGGTCCTCAGCAACAAGCCACTCGCGGATCGTCCCTCAGTCCTGCGCGTGACGCGCGAGGGTGCGAGGATCGCCGACGTTGGCCTGCGGCCTGCGCCGCTCGTCCTCTCGGAGCTGCGCCACTCGCTCGCGGTCGTGTGGCTGACGGAGTACCTGCTGGCAGAGAACGCCGGCGCCGAGCTGACCACCGAGCGCGAGCTGCGCGCGCAGCGATACCGCGAGCTGCGCGACGGAGCGCGCGAGGCGGAAGAAGGCCGCGCCCCGGATGCGCTCTTGCGTATCCCGACGAACGACGCGAGCCCGCAGGGTGTGATGACCGTGGCGGTCGAGCTGGACCTGTCGCGCAAGGACCGTCGTGCGATGGACCGCATGATCCGCCAGTACAACCACGAGAGCGACATCGACAAGGTTTGGTGGTATGTCATGCCGGGACGCATCGAGCGAACCCGCGCGCTTGTTAGCGACCTCAACGCCGAGGATCGCTTCGAGGTCAGGCAGTGGCGCGGCCCAACATAGAATCGACGGCCGCGCCAGCGGTCCAAGGGACCGTCGAGAACCACATACAGCTCGTCGCCGGACTGCTTATGGCCGCGATCGGGGTAGCCGTCGCCGTCTGCCCCGGAATCCTTATCGGCGTAGCAGCAGCCGCAGCTTGGCGCTGGCTCAGACGCCCTCCGACGTACCTGCGCATCGTCGTTGCCGTTGCTCCGCTCGTTCCGCTTCTCGCGCTCCGATCGCTCGTCGCAACCGCCTGGCTCTGGCGCGACATGCTGTCCAACGCACTTCCCTCGGTCATCAAAGGAGTAGACGGCGCACTGGTCTGGCGCAGCTTGCCGGTTGAAGCTCTCGCAGGACCGATCATCTTGGAACTGTTCGGAGTAGCAACCTTGCTTGCAAGCCGTACACTTGGCGGACAGGTTCGCCGGGACCACCGTCTCGACAAGCAGCGATGGCGAGCGATCAGTGGGCATCGGGGGCCAATCGACAGGCTTCACGCCATGCTGCCCCATCCACAAAACACTAGCCGCGCAACCACATCCCATCATCCTGCGGGTTTCGTGCGGCTTGGTGCTGACGCCGAGATCAACCGACCGCTCGACCTCAGATTGCCGGACGAGCTGGCCGCGCACGTCTTTATCCCCGGCATCTCTGGCACGGGAAAGACCACGACGCTCGCGCGCCTGGCGGATGGCGCTATCGCTAACGGGTACGGCGCGATCTTCATTGACTGCAAGGGTGGCGATCTAGGCACGACAGCTCGCAAGCTCGCCGAACGCTATCGCCTGACCTTCTATCTAGTCGATCCCGACGAGCCGGATTCGCTCGGGTATGACCCGTGCTCCGGTGATGCGTCGTCTGTCGCTAACAAGCTCGTCGGTGCATTCACATACGCCCCTGCCGCGGAGATTTACAAGAACATCGCTATGGAGGCTGTGCCTCTTGTCGTGCGTGGCCTTGTTGCTACAGGTGAGGAAGTAACCCTAGAAACACTCCGCGCTGCGTTCGGTACGCGCGGCTTCGCAAAGCTCGCACAGAACCTCGACCCATCCGACCCACACAACGACCGCCTGAGAAAGCGCCTCCTAGACCTAAGCTCTCTCGAAACAGACCGAGTGAGCAAGAGCGGTCAGGCTGGCTTGCAGCGAAGGCTTGGCGCGCTGTTGGAGGGCAAGTTTGGCGAGCTGTTCAGGGCCGAGGCCGTTCTCGATTGGGACAAAGCGCTTGCGCAACCATCTGTCACCTACGTTGCGCTAAGCGCGCTTGCGAGCAGTGAGGATGTCGAGATGTTCGGTCGCGTGATCGCCCAAGACCTAAAGCAAGTGTGCGCGCGTCGGATCAAAGCAATCCGCCGAGGCGAATATGTATCCCCGACGTTGGCGCTCTTTGACGAGTTCGCAGCGCTGCGCGAGGCAGACCAGCTTGCCGACCTGGGCTTTCAAGCCCGGCAGGCACTCATGTCTCTGGTGATTTCGACCCAATACATCCCTGAGACGATAGAGTTGCGCAAGGCGGCGCTTAGCGCTGGGTTGATACTCGCGCATCGCGTCGAGTCTGTCGATGCTCAAGATATTGCTGACCAGTTCGGTACGCGCAAGCGAAATGAACTAACACACCAAGTTGACTTCGCCACAGGATTTGCGGAGAAGGGGAGCATAAGGCGGGTAGACGCATACAACGTCAACCCCAACATTCTGCGGACGCTCAGGAAAGGCTGTTTGGCGCTTAGGTCTGCTGAGCGCGAACGCCACACGATTGTCAACGTCTATCGAGATATGGGGTGAAAGGTGAACACAACTCTCCCGGCAGCGCGGGACACACCGGGTCTCACATGGCGTTCCCTGCGCAGTGCAATATTCGGCAAGTGGGGGGACGGTATTCTCGGCGGACTTCTTGTGGGTTGGACCTATCTACCGATCGCGCTTTGGCTTGCTGTCTTTTTCGCTCTTGGGGGTTTCTTTGTCGGCGCGCTTGGTGGCGCAACTAGCGGCATAGCTCACACCCTTCACATCGGCCCAGGCGTCGGCTTTGGCGCGGGCGTAGTCGGCCTATTCGTCGGTGGATTCGCGGGCCTGGTGTTCATCTATACAGAGGTCTACAACAACCTATCTACGATTATCGGCGGCCTCATCAGTGGGCTAGCGGTTTCTCTCATCACTCTTTGGCTAATAGTCCAGTTCGAGGATCAACTGCTTCGGTTGCGCGGCTACCGCGAACTTAGTCGGCGTGAGAGACAGCTCATCGACCCAATAGTCGATGACATTCTCCAACGCATGAGCATCGCCGGTCCCCGACCCATTTTCTACGTGAGCGACAGTAGGGAGCCTGCGGCATGGACGCACGCAAACTCAATCGTCATTGCTCAGGGACTATTTGGAGCGTACGACGATTCTGAGAATCCACCCATTCCAGATATGCCGCACAACGCCTTCGCCGCCGTCGTCGCGCATGAGGTCAGTCATTGGGCGCGGGCGGATGGCGTCGGAATACGTGCGATATGGGCTTGTTGCTGGCCAATCGTGGCCATCTATAACTTTGCGTGCATCCTGGGCAGGAACCCGAATCGCAAGTTCACCTTGCTTGGCTGGATTTTGTTTTGGCCTGCATGGGTTTCGATAAAGTTCGTGATGTTCACACTCGCCTCAGCGATGCGGATATCCGAGTATGAAGCAGACGCGCGCACGGCGAGCCTAGGAGAGGAATACCGGGTCGGACTACGCACCGCGCTCGGAGAGTTCCGAGACTGGGAGGCACCGCGTACCGGGTGGGAGGACGTACTACAGGCGACGCATCCGTCAATCGAGCATCGGCTACAACAACTTGAGTACCGCGTTCCCGCTGCGGCCTCCTATCTTAGCGCGCCGGGCCGAAACGATCTGCACATCACTGATCCGACCGTTCTCGAAGCCGCCGCCAAGCAGCGGCAAGCAGTTATCGAAGGTGACAAACAGCGAGAACAAGCGAACGCATACGACCAAACAGTTGCAACCGTTGCGTGGCTCCGTCAGCTCTGCCACGCGCTAGCACAAGGACAGCCGATCCCTGTTACTAACAGTCAACAAGAAATCGAAGAATACGCCGCGGGCTTGGAACAACTGCTATCGACGTGGGATCAAACGGGCATCGACATCCGTAACAACTTTCAACAGCCAGACGGCACATGGTCACAAGTTCCCTACCCTCAGTCTGGCACGACCAGCACGGAATCCGCCTAGTGGACTTCGCTACTCGATGTCACGTCGCGCTCCATCGCTTGTGCTGCTGACCGCCATTCTTGCAAATCCGCTTTTAGAAGCTGACCGGCTGCGCGGACTTGTCGTGGAAACGAATTGATTGTGTGGGGTATGGCCCAAGGGGACGCGATTACGGAAGCTACAGCGACAACAGGCAAAAGATGCGAGCGAGCGGCCCTAAACCGTGAAGGCGCGGGGATGCCAATGGGAGGCGTTGTCGCCGGGCGCCCGAAATTATTGATAATTAAGACCGAGGCGGGGCCACTATTGCGAGGCACGGTTTTACTATGCGCTCTGGCCGGGGACATTACACGGACATTCCGGCCGATTCGGTCCAGGGCCTTGCCGTCACCGGCGCTTTTTTGTAATAGGCGGGGTCTGGACCATCAGGTGCATTGCGAAGCGCCTACGCACCGAGGGCACACGATTTAGTCTCATGTGAACACCGTCGCCCTGGCGCTTCCCGGTCTGAAAGACCCAATGACGGAGCGCATGGGGGCCGACGAGCAGGCCCGCACCAAGCAACCAAAATGCTCCGACCTCTAGGGCATTGTTAGGGAAGCTCACGAATGCACTTGAACCAATGAGTGCCCAAGCCGCTCCGACTAACCCGCGTCCAACAGCGCCGACCCATTCCCATCCCGTGTATCGCGGCGACCACCACCAGGCACACAGGGCTAGCGGCAAGACGGTCCACCATAACCCCGCTATCAAGGTCGCAGTGATAGCTAGAGGGACGCCGAGCATTCCCAGGCGGGCGCGTGTGCGCCGCGATGCTGCTGTCATCACAAGCCGAAGCCACACGACCGTTGACGCTCGGCGCAACACGCCGTAAAGATCGGCCGAGGTTGCGCGCGTGTGCGGGCGTCTCCTGCTCAACAAACTTGTTCTAGCGGCCATCACATCGGCTCCAAATTAAAAGAGACGAGCGCCGCGACGGGGCTTTGCGACGCCCGTCAATTCTAGTGTTAGCTCTTTACGACAAGAATGGCAGTAACGCAAATGTTTTGTTACACAAGAGATTTCGGCCCGTATTACGTGGTTCTTTCTCACTTTGGACGTTCTGCTACGGAACCATGACAACGAACAGCGCGGTTAACGCGACGTTCTATCGTTGAGATAACGGGGCTTGACTTTCAATGAGCACGACGACAATGACACGATCCGGTCAGGCCATCCGTGGAAATGGGGGATATACCCCGACTGTCCGAGGGGCGTGAATGGGCATCATCTTGCGCGTTGACGTTCTGGCGCGAGAGGTCGCGCGGCGCGGCTGGAACCACGCCGACCTTGCACGAGCCGCGGGCATCAGCAACGCAACGGTCACGGCGGCACACGCTGGTCGGCCGGTGTCGTCAACGTCGATTAGCCGGATTGCCGCCGCTCTCAATGCCACGCCGCCGCTAGAGGGCGTGGACGCTCTCCTTGGCGAGTAGTCGCAGCGATCATGTCCATCATCGCGTTGTATGCGTCCTGATTGGTCATGTGGCTGTAGATGCGCTCAATCATCCGTAGTGAGCTGTGCCCGACGATCTTTGCAACTAGGATCGGGCTCATACCTGCGCGCAAGCAATTCGTGATGAAGCTATGCCGCATTAGGTGCGTGTAGACCCGCTTTTCGATGCCAGCTCGATAAGCGGCACGTTTCACGAGTTGCAGCACTCCGCTAGGCGTTAGTGGTTCGTAGTCGCCCGACCGGCCGTGACGCAAACTGATGAAGATTTCCTCGCGTCGCGTATCTCTCGGGCGGCTGGATCGTATGTAGCGTTCGAGCCTGCGCAGGAGCACAGGCGGGAGCGGGACGAAGCGGTCTAGTTCGCCTTTGCCGTGAATGTGCAGATTCGCTTGGTTGTGATGACGAAGAATCTGCTCCATACGGAGGGAACAGAGTTCATACGATCTAAGCCCGCAATCACCAAGTATGCGGATCATCAGCCGGTCGCGTTCCGTCTGCGCCGCAGCTTCAAGTGTGTCGATCTCATCTCGATCGAGCACGTCGCGTAAGAGGCGCGGCAAACGGGGGAGAGAGGGCAGCGCCGCCTTGCCTTCGCCTTCCTTCTTGCACCAACGGAGAAAGCTACGAATGCCCCGCGTGTAGGAATGCACGGTGGCCTTCGAGAGTACGCGCCCGTCTTTGCTGGCACTCTCAGCGAGACTCACGGACAGCTCGTTGACCGTGCGCGAGGTGAGTTGGGACAGCTCGGTCACTCCGTTACGTTGACACCACGGGAGAAAGAGCTTGCGTATGGGGTAGCCGTAGGAGCTGATGATTGTCGAGCGAGACAGACCGCGCGCACGGCACGCCATGAAGTAGTCGTCTACCAGGCTTTCAAGGTGAGAAACGGGAGCAGTCGAGGCAACTCTTAGATCGGGCATTCCGGGGTCCTCCGTAAGCCCGCATTAGTTGTACGGACTTTGTACGAACCCGCTGCCCCGGAGCGGTTGCATGTCTATATGTACCACGGCTTTCGCTCACCGGAGCAGAGCGCCTGCATTACACAAAAGCTCTCTTGCCAAACTCAAAAGTTCTCGAAGTCGGACAAAGTGGAGCCTGGCGGGATCGAACCGCCGACCTCCTGCATGCCATGCGGGCGTCTCGCCGTCGTGCCAGTCACCTTGAGGTTTTGAGTTTGACCCGAGCGCTTCAGTCCAAGGACCCGCTGCATTTCAGCGCGTGCTTTGCAAGTAACGGCCGTGTCATTTCAACGTGCATTGTGCAACACACAGTCACGCAACGTCAATACGGCGGACGCTTTGCCCGTGCGTTAGCTACCGCTTTGGTCCGCGTCGGAGAGCTTCGCAAAACAGTCCGCACAGTACGGCCAATAAACACCAGCGCCGCCCGATGGCCCCTGCAAAGGCTTTTCGACCCCGCACCCGCAAGTGTGGCAGTGCTGCCACACGAAAGCCTTGCCGCCAGTCATCGTGCGCCGATGATATGCGGATTGAGCTAGGGGAGATTAACTAACCGCTACTGGCCGAGAGCGCGTTCGGACTGCTGCCGTGTGAGTTCAGTGACCTCGCGCGCGGAAGAGTGCCAGCAGCAACCCACGCCAGTCACCAATACAGTAGCCGTTATCGCCGCAGCGCGCGTGAGGTCAGCATGGGTGGCAGCGGTGGCGGCACCGGGCGTCCGCCAAAGCGTAAGTCGCGCCTACTTCTCCGACACCAGCAATAAAGCTAGCGCCGGTCAGAACAGCACCTACGGCGAAAGAGTGACGGGTAAAGAACCTGCCAGCGCTCAGCAATGTGGACGAGGCTTGTCTCGCAATGGCCGAAGCACGCATGTGGGGAGCGCCCATGTGGACAGTGTGTATGCGCAGCACGGACATTGCACGCCCAAAGACGCTCAATGGCCTGTCGGACGGAGCTAGGGGAGAGGCTTGCGGGCGCGAATGATGGCTGACCCGGCGTGTTCGTGTACGCGGTGGGTCTCGTGTATCTGTGGATGCCCTCAGCGTGTAGCGGCGCTCGTGTCAGAACTCGACGCCATCTCCCACACCACTTCCGGCATCGCGTAAAGGCGGGGGATCACTCCCCGCCAGGCATCGGCAGATGCAGCCAGCGCGCAACGACCATTAGGAGAACGGTCGAAAGCGTGCGCGCGATCAGCGCAAGTAACCATTGGCCGCAGGCCGCGTTGCGGACGCGACGCAGGTGGCGGGAGCGCTGCGAGTGTTGATGAGCCCTGGTTGCCATTGGTTTTCCTCCGTGGTGGATTCGACGCCACCGACACGCCAGAGATAACCGGCGCGGAGTGTCCCGAGCAGAGCGAGTGCATTTAGGACCGCAGCTCAACGGGAGCACTGGCACAACGGGACGGATCGAATCCACCGGGCGGGAAAAGCCGTGGCAAACAGGCTGGCAGGATTTGAGGCGCTACGCCAGCAGGGTCAACACCCGGCAGTGCCCGGTTCGTATGTCAGCGGCCCTAGTGATGGGGTCCCGGTAGGTGGTGTCGGGATGATCTTGCCGTCCACGAGCTGCACGCCATATTCGATGGATACGGGGGACTCGACGTAAACCGCACCCACCGGGTTTCCTTGAGTGTCGAATGGCGGTACAAGCGTGTGCGTGAAAACCGAATACCCGGCTTGGACATACCAGGGCGTTGCTTCCGGGATGAGAATACTTATGAGGATCGTGTGGGTAGTACCGTTAGCGCAGAAGTCGGCGCCGTTGGTGACGACATGCCCCGGCCATTGTTCGTAGCTTTCGGTGATTTTGCTACCGCTCAGTGCAGCGCGCAGCAGGGCATCCGCCTTCCTTCCGGCCGGTGTGTAAGTGCCCGTAGGTTCGTCATCGAACAGCCAGCGGCCTCGCCGTTCGACCCAATGGGTAACACCCATTTTGTCTATCTGCTCCGCTACAGAGCCACTAGCGCCACTAGCAGGGCCGTGACCGTTAACACAGACGATATCTTCGACAAGCTGGACCGTCGCGTGCCTACCCTTGATCTGAATGCGCGCGGTTCGGACGGCGCTCTCGACGTAAGGAGCGAAATAAGCGCCTTCACACGCCGTTGTTGCGAGACCGACCAAAGCGCTTTCGCATGTTTCTGACGGGAGGTAGCCAATCTGGCCCCTGATGGTTTCGATGAGCGCGTACTGTCCTCTTGCCGTCGCCTGAGAACAAACGGATGATGCGGTGAGATGAGATTGCATGTGCGTCGCCGTATAGACGAGATCAAAGGCGCTGCGGAGCTGCGCGATAGAAGCGCGGGGATGTCGCTTGCGGGCCACGACCCCGGCGCGGAGCGCAGCAGTAGGGATGCTGCCTGCGATCGAGCTGGACCGCGCGCCAGCACCGACCGGCGCGAGCACGACCAACGACGAGACAGCGAGCGCGACGACCACACCGACTCGACAGACAAGCGTGCGCGATGAGAACTGCACGGCGGACCTCCCAGGTTCGCTACCAACGACCACCCTGATAGTTGTGGTGGCGGCGGACCCTAGCAGATGACCACCCTGATCGTTGGTGGACGATCTAGGCGCCGAGCCCGACGTGCTCGCGCTACCGCAGGCGCGTATGTAGTGGTGGGGAATTGGCGTTCCTTCCCCGCCCTTCGGCTCCCGTCCAGTGGGTGCCGACGCCTAAAAGCAGCACCGAGGGGTGAGTGTGCAGTGGTCGGTGGCCCACAGCAGTGAGCACTCGGCCGGTGGTTGGCGGTTCCACTCCCGCAGGCGAGAGCGACTGTCGGCAAGGTGCCTCGACCCGACCTCGCTTCGCTCGCCATAGCACGCACTCCCTAAAGCCCGTGGCGCATCTACAGCTCGCCGGAGCCCCAGCCCAACACCGTCGCTGCGAACTCCCCAGGCGCAATGATTGGGATGCCTTGAAAGGAGCCGAGGTCGAGCAGATCGGAGTCGCCGGAAACGATGTAGTCGGCGGCGCCCGCGATCGACGCCTCCAGAACGCGATTGTCGTCGTCGTCGCTGACGACGGTAAGCACGCGGTCGGGCACGACCACAACGCCACTGGCCGCAACGAGGTCGGCGAGCTGCGCGCCCCCGTGAATCACCTTGGCGAGCCTCGGATACTCCAGCACCCGGCGCAGCTCCGCCAGCAGCGGCGCGCTGGTCACGAGCACGAGCCGATCGTCGCTCACAGCATCAAGGATCGCGGCGGGCGCCCCACTCCAGCCGAGACCGGACACGATGACGTTCGTGTCGAGGACGGCCCTCGGCGTCACTCAGTAGCCCGTGCTGCCGTGATCGCCTCGTCCACAACCGACACGTCGAGGCCCGCGTCGGCGACGCTCTGGCGAACCTGAGCCAAACGCGCCCGCAGTTCCTCCTGAGCCGTCCGGCGCCTGGTCTCGGTCAGCCGGTCGTACTCGGCCGGGCTTACGAGGACCGCCACGGCCTGCCCCCGGCGAGTGAGGACCACGGCCTCATCATCGGCCGCGACCTCTTCCGCGAGCTGGCCGAGCTTGCTTCGCGCCTTGTCCACTCCCATCGTTCGCTCCATGCTGTACTCCTATCGGTTTACCGTACCGTCAACCTTACTGTATCCCGTGCGCATCGTCAAGAGGGAATCCATCAACAAGCGCCGTCGAACTAGCTTGGAAAGGTGTGCAAACCTGCTAGCTTGCAGTGTTGCTATGTGGGATTCCATGTTCTCCGCAGGCACATACGGAAGGATGTCGCAGCGCGCTAAGGACAAGGCAGTTGGAACGCTGTCGCAGGTGCTCAGCGCTCGTCATCCGACCTACAAGTTCACGCAGCTACCAGGCGTAGGACGTGATCGGCCCGTTGCCTCGCCCTCCGGTCGGCAAGTCTCCTTTGAGATCACCGGCCCAAACGACGAGGCTTCGGTCATCGGCTCCAGAGCCACGGCGGATAAACACTGCGTCGATGGCGCCGCCGAGAATCCGTCGCCGCTCATCGACTGACAAGCTGCCCCAAGTCTCGACGCCTGCCAGGGTTGTCGTGCTCGTTGAGAGCGACCGCAGCGTCTCTCGGGCAGCGGCTACGCCGTCCGCTCGGCTCTGAATCGCCGCGTGGTACGCGGCGGCGCCCAACGCTTCCCGAACCGTCGTGTCGGCCGCGAAGGTTGCCAGCTCCGCTTCGAGACGCGCGAGCTGATCCTGCGCCTGCTCAATCTTGGTGCCGGTCTCCGCAGCGACCAAGTGTGTTCCTGCCATCTCTGACCGGAACGCATCTTCGACATAGGGCTCGATGCTCTTGCGCGTGATCGAGCTGGGCGACGGACAGCGGCCGGGGGCATGTTCCGGCCGACAGCGGTAGACGGCGACGTAGGTCCGCCCGCTGCCACGCTTGACGGATGTCTCGGCGGGCGTCATCGCATAGCGGCACCCTGCACAACGGATGATGCCCGTCAACAGGTTCTCCTTCTGTGTCCGTGGGCCGGTCTTTTTGCGCGTGATCTGCGCGGCCTGCCATTCCGCCTCGCTGACAAGCGGCTCGCACGCTTCTTTGTTGGTCACGCCGCGACGGCTCAGCTCGCCGACGTAGATGCGTTTGGGAAACATCAGCTCGACCGTCGCGTCGAGCCACAGACCACCATTCGGTCGCGGCAGCTTCTCGTTGAGGAGGTGGACGATGCGCCGCGTGGGCTCGCGCGCAATCCGCATCTGCCATGCCTGCTTGATGATCGGAGCATCGGGGCTGAGGTAGAGACGCCGGTCCTCGCGCTTTTCGTAACCCGCCGGGATATAGCGCTCGGTGTAGATCCCCTTTTCGACTGCGTGCCGCTGCGCTTCGGCCCACTTCTCGCGCGAGCGCGAGAGGTAGTTCTCCGCGATCGCCATGCGGAAGTCGAACATCATCTTGCCGTCCGGCGTAGTGATGTCGATGTTCTCGTGGACGCTTACGAGTGTCCCGCCCGCCTTCTTGATCTCGACCAGAAGCAGGTTCGCGCCGAGCACGTCGCGCGAGTAGCGGTCCAGGTCGTTGACGATGATCCCATCCGATTCGCCATTGCGAATCCGCTCCATGATCGCGTCGAGGATCGGGCGTCTGAGCTTGCCGCCCGACACGTCCAGCTCCTCGGGGTTCGGCGTGACCGCGTGCTTGTGTGCGCGGGCGTAGACGGCGATGGCGTTGCGCTGTAGCTCGGGGCTCTGGAAGCCCTCGCCCTCGCGTCCGTTGACCTGCGATACGCGCCGGTATTCATCGAGCCTCATGCCTCCCGACCTTCCTGCGGCGAGCGCCGCGTCGTGGGCTAGCCTGCCTGTATCACCAGGAAAAGCTGTATAGGTCCATGAAAGCACCGATGGGCACCGGCTACGGCCACATCGCGATCGCCAGTCCCGACCTCGATGCAACGCTCGTCAAGCTCGCGGAGCAGGGCATCGAGCCCGAGAAGCCCCCATACGCGATCCGTGAGGGCGGCTCGCGGCTGTGCTTCGTGCGCGACCCGGATGGTTATCGGATCGAGATACTTGAGATGTAGGGACGCTTGACGTATCGAAGACCTGATTCTGGTGGAATCGAGTTCATCGCTAACTGAAGCCGGCTGGGGCATTTGCATGGTATGCTGGCATACGTGGTACGCACAACGGTAAAGATCCCCGAGGAACTCGACGAGCGGCTGCGACATGAGGCGAGACGCCGTGGCAGCACCATCTCAGACGTCACGCGCTCGGCGCTCGAAGCCCACCTACGAGGTGGACGTCGACAACTGCGAGCCGCTGCCGCCAGCCACAGCGGCAACACGGACATCTCCGAGCGGATCGAGCAAATCATCAGCGCGGAGCTGGGCGATAGCGCTCATCATTGACGCTGGGCCACTCTACGCCTATGTGGACGGCGACGACGCGCATCATGAGGCGTGCCTTGAGTTGCTGGAGACTCATCCTGGTCCCCTGATCGTCCCGACCCTCGTCATTACCGAGGTCGCGTACCTGATCGCAAGTCGTCTTGGTTGGCAGGCCGAGACTCGATTCCTCGGCGACCTCGCGGCCGGCGAGATGAGCCTGGAGCCGGTCGATTCAAAGGACATCCTGCGCATCGCAGAGCTCCTCGCGCGCTACCACGACCTTCCCCTCGGCACCGTCGACGCATCAGTCATCGCTGCCGCCGAGCGCCTTGGCGTGACCGAAGTGGCGACACTCGATCTCCGCCACTTCACCGTGGTACGCCCGCGCCACGTCGAGGCGTTCAACCTCCTCCCCAGCGCCTAACTCCCGCCTTCCCCTTTCTGGCTTCGCTACCCCAAGACGCACAAACCACCAGCGATAGATGGACCTCGTGTCGTGTGTGAGTTGCAAACCGACCACTACCTTGATGGATATAGGATTGAGATTCTGTAGATGGGCTGAACGCCCAGCAATGCAGCCGTACTCAGGTGCTTCACTCAATAGCTGCCATCACCGGCGAGGTCGGGTCCGACACGATGCTCAACGCGCGACGAGGCTAATGCACGTAGATCGCGGGGCGATAGCGCGGCTCGGGAATCGGCCGGCCGGCTTGTAAGCGCGTCGCTCAAGGGTCGCTCCTCCGTGTGTCGGTGTCGGCCATGCCGGGGGGCGCGATCTCGCCCCTGTCGAGGGCCTGGGAGAGGCGCTGCTTAGCGGCGAGGCTCCCCTCGTCGAGAACGCCCGAGCCAGCCGCTCGGGAGATCGCATCGCCGCCCCTGCCGCGCAGCACAAACGCGCAGCCGACCGCGATCAGCGCACCGGCGATCGGACCCGCGACGTACACCCAATAGCTTGAGAAGTCACCGCTCACCAGGGCTGGGCCGAAGGACCTGGCCGGGTTCATCGACGTGCCGCTCACTGGCGCCGACCAGAGGCCAGCGAGGGCAATGTACCCGCCGACGCCAAGCGCGGCGATGGCCCCGACGTTCTGTGCGGCCGAGGCAGTCCCGAGGATGACGCTGACCAGTACCGCTGTGAGAACGATCTCCATCAGCAGCGCCTGCCAGTTCGCATACCCCGGTCCAGGCAGAGTCGCGCCGAGGTGTTGGACATTGCCAAACACCGCATAGAGGAACAGGCACGCCAGCGTCGCGCCGGCCAACTGGATGACGATGTAGCCCGGGACGCGCTTCCACGGGAAGTCTCCGCGCAGCGCGAACGCAAGCGAGACCGCGGGGTTCAGGTGGGCGCCGGAGATCGCGCCCATGAAGAGGATGATCCCCAGGACCATCAGCCCCGGCGCGACGACGGCTGCCGCAAGGCTGATCTGGCCCTTGCCGTGCAGGATGCCCCCGCCCGCGGCGACCAGCACCAGCATGAACGTGCCCAGCAGCTCGGAAAAGAGCCTGCGCCACTCCAAGCGCGGATCGTCAAAGTCGTTGCGGCTGCCGAACTCCAGCATCAGCAGGTGATGCGTGCGAGGCACGAGCGGCAGGATCCCCGCCGCTAGATCCGATGCAGCGCCTGCGCTCGGCGCGTCCTCCGAAGGAACTCGGCCCGCACTCTCGGTCATGAATCCCTCTCCATCATGCACCCTCCCACCGGACGGATACGCACTCGGAGCAAGCGCTGAGCAACAGACTATCGGGCTCTCAGCCGATGCAGCGGTGGGCGCCGAGCGGAAAACGGGCTCGCTCAGGGCCCAACGGCTTCGGGAGCTCACCGAAGGCAGGGGTCGCCAATACCGGTGTCACCCGGGTGGCGATAGCCTCGGGGCTATGGAACTGGGCCTTGCCACCTTCGCCGACCTGCCGCTGGGCGCGGATGCGCCCCATGCGGCGAGGCGGCTGCGCGAGCTGCTGGAGGAGATCGAGCTTGCCGACCAGCTGGGGCTCGAAGTCTTCGGGGTCGGCGAGCACCATCGGCCCGACTACGCAGTGTCCGCGCCGCCGATCGCGCTCGCCGCCGCGGCGGCACGCACGCAGAGCATCCGCCTGAGCAGCGCCGTCACGGTGCTCAGCTCAGCCGATCCGGTGCGGGTGTTTCAGGACTTCGCCACGCTCGACTTGATCTCGGGCGGGCGTGCGGAGATCATGGCTGGTAGGGGGTCTTTCACCGAGTCGTTTCCGCTGTACGGCTTCGACCTCGACGACTACGACGAGCTGTTTGCGGAGAAGCTCGAGCTGCTGCTGGCTCTGCGCGCCTCCGAGCGCGTCACCTGGTCGGGGCGGCATCGGGCCGCGCTGCACGACGTGGGGGTGTATCCACGCCCGCTGCAGAATCCCCTGCCGGTGTGGATCGCCGTGGGTGGGACGCCCGCGTCGGTGGCGCGGGCGGGGATGCTGGGGCTGCCGCTGATGATCGCGATCATCGGTGGGCCACCCGCACGGTTTGCGCCGCTGGTGGATCTCTACCGCCGAGCAGTCGCGCAGGGTCGCTCGCTCGCGGGCGGGGAGGACGGGCAGGAAGACAGGGCCGTTGGAACCGCCGCACCGGCGTCGCGCCGGGAGGAAGACGGGGCCGATCGAACCGTCGCGCAGGGTGGGGTGCGAGATGGCCAGGTCAACCCCGCCAGCCCCGCGGTGGGGATCAACTCGCACACCTACCTTGCCGCCACCTCGCAGCGGGCGGCGGACGAGTACTTCCCCGCCTATTCCCAGGTGATGAACCGCATCGGGCGCGAGCGCGGCTGGCCGCCGATGGCGCGTGCCCAGTTCGATGCGGCGTGCGGGCCGGAGGGGCATCTGTTGGTCGGGAGCACGCAGCAGGTGGTGGAGAAGATCCTCGCCGAGCACGAGTTGTTCGGGCACGACCGCTTCCTTGCGCAGGTCAGCATCGGCGTGCTGCCGCACGCGCGAGCGATGCGCGCGATCGAGCTGTTTGGGAGCGAGGTCGCGCCGGCCGTGCGCGGGGCGCTCGCCCCGCGCGCCGCCAGCCCTACGCAGTAACCAGCCTACGCAGTCACCAGCCCTACGCAGCCCTACACAGCAGCCGGGCGCAGCTGCTCGACGCCGTCCAGCAACTGCCAGTTGCCATCCAGCGCAGCTCGAGCGCGGGTGAGCATGCGCTCGCCGACGGCGTCGCACTCCTCGGCGTCCTCGGGCAGCAGCCGCTCGATCAGCTCGCGCGCCTGGCGGGCGTGCTCTACGTCGAGCTCGGCGTGCAGCGTGAAGTAGGCCGCTCCCGGGGAGTCCGCGGCCACACCGTAGTGGGTGGCGAGGCCATCCAGCTTGGTCGTCGAGATCGCCGGCTGACTGGCCTCCACGGTGTACAGCACCGCCAAGTGCTCCAGCAGGTCCTCGCCCGCGGTCCATGCCTGCGCGCAGGTGCGCGTCTGCGCCAGGGGCTCCCGGTGGTCACCGTCGCCCACCGCACGCGCGAACTGCTCCCACAGCTCCACGTGGCTCTCCTCCTCGGCGGCGTGGCGCGCGAGGCCGGCGGCGTGGATGGGAGCCCACCCACCTGCGGCCTCCGCGGCCAGTCGCGATGCCCGCGCGAGCGCCCGCACCGCGTGACCGTACTCGCCGGCGTACAGCTCCAGCTCGCCGTCCCGCAGTTCGCCCGCGCTCCAACGCTGGTAGAAGGGGTGTTCGAGCACGTTGGTGCGCCTGCGCGCCTCGTCGAGCTGGGCGAAGATGTCCATCGCGGGTCAATCCCTTTCCGTCGGCTTGGGTGGTGGTCGCTGTCGGGTTGTCGACGCGACGCGACGCGTCGCGGCTGCTGCATCGTACGCCCGCGACCGGTCGCCCGCGGTACGCTGTCGCCGAGCGATGGCGGACACCGGCAAGATCGCCAAGAACCTCGAGCGCTTTGCCCAGGCGGTGGCGGCGCACGACCGCGAGAACCCGACGCACACCGCGCACGGCATCGGCTTGGCCCACTTCGACATGGAGCGGCTGGGCTTCGAGGAGGGCGAGGAGATCCTGCCCGGCATCACGATCCACGCCGACAGCGGCGTCACCGGCAACTTCCGCGTGCTGTGCGACGGGCAGCACGACGAGGAGCGCGAGGAGTCCGAGGCGCAGGTCGTCGAGGCCGTCGCCACCCAGGCCGTTCCGGCCGCGCCGGGTGTGCCTCGGTTCCGGCCGTTCGGGGAGTAGGTCGCGCTCGCCGCGGCTGGTCTGCGGCGAAAAGCAAATTGGATGGGGACCCCGCCCGCCAAGCGGGCGGGTCAGGATGGGCACGTTTGTGGGAGCCCGGCCGCCGGGGAGCAACTCGGCTCGTCGCGGAGGGATGTGCCGCGAAGAGAGCTACCGCACCGGGGTCGGCGCGGGCACGCCCACGCGCTTGGCGATCGTCCCCACCAACCGCTCGATCGTCGGGCACGGCACGCCGTGGCGGGCCGCCGCGCGCAGCACCGCTCCGGGGATCGCGTCCAACTCGGGGGGCGGCCGGCGGCGATGTCGCGCTGCATCGAGCTGCCCAGCGTCGGGTGCGCGGCGCTCAATTCGCCCAACGGGTCGGTCGCGTCGATGCTCGCCCCCTCGGCCGCCGCCACCGCGCAGCCCTCTTCGATCGCCCCGACCAGCTCGGTGCGCAGCTCGGGCGTGGCGAGGATTTCGCCGAGCAGCCGGTCGAACGCGCTGGTGGTGCACGCCAGCGCGTTGAGGCGCACGAGCTTGCCCCACAGCACCTGCGCCTCGGAGTCCTCCACCCGCGCGGGGATCCCCGCCGCGTTCAGCTTCGCCGCCAACGCCTCCATCCCCGGCCGCGCCGCCGCGTGCGCGGAGGCCATGTCGATGCGCAGGAAGGGGCTCGAGTGCACCACCACGCCCGGCTCGGGCCGATCGGCCTCGACGCGGATCGTGCCCGCCACCACGGTCTGCTCGCCAAAGCGCTCGCGCAGCAGCGCGAGGTGGTCGAGGCCGTTGAGCAGCGGCAGCACCAGCGTGGGCGGGGCGATCGAAGATCGGCCATCGATCCGTTCCAGCGCCTCATGCAGACCGGTCGCCTTGGTCGCGACCACCAGCGCCTCCACCGGCTCCTCCAGACGTGCCACCGCGCGGGGGTGGGCGACGAAGTCGCCGAGCCGCACCGAGCTCACCCGCAGGCCGTACGCGGCGATCAGCTCCGCCGTGGACTCGCGTGCGATGAGCGTGACCGGGGTGCCCGCGTGGTCGAGCGCGCCCGCGACCAGGCCACCCACGCCGCCGGGGCCGAGCACCGCGATCCTCATCGCAGCGGGTCCACCAGCACGCCGGGGTTCGCGATGCGCTCAATCGTCATCGCGGCGAATCCACCAACACGCCAGGGTTCGTGGTGCGCTCAATCGTCATCGCAGCAGCTCCACCAGGGCGCCGGGGTTCGTGAGCACCGCGATCCTCATCGCAGCGGGTCGACGAGCACGCCCGGGTTCATGATGCCCTGCGGATCGACCGCCGCCTTCGCCCCGCGTAGCGCCGCCGCGAACGGCTCGGGGCGCTGGCGGTCATACCAGGGGCGGTGGTCGCGGCCCACCGCGTGGTGGTGAGTGATCGTGCCTCCCGCGCCGAGGATCGCGTCGGACACCGCGCGCTTGATCGCCGCCCACTGCTCCAGCTCCTCCCCGCGCCGCCCCCGGGCGAGCACTGTGAAGTAGGGGGCGGGACCATCGGGGTAGAGGTGGGTGAAGCGGCACGACACCCCGCCCGGCTGCGCCCCCACCTCGCGCAGCGCCTGCTCGGCCGCCGCCGTCACCCGCTCGTGGAAGGCGGGGAAGCGCGCCCACGTGATCGCCGTCTCGAAAGTTTCGCTGATCGCGCCCATCGCCACGAACACGTCGCGCAGGTAGGGGGCCGCGAGGAACGTCTCCCGCCAGGTGCCCACGGCATCGGGTCCGCCGCCACCATGCTCCCTGGCGTCGGGTCCGCCGCCACCGCGCTCCCTGGCGTCGGGTCCGCCGCCGCCGCGCCCCCTGGTATCGGGTCCGACGCCGCCGCGCTCCCGGGCCGCGCCCCCGTGCTCGCGGCAGATCTCGAGCGCCCGCTCCATCGGCGCGTCCACGGGGTGGTCGGTCGACTCGAAGCCCATCACCAGCAGGGCGCTGCTGCCGTCGCCGACCATCGTCACCTTCGCCTCGCGCTGGTCGATCAGGCGGCAGTTGGCTGGGTTCAGCCCCGACTGGCTGAGCTCCCGCACGCACTCAGCGCCCGTGGCGAAGTCGGCGAAGCTCACGCTCGCCGAGCGGCGGTGGGTCGGGCGCGGCTGCACGCGCACCCACGCCTCGGTGATCACGCCGAGGATTCCCTCCGAGCCGGCCAGCATCCGGTCGGGGCTCACCCCCGCGCCCGAGCCGGGTAGCCGGCGCGACTCCCACTCGCCCGTGGGCGCAATCGCGCGCACCGACTCGACGAAGTCCTCGATGTGCGTCCACACGGTGGCGAAGTGCCCCGCCGCGCGGGTGGCGATCCAGCCGCCCAGCGTCGCGAGCTCGAACGACTGCGGGAAGTGGCGCAGGGTCAGACCGTGCTCGCCGAGCTGGCGCTCGAGCGCCGGGCCGCTTGCACCGGCCTGGATGCGCGCCGCGCGGGAGATCGGGTCCACCTCCAGCACCTGGTCGAGCGCGCCGAGGTCGAGCGTGATGGCTCCGTTGTAGGAGGGAGCGACCTCGGGCCGCACGCCCCCCACCACGCTCGTGCCGCCGCCGTAGGGGATCGCCGCCACGCGCTGCGCCGCGCACCACTCCAGCACCTGCTCCACCTCGTGCTCCTCGCGCGGGTACGCCACGAAGTCCGGGGGGTGCTCAAAGCTGCCGCGGAAGCCCCTCACCACGTCGGCGTAGGACTTGCCCCATGCGTGCGAGGCGCGCGCGTGGACATCGTCCGCGCAGATCTCCGCCAGGGCCGCGGGCGGCCCGATCCGTGGGGGCGCCAGCTTCACGGCCTCGATCGCCACCGGGTCCTCCACCTCCACCTGCTCCCCGAGCCCCAGGTGCGTCGCCAGCCCGCCCGCCGCCGCGCGCACCTGCTCGGGGGAGAAGCGCTGGTCCTCATACCCCCAGCCCCAGTGGTTGCGTCGACGCTCGACCACGAGCACCGAGTCTATTTGCCGGACGCGGCGGCGCATGCTCGCAGGCTTTACCGGACGCAGCGGCGCACGCTCGGAGGCTTGCCGGACGCAGCAGCGCACGCTCGGAGGCTTGCCGGACGCAGCAGCGCACGCTCGCAGGCTTTACCGGACGCAGCGGCGCACGCTCGGAGGCTTGCCGGACGCAGCAGCGCACGCTCGCAGGCTTTACCGGACGCAGCGGCGCACGCTCGCAGGCTTTGCCGGACGCAGCGGCGCACGCTCGCAGGCTTTGCCGGACGCAGCGGCGCACGCTCGCAGGCTTTGCCGGACGCAGCGGCGCACGCTCGGAGGCTTGCCGGACGCAGCAGCGCATGCTCGAAGGCTCTGCCGGACGCAGCAGCGCACCCTGGGGGCGCTAGCCTCGTTCGGCCCATGCACGTCGGCCTCAACCTCATCTACCTCGTGCCCGGCGACACCGGCGGGATGGAGGTCTACGCCCGCGAGCTGCTCCCGGAGCTGGTGCGCCGCGCGCCGCCGGGCACGCGCTTCACCGCGTTCGTCTCGCGCGAGGCCGCCGCCGCGGCGGACGGTCCGTGGGGCGAGCTGCTGCCGGCCGTCACCGTGCCGGTCAACGCCCGCCGGCGCGAGCAGTGGGTGCTCGGCGAGCAGGCCCTCCTGCCGCGCCTTGCCGCGCGCGCGGGGGTGGACCTCGTGCACAGCCTCGCCTCCACGGCGCCCGCGTATGGGCGCTTTCGGCGGGTGCTCACCGTGCACGACCTGATCTACGCGCGCTTCCCCGACGCCCACCCCGGCCTGCGCGACCGCGGCATGCGCGTGCTCGTGCCGCTCGCCGCGCGCCGCTCCACGCGGGTGATCGCGATCTCCGACTCCACGCGGCGCGACCTCGTCGAGCTGCTGCGCCTCCCCAGCGGGCGGATCGACGTGGTGCCGCAGGGGCTCGGCGCCGTGCGCCGCCTGTCGGGCGCGATGCGGGAGCCCGGCATCGAGGAGTCCGGCATCGGCACCCCCGCCGCGCTCTCCGCGCAGGACACCCGCACGCGTTTTGGCCTCGGCGAGCGGCAGGTGCTGCTGACGCTCTCCGCCAAGCGCCCCCACAAGAACCTGCTCGCGCTGATCGGCGCTTTCGCGCGTATTCCCCCCGAGCGGCGGCCCGTACTGGTGCTGCCGGGCTACCCCACCTGGTACGAGGCCGAGCTGCGCGCGCGCGCCGCCGAGCTCGGGGTGCTCGCCGACGTGCGCTTCGAGGGGTGGTTGGGGGAGGAGGAGGTGGAGGGGCTGTGGGGGCTCGCCGACGCCTTCGTCTATCCCTCCCTGTATGAGGGCTTCGGGCTGCCCGTGCTCGAGGCGATGGCCCGCGGGGTACCGGTCGCGTGCGCCGACACCTCCTCACTGCCCGAGGTCGCCGGCGACGCGGCGCTGCTGTTCGACCCCCGCTCGGAGTCCGCGATCGCACAGGCGATCGAGCGGCTGCTCGGCGACCCCGCGCTCGCGCGCGACCTGCGCGAGCGGGGCCTTTCGCGCGCACGCGAGTTCAGCTGGGAGCGCACCGCGCGGCTCACGCTCGACTGCTACGCGCGGGCGCTGGGCTCCCTCTCATAGCTCGCCAGCACCGCGCGCAGCGATGACTCCAGCGACAGCCGTTGCGCGTTCTGCTCGAACCACCTGGCGGTGCTTTCGCGCATCGCGATCCCTGCCTCGTGCACCCGCACGATCGCCGCCGCCACGTCCTCAGGATCGGCGGTGGGGGCGACCACGCCGTTGACCCCCTCTTCCACCAGCTCCACGGCAGCGTTGTCCTCGCCGGCAACCACGACGCTCGGGGTCGCGCGCGCGGCGGCCTCGATCACGACCATGCCGTACCCCTCGCGGCGCGAGGTCGAGAGCATGCACATCGCCCGGGTGAGCGCTTCGTCGATCCGCGCCGCATCGACGAAGCCCGGTGCGCTTGCAATCTCACCCACGCCGTGCTCGGCGATAGCGCGCTCCAGCGCCCCGCGCTCGGGGCCGTCGCCATAGAACTCGCCCCGCAGCGCCGGGTCAGCAATGCGGCTGGCTGCGAGCGCAAACGCCGCCACCGCCAGAGGCGCCTGCTTCTCGGGGATCAACCTTCCCGCGAACACGACCGTCGGCTCGGCGGGGCGGGCCGTCGGGGTGTCGAGCGCGCCCGCGTACTCGCCCTCCAGCACGGTCGGCTCGCCACGCAACCCCTCGGCGCGCAGGCGCTGCGCGTGCAGCCGCGAGAAGCAGAAGGCCCGTTGAGGTATGCGCGCGCACAGCAGCTGCACCGCGTACCCCACGGCACCGCCGACGCCGCCGAGGTATTCGCGCCAGTACGCACGGCTCCACACCTCGTGCCAGTCGACCACGAGCCCATGCCGTCCCAGCGGCCGCGCCGCCGCGGCGGCCAGCAGCGAGAAGTAGGGGAACGAGCAGGTGTGCACCACGTCGTAGCGGCGGCCGCTGCGCAACAGGTGCCACAGCACCCCCACTCCGAACACCAGCGGCGGGGCGATCCTGCGGCGACCGTCAGGGGTGTACAGCGCGAGTTTCGGCCCGACCGCCACGACCCGCACCCCGTCGATCCGCGGCTCCTCGCCGCGCTCCCACTGGCGCAGCGTTAGGTAAGTGACTGCGTGGCCCTCCTGCGCGAGGCGCTCGGCGAGGTTGCGATACCAGCGCTCGGCGCCCCCCACCGTGTAGGGGAAGAGGCAGTCATATACGAGGACGATCCTCAACACCCGCTCGCGGCCGCAAGCGCCCTGCAAAGCTCGTCGATCCGCTCCGCCCCCAACTTTGTGATCGGCTCGGTCAGCTGCGCCTTCGGCACTGTGCGAAGATTGTCAAGGCTGATCACGCACTCGCGTGGCATCCCATCCTCGGGACCGAGCTTCACCTCGCTGCACAGCCCCCGAGCACGTGCTGTGACAAGCGCGACAACCACATTGCGCAGCCCTGGAATCGCCTCGTCGCGGGTCAGAACGCAGACGGGACGTTGGCCCTCGACTTCGAGGTCAAGCCAGTGGACGGTACCGCAGTTCACCAAGACTCTTCGCGGACCGCCTCGCGGGCGTTTGTCTCCGCCCAGCGATTATCGCGTGCGTCGAGCTCCTCAGGCGAGAGCGTCAACTCCTCATCAAGGTATGCCGCCAGCCCTGTCTGGGCTTCAACCACGCGCAGCGCCGCCGCAGCCTGGGCGTCGGTCCACCGCGGTGCTTGCTCGAGAAGCTTCTCCTTTGCGGTCACAGTTGCAGGGTAGCGCCACAGCCTGCGGTAGCATCCCCTCTCGGTGGCCCGCGCCTTTCCGCCCCCTCGCGCGTTATAACCGCATGACCCGGCTCCCACCGCCACCACGCCCGCGCGGTGCAGGACGAGTCCTCAAACCATGAGCACAGCCGAGCAGACAAGGCCCATCCTCCCCGCGGACCTCGAAGGCCGGGGATCGGGGCCCACCCACCCCGGGCCCGACACGACGCTGGTGTCGGTCGTGATCCCCTGCCTCAACGAGGCCGAGAACATCGAGCCCTGCGTGCGCGCGGCGCTCGAGGTGCTGGAGGGCGCTGCGCTCGACGGCGAGGTGGTGGTCGTCGACAACGCCTCCGAGGACGACTCCGCCGCGCTTGCGGCCGCCGCGGGCGCGCGCGTCGTGCATGAGCCCCGCCGTGGCTACGGCTCGGCCTACCTCGCCGGCTTCGCCGCCGCGCGGGGGCGCTACATCGTGATGGCCGACGCCGACCTGACGTACGACTTCAACGAGATCCCGCGCTTCGTCGCGGAGCTCGAACAGGGCGCGGAGCTGGTGATGGGCGACCGCATGGACAACATCCAGCCGGGCGCGATGACGTGGCTGCACCGCTACGTCGGCAACCCGGTCCTCACCGGCCTGCTCAATTTCTTCTTCGACACTGGCGTCAAGGACGCCCACTGCGGGATGCGCGCGCTGCGCCGCGACGTGCTGCCCCGCCTCGACCTGCGCACGACGGGGATGGAGTTCGCCTCGGAGATGGTGATCCGCGCCGCCAAGGCCGACCTGCGGATCGCCGAGTTCCCGATCGAATACCACCCCCGCGGCGGGGAGTCGAAGCTGTCGAGCTTCCGCGACGGCTGGCGCCACCTGCGCTTCCTGCTGGTGCACTCCCCCACCCACCTGTTCATCCTGCCCGGCGCGCTGCTCGCCGGCCTCGGCACGGCGATCGTCGCGCTGGTCGGCGGCGGCCTCGACCTGTTCGGGCGCTCGTGGGGCATCCACGCGCTGATCGCCGGCTCGCTGCTGATGGTCGTCGGCACGCAGGTGCTGGCGCTCGGCCTCTGCGCCCACGCCTACGGCACCTACTTCATGGGCGAGCGCGACCCCTGGTTCGATCGTATGCGCGCGCGCTTTCGCCTGGAGCACGGCCTGCTGCTCGGCGGCGCCTTCGTGCTGGTCGGCCTCACGCTCGGCGCCGTGATCGTCGCGACCTGGATCTCGCACGGCTTCGGGTCGCTCGCCGACGAACACATGGCGGTGGTCGCCGCGACGCTTTTGATCGTGGGGATCCAGATCTTCTTCTCGTCGTTCCTGCTGAGCATCCTCGGCCTGCGCCGCCAGTGAGCGCAACCCCTCCAGAGGTGGCCCCCACGCCGACCGCGGGGGTGGACTCCGCGGAGGGACACACCGGCGAGCTCAGCAGCGACGTCGCGCCGGCATCTCCACGCGGCGGCCGCGGCGCGCGCGCGGTGTGGTTGCCCGCCGCGATCGTCGGCGCGGTGATGGCCGGGTTGATCCTGTGGCAGCTGGCGGTCCCCCGCGACTTCTACACCGGCACCGACAGCGTCGGCGTGCGCAGCGTCGTCGCCAACCTTGACGTTGGCCAGACGCTGTGCGTGCCGGGCCTGCAGTTGCCCGCCGGCACCGGTCGCGTGCAGCTCGCCGTGTTCGCCCACCGCCCCACCTTCACCGCCGAGCTGCGCGTCATCGCCGCGGGCCGCACCGTCTCCTCAACGATGACCGGCGTCCCCGGCCCCGGCTCGCTGGTGTACGCCAACGCACCGATACCCACCACGCCCGCCGCGCCGACGTCGGTGCCCGCCACGGTGTGCATCGCCCCCCGCGACGGGCCGATCGAACTCGGCGGCATGATCGGCCTGCAGGCCAACCAGGTCCCTGCCCGGCTCGACGGCGCGCCGTGGGGGAATCGCATCGGCGTCTGGTTCATGCCGCCCGCCGGGGTCCAGCGCTCGCTGCTGGAATCCGCGGGCGCGATCTTCACGCGCGCGGCGCTGTTTCGCCCGGGGATCGTCGGCCCCTGGACATACCCCTTCCTGCTGTTCGGGGTGCTGCCGCTCTGCTGGGCGCTGTCGCTGCTGGCGCTGGCGCGCGCGGCCACCGGCTGGCCGAACCGGGGATGCGAGCGCAGCGAGTGTCCCCCTGTTCGGCCGCTGAGCCTGCGCGGGCGCACGCTGCGCCCTGGCGTGGCGATTGCGCTGATCGCGTTCGCCAACGCCGCCTCGTGGGCGCTGATCACGCCGGCCTTCAACGCCCCCGACGAGCCCGACCACTTCGCCTACGCGCAGTACTTCGCCGAAACGGGGCGCGCTCCGGCGCGCGTGCCCGACGCGCGCGTGCCGTACTCCACCGACCAGGCGATGGGGTTGAACGCCGTGAACGTCTTCTCGCAGGTCTCACTCCCCGACGGACGCCCACCGTGGCTGGCCGTCGATCAGCGCGCGTGGGAACACGAAGTCGCCACGATCCCCCACCCGGCGGACAACGGCGGCGGGGTGACGGTGGCGGCCTCGCCCCATCAGCCGGCCTACTACGCACTGCTGGCGCCCGCCTACCTGGCCGTGCGCTCGCAGTCCACGTTCTCGCAGTTGACGGCGATGCGGCTCGTCTCCGCGCTGCTGGGGGCGCTGGTCGCGCTGTGCGCGTTCGGGGTGATCCGCGAGGTGCTGCCCCGCCAGCCGACCGCCGCGCTCGCCGCCGGCCTGCTCGTCGCCTTCCAGCCGATGTTCGGCTTCATCTCGGGCGCCGTCAACAACGACAACGGCATCAACGCCGCCGCCGCGCTGGCGCTGTACCTGACGATTCGGGGACTGCGACGCGGCCTCACCTGGCGCATCGCGCTGGCGCTCGGGGCGACGCTGGCGCTCGCGCCGCTGATGAAGGAGACGGGCTTTGAGATCTACCCCGCGGTGGCGGTCGGGCTGGTGGGGATGGCCTGGCGCCGCCATCGCCTGCTCGACACGCGCGCGTGGGCGGCGCTCGCGGCGGCGTTCCTCGCGGTGCGCGCGGGCTGGTCGCTGCTGCAGCCGGTCTTCTACCCGCCCGTCGCCGGCCACGTCGAAGGCGGCGGGATCGCGGCGGCCGGCGCGCTCACCACGGCCGAGCAGATGCCGGGGCGCTTCCTGGTCTACCTGTGGGAGCTGTTCCTGCCGCGACTCTCCTTCATGGGCGACCTGTTTCCGCCCGGCTGGCCGTTCAAGGCGATCTACGTCGAACGCGGCTGGGGCGCATTCGGCTGGTACACGTGGATCTTCCCCAACTGGGTCTACAACGCGATCATCTTCGCGATGGGCCTCGTCGCGCTGCTGGCGCTCTCGGCGGCCGTCCGCGAGCGCCTCGCGGTGCTCTCGCGGTTCTTCGAGGTGGCCGTGATCGCGCTGTTCCCGATCTGCGTGCTGGTCGCGGTCGAGGCCGCCTTCTTCGCTCCCAACGGCGGGCGCACCGTGGTCGCCGAACAGGGCCGCTACATCTTCCCCGCGATCGCCGCGCTCGCCGCGATCGCCGTCAGCGGGACGTTCGGCCTGGGGCGTCGCTGGCACGTGCCGTTGGCGACCACGCTGGTGGTGGCGATGATCGGCCTGAGCTACGCCTCGCAGTGGTTGACGCTCGGCAGCTTCTTCACTTGACCGAGTTCACACCATTGCCCGTTCGCGCTCGCGCAGCGCGTGGCGCAGCCCCGCTTCGACCTCGTCGGTGGCGTGATCCCAGGTGTGCGAGGCGACGAACTCGCGGCCCTCGCGCGAGCGGCGCTCCCGCAGCGCGGGGTCGGCGAGCAGGCGCTCCAGCGCGTCGGCGATCCGCTGCGGGTGCAGCGGGGCGAGGTCCAGGGCGCCGTCCGCGCCGAAGATCGACTCGGCGCTGACCCCCGCGAGCTCCACGCAGGGCAACCCGCAGGCGAGCATCTCTTTGGGCATCAGCGAGAAGTTGGTCAGCGACAGGCACAGCCCGACGGTCGCCTCCGAGTACAGCCGCGCGAGCTGCGCGGGCGAGAGCACGCCCATGTGCTCGTAGGGGAAGGCGGCGTGCAGCGGCTTGTCGGTGCCGAACAGCACGATCCGCACGTCCGGGCGGCGCCGGTGGAGCTCGGCGAGCGCCATCAGCCCGATCGGCACGGCGCGCCGCGGGGTGGAGTGGCGCGCGTAGTAGATCACCGTGTCGGTGCGCCGCTTCAGCGGGAGCGGGCGGTAGGTGTCGCCGTCGACGCCGAGCTGGAAGGCGTCGGCGCTCGCGCCGTAGCGCTCGATCAGCAGGTCGCGCAGCCACGGGCTCGCCGCGATGCAGTGCAGGCCGTGGCGGTAGGTGTCCTCGGCGAGCACCTGCTCGGTGGAGACCGCGTAGAACTCGGGCTCGTGGTCGTTGACGAGGTATGCGCGCGCGCGGCACTGGTCGAGCGTCAGCATCGCGTGCACCGTCTGCCAGCCGGTCGCGATCGCCACGTCCGCGCCCTGCCACTGCTCGAAGCCCTTGTACACCGGCCCCTCGAAGGGCGCGAAGTACTCGCGAATCTCGCGGCGCATCCGCGCGCCGCGCACGTCGCGCATCAGGTTGTGGTAGTCCGCCAGCCACACGCTGCACGCGTGCCCGCGGCGCTCCAGGCGGGTGAAGATCTGAAACAGCGTGTTGTGCCCGCCGCTGCCGCGGCTGAAGGGGGGGATCACCAGCGCCAGGCGCAGCCGCTCCCGCTCGCGCCATCCCCGGCACCGCCTCCAGCAGCGGCGCGGGACCCTCGTTCCAGATCCGCGCGACCACGTCGTAGTCGTCGTGGGGGAGCACCTGGGGGATGTGCTCCGTGCGCGGCAGCTCGGGCAGCTCGATCGCCGGCGAGCCACCCGCCTCACTCGGCGCGCTCCCGTTGGTGCTATGCGCGGCCACCCCCCCATCATCCCTCCCCTCCAGCGACAGCCGTCGCCGCAGCGGCGCGGGCACCCGCTCGGCGCGCGAGCCCAGCGCGGAGAAGATGCGCCGCCCGCCGTGGTGTGTGATCGAGCGAGCCGTCCAGCGGGCCCGCTCGGCGCCGCTCATCTCGCGCTGCGCCATCCAGCGGCGGTCGGCGGCCACCGCGCCGGCGACGTGGCGCGCGGCGCCAAGCGGCGCGAACGGCTCGACGTGGCCGGTGCTCTCGCGCAGGCCGCGGTACTCGTCGAAGTAGCGGCGCATGAACTCGATCGTGCCGTAGTCGTGCGCGTGCAGCACCGCGGCGCCCGGGTGGTAGACCTTCGTGCCAGCCGGCCGCCAGCAGGTCGCTGCCGAACGCCTGGTCCTCGGAGTAGGGGACCTCGCGGAAGCGGATCTCCTCCCAGCAGGCGCGTGCGTAGCAGGCGTTGACGTTCGAGAGGAAGGTCGGGTCGCCCGAGCGCTGGAGCACCGGCGCACCGCCGGCGGCGAAGCCGGCGAAGAACTCGCTCAGCTCGCGGGCGATCATCGGGCTGGTGTCCGCGCGCGGCAGGTGCGGCCCGTAGGCAGCGCCCACGCGCTCGTCGAGCGCGAACGCCTCGCGGTAGGCGCCGAGCCAGCCTGGCACGGGCGTGGCGTCCTGCGTGAGGAAGCAGATCAGCTCGCCCGAGGTGCGTTCGGCGCCGAGGTTGCGGGTGCGCCCGTGGCCGAACTCGGCGGGATCGATCCGCAACAGCTCCACGCCCGCCGCGCGGGCGATCTCCAGTGAGCGGTCGCGCGAGCCGGAGTCGATCACGAGCACCTCGTCGGCCCCCTCGCGCGCGAGCGCCTCCAGCAGCTCCTCCAGATAGCGCTCCCCGTCCTTGACGGGAATGACGACCGAGACCCCGCTCACGGCTTCTGCAGCCGCCGCTTGAGCAGCTTCACGCGCCACCACACCCCGCGCACTCCGCGCACCGCGCCGAGCAGCTCTGTCGCCCCGGGGCGGCGCATCAGCGCGTTGAGGTCGAGGTGCCAGCGGTCCAGCCAGTAGGCCTGCTCCTGCCATGTGGCGATCGCGGCGTTGGTGCGCGACTGCACCTCCACGAGCTCGGCCTCCAGGGCGGCCACGCGGGCGCGCAGGCGCTCGTTCTCGGCCTCGGCGCTGAGCTGCCCGTTCTCCGGGCCGGCCCCCCGTTCCCCGCTCCCCGCCTCGGCTCTCAGCTTCTCACCCTCCACGTCGGCACGCTCCATCTCAGAGATTCTCCGCGATCCGCGCGGCGGCGCGGTTGAACACCAGCGAAGCCGACGACGAAGATCGCCACCACGATCGCGAGCGCCCCGAACAGCGCGCTCCAGCTGCCGAGCACTTCGCCGGCGCTGGGGGTCGCGTTCGTGATCATCGCGTGGCGGAACTGCTGGAAGATCACCGCCAGCGGGTTGAGCATGTAGACGTGCAGCAGAGTGGGGCTCACTTTGGCGATCACCGTCTGAATCGAGATGATCACCGGCGAGGCGTAAAAGAGAATCTGCGCAACCACTTCCCAGATCGGCTGGATGTCGCGGAAGTGCACGAACAGCGCCGAGAGCAGCATCGCCATGCCGGCGGCGAACACGATCAGCGCGCCGACGATCAGCGGCAGCTCCAGCCAGCTGAGCATCGGGCGCACGCCGGCGCTGATGGCGAAGATCGCGACCACGATCAGGTTGAGCCCCAGGTTGAACATCGCCAGCAGCACGACCGACAGCGGGATCACCAGGCGCGGGAAGTGGATCTTGCGCACGAGGTTCTCGCGATCGACCACACTGCGCACCGCGTTGGTCGTCCCTTCGATGAAGAACGTGAACAGCACGATCGACCCGAGCAGCTGCGCGCCGTAGTATTTTTCGCCCGGCTTCGTGCCGTCGTTGACGTGGCCGATCTTGGTGAAGAACACCCACAGCACGCTGAACAACAGCAGCGGGCGCATCAGCGTCCACACGTAGCCGAGCACCGAGCCGTAGAAGCGCAGCTTGAATTCGGTGCGCGCCAGCGTGAACGTCAGCGACCAGAAGCGATGCAGGTCGCTGCCGAGCGCCGAGGGGCCGTGCACGCGATGGCTGCCGGGCGCTCGCAGCGGAGCGGGCAGCCCGACATCCGGCATCGCGCTCATGCGCGCTCGATCCTCGCGTCGACCGGAAGCTCGAGGATCCCGCCGCTGGTCGTGCCGTGGACGACCACCGAGGTCATGTCCTCGACCAGCGCGAGCGCGTTCGCGCCGGTCCCCTCGCGCGCGAGCGAGGGGGTGAGCGTGTAGCGGGCTGGGGTCAGCCAGCTGGGGATCGAGAAGCGCGCGATCGCCGTCTCGCCCGCGCTGAAGGAGCCGCTGGCGCCGCCGTGCTGGTCCGAGCGGGCGACGACGATCGTGTGCCCGAGCTCGGTGCGCAGCGTCGCCGCGAACACGGGATCGTCGAGGTCCTCGCCGAAGCGGACCTCGAAGCACATGTTCAGAGCGTCCTCCTGGCTGCAGCTGGTCACCCGCTCGCCGCTGGAGCTCTCGAACCAGGCGTCGGCGATCGTCGTGCCCGAGCTCGAGTGGTCCTCGGCGGGCGCCTCGTGGGGGAGCTGGCCGAAGTTGAGCTTGTGGTAGGCGCGGCCGATCGCGCGCGGTTCGCCGATCTGCACCATGCTGCCGCGCTCCATCAGCATCGCGCGGTCGCAGAAGCGCTCGACCGAGTACATGTCGTGCGAGACGAACACGATCGTGCGGCCCTTCGCGCTTGAGCCGGTAGAACTGCTCGAAGCACTTCTGCTGGAAGGCGGCGTCGCCGACGGCCAGCACCTCGTCGATCAGCAGGATCTCGGCGTCGACCTCGATCGAGGTGGCGAACGCGAGGCGCACGAGCATCCCCGAGGAGTAGTTCTTGAGCTTGCAGGTCGATGAACTCCTCGAGCTCGGCGAACGCGATCACCTCGTCGAAGCGCGCTCTGGCCTGGCGGCGGCTCAGACCCGAGCATGATCGCGTTGATGATCACGTTGTCGCGCGCCGTCAGGTCCATGTTGAAGCCGACCCCCAGCTCGATGAACGGGGAGAGCCTGCCCGGCGATCGAGATGCGGCCCGCGTCGACGCCGTAGATGCCGGCGATGCACTTCAGCAGCGTGCTCTTGCCGCTGCCGTTGCGCCCGACGATGCCGAAGAACTCCCCGGTGGCGATCTCGAGCGAGACGTCCTTGACGGCGTGCAGCTCGTCGTAGTCGGTGCTGCGAAACGGGTGCAGCGCGCGCTCCTTGAGCGTCGAGTACTGCTGGTGGGGCAGGCGGAAGGTCTTGCTGACGCCCTCGATCGAGACGGCCGCGGGGCCACCGCGCGCGGTGGGCGCGGGCATCGAGGGGGAGGGTGCGGGGGTGGTTGCGACGGTGGACAAGGGCAGGTGAACGCTACCAACCGCGTGTTCGGATACCCGCCACATCGATTGCCCACCGCACGCCGCTTCCTGTCCCGATCGGGACAATAGGGCAGATCGGCGGTCATCTAGAGATAAAATGTCCCGATCGGTAATTTTCTTACTTTAGTGGCCGATTTTTCGTTATAATTGTCCCGATCGGTAAATATGGCAAGCTCGATCCGCAAACCCACCGACCTTGGCTACGCCCTGCACCGCGCGCGTAAGGCGAGGGCGCTGCGCCTCGAGGACGTCGCGTTGACGGCCGGGGTGGGAATCCGGTTCGTGAGCGAGCTGGAGCGCGGCAAGGCGACGGCCCGCCTGGCCGAGACGCTACGCGTCGCGGAGGCGCTCGGGGTAAACCTCGTCTTGGAGGATCCGCTTGAGCAGCCGGATGCTTGAGGTCGTGTGCTTCGATCGGCGGGCGGGGACGCTGAACGATTCACCGGGCGGCCTGAGCTTCACCTACGACCCGACCTGGGTCGCCGGCGGTGGGCATCCGCTGTCGCAGTCGCTGCCCCTGAGCGGCGACTACGGTCCCGCGCAGGTGGAGGCGTTCTTCGGGGGGCTGCTCCCGGAGGGCCCGCCCCGCCAGCTGTTGGCGCGCCAGCTGGGAGTGAGCGCCGGCAACGACTACGGCCTGCTCGAGCGGCTCGGCGGCGACACCGCCGGCGCGGTGAGCCTGCTGGCAGCGGGAGCGCCGATCCCCGACCAGCCGGCCACGCCCCGCGTGCAGTGGCTGAGCGAGGACGGGCTGGCAGAGCTGATCGTGGAGCTTCCATCGCGTCCCATGCACGTCGACGCGGAGGGCGACTACCGGCTGTCGCTCGCCGGCGTGCAGGACAAGCTGCCGGTGGTCGTGGGCGAGGATGGCCGGGTGGGGCTGACCGAAGGGCGCACACCCTCCACCCACATCCTCAAGATCCCGATCCGGGGCCTGCGGGACACGGTTGCAAACGAGGCGCTGTGCTTGGAGATTGGGCGGCGGCTCGGCGTGCCGACCGCGCGGGCGGAACCCCGCCGCGCCGGCGATCGGGAGTGCCTGCTGGTCGCCCGCTACGACCGCGCGGTGGGTGATGGGCACACCCGGCGGCTTCACCAGGAGGACTTCTGCCAGGCGCTCGGCATTGCCAGCGACCGTAAGTACGAGGCGGAGGGCGGCCCCGGGGTGGCCGACTGCTTCGCGCTGCTGCGCCGCGCGGTCGCGGTACCCGCGCGCGAGGCACCGCACCTGCTGGACTACCTCGCGCTGAGCTTGCTCGTGGGCAACCACGACGCGCACGGCAAGAACTACTCGCTGCTGTACCTCCCCGACAGCGACCGAGCCACGTTGGCTCCGGCGTACGACATCGTGTCCACCGTCGTCTACCGGAAGGTGCGACCGATGTCGCGCAAGCTGGCGATGAGCATCGGCGGGGAGTACCGGCCGCAGTACATTCGTCCCCGTCACCTGCAGCGGCTGCTCGCCGAGGCCGGCCTCGGCGCGGCGCCCTCCCGTCGCAGGCTGCGCGCACTGGCGCAGCGCGCCCCCGCGGCGGCGGCTGAGGCACATGCCGCGCTTGCGGACGCCGGGTGGGCCTCAGGGGTCCTCGATGGGATCGTCGATGTGGTGGGATCGCGCGCGGGAATGCTCGCCGAGCTGGCAGCCTGAGCGGGCGCGGGCGTCACACGCGCTGGAGCACGTACACGTCCTGATTGTCCTGGTTGCGCCCGGGCGCGAACTCCAGAACGCGCCAGCGCGGGCAGAGTTGCGTAAGCAGCCATTCGGGCGAGAGGAAGGCGGTGCCCCAATCGGGGTTGATCACGCCCCAGTCGCCGTCGGCGCCGAACTCCTGCGCATACCACCAGCCGCGCTGGTAGAGCCCGCCAACGATCTCGTCGGACTGCTCGGGGGTGCGCAGCGTGTTCTTGACGTAGAAGTCCACCGCGGTGAGGCCGTGCGTGGTGCAGACGAGGTGCCCGCCGGGGCGGATCAAGCGGTGCATCTCATCGAACCAGCGCAGGCCGAGCGCGGGCGCGAAGTGCGACCAAATCGAGATCGCGCACACGAGGTCGAGCGAGCCGTCGGGCAGCGCAAGCGGCGGCGCGTTGGCGCTGAGGAACAGGTTGACCCGCGGGTAGGCGCGCCGAGCCCACTCGATCGCCGGCCCGTTGGGGTCGCAGCCGTGCCAGCGCACCTCGGGGTAGGCGGCGCAGAGCACGCGCACCAGGCGCCCGGAGGAGCAGCCGAAGTCAAGCGCCGCCGTGGCCGACTCGATGCCGACGCCGACGCTCTCGAGGGCGCTCGCGACCATGTCAGCCTCGTACAGCCCGCCCGCGGCGGCGAGCGGCCCGCGCGCCATCGCGTGCACCTCCTCGGGCGGCTGCTCGGCGCCGAGCGCAACCTTCTCGAGCACCGCGGGGATGCTCAGCCACACGCCGAAGCTGAGCAGCAGGAAGACCCGGTGGCGGCTGTCGGGCGCGCCGGAGTAGTAGGCCTGCAGCTGGTCGTCCCGCGCGATCGCGGCCTCGATCTCGCTCACATCGGCCGCGGAGAGCCGCTCGTAGAGCCGGCGGCTGACGATCTGATCCTCCTCGGTCGCCTGCACCGGCTCCAGCTCGCGGGCAAAGCGCGCGGGCGCCCCGGGCTCGGGAGAGATCGGCGGGGGCTGGGGCGGGCCCGCCTGCCCGTTCCCGTTCCCGCCGGGCCCGGCGGGGTCCGCCGGCGGCGCGGAGCGCGCGGCGACAAGCTCGCCGCCATGCGTCGCCAGCCGCCGCAGCCATCGAGTGCTCGCCGCTTCCCTCATGCCACGGAACGTATCAGCCGCGCCCGGCGGGCTCGATGGGCGTGACGGTGGCGCACTGTGGTGCTACATCGAGGGCGAACTCCGCGCGGAATGTCTGCGGCTCTAGGTTCCGTAGCCATTTGGCTCTATAATGCAGAGCCAATGTCGAACCCTTTCAGATACAGCAGCCCCGTCGACCCGCTGAACATGATCGACCGGGAGCGCGAGCTGACCGAGCTGCTCGAACTCGCCGAGGGCGCGCACAACAGCCGTCTGGTGGCGCCGCGCCGCTACGGCAAGAGCTCGCTGCTGCACGCTGTGCAGGCGAAGTCCGAGAACGTCGGGATGGTGCCCGTATACGTCAACTTCTTCGGCGTCGTGACCGCGGCGGACATCGCCGATCGGATCGAGGTCGCATACGCCGAGCAGCTGCGCGGCTCGGTGGCACGATGGTTCGACGGGGTCAGAGCGACGTTCCGGCTCGGTGGCGGCCCGCTTCCCGCGAGCGCCGAGGTCAGCGTCGACGCTCGCGCGCAGCAGCCACTGCTGGAGCGGCTGGCGTTGCCGCGGCGGCTGTTCGAGAAGCATGGCAGGCGCTGCCTGGTCGCGTTCGACGAGTTCCAGGAGGCACTCACCGCCGACGACCGCATCGACGCCGTGATCCGCAGCGAGATCGAGCGCCACGGAGACGCCGCCAGCTACATCTTCGCCGGATCCCACGTCGGGATGATGCGCGAGCTGTTCACCGACAAGCGGCGCGCGTTCTATGCACAGGCGCGGCGGATCGAGCTGCCCGCACTGGATCAGGGCGACGTGGCAGCGTTCATCTCCGCGCGCTTCGAGGAGAGCGGCAAGAGCGCCGGGGAAGCCCTCGCCCCGCTCCTAGAGCTCGCGGCGGGGCACCCGCAGCGCTCAATGCTGCTCGCCCACTTCCTGTGGGAGGAAACCCCCGCGCGGGGACAGGCGAGCGGCGGAACGTGGACAAGCGCGCTCACGCGCGTGCTCGAAGTCGAGGCCGCCGAGGAGCTGCACGCGGCGTGGAGCGCGCTGAATCCCGGCGAGCGGCGTGCGCTGCTGGCAATCTCCAACCGCCTGCCACCCTACTCGCGCTCGACCCAGCGCCAGGTGGGCGGGTCCCGCGGGGGAGGCATGGAGCACGCGATCCGCTCGCTCCTCGATACCGGCGAACTTGCCGTGGATCGGCGCACACCCACCGGATACAAGGTCATAGACCCACTGCTCGCGCACTGGATCCGCGCCGGCAGGCACAGCACATAGCGCCCTCGGCTCGATGGGCGTGACGGTGCCGCACTTGGTGCTACACTCCCCCTCGAATGCCGACGAAGAAGCACCGTTACACGATCACGAGTGACGAGCAGGTCGAGCACGCACTCCGGCGAAGTCGGCGCAGCTTCCCTCCCGGAACTTCGGATTCAAAGATCCTCGCTGCTCTCGTCAGCAAGGGAGAGGAGGCATTTAGGCAGGGGCGCCAGGCCGAAGCCGAGTATGAGCAGCGTCGGCGTGCGGCCGCCAAGCGCCTGGCTGACCGTTTCCGCCAGCCGGAGGGCCTCGACTATGCGGCACTCCGCGAGGCTTCCGCGCGGTGGCTGCGCGGGTGAGCTCGGGGTTCAGAGGTAGGGAGCTCGTCGTCGACAACTCCGCGTTTCAGCGCGGGGGAAACGAGATCGTGCGTGCCGACTGGCTCGAGGCGCTCCAGGAGGGACATCTATACCGATCGCCGATCCTGGAGTTCGAGGTCCTATACAGCGCGCGCAACACGCGCGAGCACGCGGAGCTGAGAGAGGAGCTCGAGGCGCTCAGACCGCTGGAGCTGTCGGAGGCCGCCGTCGGCGCCGGGCTTGAAGCCCAGGCCGAGCTCGCGCGACACGCGGCCGGCTTTCACCGTCTCCCACACCAGGACTACCTCGTCGCGGCGATTGCCGCTGCCAACGAACTCGGCGTCCTTCACTACGACGCGGACTTCGACCGTATCGCCGAGCATTCGTCGCTGGCCTTCGAGAGCATCTGGATCGCTTCTGCCGGCACGCTCGACAAGGAGTCAGCCGACCCGCTGCGCCAGCACCGAAGAGCCATCAGCCATGGTCTCGCACAGTTCAGCGGCGAGCGTGCCAGAGGGGTCCTCGACAACGTCCTCGACCTGATCGAGGGCGAGCTCCGCGCGGACGGCCTCCAGCCGCCCGCACGTCGGTGAGGCATCCCTGCCGCCCCACCCTGACGGTCTACCAACACAGCCGCTACAACCAGCCCTCCCCGTCGGCGAGATCGCGCTCGGCGGGATGGGCAGCAAGCTTGCGCTCCAGCGCCGCGACGATGCGACCGGTGTCGGCTCTGGTGCGAGGGTAGCCGCCAGGTATGAAGATCATGCCGTAGTCACCGGGACCGCCAGGGGCGATCGCCTCGTAGTGCAGGGGTCGCATGTCGGAGAGGTTGTCGGTCACTACTGCCCTGTGCTCCCGCCGAGCGAGCTCGAACACCTGCCCATCGTCGAACGCCTGCCACTCAGGATGCTCCTGGATCGCCCGCACGTCGTGCCCTCGGGCACGCAGCTCGCGCGCGATCGCCGGGGAGAGCATCTCGTCCAGCAGCAGCCTCACCTGCCGAGCGCTCTACCACCGGCAAGGAAGGCCGCATGGGCCTCCTCGGTCTGTCGTCGGCCCAGCTCGCTATCCGCTACGACGGGAGGGCGGGTCATTGCCACGCTCGGCAATCGCCCGCAAGGCCGCACAGGCGCGGTAGCGGTCGCTAGCGACCGAGCATTTTCTCAAGGTTCGCTTAGAAGCTAAGCGTGAACTGGGCGCGCTGGCCCATGTAGATCAGGATGCCCCACTTGAGAACATCGCGGCCGATTACTCCGTCGATGTTCTGGCCTTGGAAACCGCTGGGGGGCGATTGGATCACCGTCGTGTCGATGTATTGACCATGCGGCAGCCTGATCCGGACCGAGTACAGGCCGCAAGGTACCCCCTGCGACGTTGGGGGTGTTTACCCCAACGGTGCCAACGGGGTGTAGCTGCAGCGTCGCAAGAAGGCCGTTCTTGACCATCGAGTGGGACGCACCGGTATCGACCAGCAGTGACGCGCTGACCGGCGTCGAAGGCTGCTGCCCAGCCTGAGCGAGGGCGCCTTGCGCTGCTCCGCTCACTCCGACCGTCACGTCGATCACGGGTCCCTCGGTCTCCAGGTCCGCCGCCTCGATCGTGAACGAGGGCACGGCTCAGAAGCTTGCCACGGGCGACGAGAAGTTCGCGGGCTCATCCGTCACCGCGATGCGCTTGACAAGGAACGGCACATTGCCAAACTGCCGATACCCCTCGTTGATCGCGTCCTGCTCGGTGTTCGTAGGTAGCGACGATCGAGTTGCCCCGGATCAGGACGTACTTACCGCGAGCCTCCCCGAGCAACTGCTCACGATGGGTCTCGTAGGTTTCGAGCTCCTGTTTCAGCGATTCCATGGTGGCAGTCATTTTGGCCATCCTACCCAGCAGCTACAGAGCAGAACATCCTAGCGTAGCAATGGTCTCGGACACTAACTTTCTAGCTCTGAACTTAGCAAGAACACACGTAGAATCAAGACCTTGGACCTGGAGTTTGCGGACTTCTTCGCAGCCGACAGATGGTCTCCTTCGCATCGGACGATATGTTTCCGTCCGCATCAGCAAAACCCTCGCGGGCGTCAGGCTCGGCGAACTCGCGCTGGTCGGCGGCGGCGGCCAGCAGCGATTGCCAGCGCTTATCGCTGCCGGCCGTCTCGCGGAGTCGCTCCAGATCGCGGCGCAGATCGACGACGCTTGCGAAGGCCAGCATCATCGGCTGCTCTCGCACAATGTCCATCAACCCACGCCGGGCCCACGCCCGAACCGTCGGCTTCGAGACACCAAGCACAGCAGCAGCTTGGGCCACGTCCATCTCAGCTGGCCGCATCTCCGCGATCGCGTGCTGGGTCTCCCGGAGCCCTGAAAGCGCCTGCTTGACGCTGCCGCTCTGGAGCGCATCTTCGGTCCTGTGCAGGGTGTCCTCGAGCGTAATGAACCCGGCCGCCAGCGCCCGTTGCTCTCGCTTAGTCATAGAGTCAACCCTAGCATTTCTTTCCGATAAGATGTGGATACAGGAAAACCAACCACCCCTCCACGCCATCAACCATGGTCACGCAGTGCAGCGGCGAGCGTGCCAGGGGGTCCTCGACAACGTCCTCGACCTGATCGAGGGCGAACTCCGATGAGGCATCCCCGCCGCCCCACCCTGGCGGACTTGCTGTGGCCATGTCCGCTCCGCATTATCCAAATCATGCGCATGATGGGACAACCCATTGACATCGGTATGGATGAAATGCTTGACTACGCAGCGTGCGCCACATGACCTGCCCGCTTCCCAACGTCAGAACAAGTCACGCGTAGGCGATAGTGGCATCACTCGGAGGGGAGACGGCGGTGAGCAATGCCCGCGGCAGGGGCCGACGTGCCAAGCGCGGGCCCCTCTCGCGCGAGGAGGTGCGCGAAGGACAACGCGCGCGGATCATGCGGGCGGCCGCCCGGGTGGTCGCCGAGCAGGGCTTCGGCGGCACGTCGATCGCGCTGGTGATCGAGACGGCGGGCGTCTCGCGGGCGACGTTCTACGACCTGTTCGAGAACTTCGAGCAGTGCTTCCTCGCCATGGTGGACGCGGCGATGCGGCGCGCGACCGCGCGCATCGCGGAGGCGTTCGCACAGCACGCCACCTGGCAGGAGCGGGCGCTGGCGGGACTGGCGACGCTGCTGCGCGCGCTCGACGCCGACCCGTACCTGGCGCGCGTCTGCCTGGTGGAGACGCTGGGGGCAGGCCAGGCGGCGCTCGAGTACCACGCGCGCGAGCTGGAGCTGCTCAAGCACATGGTGGACGACGCCGCGGGGCCGGCGCGGGCGGGACGGCACAGCTCGGCGATGAGCGCGGAGGCGGTGGTCACGTCGGTGGCGGGGATCCTCCATCGGCGAGTGGTCAGCGGGGAGGCGCCGCCGTTCGTGGATCTGCTGGTACCGCTGGTGAGCCTGGCGCTCGAGCCCTATCTCGATCCGCGGGCGGTGGCACAGGCGCAGGAGCGCGCGGGGCAGCTCGCGCGCGAGCTCGCCAAGGAGCACGCCATGCGGCGCTCCCGCCCGGCCGCCGACGCGGCGATCCCGAAAGCGTTATCCAACCCGAGGGCCCACCGCAGCCGAGAATGCCTGTGGTACCTGGCCGCTCACCCCGGGTCGAGCAACCGCGAAGTGGGAGAGGGAATCGACCTCGCCCGTCCCGAGCAGGCGGCGGGACTGCTCGCGCGCCTGGCAGACCTCGGTCTGCTCGACAAGCGCGGGCGACCGGGACATCCCAACGCCTGGTCGCTGACGCCCCAGGGGGAGCGGGTCGTGCAGGCGCTCGCGGACCAGTACGGATATGGCTGAGCACACAACCGGCATCGCTGCGTCGGGCAGTCGCAGCGAGCGGCGCGGTCGCAGCCCGCGTCGGGGTTTGGCCACGTCTGTAACTGGCTTCTACGGGAGGCATTGGTGGCATCGATTGGCACTAACTGGCATTGATTGGCACTAATTGGCGGTGATTGGCGCGATAGGGTCGTGGTTGGCCGGAGGGACGGCCTCGGGGACGGCGGTTACTGCGTGTACCGATAGAAGCCCCCACGCCGTGGCCCGACGAACTCCACGAGGCCGGCAGCGCGTAGAGCGTCGAGATCGCGGGCGAGAGTCCTCTGCGGGATACCCGTATGCCCCCGAATGTCAACGGCGTTCGGGTGCTCCAGCTCTGTGATCGCCGCCAAGATCAGTTCCCTGCGGATATGGCTGAGCACACAACCGGTAGTGTGTACACTGTCAGGACAGAAACCCCCCACTTGCCGATGCCTTCGACCACCACCCGCTCCCGCCGCATCGATGTTCGCGTAACCGACGAGCAGGACGCCATCATCCGCGAGGCCGCCATGCTGTCGGGGCAGACGATCACAGCGTTCCTGCTCAGCGCGGCCCAGGAGCGTGCCCGCGAGCTGCTCGACGAGCGCCGCCATCTCGTAATGAGCGACCGCGCCTTCGAGCGGTTCGCCGAGGCGCTCGAAGGACCGGCGGAGCAGGTTCCGGCGCTGACGGAGCTGTTCCGGCTGCCGCGCATCGCCGGCCGGTGACCGATATACGGCTGGAGCTGCTCGGCGCCGAGCACGACCTCACAGGCTTCGACTGCGCCAACGAGCAGCTGAACGGATGGCTGGCCGACCATGCGCTCGCCGGGCAGCGCGCCGACCTGGCCCGCACCTACCTGGCGGTGGCGGGGGACGCCGTCGTTGGGTATGTGAGCCTCACCACCGGCTCGATCCGGCGCGAGGAGGCGCCCAGACGTTATGCGCGCGGCATGCCCCGCCATCCGCTGCCGACGATCCTGATCGCCCGCCTCGCAGTCGATCGTCGCCACCAGAGCCACGGGCTCGGCAGCCGTCTGCTGGCCGAGGCGCTGCGTCGGGCGGTCGCAGCGAGCGACGCGGTCGCGGCACGCCTCGTCGTGGTCGACGCGATCGACGACGAGGCGGCGACGTTCTACCGCAACCGGGGATTCATCGACATCGAGGAGAACCCCCGTCGCCTCTTCCGCAAGATCGCGGACATCCGCCGCTCGCTCGAAGCCTCGGAGTAGGGGGTCGCCGCCCCACCCAGCGTCAACAAGAGCAGCGGATATGTTCTGTAGCTGGCTGCGTTTTGTTCAGGAGAAGGCCACTAACTGAGCGCGTGGTCGTGTACGACGACCGAGGGCGCTCCATTTGCCTCAGCGGCGGGGATCAGGTGGTACTGCAGGACGAAGCCGAGGCTCTCCGCGGCACGATCCGTGATGGATGTGTCACAATGTAACTATGGTATCGGCCGAAGTCGTCAGAGCGCTGAGGGGAGGGGATCTCACACAGGAAGAGCTCGCTCGGCGGGCCGGAATCGCGCGCGAGACCCTTTCTCGCTGGGAGTCCGGAACCCAACATCCAAGCCTTGAGTCTCTCAATCGCGTTGCCGCAGCAGCGGGAGTGCAGTTGGAGGTGCGGCTCGTTCCGACCGAGCCGAAGCTCGTAGAGTTGGTACGCGAACAGCTCGACCTTGCTCCAACAGAGCGTCTACAAGCGCTACTGGGTGGCTCGTGGCGTGCCTGCCGCGATGGTTTGCAAGCAGCCGCCGCGGTCGGCGAGTACGGAGTTGTGGTGGGCCCGATTGCTGCTGCACTTGCCGGCGCGCCGCAGCGCCCAGGCAGGGGTCGTGTCGATCTGCTTGTGGCACCAGAGGATCTGGAGAAGGCCGCCGAGCGGCTCTTGCGGGCCGACGTCTACCCGGACGGCTTCGAGCTGGCGCCGGGCGGCGAGGAGCGTCGCGAGCGCTGGCGTGCCGGTCGCGGTCACCTCACCGTGCGATCGGCAGCAGCCGGTGTGAAAGACGTTGCCGTGCTGGGCGAGCGCGCTCGCCTCGTAATGCTGAACCAGCAGCAGAGCGACATCGGCGTCGTGCGTGTACCGTGTGTGGAGGATCTCATGGACATGGTCGCGTGCTCGCCGTGGAGCGAGGACGCGATCTACCGCGCCGGGTTGCGTGCGGTGCTGGCATCCGGTCGCTACGCCTCACGCGAGCAGGACGAGCAGTCTCTCCAGCTCGCGTGAGCGCGCTCGTTGACACTCGTCACCTCGCGCTGCTCGGCCTTCTCCTGCGCCACGAGGTGCTCTTCGTGCTGGTCGGCGGCGTCGCACTGCAAGCGCGTGGGTTCACTGGAGCCACGCGCGACGTGGACGTCACGATCGCGGCAGACCAGCCGAATAACCGGCGGCTCGACGTAGCGCTCGTCGCGCTAAATGCCCGCGTATTCCTTGCCGGCAAGCGCGGCACGGCATACCATACCGACCACGGGCAGCTCGAGGTCATGCGTTGGACCGACGGGGTGGGCAACTATGAGGCATGGATGGATGACGCCTCACAGATCGAGCTTGCCCCAGGACTGACGGTCGCGGTTGGCAGCGCGTCGGACTTGCTTTTGTCAAAGGAGCAGGCAGGGCGGGAGAAGGACACCGATGCGCTGCCTCGGATTCGTGCCGAGCTGCTGGCAAGCGGAGAGCTGACCACGGGCGATGTGCGCGGACCCGTGGCCGAGCTGCCCATCGACGTGACGCCGGACGCACGCGTCGAAGCGATGCTCGGCCAAAGACCAGCCGACCGACGACTACGCGGTATCTGGGATCATGCGGCGCAGCTCATCACCGACTACCGCGAACGGTGGGAACTGCCAGACGACGGGCCTCTCCTTGGCCCAACACGACCCACCGGAAGCGCCCAAGCGTCAGATCGCAAAGCGCTCGACCGTCAGCTCCAACGCATGCGCCGGCTAAGGGACCGGTCCCAACGTCCAATCTGAGCGTATCTCAGGCACTACGCTCCTGGGCAGGACCCCGCCCCTCCCCTGGCACAGGACGCGAGATGTACCGCTGGAACTGGGAGCACGGCATCATGCTTTGTAGATGGCAGCGTATTTGTTCAGGAGAAGGTCGCGAAACGGCACAGTAGGCTCGGCGCCGGCACGAACGGTGGGCGCTGGCCATCCCAGAGTGGAGTACGCACAGCCGAAAGCAGCGTTGCGTGTTGCGCAACACGCAGCAATAGGCGGGTGCTCGGCCCTACAGACCTCCATCCTCCCCGGCGCCCTCACGCACAAGGAAGACGGGTGGACCCTCAGAGAGCTCGCCGCGACGCTGCGGGTGGACCACACGCTTGTGCATCGCGCGCTCAAACGCGCCAAGAACGCAAACCTCTACAGAACGAGTCACAGGCAGGTCAACCCGGCAAACTTCGAGGAGTAAACGACCCATGCGGCGCGCATCGCGCCCGCGCCACTCGGCGAGCTCACGCGCGGCGTGCCGACGGCATGGGCCGCGAAGCCCATCTCGACGGCTATTCGACAGCCCAAGTGCGAGCCTCCGCCGGTGTGGCCCGACCCCCTGCACGCGATCAGACCCTCCAGCCGCTGCGCCCAGCGGCTCTCACCGTCAGATCTCCAGCGCCCGTCAGCGCCGAGCGACTGAGCACCTACCTCGCGCACCACCGGCCACCGTAAGCGAACCAGCCCGGGCTTGCGCGCGGCTGTCCACGTCGCAGCGGCGCCCAGGCAGGAGCGCGGGAGTAGGAGTTAAGGATCAGAGATCGTCCACGCGCGCGCTGGCGGTACCAGCGTGTTGGGCGCGCGGCCTCCATGCCGCGCGACCGGCGCGGGGGATATAAGAGGCCAGAAACGGCGCTCCTGGACAAAAGATCGCGGGGGAGCGGTCTTGTGGACAGGGGCGTCTCAGATGAGATCCCCGCATCAAAGACAGCAGCGTCTTTGACAGACCCTCTGTATCAAAGTCAGCTGGATCTACAAACGTATTGGGTTGACAGTGACCCCAAGGTACGCCTAGGCTTGCCCGCGGTGCTCGACCACCAAGAACCGCCAACGGCTCTGACGTAGACCCAAAGCCAGCGGGAGCGCTGGCGTACCAAGTCAAAAAGCAAGCGAGGGAGCGGGAATGCGAAACGCGCGCGGGATGGACGGCGCAAGCAACGCCGGACGGGGCAGGTATTGGTTGATTCGTGTGGCGTCGGAGATCTCCATCAGCCCAAGGCAGAGGCGGGTCGTCCGGTCCAGCAGGCTTGTGGCAGGGATTTCGTTGTGGTTGCTCACGGCAGCAGCCCTGCTATGCGCCGGCCCCTCTCTTGCGCAGGCGACGAGCAGTTTCTACTGGTATGGCGAAAACAACTCGACGTGTTGGCAGACGGGCCAGCTGGGATCCCCGTCGACCGCGTGCGGCGAAGCGGTCGGTCCCGGGTTTCTCTCAAAAAGTGGCTCACTCAAAGGCGGCCTAGCCCATATGGATGAAGTGAGCGCGGGCGGAAGTGCCGAAGGTATTCAGCTACCCGATGGAAATTACTGCAACTACTACAAGATCGGTGACGACATCTCCCGCGAAGAACCCAACAACCAGGGAGGAGTGACCGGCTACACACCGCCCACACCGTACAGAAGCTACCAGGAGAGTGACCCATATGGCAACGTATGCCAGGCGGACGGCGCGACATGGGGACAAGAGGTTGGCACCGGGGACCCCAGCAACAATTGTTATAACACCTGCGGAATGCACCATATCGTGTCGCTTCACGAACTCAGCGATTATCCTTGGGCCAGCTGGTTTGGTGAACCGTCACTCGCGGTGTCGGCCGAAGCCCTTGTTCATACCGTTACGTTCAGCGGCGAAAGCGCCTACAACATGGCTTGGGGATATGTCTGCCCTCTGCTCGAGGATACGACGACCGGCCATATACTCGAGTACTGCTTTGAGGAGTGGCGCTCGGTATACAACCCACCGAAATGGAAGGAAGAGCGGATAGGTACATGTGGTCCAAACGGGTACAACACGGTCGTCACCTACTTTTGGCCGGGAACCAAACTTTCCACGGAGCAAGGAGGATCGGCGAATACCTTTGAATTCTCCGGGACGCCCAGCGGATGGACGCCCTTTGCCGCGGCGATCACAAAGACTAATCTACTGACGGCGATCGATCTCGCCAAAGAACCGCCCACAGAAAACGGCTGCGGGACGAATTTCTCGCCAAACCCCGAAAAGTACGCACTCGTCGGGGTGGAGCAGGGCATCGAGGGTGAACATAAGCTCAGCGGCATAGGAAGCGCGGGGCGCAATCTTCAGGTCCGGACTGAATATACACCGCTTCCGCCCGAAGCATCCACGAGCGCGGCCTCGGAAATACAGCAGACGCAGGCGAAGTTGAATGGAACCGTGAACCCCAGAGGCATCAGCACCCACGACTACTTCGAATACGGCAAGACAACGGGGTACGGCTCGTCAACGTCGTCGAGTGCCGCAGGATCGGGCCTGAGCCCTGTAGGAGAGGGGGCCACCGCGATCGGCCTCGAACCCGGCACGGTCTACCACTATCGGTTGGTCGCCACCAACGAAGTCGGAACCGTCCGCGGGAGTGATCAATCGTTCACGACACCTGTTCCCACGATCGCCTTCCAGGCCAATACGGACAAGCTCTGGACAGATTTGCCCGCATCGGAATCGGGTAGCGGTTGGTTGAACACGACGTTGGGGATGAAGCCGGGAACTAGTTCGAGTATCGCTGTGTTGCCAGAAGGCAAGTACGAGATCGCGTTCCAGGCGAATAACAGCGAACTCTGGACGTACTCCTCCAACGGCGAATACCACAAAACGACACTAGGAATGAAGGAAGCGACAACACCAAGTATCACCGCGTTGCCAGAAAGCAAGTACGAGATCGCGTTCCAGGCGAATAACAGCGAACTCTGGACGTACTCCTCCAACGGCGAATACCACAACACAACACTAGGAATGAAGGAAAAAACAAGCCCGAGCATCACCACGCTTTCAAACGGTGGCTATGCCGTGGCGTTCCAGGCGAATAATGGCGAACTCTGGACGTACTCCTCCAACGGCGAATACCACAACACAACACTAGGAATGAAGGAAAAAACAAGCCCGAGCATCACCACGCTTTCAAACGGTGGCTATGCCGTGGCGTTCCAGGCGAATAATGGCGAACTCTGGACGTACTCCTCCAACGGCGAATACCACAACACAACACTAGGAATGAAGGAAAAGACAAGCCCGAGCATTATCGCGTTGCCAGAAGGCAAGTACGAGATCGCGTTCCAGGCTAATAACAGCGAACTCTGGACGTACTCCTCCAACGGCGAATACCACAAAACGACACTAGGAATGAAGGAAAAAACAAGCCCGAGCATCACCACGCTTTCAAACGGTGGCTATGCCGTGGCGTTCCAGGCGAATAATGGCGAACTCTGGACGTACTCCTCCAACGGCGAATACCACAACACAACACTGGGAATAAAGGAAGCGACAACACCAAGTATCACCGCGTTGCCAGAAGGCAAGTACGAGATCGCGTTCCAGGCTAATAACAGCGAACTCTGGACGTATTCGCCGCCGTCGAGTGGTGACTGGTTGAACACAACGTTGGGAATGAAGGAAGCGACGAGCCCCAGCATCACTGCGCTTTCAAATGGTAGTTATACCGTAGCGTTCCAGGCGAATAATGGCGAACTCTGGACATATTCCTCCAACGGCGAATACCACAACACAACACTAGGAATGAAGGAAAAGACAAGCCCGAGTATCACCGCGTTGCCAGAAAGCAAGTACGAGATCGCGTTCCAGGCGAATAACAGCGAACTCTGGACGTACTCCTCCAACGGCGAATACCACAAAACGACACTAGGAATGAAGGAAGCGACAACACCAAGTATCACCGCGTTGCCAGAAAGCAAGTACGAGATCGCGTTCCAGGCGAATAACAGCGAACTCTGGACGTACTCCTCCAACGGCGAATACCACAAAACGACACTAGGAATGAAGGAAAAAACAAGCCCGAGCATCACCACGCTTTCAAACGGTGGCTATGCCGTGGCGTTCCAGGCGAATAATGGCGAACTCTGGACGTACTCCTCCAACGGCGAATACCACAAAACGACACTAGGAATGAAGGAAAAGACGAGCCCGAGCATTATCGCGTTGCCAGAAGGCAAGTACGAGATCGCGTTCCAGGCGAATAATGGCGAACTGTGGACGTACTCCTCCAACGGTGAATACCACAGCGCGACATTGGGAATGATGCCGGGAACCAGTCCGAGTATCGCAGCGCGTCCTAACAGCGACGGCAAGTACGAGGTCGCGTTCCAGGCGAGTAATGGCGAGCTGTGGACATATGCGTCGACGGGTGAATACAGCAACACGGCGTTGGGTATAAAAGAAGGGACAAGCCCAAGCGTTGAGGAATGATGGGGGTAGTCGAGCAAAGAAACAGGGGTTGCACAGCTCCCGTGGGCTCGTGCTGCACCCCGAGGGGCGGAGAGCGCCGGTCTTACCGGGTCGTCGACGACTTCAACGGGGACGGCGTGGACGAAGTCGCCGTACCACGCAAGCAATAACACGTGGGCCGTGATGCTTCTCCAACAGCAAAGAATTTGATGCACCCGGAAGCGGCACTCGGCTCACCGAATGGACCGCCAAACCCACATGGGTCGGAGTCGGCAGATAGGCAAGCGGATCGCCTTGAGTGACCCTCTAGACCTCGATCAGCCGTTCGCGACCTGGAGCCTTTCCAAGCTCGCTGACTACCTGGTCGCCGAGGGGGTGGTCACGGACATCTCCTACGAGGGCTTGCGTCAGCTCCTTCGCGAAGAAGGCGTCCGCTTTCAAGCCGTGAGAACGTGGAAGCGCTCGACCGACCCGCACTTTACGACCGGATCGTCGCGCTCTACGAGATGGAGGCCGGCGAAGCGGTTGTGATCTGCCTCGATGAGTTCGGGCCGCTGAACCTACAACCCCAGCCCGGCGGCAAGAGCTGGGCACACCTGGCTACCCAGACTCGAAAGCCTGCAAGCCGGGCGGAGGGAGGTCCAGCAGTCGCTCCAGGATCTCGTCGGACGCTTCGGCTACCTGAACGTCCCGCTGCCCAATGTCGTTCTGATCGCCTGGGCGCTGCTCGCATTGACGCTCGCCTGGTTCGGCCTCCGAGCCGCCGACCGCCGTGGCCGTATTGCGCTGGCGGTGGCCGTGGTGATCGCCTTCCTCGGCCCGATCTACCTCTTCGCAGCCGTGATCCGCAACACCGGCTTCGGCTTGCAGGGCCGCGACTACCTGCCTATCGTTGCGCTCTTGCCGCTGCTCGCGTTCGAGCTGGTCCGCCGCAATCCGCCGCCGCCACGGGTCGTCGCGCGATTGTTCGCGATCGTCGCGTCGGCGGCAGCGGTAATCCAACTCGTAGCGTGGTGGGTCAACCCGCGGCGCTACGCCGTCGGCTCGAACGGACCGTCGTGGTTTCTCCCGCACGCCCAATGGAGCCCGCCCGCCGGCTGGGGGCTATGGGTTGCGGTTGTACTTGCAGGGGTGCTGGCGATAGCGGCGTGCGGGTATAGCGCCTTGAGGGGCACCCCTCAGAAGCTTGGTAGTCGGCCGCAGATCTCGGCGTGACGGGGTCCATGGTGCTGGCCGAGCGCCCCGCCAGACCCTGAAGTGTCCGTCCATCACCTGTCCTGTGAGCGGGAGAGCCTGCGACATCCAACCGCGATATCGTCTCGGCCGTGAGCTTGCAACGTCGTGCAGCCGCCCCGCGCCTGATCGATTGGACTGGTGAGCGCTGCGTGCCCTGGACGCCCGATGTGCAGGTCGTCTACGAGCACTTCCACCGCTATCTATGGGCCGCGCGCGTCGTCGATGGCCGCAGAGTCCTCGACCTAGGAAGCGGCGAGGGATTCGGCGCCGCCATCCTGGCAGAGTCGGCCGCGCACGTGGTGGGCGTGGATCTAGACGAGCGTACCGTCGAGCACAGCAAGCTCAACTATGCGGCGGCGAACCTCGAGTTCCACATTGGTACGGCGATTGATCTGTCCCCCTACCAGACAGGATCCTTCGGTGCTGTCGTCGCGTTTGAGATCATCGAGCATCTGCGCGAGCAGGAGCAAGTTCTTACTGAAGTCTCGCGTCTGCTCGCCGACGACGGCATTCTGGTGATCTCTACACCTGATCGACGCCTTTACAGCGAGGTCAGCGGGCAACACAATCCATTCCACGAGCGGGAGCTGGGGCTCGAGGAGTTCGTCGAACTCCTGGGGGCGCATTTCCCGCACGTGGCCACCTGGGGTCAGCGAACGATCACCGGCTCACATATCGGCGCTCTCAGGAGCGCATCGGGCAAAGGCGGCACGCCCGACTCGCCCGACTTCTACATCGAGCGCTCAGGAGAGGAATGGCGCGTCGCCAGCGATCCCGCCCCTCTCTATGTGGTCGCGGTGGCATCGAAGGCTCCGCTGCCCAAGTTGGCCGACACATCCACGCTCGCTGACTGCGACCTTGAACTCATGCGCCTCAAGGAACACGACGCGGTTGTCGCAAAGGGTGAACGAGACGCCGCTGTTCGCATGAGCGAGGAACAGCTGCGCACGCTTGAGCATGAGCATTCAGAGCATGGCCGTGCCTTGCGCGAGACGAACGCACGAGCACAGGAAGAGCTCGAACAGCGCGATCAGGACATCGTGCGCGGACAGGAGGACATCGTCGGATTGCGCGGCGAGATCGCCTCCCGCGAGGCAGAGATCGCCTTACGCGAGGACAAGATCGCCTCGGTCGAAGCTGAGCTTGCTGCCGCCAGACAGCTGAATCGCCGCACCGAAGAGTCGGTGACATGGCAGGCTTTCCAGCAGGCGAGAGGCCAACTTTACGGCGCGCTCGGCGAGGAGTCTTTCTTCGCTCGCACGTTGCGTTTTTCGCTAAGACTTGCAGGCAAAGTGCTGGTCAAGCGACCGAAGCCGGCGCTGCCCCCCCCCAACGAGCCCGCGGAGAACGCCAGCGTGGGGACTCCACGCGGGGAAGGCATCACCGAGGTGATCTCGATGCCGGAGTATGAGAACCCGAAGGTTTCGCTAATCATCCCGCTGCACGCGCACGCGGAGTTGACGCAAGCATGCCTTGCCTCCATCCGCGAGCACACAGCCCACGCCAGTTACGAGGTGATCCTCGTAGATGACGCCGCCGACGCCGCGACGAAACGCCTGCTCGATGGAGTGCAGGGAGCAAAGATCGTCCGCCACGAGAAGAATCTCGGGTATCTGCGCAGCGTCAATCGCGGCGCAAGCGTCGCCCGCGGACGGTGGCTGGTGTTGTTCAACAACGACACCGAAGTAACGCGAGGCTGGCTCCTTGCGATGCTCGCCTGCGCGGAGTCCGCCGAGGACATAGGCGTGGTGACCCCGAAGTATGTCTATCCAGGTGGCAGCCTCAATGAGGCCGGTGGAATCGTATGGCGGGACGGCACAGGCGCGAACTACGGACGTAGTGACTCGCCTGAGCTCTTCCAGTACGAATACCGGCGCGAGACCGACTACGGCTCAGCGGCGGCGCTGATGGTCAGCGCCGAGCTTTGGAGAGCGACCGGGGGCTTCGATGAGCGCTACCACCCGATGTACTACGAGGACACCGATCTGTGCTTCGAGGCGCGCGAGCGAGGTCTGCGAGTTCTATACGAGCCTGAGGCAACCATCGTCCACATCGAGGGCGCGACCGCGGGTAACGATGTCAAGTCCAGCCACAAGCGTCACCAGGAGCAAAACCGCCCGAAGTTTGTCGCAAAGTGGCGCCACCGGCTGGAGTCCGAGCAGCGGCGCCCAGCGGCGACGAACGTACGCACTGCCGCAAACCGCCACCAGGGCCCACATGTGCTTGTGATCGACCACCGAGTCCCGATGTGGGATTGCGACTCCGGCGCGCTGCGGATGCTGAATATCATGCGAGCAATCATTGAGCTGGGGGCACGGGTGACGTTCATGCCCGACAACCTGGCGCCAACGCAGCCATACACGCGGATCCTCCAACGCATGGGAATCGAGGTGCTCTACGGTGCGCTTAACGTCAACGCTGAGCTGGCTACCATTGGCCCCAGACTGCGCGCCGTGATCCTGTCCCGTCCTCAGATCGCTAGCCGCTGGCTCGATATTGTTAGGGAGTTTGCTCCGTCGGCCACAGTCGCGTATGACACCGTCGATCTGCATTGGTTGCGAGAGGCCAGGCGCAGCGCAATCGGCAGCACACCGGGGGGGGGTCTTTCAGCCAACAACGGCAGCGTAAGCTCAATTGGGCCGAAGGCCGAGGCACTACGTGAGATCGAGCTGGCGATGATACGTGCGACCGACACTACGCTCGTGGTGAGCGACTCAGAGCGTACTCAGGTCGAGCGGGACGTGCCCGATGCGAAGGTGCTCGTAGTGCCAAACATACATGAGGTCGAGCAATATGTGATGCCACCCGAGGAGCGCTCCGGAATTCTCTTCGTCGGCGGCTTCGAGCACCAACCAAACGTCGACGCGGCCATTTGTCTGGTCAGGGACGTCATGCCCACCGTATGGCGCGAGCTGGGTGACGTGCAGGTCACGATCGTCGGACCTCATGCGCCGTCCGAGGTACAGACGCTCGCCTCACCGCTGGTGGATGTGGCCGGATGGATTGATGACCTCCAACCGCTGCTGGAAGGGTCACGGCTGATGGTGGCTCCCCTACGCTACGGCGCTGGGATGAAGGGCAAGATCACCCAAGCTCTTGCGGCAGGCCTCCCGGTCGTCACCACGTCGATCGGCGCCGAGGGTCTTGAAGGCCACGACGAGGAGTGCCTGCTGGTCGCCGATGACCCCAAGGGTCTGGCAACCCACACAATCAGAGCCTGGCGCGATGACGAGCTCTGGCGGCATCTTTCGCGTACAGGCCAGGAGCTCATCGCCGAGCGCTGCTCTACCGAAGTGGTCTCAGAGCAGCTTAGTCACCTACTCAACCGTATCGATATTGCGGCAGGTGACCATGTACATTGATGACCTCATGGGCAATCTTGGTACCCAGGTAGAGCGCCTACAAGTGGCACGCTCGCAGATTGGCGATGGCATCCCTTGGTACCCGTACGACATCCTTGCTAACCTCGTTCACATCCACGGGATGCTCTCGGGTGAGAACCGAGACCTGGATCACCTAGCACAGAACCTACCGGTAGCGGACATCGGTGCGGCAGACGGTGATCTTGCCTTTGCCTTGGAGGATATCGCCGACTGGCAGGTCGACATCGTGGATACGGCCGCCACCAACATGAACGGCTTGCGTGGCGCTCGAGCCCTACGTGACCACCTCGGTTCGCACGTCCAGATTCATGACATCGACCTCGACCGTCAGTTCGCCCTTCCCCGCGAGCGCTATGGGTTGGTCTTCCTGCTCGGGATTCTTTACCACCTCCAAAACCCCTACTACACCCTGCGGGAGTTGGCTTCACGAGCCTCGTATTGCCTGCTCAGTACAAGGGTCGCACGCTTCGCAGGACCGGCAAAGACGCCCATCGCCGACCTGCCCGTCGGCTACTTGGTCTCGCCAGATGAGACTAACAACGATGCGACTAACTACTGGATTCTATCGCCCACAGGCCTAGAGCGGCTTGTGGCACGTGCTGGCTGGAGCATCCTAGATCGAGCAAATGTAGGGAACACAGCGGCATCAGACCCGGCGACGCCAGAGAATGACGAGCGTATGTTCGTGCTTTTGAGCAGCACGGCGAACACACAGCACTGACTTTTACGTTATAGATCTCAGCCTGACGACCCAGGCATCAAGAGCCCGGCTTGCGACGGATCCACAGTGAACCACCCCCATCAGGATACAGCTCAGGATAGCCGGGGAGCACCGCAGCAAAGATGTCGGACTGAAAGTAGCTCATCCAGCCAACGCCGAGCAGGATCTCAAACGCCGCATTGAAAGCCAGAAAGGCTCTGACCGCGTACTGCTCATTCCACGCGCGCCCCGTCATAACCCATTCCTTTGGATAATCCCACGGCAGAAAGATGTCGTGGATATGGACCACCACCCCATCAGCCAGCCGCGGTAGCACCTCCTGCAGCAAGAAGACTACATCACCCCCGGTCTTGACCGTGTGAGAGGTGTCGATGAATAAGACGTCGCCGGCCCTGAGCGCGAGAAATGTGTCCACCGGCACCTGCTCGACCGGTGAGACGATCAGTTGAGAGACGCCGTCAACACCGTCGCCTAGGAAATCCGGTGGATAGGGCTCGATGCACGTGAAGTTGATCGAGCCATCGAAGTACTCACGATTTACCCGGGCTGTCACCAGCGAAGACCAGCCGCAGCCAACCTCAATCACGCGTTGTGGACGAAAGTGCCGCAGCATCGCCTGAAGCATCCAAGCGTCCAGTCGAGAGAACATCTCGTTTGCTGCATGATAATCACGCGGATCGCTAGTCGGACCATCCGGGATCACGAAGTCGCGCTGGCGCACAAGCCGGTCTCGGACAAGCGCCACCTGTTCCCCCTCCCGCCAATCAATGCCTGGAGTTGGGGGGGGAGCGTCCGGCCAGACTCGTGAGCGGGCCGGCTCGCGACTCAGCGCCCGTGTGTCGGCGATCGGACTGTAGTAGTGGTCAAGCGGCCAGCAGATCAGCGGGGGCTCTGCTGCCGTGGTCTCCTCGGCTGACATCGTCCACAGCTTACCGACCACGCTGCAAGTCTGCCCGGAGCCTGCCTATGTATGCCGAGGCTAGCCGTGCCCCATCGATCGGGCTGATCGTGTCATAGCTCTGAGCTCCGTGCCAGGCAGCTATATTTCCCGCGATGAGTAGGCGCCTGGACCCTTCAACTAACACACATCGGCTGCCGACGTTCTCTCGGCGCACACTTGGGATGATCGCCTGCGCGATCATCGCCCTCTCGATCGTGTGCTTTCTGCTCGCCAACCTCGCTGGATTGTCCGACCCCGGCCTCCAGTATGACGAACTCCTGTTCGTCAACGCCGCCCTCGGCAACACCCACGCCTATCACGGCTTCATCTATTCCGAAAGCCTCGGAATACCCACGATGCTGATGCCGTACATCGGCGCGCTGAAGGCGTGGCTCTACACCCCCGTTTTTGCGGTCTTCGGTGTGTCGGTCGATAGCGTTCGTGCCCCAGCCGTGCTGCTTGCAGGAGTCGCTCTGGTGTTGGCGGTGCTGCTCATATATCGGCTCCTAGGCCTCGGGGCCGCCGTCGCGTTGGCGATATTGCTCGCAACCGATCCCGTCTACGGCGCGGTCTCTCGGGCCGACTGGGGGCCCATCGTTCTCAGTGCCCTGCTACGCATGACCGCCTTGCTCTGCTACTTCGGCTTTCTGCGACAACGCTCGGTGCGCTATCTGTGGCTGCTTGCCGCCGCCCTTCTGCTAGGGCTGTTTAATAAGCTCGACTACGGATGGTTCATCGCAGCACTTGGCGTTGCTGCGTTCGTCGTACACCACCGCGAGCTGCTCGATATCACGCGAAGTCGCAAAGCTGCTGTTCTCTTCCCGGCCGCCGTGTTCCTAGCGGTGCTTGTCGCCGCATTTGTGACGCTGATCTTGCCCGCAATGCAATTGCCGACGACTGATGCGCCTGTGTCGCTAGGGACTCGTATTACTGAAGTGGAGAACCTCTTTCGTGTCACCATCAACGGGACCGCCGTATACCAGTACATGACCGGCTCCATTCTGGGCCATCCCACGCTTATGGGATGGCTGTTCCCCTGGGTCCTGATTGGCGCTGTGCTCGTTGCTGTCTGGGGCCTAGTCCAATCCCTGCGTCGCAAGCCCAGCGACCCTCTGCGAGAAGTAGCCTCGATGACAACGTTCTTCTTGGTTCTGTTCGTTGTGATAGTCATTGGCATTGTTGCGACTCGGCAGGCAACCGGGGCTCAGCACATCATGCTGCTCTGGCCGCTCCCAGCCGTGCTCGCAGTTTGCTTGCTAGCGACCGCGCTGCGCTTGCCAATCCGTGCTGCCCGCGGAGTGTCCGTAGCAGTCGTCGCCGTTGCTCTGGCAGCGCTGCTGCTGACGCAGGTCCGTACCACGGCGGCCTACATTCACGCCTACCGCGACGGCAGGCATTGGAACTCGATCTGGAGTCCGGAGATCTACGCGGCTGCCCGTGCGATTGCGCACTCCGCACCCAATGTCGAAAGCATCGTCGCCGCCGACTGGGGGTTAGGCACACAGATCTTTGCCCTCGGCAACGAAGCTGTTCGCGATCGTTTTACTGATCAGTGGTCGGATTTCACAAACCCCGTAGCTACCCCAGCCTCGCTCCAACAACAATGGCTCCAAGGTCGGCGTGTCATCATCGTCTATCACGCTCAGGGCGCGCAGATCATGCCGTCGACAACACAGCGCGTAGAAACGATCCTCAAGGGTCTCGGCTCGCGTGCGCATCCGATCTTCGTTGGTCAGCAGATCGAGGCAGACATCATCGAAGGTTAGATCCTGTTTCATTCCGGCCAACTACATCGGCGGCAGTCACCGGCGTGGGCACCGCCACGCCTCGATTCGTGTGTGTCGACGCGCTGTGACGTAGAGGGCGGACTCGCGTGCGCAAGAGCACGAACACCGCACGAAACCCGTCCCTCCAGGTGATTCCCTTCCCCTCGTCGTATGTCCGACCGTAGTACGCGATCGGCGTCTCGTAGACCCGTAGTCGGCGGCGACAAATCTCGCCGGTAATCTCCGGCTCGATGCCGAAGTGATCCTCGGTGAGGTGCAGTTCCTTCAAGGCACTGGCCCGGAAGGCCTTATAGCCCGTCTCCATGTCGGTGAGGGTTGTGTTGAATAATAGCCCGGTCAGCAGCGACAGGAACCGATTGCCCACCAGATGCCAGAACATATATGCACGTTGAGGCCGCCCTCCAGAGAGGCGCGAGCCGTAGACGACGTCGGCCACCTCACGCTGAATGGGCTCGATCAGAGCTGGCACGTCGTGCGGGTCGTACTCCATGTCTGCGTCTTGGATCACGACGATGTCTCCGCGGCAATGCGGTATGCCGTGACGGAGAGCCGACCCCTTGCCGCCATTAGGCTTGCGTAGCAGATGCACCCGTCCTGGCGCTCCTAAGCATGCCGTGACGATGTCGGCCGTCCCGTCTGTGGATCCATCGTCGACGACGATGGCCTCGTAGTCGAGATCGAGCGTCGCGATGCGATCGAGCACCTCGGCAATCGTTCGAGCCTCATTGTACGCGGGGATGATAAATGTGATCAGCATGGAGTGGGCATCCTAGTCGCCAGGGCAGCGTGTCGCGTCTCCGTCCTATCCATCTAGCGGGCACCGGATCATCGCGGTGGTCAGATCGGGGCCAAGATCATCTTCGGGCTTACATGAGTTGAGCTGGGTTGGCGCATTCAGAACAAGTCCAGGCTCGACGCCATATCCGCCGATAAGCTCTCCATCAATTTCACGACCAACGGGCTTCATCTCTCGCGGGTGACGCGCATTGTAGTGCAGCAGAAAAACGCCGACGAGCACGAAGGGGACGAAGTTGACGGCGTGTAGCACCAGCGCAAAGGGGAGGATCGTGGACTTCGGTAGGCTGTACGCCTTCAAGGCCAGTATCGCAGCTCCCTCGAACACGCCGATCGCCGCGGGCGGGGATGGCAGAATCATGCTCAGGCCGACGGCCACTGCGACGAGCACTCCGCACGCGAGCGGAAGGTGCAGGTGGAAGGCCACAGAAACGAAGTAGGCACATAGCGCCGTGAGCATCCAAGCGAGAATCGTCCACAGAAAGGCCTCGACTGCCACCCGCCGATTGCGCAGGCCGCTGAGCCCATGGACAAGCTCGATCAGTGTCCTCTCGAGGCGATCGCCCGAGAACAGCGACAGCCGACCCAGGGGACGCAACAGCAATCTCAGCGGTCGATCTCCATAGAGGACCAGCACTGCCACGATGCTCGTGATCGCCAACGCAAGCACGATCGCCGCGACCGCGGCCGCTCGGAACCAACTGACGTGCGGTAGCCAGGGCTGCGCGACGAAGAAGATCGCGAGGATCGTGATAACATCGTACAGGCGCTCCACCACAATCGTTCCCACGGTCTCCACCAGCGGTGCGGAGCTTCGCCGTGTGAGAACCACCACTCGTGCCACTTCGCCAGCGCGTGCGGGCATGATGTTGTTGTAGAAGTAACCGATCATCGTCGCGTCCAGCGTAGGTGCCAGTGGGGGGCGCCTGCCGGGGGCAAACAGCGAGCGCCACCGCAGCGCCCGTGCCACGTTGCCCAAGCCGAAGGCGATCAGCGCAGGGATCAGCCACCAGTAGTCGCAGCTACATAGGGCACGCCAGACCTCGTCGAAGTCGATGCCGCTGAGCGCTATGTAGGAAAACACGACCGTGACGGCGATCGTTACTACGTTGAGCAAAAGACGCGAGGGGCGTTTGATCCTCAGACCGGTGGGGCGGTCACGCATCGTATTCGGGCTGGAACCGTGGGTCTGTTGCTCGCGCTCCTTCAATAGCATTCGCTCACCATGTTAGCCAGTGCCGCACCCGGAAGTCTCGCTATCACTGTCGCTCTGACCGCACGGGGACGCTTCGTCACACGCGACTAGCGCTCGGCGAACACGCGCTCCCCTACAGACCCACCCAAATTTGCCGCAAGTCCGTTCACACGTGTGGCACCGTAGTAGAGGTATAGATGGTCCCCCACGATCAGTGGCGATGGGTCGATCGAACTCGCGGGACCCCAGCGTGCCCCATTGGGAGTGGCGGGAGCGTCGCTGCAGACATCCCAGCCGGTCGCAGATTCGCGCGCGAGCCCGATACTGCGGGTCTCCTTGTCCTTCTGAGCAAGTCCCACGAAGAGAAGGTAGTGCTGATCTCCAACGTGAAACGTCGCCGGCTCTCCTAGGTCGGCACTCGTCCATGGCAACGGGGCCACCGCATGGATGCTGAGGATAATGTGAGAGCTAGACCAGTGCCCGTCGGCGTAAGACGCAAATCCCAGGGATCGTCCGATGCCTCCGCCAGGTGGAACGGCAAGCATGTAAACGCCCAGCCGCGAACTCTCTGGTTCCAAGAAGAAGTCTGCGCCGCGATAAGTGATGCCGGCAAACGTGAAGCCCGGAAGGAAGGACTCGTGGCGCCAATGAATCCCATCGCTGGAGCTGGCCAGCTCACTCCGAACCTTGGAGCCTTCGACAGGGTTGTCCTCAACGACGTGCCACAGGCGTCCGTGCCACACCGTGGTACCTCCGTTGAGATAGTTGCCCTCCAGATCTCCCTGGACACGAAATGGCCCAGTTGGCGATGTTGCTATTGCGAGACCGGTTCGCCATTCTCCCTGCGCGGTGTGACGGTCGTTCCCTGAGAAGTACATGAAATAGCGCCCATGAAAAACAACCATGTCTGGGTTAAGTACATCAACCGAATAGAATGTTCCAGGGCGAGGCGCGAGCAGTTGGTGCCCTTCGCCCAGCTGTGTCCCAAGCGAGCATTGCGGCGAGTGCCTACTAACAAGACTCGTCGCCGAGGAGCCTGAGGAACCGCATCCCGTCATGAGGCAGGCAGCGATCACCGCCGCAGCACGCATCCAGTCGCGAGGGAACCTCATCGGCATAACCTAACAGAGAACGCGGCTTGCGATCGTGCTTCATGACATACCCTGTGAACCTTGGGTGCACACGGCATCAACCTGCCCATGCAACGCCAACAGAACCGCTCTCGCATCGCCGGTGGCATTCTTGGGCGTGGTTATTCCATTCTTGCGGTCCGAGTCGACTAGGAGCTCGCCCGGGATGCCGTTTAGAGTCCGAGTCGTCGATGCGCGCGCCCACTCGAAGAGGCGATAGTCGAGTTCATTCTCATTCATGTAGCGATGATGCAAGGTGGGACCTAGGAGCCGCCTTGCCATACATAGTCGCTCGTCAAGATCATCCGGCCTACCAGGTGTAGCGTTCTCCGCAACGGTCGCAGCAGGAATGATCAGATTGATCGCGGCCGCCGCTTGACGCAATCTGTACATTGCGGCCTCGAAGAGGTCGACGGTTCCAAAACACGCAGCGTCAGATAGATAACGGAGCACATGCTGAAGATCGCCCTCATTCGCAACTGCTCGATATATGTGCCCATTGCGGAAGGACGCCTCTGAAAGATGGATAGTCTGATAATTAGCAATCACCATGCCGCCCAGCGTCTTGTTGTTGAGACACCAGAGCACGAACTGTGAGAAACTCCCCTGCTGGGCCACGGCTCCGGCATGAAGACCGTGGTGGTTACGTCGGAAATGGCTATAAACCGAGAACGCCCGGTCCAGCGGATGGCGCATGAGGATGAGAGGTAGTACATGGACGTCCGGTGGAGACGGCGGCCTTAGCAGGTGGGAGGAAACTGCGACGATCTCTACCCGATCTCCTATGAACATCGAGAGATCGTGCGGGCGCAGAAGGGAAGTCGGCGTCGAGCCCTCCAAAGATACCCAACCGGTATCGAAAGCCATATGCAACAACCGATCGACAGATGAACCGGCATTCTTAAAGATGTGATAATGGACGATAATTGTTCGCAAGCCAATGTCTCCGACGAAGGATTCCTGGTGAAGCCGAGAGCCCTGATGCGGTCCAAGTTCCACGACTACCGGTTCCCCCAACTGCCTCTGGCTACTGCATCGTATCGACCTCAAGCGCGGAACGTTCTGAGGAGTTCGCCACTGCCGCGCCGGGCGCCGTCGCGGGCCACGAGGCCTCGCGCCTGAGCGGCTGTTGCCCCCACGCAGCGTGCGTGGACGATCCCAAAAAATGCCTACCCACCAACGCCGCGATGAAGCACCCCCAACCCTGCGCCCAGGCCGCGATCGCGTAGGCGAGTTGAGCCAGAGAGCGCAGCATACACGGACCCTCGGGCTCTGCCATCCCCTCGACGACCTCGAACAGCTCGCGCAAATCGTTCGGGGTGCCGCTGATCATCGACTCGGCGGCCTCCCTCGGTGGTCGGGAGTCGAGCGGGGCATGGGTCGGTGGCAGTGGTGACCCCGAGATCTTCTCGCTGCACGCGACCAAGGTGTTTGGGGTCGGCGAGGGTGGCGCTGTATTCGTGCGCAAGCCGCTCGCTGAGCGACTGCGGAAGACGATCAACTTCGGCCTTGCCGATAGCGTGCCCGAGACGCTTGGGTTCAACGGCAAGCTGAGTGAGGTGCACGCGGCGATTGGGCTCGCGGTGCTGGAGCGTATCGACGGCTTCATCGCCCGCCGCAGCGACGTTGCCCGCGGGTATCGAACCGGACTGGTGCAGGACGCCGACCTCGAACACGCACCCGACGCCGGCGCGCCGCCTTGGCAGACCTATCCGGTGGCGCTTCCCGGTAATGCGGACGCGGTGGTCGACCAGCTTGTCGCGGCCGGCGTGGGCGTCCGTCGCTACTACACGCCACCGCTCCACCGCACGCCGCCATTTGCGGCCGACGTGTCCCTCCCAACCACCGACGACCTCTCCGCGCGGATGATCTGCCTGCCCGTCTACTCGGACATGAGCGACCGCGAGCTGGATGAGATCATCGACATCGCCAATCGCGTCCTCGCTCCAGCTTTCGAGAGATCGGCGTGAAGAGCCCAGGCTTCATGACCCGCGAGGAACTGCTCGACGTCGGGTTCGGCGCCGTGGGCGACGACGTGAACGTTGACGCTACCGCCACCTTTTACGGCGCGAGCCGAATCGCCCTTGGCTCGCACGTCCGCATCGACGCCGGCGTCGTGCTGAGCGCGAGCGATGGTGGCATCCTCATCGGCGACCACGTCCACATCGCCGTTCGCGTCTTCATGACGGGCGCCGCGAGGATCGAACTGCGCAACTTCGCAGGGGTGTCGGCGGGCACGGCGATCTTCTCGTCCAACGACGACTACAGCGGCGCTTGGCTCACAGGCCCCACCATCCCGGACGAGCTGCGCAACGTCACCAGCGCCCCCGTCGTGCTCGGAGAGCACGTGATCGTCGGAGCGGGCAGTGTCATCCTCCCCGGCGTCACGATCGGACAGGGCGCCGCCATCGGCGCGCTCACCCTCGTACGCAAGGACGTGCCACCTTTCACGATCGTGGCCGGCCCGCGCGGCGAGGTGATCGGCGAGCGGGACCGGCGACTGCTGGAGCTCGAGCGGGAGCTACGGCAGAGATCGTGAGCCCGCGCCTGTATGAGGCTCTATCGCAAGCCGGCGCCCGACGCGGGGCACGAGGCCCCGCGCCCAGGCGGCAGTTACACCAACCAGCGCGCGCGGACGCCCACCAAACCTCCCCAACCCGGCTGCGGGGACGCGGCCTCTGCGCGTGGCAGACTATCCCGCGATCGTGGGGTGGTGTGCCGCCGTATTCGGAGTGTCAACCGACCTCGACGTCGTGCTCAGCCAGCCATTGGACATAGGAGGCGGTGAAGGTCGGTAGAAGCTTCAGCATGGAGTGCACCGCCGTGTGCACGTCGTCGGCGTCGACGTAGGCATGCGTGACGCAGTCTGTCGCAGAGCTCCTTGAGCTGCACGAGGTTATAGGTCTGCTCGCCGCTCAGTGCGCCGCCGGCCCGCAGCGCCTCGATGTCGGCGTTTGTGCTCAGTCGACGCCCGGCGGGGCGCAGTCCGGTCAACGTCGCCGCGACACGCACCAGCTCAACAGCGTTGTCCACGAGCGCGAGCAGGTTGCCCGTGACCTGCACCACCCGGTTGTGCTCCTCAGCCGTGAACGCCTCGTATGCCGCCTGGCTCCCCACCTACTCTCCGATCAGCTGCGCGACTGCCTGGGCTGCGCGACGATGACGCCCTGCGCGCGCCCTCGCCGCGGCACGCTCGATACCCCGGCGCTCGGCGGGAGGGGTGCCGGGGTCTGCCTGGCGGTCCCCGATAGAATCGTCACGATGGCTTGTCTCCCAAGCGGATAGTCCTGAGTGAGCCCGATGTGGCCGGAGCGTACGAGTTGGTTGAGCGCCGTGTCGATGGCTCGCTCCTGTTGCGCCCGGAGCGGGAACGCTTGTCGGACGTGCAGCGCGAAACGATCGGGCGAGTCTTCCGCGACGAGGAGTTCATCGCGCATCTGGAGCGGGTGGCCGCGAGCGAAGACGATCTACCGGCTGACCAGCCGGCGTAGGCGTGCCGAGGTTCGAGCGCCTGCCGCGCTTCGATCGCGAGTTTCGTGTTTGCCGCGAGAGCTTCAGCGTGCCTTTCTCACGATGCTACCGGTGTTCATCGCTGCTCTGCGGGAGAAGCCGCCATCATTTCCGCCTGCGCTGCGCACCAAGCGCGTGCAGGGTGGGGTTGGAATCTGGGAGATCACTTTCGCGCCAGATGGGCGGGCGACGTTCGAGTATGGCGAGGAGCTTGTCGAGGGTGAGGCCATGTCATCTGGCGCCGCGTGGGCGGGCATGGCGTGCTCGCGGAGCCATATGGCGGCGCTAGCCTTTGGTCATGAGGATCGACGGGCACTACGACACTGAGGCGGACATTGCATGGGTGCGCTTCGAGGGCTACGACCCCAGCACGGCTGTGGCCGAGGAGACCGATTCGGGACTACGCGAACTGGATCCGAACACGGGGCAGATCGTGGGGTTGGAGTTCTGGGAGGCGAGCAGCAAGCTGCCGGCTGACTTCCTGCGCATGCTCCCGCCGCTGCAGGTCGAGATCGCCGCCTGATCTCGTTCGAGAATGGCTCTGCTGGACGGCTGCGCGATATGCGTCCACCGGTGTCAGATCGTCCGGGTTCGACGGACGTGCTCAGCCTGGCGGGAACGACTCGGAGAGGCCGTCGGTCGTCTCGGCGTCGTTGAGGTAGCTCGTGCTCGGGAGGAACCGTCTCACGATCGCCCCGCTCTGGGAAGCAAGCAGCAAGCTGCCCGCCAACTTTCCGCGTGTGCTATTGCCGTCCCAGGTCGAGATCGCCGCACCCGCCACGCCCAGCAGCACTCACCGCTGAGCCTAGCCGCCCAGTGGACCCGGTCAGGCCGCTTCCGCAGCCAGCGTCTCCAGCACAAGCCTCTCGGCTTCGGGCACATGCACGCGCTCGCCGGAGGGAGGAACGACCGTGATCGTTCCCCGCGCCCCACCGCCTCCCGGATGACGGTCTCCGAGAGACAGATCGCCCAACAGCCCGTTGGACGATTGCCGAACTTGCTGACTTCGTCCGCAGGTACTCGTAGCCTTGGCGGATCGCGGAGCGTCATGTCATCGTTGAGGTTCGCAACCCCGAGGGCCATCTCGTCCAGATGGACGACGTGGCGTGGAATCATGTGGTTGACCAGCATGTCGAGATGGGCGAGTACCTTGCAGAGACGATGAACGCGATCAAGACACCGGACCACCGTGAACCAGACCCACGAGCTGGGCGAGAGCGCTTCTTCCATAAAGGAGGGCCGGAGCGCTGGATTCGGGTCGTCACCGAGTTCAGCGGCGACGCCGATCGTGTCGTGACGGCGTTTCCGCAGTCCGACGATCCACGACAGGGAGGGTGGCGACGATGACCGTGCACGTCGGCCCATACGAGTTCGACCAGGTGTCCTACGACAGCCACGGCGACGTGCTCTACCTGCGCCGAGGCAAGCGGCAGGAGGCAGCAGAGACGTTCAGCACGCCCGAGGGTCACGCCGTACGGATGGACAGCAGCGGACAAGTCATAGGGATCACAATCGTCAACGCGAAATGGTTGGTCGAGCGCGACGGCAAAATCATTGTCACCGTGCCAAGCCTGATCGAGACGAACGCCGACGATCTCGCAGCAGCACTTGCCACGGCCTGAACGGGAGCCGCAACCGCCGGTTGTAGAGGGCCATGTCGAAGAAGTACAGGCGTCCGTCGGCGCTCACGAGCGGCTTGACCCCGAGCGCGCGCGACAGCTCGGGGATCAGCGCCGCTCCCCTGTGGACGTAGCCAAACGTATCGAGGTAAATGCCCTTGAACCCCGCCGCCGAGAGCTCGGCGAGCATCCGCGCCGGCGGGCGATGCGCGACGGCCGCCTCCCACCTGGAGGGCGGGCCCTTGAGCTGGCCGTAGCTCCACCGCAGGCGGGTTGAATGCACGTAGCCGATCAGCTCGGCGTAGTCTTCCATCCGGTGGACCGGCGGGTTCTCCGGAAACGGGACGTAGGGCAGCTGGAACACGCTGGCGCCGGGCGGCAGCTGACGCTGGATCGCCTCGACGAAGTGGGCGTCGGTGAAGTATTCGGCGGCCTCTCGCCTGTATGGCGGCGCCATCGATGAGCCCGTTTGGTCGAGCACGCCGACGGCCAACACGACGGCGAGGCAGGCGGCGTAGCCCCAGCGCCGGCCCGGCGAGCCGCTGCCGATGCGCCGCCTCAACGCGTCCAGCATCAACCCGGCTCCCATCAGGGCAAAGAACGCGATGAACACCGAGATGCGGTTCCAGGCGCGCAGCTGGGGGCTCACCACGTAGGCGAAGACCGTCCCCAGCCCACCGACCGTCCCGATCAGGAAGGCGAGGCCGGCGCCGAGCGCCGCATACGCGTAGCGCGGGTCGGCGAATCTCAAGCGGTCGGCGCGCAGGGCGCGAGCCACGAACACGATCGCCAGCCCCACCAGGCCCAGCGTGCCGATCAGCCCGAGACTGGCGCTGTGCCCCTCCCCCATGGGCGCGGTGGCCGTGGCCTGGTATTTCCGGGCGAGATGCGCCAGTGGCTCGATGCGGTTATCCGCGATCGGCAGCACCAGGTCGGCGAGCGACAGCGCGAAGACATCGCTTTCCTTCGGCTTGCGCTGCCCGACGACCGGGTTGCCGCCGTGCTGGGATCTGTAGATCAGCGTGGGCAGCCCGTTGAGCGCGACCGTGGCGAGCACGAGCGCGGCCACCGTCCCCCCTGTTGCCAGCGCCCGAAAGCCACGGTTGGCGAGGGAGGTGAATGCCGCCGCCAGCAGCACCAGGGCGGCGGTGAAGGCGGCGTAGTAATTGTCCGAGGAGCCCATCACCACGCACGCCAGCACGGTCGCGCCGGAGCGCGGGGTCAAGTACCTCCCGACACCATTTCTCGTTGCGCTGCGACCGAATAGCGCTTTGCCGGAGAGCACGGCGATCACCAGAAAGCAGCCAAGCGGCACGGTGAAATAGGCGCCCTGGAAGATGTGGCCCTCACCGTCGAAGAAGTGGTAGGGCAGTAGGGTGAAAAGGACCGCGCACACCACCGATGCGCCAATCGAGATCCCCACCGCGCGCAGCCCGGCATAGGCGCTCACCGCAATCAGCGGAAAGCAGAGCAGGAAGAAAAAATTGTCGACCTCGGCGGGGTTTCCGAAGGGAATCCCGATCGCCTTCACAATCAGCAGGTAGAGGCTGTCGCCGCTGAATACCGGGTAGTTGTAAAGATGCTGGCCCAGCGGCGCACCGAGGTTCGGGTTGGTCAGGTACCAGCCGTGTTCGAGGATGCCCTTGATGACGGCGAGCCCGAAGGTCTCATCGCCGCCGGGGCTCGAATATAGAGGCACGCTGAAATTGGCCTGCCACACCTGCAGCACCACGACCGCGATGGCTGTCGCGAGCGCCGCCGCGAGGAGCGCCCCCGGCAGCTCGGGACGCAGGCGCCTGCTCCACACCGACGCCGTGCTGTGAGGCTCGTCAGAGGGCGAGTCGGTTCCCGGTTCGGTGGTGTCCTGTGGCTGCGCCATGGATGCGTTGCCCGCGGGCTTGGTTCGCTCATGCCCGAGTGGCTGGTCGTCTGGCAAGCACCGTATAGCCCGGGCAGTCATTGCCGCCACCTCGCAGGAGCGCCAGCTGCCGCCTACCTATGGGCGATTGAAGAGCCATATGGGGCGTGTAGACGCCATATGGGTGCTATAGTAGCCATACTAATGAATGTCTCTCGCCCCCATACGGCAATCTGTCCCACTCTCGATAGCGAGGTCCTTACGGTCCTTGCCGGCACCACCCGGCCCCTGACCGGGCGCGAGGTCGCTCGCCTGACCGGGAGAACCTCTCACCGAGGCGTGGCGGATGTCCTCAGCCGACTCGTCGAGCACGGACTTGTCGAGCGCCAGGAGGCAGGGCGCGCACTGCTGTTCACGTTGAACCGCGAACACCTGGCTGCCCCCGCGGTCGAGATCCTCGCAGGCATGCGGGCCGAGCTACTGCGGCGAATCCGTGAGTTGGTCGGCGCTTGGGAGATCGCGGCCGCCCACATTTCGATCTTTGGGTCGACAGCGCGAGGGGACGGGGGCACGCAGAGCGATATCGATGTGTTTGTCGTCAGGCCAGACGCTGTATCCGAGGACGATCCTCGGTGGCGGCAGCAGCTCGACGAGCTTGCGGAGAACATCGAACGATGGACGGGAAACAAAGCGAGTATCGCCGAGGTGGCAGCAGACAAGATCGGGAGCATCTTCGCGGATGGCCGACCGATCGTCGCGGAGTTGCGCTCGGACGCGATCAGCCTCAATGGCGCAGATATTTCAACACTACTGGACGGAAGGGATGCTGGCGAGCGATGACGCGAACGCAGACCTGCTCCGACCAGGACGCCAAAACACGCCTGGCGCACGCCCGCAAGTTTCTTGACGTAGCCGAATTAGTCGCGAGTGAAGGAGACGACCTGGACTACAGCAGCGTGGCGGCCGCGCTGGCCGTGCTAGCCGGCATCGCGGCATCTGACGCGGCCTGTTGCAAGGCGCTCGGACGTCGTTCGCGAAGTCAAGACCATCGAGCGGCGATCGAGCTCGTCGAGCAGGTCGAGCCTGGCGGCAAAGACGCGAGCAAGGCTCTACGCCGGCTGCTGGCTCTCAAGGACGAGGCTCATTACGGCCTCTTCGATGTCAGCGGCGCCGATCTCAAGACGGCACTCCGTCAGGCGAAAGCACTGGTTGAATTCGGCGCCGAGGTACTCTACAAACGTACTTTGTAGTTAGCTCTCAGCGTACCGGGCAGGGTGTCTCCTGGCGAGCACCGTGTAACCCAGGCAGTCATCGCCCCCATCTCGCAGCAGCGACACTCTGGCCACGAAGACGCTGGCCGCCAGCAGTGGTGAGAGCACCAGGCCGCTCATACGCAGCGCCAGCCTCCGCAAAGACCCCTGCCTGCGAGGCATCAGCAGCGGCAGGATCAGCGCGATCACCTTGTAGCAGGCGACGGTGAGGGCGTTACCGCGGGGATATACCTCGACTTCGGTGAACCCGCTCTGCTCCAGCAGATGCTTGAGACCCGAGGGGGTGAAGCGCCAGTAGTCGAACGGCACGTAATGCCACCGTGCCGCAAACGGCACCGTCAGGATCAGCCGGCCGCCCGGCCGCAGCGAGCGCTCCGCTTCCGCGAGGAATCCCAATGGATAGAGCACGTGCTCCAGCGTCTCCGTGCACAGCACCGTGTCGGCGACGGCGTCGTCCACCGGCCACCGCTCGCCCGTGAAGTACTCGGTGTCGGGTATGTGGTAGCCGAAGCGGTCCTTTGCGTCCGCGGTGTCGATGCCGATGTACCGCACCTCCGGCGGCACGAGCGGGCGATAGGGCTGTGCGCCGCAGCCGACGTCCAGCAGCGTGCCGCGCACGGTCCTCAGCTCGCCGGCGAGATCGTTCCAGATCGAGCTGGCCTGCACGTCGAAGAGACGGCGAGCACTCGTGATCGCCCGGCTGGCGGGACCGTCGAGTCGGGCGAAGGGCGGCGGCTGCCAGGCCTCGTCGCGCTGGCCGGCGACGTCGGTGCGATGAGGGGAGGTGGAGATGCTGCCGGTGGGTGGTCGTGGAAACCTGGTCATCTCGATCAGCGCTGGAGGACTTCGCGGGCGAAGTCGATCAGTCGGCCGGCGCGACGGATCGCGCCTGTTTGGTCCTGCCCGGACACGTTGAGAAAGCTGTAGTGCGCCTTGTCCTTGAGACCTATGAGCCGCTCAAAGTTGTTCGCGCCGGCCTCGCCGCCGGGAGTGATCCGGCGCAGGAATCTCGCCGCTTCACGGTGGTCGGGCCCCCGGGAGCTCTCGCCGAGCGCCTTGCAGCAGGCGGCGTCCGCAGCCGCGATACCGGCGAGCACCGCGAGTCCCGTGGCGACGTTGTGAGACTCCAGCGAATCCTCACCGGCGACGCGCTCCGCTACCTCCAGGTACTTCTCCGCGTCGGCGAGTCGCTTGCGAGCATCGGCCGCGTCGCACTGGCGTGAGCGGGGATCCTTCGCCCCCCTGCGGCTCATCGCGCTGTCCCGATGAGCTCGCGGAGCGGGGGCCCGGCGAGGTCGATACCGTCTCGTTGAAGATCCTTCAGAACGGGAGGGCCCTCGTTACGCATCTGCTCGATGTCCCGCTCGGCGAAGTCGATGATGCTGGCGTCGTTGCCGGTCCACGCAAGGACGGCCTCCCCGAGGTCCCTCAGTTGTGCCTCCCATGTTGGGTCCTCGGTGTCCACGCCGGCGGGGCGGACAATGAAGATGTCGATGTCGCTGTCGATGTCGCCGTCCCCTCGTGCGGCAGACCCGAACAGGGATGCGTGCACCGGAGGAACGTTCCAGGTCGAGAGGGCACCGTGCAGGCGGTCGAAGAGCTCGGTGCGGATGAGAGCCAGGGTCTCGACAGCGGGTGCCGCGAGGTGCCGGCGGTTGAGCGTGTACAGCGATGCGGGCGGCACCTCCTGCCGCAAGACGATCCCCTGACTCACCAGTCGGTTGAGCGCCTTGGCGACTGCCGCCACCGAACCGCGTCGCGCGAGCCTTGCAACCCGGCGACCCGTGAGCGGCTGCGTCGTTCCGGCGAGGACGACCAGGACGTCTCCCTCCACGGTCGGGGCTACGGCGCTGTATGCACGCGCCACATTCATGATGTCTACGATACCATACATTTGTCTTGAAGATGATGCATTCATTTTGAAAACAAGACGTTTGGGCGGTTTAGGCGCCATCCTTCACGCCGTAGCGCTCCCACAGCTGCGGTCTCTCCCGCAGCCACGCGGCCGTGCGGGTGAGGCCATCGCCGAGGCCGGTGGCCGCCTTCCAGTCGAGCAGCTCACGCGCGGCGCGCGGGTCGGACACCCACACGTCGGTGTCCCACTCGCGCTGGCCCATCGTGCCCCACCGCGGCTCTTCCGTCACCCCAAGAGCGCCACGCGCCACCTCGACGAGCTCCTCCAGACGCGTCTGGGTGCCGGAGCCGATGTTCAGTGTCGCGCCGGGGCCGGCGGGTGCGCCGCGCTCCGCCGCGCGCAGCAGCGCCTCGCAGCAGTCCTCCACGTACACGAAGTCGCGCGCCGTCTGCGGGCCGACCAGCGGCGGGAGCCTCCCGCGAGCCGCCTCGCGCACCAGCGCCGGCACGAGCCGGCCCGGCTCCTCCCAGGGGCCGTAGACCGAGTACAGACGCAGCGTCACCGCCGGCAGGCCCTCCGCCGCGGCAAGCGCGGTGAGGTGGCTGCCGGCGGCCTTCGTAACGGCGTAGTGGCTGTTCGGCTCCAGCCACTCGTCCTCGCGCGGAGGGTGGCTCTTCAGGCCGTACTCCGAAGAGGAGCCCGCGTTGACGAACGCCTGCACCCCGGCGGCGCGCGCGGCGCCGAGCAGCGCCGCGGTGGCGGCGACGTTCACGGCGATCATCGCCTCGAGGTCGGTCTGCCAGGAGTAGGCGCCGTGCGCGGCCAGGTGGAAGACCCACTGCGGCTTGGTCGTGGCGAGGACCCGCTCGATCGCAGCGGTGTCGCTCAGGTCGAGCTCGAGTACGCGCACCTCGGTCGCGACCTCCTCCAGCCGCCACGCGGTGGCGCCCGAGCGCGTGAGGGCGACCACTTCGTGGCCGGCGCCAGCCAGGTGTCGAACGAGGTTGGCGCCGAGGAAGCCCGCGGCGCCTGTGACGAGCGCTCTCACCGCGGCGGTCAACCCGGCTTGCGCGCGATCAGGCAGAGATTGCCGAGCGGCACGGTCACCCGGATACGGCCCGCCGGGCCGGCGCGCAGCGCTCCCAGCAGCCGGGACTTCAGGCCGGCGGGCAGCGGAGCCAGCTGCGTGAGATAGGCGAGGCTGTAGGTGTTGCGCACGCCGCGCACCCGCGGATCGGCGAAGCCCGCCTTCGCGAACAGGCGGCGCATCGTCGCGGGCGAGTACAGGTAGGTGTGCTCGATGTCGACGATCGGGCTGCGCTCGCCGAGCAGCCGCGCCGACCACGCGCTGACATTGTGGTTGAGGGCGAGGATCTGCCCGCCCGGGCGCAGCACCGCGAGGCACTCATCGAGCAGCTCGACGGGCCTTGCGATGTGGTCGAGCACCTGGAAGAGGCACACGGCGTCGAAGCTCTCCGGAGCGAACAGCCCCGCGCGCATCACGTCCTGCACGATCGCGCCGTCGAGCTCGGGCGGGGCCTTCGCGACGGCGTCGGCGCTCGGCTCCACGCCCCGCACCTCGCTCCAGCCCTGGCGTCGCGCCTGCTGTAGGAAGAAGCCGTTCCCGCAACCGATCTCCAGCAGCGCCTCGCGCCGCGGCGAGCGCTCCTCGAGCCAGCCGAGCGCACGGCCGTAGGTCGCCTGGATCGAGGCGACCTCCTCGCCGTAATCGAAGCTGCTCGACGCGTACAGCGCCGCCAGCAGCTCCTCGTCCGCAACCGGATCCGAGCGCACCAGGCCGCAGGTGTTGCAGGCGACCATCCGGTAGTGGACGCGGTCGGGCAGCCGCCGTGCCGAGAAGACGCGGGCGTTGAACGCCTCGGGGTCGAACGTCGCGCGCCAGCGCTCCGCCGCGTTGCCCTCGCTATCGCAGATCGCGCAGCGGGTGGCGAGCATCTCGGGCAGCTTCGTGTCGAGCGCCTCGCTCACGGCTTGGTGGGAGGGTTGAGGACGCTCTCGACCAGGTAGGGCGGGCGGTGCTTGCTCTCCTCGTAGATGTGCGCCACGTAGGAGCCGATGATCGCCAGGCACAGCAGCTGGATGCCGCCGATGAACAGCATGCCGACGATCAGCGTGGTGAAGCCCTTCGGCGCGAGGCTCGGGTCGGCGAAGTGCAGGACGAGCTGCGCCACCAGCGCGAGGAACGAGACGCCCACCGTCGCCAGCGCCAGCCAGGCGATCAGGTCGAGCGGCACGTAGGAGAACGAGACGATCGCGCGCCGCGCCCAGCCGATGTTCTTGACGAGCGAGTTGGTCGTCTTGCCGAACATGCGCTCCGGCCGCACATACGGCACTCCCACCTGGCGGTAGCCGACCCACGCGCGCAGCCCTCTGATGAAGCGGTGGGACTCGGGCAGCCCGTTCAACGCGTCGACGACGCGGCGGTCGAGCAGCCCGAAGTCGCCCGCGTCGAGCGGGATGCTCAGGTAGGAGAGCCGGCGGAACAGGCGGTAGAAGAGCTTGTAGGCGCGGCGCATGAACGCCGTCGTCTCGCGCTCGACGCGCACGCCGTAGACGATGTCGAACCCCTCGCGCCACTGCTCGACGAACTGGGGGATGATCTCGGGCGGGTCCTGCAGGTCGCCGTCGAGCAGCACGACCGCGTCGCCGGTCGCGATCTGCATGCCGCTGGTGAACGCGCTCTGCGAGCCGAAGGCCCGCGTGTGGTTGACGACCACCACCTTGGGGTCGCGGCCGGCGAGCTCGGCCAGCACCTCGCGCGCGTTGTCGGGGCTGCCGTCGTTGACGAAGATGATCTCGTAGTCGGCGCCGATCTCGCCGAACATCGCGCACAGGCGCTCGTGCATCACCGGCACCGCCGGGGCGTCGCGGTAGCAGGCGATGACCGCGCTCAGCTTCACGCCGTGGCGGTGTCGAGCGCCGCCTGCGCCGTGGCGGCGAGCCGCTGCGCCGAGAGGCCGAAGCGGTCCTCGAGGAACTGCTGGCTGCCCGCGAGCCCCCGCGGCGTGGCGTCGACGCCGGCACGGATCAGGCGGCAGCCTAAGCCGTGCTCGGCGATCGTCTCCGCGACCAGCGAGCCGAGCCCGCCGTTCAGGTAGTGCGTCTCCACGGAGATCGCCAGCGACACGCCTCCCAGCAGCTCGGCGAGATCCTCGACGGGCGAGGGATTGAACGTCGAGACGACCGCCACGGTCGCGTCGACGCCTTCTTCGGCGAGCATCTCCGCCGCGCGCTGCGCCTCGCGGGCGACCGAGCCGATCGCGATCAGCGCCACGTCCGCGCCGTCGCCGATCAGCTGCGCACGGCCAGCCGCAAAACGACCGTTCAGGCCGGGAACCGGCGCGCCCTGCTTGGCGATCCGGAAGTAGATCGGTCCCGCCACCTCGCGCGTGGCTTGCACCGCCGCGCGCGCCTGGGCGCTGTCGGCCGGGGCGACCACCGTCAGGTCCGGCTGAGCGCGCATCACCGCGTAGTCCTCGAGCGCGAAATGCGTGATCCCGTTGTGGCCGTAGTCGAATCCGCCGCCGACGCCGACGATGCGGACCGGCAGGTTGTGGAGCACCGGGCCGTTGCGCACGAATTCGTACGGGCGCATCGTCGCGAACGTCGCGATCGAGTAGACGAATGGCACGTACCCCGCCTCGGCGAGACCGGTTGCGATCCCGACCATGTTCTGCTCCGCCACGCCGACGTTGAAGAAGCGGTCGGGGAAGCGGCTGGAGAAGACGTCGAGCACGAGGTAGCCGAGGTCGCCCGTGAGCAGGACGACGCGCTCGTCCACTGCCGCCAGCTCGGCGAGCTCGGCGACGAAGTCGTCTCTCATGCGACCGCGCCCCGCAGCTCGGACAGCGCCTGATCGTACTGCTCGTCGGTCATCGGCAGATAATGCCAGTCGATCACGCTCTGCATGAAGCTGACGCCCTTGCCGAACGTCGTGTGGGCGATGACGACGTGTGGCGCTCCCGTCGGCAAAGTCCAGATCTCGGATCGTAGTCTGCAGGGCGGATGTGTCGTGCCCGTCGAGCTCGTGCACCTCCCAGCCGAATGCCCCCCACCGCTGCGCCGGAGCGTTGAGGTCGAGCACGTCCCTGGTGTAGCCCATCGCCTGCTGCCCGTTGAGGTCGAGAATCACCACCAGATTGGCGAGGCGGTGGTGGGCGGCGAACATGACCGCCTCCCACACGGACCCCTCGTTGAGCTCCGCGTCGCTCATGACGACGAACACCCGGCGCGAGGATCCCTCGCAGGCGTGCCGCCAGCGCCGCCCCCACCGCGATCGGCAGCCCGTGGCCCAGCGAGCCCGTGCAGAAGTCGACTCCCTCCAGGTCGCGCTCGGGATGCACGCCCAGCAGCGTGCCGTCGGTGCAGTACGTGCCGGTCGTCCCGGAGGGCAGGCGCCCGGTCAATTCGAGCGCCGCGTAGAGGGCAAGCGAGGCGTGGCCCTTCGACAGCACGAGGCGGTCCCGCTGGGGGCGAGCGGCGGGCAGGTCGAGCACGCCGCCGTAGAGCGCGGCGAGGATGTCCGCGATCGACAGCGCCGAGCCGATGTGGCCCACGTTCGCACGCTTGGACTGCTCGATCACGGTGCGGCGGATACCGTCGGCGAGGGTCGTCGTGCTTTCGATGTCGATCACTGCTTCCACGAAGGGTGGCGGGGCCTCCTCGGCATACTACGTTAAGCGCGTGACCCGCCCCCCGCAAACGCCGAGCGCGTCCGATCCCAGCGCGCTGCGAGCGTGGGGCCTGCGCCTGCGAGATTCCGGCCTGCTCCGCCAGGGCGCTCGCTACGTTCTCGCCGGGAGCACCGTGACCCTCGTCTACCTGGGTACCACAACCGTGCTGGCCAGCGTGGTGGGATTGCCCTTTCAAATTGCGCTGATCATCGGCGCCTGCGTCGGGCTGTCGGTTCACTTCACACTACAGCGGTTCTTCGTGTGGGCACATCACGAGGAGTACGCCCTGCCGCTCAATCACCAAGCAGCCCGCTACCTGGCGGTCGCCGGCACGCAGTACGGGCTCACCGCGGCATCGACCCTGATCCTGCCGGCAGCGCTCGGGCTGCCGGTCGAGGTGGTGTATTTCGCAACCGTCGCCGTCCTGGTGTCGGGCAACTTCCTGATCTTCCGCAACAGGGTCTTTCACGCCAAGGCTCCGGTCTAGGAGCCCTTGCATCGGCGGTTGCCGGCTGAGGTGAGGCGGACGTGGCACCTCGTGTTGTGATCATCGGTGCCCGTGAGCGGCTGCGCGAGCTGCAGGCCGAGCGCGACGAGGAGGCTCGCAAGCTCGAGCTTCGCCGTCAGCTCGTGCAGCAGCTGCGCACCGGCGAGGGTCTCGACGCGGCCGCGGCCTACGAGGTCCGCGAGCACGGCTGGACGCATACTTGATCGGCTACAGCGCCGAGGGGTTGGGCGTGCTGCACTACGACCGCGACTACAACGCGCTCGCCGAGCACACCTCGCTCTCCTTCCCCTCCGTATGGATCGCCCCGCGCGGCAGCCTCGGCTGAGGGTTCCCCCGGACGCGCTCGTCGTGGGGCATGGAGGCCCCACGCCCAGGGCGCCCGGCAGTGAGCTGGCGCACGTGGACGATCCCCCCTCCCCAGCGCATCTGCGATCGCCACACCCCTGTTACGCCCGCGCCGCGCCGGGTCACTAGCCTTCCCTGCATGTCCGCCCAACCCGAACCCGCCCTGCAGCGGCCGACCGTGCTCGCGCGCGGCCCGTGGCCGCTCGATCAGGTGACGGTGCGCTGGAGCGAGCAGTGCTTCGAGCCGTCCCCCACGCACGCCGCGGAGGCCGACGCCGCGATCACCGCTCTACAGCAGCGGGGCTCCCCCAGCCACGACGGGATGGCCGGGCGACTGGTCGGCTACCGCGAGCAGGACGGGGGGATCGAGATCGAGATGCAGCCCGTGCGCTGGGCGCTGCGGCTGGTGGAGGGCGACGCCTCGTGCAGCATGGCCGCGCTGTGCGTCACGCGCGCCGCCGACGGGCGCTGGCTGGCGGGGCGGCGCGCGCCGTGGGTCGCCTCGTGGGCCGGGCGCTGGGCGCTCGGCGCCGGCGGCGCGGTGGACCTTGGGGAGAGCCCCGCGCACACGCTTGTGCGCGAGCTCCACGAGGAGTGGTCGGTCGCGCCCGCGCGCGTGCAGGCTGAGGCACTGGTCGCACTGCCCCACCGGATGGTGATGTTCGTCGGCCAGGCGTGGCTGCCCGAGGGCGCCGAGGTCACGCCCGACCACGAGCACGACGCCTTCGCCTGGTGGCCGCCGGAGATCGACGAGTGGCCGGCCGAGGCCGGCGATGCCCTGCCGCTGGTGGCGCGCTGGCTGACGGGGCCGTGAGCCACTCCACTGTCTTCACCCGTCTGAAGTGGACGTCGTTCACACATTCCTGCATCTACACCGCGCTTTTGATCTGCGCCTTCGCCGCCGGCAAGCCCCAGCCAGAGACGTTCGTGTTGGGGTTGACTCACGGGCTCTTGTGGATCGGGATGTCGATCGCCTGCATCGTGTGCGTGCGCCTGCGAATCGTCCCGCTACGGCTGGCCACCGCGGTCGCCGTGCTCGGCGGCATCGGGCCCTTCTTCGGCAGCTTCGAGTTCGTGCGCGAGTCGCGCCGGCGGGAGGCAGCCGCGATGACCGCCGAGCCCTGTGAAGGCCAGGTGAAGCCGCCGGTTGGCGATCCGATCCGGCCACCCGCCGCGCTAGAGTGAGTCTAGGTATGGCGGCATCCACGACGACTGGCCAGACGATCGACGTCGTGACCCCTGCCGCGGGCGAGTCGGTCACCGAGGGAACGATCCTCGAATGGCGCGTCAAGGTGGGCGAAGCGATCAAGCTCGACGACACGATCGTCGAGATCTCGACCGACAAGGTGGATGTCGAGCTGCCCTCTCCCGCGAGCGGCACCGTCAGCGAGATCCTCGTCGAAGAGGGCGACACCGTCACTGTCGGCCAGGTGATCGCGCGGATCGCCACCGGCGAGGGCGCGACCGCCCCGGCCACACCACCGCCTTCGAACGGAGCGGCGGGCGACGGCGAGCATACGGCGCCCACCCCCACCTCCCCCACTCCCCCGTCCGGTACTGACGGCGCGGCCGGCGCCCCCGAGGGCGTGCGCGTCTCTCCCGTTGCCGCCCGCGCCGCCGCCGCGGAGGGCGTCAACCTCGCCCAGGTCTCCGGCAGCGGGCCCGCGGGGCGCATCGTCAAGGCCGATGTGCTCGATGCCGCCGCCGGCAACGGCGCGCCGACCGCGCCCGCGGTTGCGGCCCCCACCGCCCCCGTGGACGGAAAGACCGGGGAAGTCGGGGCTTCCTCTGCCGCGCCGGCGGGCGCCGAATTGATGAAGGGGGGCGCGGCGGCACTGGCCCGCTACATGGAGCAGTCGCGCTCGATCCCCACCGCCACGAGCTTCCGCACGCTCACCGTCACCGCCCTGGATGCGCGCCGGCGCGAGCTCAAGGCGACGGGTAAGCGAGTCTCCTTCACCCACCTGATCGCCTACGCGATCGCGCGCGCGGCGCAGGACATGCCGGTGATGACCAACCACTTCGCGGAGATCGACGGCCGACCCCACCGCGTGGTGGACGGCCAGGTCAACCTCGGCCTCGCGGTGGACGTCGAGAAGAAGGACGGCACCCGCACGCTGATGGTGCCGGTGATCGCCGACGCCGCCCACCTGCCGTTCGAGCGCTTCCTCGCCGCCTACGACGCGCTCGTCGAGAAGGCGCGCACCAACACGCTCACCGCCGACGACCTGCAGGGCGCCAACGTCACGCTCACCAACCCCGGTGGCCTCGGCACCATCGCCTCGGTGCCGCGACTGATGAACGGCCAGGGCACGATCCTCGCCACCGGCTCGATCGGCTACCCCGTGGGACTCGCCAACATCGGCGCGATGATCGGCGCGGAGAAGGTCATGACGATGACCTCCACCTACGACCACCGCGTGATCCAGGGGGCGGAGTCCGGGCGCTTCCTCGCGCGGATCGAGGAGTACCTGCAGGGGGAGCTCGGCTTCTACGATGGCGTGTTCGCCTCGCTCGGCGTCGAGCTCGGTCCCGCCCCGGCCGTGCCCGCGCCGGCGGCAGCCGCCGCCGCGGCTGCGAGCACCGTCGAGGAGGCGCGCCGCGGCGCCACCCCGCGCGCGGCGCCCGACGAAGAGCTGCTGCAGGCCGTGCAATCCGCCACCGCGCTACTGAAGGCGTTCCGCACCCACGGCCACCTCGCCGCGCGCCTGGACCCGCTCGGGGTCGAGCCCGAGGGCGACCCGGCGCTTGACCCCGAGCCGCTCGGCCTCACGCCCGAGCTGATGGCGCTGATCCCCGCCAAGATCCTGCGCATGTGGGTGCCCGGGGCGACACTCGCCGACGCGCTGCCCCACCTGCGCGAGACCTACTGCGGCACGATCGCGTACGAGATCGAGCACATCTCCTCCCACCGCCAACGCGTGTGGCTGCGCGAGAAGATCGAGTCCGGCACGTTCCGCCAGCCGCTCACCAACGACGAGCAGCAGACGCTGCTCAAGCGCCTCGTCGAGGTCGATGCGCTGGAGCGCTTCATGCACAAGGCCTACCTCGGCCAGCATCAGTTCTCAATCGAGGGTCTCGACATGACCGTGCCGATGCTCGACGAGCTGATCCAGCTCGCCGCCGCCCACGGCGGCAGGGAGGTCGTGGTGGGGATGGCCCACCGCGGGCGGCTGAACGTGCTCGCGCACAACCTCGGCCGTCCCTACGACACGATCTTCGCCGAGTTCGAGGGCGCGTCCACGCTCGAGGCCGTCACCACGATCCCGCAGGGGGGCACCGGCGACGTCAAGTACCACCACGGCACGCACGGCTCCTACAAGCTGCCCGACGGCGACACGATCCAGGTCAACCTCGAGTCCAACCCCTCCCACTTGGAGTACGTCTCCGCCGTCGTCGAGGGCGCCACGCGCGCCGCCCAAACCACCCGCCAGGGGCCCCACGCCCACCAGAACACCGACGCCGCGGTGCCGATCGCGATCCACGGCGACGCCTCCTTCCCCGCCCAGGGGGTCGTTGCCGAGACGCTCAACCTGCAGGCGCTCGACGGCTACAAGGTCGGCGGCACCGTGCACCTGATCACCAACAACCAGATCGGCTTCACCACCGACCCCGACGACGCCCGCTCCACGCGCTGGGCCTCCGATCTGGCGAAGGGCTTCGACGTGCCGATCATCCACGTCAACGCCGACGACGTCCCCGCCTGCATGAGCGCCGTGCGCCTCGCGTTCGCGTTCCGCAAGGAATTCGGCCACGACGTGCTGATCGACCTGATCGGGTACCGCCGCTTCGGCCACAACGAGTCCGACGAGCCCGCCTACACGCAGCCGGAGATGTACGCGAAGATCAAGTCGCACAAGCGCGTGGCGGAACTGTGGGGCGAACGTCTCACCGCCGAAGGGGTCGTCACCAAGGAGCAGATCGACCAGCTCGCGCAGGGCGTGTGGGACAACCTCACCACCCTGCACCAGCGCCTGAAGGCGAAGATCGCCGCCGCCGCCGAGCACGGCTCGGCCAGCAGCGGCACCGGCGAATACCAGCTCGACCGCTCCCCCTCCCCCGAAGTGCAGACGGCGGTCCCCGCCGAGCGCCTGCGCGAGCTCGGCGTCCAGCTGCTGCGCACCCCCGATGGCTTCACCGTGCACCCCAAGCTCGTCAAACAGCTCGAACGCCGCCGCGCCGCGTTGCAGGAGCCGGGCGGGGATGTCGGGGGGGAGGAGGAGGAGGGGGAGGGGCTGTTGCCCTCGGCAACGCCGCCGGTGCGAGTGCCGGGGGGGGCGCAGGAGGAGCCGGGGGGGCTGTTGCCCGCGGGGACGCCGCGAGCGCGGGGGCTGGCGGGAACGCAGCGAGCGCGACCGAGCACCCCCGCCTCGATTGGGCGCACGCCGAGGCACTGGCGTTCGCCTCGCTGTTGACCGACGGCACCCCCGTGCGACTCACCGGCCAGGACACCGAGCGGGGCACCTTCAGCCAGCGCCACATGGTGCTGCACGACGCCAAGACCGGGCAGACCTTCTGCCCGATCCAGAGCCTCCCCGAGGCGCTCGCGCCATTCGAGCTGCACAACAGCCCACTGTCGGAGCTGGCGTGCATGGGCTTCGAGTACGGCTACTCCCAGGAGGCCCCCGAGACGCTCGTGCTGTGGGAGGCGCAGTTCGGCGACTTCGTCAACTCCGCGCAGGTGATCGTCGACCAGTTCATCGTCTCCGGCCTCGCCAAGTGGGGGCAGACCTCGCGCCTCACGCTGCTGCTGCCCCACGGCTACGAGGGCTCGGGCCCCGAGCACTCCTCCGCACGCCTGGAGCGCTTCCTCGCGCTCGCCGCCGAGGGCAACATCCGCGTGGCCAACCTCACGACGCCCGCCCAGTACTTCCACATGCTGCGCCGCCAAGCGCGCATCGCCAAGCAGCGGCCGCTCGTGATCATGACCCCGAAGTCGCTGCTACGCCTGCCGCAGGCCTCCAGCGACATCTCCGAGCTCGCCGAGGACAGCCGCTTCCAGCCGGTGCTCCCCGAGCCCGGCGTGCAGGACGAGAAGGTCACGCGCCTGGTTCTATGCACAGGAAAGATCTACTACGACCTCGTCGGCCACCCCGACCGCCAGCACAACGAGGCCGTCGCCGTGGGGCGCGTGGAGCTGCTCTACCCCTTCCCCGAAGGCCAGATCCTCGCGCTGATCCGTCGCTACCCCAACCTGCGCGAGGTCGTGTGGACCCAGGAAGAGCCCCGCAACATGGGCGCCCGCGCGCACATGTTCCCGCGCCTCATGCAGATCCTCTCCGGGGATGTCCACTTCGGCTACATCGGCCGCCCCGAGCGCGCCTCCCCCGGCGAGGGCTACCCGGCCGCGCACGCCGCCGAACAGTCGCGCATCGTGCGCACTGCGCTGGACCTCAGCCTCGACACCTCCCAGTACCCCCGCAAGACGCCGGGGGAGCGGTAGGCTCTGCCGATGCTGTGGCGACGCTTCAAGAACGTCTTCGCCCAGTGGCGGCGCAAACGCCGCGCGCGGCGATGAAGATCCCCAACCTCTACGAGAGCCATCCCAATGAGCTCGCCGTGGGCCACATCAAAGGTCTCTGGCGCGATCTCGGACGCGAAGCCGGCACTCGCACCGTGGGCCTGCGCCGCATCGAGGTCGCCGAGGGGCATTTCTCCACCCCCGTCCACGACCACGGCGCCGACGAGGAGATCTTCTTCGTGCTCGGCGGCGAGGGGCTGCTGTGGCAGGACGGCAAGACCTGCGAGGTTCGAGCGGACGATTGCATCGTGCACCGGCCGCGGCGCGGCCCGCACACGCTGCGCGGAGGCGCCGGCGGGCTCGACGTGCTCGTCTTCGGCCAGCGCCGCGACCCCGCTCTGACCGCGCTGCCGCGGGCCGGAATCGCCTGGTCCTTTCCCCGCTGGATCGAGCTTGGCGGCGGCGATCACCCCTTCGCCCGCGAGGCCGCCGCCGGCCCGCCGGAGTGCCCGTCGCCCGAGGCGGAGCGCCCGCCCAACGTTGCCGCCCTCACCGACGTCCCCGCGATCTTCGACGGCCGCGCCCGCCGCTGCGGCCAGGCCGCCGGCGCCAGCGCGACCGGCCTCAACCACGTCACCCTGTCACCCGGCGGCCACGGCGCCCCCGCCCATTGCCATACGCTTGAGGAGGAGCTCTTCGTCGTGCTCGACGGCGACGGCATCCTGGAGCTGTGGGACCGTGGCGCACAGGCCCCCGAGGAGCATCCGCTGCGCCCGGGCGACGTCGTCTCGCGCCCGGCGGGGACCGGCGTCGCGCACGCGCTGCGCCCCGGCGAGCAGGGCCTCACCTATCTCGCCTACGGCACCCGCGAGTCGAGCGACATGTGCTTCTACCCCGAGTCCGGGCGCGTCTCGCTGCGCGGCCTGGGCATCGCCCTGCGCTCGCCCGAGATCGAGCACCTGCCCGCACTCTGAGCGGCGCGGGTGCATGGGCTTACCCCCCCGCCTCACCGGCTCGCGTTCTCCTTGAAGGCACTGGCGCCCTCTTTGGCGTCCTCGGAGGCGACCGGGCTGGAGGCTGGTCGGCTGGACTGGACGGGTTGGCAAGATGCTCGATACGCTGATCCGGTGAGATCTCCAGAAGGCTCTCCCCGCACCACCGATCCACCGAGCGCGGATGGCGTCCGCGATCCACTCGCCGTCCCCGAGACAGTACTTGCCGCTCGCCAACGCCCGATGTCCGAGCGCTTGGAGCTGGCGTTGAGCTGGAACGCCGTCGCAGCGGAGCTTCGTGCCGGGCTCGCCGCGGCCACCGGACAGCCAGACACCGACCGGTGATCGGGCGGGCAGGTCAGTCGGGACGGTTCGACGCCCGAGAGCTCTTCAAAGCGCTCGCGCGTCACGACGTCGACTACCTGACAATCGGCGGCATCGCGATCCAGGCACATGGCGGTCAGCGGCTTACACAGGACCTCGACATCGCGGTCGCCGCACCCACCGACAACGTCACACGGCTGGCCGCCGCTCTACTCGACCTGGACGCACGTATCCTCGGCCCCGATGGCCAGCGCTCACGGTCCGTGCCATCCGCGCCCCTCCTCGCATCGAGTGACCAGTGGCATCTCATCACCATTCACGGACCGCTCGACATTCTCACACTCCCGGCTCACCTCGGATCGTTCGAGGAGATGCGGGCACGGGCTCACGAGGTCCCCCTCGGCGACCTTTCCATCCCCATCGCCCACCGCGACGACCTGCTGAAGATGAAGCGCGCCGCCGGCCGGCCGCAGGATCTCGCGGACATTCAGCTGCTGGAATCGCTCGAGGAGCTCAGCTGACCCGCACCGACTTGGTGCTCGTCATCCCGCCCGCCAGGGATAGCACGAGCTTCGCCGGGAGCGGGTGATGCTTTGCGTGGGCCAGCAGTTTCCTGCCGGCTGCCGTCAGGTGCAGGGCGATCGTCGCGCTCCCTCCCGCCGCCAGCGAGAAGGATCCCTTCGCGAGCACCAGCGTCCCCCTGCCCGAAATCGTCTTCCTGCCCCTGCGCCGCTTCGTCAACACCTTCACCGTCAACTCCACCGATCCCTTGCAGGTTGCATCGCTGCACTGGAGCTTGAGCGGCAGCGACTTCGAGTGCCCCGAGAGGGTGAGCTTCGACGAGGCGATCGTGACCTTGGGCAAAACTCTCGCGATTTCGCCCGGGGGCATGAGTGTGACCGGGACGCTCACTCCGACGCTGAGCGCGCTCACGCTCTTCACGACGTTCTTCGCGGTCACCTCGCACGCCATGCTGTGCCCTTCGTCCGCGCTCTGCACCTGGTATGTGCTTGCGGTCGCGCCCGGGATCGGCGTGCCGCCGATCAGCCACTGGTAGGTGAAGGTCGGCGCCGGAGCGCCGTTCCAGGAGCCGCTCGAGCACGACAGCGTGCCCCCGACGACCGGGGTGCCGGAGACGACCGGCAGCACTGTGTTCGTCGGCGCCTTCTCGGGGCCGGGTTCCATCGCGGCGTCGATTCCCGTAACCACATTGCCAGCGACGATCATCACCCGCTGCGCTTCGGAGGACACGTACTTGCCGTTGTAGTACTCCGTCACGTATTCGACTTCACCCATACCTCCCTCGAAGCCGGTGAATTCCACTTCATATTCACCGCTGGCCAAACCTGAAAGGGTATATTCCCCGTTCGCGTTGGTCTGTGCGCACCCGGCGAAGAACAGTTCTTCGCCGCCTTCGGGGTATGCGCACACCAGCATGCTCCCGATCGCGGCGTTCGTCGCGGCGCTCGTCACCCTGCCGCTGATCTGACCGCCGTCGGCGAGTTTTGCATCGATTCCCGACTTGATTTCCGGCGCCGTCAACGATACCGGCGTCGCTTCAATACGCGCGGACTTGCCTTCGTAGAACTGAGGAATGTAGTTGAGTTCACTTGCAAAGAGAGGCCTGAACAAAACCCTGTAGCTGCCGCTCGCCAAACCCACGAGCGTGTATTCGCCATCCGCGTTGGTAAGAGCGCAGCGCCCAAAGAAGATTTTGCCCACCGACTCCGCGCAGACTTCGATCCCCTTGATGGGCGTGCCTCCCGTGTTCGTCACTCGTCCTTCGATTTCGCTGCCCATTTCGAGCGTTGCGTTGATACCCATCCTGGTGCTGCTGGCGGTGACCGTCACCGGGGTCGCTTCGGAGAACGAGGGCTCGTCGTTGTAATACTGGAGCACATAGTCGAGCGTGCTTTCAGACGGAGGGAAGAACGCGACAGTGTATTCTCCGACGGCAAGCCCCGAGATGATGTATTCGCCTTCGGAGTTGGTAAGCGCACATTCTTCGACGAAGTCTTCGGCGCGCGCTTCCGCGCAGACTTCGATTCCCGGGATGGCGGCGCCCCCGGAGGCGCTCGTCACCTTGCCGGCGATCCGGCCGGTTTCGACTGCCCAAGCGCTCGACGCAAAGCCGCACGCAAGTGCGAGCACAGCGAGCACGGTTACCACCAGCAGGTACCCATACCGCCCGAGGGCGCTGTTGAGATGCGGCAGACGGGTGCTGGGGCTCATCGCGTCTCCTCCGGGATTCAATAGGTGGCGGCTTTGGTCTACGTGGCGGCGGAAGAATACACGAAAGCCTACGCTTAACGACAGTTCCGATCCCTGAACGCCGCGGTGAGCCCTGCTACCGCCCCCGCCACACCGGCTCGCGCTTCTCCTTGAAGGCCGAGGCGCCCTCTTTGGCGTCCTCGGAGGCGAAAACCGGGCCCGAGATCGCCGCCTGGCGCTCCCACATCTCGGCGGCGGACCAGTCGAACTGCTCCTGCAGGATCTGCTTTGAGGCGATCAGCGCGAGCGGGCCGTTGTTGGCGAGCGTCGCGGCGAGCTCCAGCGCCGCCTCGACGGCGCCCCCGGGCTCGGCGAGGCGGTTGACCACGCCGAGCGCGTGGAAGCGCTCGGCCGGCATCGTGTCGCCGGTCAGCGCCAGCTCCATCACCACGTGGTAGGGCATCCGTCGCGGCAGACGCAGCAGCGCGCCGCCGGCCGCCACCAGCGAGCGCTTGGCCTCGGGGATGCCGAGCTTTGCGCCTCTCGCAGCGACGATCAGATCGCAGGCGAGCGCCACCTCCATGCCGCCCGCCACCGCGAAGCCCTCGATCGCCGCGATCAGCGGCTTGCGCGCGGCGCGCTGGGCGATGCCCGCGAAGCCGCGGTCGCCGAACCAGGGGGATTCGCCGCGCACGAACGCGCCGAGGTCCATGCCGGCGCAGAAGAAGCCCCCCGCCCCGGTGAGGATCCCCACCGCGAGCGCATCGTCGGCGTCGAGCTCCTCCAGCGCGTGCGCCACGCCCTCGGCGACGGCGGCGTTGACGGCGTTGCGCACCTGCGGGCGGTTGAGCGTGATCAGCAGCACGCCTCCGCGGCGCTCCGTCAGGACTGCGGGGGGGTCGGGGGGATGGTCGGTTGCTGCGGTGTCGATGTCTGTCTTCGCGTCGGTGGCAGCGGCGTTATCGGTCATAGCGGGAGCGTACCGGAGGGGAAGTCGAGCCCGAGGAGGAAGCCTCGCGAAGACGACCGGTTGTATTGCCTACTCTCCGAGCAATGGGGCGCCACTGTGAGACACCCGGGTTGTGGCAGGGATACGTGGGTCGAGCCGTGGTCGCGCTGCTGGGGCTCGTCGTCGTCGCGTCGGCGGTGCTGCTCCTCGCCGGCTGCTCCGGGTCGAAACCGCAGAGCGAAGCTGCGGGGAGCCCGAGCTGCGACGGCGCCGCGGCGCTGTGCGGGCGGCGCGTGAACGAAGTCGTGTTCCCGGGCACGCACAACTCGTTCGCGGCCTCCGCGGAGCCGGGCTGGCACTTTGCCAATCAGCGCTACCCCATCCCACGCCAGCTCGACGACGGCATCCGGGCGCTGCTGATCGACATTCACTTCGGGGTGTACGACCCGGCGACGGGCCACGTGCGCACCGACCTGCGCGCCGAGGGCTCCGATCGCAACAAGGTCGCCGAACAGGTCCCCACGCGCGCCCTGCGCGTCGCCGACCGGGTCGCCGGCCGCGTGGGGGTGGGGACGCTGAACGGCGCGCCCGAGCCCTACCTGTGCCACACTCTCTGCGAGCTGGGAGCCGAGCCACTGAACCGGGAACTGGAGGCGATCAAGAGCTTCCTGGAGCGCCATCCCGACCAGGTCGTGATCGTGATCGTCGAGGACTACGTTCCCCCCGCGACGATCGAGCGGGCGTTCGAGCAGACGGGGCTCACGCGCTACGTCGCCACGCTCGAGCGCCGGGCGCCGCTCCCGACCCTCGGAGAGCTGATCGCACGCGGGCAGCGCCTGGTTGTGTTCGCCGAGGAGAAGGGTGGGTCGCCGGCCTGGTATATGCCCGCGTTCTCGTTCATCCAGGACACGCCGCTCGGCGCCACGCGCCCGGGCCAGCTGAGCTGCGCGCGCTACCGCGGCGAAGCGGACAGTCCGCTGCTGCTGATCAACTACTGGATCCCCCCGTTCCCGCCGAGCCCCACCCTGAACGCCGCGATCGGCCGGACGCCGTTCCTGCGCGGACGCATCGAGCGCTGCCTGCGGGAGCGTGAGCTCAAGGGCGCTATCGTCGCAGTCGACTTCTACCAGCGCACGTCGGTTGTGGACGTCGCCAAGGAACTCAACAGCCGTGACCGCTGAGCCCTCCCTGAGTTCGACATCGCAAAGGAGCTCGACAGCCATGCCTGCTGAGCCCTCCTCGAGTTACGCCCGGTTGCAGTCCGGGGAGTCCGCGGAGCGCGGCCGAGCTGCCCGCCGCGCCACACCCCGCTCGGCGCACGGCGACTGGGCCCCGGCGCCCGACCGGCCCGATCCGATCGCCGTGCTCGCGGCACAGGCGGCCTCGCGCGTGCAGGAGCTCGTGCCGATCCGCTACGGGCGGATGCTCGTCTCGCCGTTCACGTTCTACCGCGGCGCGGCGGCCGTGATGGCGGCGGATCTCGCCGCGACGCCGGATTCGGGAATCGTGGTGCAGGCGTGCGGGGATGCTCATATCTCCAACTTCGGCGGGTTTGCGGCCCCCGATCGCCGGGTCGTGTTCAGCCCCAACGACTTCGACGAGACGCTTCCGGGCCCATGGGAGTGGGACGTCAAGCGGATGGCGGCCAGCGCCGAGATCGCCGGCCGCGACGTGGGCCTACCCGCGGACAGCCGCCGGGCGATCGTCGAGGAGTGCGTGCGCGAGTACCGCGAGGCGATGCGCAACTTCGCGGGCCGCAGTCACCTCGACGTCTGGTACGAGCGCCTGACGGCGAGCGAGCTCGTCGATCGCTTCGGCGGGCGGTTGAAGGGCAGGGGGCGGATCGAGTTCGCGCGACCGTTCGCCCGCGCGCGTCGCAAGACGAGCCTGCGGGCGGTGAAGAAGCTCACCCAGCGCGCCGACGGCGAGCTGCGCTTCAGCCACGTCCCGCCGCTGTTCGTCCCGATCCGCGAGCTCGTCGGCCCAGTTGACGCGCGCGAGCAGTCGGCGTTCGTGCAGAAGGTGCTCGATCGGTACGCCGAGAGCCTCGACGCCGACCGCGAGTACCTGTTTCGCACACACCGCTTCGTCGACATGGCGCGCAAGGTCGTCGGCGTCGGCAGCGTGGGCACGCGCGCCTGGGTGTTCCTGCTCGTCGGCCGCGACGGGCAGGATCCGCTCGTGCTGCAAGCCAAGGAGGCGCAGCCCTCGGTGCTAGAGCCCTATCTCGGCGCCAGCGAGTTCGCCAACCACGGCGAGCGGGTCGTGCGCGGCCAGCGCATCTCGCAGGCCGCCAGCGACATCTTCCTCGGCTGGCAGCGCAGCGTCGGACTGGACGGCAACGAACACGACTTCTACGTCCGCCAGCTGTGGGACTGGAAGGCGTCCGCCGACCTCTCGACGCTGAGCGAGTCGGGCCTGCACGCCTACACGCGAGCATGCGGGTGGTCGCTGGCTCGCGCGCACGCCCGCTCGGGCGACCGGCTCGCGATCGCCGCCTACCTGGGGGCCGGCTCGGCGTTCGACCGCGCGATCGCGCGCTTCGCCGCGGCCTACGCGGATCAGAACGAGCGCGACCACCAGCGACTCGCCGACGCGGTCGCCGCGGGCGAGATCCTCGCCGAAACCGGCGCCTGAGCTCGTCCCACACGTACTCGTACACTGAGTCGGCATCACAGCGCCTGCCCTGTCCCCGTCCCAAGGAGCACCATGGCCACGTCGCCCGCAGAGTTCAACGCGCAGATCATCGACGAGTTCCACGCCAACGAAGGACGCGTTGGCGGCATGTTCGCCGACATGCCGCTGCTGCTGCTGCACCACATCGGCGCGAAGTCCGGCAAGAGCCACATCAACCCACTCGCCTACCAGAGCGACGACGGGCGCTATGTCATCTTTGCCTCGAAGGGTGGGGCGCCGACGAACCCGGCCTGGTACTACAACCTCAAGGCCCAACCCCACGTCAAGATCGAGGTCGGCACCAACACGCTCGATGTGGTTGCCAGCGAGGCCTCAGGCGAGGAGCGCGAGCGCCTCTACCGCACGCAGGCCGAGCGCCTCCCGCAGTTCGCCGAATACGCGCAGAAGACCGAGCGCCTCATCCCGGTGATCGTCCTCACGCCCACCACCGGCCGAGCAGCGCTCGGCCGGAGCCCATCGTGACCCGTACCCGCTTGCTACTCGTATGCCTCTTGACCTTCGGCTGCCTGGCGGCATCGGTGGCCAGCGCGCAGGCGGTGTGCAAGAGCTGGAAGGGCGGGAGCGGGAACTGGGGGACGGCGAGCGCTTGGAGCCCGGAAGGTGTTCCTGGCAGCTCGGACAGCGTGTGTATCGCGGCGCCAGCCACGGTGGCTCTGCCACCGAATGGCGTGACGCTCTCCTGCCCGGCCGGCGGCGCCGCGTGTCAGACCGTGAGCGTTCGAGCCACCGTCACCGAGCATCTGAGGGGTAGCAAGATCACCGCGGTCACTGCGCGCAGGGGCAGGAAGAAAGCGGCCACGAAGAAGAAGCAGGTGGTGATCGCGACCGGCAGCGCGGCGCTTGCGGCGGGCGCCTCCAAGACGCTCGAACTCACGCTCAACCGAACCGGCAGCGCGCTGCTGGCGAGGTACGGCAAGCTCACGGCGATCGTGACGGTCAGCCTGAGCGGTAAGACGATCAGCACGGCGACCGTCCATCTGCAACGGGCCACGAAAGGGAAGAGAAAGTAAAGCGGCGAAGGCCAACCGGACGATCCCCATCGTGCAGCTCACGACGCGCGAGTCAGACGTCGCCGTGTAGCCGTCGCATCCCGTCGTTCGGCGCCCGGGGCGTGATGAGAAGCGGCGCTCGTGCACGACGAGGCGGCCTCCGCGTCGAGCCGCTACGTTTGCCTGCATGACGCCTACGCCCGCGCCCGACAGTAGCGACCCGGAGACTCCGGCCACCCCCCGGCGCACCTGGCTCGCCGCGGAGCGGACGTGGCTCGCATGGTGGCGCACCGGACTCGGCGCCACCGCCGTGGCAGTGGCCGTCGGCCGAATCCTGCCGGGCCTGACAGGAGAGGCCCGTTGGCCACTGAAGTTGCTGGGTTTTGGCTATGGCGTACTCGCGGTGGCGGTTCTGATGATCGGCGCGGTGCGCCAGAACCGGGTGGCGGCTGCGTTGCGCCGGGGCGACTATGACGAGATCTCCCCCTCCCTGGTTATGTGGCTCACCGTGGCCGCGGTGGCACTTGGGCTCGGGACGCTCGCGGTGGTCGCGCTCTAGCGAGCGTGTGATCCATCTCCGGCGCATCCCTGATCGCCGACGCGGCCGAAGAGGCTCCAGTAGAGTTGCGCCCCATGAAGGCGGCGGTGATCTACGAGAACGGCGGTCCGGATGTCCTGCGCTACGAGGACGTACCCGATCCCGAGTGCCCCGCGGGCTGCGTGCTGATCGACGTCGAGGCGATCAGCATCGAGGGCGGGGACCTCCTGGCTCGTGCCGGGTCGCCGCCGCCGTCGGTCCCGCACATCGTGGGGTACCTCGCCGCGGGCACAGTCGTCGGGGTCGGCGCCGGCGTCGAGGAGCCCACGGTGGGCGACCGGATTGTGACCCTCAGCACGGCAGGCTCGCACGCCTCTAAACGGGCCGTTCCCGCGATGTTCACCTGGCGGATCCCCGACGGGTTGGACGCGGCTCCCGCCGCGTGCATCCCGGTCGCATTCGGGACCGCCCAGGAGTGCCTGTTCACCGCCGGCAAACTCCAGGCCGGGCAAACGACCCTGATCCATGCCGGAGCCGGAGGGGTCGGGATGGCCGCGATCCAGCTCGCCAAGCAGGCTGGCGCGACCGTGATCTCGACCGCGTCGAGCGACGAGAAGCTCGAACGCCTGAAGGAGTTCGGCCTCGACCACGGGATCAACTACGCCAGCGAGAACTTCGTCGAGCGAACGCGCGAGCTGACCGACGGGCGCGGGCGTTGACGTGATCCTCGACTCGGTTGGCGGCCAGAACCTCGTCGATAGCGTTGGCGCGCTCGCCTACCGCGGGACGCTCGTCAGCGTCGGGGTAGCTGGGCGGGCCGGCTCCAACATCGAGGCGAGGGACCTGTGGGCGCAGAACAACGCGCTGCGCGGCGTCTTCCTCGGCGGGGCCCTGCTGAGCGAGTACCCCCGCGTCCACGCGATGATCACCGATTTATTCGAGCGAGTCGCGAGCGGCGGGCTGCGCGTCGAGGTCGACCGGACGTTCCAGCTCGCCGAGGCCGTCGCCGCGCACACGTACATCGAGAGCCGCCAGGCCTTCGGTCGCGTCGTGATGTCGCCGTAGGCGCTGCGCCAGTCCGGCGAACAGCGGATAGCGGATGATGGGTGATGGGTGGATGAGCAGCGCAGCCACAGAGATGGTCGCCGTGCCGATGACCGATCTGATGGGCTTCACCGCGATCGCCGACCGCCGCGGCCTGGCGAGGGTCGAAGGTAGTCGGATATCTCTGAATTTCGGCGCGCGATCGGTGCTGGTGTAGAGTTTGGGTGCGTGGCCGATGCACCCAAACCCATCACAGGTCGCTGCCTGTGCGGTGGCGTGACTTACAGCATCGACGCCGAGCCGGTGTGGCAGGGGGCTTGCTACTGCGCGAACTGTCAGCGCCAGACCGCTACGGCGTTCTCGGTGATAGTGGGCGTACCAAGCAAGGCGCTCACGGTTGAGGGCAGCACACTCGCCTCGTTCAAGACCGCCAGCGAGGACTACCAGAGCACCACGGAGCGGCGGTTCTGCTCGGCCTGCGGGTCGCCGATATTCAGCACGATCGAGTCGATGCCGGGAGTGGCCTTCTTGAAGGCAGGGACAATCGACGATACATCTTGGATCGAGCCGACGGTCGAGATCTGGACGAGCTCGGCGCAGCCGTGGGCACCGCACTTCGAGAACGCCGTGCGGTTCGAGCGTACCCCGGTTGCCTGACTGCTGCCTCCACGGGTCGTCATCCCAAGGTGGTAGTAGTAGTACTACCGTTGGGGGCGTACAACGGCCTATAAGTTCTTACACTTTGCGGCCCTCGGGCTCCAGCAGAGTCTCGACGAGTTCTTGGTCGCGCGCCCACGCGGCAAACAATTGGACAAAAGGTGCATCGGTCTTGCGGCCAGTAGAAAGGTAGAGCCGACGGTGGGACTCGAACCCACGACCTCATCCTTACCAGTTGGTAGAGCACTTGCACCTGAGGTGCGGCCGATGTGGCGCAGATCTCGCTCTGTTGGACCACGTCGGTCAGTGCTCGATATGCCTCTCGACGAGCTTGACGACGCCCTCGATCAGATCGAGCGCGTGGAGATCTCTCGCATCCAGTCGGTCCGTGAGACTATAGGCGACGTAGCCGGTGCTGAGCGCGAACACCCCCGGCAGCACCGTATAGCCAGCCGGGCCCAAGCTGGCCACAGCTACACGCGAGAGCGGTGCGGCGCCGAATCGCAGGGCCCGCGCGGATTTCCGTATCCATTTCATGTGTTTCTTGTAATTCGCCTCTAGGTTGTCGAGATCGTGGCGCAGATCGTCGATTGCCGGCCAGCTCAGTCGCGGAGCTTCTTCGATCCAGCTTCTGGATACCTCGGAGGCGGACTCGGAGGCCGCCACTTTGTTAAGCAGGTTGCGAGCGCTCAGGCGGTCTGCCAGCGACGACGTCGCCTCGTCGACGAACCAACTGTCCGGGCAAAGCGTCGCGATCTTGGCGATGTGCTCGCGCAGGAACTTCGGCGCGCGGCCCATGAGATCCTCGACCTGCCTTTGGAGCTTCGCAAGCACATCGACGCGCTCGGCTACGCCGAACAACTCGCTCACCCCGACACTCGCGGCAGACCAGAATCCTTTTGAAAGCTCGGTCGCCGGGCTCGCCGCGAGATCAAGAAGGCTGGTGACCGCGTCTCTCGTATCTCCGATCAGGGCGGGGCGGCTCCGCGGCCGATGCTCGCCGCCGCCGACAGCGGGAATGCCATCAAACAGGACGGCAACCTGACCAAGCGCCTCCTGTCCTTCTGCGAAGACCTCCCGCGGACTCGGCATAGTCCAGCCGTCGAACACGTCGGAGACCCTTGGAGGCGCGTCTCTTTTCGGCTCCACTGCCGCCAAGTCGCTCGCGAGCACCGCATCGAGAGTCGCGACGGCGAGGAGCAGTTCTGCGGTTAGCTGGTAGTTGGCTCCCCTCGCCTCCGAGAGTCCCCCTTCCGCCTCGCCGCGAATCCTCGAGGACGCCTCCAGCATCCGACCGACGAATGGATCCAGCTCTTCGAATCGGCCCTCGTCCAATCGCTGCCGCTCCACTAGCGCGAACTCCGCTATTTCATAGAAGCCATCCAGCGCTGGAACGAGTTCTCGCCACGCCAAGCGCATCCCCTCGATCGACATTCCAACCTCCAGTATAATCTTGCTGACAGTGAGCGCAGACTATCCTACATTCAGAGCTGTCGGTGACGTCCCCTGGACCGCCTTCTTTGGCTGAGCAGGCACTTTGGTCGGCTCGGCCCCTGTCCACCCGACGCTCCATCACCCCAGACTGCCTGACCCACTACCGCCTCTCAAAAGCTACGCGTGCCTGACCGCAGCCCAAACCGTCTTCGTCCGATGCACAAGCAAAGCGGCGAGGTGGTGCAGCGCTCGCATCAAGTCCGTCCGCGGACGGCGGAAACGCCACGGCGTCAGCGTATCGGGTCACAGACTCGCTCAGAGTGGCACGCGATACCTCGCAATACTGCTTTCGGGCCGAAGCAGGCGCGGCCGAAGCAGGCGCGGGGCGGAGCGGCGCGGCGTGGGGCGACGAGGAAAACCAAACGAACGGTCACCAGGAGCTCTTCGCCGTGACGACCGGACACGCGCTCTTCACGGTCGACGGCGAGGAGATCGACGCGCCGGCCGGGACGATCGTCTTCGTGCGCGATCCCGCGTTACTCCGCGCCGCCCGAGCAATCGCCGACAACACCACGATCTTCATGGTCGGAGGACCCACCGGCGTCCCGTACACCATCTCGCGCTGGGAGGCATCGCTCCCGTAACCGAGTAACGCCGGGCGAAATGCTCGTCGTCGTCCATTGCGCAACTCTCGACGCGTCGGATCGCTCTGAGCAAAGCATCGCGGCGCGTCTGTTCGTTAAGCGAGGCGCCGAGGTCCCGAAAGGAACCGGGTCCCTCGACCGCCGGGACCTGTATGTCAGCGAGTCCGGCCGTGCTCAGCTCCTCGTGCAACTCCTCTGGCCGATGGAAATAGGCGAGCGTGAACCACTCGGGGCGGCCTTCCGGATCTGGGTTGCGATCTTCCAGACGTCGGTGGGATGATCGTTGTATTGCCTCACGCATGGCGGCCGTCTAGGCTTCCTTCGTGGAGCGAGATGAGCTTCGTGAGCTGCAGGCACCCCTGAAGGCGCGCTACCTCGCCGAGCCGGGTGCGGCGCAAGTCACGCTGTCGGCAGCTGGCGCCGTAGGCGATGGCGTGTCGTGCTCGGTGCACACAGGGCGTGCGCTCGTCGAGGCCGGACTGCACCCCGCCTCAGGTGGCGACGGCTCGTTGCTCTGCTCAGGCGACATGCTGCTCGAGGCACTCGTGGCGTGCGCGGGCGTCACACTGCGGGCGGTCGCGACATCGCTCGGGATCGCGGTGACAGCGGGGCATGTGCGCGCAGAGGGCGATCTCGATTTCCGGGGGACCCTCGGCGTCACGAGGGAGGCGCCCGTCGGCTTCTCGGCGATCCGCCTCTCATTCGAGCTGGAGACGGACGCCGACGAGGATCAGCTCGCGACGCTACAGCGGTTGACGGAGCGCTATTGCGTCGTCTACCAAACGCTCGCCAGCACGCCTGGACTCACGACGGCTATCACCCGAGCGTAGAAGGACGGCGCTAACCCCGCTACCCGTTGCCGCGAACGGCCTTGCGTTCGAGAATCTGCTTTAGCCGCCTCAGATCCTTGCGGTTGGCGCGCGCCGCATCGCGCGGACCATCATTGGAGCCGCGCACGATCAAGCTCTCCACGTCGACGGGCACGCGCTACCCCTTGGCTGGGAGAGTCCGGGCGAACGCCACGCCACGCCGAACCCAGACGCCGAGCTGGCGCTTGGTCGCAAATCCATCGGCAGCGACGAGGATCCAGCCCTTCATCGGCCGGCCAGTCATGTCGAAGATGCGCGTGTGAGGTCGAGCGAGCGCCCCATCAGACGCATCCTGGCCGACACGGACCATCAGCTCCCCACCATTGGAGATCCCGACCGCCATGTTGCCATCGAGCAGGAACGCGAGGCCGCCGAACATGGCCTTCTCTGTTACGCCGCGCTCGTCAGCGAGTTGCTCGCGGATTCGGTGGGCGAGTTCGTTGTCATAGGTCATCTCAGCGTACGTGTCGCGTGGGTGGGCACGGAACGGTCGCGGTCGATCCGCAATCGATTAAACTTACTGGACGAGCCGAAACCGGGCGGCGGGCCAGTTGGCGAGACCGGTGGCCCGACCGGAGAGCGCGCAGCGGTCTGAGCCGGACGGGGACTGGCTCGCCCTGTCTTGTTAGGCTCGCGTGCAGATCGACGCCTCCAAACCGACAGCGCTTGATTGACATCCTCCCGTGACCATTGACATTGTTGAGCAAACCATCGCGGCACACGGAGCCTAGACCTATGGGAGAGCGCCAGCGAGGTCAGTGTGCAGATCTCATCGGGTGGTCTTGCGTTCGCCTCTAAGCTCCAGGGCCATGCCGTGCGCGATGTCGAGGTGCGGGTCGCGACACACGGCCAGCACGTGATCCTCACGCCCTACCCGACGCCCGGCCAGCGAGGAGTCCTTGCACAGGACGGAACGGTCAAAGTCGAGACGGACGCTGGAGAGCTCGTGGAAGCCCGTGAGAACGCGCGCGGCGCCTTCGGGGATCTGCGCCACAGGCTGTGGTGGGACCGGTTGGACATCCTCTACTTCGCCGCCTACGCGATCTGGACATACGTTTCGACACCCTTCTTGTTCGCACGCGAGGACTATCAGGTGGTTGAGCTTGATCCCTGGGTGGAAAACGGCGAGCACTGGCGGCGCTTGGCCGTGACGTTCCCGGAGCACGTGCAGGCCGTCTGTGTCAGCACACCATCTAGATCGAACAGGCACGCCGTAACGCCAGGCAGCAGACCAAGCACAGGCCGCAGCTAATCAGCTTCGTGCCGCGTGTGCGCCCTCGTCTTGTCCTTCCTTGTTCTGTGGATCGTCTTTGGAGTCCACGTATTCGAGGCCAAGCGGCCCAATCGCCGTCACCTGACTGACATATTCGCCTGACTTGGCCCAGTGAAAATGGTGGGTATCGCCAGGTAGAACGATGACGCTACCCGGCGGATACGCTTGCAGCTTATCGTCGTCGAAGCGATCGCCGATGCCGATGTAGAAGACCCCGGAAATGACGGTGTACACTCGGTCCTCGGGGTGCGTGTGTGGCATCAGCTTCACGCCGCCGGGCACTTTGACTCTGATCACGTAGGGGGCGGCCTCGGAGGGCTGGCCGACAACGACGGCCAGCCGGACAGAAGGTGGGAATGCCGGGAATGGCTTCCAGTCGATGTCCTCCGGGAGAACCGACCTGAAGACGGCTTGGTCTGGCTGGTGGGTTCGACTCATTGGGGAATCTCCTCGATGGGTGAATGAGCGGGGCGCGCAAAGGTATGCATGCCCGCGCTGTTTAGTCGCAACCGCGGTGTCAGGAATTGTAAGACGTCGGCGTCGACTGAGGGGAGCGCTTGTTCCACCCGTGAAACGGCGAGTAGTCGCCCGCATCCCACGCTTCGCGCAGCCCGGGCTTGCTCAGATCCCAGTCGGGGCGGATCTCGCTGGTCACGGCACATAGGTCGTGGGAGAGATCCGCGAAGGATGGGCGTCCCCAGAACCAGTAGCCGTTGTAGATGCTGTGGATGACCAGCCCGGGCTGAAGCACGAGGGTGTGGGGGATCATCGGGTCGTGCTCGGGGTCGGTGTACTCCTGGATGTCGAGGTCCTTCTGGACGGTCCGGTCCGGGTCGGAGAGGAACGGCCACTGCGCGCCGACCGACGCGCGGAACTCCTGGCTTGAGTGATGGGTGTCGGTCGAGATCGTGGCGACTTTTGTGTAGGCGACCGCGATCTTGGGGTAGTTGGCGGCGAGCTCGAGGTGCTGCTGGTGCTCCTTGGGACAGTAGTTCCCGCGCGCGAGCGTGAGAATCATGGGGTCCTCGCCCTGGATCTCGCTGAGCTTGCGGGGCACGTTCTCGTGGTCGGGCAGTTCGTAATCGGGGAAGGTGGCGCCGGTGGTGATATCGCTGCGCATGGTCTGCTCCTGTCTATGGTTGAGGAGTGACGACCACGATGGCCGCCGTCCCGTCCAATCGCACCCGGTCCTCCACGAGTCCGGCCCGGTCCGCGGCACGGGGGTTGAGCCGGTGGTAACCCGGGCGCGCCGGAAGCCGTTCGGGTCTACATTGAGCCTAGTCAACCGGCGCCGCGAGCGCCAGAAAAAGAGGCCATCCCGATGAGTGCCCACACGCCGGTGTGCGAGCTGCTGGGGATCGAACATCCGATCGTCGAGGCACCACTGGCTGTGGATCCTCGCTTGCCCGCCGCCGTCTCAAATGCCGGCGGTCTCGGCAGCATGGGGCTGTCATGGGCCGATGACGCCGGAGACCCGGTTCGCGCAGCGGCAACCCTCACCGACCGACCGTTTGCGGGCAACTTCGTTCTCAACACCGATCAGCACCGTCGGGTCGATCAGTCGCTTGCCGCCGGCCTGCGGATCGTGTCCTTCATCTGGGGCGATCCCGACAGCTATGTCGGGCCGGTGCACGACGCCGGAGGGCTTGTGATGCACACGGTCGGCAGTGCCGAGGAAGCGCGGCGCGCGGCCGGATGTGGAGTGGACATCGTCGTTGCGCAGGGCTGGGAGGCCGGCGGACACGTGTGGGGTGACGTGGCAACGCTCCCGTTGGTGCCGGCGGTGGTCGACGCGGTGGCACCGGTGCCGGTCATCGCAGCCGGTGGGATCGGCGATGCGCGAGGGGTCGCGGCCGTGCTCGCCCTTGGCGCGCAGGCCGCCTTGCTCGGCACGCGGTTCCTGTTGGCCGATGAGATGCCGATCCACGAGGAGTATCGGCGCCGCCTGATCGCCGCGACGGAGACCGATGCGGAGTGGTACCCCGACCTGTATGACGTGGGATGGCCGGCCTCCCCGCACCGCGCCATCCACAACTCGACCGCCGAGATGTGGGAGACCGCGGACCGGCCGCCACTGGGAAGTCGACCAGGAGAAGGGCTGATAGCGCAGTTCGCTTCAGGCGAACCCATCCTTCGATATTCCCCCGCGCCCCCGATGGTCGGAACGACCGGTGAGATCGAGGCGCTATCGCTGTGGGCCGGACAGAGCGTTGCGCTCGCCAGGCAATCACAGCCCGCCGCGGAAATCGTGGCCGAGCTCGTCTCCTGCTTGTAGCGCTCACCCAGGTCAAGGCTTCGCCTCGCGCAGCGGCACTCAGTCCAACGTGGCGTCTTCGTCGACGCGCATCGACACGCGCACCCGTTGCGGTCGTCGTAGTCTGTCCGTCAGCTCGCCATTGGTGGTTCCGCACCGACGGCCTTGGGCGCTGCCGCGATCTCCCCGCGGAGCGTCTTCAGCGCGGCGACGAAGATCTCCGAGAACGTCGGGAACGGCTGGATCGTGTCGGTGAGGACGTCGAGTGGGATGTGGGCGCGGATCGCGAGCGTCGCCTGCTGCAGCCACTCGCCCGCCTCGGGGCCGAGCGCGTAGGCACCGGTCAGCCGCTCGCCGTCGCTGAGCAGCGTCAGGAAACCGTTGCTGTCGGTGTAGGCGCGCGTGTAGGTCGCTGTCTTCGACACCTCCGACAGCGGGACCATGGCGCTGAAACGGCCGGCGGAGGCGCCCACCGCCGCGGCTTGCGGGTCGGTGTAGACGACCCGGGGAACGGCCTCGTAGTTGGCCTTTCGCGACTCGCCGAGGATGTTCGCGGCGACCACCTCGCCCTCGTACTTGCCGACGTGGGTGAGCGGCCACTGCCCGTTTACGTCGCCGATCGCCCACACGTTCGCCGCCGCCCGCAGGTGCGCGTCGACCGGAACTCCGTGTGCGTCGGCCTCAACGCCGACGGTCTCCAAGCCGAGCCCGAGCACGCGCGGACGCCGGCCAGTGGCGACGAGCAGCTTCTCGCCGCGCAGCTCGCGCCCGTCGTCGATCTCGACGACATAGTCCTCGCCCTCGCGTCGTGCCGCACTCACGTTCGCGGACAGGACGAGCTCGATGCCCTCACCGCGCAGGACCTCGCCGAGCGCCTCACCGAGCGGCGCGGGCTCCCGCCCGAGCACGTGCTCGGCCATGTCGATCACAGCCACCTCGCCGCCGAGCCGACGAACTGCCTGCGCCATCTCCACGCCGACCGGGCCGCCACCGAGGATCAGCAGACGGCGGGGAACGGCCTTCATGGATGTCACCTCGCGGTTGGTCCAAACGCCGTCGAGATCGCGCAAGCCAGGCACGGGCGGCACGACCGGATCGGCACCGTTCGCGAGAACCACGTGCTCCGCGGTGTGGCGCACACCGTCGACCTCCACGACCCCAGGGCCCGCGAGCCGCCCGCTGCCGCGCAGCAGCTCGATGCCGTGATCGGCAAGGAAGCGCTCCTGACCGGCGTCGGAGTAGTCGGAGACCATGAAGTCACGCCAGGCAAGCGCCGCCTGCACATCCACTTCCGCGGTCGCGGCGGCCTCGCGCGCCCCATGGACCGCCTCGCCCGGCCGCAGCAGCGTCTTGGAGGGAATGCAAGCCCAGTAGGAGCACTCCCCGCCCACGAGCTCGCGCTCCACGACCGCCACCCGCAGACCGCCCTCCGCGAGGACGCTCGCACAATGCTCGCCCGGCGAGCCGCCACCGAGCACAATCACGTCATAGTCGCTGCTCATATCGCCTCCATCGGTTGATGGCGCCGCAACGCGGGACCGCGTACTTTCCTCTCATCCGAGCAGAAGTCAAGGTCGTCCCAGGCGACACCGGGGGCGAGTCCCGCGGCGCTGAGAAGCGAACCGCTTGGCGGCCGCGTCGCCGGGCATCGGTACAACGCCGGATCGACGGCAGAAACCGAAACCGACCTGCGCGTGCCAACATGAGCAGCATCGTCGTGCGCAACGAGAAGGTCGCGATCATCACCGGCGCCTCGCAGGGCATCGGCGCGGGCCTCACAAAGGCATACCGTGAGCTCGGGTATGCCGTGATCGCGACCGCTCGATCGATCGGACGGTCCGAGGACTCGGGCATCGTGACCGTCGAGGGCGACATCGCCGACCCTGACACCGCGCAGTGCGTCGTGGACGCGGCGGTCGAGCGCTTCGGTCGGATCGACACCCTGATCAACAACGCGGGGATCTACATCGGCAAGCCCTTCACGGACTATACCCTCGAGGACTTCAACGCCCTGATCGCCGTCAACCTCGCAGGCTTCTTCCACATCACAACCCGCACGATCAAACACATGCTCGACCAGGGCAGCGGGCACGTGGTCAATGTCTCGACGACGCTCGTTGAGCAAGCCGATAGCAGCACACCAGCCGCGCTGTCCGTCCTCACCAAGGGGGGCCTGGTCGCGGCCACCAAATCGCTTGCGATCGAGTACGCCTCACGCGGTTTGCGGGCAAACGCCGTCTCTCTGGGCGTGATCAAAACACCGACACACGACGCAAGCTCCTATGCGGGGATGGGTGCGTTGCACCCCCTCGGTCGGGTGGGCGAGATCGATGATGTGGTCGGTGGAGTCCTATATCTCGAGTCGGCGCCGTTCGTGACTGGAGAGATCTTGCACATCGACGGCGGGCAAAGCGCGGGACACTGACATGGCGTGATTATTGAGTCAATTCCAACGACGGAGGTCAGCATGAGCAGCATCGACGAGCAGATGGTCTTGGCTCATTTCATCGTTTCAGATGATGTAGAGCGTTCCCGCCGCTTTTACACCGAGGTACTCGGCGGCAGGGTGGTCTTCTCCGGGGAGCCAACCTACGTCGCGCTATCCAACAGCTGGATCATCATCAATGTCGGGGGAGGCCCGACCGACGACAAGCCGGCTGTGACCCTCCAGACCCCGCGCGACCTCGATCGGGTCAGCAGTTTCCTCAATATCCGGGTCAAAGACATCGAGGCCGTGTACGCCGAATGGAGCGCTAGGGGCGCTCAGTTCCTGACACCGCCGAAGCAGCACCAGTACGAGATCCGTTGCTACGTCCGCGATCCCGACGGGCATCTGATCGAGGTGGGGCAAACCACGGACCCTGAGGGGGACTGGACCCCCCCTCAGTGGCTATCGAGTACATCCGCCGAGGAGTCATGACGACCGCGGTCATCGGCACCGGGATGCTCGGATCGGTCATCGCACGCCTGCTGGCCTCAGGCGGGGAGACCCTGCGGCTCTCGAGCGCCGACAGTGAGTCGGCACGAACCCTGGCTGCAGAGATCGGTCCAGCTGCGGTCGTCGCCGGCGACAACCGCGACGCGTTGCAGGGCGCCGACGCCGTCGTCCTCGCGCTACGGTTTATCGCGCTGAAGGGCGTCATAGACGAGATCGCCGACCGGCTAACCGACAAGCTCGTGGTCGTTCCGAGCAACCCGCTCGGCATCGACGCACAAGGTAATGTCTCGCGTCTCCTGCCGAAAGGGCAAGTCTCTGGCGAGGTTGTAGCCGGGTGGATGCCGGCGGGGGCGCGCTTGGCGATGGCGTTTGGAACCATGTCGGCCGATATCTTCGAGTCCTCAAGCAAACGGTCACCGGAGCTGGCGGTCCTCTTCTACGTGACCGACGACGACCGTGCCGGCGAGGAAGTCGAGCGGTTGATCCGAACGGCCGGCTTCGAGCCGGTGAAGGCCGGCGGCATCAAACAGTCCGGTCGACTCGAGGTGGGCGGCGACCTTCACGACCTCGTAGTCGGCCCTGCAGAGGCACGGTCATTGACCGGTGGGGCTTGATCGCTCTGCGGCCTGGCCGGGGCATCTCTTCGGTCGGGCCCTTCGTTCGGATGGGGTTGACGACGCTGAGCATCGCTCATCGCTTCACTCCCACCTCAGTCCCCTCGGTGTAGCGAATCGCCTCTCCTTCGACTGGACTCACCAGGAACTGCTCGCGCTCGCCGCGATCCCAGGCCTCGCGCAACCCTGGTGCGCCCAGATCGAAGTCGGGACGCAGGTTGCGCATGACCTCGCGCAAGTCGCGGTGCAGCTCTTCGACCGTCGGTCGCCCCCAGTACCAGTAGCCGTTGTAGATCGCGGAGATCTCCAGTCCAGGGGCGAGCACGAACGTGTGCGGGACCATCGGGTCGTGGACGGGGTCCGTGTACTCGACGATGTCGAGATCGTTGCGCACCGTTCGCTGCGGGTCAGAGAGGAACGGGAACTGCGCGCCGACGCTATCGCGGAACTCATTGATCTCGAGCTGGTTGTCCGTCGAGATCAGGGCCACGCGCGTATACCCGACCCGGAAGTCGAGGTATGCATCGACCAGATAGTGAAGGAAGCGGTGCTCCTTCGGATCGAACCCGCCGCGTGAGAGGTGGAGCACCATCGGATTCGAGCCCTGCATGTCCGACAGACGGCGCACGACGCCGTCCTGATCGGGCAGTTCATAGTCGGGAAGGCGTGCCCCGACCTCGATATCGCCGCGCATAATGAGCCTCCAATCGAAATTTTCCGTTCTCGCAGGGTGGCAGCTCACCCGCGAGGCCTGTTCCTCACGCGCCAGTGCATGAGGGAGGCCATAGCGGTACCGTGGAACGAGATAGGTCCCCGATCGTCGCGGTATCGGCGGTAGACCCCGTCCGTGAGCGGGGTATGAGTCCCAAGCAGTGGAGGTGGCAGATGACCGAGCTCGGACCGTCCGCAGAGGGAATTATGTTGACCCACTTCATCGTCTCGGACGACGTGGAGCGTTCTCGGCGCTTTTACACCGACGTGCTCGGCGGCACGTTGGAACGCTCCGGAGAACCGACCAACGTCGCGCTCGCCAACAGCTGGATCGTCATCAATCGGGGCGGAGACCCGACCGACGACAAGCCCGCGATCACTCTACAGACTCCACGCGAGCCCGACCGGGTCAGCAGCTTCCTCAATATCCGGGTCAAGGACATCGAGGCCGTGTACGCCGAATGGAGCGCTAGGGGCGCTCAGTTCCTGACACCACCGAAGCAGCACCAGTACGAGATCCGTTGCTACATCCGCGACCCCGACGGTCATCTGATCGAGGTGGGGCAAACCACGGACCCTGAGGGGGACTGGACCCCGCCTCAGTGGCGCTCGAGTACGGCCGGCGGGGAGCCCGAGTGAATGCCGAGCTCGGCAGCGAGATCCGTCACGTCGACGGTGGACGGTCCCCCGGACACTGAGATCCCTACCACGCACCGTTCCCGCTCTCAGCTAGCCGCAACGAGACCATCTCCCCCCTGGCCATAGGCCCCACACCCGAAACGCGAACCTAGCCACCTCATCAGGGTCGAGCGGGCCGGTGAGCGTCCTCGGCGCCTTCGTCTTACTCCGCGGCCTCGGCCGCTGCTGCGAGCCCTCGCCTGCAGTGATCCATCAGCACGTCGTAGTCCTCGACCTTTGAGATCTCGAAGTATTCAGCGTCCGTGACGACCTCGAGGTTGTGGCCGGGGGCCCAATAGTAGGTCTCGCCGGCCGTGTAGTCACGGGAGCCGTCCGCGCTATGTACCCGCATCGTGCCACTGACGATGTAGCCCCAGTGCGCGCACTGGCACCGATCGTCCGGCATTCCTGCAAACAGCTCATCGGTCTTCCCGCCGGCTTGCATTCTGATGAGACACATGGCGAGACCGTCGAAGTCCTTCCGCTTAATTGTTGCTTCCGGCGCCTCCAAGTCGCTCGGGAGATCGTCCCACGCCAATCCTGGGCGGATGACCACGACGGGGCATTGACGTCGCACGGACGCGCCTTTCCCAGACGTGACGACTCAACGGGCACCGGCACGAACAAGGGCATCTCGAAACCAAGTGCGACCGGGTGCTCCTGCTTGAGCTGGTAGACGACTGCCCGCGCGAGCGATTCGATGTTCCCCGGCGTATGGACCCCCTCATCGTCTGAACCAGGGATACGACGCGCCCACGCGAAGTGCTCCTGCGCGATCGATCTGATGTCCGCACAGAACACCTGAAGGGAGTCCGTCCAGTCAGCCATTGGCCGACGGTACACGGCTGTCGTGCTCCCAGATAGCGTGCCTGCCCATGTCGAGCAGGCGGGCACGACGAACGCGAGTGACGCTTCGCTGTCTGCGTGAGGATCTGAAGATCGAGACGCCACCGGTCGAGGTCGATCTCGGTGGGCTCGACCACGCGCTCCTCGGTGAGGCGCGGCGTGTCGCGCCGACGGCGCCACGTGGACAGAAGCGCATCCTTTCGATCGAGCGTCCGCTCGTGTACCGGCTGCGCCACGGACGGTGGCGTGGTGCGACGTGGCTGGAGGCCGACGCTGGACGGTTCTGGCTATGCGCCGGCGCGCGGCGCGAAGAGGGCTCCGGCGAGGACGCCTACGAGCTCTTCGCTGCGCTGCACCGAGTGGGACGGCTCCTGCCCGATGACGATGACCGACTCCGCGACGCGCTTGAGCGCAACGCCCGCATCATCGACGACGCTGCCGACTCGATCGCCTCAGTCCTCGCCGAAGCCTTCGATCATCGAGGCCGCGATGTCGCAGTCTCATTTGGCGGGCTGATCGACGCTCGTCTGCACGTCACCGCTCCCGGCGAGGAGGTGTGGGTTGCGATCGCGACTCAGGCGGCCGACGGGCGCTTCGTCGAGGAGCGCCTGCGGGACGTGCTCTTCGGCTTGGTCCTGGTTGCCGCGGAGGCCGAGCTGTGGGAGCCTCGCGCGGACTGGCCCTCGGGTGAGCTCGCCTGGTTCGAGGTCGCGCGCCTTGGGCTGCGTGAGCCGCCGAGCTGATCGGAGGAGACCCCGCCGACTCGCTGCACGTCGGCCTCCTCGACACCGAGCGAGTATGCAAGTGTCGCGCTCTTGCCGCCCAGCAGCGCCTGCTGCGCCTGCTCCATGCGCTGCGCGAAGTCCTCGCGGTGACGCTCCACGTACTCGTCTACGGCTCGCTCGACCAGCTCGGCCTGCTTGAGGCCCGCCATCAAGGCGGCGTAGCGGACCTTCTCCTTGGTGGCCTCGTGAACCTTGATCGGTGACTGTGCGCGCAGCATGGGATCACTCGGTACTTCGGTACCGCAGATGGTAGCATGTGGTGCTGGCGCCCGGTGCGACCCCGGCCCCGCCACAGTACGATGGAAGCCGTCGTGCCGACGTAGCTCAGTTGGTAGAGCACCGCCATGGTAAGGCGGGGGTCAAGGGTTCGAGTCCCTTCGTCGGCTCTCCATTTTTTACCGCAGCGTCACCGCAGTCCGGTATAGTTTTTTTCCGTATTTGTCCGCGTTTGTCCGCACCAGGACAGCCGCGAAACCCTCGTGAAGGAGCAGAATATGGCGTCCTGCCTACAGATTGGGCGCCTTGCGGGGGCCTCCTTACCATGGCGGCGCTCTACCAACTGAGCTACGTCGGCGTGATCCCCGCTATCCTACCGCCTCCACGAGCCCATCCTTTTACCGCAAGCTCGCCAGCACGATCGTGTAGCCTTTGTCCGCGATTGTCCGCCTTTGTCCGAGAACTGAAGGCAGCAGAACCCCAACGAAGGAGCCGAAAATGTCGCTATCACTAGCGATCTGGCTCTTGTCGGGCTCTCCGATGGTAAGGCGGAGGTCTCCGGTTCGAACCCGGGCGTCAGCTTGATATCGCCTCTCCTCCGCTAATGGGAGCGGTTCGTTCCCCCGCTGCGAAAGAACCCGCGACGCCGGCCTTGCGTGCCTGTGGCGAAGTACCTCCCGGCTGGCCCGGGGCGGAGCGTAGCATCGGTGCGCCTTGGGGCGCCAACGAGCGCCGGGGGCTCCCAGGGTCCGCTGCCAGTCAAGGACCACGACCTCGACTTCTCCTCCTCGCCCAACTCGGGCGTCTCGCTGGCTACGCGGGGCGCGCCTCCTTTCCGCGCAACCGGGTCCGCCCGGCTCGTCGTCGGGATGTCCGTGACCAGCGAAAGCAGGTGCCTTCCGGCGGCACCGTACGGGAAGGGGCGTCCCACAAGAGGATGGTGGAGCGAGCTTGCCCGCCGGCTCCCTATCATGGGCCTGTGAGCGGCCAGAGCGTGCCCGGTGGAGTGGTGCATAAACTGCCCGCGGACCTGCGTAAGGCGCTGATCGCCAACGCCACGGCACTCGATGCCTGGAAGGACATCACGCCCTTAGCCCGCAACGAGTTCATCTGCTGGGTCGAGGACGCCAAGCAGGAGACTACCCGAGAGCGCCGCATTCGGCGGACCCAGGAGGAGCTGGAGGAAGGCCAGCGCCGGCCCTGCTGCTGGCCGGGGTGCAAGCACCGCGAGCGCACCGGCAGGTAGCTGTAGTTCCTGAGTAGGTTGGTTCATCCGGGCCTCCCTGGAGGCCTGCTGTGGTTGGTACGCTGGCGTCCGATGGCCTGAGATTCGCCACGGCGGGTCCGTGGGGCCGCGCCGAGGGCGTGCGGGACAAGCGTCCCTGCTTGTCGCGCGAAGCGGGGTTCGCACGCGCGCTTCCGGGCTCTTGCGGCGGCCTGCAAGCGGGCCAGTCAGTTGACCTCGTACTTGATGTGCGTGACGCCGGGCGCGTCGACGCTTCGGATCTGCTTGAGCTTGAGCGCGCCGGGTTCGAGTCGATCGAACAGCCGAGCGCCGGCACCAAGGATCACGGGCGCGATCGATATGTCGATCTCGTCCACCAGTCGCGCGGCCAGGTACTGGTTGACCACGGATGCGCCCCCCGCGAGCCAGACATCCCGTCCTCGCGCGGCGTCCTTGGCCTGCGCCAGCGCGGACTCAATCCCATCGCTGACGAAGTAGAAAGTGGTACCACCCTGCATCTCCAGCGGCTCGCGTTGGTGGTGGGTAAGCACGAAAACGGGATGGTGGTAGGGCGGATCCTCGCCCCACCAGCCTCGCCACGACTCATCCGGCCACGGCCCACGAACCGGTCCGAACATATTGCGGCCCATGATCGTGGCGCCGATATTCGCCCGCCGCTCCTCCACGACAGCAGAGCTTGCGTTGACCTCGCCTCCTTCCTCGCCGTGCATGTCTCGGAACTCCCTGAGCGGAAAGAACCACCGGTGCAGCTCCATCCCGCCCACGCCGAGTGGGTTCTCCTGGCTTTGGTCCGGGCCGCCGACGTAGCCGTCGACGGACATCGTGATGCTGAGTCTCAGCTTGTCCATCTCCACTCCTGTCTGTGTCGCGATGTTCTAACAGAGACTGCCGGAGCGGACCGGACTCATCGGACGAAGGTCCCCACGGGGGCACGCGTATGCAGCGCGCGTGCTATGCGCGCAAGGCGGACCCTGGGCGCAGAGAACCATCGCGATGTCCGCGCGATGAGGATGCCAGGTACGTGCCAGGCATTCTTGCCGTGCGGTTCAGACGCCGATGCGGTAGTGGAGGTGGACCACACCGCTCCTGAATCGGAGCTCATCCAGGAGCTGAAGCCGAGCGCGCACGTTGTCCGGCAATGCGCTTGCCGCCAAAGAAGAACAGATCAAGGCGGCGGAAATCCCGCTCGAACCGAAGCCCGCTACTTCGAGATCCTCGGCTTGGAGCCGACGCCGCGCAATTTCGCGCTAGAGAAACTCCTCGTAGACATCTTTGAGGCGTTCGACCTCGACCCGCGCGGCTCGTTTCGAGTCGTCGGCGAGCAGATCGACGGCGGTTCGCCTTCGGTGGCGAGTACTTCTTGCTGGAGGCGAGGAGGGAGAAGAACCCGACGGCGCGCGACGAGCTGGACATGTTCACCCGCGAAGGTGCACCGACGCGGTGAGAATACGCTCGGGTTGTTCTTGGCGATCAACGGCTTCGAGCTGACTGCGATCGAGCTCCGCTCGGGCAACCGCTCGCCGATTATGCTCATGGACAGCGCGGACCTATACGCCGTGCTGGACGAGCTCATCGACCTGCGCGAGCTGCTTCGCAAGCGCCGCGAGGCGTCGATGACCGACCGCGTACTGCTAACCGCGGCAGAGATCCTCGCCCGCAGCTAGGAGCGTGGGTCGCTAACGCGCCGGGGTGGGGTTTTGCGCGCAGAGCGGGGTAGTCGCGGTGATGTTTGGTGCTCTGAGCACGGGCCTGGGCGGGCGCAGGCTGGGTGGCAGCGGATCGGCGGTGCTGGTCGACCCACGGGTCGGATCATCCGGTTGCAGCCAGGGCCAGGCCGCCGTTGCGGTGGAGCTTGAGGAGGTTGTGGATGGCGCACTGGAAGCGCCATTGGGCCCGCGCGGCCGGCTTGCCGCGCAGCAATAGTTGGCGGGCATCCTGGACGGTTTGCATCTGCCCGAAGACCGGCTCGACGATCGCCTTGCGCCGGGCGTAGACGGCGCGGCCTTCCTTGGTTTTCAGCTTGCGCGCCATGCGCTGCTTGGCTGTCGCGTTCTTCGGGACGGGCCCTCTGGGGGCGGGCGGCGGTGGCTCTGAATGCTTGAAACGGCCGGTCGCGATGTGAGGGTCCAGGCCGTGCGCGGCGGTCCTCTTGACGTTCTCCTGGGAGAAGTAGCCAGCGTCCGCGGTCAACGCGGCGCCCTCGGGCAGCTCCGCGCCGGTCGCGTCGAGGTTCTCATCGAGCTGATCGAGCGCTGGCTCCAACTGTTCGGCATCGGGTGCTTGGTCGGAGAGCTCCGCCGCCACGATCACCTGCGCCTGGGAGTCGACAATCGCCTGGCCATTGAAGCACTGGTGAAACGCGCCGTCGGCGCTCTTCATGATCCTCGAGTCAGGGTCAGTGAAATTGCGCTGTGCTTTGGGCTTCGGCTTGAACGGATCGCGCCCGTTCGGTGGCCGGCGCGGCTTCTTGCCCTGCTCCTGCATCTCGGCGCGCCGCGCCCTCTCGCGCTCGGCCGCCTCGGCCTCCAATGCTGTCTTGGCGTCCCGAATCCGGGCCAGGCGCTGCTCACGACGCTGAAGCTCAGACGGCAGCTCATCGCCGTGACGATCCGGCCCAAAGCGCTCGTCCTCCTGCGCATCGACGCGCTCAGCATCAGCGAGCAGCGCCTGCGCGTTCGCGCGGATCGCGGCGATCTCGGCCTCCAGCTCCTTCTCCTTCTTGACCATCCGCTCGTAGCTCATCGCCTTGTGACGCGACGCGTTCGCGCGCAACTTGGTGCCGTCGTGGGTGTCGCGTAAAGTTGCCGTGGGGATGGGTGAGCGCCAGCGGCGATGACTGTGGTCTCTGTAGGTGTCGGGTTCTGGGGACCTGGTCGGGCGTCGGTGCGGCCCGGGTGGCGTTTCAGGCGGCTCTGGGCGGCCATGTGGTGCTTGTGGAGCTTGAGCAGGTTGTGTGTCGCGGTGATTAGCCGCCATTCCGAGCGTGCGGCGGATCTGCCTCGCCGTTGGAACTGGTTGATGCGCCGGTTGTGCTTGGTTTGAGCGAAAACGGGCTCGACCATCGCCTTGCGTTTTCGGTAAAGCCCGCCGCCGTGGTCACCGGCGAGCACAGTGCGCATAAAGGCGTAGCGGCCACCATCCCAGCCGCGGCGCGGTGTGTCGCGCTTGCCGGCATCGGGCGGGATCAAGACCTGGGTGCCCATGTTCACGACGCGGTCCATCTGCTGCTCATGCCAGTAGCCGCTGTCCGCGAGGGCGACCCCAGGCGCCTCGCTCACACCGATCTGCACTAGCTCGCGCCGGGTGGCCTTGACCATCGGCTCGAGCTGCCCGAAGTCTGGTGAGGTGAGCGTGACCTCAGCCGCCAAGACGATCTGATGCTCATTCACGGCGGCCTGCACGTTGTAACCCTGGGTGTAGCTGCGCGGCGTCTTGACGTTGCGTGAATCGAGATCGGTCACGTTGATCTTCCCCGGTGGCACCTCCGGCGCGACGTAGGGGTTCGGGCGCGCTCCGAACCGCCGGCCGTCCTTGGTCACGGCAGTCGCACGGTGATGCTCGTAGGCCTCGTTGGCCTCGCGCTCAACGCGCAGATTCTCCTGTAGGCGACGCTCGCACTCAAGCAGGCGCTCCGAGCGCGAGCGCGGGATCGGATCGGCCGCCAGTCGGCGATGCTCATCCAGCTGGTGGCGCGCCTCGCGCACCCACCCCTGACGCCCGTGCATCCGGGCGACGATCACCTCGGGATCAAGCACGAGCTTCACACTCCGCGATTGCGTGTCAGGCACCTTCACCTTCGTGTTGTCTCTGCCTGCACGCTCCCGCGCGAGCTTCTCCTTGGCTTCGCGCAGCGCAGCGCGTCGGCCCTCGTGGGTTCTCAGGTGCTCAGGCAGCTCATCGCCGCGCTCCTGCCCATAGAGCTCATCCTCGCAAGCGTCGACCTCGCCCGCCTCCTTCAGGATCTCGCGGGCGAGCTGCTCGTAGTCGAGGTTTGAGTGATGCGAGGCGTTTGCATGAACCTTCGTGCCGTCGATCGCGATCAGCCCCACCTTCACGAGCCCCGACTCCCGACAGAGCCCCAACACCTCGCTGAACAGGCCCGCCAAGGCTTCCTCGTGGCGCACGCGAAACCGCGCGATCGTCGCGTGATCGGGTGTCTGCTGAGCAGCGATCACCCGGTAGGCGACGTCCTCCACGCAGCGACGCTCGATCCCCCTTGAGGATCGCTCACCCCGCGCATAGGCATACAAAAGCAGCGCCACCATCATCGAAGGCTCGAACGCCGCGCGGCCCCACCCATCCTGGCGGTAGGAGCCATAGAACACCGCGAGATCCATCTCAGCAACCGACGCCAACACGAACCACGCCAAATGACCCTCCGGTAGCCAATCCCGCGGGTCCGGCGGCATCAAAAACACCTGCTCACGATCACACTCAAGAAAGTTCTGGGGCATACCCAGAATGGTCTAAAACCGCTCGGACAGACCGGGGGTTTGCGCGACACCCACCGTCCAACGCGAGCGTCCCCAGCCCAACCAGCCCCGCCCGCTGGCATAGCCGCAGCGCCTGCACGAACAGCTCCGCCAGCGCGTCCAGATGACGCTTGCGGAAACGCGCGATCGGCCGGTAGTCAGGGTGCTGGTCAGCGCACAAAAACCGCACCGCCACATCAGAGAAGGTGCGCTCCTCCAGCTCGCGCGAGGACGGCGTCCCCGTCGCATAGCCGTAAATCAGGAGCTTGACCATCAGCCGCGGGTCATACGGCGGAAAACCACGCCCATCCTCATAGCTGGCGTAGATCGCCGACAGGTCCAGAGCCTCATCGACGAGATCCGAGACGAACCGCGCGAGGTGCCCATCCGGAACCCAATCCTGCAGGCAAGGCGCCATCAACAACACCTGGTCAGGGTCATACGCCCGGAACGTCTTCTCCTCCGCCACCGGCGCCCGCTGCGCAACCAGCGCCTCCACCAACTCCACCTCAACCAGCCGATCCTGCCGCCCAGCCACCATAGTGATCCTCCACCGTCGTGGACGACTACATCGTCTTAAACCCGCCGGACAACACCACCCCGGTTAGCGACCCACGCTCCTAGCCGCTTTCTTCGCGAACTATCGTGGTGCGTACACGTCCAGCCCGGCGTCGCGGGCTGCGCTTGACATCCGCTCGTCGTAGGTGAAGAGGCCCTTGAGTCGTTCGCGCAGGCTCAGCGCGCTGGCGACGTGGATCGCGTCCAAGGACCTGATCGACGGGGGGGCCAGTTCGCCCGCCAAGGCTCGGATCTCGTCGGTCAGCGGCATCAGTCGCACCGCCGCGAGCTGTGCTCGAGCGCCACGCGTGTCAGTGCCCGCACGACGACTCGCGCGTAGCACCTCGACCTCGAGGATCTCTGAGGCGACGACCCGGACGACGCCATTGAGAGCGGCGCTCAGGCTCGGGGTCTCGGGCTCGGGTACCACCAGCTTGACAAACGCGGACGCGTCGAGATAGATCAACTCGGTGGCTGGCAATGCTCAGCGATCTTCTTCGGCGCGCATCTCAGCCAGCGCATCGGAGAGCGGACGCGGATTTCCGGGGTCATGAGGGCCGAGCGCTGCCGCGCTCTTCAGAAGTTCGCTGGTGGAACGGGTGGCAGGTGTAGCTCCTCGCCCGGTCAGCCATTGGTCGAGCTCATCGCCAGCGTGCGCAAGAAGGTCTTGGGCGCCGCGCATGATCAACTCACGTGCCACGCTGGCCGTCGGCCTGGACGGGCCGAGCACGGATGCGCCGACCCTCAGCGCACGATCGAGCTCAGGATCACGGGTCAAGGCGATGCGGGGGTGGGCTGTCGGCATAACGAGAGTGTAGCACCACTGTTGCACCAGATCACCGCTCGTCGCAGATCGTCCCGGGACCGACCTGTGGGCACTGTGTTTTCGCCGAACTGGCGGGCGATGACCGATCCGATCCCTCCAGTGCCGATGATCGCGATGGTCATTACCGAAACCTCCTCAGCGTCACGGTACTAACGGCGGCGACCCGGAGCATCGCCCGCCCGAGCGGTCTCGCAGCGGCTAGCTGAGAGCGCGGGAACGGCGCGTGGTAGAGATCTTAGTTTCCGGGGCTGGCCACCGTTGATGTGAAGGATCTCGCTGGTGATCTCGGTATTCACTCGGACTCCCCGCCGCCGTACTCGACAGCCACCGAGGGGGGGTCCAGTCCCCATCTGGGTCCGTGGTTTGCCCCACCTTGATCAGATGACCGTCGGGGTCGCGGATGTAGCAACGGATCTCGTACTGGTGCTGCTTCGGTGGTGTCAGGAACTGAGCACCACGGGCGCTCCATTCGGCGTACACGGCCTCGATATCTTTGACCCGGATATTGAGGAAGCTGCTGACCCGGTCGAGGTCGCGTGGCGTCTCCAGAGTGACCGCGGGCTTGTCGTCGGTCGGACTGGAGTGGATCCCGTTTCGTGGACAGTTTAACGTATCCACCAAAGGGGATCCACTCCACCACAGGTAATAGGCTCTCGTGCCGCCACCAACGAGATGGCCGATGATCTCCTCTATATCCTCATCCTCGTAAAGCCTTTCTTGGAGCCTAAGCATGCGCCACTTGAGGTCCGAATCCCGCGAAAGTATTTCAAGGATACGCCGCCAGTCAGTCACAGAGTCGGAGCCGCCGTTGAGGCTAGGGGCGAACGTACTCGGAGGCTCTGGGCGGCTGAGATCACGGGCAACCTCGCAGCATCGCCGCACCTCCTCCAACAGCTCTGATTCTGACGCTTTCCTCATGTCTGAGCACATCATCTCGTGCGCTGGAGATATCTGCTTCGCGCGACCGCCAGAAAACGCCCAACTCGACGCCGGCGCAGCCGTCAACTTGACGGGATCTTCCAAGCACCGTTGATCTACCATCTCCCCGACCCAAGCACCCCGTCGGCTTCAGGCTGCCCGAAGGCGACAACGCGTGGCGTGCCGCCTGGACGCTGCCCAGATCTGGTCGTGACGATGGGCTGGGCGGGCGGGTGGGGTCTAGTGTTGTGCGGATGAGGGTCGCGATCGAGATCGAGCGGTTCAGCGTACTGGTGCGGGGAGGGGTGTTGGCGGTGCGTGCGGACCGCCGGGTGTTGTGCCGCGACGATCGCGCGGCTCTCCACCCCGATGGGTCGCCAACGGCCGGTCTGAGCGGACCGTGATGGTTCCCAGGACGCGTTACGCGCGTAGTGGCGATGCGACCATCGCCTATCAGGTCGTGGGCGATGGGAGCCTCGATCTGCTGTTCATGACTGGCTGGATCTCCCAGGTCGAGCAGCTATGGGAGTCGCCCGCCCCGCGTCGTCTGCTGGAGCGTCTTGCAGTGTTCACCCGCCTGATCCTCTTCGACCGCCGCGGAACTGGATTGTCCGACAGCGTCGTCGGTGAGTTCGTACTCTCTTGCGCAGGAGGTGCACGACGCGCTCGCGGTACTCGATGCCGTGGGCAGCGAGCGGGCCGCGGTGTTCACCTACGGCTTGGGCGGGCCCGTAGGCGCGTTGCTCGCCGCCGATTGCCCGGAGCGGGTGGGTGCGCTGATCATGTATGCGTCCATAGCGCGCACCACCTGGGCCGCGGACTACGACTGGGCGATGACCGTGGAGGATCGCGCCCAATGGACCGAGCGCACCGTCGCCGCCTGGGGTGAGACTGACGGTCCCGGGCTCCCGGTGCTGGCGCCCTCGATGGCCGGCGACCCAACGCTTGCGGCGTGGTTCGCGCGCCTGCAGCGCCTCGCGGCGAGCCCCAGTGACGCCCGCATCCTTCTGAACTCCGCCGCCGAGCTCGACGTGCGCGACACATTGCCCCGCATTCGCGTCCCCACGTTGGTCATGCACCGATCCCGCGACAGCGCCTGGGACCCGCGCCACTCGCGTTACCTGGCCGAGCACATCTCGGGCGCCCGCCATGTCGAGCTGGACGGAGTCGACTCCCTCCCCTTCGTCGGCGACAGCGACGCGATCGTCGAAGAGATAAAGGAGTTCCTCACCGGCGCCCGGGGCGGGGCAGAGCCCGCGCGGGCGCTGCTGACGGTGATGTTCACCGACATCGTCGACGCGACCGCGCGTGCCGCCGAGCTCGGCGACGGCCGCTGGCGCGATCTACTAGCGCGCCACGACGAAGAGGTGCGCAAGGAACTACACCGCTTCGAAGGCCGCGAGGTCAAGACCGTCGGCGACGGTTTCCTTGCGACCTTCGCGGGTCCCCCGTCGCGCGCGCTGCGCTGCGCACTGGCTATCACCGACGCGGGGCGCGAGCTCGGGATCGAGGTGCGTATCGGTGTGCACACTGGCGAGTGCGAGCTGATAGGCGAGGACGTCGGCGGGATGGCGGTCCACATCGCCGCACGCGTGAACGGGCTCGCCGGCGCTGGCGAGGTGCTCGTCTCGGGCACCGTGTTTGGGACGGTCGTCGGCGGGCCGTTCACGTTCGAAGACCGGGGCTTCCACGAACTCAAGGGCGTTCCCGGCCGCTGGCCGTTGTTCATGCTCGTCCGGTAAGGATGGCCTAGCGCCGAGCGCCCCGTTCGTGGTCGGCGCGCGGAGCCCGCCTCGCGGGACCTCGGCGAGGACGACGGCGTCAGATTCGCCTCGCCGCGACCCAGCTCTTGGCGTCCTCGAGCTGCTCCGGGCTGTATACCTTGACTTCGCCTGGGGTCATCCAGGCGAACATCTTGTACGCTTTCCCTACCCATTCCACATCGGTGACGATTGCTGAGCGCTTCCATGCAGAGTGGTGTCCGATACCTAGTCCAAGCCCGGTCTTGATGTCATCGAACCAGGCTGCGGGCTCGAGTCCCTCGAACGCAGTGAGCGTGAAGAGCATGCGGATCTCACCAGATTCTGCGGCTTCACGCAGGACCGGCTCCAGAACCTTGCGATAGTCATCGCGGGTGAGCTTGCCGGAGGCCCGGAAGCCGATTGTCCCTGTCGGCATATCGTCGATTCGTTCGACCATCGTGTTTCCTTTCTCTATTACACCCGGACGGGTGTGCCGGTAGTTGGACGCGACCGATCGTGTGCGCGAGCCAGACCATCGATCGCGCCGGCGCTGCGGCACGGCGGCCGAGGGTCATATCGGCGCCACCACGACGACAACAGTGCTCTGTCTCGTGGGCTTAATGGTGAATGTGCTGAACGATTTGGTTGGCCAGCGGCGAGCCGAGCCCCGATGCCAGGTCGAACCCGGGGGCTGCTGTGCAACACGACACTCCGCCGAAGACGGCGTTGCTCCCGGTGGTGATGTCCAGGAACGATCCGGGTGCGTGCTGGGCGATCGAGTACAGCAGCGGCGGGACGAACCCGGGGTTGGGTAGGCCGGACTGCTTGGCCTGCTGGTCCCAGAGGGCGATCATCCCCGCGACGAGGGGGGTGGCCGCGCTCGTGCCGCCGACGAACGAGATCGTCTGGCCGGGCGAGGGACCGCAGCCCTGCACTTCGGGCGAGCAGATGATGGCGTAGCCGGGGCTCGGGTCCGCGAACGCGGCGACGTCGGGAACCATTCTGTAGGTGCTTTGCGATGGGATCGCTGGCTGCCACCACGGACGCTTTTCGAAGGTGCTGACGCCGCCTCCACCCGCGGCGGTCTGCTGGTATGGCGGCGGGTAGGCCGTGTCGTTCCACACGCCTGAGGATTCGATCGTGTTCGCGGGCGTGAGTGTGAGGTTCGTCCCGCCGACAGCAAGCACCCACGGCGACGTCGCTGGCCAGGACGCCGACTTCTGCTTGTCAAAGCTGTTGAGCTGGGAGGACGGCACCCCGTGCGCGCATGAAGACGAGCCACTGTCGCCAGCCGCGACGACGATCGTGATCCCCAGCGCGGCCGTCGCGGCTGCCTGGCGCTCGAACAGGGTACGGGCCGCGGTGTACGGCGCGACGCTCGCCTCGCACACGCCATAGGAGATCGAGATCACGTTCGGCAGCGGGGTGCCGTTCTTCGTCGCCTGCAGCGGCTGGGCCAGCAGTTCGAGGGCACCCTGGGGGTCGGCCTTCCCGAGCGCCTTCACCCACAGGTCCAGCCGCGAAAGCTTTGGTGCCACCATCGCAACCGTCATCGCGTCCAGCGAGCTCTCGAGGATCGGTGCGATGTTCGAGGCGCCGTGGATCTGCAGCGCAGTCCCAGGGAAACCGAAGCAGTTGCGGTACGCGGTGACATCGTTGACCGGCGTCGGCGCTTCGCCGAGGATGGCGATGCGCGAGCCCTGGCCCTGCAAGCCACCGGCCTGTAGCTGGGCGATCCCGTAAGCGCTGAGGATCTCGTTCGGAAACAGGCCGGCGGTCGAGAATACGGCTGCGGGGTACGTCGTGGTGGCGCAGCCCGGGTCGATCGTTCCGCGTGCGGGTGGGCGTGCCGCCCGCAAACGAAGCCGTCCGGCCCTGCAGCGCGGGACACCGACGAGCTGGCGGATGCACGCTGGGTGACATAGAGCCCCAGGCCCGACACGGTGTCGACATTGCCGCTCAGACCCGAACCCAGCTTCGGCGTATCGACCGGAAGCGCCACGGCCTGATTCGGCTGGCCGGTCGCATACAGGTCCCACTTCGTGCCGAACAGCTTCTGCGCGTTCTTGATGCTGATCGTCGCGCCGACGCGCAGGTGCGTCACGTCTACAGTGGCCGTGACCCCGTAGGGCTTGAATGCACCGACGACCGCGTTGCGCCGCGAGGAGGAAGCGCCATACTTTTTCTGCAGCGTCGACAGCGAGAGATACTGGCCGTAAGTCGACGAGGACGGATTGCTTGCCGCCTTCACGGCGTTTGCGATGCCCTGCTGGTTGGCGATCATCCCCAGCTCGAGCGATAGCTTCAGCCCTGTCGAGGCGGGCCCCAAGTTCTTCAGGCCCTTATGGGAGATATCCCCGAAATCGACCTTCGTCGAAGAGGCAACAGCCGAGCCGGCGGTGACGTTCAGCGCAAAGAACACGACGACCACCGAAGTGAGGTGGGCGGCTGAGCGAAACATGCCCCGACACTACCACCCGCCGCCGCACGCATTGCGTGATGCTAGAGGGACCAACCTAGCCCAGCCGCGCGCATGTGCTGCGCGGCCGATGGCGGCGCATTGTTAAGCGTGCTGCCGCGGTCATCATGTGGTCGGTGAGCTCAGCACGCCACGATCGCGCGGACACCCCCAGCGCGGACACCCCTTGCGCGGACACCCCCAGCGCAGACACCCCCAGCGCAGACGTCCCCCGCGCAGACGCCCCTCGCGCAGACAACCCCGGCGCGGTCACCCGGGCGCGGCGGCTGGCGATCCGGACGCTCGACCGGCTGCTGCCGGGCGAAAACCCGGCGGGGACGGTGTACGGGACGATCACCGTCGGTGCGCTGCTGGCGGCGGAGAGCAGTCTGCGCGACACCTACCCCGAGACGATTGCCGCAGTCGTGGTGGCGCTGCTGGTGTACTGGCTTGCGCACTCCTACGCCGAACTGCTCGGCCGACGCCTCGTCGCCGGCGAACGCCTCACCTTGTCCGGGCTCGGGCGAGCGCTGGGGCGCGACTGGGCGATCGTGCGGGGCGCGGGCGCGCCGGTGCTGGCGCTGCTGGTCGCGTGGGCGGTGGGCGCCGGCCAGGAAACGGGCGTCACCGTGGCGCTGTGGACCTGCGTGGCAAGCCTGCTGGCGTTCGAGCTGCTCGCGGGGCTGCGCGCTCGGGCGAAGCCGGCGGAGCTGGCGCTCGAGCTGTGCATCGGAGGGGCGATGGGCTTCGGCGTGATCCTGCTGCGGGTGATCCTGCACTGAGCAGCCACCATGCTCGTGATCGCCAGCCGCACATCCACGGGCTGTTCGTGGGACATGGCCCGCCGCATGGGCCACCACCCCCGGGCAACCCGACGCCGACGCGGCCGCGTGGCCCGCGACCGCCCGAGCGGTTAGGCTGAGGCGATGGCCGACACGCCCCCGATCCTGATCGCCTACGACGGCTCGCCGCCCGCGCGCGCCGCGGTGAGTGAGGCCGGCCGTCTGTTCGCGCCCGGCGAGGCGATCGTGCTCACCGTGTGGGAGCCCGGCCTGGCGGAGATGATGATCATGCCGGACGCAACCGGGATGGGCAGCACAATGCTACCCCTCGATCCCTCGGTCACGCGGGAGGTGGAGCGAGCGAGCGAGGAGCGCGCACAGAGCGTCGCCGCTGAAGGCGCGGCGCTCGCCCACGAGGCCGGCCTCGACGCGCGGCCGCTCGCCGTCGAGGACCTCACCGACCCCCCGGCCGCGATCGTGGAGGCGGCTGAGAAACACAGCGCGCGAACGATCGTGATCGGCTCGCGTGGGCTGGGCGGACTGAAGTCCAAACTGCTCGGCAGCACCTCCAAGGCCGTGCTGCACCGCGCCACATGCCCCGTGGTGGTCGTGCGCCACCCCGAGGAGCACGGCGAGCGGCACGACGAGCCGGCCGGCGAAGCCTGAGCCTTTGCCCGGCGGCGCTTGCGGCGTCAACGAGTCGTAGACATCCGGTGGCTCGCATTACGAGCCGACTGCGATCAAGCCGCCGCATCTGGCGCGGGGAGGGGCGACGGCCCCTGGGCGGCGGCGGCGCTATCCTCAAAAGCACCGTGATTGCTGGGGAAAACCCCTGGTTCGGTGGTGCTTGACGTGATGGGAAGGGATTGCGTAGAGTACGCTGTAGACAAAAAATCGCTGACATGGAAATGTCTTGTCTACGAGATGCCATGACAGTCGGAGTTTCGAGAGGATGCAGGGAGGTCGAATGTCTGAGTCCAAGGGAGGGAGCTCGCCTGGGGAGGGCGCTCGGAAAAGCCCGGGTGAGAGGGGCCACAAGCCGGGCACGGGCGCGCGCAAGGCCGCCGGAAGCACACGCAAAGCCGCGGGGAGCACACGCAAGGCCGCCGGAAGCGCGGGTAAGCCGGCGAAGGCGAGCGATAAACCCAAGCAGCGGGCGACCCCCAAGATCACGCCGATCTACGCCCGCCTGCCCCGCGGGCCGCACCCGCTCGGCGCGCCGGGCGTGGCTCGCAATCAGCGCATCCGCATCCACGGAGGGATGATCGAGGCGGTCACCACGCGGGGCTACCCGCAAACCAGCGTGAAGCTCGTGATCGGGCTGGCGGGGGTCTCGCGGAGGTCGTTCTACGAGCAGTTCTCCGGCAAGGAGGAATGCTTCCTGGCGACGTTCGACCTGATCGCCAACCGCACCGTCAAGCGGCTCACCGGCGCCTACCGCACCGCGGATGGCAACCAGCAGCGTCGCCTGCGCGCGACGTTGCAGGCGTTGGGCGCCGAACTGGAGCAGAACCCGAAGGCGCTGCGACTGGCGATCGCCGAGTCCCAGGCCGCGGGCGTGGAGGGATTGCGGCGCCTGCAGAAGACGACTGCCGTCTATGAAGGGCTGCTCGCGAGCGCCCTCTCCGGCCGCTGCCCACCCGCCGGCGAGGGGGCAGCGCGGGAGAGCGCCGCCGGCAACGGTGCCGAGGCCAGCGTGACTGGGGCCGATGGCCAGGCCGACGGCGCCGACAGCGCCGACACGCTGCCGCTGCCGGTGGTTCGGGCGATCGTGGGGGGCCTGCGGCGGGCGACGCAGATGCTCCTGCTCGACGACGACACCGAGGATCTCGAACCGCTCGTCGGAGAGATGCTGAAGTGGACGCTGCTGTTCAAGTCGCCCGCGCTGGGGAGGTTGCGCCCGCACCGCTGCGAGCATCAGCCCTTCCCGGAAACGCTCGCGCTCGAGCCCGATGCTTGTGGCGGAGAGAGCCGCCGCGCGCGCGTGCTGCGCAGCGCGATCGAGACGGGGCTGCGCGAACGGAAATTCGCCGACCTCAGCGCGCCGCGGATCGCCGAAGGGGCAGGGCTGCCGTTCGAGGCGGTGACGGAGCTCTACCCCGATGCGCAGGCGTGCTACCTGGAGGCGCTGGACGTGCTAGGCGACGAACTGCTGCAGCGAATCGTCACCCCCGAGCTCGTCTCCACGGAGTGGCCGGCGGCTGTGTGCGCCACGATCGACGCACTGCTCACCCACCTCGCGGACAGCCCCGCGCGCCTGATGACGCTCGCCGTGAAAGCGCTCGAAGCGGGGCCGGCGGCGATCGCCAACGTGGGCGACCTCGCCTACGAGCTGGCGACGCTGCTGACCGAGGGGGCGCCCCGGCGCCCGCGCACCCGAATCGCGATCGAGGGGATCGCGGGCGGGCTGTGGAACATCCTCTACTGCGAGGCGCTCGCCGGCAGGGGCCACCGGCTGCCGCTGCTCTCGGAGTACATCTCCTATGTCGTGCTCACCCCCTACCTCGGCCCCGAGCAGGCCGTCGAGGCGATCGTGCGCTCGCGCTCCCATCAGAGCGGCACGACCAACGGCGTGCCGACCAACGGGTCGGCACGCGCGGGCGAGCAGAAGGACGAGGACTACCGGCGTTTGGCGGAGCGCCGCTCGGCGAAGTGCGTCAACACGACCCCGACCAACACGGAGAGCACGATCACGACGATCAAAGGCGCCTGACCCTTGCCGATGATCCAGTTGACCTCGACCTTTTCGAGGTTGAACACGGCGAACAGCGTCGCCACCACCGCCAGCGCCACCAAGCCAGTGGTGCGCGCCAGCTCGCGGTTGCTGCGCTTGGGCTTCGAGGGGGTGCCGGTCGACGCGGAAATGACGTCATCAATGGTAGGGCATACGCAAGCCGCGCTTTGACATCCCGCGGCCGCGCCGGGTCATCTCGAGACGCTCGAAAGGTGGCACCACACCGGCCGGCTCATCCCAAGACGCCCGAAGGGCAGCCCTGCACCGTGCCGGCTCATCCCGAGACGCCCGAAGGACAGCCCCGCGCCGTGCCGGCTCATCCCGAGACGCCCGAAGGGCAGCCCCGCGCCGTGCTGGCTCATCTCGAGACGCCCGAAGGGCAGCCCCGCGCCGTGCTGGCTCATCTCGAGACGATCCGGCGGCAGCCCCGCGCCGGCGGCGCTACCCCGTGGCGAGCTCGGACTTGACCCAGGCACAGCCGCTGGAGAGGTCTTCCACGCCGAGCGCGGCGGCGACGTTGAGCGCCATGCCGTGCCTGAAGAAGTCGTCGATCCGCTCGTCCTCGGCGCCCGACAGCCGCTGCGCGAGGCCCACCAGCTCGGCGTAGCGGTGGCGCACGCGGGCGCGCACCAGCTCGTCGTCGCAGGCGGCGTACGACTGATGCTGGAGCATCAGGTAGTCGCGGTCGCTGGAGAGCAGCTCCACATAGGCCTTGCCCATCGCTTCCAGGGCGTCCTCGCACTCGGCCGGCGCCCGCCCCTCGCGGAAGTCGGCGGCGGCGCGCTCGAAGGTCGCCGCAATCCGTTCGAAGCTGCGCTCCAGCGCGGCGAGGAACAGCTCGCGCTTGTTGCCGAACAGCGTGAACACGTACGGCTGGGCGACGCCCACGCGCCGCGCGATGCGCTCCACGGGCGTGCCGTGCAAGCCGCCGTGCGCGAACTCGTGCACGGCGGCGGCAATCAGCTCCTCGCGGCGCTCCGCGGCGGGCACCCGCGTGCGAGCGGGCTCGGCGCTCAAGCGGCCTCCCCCACCACGCCGGCGGGCACCACCGCACCCTCGTGCGCGGGGCGCGTCTGGAAGGGCAGCGCCAGCACCGCGAGCGTGCCGGCGCTCAGCATCGCCACGGCCACCCACAGCGCCGGCTCCAGGCCGTTCACGAACGCCTGCGGCGAGCCGTAGCCGCCCGCGTGGGTAAAGATCGTGGCGAGCACCGCCACCCCCAACACGCCGCCGGTCTCGCGGATCGCGTTGGTCGCGCCGGAGGCCTGCCCGGCCTGGTCGGCGCGCACCGCGGAGAGCACGGCGTTGGCGGAGGGGGCGAACACGAGCGCCATCCCGGCGCCCGCCATGATGAACGGGACGATCATCTCCCCGTAGGGCGTGTGGGTCGAGAGGATCGACGCCAGCCACGCCAGCGCCCCGGCCTGCAGCGCGAGGCCCGAGAGCATGAACGGGCGGCTGCCGAAGCGCTGCGAGAAAATCCCCGCGAACGGGGCTACCACCATCGTGGCGCCGGTCCACACGAGGATCTTCAGCCCCGCCTGCAACGGGCTGTTGCCGAGCACGTCCTGCATGAACTGAGATAGGAAGAAAATCGACCCGAACATCCCGAAGTACATTGTGAGCGAAGCGAAGTTGGTCACCGCGAACGCGCGGCGGGTGAAGAATGACATCGGCAGCATCGGTTCGCGTGCGCAGCGCTCCCACGCGACGAACAACGCCAGCAGGACTGCGCCCGCACTCAGCGAGACGAGGATCGTGGTGGAGGTCCAGCCGAGCGACTGCGCGCGTACGATCCCGAACACGATGCCGAACGCGCCGGCGGACGCCAGCGCCAGGCCGCGCAGGTCGAGCGCGCCGTTGGGGCCGTGGCTCTCGCGCAGGCGTGCGGCGGCCAACGGCAGCAGCACGAGGCCGATCGGTACGTTGATCCAGAAGATCCAATGCCACGAGATGCTCTGCACCACCGCGCCCCCGACCAGCGGGCCGAGCGCGACGGCCGAGCCGGAGACGCCCGACCACACGCCCAACGCCATCCCGCGGCGGGTGGCGGGGAACGCCTCGGCGAGCAGCGTGAGCGTCAGCGGCGTGACCATCGCCGCTCCCATCCCCTGCAGCGCGCGGGCGGCCACGAGCAGCTCGGTGCTGGGTGCCAGCGCGGCGGCGGCGGAGGCGGCGGTGAACAGCGCGAGGCCCGCGAGGAACATGCGCTTGCGCCCGAAGCGGTCGCCGAGCGCGGCGCCGGTCAGCAACAGCACCGCGTACGCCAGCACGTAGGCGTTGACGGTCCACTCCAGCGACTGGATCGAGGCGCCGAGGTCGCGGTGGATCGAGGGGAGCGCGATCGACACCACGAGGTTGTCGAGCACCACCATGAACAGCGCCGTGGAGACGATCCCGAGGGTCCAGTTGTTGGTGCGCGAGCTGTTCATCTTCGTCCTCCTCACCGTCTCTGCCACCCCACCCCCGCCGCGCCGGAGAGGTCGGCGGCGGGTTGGGAGATTAGTGATTGCTAACTAAAATGAGATTAGCAGCCGCTAATAATGTTGTCAAGGGTCGCGTTGGATGCGCGAGGTGGAGCCGATGAGGGCCGTCGCTGGGCACGGAAGCCCAGCGCCCGTGCGCGTGTGCCCGAACATGCCCGCGCGGATGCGCACCCCAGCCCAGCCACCGGGCGGCCGCGGGCGCAACCCCTTGCTCGCGGCCGTGTTGGGAGCAGGTGAGTGTCCGCGCGGCGGCGAATAGTGGGGCGATGACTCGACGGGCGTTGCCGATGGCATGCGCGCTGGCTCTCGGAGCCGTGGGAGGCGTGCTGCTCGGGGGCTGCGGGGGTGGGACGAAGACAGTCACCGTCTCCAGCGCCCCCGTTGCCGCCGCGGGCGGGCCCTCCGCAGCACACACCTCCTCCACCGTCTCCACGCCCGCCCGCACCACGCCCACCACGACGACCACCGGGGGCAGCGGCGCGCCGGGCGCGAGCGAACAGTCCACCAGCACCACGCGCACGGCGCCCGCGCCCGCGTTCGTGCACGGTGGAGGGCAGTCGGCCGGTCAGGCCCCCTCTGCCGAAGCGACCGCCGCGGCCGCGGTCATCGCCGCCCACGGGTACACCGCGGGGGACCTCTCCGACTACCACCCGACCCAGACGCTGCGGGTGCTGATCGGGACACGCACCGGCTCCGCCGACGGCTACAACCAGCGCGCCTTCTTCTTCCTCGACAACCACTACCTCGGCACCGACTCCACCCAGTCCAGCGCCTCGCTGCGCGTCGTCAGCCAGAGCGACACCGAAGTGGCCCTCGCCTACGCGCTCTACCGCTCCCACGACCCGCTCTGCTGCCCCTCGGGCGGACAAACCACCGTGCGCTTTCAGCTCAACAACGGCCAGCTCGCTGCGCTCGACCCGATCCCCCCCGCCAGCTCCTCCTCCGGCCTCTCGCGACAGTAGTCCCGCCGCGCGTCCCGCCCGTGCTCGGAGGCCGCGAGCGGGAGCTGGTCATCGGGTGGGGAAATCGTTTCTCCCCTATCTTGATGGGGTGCGATAACCCCACGAGGAAGGAGTACCCCTGATGAGCGCGAAGATCGAGGGTCCCGCCGAGGCGCTGCTGCGGGGCAAGAACTTCTGCAACGTCGCCACCCTGCGCCCCGACGGCACCGTGCACGCCGCGCCGGTGTGGGTCGATGTGCAGGACGGCCTGCCCACGCTCAATACAGCCGAGGGCCGCGTTTGGCCGCGCAACCTCGAACGCGACCCCCGCGTCACGCTGACCGTGCAGAACATGGACAACCCCTACGAGTACCTCACGATCCGCGGGCGCGTCGCCGAGCGCACCCACGAGGGCGCCGACGCGCACATCGACGCGCTGGCGATGAAGTACCTCGGCCAGGACACCTACCCCTACCGCCAGCCCGGCGAACAGCGGGTGATCATCCGTGTCGAGCCGGAATACGTGCACACCTACGGGGCTTGAGGGGGGTCGGTGTGTCGCAATAGCCTCCGCCACCACGGCGTGGGTCGCGGCTGGGCGCGCAACCACTCGTCGCGCATGACCAGCTGTCCCCGTTCGCGGGCGCCCATCACGCATTTGGTGTGCGCATGGCGGCGACGGCGGGTGTCGCCTTCGGGGGCGATCAACATGTGCTCGCTGAGCGCAGGCAGGTGATGGCCGCAGAGCGGACAGCGGTACGTCGCGGGCTTGCGGTTCGCCGCGCGGCGCACCGTCCACCATGGGGCCGGCGGAAGGCGCGGGGGCATCGCCCCATTGTGGCGCCCCTCGCCGGCGCGCTCGCGGTGGTCGGCGTCGGCGTCGCCGTGGCCTTCGCCAAAGGCCAACTGGAGCGCCGCGCCGACCGCGCGAAGGGCGACCCGCCTCGCCGCCCGCGCAACCGTCGGCCCGCGCTGCTCCCCGGCGAGCCCTTTGCGGAGGGGCTGCGACGCGTGATCCTCGGCCAGCTCGACCTCGCGATGGAGCTGCTGGATGGCTATCCCGCCGAGAGCGGGGAGCACACGGTGCACGAGGTCCGCAAGGCGCTCAAGCGCCTGCGCGCGCTGCTGGTGCTGCTGCGTGGCGAGCTCGGCGCCAAGCGCTGCTCGCGCGAGGACGCCGCGCTGCGCGACTGCGGCCGGCGCCTCGCGGGCGCGCGCGACGCGGAGGTGATGCTCGGCACGCTCGACTCGCTCGTGCGGCGCGATCCCTCACATCTCGGTCGCAGCGCCGCCGTGCGCGCCCTGCGCGCGCAGCTGCTCGCCGAGCGCGACACCGCCGCCGCGCACGCGATCCACGACCCCCGCGTGCGGGATGAGGCGATCGTCGAGCTGCGCGCCGTGCGTGCGCGCGTGGCGCGCTGGGAGCTGCGCGAACGCGGCTTCCGGCTGCTCGCGCCCGGCCTGGAGGGCATCTACACGCGGGGTCGCCGGCGGATGCGCGTCGCGCGCCGGCGTCCCAGCGTCGAGGCGCTGCACGTGTGGCGCAAACGCGTCAAGGAGCTCCGCTACGCCGCCGAGACGCTCGACCGCGGCGGCAAGTCGTACAAGCCGGTGCGCCGCGTCGCCCGTCGCGCCGACCGGCTCGGGGAAATGCTCGGCGAGGAGCACGACCTCGCGCTGCTCGAAGCGCGGGTGCGCGAGCGCTCGCGCACGTTCGCGGGCGCTCGCAAGGCGCGCAAGCGGCTGCTGGCGCTGATCGCCTCGCGGCGCCGGAAGCTGCGCAAGCGCGCCCTGCGCGAGGGCGAGCGCCTCTACCGGCGCCCGCCGCGGCGCTTCGTGCGCCGGTTGAAGCGCGCGCGGTAGCCCTCGACAACTGGCGCACGTCCGGCAATTCGACTTCAGGGCCGCTTTCCGGCCGCCGATGCTTGGAGCGAGCGGGGATGCACACTGCGATGCGAACAAGACCCCTACCGGCCACCATCGCGTTGGCCCTACTGGTGGGTGGGCTGGGGGTGCTGGCGCTGCACACGCTCGCCGGCATGGGCCCCATCTCGCGCGGGGGGCTCTTCGACCATGCCGTCTACGGAGTGCTGATGGGCGCCTCGGCCTGCACGGTGCTCGCCCGGGGCGTCGTCGTGAGGGCGCAGCGCAGCGCCTGGCTAACGATGGGCACCGGCCTGTGGTGCTGGTGCCTGGGCGACCTCTACTACACGCTGTTCGTCGAAGGCCCGGGCGCGGCCGGCGGCAGCGTCTCCCCCGCCGATGCGCTCTACCTCGTCTTCTACCCCTGTTGCTACGCCGCGCTCGTGCTGCTGCTGAGCGCCCACCTGCGCGAGCTGCGCATCGGCATGTGGCTCGACGGCCTGATCGGCGGACTCGCGGCCGCCGCGGTCGGGGCCGCGCTGATCCTCCCGCCGATCCTGAGCGGCGCCCACGGCGACACCGCCTCGCTGGGGGTTGCGCTGGCCTATCCGATCGGCGACCTGCTGCTGCTGATCTTCACGCTCAGCGCGCTCGGCATGACCGGCTGGCGCCCCGGGCGCGTGTGGCTGTTGATCGCCGCGGCGATGCTCTGCAGCGCGGTCGCCGACTCCGCCTATCTCTACCTCACCGCCACCGACAGCTTTCGCGTGGGCGACTGGGCGCAATTCCTGTGGCCGGCCTCCGCGGTGCTGCTGGCGATCGCCGCCTGGACGCCCTGGCCGCGGCCGGCGCGCCAGCGGGTGGAGGGCTGGCGCCTGGTGTCGGTGCCCTCGCTCTCGCTGCTCGCCGCCTTGGGGGTGCTGATCTACGGCAACCTTCACACCGCCCAGCTCACGCCCACCGCGCTGATTCTCGCGGCCGCAACCGTGCTCGCGGTGTGCGTGCACCTGATGGCGACCGTGCGCGAGAACATCGCGATGCTCGCCGGCTCGCGCCGCCTGGCGCTCACCGACCCACTCACCGGCCTCGGCAACCGCCGGCAGCTGATGGAGGACCTCAACGTCGCCTGCCGCCGCGTCTCCACGGGCGAGACGTGGGAGCTGATGCTGTACGACCTCAACGGCTTCAAGCGCTACAACGACACCTTCGGCCACCCCGCCGGTGACGCGCTGCTGGCGCGCCTCTCCGACAAGCTGAAGACCGTGGTCGCCCCCTACGGCACCGCCTACCGCATGGGCGGCGACGAGTTCTGCGTGCTGCTGCGCGACTGCGCCGAGCGGATCGACGCGCTGACGTCCGCCTCCGTCGCCGCCCTCTCCGAGCGCGGCCCGGGCTTCTCGATCGGCGCCGCCCACGGCGTGGTGAGCATCCCCCCCGAGCTCGACGACCCCGCCACGGTGATGCAGCTCGCCGACCAGCGCCTCTACCGGCGCAAGGAGGAAACCCGCGAGGCCTCCGCCGTGCACCAACTGCGCGACGTGCTGCTGCAGGCCTTCCAGGAGCGCCACCCCGACCTGCAGGAACACCAGCGCGGCGTCGGCGCGCTCGTGCTCGAGGTCGGCCGGCGCCTGGGGATGGACGGCGAAGAGCTCGACGTGCTCGCCCGCGCCGCCGAGCTGCACGACGTCGGCAAGATCGCGATCCCCGACGCGATCCTCACCAAGCCCGGGCCGCTCAACGCCGAGGAGTGGGGCTTCATGAGCCGCCACACGATCCTCGGCGAGCGGATCCTCGCCGCCGCCGCCGCGCTGCGCCCGGTCGCGGGGCTGGTGCGCTCCTCCCACGAGCGCTTCGACGGCCAGGGCTACCCCGACGGACTGCACGGTGAGGGGATCCCGCTCGGCGCGCGGATCATCTTCGTCTGCGACGCGTTCGACGCGATGATCTCCGAACGCTCCTACTCCGCCGCGGTCCCCACCGCGGAGGCGATCGCCGAGTTGCGGGCCTGCGCCGGCACGCAGTTCGACCCCGCCGTGGTGGAGGCGTTCATCGCCTCGTTCGGAGGGGCTTCTGGACCGCGGCCGGCGGCGATCGGGGAAGCCGCAAGGGGAATCGCTGCGCCCGCCCACCACGCCCGTGGAGACGATCGAGCTCTGGCGCGCGGGTCAGTCGACGCTGAGGATGCTCAGCACGCTCTCCCCGCGGGGCAGCGCCACGGTTACCTGGTCGCCGGGGCGCCGGCCGACGAGCGCGCGGGCGACCGGCGACTCGGCTGACAGGCGCCCCTCCCCGGGGGCGGCGTCGTGCGAGCTCACGATCGTCCACGTGCGCTTCGCCCCATTCTGGTCGCTGACGACGACGGTCGAGCCAAAGCCGACCGCGCCGTCGGTCGCCTCGCCCTCCTCGACGAGCACCGCCGTGGAGATCTTTTCGCGCAGCCGGGCGATCTTCGTCTCCAGGTGGGCCTGGTCGTTCTTGGCGTCGTGGTACTCGCTGTTCTCCTTCAGGTCCCCCCACTCGCGCGCGGTTTTGATCCGCTCCGCGATCTCGCGCCTGCCCTCGCCCTCCAGGGTCTCGAGCTCCGCGCGCATGGACTCCAGGCCCTCGGGAGTGATCAGGTTGGGGGCGTCGCTCATCTCGTCTCTAGCGTACTGGCGATCGGGGGCGGGCGCGCAGCGGCTCGGTGTTTCGCCGGACGACCTCGCGCGGGCCTGCCGATTCCCAAGAGCGACCGGTCCCGGCGCCGGCCACTGGCCCCACCGCGAGAACGCCGCCGTCGTCATCCCTGAGCTGCTTGGCTTCCTTGCGTAGCTTTAGGACCCCGTGAGATGATCGAAAGCCGAAGGAGAACGCGTGTCCGCAGTGCGTGCCGGGGCGGCTGTTAGGGTCCTAGTGAGCCAGTGCGTGTAGCGCGATGGGCTCCACGCGCACTCGTCGGTGAGCCGCAGGTAGAGGGCCTCGTGGGTGAGTGCGTAGATCGTGTCGGCCGCGTCAGCCGGGGGGAGTCCGCGCGGCAGCATCCCGCGCGCCGCGAGGCTTGCCGCTACCTCCGCGTACAGGCTGCGCGGCGACTGTACGAGGAGGTCTTCGAAGGCGGGCGGCTCGATGTCGCCGATACGCGCGTGGCGCCTGATTGCCGGACGCAGCGGATGTGCAGGACCGTCGTGGACCGCAGCGCGTCAAGGAGGTCGCGACGATGTTGCGTACAGCCTTCCCCGATGAGCACTGGGAGATTCACGAGCTGATCGCCGAAGGCGATCGTGTCGTGATGCACTGCTCCGTCAGTGGGACGCACGCTGGGCCATGCATGGCATCCCGCCGACTGGGAGGACGTTCAGCGGCGTCCACCACATCTACATCTTCACTTTCCGCGACGGCAAGATCGTGGAGTACCGAGCCGTCAGGGACGACCTGTCACTGATGCGCCAACTCGGCGTGATCCCGGACCCATCAGCAGCGCGACGGACATCCTGACGTCTAGCCACCCCTCTTTGGTTGGCCGCCCTCTTGACCGAGAACAGCGTTCTGCGCGGTGGTGACCGGGTTCGCGGTCCTCGACACGATCATGGGTACGCTCGGTGATCGGCATGTTGATGCCGGCTTGTTCGAGCAGGCGCGGGAGACGATCCCGCAGCTCGGCGTAGCCGGCGCAGCCGTCCGCAGTAGAGCGGTTCGATCCTCATGACGACGCCGACATGGTTGGCTTGGATCGGTAGCGTCTCAACGCGATCACGGCCCAAATCGCCTCGACTACGCCGAAGGGCCAGGTGCCCGCGAGGAAGCCGTAGACGCTCGACAATGCACAGCCGCAAGCGAAGGCGAGGATGGAGCCTCGGCGACGTCGTTCGAGCGCATACATCAGGACATGAACGTGACGGCGCAGGCACCAAAAAGCGTGAGCACACCGAGAAGTGTGCCAGCGCGATCGTCCTGCTCCGGCCTTGAGCGTGCGGTAGGCTCGGAGTAGCCTTCGGTGCGTGCCTGGTTGACGTTTGACCACTCCCGTATGCGGCCTATCCTCGACCGCCTCCCTGACGGCGCATCACCTGCTGCCCGTCAATCACCCATCAGAGAGGATCACCCTCATGAGCGAGAGCAACGACATAGAGCTGCTGCACCAGGCCTGGGGAGGCGATGAGCGGCGGGGACCTGGGCGTCTTGGAAGGGGCGCTGGACCCGGACGCGAAGTGGCTCGGTGTCGAGGACGGGCAGATATGCGAGAACCGCAAGATGATCCTTGCTGTCATGAAGCGCAACCTCACAGTGGGGTTCGCGGGTCGGATCGAGGAGACGCTCGAGGTTGGCGGGCGGATCGTCGTGGCGTTCCGTCCCGATCACCCGCGAGATGACGGGCGACCGTTGGATCAGGGCATTGCCTATGTCGTGGTGACGATGCGCGACGGGCTCGTGATTGAGCTTAAGGGCCGCGCCGACCGCGCTGCCGCCATGACCTACGCACAGACCGGCGTGACCGGCGCTGGGTAAGCCTCACTTCTCTGACGTCGTTCAGCGGGTCTTTCAGCTCAGGCGTGCACGACGACGCTGCGGGTGAGCGTCACCGCCGCGCCGTGTTGTGGTGTGAGCGTGACCTTCACTGTCAGCGCCAGCCGCCGGTGGCGGCGCAACGCAGCCTTGCCGTTGGCGTTCAGCGGCACGGAGAAGGACACGCTGCCGGCCTGTAGTGACGAGCGCACCAGCCGCCCGACGCGCGTCTGCGCAGCGTGCCCAGTCTTGGCGAGCGAGGCGCCAGCGGCAAACAGACCGACTTCCAGTCGCCCGCCCGCGCCGGCCTGGGACACCTTGACTTGCCCGCGCACTGTCGATCCGCGCTGACTTGCGGCCAGCTTGAGCGCCCCCAAGGGCGAGCCGTGGCCGGGTTCGCTCGGCGTCGTGGTGGTCGGCGTTGTGGTCGTCGGTGTCGTGGTCGTCGTCGGCGTAGTGGGAGTTGTGCTGGTGGCGGCGCCTTCGACCACGATTTCGTATTTGGTGTATTCGGGCCACAGCGTCGAGCTTTCGAACTTGTAGGTCCCCGGTTGTTCGAACTTGCACTTGCCTTCCCAGCCCGTCATGGCGCTTGTAGGCACCCCGGTGCAGGCCGGCGCCGAGCCCGTCCATACAACGGCCGCCGTGGTGGTCGCGTGGTCGGTGAACATGACTTCGCCGCCCGCGGCGATCGTGACCTTGCTCGCGGGCGACCCCGAGCCGGGTGTTGCCCAGCACGGCCAGTTGGCCTCTACGCAGTTCTCGTTGACTTCGAGCTTCGCTTCAGAAGGTGCGGCAGCGAGCGCGGGCAGCACCGCGACCGCCGCCCCGATCAATGCAGCGAGGGCGAGGAGCACAAGCAGGCGTGGTCTCAAGACGCTGAGCGGCTTCATCGTACGACCACGCTTCGAGTGAGGGTCATAGCCGAGCCGTGTTTGGGTGTGAGCACGATCTTCACGGTCAGCGCCAGCTTGTGATGAGTCTTGAGCGTGTGCTTTGCCTTCGAGCTCAGTGTCAGTGCGAACGTGAGCTTGCCCGCGTGCAGCGAGGAACGCAGGAACTTGCCGAGGGGAGCAGCGGCGCCCTTAGTGAGCAGCTCGATCTGAAGCTGGCCTTCAGAACCGGCCGAGGACACAACCAGAGACCCGTGCACGACTGCGCCGTGCTGAGTGGATACCAACTTGAGCGACCCAAACAGCGGGCCGGGAGCCGGTTCGGTCTTTGGTTGACTAGAAGACGGTGAGCTGGCGCTTGTAGCCGTGGGGGGATTGCCGCCGGTAGGGGTCGGCGTTGGTGAAGGTTCTTTCGCTGGAGGTTCTTTGGTTGGTTCTTTGGTCGGGAGAGACATCGTTTTGAAGCTGTGGTCCAGACCTTCGGCAGGGCCCTGATTGTTTTTAGCGACAAGCCGGAAGTGGTATTCCGTGCCGGGGGTCAAGCCTTTGAGCGTGGCGGAGACACCCTGATTGCCTCCGCTCGCCGAGACGGTCGCTTTTTCCGTCTCTTGACCGTAGCCGGTGCCGGTTCCGTATTCGAAGAAGTATTCGGTCGCTTCGCCTCCGGGGTTGACCGTGCCCTTGAGAGTGGCTTCGGTTTCTTTGAGCCCTTCGGCGGCGAGCGTTGTAGCGGTGGGTGCGGTTACCACATGGGTTGTGAACATCTTTTGCGTTGCGCCCGACACAGAGGTTTTCCCGGCTCCGTAGGTTGCCACCAGCAGGAAGTTGTAGGTCATGCCTGGCTCCAGGCCGCTCACCTGGGCCGACACGGAGTGGCTCGTAGAGTCGGCCGCGCTCAACGTGGCTGTGGGGGTCGACTGTTTACCGCTCACACCCGGGCCTTCATATTCGAAGTGGTATTCGACGGTGTTTCCTTCGGGATTGATGCTGCCGTTGAGCATCGCTTCCGTTTGGGTTTCGCCGCTCGCGGAGGTCGTTGCGTCCGTGGGCGTACCTGCGACTACGATTTCGTATTTGGTGTAGTTGGCGTTGCCGTATGGGGTGTTTTCGTTATCGAAGAGGGTCGCGCTTTCGAACTTGTACGTCCCGGGCTGATTGAATTCGCATTTGCCTTCCCAGCCGGTCATTTCGGTTGTAGGCACACCCGTGCAGGTTGGCGCACTGCTCGTCCATACAACGGCTGCCTTGGTGCTCGCGTCGTGGTCGGCAAACTTGACTTCGCCGCCGTCGGCGATGTTGACCTTGAGCGCGGGCGAGCTCGAATCGGGGGTTGCCCAGCACGGCCAGTTGGGATCGACGCAGTTTTGGTTGACTTCGAGCTGCTTCACTTCGGTTGGGCTGGCGGTCGCGAGCGCAGGCACAACCGCGACGGCGGCTACGAGCACAGCCGCTCCGAGCACAGCCGCCCGGAGCGCCGCTACGGGTAGATATCGCTTACGCAGCTTCACAATCTCGGCCCACCTCTCGATCGAATACCCAGTCGGTCCTGCGTGCTCGTGCAAAGCAGTCGGTGCACGCTCTAACAACCCAGGACTCCGACCCGGCGCGATCCTTCCCGGTAGCTCCTCTCGGCGCCTCCCGCGACGCAGCCTCAAGCGATTGAGGCGTGACCGTGATCGCCTTCGGCGCTACAGTCGCAGTACGGGATCGGCCGTCTCGCTTGCCCGACGGTTGCTCCGCCCATCCGAGATGCGTGCCCTGGACCCGCAGTCGCTGACGCAGCACGTGGACCGTCTTTATCGCGCCGCGTGGGCGTTGTGCGGCTCACGCGAGGATGCCGAGGATCTCGTGCAGGAGACGTTCACACGGGTGCCTGCACGGCCGCGGGTGCTGAGCGGCGAGGCCGAGCTGTACTGCCTGATGCGGGTGCTGCGCAACACGTTCCTAAGCGGCCGTCGCACCGCGAGCCGCCGGCCGGTCACAGTGGCCACGCTCGATGACTTCGACGCGGCGGATCGCCGGCAGTTGGGCCAGCCGGAGCGGGCGCTTGAGATGCAGGAGGTGTATGCGACGATCGCGGGGCTGCCGGAGGATCGCCGTCTTGCGCTGGTGGCTGTCGATGTGCTCGGTTTCTCCTACCGCGAAGCCGCCCGCGCGCTGCGCGTGCGCGAGGCGACGATCACGACCAGGCTGTTCCGCGCACGAAAGCAGGTCGCCGAGCAGCTCGCGCCCGCACCGGACTCGCTCACTCAAGCGTCTACCGGGCCGGGCTTGCCTGCTTTCATGGACGCTTCCGGGCCACGGCAGCCACCAAACCCAACAATCGCCGGGAATGAGACGCTGCCCACCGGAGTCTTGTCTAGTAGAGGAGCACCATGACCGAGACGCCCCATATCGAGGACGAGCAGCGGCACATCGCCGAGCTGTTGCGCTCCTTCGACACGCCAGCACCGGAGTCGCTGCACCGACGCATCGAGTCGATGGTCGCCTCACACCAAAGTCAGTTCGTGCCGCGCTCTTCCGGTCGGGGCGTGCGCCGGTTCTCTCCCTTGGGCCTCGCCAGTGCCGGTGCGGTGGCAGCCGCAGTCGTGGTGGCTGCGATCGCGGTCGGCCTGGGCGGTGGTAGCGGCGCCCCTACCGTCAGCTTCAGTCAGGCAGCCGCGTCAACTCTGCGCGCAGCAACGCTCCCCGCGCCGCCCGAGAACCAGGCAGACCACGCGCAGCTTGCCGTCGCCGTCGACGGCGTGCCGTTCCCCTACTGGGAGGACCGCTTCGGGTGGCACAGCACTGGATCGCGAACCGATCGCGTTGACGGCCGCTCGATCACAACGGTCTTCTACTCCGACTCAAGCGGCCAGCGGATCGGCTACGCGATCCTCGCCGGCACCCCCGCGCCCCAGGCCGCCGGTGGCGTGATCGCCTGGCGCGGTGGCGTGTCCTACCGGCTGCTCACCGAGAGCGGCGCTGCGGTCGTGACGTGGCTGCGCGACGGCCACCTGTGCATGGTCTCCGGCCGCGGTGTCTCCAACGCTACGCTGCTACGGCTGGCCAGCTGGAGCGACCACGACGCAATCGCCTCCTGAGCGCGCACGACCGCCCGGCCTGACAGCCAGCAGGAGGATCACCCGTCATGCCGGTGTTCGGGAAGGTTCACCGCATAGTGGTGTCTATAAGTAGAGATGACAGTTACGCGCCCGAGCACCCCGACATTCGGAGGAACCATGAAGCGAACCTACGTTTTCTTGGCCGTCGCCTTGGCGATTGCGGCGAGCGCCGCAACGGTCGCAAGCGCACAGAGCAACCACCCGGCCGCAAACGCGAGCCGCACCGCCACGGTGGGACTACGCCACACGAAGCTCGGCAGCATCCTCGTCAGCAGCTCGGGTCGCACACTGTACGAGTTCACGAGGGATCACGGCAACAAGAACAGTTGCGCGGCGGTCAGCGGATGCTCAGAAGTGTGGCCATCGCTGAAGGCCAGCGGACGCCCGACGGCCGGGTCGGGCGTGAAGGCTTCGCTGCTGTCCACGACCAGCGGCAATCAGGTGACTTATGCCGGTCATCCGCTCTACACCTACAGTGGCGATAGCGGTCCCGGGAAGACCTCCTACGTTGGCGCCAAATCGTTCGGCGGTACGTGGTATGCGATCAACGCCTCTGGAGGCACGGTCAAGTAGCCCTGGCGCTGAGGACCCGGCGCCCGTGAGCTCAGGCGCCGGGCAGCGCCCGCCGCCGGCACTGGTCGGCGTACTCTTGTTTTCACAGTTAGCTTCATTGGTGGTCTAGCCTCCTAGCGCGAGCGCGAGGTGAACAACGGTGGAGATCGCGTATCCGAGGCCGAGTAGGTGGCGAAACCAGTTGACGCCGTGTAGTAGCTCCTCGTAAGCCCATATGCCGAATGCCAGGAAGGAGATCGCGGCGAGATAGGCGTGGCCTGGATCATGCGTGCGCGCAGCCGCGGCGCCGGCGAGGAACGCGATGAGTGGCGCGTTGGGGAACTGAACGATCGGGAATGCTTTGGGCCATCCGAGCTGGGTCAGACCCTTGAACCCTCGCCACAGCCCGCGCGGGCTCAAACGCTGCAGGTGCTGGCGCGTGGCGGGTCTAGTGTCTCGCGCCGTTAATTCGTCGCAGAAGTCGTGAAATGGACTCTAGGATCTGCTCTGCGGTCTTTACCCAGATGAATGGCTTGGGGTTCTCGTTCCACGCGGCCACCCAGTCGCGGATGTCCTTCTCCAGTGCCTGGACGCTGCGGTGATCAGAACGGCGCAGCAGGTCGTCGGTGAGGTAGGCGAACCACCGCTCGACCTGGTTGATCCAGCTGGAGTAGGTCGGGGTGTAGTGCATGCGAAACCGTGGGTGTGCGGTTAGCCAGCGCTGGATGGCGGGGCTCTTGTGGGTGCCGTAGTTATCGCAGACGAGGTGCACGTCGAGGTGCTCAGGAACTTGGCTGTCGATCTTGGTCAAGAATTTCTTGAACTCAATCGTGCGGTGGCGGCGGTGCGTTGAGCTGATGACGGTCCCGTCGGCGGTATTGAACGCGGCGAACAGGCTGGTCGTGCCGTGGCGCAGGTAGTCGTGAGTGCGCTTCTCCGGCATCCCGGGCATCATCGGAAACGCAGGCTGAGAGCGCGCCAAGGCTTGCACCTGGCTCTTCTCATCCACCGACAACACCACCGCGGCCTCGGGCGGGTTCAGATACAGGCCACAGATGTCATAAACCTTCTCCACAAACAGCGGATCGTTGGAGAGCTTGAACGTGTCAGCCCGGTGCGGCTTGAGATCAAACGCCCGCCAGATCCGTCCGATCGTCGACGCCGACAGGCCGGAGCGCTCGGCCATCTTCGCGCGCGACCAGTGCGTTGCGTTCTCCGGCGTGGACTCCAAGGTCGCAACGACCACCTCCTCGACCCGCTCGGCCGTGATCGTCGCCGGGCGCCCTGGTCGCGGATCATCCGAGAGCCCATCAAGCCGCAACTCACAAAACCGCTGGCGCCACTTCCCGACCGTCGTCGCAGTCACCCCCACAGCTTCAGCGACATCCTTGTTTGACCGGCCCTCCGCGCACCCCAGCACGATCCGCGACCGCAACGCCAACGCCTGAGAAGACTTCCGCCGCCGCTCCCACCGAATGAGCTGCTCGCGCTCCTCCTCACTCAACTCCAACACTGCCTTGGGACGTCCAGTTCTTGGCATACCCAAGCATACCATACTTCTCCCATGAACTTAAGACGCGCGACACTAGCTGCCGTTGGGGGATGGTGCGATCTCACCGCGGCCTGCTTGTTGGAGGTCTGCGGGCAGTGGTGCGTCGGCGGCGCGTGCGAGGACGGTCAGGCCGATGCGCCAGCGGATGATCGCCGCGCGCTGGGCTGCCTGCGTGTTGGGCAGGTTGGTGAGTTCATTGTCGGCGAGGCCGGCGACGAGCGCGCTCAGGTGGGCGTCCTCGAACACGGCGTTGATCTCGCGCGCACGGTCACTTCCTTGCGCACGGCACGGCGCTACGGGAGCCCCGCCCTGCGCTCCAACGGGTTTCACTTCGCCGGTGACATGGCAGGCTCCCTGGCTGTCCTCATCGGTCTGCTGCTTGTGCGCGCAGGCTTTATGCGAGGCGACGCGAGCGCGGCACTCGTGATCGCAGCGATCATTCTCGCCACCGCGACTCGGCTGATCGTGGAGAACGCGAACGTGCTGATGGATCGCACGCCGGCGGAGGCAAGAGAGGCGGCCGAGCGCGCGCTCGCGCGCCTGGAACCCAACATCGAACTGGTGCGGCTGCGCCTGCGCGAGTCCGCCGGACGCTACTTCGCTGATGTCGTCGCCGCCGTCGCGCCCGGCGCGGCGGTGGTCGAGGGCCACCAGGCCGCGAACCTGATCGAGGCGGCGATCGAGACCGAGCTGCCCGGCAGCGATGTCGTCGTCCACATCGAGCCTCGCCGCAGCGGCCTGGACCTCCGCGATCGTGCTGGACCGGCCGCTGCCAAACCTGCCAACAACCCGTCAACCTTGACCAGCTCTCCCTCAATAACCCATCCCGACAAGATGAGTGAACCTAACAAAGCACTATTAGTCATCGAGGACCTCCGCCGCGACGGACCACGCCCGACGGACACCGAGTGGCGCGCCGTACGCGCCGAACAAGCCAAACGCCAAGCGCTGGGAAGCCCGCCCAGCCCGCTCGTCGTCAGCAACGGGCCGCACCCCCGCGGCAAGATCTGCGGCTGGCTCGACGTCCACGGGGCGACGGACACGGAGGGTGTAGCCGGGTTTCCCGTTGACACCGCAGCTTTCGAGCGTGGCACCGGCGAAGCGGACCCAAACGCCGAAACGCCAGCCTCAAGGCTCGCGGAGGTCGACCTCGTCGGCGATGAGCTGGAAGTCCTTGATGTTGTAGGTCATCAACGGCACGCCGTGGACGTTGGCGGTCGCCGCGATTGCCAGGTCCATCGCTCGACGCCGTGGCGCTCCTCCGCGTTGGGCGACGAGCGCGTGCAGCCGCCCACACTCGCGTGCTACGGCAGCGTCGAACGGTAGCGCGTCGAAGTGCTCCTCGATGGCGCCGAGCCGGCGCACTCGCAGCGCACGAGTCTCATCGTCGCGTGCAATGAGCACTCCGAAGTGCAACTCCGTCAGCGAGACGACACTGATCGCCGCTTCCTCCTCGGGGCCCCTCCTGGCCGCGATCAGCACCGAGGTATCGAGCAGGACCGCCACCGTCAGCTGATGGCCCAGGGGTCTGCGAGCTGCCCGCCCAGCGCTTGGAGATCGTGCTCGAGTGTGGGATCCGGCGGCGTCGCCCAGAGGTCGGCCAGCTGAATGCTGGACACCCATTGACGTGTGCGCACGGGGCCGAGCTCGGCGACGGGACGTCCCGAGACGGTGATCGTGAACCGTTCGCCGGCCTCTGCGCGCCGCAGCACCTCGCCGACGTGGTTGCGTAGCTCCTTTTGCGGGATCGTCGCCATAGCCCTACATGGTAGCAGTAGTGCTACCGATCGGATAACGGCGGAGAAGCTCTCAGAAGAACCCTGGCAGGGGAGCTGCCGTTCTCAGCGCAATACGCCGAGGAGCGTGTGAGAATGATGTGCGCAGGCTCGCCTCGCCAGCGTGAGCGCCGAAACACAGGAGCGGTACCCCAACTCCATGCTTAATCGAGTTGTCGCTAGACATGAGAATTGGATCGGTGGCCTGGCCAGTGCCGCGGCGTTGGCTGCTGTCGTCGGCGTCGCCGGGGTCGCGTACGCGCAGACCACGCTGCCGCTCCAGGCGGTCGGCTGGCAGAACGAGACCCTGCCGGGGGCGGCTTGCAAAGCAAACAGTCCGATCCGTTTGCACAACCACGTCGCGCAGATCTCACACACCGGTTTCGGAGACGTCAACAGCTCCGGTTCAAACCGCGACCTCGTTCAAGTCGCAGCCGCGTACAACGTGACCTATGGTCAGCTTGGCGGCGTTGGGCCCGCGGCCGCGGTTGATGTCGTCTGCTCCAACAACGGCGGGACCGCGGACGGTCAGATCCGCTTTGCCGAGGTCGTCTTCAGCGGCTCGGCGACGAACGCGCGCGGAGTGGGTCTGATCACGCCCCAACAGCCCCACCGTGCGAAGGTGTCGCACGTGCCGCTGCTGGGAAAGGTCAAGTGGGTCAACGGCCGGATCGTCGTCGCCGAGTACTGGTACGGACCAAACGACCCGACCTGCTGCGCCTCCGGGCGCGCGACCACCACCTGGGCCTACCGCACCGGCAAACTCACAGCTGTCCGTACCGTGGTCACGAAACGATCGACCGGCTCAGTCGGTCGGTAAGGACTGCGCCGCTGCTGCCAAGGCGCCGCCAGCCGCCTGTAGAGTGTGCCCAGGATGAGCTTCCGAGCGACGACGACTGCATTTGCGATCGCCCTGGGAACGGTCGCGATGAGCCGCGCCGCAGCGAGTGCCGCCAGCGGCTCAGACAACCCTCGTCAGGGTCAACGGCCGGTGGCTCTTCAGTAGCTACCCACCAAGCATTGAGCCGTAACGGCGTCGCACGCGGCGCGCCAAGGCGTGCATCTCGCTGCTGGATCGGACGGTGGCTGTTGCGTATGGATCTGTCGGCGTTCTATGGCGCCTACCGCGGGGATGGTCACGGCCGTGCGGCGCACGAGCCGGGGATGGTGCTTGCGCTGCTGCTCTACGCCTACTGCAAGGGACAGCGCTCCTCGCGGGTGATCGAGCGCGAGTGCGTGGAGAACGTCGCCTACCGCGTGATCGCGGCGAATCAGCGCCCGGATCATACGACGATCGCGCGCTTTCGCCAGCGCCATGAGGCGGCGCTCGCTGATCTGTTCGGTCAGGTGGTGGGGTTGTGTGCGGGGCTGGCTTGGTGAAGGTCGGGGTGGTCGCGATCGACGGCACGAAGGTGCACGCGAATGCTTCGCAGCACGCAGCGCGTGACTATGAGCAGCTCGCGAGGGAGATCCTTGGCGAGGCTGCGGAAACCGACCGTCTGGAGGACGAGCAGTATGGGGAGAAGCGCGGCGATGAGCTGCCGCCTGAGCTCGCTACTGAGCAGGGGCGGCGGGGTTGGTTGCGCGAGGCTAAACGTCGCCTCGATGGGAAGCGTGCCGCCGAGGCCAAGCCGATCCCGCGTTCGCGCCTTGAGCGCCTCCGGCAGTCAAAGGGCCGGCTGGAGGAGGAGCTCGCTGTCGAGCAGCGAGCGAATGATGCTTATGAGGCTTACCGGGTGCATGGGCGCGCGAGCGACGGCAAGCGACTCGGGGCTGCTCCAACTCCATACACACCGCCCGAGACGCCGGCTGGGAAGGTCAACGTGACCGATCCCGACTCGAAGAATGTGAAGACGCCACGCGGATACATGCAGGGCTATAACGCGCAGGCGGCCGCGACTGAGCAGCAGATCGTGATCGCCGCCGAGGTGAACGTCGACTCCTCCGATTTCGGGCACTTGGCAGGAATGGTCACCGCCACCGAGACCGAACTTGAACGAGCGGGATTGACCGACACTCCCGAAGTAGTCCTGGCGGACGCTGGCTACTGGCATCAGAAGCAGATAGAGAGCGTGATCAACAAGGGGATCCAGATCTTGATCCCGCCTGACGCCGGCAAACGCCGAGGCACCAGACCAGGATGGGACGGCGGCGCCTACGCCCACATGCGGCGAGTACTCGAGACCGACCTCGGAGGCGGGCTCTACCGAAAACGTAAAGCGATGATCGAGCCCGTGTTCGCGAACACCAAGTTCAACCGGCGGATCGACCGGTTCCAACGCCGGGGAAGATCCGCAGCACGCTCAGAATGGCGACTGATCACCGCCATCCACAACCTATTTATTGAAGCTCCACAAGCACCAGACAGCCGCCGCACGAGCCTGAAAGGGCTCCAGCCGGCCCCAAGGTAACGACGACGCCCTCCCGCCAAGACAACCTACTGCCGACAGCGCGATCACCGCCCCGCGCGCAGCACCCTTTACGCAACAGCCACGACGACAAGCAGCGCTGTGTCTCGGCACCTGACGGGCGCCTGCTGGCCGCCAAGAGCCAGCGTGTCCGTCTGCCGAATACGTCGCCGAACCTCCGAGCCAGAGCACTAAAGGCTTCCCCAGGCAGCGAGCCGTGAGCGGAACTACAGCGGCTTCGGCGATACGATGCCGGGTAGCCCCAACGCCGACGTAGCTCAGATGGCCAGAGCACCGCTCTCGTAAAGCGGGGGTCGCCGGTTCGACTCCGGCCGTCGGCTCTTCTTGATTCCTTGCCGCTGGGGTACCTACAGCCCCGCCAGCGCCTGCAGCAGCGACTCGCCGTGCTTCTCGCAGAAGGCGGGGCCGATGCCGCGGATCTCGATCATCTCCTCCAGGCTCGACGGACGGCGGCGCAAGATCTCCTCCAGCACCGTGTTCGCCGCGACCGTGAACGCCGGCTTTCCCTCCGCCTGGCCGAGGCGCCACTCCCTGAGCTTCTCGTACTGCGCCTCATCGACTGGGTCGGGGGGCGGGGAGACCGGGGCCAATTCGGCAGCGCCACCGACCGTGTGACCTGCGGAGCCGTTGAGCGATTGACCCGAGCTGGCCGGCGCGGCAGACGTTGCGGAACCGGCTCGCGTCGAGTCGACGTGACCGTTGAGCGCGGGCCTCGCCGCCCAATTGCCCGCGGGCCTCGCCGCCCGCGCACGCTTGGCGCCGGGCGCCCCCGCAGCGAGCGCCCGCTCCAGCTCGGGGTCGGGGTCGCACACACTGCAGCAGCGGCCCTCGCGCGCGCCTTCTTGGGAGTCGCCGAAGTGCTCGAGGATCTGCCGGCGGCGGCACTCGCTGGCGTTGGCGATGAACCGCTCGATCGCGCGGTATGACTCCCAACCGCGATCCTTCGCGGCCTTGATCGCCGCATACGCGGCTCTTCCGTCGAGCTGGCCGGTGAGGCGCACCCGCAGCACCCCACGCGCGCCCGGCTGCAGCTCCGCCGCGCCCGCTCGCTCGGCGATCGAGAGCAGCACCCGCTCGGTGTCGTCGAGCTCCCGCGGCGCGATCTCCACCGTCCCCTGCCGCGCCCTGCGGCTGAGGCGGTCGATGTACGCGCGCACGTCTTCCACGCTCGACTGGCGCTCGGTGTTGAAGCGGATCAGCCTGCCGAGATCCATCCGCGAGGCCAGCAGCAGCGCCCGCGCCGGCTTGCCGTCGCGTCCGCCGCGACCCGCCTCCTGGTAGTACGCCTCCAGGCTCGTCGGGATCGCCCAGTGCGCGACGGTGCGCACGTCCGCCTTGTCCACGCCCATCCCGAACGCGTTGGTCGCGACCACGACCTCCGCGTCGCCGTCCATGAACGCCTCCTGCGCGCGACGGCGCTGCACGGGGGACAGACCCGCGTGGTAGGCGACCGTGACGATTCCGCTCCCCCCGATCAGCTCCGCCACCTCCTCGGTGTCCTTGCGGGTGCCGCAGTACACGATCGCCGGGCGCGCCTCGGCGCCCTGGAGCACGTGCAGGAGCGCCGCTCGCTTGCGCGCCACCGCGCCCTTGCCTTCGACCCTCACCACGTCGAACGCGAGGTTGGGTCGGTCGAAGCCCGAGCTCACCGACACCCACTCCCGCAGCCCCAGCTTCGCCGCGATCTCCGCCGCCACCCGCGGCGTGGCGGTGGCCGTCGCCGCCATCACCGGAGGGCGGCCCAGCGCCGCGATCGCGCCGTGCAGGCGCAGGTAGTCGGGGCGGAAGTCGTGGCCCCACTCCGCCACGCAGTGCGCCTCGTCCACCACGAACAGCCCCACCTTGCGCGTTCCCAGCGCCTCTCTGAAGGCACGCGAGGCGAAGCGCTCAGGGGCGGCCAGCACCAGCTGCGCCCAGCCCGACTCGATGTCCAGCAGCGCGCGCGCGTTGTGGCCCTCCTCCATCCCCGATGCCAACATCACCGCCCTCACACCGGTCTCCTCCAACCGCTTCCACTGGTCGTTCATCAGCGCGATCAGCGGGCTCACGACGACCACCAGCGGGAGGGCCGGCATCCCATCCATCGCGAGGGCGGGCAGCTGGTAGCACAGCGACTTCCCCGCCCCCGTCGGCATCACCACCAGCGTGTCCCGCCCCGCGAGGGCCGCCGCCACCGCCTCGCGCTGGCCCGCGCGGAACGTCTCCATGCCGAAGCGCTTCAGCAGCTCCTCCAGGTCCGGCGGCGGGCCGGCGTCTTGGGACTGCGCGTCCACCAGCTCCTTGAGCTGGCGCGCGGCGCCGCCCAGCGTCGCGCGCTGCTCGGCGTCGAGCGTGCCCCACAGCTCCCGCGCCTGGCTCAGAACCCCGCGCGCGCGGGCGCACGCCAACGCCTCGTCCGGGGCTCCCTTCGAGCTCCCGCCGCGCGGCTTCGATCGCCTGCAACATCTCCTTCATGCCCCGACCGTAGCGCCCGCTCCGGCCGGTACGCTCGCTCGGCCCCGGCAATTGCCGACGCGCGGCTGGGAGAGGAAGAGCCGGCCGCGCGTCGGGCGCTCGAACTGCCTGGTAGGGATCCGCAAGTTCGTCAGCGACGGCGGGCTGCCCTCCTGCCCTTCGCTTTCGCCGCTTTCCTGTGCTTCTTGTGCTTCTTGTGCCGCTTACGACCGTGTTTCTTGGCGGTCGCAAGGCTCGTTTTCGGCGGACAGCCGGTGATCGCGACCTTCGTGGTCTGTTTGATCTCCGCCCCGTTCTGCCCGACGATCGTGGTCAGCATCGAGAGGCTGCTCGACCCGCACAGGCCTTTCGGTGTGAGCGTCGCGAGGGCGGAGTTGGCCTCCTCCGGCAGGTTCGCTTCGAAGCTGGATATCGGCGCGTCCGGCACCGTCCCGAACGTGCTGGAGGTGATGTTGGTTTTCGTGTTGATGTGCGTTTCGCCGGCCAGGTCGATCGTCACGCCGTCGCCCTGCAGCACGAACACCAGTTCCGGGTATTCCGCCCCGCCGTGGGAGACGAAGTACGCCGGACCTTCCAACGGGACCGGCAGCACCGTGGTGTGCGCGATCCCGGTACCCACATCCGAGGACGGTGGGCAGTTCGCCGGGTTCGCGTCGAACGTCGCTTCCGGGCACGCTTTCTGCAGCGTGCTCAGCCGTGCCGGGAGCTTCGCCGGGAGTTCCAGGTGGACCGAGCGGATCGCCGCTTCCCCGGTCTGCTGGGTCACTTTGACGTTTAGCGACGCCCCGTTGACGCGGTCGCTGCCGTTGCCTTGGGTCGTCGCTGAGAGGGCGGGTTTGAACGGGAGCGCCGCGCAGTTCGCCGCTTGGAAGCGGCTCGAGGGAGTCGCGGTAGCTCCTTCGGTGCTTGTGATCGACGATGTCACGTGGAGTTCTTCGCAGTTGGTTGGGTTGAGCACGAATTCTTTGCGGTTGACATCCACGTTGATCGTCCTGACGTCGAGCGGGACGCCGTCGACAATGGTTGGGAGCGATTCGCTAGCGATCGTCAGGGCGCCGGTCTTCGGGTTGACGGCGATCGACGCGCGCGTCACCTCCCTGTCGAAGCCGCGATTCCCTTCCAGTGTGAACGGCCCAGCCATCGTCGGATTGACGATCGAGAGGCCGAACGGCTCGTTGTTGTACGGGCCCGTCAGGTAGACCCTGCCGCCTTTGACCCAATATGGATCTTCGCCAGGGCCAATCGCCTCGGTCGCTTCGCCGATCTCGCTTTCTTCGCTGCAAGTGCCCTGGCTCGCCTGCGGTTCCTCACAGAGCGGGACCTTCGAGAGCATCCCGAGCAGGCCCGGGGGCGTGGTGATCGTGACGCCGCTCAGGTTCTGTTCCCCATTGCCGCGGGCGATCGTGACTGTCTCGTCACCGGAGCCTCCCGCCTGGATGTTGGTCACACCGGCCGCGAAGGCAGGGGCAAAGCTCCGGACGCCACAGCCTTCCGCAACCGTGAAGCTGCTGCTCGGTTCGGCCGGTGCGCTCACGGGTTCGAGGAGGGGGTCGGCTTCGCTCCCGTAGGGCGTCAACACCGAGCTCGTTGTGTACGTGCCGCACGAGGCCGGCGTGACGAGCGGCGCCCGCGGACCCCCAAAGAAGTCCATCTTCAGTTCATTGAACGGAAGCTCGGGCAGGTAGAAGCCGGTGGTCGGATCCTTGCCAAACCTTGCGCTCACCTGGCCCGTCGTCCGATCGAGTCGTACTTCGCCGGGGAGCTTCACGAGTACACCGCTGCCTTCAGCGACCAGATACAGCGCGAACAACGACCCGAAGGGGTTCGACCCGTCGCCCGCCAGGTTGCCCTGCTGGGCGAGGTACACCGAGCCTTCGAGAGGCACTTCGAGCAATGGGGTGACGATCTTCACGGTGCCGAGCTTAGAATTATCAGGACAGCTCGGTTCATCGGCGTTGTTCAACCCGACCTGCGCCTCGCTGCACGTGCCCAGGCCGTTCGCCGCCGATGGGGAGACGGCCATACCCGCGGGAAGAGTGACGATCGCTTCCTTGAGATCGGCTTCGGCCAGCACTTCCACATTTTCTTCCTGGGGAATTTTCAGGTTGACTTCCAGCCCCGTCGGCGATTCCGCGGCCAGCTTGGTCGGCCGCACCGAGAGGGTTGGTTTGAAGCCGCCGAGTTCCTTGCAGCCGGTCGTCGCGGGGGATGTTGCTTCCTGTTCCTGGTAGTTTTCTGGTTCCTGCCAGGAGTCGGCGCGCACCGTTGCTTTCAATGGTTCGCTCGTACAGGCCGACGGCAGCGTCAGCAAAGGCCGTTCGAGCCTTGCGACCGGGCAACTCAAGCGGCCTTTTTCTTCGGCGCACACGCCGCGTTCTATGTCGTGACTTTCAGCCGTGGGATCACCCCACAGCGTCAGGGCCACACCATCAAGGAGACCCCTTCCGAGAGTGTCCGTCGTCTTGGCTGACAACCCGTAATCGCCGCCGGTGCGTGCGTTGCCGTAGATATGGACGACGACACCCGCCGTGGTAATCGCAAAACCGAGCTCGGCCGGCACACCCGGTGGCGGCACCATGTTGTAGACCGGATATGCTCCTGTAGATCCGTGCGGCGTAAGCCCTAGTGTGGTCTGTACAACACCAACAACAGCGGTAATCGGGCATTTGAAGGCAATGTCGAGTTCCGCCTCGGAGCACCTGGCCTTCGTCGCGTCTGGATTCACGATCACACCGGCAGGCAGACCCACTTCCAAGGCCTTCACAGAGCCGGAGGGTATGATGTGATGTTCTTCTTCTTCTTCGTGATTGGCAAATTCAATCGTCGTCGTCATCGCATAGGGGTGCGAGCCGGCCTGCGTGTCTGGGGTACCGCCTTCGTTTGTGATCGCGCTTTCGAACTTCGTGATCGCAAACGGTTCGCCCGCCCAGGCCGGGCCGGCTGAAAGCAGCCCAACGAGCACAGCCGTTGTCGCGGTCGCGAAGAGCACCTTCATCGCAGATACCTTGGCCATCACTTGCCCCCCCTCTCGCTTTTCTTCGCTTTCGTGCCAGGGCCGTACTTCCTCTGTGCCTGCCTCCTGCAGCCCGCCCGCTTGCTCTTCGGCCGTTTCGTGCACGCCTTTAGCGCCGCCGCGAGCTTCTGCGCACGCGTCGGTGCCTGCGCACTCGATTTGGCTGCCGGTTTGGGTTCCACTATCGGTTTGGATTCTTCAACCGGCGGCGCCAAGTTCCCGGATCCCGAGAATGTCGCGCTGTACGGAGCGCCGAATACCGGTTCGGACGAAGAGACGGTGCCACGACATCCTTCACTTGCACACTGCTGTGCTGATGGTTGCGGGTTCTGAGCGGCGATACCGCCGTTTTCCCGCGCATCGTAGACATCTACGTTCTGGTCCTGGTCTTGGCCAACGAGCGACTGCCTGGCAAAGAAGAAGACGTCGTCGCCATTTTCACTCGCGTCGAGGAAGTCGGATCCGTTCATGCTCTGACCACTCGAGATCAGGTACAGACAGCCGCCGCTCTCATCGCCTTCTTCCACCTTACAACTGCCGGTGCCTTCCTGCTCCCACTCGTACACGTTCATCTGCGAGTTCGCCTGTGGCAACAGGGCTTCTTCGGTTTGGAAGAAGACACGCGTGCCTTCTGCCGACAGGTTGCGCGTGGTCGTAAACACATACCTTTCCGCCGGAGAGGGGGCTTTCCCATTCACTGCAAGGTGCGTTCCCCTAGTCGCCGGCACACCTTCACGGTCAAATTCCGTCGGCAAGCCCGCAGGGTTACACGACACGCACCCCAATTCACCGCTCAGCGCATTGTAGAGGTAGATCTCGTCGAAACCGGCGTTGTCGTAGCTCGTCAGCTTGGCGAACGAGCTGATGAGCAACCTCGTGCCGTCGGCAGACACACGTGAGCCTTTGTATCCGCCCCCCTCGGAACCTCCTTCACCTTCGTGGTGATATCCCAGCCAATCGGTTTTATCTCCGTTGCCAAGTGTCGCAATGAACACAATTGGAGAGCCTTCGTGCCATCCATAGAGATTGGCTTTGCCTTCTTCCGCTTTTTCTTTGCTGTGATTTTCGTTGGCCGCCAGCACCCCTTCGGCGACGAAGTAGGCGTATGACCCGCTCGACGAAATCCCCACGACACCCAACACTCCCGCAGCCCCTTCCGTGATCGACGAGCGTTTCCCCGTTTCGACGTCATACTCATACAAGTTCTTTTCGGCGCCTTCGCCTTCGGTGTAGAGCGCCTTTGAGCCATCTGGCGTCGCGGTCCTCCACTGGGCGTAGCCTTGCGAGATTTCGACCGTCTTGGGCAGGGTAGCGGTCGGTTCACGCATGTATATTTTCCCAGCCCCACCGAGTTCCGAGAAGAAGATGCGCGAACCATCTGCGGAGATCACGTTTTCGACGTAGGTTTCTGCGGGTTCGCCGACCACGCGTTCGTTTGATCCGGCTACCGTCCCTCCTGCCGGGGCTTCGCCGTTGATGTAGCCGACGAAGCTGACCTGACTTGTTTCCCTCTCCCACTCGTATAGATAAGGCTCTTCTTGTTCGTCGACTATACCCGGGACAAGTTCGTGCGGGGTGGTGCTCGTAAAGAGGATGTGCGAGCCATCTGACGTGGAGCCAGCATATTTCAGTTGGCCTGGCCGGGCGGCGAGGAGCTTATAGGTGCCGGTGATGTTATTGCGCACATACGCATTGCCATGCCCCACTTCGGCACCTGGCGCCAACAGAAACTTTTCTTCTTCCTCTGGGCTCACATAGACAAGGGTCTCTTCGCCATTTGCCGTGAGGCCCCTCACCGAGCTTTCGGCGGCCGGTTCGGTCAGAGCGTTGAGACCCTGCGTCAGCCAGTCGGCCCCTCCACGCACACTCACGTACGACGGGAATTCATAACTGCCCGAAGCCACCGGGAACGGCACGACCGAGGTATAGCTCACGATTTCCCCTGTCGGCGAGCTCTCCATAAAGCCCGGTATCCCAGTCGCGTCGGTCGTGTTCTTATCTATCGGCGAGACCTGCTCGTACGCTCGACAGTCCGGCAGCTGTGATCCATAAGGCTCCGCCTCGCGGACGTTGACAGTTTCCGTGGTGCAAGCCTCCGCGCGCGGCGGAGCGCTCAAAACACCAATCGAAGCGGCCATCGCGAGCATGGCAAGCGACAAAGCCGAACCTCTGTAGAGCCTCATTGAGTAATCCTCCCAGTTTTCTGACTTGCTATCTGTCTGTCGGGTGAGCGATACGGCCGCACCACGAAGTGGCGCGGCCGTATGCCTAAACGTTTAGCGTAAAAGATCCCAGCGAACGAACCTGCTTCGTGGAGCAATGCCTCTTAAGGCGTATACGTTAAAACTAGTCGATAATGTGGCTGGCTTTCCTGAGAGGGTCAAATGTTTGTTGTCAGCTAGCGAAAAATCGAATAAATGTGAAAGTTTTAAAACGTTTGCGTTGGGCACTAATGCGATTGCAAAACCTTCCACTGCGAAGTTGCCTTTTACAGTGCAGATTTTTTCGCTTTTATTTTTGATGGCAATAGTCGTAAATCTTTTCCCACCTTCTTCACCGGGTTTGAATTCATTTCTAAGTTCGCTTTCTTCTTCCGTCAACTGGCTTGTAAACTTAACTAGTATGGTCGGAACTTCACAATTCACAAATTTTTCTTTACTGTTGCCTACTGCGCATTCTTCAAACGTTGCTTCCCCTTTCGCCGCACCCGCGGCTTGGATTTCACCGGTAGTTTTGCCTTTGGCACAGGTGATGATGACTTCAGCTGAATTGATTTCACTTGTCAGGACTGCTTCTCCACCGGTACCCTTCTCTTCTCCGCTGGTTATTTCTTTAGTGCCCCATTCTTTTGAACCACCGAGTGAGGTACATTCGGCGTCATTCCACTGGCCTGAGCCAGCGACGCTCACTGTTTCACACGCTCCTATGCGTCCTATCGCCGAAGCCGAAGCCGAAGTCAGCGCGCTGACCCCAACCACGGCAACAAGGCTCGTCAACATCAATGTGATTCGTAACATCGTGTAGTACACTCCTTTTGTCGTACAAGGCCCTGGGGCGCCTTTTGATTTGGAGTCGGGGTGTCCTGGGGCCGATATTGCTCTGCTCCCCACATCTGGCACGCAGAGGTTGGTTTAGCCTCCGGGAACCGCTACCGCCGAGTTGCTGCAGCGCTGGTCCACGCGAGGCGCTGGGGGCCCGGCCAAACGTCAGGACGGGTCTGCCAGAAGCTTATTCTGATGTTTGGGTACTTTCTCCCCTCGTTGTCGTCTGCGGCGACGCCGTCGCTGCAGACGCTTGTTGTGTGGATCATGTCGGCGCCTGAGGCGGATCGGACCTTCCCGGTCCCACCCCTTGCGTCTCCTCTAATCGATCTCGTCTGCGCCCCGTCGACTTGCTTTGCCTGGCGCCCTACGTGACGCCGGGCTGCACCGCCGACCGGCGGGCGATACGAGCTTGATGAGTCAATGATAGTTGAGAGGATGGCACTTTGTCAATGACCCACACCGCAAAGGTTTCTGACTTTGCGGGAAACCTACTTACGTGGTGAGGCACACGCGAGCCACCCCCGACCCCCCTTGTGGGGGTCCCCATCCCAACCTGACCGAACCATGCGGCCCGGCTCGCCGACCGATCGGAGATCGACGGGATCTCCGATCGACCAGCGGCCGGCTGCGCCACCCTCTACCCGCGCTTGCGCCACACCACACGCGTACCGGCGCCCGGCACCAGCGTGATCGCGCGCCGGCGGATGCGTTCGCCCCGCTCGAAGCCCTGCCGCCGCCCGGTGGCCGGCAGGCGCCGTCGCCGCTGCTCGTGCGGGAGCGAGGGCTCCAGCTCGCCGAGGATCGTGCGTAGCATCAGCCGCATCTCCAGCAGCGCGAACGACGCCCCGATGCAGCGCCTGATGCCGCCGCCGAACGGGATCCACGCGAATGTTTCCGGCTGCTGTCCGATGAAGCGCTCGGGGCGGAACTCCGCCGGCTGCTCGTAGGTGTGCGGGTCGCGGTTGGTCAGCCAGATCGACGGCGACACGCGCGTGCCCTTCGGCAGCTCGTGCCCGCCCACGCGCAGCGGCTCCTTCAGGATCCTCACCACGAGCGGCACCACGGGGCGCACGCGCATCGTCTCGTGCACCACGGCCTGCATGTACTCCTCGCCCTCGCCCGCGTCGATCTCCGCGGTCAGGCGCGCCAGCTTGTCGGGGTGGCGCACCAGGCGCTCGATCGCCCACGCCACGGAGGTCGCGGTCGTCTCGTGCCCCGCCAGCAGCAGCGTCACCAGCTCGTCGCGCAGTTCCGCGTCGCTCATGCCCACACCCTCCTCATCGTGCGCCTCCATCAGCAGCGAGAGGATGTCCGTGCGCTCGCCGAGGTCCTGCTGCGCGCGCCGACGTGCGAGCTCCGCGTAGATCACCTCGTCGAGGCGGTCCAGCGCCCTTCCAAAGCCGCCCCGCGGGCGCTCCATCGTCGGGCGGGTCAGTGCCACGCGCAGCAGCATCGGCAGCGTCAGCGGCCCGAACAGCGCCCCCACCGCTTCGCGCAGCTCCTCCATCCGCTCCGCCTCCACGCCGAACACCGCGCGCAGGATCACCTCCAGCGTGATCGCGCGCGTGCGTTGCTGCAGGGCCATCGGCGCTCCCTCCGGCCACGTCGCCATGTCGCGCCGCGTCGCCTGCACGATCGTCTCCTCGTACTCCTTCATCCGCTCCCCGTGGAACGGGGGCAGCAGCAGCCGCCGCTGGCGGATGTGCTCGGGGCCGGTGAGCGTCAGCACCGAGCTCGGGCCCATCACGGAGGCGATCGGCGAGCTGCCCGCCGCCGAGGGCGCCACCTCGGGCGAAGCCGTGAACACCTGCTTGACCAGCTCCGCCCCGCTCACGACCACCATCCGCCGCCCGCTGGGGAAGAACCGCATCGTGAACATCTCCCCGTAGCGCTCGCTGCAGTGCTCGAGCATCCACGGCAGCGACACCGCCCACGCGACCGTCTGCACCAGCGCCGGCCACCGTGGCCCGGGCGGCAGCGAGGTGCTCCTCGGCTGCTCGATCGCCGGCAGGGTGCTTGCCGCGCTTGCCATCTCTCTGACTCTATCGCGGTGCCGGCCGACCCTCGCTACCGCGGCGCCGGCCGACCTTCGGCGAGGCGCCGGCGCAGACGCGCGGGACCGGTCGGCGCCTGCGACTGCGCCAGCGCCCCCGCCAGGCGCACGTGCGCGCGCTCCACCGCCTGCTCGTCCAGCCGCTGCGGCTGGCGCCGCACGTAGCCCACCAGCATCCGCGCCGGCACGACCCGCACGCCCTTGCGCCGGCTCAGCGGCCGGTCGACCCACGCGCGGCTGAACACCACGAGCGGTTCGACGTGCTCGGCGACGATCCCCTCCACCGCCTTGCGCTGCGCCTGCGCCTGGCTGAGCACCGCGCCGTGCAGCCGCCCCACCCTGATCGGGCCCGGGTGGCTCTTGGTCTCGACCGTGAACACCCCGCCCGGGCCGATCAGGATGTGGTCGACGTTGCCCCGCCCGAAGCTGGCGTCGTGCACCACGCGCCACTCCTGCTCGGGCAGGCCCTCCAGCAGCCCCCCCACGTGCTCTTCGCCCCGCGCCCCGCGATCGTGGCGCTCCACCAACGGCAGCACCCAGTGCGAGATCGCGAAGATCGCGAGCAGCAGCGCCACCTCCGCGCCCAGGAAGCGCGGGTCCTGCCAGCCGAAGCGCCGTCCCATCACCGTCGTCGCCGCCGCCAGCACCCCCAGCGTCAGCAGCGTGCGCATCCGCAGCCGCTGCACGAGCGAGCGGGTGTACTGCCCGGGCGCGCGGGCCGTCGGGTCGCGTTCGAGGAACACACTTGGACATCGGTCCACTCTCGGCGCGCCTTTAGAACGGCCTCGCCGAATCCCATCGAGGTGAGCTCATGCGCCTCTTCGAGCGTGAGGGCGTCGCGCAAAGCCGTCGCCCATGTGACGTCGCTGACAGCCGCTCCGGCGAGCGCCCTGACGGAGGAGGAACAGGACCTCGTCAGCTGAGCGCCGCGGCGCGCCGGTAGAAGCGGATCGCCAGCGGCATCGCCACCGCCAGCACGCCCACGCAGAACGCCAGCGCGACCCACGCGGTCGAGCCGACGGGCTGGCCCAGCATCCAGGCGCGCTCCGCGTTCACGACCTTCGTGATCGGCTGGTTGTTCGCAAACGTCTGCATCCACCCCGGCATCGTCGCGATCGGCACGAACGCGCTGGAGGCGAACGTGAACGGGAACAGCCAGATCAAGCCCGCGGCCTGCACCGCCTCGGGATTGCGCACCCCCAGCCCGATCGCCGCCCCCACCCAGGAGAAGGAGAAGCTGAAGATCAGCAGCAGCCCCGCGGCCTGCAGCCAATTCAGGGGCGTGCCCTGCGGGCGAAAGCCGACCACGATGCCGGCCGCCACCATCACCACCACGATCAACGTGTTGCGCACCAGATCGGCCATCGTCTTGCCCAGCACGACCGCCGTCCGTGACATCGGCAGCGAGCGGAAGCGGTCCATGAAGCCCTGCTGGAGGTCCTCGGCGAGGCCCACCCCGGTGGGGGTCGTCGCGCCGAAGGCGACCGTCTGCACGAAGACGCCCGCCATCAGGAAGTTCACGTAGGAGACCCCCCCGCCGACGTGGATCGCCCCCGCGAACACGTAGCGGAACAGCACCGTGAACATCACCGGCTGGATCAGCGAGAACGCCAGCAGCTCGGGCGAGCGGAAGGTGTGGCGCAGGGTGCGCACGGCGATCACCGACGTGTCCTGCACCAGCCAGTACAGCCGCCCCCTCACGCCTCCCCCGCCTCCACCCCGCGGCCGGTCAGCGCGAGGAAGACGTCATCGAGGGTGGGGCGGCGCATGCCGAGGTCGTCGATCTGCACGTCGGCGAGGTCCAGCTCGCGCACCACCTCCGCCAGGCTGCTCGCTCCCGCGGGCGCGGGGATGCTCACGCGGCGGGTGTCCGCTTCGACGTGCACCGCGTGCTCGCCCGCGGCCCGCCTGCCCAGCACCTCCCGCGCGCGCTCGAGGCTGCCGTTGCGCGCGACGGTCAGCTCGATCCGCTCGCCCCCGATCTGGCGCTTGAGCTCATCGGAGGTCCCTTCCGCGATCACCCTGCCACTGTCGATCACGGCCACGCGGTCGGCCAGCCGGTCGACCTCCTCGAGGTACTGGGTGGTGAGCAGCAGGGTGGTGCCCGCGGCGACCAGTTCCTCGATCAGCTCCCACATCCCCAGCCGGCTGCGGGGATCGAGGCCGGTCGTCGGCTCGTCGAGGAACAGCACGGGCGGGGAGACGATCAGACTGGCGGCGAGATCCAGGCGCCGACGCATGCCCCCGGAGTAGGTTTTCACCGTGCGCGCGCCGTCCTCAGCGAGATCGAAGCGCTCCAGCAACTCGTGCGCGCGCGAGCGCGCTCGTGCGCGAGGGAGGTGGTAGAGACGCCCGAACATCTCCAGGTTCTCCACGCCCGTCAGGTATTCGTCAACGGCCGCGTACTGCCCGGCAAGGCCGATGCGGCCACGTAACTTCGCCGCGCGCCGCACCACATCGAGGCCCGCCACCTGCGCGCGCCCCCCGTCCGGCTTCAGCAGCGTGGTGAGGATGCGCACCGCGGTTGTCTTGCCCGCGCCGTTGGGGCCCAGCAGGCCCAACACCGTGCCGGCCTCTACGCGCAAATCGAGACCGTCCAGCGCAAGGGTCTCGCCGAAGCGCTTGCGCAGCCCTTCGGCGAGAATCGCGGCACGGGGCACGACGAATGTACTCACGCTCGGCACGCTACACCCCGCCAGCCCCCTCATGTCTGCCTAATGTCAGGCCAAACCTGAAAGTAATGTCAGGCTTGAAAGGGATGATCGGCTTCGCCGCGGGGGCTCGCAGCGCGGCACCAGGGAGAGTGAGGCCACCACGGCCGCGAGGGACCGACGCAGCGTGGGCGATGCCGCGTGGCGCCGATGGGAATCGAGGTTGGTGTAGATGCCTTTCAGCGCCGGTGCTCAGTTTGGTCGGGACCCGGGGAGGCCCGGCGAGACGCCAGTGCCGCGCGCGGGCATGAAGCTACCCCGGAGCCGCCAGCAGCGCCTGCAGCCGGTAGGCGAGCGCCTCCAGGGCGAGCTCCTCGGAGACGTTGAGCGCCAGCCGCAGGCGCGTGTCGCGCACGAGCTCGACCGCCTCGCGCAGCCGCGCGGGGGAGCGCCCCGCGGCGTCGCGCTCCAGCTCGGGGCGACGATCGAGCGCGTACACCAGCTCGCCCGCGCCCTCCGCCACGCACCACAGGTCGCGCAGCCACAGCTGGGCGAGACGCAGGGCGAGGTCGAGCGCGCCGCCCCGCGCGCGGCGCTCGGCGCGGCGCTGGGCATCGACGGCTTCGCGCTCGTGGCGTTTGCGCTCCTTGACGGGCAGCAGCTCGAGCTCGTCCGCCACGCGCTCCGCCAGCTCCTCGCCCGCGCTCGTCCCGGCGTCGCGGGCGGCCTGCAGCAGCTCCAGCCACGGACGATCGGCGGTGTCGCCGCTCACCGCCCCGCGCACGTAGCCCTCGACGCGCTCGCGCAGACGGGTGCCCCATGCTCCCGCCAGCCGGCTGGCGAGGCGCGCGTCGCCGAGCCCCAGGCGGGCGCACGCGGCAAGCGTGGCGGCCTCCGCGGTGGAGGGCTCTTCGCCGGCTCCCACCAGCCGCTCCTCGATGCGCGCGGGCGGCAGCGGGTCGAAGCGCGCCTGCTGGCAGCGCGAGGCGATCGTGGGGAGCAGCTCGCGTGGCGTGGGGGCGAGCAGGATGAAGTGCGCGAACGAAGGGGGCTCCTCGAGCGTCTTCAGCAGGCGGTTGGCGGCTTGGTCGTTGAGGGTGTGCGCATCCTCCAGCACGAACACCCGCCGGCGCGACTCGAACGGCGTGCGCGCCGCCGCGGCGACGACCGCCTGGTCGACGTCCGCCACCAGCATTTCCCCCGCGCCGGAGGGCGTGACCCAGGTCAGATCGGGATGCGCCCCGCGCGCCACGCGCCCGCGCACCTGATCGGGAGCGGGCGAGCCCGCGGCGAGCAGCTCTCCCGCGAAGGCGCGCGCGACCGTGCGCTTGCCGACCCCGGGAGGGCCGTGGAAGAGGTAGGCATGAGTCGGACCCCGCCCGCCGCGGCGGTCCGCGGGAGCCTCGTCCCCCGCGAGGAACCTCAACGCGGGCAGCAGCACCGCACTGGCGTGCGGGTGGGCGTCGATGCCGGGGAGGCTCACGCGGTCAATCGTGACATAGCGAGAACGGGGAATCGGGCGGGGATGGCAATGTCATCCAAATGGGCCCCAACCACTTCACAAAATGAAGGGTTCTGGGCTCAAAAAGGAGATGCAACCTCCTCTGCCCGGAGGAGGAGCATCCAAATTTTTTTGGCCCCTACCACTTTACAAAATGAAGGGTATGGGTCTAGAAAAGCGCTATGTGCAACCCCCCTCACGGAGCCGATACCGTCCGGCGATGCTCGCGGGCACGCTGATCACGATCGAGGGGCTGGACGGCGCCGGCAAGACCACGCTCGCGGAGGGACTTGTACGCGAGATCGGCGCACGCGGTGGAGGGGGAGCTCGTCAGGTGGAGTTGCTGCGCGAGCCCGGTGGCGTGCACCTCTCCGAGCGGATCCGCGAGCTCGTGAAGGACCCCGCCCTCACGGTGGGGGCGCGGGCGGAGGCGCTGCTGTACGCGGCTGCGCGCGCGCAGCTGGTGCAGGAGCGCCTGCTTCCCCTACTCGAAGACGGCGCGCTGGTGCTGCTCGACCGCTTTGTGGACTCCTCGCTGGCCTACCAGGGCGCGGGCCGGGAGCTCGGGGTGGAGCAGATCCGCGCGATCAACCGCCTCGCCACGGGCGCCCTGGAGCCCGATCGCACGCTGCTGCTGTGCATCTCCCTGCGGTCCGGGCGCGCGCGCCAGGGCGCCCGCGCACAGGATCCCGATCGGATGGAGTTGGAGGGAGAGGAGTTCTTCGCGCGGATCGACGCGGCCTACAGAGCCCTCGCCCGCGCGGAGCCGCAGCGAATCTCGCTGCTCGACGCCGAGCTGCCGCCGGATCGGGTTTTGAGCGATGCGCTGGCGGCGATCGAGGACCTGCTGTGAGCCCGATGCCGCACCTCTAGCATTGGGGCTCATGCCACTCGGCGCTCTTTCCGCTCACGGCCTGCTGCTCGTGGTCACGCTCACCACGAAAACGGCGCCCGTCGTGAAGGCCGCATCCCCGACGAAGCTCTCCACCGGGGCGCTCGTGGCGGCTGCGCTGGCGGCGCTGCTGATCGTCGTGTGCCTGGTGTGGGCGGTCGCGCGCTGGTGGGCCTACGAGCCCCGCTGGATGGTGTCGCTGCGCCACTCCCTCGCCGAGGCCGGCTGGCGTTTGTCCGGCACCTGGGAGGAATTCTCGGATTGGGCCAGGCTGGGCCGCTGATCTCCTAAAATTCAAGGAACTCCCCGGCCTTTTTCCGTCCGGCCTGAGCGGGATGCTGTTCGGCCCCGAGAAGAAGGAGCGAAGCCGATATGAGCACGATGTCCCACCCCACCATCGAGGAGACGACGCCCGGGCAGGCGCTGTCGATCGAGCGTCTTTTCACGTCCCCCGGGACGCACCCCTTCGAGGCGGTGGAGTGGGAGCTGCGCAACGCGCGCATCGGTCATGGCGACCGCGTAGCGTTCGAGCAGCGCGGGGTGGAGTTCCCCAAGAGCTGGTCGCAGAACGCGACGAACATCGTCGCGCAGAAGTACTTCCGCGGGCAGCTCGAGCACCCCGCGCGCGAGCACTCGGTCAAGCAGATGATCGGCCGCGTGGCCGGCACGATCGCCGCATGGGGTCGCGAGCGAGGCTACTTCGCCACCGAGGAGGACGGCGACGCCTTCGAGGCCGAGCTCACGCACATCCTGCTGCATCAGATGGCGGCGTTCAACTCGCCGGTGTGGTTCAACGTGGGCTTCGAGGAGAACCCCCAGTGCAGCGCCTGCTTCATCCTCTCGGTGCAGGACACGATGGAGTCGATCCTCGACTGGAACACCAAGGAGGGCATGATCTTCCGCGGCGGCTCCGGCTCGGGCATCAACCTGTCGAACATCCGCAGCTCGAAGGAGCCGCTGGCGAAGGGCGGCACCGCCTCCGGGCCGGTGTCGTTCATGCGCGGCGCGGACTCGTGGGCGGGAACGATCAAGTCCGGCGGCAAGACGCGCCGCGCGGCGAAGATGGTGGTGCTCGACGTCGATCACCCCGACATCAAAGACTTCATCTGGTGCAAGGCCCACGAGGAGGACAAGGCGCAGGCGCTGCGGGACGCGGGCTTCGACATGTCGATCGACGGCGAGGGCTTCTTCTCGATCCAGTACCAGAACGCGAACAACTCGGTAAGGGTCACCGACGAGTTCATGCGGGCGGTCGCGGAGGATCGCGCGTGGCACCTGACCTCCCGCGTGACCGGCGAGCCGGCCGGGGAGCCGGTGCCGGCGCGCGAGCTGATGCGCGAGATCGCCCAGGCGGCGTGGCGCTGCGCGGACCCGGGAGTGCAGTACGACACGACGATCAACCGCTGGCACACCTCCCCGCGCTCGGGGCGGATCAACGCGTCGAACCCGTGCAGCGAGTACATGCACGTGGACGACTCGGCGTGCAACCTGGCGTCGCTCAACCTGATGAGGTTCCGCCAGCCCGACGGCACGCTGGACGTGGAGTCCTTCGAGCACACGGTCGATGTGATGCTGCTGGCCCAGGAGATCGTGGTCGGGCCCTCGAGCTACCCGACCGAGGAGATCGCGGTCAATGCCAGAGCCTTCCGCCAGCTCGGCCTCGGCTACGCGAACCTCGGGGCCTACCTGATGGCCGACGGTGTGCCCTACGACTCCGAGCAGGGCAGGGGCACGGCGGCGGCGATCACCGCGCTGATGACCGGCCGCGCCTACCGCCGCTCGGCCGAGGTCGCGGGTGCGCTCGGTCCGTACGAGCGCTATGCGGAGAACCGCGAGGAGCACAACGCGGTGATGCGCATGCACCGCGACGCCGCCCACACGATCCCCGGCGCCACCTGCGCCGACCGGGGGCTGCTCACAGCCGCGCGGCGCTCGTGGGATGAGGCGGTGGAGCTCGGCGAGCTCCTCGGCTACCGCAACGCCCAGGCGACCGTGCTGGCGCCGACGGGCACGATCTCGTTCCTGATGGACTGCGACACGACCGGGGTGGAGCCCGACTTCTCGCTGGTCAAGTTCAAGGAGCTGGTTGGGGGCGGGCAGATGACGATCGTCAACCGCACCGTCCCGCTGGCGCTCGCGACGCTCGGCTACTCCGAGCCGCAGGTCGAGCAGATCGAGGCGCACCTCGCCGAGCACGGCACGATCGTGGGCGCCCCGGGCCTGAAGGAGGAGCACCTGCCGGTGTTCGACGTGGCCGTCGGGGAGCGCGCGATCTCGCATATGGGCCATCTGAAGATGATGGGCGCGGTGCAGCCGTTCATCTCGGGGGCGATCTCGAAGACCGTCAACCTGCCGCAGAGCGCGACCGTGGAGGACATCCAGGATGCCTACACCGAGGCGTGGAAGCTCGGGATCAAGGCGCTGGCGATCTACCGTGACGGCTCGAAGACCGCCCAGGCGCTGCGCACCGACGCGCAGCAGGGCGAGCCGGCGGCGAAGGTGGACGTGGATGCAGTCGTGGAGAAGGCCGTGGCGAAGGCGCTGGCGGAGGCCGGGCCGAAGCGCAGGCGGATGCCCCGCGAGCGCCAGTCGATCACGCACAAGTTCTCGATCGGCGGTCACGAGGGGTACATCACCGCGGGCATGTACGAGGACGGCAGCGTCGGGGAGATATTCCTGACGGACATCGGCAAGGAGGGCTCGACGCTGCGGGGCATGATGAACTCGTTCGCCACGGCGATCTCGATCGCGCTGCAGTACGGGGTGCCGCTGGAGACACTGGTGCAGAAGTTCAGCTACATGCGCTTCGAGCCCGAGGGCATCACGGGCAATCCGGAGATCCCGTTCGCCAAATCGATGCCCGACTACATCATGCGCTGGCTGGCCTCGCGCTTCCTCGACGCCGACGCCCAGGAGGAGCTCGGCATCCTCACCCCCGAGGTGCGCTCCCGCAAGGCCGCCCAGGAGGCCGCCCAGTCGGTGATCGCCTCCGATACCGCCGGTCCCAGCACGAGCGACCACACCGGCGACGCGGGCGGGCGGGGATCGATGGCATCGGGGGGTGGCAACGGGGGGACGAGCGCGCCCACAAGCGCGTTCACCGACACCCCGCCGGTCGTGCCGGCCAGGCTGCAGGGCCTCGACCTCGGCCCGGCGTGCAGCCAATGCGGGGGCATGATGCAGCGGACGGGCTCCTGCTACACGTGCAGCAGCTGCGGCAATAACACCGGCTGTGGTTGATACCGCGACGAAGTCGGAGCAAACCTGATTGCATTTACAGGATGAGGAGTAAAGCTGTTGCGCCTGCGGCGCTTGCCGCGCTAATCGCCCTCGCCGCGCTGACAGGCTGCGGGGGTGCCACCAAGACGACGACCACCGTGGTGACCGCTGTCGGTCAGGCCGGCAGCGGGGCGTCGGCCACTCAGGCCTCGGTCGGCGACGCGGTGGCGACGGTGGAACGGACGCCGATCACGAAGGCGTCCTTCGAGCACTGGACGTCGGTGACCGCCGCGCTGAACCACGCCAAAGCGCACGGCCGAGCAGCGCGTGCGGCGCTCAAGCACCAGGTGCTCGGCTTCCTGATCACCTCGCAGTGGGTGTTCGCCGAAGCGGCCCACCTCGGGATCGGCGTGAGCGAAGCGGAAGTGCGCAAGCGACTCCACCAGGTCACGGCCAAGCAGTTCCCCAAAGCCTCGCAGCTCAAGCACTACCTCGCCTCCATCGGCGAGTCCGAAGCCAACCTGCTGATGCGCATCAAGGTCGAACTGCTGGAGACGAAGATCGCCCAGCACGTGACGGCCGGCAAAACCGCGTCCACCGAACCCCACCTGCTGCTGGGCGACTTCCAGAAAAGCTTCGAAACGCGCTGGCGCGCCAGGACAAGCTGCCAGCCCGGCTATGTGATGGAAGACTGCAGCGAGTACAAGGGCACCCCGCATCCCGCGGCCGCGAGCAGCTCCTCACCGCCGGCCAAGTCGTCCTCCTCCTCACACACGGCATCGACCACCGCAAGCTCGAACGCGAGCGGCGAGCTGCCCGCGGTTCCCGGGACGATGGCGATCAGCAGCCCCGCCTTCGAACGCAACGGCGCGATCCCCGCGCAGTACACCTGCGACGGGGCCAACATCTCGCCGCCGCTGCAGTGGCAGCACCTGCCCGCCCACACGAAGGAGCTCGTCCTGTTCGTCATCGACGACAGCTCCGACGGGGCCGAAGGCGGGATCCGCTGGGTCGTGGCCGGCATCGAACCGAGCCTCTCCGGGATCTCCGCCGGGCGACTGCCGGCGGGGGCGGTGGTGGGCCTCAACGGCTCCGGCAAGGCCACCTACGGCGGGATCTGCCCGGCGAAAGGCAAGCCCGCCGCGATCGAATTCGTGCTGTGGGCGCTGAGCAAGAAGATCCCGCTCAGCAACGGCTTCATCCCGGCGATCGCCGAGCACGACTACAGCCACAGCGAGCTGGCGTCGGCCACCACCTACGCCACCGCTGAGGCGCGATAGCCGGCGCATATCGGCGTCCTCGGTCGCTCGTGTGCAAAGCACACTTCGCTCCCTGCGTCCTCAGCCCTCCGGCACCCGTCACCGCCCCGCCTCAGCGGGGCCTGTGTTGCAATCCTGGCCAATCAGGTCAAGAGGTGATCGCCGGCCGCGCGTTCCGCCACCGCGGCGCCCTCCTCGGAGCGGCCAAGGATGCTGATGAAGACCGCGGCGAAGGCGATGCCGAAGACGAGGAACTCGAGGAAGCACATGCCGGCGCCGGCGAGGTGCTGGTCGCCGATCGGCGAGAGGCCGAAGGCGCGCGGGGCGTGGATGTAGAGCGGGTACTCCGGCTTCGCCAGCCACGTCAGCGGCAGGCAGACGGCGGCGCTGGCCAGACGCGAGAAGCCGAGCAGCGCGAGGCGCTGGCCGCCCGGGCGCAGGCGCGCGCGGGGCAGGGGATCGACGATCAGCCACCACAGCGCGAGGCCGGTGTAGAAGAGCGTGGCGTGCTCGAAGGCGTGCACGGCGGCGTGTTCGGTGGCGTAGTCGAACACGCTGGGGATCGCCCACACCCAGGTGGCGGTCGCCCACAGCGGGATCGCCACCCACGGGGAGGTGAGCCGCGCGAGCACGCGCCCGAAGCGCCCGCCGCCGGGCGCGACCGCGAGCAGTGCCCCGCGGGAGAGGCCGAGCGGCAGCAGCGGGCGGCGCAGCCCGAGCACGAGCAGCGCCGGGGCGATGTCGGAGAGCAGCACGTGCTGAGCCATGTGCGCGGAGAGCAGATAGCCGTCGCCGATCGGGTCAAGCGGCGAGAGCAGCGCGATCGCCAGCACCAGCAGGCCCGCTCCGTAGGGCACCCAATGACCGGCGCCGACCGCGGCGGAGCGAGCGGCGGCACGGCGGTAGGCGCGCGCGTACAGCACCGCCGCGAGCCCCAAAGCGAGGATCACAAGCGGCTCGAAGGTCCAGGAGCCCCAGCCGGGTACGGAGCTCATCGTGCGCCTCCAGGGCTCTCAGCAGCGCTGGCAAGGTGGATCATGCGCGGCATCCTATCGATCGCTGCCCAGGGGAGCGCGTCAGTTGGTTTCGTAGGAGGCCGGCGGGGGCGCATCGTCGCGGATCGCGGCCAGCTCGCTGAGCAGCTGCGCCCCGCTGGTGCCGCCGAGCACGCGCAGCCGCGGCAGCCGGTCGGGATCCCCTCCGGGCTCCGCCCAGCCGGGGACGACCGTGGTGGAGCCGCGATAGCCGGCCGCCCGCACGGCGGCGAGCACCGCGGCGTTGTACTGGCCGGAGGGGTAGCAGAACCAGTTCACAGGCGCGTGGTAGAGGCGCTCCACTTCGCTGCGGGCGACGGCGACCTGGTAGTGCAGCTCGGCGGGGTCGAGCGTGGTGAGGTCGGCGTGGCTGAACCCCTGGGTGTCGAGCTCCCAGCCGGCGGTGAGCAAACCGCGCACCTGTGCGGGGGAGAGCCCGCCCTGGGAGGGGGGCAGGCCGGTGAGCTGCAGGTTCTCGACCCCGTCCCAGCCGAGCCGGCGCAGGACCGGCAGGGCGTTGGTGTACTGCGACTGGTAGCCGTTGTCGAAGGTGAGCACGATCGGCTTGCCCGCCGGCAGCGGCGCGCCTTCCCTCCAGTTGGCCCACAGCTGATCGAGCGTGACCGCGCGAAAGCCGGCGTGGGCGAGCGCCTGCATCTGTTCGGCGAACTCTTCGACGGGCACGTACAGGCCGGGGTACGGCGCCCCCGCGGGCGGGGGATTGATGACGTGATACATGAGGATCGGCACCGCCTCGGACCGAAGCCGGGTGACGCGCACCTTCGGTGCCGGCCGATTCGGGGATGCGAGCGGAGCGAGTGTCCCCCTAATCGGTCCCCGTTTCGGCCAGCGCGGGCCCCGCGCGAGGCGGCCCGCGGGCGACCGTCCCCGACCCGCCTTCGCCGACTGGCTCGCGGTGGAGGGAGAGCGCGAGCGGGTGGAGGAGCCGCCCGCGGCGAGCGCCACCACCACGACGACCGCCGCCAGCACAGCGAGCAGACCCGCGACGGCGAAGACGCGCCGCCGCCGGATCTCGCGGCGAATGCGGAGCCGGTCGCTGTCCAGCGGTGCTCGGCTCAGTTGAGGCGGCTCTTCAGCGCACTAGCGGCGGAGAACTTGGCGGCCTTGCTCGCGGCGATGCTGATCGTCGCGCCGGTGGCGGGATTGCGTCCCTGCCGGGCGGCGCGGTGGCTGACGCTGAACTTCCCGAAGCCGGCGAGGGCGACCTCGCCACCGGCGGCCAGCTCGTCGGAAACCGTCTCGATCGTCGCATCCAATGCCTGGCGGGCCTGGCTGGGGGCCAGTCCGGTGCGCTCCGCGACCTTCTCGGCCAGATCGTTCTTGGTCATGTTTGGCACTCCTCCGATGTGGGGTGTGATTGCTTAAAGCGAGCAGATTAGCGTCCCGCCAGGACAGATATTCGCCGATTCGGGCCGGCTCAGGCCGAGACGTGCACAGGCGGGGGCGCCTCACGAGGCTCCCGAGCCACCCCCAGGGGCTCCGGGAAACGCTCCGGTGGGCGCCCGGCGGCGTACGCGGTCCACAGCGCAGCCAGCCAGCAGCCGCACGCGAGGACGACGTGGACCCACACCAGCTCGGTGGGCAGGTGGGTCTCGTACTGGTCGATGCCCACCGCGCCCTGCAGCGCGAGCAGGACGCAGAGCACGGTGGTGCAGCGACGCACGAGCTGCTCTGCCCCGCGGCGGCGCGCCAGCCACCACACGAGCACCGAGAGCAGACCGAACGCGAGGGCGATCTCGGCGTGGCGGTGGATCACGAAGTCCATCGTGCCCCGCCCGTCGAAGTCGAGGCGGTTGATGTGTTCCCCGGGATTGCCCCCGGCGTGTGGCCCGGCGGCGGTGGCGGCGGTGCCGGCGAAGATCGTCAGCGCGCCGAGTGCGACGAGCGCGCGGGCCAGCCACACCAGCACGCGATCGCCGCCGTGGGGGCGCTCGCCGGGCTCGTGACCGATCGGAGATCGCCCAGCCCGCCACGCGAGCGCGGTGGCGGCCACGAGGATCAGCATCGAGAGCGCGAAGTGGCCCATCACCCAGCCGTAGTCGAGCTTGCCGCGCACGGTGAGCCCGCCGAGCACAGCCTGGCCGACCACGCCGAGGGGCAGCAGCGCGGCGAGCCACACAAGGTCGCGGCGGTAGGGGCGGCGGCGCAGCGCCCCGACCCAGGCGAGGCCGGCGGCGAGGCACACGGGCGCGGTGATGAGGCGGTTGGAGAACTCGATCAGCGCGTGCGTCTGCAGCGGCGGGTAGAGGTTGCCGTAGCACTTCGGCCAGGTGGGGCAGCCGAGGCCGGAGCCGGTCAGCCGCACGGCGGCGCCGGTCAACACGATCAGCGTGAGCGCGCCGAGCGCGACGTAGGCCAGCACCAGGTACTGGCGTGGGGTGACGGTGTAGCCGTTGGTGCGCTCGCGCAGGCGTTCCAAGCTAGAGGCCATGGCCTGGAAGTTTGCCAGCTCAGGGTTGGTACACGAACGGCAACTCGTCGGCGAGCTCGCGCAGCGTTGGAGCGGCAGCGTCGCGGGCAGAGACGATCGGCTCGATCTCCGCTGGCCATTCGATCGCAACGTCGGGGTCGTCCCAGGCGATGCCGCGCTCGACGGCGGGGTCGTAGTAGGCGGTCTGCTTGTAGAGGACGTCGGCGACGTCGCTGAGCACGCAGAAGCCGTGGGCAAAGCCGACGGGGACGTAGAGCACGCGCATGTGCTCGTCGTCGAGCTCGACCGCGTCCCATTGAGCGTACGTTGGGGAGCCGCGACGCAGATCGACGATCACGTCGAGGATGCGCCCGCGGGAGCAGCGCACCAGCTTGGCGACGCCGGGCCCGATGTGGAAGTGCATCCCCCGCACGACACCGCGCGTGGAGCGGGAGTGGTTGTCCTGGATGAAGCGCTCCTCGGAGGCGATACCAACCGAGGGGTGCCACTCCAGGCGGTAGGTCTCGCAGAAGAAGCCGCGCTCGTCGGGGAAAACTCGCGGCTCGAGGATCATGGCCCCGGGGAGGCGGGTGGAGATGGCGTTCACGCGGCGGAACGCTACTTCACGCGTGCCTGCGATGGTGGCCGCGCCTACGGGGCATCCGGTGGTAGATAACGATGCTGGTCTGGGTGGTGTTGCGCAGCTTGTCGACCGCGATGAACGTGAGGGTGTTGCGGCCGGGCCGGACGCGCGCGGCGCCGTGCCAGTGCAGCGCCCCGGCGAGCGTGCGGGGGAACGCCTGGTTGGTGTAGTTGCGGATCAGCTTGCCGTCGATCTCGAGGGTGATGCGCCCGACGCCCTCCGGGTCGCGAGCGGAGACGCTGATCGGGAGGGTGCCGGAGTAGGTGGCGTGGTCGGCCGGCGCGGAGACGTCGATCGGGGCCCGGAGAACGACCCGCAGGCTTCCGAGAGCTGATCGCCGTGGTGGGCGTATGCCTGCATCGCGGCGAACGAGGGCTTGCGCGCGCCGTTGGCGCGCAGCAGGCCGGAGACGTCGGCGCCCTGGTCCTGGAGGGGAAACCAGATCGCCACCTGGACGTAGGGGTCCTGCGCAAGGCAGTGGTAGGCCTGGGCGAGGTAGGTGGCCTGCTGCTGTTCGGTGACGCCCTGAGCCTTCTGCCCGGCCCACACCCCTTCGGAGCAGGTGGCCGAGGTGGTGCGCCAGGAGAGCTCGGTCATCCAGATCGGCTTGTCGTCGCCGTTGGCGAGCATCACGTTATGCACTTCGCGGTAGGCGAGGAACGAGTCGGGAATCATGTGCCCGTCGTTTTCGCGCAGGAAGCTGTAGGGGGAGACGATGTTGCAGGCGGTGTCGGTGTGGACGGCGACGGCGTCGAAGTAGCCCTTGGCGCCGTTCTGGTAGAGCGCTTCGAGGAAGGGGTAGTCGTTGCCGGTCAGCCCCCCGACGAGCACGGTGGCGTTCGGTTCGGCGGCCTTGATCACGGGGTATGAGGCCTTGAGCAGCGCCGCGTAGGCGGCGGGGTCGGGGGCGCCGACCCACCAACTGGGTGAGTCCTCCTCGTTCCACAGCTCATACGCCGCGACGCGCGGACCGAAGCGCTGGGCGAGGCCGCCGACGAACGCGGCGTAGTCCTCCGGGTGGGCGGGGGGCGTGTGTTCGTTGGAGGAGCCGGTCTCCCACTGCGGGGTGCCGACGACGTCGACGATCACTTTCGTGCCGGAGGGCAGTTCGCGGAAGAGCCGTTCGTAGTTGGCGATCCAGTTGGCCGAGTAGTCGCCGGGGGCGGGCTCGAGATCGGCCCACGTCGCGAACACGCGCACCCAGTGGGTGCCGAGCGCCTTCAGGTCCCCGACGTGGGGGGTGAAGCTGTCGGCCAGCACGACCCCGGGTTCGGCGGCGCGCGCGGGTCCGGCGGTGGCGCCGAGCATGAGCGCCACCAGCGCAGCCAGCAACGCTCCGGCAGCCAACCGGAGCGTACGGCGTTTGGGCAGTGGCAGCTCCATCACCCGTCAGATCGTAGGTCCGCCCGCTGCGCTTTACGGCGATCGCCGAGCTTCGACGGATGGCGGGTCGCGGGTGCCCGTGGCGCACCCTGACCGCGGCCATCCGCTTGGGGCTCGCGGGTGCCCGTGGCGCACCCTGACCGCGGCCATCCGCTTGGGGCTCGCGGGTGCCCGTGGCGCACCCTGACCGCAGCCATCCGCTGGGGCTCGCGGGTGCCCGTGGCGCACCCTGACCGCAGCCATCCGCTTGGGGCTCGCGGCCTCAGCGACGGCTTGCCGCCCTCGGCTTGCGGCTCACCGGCCCGCGCGCCGGCCTATCCGTGCTTCGTGGCCGCGAGCTTCAGCGTGATGTGGTAGGTCTTCGTGCTCGACGGCTTGCCGCCGGCGCGAGTGGTGACCGTGGCCACGAGCTGCAGCGTCTTGTGGTGTTCGAGTTCCGTGAGAGCGCTCTTGGCGAGTTTGAGCTGCACGGTCCTGCTGCCGTGGGAGACGATCGTGTACGAAGCTTCCGCGAGCACCACCGGCTTGGCCTTGCCGGTGGTGCTTTTGCCCTTGCTCGGCGCACCACCTGACGTGCCACCTACCCCGCCGCCCGATTTCGTGGCGGTGGCCGGGCTGAGCGTGAGCGCGCCCGACACCGTGTAGCCGTTGGCGTTGGTCAGCTCCAGCGAAAGCTGCCCGGAGACGGCGACGGCGAACGACTTGCCCACCAGGACCGCGGGTTGACCGGTGGCGCTTCGCAGGCGTTCTTTCGCTTCCTTTTCGGCCTTCTGCTTGGCTTCCCTGGCTGCGTGTTCCTTGGCTTCCTTTTCGACCTTTTCGCGAGCTTCCCCTTCGGCCTTTTCCCGGCCTTGCGTCGCGGCCTTTTCGGCAGCTTCTTTTTCAGCTTTTTCTTTGGCTTCCCGTTCTGCCTTTTCCTGCGCTTCTTTGGCCGAGCGTTCTGTGGCTTCCTGTGCGGCCTTCAGCTTCACTTCCTGTTCGGCCTTTTCCCTGCCTTCTCGTTCGCCGTTGGCAAGCCCTTCTTTTTCGCCTTTTTCACGGCCTTCTTTTTCGCCTTTTTCGCGACCTTCCCGTTCGAATTTTTCTTTTTCTTCTCTTTCTTTCTTTTCCTTTTGTTCTTTTTCTATCTCCGCCCACGACCGGATCTTTTTGGCGCGGAAGGAGCCCTGCTCTTCGTACGGCGAAGCGGGGTTGTATACGCCAGGTCCAGATATTTCGTTGCCCCCGTCGGCGACGACGCCTTCGGTGACGACGAAGTAGAAGTCTCCGCCCGGCCCCTCGTTTTGGAGGTCGTACACCAGTTTGTTGTCTTCAGTGACGTGGGGCATTTCTGCCTCAATGTTCTCTATAAACTCGCCTGTATACCCGTAGAAGTTGGTGGTGCCGGCGAATTCCCCGGTTTCAAGATTCATACTCGAGATAAGCGCATTGCCTTCGAGCAGGTCCGTATCGATTACTGGAAAGGCGCATTGACAGGTGAGTTCAAATTTCCATTCGCCGCGCAGTTCGTCCGTCGTGGAGGCGAAGGCGCCCGGCGCCGTGGCGGCAAGCGAAGCGAGCAGTGCGCACGCGAGCAGCACACCCGAGACGATCGGGCGTGGCCGGCGGAGAGCCGCGAGGAAAATGGTGGCCCAAGATCTGCGCACTTGACGTCGCGACGATACCGCCGTCGAGACGAAAGCACAACCCCCTTTCTTCACTTGTGAAGCGGCTGGGTCCCCGGTCGGTCGAGCCCAGCCAGCTCGCGCGCGGTGCTTCTCGGTCGAGTCCAGCCGGCTCGCGCGCGGTGCTTCTCGGTCCAGCCCAGCCGGCTCGCGCGCGGTCGCTTCTCCTCGCACACTTATCGTTCTCACCCGAGCCCAGCCAGCTCGCGCGCGCGGTGCAGTACGGCGTCGATCATCGGCGCGGTGAGCCTGCCGGTGAAAGTGTTCTGCTGGCTGGGGTGAAAGCAGCCGAGCAGCGCAAACGGCTCCCCGAGGCGCTCGGCGCCATGTCCGAAGCGGGGGCGAGGCCGCGGCAGGCCCTCGCCCGCGGCGCTCGCCCGCAGCCGCAGGGCGGCCTCCCACGCAAACGCCCCCAGGCAGACCGCCACGCGGACGCTCGGGAGCAGCGCCAGCTCGGCGACGCTCCACGGCAGGCAGGTGTCGCGCTCGGCGGGGTCGGGGCGGTTGGCCGGCGGTGCGCAGCGCACGGCGGCGGTGATCCAGGCACCCAACACCCGCAAACCGTCCTCGCGGTGGGTCGAGGTGGGCTGGTTGGCAAAGCCGGTGCGCCACAGCGCCGCGAACAGGAAGTCACCCGAGCGGTCCCCCGTGAAGATCCGCCCCGTGCGATTGCCCCCGTGCGCCGCGGGGGCCAGCCCAAGGACCAGCACCCGTGCCGTGGGATCGCCGAAGCCCGCCACGGGGTGCGCGGCATAGCGCTCGTGAGCGAACGCCGCGCGGCGCTCGCGTGCCACCTGCTCGCGCCAGGCGACCAGCCGCGGGCAGCGCCGGCAGGCTTCGATCTCCCGCGCCAGCGCCTCCAGCTCGTCAGGGCGCCCGAGAGGTCTCATGTTGGTATACGCGATTCAAAATACATGCACCGAGAGCCCTGCCCCATGGCGTTGATACCTAATCCAAATCGCGATAGCGATTGTTATACGCCCTGCAAAAAGTTGTATACAACCCCCGCGCCCCCCTCGGACGCCGCCCGCTCCGCCTGGCCCGCGCGGGGTGCAAAACTAGCCTTTGACGGCCGGCGAGGTCCCCAGCACCGCACCCGAGGCGCTGAGCGCCTGCACCTGCACGTACGCCTCGGGGCCGGGCGTGGCGACCGCCGTCTCGAAGCCGCTGCGCGCGCCGCTGGCCACGGCGGCGAGCTGCTTGGGGGAGGGGCCGGCGAGCACCCGCCAGGAGGCGACCTCGGTTGCTCCGTTCCAGCTGGCATACACCGTCACCGGCCCCGTCTTGCTCGCGCTGGCGGCGATCGCCGGCGCGCCCGTGGGCGTGCCGGTCCAGGGAAAGCGGTAGGCCCGGTAGGACTCGTCGCCGGGCGGCATGTGCGCGTCGTACAGCAGCTGGCCGGAGGGGCCGAATTCCGAGAACCACGGTTCGGCGCCCCAGCCGATGAATAGGTTGCCGCCCGACAGCAGCTGCACGTTGCCCTGGCTGCCCGCCTTCAGCGCGCTGCCGGGGTGCTCGAACTCGGACACCAGCGTCTCGGTGCCCGCCTTCTGGTTGAGCGCCACGAGGATCCCGCGCGACTGCGGGTGCACGGTCGGCACGCCGCCGTTGTCGAAGACGGAGATCAGGCCGTTGGGCAGCAGCGTGGCGTCGTGCTGGAAGGCGGTCAGCGTGCCCGAGCCCATTTTGATCGTGCTGTGCTTGCCGCCGGCCTGCGCCTGCACCTGGCCGGTCTGTTCGTCCACCTGATACAGCGCCCACGTGTTGCGCGCGGAGATCAGCATCTGCCCGCCGGGCTCGGGGTCGAGCGAGTTGGCGTGGAAGAAGTCGAACGGCCATTCGTCGCTGGCGCCGTAGGGCGTCGAGTAGGAGCTTTCCAGCGACACGTGGTCGAGGCTGTCCCACTGGCGCCGCACAAGGCCGGTGCGCAGGTCGATTTCCTGGAACAGGCTGTCGTTGACCGCCCCGTCCTGGGGCCCGTGGATGGCGGTGAGGTTGCAGCGGATCGGGTTGAACACCGTGATCAGCGCGGTGTCGTTGGCGCCGAGGCGGAAGTCGTGGAGGTCGGCCGTCAGGCCGTTGCCGGCGTGGACGTGCAGGATCTGCTTGTAGGAGCCGTTGGCGATCACCTCTTCGCCCTCGCCGAACCCCTGCGGGGGGATGTACCCCTGCCACCAGGTCAGCACGGGCTGGCCTTCGAAGCTCTGCACCTGCAGGTTGGTCGAGTAGGTTCCCTTCGGGAGCGGATCGAACCACACCAGCTGGCCGTTGCTTTCGGTGATCATCGGGCCGTCCCCGCCCGGGCCAGAGTAGGGGGCGGTGAAGATGTCGCCCGCGGCGCTCGAGCCGGCACCGGTGTCGACCTGGATCGAGGGCGCGTTCAGGCTAGGCGCCGAGCGATAGTGCTGCACCTCGACGGACTTTCCTTCGGGCTCTTTGCCCGGTGGCTTGTTTGGGACCGGGTCGGGCACGGACACGGTGAAGTGGAAGGCGAACGGCTCCCAGTGCCCGTGCGCGAGCAGCTTGCCGCGCACCGTGACGATCTCCCCGGGCTGAAAGGGCGCGGCGGGCAGGAAGCTGGCGCCGTCGCCCTGCGAGAAGGCGGCCACGCGGCCGGGGTGCACGCCGGTGGCCGACCCGCTGACGGTGATCTGCTCGAGCTTGGGATGAGCATCCCCCCCACCCACTCCCAGCAGGCTGATTTGGGTATACGGCGTGGCGTCCAGGGAGTCCGGCAGCGGCGAGACCCGCAGCTGCGTGCCGGGCAGCAGGTCGCTGCGGTTCAGCGTGCTCGGCGCGCACTGCGGCGCCGCCGGCCCACGGAAGGCGGCCTCCTCGGCCATGATCCGCTTGCCGCCGACCGTCAGCGCGCCGACGCTCGTCACGAGCACCACCAGGCCGCCGAGCACCAGGGCGCGGCGCAGCCAGCGGTGGTGCCCATGCGCTCTGCGACCAGGCTTGCGCCCACCGCGCGCCCACACCCGCACGGGCGTCCACAACCCCTCCGCATGTTTCGGCGCGGTTCTCAAGGAGCTTCCAGCCTACCCCACCGTTAAGGTTGCATACGCCGATGCAACGACACAACCTCATCGCGGCGCTTCCCGCGGCGCTTCCCGCGGTGCTGCTCGCGGCGCTGCTCGCCGTGGCGCTCAGCTCCTGCGGTGGGAGCACGACGTCCGCCTCGATCGCGCTCGGCGATCCGCGCGCGATCGCCGCGGCAGCCGCCAACCCCGTCACGGTCTCGCCGCTGCCCGGGACCCCCGACGCCTCGCCCGGCACGCAGATCAGCTTCCTCGGCGGCGCGGGCTCGACGGTTGCGAACGTGAGCGTCGTCGGCTCGCGCAGCGGGACGCACCCGGGGCGCCTGCAGGCGTACTCCACCGGCACTGGGGAGAGCTTCATCCCCGACAAGCCGTTCGTCGCCGGCGAGCGCGTCACCGTGCATGCGCTCGCCGGCGCGAGCACGGGTGGGGCGACTCCGAGCCAACCGGTCACCACCACCTTCACCGTCGCCCACCAGGCGAGCGTCAGCCAGGTGCAGTTCCCGCCCAACGCCGGCGACCCGCACGCCGTGCAGCACTACCTCTCGGCCCCGGGATTGACCCCCTCGACGGTCACGATCACGACGCCGGCGAAGGCCGGCGCGGCGAGCGGCGACCTCTTCCTCGCCCCCTACCAGGGCCTGGGGGCGCCCGGGCCGATGATCGCCGAACAGAACGGCGCGCTGGTGTGGTTTCACCCGCTGCCGCCCCACGACTCCGCCACCAACTTCCAGGTGCAGACCTACGAAGGCAAGCCCGCGCTCACCTGGTGGCAGGGGCGCATCATCAAGGTCGGGTTCGGCGAGGGCGAAGACGTGATCTACAACAGCTCCTACCAGCAGATCGCCACGGTTCGCGCCGGCAACGGCTACCGCGCCGACCTGCACGAGATCCTGCTGACCCCCCAGGGCACCGCCTGGATCGACGCATTCGACCCGATCCACATGAACCTCTCCTCGGTGCACGGCTCGGCCCACGGGATCCTGCTGGACTCGATCATCGAGGAGGTCGACATCAAGACCGGCCTGGTGATGTGGGAGTGGCACGCGCTCGGGCACATCCCACTGGGGAACTCCCTCAACCACGTCTCCTCCGGGGAATACCCATGGGATTACGTTCACATCAACTCGATCTCGCCCGGGGGGGCGGGCTCCAGTCCCGGGGGGGCGGGCTCCAGTCCCGGGGGGGCGGGCTCCAGCGAACCCGGCAATGTGATGCTCTCCGCGCGCAACACCTGGACGCTGTACGACGTGAACATGCACACCGGCGGCTACAACTGGCTGCTCGGCGACGGCGGGCATTCGAGCTTCAAGCTCGGCTCCGGCGTGCGCTTCTACTGGCAGCACGACGCACAGTTCCAGCCCGGCGGGCTGATCTCGCTGTTCAACAACGCCTCCGACCCGCCCAAGCAGAGGGAATCCAGTGGCCTGCTGCTGCGTCCCAACCTCTCCAACCACACCGTTACGCTCGTCAAACGCTTCGTCAACCCGAGCAAAACGCTGCTGGCCTCCAGTCAGGGGGACACGCTGAGCCTGCCCGGCGACGACTGGCTGCTGGGCTACGGGGGGCTGGCGAACTTCACCGAGTTCGACGCCTCCGGCCACGTGCTGCTCGACGGCACGCTCGGCAAGAACGTGCAGGACTTCCGCACCTATCTCTCCTCCGAATGGAGCGGCCAGCCGGCGACCGCGCCCGCGATCGCGGTGCAGGCGACGGCCTCCGGCGCGAGCGTCTACGCCAGCTGGAACGGCGCCACCGAAGTCGCCTCCTGGCAGGCGCTCGCCGGCAGCTCGCCGGAAAGTCTTACGCCGCTCACAGCCGTGCCTCGCCACGGCTTTCAGACGACGATCCCGGTGAGCGCCGCTGCCGGCACATACGTTGCCGTGCGCGCGCTCGGGGCCTCCGGCCAGACGCTTGGCGCCTCCACCGCGCAACCCATCCCTTAAGCCCAAAATCAATTCACCAACGCGGCCGACCTCTTGTCGTCGGCGTTGCGAGTGTCGCGCGCCCAGCGGGAGTCGGCGGCGAGCCGTTGAGCGAGGTGTTCCCGAACGGGCTCAGCGGCCCGTGTTCGCCTTCCTCGCGGCGCAGCCTCGCGGCGGCCGCGCCGCGCGCGGCTTTCTTGGCCGTCTCGAAGTAGTTCTCGAGGCCCAGCCCGTGCGCGTCGGCCAGCTGGCGTGGCAGCGGGCCGCGCAACTGCTCGCGCAGCGCGCGCTCGTACAGCCGGTGCAGCTGCCCTTCCAGGCGACTGGTGCCGGCGCCGTTATGCAGCTCCAGGCGCCCGGAGCGCGTGCGGTAGTCGTAGAGCTCGCGCTCCTGTCCTTCAGGGTCGGGCTCGATCCCTTCCGTGCTCCAGTTGGAGTAGGTCGCGAACTTCGCGTTCGCCGTGCGCATCGCCACCACGTGCAGCGGCGCGTCGGCCGCATACAGTTCGGTCGCGAACTCGGTGACGATCTCGTCGGTCGCGTGCAGCACGTACGGTCGTCCACGGGCGCGTGGGTTGGCGAGGATCGCCGCCAGGTCGGCGCGGTCGGCGATGTGCGCATAGCGCCGATCCGTTCGCCACGCATCCGAGCCGCTGGCGATCCGCAGCAGCAGCGGCGCCACGTCCACGCTCGAGGTCAGCTGCGTGCGCGGCCGGCGGATCGCGGAGGTGAGCGCGCCGCGCGGGTCCTTGACGATTAGCGGCACCCGGATCGCCTCCTCGTAGGCCCCTCCGCCCTTGCCGCGCAGGCCGTGCGAGGCGCCGTACTCGCCGTGGTCGGAGGTGAACAGCACAACCGTGTTGGCCGCCACGCGCGGGTTGCTTTCGAGCGTTCGTAGCACCTGGCCGATGTGTTCGTCCACGTTGCGCTGCAGCTTCACGTACAGGTCCATGAACTGCTCCCATTTCCTGAGCGCCTGCGGGCCCGTGAACGGCACCGGCCCAAACGATCTCGCCGCGGTCTGCTGCAGCGAGAGCTGCAGCAGCGGCTTGTGCTGGGCTTCGAGCATCTCCGGCGTCTCGTAGTTGGGGGGCAGCCCCCGCACCAGCGCCGGCGCGCTGCTCTCGGCGGGGACGCGCGCGGTCCACTTGTGCCACCACGCGATGTCGTGCGGGTTGACGAACGACACCGTCGTGCACCATGGCTGCGAGGAGTCGCCGCTTTCGGCAAACCATTCTTCGAACTGGCCGGTGATCTGCGGGTCCACGCGCCAGCCCTGGCCGGGGCCGCCGTCGGGCGAGGGGTAGGTGCCGCCCTCGAAGCCGTACGGCTCGAGCGCCCCCGCGTTCTGTAGCACCGTCCACTTGTTGTCCCGGTGCGTGAGGTGCCACTTGCCATACCACCACGTGTCGTAGCCCTGTTCGCGCAGCATCGTCCCCCACGTCGGGAAGCGCGGGTCGAGCGTCGAGCCGCCCGTGATCATGCACCCGGTCTGGTGCGTGTAGAGGCCGGTCAGCAGCGTCGAGCGCGCCGGCGTGCAATCGTTGGAGGCGGTGTAGTGGCGCTCGAACGACACCCCTTCGCGGCGCAGGCGGGAGATGTTCGGCAGCATCCGCGCGAGCGCGGGCGAAGCGGTGAACCACTGCGGGGTGCGCAACTGGTCGACCACGATCACGAGGATGTTCGGCTGCGCGGATCGCACCGGCGCGCGCCGGGCTGGCGGCGGCGGCGGGCCGAGCGCCTGCTCGGGCACGCTGGTCGTGGGCTGCCGCGGCGGGCGTGCCCGGCGGTGCTCGCGCGGGTGCGGCGCCGTCGCCGTGGGCTCCGCCACCTCTTTGGCGACCGCCGCCATCGCGCTGCCGCCGAGCAGCGCCCCGCCGGCGACAACTCCACCCTTCAGGAACGTGCGCCTATCGATCCTTCGCTCGGGCATCGCTGCAAACGTATTTCAAAGCGCCTAAGCGCAGGCAAAGGTCACGTTAAGATCAAAAAACAGGCCAAGAGGGTGGCGCAGGACGCCGAAGGCGGCCGAGCCGGGCCCCTCGCTCTCAAAACACTGTGGCGCAGGACGCCGAAGGCGGCCGAGCCGGGCCCCTCGCTCTCAAAACACTGTGGCGCAGGACGCCGAAGGCGGCCGAGCCGGGCCCCTCGCTCTCAAAACACTGTGGCACAGGACGCCGAAGGCGGCCGAGCCGGGCCCCTCGCTCTCAAAACACTGGCGTCTCCGTGTAATCCCCGAACACCTGCTGCAGCGACTCGACGATCTCGCCCTCGGAGGCGCACGCGCGGGCGCACTGCAGCAGCGGCTCCATCAGGTTGCGATCGGGCCGCGCCGCCGCCTCGCGCAGCGCCGCGAGGGTGCGCTCGACCTCGGCGCCGTCGCGACCCGCGCGCGCGGCCTGCAGGCGGTCGAGCTGCTTGCGTTCGAGGGCGGGGTCGACGCGCAGCGTCGGGATCGGCTGCTCGTCCTCGAGCACGTGGCTGTTGACGCCGACCACGACCCGCTCGCCGGCGTCGATCTGCTGCTGCAGCCCGAAGGCCGCGTCGGCGATCTCGCGCTGGGGGAAGTTGCGCTTGACCGCCTCGACCATCCCGCCGAGCTGCTCGATCTTCTCGAAGTACTCGTAGCAGCGCGCCTCCATGCGGTCGGTCATCGCCTCCACGAACCAGCTGCCCCCGAGCGGGTCGGCGGTGCCCGCCACGCCGGTCTCGTGCGCGATCACCTGCTGCGTGCGCAGCGCGACGCGGACCGCCTCCTCGGTCGGCAGCGCGAGCGCCTCGTCGTAGCTGTTCGTGTGCAGCGACTGCGCGCCGCCGAGCACCGCTGCGAGCGCCTCGACCGTGGTGCGCACGATGTTGTTGAGCGGCTGCTGCGCGGTCAGGCTGACCCCGGCCGTCTGCGCGTGGAAGCGCATCAGCCACGAGCGCGGGTTCTTCGCGCCGAAGGTCTCGCGCATCTCCCGCGCCCAAATGCGCCGCGCCGCGCGGTACTTGGCGATCTCCTCGAAGAGGTCGATCTGCGCGTTGAAGAAGAAGCTCAGCCGTGGCGCGAACTCGTCCACGTCGAGGCCCCGCTCGAGCGCCTGGCGCACGTAGGTGAGGCCGTCGGCGAGCGTGAACGCGAGCTCCTGCTGCGCGGTCGCCCCGGCCTCGCGGATGTGGTAGCCGGAGATCGAGATCGGGTGCCAGCGGGGCATGTTGCGGGTGCACCACTCGATCATGTCGCCGCACAGGCGCATCGCCGGGTCGATCGGGAAGCACCACTCCTTCTGCGCGATGTACTCCTTGAGGATGTCCGCCTGGATCGTGCCGGAGAGATGCTCTGCCGGAGTCTCGGAGGCCGCCACGTAGAAGGCGAGCATGATCGCCGCCGGGGCGTTGATCGTCATCGACACCGACACCTCGCCGAGGTCGATGCCACCAAACAGCGTCTTCATGTCCTGCACGGTGTCCACCGCCACCCCCTCGCGGCCGATCTCGCCGAGGCTGCGCGGGCTGTCGGAGTCGAGCCCCATCAGCGAGGGCATGTCGAACGCCGTGGAGAGCCCGGTCTGCCCGTGCTCCAGCAGGTAGTGGAAGCGCTCGTTGGTCTCCTCGCTGGTGCCGAACCCCGCGAACTGGCGCATCGTCCACAGCCGCCCGCGGTACATCGACTCGTACACCCCGCGCGTGAACGGGTACTGCCCCGGGCGCCCGATCCGCTCCTCGGCGGTGCCGGATGGGTGGGGAGCTGTCCCCTCCAGGTCGGCCGCGGTGTAGAGCTCCTCGACCGCTTCTCCCGATAGCGTGCGCGCGTCCGCCATGTCCGCCTGCGCTGGGGGGGAGGTGGCGCTCTTCACGATGACTGCAAGATACCGGCCCTTGGGAGTGCCCATCGCGGCGGCGGTCGTGACGACGGCGCTCGCGCTCGGCGGCTGCGGCTCCTCGGGCGGGAGCGGCGCCACCGCGGGAGGCAGCGCGGGGGCGGCGACGGCCACCGGCAGCAGCGGTGTGAGCGCGGCGCGAGCCCCCCTCCCCTCCCCCCTCCCCCACCCAACCAAGGCGACGCTGATCCTCGACTTCACGCCCAACGCGGTGCACGCCGGCATTTACCGCGCGCTGGCGGCGGGGTACTACCGGCGCGAGCACATCGAGCTGCAGGTGGTCGCCCCCAGCGCGACCGTCGAACCGCTCAGCCTGGTGAGCGCCGGCCGCGCGCAGTTCGGGCTGGCCGACGGCAGCGACGTCGCCACCGCGATCGACCACGGCGCCCGCGCGGAGGCGGTGATGGCGCTCGTGCAGCGCCCCGTCGGCGGGCTGATCGCGCTCGCCTCCGCGCACCTGCGCTCGCCCGCGCAGCTGCAGGGCCGCACCGTGGGGATCACCGGGGTGCCCTCCGATCTGGCGGTGCTCGACACCGAGGTGCGCCACGCGGGCGGCGACCCGGCGAGGGTGCACGTCGTGACCGTCGGCTTCGACGGCGCGCAGGCGCTGCTCGCCGGGCGCCTGGCGGCGTTCACCGGCTTCGTGCCCGACGACGGCGTGGGCCTCGAAGTGGAAGGCCATCCGATCACGCCCTTCTGGCTCGATCGCAACGGCGGGCCCGCCTACCCCGGGCTGGTCGCGTTCACCAGCAGCGGCCTCGCGCACTCGGACCCCGCGCTGGTGCGCGACTTCCTCGCCGCCACGGTGCGCGGCTACCAGGACACGCTGCGCGATCCCGCCCGCTCGCTGACCGAGCTGCTGCGGGCCAACCCCGCCCTGCCGCGCGCGCTCACCGCGGCTTCGCTGCGCGCCTACCTGCCGCTGTTCGATGCTGGCGGCGTGCCATTCGGGACGATCCGGCCGGCGCACATCGCCGAACTCTCCCGCTGGATGCTCGCCAACCACCTCAGCTCGGCGCCGCTCCCGTTCGCGCGCTACGGCAGCAACGCCTTCCTGCCCGCTACCTAAGGTTGGGCCAACGCCTCCCCTGCCCGCTACCTAAGGTTGGGCATTTCTTGACATGTGGCATTTTTACATATCCTTGATAGGGACGTACATAGATGTATAATGAGAGGCGCGATGCGCGGCAGGGGAATGCAGCGCCGCGGGTTTTGGCAGGGAGAGGAGCGGGGCAGAGGACTTGACGGCAGGACCCTGCGGGGACGGGGGCAATGCGCCTGCCCGCGAGCGGTTCGACGAGAGTGTGCAAGACAGGCGAGGGGGCCGCGATGCGCCTGCTCGTGACCGGCGTCAGTGGGCTGATCGGCTCGAACGTCGCCGCCGCGGCGGCGCAGCAGAGCTGGAGCGTGCTCGGCACCTGGCGCGAGACGCCCGTGAGCCTGCTCGGCGCGCGCACCGCCCAGCTCGACGTGACCGACCGCCACGCCTGCGTCGCGCTCGCCGAAGAGCTCGAACCGGACGTCGTCGTGCACGCCGGCGCGCAGGGTAGCCAGGGGCGCCTGGAGTGCGGGTCGCGGTTGGCCGAGGCGGAGGAGCTCGGCACCGAGAACACGCTCGCCGCCGCCCGCGCCGTGCGCGCCCGCTACGCGCTGGTCTCCTGCGAGCACGTCTTCAGCGGGACGCGTCCCTCGGGGGAGTGCTGGGACGAGCAGGACGCCACCGAGCCGACCACGGCGCTCGGGCGCTCGCTGCTCACCCGCGAGCAGCTCGTGCAGGGCTTCAGCGGCAGCTGGCTGATCACCCGCCCCGCTGACGTGTACGGCATCAACCTCGCGATCCCCGCGGGTGCCGAGATCCGAACCCCCCCTCCCCATCCCCCTCCTCCAAATGACGACGACGAGCGCGTGCGGTACGTGTGGGAGCGCTCCGGCCAGCCGCTGCGCTGGGTGACCTCGCTGCGCGCCGGGCGGCTGCTGCTCGCGCCGGCGGGCGTGCGCCGCACGCCGACCTACGCCTGGGACTACGCCCAGCGCCTGTGCGAGCTGGTCGCACAGGAGTGTGAGGGCGTCTTCAACACGGCGGGCCCGACGATCCTCGGTCGCCTCGCGCAGATGCGGCTGCTCGCGCGCGCGTTCGGCTGCGAGATGGAACTGGTGCGCGACGGCCCCCACGCGCCGCTGCTGCCTGTGAACACCGCGCTGTGCGACCGCAAGACCAGCTTCGTGCTCGGTCACCCGGCGGTAGACCCGTTCAGCGGCTACCGCCTGATGCGCCGCCAGCTCGAGCGGCTGCTGGGAACAGCCGAGCCGCCGAGCGCGCCGCCTACCGCCATGCCACTGCCCGCCCAGGCATTGATTGGAATGGTCGAGGGGCCCGGCTCGCCGGCCATGGGCCGGCTGCGCCACCCTCTAGGCTGAAACCATGTACAGCACGCTCGCCGACACCACGCTGCTGCAGGGCGAGCTCGCGCGGCTGGTGGGGGCCGAGCATGTGCTGATGCCACCCGACCCGGCGGCCGGCGGGCGGCTCGGCGAGTGGAGCCAGTACAACCACGACGCGACCCGCAGCCGCGGCCTGAGCGGCAGCGCCGACCTCGTGGTGCGCCCCGGCAGCACCGCGGAGGTGGCGGCGGTGATGGCGCTCTGCTACGAGCGCGACGTGCCGCTGATCCCGCGCGGCGGCGGCACCGGGCTGGCCGGCGGCGCCGTGCCGCTCGGCGGCGGCGTGGTGTGCGCGCTGGAGCGGATGCGCGGGGTGCGCGAACTGGAGCCGGCGCTGTGGCGGATCATGCCCGAGGCGGGCGTGCCGACGCGCGACGTGCAGCGGATCGCGCGCGAGAACGGGCTCTGCTTCCCGCCCGACCCCGGCGCCTCCGAGCAGTCGCAGATCGGCGGCAACGTCGCGACCAACGCCGGCGGACCGCACGCCTTCAAGTACGGCGTGACCGGCAACTGGGTGACGGGCCTGGAGGCCGTGGTGGCGCCCGGGGAGACGATCGCGCTCGGCGGCCCCTACCGCAAGGACGTCGCCGGGTATGACCTCAAGAGCCTGCTGATCGGCTCGGAGGGGACGCTGGGGATCGTCACCGCCGTGCGCCTGCGGCTGATGCCGGCGCCCGAGGCCGCGCTGCCGCTGATCGCCTTCCACGCCACGCGCGAGGAGGGGTGCGCGGCGATCCTCGACGTGCTCGGCGCCGGGATCGTGCCCGCCGCGCTGGACTTCGTCGACGGCGAGGCGCTGCGGATGGCCGCCGGCGCGTGGGCCGGGGGCAGCGGGATGCCGCTGCCGCTGCACGCCGAGTTCGCGCTGCTCGCCGAGGTGGACGGCACGCGCGAAGAGGCGCGCGCCGCGCACGCCGAGCTGGCGGCGGTGCTGGGCGGGGGCGCGCTGGAGCTGCGCCGCCCCGACCGCGCGGCGCTGTGGCGATGGCGCGACCGCGTGCCGGGCGCGGTCAGCGCGATGCGCGGGGGGAAGGTGAGCGAGGACGTGGTCGTCCCCGTCGAGCGGCTCGCCGAGGCGCTCGAGCGCTTCGCGGAGATCGCCGCCCGCCACGGGCTGCGCTCGTGCGCGTGGGGGCACGGGGCCGACGGCAACGTGCACGCCAACCTGCTCGTGGATCCGCGCAGCGAGGCCGATCTCGCCGCCGCGGCGGCGGTCACCGAGGAGCTGTTCGCGCTCGCCGTCGAGCTCGGCGGCTCGATCAGCGGCGAGCACGGCGTGGGCTGGTGCAAGAGCGGCCAGCTCGCCCGGCAGTGGCCCGAGGGGGCGCTGCGCCTGCACGAGGAGATCAAGCGGGCGTTCGATCCGAAGGGCCTCTTGAACCCGGGCAAGAAGCTCGCGCGGTAGGGGCCACCCGACCATGTCGCCGGGGGTGGGTGGGCGCCGTTCGCGGCTCGCCCGGTAGGCCAAATCCTTTCTGGCAAGCGGTCTTTCCGCCGATAGCGCTAGTCTGCGCGCCTTGCTCGTTATTTGATCCAAACAAGAGGGGCCCGGCTCACCGGCCTCCGGCCGGCTGCGCCACCCTCTCATTCGAAAGGAAGCCTTCATGAACAAGACGCAGCTGGTCGACGCGCTGTCCGCCGACAGCGGTCTCTCCAAAGCCGACTCCTCGCGTGCGCTCGAGTCGTTTGTGGCCACCGTGGGCAAGGCGCTGAAGAAAGGCGACGAGGTCGTGATCACCGGCTTCGGCAAGTTCTCGGTGGTGAAAAGGGCGGCGCGCCAGGGCGTCAACCCGCGCACCGGGGAGAAAGTCAAAATCAAGGCATCGAAGGCGCCCAAGTTCACTCCCGGAGCGGGTCTCAAGCAGATCGTCCACCCCAAGAAATAGAGCGAGCCGCCCGCCGCGAGCGGTGGGCGAGCAACCCGCGGCCGGGCGCATCCCGACCGCGCGGGAGGGAATGGGACGAGGGATGACGCGCCGCGCGCGGGGACCGCGCGTGGTAGCGTCGCCGCCATGCCGCGCGTGGAAGAGCTGGAGCTGCCCACCCTCGACTACACCGATCCCGCGCTGCGGGGGGAGCGCTTCCACGCGGCGATGCGCGAGCTGCGCGCGGGCGGGTGGCTGGCCGCGGGGCCATACGGCTACGTGGTGCTCGACCGCGAGGCGGTCGAGTTCTTCCTGCGCACGCGCGCGGCGATCTTCCCCGGGATGACGATCGCGGAGATCTTCGACGTGCGCGAGGGGCCGCTGTACGAGGAGATGCGCCGCAACATCCTGCACATCAACGGCCCCGACCACACCCGCCTGCGCAGCCTCGTCAACCCCGCGCTCTCCCCGCGCGCGGTCGAGCGCTACCGCCCGGTGATGCGCGAGCTGCTGGAGGGAATTTTTAAGGGGATCGGATTTGGACCCGCCCACCCGGGGGGCATCGGGGTGGTCGCCGAGGCCGACGTGGTACGCCCAACAGGGCTTGAGGGGGAACGCCGCACCACCACCTGCGAGTTCGTGCGCGACGTGGCCAAGCCCTACCCCTCGCAGGCGATTGCGCACGTGATGGGCGCGCCCCTGGAGGACGCGCCGCGGCTGCACCACTGGTCGAACTGGATCCAGCGCCAGTTCGACGCGATCTCGATGACCGAGCAGAAACCGGCGATCGAACAGGCGGTGGCGGAGTTCTACGAGTACGCGTGGGGCCTCGTGCGCGCGCGCCGCGAGCAGCCCGGCGAGGACCTGATCTCGCTGCTGATCGCCGCCGAAGAGCAGGGCGAGCGGCTGTCCGACGTGGAGTGCGTCAACCTCGTGCTGAACATCCTGATCGGCGGCGTGGACACGACCCAGAGCCAGCTCGCGCACGCGGTGAGGCTGCTCGCCGAACACCCCGATCAGTGGCAGCTGCTTGGCGAACGGCCCGAGCTGGCGGCGCAGGCGGTCGAGGAGGCGCTGCGCTTCGAGCCGATCACGCCGTTCACCGCCCGCATCCTCACCGAGGAGCTGACCTTCCGCGACGTGACCTTCCCGGCGGGCACGATCGTGATGGTGTGCGCCTTCACCGGCAACCGCGACCTCCCCGGGGACGGCGAGGGCGCCGGTGGGGCGGGCGGGGATCCCGATCAATTCAACATCGCCGCCGAGCGCGACCGCGCGCGCGTGCTGACGTTCGGCGCGGGCGTGCACTTCTGCGTCGGCGCGAACCTCGCCCGCGTCGAGCTGCAGGAGGCGCTCGCCTTCCTCGCCCCGCGGATGCCGGGGCTGGAGCTGGCCGGCGAGCCGGTGTTCGAGGGCATCACCGGCATCTACGGCCTCGCCGAGCTGCCGCTGCGCTTCGCCGCGTAGCAGACCCGTCCCCATCTCACCGCCAAGCTGTCCTGCGCGCGGGCGGTGGCGACGTGGAACAATTCGCAGGGGGGGCATAGCCGGATCCCGACCGACATATCGGAGGAGATGACGTTGGGGACGTTGAGAGGAGCAGTGACCGCGGGCCTCGCAGTCGGCCTCGCCACAGGCCTTGCGCTGGCCGTGCTCGCGGCCAGCGCGTGGGCGGGGGAGTACCACGTGTACTCGTGCCGGACTCCCACCGGGCAGGTTGCGCCAACGGATGGGTGGAGCCCGTCGGAACACCCCCTCTACGACATCACCTCGAACACATGTGAATCGGGAGGTGGGATGGTCGGAGCGCTTGACTCTGGTTACGCCCGTGTTTCAGATTCAGAAACCGACATAGCCACGTGGGCTTTCAAGGCACCTGAAGGGGAGACGATCGCAGCTGCGACGCTATGGCGCGCAGGAAACACACCAGGCGGAAGCAATGGAGAAGGCTCGTATCTCTTCTGGCTGTGGGGCGTTGCACCCGTGGGCGCAAACGCTCAGACCTTTGATCAATGTGCGGCAAAAGTCAAAAATAGCTGCGTGAGTCAAGGCAGCCTGACAGAACCATTGGCCACAGCAAACCGAGTTGTTGCTCCGTCGAGCGCGCTCAATAGTCGCTATCTCGGTGTGAGCACCTATTGCGGGTCGTTCGTTGTCACATCATGCCCCACCAACGAAGGCGGCAAAATCACCTACGACGCCGTGGTCGAGCTCTTCGCCGCGGACATAGTCCTCTCCCAGCCCACGGGCCCGACCGTCTCCGCCGTAGGCGGCGGCCTCGCCCAAGACCCCACCGTCAGCGGGACCAGCGACGTGGCCTTCCACGCGACCGACCCCGGCTCGGGCGTCTACGAAGCGATCGTCGAGGTGGACGGCCAGGTCATTCAGCACGAGGTGATCAACGAAGACGGCGGGCGCTGCCGTAACGTCGGCGGCACCACCGACGGGCTGGCGGCCTTCCTCTACACCCAGCCCTGCCCGGCCGCAGCGAGCGCCGACCTGCCGCTCGACACCACCGCCCTGACCAACGGCGAGCACCACCTCGTCGTGAGCGTCACCGACGCGGCCGGCAACGCCGCGACCGTGCTCGACCGCGAGATCACCGTCACCAACCAGCTGTCGACCGCGCGCGCGGCGTGCGGCGCAAACACCGCGGCGGGCGACCAGGGCGCGGGCCAGAACGCGGTCCTCACCGCGGGCTGGAAGGGCCACAGAGGAGCGCGCCTACGCGCCCGCTACGGCCTCGCGCACACGATCGAAGGGACGCTGACCGGCCCCGCGAACGCGAGCGGGAGTCCGCCCGGCGCGGCCGTGGCGAGCGGCGAGCCGATCCCCGACGCGCGGCTTGAAGTGTGCGAGCTCCCCGCATACAGGGGCGCGCCCACCACCCTGCTCGCCGCCCCGCACACGGGCCCAAACGGCCACTGGAGCCTCGCGCTCCCCCGCAAGCTCCCCTCCAGCGCGCTGCGGATCGGCTATCGCAAGAGCCCGCTCGAAGCCCAACCCGCGGCGCTGAGCACGCTGACGCTGAGCGTCCCCGCCGCGCTGCGCCTGCACATCGCCCCGCGCACCGCCCGCGCCAGCGGCGCGATCCACTTCCGCGGCCGCCTGCTCGGAGGCCCGATCCCACCCGGCGGCAAGCAGCTCGTGCTCGAGGCCCGCTCCCCCGGCGGCCGGTGGATCGAGTTCCACGTGATCCGCACCCGCCCGGGCGCGCGCTTCGCCTACCTCTACCGCTTCCGCCTCCCCGGCCCCGCCCACTACCAGTTCCGCGTGCTCTCCGAAGCGGAGGCCGACTTCCCGTTCGCCACGGGGGCCTCGAACGTGGTGGGGGTGTTCGAGCGGTAGGTCCGAGGGCCATCCTGTTTTGGTAAATCTAATGGCATGCGTGTTGCCATAGATGCAGTTGGGCGTATCGTCATTCCCAAGAGCCTGCGGGACGAGCTGGGCCTCAACGGGCCGGCCTAGGCTGTATGCGGCTGGCGATGTCGTAGGGGTAGACGGACATCGTCAGCGCACCGACGTGGTAGACCGCCGTCGGTGAGCCGAGCGAGGGTACCGACAGCGTGCTGCCCGGCTGCGTGGGGTCGGAGATGAGGAACGACCGCCGAGCGCGACGGGGGATATACCAGCTCGTGATGTAGTGCAGGCTGACCGGGCACAGTGCGGGACCGCATGCCTGCACCGGGTAGACCTTCACGTCGAAGTGCGTGGCCCACGTGATCGGCGTCGCGTCCCAGTAGCCCGCGTAACCGATCGTGGCGTGATCGCGGCGAGCGATCCGGGCCACTTCGGCGGATACGCTGTCGGTGGGGAAGTTCGAGATGTTGGCGGTGGCCTGGCCCTGCAGGAGCTGAACGAGGCCGGTGAACGCGAACACCACCGTGCAGGCAGTGATCGCTACTTGGCGCAGAACGCTTCGCCCCGCCAGCAGCGGGATCAGCGCCGCCGCCGCGTAGAGGAGGCCGACCAGGTAACGATCGGAGTTGATGTCCACGGGCGTGGAGCTGACGATGAAGCCGACCGACAGCAGCACCGCCGAGGAGCCCCAGAAAGTGCACCATGCGACACGCGCCGCACCGCCCTCAGCGGTCAGGGGTGCGCCCTCGACGTCCTCCCGCTCAGGGGGGACCGGCTGGCTGCGCCCATCCGACGGGACTCCCATACGCCGCTGGGTGGCAAGCACCAGCTCGCGCCAGGAGATGCGCGGCACGAGCACCGCGACGGCGAGGATCGACAGCGCTCCGCACACCACCTGAAGCGCGGAGGTGAAGCCCAGCGCTTGCCCGAAGAAGTCGCCGTTGCCCAGCACCGCGATCGATTGCCACCAGAGCTTGAAATTGCTCGCCACCGCTTCCCCGGCCGCCAGCCCGGTATGGGTGATACCCGGGGGCGCCACCACGTTCTCGTGGCGCATCAGCGCGCCCGTGAGCGCGTCACACACACCCGCGACCGCGATCGTGCCGAGCATCAGCCGCCAGGCTCGGCGGCTCGCCCTCCCCGGTCTCAGCGCCCACGCAACCGACGCGGCCAGCAGCGCCGGCAGCACGCCGGCTCCGATCAGCAGCGTGTCAGAGGCCATGTTGGCGCCCACGATCGCGCCCACCGCGACCACCGCGAGGACGGTCGGGAGCACCGCTAGGTCGGCCGCCCTGCGCTCCAGCAGCACGAGCAGGCCGGCGAGCAGCGCGAACGAGAACCACGTGGGCGAATGGTCGTTCAGCGAGAGGAGCAGATGCAGCGTGTGCGGGGCCGCGCACACCACGATCACCCCGCCGATCGCCGCCGCCCAGCGCCCCGCGACCCGCCACAGGCCCCAGGCGACAAGCGCCGCGGAGGCAAGCGCCATCGCATACGGCGCCGCCTCCCAGATCTGGCGATGCAGCGGCAGCCAGCGCGTGGCCAGCTCGAACATCAGCGTGGAGAACCACGCCATCTGGCCAAGGACGACCTCGCGATGCGCCGACGCACCGCCGTACAGCTGCCCGATCACGGGCGCCGAGGCCGCGTCGGCGTCGAGGTAGGTGTTGGCGATCAGCTCGTTGAACTGGATCGCCACGACAAGCAGATACGCTCCGCCGAGCGCCAGCGGCGACCATATGAGCAGATCCGCGATCCGGCCGGTCCGCCACCGTGAAGCGACGATGGTGTGGGGGCCCGCAGAGCCCTTGGCTGCATCCTCGGCCACGTGCGGACAAACCATACATATCCTTTGAACCCGACCCTGCCTCCTCGCATAGGAATCAACGCCGTCTTCCTCGAGCCTCGCATGGGGGGCCTCGACACCTACGTGCGCGCACTGGTTCCCGCGCTCGTTCGGCGCGCGCCGGAGATCCGCTTCAGCGTGTTCTGCAATCCGCGGGGGCGCGAGTACCTGGAGCGCGAGGGTTGGGGCGCGGAGGTGGAGCTGATCACGCATCCGCTGCTCGGCAGGAAGGGGCTGAAGGCGATCGGCGAGCTCACGCTCCTGGGGGTTCTGGCGGGAAGGCGGGTGGACCTGCTGCACAGCGTCGCGTTGACCGCGCCGCTGCGCACGCGCGCCGTCAACGTCGTGACGCTGGCGGACGTCACCTGGATCGTCGCCCCGGATCCCGGCGACGCGGGCACGACCCGGCTCTGGCGTGTAGTCGTGCCGCCCGTGGCGCGCCGAGCCGATCGCCTGATCGCCATCTCACAGGCGGGCGCCGAGCATGTCGTCGAGTACCTGCGGGTGCCGCGCGAGCGGATCGACGTGGTGCCGTTGGCTCCCGGGATCAGCGACCGGGCGGCCCCGACGCCAGAGCCGGAGCTGCGGTCCCGTCTCGCGCTCGGCGATGGCCCCGTGATCCTGACGGTCGCTGCCAAGCGGGTCAACAAAAACCTGGTGCGGCTGATCCGCGCGCTGCCGGCCATCCTGGAACGATGGCCCGATGCGATGCTCGTGATGCCCGGCAATCCGACCCCGCACGAGCGCGAGCTGCGCGCGCTGGCCGCGGAGCTCGGGATCGCCGCTAGCGTCGTCTTCCCGCCCTACGTCGACGCCGCGGACCTCGAGGGCCTGTACGCGCTCGCCGGCTGCTTCGTGTTCGCCTCGATCAACGAGGGCTTCGGCCTGCCGATCCTCGAGGCGATGCGCCGCGGCGTGCCGGTCGCCTGCGCGCAGGCTTCCGCGCTGCCCGAGGTGGCCGGGGACGCGGCGCTCTACTTCGATCCCTACAGCGTGCCCGACATCGCCCGCGCGCTGAGCGAACTGCTCGCCGACCGCCAGCTCGCGGAGCGCCTGGTCGCGCTCGGTCGCGCACGCCAGGCCACGTTCACCTGGGAGGCCACCGCGCGCGGCACGCTGGAGAGCTACGCGCGGGCGTGGCGCGAGCTTCGATAGCCGCCGAGCGCGCACACTACGCCCGGGAGAGTCCACCGAGCGCGCACTACGCCCGGGGGAGCCGCCGAGCCCGCCCTATGCCAGGGGAGCGCCTCCCTATGCTCTGCGGACATGCTGCGCATCCATAACGACGGGCACGGGACGCCGTGAACGTTGCAGAGCGGGGCACGGAGGAGCAGACACCCGCCGTAGCATCCGGCGAGCCTCCGGATGTCCTTGACACCTCAGCCGCCGGCGGGCTGATCATCCGCGGCGGGATCCTGCGCTTTGGCAGCTACGTGGGGGTTGTGGCGCTGTCGGTGATCTCAGTGGTGCTGCTCACCCGGTACCTGGGCGTGGCCAGCTTCAGCGCATACACGACGGTGATTTCGCTCGTGACCGTCGTGTCGATGGTGACCGACTCCGGGATGTCCAACCTCGGTACCCGCGAGTTCGCGATGCGCAGCGGCGCCGAGCGCGACGCGCTGATGCGAGATCTGCTCGGCTTGCGGGTCGCTTTGACGCTCGGCGGGGTAGCGCTGGCGACGCTGTTCGCCCTTTTCGCCGGCTACAGCGCGAGCCTGTTGGCTGGAACTGTGATCGCGAGCCTCGCAACGATCGCCCTCGTGTACCAGCACACGCTCTCGATCCCGCTCACCGCCGAACTGCGCGTCGGCACGCTCTCGCTGCTGGACCTGGGCCGCCAGCTCCTGACGGTGATCGCGATCGTCGCGCTGGTGGTGCTCGGAGCGGGCCTGCTGCCGCTGCTCGCAGTGACCCTTGGCGTTTACCTCGTGCTCATTCCCGTGACCGCGATGCTGGTTCGCGGCCAGATCTCGCTGCGTTTGGAGTTGCGCCCGCGCCGTTGGCTCTCGCTGCTGCGCCTGACGGTCGTGTTCTCGATGGCGACCGCCGTTGGGACGATCTATATGTACACCGCCCAGATCCTCACAAGTCTCGTGACGAGCGCCCACCAGAGCGGGCTGTTCGCCGCCTCCTTCCGCGTCTTCATCGTGACGGCCACCGTGCCCGGCATGCTGGTTGCCACAGCGCTACCCGTGCTCGCGCGCGCCGCCCGAGACGATCGCTCCCGGCTCGGTTACGCCCTGCAACGAACGTTCGAGGTGTCCGCAATCGTCGGCTGCGCCGCCGCGATTGGCATTATCACCGGAGCGCATTTCATCATCGCCGTGATCGCCGGACCGAAGTTTGCAGGGGCTGCGGCAGCGCTGCGCATCGAGGGTGTCGCGTTGCTCGCATCCTTCGTGCTGGCCGGCTGGGGCTTCGGCCTGCTGGCTCTGCAGCGCTACCGTGCGCTGCTGCTCGCAAACCTCGCGGCATTCCTCGCAAGCGCATCCCTGACGCTGATCCTGGCGCAGGCGCTGGGAGCACGCGGTGCGGCGGTCGCGTCGGTGTGCGGGGAGTTTACGCTCGGGGCTCTTTGCCTGCTCGGCTTGATTTGGGGTAATCCGGAGCTTCGCCCCAAGCTGGGTGTGGCCCTCAAGGCCGCACTCGCCGCCGCTCCCGCGATTGCGGTCGGGTTCATCCCGGGCTTGCCCCCGGTAATGGCACCGGTCGCCGCATTGGCCGTGTTCGCCGTTATGATCGTTGCTCTGAGAGCAATACCCGACGAGCTCTACGAGCTGCTCCCAGCTCGGGTACGAGGCTCCTCCTGATCGACTATGCAGGCCACGTTCGTCCTGATCAGGTTCGCAGGCCCCACATGATTCCGGTTCCCTGGTGGGCGGCGTGCGTCCGCCACGAAGCGTACCCCGCGTCGGCGAGTATTCGCTTTACGTCCTCCTCGGGCCAGGAGGACGGCGCGCCCTGCGGATGGTACTCGAGTACCACGACCGGAATGCGCGCCTCAGCAAAGCGGGGGTCGGAGAGGATCGGCCACTCCGCTCCCTCGATGTCCAGCTTGAGCACATCGATGTCCACGAGCAACGGGAAGACGTCGATCCCCGTGACCGCAATCGTCCCCGGCTCGTCCTCCTCGCCGATGTGCCCGGTCGTCGCCTGACCCACAGTGAAGGCAACCGGACCGTCGCTGCAGGTTGCCGCCGCCTGCACAAGCTCCCACGAGCGTTCCAAATGATTCAGCGAGATTTGGCGGCGATGACTGGCCGCGTTCCGGGCGTCCGGCTCGAGTGCAGTGACATGAGCGACCGGGAACCGCCCGCGCAGCCAGAGACCCCAGAGTCCGATGTTGGCGCCGAGATCGACTGCGCGCAGCGGCCGGTCGGGCGCCACGAGCTTCGCACGGATCGCGGCGGGCAGTTCGTAGACATGCTGATAGAAGATCTCGTCGAGCGTCAGCACATCCGGCGTCCCGTGCTCAATCGATGCACGCAGCCCGCTCTCACGGATCCTGTAGACATGCGTGGACTCCGCGCCGCGCATCTCCCGGAACGCGAAGCGCATCGACTCCCTCACCAGGCGACCACGCAGGCAGGCCGAAACGTACGGTTCGATGCGGGGATGTCGCAGCACACGGTAGACGGCATCCCTCATCGGCGGTTCGTAAGCCTACTACCCCGATCCGCTGCGGATCGATCCCGAGCGAGCCTCCGGTAGCCTCCGCGTCCGTGCGCGCCAAGGTCGATCGTCCACTGCGGGTGGGTTTGAACTTCATCTTCCTGCAGACCGCCGCGGGTGGCGCGGGTCGCTACGCCAGGGAGCTGCCGGGCGCACTGCTGGCAGTCGAGCCCGACACAGAGATCCACTTGTTCGTCTCGCGCGATGTGCCGGGGGATCTCAGCGACGAGCCCTGGGCGAGCTCGGTGCGCTGGATCCATTGCCCCGTCGGCCTCCAGGGAGAACGCGCCCACCTCGTGTTTCAATTCGCCGCCCTGCCGCTGCTGGCATCCGTCCGTCGGCTCGACGTTCTACACAGTCTCGCGAACATCGGCCCGGCGATCGTTCCCGGCGTGGCCAGCGTGGTCTCGCTGCTGGACGTCATCTGGATGCGCCCACCGCAGGACTGGGGCGGGAGCCCCGAGGGGCAGCGCTCGCTGCGGCGCATCGTCGAGCACGACGTGCGCTATGCCGACCGGATCTTCGCAATCTCGCAGGCCGGTGCAGATGAAATCGTCGGCTCGCTGCAGATCCCCGCGGATCGCGTCCACGTCACACCCCTGGGAGTGAGAGCCCCGACCGCCCTGCCGGCGAGTGAGAGCGCGGTGCGAACCGAGCTCGACCTCGGCGACGCCCGGGTCGTGCTGTGCGTCGCCCAGAAGCACCCCTACAAGAACCTCGAGCGACTGATCAAGGCGCTACCGGCGCTCGACGAGGACGTCGTGCTGGTGCTTCCTGGATTCTCCACTTCTCATGAGTGTGAACTGCAAGCGCTGGCGAACGAACTGGAGATCGCCGAGCGGGTGCGCTTGCCGCAGTGGCTTTCGGACGGCACCCTCGCGGGCCTGTACGCCCTGAGCAGCGCCTTCGTGCTCCCCTCGCTGGTCGAGGGCTTTGGCCTGCCAGTGCTCGAGGCGATGCTGCGTGGTGTTCCCGTCGCCTGCTCGAACACCTCCTCGTTGCCGGAGGTCGCCGGAGATGCGGCGCTGCTGTTCGACCCCTGCAACCAAGAGGAGATCACCGGCGCTATCCGGCGGCTACTCGACGATCGGGCGTTCGCCGAGCACCTGGCCGCGCGCGGCCGGGAGCGAGCCGCCAGCTTCACCTGGGAGCGGACTGGCGCGGCGAGCCTCGATGGCTACCGCAGTGCAATCGCCGACCACTCGGCGCGTCGGTGGCTTGGTGCGGCGCGACGGTAGCGCGTCCAGGTTCTTCTACGCTACGCCACCGTGCCTCGCGTCCTGATCGTCCGTGGCCATCAGGCCACCCAGTGGGAGCTGAGCCCTTGGGCCAAGCTGCCGGAGCGCTTCGGGGTCGCTTTTCTGCTCACCGGCTCCAACCGCTTCGGGACCCCCGAGGGGTTGCGGCCTGTGAAGGCACGCGCGCTGCGCGACCTGCTGCCCCCGGGGCCGCTCGGCGAGATCGGCGCTGGCGTGCTGGGCGACCGCTACCTGTCGGCCGATGAGGCGTTCGCTTCAGCCGACGTCGTGCACGCCGAGGAGCTCTCCTACTGGTTCGCCGCGGAGGCCGCCCGGCGTAAGCGCCGCCACGGCTTCCGGCTGGTGCAGACCGTCTGGGAGACGCTGCCGCTGATGACTGCCTATCGCAACCGCCACGCCCGTCACTACCGCGAGCTGGTGCTCACCGAGACCGACCTCTTCCTGCCGGCAACCGAGCGCGCGGCACAGGCCCTGCGCCTGGAGGGTGTGGCACGCGAGCGCATGACCGTCTGCCCCCCCGGGATCGACGTGGAACGCTTCGCCGTCGCCCTGCCCGACCCGCCACCAGCGGAGCACACGATCGTCTCGCCCGGGAGGCTGGTTTGGGAGAAGGGCCACCACGACGTGCTGCGGGCGCTTGCCGCACTGCACCGCGGTCTGGTGAAGTTGCCGGGCGGCGCAATCGCGCGGCCGCGCCTGCTGATCGTCGGCTCCGGCCCGGAGGAGCGCCGTCTGCGCGAGCACGCCGCCGAGCTGGGGCTGGGCGACTTCGTCGAGATCCAGGGCGTCCCCTACGAGCGGATGCCGACCGTTTTCGCCGGGGCCTCCGCGATGGTGCTCGCCAGCCTATCCTCCGCCACCGCGGCCTACCACCCCTTCGACGCTCCTCACGCGTTCTGGGAGGAGCAGTTCGGCCTGGTGCTCGCCGAGGCGATGGCCGCGGGCCTCGCGATCGTCGCCACGACCAACGGCGCAATCCCCGAGGTGCTGGGGGGCGCGCCAACCAACCTCGTGGCCCCTGGCGACTGGATGGAGATCGCGCGCGCGCTTACGACCGGTCCGCTCGGCCGCCCACCGGGCGCCCGCGTGGCCTATCCCCCGGAGTTGGTGCACCGCTACTCCACGACCGCCGCCGCGGAGCGCCTGGCGGATGCCTACGACCAGCTACTGGTGGGCTGAGCGAGACGTTCTCGATACAGCTCTCCACGGTGCTCTGAACCGCTACCGTGCAAGCCGGTGCACGCCACACAAGGCTTATTGGGAAGGCTGACAGACCCCCACCAGTTCGACCTCCTCCCGACCGGGCCGGGGGCGATCCTCGACATCGGCTGCGGGTCGGCAAAGACGCCCGGTGCCATCGGGCTCGATATCTCTGCGGACACCGACGCCGACATCGTGCACGACCTGGACGTTTTCCCCTACCCGATCGAGGAATCGAGCTTCGACCAGATTCTGCTGCAGGACGTGATCGAGCACGTTCGCGAACCGATCAAAGTATTCGAGGAGCTGCACCGCATCGCACGCCCCGGCGCGCGGATACAACTGCGCACGCCGCATTTCTCATCCGTGCTCGCCTACGGCGATCCCACGCATCGCCACTACTTCTCCACGATCGCCATCCGCTCACTGGCGGAGCCTCGCTTCGCGCACTACACCGACGTGCGCTTTCGCGTCATCCACGTGACCCTGGACATGTGGTTGCCATTCAGGGCAATTGGGCTGAGCCGTCTGGCGAACCGCTTCCCCGACCTCTACGAGAAGTATTTCGCCTTCCGCTTTCCCGCGATGAACATGCGGGCGGAGTTTGAGGTGGTCAAGAAGCACGTCGGGGGAGCAACGTAACCCGATCAGACGCGATGATCAAGCGATCGCGTGACATCCGGCGAGCGATTCTCGCGTTGGCAACGCTGGGAGCCTGCTGCGCATTGATCGCGAACGTCGCCTTCGCTGATCCATCTGTTGCGCAGAGGAGGTTCTGCCACCAATCCGCCGACCCAGGCCCGCCACCCGGTGAGCCGTTTGTGAAACGTAGCCGTGCGACCGAGCTTGTCAGCGGGTTGTTCCTGGGCGGAGGCCCGCTGAGACTCTCGAAGCGGTGTCGGCACGGAGTGCCGTCCGCCGGCGCCATAACCGTGACCAATGCTGCAACTGGAACAGTAGTCGCGAGTGTCAAAGTCGCCAGCGGGCGCCTGGCCAAGATCCCGCTCGTTGCTGGCACCTACACCATCACCGGGACGTTCGCCGATGCGTTTCGCAACAACGAACCCATTCAGGCGCAACCGCAAACGGTCACCATCGCCACCCGGACCACCGTCCGCCAGGACGTCTCGGCGCCCATCAAGTAAGCCGCGTTGAAGCAACCGGCGCCGGTCGCGGGGTAGGAGGCCCCGCGCCCACCCGCTCGTGACGCAGCCGACTCACGCGGACGATCCCACCCCAACACGACATCGCTTACACGCCATCCCTTCGATCGGTTACGAGTGGCTGCGGTCAACAAAGCTCGGTCGAGCCAGGTGAACTCGCTGGGGGCGGCGCAGCGCTGCGGCAAGACACCGTCTCCAACGAACCCGGGCCGATTCAGTGTGATACGTAACGAGGATCTACGCGGCTTGGCTCTCGCCCGGCCAGACCCCGGTGCGTACGCGCCCGGCGGCGCGCGCATGGAAGTGGGGAGGTCCGTGGTCATCGAAATACATCGTGATCGTCAGCCCGAAGAAGCGGCTTATTATTGGCATCGTGGTACCTCCCGTGGGCTTGCCCTGATACACCTATGGATGTGTATCCTGAAGTGTATGCGTACTAACATCGAGATCGACGACGGCGTTCTGCATGAGGCTCAGGAGTTGATCGGGGCTCGCACGAAGCGTGAGGCCGTTGACGTGGCGCTGCGCGAGTTGGTCGCCCGCCACCGACGTATAGGCGTCCTGGATCTCCGCGGGCGAGTCCGTTGGGAGGGCGATCTCGAGCAGAGCCGCCGCGGACGCTCGTGATCGTCGTCGACACCAGCGTCTGGATAGATGTGCTGAATGAGCGGGACACGCCGCAGGCGGCGCGCTGCATCGCGCTGATCGAGGGAGGCGAGCCGATCGCCCTCACCGACATCGTGGTCACCGAGATTCTGCAGGGGCTACGCTCCGATCGCGAGGCGCGTCTTGTGGAGCGCTATCTGCGGGCCTTCCCGATATTGCGCTTGGACGGTCTCGATGACTTCGTCCTCGCCGCCGATCTCTACCGCGCGGCCCGCCGTGCCGGGGTAACCATCCGCAAGACCCTTGACTGCCTGATCGCGGCTCCCTGCGTACGAACTGGCGCGCCGCTCCTGCACGCCGACACCGACTTCGATCAGCTCGCGAAGTGCACCCCTCTGCGGCTGTACGGTTGACGCAAGCTGCTCAACCCGCCACGGCGCTCAGCACCCCGAGCACCTGCTCGGCGAACCCCTCCCAGGTGAACTCCCGCGCGCGCTCCCGCGCGCGCTGGCCGAGCTCGGCGCGGCGGGGCTCGTCGGCCAGCATGCGCTGCAAGCCGGCCGCGATGCTCGCGACGTCCAGGGGGTCGGCGTACTCGACCGCCCCGCCGCCGACCTCTGGTAATGAGGAGACATCCGAGGTGAGCACCGCGGCGCCGGCTGCCATCGCCTCGAGCACCGGCAGGCCGAAGCCCTCGCCTAAGGAGGGGTAGCAGAAGACCGCGCAGCGGCGGTACAGCTCGGCCAGCGCGGCGTCGGAGACGTAGCCGAGCATCGTGCAGCGCTCGCCCAGCGAGCGCAGCGCGTCGAGCGTCGCTCCCGTCTGCCAGCCGTTCGCGCCGACCACTACGAGCGGGTGGCGCTCGGTGAGCTCGCCGTCGAGGCGCCGGTATGCCTCGACCAGGCGCGGGAGGTTCTTGCGCGGCTCGAGCGTTCCCACCGCCAGCACGAAGCCGGGGGGCGGCAGCTCCGCCGCCTCGGCCGGGTCGAGCTGCGAGTCGAGCGTGGGCGCCACGCCGAGCGGCGCCACCACGGTGCGCGCCGCGGTGGCCGGGAAGCGCTCGCTCAGCGCGTGCGCGGTCGCCTCGGAGATCGCCAGCAGCGCGGCGGCGCGGCGCGCGGCGCGCGGGAGCGTGAGGCGCTCGATCACCGCCGAGCGGCGGTTGGGCAGCAGCGCCGGCTCGAAGGGCACGAGGTCATACACGATCGGCACGTCGGGGATGCTCAGCAGCCACCCCGTCAGGTAGGAGTTGGTCGAGAGGAACACGTCGCACTCGCGGTTGGCCGCCTGCGCGACGCGCACATGCCACCACGGGTCGCGCGCGTCGATCTCCCGCCACTGGAAGCGCTCGTCGAGCGGCTCCCGCCACGCCTGGCGCGCATACAGCACGTAGCGTTGGCGGCCCTCGTCCTGGCGCTCCGCCAGCGCCCGCAGCAGCTCGCGCACGAGACGCCCGCGGCCGGCCGGCACCTCGACCGCGGCGCGCGCGTCGATCCCGATGCTCAGCGTGCGCGTCGAGGTATGGGGATCCCGCCCACCCCGACGAGGAGGAGGAGCGAGGGTCGCAGTGGCGTTGGTCTGGGAGCTCATGGTGTCCTGCCCGTGGACGTTGCCTGCCCTACAGGCTAGCCATGCGTGCCGACGGGCGTCGCACCGAGTCCGCCCGGTGCCCTCTGCCTGATCCCAGGCGTGCGCGCAAGATGCCGGCGTGAGCGCTACCCCCCCGTCCTACCCCCGGTGCTGATCAACCTCCGCTCGATCGCGTAGTGGACGAGCTCGGCGCGCGTTGAGAGGCGCAGCTTCTGCTGGATGTGGGAGCGGTGGGTCTCGACCGTGCGGACCGAGAGGTAAAGCTGCTCGGCGATCTCGGCGTTGGTGTGGCCGAGCGCGATCAGGCGCAGCACGGCGACCTCGCGCTCGGAGAGGTCGTCGGGGGGCCCGGGGGGTGGCTCGGAGGCGATGCGGGCGCCGAGGCGGGGGTTGAGGTAGCTCTCGCCCACGGCGGCTCGGTGCACCGCTTCGACCAGCTCCTCGTCGGCGGCCTCCTTGAGCACGTAGCCGAGCGCGCCGGCGCCGAGCGCCTCGCGCGCGAACGCCGGCTCCTGCTGCATCGTCAGCACCACGATCTGCGTGTCGGGCGACTCCGCGCGGATCGCGGGGATCGCCTCGAGGCTCGAGCCGCCGGGCATGTTCAGGTCGAGCACCAGCACCCGCGGGTGGTGCCCGCGCACGTAGCGCCGCGCGCTGTCGACGTCGCTCGCCTCGGCCAGTACCTCGAAGTCGGGCTCGCTGTCGAGCAGCAGCCGCAGCCCGCTGCGCACCACCGCGTGGTCATCAGCTAGGACGATGCCGATCGTCTTGGCGCTCTGGCCGGTCACATGGGAGAAGTTACCGAGTGCTTTCATGGATTGCCAGCAGCGACAGGCTTCGGTGCCGGGACGTACGCCGATCTCGATGGCCCCACCAGCGTGGATGTCGTTCGCGCCAACGGGGATAGGATTGGATCACGTCCGGGCGCCAGCCCCGGCCCATCCCGTCGAGGAGGATCACGATGACCCCACCGCAGCTCGTCACCGGCGTCGACTTCGTCGGCTGCCCCACCAAAGACCTCGAGGCCGCCGTCGAGTTCTACGGCTCGACCGTCGGCCTGCCCCGCTCGGTGTACATCAAGGAGCGCGGCTACGCGGAGTTCGAGACCGGCAACCTGACGCTCAGCGTCTACGACGCGGAGGCGATGGGGCTCGAGCACCACGCCAATCCCAACCCGATAGCGCTGCACGTCGAGGATGTCGCGGCCGCGCGCGAGTCGCTGCAGGAGCGCGGGGTGACGTTCAACGGCGAGACGCTCGACACCGGCGTGTGCCACATGGCGTTCTTCGCCGACCCCGACGGCAACGCGCTGATGCTCCACCACCGCTACGCCCCGCGCGCGACGGCGGAGTGACCTTCCCACGTCTTCGATGATCTGCCTCTGCGTCTGGTGCGTAAGGGCCTGCGGGAGAACGAGATTGATCGTGCTCTCGATGTCAGAGCCAGGACCCACCAAATGAATGGAGGCAGCAATGCACAACCAGCATGACGATCTCGAGGTCGATCGGGCGGGGCGGCAGACGTCGCAGGACCCGTGGACCGCACCGACGACGCGCAAGAGCTTCCTCAAGGGCGCGGTCGTCGCGGGCGCGGGCGCGACCAGCCTGGGGGCGTTTGCGCCCGCCGCCGCAATCGCCAAGGGCAGGAAGAAGGGCCCGACCCACGGCGATCTGGCGATCCTGAAAGCCGCTCAGATCGCGGAGGCGCTGGCGGTTACCACCTACACCAACATCATCAACACGGCGCCGTTCTTCAAGAACATCCCTGCCGACGATCAGGGCTACCTGAAGGGAGCACTGCAGGAGGAGATGTCTCACTACCTGCTCGAGGAAAGCCTGACCGGCAAGCCTTCCGCCTTCACGACGTTCTACTACCCGCCCAAGATGTTCACCGACGCGCAGACGACGCTCAACATTCTCGTGACGCTCGAGGATGCGTTCATCGCCGCCTACCTGGTTGGGGTCCGCCACTTCAGCACCCCCGACCTGCGGGTCACGGCCGCGCGAATCATGGGGATCGAGTCCGATCACCGCACCCTCGCGCGCGTCGTGGGGCCCGATGTGGCCGGCGGGGATGGCGGTCCCATTGAGGAAATCACTGGGATTCAGAAGACAGCCGAGTCGGTCGACCCGCCCAACAACAACGGCTACGAGCGCACCCTCCTCCTGACCCACATCGAGCAGGCGGTCGAAGCGCTGCTGCCGTTCGCGGAAAAGGGGGCCGCCGAAAAAGCAGGTTTCGACACCTCGAAAACCTACCCGTTCGTGTCATTCACACCGACGCTGCCGAACCCTCTCGGCGAATTCCACTCGTTGAAGGGCTGATTCAGAGAGCACTCGCGATGGGAGGCCCTGATTCGCGATCTGTGGCGCGGGATGCCGCAGATCGCGAACAGCAGCCTCAGCGCGGCGGCTCATGCGGCCTGTGTCGCCACCTCGCCACTCACTCGGTCGGAGGCCATGTCGACCTCCTGCGGCCGGGCCGCGGGTGGGCGCAGCAGCAGGAAGGACGCGAGGATCCCCAGTGCCACGCACACGGCGGCCACCACGTACGCGAGGTGGTATCCGCCGGTCAGCGCGCTGGTCAACGATTGCCCGTCGGCGCTCAACGTCTTGGTGTGGTCGGCGGCGATCGTCCCCAGCGTGGCCAGGCCGATCGCGCCGAACAGCTGGACGGAGACGTTGATGATCCCCGAGGCCAGGCCCGCATCGCGCGGAGGAGCATCGGCCATGCCGATCGTCAGCAGCGGCAGGAAGGAGGCGCCCGCGCCGAGCCCAAGCGCCAGGAAGGCGAAGAACAGGCCGGGGAAGTAGCTCGCGTGAACGCCCTGAAGGGCCAGCAGCACCAGACCGATGACGATGCCCACGAGGCCGGCCGTCAGTGTCTGAACAGGGCCGAAGCGCACCACAGCGCGCGCCGATATGCCCATCGACATGGCCGCGATCGCGATCGTCAGCGGCATGAACGCCAGTCCCGTGTCGATCGCGTCGTAGCCGAGCACGCGCTCGAGGTACAGCGCGCCGAGGAAGAACGCGGAGAACATGCCCGTGACGAGCAGGCCGCGGACGAGGCTGGAGCCCATCAGCGTGCGCAGGCGCAGGATCCGCAGCGGCATGATCGGGTTGGCCACGCGCGCCTCCAGCGCGAGGAAGGCGCCCAGCAGAGCCAGCGAGATGCCGCCCGCGGCGAGCGTGCGCGCCGAGAGCAGGCCGTAATCGGTGGACTTGACGATCGCGAACGCGCCAAACATGGTCGAGAGCGTGATCAGAGCCGACCCGAGGACATCCACGCCGCCTGAGAGGCCGATGCCCACGTTCTCCTCGATCAGCATCCAGCCGAGCACCAGCGCCACCACGCCGATCGGCACGTTGACGAAGAAGATCCAGTGCCAGCTCAGCGACTGCGTGAGCGCTCCGCCGGCGAGCAGCCCGATCGAGCCACCCCCGGCCGAGACGAACGCGTACATGCCCATCGCCTTGGCCTGCTCGACCCGCTCCGGGAACTCGGTGACGATGATCGCCAGGATCACGCTCGAGGCGATCGCGCCGCCGATCCCCTGGATCAGACGGGCGCCGATCAACATCTCCTGGCTGCCCGCCAGCCCGCACAGGATCGACGCCGCCACGAACAAGACGAGCCCGCTGAGGAAGACTTTCTTGCGGCCCACCAGGTCGCCGAACCTGCCGGCCAGCAGCAGGAAGCCGCCGAACGTGATCAGGTAGCCGTCGATCACCCACGTGAGGTTGGCCTGCGTGAAGTGAAGCTCGCGCTGGATCGAGGGCAGGGCGACGTTGACGATGGTGGCATCCAGCACCATCATCAGCTGGCCGAGGCACAGCACGCCGAGCGCTATCCAGCGACGACGCTCGCGCTTGGCCGCCGAGCTCCGGTCGGTCAGCTCGCGGGTGGCGTCCTCGCGGGTGGCGTCCTCGCCGGTGGCGTCCTCGCCGGTGCTTGGCTCCAGCGTCTCGAGTGGGTCGGATGTGGTGGCGGTGGTGCTCATCGAATGCTCCTTCTCGGGTGCGCGAAGGGAACACCATAGCAGGGATTATCACTGGAGCAGGTATCATCGTTTTAAACGTGACGATTGCTGCAACATGGTATAATCTTGCCGTTATGACCAGTGAGGCTCGTTCCTGCGCTCCCAACTCGATGGTTCTACTGACCCGCCTGGCCAAGCAGGTCTACAGGCGCAGCAGCGAGGAGCTCCTGGGCATGCACATGCGCCTGTTGATGGCGCTCAGCTACGTGCGCGACCATGACAACGCCCCCCAGCAGGAGCTGGCGGAGGCGCTGTGCATGGACGCCAACAACGTCGTGCTGCTGCTCAACGAGCTCGAGGATCTGGGGTATGTCGCCCGCCGTCGCGACCCCGACGATCGCAGGCGCCATCTGGTCCAGCTGACCGAAGCGGGATTCCGTGCGCTGAGCAGCGCCGAGCGCGCGCAGGAAACGATCGAGGACGATGTGCTGCGCGCGCTCGACCCGGACGAACGCGCGATCCTGTGGCAGCTGCTGACCCGCGCGCTGCAGGGTGCCGAGCCGCACGCGCCCGGTCCGGACAGCGCCGCGACCGCGTCGGTCTTGGCGTAGGCGCCTGGTCCGGACAGCGCCGCGAGACCACGTCGGTCTTGGCGTAGGCGCCTCAAGGCCCGAGCCGCGACTCCAGAGGCGGCCGTGGCACCAGAGCGGCCGTGGCGCCCTACCGATCCCCCTCGACGGCGATCGGCTCCGGGGCCGTCGCGTCCCAGAGGCCGTCGATGCCGTCGACGATCTGCCTGGCCTCCTCCACCGTCATCTCGCCATCGTCGAACAAGCCATCGGCCTCCCACCGCGCTGGGTCCAAGCTCACGACGTAGGGATTGATCGCCCGATCGGTGGGCAGCGACTGCGCCAGCGCGCGCGCGCCCCGCTCGAGGATCGCGATCGCGATCGCCTTCGAGTTGCGCACGTGCTCGCGCAGGGCATCGAGCAGCGCGTCATCGTCCGAATACTCCTTGACGAGACCGAGGAGTCCCTGAATCGCTACGGCGAAGGGAGGGGGCATCACCGGCGCCCGCGGCCTACGCTCGATCTTGTGCCATTCACGCACCAGCTCGTGCATGTTGATGCTCAACCGCTCGAGCCGATCCAGATCCTCGTCGGCGCGCTTCATGAACTCGAGATCGGTGGCTCGGTTCTGTGTGAAGATCAGGTTGTACCCGATATGGCTGGCATAGAAGTCCCACGTCAGAAAACCACTGAGCACCCATGGGTTACCAAACAGCGGATAGGAATCTCTGTACCTCGAAATAACGTAAGCGAACAGCCGCTGATACATATCGTTGAAATACTCCACTCGTGCCGCGATGCCCTCGCCGTTTAGATCACGGACAACGAGATCGGCGGTGAACGTGTTGCCGTAGCCAATGAAGTCAGAACCGGGTGAATAGAAGGGATCCGCGAACGCTGCCGCCTCGCCGACCAGCGACCACCGGTCGGTCGAGTACGTCTGCTTGACCCCATACGCGAAGTCCTCGACGCGCAGGAAGTCCTCGACATCCTCCTGCCGCGCCGCGACCGTTGCGGCGAGCTGCGGCTCGTGCTTGTGCAGCCATGCCAGCAGACGATCGAACTCGTTGATCTCCCCGTAGTGGTGAAAGCGTGGGTCGGCGCACACGCCGATGCTGATCGGCCCGGTCGAGAGCGGAATCAGCCACACCCAGTAGCCCTCTCCCATCAGGTGATTGGTGCTCAGCATACGGATCCCCGGCTCGGACATCCGCGCCATCCAAGCCGCGTCGTCCCTACCCCAGTCCTCGAGGTCGAGCCCTCCCCCAACCGGAACCACGCGGAGTTGATGTGATGCCCGCAGTCGGTGGCCAGCTCGAGCTTGCGCTTGAGAATGCCGACGCGGCCCGAGGCGTCCACGATCCAGCGCGCCGTCAGGCTGTTCTCGCTGTCGAACTGCTCGAACGCAATGCGGTGCGCATCGCCGCCGAGCTCGACCTCCCGCACCCGCGCGCCCTGTTGGATGTCAACGCCCAGCGCCCGGGCGCGTGCCGCGAGCTTGTTCTCGAACAGGCCTCGGTCGAGCTGGAAGTTGTCATGCGGCGGGAAGAACGGCACTCCGAGCTCGGTTCGCCTGGTGATGTCCTGGTTGCCCTCGCCCGGGAGGAAGTACCGCAGGCCGCACTTCTTCAACTGCTCCTTCTGGAGGTGCTCGCGCATCCCCACAACCTCGGAGAAGTAGTGCGCTCCCGAAGCCACCGTCGACTCGCCTACCTTGAAGGCCGCCAGCGGGGCGGGACCTTCGCGCTTCTCGAGCACCACCACGCGCGTCTGTGGCCGGGCCAGCTTGATCTGGATCGACAACGTGAGACCTGCCAGCCCTCCCCCCAGCACCGCGACGTCGTAGTGCTCAGCCGGAGGCCTCATCCCCGCAATCTCGACGACCGACCTACCTCGCTCGATGCTCATTGGTACCAGTCCTCGAATCCTTTACCCAACCGCTGGTCCACGCGAACTGGCAGACCAGCGAGCGCACACTCTACAAGGCGCTGCGGGACGACACAGGCGCCATAAGCGTGCCCGGCGCAGCTCCGGCTCTAGCTGCAGACTCGACGAGGGATCGGTCCCTCGTTTTCGGTTTCGCGGGGCCATGAACGACGAAAAATCGCTGGGACGGAGGGTTCGGGACGGTTCGCAAACCATCGAGCCCAGCTTGAGACTGTGATCTGCCTTCTGATGGTGCCAGCTGGACGAGAGGCACGCCGACGGGCAGCACAGGCGATCCGTCGAGCGAGGCGCTGACGAACACCGGCGTTTGGAGCTGGCCTGGAAGTGCCCTACTCGGTGCCCTATACTGGCGCAGATGCGTAAGACCAGCGTCTATCTTGATGAGGGTCAGGCCCAGCGCCTCGCCCGTCTGGCCCGCGAGGAGGGCAGGTCACAGGCGGAGGTGCTGCGCGAGGCCGTCGCCACCTACCAGCCCAAGCCATCCCAGGACCGGAACTTCGCATTGGCCGGCTCAGGGCACGGCGATGGCTCCTCGATCGCGGACGTACCGGAGGAGGATCTGCTCAAGGGCTTCGGCGAGTGACCGTCGTCATCGACGCCGGCCCCCTCGTAGCCTTTGGCGACGCCAACGACCCGCAATTCGCTCGCATCAACGAACTGCTGCGGACTGTCGATGGGCCGCTGATCATTCCCGCGCCCGTCACCGCCGAGGTGGACTACCTGCTCGGACAGCGACTTGGACGTGAACCCCGGCGAAATTTCATCGCCGATCTCGCCGCCGGACGATTTACCGTTGCCTGTCTGGAGCGCGAGGACTATGCCACGATCGGGAACCTCGACGCACGCTATGCGGATCTCGAGCTAGGGCTCGCCGACTGCGCGCTGGTTGTAATCGCGAACCGTTACGGCACCAATCGCATCGTCAGCTTCGACGAGCGCCATTTCCGTGCCGTAATGCCCCTTCAAGGCGGAGCCTTCACGATCCTGCCCTACGACGCCTGAGGACCGACGCCAGCGGCTCCTCCTGGGAGCGTTTGTGGGAAGCCCATCTGGCGGGACGGCACAGGGCATCTGGCAGGCACGTTCCGGCGGTGTACACCGGCCCTGCTCCTACCGTGGTAGCATCAGGGCAATGGCGACCCAGAAGCGATCGATCTCGTTTGACGAGTCAGTGCTCCGCGAAGCCGAGCTGCGGATCGCCGAGTCGGGGGGGAACCTGTCGGCGTTCGTGAATGCTGCTCTGTTGCACGAGCTTCAAGTAGCGCGTGGCCGCGAGCTGCTTGCCGAGGACGACGCTGAGTTTGGTGCGGTACCGGCCGAGGTCGAGACTCAAGTTCTCGCCGAGTGGCCGGCCTGACGCTCGACGCTGGGGCGCTGATCGCCTACGAGCGTGGGCAGGAGCGCATTCGCAAGATTCTCACGGTCAGCTATGAGCGCGGCCTTGTGCCCACGATCCCAGCGGTCGCGCTCGCCGAGGTCTGGCGCGGCGATGCCAAGGATGCCCGCGTCGCTCGTCTCGTGAAGGCGTCCTCCATCGAACTGCTCGACGAGCAAATCGCGCGCGCAGCCGGGAGCCTACGGCGGGCAACACCTGGCGCCAACACGATCGATGCCTGCATCGCGGTCGGCGTGCGCCGCCGCGGCGACGCAATCGCCACCTCTGATCCCGGTGACATGCGTGCGCTGCTCGGAAAGGGATTCACCATACTCGCGGTCTGACCGGACGAAGGGGACGAGGGCGAACCCTGGCACATTCCATTAGTCTGACCGATTGCCCTTCCATATATGTGGCTCGACCTGCCGTCGGCCGCCGAGCTGCGGACCGTCCTCGATGGCCTCAGCGATAGGGCCGTCGCGGAGATGAAGACGACCGAGGGCTTGAGGCGCACAATCAGCCGGTAGACGGAGCGCGCGCGAACATTGCGTCGGAGCGCGTAGGCATCATCTGCTGCGTGCTCAAAGCTCCGCCGGCCTTGAACGCCGGCCGTACCCGCCGCGATGAGTCTCCCCGCTGAGACTGGCCCGCCTCTCCCTCCCGACCGCCTCTCGGTCTGGCCGATGGAGGATGGGCGCTACGGGCTCGACGCCACCTACCACGGCGCGACCGGCTTTGACCGGGCGGAAGCGCAGAGACAGCACCTCCAGGACGCCAACCTCGGCGCGTCCGTCCGACAGGAGCTTGGCGACGACTGGACGCTTCGCCTCGGGCCACTCGCGCACAGCGCCACGTGGGCGGCCATCGAAGCCTTCCTCGGCCCGCCGACACACACCTCGGCGGGGTAGAGATGGGGTAGAGAGCACCCCTCAGGAGCCCCCACGAGCCCTCCCGAGCGGTAGTCGACACGAGCGTGATTGTTGGCTTGAGACAAGCTAGATCCCGCTTGAGATAGCCAAATCTGGCTCTGCAACGGAGAGGGCGGGACGGTTTGCAAAGCATCAAGGCCAGGTAGAGGGTTTGGTTGAGCTTCTGATGGAGCCGGCTGGGCGGCAGACCCGGCGGCGGGCAGCTGAGGCGATCGGCAAAGCGAACCGCCCGTAACGCAATACTTCACGCCAGCGGTTTGTGCGTCCGACCATAACCGCAAGATCACACGCGTGTCGAGCAATCTCAGCGCCTCGGAGCGAGTTCCTACAGCCGTGGCGATACCCCATGAGGATCACTTCCTGGATCTGATCGCTGGTCATCTGCGGGTAGGCTGTCCTTGTCATGACTACGCAGGAGTTGATCGAGTTGGCTAGACAGCGGCTTGTGAAGGCTGCCGGATCTCCAGCCCGGGTGATCCTGTTTGGGTCCGCTGCGCGCGGTGAGCTTACGCGGGACAGCGATCTGGACTTCCTGATCATTGAGCGCGAGGTTGAGAACCGCGTCACCGAGGCCGTTCGCCTGCGGGACGCTGTCGGGCGGATCGGCTGGCCGGTGGATGTGATCGTGATGGATGAGGAGCTGGCGAATCGGCGGGCGAAGGTTCGCGGGACGATGGTTCATCATGCCCTACGCGAGGGCCGAGTCATTGCCCGCTCCGACTCCTGAGCAGCGCGAGTACGCCGAGCTGCTGCTCACGCACGCGGCGAGCGATCTCCACGCCTGCCGAGTGCTCATGTCCGAGGAGGACATGCGGGACGATGTCGTGGGTTCCACGCCCAGCAGGCAGTCGAGAAGGCTCTGAAGGTCGCGCTCGTAATCGCAGACATCGACTTCCCGCGTACCCACGATATCCGCGAGCTGGTGGATATAGCAGTCGATAAAAGTGTCGTGGTGCCAGATTCGATCCATGAGGCGCGCTGGCTGACGCCGTGGGCGGCACAGCTGCGCTACGAGATGCTGGAACCCTTGACCGTGACGCGGCCTTCTCGATCGCAGCCGACGTCGTCGAGTGGGCAAGGGGCCTGCTTTCTGGTTGATCGGCACTGCGCCACACCGCGTACAAGAACGACCAAAATTGCTGTCAACGGGAAGCCAGGGACAAGGTGCGAACCCCTGGAGCGCCTGATTGAGCTTCTGATGGAGCCCGCAGGATGGCAAGCCCGACATCGGGCTGCTGAGGCGATTGGTCGTGGGCAGTAGCGGATGAGCTCTGGCGCCCCATCCAACAAGGCAGCAACGTTCGAGGCGAACGGGCCGTCCTCACGCGGCTGGGCCGAGGTCGGTATCTCCTGGCGACCAACCTTTTGCATGGGGCTCGACTCAGCGTAGCTCCACCATCTAACGCCCCGGTCCCCAATAAGTGGACCGGGGCTTCCTGACCGCGCTGTCCAGGCCAGCGGGGCACGATCAGGCGGCCAGACCACATGGACGAATGAACGAGGTCCGGCCACTACGGCTAAAGCGGTTGACGACTTCCGCCGATGGGAACGCATCTGCCCGCCTGCGGGGTAAGTCCTGCACACGACACACCCATGCGAACCGCGACTCGCCATAGCTATCTCGCCGTGCTGGCGGCCCCTTTGTTGCTCGTCGGTTGCGGCGCGAGCGCGCCAGCCGGAGTACTATTGTCAGGCACGACACAAAGTGCCGCCGAAGCGAAGCTGAAGCGAGTGAAGGCACCACCTGGCTTTCGTGTCGGAAAGTGCGAGTTCCTATCGACAGGCTCGAACACCCGATGCTACCGACGCAGGCCGTTCGTTTCTCTCGACACGGCAAGCTTCAGCGCTCTCATAACGGCGTCGGGGCTCAAGGTGGCCCGCGAACCCCTTATGTGGTGTCGGAACTTGGCTCGCCACCGCCCCGCCATCGCGTGGGATAGCTGCGAGGCGCGTGCCGACCTCGGCTCCGTGGAACTCGCGGTCTTTGCCACGTCGGTCAAGGTGCTGCGCAGAGGCTCACTGAGACCGCGGGACCTGAAGGTGGTTCGGAGCCTGCGCGGCACCGTCTATGAAGTCACACCTGTCACGACAGGTGCCGGCTCGTGACTCTTGGCTGACCCCTGGGCTCGCCACACCTCGCAAGACATCGCCCTCCAACGAGCGCAAGCGTACAGCTTCGCCGTCACGGAAATGATGCAGGATAATGTGAATATGGTATAGTTTTTTGATCAATTGGGCCAAATCCCGGATCACCCCGGTCCAGCCTGTTGTCGTCTCCGCCTTCACGAGCGAAGCAAAATCGTGAGCTATATGCGCGGCTAGAGTTGCGTATTGTTCTTGGTATGCTTTTTATCGAAGCTGCAATATTCAAAATTGTCATCGTTACATGCGATTTCCGCCTTGATAGCGAAGTAGTAGTACGCGCTTACTTCACGGTATTCGTTTATTACTTCGGCGCTCTCGTGTTTTCTTTTTAGTTCGCCTACTGTTGTACTCTGTACACTTTGATACCAGTTACTAAAGTTGATTTCTTCAGGGGTCGGCGAATCCTTCCCCGTCGGATCGCCAGAGTTCAGCGGGTCATCTTTCGCGTATCCATAAACTTCACGAGTTTGTTCGACATCCGGGTCGACGCTGAGGAGCTGCCCAGTGGCGGGGTCGTACTCGCGCGCGCGTAGGTAGATGAGGCCGGTGTCTGAGTTGGTGTACTGACTGTCGTAGCCGAGGGGGTGGTTGCGGTCCCGGTTTTGCCTGTGAGGTTGCCGTAGGCGTCGTAGGTGAAGGTGGCTTCCGTTTTGCCGGTTGATCCGGTGAGCAGGCGTGTTGATCCTTGTTGGTCGTGATGTAGGTAGAGGACGGTCCCGGTGCTGTTGTTGATTTGTTCGATCGGGGCACCCCCCGGGCCGTAGATGTAGCTGCTGGTCCCGTCGCTGAGAACCAGTGGTACCTTTTCGGAGAAGTCCCACGCCATGTAGGTGGTGGTGCCTGAGATCGTTTCGGAGGTGCGTAGCCCGTCGCCGTTGTAGCCATAGGTATCTTCGATTGCCGCTTCTGTGCCTTTAGGTCGGGTGACGGATATGAGGTTCCCGGCTTGGTCGTAGCCGTAGGTTGTCGCGGGTCCGCTGGCTGGTTCTGTCTTGGTGCGCTCGCCGACTTCGTTGTAGGTGTAGGTTGCGGCAGTGGCTTTTTTTAGTTCGCTTTTTTCGAGCTCGTTCGCGGCGTTGTAGCTGTAGGTGTGTTCGGTACCGATGGTTGTCGGGTTGTTGGCGGCGTCGTATTCGTAGGGGATGCCCACTCCGTTTGTCACTCGGTTGTTTTTGTCGTAGGTGTAGGCGGGTTCTTCTTCCCCCGGCAGCCCTTTGCTGGTTGTTTTTTCGACCAACTCGTCTTTGTTGCGGGTGTAGGCGAGTGACGCTAGTGTTTCGCTGCTATTTTTCATCTTGACTTCGGTCATCGCGTCGGCGTTGTCGTATTTGTAGGTGTCTTCGTCGCTTGTGCCGCTCGGGAACGTCGTGGCTGTGAGGTCCGAGTCTGCGTCGTACGTGAATTTGGTGGTGTTTTTCGACCAGTCCGTCGTGCTCTTGAGCCGCCCCGCTTTGTCGTATTCGCGTTCGATGACTTTGCCGTTGGGGTACGTGATCTTGGTCTGCTCGTTAGCGAGGTCGTATTCATAGCCGGCGGTGTCGCCGTGTCCGTCTTTGGTCGCGGTCAGACGATCAAGCTGGTCGTATTCGTAGGTGGTCGTGCCGGTGCCATCTTCCATCTTGATCCGATCGCTGTCTTTGTTGTATTCGTACTTGACGGTTGGCGTTTTGCCGTCTGAGTAGGTGATTTCGGTGAGCCGGTTAGCGGGGTCGTATTTGTAAGTCGTGGTTCGTTTCGCGGCGTCGGTGACGCTCACGAGGTTGCCAGCTTTGTCGTATTCCTTGAGGGTCTTTCGACCGAGCGGGTCAATCACTTCGGTGACCTGCTCAAGGACGTTGTGGACGTATTCAGTCGCGTGTTTGTTGCCGTCTATCTGCTTCTTGACCTGGCCAGCGCCGTCGTATTCGGTTTCGGTGATCGTTTTATTGGGTTCTTTCGGGCTCATCCAGAGCGTGCGCAGCCCAGGCTCGGCCTGCGGGGCAAGCGCGCCGGTGTGCAACTGGCGCAACAGCTCGAGCCCGCACCCTCGGTGTGCAGTCTGGCCGAGGATGAGCACGTCGATCTCGCGGGTGTCGCACGCGGCATGCAGCGTCACCGCGTCGCTCGCGCGGCGCACGTCGTAACCGTCGAGTGCCAGCTCGTCGGCCAGCGCGAGGTTTGCGTACTCCTCGCCGTAGAGCAGCAGCACTGGCGCCTTCACGGCCGCGACTCCCCCCGATGTGTGGACGGGTCCTGCCTCACCCCGGTCTCCTTTCGGGCACCGAAGGACCGCCAGCGAGCACGACTTACCTATCCGCAGGGAGCTACGGTGGGCGTGGCATCGATGGTAAGCGCTTCGGTGCTACAGGCCGGGCGGGATGTCTCAAGCAGCCCGTCCGGCCGCATCAGTTTTGGCTTGTACGGCGGAGCAGAGCAGAGCCCGCGGCGGAAAAACTCGGGGCACGCGGGACGCTGGCGCCGCGCGGCGACGCGGCGCACGTTCTCGGCGGGGCCCGGCGCCCCGGGGTCAACGCGGAGCGCAGACGAGCCCGCAGTCGGCGGCCCGCTCAAGCCGACCGGCGATGTCCTCGTCGGTCACCGCTTCGCCCGCCGTCCCGCCTGGTCGCCTATCGCCGCGATCAGCTTTTCCAGTAGCGCCCGGCTCGCCTCGGCCATCGCCCGTTGCTCACCCGGCGCATCGGCGTCCCCCGCGCACATCAGCTGCTGGTCGAGGCTGATACGGAGCGCGCGCAGCAGCGCGTCACGGTGAACGTCGAGGTAGACCGTCACCGGCCGCGGCTCTTCGACGTTCTCCCAGCCCATCGCGTCGAGCAGCGCGCGCACGGCGTCCTGGCGCTTCAGCGGCTCGGCGTACCACTCGGCCGCCTGGTCGTAGCCTGCCCGGCCGACCGCCTCGCCGATCTCCCACGCCGCGTCGCCCAGCTCCCCGAGCAAACCGAAGCGCACGAGCGCCACCGCCTCAGACGGGAGTTCGACAGAGACCACGCTGCGATCGTCCACGCCCGCGCTCAACATGAACGCCTTGATCCGACGGATATTCCGCCGCGCCACGTGATTCTGCTTGGAATCACCCGACCAGATCGAGATCTGGCACTCGAGGTCCTGCCACTCCCGCAGCGCCGTCACGATCCCCGCGCCATACCCGCATTCCACGATTTCGCGCAACACCTCAACGAACCCCGGCGGAACCCTGACCTCGCTCTCACCGGCGGGCGTCACGCCCTCCGGCTTGCGCACACGCAGCCCGAAGTAGTCCCGGAGGAGCTGCTGCACGCGCCCCCCGGTGACGCCGGTCCGCTCGCCGACCTCGTCCAGGGTCAGACCGTCCACCAGCCGCAGGCGCAGCATCTCGACATGCCGCCCCTCCGGAACCCGGTGCGGCGGCGGCAGCGTCGCCAGCCCGCGCGCCTGCCGCCGCGCGGCGTACCTGTAGAACCGGGCCGGTTCGCTCGACGGATCGGGGGCACTCACGAGCCGGCCTCCTCCACACGGACGATGAGGTCGGTGAGCTGCCCGATGCGCGCCTTCGCGGCCGCACGGGCCTCGTCGCTGGCTTCCGGGTCTTCCTCGGTGCCGTGCTCGGATTCGATGCGCGCCAGCAGAGTCCGCAGCAGCGCCTCGCGGTGCTTGCGCGCGTCAACCTCGACGGCGGTGGGCGCCTCGACGGGCTCGACCCAGCCCACGACATCCAGCAGCGCCCGCGTGCGGTTCGCGCGCGTGAGGCAGGCTCTGACCTCGTTGCCGATGTTCCCCCGCTTGCGAGGGTCGATCAGCGCGCTGGCTTCCTCGACCTGGACGTACAGGTCGAAGACGAGCCCGTCGCGCAGCGGCGGCAGCAGCTCCTCGGGTATGACGACGGTCATGGTCGCTCCCTTCCGGTCGGCCGAAGAGCCGCCCAAGGGGTGCCATGACTGGACCGGCCCGCAGCCGGAGAGCTACGGTGTCGGCCGTGGCATCCGAAGGCAGCAGCTTCGGTTCCACAGGCCGGGCGGGTGCGTCAACACTCGCCCGGCCACACGATGTTTAGGTTCGGTGCCGGAGCAGAGCAGAACTCGCGCCCGATCTCAAGGCCAATCCGGCCAGCCTCCCTGGACGTGCATCGCGCGAGCTGGCCGATCGCTTGCCCCACGAACCGCCCCAGCTTCCTTGGAGGCCGGTTCAGCTTGACCAAGTAGGTCGCGAAAGTGTGATCTTCCTAGAAACTCGTGGTGGGAAAGACGGGTCAGGCGGCGCTTGTTACCCCGTCGCTCGGTCAAGCACATCGGCCCGATCCGCCCCGTCGACGACGCGGGCCTCGTCGTGGGCTTCAGTGGTGAGTTCTCCACCGCGGACCTTGAGCCACGCCTCAGCGAGCTCGGGGCCCATCCGGTAGGCGGCCTGGTTGGTGCCGTCAGGGGACCACGCTCGTTCGTAGGGCGGGTTGTTGCGCTTGAACCTGAACTTCACCGTGAGGCCGAACCCGCCGAGCTGGCCGGTGCCGCTCGGCGTCGTCACGCCGGCTCTGGCGTAGACGTCGTTGGCTCCGACCCAGGTGTCCGGGGAGAGGGCGCACAGATCGACGACCGCGAGCGTCGTGGCGTTAGCCACGCTGGCGAGCTCGGCGAGGTCCTCCTCGCTCCACGGGATCTCGGGCAGCGTCACCGTGGTCTGGGCCTTGCTACTCGTGTGTGGAGCCACCTCGAAGTCGGCGACCTCCCGCACCGGGTAGAGCTGGGACACCGTGAGGACGATGTGGTCGGCGCCCGTGCGGTACGCCTGATAGCGCATGAGCGTGAGGTCGATTCCCCTCTCGTTCAGCCAAACAGCCGTGGCCGTCACGCTCGGCGGATATGACTCTGCCAGGAGGACGACCCGCGGGTTGATTAGCTGGTCCACCAGCAGGCCCACTTCCGAGTGTGTTTCGAGCTTCGAGTACGCCTCGCCCTCCGTGAGCGGCTCCGCGGGGCGACCGCCCGGAGGCTCTCTTTGGCTGAACTTGGCGTGGTACTCTGCGAGGAGGCGCGGAGTGAACCTGCTCGCCATTGCCGCGTACTTCAGGGCCTGCATGTCTGCGGTGTCCGGGGCGTGTCCACGCTTTAGCTCGGCGAGCACGATCCGGCCGTCTTCGCCAAACCCGAGCACGTCGAGGCGGTCCTTCTGCGAACCGGAGGCCGAGGACCAGCGGTCGAACTCGAACGTGACGATCATGACGCCCGGCCCGATGATCTCGGGGTGGGCGATTACCCACTCCTGGAGGTGCTCGCGCTCTCTGAGGCCGGCCTCATCCAGGCTGATGCGCTCGGCGGGGTTCGCCGTGGACCCCGCCACGGCGAACACGACCTCGTCCGGGCTATTCGTCGCCATGAATCCTCCTCACGCCAAAGACAGCGCCGAAGTCTATCGACTCGGCGCGGCGGTTCATGCCAGAAGCCAGTGCCCGGGCCTGCGAGGACCGCCGACGCTGACGACGACTACCTTGTCGCGCTCGCGCAAGGCGCGCGGGCTCGATGCGGTCGTGTCCGGCGACCGGCACCTGCTGGACGTGGCATCGAGTGATCTGCGAGTGCCCACGCCACGGGAGCTGGCCGAACGCGCGTTGGGCTCGCGTCTGTGGACTGATGCCGGACTATCATTGCTGCCGGCGGCGGATCTCGATGCGGTGCCGGACGAGGGTTCGACCCTTCTTTCTCATGTTGTGGCGGTCGGGGTTCTTGTTTTCACAGCGTAGAGTTCTTCGATCTCTCGCGGTGGCCGGTCGCCCAGGTTTTCGTGCAGGCGGCTGTCGTTGAACCAGGCGATGTACTCGACGATGGCGAGCTCGAGCTATGAGCGTGTGCGCCAGACCCGGTCTGCGATGAGCTCGGTCTTGAAGCTGTCAACGCGCCGACGATCCCCCCGCCAAGCGCATTGCCGACACCACGGAGAAGAAGCTCACCGAGCTTGTGCGCGATCTGTAGTCCCGCTGCCGCAGGGCCGAATCGCGCGACCCGCTCCGAGCCGTCACACTGCGCACCGATGCCGAACCACCTGGACTTCCTGCTCGTCCTCGACGACTACACGCGAAACAGTCCCGGAGCCTGTGTAAGCCGCGGCTCCGACATGCACGACATCGCGCACAAGGCCGGCCTCGTCGAGTGGAGCGACCTACTGCCGGCCACGTGGGCAGGCGAGCTGGTGCACCTGGGCTACCTCATCCACGGACCCAAATCTGCCGGGGACCGATGGCCGGACATACCCGGACCATCATGGACCGATCAGGAGGTCCGGCGATACAACGACTACCGCGTCACAGCAGCCGGCCGGGAAGAGGCCGACCGAATGCGACGCCTTCAGCGAGAGGCCACGACAGACGCCGCACTCGGCGCCAGGTTCCCGACGCTAGCTCGACCGTGGATGACCGAAGACCAGCGACGCGCGATCACCGAGCCCCTGCTACGCCTTCAGAACGCCCTCGACCGCGAACAGGGCCCCGCCGCGATCGGCGCGGCCAAGGAACTGATCGAGGCAGCGTGCAAGATCACGATCGAGCGAGCCGGACAGACGCCCTCCAGTGGCGCCTCGCTGCCAACGCTGTTCAAGCAGGCCCACGCTGCAACGGGAGCCGATGCACCCGGAAGCCCGCTGGGCAACAGCCTGGCGTCCACCGTGCAGCGCTTGGCCGAGCTGCGCAACACTGTCGGCACAGGTCACGGGCGCGCATCGTCATCCGACGTTCCGGCTCGTGACGCACGCATCGCCGCGTCAGCCGCCGTGGCCGTCTCGGAGTTCCTTCTCAACGTCGCGTGACGCAAGGCAACTGTGCCGTACCCCGAGGAGCAAGATGCGAGCAGCCCCGCGAACTCGCGCCTCCAGTGCTCGACCGGCGACACGTTCTCCCCCGCAAGCAGATCAATCATCTCCTGGACGGACCAGAAGATCGACCTGCGTCGGCGCAACGCGCTGAAGCCGAGCCGCCGGATGCGGTAGGCATCATCGGTGTCGGCCAAGAGGTAGCCCAACAGTTGCCAGACACCGACTCGGCCCAGCACCCTCGCCGTGCCAGTGGACTTCAGGTCCAGAAGCGTTCCGTCGTAAACGAGGTCGGCGTCGGCTCCACCAAGGCGCCCACTCTGAGCGAACGTGGGACCGATATGCAACTCGACGGCATCCCGGATGTTCAGATGGTCTTCGACGGTACAACGGCCGAGCACGCCGATGTCGCGCAAGGTCAGATCGTCCACCAGCATCGCCGCCAGCTCGTCAAGATCACCCCGAAACTCGCGCAGCGGATTGGCGAGATACGGCCACACCACCGAACCGGCCCGGAAGAACTGCTCGAATCGCGCGAGGATGCCGGCCAGCCGCACAAGCTCCGCCCACTCGTCATCGGACAGGACGCGCGCCCACGGCTGCAACTCGGTGATCCTCGCTACCACACCGCGCTCGATAACACTCGGCCGCGTCCCGGCGTCACGCAGCAAGCCATCCAGCGGGCGAGCCGCACTCGCGGCGACCGAGGCCACGAGCGCATCAGCACGAAGGTGAGCGGAGAGCACGTAGCCGACGGCCGTACCCACGAGACCGCGATCAGCACCAGGCACCGGCGGGATCGCGCACGGCTCGCTCGTGCTCCCACCCCTCAGCTCGCGGTTCGCCTTTGTGCAGAATCGCTGCGTCTCCGGGAAGTGCTCGGCGAACCACTCCCACACCGGCCCATGACCCATCTTGAGGAGGCTCGTCAAGCTCATTCCCGCACCCCAGCCACAAGCGGCCAACCGGTCCAGCCCAGCGTCAGTGTGCCGCAAACGCTACCCGATCGCGATGCCCTCAGGCGCCCCTACGCCGCGGTTGCTTCCAAAACGCTTCCATACGGCGCCAAGAGCGGGCTCCGAGCCCGATGGCCGCCGTCCGTGGCTCTCGCCAGAAACCGCTTGTTCAAGCGGTTTCTGCGGGACGGAGAGGGCGGGATTCGAACCCGCGATGGAGTTTAACCCCCATACTCGCTTAGCAGGCGAGTGCCTTCAGCCACTCGGCCACCTCTCCCGGAGGTCGAGCCACCAGTGTAAAGCCTGGGATCGCTGCGCGGAGGTCCTCGAGGGCGGCACGTGGCGGACCCACGTCCCCCGTTCGCCGTCGTAGCATGTCGAGACCTCATCGAAAGGGCCTTGGAAGGGTGGCAGAGCGGTTGAATGCGGCGGTCTTGAAAACCGTTGACGGCGGCAACGTCGTCCGGGGGTTCGAATCCCCCCCCTTCCGCTCCATGTGTCTCAGCTGTACGCCTTGCCCTCAGCAAAGCGCTCGAGCCCGTCGTCCTCACCGCTCGATGTGTTGCATGGGGGCTGTCGATTTCGCCGCGCCTCGTTCGTCTTGAAGATGACACCATCCCCGACAAGGACAAGGAGGAAGCATGAAGTTCATGCTGTTGATTCACCAGGGCACCACCCCCACGCCGCAGGACCCCGAGGCGTGGGCGCGGCTCTCGCAGGAGGAGCAGCAGGCGGTGTACGCCGCCTACAAGGCGATCAACGAAACCCCCGGCGTCACCCCCGCCACCGTCCAGATGCAGGCGCCCGAGACGGCCACCACCGTGCGCGTGGAGGATGGCAGGACGCTGACGACCGACGGCCCGTTCGTGGAGACGAAGGAGGCGCTCGGCGGCTACCTGTTCTTCGAGGCCGACGATCTCGACGCGGCGATCGAGCTGGCCGCGCGGATCCCGGCGGCGCGCATGGGCGGCTCGGTCGAGGTGCGCCCGCTGGTGGAGTGGTAGGAGGGGAGGAGGGGGGCGTGGGAGAGCCCTACCCCGTAAACGGCCGGGAAGACCCGATCGCCCGGCCCTGGGCGTCGAGCGCCTGGAGCTCGAAGCTCGTGTAGCTGTGCGCCAGCGGGATCGCCGTCTCGAACCCTGACTTGGCGGCGCTCGCCACGGCGCTCAGCTGACTGGCGCTGGGCCCAGCCAGGACCCGCCACGAGACGACCCGGGTGGCGCCGTTCCAGCTCGCGTAAACAGTGGTTCGACCGCCCTGCTGGCGGGCGGCGCCGACGGGCGGAGTGAGCGGCTGGCCGACCCACGGATCGAGCGTCTCCCGGTAGCTCAGGTCGGAGCCTGGGAAGTGTCCCTCCAGGAGCCGCTGACCCGAGGAGCTGTACTCCGAGAAGTAGGGCTCCGAGCCCCAGCCGACGAACACGTTGCCGTTGCTCAGCGGCTGGGTGTCGCCCATGTATTCGGTTTCGAATTCGTCGCCGCCCGGGTACTGGGCGACGAGCGTGGCGGTGCGAGTCCGCTGGTCGAGGTCGAGCACGAGCCCGCGCGACGGGCCCGTCGCCGGGACGGAGGTGCCGCCGCCGGTCAGCTGGCAGCAGTGGTCGTCGAACATCGTGATCGTCGAGCGGGGCCCCGCGGCGGTCGAGCCGGGGGCGAACGCCACGTCGTGCTGCCACTGGAAGGCAGCGCCGGGGCCGAACTCGAAGCTCGAGCGCTTGCCGCCGAGCGTCCACTCGATCCTGCCGGTGGCGATGTTCACCAGGTAGGCGGCCCACGTGTTGCGCATCGAGACGAGGAAGGTGCCGCCGTTGAGGTCGAGCGCGTTGACGTGGTAGGTGTCCCACGGGAACCCGTTGGTCGGCACGGTGGCGTAGGAGTCCCCCGGCGGGATGTGGTCGAGCGCATCCCACGTGCGCAGCAGCTTGCCGGTCTTGAGGTTGTACTCCTGCACCGCCGAGTCGATCAGCGCCCCGTTGTAGGCGCCGCCGTAGGCGGAGAGGTTCCGCGCGACGTTCTTGTTGGCGGTCACCCACGCGTCAACGCCTGAGATCGTGAGCGCGTGCAGCGTGAGCACCCAGCCGTCGGCGCCCTTCAGCCGCGCGACCGTCTGGTAGTGGCGGTTGACGACCACGTCTTCGCCGCTCTCGGTCGAGCCGGTGTTGGTGACGACGCCCTGCCACCACGCGAGCGCCGGTTGGCCTTCGTAGGTCTGCGGGCTGAGGTTGGAGGCGACGACCTTTTCCGGCACCGGCCGAAACCACACCGGCTGCAGGTGGCGGTCGAGGATCAACGGCCCGCTCTGGCCGACCAGCGGCGGGTAGTTGAGGTTGTAGAAGTTGGTGGTGAGTATGTAACCGGGCGCCAACCTGCCAGCGAGCGTGGGGCCGTCCCGGTGGAGCATCGGGGGGCGCAGCGAGGGCTCGGTGACGAAGTGGTAGGCGCCGTCGGTCGTGTACGCCCCCACGGGGGCGCCGTGCGAGCCGGCGAACGCCGTGTCGATCGCGACGAAGCCCACGACGACGACGCCGACCGCCACCGCCAGGCGGCGCGCCGCTCCGCGCAGCGCGCCGGTGGGGGCGGGCAGCGAGGTGAAGGTGACAAACGCCGCCGCCGCGGCGAGGCCGCCGCCGATCAGGTAGGCAAGCCGAAAGCCTTCGGTGAGCGCCTGCGGCACCTGCACGCCCGTGCCGATCAGGTGGCTGGAGCGCTGCGTGGCGAGCGTGACCAGAATCGCCAGCCCCAGCCCACCGCCGATCTGGCGCGAGGTGTTGACAAGCCCGGAGGCGAGCCCCGCCTGCCCCTCCTTGGCGCCCTGCGTGGCGGCGATCGTCGAGGGGACGATCGACATCGCGATCCCCGCCGCCGTGAGCAGGCCGGGGAGCATGATGTACACAATCGCGCTGCCGCTGGAGCCGATTTTCGCCATCAGCAGCATCCCCGCCGTCAGCATGATCAAGCCGCCGCCGAGCACCGGGCGCACTCCGAAGCGGCTCACGAGCCTGCCGGCGCGCGAGGCGACCGCCATGATCATCAACGTCATCGGCAGGAACACCAGGCCGGTGTGCAGCGGAGAGAGCCCCAGCACCTGCTGCAGGTAGAGCGAGCTGACGAACCACATCGGGAACAGCGAGGCGCTGAACAGCAGAACGATGTTGTTGGCGATCCGCAGCGGCCTGGTCAGTTCCTTGAAGGGAATCAGCGGTTCGGAGGCGACGCGTGTCTCGATCGCGACGAACACCGCGAGCAGCGCCACGCCAGCGGCGATCGGGCCGAGCGCGGCGAGCGTGTCCCAGCCGGCGAGGCCCGCTTCGACGATCCCGAACACCAGCACCATCTGGCCGATCGTCAGCGTCAGCGCCCCGGCGACGTCGAAGCTGCGTCCGGGCGCCCGGCGGCGCTCGCTCACGACCATGTACGCCACGACCGCGGCGGCGATCCCGATCGGGGGGTTGATCAGCAGCACCCAGCGCCAGGAGAGCTCCTGCGTGATGATCCCTCCGAACAGCATCCCGGCGGCGCCGCCGAGCCCGTTCATCGCCGCCCACGCGCCGATCGCGCGGTTGAGCTGCGCGCCGGGCGCGAACGACGAGGTGATGATCGCCAGCGAGCAGGCCGCCATCAGCGCGCCGCCGACACCCTGCGCCGCGCGCGCGGCAACGAGCGTGGTGCGGTCGGCCGCGACGCCGCCCGCGAGCGAGGCGAGCCCGAACACGAGCAGCGCCAGGACGAACATGCGGCGCTGCCCGAAGTGGTCGGCCGCGCGGCCGCCGAGCATCAGGAAGCCCGCGAACGTGATCGCGTACGCATCGACGATCCACTGCAGTTCGGGCGCGGTGAAGCCAAGGCTCGACTGGATCGAGGGGAGCGCGACGTTGACGATGCTGAGGTCGAGGATGACCATGAACTGCGCCACGCAGCACACGGCCAGCAGCCACCCCATGCCCCCGCCCCGCCCGCGCTCGGCGGGGGGGGCGTGGTCGCCACCGGGCTGGCCGTCGTCTCGACGCTCACGGCCGCGACCGCTCGCCCAGGGTCGGCCGGCGTTGTGGACGCCTGCTGGTAGGGTGGGCGCCCCAGTCCTCGTGCCACGAAAGGAGCCCGGCCGATGAGAAGATCGCCACTGACCGCCATGCTAACGCTCGCGACGGCCCTGGCCGCCACCGTCGCCGTGGCGGGGTGCGGGGGCAAAGAAGGGAGCTCCTCCTCCACTCAGTCGACGACGAGCAGCCCGGCCACGACGACCACGAGCACCGTGCACAAGCACGCCACCAAACCGGGCTACTGAGCCTCTCCGGGCCTGGAGGTGGCGCAATCGGCCCCACGACCGCGCACCGAGCCCCTCCCCCTCCTCCTCCCTCCCCTTGTCGCCTCATCCCGACTGGCGGCCGGCCGGGAGCGATGCGGCGAAGCTGATCACCCGCACCGCGTTCGAGGCTCTCAGCACGTGGCCGGCCGAGTCGAGCGCCTGCACCGCCACACGAGCGTATTTCAGGGGCAGCGTGGTCGAGCTTTCGAAGCCGGTGGCGGGGATCGTGGCGAGCGCCGCCAGCGGCCCGGTGTGCTTGCCCGCGAGCACGCGCCACGCGGCCACTTCGGTGGCGCCGTTCCAGCTCGCGTGCACGACGGTCTCTTCGCCCGTGTCGTTGAGGCTGGCAAGTACCGCCGGCGGGCTCTGCGGGCGCCCGCTCCAGGGAAAGCGGAAGGCCCGGTAGAAGGCCATGTCGTACGGCAGATGGGCATCGAAGAGCAGCGCGCCATCGCGGGCGAACTCGCTGATCGCGGGCACCCCGCCGTAGCCGACGACGGTGCCGCCCGCCAGCGTCTGCGCGTTGCCCTGGCTAGCGGCGAGCAGCGGCGGGTTGGAGTGGGTGTAGGAGAAGGCCAGGCGGGCTTCGTGGGTCGAGAAATCAAGCGCGATCCGCACGGCGCGCGACTGGTGGTGGATCGGCGGGTTGGACCCATCGTCGAAGAGTGTGACTTCGCCGTCGGGGAGGATGCGGCCGTCGTGCTGCCACGCCGTTTCGGTGCCCGGCCCCATCCTGAAGGAGCTCTTCAGGCCGCCCAGGCGCCAGAGGATCCTGCCGCTGGCGCCCGCCAACTGATAGCCGGCCCAGGTGTTGCGCGCCGAGATGAACACGTCGCCGGATGAATTGGTGCCCGCCCCCTCCACGTCGATCGAGTTGATGTGAAACCAGTCCCACGGCCGCGTGTTGGTCGCCGTCGGGGTCTCGGATTCCGAAGCGGCGATGTGGTCGAGACTGTGCCATTCCCAGCGCACCAACCCGGTGGCCATGTCGATCTCCTGGATCGCCGTGTCGATGATCGCCCCGTCGCGCGCGCCGCCCAGCGGCGAGAGGTTGCAGCGGATCGGGTTGTAGGCGGTGATGTAGGCGACGTCGTGGGGGGCGATCTGGAAGTCGTGCAGGTCGGCGTGCAACCCGTTGCCGCCGGGCACCCTCGCAACGGTCTGGTAGCCGGCGTTCATCACGACGTCTTCGCCTTGGCCGAAGCCCAATTCGAGCACCCGCCCCCGCCACCACGTCAGGACGCGCCGCCCTTCGTAGGTTTGCTCGTCGAGGTCCTCCGCCGTTTCACCGCCGGGCAGCCGGTCGAACCACACGAGCCGGCCCTGCGGCGTGTAAATCAGCGGCCCGTACTGGCCGGGGCCGGGCCCGTTGGTCGTGAGGATGTCGCCCGCGGCGGGATCGCGATCGGGCACGGTCACGCTCAGTATCGGCACCTGTGCGCCCGGCAGCGTGGCGAAGCTCTGGTAGTCGGCGGGCGCCGCGGGCGGGTTGGAGAACTCCGGGACGGCGCCCGTCGGGTAGGGGGTGTCGACGCGGAAGTCGAACGCCACGTGCCTGCCGCCGCCGGCCCCGCCGATCGTGGCGCGCACGGCCACGCGCTCGCCTGCGTCGAACGGCGTGTCGGGCACGAAGCTGGCGCCGTCGCCCTGCGAGTAGCCGCGGAGGCGGCCGGCGTGAGGGCCACTGCGCTGGCCGGTGACTGACACAGCGTGGATCCGCACGGCGGGCACCCCCAGGAAGCTGATCTGAGTGTGAGGATTGGCGGTGCCACTGCCCGGCGCGGGCGAGACGTCGACGCCGGTGCCCCCCCCAAGCGCGGCGGTGCGGTCGAGCGTGGCAGGCAGGCACGAGGGCGAGACGCTGCTCGACGCCGTGGTCGTCGCGCTCGAGCCCGACAGCCTCAGGCTGGGCGAGCCCAGCACGATCGCCAGCACGCCCCATACGAGCACGGCGACCCCCAGGATGATGAGTACGTTGCGACGCATGCGTATGCAGAGCAACCGGCGCGCGCTGGTCGCGCGGGCAGGTCGAGCCGGGAAGGGTGCCACATCCGGCTTATGAGCAGCGTAAGAGCGGGGTGGGGGCCGCGCATACGCGGCCCCCGGACGAGCCGCATGCGGCTCGTCCCCGATGGCGCATGCGCCATCGGCAGGAGCGCGCATGCGCGCTCCTGAGCAGGGCCGCATGCGGCCCTGCTGGCCTTGCCGTATACGGCAAGGCCCTAACGTCCCTGCTCGCGATCAACACCACCACGACCGAAGGGACATGCCGATGACACCGCAAGACGCCGCATCCGGCGCCGCGACCGCGCAGCCGCTCGCAATGAAGCCGCCGCATGCAGTCAAAACAAGGCACCATCTCAATCGGGCGGTGCGGCTCAACCCCGCTGAAATCCGACATGCGATGAGCGAGGTCGAGGGCTTCAACGCCAAGCTCGCGGTGATCATCACGCACGCCGTGGGGTCGATGGCGATGGCGTACATCTTCTGCCTGATCGCGCTGACCAGCCTGCCGGCCATCCTCATCGAGGCGGGCGTCCTCACCAGCGGCGACGTGCCCAAGTTCCTCACCAAGCCGGGCCTCATCCTGATCGTCGCGTGGATTGCGCAGACCTTCATCCAGCTCGTGCTCCTGTCGATCATCATGGTCGGCCAGGACGTGCAGTCGATCGCCTCCGACGCCCGCTCGGAAAACACCTTCAAGGACACCCAGGAGATCCTCGACGCGCTGAACACGGAAACCGAGGGTGGCCTGCGGACGATCCTCGAAGCGGTCCAGGCGCTGGCGAAGCCCGTTCAGCAGCAAGGCTCCGGGGTGGCGGTCGAGTGAGTCGGCTCCGTGACGCCGTGAAGCGGAATCCGTAGCTGTGTGCCTGTGATACTGTGCTTCACAGTGACAAACATCACCGTTTCAGTTCCCGACGATGTCTATCGCGCCGCACGGATCCGCGCGGCGGAGCGTGGGAGCTCCGTCAGCGCGCTTGTCGCTGAGTACCTGCGATCGCTTTCAGAGCGGGAGGCCGAGTTCGCGAGACTCGAGGCTCAGCAGAGGCAGATCCAGGATCAGATCGATCGCTTCAGCGCCCGCGACCGCCTCGATCGCGAGGAGCTGCACGGGCGTGCGGTTCGTTGACACCAACGTCCTGCTCTACACGATCTCACGCCACTCCAAGGAGCGTAAGAAGGCGGCGCGAGCCAACAAGCTCCTCTCCAGCAGGGACATAGGGCTCTCTGTCCAGGTGCTCCAGGAGTTCTATGTTCAGGCGACCCGCGAGACCCGAGCGGATCGCCTGACCCACGAGCAGGCCGCTGCGCTGGTCGATTCCTTCCGGCGCTTCCCTGTTCAGGAGACGACGATCGGCACTGCGCTCTCCGCCATGTCCACGAAGCAGCGATTCGGGATCTCCCACTGGGATGCCGCAATTCTCGAGGCCGCCCGCGCGCTGGGTTGCAAGATCGTCCTCTCGGAGGACCTGAGCGACGGTCAGGACTACGCGGGGGTGCGAGTCGAGAACCCCTTTAGCGACTGCTGATCGGCGTTCACGTCGAACCCAACGTCACTCCTCGCGGGGGGCTCGCAGGAAGACGATCGAGAGCGGCACGTGCGGCCTGCGTGCTCGCGCGATCACGAGCACGGCGATCCGCTCCCGCCACGCGCGGGTGACGACCTCCTCGAAGTCGGGCTCGCGCACCGCGAACTCGCGGTCGCCGTGGCGGGTCGTGAGCCAGAACCCCTCGAAGTCGCCGAACGCGTTGTAGCGGACGCCGGCGATCTTGCCCTCCATACGCACCTCGCCGTCGCCCTCACTGTCGCTCTCGCCGTGCTCGCCGTGGCCGCGCAGAGCGGCGAGCTTGCCGGCCGTCTGGCTGAGGTATCGGCGCATCACCGGATACCAGCGGTTCTCGACCGGGATCGCGGTCATCGCACGCTGGAGGTTCGCGTGGGCGCGCTCCACGAGCGGCGCGATCCCGGCGCGGTTGCGCACCAGCACCGAGAACTGGTAGGTGCCGGCGATGTGCCGCGACGGGCTTCCGCCGCGCTCCACGACGTCTTGCGCCACGGTTCGCGCCGCCCCGGCAGCCCCGGCCGTGGACTGCGCCGACGCCGGGTGCTGGCCTGGGGCTGGCGCGAGGGGTGAGCGGCCTTCGACGCTCCCCGGCGCCGGTCGTGGCCGTGCGGACGGGCTGTCCACGACCTGGTGCACGACGACCCGAAACACCTGGCCCTCCTTCACGCTGGCGGGGAGGTCCAGGGTCATGAGGCCCGCGAGTTCCCCGACCCCACCGGTCGGCACCGGCACGTAGCTGACTGCGCCGCTGACCTCCACCTGGAGGCTGTTCGGGTCGAGCACCCGCAGGCGGTTGCGGGTGTAAAGGCGATCCGCCAGGCGCATCACCTCGAACGCGCTCACTCCCGGCAGGTACAGCGTCGCCAGGGTTCCGTGTGGCGTGCCGCCCCATTCGATCATGAGCTCGTCGGGCCGCTGCGCGGGGGCGGGGTTCGCGGTCGTGGGACGGATCGTGAACGTGTGCTGAACCCGATGCGTGTCCGCCGCGCCCGGGTTGTCGGAGTAGTCGATCGCGAGGTTCCGCTGAGCCAGCCGGTCGCAGGACGCCGTCGTCGACCCGACCGCGATCGGGTCGGGATCGAAGTTGATCTCCGCGACGAGGCACTGGTGCGTGCCGCGGATGAGTTCGGCGATCGACTGCAGCGGAGCCGGCCCGGTGAACGGACCGGCGGGCGAGGAGGGGTTGATGGGGAAGCGCTTGTCGCCCGGCTGGTTGATGTCCAGCCAGCAGCCGAAGTAGCAGTGGGTTTCCTGCCCCTCTGCGCTCGCTTTGAGCGTTTCCACGTTCTTCGGGTCGGTTTGGGCGTTCAGCGTCACCGCTGCCGGTTCCCGCGCGGCGGCGAAGAACGGGATCGTCGTGGTCTCGCCGGCCACCACGCCCAGCAGCGGGATCCTCGTGTCATGCGTCCCGCCCGTCTGGTAAGTGCTCGCCGGCTGAAAGTCGGTGCTCGTGGTCATCGCCGGGAACAGCCGGAAAAACACCCGCACGTTGCTCGCGTCGCTCAGCTCCGCCCGGTAGCGGACGCGGCAGATCGCGAAGTTGTAGACCGGCGCGCCGTCGAGGGTCTGCGACCACTCGAGTTCACCGCCCTGCTCATCCGGTGGCAGCCCGTCGAACCAGCCGTCCGACTGCTGTGAGGAGCGCATGCTGTCGATCACTTTCGCGATGAAGTCGTTGGGGTCGGTTCCGAGTGTCTGTTCCGCGAACTTCCCGTTTGGCTGGAGCTTGAACACCCGCGTGTCGGCGCTCAGCCACGACGTCTCGCCGGCGACCATGTAGGGGTGCTGGCGCGTCGTCAGGTCGATGATCGTGGTCGTCGAGAGCCCCTGGATCGCCGCGTCGAACGTCTCCGGGACGTCCTCCGCGGTGAATGCGTCGGTGTTCGAGAACGCGATGTCGTACGCGAACGTGATCCGTTGCGAGCTGGTGAGGCTGCCGCTGTCTTCCAGCTCCATTTCGACGGGCGTGATCGTCATCGTGCCGGGCACCGGATTGGCGATCGGCGGAGCCCAGGCGTCCAGCTCGGCCTGTGTCGGGGTGGATGTGGTGATCCCCAGGGCGGAGGGGGCAAGCCCCTGGACGACGACGAACAGGCCGTCGTGGATCAGTTCGTGCGAGTCGATCAGCGCCTGCGCTTCGTCCCTGCTGATCTCCGGGCGGTTGTTGATGAAGAAGCAGCCCTTGCAGACGTTCGTCTTCTCCGTCTCCACCGCCTGACCGTCTCCGGGGTCGACGATGAAGCCGAGCTCGTGCCAGTTTTCGACCATTTCCTGCGCGCTCGTCGCGACCCCCACCACCCAGGAGCGCTTGTTGGTCGGATCGTCGGCCGGGTATACGCCGCTCGGTCGGGCGGCGGGCCACCACGAGGGCGTGTCCTGTCCCCCGGCGTCTTCGGGCCCCTGGCACGCCATGAAATCGGCCTGCCACGGACGCGCCATCTGCTTCGTCACATCCCCGGGCTGGTTGCTGGCCTGGTCCAGCCGGAACGCTTCGACGAACGGCAGTTTGATGAGCTCCCCTTTCAACCCCCCGGCCTCGATGCCCGGGTAGAAGGGGGCGCCCACGCAGTTCTCGAGCGCCGCCTGCGTGAGGCCTTCCGGTGTGACGTCGACGGGCTCGACCGGGGGCCAGTCGGGGCTGCCCTGTCCCGCGCTCCACTGCTGCATGAATTCGTGCTGGAACTCTTGGAGTTCCGAGGACGTCGCACCGTTGTCCAGCAGCGGCATGTCGCCGCCCGGCCTGAGCTTGTTGTAGACCGCCTGACGGTTGGCGGGTGTGTCGCCGGCGCCCCCGGGCGGGATCAGCGCGGCGAGCGTGTCGTGGTCGCCGGCCCCGAACGCGAAGGCGGTGACGCGCCGCATGTCCTGCGCGCGTTTGAGGATCGGATAGACGTCGCGCGCGAAGGACTGCGGGCCGAGCGGTGGCAGCTGCGTGGCCGTGAGCGCCAGCTGGCGCAGCGTGTCGTATAGCGTGGTGATCGAATACGTGCCGGGCGCGTACCGGGGCGGGGGGCAGATCACCCACGCGCCGTTGACCGCGGTGAACGACTGCCCGCCGAACTCGATCTGGGCGCTGATCGGCCCGTCGGATACGTCGTCGTACCAGCCCGGGGTGTCCCAGAAGTATCCGGGCTGGGAGGTGGGATCGGTGGGGTTCGCGCTGGTGCCGAATCCGCCCCGCACGATCAGCCGGCCCTCGCTGTCCATTTCCCCGTCGCCGAGTGGCACCGAGACGCCGGCGTAGCTTCCGGCGAACGCGGCGAGGTTCCCCGGCGTGTCGAACGTCTGCAGACCGCCGTCGATGCTCGGTTCGCCTGCGTGCGCCGTCGGCTTCGCGTTGACCAGGTGGGCCGTCCAGGTGATCGTCCCGTCCGCGAGCGTCAGCTCACGGTCGGTCGCGTCCGAGAAGAACCCCCACAGCCGGAAGCGCTGGGCCTGGCGCTTGATGCGGCACAGCCCGTCCTTGTAGGCGCCCTCCGGTGGGGGTTCCGGCGGCGCCGGGAACGGCAGCTCGGGGCCGAGGTACCACTCCGGGCTGTTGCCCATGCGAGCGATGCCGATCGCGGGAAATATCTGGACTCGTTGCAGCGTCGCCATGTTGTCCCTTCCGTGTCGTTGGGCGTATTCGCCGCTCCCAAAACGGAGCGGTCGGCCATCGGCGCTCGATCGAGTAGTGCTCGACCAGGCCCAGCAGGTAGCGGTCGTACTGCTCGCGGCAGTGGTGGCGGTACTCGGCGACCGCCCGCGAGCCGCCGCTGCGCAGCTGCGCCTCGATCGCCGCGCCCGCGAGCAGACCGTTGGCGAGCGCGCGGTGGACGCCCCAGCCGCAGAGCGGATCGTGGGAGGCGCACGCGTCACCCACCGCCAGCCATCCCTCCGCGCCCTCGGTGTCGGTGAAGACGCTGTTTGCGGCCACTGGACGCAGCCGGTGGCGGGCCTGCGCACCGACGAGGTCTGGGTCGGTGAACAGCACGAGCACGTGCCCGCTCGGCGTGGGCGCGGCGTACCACCATCCGTACGGTGTCGACTCGAGCAGCATCGATCGGACCACGGCGCCCGTCTGCTCGCGCGCAACCCTGCTCGTCAGGCCAACCAGCCGATCGTGGATTTCGATCCGCGCGCCCAGCCGGCGCCCGAGCGTGCGCAACCGACCCGTTGCGTCCACCAGATAGCTCGCCCACAGATCTCTGCCCCCGTCGAGCGTGACACGCCACCGTCCGGGCTCCCGGCGGATCCCTGCGAGCTTTCGGTAGCTCTCGAAAACGGCGCCGCGGCCGCTCACCGCCATGCGGAGGTCGCCGTCGAAGCGATCGCGGTCGACGTGCCACAGCGGGCCATGGGGCTGGAATAGGGCGCTCTCGAGCAGTGGCTCGCCGCCCCAGGCGCAGTGACGCTCATAACCGGGCACGTGTCCGGCCTGCTGGAAGATCTCCCAGCAGCCCATCTCCTGCAGCGGTCCGCGGATCGCGCCCGTGAACGTCTCGCCGCCCCATGCGGCGCGCCGCGTGGCCCGGGTGAGGACGAGGATGCGTCGGCCCTCCCGCAACAGGCGGGAGGCGACCGCCAGGCCGGCGGGGCCGGCGCCGAGCACACACACGTCGAAGCGGTTGCGTCCCGCTCGTGACGGCTCACCCATCCGTGCCCGCCCTGACGGTATTGGGCGCATGTCCCCGCGCGAGCGCTCGCTGTCAGCTGCGCGAGCCTCCAAGCGCACCATCTCACGAACCAACATCACGGTATGGTTTCATTATTCGCCTCGATGCGAGGATAGTCAGTCCTGCCGTATTATGCAAGGTGTTCACATCCTCGTCACAAGGCTCCTGGCGAGCCCAGTCGTCGCGACCGCGCGGGGGTGAGCCCCAGTCGCCTGGACCCGCGCGGGAGATGAGCCCCCAGTCGCCTGGACCGCGCCGGGTTAGCTCTAGCGATCGGTGCCGGCGAGGCTTGCCAGCAGTTGAGCGGCCGCGGCTTCGAAGCGCTCGACCCCACCGTAGGGCCGTGCGAGGAGCATGGCGCCCTCGAGGCCGCTGACGATGCTTCTCGCCGTGTCAGCGGCCGTGTTGCCGAAGCGCAGGCTGCCATCCTCGCGACCCCGATCGAGGACTGGCGCGAGCCACGCCTCGTTGTCATCGAGGAACGCAACCACAGCGTCGCGGATTGGGCTCGGGAGAGTCTGGTACTCGGCGGCGAGCATGCCGCACAGGCACATCCGATCTTGGCGCAGCACTTCGGCGTACAGGCTCGCGTACGCGTCGAGCTTGGCGGGAGCCTGCGTGAGGTTTGCGTCGATGGCCGCGAGCGCGCATGCGAAACGCTCCGCGTAGCGCACGACAAGGGCCTCGCCCAGCTCGGCCTTGCTGGGGAAGTGGTAGTGGAGACTGGCCTTGGTGAGGGAAAGCTCAGACGCTACATCCGCATAGCTGAAGCCGTTGAAGCCGCGGACCTGAATGAGTCTTTCGCCGACGTCGAGGATGCGCGAGCGCGTGTTCGCGGGCCGCTGCTCGGCGTCAGGCACCTCGGAACCGGAGCTCGTGTCGTGCGCGCTGATGGCCATCGAAGCATTCTCGCAGTCGTGGTTGACTTCTTACCTATTAGTAGGTAGGGTAGCGACCACAACGATGAACGGAGGAGCCATGTCTCGCAAATACATCGACTGCCGGGAGATGCCGAGCGAAAGCGGCTGTGATCTGGCGATGGCGGGAAGCGACGAGCATGTTCTCAACGCGGCTGTTGCTCACGCGGTGAGCGCACACGGGCACGAGGACACGCCACAGCTTCGCGAGCAGATCTCACAGGCGCTCAAAGAGGAGGTCCCGGGCGCACTCGCCTAGCCCGCGTGCATTTACGCGCTCCGCCTCCCGGCGCCCTGTCCAGGGAGCCCTCCTCATCCTGTCCCGTGGTTCCTGGTCGAGTTCGAGGTCAACGTGCTCCGCAGCCGACCCGCTCACGCGTTCCTCGGTAGCGGCCCGATCGCCGAACCGCCAAGGCATGCCGACATCGGTGTAGGCTCACACGCGCATGTTGACGCGTTGGGGAATCCGCCTCGGTAGCTCGCTCGTCGGGATCGCTGCCGGACTGCTGCTCGCAGCTGCTGTGGTCAGCAAGCTTTCGATTACCGCCTCCGCACTGGTGGAGGCCACGCTCATCTTCTGGCTCGTCCATCTCGTCATCCAGGTCATGGCTCTGCGCGTGCTGGTCCGACAGCCGTCGATCGCGCTGGCCGGACTTCTGGCGCTCGCGTCGACGATTATCTCGCTGGTCATCGTCAATGCCATCGTCAGCGGGCTCACAATTCACGGCGCCACGACGTACGTGCCGGTGGCGCTGATCATCTGGCTCACGACTGCGATCAGCGACACCGTCGGCGCGCGCATGATCAAAGACCGCCGGCGCGACTGACATCCATCACGAGGGCTCGGCCGTGACCGGCAGGGGGAAGTCGCAAGAGCACCCGCGCGTCTGTGCGGGCGCCTGCGTCGCGCGGGAAAAATACCGATATACAGAGGTTCGGCGCGCCGGTAGGCTGCTCGACCAGATGGTGAGCAGGCCAATTCGAGGAGGCTCCTCTTGAGTCCTGTGGGCGTGATGGGCGCGATCTTCAACCTGAATCACCCGGCGCATACGGTGGATTGGGAATTCATCCATCTGTCGGTGGCGAATGTCGTGGTGATTGCTTTGATGGTCGTGGTCTTCTTCCTTGCGATCCTGCTGCCGTTCCCCGGGTCCAGAGGGCGAGACGCCGCCCGTCACGGTGAAGGCGCGTCATGAGCGCCGCCCCGACGACTCCCCCGGCGGCCGTCCAGGCGACCTCCCCGACGATCCCGTCGAAGTCGTGGACCGTCAAAGTCCGCGAAAAAGGCGTCGAGGCGCTGCCGCCCGAGAGGCTCCTGCCGGACGGCCAGCCGACCTACGTCGCCTCCTGGATCTACGTGTTCGGCGTAGCCAGCATCGCCTCACTGATCGTGATCATCGGCTCCGGCACGATCCTCGCACTGAAGGGACCCGCCTGGTGGCACGAGACTGGCGTCGGGCACTTCTTCAACAGCATCCACATGTGGAGCGTGGAGCTGTTCTTCTTCGTGATGGTCGTGCACCTGTGGGGCAAGTACTGGATGGCCTCCTGGCGTGGAGGCCGCAGCCGCGTGTGGGTCACCGGTGCGATCACGTTCCTGGTCGCGGTGCCTTGCGCGCTTACCGGGTATGTCTCCCAGCAGAACTTCGACGCCCAGTGGATCTCCACGCAGGCCAAGGACGCGATGAACTCGGTCGGCGTCGGCGCGTTCTTCAACCTCACCAACTTCGGGCAGATGTACAGTTACCACATCCTCCTCCTGCCGATCGCGGTTGTGGCGCTCGTCAGCGTGCATGTCCTGCTCGTGCGCCGCAACGGGGTCGTACCCCCGTTCGAGCTCGATAAGAAACTGGCGGTCGTTGCAGCCGCGAGTCCCGGTGCGAACAAATCCCCGCAGGCCCCACCCGGGGGTCCCGATCCGAACGGCTCCCCTGAGACCTGGACCGGGGGGCAGTCGTGAGCTTCCTGGGCCCCAAGGACGACACGCAGCCCTGGAAAGGCCGCTACGCGCCCTACAACCTAGTCAAAGAGCTGTGCATCGCGGTCGGCGTGATCACCCTGCTGGCGGTGCTGCTCACCGTCCTGCTCTCCTCACCGGACGACAGGCCCAGCACGATCGCCCAGTGGTCACACGAACTGCCGGTCGACTTCGCCACCACGGCGGCCAAGGAGCTCGACGAAACGAGCGACACCGCCGAATACGGCCCCCCCTACAACCACAGCTCGGGCAGCGTGCAGCACTTCCTGTTCCTACACCCCCAGAGGTGGCTTGGCGTCAGCCATCCGATCAACACGGCTGAGGACTACGTGATCAAACCGCTGGAAACCGTCCCGGGCGACCCCGCGCTGCGGAGTGCGCTCGCCGAATACAGGGCCGCGCCCGAAACGCAGAAAAAGGAATGGTCCCAAGCCTACGCCAAGCCACTCGAAGAATACGCGGCGGCGGTGGAAGAAAAGAAGATGCCGCCCAGTACGGTGTCGGTCGACACGACCACGGGCGCTGTGACCGTGCACGTCAGCGGCGCCGGCCCGGTGCCAACGATGATGGCCAGCCTGCAGAGCCTCGCCAAGAGCGGCGGCCTCGAAGGGGGCCTGGTGTCCAGCAGCCAGTTCTTCCAGACCGACTACACCAAGCCGCTGCTGTTCATGGCCGACGGCGGGCTGCTCGCCGAACGCGCCGAAGCACAGCACCTGCTCGGCGAGCAGTGGGGCCTGATGAACGAGACGGGCAGCTACCCCGGCCAGCCCTGGCTGTGGCTGTATTCGCTCTGGTACCAGGTCGAACCGATGAAGTCCTCCCCGAACGCGGACATCCAGGTGCTGCTCATCATGGCCGTGCTGAGCCTGGCGTTCATCTGCATACCCTTCGTTCCCGTCGTCAACCGAATCCCGCGCTGGATACCGATCTACCGGCTGATCTGGAAAGAGCACTACCGCGCACAGTAAAGCGCGTAGGTCAGGTGGAGCGCCCGCGGTCGGCGCTGATCAGCCCGCGCTCAAGCGCGTAGCCCACGAGCCCCGCGCGGCTTGAGAGCCTGAGCTTCTGCTGGATATGCGAACGATGAGTCTCCACTGTTCGCACCGACAGATACAGCTGCTCGCCGATCTCAGCATTGGTGTGTCCCAGGGCGATCAGCCGCAGCACATCGACCTCGCGCGGCGAGAGATCGTCAGGCGGGCCAGGGGGTGGCTCGGAGGCCATGCGAGCGCCGAGCTTGGGGCTCAAGTAGCTCTCACCCACGGCAGCGCGCCTGACCGCCTCCACGAGCTCGTCGTCGGCGGCCTCCTTAAGCACATAGCCAAGCGCTCCCGCGCTGAGGGCCTCGCGCGCGAACGCGGACTCATTCTGCATCGTCAGCACGACGATCTGTGTATCGGGCGACTCCTCGCGGATCGTGGGGATCGCCTCCATGCTTGAGCCGCCCGGCATGTTGAGATCGAGCACGAGCACCCTGGGATGATGGCCGCGCACGTAGCGTCGTGCGCTATCGACATCGCTGGCCTCGGCCACGACCTCGAAGTCGCTCTCGCTATCGAGCAGCATCCGCAGCCCGCTGCGCACCACGGCGTGATCGTCCGCGAGAACGATGCGGATCGGCTCCGCGGAGAGGGTCTCGTCGCTGTCGGCGCCGTCAACCGGCATTGCGTCCTGGTCGATCATCGAATGAAGATACCGGCTGCGCTCTCAGTGGAGCTAGGCTCGCTGGAGCCCTGTGGACTCCTCAGCGGGGCTGGCAGCGCTGCGGCGCAGGACGAGCAGTGGGCAGCGTGCGTGGCGCTGCAGGTAGTCGGAGGTGCTGCCGAGCACCAGGCGCTTTACTGGCCCGTAGCCGCGTGAGCCGACTACCAGGAGGTCGACCTGATCGCTGAAGGCGGCCAGCTCCTCACCCGCGAGGCCGTAGACCGCGCGACCCTTGACGTCGGGCAGCTTGCTCATGCGGCTGGTTGCCTCCTGGAGCATCACGTCGATGCTATCCCCAATCGCGGGGGGCATGATCCCGGTGTAGGCGGCCGTCGGGATCGAGACGACGTCCAGCGCATGAACCTCTGCGCGAGTGGATGCCGCAAGCGCGCGGGCGATCGCGAGCGCCGCCTTGCTCTCCGGCGATTCGTTGTAGGCGACGCCGACCTTGGTTATGGGGGCCCGCCCGTCGGCGTAGCCGAGCGGGGCAACTGCGACCGCGCAGGGAGCGCCATTCAGAGCGGCGCGTGTGTCATCGCCGAGCATCGCACGTCCGAGAGCACTGTGGCTGCAGGAGCCGACCACGATCAGGTCGGCGCTCTGCTCCTCCGCCCGCTCGTGAAGGCCGCGACCGGGGCTCATCGACACGATGCTGATGAGCTCTGCTTTGACATCGGCCGCGGCGCGCTCCTGCTCCAGCAGCTTGTGGGATGCCTCGCGCTCCTCGGCCACCAGACCGGGCGCGATGGCGTGGGAAGGGCGCAGATCACCACTGTGGATATAGGCGAGCGTCAGCTTTCCATTGGAGTCCGTGAGCTGGGAAGCAAGCGCGATGGCGTCACGGCCGCCTGCCCTGCCGTCCACTCCCACGAGCACGTTCTTGAACATCACAGGTCTCCTTGTCGGGGTCGGCTACACGCTAGTGCCCGGCCGTCCCGGCGGAATCCGGGATGGCTCCTGCATGACCTGTGGATTTTTACTGAGCATCCCGCGACATAGGCCGCTGTGCTGTAGGACCACGATGCGTAGCATGGACACGATGCCCGATCAAACGCCGCAGGAGCCTGATCGTGTAGGCGTCAGTAAGACGAATACGCACCCGCCGATGCCGCGCGACAAGCGCGGCTGGCACGTGTCGCCCGCACCCGATGGGCGCCGTCCTCTCGTGACGTGATGGACGACGCGACCGTGACAGACCCACCTGCTGTCCTGTCGGGTGAGGAGCTGCGCGCGTTGGATGCCTATTGGCGGGCGGCGAACTATCTGTCGGTCGGCCAGATCTATCTACTCGCGAACCCGCTGCTGCGCGAGCCGCTTGCGATTGAGCACGTAAAGCCGCGTCTGCTCGGTCATTGGGGCACGACTCCAGGCTTGAACTTCCTCTACGCGCACATGAATCGCGTGATCCGCGAGCGTGACCTGAACGCGATCTACGTTGTCGGCCCCGGTCACGGTGGCCCGGGGATCGTTGCGAACGTCTACCTGGAGGGCACCTACAGCGAGGTATACCCCCACATCGGGCACGACGAGGAGGGCCTGCGCCGGCTGTTCCGCCAGTTCTCCTTCCCTGGCGGCATCCCGAGCCATGTGGCGCCGGAGACGCCGGGGTCGATCCATGAGGGCGGCGAGCTCGGCTACTCCCTGGCCCATGCCTACGGCGCGGCGTTCGATAACCCCGATCTACTGGTCTGCTGCGTGGTTGGCGATGGCGAGGCCGAGACGGGGCCGCTGGCGACGAGCTGGCACTCCAACAAGTTCCTGAATCCGGCTCGCGACGGTGCGGTGCTCCCGGTGCTGCATCTCAACGGCTACAAGATCGCCAACCCGACGGTGCTCGCGCGCATCCCACCCGTCGAGCTGCGCTCGCTGATGGAGGGCTATGGCTACGCGCCCCGCTTCGTCGAGGGCGATGACCCGGAGTCGATGCACCAGTTGATGGCCGCCACATTGGATGAGGTCGCGGCGGAGATCGCCGAGATCCAGCGTCGTGCCCGCGAGGATGGCGAGTTCGAGCGCCCGCGTTGGCCGATGATCGTGTTGCGCACCCCGAAGGGGTGGACCGGCCCGAAGGTGGTCGATGGGCTCCCGGCGGAGGGGTCGTTTCGCTCTCATCAGGTGCCGCTCGCCGACCTCGCTGGCAACCCCGAGCATCTACGCCAGCTGGAGGAGTGGCTTCGCTCCTACCGTGTCGAGGAGCTGTTCGACGAGGACGGTGCGCTGAGGGCGGAGCTGGCCTCGCTTGCGCCCAAGGGCGAGCGGCGCATGGGCGCGAACCCGCACGCCAACGGCGGTGTGCTGCTGCGCGAGCTTGAGCTGCCCGACTTTCGCTCCTACGCGGTCGAGGTGCCCAACCCGACTGGGAGCATCAGCGAGCCGACGCGGGTGCTGGGCGAGCTCTTGCGCGACGCGATCAGCGCCAACCCGGCGAACCTCCGCATCATGGGTCCTGACGAGACCGCGTCCAACCGGCTGGGCGCGGTGTTTGAGGTCACGAATCGCGCATGGGATGCTGAGCGTCTTCAGAGCGACGATCACCTCGCGCGCGACGGGCGTGTGATGGAGGTCTTGAGCGAGCATCTCTGCCAGGGCTGGCTCGAGGGCTATCTGCTCACTGGTCGGCATGGTCTGCTGAACAGTTACGAGGCGTTCATTCACATCGTCGACTCGATGTTCAACCAGCACGCCAAGTGGTTGAAGGTCACGCGCGGTATCCCGTGGCGAGCGCCGGTGGCGTCGCTGAACTATCTGCTCTCCTCGCACGTGTGGCGCCAGGACCACAACGGGTTCTCCCACCAGGACCCGGGGTTCATCGACCATGTGGTCAACAAGAAGGCGGAGATCGTGCGCGTGTACCTGCCGCCGGACGCCAACTGTCTGCTGTCCGTCGCGGATCACTGCCTGCGCAGCCGCGACTATGTGAACGTGATCGTCGCCGGCAAGCAGCCGTCGCTCAACTATCTCTCGATGGAGGAGGCGGTGGCACACTGCACGCGCGGGGTCGGCATATGGGAGTGGGCTTGCAGCGACGGTGAGCAGGAGCCCGACGTGGTGCTCGGCTGCGCTGGGGACATCCCGACACTGGAGAGCGTCGCGGCGGCGGCGATCCTGCGCGAGCGTCTCTCTGAGTTGAAGGTCAGGCTGGTCAACGTCGTCGACCTGATGCGCCTTGAGCCCAACACCGAGCATCCCCACGGGCTACCCGATGCGGAGTTCGACGCGCTGTTCACGACCAGCCAGCCGGTGATCTTCGCTTACCACGGGTACCCATGGCTGATCCACCGGCTCACCTACCGGCGCACCAACCACGCGAACATCCATGTCCGTGGTTACAAGGAGGAGGGCACCACCACAACACCGTTTGACATGGTGATGCTCAACGACCTCGACCGCTTTCATCTCGTGATGGACGTCATCGACAGGGTGCCCGGACTGGCCGAGCACGCAGCTCACGTACGTCAGGATATGGTCGATGAGCGGCTGCGCCACCGCGCGTATACGCGCGAGCACGGACAGGACCCGCCTGACGTAACAGACTGGTGCTGGCCCGGCTCCAGTGACGCTCGCTCAGAGCAGGACACGCGGGCGTAGGCTCGCCGTGCGGGTCCTGGTAGTCAATGCGGGCTCGAGCAGCCTCAAGCTCACGCTGCTCGACGGACAGGACAAGACGATCGCTTCGCGGGAGCTGCCGGCTCCTCGCGCACGGGTGGACCCGGATCGGCTCCGCGCGGCGCTCGACTCGCCGCTGCGTGAGGCGGATGCGGTCGGCCACCGCATCGTCCACGGAGGCGAGCGCTTCCACGAAGCCGTGAGGATCGACGCGGACATCGAGACAGCCATGCGGGAGCTGACCGACCTCGCGCCGCTCCATCAGCCGAAGTCCCTCGCCGCGCTCGATGCCGTCACTGAGGCGCTGCCGGAGCTGCCCGCGGTCGCGTGCTTCGACACCGCGTTTCATGCCACCCTGCCCCAAGCCGCCGCGACCTACGCCCTGCCCGCACAGTGGCGGGAGCGTTGGGGCCTGCGCCGCTACGGCTTTCACGGTCTCTCGCACGCTTGGGTCTCTCGCCGCGCGCCGGAGTTGCTTGGGCGGGACGCATCAGGGCTGCGGATCGTGAGCTGTCACCTGGGGGCGGGCGCCTCGCTGTGCGCGATCGAGGACGGCCGTTCGCTGGACACGACAATGGGCTTCACTCCACTTGAGGGCCTGGTGATGGCCACACGCTCGGGCAGCGTCGATCCCGGGATGCTGCTCTGGCTGCAGGAGCACGAGCGGCTGTCTGCGGCAGAGCTGGCGGACGCGCTCGAGTACCGCTCCGGGATGCTCGGTTTGGCTGGTAGCGCCGACATGCGAGAGGTCGTTGCGCGTGCCGGCGCGGGCGAACCCTCCGCGCGCCTGGCTTTGGATGTGTATGCCCATCGGTTGCGCGCCGGTATCGCCGCGATGGCGGCGGCACTTGGTGGTCTTGATGCGCTTGTGTTCACCGGTGGCATCGGCGAGCACTCACCCGAGGTCCGAGCACAGGCCGCCGCTCGGCTTGCCTTTCTCGGTGTCGCAGTCGACGACGCCCGCAACGATGAAACGCGAGCCGACAGGGAGATCGGGGCCCAGGGCGCGCGTGTCCGCACGCTGGTTCTCACCGCCCGAGAGGATCTTGAGATCGCGTGGCAGGTCAGGGCTGTGCTCGAAGACCAGTTTTCGGTACAGGTATGACTTCATCTTCGCGGCGGATGAGCCGTCGACGCCGAGCGTGCAGACTTCAGCCCGCGCGGCATCCGGGGTTTCCCCGCCCATGACCGCGGAAAGACCCTACGCGGTGGCCGATCGCCCGACAGCAGGCGTGCACGCCTCGGAAAGATCGGGGCTTTACCACAGCCGCGGCGGGGATGTTTACCGATGGGAGACATGGCGGCGCTGGTTAGCGTGCGGACATGCCATCACATTTGCGGCTGGCGCCCAGCCTCGCAGCGGAGTCGGCGCCGATCGCCCCCGTGGCGTTGCCTGTCCGTGTGGTTCTTGCCGACGCCCATGCCCTGATGCGCCGCAGTCTTCGGCTGCTGCTTGACAGCGAGAATGACGTGGAGGTGATCGCCGAAGCGGACGACCTGGCATCTGTCCTGCGCCACGTCCGCGACCACCGGCCACACGTGCTCGTGCTCGACCTGAGCTTGCCTGGCAGGTCCGGGAACGAAGCGATCGGGGAACTGCGCGACCAGGCACCAGCGACCGAGATCGTGGTGCTCACAATGGAAGACAACCCTGCATTCGTGCACCGCGCGTTCATCGCCGGCGCGCTCGGGTTCGTCCTGAAGGATCTAGCCGACAGCGAGCTGCCACAAGCAGTGCGTGCGGCTGCGCACGGTGAGGAGTACATCAGCCCACGGGTGGCCACCCGCCTGGACGCTTTGCACCGCACGCTCACCGAGGACAAGTTGACCCCGCGCGAGGTCGAGGTCCTACGGCTGATCGCGCTTGGCTACACAAGCGCCGAAATCGCGCGCAAGCTGCACCTGTCCCCGCGCACGGTGGAGACACACCGCGCCCACATCTTCACGAAGCTCGCTTGCGCCACCCGCGCCGGACTGGTTCGTTACGCGCTACAACGCGGCCTGCTTAGAACCTGACTCGGACGGCCGGCCGCGTGCCGGGCCACGGTGGCTGGCGGGCAGACAGGCCCTGACCAGTGTTCCCCGCTCGTCGGAGTGGACGTTGAGCGTGCCGCCGGCCAAGCTCACCCGCTCGCGCATTCCTGCCAAGCCGAAGCCGTCGCTCACGGCCTGCGGGTCAAAGCCGCCACCGTCGTCCTGCACCTCGACCAACAACTCGCCGTCAGATTCGCTCACCGCAATGCGCACCCGTTTCGCGTGAGCGTGCTTGGCGACGTTCGTCAGCGCCTCCTGAACCAGCCGGTAGACGGCGGTTTCGAGATCCTCATCCAGGCGATCTTCTTCCCTGGAGGGCCCGGGCAGCACAAGCTCGCTGTCGATGTGCAACCCGCCTTCCTCGCGATGACGGTCGAGCAGCGACTCGATTGCGGCGCGCAACCCCAGCTCATCCAACGCGGCCGGGCGTAGCTCGGTGATGATCGCCCGTAGGTTCTCGATCTCCCGCTCAATGTGCTCCACGGCTTCGCGCATCGTCGCTGGTGCCCGCTGCGGATCGTCACAGCGCAGCGCGGAGGAGAGCAGCAACCGCAGGCTACCCAGCCCCTGTAGCGTCTCATCGTGCAGCTCCCGCGCCCAACGGCGTCGCTCGGCGTCCGCGGCAGCCAGCGAGCTACGCAGCCGGTCAGCCTGCACGCTCTGCGCCAGCGCCACGGCGGTCGCGGCGCTCGCCGCGAATGTGCGCAGCATCTGCTCGTCATCCTCGCCGAACACGCTCCCGTCCTCACCACGATCAAACGCCGCCAGCACACCCAGCGCCTCCCCGCGATAGATCATCGGCACCAGTAGCGCAGTCTGCGCATCGGCTACGCCGAACTCACTGGGAGCGATCCGCAGCCTCGAGGCGACATCGGTGATCCGCTCGGGCCGCCGGTGCTCCAACACCTGCCCGGATGTTGAGTCGGCGATCGGCAGGCGCACACCGCGCATCCCTCGGACATGACCAGCGCTCGCCTGCACGACCAGCTCCGCACCATCGCGCAGCATGATCACCAGGCTCCTGGCGCCCACAAGCGCACGCCCGCGCTTGACGATCAGCTCCAACACATGCTCAAGCGCGATCTCCTGGCCGATTGCGATCGCCACGTCACGGGTCGCCTCAAGACCCCGAGACGCCTTCTCCGCCTCCTCGCGACGGCGCTCGCTGGATTCATACAGCCGGGCGTTATTTATCGCGATCGCCGCCCAATCGGCGAGGATCACCGCGGCCTCCTCGTCTGCCTCAGTGAACTTGCCTCCCTGCTTCTCAGTCAAGTACAGGTTGCCCCACGCCTGCCCGCGAATGACGATCGGCACGCCGAGGAAGCTACGCATCGGCGGGTGCCCGGCAGGGAACCCGTAGCTGGACGGGTGCTGGCCCACATCCGAAAGGCGCAGCGGCTGCGGATGCACGATCAGCTCGCCGAGCACCCCCCGGCCGCGTGGTAGGTCCCCGATCGCGCGGCGGGTAGCGTCATCGACCCCCAGGGCCAAGAACTGCTCAAGCCCGCTGTGCTGGTCGTTCAAGATGCCCAACGCGGCGTAGCGCGCCCCGGTGATCTCCCGCGCCGTCTCAAGGACCTGATCCAGCACGGCCCGCTGGTCAAGCTCCCTCGTCAGCGCCCGGCCGACATCCAGCAGGCGGCGAATCGACAGCTCCTCGGAGTCCTCGCTCATTTCCCAGGGCAGCTTAATCGCGCCCGGCGGGTCGATGTGTCCAACCAACGTCGCGCAGATCCGTAGTTCTCCCTTGCGGCATGGCGGCTTTTCTCGGCTGCCGGCTCCACCGCGGCCGCCTAGCCTCTTCAACATGACTGCCACCCCAAATCCCAAGAAGCTCCGCGTGGTGATCGCGGGCGGCGGAGTGGCCGCCCTTGAGGCTGCGCTTGCCCTCGCGCACCTTGCGCCCGAGCTCACCGACGTGACCCTCATCGCACCCAATCCCGAGTTTGTCTACCGACCGATGACCGTCCGTGAGCCGTTCGCCTACGACCAGGCCGGCCGCTATCCACTCGCACCGATCGTCGATGACGCCGGCGCGGAGCTGCTGGTCGATGAGCTGGCATGGGTGGACCCAGCACGGCAGATCGCCCACACCGAGGCTGGTGAGGAGATCGCGTACGACGCGCTCATGCTGGCGCTTGGAGCCAAGGCTCGCCCCCGCTACGAACACGCCGTGACGATCGACGACCGCCACCTTGACGAGACGCTGCACGGCCTGATCCAAGACGTCGAGGGCGACTACATTCACAGCCTGGCGTTCGTCTCGCCCGGACGGATGCCCTGGCAGCTGCCGCTGTATGAGCTCGCGCTGATGACCGCGGGGCGAGCATATGACATGGGGATCAAGCTCTCAACGACGATCATCACCCCCGAGGACAGCCCCCTGGCGGTCTTCGGCACCAACGCAAGCAGCGCCGTGGCGGAGGCGCTCGACCGGGCGAACATCCAAACCATCAGCTCCGCTTACGCCGAGATTCCCCACCCCGGAGAGGTCATCATCAACCCCGGCGACCGTCGCCTCAAGGTCGATCGCGTCATCGCGCTGCCCGAGCTCTACGGGCCCTCCATGCGAGGCATCCCGCTGAGCGAGCACGGCTTCATCCATGTCGACCCATACGGGCGGGTCTCTGACGTAGGGCCGATCTATGCCGCCGGCGACGCGATCGACTTTCCTGTCAAGCACGGCGGCATCGCCTCACAGCAGGCCGACGTCGCCGCGCAGTCGATCGCCGCACTGGCAGGCGCCCAGGTGACACCTGAGCCGTTTCACCCGGTGATCCACGGGATGCTGCTCACCGGCGGCCAGCCGCTGTACCTCACCGCTCACATCACCGGCGGGCACGGATTCAGCTCGGAGATCACCGACACAGCCACTTGGTCGCCGCCGAGCAAGATCGCCGCCCGCTACCTGGCTCCATACCTCGATGAGCACGACAAAAAGCACGCCGCGAGCGGTGCGCCGGTCAGCAACAACACAGCCGGCGGAACGACCCAAACCGCCGGGGCAAGTACGTGAGCGCCCCTTCGCCCACGAGGGACGACTCGTGTGATCCTCGGACTCGGATCACACCGAGAACCGCCTTAAACCCCTCATTTGCAGTGACTGTTCAGGTCGTGGGGCAGGGGGTGGTGGCTGGGCCGCGAACGTTGTTGTGTGTCCCAGGGGCGGCCGTCGTATGAGGATCTCGAGGTGCTCGTTGCTTCGCAGGCGGTGTTGATCGCGGAGTTGCGGGCGGAGGTCGCGGAGTTGAAGGCGCGTCTGGCGGCGAACTCGCGTAACTCGTCGCGGCCGCCTTCCTCGGATGGGCTTGCCAAGGCGCCTGCGCCGCGGAGTCTTCGTCGTCGTTCGGGCCGCAAACCGGGTGGCCAGCCCGGCCATGATGGCCATCATCTCGAGCGGGTCGAGCGACCCGATAAGGTCATCGTGCACGTGCCCGATCACTGCGGCGGCTGCGGGGGTGAGCTCTCGGACGGCGAGCCGGCCGGGGAGGAAGCACGCCAAGTGTTCGATCTGCCGCCTGTGCGACTGCTTGTCACCGAGCACCGCTGCCAGAGTCGGCGTTGCGGCTGCGGGCAGATTACGACCGCGGCATTCCCGGACGGTGTCGGTGCGCCGACGCAGTATGGGCCCAGGATGCGGGCGCTGGGGATCTATCTGATCGCCGTCCAGCATCTGCCCTACCAGCGCGCCGCGCAGTTGCTGGCCGATTGGCTGGGCGCGCCGATCTCGCCCGCGACGCTCCTGGCCTTCGTCAAGGGACGGCGCTGCGGACCTCGATGGGTTCCTCGAGGACGTGCACGAGCAGATCATCAACTCGCCGGTCGTGCACTTCGATGAGACCGGTGCGCGTGTCGGTGGCCGCGGACGCTGGCTGCACTGCGCGAGCACCGAGACGCTCACTTTCTATGCCCTGCACGACAGGCGCGGAACAGAGGGCATCGATCACACCGGCGTGATACGGCGATTCCACGGAATCGCCGTGCACGACGGCTGGCCGCAGTACCGCACCTATGAGCACGCCATCCATGCGCTGTGCAACGCCCACCACCTGCGCGAGCTGTTAGCGATCATCGAGCAGCACCCCGACGAGCAGTCCTGGGCAAGCCAGATCGACGCGCTCCTACGCGCTCTACACGAGGAAGTCAAGGCCGCCAAGGCCCGGGGTGAAGACTGGCTGGACCCATCGGTGCTGGCCGGCTACCGCGCCGCCTACGAGCAGATCATCGCGCTCGGCCACCACCAGAACCCGCCGCCGACTGTCCGCACCGGCAAGCGCGGCCCGATCGGCCGCAGCCCATCAGCCAACCTGCTGCGCCGCCTCGACGAGCAACGCGAACAAGTCCTGCGCTTCGCGCACGACTTCCGCGTCCCGTTCGACAACAACCTCGTCGAGCGCGACATCCGCATGATCAAGATCCAACAAAAGATCTCCGGCAGCTGGCGCACCACCGCCGGCGCCGACCACTTCATCGCCCTACGCGCCTACATCAGCACCACGCGCAAGCAAAGCCGCGACATCCTCCAAGCGCTCGCCAGCTTGGCGCGCCACACCCCCCGGCTGCCCGCCGCCGCCAGCCCCTAACCAACCCAAACAGCGACCTGAACAGTCACCATTTGCAGGCACTTTAGGAATGGAGCTAGGGGGACTCGAACCCCCGACCTCCTGGGTGCGATGCACCGTCGCATCTCCGCGCATTTTGCCAGTTTCCCCTGTATCTGTGCGGGATGTAGGCTCTCGGACGATAGTCGTAAACCGGCTGATTTAGGCTCAATTCGGCTGGGTTTGGGCCCACGAGCGGGTCCATGGACCCAAACCCCAGACGGACCCAGCGCAGACAATTATCTGCTCATCGTTGCGGGTGGGCTGGAACCCGTTTCCTCCAGCGGTCTGTCCCATCCGCAGGAGCGCACGCCGGTGAGGTTCGTAAGGAGTCCGTTGACCAACTCATCGACGTAGCCCCATGATTGGGGATGATTTCTCAGGGAGGCCAGAATGCAATGGTGTGATGGATGTATCACAGGCTGTGTGCCATCATGGGCCGACGCGCTCGGCAGAGATCATTGGGATGTTGCGCGAGTTGGGCTTGCCGCACGGCGAGCTTGCGCAACGTGCTGGCATGGCGCGCGAGACATTGTCGCGGTGGGAGACGGGCGCTCAGCGCCCGAGCCTTGAGGACCTTGAGAAGGTAGCGGCCGCCGCCGGGGCCAGGCTCGACGTCCGTGTAGTTTTGCCCGAGGCCAAGCTCGTCGAGCTGGTGGGCGAGCAGCTTGACCTCGCGCCCACCGAGCGGCTGAAAGCGCTGCTCGGGAACCACTGGCCGGGATGCCGGGATGCGTTGCACGCGGCTTATGAGACGGGCGAGCTGGCGGTCGTGGTAGGGCCGGTGGCGGCTGCGCTGAGCGGCGCCCCCGAGCGTCCGAGGTCGGGCCGGGTTGACCTACTTGTGCCCGCAGAGCAACGCGAGGAGTTGGTCGAGTGGCTGCTGCGCGCCGATGCGTGGCCGGATGGTGTCGAGCAAGCACCGCGCAGCAGAGAGCGCCGCGAGCGTTGGCGCGCCGGCCGTGGGGAGCTCACGGTGCGCTCCGAAGCGTCCGGGGTCGAGGACATCGCCGGGCTGCGCGATCGCGCACATTTCGTGGGGCTCACGCGGGAGGACGCCGGCGTCGTGCGCGTCGCCCTTGTGGAGGATCTGCTCGAGCTGGCCGGGCGCTCGCCGTGGTCTGAGGATGCGTTGTACCGCGCCGGGTTGCGTGCCGTGTTGGCGTCCGGACGCTATTCCTCGCGCAAGGCGTGCCGGGAAGCCTCAGCGTTGGTGTGATCGGCCTCGACGATCGCCACCGCAGTCGAGCGACCTACTGGTGCGGTTTCCCCAAAATATGACCGCCAGCCACGCTCAATGTGGCTTTCGAGTATAGTTTGGGAATGCCGCAGAGCTTTACGGCCCGTGACACTGAGGTGATTATGCGCGCTCGACGGAAGCGTCGAGCCGTTCTCGTGCTACGCGAGGACTCCGACTGGCTCCGTGAGTTTCATCCGCGCCCGAAGGACCTGCTCTTGCGGATGGCTAGCCGCGGCGCGCTGATCAAGCTCGGCGCCGGGCGCTATGCGATTCCGACGCTGGGCTCCGATGCCGCGGCCTACAACGCGTGGCAGCCGATGCTCCACGGACGGCTGGCTCCGCTCGGCGACTACTACCTCGGCTTTTTCAGCGCCTTGGAAGAGCATCGCCTGACCGACCTCTCGGAGCCTTTCGCGACGGTGCTCGTCGGGTTCGCAAGCCGGCAGCTCATGGACGGCCAGCTCGTAGTGGCCGGTAGGCCCCTGCGGGCTGCTCGCACACGGCGCCCGGTCTTCGCAGGCGATCTCGGTGTAGAAAGTCGTGCGGCTCTCGCGCACCGAGCTATACCTACGCAGCAACCCTACCCGCACGCTCGTGGATTGCCTGTGGCATCCGCAGCTCAGCGGGGCGACGGAAACATGGGTCAGCGCCTGGGGCCGCGGTATGCGCGAGGAGCGCCTGGATCCACTCGCCGCCTGCCGGTATGCCCTGGCGCTCGGCCCGACGGTCGCCCGCCGGACAGGGTTGATGCTCGATCTGCTCGGCGCCGGCGAGGTCGTCCGCGCTGAGCTGCCGGCCCGTGTTCGTCGCGGCGATCGCGCGTCGCTGATGCTCGCCGACGGCTCCGCGGCGAGTGAGCAAATGGAGCTCGACCCGTTCTGGCGGGTAAGGATGAACGTAAGCCGCGACCGGTTGGAGGGCTGGCTCTCCTATGGCAAGTGAGCCGATCCTCGCGGTCGAGGAGGACATCGACGAGCAGATCATCGAGTTCTGCAAAACGCGGCCTGGGCTGAGCGAAGAACAGGTCATCCGCGACATCGCCCGAATCGTCTGCATCGTGAACCTCGTCGCAAACGGGACACTCGACGGCGAGAACACCGTCCTCTGCGGCGGGATGGCGATGAGATGCCTGGACAGCCCGCGCATGTCGGTCTTCGACGGGGACACCTCCAGTCGCAGCGAGCCCGACCCAGAAGTGCTCCGCGACGCCATCTCCCATGACGAGGAGGAGATAACGATCAAGGCGGGCGCGTGGCGCCGTGGGGATGAGCTCATCACATTCCGGCCCGTCGAGTACGACGCGCGCTTCTCGCAACTGGCCGGCGCAAAAGACGAATTCAGCCTCTCGGTGTCCCACCGCGGAGTGGAGCGCCCCGCGCTATGGCGCGCGCTGAACCACCGCTACCCCTTTCCGCTGCTCGCCCACGACGTCGAGGTCCCGATCATGGACCCCGACGAGATCCTCGCCGAGAAGATCGTCGCATGGTGGCTGTTCGGACACGCCAAGCACTACAACGACATCGCATTCCTCGCCGCGCGAATGGTCCACGAAGGCCGCCGCGATAGCGACCCGAATGTAAAGAAGCTCGTCAGCGGCCTGATCGAAGTCAAGCTTCAGCGCAACCGGGAAATCGGCGCAACCCAAGCCGGTCGCGTCGACGCGCTCAGCACCCCAGAGCGCCGTCGCTGCCTGGCCCAGCCCACAGACCACGTGAACCCAGGCGAACAAAAGGGCTTCAACAGTCTCGCCTACCTCCACGGAACGCGACCCGACCCCGCAGAGGTCGACCGACTCGTGCAACGCGTCTTGCTGCCGCTGCTATTCGACTGACAAAAAGCAGGCGGTACGCGCTCGCATCTCGCCCGATGCACGATGATCAAATCGGGGCGCCCCGCTGCTCCTCGTCGTCCGACGCAGGCGCGACAAGCCGTGTCCGCGATGCGTCCGCATACGTGCGCTAGCAGTAGCGGTGCACCAGAACATGGGGCGATGCCTTAAGGCCCCGACTCCATGCAATCAGGGAAGCGGCTCGTAAAAGAAGTCGATACCAAAGATCTGTTCAGGCGGGGCGAAGTCCAGGATCTGTTGATCGGTGCCGTAGGCGAGCAGGCAAGATGGCGGATCGGCCGGCACCCTCATTCGTGGCCATGACCGGAAGCCTGTGGGCTTTGGCGCAGTGAGACGCCCAGCTCGCGTCGGACGCCCAATAGGGCGCGGAGCATCTCCTTTTCGTAGCCGAGGTTCTTGCACTCGACGCCGATGCGAATCTCCTCGAATGTTGGGCGTCCTTCGGTTCCCGAAGGCACGACGACTACGTCAAGCTCATGATAGTCGCAGCGCTCCGCAGACGTTGGCAGCACATGCCGGTGGGAGGCACTGAGTGTCAGGAAGGTCACGTCCGTCCACACCTCGAGGCTCCGACTTCCGGCTCGGTCGAGCCGAAAGTGTGCGTAGGCTCGGTTAATAGGTCCACCACCGCTCTTGAGACAGACCTTTGACGACTCCCGAAGCGTGACCGTGTAGTTCTCCTGTTCATGTAGGTGCTCTAGAACCCGGCACTTTGGTCATCGTCGTCATGGTGCGCGGGTCGTGAGCCGTCGACAGAGGCCGAGGGTCACGGAGCCCCAGGGAGCACCGCCAAAGGCGGGAGAGCATTACCTGGAACTCAACAAAACCCGACTCACGCATTACTGTGCGAGCCCGCCCACTTCATCCAGAGGGATTCTCAGTGCGTAGGGTGGCGAACAGATCAGCGGCGAGTGTGGCGGCTGATGTAGAGACAACCAGGGGGTCGCCGATGCCTTGCTCGGCTCGGCCGGCCATCATCGAACCGAGTGCTTCTGGTCCGTCGGCGAAGAGCATGTGGAGGAGCTCGAGCGCATGCCGGGTGGTCTCGCCGGCGAGCGCATCGTCGCGCAGGCGCTGGAGGGCCGTTGCAAGCTCGTTGGTGGGGGTCGCGACGAGGAGGCGGTAGAGGTCGTGGGCGTCCTTGTCGAGGAGGCGATCGGGCGTCTCGGCACGCTCGGCGATCTTGTGGAGCTTGGCGACGAGCAGCGCGGCGGGGCTGGCGACGTTGACGGTGCAGGTGCGCGGGTCGTTGGGATCGAGGGCAGCTACGCGCATCGGTGTGTGGTCCACGATCGCGGCCTCGAGGCCGTTGGCGCGCCTGGCGGCGTGCTTTGAGTGTGGTGGGATGCGCGCGCCACGGCGGCTCGCGGTGCCGGCAAGCGACTCCGGGACCATGAGATCGACGGGTGTGCCCTCGCGGTTTAGCCAGGAGCCGGGCTGAGGGGAGTCGGGGTCGAGGCGAAACCCTGCTTGGAGCATCGCGTCCTCGAGCAGCGGAATGTCGAGGAGAGCGCGGGTGTCGAGTGCGAGGTCGCTGTCCTTGGTCGTCTCGGCGAGTGCAACTTGGGCTGCGCCGGTGTGCAGGTAGATCGCTTGGGCGCCGATCACGATCACCGCGTGGAGGTGGGGTTGGAGTGCTTGGAGTGCGTCGAGTAGCGCGGAGCGCGCGGCGGTGAGTAGGTCAGCGTCGCCAGGCCGGCTCATTGGCCTTCATCCAGTCGAGTAGGGCCTGCCCCTCGGAGGGCCCGCGTCCGGGGGCGGTCAGTAGATCGACCGCGATCTGGCTCGGGGCGGCGATGCGAAGGCCGTCCATGTCCTGGGTGCGCTCGAAGACGACGTCGTAGTCGCCGGTGGCGAGCAGAGCGTTCGCACCGTTGTCAACCTCGCGCAGGTCGAGCCGCGCGGCGGCTTCCTTGGGCCGATCGACGTAGATCATCGCGAGTCGTGGCAGAGCGTAGGGGGCGATGCGCTCGGCGGCGAGCGGGCCCGTGAGGGCATACCGCAGTTCGGGGGTGGAGCGCAGCGCTTCGAGCAGGGCGGGGAGGCCGCGGGGCTGGAGGTAGGAGGTGATGGTGTTGCTCTGCTGGAAGCCGTAGTCCTGGCTCCAGCGTTCAAGCAGCGCCCGCCAGTCGACGGTGGTGATCGCCCCGCGGGGTTGGCGCTCGATGAGGGCCTCCTGCTCCAGGAACTCCACCACGCGGTAAGTGGCACCCGTGGAAGCGCCGCTTCGCTCGATGAGCCCAGGCACCGTGAAGGGTGGGGTGAAGTCCACAAGCGCCCGCACCACCCGGGCGGCCGGCGGTCCCTTGAGGCTCCCACGCGGTCGTCCGGGCCCGCGCCACGGGTCACGCGAGGCGCCGACATCACGCAGGAATAGCGCAGGCCGATCGAGCACCACACGGAGATTGCCGGTGGCATCCGCGTAGGCCACACCGCGCTCCTCGAGTCGTTGGCGTGTGGAGGGGGGCAGGTAGCGCGCGACCAGCATCGGCATGACACGCGCGCGGGAACCCATGCGCTCGCAAGCCTGCTCGAGCTGTTCTAGGGCGTTCGATACCTCGCGCGTGGCGAGCTGCCGCTTAGCCTCGACCAGCAGCGTCGCGCGGTCCTTGCCGGGTGCACTCAGCTTCACCACGGCATCCACGCGCAGACCCCCGACGTGTGCTTGCTCCTCGACAGCGAGCTGCCAGCCCGGCGGGAGGCGATGCTCGACAAACGCGAGCGCATGGCGCAGGACATCGACCTCCCGGTCGGGCGGCGTCCTCTCGACACGTGAGTATCGTTGGCTTTCGGTAGAGACGGCCATCACTACTCGTTCGGCAGCTTGCTCTCGAAACTATAGTATTCCGCTGGCACCGGAGGATAGCCTTTTGCGCGTACCGATGAGGCGTACACACCGACCCGTAAGGCGATTCCGGTGAGTCGTCCCCGGACGGGCCAGGTGACGGAATGGCGCTGGGAAGACGACCGGACGATCACCTACGGCGCGCGGCTGCGAGCCTACGGTCGCCGGCACCGGCTCGTGTTCGGGACCAACCATCAAGGCTGGAACCGCATACGAGCCGAAATCGAGGTCGAACAGATCCTGCAGCAGGTGCAGCGCGGCACCTGGACGCCACCGAAGGGAAAGACATCGGTCACGCACTCGCGGCGCGCGCCCCCCGACGGTCATCAGCCGTTCGGTCCCTTCGCTCGCCGGGTCACCGACGCCATGAAGACCCAGGGCCTCGACGAGGACGCGCTCGCTGAGATGGAGTGGCAACTCGGCTATCTCCTTGGCCACTTCGGAGAGCTCGAGCTGCTGGAGATCGACGTCGCCGGGGTCGACGACTTCCGAGATGACCTCGCCGATCGCGCCGAGCTCAACCGCGAGCACACCGTCCGCGACAGTCCGCCGCCGGGAACGATCACGCCGCGGAACGGGCAGAAAGACAAGCACCCGGAGCGAGCGCTGTCGAACGGCTCGATCAACGCGATCCTGACACTGCTCGGCGAGATCATGCAGCGCGCCTTCGATGCTGGCTATGTTCCGTGTAACCCTCTGAAGGTCGGCGAGCGCAGAGACCGCTTCCTGCCGACACCCAAGCGAGGCCCGACGCTCCCCAAGCTCGACTGACCGCTCGATACCCCCAGCAAGCTGGATCGAGCTGTCAGGCGCGACCGCCTGAAACCACACGGGTCGCCGGCGAGAGCTCTTGACATGCACGACGCGCTGCGCCCAGGTCGATCGCGCGTCCAGATCCAGGTCCGAGAGCAGCTTGGGCGAGGGGTCGAACGCCGGCCATCACGCCCGTCCCCCAAGCGCCAGATCACCGCGGCGCCACCCGTGATTGGGCCAGTGAATGGGCCCATGAGCAGAACCCCGCCCTTCGAGCCAGCCTGCACAATCATTAGAACCTGTAAGCGTTCAGTCGTGGGTCCCGGTGGGGTGTGCTGGTGGGCAGGTGCGGGGGCTCAGGTCAGGGCTGGGAGTGGGTCGCCGCGGGCGTGGGCGGTGAGCAGTTCGCGCATGTACGCGAACATCGAGCGGGCTTGCAGGCGGCATGTGACCGAGGCTGACAGCGCGCGCTCGATGAATCGCTCGCCGTCGGTGGATTGGGTGCCGTGTGAGAGCTTGCGGTAGATGACCGGCCCGCGTAGCGCTCTCTCGGCTGCGTTGTTGGTGGGCTCGACCCCTTCGACGGTGACGAAAGTCCAGAGCGCCGGCCAGATCCTCAGCAGGTTCTTGGCGAAGCGGCGGTGAAAGCGCGTGTAGGTGCTCTTGCGTGCGGCGCGTTCCAGTAGCTCCCGGAGCTCGGCTTGGATCGGGGCTATCTCGCCCGCGAGGCGCCGGCGATCTTGGTGCTCGCCAAAGGCGTGCCAGGTCTCGAACAGCCTTTTGGTCAGTTCGCTGGCGGCTTCTCCGAACTGCTTCTGCTCGGCCAGGGCTCCTCCGCGTGGAAGGCGAAGTCTCGCTTGAGATGCTCCCAGCAGGCCTGGCGCGAGGCGGGATCGACCAGCTCATATGCCCACCAGCGATCCGAGCCCACGATCCCTTTGAAGTCCGCGCCGAGCAGTTCCTTGAGGCGGTCGCGATGACGATCCTCTGCGATCCGGAAGATGGCTGCCTCGGGCGTGGTCGCGGCCCACATTGTGCGGCCCTCATGCGCGGTGAACCAGCCGGTCTCATCGACGTTGAGGACTGGTGATGCCAGCACGCTCTCGACCAGCAGCTCGTGTGGGGCCCGCAGCGCTTTCCCCGCGCGCTGGCAGATCGCATCGACCGCCCCGACGGATAACCGGAGTCCGAACAGGTCCCGCGCAAGCTCGGACATGTCGCGCCGCGAAACCCGGTTACGTGCGGTCATCGTCACGACCGCGGCCTGCAAGTCGGTGCCGAACGGCGAGTCGCCTACCCCGTCGGGCAGGCGCGCCACAGCCTTCTTGCCACACCCTGGGCGGCACAGATGGTGAGTGCGATGCTCGCAGAAGAGCACCACGATCGGCGGCAGCTCGGCTACCTGATGGCGCCCGAACCGCTTGCCAGGCTGCCGCTCCTGCTCGCTGAACACACGCCCGCATCCGCCGCACTCCTGCGGGTAGTGATCAACGATCTCATCCACCCGGTCCTCCGGTAGCAGCTTGCGACCGGAGCCCTCATGCCCGGACTGGGCGCCCGCCTTTCGCTTCTCGCCGTCGCGTTTGCTCCACAGCTTCGCCTTACGACGCGCCTCCGCGCGACGCTCCGCCCGTGTCTTGGGCGGATCCTGCGACGGAGGGCTCGACGAGTTACGCGAATCCCCTCGCGCCTGCTCCTCAAGCCGAGCGACCCGCTCCTCCAGACGCTCACAACGCGCCGCGAACTGCTCACGCTCGCCCGCCAGCTCAACGATCGCATCGACGCACCGCTCCCGCCCCGCACCAAAGATCGCCTCCGCCTCCGAGCGGTCCATACCCGCAAGATTCGCTGCACCGCCCGCCAATCCTCGCTACAGGAAGACCACGACTGAACGCTTACTTAGAACCTGCGATTTTGCAGGGACTTTATCTATGGAGCTAGGGGGACTCGAACCCCCGACCTCCTGGGTGCGATCCAGGCGCTCTCCCAACTGAGCTATAGCCCCGCACACGGCCAGGCGCATGGCGGGTGGCCGTGGGGGCAAGTGTAGGGCGTCGCGAAAAAATGCGCCGGGCCGGCCGTTATCGTATGCCTTGCGCAATGGGGTTGTTAGACGATGCCATCCGCGAGCACCTAGAGCTCCGACGCCGGCACGGTGCCGATCCGAGCGAGGTGATGAGCAAAGAACACGAGGCTCTTGGCCCGGCCACCGCCCGAGCGGGGGGTGTGCGGCTTGCAGAGAACGACGTGCTCTTCGCGGCGGAGCCGTCGATGACCGCCGAAGACCGGCGCGAGGGCCGGCGGCGTGGGAGGCCGGAGGCCGATCGCGGCTCAGACGACCCGCATCTCAGCGAGGAGACGGTCGAATTGGACATGCGCGCGGTCATGGACGAGGATGCGAGCATAGAAGCCGACCATGGCGCGCGCGGTGGTGTGCGGTCGGTCACGAATGCCGCCCCGGTGCGGGCGCTCCGCTGAGCAAAATCGACCGGCGGGCCGGAGGCGAGAGAACCGGCAGCAGCTCTCAGGTGCCTGCCGCACGGGCTCTTGGCTCGGGGACCTTCGGCACGTACAGGGACGCCCTGCTCGCGGGAGCTTGCGTCTCAGCTCTCAGACGTCTTGCCCGCGGGAGCTTTTGGTTTGGCCGCTTTGGCCCGTTTGCTCGCGGCCGGTTTGGCGCGGATGGATTTTTTCTTCTCCTCCGCCGGTGAGGCGGCGCTCGCGGCTTTCACACGCTCCGCGGCTGACTCCACCGCCTCCTTCGGCGACTTCGCCGGCTTCTTGGCAGTACGTGCCCCGGCTTTGGGCCGTGCGCGAGTCCCGCCCGTCGGCTTCGCCGTACTCGACGCCGCGGGGTTGCTCTGCGGCTTTTCGGCGTCTGCCCGCGCGCCGCCCGCCGGCTCGGCGACGTCCACGGGCCGTGTGGCGCTCTTAGGCTCCGCGACCTCGGGCGTGGCGACGTTCCTCTTGGGCTCCGCAACCGCCGGCCCTGCCACGTCTCCCGGCTGCGACTCCCCGCTCACCGGCTGGGGGATGCCCACCTGCGCAACCGTCGTCGCATCCCCAACACCCTCGGCGACGCTGACGGCCTGGGCGATGCTCTCAGCCTCGCTGGCGACTGGGATCGGTACCCCCGCCCTCCCCATCCGCGCCCTCGCCGCGGCCCCCGGCGCGCCCTTGGGGCCCTTGCGCTTGCGCTTGTTGTTGCGCGCGCGGCGCTTGGGGAAGTTGCGCAGCAGCTCGCGCGCCAGCGCCGGGGGCTTGCGCGCCATCCGCGTGCGCGCCCCGCGCAGCGCCTCTTCGGCCTCGGGGGTGTGCGCCAGCGCCGCCGCCAGCAGCGCGGCCGCGAGGCGGCGATCCTGCTTGCGCGAGGCGTGGATCAGGCGGCGCGCGTTGCGCGCGTGGGCGCCTCCGGAGGAGTTGACGAGCAGGCCGAGCAGGCGCTTGGTCTCCGGCCAGCGCTGCACCGCGTACTCCTCGTGCAGCTCGCGCGTGTACTCCGCCAACCGCCAGATCCACGCGCTGGCTTGATCGCGGCGGCCGATGCGCCGCTCGACGAGCGCGCGCAGCATGATCTTCGAGGCCTCGCGGCGCTCCTCGCGCGACCATGTCCCGATCACGTCGATCGCGGTGTCGAACGCGTCGGGGTCGCGGCCCGCGGCGATGTCCGCCAGCGCGCGCAGCCGCAGCTGCGGGCTGGGGTTGCGTTGCACGGCGGTGATCAAAAAGCGGCTCTTGAGCTCCCCGCCCCGGTCGAAGTGCAGCATTGCCCGCGCGCGGCGCCAGCCGGCGGCGGTGACGCGTGCGCCCGCGAGCGCCGCCCACACGTGCTGCTCGCCGTAGTCGAGGTTCTCCACGGCGATCCGCCACAGCTCGCGCTCGAACACGGCGAAGCGCCGCTCCTCCTCCGCGCACACCGGCAGCACGCGGCGCTCGACGCGCATCCGCCGCCCGCGCCCGCGGCGCACGGGGCCGACGACGATCGCCCCGCCGCGGTAGACGTCGCGGTCGAGCAGCGAGTGCAGCGTCACCACGGGGTCGTCGTGCTTGGTCGCGGGGTGCACGAAGTCCACGACCAATCCCGCCTCCTTGCCGGGGTTGCGGCGCGTGACGCGCCCCACGCGCTGCTGGTAGATGCGCTTGGATGCCGTCGGCGCGAGGTGCACGCACACCGTGGCACGCGGGCTGTTCCAGCCCTCCGCCAGCAGCTGCGCGTTGATCAGCACGTCGATCTCGCCGCGCTCGTAGCGCGCGAGGACGCTCGCCAGCTCGCGCTTGGGGGTCTCGCCCGACACCCCCTGCGCTTTGATCCCTTCCGCGCGGAACGCCTCCGCGAGGTTGTAGGCGTGGCGCACGCCCGCCGCGTACACGACCCCCGGCACCCCGTTGAAGCGGGTTCGGTAGAGGTTGGCCATCGCCAGGTTGAAGGGCTGTTGGTCGAGCAGCTGCGCGAGCTCCTCCTGGTCGAACTCGATGTCCACCTCACCCCGTCGCAAAGGCACCTTGGCGATCGTGCGCACGCCCACGCCCGGCGGGATGCGCACGCAGCGCAGCGGCGCGATCACCCCCCGGCGGGCCGCCTGGGCGAGGTCGAAGCGCGAGGTTTGCGTGGGGAAGAGGTCGGTGACGTGGCGCGCGATCAGCGCGCCCGTGGCGGTCATACCGATGAAGATCGGGCCGGTCCAGGCGCGGATCGAGCCGCTGGTCTTCTCTCCCAGCGCTGTATGCGCCTCGTCGCAGATCACGATCGTGTAGGCGCTGGAGATGCGCCCAGCGTTGCGCACGAACCACTGGTAGGTCTCGACCGATACGGGGCCCTGCGTGGAGTCCTCGCCCATGTACAGCGGGCGGGAGATGCGCCGCGAGTAGCCACGGTCGCGCAGCTCGCCGAGGAACTGGTCGACGAGGTTGCGCCGGTGGGTGAGAATCAGGATGCCGCCGGTTTGCGAGGCCTCGACGAAGCCCAGCGCCGCCACCGTCTTGCCGGCGCCCGTGGCGTGCTCGAACCAGAAGCGCTTGGCCGCGTTGGGGTCCTCGGGCTGGTCGGGGAGCACCTCCTCCTCGTCCTCGTCCACCCAATCCAGCGGCTCCTCGTCGCTCTCCTCGGCCTCCTCGGAGTCGCTCTCCGGGAGCGGCTCGAGCTCGTCCTCGAGGTCGCCGAGCTCCTCCTCTTCGTCCTTCTCCTCCTCATCCTCCTCCGCGACCTCGACGTCCTCGTCGTCTTCCTCGCCCTCGATCCGCTCGTCGTCCTCCTCCCCCTCCCCTACCTCCTCCACGGCGCCCACGCGCGCCGCCGGCCGCCCGGGGCGGGTGGTGGCCCCATCCTCGGCGGGGGCTCCCCCGTTGCCGAGGATCGCCGCCGAGGCCAGCAGCTCAGGCGAGGCGGCGGCGGCGCGGCCGTTCCCACTGCCGTTGCCGTTGGAGCGCTCGGCCTCCGCCAGCAGCGCGGTGAGGGTGCCCGAGAGCGCGTCCACCTGGTGGGCGGAGAGCACGGTGCCATCGCGCAGCCGCGGCTCCTGGTCGGAGAGCACTCTTTCCAGCCCCAACAGCAGCGAGAACTCCCGCCGCCACGCGGTCGAGGGGTAGCGGACGCTCTCCTGGAGCTCCACCAGCGCAGCGTCGAGCGCCCGCCGGCGGGGGGTTGGGCGCCCACCCACCCGAGCGAGCGCGACGGCGGCGTCCTCCCCCTCGTGCAGGAAGCGCTCGCGCACGAACTCCTCCGCTCGCGCGATGTCGGCGGAGCTTGGGATGGACGCGACCGCAAGGGCCACTGGTGTGGACTCGGCCATAAGAGGCGATGGACTTCGAGATGGAGCCGCCGCAGAATGAGAGCTCAGCGTGGCTCGGAGCGCCGGCCCCGCCGGCAGACCCCCGGTTACCCGGAGCAACTTGGCTCCGAGTACATCCAAGATACAGCACTCCGCGGCCGGATTGAAGGGGGGGCTTCATGTGCGTCATCTGGCATCCTCAGCGCGATGTCCCCCAAGCGCCTGATCGCACTCGCCGGCGGGCTGACGCTTGCGGCCCTGCTGGTCGTCGGTTTCGTGCAGCTCGCGAGCAGCCCCGCCCCCTCGGAAACCCCGCCGGCGGCGCGGCTGACCCCCGCGCAGATGCAGGCGCGGCTGGTGGGATCGCCGGCGCCGCTGGCGGCGTTGCACGCGCAGGCAAACGAGCTGCTGGGCGGTGGCGCGAGCGCGCTGCGGGCGCGGTTGGCGGCGCTGAAAGGGTGGCCCGTGGTTGTCAACAAGTGGGCTTCGTGGTGCACCCCGTGCAAGGCCGAGTTCGGCGTGTTCCAGCGCACCGCCACCAACCTTGGGCGTAAAGTCGCGTTCATCGGGATCGATTCCGGGGACACCTCGCGCGCCAAGCCACACGAGTTCCTCGACTCCTTCCCGGTGAGCTATCCCAGCTACTTCGACCCCTCCACCCAGATCGGCGTGGAAGTTTCGGACTCCACGGACGTGCCCGCGACGATCTTCTACAACCGCCGCGGCGAACGCAACTACATCCGCCAGGGCGCCTACCCGAGCGTCGCCAAGCTCGAACGCGACGTCGAGCGCTACACCGAGGTCGGGTGAGCGGTGCCTGAGATTCGCGTGGACCCACTGACGGGGCACAAGACGATCGTGGCGGGAGAGCGCTCGCGGCGGCCCGGCGGCGAGCCGCGTTGCGTGCCCCCCAATCCGATCGACGTCGAGGGCGACCCGTTTGCGGAGGGCCACGAGGACCGCACCCCCCCCGAGCTGTGTGCGGTGCGTCCGAGCGGTGGACCGCCGGACTCACCAGGTTGGACGGTGCGGGTGGTGCCCAACCTCTATCCAGCGCTCACCACCGAGAGCCCCGATCCAGAACGGGACCCACGGCCCGACCTGTTTGCGTCGATGTCCGCGCACGGGGCGCACGAGGTGATCGTGAACGCGCCGCAATCGGTGTACTCGCTGGCGGAGCTGCCCGTCGAGCAGGTGGCGGCGGCCGTGGAGGTGTGGCGCGAGCGGATGCGCGCCCACGCGGAGTGCGCCTGCGTGCAGTTGATCGTCAACGAGCGGCGCGAGGCGGGCGCGTCGCTGCCGCACACGCACGCGCAGCTGTACGCGCTGGGGTTCGTGCCAGCCGACGTGGCGCGCGAGCGCGAGCGCGCGGGGGCGTACGCGACGCGCACGATGGGCGGCGAGCTGCTGGGGGACCTTGTCGCCGAGGAGGTGCGCCGGGGAGAGCGCGTGGTGGCGATCGACGACGAGGCGGTGCTGATGGCGCCGTACGCCTCGCGGGTGCCCTACCAGCTGATGCTCGCGCCGCGCCGCCCGCGCGCGCGCTTCGAGCAGCCGGGGCCGAGCGGCGCGGCGCTGCTGCACGATGGGCTGCGCCGCCTCGCGCGCCATCTCGGGACGAGCCCGCCGCTGAACCTGTGGGTGCGCACGGCGCCGCAGGGTGCGGAGCGCTTTGGCTGGCGCATCGACGTGCTGCCGCGCCTCACCCACCTCGCGGGCCTCGAGCTCTCAACGGGGGTCAACCTCAACATCGTGGCCCCCGAGGACGCGGCCGCGCGCCTGCGCGAGGCGTGAGGGCCGGTAGTCTCCCGGACGGGATGCCACCGGTCGAACGATTCGTGCCTCGCTTCGCGGCGGAGCCTCCCCAGGAAGGGCTGCCGTACGGCCGTTGGGCCGAACGCCTGCGGCGGGAGCTGCTGGCGGCGTGCCTGAGCCTGACCGACGAGCACGAGCACCTCGGCGAGCCCGGGGAGATCGTGTGGTTCCCGGACCGCAGTTGGCATGGGCGCACGTACGTGCCCGCGACCACAACCACCGCGGGGGGGTATGAGCTGTACGGGTACGTGCGCTACGTGCCCGCGGGCGAGGAGGGCGGCGAGCCGAGCGGCTTCTCCGCGCAGGTGGACTTCACCGACCAGACCGCCGACGCCAACCCGCAGTGGAGCCTCGACCTGTGCGACGAGGTGATCGGCGGCTGGCGCGGCCACAACGGCGACGTCGCGGCGATGACGCTCGTGTGGGGCCGGCCGTTGGTGGCGGGGGGCAGCATCGTCACGGCGGAGCTGGCCGACCTCGCGGTTGACCAGTGCGAGCTGACCGACAATCGCTTCACGCTGATCGCCCCCGACGACTACCGCCACGATCTGCTGGAGATCAAGCTGTGGAGCCCCAAGGGCAAGCAGCTCGCGAGCGAGTCGTTATACGAGGGGGATGGGGGGGAGGATTTGGAGGGGGGGGATCGGGGGGAGTGAGTCCTCGGGGCCGGGTGGCCCTTCCGGCGTCGGGCTGTGCATCGAGCCAGCAGGGCCATCGCTGCATCAAAAAGGGGCCAGAACCCAATTCGTGGGCGGGGGGTGCCGTCACTTCAGGTTGGTGACGGAATGCCGAATATCGGTGCATGCGCACGCGCCTCAGCCTGACCAGCCAGGTTGCGCTGCTGAGCCTGATCCCGATCGTCGCGCTCGGATTCGTGCTCGCAAGGGTGTTGCAGACGCAGATCGTGCAGCGTAGCCTCGCCGACGCGGGCGAGTCCGCGCAGCTGGTGGCACGCCTGGGGATTCAGCCCCGGCTTACGCCTCGTGACCTGCGCGATGGGCTCAGTGCGCGGGGCATCCGCACGCTGGACGAGCAGCTGCGCGCGCGCTCGGTCACCAACGACCTCGCGCGGATCAAGATCTGGAACAACCGAGGCCGGATCGTCTACTCCGACGATCACGCGCTGATCGGGCACAGCCCCGGCGAGGACGATGATGACCTGCACGACGCTCTCGCCGGAAAACCCGCTCCGGCGGAAGCGGTCACACCCGCCCCACATACCGAGACCGCCGGCGAGGTCGGGTTGGGGCGGCTGGTGGAGGTGTACGTGCCACTGCGCTTCGTGCGCTCCGGTCCGCCGGCGGGAGCGTTCGAGATCTACCTGAGCTACAGGCCGATCGCGGCGGCGATCGCGGGCGAGAAGCGCACGATCGCGCTGCTGGTGTTCCTCGGCCTCGCGCTGCTGTGGGCGATTCTCTACCGGATCGTGGCGAGCGCCTCCGGGCGGCTGCGCCGCCAGGCGCGGGAGAACGATCGCCTCGCGCGCTACGACCCGCTCACCGGGCTGCCCAACCGCACGCTGTTCCACGAGCGCGTCGCGCAGGCGCTCAGCGCGCTGGCCGAAACGGGGACCGATGCGGGGGACGCTCGCTCCGCCGAAGCCGGCGCGAGCGGGGGGAAGGCCGCGGTGCTGCTGCTCGACCTCGATGCGTTCAAGCAGATCAACGACACGCTCGGTCACGGCGCCGGCGACGCCGTGCTGCGCGAGGTGGCGGCGCGCCTGCGGGCGCAGCTGCACCCCGACGCGCTGCTGGCGCGGCTGGGCAGCGACGAGTACGCGATCCTCGCTCCCCGGATCGAGGGGGTGCAGGAGGCGCTCGAGATCGCGGCGACAGCGCAGTCGGCGCTGCAGGCGCCGGTGGCGTTCGACGGGGTGGCGCTGAACGTCGAGGTGAGCATCGGGATCGCTCTGGTGCCCGATCACGCCAACGCGAGCGACAAACTGCTGCAACGGGCCGATGTGGCGCTCGATCGCGCACGCGTGCGCCGCGGACGCGTGGAGGTGTATTCGCCCGAGCGCGACCACGCCGGCGCCGAGCGACTGGCGCTGTTGGGGGAGGTGCGCCCTGCTCTGGAGCGGGGCGAGTTCACGCTCTTCTATCAGCCACAGATCGCGCTGCGCACGGGGCGCGTGACGGGTGTGGAGGCGCTGCTGCGCTGGCGCCATCCGCGGCAGGGCATGATCCCGCCGCTGCAATTCATCTCGCTGATCGAGCAAACCGCGCTGGTGGGCCCGCTGACGCTGCACGTGATCGACCTCGCCCTGCGCCAATCCACGCGCTGGCGCCAAGCGGGGTTGCAGTTGGCAATGTCGGTGAACCTCTCCGCGCGCAACCTCCACGACCCCGAGCTGCCCGCGCAGATCGAGTCGGCGCTGACGCGCCACTCGGTCCCGGCGGCAGCGCTCACGCTGGAGGTGACCGAGAGCGCCGCGATGGCCGACCCCGCGACCGCCGTCGGCGTGCTGGAGGCGCTGCGCGCGCTGGGGGTCGGGCTGTCGATCGACGACTTCGGCAGCGGCAACGCCTCGATCGCCTACCTGGCGAAGCTGCCGGTGGGGGAGCTGAAGATCGACCGCTCGTTCGTCACCCCGATGTGCGAGAGCGCCCGCGAGGAGGCGATCGTGCGCACCACGATCGACCTCGCCCGCCACCTCGGGCTGCACGTGGTGGCCGAGGGGATCGAGACCGCCGAGGTGTGCGAGCGCCTGGCGGAGATGGGCTGCGACACCGGCCAGGGCTACCTGATCTCACGCCCCGCCCCGGCCGAGGAGCTGACGCCGTGGCTGGTCGGGCATATCGGCGAGGGCTCGCTGGCGGCGTCGACCAGCTGAGTGTCGCGCGCGGAAGTCCCTGACGGGCGCTCGACTGTGCGTCGAGCCGACAGGCGCTGCCACTGCCTTCCCAAAAAGGGCCAGAACCAATTCGCGGGGGCGGGTGCCGGTACCCTGGCGACCGATGCGAGCGCTCGTGCAGAGAGTCACCCGTGCCGCGGTGAGCGTGGAGGGCTGCGAGGTGGCGCGAATCGGCCCCGGGTTGCTGGTGCTGCTGGGGGTCGCTCACGAAGACGTGCCCGCCACCGCCGAGCGATTGGCGGCGAAGGTGCGCGCGCTGCGCGTCTTCGCGGACGCCGAGGGCCTCATGAACGAGCCGCTGGGCGAGCGCGAGATCCTATGCGTCAGCCAGTTCACCCTCTACGGCGACGCCGCGCGAGGCAACCGCCCGAGCTTTGCCGCCGCGGCGGCGCCCACGCACGCCGAGCCGCTCTACGAGCGCTTCTGTGACGCGGCCGGCGCAGAGCGGGGGGTATTCGGGGCACACATGGTTGTGGAGTTGGTCAACGACGGACCAGTGACGTTGCTGCTCGAGGGGTGACGGCCACACACGTGAGCCGTCGCAGCCTGCGCTGCTGGCGAGTGAACGGCTACCCGGGCACTCTTTCAAGCACCCACCAGCTCGGCGTCGGGAGCCTCGGCGTGTGCCAGGAGAGCCGACTCCTCGGCGATCCGCCGCGCCGTGGCGTTCGCCCAGCCCGTCGTGGAGAGCAGCCCGAGCGCGAGCACCGCCACGCCGCAGCCGGTGACAACCCACCAGGCGGCGTGGCTGGAGGCGACGAAGCCGGGCCCGACCGCGCCGAGCGCGGTCGCCGCGATCGCGCCCGCGATCGCCACTCCCAGGGTTTGCCCGACCTGACGCGAGGTGGAGGCGACGGCGGACGCGACGCCGGCCTGCGCGGGGGGCATGCCGAGCACCGCGGTCGTGGTGATCGGCGGGTTGACCATGCCGAAGCCGATCCCGAAGATGAAGTAGGCGGGCAGCAGCGAGTCGAGCGGCGTGTGCGCGGTGAGCCCCGTCAGCAGCCCCCCGCCGAGCGCGATCCCGACCCCGCCGACGAGCAGCCCCGTGCGCGGCCCGCGCCGGCCGACCAGGCGCCCGGAGAGGGGCGCGAAGATCAGCGTCATCGCCGCGATCGGCAGCGTGTAGAGGCCGGCGGTGAAGGGCGAGAGGTGCCGGACCTCCTGCAGGTAGAGGGTGTTGAGGAACAGGAAGCCGCCGAGCGCCGCGAACGAGCAGACGGCGATCGCGCTTGCGCTGGAGAAGGGGACGCTGCGGAAGAAGCGCAGTTCCAGCAGCGGTTCGGTACGCCGCGGCTCGTACGCGAGCAGGCCCACCAGAGCTGCCGTGGAGAGCATGAACAGGGCGATGCTCTGCGCGGAGAGCCACCCTGCCGAGGGCGCCTCGATGATCGCGTAGGTGAGCGACGCCAGCAGCACGATCACCAGCACCTGCCCGATGGGGTCAAGGCGCCGCGGGCGGGGCGCACGCTGGCCGATCGGGGATCCCGTCGATTCCCGATCGGTCCGGGACAAAGCGCATCGTCAGCGCCAGCGCAGCGAGGCCGACGGGGATGTTGATCCAGAAGACCGACCGCCACCCCGCCGACTGCACGAGAGCGCCGCCCACGACCGGCCCCAGCGCCAGGCTCAAGCCAACCGCGGCACCCCACATCCCGATCGCCTGCGCCCGCTCGCGCGAGTCGGTGAAGACGTTGCGAATGATCGACATCGCCACCGGGTTGAGCATCGAGCCCCCAACCGCCTGCAGCATACGAAACGCGATCAGCCACTCCAGCGTCGGCGCCGCGCTGCACAGCAGCGACCCGAGCGTGAACAGCACCAGCCCGGTCTCAAAGACCCGCCGCCGGCCGAGGCGATCGGCCATCGACCCCGACAGCATCAGCAGGCTGGCGAGCACCAGCGTGTAGGCGTCCACGGTCCATTGCAGACCGGCCACGTCGGTGTTCAGTTCGCGCCCGATCGAGGGCAGCGCCACATTCACGATCGTGTTGTCCAGCCCGACGATCAGCAGGCTCATGCAGCAGATCGCAAGGATCAGCCGCCGCCGGGCGCGGGACGGCTCGGGGGTGGGGTTCTCGGCCGCGCCTTCTTCGCCCATGTCTGATTGGGCTTGCCCATTCCTCACGGGTCTAGCAATAGCAAGATGAGCCGGAGCCAGCCCGAGCCACGGTTCGAATCGCGGTGGCGATTGGTCAGCCAACCTCTCCAGCTCTCGATCCAGTGTGGGGTCAAGTGTCGGTGGCGTGGTGCGGCTATGAGCTCGTGAGGCTATACCTTTCGCGGAGGTCGCGCAGGTCGTTGTCGAGCCGGTCCAGCTGAGCCGTGAACCCTTCAATCCATTCGTTGATTTCGCCGATGTCCATCCCGGCATCGCCTGTGCCGGAAGGCATCTCGGTGAGCGCGACAACGGAGCTTTCGAGATGGGTGATCAGGGGCATGAGATCGAGCGCCCACGTCGCTCCCGACACGACCGCTTTCCAGCCACTGAGCTTGATCTGCAGAGCTGTTGCCCACTGGGTGATGTTGGGTTTCCCCGCGTCCAGTCCCCGAACGAAGCGCCGCAGCTCGTCGACGACCGCCTGCGCCTGAAGGATCGTCGGATCGGCGCCGTGACTGGACTGGCTGCTGGAGAGATACGCCTTCAGCTTCTGGTTGGCGAGCAGCCGTTTACCGGGGCCCTTGTCGAGATAGTCGACCAGCCTGGGGGGAAGCGGCTGACCGTCAACGCGGACTGCCTCATTCCCGCGCAGCGCCAGACCATGCTGGACTCGACTCACGAAGCCTTCGGGATCGGCAACGAGGCGTTCCCAGATACGTTCCCAGTCGGGGCGGAAGGCCATCACCTGCAGGGCCAAGATGGTGTCGAGATCGACCTCACCCAGCTTGAGGCTGAGCAGCTTTGCCTGCAGCGTGTAGGCGTTGATCAGCCGCTTGACCTCGCGAGCATTGATCGTGCCGCCGTCGGAGTAGTACTGCAGGTGCTCGACGATCCGGCCGTGGAGATCGTTGCTCTGGACGGGCGTGACGCTCTGCGTGCCCAGCAGCGCATTGACCAGGTCTTGGAGCTGGGTGCGGTCCACGGAGGGGAGCCCAAAGGGCACCTGGAAGATCTTCTTAATGTAGTCACGGCCGGTGATGGATCCGGCACCTGGGCGAGCGCCTATAACTGCCGCACTTGGCTCCTCCGACGACGCGCCGTAATAGCGGGCGCGTTCGGGGTCTTCTTTGTACCTGTCTTCGACCGCGCGCTCGATGACGGTCTGATCGAGCCCGGCGACGAAGACGAAGCCGTCGAGGTCGAAGAACAGCTTCATCGACTCCAGCACCGAGAGCGCGTTGGGGGGGAGGCAGCGATCCAGATCGTCTATGAAGACGACGATGCGACGCTGAGGATCACCCTCGGGGTTGCCTGCTGGCCCGCCGCCCGCACTGATGAAGCCGGACACTGCATCGGCCATGCTCTTGAAGCTCGCGTGGTATGCCGAGGCCGGCTCGTCCACCGCCTGCATGGCCGCCTTGCTCGAGAGGATCTTTTCGAGATCCAGGCTGGCTTCGGCAAACCCCCCAGGCACGCGGGCGGAAAGAGTAAGCCCCCGGCCGATGGCGCGCGCTGCGGCGCCCATCGCGGCTGCCGCCTCGCGGGCACGCGTCGTCACTGTCCGCGAGCTTGCCTCGCCGGGGTCGTGTTCCTCGGCCCACCTCAGCAGGGTTTCGCGGAGCACGTCCAGGAGGGGGATGATCAGCTGCTCTTCCCGCTCATAGCGCCACGCGTTGAACCACACTGGAATGACATCGTCATAGCCCTCGATCCGCGAGCAGATCGCTCGCATCAGGGTGGTCTTGCCGGACCCCCAGCCGCCGAAGATGCCGATCGCGAAACGCGGGGGGCTTCCGCGAACGATCTCCGCGAACGCGTCTGCGTAGTCGCCGAATCCAAGCACCGGGCTCTGTGCGGGGTCATCAACGAGGATCCCGTAGCTGCTGTACTCGTTCTTCCGAGATTGAGCTTCGTTCGCGCCCACCTCGCACCTTTCGGGTAGTTGATAGAACCCCGGCAGATTAATTTTGCCGGCTTCCCGGTGGCGCGTAGTATACGAGCCCGACGTACACGCTGAGGTTGTAACACTGGCGAGTTGAGTGCATGGAGGCCCAGGGGACAAGACATGCCTCATTCCGCCTTCCCGCCCTAACGTAGAGCGCACACGATCGCTACCGACTATGCCGGCGCGCTGGCCCCGCTCAGCGCCTCGACGCTCATCTCGCTCTCGATTGCCGCACCGATCGCAGCGAGCGACGGCGACCGTACGCGCTGCTTGGTTGCTGTGTGCGCCGCGCGGTTCAGGCCGGCGAGCCGCTGCGCCTCACGCCGTGCCGCCTCGCCAAGCTCGGCTGCTGGCACGACCTCGTCGAGGTAGCCGACCTGCACGGCCTCTCGGGGCGTGTACATCGCAGCGTCGATCACCGCGCGCGCCAGGTGGCCGGGGTGCAGCCGCTGGCGCGCGAGCTCGATCACGAACTGAGGCATCGTCAGCCCAATCTGCACCTCGTTGAGGCCAACTCGAAACTCGCCGTCGACCCCGATCCTCACGTCCGCCGCCATCAACATGAATGCTCCGGCCGCGACCGCGTGACCGTCGCTGGCGATCAACACCGGCGCCGGAAAGCCCAAGATCCGCTGCGCCAGAGTCGCTCCCAGTCGGAGCATCTCGACGATCCGCTCCGCGTCCCCGCTGGCGAAGACCCGCAGGTCGAAGCCCGCCGAGAAGTAGCCCTCGCGGCCGCGTAGGACGACGACCGCACCGTCGCGCTCGGCTCGGTCGAACGCCTCGTGCAATGCGCCCAGCATGTCCACCGAGAGCGCATTGACCTTGCCATCGTCCATCGCGATCGTCGCGACGGCGCTCTCGAGGTGATAGTTGACGAGTCCGCTCACCGGTCTCCCCCCTCCTGGTTGGTCGTGATCGCTCGTATACTGTAACAGTGTTCCGAAACATCGTTCCCAAACACGGCTGTGCCGCTGGCGCCTCACCGCAAGCCGCTGAGCGCCAGCGCCGCGGCTAGCCGATGCCGAGAGTCAAGCAGCGCACCCCAGAGCTACGCGATCGCGTGCTCCTGCACGCCGTCGACCTACTCGCACGCGATGGCGTGGCGGGCTTCACCGCTCGGCGTATCGCACGCGAGGCCGCCACGTCCATACCCGCCGTGTACGAGCTGTTCGGCGACAAGGCCGGGCTGCTGCGAGAAGTCTTCTTCGAAGGCTTCCGGCTGCTGCGCCAGCGACTGGACGAACTACCTCGCACCAATGACCCACGCGCGGACCTGATCGCACTCGCCGATGCCTACCGCGACTTCATTCACAAGCACCCCGTGCTCGCGCAGCTGATGTTCTCCAGGCCCTTTGCCGATTTCGACCCGGGCGAGTCCGAGCTACGGGCCGGCGCGTCGGTGCGCAAGTTCATCGTCGAGCGCGTTCGTGCAGCAATCGACGCCAACGTGCTACACGGCAACGCCACGGATGTCTCACACATCCTCGTCGCGACCGTGCAAGGCCTCGCCGCAGCCGACCGTGACGGTCGCCTGGGCAGCTCGCGGGCGTCGATCGACCGGCGCTGGCGGCTGGCGATCGAGACGATGATTGCAGGCTTCGGCTCGAAGCCCGGCGCGTAGCCCTAAACCGGCGGCGGGCTGGCCGTGCTCGTGGAGTGCGGCAAAAGGCGCAGGGTGCTGCTTCTCTACGCTCTGGCTATGAACGACCGGGTGAGCCCCCGATTCGATCCCGGCGTGCAAGCTTGGCTGGAGTGCCTTGGATCACCGCGTGACACGATTCGCCAACAGCTTGTCTCACGGCAACTCGCCGCGCATCTACCGAGGCATCCCACGCAACTTGTGGTGCTAGACGCAGGCTGTGGCCAGGGAACACAGGCGATGGCTCTCGCCAGCCTCGGACACGACGTGACAGGTATCGACATCTCGGAGACGCTGCTCGAAGCAGCACAGGGTGGAGCGGGTCGGCTGCCCGACGATGTCCGTCGCCGTCTTCGGTTCGCGCGAGGCGATGTACTCGATCTCGGGCCTGCACATCGAGGACGCTACAACGTGGTCTGCTGCCACGGAGTCGCGATGTATCTTCCCTCGCTCGCCGAACTTGTGCGCGCCTTGTTCTCCGCGACACGACCCGGCGGCATCGTGTCTCTTCTTACTCGTAACCAAGCCGGGATCGCGATGCGGGCAGGCATGTCCGGGGAATGGTCCGCCACGCTGGCCGGATTCGACGCTGCCCATTACACCAACCGGCTGGGCATCGAAAAGGTACGCGCGGACGACCCAGCCGACGTTCGTCACGCGATCGACCGAGCCGGCGGAGAAACCATCGCTTGGTACGGCGTGCGTCTCTTTACTGACCACTGGCCCAGCGACGAGCCAGCGCCCGATATCGAGGAAGCAGTCGCAGCGGAGGAGGAGGCCGGCCGTCGCGATCCTTACCGTGCCATGGCGGCCCTCACCCATACGCTCGCGACCGCACCACCCAACCCCCAAATTACACCGGACGCAAAGTCGGCGAATACCCACATCCCTGCCAACGCCTGAGGTTCAGCGCATCGAATGGGCAGCAATGGGCAGCAGCGACGCCCAAACGCCCAGGAGCGAGCTAGCGGCGAGCAGTCGGCCAGCCCTCAGACCTCATGGCAGGCAATTCCACCAAATGCACCTGCTTGGAGTCTATTCGAACCACGATCTACGGGACTCGTTGAGCCGTCTAGCCAAGGAACTGGCCGCTGTGCGGGCTGGCGGCGCGCCTCAGCGACGGCCGGTGAGCTGCCGGCAGCGGCCTTGCCGGCCGGGCTGGGTACTTGAGGCCATCGTCCAGGTGCTGGCCGATCGTGGGGAGCCGATGCGGGCCAAGGACATCCATGCGGCCGTGGAGGCGCTGGTGGGCCAGCCGGTGCCGCCGCCCTCGATCAAGGGTGCGCTTGCCAAGAACGTCGCGGGCTCCTCAGCGCGATTCATCCGGGTGGCGCGAGGACGCTACGTCCTGGCCCAGCCGCGCTGCTCGTAGGCGTCGGGCTGCGATGCGTTCGTTTACGCAGCGAGGGCAACGCCGGCTGGGACGTAGTGCTCGATCGTCAGGTCCTCACGCTCCAACGCGAAGCGCACGCCCTCCTCCGCAAGCCGGTGGGCCTCGGAGTAAGTATCCGCCACCACCGTCCAACGCGGCACGTCGGGCGAGGAGGCGACCCATGTGTCCTCGTCTTGGCGATAAAGCACGCGCACCGTCATAGCTTGTTCAGAGTAGCGCGAGGGCATCTGGCTCCGCAAGGCCGACCTGGTTGCAGAGAATGTCCCTGACGGTGGCGGGGCGGATCGTCTGATTGTCGTGGAAAGCGAACGAGATCGCCGGGTGGTTTGGCGCTTGCAGCTTTCGGTGCGAGCCCTTCTGGCGGACTACCCGGTAGCCGAGGGGCTGAGCTTGCAGTATACGGAGGAGCTGCTTCGCCTTCAGGGATGGGAACTGGGCCACGGCGAGGACTTTACGCGGGCGTGGGGTCGGTTCGCTCGGCTCCACGCCCATCCGGGGCCTCCCATGCGTAGAGGAAGTCGATGCGTCAGCCATTAGAATCACCGCCGAAATGAAGGTTTACATCGGAGCGCGCTCCGTGGCGACGCCGCTCGGGCAGGAGTGGCAGGTCGGGCGCCGTTGGAGTACCCGGCGGATGCCTCGGTGGCGCAAGGTGCGGATGGGAAAACCCGATGCGGGTGACGCCGCGGAAGCGGTGGTCCTCGCCGTCCCCGACCTCGATGACCTCGGTGCAGCCGTGCTCGTGCTGCTCGCTGTGGTGGTCGTGGCTGTTGTTGTGATCCCGCTGCTGCTGTTCGGCATCGAGTTGATCCTGCTCGGACTGCTCATCGCGGCAGGAATCGTTGGGCGATCCCTCCTCGGCCGACCCTGGACCGTCAGAGCCACGCCGCTCGGCCCCGAAGTCGAGGAGTTGAGTTGGCGGGTGGTCGGCTGGCGTCGCTCGAACCGCGTGATCGAGGAAGTTGCCGCGTCGCTCAGCGTGGGCCTGGACCCGTCACCACGCGAAGCCGCCGAGACGATCCTGACTGCGTAGCAGCGACGCTGCCTGGCGCCGAGGATGCTCCGGGCCGGCAACGGAACGATCGCAAGTCGGCGCCGCGCTGGTTCGACTAACGACGTTTAGGTGTCCAAAAATGCCCCCGCCAGGAGTCGAACCTGGATCCACCGCTTAGGAGGCGGTTGTCTTATCCGTTGGACTACGAGGGCGTAGGCCCCGAGCGGCAGGGGGCCCTTCGAAGGCTACCGGGACCGACGCTGAGCGGCGAGGCTACCGCTGTGGATGCAAGGCGGCGAGGCGGTCGAGGTCCTCGCCGGTGAGGCGGTGGGTGATCCACTCGGGCATCGTTTGGGCGCGCAGGCCGCTGTAGAAGCGCAGCGCCGGTTCGTTCCAATCGAGCGCGGCCCACTCCAGGCGCTGGCCGCCTCGCTCGCGCAGGCGCACTGCGACCGCGGCCAGCAATGCTCTGCCGACGCCCTCACGGCGATGGGCGGGGCGTACGAAGAGATCCTCCAGCCACACGCCGGTACTAGCGAGGAAGCTCGAGAAGGTGGGGAAGTAAAGCGCATAGCCGACCACCGCGTGCGGGTTCTCCAGCTCGGCGATCAACGCCTCTGCCGCCGGGCGGGAGCCGAACAGAGCTTCGCTCAACTGTTTCTCGGTGGCGTGCAGCTCGTGCAGGAGGTCCTCGTACTCGGCCAACTCGACGAACATCTCGAGCAGCTCGGGCACATCGCTGTCGCACGCGTCCCTGACGACCAGCGGCCGGGAGCGAGCTGGCGGGCCGGATCGGTTGGAACGGCTGCGCCCGGCCATCACCGGTCGGGCCGCCGCGGGTAGATCTCGTCGATCGTGGTGAGCGCCACGTACTCGCCCTGCCCCTCGCCAAGCGCCGCCTGGATCGCCTGCGCTCCGCTGGCCAGGCGGTCGAGTACGCTCACCACGCCCACCACCGTCAGACCCTCGCTGCGCACGCGCTCCAGCGCCTCGATCGTGGAGCCCCCGGTCGTGACGACGTCCTCGACGATCACGCAGCGCTCATCCGGCGCGAGCTCGGGGCCCTCGATCCAGCGTTGCAGGCCGTGCTCCTTGCGCTCTTTGCGCACGATGAACGCCTTCGGGACGCCCGCCGCGAGCGCCGCGCACGCCACCGGGATCGCGCTCACGGGAACGCCGCCGACCGCAGTCGCCCCCCACGCGTGGACCCGATCGGCGACGAGCGCGCCGATCGCGGCGAACGTGTCGGGCAGCAGGATCGCGCGCTTGGCGTCGACGTAGTACTGCGCTTTGCGTCCGCTGGTGAGCGTCACCTCGCCGATCACCAGCGCATGTGCGCGCAGATCCTCCCGCAGCCGCGCGCGCGCGGCTTGCAGGCCGCTCGTAGGTTCGGCCACAGTGTCCACTTGGGGATCTAATCTAGCTCGATGCTCTCCCGCCCGGCCCGCCCGGCCCGCCCGGCCCGCCCGGCCCGCTCGGCCCGCTCGCGCGGCCGCTCGCCCCGCTTGTGCGCCTGCCACCCGCCTGCAGGTGGCACCGTGCCGACGTGCGCGCTTGTGTGGTCTCTCGCGAACGCCACCGTCCGGGCGCCACTCGCCATTGAGGTCGGGTCATGCTCGTCGCGCTCGTAGCACTGCTGCGGATCGGCTCGCGGATCGCCTGCCTGATCGTGATCGTCTCTTTCGGGCTGTTCGTAATCGATCAGACCAGCAGCGCTTCCACCCATCAGCAGGAAGCGTTGAACGGGACGAATGGGGGCCCAACATCCAAGCCGGCCGCGCCCCCCGCGAAGGAGGGTGAAGCGCACAAAGTGATCGACGAAGTCGCCGGCAAGCTCACTTCGCCCTTCTCCGGGATCACCGCTGGCTCGACCAGCCAGTGGGTGATCCGCGGGGTGGGCACGGTGATGGCCCTGCTCGTCTACGGGGTTGGGCTCGGTTTTCTGGCGCGCTTCCTGCGTCTCAGGGTGTAGGAACGGCTTTCAAGAAAACCCGGCGCGCCTCTTTGAAACACGTTCCAAGCCGGCCCGTCAGTCCAAGCCGGCCCGTCAGTAGTACACGTCCACGGGGGTCCCGAGCCGAACCCACGCGTAGATCGCTGGCGCGTCTGGGATCGGCACCCGCAGGCAGCCGTGGCTGGCGGCGTATGTGGGCACTTCGGGGTAACCGTGGATCGCGTAGCCGCGGATGAAGTAGTTGGAGTCCACCATCTCCTCCGAGTTGACCCCGGGCGTCTTGAGGTAGACCCGGAAGCGGCCCAGCACCGTCGGGGTCGAGGGCTTGCCCGAGCTGATCGTGTAGATGCGCTGCACGCGCCCGCCCGGTTCGATCTCGGCGAGCACCTGGGCGGCGAGATCGGCCTCGACATGTCTGCCGTCTCGGCGGTAGCGCACGCGGAAGGCGCCCGCTCTCCGCTGCAGCAGGTGGAAGACCTGGGCGTCTGTGTCGGGCACGCGCGCGAGTCCCGTCAGCTTGCGGTAGGCCGTCACCGCCTGGCCCGTCCCTTCCTCGAAGACACCGTTCAGCGGCACCGCGTAGTGCAGTGCGCTCAGCGCCGACTGCAGCACCCACACCCCCGGGCCACGTGCGCCTTCGCTCATGTCGGGGGCGATCACGCGCATCTCCACCGGTCTTGCCCTGAACGCCGTCATCTGCGGTGTGGCGCTGTGTGCCGCACTCACCTGCACCAGGCCGGGCCGGGAGCTCGAGTAGCCGAGGCGAAAGCGCCCCGCCCCGCCGGGCCCGGGCAGCACGCTCACCGTGTTCGTCGCGACCCTGCGTCCGTCCCGCTCGAAGCGCACGGTCACCGTCTGTCCGGCCTCGAACGGGCGCACCACGCCACTCACGACGAGGCGTTCGCCGGTGAGCTGAAACGCCGGACGGCCTCGGACGTGCCGGGTCGCGAGCCTCATATGTCCGGCGATTGGGCTCGGCGGCGATGGCGGTGGAGGAGTTGCAACCATCCTCTTCGATGCTACGAAGTCGGCGCGACACATCTGCTCGCAACGACCACGGAGGCGAGGTAGCAAGGGTTGCAATCAGCAGTCGGCGGCGAAATATCAGGGTTGCGATGGAAGCAGTCGGCGGCGAAATATCAGGGTTGCAATGGAAGCAGTCGGCGGCGAAATATCAGGGTTGCAATGGAAGCCGCCGGCGGCGAGGTGTCAGGTGGCAACGACCGGCGGCGGCAGGGTGATCACTCCCACCTGGCGCAGCGCCAGCCCGAACAGCGCGATCGTGCCCAGCGCGGCGACCGTCAGCACCGGAATCTGCCAGCCCCAGCCCTCCAGCGCCCCGAAGGCGAGGCAGTTGTTCAGGCAGTGCGTCGCGATGCACGGGTACAGCGAGCCGGTGTAGCGGTACAGCAGGCACAGCCCGAACCCCAGCGACGCCAGCGGAATCAGATCGACAAGCGGCGCCGAGCCGGTGTGCACGCCGCCGAACACCAGGCCCGTGATCAGCGCCGCCGGCCACAGGCCCCGCCAGTTGTACAGCGCGCGGAAGATGAAGCCGCGAAACAGGAACTCCTCGCAGATCGGCGCGACCACGCACGTCAGCCACGCGCTCAGCAGCAGCAGCGTGGTGCCTTCGCCCGCGCCCAGCTGTTCGAGCAGCTTCTCTTTCGTGTTGACGTTGAGGATCTCCGCCCAAATCGCGCTGAACACCAGGAACGTGAACAGCGTCACGAGGATCATGCCCAACGCCCACAGCCAGCCGAGGCGGGGGCTCAGCCAGCCGATGCCGGGACGCTGCAGCCCGAACTGCCATGCGCGCACCGTGCGTCCGCCGACTTTGGCGAGCAGCACCGCCACCAGCACGAAGGCCGCGTCCTGCACGACGGTGTCGACGATCTCCAACCATCCGGGGATCGAGGAGGAGGTGATGCCGACCCCGAACAGCGCCGCCGGGATGTCCACCACCAGCCCCCCCACCGCGGCCAGCAGCAGCCCGCCGAAGAGCGCCGCCGGCGCCATCCACCACGGCCAGGTATCGGCTGGCAACCGTGGGCCGGACGGGCCGGACGGTTCACTCGGCGCGGGAGCGCTATAGGGCTCGAGCGGGAAGAGGACGAGGTCGGACTCGAGCTGTGGGTGGGAGGGGATGTCGGGCTGGAGCTCCATGTGCGGATCATCGTCGTCTGGGTCAAGCCAGCTTACGGTCAATGTTCACCATCCACGCCATCGTCCTCGCCGCCCAACCCGCGGCGCCTCATCCAAGCAACGGTGGCAGCCCCGCCAGCGAAGAGATCCTCGGCACGCCCGAGGGCGGTTCCGCGGGCTCGGCATCGTCGCGGCGCAGCAGCACCGCGCGGATGCCTGCGGCGAGCGCTCCGTGGACATCCTGGTCGAGCGAGTCTCCTACGTGCACCGCCCGCTCGGGGGCGCACCCGGCAAGCGCCAGCGCAGCGGCGAACATCTCTGACGCCGGCTTTGGGTGCCCCACCTCGGCCGAGGTCACCACGCCATCCACCATCTTGTCGAGGCCCACATTGCGCAGCACCGCCGGCAGCGATACATCCCAGTTGCTCACGACCACCAGCGTCAGGTCGCGGGCGCGCAGTCGCGCGAGTGCCGCGGGCGCGTCGGGGTGGGCGCTGAAGCGCAGGGCGTCGAGCATCGCTGCCGTCAGCTGTGCGAGCGGGAGGGTTCGCTGCACCGCTTCCGGCAGCTGCGCGTGGAGCACCTCCGCGCAGCGGCGGCGCAGATCCTGCAGCGAGCCCGGGTCGCGTCCCTCGCAGTGGTGGATCCGGTAGTAGGCGATCTCCGCGCGGAAGGCGCGCTCCGCGCCGACGAGCGAGAGCTCGACGCCGTGAGCGTCGCGCAGCCGCTCCACCAGCCTCGGCCACGGCGGCTCGAGCGCCACCAGCGTGCCCAACCCATCCAGCAGCACTGCGTCGATGTCTACGCCACCCAATGCCACGTCGCGAACTCGCCCACGAACAGGGCCATCAGCAGCGCCATCGCCGCCAGCACCGGCAGGCGCACCCGCGGCCGTTCCGCCAGCCATGCACCCAGCCACATCGCCAGCGGGAACAGCACCACCTCGAAGCGCGGCAGCGACATCAGCGGCTGGGGCGCCACCGGGTAGGAGAGCGGCAGCGCGAGCGCCGCCAGCACGTACGCGCCATACGCCAGCGGCAGGCGGCGCAGCACGCCGATCACCATCGGCACCGCCGCGAGCAGGAACGCGAACAGCATCACGTTGTGTCCCGCGTCCACGAACGGGTCCCCCCCAGCTACTTTGAAGTACACGTGCGCGCGCTGGAAGGAGAGCAGCTGGCGCATCCCGTCGAAGGCCGCGCGCGCGCCGTCCCACACAGCCACGTACGGGCCGGCGAAGTGCCTGTTCCACGCCTCCTGGGCGTGGAACGGCAGCATCGCGCTGCCGCCCGCCAGCGCCAGGTAGGCCATGTACGCGCCCACCCCGACCGGCAGCGCCGCCACCCACAGCGCGTCGCGGCGCACGGTATAGCGCGGCTGCCACCACGCGCGGTCGGGGAAGTCAGGTGGGCGGTCCTCCCGCGGCCCGTACAGATAGAGCACCACCATCGGCACGACCAGCACCAGCCCGGCGCTGCGTGTGGCGCTCGCGAGCGCCCCCAACACCCCAGCCCATCCCCACCGCCCCTGGCGCGCGCACCAGAACAGGCCCACCGACAGCGCCAGGTACAGCGACTCCGAGTAGACCGCGGAGAGGAAGAACGCCATCGGCGCGAGCGCCGTCACGAGCACCGCCAGCCGCGCCACGTCGCCGCGGTGGGCGTTGTGACCGAAGCCGGGAGACACTCGCCTTCGACCGAAGCCGGGAGACACTCGCCTTCGACCGAAGCGGGGGACACTCGCTTCGCTCGCATCCCCGAATCGGCCAGCATCCCCCGTTCGGCCAGCATCCCCGTTTTGGCCAGTAAGGCGGCCGAGCTCCAGCGTGCTGAGGCGGTGGATCCCGTACAGCGCCGCCGCCAGCGCCACCAGCGAGAGCGCCACCCCCGCGGCGATCGGCGGGGCGCCCAGCTCCGAGATCGCGCGTACACCGAGCGGGTAGAGCGGGAAGAAGGCCGCTCGCGGGGCGGTGCCGAAGGCAGCCAGTTCGGGGCGGTAGCCGTAGTGGGCGATCACCAGGTACCACACCGCGTCCCAGCGCGCCACGGGGGCCACCAGCAGGTTGCCGAGCCAGCCGAAGCCGCTCGTCACCCCGGCCGGGTCGAAGGCGCTGCGCGCCCGCCCCACGCCGAACACCGCGACTGCCCCCACACCCGCCACGAGCACGATCAGACGTGAGACCCACAGCGCCCGCCAGCAGTCGCGCACCGCCGTCATCCGCGCCGAGTCCGCGCGGAGCCGCCCATACCAGCCCGACGCGTCAGGGACCTCGGGGTCCGGCGAATCGGAGACGTCGACGAGCGTCGCGGCGGCAAGCTTGCCCGCGCCGTCCACAACGGCCATCTCGGCGGTGTCGCTGCTCATCTGTTGGGCGCCCGTGTCTCGATCTCGCGCTCAACCGTGCGGAGCTCACGGACGTGACTGGCAGGAAATCACAGATCGGGGAGGTACCCTCACACAAGCAGCTTCTCGCATCCACTTCGCATGTCCAGACTCGCACGCCAGCGCCGCCGCAATCACCGGGCGCCCTCCCGCGTCCTGTTCGTCGCGCTGATCGCGCTGGCGAGCGCGCTGTTCCTTGGCGCCGTCGGTGCGGTGGCGTACGTGATCTCGGTCGCAGACTCGACGCCGGGCCTCGCCGGGCGCCACCCGATCGTCGAAGGCGCCTCCTCGCAGGTGTTCGCCGCCAACGGCACCCGCCTCGGGTTCATCCAGTCCAACGAGCTGCGCTCGCCGATCCCCTGGTCGCAGATCCCCGCCGACCTCTCCAACGCCACAGTCGCGATCGAGGACCAGCGCTTCTACAGAGACGACGGCATCGATCCGACCGGGATCTTCCGCGCCGCCGTCAAGGACCTCGTGCACGGCGAAGCGATCCAGGGAGCGTCCACGATCACGATGCAGCTGATGCGCAACCTGTACCTCGGCGGCGACGAGCGCACGCTCAAGCAGAAGATCACCGAGGCGAAGCTGGCGCTCGAATACAACGAACACCACAGCAAGCGCTCGATCCTCACCAGCTATCTCAACAGCGTTCCCTACGGCACCGTCGGCGGGCAGACCGCGATCGGGGTGCAGGCCGCCTCGCGGATCTTCTTCGACAAACCCGCCGCCCAGCTCGACCTCGAGCAGGCGGCGCTGCTCGCCGGCCTGCCCCAGGCGCCCTCCGAATACAACCCCCTCCTATACCCCGCCGCCGCCCGCCAGCGACGCAACGAGGTGCTGCGCAAGATGGCCGATCTGCGCTACATCACCCCGGCGCAGGCAGCGGCCGCCCAGCGCACGCCGCTGGAGGTCCGCCACGGCGACTTCTACTCGCAGCGCAAAGAAGAATTCTTCTTCGAATACGTCCGCCAGCAGCTGATCGACCGCTATGGGCGCAAAACGGTGGAACGGGGCGGGCTGCAGGTCCACACCACGCTCAACCTGCACACGCAGGAACTCGCGCACAACGCGATCGCCGAAGTGCTCGACGAGACCGGAGACCCGGCGTCGGCGATCGTCACGATCGACCCCCACAACGGCTACATCGAAACGATGGCGGAGTCCGAGAGCTACGAGCAGTCGCAGTTCAACCTCGCCTCCGAAGGCCACCGCCAGCCGGGATCGACCTTCAAGGCGATCGACCTCGCCGATGCCCTCTCCCGGGGGGTCGATCCCAATACCACCTCCTACCTCTCCCACACCCTGGTCAAAGGGTGGCTGGAAGCGGAACCCAACTATGAAGTCAAGACCTTCGAGGGCACCTCGCTGAACAAAGAGCTCAATCTGGTGCAGGCCACGCTCGCATCCGACAACACCGTCTACGCGCAGCTCGCCGCCGATCTCGGCGAGGAATCGATCACCGAAATGGCGTACAAGATGGGCGTCAAAACCCATCTGCTCGGCAATCCCTCGCAGGCGCTGGGCGGCCTCGAACTGGGGGTCACGCCGCTGGAAATGGCCGACGTGTACTCCACGCTCGCCGACGGCGGCTACCGCAACACGCCGATCGCGATCACCAAGGTCGTGTTCCCCGGCGGGCGCGTCGATTCGAGCTGGGGCAAACCGCACCGCGTGAAGGTGCTCTCCGACGGGGTCACCGCCGAGGAGACCACGATCCTCCACGAGAACGTTCTCAGCGGCACTGCGGTGCGCTCGGCGATCGACTGCCCCACCGCCGCCAAGACCGGCACGACCACCGAACTGGTCGACGCCTGGCTCGACGGCTACACGCCCGAATACGCCACGGTGGTGTGGATGGGCTACCCCAACAGCCGCGTCCCGATGACCGACGTCCACGGCGAAGCCCAGCAGGGCGGAGCGCTGCCCGCGGTGATCTGGCACGACTACATGGCGGCGGTCACCGAAGGAGAGCCCTGCGTGGAATTTCCACAGCCGACCGAACCGCTCGTGTACAAACCCTTCTTCGGCAAATACGAGACCATGGGCCAGTCTGCCGTGCCCGGCACTGGGCTGGAAGCGATTCCCGGCATCGGCGCTGGTCACGGAGCCGCTCACGCGGGTTCGGGCAAATCCCGTCACGGCAGGGAAACCGCCGCTCCGGGCACGGGCAGAGAAGCGCCGGCAGCGGGCGCCGAACCGCAGGCTGGAGCCGGGACGCCGAGCGAAAAAGCGCCTGCCGAACCAGCCGCTCCAAACAAAGCCCAGGCCGAACCGGGTGGCGGCGGGGGGGGCGGGCCCAATACCAGCACTCCCAGCGCCGGCGGCGGCTCCGGGGGCGCCACCAGCGGCGGCACCGCGCCGCCGTGATGACCGCCTGCTGCTAGGTTGTGCGCACTCGTGGCAAAGGAAGACAAGGTCGAATTCGAGGGCGAGGTGATCGAGGCGCTGCCGAACGCGATGTTCCGCGTGAAGCTCGACAACGATCACGTGGTGCTCGGTCACGTCGCCGGCAAGATGCGCCGCTTCAGGATCCGCATCCTCCCCGGGGATCGGGTCCGCTGCGAGCTCTCCCCCTACGATCTCGACCGCGCGCGCATCGTCTACCGGCATCGCTGAGGTTCGGGGCGCAGTGGGCCCTGAGCCGCCCGCGAGCTCGCCACCGCCGCGCGGCGTCAACCGCGAGCGCTCGCTGATCGAGTCGATCGCGCGCGAGTTGAGCACCGGTGCCGGCGGTCCCGCCAACGGTCGCGTGCTGCGCGGAATCGGCGACGACGCTGCCGTGGTGCGCGCCCGCGCAGTGTGCGTGACCTCGGTGGACGCGATGATCGAGGGGGTGCACTTTCGCCTGGGGGAGGGCTGGATGACACCCGCGCAGGTGGGAGGCCGGGCGCTCGCCGCGGCGCTGTCGGACCTCGCCGCGATGGGCGCCGAGCCGGGCGAGGCCTACCTCGCGCTGGGACTGCCGCCGGGACTGACCGAGGCGCAGGCGCTCGAGCTGGTGGGTGGTGCGCACGCGCTCGCGCGTGCCAGCGGGGTCACGGTCGCCGGCGGCGACGTGGTGGCGGCGCCAGCGCTGATGGTGTCGATCACGGCCGTCGGCTGGGCCGACTCCGAGGATGAGCTGGTCGGGCGCGACGGAGCCCGTGTCGGCGACCTCGTCGGGGTGACCGGCCGCCTCGGCGGGGCCGGCGCCGGGTTGGCGGTGCTGGAAGGACGGGCTCGCGCCACGCCCGCCGCGGCTGCGGCGCTGGCGCGGCTGCGCAACCCGGTGCCTCGCCTGGCCGAGGGCCGCGCGCTGGCGAACGCCGGGGCGCGAGCCATGATCGACCTCTCCGACGGCCTGGGGACCGACGCCGGCCATATCGCCCGCGCGAGCGGGGTGCGCGTGGAGATCGACCTGGCCGCACTCCCTTTGGAGGAGGGGCTCCCGGAGATCGCGGCCGAGTTGGGGGTGCCCGCATGGCAGCTCGCCGCCGGCGCCGGCGAGGACTACGAGCTGTGCGTCTGCCTGGATCCCGCGGACCGCGAGCGAGCCGAATCGGCGCTCGCCGCGGCAGGGGATGCGCAGGTCACGTGGATTGGACGCGTGGCGCAGGCCGCGGACGGGGCTGACCGGGCAGGGGTGGCACTGCTCGACGAAGGAGGGCACGTCCAGCAGTTGGAGGGGTTTGAGCACCGCTGGTGAGTCCGGCGGCGGCTTAAGAGCGCCCCGGGAGGCCGATCCGGACCGCGTCCAACCGCATCGATCCGAGATACATAGGACTACCCGAATATACCGACGGTCAAGATATATCCGCGGCGTCCGATATTCGTGCCATGCGCACATCACTGCTGCCGCTGGACTCGGTGCTAGGGCGCCGCGAGCGCCGCATGCTGGGCGCCGTCACGGCGGTGCTGATCGCGCTCGTCGTGGCGACCGGCGTCCACGCCGTATTCGGGCTCGGCGGGAGCTCCGTGGAAGAACCGATCCGCGACTGGATCACCTCGGCCGTTTACATCCTCGTGGGGGTGATCGTGTGCTGGCGGGCGGTGCGCACCACCGAAGCCCGGACGTCGTGGATGATCTTCGCGTTCGGCATCTCGATCTACGGCCTCGGCAACGTGCTGTGGGCGGCGTGGATCGAACACCTCCCCAACCCTCCGATCCCCTCGATCTGCGACGGGATGTGGCTGACGCTGTACCCGTGCTGCTACCTCGGAATCGTCGGCCTGGCGGGGGTGCGCGAGCGGCGGGTGCCGGCGCGGATGTGGCTCGACGGCATCGTCGCCGGGCTCGGGATCGCGGCAATCGGGGCGGCGATCGTGGTGCGTCCGGTGCTGGCGACGGTCTCGGGGGGCACGGCGGCCGTGATCACCGAGATGGCCTACCCCCTCTGCGACCTGCTGCTCGCCGCGCTGGTGGTGGGGGTGCTCGCGCTGCGCGGGTGGCGGCTGGACCGCATGTGGGCGATGCTGGGCGCCGGCTTCATCGCGCTGGCCGCGGCGGACTGCATGTACGCGCTGCAGGTGGCGGGGGGAGCGTCGGCTCCGAGCGCGCTGACGAACATGACCTACGACATCGGCGTGATGCTGCTGGCGATCGCCGCTTGGCAGCCGCGCGCGACGATCGAGACCGACACCGTCCCGAGCGGTGCGGTGCTCACGATCCCGGCGGCGTTCACCGTGAGCGCGCTTGGGCTGCTCATCTACGACCACTTCAGCCGCCTCGACCCAATCGCGCTGGCGCTCGCGATGGGGACGATGGTGTTCGCGTTCGCGCGCACGGCGCTTACGTTCCGCGACGTGCGCGCGCTCGCCGAAACGCGCCGCCAGGCGCTCACCGACGATCTCACCTCGATGCCCAACCGCCGCCACTTCCTGCGCTGCGTGCGCGATGGGATCATCGCCTCGAGGGCGACCGGCGAGAGCGTGGCGCTGCTGATCGTCGACCTCGACCACTTCAAGGAGCTCAACGACACGCTCGGCCACGACGCCGGGGATCAGCTGCTGCGCCAGGTGGGCGAGCGGCTGCACGAGGTGCTGCGCGCCAGCGACACCGCCGCCCGCTTGGGGGGAGACGAGTTCGGCGTGCTGCTCTCCGATTCGAGCGACGGCGCGAGCTCCGAGCTGGTCGCGGAGAAGATCCTCAAGGCGATTGCCCAGCCCTTCCCGATCAAGAGCGTGGGGTTGCGTGTGACCGCGAGCATCGGGATCGCGCTGTTCCCCGAGCACGCCGAGAACGACGAGCAACTGATGCAGCACGCCGACGTGGCGATGTACGAGGCGAAGGCCGCGCAATCCGGGTATGCGTGCTATGCGCGAGAGCGCGACAAACACTCGCTGGAGCGCCTCACGCTCGCCGGAGAACTCTCGCACGCGCTCGAGAACGGAGAGATCGAAGCTCACTTCCAGCCCAAGGCGGACGCGGGTAGCCGCCGGATCGTCGGCGTCGAGGCGCTCGTGCGCTGGCAGCATCCCACGCGCGGGCTGATCTCCCCGGCGGAGTTCGTGACCGTCGCCGAGCAGGCCGGCCTGGGGCGGGCGCTGACGCGCAGGATGCTCGACCTGGCGCTCACGCAGGCTCGGATCTGGCGCGATGAAGGCTTCGATCTGCACGTCGCCGTGAACACGACGGTGGCCGACCTGCAGGACACGCAGTTCCCGGCGGAGGTCGCCGCGACGCTCGAAGCCCACGGACTGCCCCCGGAGGCGCTCGTGCTGGAGGTCACCGAGAACATGGTGCTCGCCGACCCCGTGCGCGTCGGCGACGTGCTCGCGCAGCTCGGCGAGCTCGGCCTCGGCCTCTCGCTCGACGATTTCGGCACTGGCTTCTCCTCGCTCACCCACCTCAAGTCGCTGCCCGTGGGGGAGGTCAAGATCGACCGCTCGTTCGTCGGGCGGATGACCACCGACCCGGTCGACGCGGCGATCGTGCAGGCCACGATCCAGCTCGCGCACTCGATCGGCATCCGCGTGGTGGCGGAGGGAATCGAGGACCAGGTGACATGGAGCTCACTGGTGGCCAACCATTGCGAGCTGGTTCAGGGGTACGCGCTCTCGCGCCCGCTGCCGGCGATCGACCTCGACGCGCTGCTGCGCGCCCAGCCGCAGCCCGAGGTCGGGGGCGAGGAGATCGACGGCGTGGGCGGGCAGGAGCAGCTAAACGGGGAGCTCGACGGGATGGATGGGCAGAGCCAAAACGGCACCGCGCTCGGCGCGCCCTCGCAAAACGGGCACAGCAGCAATGGGCACAACGGCCAAGCCGCGAGCAGGGGCTCCTCCGAGGCGCTGCGCGACCTCACGGCGCTGACGCGCTCGCATCCGATGATGGACGCCGTGATCGAGGAGGTCGCGGGACGCATGATCCGCGTGGGGTCGCAGTGGCTGGCTGACTTCGCCTCCTGCAACTACCTGGGGTTCGATCTCGATCACGAGATCATCGAGGCGGTGCCGGCCTACCTGGACGCGTGGGGCACGCATCCGAGCTGGTCGCGGCTGCTGGGCAGCCCCGTGCTGTACGAGCAGATCGAGGAGCGTCTCACGGCGCTGCTCGGCAGCGCGGACTCGCTGGTGCTGCCGACGATCACCCACATCCACCTCTCGACGATCCCCGTGCTCGCGGGGTCGGGCACGATCTTCCTGGACTCGCGCGCGCACAAGACGATCTACGACGGCTGTCAGATGGCGCGCGCGCACGGCGCCGCCGTGAAGCGCTTCCGCTTCGAAGATCCCCAGCACCTCGACGAACTGCTGCGCGGCGCGCGCGGCGAGCCGCGCCTGGTGTGCATGGATGGGGTCAACAGCATGACCGGCAACCCCCCGGACGTACGCGCCTTCGCGGCGGTGGCGCGCGCGCACGGGGCGCTGCTGTACGTGGACGACGCGCACGGCTTTGGCGTGATCGGCGAGCGCGGCCCCGCCGAGCGCTGCCCCTACGGGATGCGCGGCAACAGCATCGTCCGCTACTACGGGGAGAGCTACGAGAACCTGATCCTCGTGGGGGGCTTCTCCAAGTCGTACTCCTCGCTGCTGGCGTTCATCGCCTGCCCCACCGAGCTGAAGGAGATGCTGAAGGTCGCGGCGGCGCCCTACCTCTACTCGGGACCCTCCCCGGTCGCCTCGCTGGCAACGACGCTCGCGGGCTTCGACGTCAACGAGCGCCGCGGGGAGCAGCTGCGCGAGCGCGTCTGGAGGCACACCGCCCGGGTGCTCGGGTGCCTCGACAAGCCTTGAAATTTTCACTCCCAATCACTCGGGGCTGCCAATCGTCGAGATCCCGCTGCGCGACCACGCGCGCATCGGCGAGGTGGGGCAACTGCTGTTCGACCGTGGCGTGTACGTCACGCTCGCGGCCTACCCGCTGGTGCCCCGCGATGAGGTCGGCTTCCGCGTGCAGCTGACCGCGGCCAACACCGACGCCGAGGTCGACACGCTGATCGCCGCGCTGGAGGAGCTAGCTCAGCTGGGCGAGCTGCGCACCGTGGAGCAGGCGGGCGCCCCAGCGATCGAGCAGGCGAGCCCCTCACCCGTCGAGCAGGCGAGCGCGCCGCAACGCGAGTCGGTGGCATAAGACCCCCTGAACGGGGCGCGATCGTGAGCCCGCAGTGATCGCCCGCTACCGCGCTCTGTTTTCCGCGCCGGGCGTCGGGCGGCTGCTGGTCAGCTCGGTGGTGGGGCGCCTGCCCTCGGGCATGTTCTCGCTGGCGATCCTGCTGTTCGTCCACGGGAGAACCGGCTCCTTCCTGGTGGCGGGCCTCGCGGTGGGGGCATTTTCACTGGCGGGCGCGCTGATCGGCCCACTGCTCGGGGCGCTTGTCGACCGGCATGGGCAGACGCCCGTGCTGCTGCCCGCCGCCGCCGCCCAGGCGGGGCTGCTGGTGGCGCTGGTGCTCGTCACACAGGCGGGCGCGCCGGCGGCGGCCACCGTCGCGCTCGCGGCACTCGCGGGCGGCGCGCTGCCGCCGATCGGGGGCTGCGTGCGTGCGCTGTGGGCGGAGGTCGCCCACGGCGAGGAGCTGCAGACCGCCTACGCCCTCGACGCGACCACCCAGGAGACGATCTGGACGCTCGGGCCCCTGCTGGTGGGCCTGACGGCGGGGTTCGTCTCGCCCGCCGCGGCGGTGCTGCTGTGCGCCGCGCTCACGGTCGTTGGGACCATCTACTTTGCCTCCTCCGGGATCTCCCGCGGCTGGCGCGCGGAGCGGCGGGAGCGCCGGCGAGGGAGCGCGCTGGGCGCCAGCCCCAACCTGCGCCTACTGCTGTACACGGTTGCGCTCGCGGGGGTGGTGATCGGAGCGGTCGAGGTGGGGCTGCCGGCGCTCGCGGTGCAGCAGGGCGCGCGCTGGTCATCCGGCCCGCTGCTCGCCCTGTTCAGCCTCGGCAGCATGACCGGCGGCCTGATCTACTCAGCCAGGAGCTGGGCGCTCGCGATCGGCCGGCGCTACAGCGCGATCATGATGGCGATGGCGGTGGCGGTCGCGCCGCTGATCGCGGTGCACTCGCTCGCCCCCGTGTTCGCCCTCAGCGTGCTCGCCGGGCTCTGCCTGGCGCCGATGATCTCCTGCCAATTCTCGCTCGTTGGAGCGCTCGCGCCAGAGGGCACCGTGACGGAGGCGTTCACCTGGCATCGCGCCGCAACCATCGCCGGCATGGCCGGGGGCTCGGCACTGGGGGGATCGCTGATCGACGCTCGGGGCGCGGGTGCGGCATTCGCGCTGGGCTGCGTCGGCGTGGCCGCGGCCGCGGTGCTGGCGATACTCGGACGCCGGCGCATCGAACCGGCCGATGCGCCCAGCCTGGCCGCATCGGCGGCGCAGGCGCCGGCGCTGCCCGCGGCCACCGAGGGACTGGCGTTGGTCGGGGTCGCCGAAGGGCCGGTCCCTTTCGAGCTCGCGGCCGAGGCGGTGGCGCTGGCTGTGGAAGCGCTGTCGCTGGCGGCAGAGGACTCACCCGTCTGTACCGCAGAGCGACCGGCACGAGTCATGCTTGCAGCCGAGGCAGTGGCGCTCGCAGCGGAGGCGGTGGCGAGCGCCGCGTGAGACGGCGGGGCGCCAGCGCCGCCCCCACCGGCGTGGTCGCGGTGAGGCGCGCATACACCAGCAGCCGTTCGGCGGCGCTGAACAGGGGAGTGCAGGCGGAGATCACGAGACGGCTGTAGCGGGCGTGACGGATCGCCGCGGCCACGTCGGAGGGGAGGACGCTGCGGTGCCCGATCACGGTGTAGACGAAGTGCGCGTAGGGCATGTCCAGCACGATCCGATCGCCGCGGCGCAACTCGTCGATGTGGCGGAAGGGCGCGAGGAAGGTGGTGCGGTGGCCGGCGATCGCGGTGGTCGCCCCCAGGCCGGGGAAGCGGCTGCCGGGGTAGATGCTCTGCGTGTAGATCCCCGGACCCTTCTCCAGTTCTTCGGTGCCCGTGCCGTACACCAGCACGAAGTCGGCGCCGATGCGCGGGATGCGGATGCTGCCGACCGCGCTGCCGAGCGTCGCGTGCCGCGCGAGCTCGCTCGCCAGGAAGGCGACGCGCCGGCGCTCGTCCGCAAGCCGCTGCAGGCGGGCGTTCTCGAACACGGTCGGCTTGGCGTGTTCGAGCGTGCGCAGCGCGCCACGCAGGTGGTCTTGCTGCAATTTGGCATACAACGCCGAGAACGGCTCCTGCCACACCAGCGTGACCCCGACGTCGAGCAGCGCCAACGCCCCCAAGACGATCAGCGTGCTCGAGAGCGCCCGCAGCGCGCGGCGCCCGCGCCGAGCGCCCCGGCGTCCGTGCACGGGAGGGCTGGTGGTGTAGAGGATCTCGGACACGACCTGCCGGCGGCTCCTTTGAGGCGGCGTCACTTACTGTCGCAGGGCTGACTCCGTGCCACCCAGCGATCCGGGTCCAGCATAGGACAGCGGCCCGCGGATCTTGATCGGCTCGCGATCGCCGACCCACTCATACGGCTCGCCCGCGTCGTTCTCGCCAGCGCGGCCCGGGGCTAGCGCCACCAGCAGCGCCGCGGCGAGACAGCCGAAGGCGACGCTCCACAGCACCGCACCCGCGAGCCCGATACGCCCGCCGGCGAGCAGCAGCAGCGCGGTGTGCGCCACGCCCCCGAGCCCAAGATCGAGCTGGCCGGCGTAGAAGGCGATCAGCAACACGAGCGGCAGCACGCCGAGCGCCACCAGCACGAGCGCCTGGACGCGACCTCCGCCGATCCACGCTCGCCTGCACCCCACCCGCCGGGGGGCGCGGCGACCGAAGCCGGGAGACGCGAGCCGGTGGCTCGCATCCCGTTTCGGCGAGCACCAGCCACAGGTTCAAGGCGGGTAGGAGCAGCAGCGCGGTCAGCGGGTCGAACACCCACACCACCGCCGTGAGGACGCCCAGCACGAGCAGCATCCCGAGCGTCGCCGCGTCGGCGCCCGGGCGGACGGGGAGCCCGAGCCGGCGCATCAGCGCCGGCCATGCCAGCCAGGCGAGCACCAGCACAAGCGCGCTCGCGAGCACCGCCTCCAGGGCGTGGTTGTCGAACGGCAACGCCGCCGGGGAGACGGGCGGGCGCGGCGCGGGGATCGCGCCGAGGGAGCCCAGCAGCATTGCGAATACCGCACAGAGCAGGAACGGAAGCGCGCACGCAAGCGCCCACACCACCCAGCGCCCGATCGGCACACGCCGTCGGCGCAGGCGCGCGAGACCGTCTCCGAGCACCGCCAGCGCGGGCAGCGCCAGCGCCGCCACCAGCAGTCGCAACGCCCACGCGGGGATCGCCTTGTGTTGGATCGGCAGCCCCGTTGCCAGTCCGCCGTTAGCTTCGCCGCCGGCTGCCGCTGGCCCGCCGTCCAGCGCATACACCGCGGTGAGGGCTGCACGCCCGAGCGCTTCCAGCCGCGCCGCGCTCACCGGTTCGCCGGCCGCTGGAGCCTGTTCGCCGCCGGCCCCCACCAGCACCGCGGGCAGCCCGCGGGCATCGAGCGGTCCCTGTTCGCCACCCGCAAGCGGGAAGACGAGGTGCGCGAGCTGGGCGAGCGTCCCCGGGGCGCTGCTCGAGACCCCCGTCTGCTGGGCGAGCGCCTGCGCGACGGTGCTCTGCAGCAGCACCGGCGCCGAGCCGGGGGAGGACGAGAACGACGCAAGGAGCGACCCGGAGGCGCGCGTGCCCGCGAGATCGCCGAGCACCAGCGCGGCGTCGACCGGCCCCTCCGATCCCCCTTCGCCGGCGTGCCGTTCGCCGTTCGCCCCTTCGCCCGACCCTCCCGCAGTCGTCCCCTCCGCACCTGCTCCCGCACCCCCACCGCCCCCAGCACCGCCCATCAGTTCGCCGGCGTGCGCGGCGAAGTCGGCCGCGCCGGCGTCGCCCCCGGAGCCGCCGCTGCTCGACACCAGCACGATCGCGCGCTGGGTCTCGCTGGCGGCGAGCACCCGCGCGAGTTCGAGCAGCGCCGCGGTCGCGGACAGCTCGGCCTTCGCGCCGCGGCCGGCCGCGTCACGGTGGGCCAGGATCACGATCGGCGCCTCCCCCGTGGTGCCGGGGCGCTGCGCGATCACCGTCGTAAGCGTGCGCTTCCCGTCGATCGTCTGCGCGGACACGCTGCGCGTGCTCACCGCGAAGCCGCCCTTGGCCGCGCTCCCCAGCCCCCGCAGCGTCCCAGCCACGTAGGCGGCGAGCCCCCGGTCGCCCGCGCTCCCGGGACGGCGTTCCGGGAACCGCCGGGCGAGGATTTCGAGCGTCGCGAAGGCGCGCGCGCCTTCGAAGGCGTCGGGGGCGAGGTTGGAGCTCAGCGGCGCGGGGCGTCCGGTGAGCGAGAACCCCGCGATCACCAGCGCGAACAGCAGCGGAAGGAAGGCTGCGCGATAGATGCGTCCGTTGAGCACGCAGGCGAAACCATAACGCCACCCACCGCCGGGACGATCGACGATCGGCCGGCACTGCGCACGCCCCCCGGCGAAGCCCATCCAAAATATCCAAATCCCTTCGGCCACCACCACCGCCCCGAACCCCCCACCCCACTCGGGGCGCCTGGAGGATCGGTATCGTGCGCGCGTGCTCCAGCCCGTCGCCGTCGGAACAAAGACGCTCGCCGATTACACCCATATCTGTGGGCGCGACCTGATCGATGAGATCCGCGAGCTGGCGGAGCCGCTGCAGGGCAGCCGCGTGGCGCACGTCTCCGCGACCGCGTTCGGTGGGGGCGTGTCGGAGATCCTGTACACGCTGGTGCCGCTGATGCGCGACGTCGGGCTGGAGTGCGAATGGCAGGTGATCTACGGGCGCGAGGAATTCTTCAACGCGACCAAGCTGATGCACAACGCCCTGCAGGGCGCCCCCGAGGACCTCGACGAGGAGCAGTGGGAGACTTGGAGACGCTACAACGAGATGAACGCCCGCGAGCTGTCCGGTGGCTGGGACGTGTGCCTGATCCACGACCCCCAGCCGGCCGCGCTGCACAGCTTGGTGCCGGGCAAGGCGAAGGGGTGGGTGTGGCGCTGCCACATCGATCTCTCGACTCCCAACCCGGAGACGATCGCGCACCTGATGCCCTACATCGAGGACTACCCCCAGTCGCTGTTCCACATGCAGGAGTACGTGCCGCCGGGGATGAGCGGCCACGTCAACATCGTGCCGCCCGCGATCGACCCGCTGACCCCGAAGAACATGGGGCTATCGCCGGAAGACGCCGCGTACGTGTGCGGCCAGTTCGGGATCGACGTGGACCGGCCGCTGATGTGCCAGGTGTCGCGCTTTGACCCGTGGAAGGACCCGTTAGGGGTGATCGACGCGTATCGCATCGTCAAGGAGCGGGTGCCCGCCGCGCAGCTGGCGCTGGTCGGGTCGATGGCCAGCGACGACCCCGAGGGGTGGGACTTCTTCAACGCGACGATCGCCCACGCCGACGGCGACCCCGACATACACATCCTCAACAACTTCAACAACGTGGGCGCGATCGAGGTCAACGCGTTCCAGTCGCACTCCGACGTGCTGATCCAGAAGTCCACCCGGGAGGGCTTCGGGTTGACCGTCTCGGAGGCGATCTGGAAGGCGCGCCCGTTCATCGGCGGCGCCGTCGGCGGGATCCCCCTGCAGATCGAGGACGGGGTCACCGGCTTCCTCGTCTCCAGCACCGAGCAGTGCGCCGAGCGCGCGTACGAGATCCTCGAGGATCCCGCGCTGGGCAAGTCGCTGGGCAAACGCGGCAAGGAGCATGTGCGCGCCAACTTCCTCACGCCGCGCTATCTGCGCGATTATCTAAGAATCTTCAACGAGCTGCGAGAGTCATGAGCCGGCGACGCACCTCCCCGGACCTTGCCACCGGGCGTCCTCACCCCAGGACTCGGTATCGGGAGGGACTGCAGCGATGAGCGACGCACCGGCACAGCGAGCCCCGCTGGTGCTGGTGAGCAACCGAGGGCCGGTGACCTTCCAGGCGGGCGGCGAGGTGCAGCGCGGCTCGGGCGGGCTGGTGACGGCGCTCACCGGGCTGGCGTCCCACCGCGAGGCGGTGTGGATCGCCTCGGCGATGAGCGAGCAGGACCTGGAGGTATCGCGTGGCCACGGCGGCCGCGCGTTCCCCGTGCGCTCGCCCGCCGGCGAAGAGTTCCAGGTGCGCCTGGTGGCGAGCGACCCCGACGCGTACGACCGCTTCTACAACGTGTTCGCCAACCCGATGCTGTGGTTCATCCAGCATTACCTGTGGGACCTCTCAAACGCGCCGGACATCCGCCGCCACGAGATCGAGGCGTTCGAGTTCGGCTACAACGTCGTCAACGAGGACCTCGCGCGCGCCGTGGTGGAGGAGCTCGAGGGGGCGCACGAGCCGGTGGTGATGGTGCACGACTACCACCTCTACACGCTCCCCGACCTCGTGCGCCGCGCGCGCCCGGACGTGTTCCTGCACCACTTCATCCACATTCCCTGGACGCAGTCGGACGCGTGGCGGGTGCTGCCCTCGCGGATCCGCGAGGAGATCTTCGCGGGCCTGCTGGCGAACGACATCATCGGCTTCCACACGCGCTCCTACCGGCGCAACTTCCTGCAGTGTTGCGCCGACCTGATGGATCTCGAGGTGGACTTCGAGCGCGGCAGCGTGCGCTACGGCGAGCGCGAGGTGTGGGTGCGCGCCTACCCGCTGCCGATCGACCACCGCGCGACGCGGCGCATCTCCCAGGGCGCGCGCGTGCAGGAGCTCGAGCGCGAGCTGCTGGCGCGCCGACGTGACTTCCTGATCCTACGCGTCGACCGCGCCGACCTCTCGAAGAACGTGCTGCGCGGCTTCTCGGCGTTCGACCTGTTCCTCGAGCAACACCCCGAGTTCTCCGAGCGCGTGACGTTCGTCGCGCAGCTGATGCCCTCGCGTACGGACGTACCCCAGTACGCCGAGTACCTGGAGCGGATCGAGGCGCTGGTGGCCGTGGTCAACCACCGCCACGGCACGCCCGACTGGATGCCGATCCAGCTGAAGCTGCGCGACGACCTGGAGGAGGCGATGGCGGCGTACAAGCACTACGACGTGCTGCTCGTCAACGCGATGTTCGACGGCATGAACCTCGTCGCCAAGGAGGGCCCGCTGGTCAACGAGCGCGAGGGGGTGTCGATCCTCTCCGAGAACACCGGCGCGCATGAGGAGCTGGGCGAGTACGCGCTGTCGGTCAACCCGTTCGACATCCAGGAGCTGGCGGACTCGATCTACGCGGCGCTCACGATGGCACCCGCTGAGCGCCACCGCCGCGCGCAGGGATTGGCGGAGATCGTCACCTCGCGCGATCCCGGCGACTGGATCGACGAGCAGCTGGCGGATATCCGCGCGAAGGGCCTGTCGCGGTAGGGGAGGATTGGGATGGGGACCCCGCCCGCCGAGCGGGCGGGTCTGGATGGGTCGCGCAGCTCGGCCCCAATGCCAGTGTCACGGAAACGAAGGCGCCTGGAATGCCCTGTTATCATCCGCGCCCGTTCGCATGACCCTGCCCGCACCCACATACGATCTAGTGCTGCTGCTCGACGCCGAGGCCGAGGAGCCGGCACGCGCGAAGATCCTCGCCGATGCGCGCGAGGCGATCGCGGCGCAGGGGGAGCTGCTGCGCGACGACGAGTGGGGGGATCGGGCGCTCACCTATCCGATCGACCACAAAACGACGGCGAAGTACCACCTGCTGCAGTTCCACGCCGGCTCCCCGGAGCTGCTGAGCGGCCTCGACCGCACGCTGCGGATCGCCGACGAGGTGGTGCGCTTCCGGATCGTCAAGCTGAAGCCGGGCACCCCGGACGCGCCGGACATGAGCGCCCCGGGCGCGAGCGCGGTGGTTGCGCCCGCCGCTCCCACGCCCGAGCCGGTCGCCGCGGCCGAGCCCGTCGGCGAGCCGGTCTAGGCTCGTTGGCGGCGGGCGGGGCCGATGGTCGCCCGCCGGCACACGCGCGTAATACACTCGGGATCGTGAACCGCCTGGAGAGCAGCGATAGGTCGATGGGCCGCTCGGACGTGCTGAGAGCGTCCCCGCCGATGTTCGAGTCGCGCCTGCTGGACTTCTTCTCGCGCGTGCACCCCGCGGTGCCGCCGCTGCTGTTCGTGCCGGCGATCGCCCTGATGGCAGCGTGGGGCCTCGCGCATGTGAGCGTGGCGGCGATGGTGGGCCTCGCCGTGGCGGGGTACGCGCTGTGGACGCTGTTCGAGTACTGGCTGCACCGGCTGGTGTTCCACTTCGAGCCGGATGCCGGCATCGGCGCGCGCCTGCACTGGATCATCCACGGCATCCACCACGAGCACCCCAACGACCCGATGCGTCTGGTGATGCCGCCGGCCGTGAGCGTGCCGCTGGCGGCGATCGTGTTCGGCGTGCTGTATCTGATCTTTGGCGAGCGCTACGCCCCCGGGCTGGCGGTCGGCTTCTTCACGGGGTATGTGGTGTACGACATGCTGCACTACTATCTGCACCACTTCGCCCCCAGGGGGCGCGTGGGGCGGATGCTGCGGGAGCGTCACATGCGCCACCACTTCCAGGACGACACGCGCGGCTTCGGGATCAGCGCCCCCTACTGGGACGAGGTGTTCAGGACCTCCCCCCGCAGCCGCCGGGACTCTGCCTGAGCCCAGCCCAGCGCCCAGGGACCCACCCACCCCGGGAAGCCCTGAGTGCCCGTAGCCCCTCCGGGGCGCATCCGGAGGCCCGAAAACCACGCAACGAGCGGGATCGGGGTGAAACCGGGCAGAAGTGCCGCCCGTGGGCACCTTACACTCGGTAGCTTCATCCGCAGATACGACGAGGCCCACGTTGAGGGGCATGAGACAGCCGAAAGGAAGATGAGCCGTGGCCGCAACCAACATCAACCGGGTCGTGATGACCGGCAACCTGACCAAAGACCCCGAGCTGCGCTCGCTGCCCAGCGGCACCTCCGTGTGCGAGCTGCGGATCGCGTGCAACACCCGCCGCAAGGACCAGGCCAGCGGGGAGTGGGCGGACAAGCCCAACTACTTCAACGTAAAGGTGTGGGGCGCGCAGGGCGAGAACGCCGCGCGCTTCCTCTCCAAGGGCCGCCCGGTGGCGATCGACGGACGCCTGGACTGGCGCGAGTGGGAGGCGCAGGATGGGACAAAGCGCCAGGCAATCGATATCATTGCCGACTCGGTGCAGTTCCTGGGTTCGCGCGATGACTCCTCCGGAGGGGGGAGCTTCGCGGGGAATGGGGTCCCACCCGCCCAGGCCTCCCATGGTGGCGATGTCCCCGTAAACGAAGGGGACTTCCAGGCCGCTCCGGTCGGGGCGGCGGCCGCCGAGGACGACATTCCGTTCTAAGCCAAGAGGATCGCGCAAGCCGGCCACAGGACCGACGAGCCGGGTCCCTCTATCATTCAAACCCCATCAGTTCACGACCAGACCAGAGCGAGAGGTAGAAACCAGTGGCAAAGGCACGGGGCCGCAGCAAGCCGGCCCGCAGGAGAGAGAAGCGGGGCGGGCCCGGCAGCGGCCGGCGCAAGCCGTGCCAGCACTGCCGCGACAAGATCGAGCAGGTCGACTACAAGGACGTGGCGACCCTGCGTCGCTTCGTCTCCGAGAAGGGCAAGATCCGCTCGCGGCGGATCACGGGCGCCTGCCGCCGCCATCAGGCGCAGGTGGCGCGCGCGGTCAAGCGCGCCCGTGAGCTGGCGCTGCTGCCCTACGTGAACGAGGGCGGACGCGACGACAGCCCGCGCCGCGAGCGCGGCGACCGCGACCGGGGCCGGTAGGGGCGTGCCCCGCTTGCACTCCCCCGCGCACCGGCGGGCTCACGGAGACGGCCGCTGATGCCGGAGGCGATCCTCCTCAAGGACGTCGAGACGCTCGGCGAGCAGGGCAAGGTGGTGGAGGTGTCCAAGGGGTACCTGCGCAACTTCCTGATCCCGCGCAAGCTGGCACAGCCGGCCACCCGGGGCGCGGTCGAGGCCGTCCGCCGCCAGCAGGAGGCAGCGGAGCGGGCGGAGCGCGAATTCGCCGAACGGGCGACCGCCAACGCGGCGCTGCTCAACAAGACCGTGCTGACGATCCCCCAACAGGCGGGCGCCGACGGGCGCCTGTTCGGGTCGGTCTCCGCCCAGGACATCGCCGAGGCGATCCGCGAGGCCAGAGGTCTCAAACTCGACCGCCACAACGTCCACCTCCCCGAGCCGATCAAGAACGTCGGCACCTACATGGTGGTGGTCGACGTCGTCGAGGATGTGACGGCGACCGTCAAGACCATGGTGGTGCCGAAGAAGTAATCCCGGGAGGGGGCCCTGGGGAGGGCCCGCCCTCCCCCAGCCTATGCATGGTGGTGCCGAAGAAGTAATCCCGGGAGGGGGCCCTGGGGGAGGGCCCGCCCTCCCCCAGCCTATGCATGGTGGTGCCGAAGAAGTAATCCCGGGAGGGGGCCCTGGGGGAGGGCCTGCCCTCCCCCAGCCTATGCATGGTCGTGCCCAAGAAGTAGCAATCATCGTCCGCCACGCATGGGAACATGCGTTCGTGCAGGCTTTTTTCCTCCGAGATAGCGGGTTGTCCCCCGCGGCAGAGCAACGGCTCGGACTAGACTCGCGCCGGTTGTGAGCACAGCCTCGACCAACGGCGCAGCCACCTCCGCGGTGGCCGTCGCCCCGCCCCACAATCTCGAGGCCGAGCAGTCGGTGCTCGGCGCGATTCTGCTCTCCGACCACTCGATGTATGCCCTCGTGATCGAGGAGGGCCTGCGCGCGGATGACTTCTACCGCGATCGCCACCGCTCGATCTACGAGGCGATGCTCGCCCTCTACGAGGAGAGCGAGCCGGTCGACGTGCTGACGGTCGTCGATCGCCTGCGCCAGACGGGCAAGCTCGACGAGGTCGGGGGCATCGCCGCGGTGGACGAGCTCACCGGCGTGGTGCCGGCCGCCGGCCACGCCCGCCGCTACGCGCAGATCGTGCGCGAGAACGCGTTGCTGCGCCGCCTGCTGAGGAGCGCGTATGAGATCCAGGCGAGCGTGCTCGACCATCACGCCCCCCCGCGGGAGCTGGTGGAGCAGGCCGAGAAGGCGATGCTGGAGGTCGCGCGCGACGATCGCAAGCAGGACTTCCGCACGATCGAGGACGTGCTGCACGAGGAGCTCGACAAGCTGCACCGGCTCTCGATCGAGGGCACCTCGCTGACCGGCACCCCATCCGGGTTCAAAGACCTCGACGAGATCACCGGGGGCTTCCAGCGGGGGAACCTGATCATCATCGCGGCGCGCCCGGCGATGGGCAAGAGCGCGCTGGTGTGCAACATCGCCGAGAACGCCGCGGTCGAGCACAAGCGCCCGGTGGCGCTGTTCTCGCTGGAGATGGCGGAGGCCGAGCTGGCGCAGCGCTTCGTCGCCTCGCAGGCGCGGATCAAGGGCGAGGAGCTGCGCAAGGGCCGCGTCAAAGAGGAGCGCTGGCCGAAGATCCTCACGGCCAGCCAGCGCCTGGCGGCGGCGCCGCTGTGGGTGGACGACTCCAGCGACGTGGGCATGTTGGAGATCCGCGCCAAGGCGCGGCGCCTGCACTCCCAGTGCGAGGGGGGGTTGGGGCTGATCATCATCGACTACCTGCAGCTGATGCGCACCGACAGCCGCTACGACAGCCGCGTGACCGCGGTGGGCGAGCTGAGCCGCGGCCTGAAGATCCTCGCGCGCGAGCTGGGGGTGCCGGTGATCGCGCTCTCGCAGCTGTCCCGCGCGGTCGAGACGCGCCCGGACAAGAAACCGCAGCTCTCCGACCTGCGCGAGAGCGGGAACCTCGAGCAGGACTCCGACCTCGTGATGTTCATCTACCGCGACGAGTACTACGACGAAGACTCCGAGCGCCCCGGCGAGGCGGATCTGATCATCGCCAAGCACCGCAACGGCGCCGTCGGGAAAGTCACGCTGACCTTCCAGAAGGAGTATCCGAAGTTCATGAACTACGCGGGCGAGCGTTACGCGCAGTGATGCGTAAGCTGCTTGCGAAATCATCAGCCAATCGTGGGAGGAAAGCCAGTGATCATTGCCTCAAGCAGCTACCCGTTCCTCGAAGTGTTCTGGACGATGCTGATCTTCTTCGTATTCGTGATCTGGATCTGGATCTTGATCGGCGTGTTCGCAGATCTCTTCCGCCGCCACGACACGTCGGGATTCGCCAAGGTGCTGTGGATCATCTTCATCATCGTGGTGCCGTACTTCGGGGTGTTCGTATACTTGATCGCCGAGCACCGCGGCATGGCCGAACGTGCGGTCAAACAGCAGCAAGCCGCCCAGCAGGAATTCGACAAGTACGTGCAGTCGGCGGCCGGCAAGGGCGACCCGACCGAGCAGATCGCGAAGGGCAAGCAGCTGCTCGACAGCGGCGCGATCACCCAGGCGGAGTTCGACGCGCTCAAGCAGAAGGCGCTGGCCTAGAGACACCCCGACATCGTCCGTGGTAGGGGCCGGTCCCGTGGGATCGGCCCCTACACTCCATGCGGACATGCCTGGCATAGTGATAGTCGGCGCCCAGTGGGGCGATGAGGGCAAGGGGAAGATCGTCGATCTGCTCGCCGAGCACAGCGACGCGGTGGTGCGCTTCCAGGGCGGCAACAACGCCGGGCACACGATCGTGCGCGACGGCGAGGAGTGGAAGCTGCACCTGATCCCCTCCGGGATCCTCTACGCCGGCAAGCGCTGCGTGATCGGCAACGGCGTGGTGATCGACCCGAAGGTGCTGATCGAGGAGCTCGACGCGCTGCGCGCGCGGCGCATCGACGTGAGCGGCCTGCGGATCTCCGCGAACGCGCATCTGATCATGCCCTACCACCTGCTGCTGGACTCGGCGGGCGAGGCGAAGCTGGGGCGCCTGCAGATCGGCACGACGCGCCGCGGCATCGGTCCTTGCTACGCCGACAAGGCGGCGCGGCTGGGGATCCGCGTGCAGGATCTGCTCGACGAGAAGATCCTCAAGAAGAAGATCGTGGCGGCGATGGAGCCCAAGCGCCTGTCGCTGCGCCCTTTCGAGCGCGATCCGACGCTCGATCTGCGCACGATGACCGAGGAGTACCTGACCTACGGGCACCGCCTCGAGCAGCACATCGCCGACACCGCGAAGCTGATGTGGGAGCTGCTGGACGGCGGGCGGCGCGTGATCTTCGAGGGCGCGCAGGCGACGATGCTCGACATCGACCACGGGACCTATCCGTTCGTGACCTCCTCGAACCCGGTGGCGGGCGCGGCCTGCATCGGCGCGGGCGTCGGCCCGAAGGACATCGACGAGATCTGGGGGATCGCCAAGGCCTACACCACCCGCGTCGGGGCGGGGCCGTTCCCGACGGAGCTGGACGAAGAGATGGGCGACCGCCTGCGCATGCGCGGCGGCGAGTTCGGCACGACTACGGGGCGCCCACGGCGCACGGGCTGGCTGGACCTCGTGGCGCTGCGCTACGCGACGCGCCTGAACTCGCTCTCGGCGCTGGCGATCACCAAGCTCGACGTGCTCTCGGGTCTCGATCGGATCAAGGTGTGCACGAGCTATCGCGGCGCGGAGGGAGCGGAGTTCGACAGCTTCCCCTACCACCAGACGGTGCTGCACCACACCACCGCCGAGTACACCGAGCTCGCCGGCTGGAGCGAGGATATCGGGGAGTGCCGAGCTTCTCCGAACTGCCCACGGCGGCGCGCGAGTACCTGCGCTTCATCGGCGAGCACGGCGGCGCCCCGGTGGCGCTGATCGGCGTGGGCCCGGGCCGCGATCAGGTGGTGTGGACCGAGGCGGGCCGCGAGACGATCGCGGCGCGTAACGGCAACTCGCCGGATTAGGGGTCACGCCCCCGCCTCTCCATCCCGATGAGACACGTCGCCTCCACCACCCCCACCAGCGCCTCGACGACCTGCGGGTCGAACTGGGTGCCGGCGCGCGCGTGAGCTCGGCGAGCGCGTCGCGGAGGCTCATCGCCTTGCGGTAGGAGCGGGTGGTGGTCATCGCGTTGAAGGCGTCGCAGGCGGAGACGATGCGCGCCTCGAGCGGGATCGCGGTGGCGCGCAGTCCATCGGGGTAGCCCGCGCCATCCCAGCGCTCGTGCGAGGAGCGCACGATCTCGCCGACCTCGCGCATGAAGCCACCGACGCGCTCGAGCATCCGCTGGCCCTCGATCGTGTGGGTCTTGATGATCTCCCACTCGCGGGGGTCGAGCTTGCCGGGCTTGTTGACGATCTCCTTGGGCACCGCGATCTTGCCGACGTCGTGCAGCAGAGCGCCGAACTCGACGTTGCGAGCGCGGTGGGCGTCCAGCCCCAGCGCCTCGGCGACCTCGAGCGCGAGGCGGACCACACCGCGGCAGTGCTCGCCGGTGTAGGCGTCGTCGGCCTCGACCACGTCGCCCAGCACGAGCGCGGTTCCGCGATAGGCGTCGCCCAGCTCGATCAGCTGCTCCAGGCGCGCGCGGCGTTCCTTGGAGAAGATCCGCAGGATCGCGAAGAGCGGCGCGATCAACAGCACCGCCCAGCGGTGATGTGCGCCGGCGATCGCGACGAGCAGCCCGAGCGGGGCGAGCGCGGCATCGATCAGGTAGACCTCGCGCACCTCTCCGAGCGAGCTCGCGTATGCCGATGCCGCCGCAGAGGCGCTCGCGCACGCGTTGGCGGTGAAGTCGCAGGCGAACTGCGCGAGCAGCGCGAGCAGCAGGATGGCGATCGATCGAAGGTCGGTCAGGTCGGTGGGGCTGGTGTCGCCCGCGAGCAGCAGGACGAGCGCGGGCCCGAACGAGAACCAACTGTTGGCGGGCACCGTCAGCAGCCGGCTCGGCGGAACGCGACCGCGCAGCACCGCCGGTGTCATTCCGAGCGCGAGCGAGAGCGCCACCAGCAGCGGCACCAACGGGAGGGGCGCCGCGAACAGCAGCGGCACGAACACGGCCTGCGTGGGAACCGTGAAGCCGGAGCCGACGTCGATCCTGATGTGCCCGGCCACGGCCAGGCCGACGACGTACAGAGCCGCGACCGCCAGGGAGTGATGCGAGCCCCAATCGACCCCGCTCCACGCCAGAGCGCCAGATTCCCGCCCTCCCGTGCTCACCGCCAGCATCAGCGCGGCACATGCGAAACCGCCGCCGACGATCAGTTCGCCGCGCCGCTCGGCCACGTCCATCCGTTGGCCCTGGCGCAGGAACGAAGTCCGCGCGCGCTCGGACTCGATGATGGCGTACGCCGACACGGATCTATTACCTCTGCGGGCTTATATCGCCCGGCGCCCGATGCGCCTTGAGCGAGGCGCCGATGGGCGACCATGACGACGGCGTTTGATCCAATGAGCAGAACGGCGCTCATTGAACTGTGTGGATCCAAATTATTGGAGCTGCTCCAGCACCGGGCTCATACATGCGTCCAAGCTCCTTCCACATGGCGGTCTGTGCTCCATGCGGCCGTCAGCTTCAGGCGCTCACATATCAGCACATACTGAAAAAGGCAAACTCGTCGCGAGACGGGGACGCAAAGCCAGAGGTCTCCTTCAGGTGGAGATGGCTCGGCCGCCGGTAGAACCACGGAGGCTCTTGTGTTCTCGTTTTCATCTATTTTCACTCGCGGTCCGCTCCCAGCCCTGGGGAGCGCCGGCCTTCCTCGCGGCGGTCTCAACTCTCTCGTTGCTGCGCGGCTGCCCCGACGCAGGCGGCTCTGGTGAGCACGGGCGCCTGCAACGAAGCACGCTCAGCCAGCCGTTCGCCCGGTGGGGGGACACCAACTCCTACGAGCTGGTACCGCAGGGCGACTTCGAGGGCTCGCTGTCGCAGTGGGCCCTCAGCGGCGGCGCGTCGCGGGCGCCGGAAAGCGAGCCTTACGGGGTCACCGGCGAAGTCGGTCACTACTCGCTCGCTCTGCCCGCGGGAGCCACGGCGCAGTCGCCGTACACCTGCGTGAACGCGAGCTACCCCTCATTCCGGTTCTTCGCGCGCAACGGCGGCCTGCTCTCGACAGTGCTCGTCGATGTCGTCTACAAGACAGCGCTTGGGCCCGTCGCCTTGCCGCTGGGCGCGGTGGCGTTGAGCGACACCTGGCAGCCGACGCTGCCGATGCTCACCGGCTCGGTCGCTGGCGGCCTGCTTTCTGGGGGCACCGCGCAAGTCGCGCTGCGCTTCACGGCGCTGACCGGCAAATCGCGGATCGACGACATCTACATCGATCCCCGTATGCGCTGAGCTGGGCCGAGCCGGGACCGGGCGGCATGGCGCCCGGCGCGGGAGGTGTGACCGGTCGGGGGGCCGGTTGCACCTCCTCAGTCTCAATGCGGCAGCGGCGCCCCCGCCACGCCGAGCAGCGCGCCCACCGCGCCGGCGGCCATCAGCGTCGCCACCGTGCTGCGCCGCGCAGCCAGCAACAGGACGGCCGCACCCGCCAGCACCCCCGCCTGCCAGGGCTCCGAGAGCGCCAGCGCCAGCGGTATCGCCGAGCCGAGGATCGCGCCGATCGCAGCCGGGCTCGCGCCTTCCAGGAAGCCGCGCATGTAGAAGCTGGAACGCAGGCGGTTGAAGTGGCGCGCGCCTCCCAGCACGAACAGGAACGAGGGCGCGAACGCGATTGTCGCCGCCAGCAGGCCTCCACCCACGCCCGCCGCCGCGTAGCCGACCACTGCCACCGTCTGCACCAGCGGGCCCGGCGTCACCTGCCCGAGTGCCACCGCATTCAGGAACTGGCCGGCGGTCATCCAGTGGTAGTGCGCCACCGCGTCGTGCTGCATCAGCGGGACGATCACGAAGCCGCCCCCGAAAGAGAGCGCTCCCACCTTCAGCGCGACCCACGCCAGCGCCGCCACACCTCCCATCGCGGGCGCGAGCGTGGCCAGCGCCGGAAGCGCCACGAACGAGTGCGCGCGCGGCGCGGCGCGCAGATTCCTCCAGCCGATCTCCACCCCACCGCATGCAAGCAGCGCCACCACCAGCCAGGGTCCGACGGTGGCCGCCGTCACTCCGCCCACGAGCAGGTAAGCCCAAAAGCGCACCTCGCCGTCGTCGCCCGCGCGGCGGCGGCTTGCCACCAGCAGTAGTCCGCCCGTGCGCACCGCCACCGCCGCCACCGCGGCGCCCGCGCCCGCGCCCGCGCCACGTACCCACACCGGCGGCGAGCTCGCAAGGAACAGCGCCCCCAACCCCAGGATCGCGAGTAGGCCCGGCACGATGAAAGCGAGTCCTCCCACCAGACCTCCCGCCAGGCCGCGTATCCGCCAGGCGCAGAAGATCGCAAGCTGTGTGGAGGATGGTCCTGGGAGTAGGTTGCATGCAGCGATCGCGTCTTCGAACTCCTCTCCTCGCAACCAGCCCCTGCGCTCCACGCACAGTTCCCGCAACAGCCCGATGTGGGCCGGCGGTCCCCCGAAGCCCACGCATCCCAGGCGGCCCCACTCGCGCAGCACCACGGTCAGCGATGGGGGCTTTCCACCGCGTCGTGCCGCCGGGTTGGGTTCCGAAGCCTCGAGCCCGCGCGCCTGCACGCGCGAAGATTACGGGGTGGGACCCACGCCAGATCGAGATCCGCCGGTGCCTGCCGGCGGTGCGCTCGGATTCAGGGACCGCCGCGACGCCGGCCGGCGCCTGGCGGCGCTGCTGGAGCAAGCTCGCCGCGAGCACCCGGTTGTGGTCGGCATTCCCCGCGGCGGGGTGCCGGTCGCCGCCGAGGTGGCGCGCGCGCTGGGCGCACCGCTGGACGTCGCGGTCGTGCGCAAGATCGGCGCGCCACAGAATCCCGAGTACGCGATCGGAGCGCTGGCGGAGGGGGGCGTACACCTGCTCAGCGAGGACGCCGTGCGCGCGCTCAGGCTAACCGAGGGCGAGCGCGTGGCGTTGATCGCACAGGTCGAGGACGAGCTGGAGCAGCGCCTGCGCCGCTACCGCGGCTCGCGCGCGCCGATCGAGCTCAGCGGCCGCACGGTGATCCTCGTTGACGACGGTCTCGCGACGGGCCGCTCGGCGCTCGCGGCGGTGCGCTCACTGCGCCGACGTGGCGCCGCGCGGGTGATCCTCGCGGTGCCGGTGGCAGCGCGCCAGTCGGCGCAGTCGCTCAGCGACGAGGCCGACGAGGTCGTGTGCGTGGAGATGCCCGACAATCTCTGGGCGGTGGGCTACTGGTACCGGGACTTCAGCCCCACCACCGACGCGGAGGTCGCTGCGCTGCTGGCCGCGGGCTTCCCCCCATGAAACGTGAGGAGCGGGCCGCGGCGCCGCTGGAGATCTCTATCGCCGCGCGGCGGCGAAGCCCGCAAGCGTCGCTGCCGCCATGCCCGCGGCGACGGCGAGCGGGAGCGTGAGGCTCTGCTTCTCGAGCAGCGCGCCGAACAGTGCGCCGAGGAGCAGTGCCACCACCGCGCCGGTGCGCCGCCGGGAGTTGCGTGGGGCGCCGCCCGCCGGGTCGGCCACCAGGCCGGTGAGCGTGAGCGTCAGGACGGTGGTGGTGAGGTCGGGGACCGCGAGCTTGCGCACGGTCGCGTTGCGCACGCCCATCGCGATCGCCACCAGCGCGATCACCGCGTAGGCGGCGAGCGAGCCGATCGTGACGGTGACGACGGCGGCGAGCCCCGCGGCGCAGGCGAGCAGCCCCGCCTCGAGCGCCAGCGCGACGCCGACGTGGCGGCGGCGGCGCTCGGCCAACCGGGCGGCGATGCGCCCGCCGACGCCCGCGCCGAGCAGGAAGGCGAGCAGCGAGATCAGCGGCGCCAGCACCGGCAGCCCCCCGGCGTGCGCGAGGCCGAACCCGAGCAGCACGATGTTGCCGGTCATGTTGGCGGTGAAGACGTGGCCCAGCCCGAGGTAACTGACCGCGTCGATGAGCCCGGTGGTGACGGTCAGCACCAGCAGTACGGGCAGCAGGCGCCGGTCGTGCTCGGCCGGGCTCACGCCGCCTGCTCGACGCGTCCGTGCGTCTGTTCGCGCAACACGGGGCTCCAGCGCTCGGGCTCGCGCTCGGCCTGCTCGTGCGCCCAGCGGAAGTGATGGACCGCCGAGCGGCGCAACGGCTCGCCGAGCAGCAGCCCCGCGAACCCCCAGCGCCGCGCGTGGCGCGGGGTCTCCAGCGCGAGCGCCAGCACGCCTGCCAGCACCCACAGCTGCAGGACCCTGTTGTAGGCGGGCAGCCGCTCGGGCGTCATCCCCTCGGCTTCGACGAGCTGGGGGATGCCGCCGCGCAGCTCCCACGGCCACTCGACAAAGTGCACGATCCCGCCGGCCAACCCGGCGCCGTTGTTGAGCGCCAGCCACTTCTCGACCGCCTCGCCCTCGCCCAGCCACGCCGCCGTGGCCCACGCGGGCAGCCCCGTGGCCCACAGAGCCACCGCGCCGCGCCGGCCGATGAACGGCTCGAACACCAGCCCCACGCCGGCGCGAACCTCGAAGGTGTGATGCGCGGCGGTGCCGAGCGCGTTCATAACGGTGAATGGACGGCGCGGTCGGAGGGCTCTCAGCGACGCGTGCCACGCGAGGCGTCTCAGCGCTGGGGTTTTCAGTACGACTCCGATCGCCGTCACCATCGCTCTTCGTGGCATCGCGCTCCCGCTCCTTTTTACTTCGACGGTGCCATCCAGGTGGCGTCGTCGAGCCGTGGTGGGTGGTTGAAGCTCTCGGCATGTGTGATCATCCAAGCAGCAGCCTCATCCATGCGCGGCGTTGCGAGTGAGCCGGCGGCTGCGAGGTGGGCTGCCTCCGCGAGCACGGCATCGAGCATGGCCCACCCGGGCTCGCCGGTGAAGGCGACTGCGAAGGGGTGGAACAGCAGCGCGAGATGCCCTTTGCGCTTCGCGTGCTCGTGCAGTGCGGCGATCATCTCCTCGCCCATCCGCTCGGGCCCGTATGGGTCGGCATCGCCGCGGTAGCGCTCGCGCAGCCCGGCGAACTGCGCCAGGAACGCGTAGGCGTCGACGAGCTGCCAGCGGAACGGGAGCACAGCGAGGCCGCCGCCCAAGCCCTCGCGCTCGCCGGCGGGGGAGACGTAGCTGTAGCCACGCTCGGCGAGCAGCGAGAGCGTGCGCGCCGTCAGCCCACCGCCAGGGGGACGAAAGCCGCGCGGCTCCAGGCCGAGCGAGCGCATGGCCTCCGTCGCGCGGTCGAGCAGCGCCGCCTCGGTGGCGGCGTCCAGCGCGGCCCACTCCTCATGGCGCCAGGCGTGCACGGCAACCTCGTGCCCCGCCTGTGCCAGATCGTGCAGCGCGTCGGGGTACATCTCCGCGTTGAGCCCCTCGACGAAGAACGTCGCCCGCACGCCCCGAGCGGCGAGCAGCTCCAGCAGCCGGGGGAGCACTTCGAGCACCGTGAAGTGCTCCCCCTGAGCCACGTCCTCGGGCCACATGCCGAGCTGCAGCTGGGCGGCCTCGCCGAGATTGTCGAACGTCACCGACACCGCGGCGTCAGTGACGCTCGCTCCCCACGCGCTCATGGCGTGAGGATAGTCCAGGCGCAATCGTGCGATCTACGCTCAGCGGGCGAAGTGGTAGAGCGTGCCGCTCGATCCGGAGGTGCTCTGTCCGGTCACGTGGACCACGGTGCCGTGGGCTTCGATCCACCCGTCGCGGGTCTCGATCGCCGCGTTGCCAGCGCCGGTGTCGCCGGGCCCACCTCCGCCCGGTCCGCCCGAGGCCCCGCCCCCGCCCGGTCCGCCCGTGGCCCCGCCCCCGCCCTGGCCGCCGAGCAGGATGTAGTGCAATTGGCCTGTGTCGATCAGGTGCTCGACCTGGGCGAGGGTGGGTGCGGGATCGGCGCCCATGAAGCCGCCCATGTCGATCACGTCCCTGCCGCTCTGCAACGCAATCACGCCCGCGGTGCTGGAGCCGACCGCCGCGACCATGTACTTGGCGCTGCCCTGGTGGGACTCGAGATACTTGACCATCGCGCTGCTGACGTTCGCGCCCGGGGTGCCGCCGTGTACGGGGGCCGCGTTCCGCCCAGCGGACCCGATCCCTGGAAAGCCGATGCCATGCGGCGGACCATGAGGCTGACCGCCGCGCTGTGCGAAGCCGCTTGGAGGCTGGATCGGCAGCTGCCCACCAGGCCCGCCGGCACCCCCGCGGAGGGCTGCGAATGCGGGCTCAACAGCGAGGTGTGCGTTGACGTCGGCGGGGCCGGCAAGCGGATTGCCGCCGCTCAGCGTGTCGCCCACGGTGGCGATCGCGTAAGAGGTCGGGCCGGCGAGCACGCTCAGCAGCCCGGCGACGGCCGCGAAGGGGAGCAGCGCGCGCAAGCTCAGGGCGAGCGGCCGCCGCGCGGATTCGACTCGCGCGACCGATCGGAGATCGGCCAGCAGAGCGCCGCCGGCGAGCGCGGCGAGCGCGATCGCGGTGGGTGCGACCCACGGCACGAACCCGCTGGCGCGGGCGAGCAGCACGGCCGCCCACACGGCGGTCCCGATCGCGACGGCGCCAAGCGCCGCGGCCCAAGCGGTCGAGCGCCGTGCGCGATCCCACATCTCAACCAGGCCGCCGGCGGCGAGCACCGCCACGGCGGGGGCGAGGGCGGTGGTGTAGTAGGGGTGGAAGATGCCTTCCGAGAGGCTGAAGATCGCCCACGAGACCACGCCCCAGCCACCCCAGAGGATGTAGGCGGAGCGGGCAACATCGGTGCGGGGCGCGCGCCGTCGCGCCCACAGACCAAGTAGCAGGCCGAGCAGCGCGAGCGGCAGCAGCCAGGATATCTGGCCGCCGACGATCGGGTTGAAGAGACGGGTGAGGCCGGCGGCCCCGCCAAAGCTCCCCGCTCCTCCAGGAGCCCCGCCCAACCCCGCGCCGCCGCCGTTACCGGAGACGCGACTCAGCCCGTTGGCGCCGAAGATCAGCGAGAACCAGGAGTTGTCGGTCGTGTCGCCGACGAACGGTCGGTTGGCGGCGGGGATCAGCATCATCGCGCCATACCAGACGAAGCCGACCGCGAGCGTCGCTACCCCGCCGGCGGCGAGTTGCGCGATGCGCCGGCGCAAGCGTCCTTTGCCGGCGATCAGGAAGGCGAGCGCGAGGCCGGGCACCACCAGGTAGGCGGCGAGCATCTTGACGTTGAAGGCGAGCCCGATGAAGAGGCCGCACAGCAGCAGGTGGCGGGTGCGCCCGGACTCGAGCGCCCGCACGAGCGCCCAGGCGGCGGCGATCTCGCACAGCACGAGCAGCGGATCGGGGTTGTTGAAGCGGCTCATCGCCACGAAGATCGGTGTGATCGCGAGCATCAGCGCGGCGAGCAGCGCGGCGCGATGCCCAAGCGTGCGCCGCACGATGTTGTGCAGCAGCAGCACCGAGGCGATCCCGCAGAGCGCCTCCGGCAGCAGCATCGAGAAGCTGGAGAACCCGAACAGCCGCCCGGAGAGCCCCATCAGCATGTTCGACAGCGGCCCCTTGTCGAGGCTCACAAGCCCGGAGGTGTCCACCGAGTTGGTCAGCCACGCCGTCCAGCTGCGGCTCCCCGCCTGGGCGGCCTCGGCGTAGTAGATGTTGGCGTACCCGCTGCGGGTCAGCCCCCACAGCGTGAATGCCCCGGCGAGCAGCCCCACCAGCCACAGCAGCGGGCGCGACCACGCGGGGTCGGCCTCGCGTCCGCGAACCAGCCGGCGCAGCGCGGTAGGGACGCGCCCCCCGAGCGCGCGCTCGGGAAGTGCGTGACGCTGCTCGGGTCCCGCCGGCCAATCGTCGATCGGCGGGGCGGTCGATGGGGCTGACATACATGGTCCTTTCCGTCGCGTCGTGAGTCGCTGCTCGCCGTACTCTCGGCGCCGCAGATAGGGGGAACATGCGCGGTCCGTAAGAAGTACGTCGGAAGCGCGCCGGCGCGCGGAGCCCAGGCGATCGATCAAGGCCCACGCTGGACATGGCCTTGTCCGCGAGGCTGGGTACCCTGAATGCATGCCGAAGCCCTTGGCGATCTGGACGATTGGTCATTCCAACCATGCGCTCGAGCGGTTCACCGAGCTCCTGCGGAGCGAGAGGATCGAGGTGGTGGTGGACGTACGGTCCTACCCGTACTCGCGGATCGCGCCGCAGTTCGGCCGTGAGGATCTGGACGCGGCTCTACGCGAGATCGGAGCGCGCTACCTCTTCCTCGGCAGGGAGCTCGGCGGTCGCCCATCACGGGATGAGCATTACGACGAGCGGGGGCGCGCTCGCTACGACCACATGGCTGGAGAGCCTGCGTTTCGGAGTGCCGTGCAGCGTCTCCTGAGGGGCTGCCGGGGGCATCGGGTTGCATTGATGTGCAGCGAGGGTCTGCCGCAGGAGTGCCATCGCCGGCTGCTCGTGGGCAAGGTGCTGACCGACCAAGGAGTGCAGCTGCGCCACATCCTTCCCACTGGAGCCGTCATATCGGAGGACGTCGTATCCTTGGACTCCGAGAGTGGCCAGGAGGCCCTGTTCGGCGAGGAGACGGCATGGAGATCTACACGATCGGTTTCACACAGACGACGGCTGAGCGCTTCTTCGACCACTGCGATCGGCGGGACGATCACGGCGGCGGGTCTGCGCGGCTGGGTGTTGAAGTTGGTCAACGCCCCGGAGACACGAGCGGGGCCGAGACGCTGAGTGGTGTGGGTAGCGGCGCTCCAAAGCTGACCTCGATCTGGGCGCCGCCTCCGGGGGCGTTGGCGGCCCGCACGTATCCGTGGTGGGCCTCGGCCGCCTGGCGCACGATCGCCAGGCCCAAACCGGAGCCCGGCAGCCCGCGGGCGCGCTCGGCGCGGTAGAAGCGCTCGAAGATGTGCGGGAGGTCGGCCTCTTGGAAGCCGGGGCCGTGGTCGCGGACCGTGAGGATGCCCTCGCGCAGCTGCACCTCGACGAGGCCGCCCGGGGGGCTCCACTTGCGCGCGTTGTCGAGCAGGTTGGCGACCGCGCGGTTGATGCGCTCGCCCGCGCCGCGTACAACCGTCGGCTGCAACGAGACCTGGAAGGGCAGGTCGCAGCGCCGGCGAGTGCGCTCCAGCGCGCCGGCGACGATCTCGTCGAGGCGCACCTCGTCAGTCGCCAGCTCGCCGCGGCCGCCACGCGCGAGCTCGACGACGTCGCTGACCAGCGCGGTGAGCTCGTCGAGCTCGTCGATGATGTCGCGGCGCAGCGCCTCGCGATCCGCGGGCGTCAGGCGGGCCGCCTCCTGGAGCACCTGGATGTTGGCGCGCAGCGAGGCGATCGGGGTGCGCAGCTCGTGGCCGGCGTCGGCGATCAGATGGCGCTGGGCCTGCACGGAGCGCTCGAGCTGATCGAGCGTGGCGTTGAAGGAGGCGGCCAGGCGGGCGAGCTCGTCGCGGCCGCTCACCTCCAGGCGGCGGCTGAGGTCGGGGTCGCCGGTGAGCTGCTCGGTGTGGCGCGTGAAGCGGGCGATCGGGGTGAGCGCGGTGCGCGCGACGAGCGCCCCCAGCAGCACGGCCAGGGCGATGCCGGCGACGCCGACGAGCAGCAGGATCAGGAGGATGCGGCCGAGCTCGTGATCGACCGTGGTGAGCGGCAGCGCGACCAGCAGGGCGCCGTGGGAGCCGGTGCCGAGCGTCAGCACGCGCAGGTGGGTGCCCCGCACAGTGCGGTCGGCGAGCAGCTGGCCGCGGCCACGCGCGGCGATCGTCCGCTCCGCGCTATTGGGCGCGATCGTGGGCGAGGAGCCCTGGCCGCCGGGAACGTTGACGGCGCCCCGAGGGCCGATGAACTGCACGTATCCCGAGGGCCCACCGAAACGCCCGGGCGCAACGCTGGTGGGCAGCTTCGGGGGTGCACCGCCGGGGCCGTCGCCGGGGCCAGCGAGTGGGGGGACCCGAGCGATGCCGCCCGCCGCGGCTGCCCCCGGCGTGCCCGGCGCCTCAGGAGGCGGCGCGAGGAGCCCGGCGGCGCGCTGGCGCAGGGATGCGTCGACCTGGCCGCGCAGGTCGGAGCTCACCGCGACATACACCACCACCGCGGCGAGCAGCACGGCGATTGCGACCGCAAGGCCGGCGACCGTGGCGATGCGAGCGCGCAGGGTCACGGCTCGCGCAGGACGTAGCCGACGCCACGGACGGTGTGGATCAGCGGACGCGCGCCGATCTCCTCGAGCTTGCGGCGCAGGTAGCCGATGTACACGCGCAGCGCGTTGGAGGCCGGGCCGAAGTCGTACTCCCACACACGGTCGTAGATGAGACTGCGCGAGAGCACCCGGCGGGGGTTGCGCATCAGCAGCTCCAGCAACTGATACTCAGTGCGGGTGAGCTCGGCGAAGCGCTCGCCGACCACGGCACCGTGACGGTCGCTGTCGAGGCGGATCTCGGCAAAGCAGAGCGCGTCGGGGTTCTCTTCCGTGCTCTCGGGGCCGGTGCGGCGCAGCAGCGCGCGCAGCCGCGCCTGCAGCTCGCCGACGTCGAACGGCTTGACGAGGTAGTCGTCGGCGCCGGCGTCGAGGCCGTCGATCCGGTCTGCCACGGCGTCGCGCGCGGTGAGCATCAGGATCGGCACGCGGTTGCCCAGCCGGCGCAGCCGGCGGCACACCTTCAGGCCGTCGATGCCGGGCAGGCCGATGTCGAGCACGACGGCGTCGGGGAGCGCCTGTGCGACCAGCTCGATCGCCTGCACCCCGTCCTCGGCGAACTGCACCTCGTACCCGGCGAGCGCAAGCGCGCGCCGCAGCGCTTCGCGCACCGCGCGATCGTCGTCGACCACCAGGATTCTCACTCACTCGATTGTGACGTGCGCGCGGGTGGGCGCGCGGGCACTCATACTTTGCGCTTACACACCATGCCCCACACGACCTTCTACTTCGACCTCGGCTCGCCATATGCGTACCTGACGGCCGAGCGCCTGAGCGAGGTGCTGGACGGGCCGGTTGCCTGGCAGCCGATCTCGCTGGGCGGGCTGTTCAAGGCGAACGGTCGCTCCTCGTGGGCGGTGGGATCCCGCGATCGCCGCGAGGAGGGGATCGCGGAGGTGGAGCGGCGCGCGCGGGCGTATGGGCTCCCCGGGCCGCGCTGGCCGGATCCGTGGCCGGGCAACTACCTGTTTGCGATGCGCGTCGCCACCTTCGCCTTCCAGGTGGGACACGGGGTGCAGTTCACGCTGCGGGCCTTTCGCGATGCCTTCCAGCAGGGGCGCGACCTCGGTAGCCCCGAGCAGGCTCTGCAAGCCGCCGAGCAGGCCGGCCTCGACCCGCGCGCGGCGCGCGAGGCGACGGAGGATCCGCAGGTCAAGCAGGCGCTGCGCGCGGCCACCGACGCCGCCCACGCGCGCGGGGTGATCGGCGTGCCGACGCTCGCCGTGGGGGAGGAGCTGTTCTGGGGCGACGACCGCCTCGCGGACGCGGCCGCGGCGTTGCGGGGTTGACCTACAGCCGCCGCCCGGCGAGGCCCTCGGCGGCCTCGATGATCGCGGCGTAGTCATCCTCGCCGTGCCCGCGGCCAGTCGTGGCCGCGAGCAGGTCGCGTGCGTGAGCGGCGGCGGGGAACGGTATACCCGTGGCCTGGGCTTCCTCGAGGCAGAGGCGCACGTCCTTGAGCATGTGGGCGGTCTTGAATAGGGGGGTGTAGTCGTGCGCGCGCATCGCGCCCGCCTTGAGGTCGAGCTGAGCGGAGGCGCCGGAGCCGGTCGAGAGCACCTGCGCAAACGCGTCGAGGTCGACGCCGGTCGCGCGCGCGAGCAGCAGCGCCTCGGCCAGCGCGACGGCGTTGGCGGCGCCCACAGCGTTGTTGATCAGCTTCAGCATCTCGCCCTGCCCGAGCGCGCCGACGTGCACGATCACCCTGCCCATCGCCTCCAGCAGCGGCCGCGCGCAGGCAAAGTCCTCGGACGCGCCGCCGGCCATGATCGTCAGCGTGCCGTCTTCCGCGCGCGGGGCCGAGCCAGTGACGGGCGCGTCCAGCATCCTCACTCCGCGCTCGTGCAGTGCCGCGCCGATGCGGCGGGTGTCGGTGGGGGCGATCGTTGACATGTCCACGCACAGCAGCCCTTCGTGCGCTCCGTCGACCACGGCCTCCCAACCCTGCTCTGCGTCCTCCTCGCCTGCCCCTGTTCCCCTCGCGCCCTGCGGCGCAACCTCCTCGCCGAGCAGTACGGAGGCGACTTGCTCGCCGTCGACGACCATGCTCACGACGATCTCGCTCGCGCGCGCGACCTCGGCTGGTGTGTCGAGCGCCACCGCATCGTGCTCGGCGGCCCATCGCGCGGCCTTGCCGGGGGTGTGCGTCCAGACGGTCAGCGGGAAGCCGGCGCGCCGCACGTTGGCGGCCATCCGCGAGCCCATGATGCCGAGGCCCAGAAATCCGATCCGCGCGGGCATCCACGCATCCTCCTACAACGGGAGCCTCAATGCGCAGTGCCGACTCCGCGAGCGGGCGGTTCTGAGCACGCCGGAGCGCAGTGGGCATGCAGTGCGGCGAGATGGTGGTTCCTCGCGCTTGCGGCCGCCGGCTGACTCTCCCATCCACGGCGGGGCCTATCGTGCAGTGTTCATGTCCCCCTCCTTTCACGCAACGCTCGAACAGGGCGAGGCGGTGCTGCGCTTTCCCTACGACGAGCGCCTGCGCACGCTGCTGCGCGCAATTCCCGGACGGCGCTGGGATCCGCAGGAGCGGGCATGGTGCGTGCCGCTGGAGCCCGAGCCCGCGGAGGCGCTCGCGCGGCTGCTGAGAGAGCTGCCGCAGCCCGAGGTGAGCGAGGCGCTTGCGCACGCGATCGAGCGCCGCCGTCGCAAGCGCCGCCGCGGGGAGTGCGTGGTCGAGCGGGTGCGACCCGACGCGGGGTGGTGGCTGGGCTTCGCAACCGACGGCGACGCGGAGCTGCTGGAGGCGCTGATGGAACACCCCGACGCCTACGGCCTGCCCGCGATCGGGCGCGCGCAGATCCCGCTCGACGATCTCGCGGTGCGGATGGTGGGTGAGCTGAACACCCGCTTCCCGAGCCTGCGCCTCAGCGAGGACGCACGACTCGCGCTTGTGGCGCTGCGCGAGCAGGCCCGCCGGGAAGCCGCGGGATCGCGGGGCGCCGACGGGCAGGGTGGCGGGCAGGGGGACGTCGACGCGCAAGGCCGCGAGCCGGTGGGCGGTTGGTCGGAGAGCCACAGATCTGGGGACAGCGGATCCGAGGACGCAGGATCGGAGGACGAGCGGCGGCGGGACAGGCGATGGCATCCCGCCTCGACGCGCTGGACGAGGTCGCGCTGTGCCGCGACCGCCGCGGCCGGCAATGGATCCTGCTCGCCGCCGTGCACACCCCGCTGGCGCGTGTGCTCGCCGAGCGAGCTGGTTTGCGCGGGGGTGACGGCCCCGCGGGGACGTACGCGCTCGCGGCAGTAACGCACGACGCGCCGCAGATCGCCGAGCTGCTCGACCAACTGGAGGCGGGGAGCGTCGACGCGCGCGTGAGCGCATGGCTGGAGCGCGCCACCGAGTGGCGCGGCAACGTCGAGGTGGGGGGCTCGGGCGAGGAGCCGGTGTTCCTGCTGCTGGGCGACCCCGACCGCCTGCCCGGAGCCCTGCGCGAACGCGCGGCCACGGTGCCGGGCGGCGCCAGCGTGCCGCTCACGCTGGAGTCGTGGCGGCTGATGGACGGACGGCTGCGCGGCTGGACCAGCTCCGCCGCGTCGCGCTGCGCCGCGGCGCTGCGCGAGGGGCGCCCGGCGCCGCCCGCGGTGCTGGAGCGCTCGGCGATCCACGACGACCCCACGTTCGTGCTCGCGCCCGGTCACGACGCCGGGCAGCTGGAGGCGTTTGCGGGCCTGGGGGGAGCGCTGCCGGTGAAGCCGCGACGCGGCGCCGGCGTCGGGCACGAGCACGCCCAACTGCCGGCGATCCGCGCCGACCCCTTCTGCGTGCCCGAGCTCGACGCTTTCCTTGCCGAGCATGGGACGTGGGTGGATCCGTCGGCGCTCGAGCTGCTGCAGGAGGTCCGCGAGGAGCACGCGCGCGCGGCCGGCCTGGTCGCGCTCTCGGCGGCCACCGACGCGTCGCTCGAGGTTCCGGGGCTGGGGGGCGAGCTGAAGCCCTTCCAGCGCGCGGGGGTGAGCTACATGCTCACCCAGCGGCGCGCCTTCCTCGCCGACGAGCAGGGGCTCGGCAAGACGATCGAGGCGCTCGCGGCGATCGAGGCCGACGGCGCCTACCCGGCGGTCGTCGTGTGCCCGGCCAGCCTCAAGCTCAACTGGCTGCGTGAGATCGAGCGCTGGCTGCCGGGGCGCGGCGTGCGCGTACTGATGGGCACCGGCCGCAGCCCCTTACCGCTCGCCGAGATCACCGTCGTCAACTACAACATCCTCGCGGCGCGGCTGGACGAGCTGCGGGCGCTGGAGCCCCGCGCGCTGGTGCTGGACGAGTCGCACTACTGCAAGAACGCCGCCGCCAAGCGCACGCAGGCCGTGCAGCGGCTTGCCGCCGCGGTGCCGAGCGATGGCCTGGTGATGGCGCTGACCGGCACGCCGGTCATGAACCGCCCCCCAGAGCTGATCGCGCAGCTGCGGATCCTCGGGCGCCTGCACGACTTCGGCTCGGGCGCGCAGTTCGGCCGGCGCTTCCGCGGCCCCGACGCGCACCTGCGCCTGCACTGGCATCTGCGCGCGCGCTGCTTCGTGCGGCGCCTGAAGTCCGAGGTGCTGCCGCAGCTGCCCGCCAAGACGCGCGCCGTGGTGCCGGTGGAGCTGACCAACGAGGCCGAGTACCGCCTCGCCGAGCGCGACGTCGTGGCGTGGCTGCAGAGTCAGCCGCTCGACCTGCGCACGCTCGACGCGAAGGTCGCCGCCGCGCTGCGCGCCGAGCGCCTGGTGCGGCTGAACGCGCTGAAGCTGCTCGCCGCGCGCGGCAAGCAGCACGGGGCGCTGGCGTGGATCCACGACTTCCTCTCCTCCGGCGAGCGCCTCGTGGTGTTCGCCCACCACCGCGAGATCCAGCACGCCCTGATCGAGCGTTTCCCCGGCGCCCTGCACATCCTCGGCAGGGACAGCCCCACCGCGCGCGAGGCGGCGCTGCAGGCGTTCCAGGCGCCCGACGGCGAGGGCAACCAGTTGATCGTCTGCTCGATCGACGTCGCCGGGCAGGGGCTGACGCTGACGCGCTCCTCCAACGTCGCCTTCCTGGAGCTCGACTGGACTCCCGCCAAGCACGACCAGGCCGAGGATCGCTGCCACCGCATCGGCCAGCAGGACGCGGTCAACGCCACCTACCTGCTCGCCGCCGACACGATCGACGAGACGATCGGCGCGCTGCTGGAGCGCAAGCGCGCGGTGATCGGCGCCGTCACCGACGGCCGCGCCGAGGACGAGGAGGGCGTGGTGGACGCGCTCGTGCGCTCGCTGCGCGGCGAGCCCTACCGCCATCTGCGCGCGGTGGCGTAAGCCACGCGGCGGTCCGCCTGCTGTGACCCCACATGCGCTGCCGCGGGGGCCCGTCGTATGGCGACACCCCCGTCCCTACAGCGGCCAGTAGCGGCCGATCTGCGCCGCCGCGCGCGAGGTCAGTAGCGCCTCGGGGGCAGCCGACGTCGCCTCGCCCTCCCCGGCGAGCGCGCTCAGCGTCGCCTGCACGCACTCCCCCAGCGCCCGCGGTTCGTAGCCGCCCTCGAGCACCGCCCCGAGCGGGGCGCCGATCGCCGCCGCCGCGTCGCGCACCTGACAGGCGATCTGCGCGAACGACTCCGCCCGCAGCCGGCACCCCGCCAGTGGGTCGGCGGCGTGCGCGTCGAACCCCGCCGAGATCAACACCAGCTGGGGCTCGAACGCCGTCGCCGCCGGCAGCACCACATACTCCAGCAGCGACAGCCACAGCTGCTCTTCCGAGCCCGCCGGCACCGGCAGGTTGATCGTATAGCCCACGCCCTCGCCCGAGCCGACGTCCCCGAGCGGACCGGTGCCGGGGAAGATGCCCGCCTGGTGGATGCTCGCGAACAGCACATCCTTGCGCCGGCGAAAGATCTCCGCAGTGCCGTTGCCGTGGTGGACGTCCCAGTCGAGGACGAACACGCGCTCCACCCCGTGCTCGCGGATCGCCAGCTCGGCGGCAACCGCCACGTTGTCGAACAGGCAGAAACCCATCGCGCGGTCGCGTTCGGCGTGGTGGCCGGAGGGTCGCACCCCGCAGAACCCCACCGCCGCCTCGCCGGCGAGTAGCGCCCTCACCATCGCGCACGCTCCGCCCGCGGCGTGCAGCGCCGCGCGGTAGGAGGCCTCGCCCACGTACGTGTCGGCGTCGATCTCCCCACCGCCCGCCGCGCACAGCTCGCGGATCGCGCGCACGTGGTGGGCGCTGTGCACCAGCCGTAGCTGCTCCTCGCTCGCCGCCGGCACTGCGCGGCGCTCCCATCCCAGCCAGCCGAGACTCTCCAGGTGGCGCTCGAGCGCCACCAACCGCTCCGGGGTGTCGGGGTGGCCCGGCATCTGCGCGCGCGGGTCGTGCTCCAGGCACGCGGAGTGGTGGAAGTAGAGGTTGGCGCGGGGTACGTCGCTGCGCATCGCCTGGGATTATCCGTGGTCAGCCCGAAGGTCGATGGGCAGGGCGAAGCCCACCCGGCGCTCGTCGCTGGGCATGGAGGCCCAGCGCCCGCGCGGCCAGTGCCCGCACGAACGCGCGCGGACGATCCCCCTCCCCCTCCCCCCAGCTCACGCGAACAGCGGCGGCCGGCGCTCCTGCCAGGCCTCGGCCTGCTCCAGCTGTGCCGCCAGCGATATCAATCGCGGCTCGCTGTTGGCCGGCCCCAGCAGCGAGGCCCCGAGCGGCAGGCCCTCCGCGGTGAGGCCCGCCGGCACGTTCACGCCCGGCCAGCCCAACACGTTCCACGGCCACGCGTAGGGGCAGGCGCCGACGACGACCTTGTCGGTGTCCCAGTGGCCGAGGCCGTCGATCGCCCCGATCCGCTCTGGCGGCTTCGCGGTCGTCGGCGCCAGCACCACGTCCACGCGTTTGAAGATTCTCCCGACCTGGCGCTGCAGCGGGCGCTCCAGCGCCTTCGCCAGCGCCAGCACCGGCCCCCCGAGGAGCCGTCCCATGCGCGCGTTGTGCAGGGTACGCGGGTCGAGCTGGGTCGGGTCGGGCACGCGCTCGATCCACTCGTTCAGCCCCGCCGTCGAGCGCGGCACGAACGTCAGCCCGATCAGCCGGTAGGGGGGGTCGTCGCGCACGACCTCGTGGCCCATCCCGCGCAGCACCTCGGCGATCCGCTCCACGGCCGCGCGCACGCGCCCGTCCAGCTTCGCGGGCGCGAGGCTGAAGGGGATCCGCAGCGACAGTCCGATCCGCAGGCGCCCCGGCGCGCGCCTCGCCGCGGTGGCGTACGGCTCCGCCGGCGGTGGCGGGCGGTGGCGGTCGCCCGGGTGGGGGCCGCTCAGTACGTCCAGCATCAACGCGGCGTCCGCGACCGTGCGCGTCAGTGGGCCGATGCACGTCACCCCGTTGAACGCCTCCGGTTCCGGCCACGTCGAGATCCGCCCGCGCTGCGGCTTGATCCCCACGAGGCTCGTCCACGCCGCTGGGATCCTCACCGAGCCGGCCCCGTCCGAGCCGACCGCGGCGCTCACCAGCCCGGCCGCCACCGCCGCCGCGGCTCCGCCTGAGGAGCCCCCGGGGGTGTGCTCGAGGCTCCACGGGTTGCGCGTCGCCCCATGCGCGGTGCTCTCCGTGAACGGCCACTGGCCGAGCTCGGGCGTGTTGGTCTTGCCGACGATCACAGCGCCCGCCTGCTTGAGGCGGCGCACCGACTCGCAGTCCGCCGCGCGCGGGGCGAAGCTGCCGGGGCAGCCGAAGCGGCTTTCCTCGCCCTCGAGGTCCACGTCGTCCTTGATTGCGACCGGCACGCCCAACAGCGGCGCGCGCATGCCCTGCGCGCGGCGGCGGTCGGCCTCCTCTGCGTCGGCGCGTGCGCCCTCCGCGCGCACGCAGCGGAACGCGTTGAGCGTCTTCTCCGAGGCTTCGATGCGCCGTAGCGACAGCTCCACCAGCTCCTTTGCCGACACCTCCCCTGCGGCGAGCATCCGCGCGTGCTCCGCCACCCCGGCAAACGCCAGCTCCGCGGACGGGGCGGGCGCGCGGTCGCTCACGAGCCCGGCGGCCTCCGGCTCGAGGAGAGGTGTTCCTGATTCTGCTGGCGCTCGCCCCTGATCTGGATCGCCATGTAGACGACGATCACGTTCACCACCACGCCGATCCCGATGAACGTGATGATCAGGCCCACATCCTTGCTGAAGGCTGCGCTTGCGGCGAGAAGCATGTTTCGTTGGTCTCCGTCGGGGGTTGATGAACGTCTGGGAGCCTACCACCCGCCCGCGTCAGAGGCGCGCGTCACAGGCGCGCGTCCCGGGTCTGTCGCGGTCTCTGTAGCCTATGGAGGCCGCCGTACCCCGCATGATCTTGGAGAGGTGCCGGAGCGGTTGAACGGGCGCGACTGGAAATCGCGTAACGGGGGTTGACCTCGTTCGAGGGTTCGAATCCCTCCCTCTCCGTTTCTTCGCCGGGATTGCGGCATGTGAGTGGGACCTGGTCGCCGTGGGGCGAACAAGTGTCCGTCGTGCGGAGGAAGCACGCGACCACCATTGAACGAGCGGCTTGGCTTCAGCGCTTGCGGTAGACGTCCGCACGATGTCCTACAGCCAGGACAGTGACTGTTCTGGACGCTTCATCGATGCCGTAGATGACGCGATACGGTCCGCGACGGGCCGACCAGCGTCCCTCCTACTCGAAGCGCAGCGGCTTGCCCACGCGCCTCGGGTTCGCGGCAATGATCGGTAGCAGCTCGAGAACCGCCGCCGCGTACTTCTCCGGCAGTCTCTGGATATCACGGCGGGCAGAGCTGGCGGCGACCAGCTGCCACGGCCTGTCGCTCACGCGGCCCGGTCGCTCGCGCGTCTGGCCCGGAGGTCGGCTTGCAGTTCCTCGAGCGTGGCGGTGTCGCCGGCCACTGCCGCCGCTTCGCCTTCGCGAATCTGCTCGCGAAGAGTCGGATCGGAGGATCGCGAGCGTCTCCTCGAGGCCTTCTAGGTCGTCAGTGCTGATGAGGACTGCCGCAGCCTTCCCATTCCGGGTGAGCACGACGCGCTCCTGCTCGCATTCGACGCGATCGACGATCTCCGAGAGATGAGCCTTGACGGACGAAAGCGGAAGAACATCTGGCATGACCGTAATTCTAGTCCGCACGACCGCCGATCGCAAGCCGCATCACGCCTCTGTCAGCCATAACGCCGGGCGTGCAGCTCTCTGATGCGCTTCCACACAAGGTCCGGGTTCGATCTTCGTCCCTCCCTCCCCGTTTTCGCCGGGGTTTGATCCCAACTTTTGAACTCGCATCGGTGTGGGTGTGCGTCTGGCGAGGATGATCTGCCTTCGTCTCGACGCAGCGCATCAGTGGTGAGTGTCGCAGCCAGCCTCGGCCCGCCCGACGCCGCGCGACAGAGCGCGGCCTCACCGACACGGCCTGCTTAGTTCACCACTCGCCGAATGGCGGCCACGGCCATCGCCGTAGCCACGATGGTCGAGTCCGAGCATAGATCGCCCGACAAGAACGCGATGTCGCGGCCGCGGCGCGTGATTCGGCCGCGACCGATCAGTCGCCCGGGCCGCGCAGGCGCGAGGAACTGCACGTGCAGGTCAATTGTCGGTGCCCATTCGCCATCGCCGAGTGTGGCCACCAGTGCCGGGCCGAGTGTGTCGTCGAGCATCGCCGCCAGGAAACCGCCTTGTATGTGGCCGGCTGGGTTGGTGAACTGCTCGGTCGCGGTGAACGCGACCTCGATTGTGCCTTCCTCGGGGTCGACCGCCACAAGCTTCCAGCCCAGCAACACCGCGGCGGGCGGCGGCTCTCGCCGGCCTTCGAGCGCATCCCAGAACGGGCCGCGCCGAGCGCCCTCGCTCGGATCGTCGTGTGCGCTCATGGCGAGCAGCCTATAGCGCGGATCGCGGTTCGAACAACCTCCCGCGATCCCCCGTTTGGCCTTGCCTTAAGCCTCAGGCATCCAGCCGGAGAGAGCCATCCCACGTCTTTGCAAGCGCCGCCTCAGAGTGGCTGGCGCCGCCTTCGCCGCGAGATATGAGTCCCCCAACGACAATCGCAAGCGAGCTCGCGAGTGCGAGCCAGACGCCCCAGGCGAGCGAGAGCGACAGCATTTCTTCCTGCGCGACCGGTCGGGCGACCATGCGGAACAGCACGCAGACGGTTGCGGCGAGCCCGAGCAGAGCGATCCGGTCGCCGCTTGCATGGCTCGTCTGGGACGCATCGACGAGCAGTAGCAGTCCTGCGACGAACGCGCCCGCGGCAAGTATCAACAGGATGATGTGGACGTACTGCAGGGTCTGCTCGGCGCTCAGCGTCGCCAACTGGTGGCCTGCCAGTGCGCTGAACCCGTTGCCCAGGCTGTGCGCCTGATCTTGAAAGGCGGCATTGCCGAACTGGAGAGCCACATTATTAAGTGCCTGCTGGGCGGAGTTGGCCCCGGCGGGCGTCAGGCGCAGCGTATACCACGGCTGAAACACCGATAGCGCGAGCAATGCAGCTCCGACGGTCGCTGCGAGAGGTCCGGCCCGTAGACGATTCTCGACCATGCCGAGTACTAGATCGGCTCGCCCGCTGCGCGGCTTGAGGCGTAGCCCCCATCGACGCGGAAGCATATCACTCCACATAGCTGAACAGCCGATTTATCGGGATTTACAACTGCGAAAGCTGATGAAGTTTGGGCTAGCGGGGGCCTACCGCGCCGGGCGCCCACTAAACTGATACTCCTGCGCCAGTAGCTCAGCTGGATAGAGCGTCGGTCTACGGAACCGAAGGTCGGGAGTTCGAATCTCTCCTGGCGCGTGTTGAAAAGCCCTGCAAATCCGCTAGTTTTGGGGGGTCGGGGCGAAGGGCTGAGGAGTCGGTTTTGGCCTTGGGTACCACTCTTGGGTACCAAACGGGCACTCAGCGCGACGGCCGCGCGCGCTGTTCGCCGAGCAGCGCCGCTTCGACCCGCTGTCGGATGTAGAGCCGCCGCCGTCCGACTTTGACGCTCGGCAGGATGCCACGGCGTGCCCAGTCTTCGACGGTGCTGACCGGCGCGTGCAGCAGGCCGGCGACCTCGCGGGCGGTCATCACGTCGTCGGCCGTGAGCCGGGCGGGGGCGGTGGGCGCTGCGGGAATGGGTGCCGCCATAGCAGTGCCAATTTAGCAAAACAAGCGCTGGTTTGCAAAGGCCCTCCAGCGGTCTTCGGGGTGCGAGACGGTCCGGTTCAGGACCGCGTTGAGATAGTCGGCGAACGCCTGCGCGGTGCTACGCGGCGGCGTGATTGCCGTCCTGTCCTATCCCCAGCAGGCCGACGAGCAGCGGCACGTCCGGGTCCACGTCGTCGAGGTCGCCGGCGAGGTAGCGCCGCGTGAACTCCTCGGCAGACATCCCCATGCGCTCGCGGGCTTCCCCGTCGAGGAACGCCGCATACTCCTCGGCGTCAAATTCGATGATCGGGGTTCCGGCGTCTGTTTCGCTGCGGGTCATGAGCTGCGCCTCTTGAGTTGTGCCCGGCGGTCGATTCTTCCTCGGCATCAACGGTATCGGCATCAAGGACATGCTCCGCCAGATCGAGCGCCTCTGCACGGACATGACCGAGGACTTCGATCGCACGGCGATCCCGAGCCTTACGGGCGACCACAAGCGACGACCCGGCCATGCACGCCGCGCTGCGCCCCGCCAACGCGCCCATCACGCGCACACCGACACCCCGCCGTCCGCCTCCGAAGCCCGTCCGCGCAGCAACAGCAAAGGCCATCCTGCCGCTCGCCTCCGCTGCGCTCCGCCTCCCGGCACACAGTTGCACCAGGGTGTGCTTGTTTTGCTATTTTGGCCTAGTGCTTTTCGATCGGCAAGGTCGCGTTGGGTCAGCACCGCTACTACGAGCAGCAGGTAGCGCAGGGCCAGGACGACTACTACAGCGGCCGCGGCGAGGCCCCGGGTGAGTGGGTGGGGGCGGGCGCGCGGGCCCTCGGCCTCCAGGGCCGGGTGGACGCTGGCCAGTTCGGCGCGCTGATCGCTGGCCACGATCCGCGCGACCCGGCGGCACGGCTGCGCTCGGCTGCGACGGACCCGAAGGTCGCCGCGTTCGATCTCACGTTCTCCGCGCCGAAGACGCTCAGCATCCTGTTCGCTATCGCGCCAGAGGATGTCTCGGGTGAGCTCGTGGCCTGCCACGAAGAGGCGGTGAGGGCGGCCCTCGGTTATCTGGAGGAGACGGCGGTGGCGGTCCGCCGCGGTCACGCCGGGGAGCGGGTGCAGCGGGGGGAGGGTCTGGTCGCGGCGGCCTACCGGCACCGGATGAGCCGGGCGCTTGATCCGCAGCTTCACACGCACGTGGTAGCGGCGAACATGGTGCGCGGCCCGGATGGCCGGTTCACGGCGCTGCACGCCACGGAGCTTTACCGCGCGGCGAAGACGGCGGGGTATCTCGACCAGGCGCATCTGCGGGCGCTCGTGACGGAGCGCACGGGGTTGGAGTGGGGGCCGGTCCGCAACGGCGCGGCGGAGCTTGCGGACATCGACCGCCCGGTGGTGGAGCATTTCTCGCAGCGCCGCCACGAGATGATCCGCGAGGCCGAACGGGGCGGGATCGGATTGGGGAGCAAGAGCGCGGCCGAGCACGCGGCGCTCGCCACCAGGGACCGCAAGCGGTACGGCCTTGAGACGCACACGTGGCGGGAGGAGGTCAGGGCCCGCGCGGGCGAGCAGGGCCTCGACACCGAGAGGGTCGCGGAGATGATCCGCATGGGCTTCGAGCTGGTCAGGGGCGGCCTCGCCGAGCGCGGCGGCGTGGACGAGCGCGCGCTCGGGGATCGCCTCGCGGGCGCGGAGGGTTTGACGGAGCGCAGCAACACCTTCGATGCCCGTGCGGTACTTCAGGAGTTCGCCGCCGCGTCCGGGGCGGGGGCGCTGGTCGGCGAGGTCCGCGGCATGGCCGCGCGGTTTCAGGCGCGCGCGGACATGATCGTGACCGGACGTGGCGGGATGACGACCGCGGAGCTTCTCGCGGTCGAGCGGCGTCTGATCGCCTCGGCGGCCGGCCGCGCCGGCGAGGGAACACCGGGATCGTTGAGGGCTGGCGGGTCGAGCACGGCATCGCGGCGGCGGAGCGTCCCTTGACGGGCGAGCAGGCGCACGCGGTCCGTGCGGTCTGCGGCTCGGGCGACGGGGTGAGCGTGATCGAAGCGCTCGCGGGAACCGGGAAGACCTACACCGCCGGGGTGCTCCGAGCGGTGTACGAGAGCGCGGGTTACGCGGTGCTCGGCGCGGCGCCGACTGGCCGCGCGGTCCGCGAGCTTGCCGAGGAGGCCGGTGTCCCTGCGCGGACGGTGGACCGGCTGCTGCTCGACCTCGAGCAGCCCGGCGAGAAGCTGCCGCACGACTGCGTTCTGATCCTTGACGAGGCGGGCATGACGGCGACCAGGCCCGGCGCGCGGCTCCTGGAGGCGGCGCAGAGGGCGGGCGCGAAGGTGGTAGCGATCGGCGACCCGGACAGCTCGCCTCGGTACAGGCCGGCGGGTGGCTCGGCGCTGTAGGCCGCGCGCTCGGGGCGCAGCGCTTGACGGAGGTCATGCGCCAGCGCGACCCGCAGGAGCGCAGGGCGCTCGGGGCGCTTCACGACGGCCAGCCGGCGCGGTGGCTTGAGTGGGCTGGGCAGGCTGGGAGGATCGAGACGTTCAGCGACCCCGCCGGCGCGTGCGGGCAGGCCCTCGCGGAGTGGGCGCGGAAGACCGGGGAGAGCGGGCTTGCGCGGACGGTGATGATCGCCAGGGACAACGACACACGCGAACGCCTCAACCGGGGCGCGCGCGAACTGCGGAGCGACACGGGCGCGATCGGGGGAGAGCGGTCCTACGGCACGGTCGAGGTCGCGGTAGGCGATCGGGTGATCTGCCGCCGCAACGACGGGCCGCTCGACGTGGACAACGGCATGAGGGGCACCGTCCGCCACGTCGACGCCGAGAGGGTCGTGATCGACACCGACGGCGGCCTGGTCCGCGAGCTGCCCGCCGCCTACGTGGCGGAGCATGTGGAGCACGCCTACGCGCTGACCGGCCACGGAATGCAGGGCGGGACCGTGGAGGCGGCGGTCGTCGTCGCCTCGCCGAGGGACCTCACGGCCGGCTGGTCCTACACCGCGCTCTCGCGCGCGAGGGGAGAGACGCGGCTGCTAATCCACGACGAGCAGTTTTCAAAGGAGCGCAGTGACTTCGCGCCCGAAGGAGACGCTCCGATCTCGCGGGACGATCTCCTCGCGCGCGTGGGGAGGGGGATGGTCGAACGCGACGACGAAGACCTTGCGATCGAGCAGCTTCCGGGCGCGGCGCCCGAACCGGCCGCAGGCCGCGCGGACGACCCCCATCTCGCCAGCGGAAGGACCGTCGCGGCAGAGCCCCCGCAGGAGCAGGCAGCCGCCCGCGCGGAGCCGGCGACGCCGGCCGCGGCGAGCACGGAGCGCCTGCGGGAACTGGAGGAACGCATGGGCAGTTCCGGGCGCAGCTCGCGGCGCTACCGACGAGGCAGCTTCAGCGCATCGAAGACCTCGACGCGCGCATCCTCACCCTCTCCAACCAGCGCGCGCAGCTCGCCGAACGTCTCGCTGACCTGCCGGAGCCGCAAAGGCGCCGGGGCCGCGAGCGGGACCCAAACGCCGTCGAGCGGGCCTTCCTCACGGGCGCGGCGCAAGCCAACGGGCGCGCGCGTGACGCCGTACTGGAACAGCGAACCCGTCTGGAGCACGAGATCGGCGATCCGGCGGAGGCCCGCGCCGAGCGCGACGGCATCAACACGCCCTCAACCGGACCGTGCGGGAGCAAAAGGCGCTCTCCAAGAAACTCGCCGAGCATGAGCGGAGCACGCCAGACGAACGCGCACGGACGAACTCCAATGATCGGGGTGAGCGCGGGATCGACCTCGGGGTCGGACTGTGACCAGTCGCCGCCCGGAGAGTCAAACATGGGCATTGATATAGCGGCGATGTGTGACGTGACAAAAAGCGGCGATGTGTGACGTGACAAACCCAAGCCCCACCAAAGGGGGCGCTACGCCCAGGCCTGCGGCGTAGCGCCCCGCTCGGCTCGTCAGTTGACCCGGCCGACGATCTGGACCATGCGGAATAGGAGCGCGGGTGGAAGCGGCAAGGCCGGCCGAGCGCAGCGTTGTGGCATTTTTAGCAATGTTCCCGGCTTTCGTGAGCCCTATGCGATAGACTCCTGCGCGCAACGTCTCAATGCTAGTCTGGAGGAAGCTATGAACGACCACCTCGCAGAGGTCGCTGATGCCCAGAATGCCGCTCTGTCTAACCAAAATCGGGCCGAACGTCGTCAGCGTGCGGCCAAGCCGCTCCCTACGGATCGCATGAAGATGGCGACCCAGGTAGATGCACTCAAGGCCATCACGATTGCGAGCAAGTATGGGGAGCAGGGAGTCAGCGCTGTGACCATCTCGCCCAGGATGGGCGTCTCGCCCGCAACCGCTGGGCTGAACAACGCGTTCTTTATCGAAGCGGGGTGGATCGTCAAAGAGCGCAAGGGCCACTACAAGCCGACCCAGGCCGCGATCGACTTCACGCGTAAGGCGGGCTTCAACGAGACTCAGGCCGCCGCTCTGCTCGCGCCGTCCCTCCGAGACACCTGGTACTACCACGAGGTCGCCCAACAGCTTGAGATGGGTCCGGCCACAAAGCAACGGATGGTGGAAGTCCTCGCGCACGCGGCAGGCGCGACCAGCGACCACGCGCCGCAGCTCGAAAGTGTGCTGCTGTGGCTCGAATATGTTGGTCTGGTCGTGGTCGCAGACGGCTACGTACAGCTCGGTCAGCGGGACCTGCAAGACCTCCAAGCGCTCGCTGACGAGCCGGTCGCACCAGCGGCACTGGCCCAACCAAAGCCCCGCCAACCAGCCGCAAGCGAGGGCGAGAGGACCACCACGACGGTACAACACGAGAACGGAGCCGCCCAGGCGGGAACCGTCCTCAGTCTTAGCTTTGACCTCGCCTTGACCGCCGACGATCTGCGGAAGCTGACGGCAGAGCAGATCACAGCGCTATTCGAGGCCGTAGGCAAAGTGGCCGCGATCAAGGCCACCATGACGTAAAGAAACCGAGGCCCAGTGGGAGAAAGCTTGCAACGCCTCCACTGGGCCTCGGTGCCGCACCCTGGGGCGCTTTGGTAGCACCGGCGGACTCTGGAGCCAGCCCGGTGGGGGGTTCGATTCCCCTACGCTCCATTGGAGCACCTAACCAAAGCGCACCGAAGGCGCTCCCCTCAGTCTACCCGACATCCCTGCCGAAGACCAGCCCCGCTAGACAACTGGCCGATACGTCAGACGCCGACCGCCAACCCGACCAACCAGCTTGCCGACGCGCTCCGTGTCCGCCACCTTGTAGGTAAAGAAACGGAAGTCGAACTCGGCGAGGTAGCGCGGCAGGGAGCAGTAGGAGGCGGGCCGGTAGCCGGAGGTATCGATTCGGGGTTCGTCGAGCGCTCGTCAGGAATCAGGCTCGACGGGCTACCATGAAGACGATGGCTGTTTCGCCGACAACGACCGTTGAGATCGACACGGGCTTGCTTGAGCGGCTGCGGCGGCGGCGGCCCGCGAAGAGCGACCGCGAGTTGCTGGAGAGCGTTGCCCGCATCCAGCTTGGGCGCGAGGCGAGCGACCTGGCGCGGGAGCGCTTCCAGGGCGTTCCCTCGGAGGAGATCGAGCGCGAAGCGCTGGGCGCCGTGCGCGAAGTGCGAAGCGAGCGAGCTGCCGCGCGGCGGGCGATCTAAGGTCGGCCGGAGGGTTGAGGCGGCTCGTCATCGACGCCAATACGCTGGTGTCGGGATGCGTCGACCCACACGGCGAGAGCCCGCCGTGTTTGCTCTACCGCGAACTCGCGGGGGCGCGTTTTGAGCTGATCGTCTGCCCGGAGTTGTTGGGCGAGGTCGCCGACACTCTGCGAAAGCCTTACTTCCTGGAGCGCGTCGGCGAGGGCGCGGTCGATGAAATCGTCGCGGGCATCGCCGAAGCCGGAACCGTCGTGGATGACCCGGCCGAGATCGACGCGGTTCTGCGCGACCCCGAGGACGACTACCTCGTGGCCCTGGCGCGCGGGGCCGGCGCCGAGGCGATCGTCAGCGGTGACCGCGACCTGCTCGACCATGTAGGGCTGCAGCCGGCGGCGATCACCCCCCGCGAAGCCTGCGAGCTGCTCGGGCTGCTCTAAGGCTTACGGCAAGGTACACGAACCAAAAGGAGGTCTGTCTTGGGCGAGACCTCCTTTTGGTTTTCGGATGGGATGGGGGAGGGACGAGCGTGGACCGCAAACACAGAGCGATCGGCGATGCGGGAGGCGGTCAACGGCACGAACCCCCGGCGTTCGACTCCCCCTCGGGGACTACCGGGGGCTCTGTGCCCGGCTCTCCGGCGCCGCGGAACGAAGGCCGCGCGCGCTCAGCGATCCCATGCGCGAGCCGGCCCCCGGCGCCCGAGTGGACGGCGACGAGCGGGCCCCGAGTTCATGCCGCTGCAACCTCGGCCTCGACCGCCGCGGCGGACCCGAAGGCGCGCGTGAACACATGCGCCTGCTCGGAGGCCGGGCGCGCGTGGAGGTAGCGGCTTGTGGTGGCAAGCGCGCTGTGGCCCATCGCCTTCTGGATCGTCACGACATCGACGCCGCCGACCGCCAGCAGCGACCCGAAGGTGTGGCGCAGGTCGTGAAAACGCAAGGGTCGCATCCCGGCCGCGGCCTGAGCGCGGCGGTAGCGGCGGCGCAGCGCCGAGTCGTCGAGCGTCCGCCCGTAGACGTTGCAGAACACAAGGTCGTCGGGGCTGGTGTAGCGCTCGCGCCTACTCGCCCGGTCGAGCGCGGCGGCTGCCTGGTCGGCCATCGGCACCCGGCGGACCCGCCCGGACTTGGTCGAGGTCTCCTTCCCGGCGCTCATGGCGCGCGCGACCGTCAACGCGGAGCCCGCGAAGTCCACGTCGTGCCAGCGCAGCGCCAATAGCTCCCCGAGGCGCAGTCCCGCGTATGCCGCGACGCGGATGATCTCGGCGTCCTGTGCGTCCTCTTCCTGCCGTGTCGCGCGCTCGCCGTCGCTCACGGCGGCGCGTTCCGGGTCGCGGTGCCGGCCTTCGGCAAGCGAGCGCGCGACGGCCTCGACCTCCTCCGGCGCGTAGAACACGAGCGCTCCGGGGTGCGGCTCGCGGCGGCGGTCGGCCGCGCGCGCGGGGTTCGTCGGCAGCGAGTACGTGGACGGCCTGCAGCCGTAGCTGAAGACGGCGCCGATCACGCTGCGGTACTTGTTCACCGTCCGCGGCGACGCGCCCGTGGCGCTTATGGTCGCCAACAGGTCCTCGATCTCCCGTGTGGTGATCTTCGCCGCCGGGCGGTCTCCGAGCGCGGCCATCACGTGCCCGGCCGTGGTTCCCTTGCCGCGCTTGTAAGGAATGCCCGGCTCGGCCAGCACGGAGTCGTGGTCGCGGAGGGTCGAAGGCTTGGCGCCGGCCACGTCGGCCAGCCGGCGGAGGTAGGCGTGCGCGACCTCGCGGAAGGTCACGCCCCGCGTGCGCCGCTCCAGCTCGACGCGCTCGACGTTCGCGGCCTCGCTGACGTACTCGGCCACGAGCCGCGCGGCGGCGACGTGGGCGGCGCGTTCGTCATAGGCGCCCTCGGCGACGCGCCCGCGGTGCCTGCGCCAGTCGCCCGTGCCGGGATCGCGTTCGAGCCACGCGGGGCCGATTCGGCGCTTGACCTGCCGGCCGCCGTGGCGGAACTTTGCCTCGTAGAAGACCTGGCCGCGATACTCGCGGACGATGACGGTGGCGCTGGCGCTGGGATTGGGTGCCGACATTGGTGGTACCTCCGGAGTCTCCGTTCTCTGATTACGGGGGTGAACCGAGGCCCTCTTTGTGAGTGTCAGAAAGTCATTTTACACATTGGGTACCACAGTGGGTACCACGCCTCTCTTGGGTACCGCTTTGGGTACCAAACCAGCCTGATCCGACCGTTCTAAGCCATGTTTGAGACCCCAAAAAAGCCCGAAAACAGGCGGTTCGGGGCGCTTCCAGCGGTCTACGGAACCGAAGGTCGGGAGTTCGAATCTCTCCTGGCGCGTGAGAAAGGCCAGTATCTAAGCCAAACCGTATGAACCCGATCGCGCCAGGTTCGGGAATATGTCCCCAATATGTCCCAGGAGCCGGTATCCTTGGGCAATGGCGCAGGTTGCAAGCAGATCGCCGAGCGGGCACGTCTTCCGGGTAGAGCGCAAGCGCGGCGCGGTCTGGTACGCCAAGTACCGCTTGCCCGACGGCCGCCAGGTCCAGAAGCAGATCGGCCCGGCGTGGAGCGAGCGCGGCAGGCCCCCGGCGGGCTACTACACCAAGCGCCAGGCCGAGGAGTGGATGCGCGAGGTCATCCACCAGGCCCGCCAGGGCACCCTTCCGGGGATGGTCCGCACGGGGGCGACCTTCGCCGACGCCGCCAGCGAGTTCCTGCGCTACGCCGAGCAGGACCGCAGCCTCAAGCCCTCCACGCTGCGCGGCTATCGCTCGATCGTCGACGCTTATCTGCTGCCCGCATTTGGCTCCAGGCGCCTCGAGGACATCACCACGGCGGACGTCGAACTGTGGCGATCCAACCTAACGGGCGTGGGCGGAGGGGGTCGTCGACGCGACGCGCCATGTCCCAAGGACGCGCCGCGGAGCCGGCGTGTCCCTCGGGCGCTCTCCAATAGCTCCAAGAACCGCATCGTGGTCCTGCTGCACGGAATCTTCGCACGGGCCTGCAAGTTCTACGGGCTCCCATCCAACCCGTGTCAGGGGTCGAGCGCCACCCCGTCAAGCTCGCGGGGACATCGAGGTCTTTGGCCCCGAGGAGGTGTGGGCGCTGGTGCGTGCCGCCGCCTCCGGGCAGGACGGGGCGCTCTACTTGACCGCCGCCTTCACGGGCCTTCGCCGCGGCGAGCTGATCGCGCTGCGCTGGCGCGACGTGGACTTCGCGGGCTCCGTGCTGCGCGTACGAACCAGCTATGCGGGTGGTGCGCTCACGGCGCCGAAGTCCGGCAAGGTGCGCTCGGTGCCCCTCGCTCCGGACGTTGCGCAGGCGCTGGCGCGGTTGGCCGACCGCGAGCTGTTTACGTCCGACGACGACCTCGTGTTCGTGGGTGAAGCCGGCGGGTTCCTTGATGGTTCCGCCTTGCGCCGTCGCTACCAGACGGCCCTCAAACATGCGGAGTTGCGGCCGTTGCGCTTTCACGACTTGCGCCATACGTTCGGAACGCGGATGATCGCCAAGGCTGACATCCGCCGGGTGCAGGAGTGGATGGGCCATGCCGACATCCAGACAACCATGCGCTACCTGCACTATGCGCCGCGCGAGGAGGATGCGCGGCTGGTCGCGGAGGCGTTCCAAACCGACCCTTCTGCGACCGGAACTAGCGCCCACGCGTTGTAGTTCCACGAGGCTCCCAGCTTCGATGACGCCTCCTCTTCGATGACGCCTCCTGTGACGGGAGGCAGAAGATACAGGCCGCAAGGTCGATCAGGCATCGCCGCCGGGCCGAGGTCTAGATTATCCTCATATGTCGTTTGATGTCGTTTGATGTCATTTGATGTCGTTGAAGTCACGGATCACGAGGTCGCCGCTGCGCTTGAAATGGAGGAGGGACATTTCGCTGATCTGAAGGCGATTGAGGTAGCACCAGCCAAGCTCACCCGAAGCCTTGCTGCGTTCGCCAACGCGGATGGGGGCGACCTCTTCATCGGGATTGATGAGGACAAGCAAGCGAAGACCCGGGGATGGCGGGGCTTCGGGTCGCCGGAGGATGCTAACGGTCACGTTCAAGCTTTTGAGGAGACGTTTGCGCTGGATCAGCACGTCGAATACGTATTTCTGCGCGACGGAAGCGGTACACGTCCAGGCCTGGTCCTGAAGGCATCCATTCAGAAGACTCCCGATATTCGCAAGGCAAGCGACGGGCGTATCTACTTACGTCGTGGTGCTCAGAATCTCCGTACGATGACCCAGAGGCTGTTCGCCGGCTTGAATACCAGAAGGGCATCCGCAGTTTCGAGACGCATCCAATCGACGTTCCCCTTGACCTTGTAACGAACTCGGAGGCGGTCATCGGGTTCCTGCTTGAGGTCGTGCCGACTGGCGAGCCTGAGTCCTGGCTGCGGAAGCAGCTGCTCATTCGGGAAGACAAGCCAACGGTGGCTGCGCTGCTGCTCTTCTCGGACGAGCCGCAGGTTGGGCTACCGAAGCAATCCACCATCAAGGTCTACCGGTACTCCGGTACGGGGAAGGTGGGTACCCGCGTGGCGTTGCAAGGCCAGCCCGTGACCGTCGCGGGGAACCTCTATGGCCAGATATACGCCGCCGTCCACATGACGGTCGAGATGATTCAAGGAGTACAACTTCTTGGTCCGTCCGGTTTGGAGCAAGTAAGCTATCCGGAAGTCGCGCTCCACGAGATCATCACAAATGCGGTGATTCACCGCGATTACAGCGTGGCGGACGACATCCACGTACGCGTTTTCGACAACCGAATCGAGGTGGCGAGCCCAGGACGGCTCCCGGCACACATCACGCCGAACAACATCCTCGATGAGCGTGCTGCGCGCAACGGCTTGATTGTGCGATGGATTAACAAGTTCCCTGATCCACCGAACAAGGACGTGGGCGAGGGTCTACGGACCGCCTTCGACGCCATGCGGAGCCTGAAGCTCAAGCCACCCGAGATCGAGGAGTCGGAGAACGCCGTAGTCGTGCGGATTCGCCATGAGCGACTCGCGTCGCCCGAGGAGATGATCGTGGACTATCTGAAATCCAACGACGAGATCTCAAACTCGGTTGTGCGTGACCTCACTGGGATCGGCTCCGAGAACGTTGTAAAGGGCATCTTCAAGCGGATGATCAAGAGCGGAGAGCCCAGGAAGCGATCCCTGGGCGCTCGCTTCGTTACGCCGCCTACAGGTTGCCTACCAAGAACAGCGATACGTAGCCAGCGCTCGCTATGCGCGTAGCGCGGCTGGGGGGTGCGGCCTACGCGCGGAGGACCTCCTGGGTGTCGCGGAGCTGTCGCGGCGCCCGTCGCAAGGGGTGTCGCCTCGGCGGCGGGTTGCGCGACAGGTCCCCCACCGCGGTTTGTGGCTCTGTCACAGGGTTTGTGGTGTTCCGGATCCCTCGCCTTCGCTGCGCTTGGCGTCCTTGACCACCCGCCCACAACTTCGAGTTCGGGTGGTCAAGGACCGGGATCCTGACGTGGGATAGGAAGACAGAGTGATGGTGTGGTGGTGGCGGTGGGGGACCAGAGTGATGGTGGACCAGGAAGGGGAAACCAGAGAGGGAGAAGATGGAGATGGATGGGTGGGAAGCAGGGTGGCGTGGGTGGCACATGGGTGGTTGTCTTGTCTGAGGGGCTCCGGCCGACTTCGCTTGCGCCGGCCAGGGTTGGTTCAACAACTCCATCTTCCCAATTAGTTCTGTTTTGCTTCCGTTTCTTGTTACAATATGGCCATGAGCCTGGCGTACGCAGACGAGGCAATACGGATTAGGCAGCTCGCCCCGCTGACCGAGCGCGATATAGCACGCGCGACGGGAGCGGGGGTCTCAACGGTCAGCGCGTGGCTTCATCGCACGCGCGCGCCCACCGGGCGGCGGGCAGAGCGGCTGGTTGAGCTTTCGGCGATCATCGAGCGGCTCGCGGCGGTACTGGAGGTCGAATACGTGCCGGTGTGGCTGAACCGACCGCTGGCGGCGCTGGAACACCGCAAGCCGATCGACGTGCTCGCCGCGGGCGGGTATGAGGAGCTCTCGCGTCTCGTCGCCGGGCTCGAGGCCCCGACCTTCACATAGCGCGCTGTGGACGAACTGCGCGCTACGCGGATGCCGGTGGCGGGCACCTGGCTGCGCCACATCCCGGCCGGGGGCGCAGCGCTGTACCGGCCGCCCACTCCCGCCGATGGGCGCTGGCAACGCGGCACGGCTGTGGAGGGCATCTATCTCGCCGCCGAGGAGGCGACGGTGTGGGCCGAGTGGTACCGGTGGCTCGCCGAGTTGGAGATCGAACCGCTGTGCGGATTGCCGCGCGAGCTTTGGAGTTACCGAGCGAATTTGCGGTCGGTAGCGGATCTTACCAGTGCCGAGACGCTCGCCGCATTCGACTTGCCTGCAGCCGAGCCGATGAGAGCCCAATGGCCGGCGTTCCAAGATGTCGGCGAGCGGCTTCACGCCGCCGGCTGTGAGGGCGTGCTGTATCGCTCTGCCGCTCGACTCGGGGGGCTGTGCCTCTGCGTATTTCGAGCGGCGCAGACCGACATGGTGGGGCTTGAGCCGCTGCCACCTCCTCAGCCAATGAGCAGGCCGCCAGCGCCACCGCGTGGACTGCGCACCTGACCTGCCGTCACAGAGCCGTCACCCCGGAAAATGTGTCCCCAAATATGTCCCGAACTGCGCAAATCTGAGGTCATCTGAGGGCAGGTGAGGACTCTCAATCTGGCTCAACCAAGCCAAAAGCACCATCTCTTGACCCGCTACGGAACCAAAGGTCGGGAGTTCGAATCTCTCCTGGCGCGTCACAGAAAAAAGCCCTGCTCAGGCGGTTGCTGTCGGCCGTCACCACCGACCTGCTGGCCTTGGCGTGGTCTCGACCATGTTGCCGTCGCCGACAGGTTACCGATGTAGGATACGCCTGTGCAGGGCTCTCGCTGCGGTCCTACCGTGGCGGAGGTTTGCGCTCCGCTGGAGTGGGGAGGCCTTCCACGATCTGGTCCACAGAGACCTCGTAGGCGGTCGCGAGGATCAGCAGCGTCGACATGCTCGGCTCCCGCTTCCCGCGCTCCAGATAGCCGATGGAGGTGGGGTGGAGATTCGCTTTGGCTGCGATCTCCTCCTGCGTGCGCTCCCCGCGCAGCCGCACGAGGTTCGCGGCGAGGCCTTCCTGTAGCCGCTTGCGCTCGGCTTTGTAGCGCGCTCGCTTGTCCGCGTCGGAATCCACGGCCCGTACTTTTGCTGCTCATTGTCTGCCGGTCTACAGACAGCTGTCATTCGGGATCGGTGCGCACTGGCGCTTGGGTGAAATCCGAAAAGGAGCTGAGCGATCGGCGATGCGCAACGGAGCGTGTCGGCCAGGCAGCATAGATCGAGACATCTCGGCCCCCGCGGGGCGGGCGTGTAGACTTTACGCTACACAGCCACCGCCCAGGAAGCTGCGCCCAAAGTCCACGCCGCTGGTAAGATCGTTCATTCAGTCGGGAGCCTTCAGGAAGTGCATAAGCGAGAGATCGCCGTTCGCCACCGCGCGAAGAGGCGATGGAGGAGCGTCAGAGGAATGCAAGGCCTTGAGAAGCACCCACTCCGCCGAAGCGATTGGCTGGATCGAAGAGGCGCCAAACATGCCCTCGGCGTCGCGCTGCTGGCGGTGGGCATCGTCGGCTTCGCGGGTGGCGCCGACTCCGGGGCGAGCAGCTCGCTCCCGCGCGCAGGGGCGGCTCGGTCGGCCGCGATCCTCGGTGCGGTACGGACGCCCCCCACGGCCAACGCGGCGCACGTGCTGAGAGTGAAGGATGAAGGGCACCTGCACTCGGTGCACAGCTCCGGTGCGGAACTGGTGGAGGAAGGGCAGGTGGCGGGGACGATCCCAGGGAAGGTGAAGGTGAGCTTCGACATCGGGGCGACGATCACCGCGAAGTTCACGATCTACGCCAACGGTGGCGGCTCGATCAGCGGCAGCGGCGGTGGTGCCCTGCACTCGACAAGCGTGTCCTCGAGCTTCGGTGGCTCGCTCAAGGTGACCAGCGGCTCGGGCCGCTATGCGCACGCTCACGGCAGCGGCAATTTGTACGGAGTGATCAACCGCAAGACGTATGCGCTTACCGTACAGGCCGTCGGCAAGCTGTACTACTGAGCGGTCGCGTCCGCTTCCTGCTGCGCCCCGGCCCTCAGATTGACCAACGCCACAATCGCCGCCACCGCCATGATCGCCGCCATCACATAGAGCACGGAGCGGGTGGCGTAGGCAAAGTCGAGGCGCACGAAATGGGGGATCGATCCGATGCTCCCACCACCTCCCCGCGATTGGGAGATGGTGGATGCCTCAGCGTGCGCCCGTCCGCTGGGTAGGCCACGCGCGATCAGCGACGTGGCGATCCGAGAGCGCATCTGCGAGACCAGGATGGTGCCGAGGATCGCCAGCCCGAGGCTAGCGGCGTAGTTGCGAACCGTCTGCGTAATGCCCGTGGCCTCTCCATAGGAGAGCCGGGAAGCCCGATTGACGGCGTCCGTGCTGGCCGGACCGAGCATCAGCCCCATGCCGGCGCCGGCGAGGGCGATGTACCACTGCTGAGCGCCGAAGTCGAGCCCCGTGACCTTCCCTGCCCACAACCAGAACCCCACGGCGCCCAGCGCGCAGCCGAGCACCACCGGGCGCTTGGCCCCCCGCCTGTCGAGCATCCGTCCGCCGATCTGCGCGGCGACGACGAACCCGAGGAAGAAGTACAGCAGGATGACACCGGCCTGCGAGGGAGACTTCCCCAGCGCGATCTGCGCGTACTCGCTGGCGAAGAAGAACACCGGGATGAACACGAGGTTGGAGGTGAAGAGCACGATGTTCTCGACCAGGAACGCCCGGATGCGAAAGATGCTCACAGCGATCAGCGGTGAGGCGGTGCGAAACTCGACGAAGTAGAACACCACGAGGAGCGCCGCGCCCCCGACGATGCAGGCCCAGGTGCCGGGATTGCTCCATCCCCAAATCGAGGACTGCTGGAAGCCGAACACGCTCAAGGCGACACCAGAGGCGATCAGAGCCAGACCGCGGTAGTCCATGCGGGCCGCCCGGTACACCGTGGTGGGCCGGGCGATGGCGATCAGGATCAGGGCGACGACGGCGACGGGGATGTTGACCCAGAAGATCGCCCGCCACGTCCACTGCGTGAGATAGCCGCCGAGGATCGGGCCGATCGCGGTGAGGGCGCCCGCGATGCCGAAGAACAGCGCCAGTGCTCGACCGCGTTCGCGCAGGGCGAACGTCTGCACCACGATCGCAAGCGCAGCCGGGAACATGATCGCCCCGCCCGCCCCCTGCAGCACCCGGAAGGTGACGATCCACGCCTCCGCCAGGCTCCCCTTGGGGGTGAGCCCGCACAGCGCCGAGGCTCCCGCGAACACGATCACGCCGAGCGTCACCATCTTGCGGTGGCCGACCGTGTCCGCCAACCGGCCGCCGAAGGCGAAGAGCGCCGCCAGCGACAACAGATAGGCGTTGATCGCCCACTGCACGCCAGTGCTGCTCAGGCCGAGCTCCTTCTGGATTTCCGGCGCCGCGATCGACACGATCGTCTGGTCGATGAAGGTCATCGCGACGGCGAAGATCATCGCCGCCAGGATCAGGTTCCGCGATCGTCCGCCGGGAGCGGTGGCGACTGTCATTCGACGCTCCTTGATTTCAGAAGGATCCAGGCCACCCCGAAGTGGGTTGCCGAGGCCGTCCAGGGTGAGGCCCTATCGGGACAATAGAACGCAGGCATGCCCACATGGAGGCTGGCGTGGAGCCTCGCCTACTCTGTTCCCCTCGGCGCATGCGCCGAGGGGCGAGGCCGCACATGTGCGGCCTCGTTCCGGGCAGTGCATGCACTGCCCGGCCGACCGGCGCATGCGCCGGTCGGGGCAGCGCCGCATGCGGCGCTGCCGTCCAAGCCGTGGCCCGGCAACCAGACGACAACGCCCAGCAACTCTCATTGCCGACCAGCCACCCGAGACGAGCAGCTCGCCCGTCGCTGCGCAACGCGTCAGTTGCGTCCGCTGCCGAACAGCCGCAGGAAGAACAGGAAGATGTTGAGGACATCCAGGAAGATGCCCGCCGCGAGGGGCACCGTTTCCTGCATGCCCGCGCGGCGCATGCGGTTGAAGTCCAGGACCGTGTAGCCACCGAAGATACCCAGGCCGAGCAACGCGTAGATCACGTTGCCGGCCGGGATCGACACGAAGATCGTCACCAGCCCGAACACGATCAGCGCGAGCAGCAGGAAGAACAGCAGCCGATAGCCACCGGAGAGGTCCCTGCGGATCGCATAGCCGGTGCTGCCCAGCGCGCCGACAAAGAGCGCGGTCGCGCCCGCTGCCTGCCACACCACGTCGGGCTCCGCTTCGGCGTAGCGATCCAGCACGCCGCCCATCCCGAGGCCGAGCAGCACGCCCGCGGCGAACAGCAGCGTGATCGACAGGCTCTCCGAGCGGCGCGCGAAGCTCAGCCCGATGATGCAGACGAAGCCGCCGATGAAGCAGACGATCGAGGCGCCCTCGGCGATTTCGCGCCCCAGGTAGGACCCGAGCGTGAAGAAGCACACCGTGACCGCGACCAAGCCCATTACCTGGCCGAAGACACCCGCCGAGCCCACGGTGTCGACCGAGCCGAACATCCCTTCGTCTCTGTGACTGGTGGCCTGGGGCACTGTTCGACTCCTCTCCTGTGTTGGGGGTGTGCGTTGCCGGGACCGCAGGGTCGCTTTGCGGTCAGGTTATACGGGATCAAGGAGCGAGCTTGCGGCTGCAGGCGCAGCCATCGCCAGACGTCAGATCTCGCTGGCGAGACGCTCGTGGACTGAGCGCACCGCGCTCGAGCCCTCGCCCACGGCCGCGGCGACTCGCTTCATCGAGCCGTGACGAACATCGCCCGCGGCGAATACGCCGGGCAGGGATGTCTCGAACGGAAGCGCACCGGATGCGCCTGCGCCGGGTGTCTCTGGGAGTTGGCGGTCGGTGAGAACGAAGCCGTCGCGGTCGAGCATCACGCCGTCTTTCAGCCAGGCGGTCGCAGGGCGTGCACCGATGAAGCAGAACAGGCCCGAGCAGAGAGTGGTCTGCTCTCGCCCCGTCGTGGTGTGCGTGAGCGTTACCTGCTCGAGCCGGGTCTCACCAGCCAGGCCTTGGACTTCGACGCCGGTGAGGAGATCGATTTTCGGGTCGGCCTCGATCCGCTCGATCAGGTATTGCGACATGCTCTGGGCGAGATCCTCGCGCCTGATCGCAATCGTGACGCCACAGTTGCTCTGGGCCAGGTAGAGAGCGGCCTGTCCCGCGGAGTTCCCGCCCCCGATCACCAAGACAGGTGTCCCATTGCAGACGCGTGCCTCGAGGTCGGTTGCCGCGTAGTAGACGCCGGCGCCCTCGAAGCGGTCCAAGTCATCGACGGCCAACCGCTGATAGCGCGCTCCAGAAGCCACAATCACCGCTCGGGTGGGGATCTCACTGCCGTCTGCGAGCACGATCACGTGGAAGCCGGACTCGGTGCGCAAGCCCACCACTTCGCACGGGGCATTCAAACGAGCTCCGAGTCGCATCGCTTGAACGGCGGCCCTTCCGGTGAGCGCCTCGCCGGAGATGCCGTTTGGGAAGCCCGCGTAGTTCTCGATCCGCGAGCTCATGCCAGCCTGACCACCGATGGCCACCGCGTCCAGCGAGACCGTCCGCAGACCCTCCGATGCGCCGTAGACCGCGGCGGCGAGGCCGGCCGGGCCGCTGCCGACGACCACCAGGTCAAAGATGTACCCGGGTGTAGGGCGAAAGGTCAGCCCGAGGTGCTCCGCGAATGTCGCGGTGGAGGGACGACGCAGAATCTCCGTGGCGGTGATCACCGCGGGGATGTCTTGCGGGGTCAGCGCCATGCTCGCGAGCAGGACGTCGAGGTCCTCGGCGTCCTCCACATCGACCCAGGCGTGGGCGAGGTGCGAGTGCTCCGCAAACGCGCGCAGGCTCATCGCCTCCGGCGAGTACCGCGAGCCGACGATCCGGATAGCCTGGGCGCCCTCTCCCGATCGCAGAACCTCGCGCCGCGCGAGCAGCGCGCTGAAGATGGTGTCCGCGAGTGCCGGGCGGCTGCTCATCAGACGACGGAGCTCCGCCTCCGGGATCACCAGCACCCGGCCCGGCTTGGTCACGCGGCAGCTCAGCGTGCGGCGCTGGCCGGTCAGGAGGTTCAGCTCGCCCGCAAAGCCGCCCGGTCCATAGGCGGCGATGAGGACCGCGTCCGCCCCCTCGACTCGGATGATCTCGACCTCACCCTCGAGGACGACGAACAGGTCATAGGACGCCTCTCCGGCCTCGAACAGCAACTGCTCGGCGACTGTCGGCCGCTCGGTGCCAAACGCAGCGATCTCCGCGAGCTCGGCGGCACGCAGCACCGGAAAGGCGCCGGCATCGTCCTGACCGCTAGACGAAGTCGGTGCGGCGCTTGTCAAGCGACTCCCTGCACTCGGTCGATGACTGATTCCGGGTGCTCGCCGAGGTACTCCACCCACGCTTTCTTGACGCATGGATAGTGCTTGTGGGCCTCGACGGAGTCGATGAAGTTGACGATGTTGGTCTGGAAGCGATCTCGCAGCCGCGCGTCGCCGAGGCGAGCGTCGCTGTCAAAGGCATCGTGGGCCTGGGCGAGCGAGAACATATCGGGGTAGATGCGCGCGCCGAGGTGCTCGAACGGCACTCGCAGCGCCCATAGGCCCCTGTTGCCGCCGACCATCGACGGCGAAGCTGACAGCAACAGCCCCTCCAGCTCGTTGAACGGCTGCGGACGGAAGCGAGAGACCCAGTCGATCGCGTTCTTCAGCGCCCCCGGCATTGAGGCGTTGTACTCCGGAGAAGCGACCACAAAGCCATCGCAGAGCTCCAGCCGCCGACGCAGCTCGTGTGCCCCCGCGGGCATACCGCCTGCGGCTTCCACGTCGGCGTTGTAGGACGGGCAGTCGAACTCGGCCATCGAGGCAAAATCCGCCTGGCCCCCATTTGCCTCGATTGCCTCGGCGGCTAGCGCCGCGAGTCGCGTGTTCAGCGAACCCTCGCGCAGCGATGCTGAGAAAACCAAGAACCCGACCGGCTCACGAGACGTTGAATCGTTCATTGACAAACCCTATTGAACTGCTTCCAGTCTCCTGGGCGTTGTTGGCTCACCTGTCATCTCTCACTCTGCCTGCCTGACCAGCGCGACGGCCGCCTCCGGCGTGGCGGCCTGGAAGCTGAAGCTCACCTGCAGATAGAGGCGCACGACCTGGCCGTCGTGCGAGTCGTATCCGATCGACAGATCCTGGCCGCAGTCGAACAGGAAGTCGCCTCCGCGCTGACTGACGAGGACCGCTCCCTGGACTCCGGGGGCCCATACGATCGGACCGTCGAGGATCCGTCGCAGGTGCTCGAGCAGGGGATAGCCGCCGTGCTCGGCGGTCTCGATCACGCGCTGGTGCTCCTCTGCGCCCAGCGCGAGCGCGTACGGGCCGGCGATCCCGCTGTTCAAGAGCCGCTCCACGGCCGCTGCGACCGCGCTCGGATATCGCTCGGCGGGCCCGCCGAGCGGGACCGGCTCATGAGGCGAGGCCTGCGTGATCCCGGCGATCGCACCGCTCCAGCCGTGGAACACGGCGACGTTCTCGGCCACCGCGATGCGGTGCGCCGCGCGGGCGAGCCCGTCGAGGTCGGCATCGGCGGCGCCGCGATCGGCGTCACGAAGCTCCTCCAGCGAGACCTCGAAGTCGGCTCGAGCCTCGACGAGCGCCAGGACGCGCCGCTGCAGACCCGTGACCCCCTCGCCTGGCGGGGACGCGAGCGGACTGGTGCGGCCGAGGTTGGTGGCGGAGTGTGACCAGCCATGTGGGCCCGCGAAGTCGACGAGCTTGCGGGCGGCAAGTGCGGGGGCGAGTCGTTGCGTGGCCTCCTCGTCGAGCAGCTGCCAGCCGGCGTCACTGATCGGCGCATGCGAGCGGAGCAGGTGGCTCATAGACGCATCGCTCGGTCGGGGGGCATCGGGTCGTCTCCTTGGGGTCAGAGGACTGGCTGTGGTTGTGCGGCGACACGCTCTTGCGAGGCGGGCGCCAATTTCAGACTGCCGATCCGCAGCGATCCCTCGCCGGTCTGGCCGTCGATCTCGCCGGCGGGCCGTTCGGTGTCGGTAGACCTCGCAGCGCTGGCCGGGGCCGGTGGATCGTCGAGGAACTCGACTGTGGGCACGAAGAACAGGCTGCCCGTCGTCGCGGTGGAGAAGTCGAGGATACGGTCGTAGTTGCCGGGCGGGTTGCCGATGAACATGTTCGTGAGCATCTGCTCGAGCACAACCGGGGTGCGCGCATAACCGATGAAGTAGGTGCCGAACTCACCGTCGCCGACCCGCCCGAATGGCATGTTGTAGCGGACGATCTGACGCTCCTGACCGGCGTCGTCGACGATCGTCGTCAGCGCCACGTGCGAGTTCGCGGGCTTGATCTCATCCGGCAGCTCGATGTCGTTGAGCTTGGTGCGGCCGACGACCCGCTCCTGCTCGGCCACCGCCAGCACATCCCAGGCCGCCAGGTCGTGCAGATACCTCTGGACCAGCACATAGCTGCCGCCCGCGAAGTCGGGGTCCTCGTCGCCGATCACGGCCGCTGCGGGCGCCGCGGCGCCAACCGGGTTCTCCGTACCGTCGACGAACCCGAGCAGGTCGCGCTCATCGAAGGACTTGAAGCCGTGCACCTCGTCGACCACCTCCGCGATCCCACGCAGGCGCTCAACCAGCCTTTGCGCGAGCTCGAAGCACAGATCGGCGCGGTTGGCTCGAATGTGGAACAGCAGATCCCCGGGCGTCGCCACCGCCGTGTGCCGCGACCCGCTCAGCCCGGCGAAGGGATGCAGCCCGGCTGGACGGGGCCAGCCCACCAGGCGATCCCACAGCGCCGATCCGAGGCCCACGACGCAGCCCAAGCCGCCGTCGGGGATGCGAAAGCCAACCGAGCGGATCAGCCCGCCGACATCCCGCAGCAGATCGCGCAGATCGTCCTCGGCGCCCTCGTCGACACAGAGCACGAGGAAGATCGCGGCCTCTGTGGGCGCCATCAGAATGGCCTGCGGCTCCGGTGTCTGCGCCACTGCTGCAACCCTCATCTAGTCGGGAGAGCCAATCGTGCCACAAACGCGAGCTCAGTTCAGCGCCGTGCTGCCCCTGGGCGGCGATGCAATGCGCGATGCGATGCGTGCCGGCCCGCCGATGGCCTTCTGCAGTCGGCAGACCGCATCCAGGTGATCGCCTGTCCAGATCATTCGGACGGCGGTTGCGCTCGCCCTGCCGCCCTCGCCGCGCAAGTCGCGACGGACCGCGTCCACGAGTCGCCCGTCGCCTTCAGCATCGCCGACGCACTCGGCGTGTAGATCCGCGAGACGATCACTTACAGCAGGGCCGCATGAGACTCCCAGAGGGTTGCTCTTTGCCAAGAAGCAACCATTGAGCGACAGCCCAGATCGAACTCTTCTGCGGCTTTGAAATGTTCCGCCTGGTCTTCACGCCTTCGGAACGAAGCCTGCCACCAAAAGCGCCGCGGTTATCGAGCCCGCTCGGAGCATAGCAATCAGATCCGGCCCTGCTTAGCTCAAGTCTCCCTCAGCTAAACAGGAAGTTGCAAGGCTGCTGCGGGTCTCGTAGTACAGCTTGCCGCTTCGAGCCTCTCAATCGCCCCTCGGATAGCCGTGATTGTCACACCCGTACCGCCCAGCTTCACCATCCCCGCCGGTGAATCGAGGCTCACGCCCACACCTCGTCTCAGAGATGTCTCTGCCGTCATCATAGCCATCTTGAACCTTGAGTTCGCCTCTTCGAGGGAGCGCTTCCATTCGCTGAACGCCGCGACCGTCGTCGCCGCGACGGCATCTTGCTCCTTAGAGTCAGCTGATGGAACCTGGGTCCTTAGGACATCGCTGTCGAGGATGGCTGGGTAGCTCGAACCTGTAGCAAACTTGCGAAACTGCTCCAACGTAGAGTCGAGCCGCAACACGTACTGAAGAAAGAACGGGTTCACACCATCCTTGCAGCGTAGCACTGTGAATCCTGTGGAACATACCTCGCCATGTAGGCCAGGAGGCACCACAGCGATCGCTCCTCGCGTCGGGCGGCAAGTTGAGACGATGACGTTGTAGGCGTGCATAACCATGCGCGCCCTTGAGGGTGCTTCTTCCCCGAGCATCTCCTGGGGGTTGGTAATCGCGCCGGCTTCAACGTCAATACTCGCGATGTCCACGTACATGAACGTATCATCAGGCCTTTGTGATGGATCGCGCTTATCCTTGGAGACACGCGCATACCCAGAGACCTGGCTGCGACGATCCTTAGGATACCGCTCAATCAGCTCCGGCGGCAGATGGTAATCCAGATCCCACCGCCCTTCGGCGATGAGCTCCTCGTTAGATCTGATAAGGACTTTCACGGTTTGCTCCATTTAATCTCATTGTGGAAACGTGATACCACATCTATGACCTCCGATGTGCCGGTAGGCCGCCCAGTTGTGTCGTATCCCAATGACTCAATCTCCGCCAGGAACGCCTTCGCCGACGGATCCGGACGTTGCCCTTTCTGGGCCTTTTGAAAGAAAGCAAGTGATGTCTTGACCGCAGCGCCGTAGGGAGCGAACGTCTCAATCGGCAGGCTGATCACAGCCTTGATCTCCGCTACCTCATGCAGCCATGTACGAACATACCCCATATTCTTATTCTTCAACACCCCATCAGGAAGGACGATGCCCAGCTTGCCGCCAGGCTTCAAGAATTGCAGGGAACGCTCTAGCCCCAAAACCTCAAGCGGAAGAGACCTTCGCTTATGGCCAAGCTGGAATCGGCCAAGGATCTCCATGACCTCTGATTTCATAATGCTTCCGAACGGAGGATTCGTGAGAATTAAGTCGAAGACGGCAGGGTCGGAGTTCCTGTCACCGCCCAAAGCAACGATGTCGGGGTAGTTCTCGAAGCTCAGGAGGGAATCAGTATTACGGATGTTCGTGTGCCCGTCGTCGTGAAGCATCATATCGGTCATGGCAATCCGGACCATCCGCTCGCTCTTCTCAATGCCGTGTAGGTGGAAGAACTTGAACTCATGAATCGCCTCAGGTCGGGCCGTCGCGTTTTCATGGAGAACGAAATCGAGACTCCGAGTCAAGAAGTGCCCAGAACCACAGAACGGGTCCAGTAGCATATCGTCGAGCTGCGGGGCAGCGATCTGCACAGCCATATCGACGACCTCATCGGGGGTGAAGTACTGACCCATCCCCGCCCTGATAGCCGGGCCGAGAACCTGCTGAAAAGCTCGTCCCTTAACATCTATCGGTGAATCGACGAGAGAGAACTCCTGGAGCAGCTCGACGACTCGATAAAGCGCCGCGTCGCTCAATCTAATCGGAGCCTTGAATACGCCCCGCGAGCGCTCGTAGCCAGGGATACGTTGCGCGTAGATGCTGATGTCGATGTCACGCGCGTCCTCGTAAAGTTCCCGGATCTTCGAGGCTGCATCAGAGGGGTTACTTGTACCATATGTCTGAAAGTCAAACTCAGCCCCGGCTGGGCGCTTGAGGACCAGACGCTCGTCATAGATCTTTGTGTAGAGTGCCTTGGAGAGCTCATCGAGCGCCTCGTCGGCATGAAGACCATCAGTATCTCTGATAGCGCTATGACAGTCAAAGAGCTTTTTCTCGTAGGCGTGGGAGAGCAGCTTCAGGCCAGTCCGGCGAGTCGTACTCTCATCATCGGGGGTATCCCGAGTTAGTCGGGCCTTCTGAGCCGTGGCCGCTCCGTAAGCCGGGATGTCCGGGATGTAGTCGAAGTCGTTTGGATCGACCTTCTTTCTGAGCGCCCTAGTCGTGTCTCCATCCGTGACCAATCCTATGGTCGCGGTATGTGTTGCCGCGAGGTACGTCTCAAGTTGACGCTCCTTCTCGAGGAATTCACGCTCGGAGCATCCACGAACGACGGTCTCGACATATAGGAACGTACGCCTCGACTCGTTCCGCAACGAGATGTCGGCCTCCTTCGAGGACGCTCCCATCTTGACCGGCTCCTCAATGATCAGTCGCTCGCCGAGCCACGCTACGGGATACCCATAGACGTCGAGGAGCTGGCGGACCGCCCACTGCCTGACGAACTCCTCAATGGTCCGCTCCGCGCCATCGTAGGTCTTATGGCGACCGTCATATTGCTCGGCTCGCGCTCGCGCAGCCATGACGTCCGGTTGCGTCGGGAACAGCCAGCCTGCCGGCTCAATAAGAAAAAACTCGCCGATCTTCGCCATAGCGGGTTTGATCTTATGGATAGCTTAGGATGCCGCGCTCGCAGGATCAGCGTATCCGTCGTGGTCCTCGCCACCGAGCGCGGGGTAGAAAATCAAACCTGCGACCTACGTAGGCACCGATCGCAGGTGCTCGCAATAGCGGGGGCGGATTCTGTACGCATATCCCCGACCACCTCCACCGGCTGCGCGGGCAAGCGTACCAGATCACGGAAGTGCGCAAGCTCCCATGAACAGGCCGATTTCCAGCCTTTTCGGGCGGCGAGATGCTCCTCGACAGCACGCTGGGGCGCCAGCTTGGTCGGCCGCTCAAAGTCCGCCCCGTCCAGTCCCTAAAGGCTTTCTAAAGATTTTCGCCGCCTTGCAACCTTCGGGGTCGAACCCCGGCGGTTGGTCCGGCGGGGCCCGGCGAGTCGCCCGACCTTCGGGTTCAGACCCCGACGAGGCGCAGGCCTTCAATGGATGCCAGCCGTGCTGTTCGTCTGGCACGAAGTCCTCATCGAGCAGCCGAGGCGCCCGTGCCGACCGTAAGGGCTGATCGACATCGACTCTCACGTCGGCCGGGCGCCATAGTCCTCGTCGCTGACGTGCTCGCCCCATGTGACTGCGTTGCCCTCCTCGTCGACCTGGTGCATCGCGACGTGGACCATGAAGCGGTCCGGCGCCGCGCCGTGCCAGTGGTTCTCGCCGGGCTCGAAGAACACACGGTCGCCCGGCCGGATCTCCTCGACCGGGCCTCCCTCGCGTTGACAGCGACCCACTCCCTCGGTCACAAAGACTGTCTGCCCCAGAGGATGGGTGTGCCACGCGGTACGGGCGCCCGGCGTGAAGTGGACGTTGGCCGCAGCGATGCGGTAAGGCTCAGACGGCTCGGCGACAGTGTCGATGTACACCTCCCCGGTGAACCAATCGGCCGGCCCCCTGCCGGTGGGGGTGCTGCTGCGGGTGATCTTCATGGCTCCTCCTTCAGCGTCTGCGCATGGGTTCGGGTGCGGGCTGGGTCCAACCAGTTCAGCTGACTTGGTACTTGATGTGTGTGACGCCCGGCGCATCGACGGCCCGGATCTGCTCGAGCTTGGGCGTCCCGCCCTCGAGGCCCTCGAACAGGCGAGATCCGGCACCGAGGATCAGCGGCGCGATCGAGACGTCGATCTCATCGACCAGCCGTGCGGCGAGGTACTGGTTGACCACCGACGCGCCGCCCGCCAGCCAGACATCACGCTCCCCCGAGGCGTCCTTGGCCTGCGCAAGCGCGGACTCGATCCCGTCGCTGACGAAGTGGAAGGTGGTGCCACCCTGCATCCGCAGCGGCTCACGCTGGTGGTGGGTGAGCACGAACACGGGATGGTGGTAGGGAGGATCCTCGCCCCACCAGCCCCGCCAGGACTCATCCGGCCAGGGGCCACGCACCGGCCCGAACATGTTGCGGCCCATGATCGTCGCACCGATGCTCGCCCGACGCTCATCGACCACCGCAGAGCTGACGTTGACCGTGCCGCCCTGCTCGCCGTGCATCTCCCGGAACGCCCTGAGCGGGAAGAACCATTCGTGCAGCTTCATCCCGCCAACACCGAGCGGGTTCTCCTCGCTCTGATCGGGGCCGCTGACGTAACCGTCCAGCGACATCGTGATGCTCAGTCTCAGCTTGCTCATCTGCGCACGCGCGCAAACCTATCGTTTCGCTCCGGGGATCGCCGACTCCGGGGCTGCAGCCCGCGAGACGAGGTTAGAGGGTAGCCGCGAGCTCAAGCCCGGGGGTATCTCCTCAATCAGGTTTCGGGGCTTGGCAGGCGGAGCTACCAAGGCCATCCGACCCTACGAGGCGCAATCGCTGATTGCGGGCCGACGTTCGCTCGCCCTACCACCGCTACTTGTTCACCTCTTGGGCGGTAGCGTGCGCGCGAACTCCAACCCACGGCGCACCCACGCACCGAGCTGCTGCGCCGTCGATACACCCTCGGGGGCGACGAGGATCCAGCCCCGCATCGGCCGGCCGGTCATGTCGAACAGGCGCGTGTGCGGCTCGGCCAGCGCTCCCTCGGTCCCGTCCGGCCCGACGCGGACCATCAGCTCGCCGCCCCCCGAGAGCCCAACAGCCATGTTCCCGCGCAGCAAGAAAGCGAGCCCGCCGAACATCCCCTTCTCCGTCACACCGTCCTGGTCGGAGAGCTGCTCGCGGACGCGATTGGCGAAATCCTCGTCGTAGGGCACCTCGGCACCGTACACCACTGGTTCTCAGCGGATCGATGCTCACCGCCACGCTACACCTCGGGATGAACATGGTCGGCTGGCGTGATGCCGGCCCGGTAGTGCACGGCGAGAAGCTCGTGCGCGTCGCGGGGATCGACGAGCCCGAGCTGAGGCGGCGGCTGGGAGCGCGGAGCCGAGGTTAGGATCGGGTGCGTGCTTCCGGGGCTCGACGTCGCGATCGTCCGCCACTACTGCGAGCAGCGTGTCCCGCCCCATGCGCTCGACCAGCTTCGTGTCGACCTCGTCGTGAGTCGAGGGGCGGTGACGATCGTCGAGCGCCGGCCGCCTTGGCGGGAGGGCATCGGCCCTGAGTGGACGACTCACGGCATCGCGCGCCTGCGCTACACCGCCAAGAGCGGGCTATGGACGCTGTACTGGAGAGACCGCAACACTCGCTGGCACCGCTACGACTTGCTCGATCCGACATCCGATGTTCGCGTGCTCCTTGATGAGATAGACCGCGACCCGACCTGCATCTTCTGGGGCTGAGCAAACGACATCCTTGGGCTGGTTTTACGCTCAGGACTCGCTTTTCGCTGCTGCTGTCCTCATCCTCGCCGCAGCCGGTACCAGATCCGCGGCACGCGCCGCATCGGGCCGGACGGGGCAGGACCCGAGTCGCTCTGCACCGAGACCAGCTCCCAGCCATCTCGGAACCGTCGCTGTATCTCCTCCTCGGAGGCTCCGCTTGGACCGATGCCCCGCTCGCGGTGCGCGAACGCCAGCAGCAGCAGCGTTGCGCCCGGAGGGGCCAGCTCGCTGACACCACGCACGTAACCGTCACGCGCCGCGGCAGAGAGGTCGTGGAAGCAGCCGCGGTCATGCACCAGGTTGAACCCGTCACCGAGCCCGAGTGTCGGCAGGTTCGCGACGTCACCTGTGACCCACCTCACTTCGACCCCCCTATCCTTTGCCCGGCGCTGTGCCTGCGCGAGCGCTCGCTCGACCGCATCGATACCCGTGACCTGCCAACCGTGCTCGGCGAGATAGACCGCCTGCGTGCCGGTACCGCAGCCGATGTCGAGCGCATGACCCGGCGCGAGCGCGGTCGGACCCTCGACAAGCGCCGCCAGCTCAGCCGGAACGTGATCCTGATCCCAAGGGGTAAAGCCGACTCGATAGAGGACGCGGTAGCGAAAGCTCACGACGCGGAGCCTTTCACACGACCGAGATAAAACCACCTAAATGATAATCATAATCTGAGTTGTACACTCATCTGAGTATGGCTTCCGCACGACGATTGACGCGAGCCGAGCAGCAGGCCCAGACCCGCGCTCGGCTGATCGACGCCGCCGCGAAGGTGTTCGCCCGGCGCGGCTATCAGGCGGCGAGCGTCGAGGAGATCGCCGAGGAGGCCGGCTACTCCCACGGCGCGGTGTACTCCAACTTCGAGGGCAAGGCCGACCTGTTCCTCGCCGTCTTCGAGGACTACATGGCACAACGGGTCCGCGAGCTCGCCGAGACACAGACCGCGCTCCCCGCCGACGCCCCCCTCGAGGTCCGTGCTCGCGCGCTGGCCGACCAGTGGATGGACCGGCTCGCGCGGGATCGCGAGTCGCTCGTGCTGCACATCGAGTTCATCGCCCACGCCGACCGCGACCCCGAGCTCGCGAGGCGGTTCGGCACCCGCTCCGCGGCGATGCGCGAGGCGCTCGCGCGCTACATCGCCCACTACCACCAGGAGGCCGGCGCGGAGCTCGCGATGCCCGTCGACGATCTTGCGCTCGTCCTGCGCGCGCTCGGCATCGGCCTCGCGATCGAATCGCTCGTCAGCCCCGACGCGGTACGCCACGACCTCTACGGCGACTTCGTCGAGCTGCTCGTCTCCCTCATGCGCGAGAGCCGCCCCGAGAAGCCGCCCCGCCGCCGCGCAAGCGCGAAACGGTGAGCGCCCCCGCCTACGACCACATCGGCCTCAGCTACAGCAAGGTCCGCCGCGCCGACCCCCGCTTCGAAGCGGCGATCCGCAGAGCGCTCGGTGACGCCAAGCTCGTCCTCAACATCGGGGCCGGAGCCGGCTCCTACGAGCCGCACGACCGCGAGGTCATCGCCGTCGAGCCCTCCCCCGTGATGATCGCCCAGCGCCCAGCCGACGCCGCCCCGGCGATCCAGGCAACCGCCAAGTCCCTCCCGCTGGGAGACAAGAGCGTCGACGCGACGATGGGCGTCTTCACGATGCAGCACTGGGACGACGTCGACCGCGGCCTCGCCGAGGTGCTCCGGGTCACCCGCGAGCGGATCGTCTTCCTGACCCTCGACCTGGACGTGACCGCCGAGATGTGGCTCTGTCGCGACTACCTGCCGGAGATCATCGAGCACGACCGCGAGACGTTCCCGACGATTCCCCACCTGCGAGATGTCCTTCCCGGCGTTCAGGTCGAGACCGTTCTCGTGCCCGGCGACTGCACGGACGGCTTCTGTGTCGCTCTCTGGAGCCGGCCCGAGGCGCACCTCGACCCAGCCGTGCGCCGGGCCTCCTCGATCTGGCACCTGCTGGCGCCCTCGGTCGTGGACAGCGGACTGAACCGGCTCCGCCAGGACCTCGAGAACGGCGAGTGGGATCGTCGCTACGGACAACTTCGCACACAGGCCGCGCTTGACGTGGGGGTACGTCTCGTCAAGACCCACTCTCGCTGAGCCCACCTTCGAAGGGAACCCGTGGCGTTCGGCGGCACGCCGCGAGACCGCAACTACGCTCGGCGCTTGCTCACCGGGTGCTCCCCGCCCGGCTGCGCGCTAACCGCTCCGGCGGATGACCGCCGTGGCGGTGGCGGTCGCGAGCAGGTTGCCTTCCTCATCGCGCAGGTCACCGGTCATGAACGCGACCTGGCCACCGCGGCGGACAACGCGCCCGCGGCCGACGACACGCCCCGGCCGCGCGGGTGACAGGAACTGCACGTGCAGGTCGGTCGTCGGCGCCCATTCGCCATGCGACAGCGTCGCGACGAGCGCCGGCCCAAGCGTGTCGTCGAGCATCGCCGCGAGCAGCCCGCCCTGGATCGTGCCAGCGGGATTCAGGAACCGCTCGGTCGCGTTGAACGCCACCTCGATCGTGCCGGCCCGCGGGTCGACACTTACGAGCTCGAAGCCAAGCAGTACGGCCGCGGGCGGAGGCGCGGAGCGACCTTCCACCACATCCCAGAACGGGCCGCGGCGCTCGGCCTCGTCGGTGGGCTCGTCTGCTTCGCGGCGCATCGCCGGCATGCTAAACGGCCGAGGCAGCGCCGTCGGAGGGTCCGGAAAAGAGTCAGCCGGGTCACTCGGATAGCCCGAAGCCGTCGTCGGTACGCAGACCAGCTACCAGTTCGTACAGACGGAGCATGTCGCGGGCGATCTCGACTGCTCGTGCCTCATCGAGCAGCGCGATCGATTCAGCGATCTCAGCATCAGACGCGTCAGCCTCGACATCGGCCTCGTCATCCTCCCTCCTCTCCGCCTTCGACGAGGCCCGCTCCGATACGCAGCCGCAGATGCTCCTCCGCGGACGTCCGCATCTTGCTCTCGAACGCTGCGCCGAAGTGCGCCGCCGCCTGCAACCGAACGCGTGCGGGTCCCGGGCCGGTCACGAGCGCCTCAACGGCAAGACGCATGTGCTCGAAAGCCGGGTGGTCAGGCTTCACGTCACGGATCCCCGGGAAGCCGACCGGGTGTACATGCCAGCATATCGGACCGCCAACTCACGGGTCGTGACACCGCACGAAGCGTACTGGGCGCTATCCATCGAGGTGGCGCACGAACCGCGCCCTGTGCTGCTGGCGCTCGTAGCCCACGGCTCGCCAGCAGCTCATCGCGGTCGGATCGTCGTCGGCGACGATCGCGGTGAGCCTGATCGCGCCCCGCTCGCGCAGGCGCCGCTCGCCCTCCCTGAGCAGCATAGTCGCGACCCCTTTGCGTCGATGCTCAGGGGCGACCGCCAGCCGATAGAAGCTCCCACGCCAGCCGTCCCACGCAGCGATCAGCGAGCCGACCAGGACGCCGTCGAGCTCGGCAACCAGCAGCGCCTGGGGGTCGGTGGCCAGCAGCCGCGCCAGTCCTTCGGGAGAGTCGCTGACGCTCGGAACGCTGCCCGCCGCGACCCACAGGTCGAGCACGGCCGCGATGCTCTCCTCGCCGGCGCTGCAGATCCTCCAGGAGTGGTGGACATCCATGCGCTCGATCAACCCGCCGGCGATCGCGAAGCGATGCTCGACAATCTGATCGGAAACCACGTTCCCAGCGGGGTCTCGCACGAGCTGGCGGACCGTCGCGATCACCTGACCGTCGGGTCGTTGCTCCATCTGCCGCAGCTCGAGGAGCGAGTCGATCACGTCAAACTGCCGCCGCCAGTATTCGCGAACCTCGCGGTGGCCGTGCAGGCGCCCGCCCTCCATCCCGTTCGGCCAATCCACGTTCGCGTGCATCGTCGCGAGCGCGCCCTCGATGTCGCGCGCGTTAAACGCCTCGTAGGCGCGGCGCAGCAGCTGTTCCTGCGGACTGCTCATGGCGATGGCGCGTGTGCCGGGAGCGTCCGCGCGTCGGTGAGGACGCCGACGTCGATGTCGAAGTGGCTGGCGAACGCCTGCCGCCCTGCGGTCGTGAGTCGCAGTGCGCGGGGGGCGCTGCGGGGGATGAGCCAGCCATGTGCGCGGAAGCTGTCCAGCAGGGTGGCGCCGAGCGCGCCAGCGAGGTGGTGGCGGCGCTCGGTCCAATCCAGGCAGGCGCGCGCGAGCGGCCGGCGACCCACCTGCAGGGCCTCCGTGTCGATGCCGAGAGACCGCATGCGCCGGGCGCCGGTGGGAGTGAGCGCGACGCCGTGCGGGGTGGCGTGAAGCGTGCCGTCGGCGGCGAGGCGGTCGTAGAGCGCGATCGCGACGGCGCCGGCGAGATGGTCGTAGCAGGTGCGGGCGAAGCGCAGATCGAAGCTGATGTTCCACGCGCGAGGCGCGGCGGGCGCAGAGGCGGGCGCGAACGCCATCATGCTCTCAAGCAGCGCAGCGACCCGGGGGTCGGCCAGCCGGTAGTAGCGGTGGCGGCCCTGTGCCTCGACCGCCACGAGCTGGCGGTCGGCGAGGCGGCCGAGATGCTGGCTGGCGGTGGAGGGCGCGATCCTGGCGAGGCGGGCGAGCTCACCGGCGATGCGCGCGCGCCGGTCCATGAGCGCCTGCAGCATCGTGGCGCGCGAGCTGTCGGCCAGCAGCCCCGCGAGGCGGGTGATGTCGAGCGTGTTCTCCATACCGGGGCGCCCCATCGTAGCCGCGCACATTTCGGCGCACACCAAAACGATGCGGGCGAGACTGCGGCGATGCGATCAAGGCAGGGGCACGCCGAGAAAGCGCGAGCGCCGCGGGATGAGGCCTCGACGGTGCGACCGCGCCGGGGTGAGGCCAGGGCAGCACACATACCCCCGGTGGGGGAGCACCGGGTGATCTGGCCGAGCATCCTCTACTTCGGCACGCCGGTCGCGCTCGTCACCACGCTGAACGGCGATGGCACACCGAACATCGGGCCGATGTCCTCGGCCTGGGCGCTCGGGTACGTCATCGTGATGGGCTGGGAGAGCACCGCGCACACCTTCGCCAACCTGCGACGCGAGCGCGAGTGCGTGATCAACCTACCCGGCCCAGACCTCGCCGAGCAGGTCGAGGCGCTCGCGCCGCTGACCGGCCGCAACCCCCCGGGGCCACACAAGGCCGACACGTTCCGCTACGAGCCACGCAAGTTCGAGGCCGCGAGCCTGACCCCAACCACCTCAGAGACGGTCAAGCCACCACGCATCGCGGAGTGCCCGCTGCAGCTGGAGGCGAAGGTCACAGCAGTCCACAAGCCCGCCACGCGTCCCGACGGCGAGTTCTTCGCGATTGTCGAGACCCACGTACAACGGGTCCACGCGTCGACGAGCATCGTCAAGCCCGCCACCAGCCACATCGATCCTCAACGCTGGAGCCCCCTGCTGTATGTGTTCCGGCACTACTTCGGCACCGGCGAGGAGATCGCGCGCAGCTTCCGCGCCGAGGCCTGATGCGGAACCTGTTTCTGGATGTAGGCGTGCACGAGCGCTGTGATCTCGCCGGCAATCGGCCTCCGGGGCGACGCCTGGCGGCGGGCGAACAGCTCGCCTGGACATCGTCATAGCTTCAGAACTGTGGGTCCACCGGGGCACTCTCCAGGGTGAGCGCCCCAAACCCGCAGTCATACACGCGCCGCAGCTGGCTCGCCGCGCATGAAGTGCTTCGAGCGCCGATTCAGCTCACGGAGGCGAGTTCGTCCCCGGTGCCGACGGTGCTCAGCGGGCCGTCGGCAGCAGCGGCACCCTCGTAGTCCACGCTCTCCTGGCCCGCGCTCGCCGATGCTTCCTCCGGTTCCCGGGGGATCGGCTTGCCCATCGCGGCTTCGATGCGTTGCAGCAGCTCCTCGAAGCGCGCTGCGTAGAACGCGTCGAAGTCGTCCGTGCGAATGATCTCCGGGTCTATGACGTGCGTGCGTAGGATCGCATCCAGCTCCTCGCGCGACAGGCGGTACTTGGCTTCAATCGCGCTCAGGTAGACGCTCGGCGCCTTCTTGCCGATCTGGATGTTCGTCAGCTTCGAGAGCGGCGTCTTGTTCACGACCGAGTCCATCACCGGGTTGTCGATGCCCTGGTCCTTGAACCAGCCCTGCGGGAAGATGTGGTGGATGTCGACCTGCTCGTCGAAATAGGTGGCGAGCTGGATCGTTTCGCCGGTGCGGAAGTCCCTCGCACCGTCGCGCATGAGTAGCGCGTACAGGCCCTTATAAGCGGCGCTCTGGCGTCTGCGCAGCGTGTGCAAGCGCCCGGGTGCGAAGTTGGCCTGCGCCACCGTGTCCGGCTCCGGCCCGCCCCCGACCCAGCTGACCACCTCGGGCAGATCGCGGGCGAAGCGCGTCTCCGTGGCTGAGCCGTAGAGCTCACCGAAGACGCCGCACCAGTACCAGCGGCGCAGCTTCGCCTTCACTGCCTCCTCCTCCGCCACATGGCCAAGGACGGCGAAGATCGCGGCCAGCGGCACCAGCTGCGTGCGGTAGGGCAGGTCCTTGGGCGTGAACAGGTACTGGCTCGTGAGCAGGCGACCCGCGTATTCGAAGCCGCGCACCGCCAGCTCTCTCCACGCTTCGTAGTCCTCCAGGGTGAGCCGGAGCACGTCCCGGCGCTTGCAGCTCACCGCTGGGCGCCCGTCCTCCTCGACCTCGCCGTTGGACAGCGCCCGCTCGTCCCAGCGCCGCCGCGCGTCGTACGTCGTCAGCAGCGCGATCGTCTGCAGGAAGTCAGTTGCCTCGACTGCGCGCAGCATCGGGTTGTGCGCAGCCAGCGCCTCGTGCGTACGCTTCCAGTCCTCGCGCAGGTCGAAGTCGTCGGCGGCGAACGTCGCCGTGAGCAACTCAAAGACGGTCAGAGAGACGCCACCCGTGTTCACCTTCTCGAAGACCTGACATACGGCGTCCTTCGGAGACTCCTTGCCGAGGACGATCGTCGGCATCAGGTAGCCCTCGAACGCTTTCAAGACCTCCGCGTCGAAGCGGTCCATGAGATCTTCGCGCGCCTTCGCCTCCTCTGGCAGTCCGTGCCTTTCAAGGCCACGCAGCCACCGGCGCGTCTCGGCGTGCGGTCCGAAGACAAGCCGCAGCGGGAACAGGCACTGCTCCCACTCGAGCTCCTCGCTGCTCACGTCCAGGACGACATCGTGGAGGGTCCGCTGCTGGCGCGTCACCGGCACGGAGATGATCGCTTCGTCCCGGTCGACGCGCTGGTCGAGCGCGCGCCTCATGTCGATGTAGTACCAGCGCTGGATCGGCTTCTTGCGGTCATCCTGCGTCTGCACCGGCGCGTCGCACGCCAGCGCCTGGTAGAGGGAAGTCATGCGCTGCTGCCCGTCCAAGAGCATCCGCTCCGGCTCAACGCTTGTCGCAAGCGCGCCCTGGATCGGGCGCGCCTTGAAGCGCACTTCCGGGTTGCCGGTCTGCAGCAGCATCAGAGTCCCGATGGGGTAGCCGACGGAGACGCTGGCGAGCAGGCTCCTGATGCGCTCGTCATCCCACACCCAGTCCCGCTGGAACTCGGGCAACTGGAGCGTCCCGTCGCTGACTTGGCCGATCAGCTTCCAAAGCTCTTCCACGGTGCTGTCGAAGGTCGTCGCTGCTCGCCCCGTCATCGCCACGCATTCTCCCACAGCCGTTGGCCACGGCGAGTCTTAAGAGAGCCACCAGCGCGGCTCGGAGGAGTGGAGATGTGCGTACATGGACACCTGATCCGCGCGTAAGGGCGAGACAGAGAAGATCTCGAAGGAACGTCCGTCAGCGCCAGCGAGGAGCGGCGTCAAAAGCTCGAAGTTCTCGCGGTCCCCGCTGTTCATGGGGTCGAGAATGGGCGCGAGCGCGTGCAGCGCGACCGTCGCGCCCACGATGTCCGGGAGCACCTCGTCAAGCGCGCCCCGTCGCTCAACCGCCGCAGGTGCGGTTCGAGCGCTGCTGTCCCCTCAGCGAGGTGGCGGTGCACGAGCGCTACGAGGATCGCGTCCTTGTTGGGGAAGTACTGGTAGAGCGAGCCGATCTATACCCCGGCCCGTTCGGCGATCCGGTTGGTGGTCCCGGCGGCATAGCCCTGGCGCTCGAAAACCTGAGCCGCCGCCTGGAGGATCGCCTCGACGGTCGCCCCCGAGCGCGCCTGCTTGGGGAGCCTGCGTGGCTCAAGACGCCGGCCGGGAACGCGAGTTGACGACATGCGAGCAATTACTCAGTATACGGGGGTGCCCACCCTCGCACTCGCTCTCGTGGTCCTCTACGGCCTGCTCGCCTTCGGGGTGCGGATAGTCGTCCAGGCTCGCCGGACGGGGTCGACGGGCTTCAAGGGCCTGCGCGGCGTCTCGCGGTCCGAGCGGATCGTCGGGCTGCTGTTCACACTGGCGCTCGTGCTGTGCCTCGCCGGCCCGGCGCTCCAGCTGGCGGGCACGATAAGCCCCATCGAAGCGCTCGACGGCGAGGCCGCCCGGATTCTCGGCGTTGTGCTCGCCTGCATGGGAATCGCCGTCACCTCGCTCGCCCAGTTCGCGATGGGCGACGCCTGGCGGGTCGGCGTCGATCCCGCCGAGCACACCGAGCTGGTCACCGACGGCCCGTTCTCGCGCGTGCGCAACCCGATCTACGCGGCGATGATCCCCTCCTTTGCGGGCATCGCCCTCCTCGCACCCAACGCCGTGACGATCGCGGGCGCCGTCCTCCTGACGCTCGCCGTCGAGCTGCAGACGCGGCTCGTCGAGGAGCCCCACCTCTCACGCGTGCACGGCGAGCGGTACACCGCCTACGCCGCGCGGACCGGTCGCTTCCTCCCAGGGATCGGCCGCCTGAGGGCCGACGGCACGCGTCTTCACACCTCCCACTGAACAGGCGGACGACACAACGGCGATTCGCTGCACCCGATGCCTTGGATCGACCGCGCCGGTGTGATGCGATGATCTCGACGTACTCGGGCGGGCACTCCGTAGATTGCCTGGTCGATCCACGATGAACGCCACGTCCGATGAGCTCGTCTTCCGCCCGTTTCGCCCAGGCGACGCCGAGGCGCTGCTGGGCTGGGCCAGCACACCCGACGAGCTCTTGCAATGGACCGGGTTGCGCTTCAGCTTCCCCCTTGATGAGCGTCAGCTCGCCGAGTACGCCGACACCTCCGGCGATCACCGGCACCTGATCTCGGCCGTGACCGGCACCCCTGAGACCGTCGTCGCACACGTCGAGCTGACGGTCCTGCCCCAGCACGAGCTCGGACAGGTCGGTCGTTTCGCCGCAGCCCCGGAGATGCGCGGACGGGGAATCGCCGGGAGACTGATGGACTGGCTCGTCACGTTCGCCTTCGACGACCTCCACCTGCACCGACTGGAGCTCGTAGCGTTCTCGTTCAACGAGCCCGCGCTGCGCTGCTACAAGCGGGCAGGTTTCAGAGACGAGGGCCTTGCGCGAGACGCACGCAAGGCCAGCGACGGCTACTGGGACCTCGTCCACATGGGACTACTCAAGCACTGGCACCGATCCACATGAGCACCGCCCATCAGCCCGCCGGCGCCAGCAGCATCGATCGCGCTCACGCTCTATCGGTCCTCCGCGCTCTGCACGATGCGCAGAACGCGATGTACTCCGGCGGCGAGATGGACGCCATACGAGCGCTGCTGACCGAGGAGATCGAGTGGCACGTCCCGGGCGAGAACGCGATCGCGGGCGACTACCACGGGATCAGCGAGGTCATCGACTACTTCCACAGGCGCCGGGCGATAGCGTCGAACACCCTCCGCCTGCATCCCGAAGAGATACTCGTGGGCGCCACTCACGTCGCAGTCCTGACGGACGGTACCGCGACGTTCGGCGGGGTCGAACATCGTTGGTCGACTGTCGGGCTCTACCGGCTGCTTGGGAACCAGATCGCCGCCTGCTGGCTGCTGGCTCTCGACCAAGACGCGTTTGATCGTGCCTGGGCGCCACACCACGCGCCAGCGCCTCGGACCACCTGACTGCAGCTCTGCCCGCGATGCCGAGAGATATCGTGCGCCCGATGGTGCCCGATGCCCGCGTTTGAACGGTATGTCGCGATCGGTGACAGCACCACCGAGGGCCTCGGAGATCCAGTGGGGTGATGCGATAGCGGCGGCTAGAGTGCGGGCGTGTTCGACTTGGACGCCTACCTTGAGCGGATCGGCTTGGACGGGCGTCCGAGCATCGCGCAGGTGCACAGGGCGCACCTGACCTCGATCCCCTTCGAGAACCTCGACCCGCATCAGGGCCTGCCGGTGTCACTGGAGGTGGAGGACCTCGAGCGTAAGCTCGTGAGAGAACGCCGCGGCGGCTACTGCTTCGAGCAGAACCTGCTGCTGAAGGCAGCCCTCGAGGCGCTCGGCGCGGAGGTGGACATGTTCCTGGCACGCATGCGCAAGGGCGCGAAGCCGGGCGTGGTGCGGCCCCGCAGTCACCTCCTCCTGCGCGTCCGCGAGAACGGCGCGAGCTGGCACGCCGACGTGGGGTTCACCGGCAGCATCCTAGAGCCGATCCCATTCGGACCGGGGCCCACGCAAGAGCAGTCGGGCTGGAGCTTTCGCGTCGTCGAGGACCGCTCCGAGCTCGTGCTCCAGAAGCTGACGGGGGACGAATGGGCCGATGTTTACGCCTTCCTCCCCCAGCCGGTTCCGCTGATCGACGTCGAGACCAGCAACTGGTGGACCTCCACGCATCCGCGCTCGCTGTTCGTCACCGGCCTGATCGTGGGCGTTCGTAGCGATGACGGCACGGGCACGTTGCTGTGCGACTGGAGCGAGCTATCCCTCAGCGAGCAAACGCCCGCGGGCACAAGCGTGACGCCGCTCGAGCGAGAGGCCATACCAGAGCTGCTCGCCACGCGCTTCTCGCTCCCCGACTTCACGCTCGCCAAAGACGGGCGGCTCCTCCTCACCAACGCCGGATAATCGAAGGGCTGGCAGTCTCGCAGACCCACCCGCGGGCGCAGCCAAGGTGCGCGCCAGTTCCGGTCAGGCCTCCGAGCCGGACGATTTCCACGCGCGTCGCCCCGCAGACTCCACACGCTCGCTTCTGCCAGGCGAAGAGGTAGCTCGCTTCACAGGTAGCAAGACGCCTGACCATCGTCCCAAGCAAGAGCGTTCGTTGCGCTTTCGCAGACTGCATGCAAGCAGGAGTCAGAAATTGTGATCGCCGCCGCCTGATTCCAGACCGCCGGCTACGAGAAACCCAGGTCAGATCAGTTGCTGGTCGAGGACCCGCCGGCCGATCCAGGCCTACGTGCGCCCGGAGACGCAACTCGCGTCGGAAGTCGCGTCCGCACCGGCCGGTATCGTTTACTGCCCCAAATCTGGGAGCGTCGAGAATGGACTTCAACACGATAGATCCCCAGGCAGTCCATCTCCTGGCTCAGTACCGGCCGTTTGAGGATGGGTCGGCGGATATGCACGCCGCTCACGACGACCTTGTCGCTGCCGCCATTCAAACCAACGGGGGGCAGTTCGCGAACCTAGAGGAATGCCGCAAGTTCGTCGAGCAACGCTTCTGCATCGAGCTAGAGCTGCAGGAGGTGCGCGAGGCCCGCGACAGGCTTATAGCTGAGGGGCGAGCGGTCAAGGTCGGCGGAGGGATCGAGCTAACGGAGGACGCCGGCGCGTCGCTGGACAGCGAGCGGATCGCGTGGGAAGAGGCTCGCGGAACCGCATTCGTCGAGTGGGAGGTCGCGATCCGCCGCTCTTTCCCGACGATGTCTGACGAGCACATCTCGACACTTAAGGACCAAGTTGGCCCGTGGCTCGACCGAGTGGTCGCCACGCACGGGGCTGAGACAAGTCTTCTGCTTTACCCCGCTCACCCGAAGGCTCCTGCCTTGATCGCGGCCATCGAAAAGATCGATCTTGGATTTCTGCCGCGATGCGACGAGGATCTGGAACGTCAGAGGGCGGCTGCGTTCAGGCTGCTAGTGCGTAACCCCACCGAGGCGCAGAGTGAGTATCTCGGGCGCCTACTCAATACCGGCTTCTACCTCACCGTGATGACACTGGACCCCCGAGTGGAAGAACTAGCGCGTGCAGAGGCGAGCAAGGTCACACTTTACCTGGATACCAACTTCTTGTACTCGGTCTTGGGCGTCGGGAGCGCGAAGGAGGCATTTGCTGCGCGACGGTTCCTCGACCTCTGCAGAGAGCTTGGCGTGACACTCCGCATCTCGCCCTGGACAGCAGACGAGCTGAGGACGAGCATCAGAAGCAATCGCCAAGACGTAGAACGCTATGCCCAGTCCCGAAAGGTTGCGGCGGTCATGGCCCAAGTCACCGGGGAGAAGGGCTTCGAGGCTGCCTATTGGCGCACAGCGAGTGAATCCGGCGAGGGGGCCGAGTCATTTTTCGGGAAGTTCGCTCACTTCGAACGGTTCTTGGAAGGCCTCGGAATTCAGGAGCATCCCGAGGGGGTGCCTGAGATCGAAGCGGATATTTCCGGGATCCGCGACTACTCGTCTCCACTGGAGGGGATGTACGGGCCAGGCAGTCGCCCACGTATCGTCATCGAGCACGACGCGAAGATGCGGATGCTCATCGAGCATCTCCGGGGCAAACACAAGCCGCCAGCGGGGTACACAGACGTTCGCTATTGGTTTGTTACCGAGAGCACGCGACTACCTACCTACGCGCGTCTCGGGATCGGTGGTGGACCGCGAGCGAGCTTCCCATTCTGCATCCTCTCATCGACGGAGGCTCAGCTCCTGCGCGCGATGGTGCCGCGAACGTCTGACCTGAACGAGATGGTCGCCGCACTGCTCGCCTCCCCATTTGTCGGGTATAGATCTGCGCTTGGGGGCGAGGCACAGCTAGCAGCCCTTGAGCGGATCACCCGATCGATCGACTCACTGAAGGACGTGCCGCCCGCCGTTGCCATCGCGGTCGTGAATGACAAGGCAATGGCGACAAAGATTGGCGAGGAGGCCGATCCGGTCGTCATCCAACAGATGATCGAGGAGGCGATCACAGCTAAGGCTGCCGAACTCCAAGCCCAGCTTGACTCGGCTGCACAGCGGATCACCGACGCAGAACGTGTTCGCGAGCGGGCCCGAGCCGACAGGCTTGCGGCGGAGCAGGAGGCAGATCGCCTGAGGATCGAGCGGGATCACGCCGTTGCTGATGCCCAGCGCAACGTGATCGAACTAGAGGCCGCCCGAGGCAGCCACGACGATGAGTCTGAGGCTCTGCGCGAAGAGGTAAAGCAAGTCAAGAAGCGCCTCGATGACACCGAGGCCGAAAGGCGGGCGGATCGCGAAAGGCGCCGTCGTCGAAGCCGCAACGTCGCGGCGGTTCTCGGTTGTGCGGTGATCGATGGAATTGGTGCTTCGCTCATCGCAACCTCGATGATCTCGGGCGCAGTGGGCGATGTTGTGACGATCGCCGTCATGGCGGTCGCCATCTATTTCGCTCTGCGCATGATCTCCAAGCGCCTCGCCGTCGAGGTGATCGCGGTTATCGGGGTCGTCTCGGCGGTCGTGACGGTTGCGAGCCTCCTGATTGCTTCCGACGGAGGCGCCAAAGCTAAGCCGTCGGCCGTCGAATCGACGGTGGGGCACTAGCCACATCCCGGAGAAAGTCCGGCCCGAGAGCAAGTCGCCCTGAGAGTCAGATTCGTGGACTGTCCGGTGTTCGGCGACCTGTCGCCAGCGCAACGCCGCTCAGTGCGGCAGATAGACAACATCTCGGGGACCGCAGGTGCCCCCGGCCGAGCACGCGTTGTAGTCGGACTCTTCTGTGAAGGGACCCTTCCAAGTGCTTCCGCCGCCGGTCCCTGAGACGTAGGCCGGGCGGTAGGGATAGCCGCAGAAGTAGAACCCCATACGACCGCCGCACACCCACCAGCGGCCGCCAATGAGTACCGGCCCGGCGTCGCCGGTGACGGCCCCGTCCGCGGTTAGGTTGATGTGCTTGGCGTGTGGGTTGATGGCGCCGGCAAGAATTGTCCGGGCCCGCGCGCATGACATGTGCCACGGATAGATCGCGTCCTTGCCGTAGAAGCCTTTGGCCGCGTAGCCGCAGCGCTTGACCTTGACTGTCGTCAGTGCGGACGCTGCGCCGACGCCCATCGTCAGCAACGCGAAAGCGATCAAGATGCACCGCCATCCCCTGAACATGCGCGCGAGCCTAACACGAAATCGCTGTCGTTCGACAGCGGCTTCGGCGCGCGACCGCATCGGCGACGTCTCGATGGTGCCGATCACCGGCACCACATGAGCGCCCCACCGCGTTTGCACTCGCCCTGCGCGCCCGAAGGTCGACTGCCGCGATACTCGCGGAAACACCGAAGCAGGACCCATCCGGGTCGGCGCACGCAGCCTTGAGTTTCGCCACAAGCAGGGGACTCGGGACAACCGCATCCCTGCCGCAAGCGGGAGCCCAATACGGAGACGATGACTGTGCCGCCCTGGACGAGGATCGGCGGCGTCGGCGTTCGTCTCGGCGCTCGCCAGGCGCTTGGTTCACAGGGAGGGCGGTCGTCCACCTTGCCCACGGCTGGTAGAGCAGTGGGATCTATCGGTTTCGATGGGAGGAGGATTCCCATGACTGTCTCGAGCGTTCTTGATTCTGCCGGGCGTCGTCGCTCGCCCGCGACGATGCCCGGGTACCACGCTGGGCGACCGCCGCGCAACAAGGGTCTGCGCCACCCGGCCGACCCACCCACGGCGCAAGAGATCATCGCGGTAATGCGCGAGGCTGGCACCGACCGCCACGGCGCTCGCCTGCGTGCCCTGATCATCGTGCTCTGGCGCGCTGGATTGCGCATCCAGGAGGCGCTCACGCTGAGCGAACGCGATCTCGACCCACAACGCGGCTCTGTGCTCGTGCGGAACGGCAAGGGTGGTCGGCGCCGGGGGATCGGCATGGACACCTGGGGCTGGGAGCAGCTACGCCCGTGGCTCGCCGCGCGCGTCGAGCTGCCAATCGGGCCGATGTTCTGCGTCATAGACGGGCCGACGCGCGGCAGGCCGTGGTCGAGTGCGGCGGTGCGCAGCGAGCTTCGCCGTCTCGCCGCCCGGGCCGGGATACGGCGTCGGTTCGCGCCGCACCAGCTACGCCATGCCCATGCGGTCGAGCTCGCGCGCGAGGGAGTGCCGTTGAAATATCATCCAGCGCCAGCTCGGGCACGTCAACCTCGGCACGACGTCGATCTACCTCCAGGGGATCGATACCGAGGAGATCATCGCGGCGGTCAGCTCCCGGCGAGCGCCGATGATGCCCGCCAGCGCCGGGCTCCAGCTCTGAGACACAGACCCTCACTGAGGCAGGAGCGCCGACGGGGGCGCTCCTGCCCTGCCTTGCAGAGCCAGCCATGCTCGGAGCGTCGCCAAGACCGCCGCGGCTCGTCCATTGTAGCAGACTGGCGGAGACGCACCCGCTTTGCTAACGCGAAGCGGCAGTGTGGACCCGTCCGAGACGCATGCGTGGGCTGTCGCAACACCGGTCCGGCCACTCGATTGTCTTGACTCGGCACGCGATCAGAGCAGAACTCGGGCCGGATCTCAAGAGGAGGTTCGATGCTGTCTTGCAGGCGCCCTAGCTGGTCGAGCAGTTCGCATCTTCGCTCGTCGGGCCAACAGCGACAACCAGCGAGGCTCGTCCTTCGCCACCGCAGACGCTACGGTAGCGTCGTCTCCCACGGGCATGTGCTCCCTGGTTTCCATTCTAGATTGCCGTTAGCGACTTTGTTCTCCCGCACGGCGTTTATGCTGAGGCCGTTCACACCGTCTATAACCTCGCCGTACCGTTCGCACACCAACTCGCGTAGCGCGTCACACAGCAAGAAATACTCGTATATCTCAGGCACGAAGATATGTAGCGAGGCGACACCTGGCAGGCCTCTCAGAAGTCGGAGATGAGCAAAGAAGCCGCAATCGTGGATAGCTGCTAGCGCCACGGCGAGTTCACCGTCCAGGTACAGCTCAAGTATTCTAGCCTTCTCAATGAAGCCCTGAGCGCGCTCCATGATGTACCAGAGCATCTGAAGGATGCTCACTGGCTGCATGTCCGCACCGACCATCCGGGCAGGTCCGGCAGTCGTCAGGTCCTTCACTAGTGCGTCGAGCTCTCGCTCACTGATCGGACCGTTGCTTGGCTGTTGCGCTATTTCACGAAGTTGCATCAGAAGGTTGCCCGCGGTTCCGCACACGCTAATTGCAGGGTCGCGTCTCATGAGCCGGGGGATTTGAAGTTGCGGGCGTAGCCTCCGCTTTGTCCTGACAAGACCAAGCGATGGAGGTACGCCCGCATGGAGAAGGTAGCCCCGAGCGAGAGGTTTCGCCAAGAGCTGGATGAGGTGTTGGCAGGTGTCGGCGTGGAGCAAGACCCGATTGAGACGGTCGGGCGGCTGGGAGCGCGGCTGATCTTGCAGCAGGTGCTCGAGGACGAGGTCACGGAGTTCCTCGGCCGGCGGCGGTATGAGCGCGCTGAGGAGACGGTCAGCCACCGCAATGGACACGAACCGCGGACGGTCAAGACGACGAGCGGCTCGGTGGCGTTGGAGCGTCCGCGGGTGCGCAACGCGAGCAAGTTGGGGTTCGAGAGCAGGGTGCTCGGCAAGGGCGTTACGCGAACGCACGCGCTGGAGTCGCTCGTGATCAGCTCGTTCTTGCGGGGACTGTCCACCCGTGATGTGGAGGCCGCGCTCCAGGAAGTCTTCGAGGAGCCGATTGCGTCGAAGGCGACGGTGTCCCGGATCTGTGAGGACACCCGGGAGCGATACCGCCAATGGTGCCGGCGGCGCTTGGAGCAGCACGACATCGTCTACTGCTTCTTGGATGCGATCTATCTGAAGCTGCATCCCGACGACACGCCGGCGGAGGGCGTGCTGGTGTGCTGGGGCGTGACGCTTGAGGGCCGCAAGGTCCTCCTCGGACTGGCTCTGGGGAGCCGTGAGAGCTATGACAGCTGGCTCGCCTTCGGCCGGGACATGATCGCCCGCGGCCTCAGGGCGCCGGCGCTCGTGATCGCCGACGGAGCACCCGGGATCTGGAAGGCGACGCGGGAGCTCTGGCCCGGAGCACTGGAGCAGCGCTGCACCGTCCACGCGCTTCGGAACGTCACCGGAAAGCTGCCCGAGCGCCACCACCAAGAGGTCAAGGCGCGCTGGTGGAAAGTATTCGACGAGGCGCGCTCCCCGGGCGAGGCGACCCGTGAGCTGCGGGGCATCATCGCCGACTACAAGACGGCTTACCCCTCGGCGATGGCCGTCATCGAAACGGACCTGCCAGCGCTCGTCACCCACCTACAGTTCCCGTCCGCCCACCGCAAGCGAATCAGGACCACGAATCTTCTCGAGCGAACGTTCGTGGAGGTCCGCCGGCGAACCAAGGTCATCGGCCGGTTCCCCGGCGAGACTTCCGCCCTCTCGCTGATCTGGGCGGTGCTGGAGCTCTCCTCCCGCGGCTGGCGCGGCGTGAAGATGAACCCCAAGACCGTCGCCGAGATCGAGCGCCTACGCCGCCAACTACGCGACACCAAGGCCGCTCCACCAGCCACGACGAACACCGAGGAGGTGATCGCCGCATAACATCCCACTCAAGCGGAGCCTGCCCCGAACAAATTCACCCGGGAAATGAGACGCGACCAATTGCAGTTGGCCCGACGGCACGAAGGGCTCGATCGCGGTCCTCCCTCCTGGGCCGCCACGTAGTCAAGTAGTAGACAGCCCACGCCGCAAGGTAACCGACACAGAGGTCAGACGCCAGGTTTGCGGTGTCAGCGGCGCTAGGAATCGAACTCCCATCCGACGCGAAGGCAACGCGGACTAGAAAGGCGATCGTCAAGCTAGCGAGCGCAAGGAAGTTGATGACCCTCGCATCGCGGTCCTTCAAGAGCGCTAGAAGGCCAGTATTGACACGCCTTCTGGGCAATCGACGCGGTAGCCGGCCGGCGACTATGGATCGCGCCTCGCGCGCCGTTGACGCCAACATAACGCACAGGGCCACTGTCTTACTGCACGACGAGCACGCGGACGACGAGGCCCTCGCGAGTCCTGCTCAGGTCTGCCTCAAGCGTTCGACGGTTGGTGATCCGCCGCTCGGAGTTGTAAATCACCGCGACGAGCGCGGCACAGTCGGGGTGTGCGCGGTAGCGCTCGATGTCGATGATCAGCTCATCGCCCACCTGCCTACCGCCCAGCGCAGCGCGGGTCATCTTGGTCTCCACCACGATCTTCTCACTCTTGAGGACGAAATCGACGCGCGAGCGCCCGCCACCGTGTTCGGGCACGTAGTCCTCGGGACGCACGTCGTCGAAGAACAGACGCAGCAGACCGTGAAGAAGATCCTGAAGGTCATACTCGTCCTCGATCACGAAGGGAGGCCGGCCAGCGTGACGATGGGTGAGAGGCTCAAGCATCTCGGGCAGGCCACGTGCGAGCCGTTCGATCAGATCGAGGTGCTGCCGGTAGCCACCGTCACCCTCAACGAGCTGCTTGGCCTCGATCAGGATCTGGCGTTGCTGCATGAGCGGGGCGCGGAACTCGCCCTCAAACGGATGACTCCAGGGAGAAAAGTTGAAGGGGTTCTCGTCTGCTTTGTAAAGCGGGCTGCGCTCGCCCGGGGACTGCAGGAAATGCTTGATCCGATGGCGGAAGAGGTCGCCGGCGTACTCGAAGCGAAAGGCCTCGTGAAACTGCGTCGGCAGGATCTCAAGTGCTCGGGCGAGCCAAGCTTGGTAGTCGTCCGCGAGGGAAGCCAACTCCGTCTCGTCGGCGAGAAGCTCCTCCGCTCCCTGGACGTTCTGCGCGCGAGCTTCGAGGGATCGGCTGGCCTGTAGAAGATCGTCGAACGGGCTCGTGCTGGAACTCATAAGGATGTATCAAAGCAGGCACAGTGATTGCGTTCGGTAGGCGTTCCGTGCTTCCCGCATCTCTCGCCCGATCTGGAGGCGATCAACCGCCCGCTCCACGTGCGGATCTCAATGTGGTGCCGAATGAGGGTTGGACCCCGTCGCTCCCGCTTCCTACGTGAGCGGGTGTTCCGACGGCAAAGCCCGACGCACCCCCTATGGACGAAGCCGGGCACTGGCGCGCGCCAGCAGGGACACTTCCGCATCGCGTCGCAGGCGTGAGCCGCCTCACCCGAAGGGCTCCCGCGCGTCAACCGGACATCGTGCGCTCGAGGGCGCGCTGGCGGGCGGGCCGCTGCGTGAGCCGCGCCAGGTAGTCCCTCAGGTTCGCCGGGAGCTCATCCGCGAAGCCGATGCGCTCCGTAAAAGCCAGCGTGCCCCCGACAAGCACGTCAGCCACCGTGAAGCGCCCGCCGACGAGATAGCCGCTGCCATCCAAGGCGCTGGACACCGCGCGTGCGGCCTCGTCAAAGCGCTGTCGCGCAACGGCGGAACGGTCGGGGTCGCTCTGGGCGTGCACGGCGGACTCGATCAGCGGGGGCTCGAGCTCGGCTGGGGCGAAGATCGTCCACTGGTAAAGCAGCGCTCGCTCGTGGGTCCCCGGTGTCGGCGCGAGGCCGGCGTCGGGATGCAGGTCGGCGAGGTGCAGGCAGATCGCCGCCGATTCGAACACGAACCCATCCTCGTCCTCCAGCACCGGCACGCGGCCCAGAGGATGGCGTACGTGATGCTCCTCGCCCTTGCTCTCCTCGCGCGTCATCACCGTGATCTCATACGGCTCGCCGAGCTCCTCGAGCACCCAGGCGACGCGGATCGGCCGGCCCGCGTGCTCTCGGTGATAGAGGCGCATCATGGACGGCACGATAGTGACTGGTGCGCACGCTCGCCCGCCTGCCCCAGGATTTCGGCGCCGGCCACGCACTCGCTGTACAACCACTCGCCGACGATCTATGTGCAATGCTTGACGACACCTGGAACGGCCTGCGGGGCGGTGGCCCGGACGCCCGGTTGCTCGCGCGAGCAGTAGCGCTACTGCGGCTTTGTCGCGTAGGCGCCGATGACTGTCGGCCAGAACGAGATGCGTCCGACCGGTCCGGTGTCGGCGCGCAGGCGCTCGGCGAGGGTGTCGATGTCCACTTCCTCCTCGGTGGCCACCCCGGCAGCCACGATCCCGGGCAGCAAGCTGCGGGCGAAATCCACGGCCTCGGAGACCGCGTCCTCGCCAACAGCAATCGCGACTTCGCTGTCGAGGTCCAGGCTGGGTTGCAGGCCGGCTTCGGCGAACGTCGTGGGCAACCGCATTCCCATGTCCGGCTGCGTGCCCAGCCCGCCGAAAGCGCCATCGATCCATTCGCTGAGCTGCTCAGACGCCGGGGTATGCGGCCAGGACACCAAGAACCTCTGCGGTATCGCAGACCCCATGCGCATGCACATCTCCGCGAACACGACCACCCCACCCGGGCGTACGTGGCGTGCCGCGGCCCGCACCGCCGCGGGCGGGTCACCCTGGTACATCAGCACGAGCCGCCCGACCAACGCGTCAAACGGGGGGCCGGCGAGCTCGATGTCGCGAAAGTCCCCGAGCACGAACTCGACGTTCTCGATGTCAGACTCGGCCGCGCGCTGACGCGCCCTCGCGAGCGCCTGCTCGTCACGCTCGACCCCGACCACCGAACCGTCGGCGCCGACCAGCTCGCACAGAAGCAAACTGACGTCGCCCGGCCCACAGCCGACATCGAGCACCCGCATCCCTGACTCGATCCCCGCGCGCGCCAGCAGACGGCGCGTGAACGGCGCATACATGTCAGCCTGGCGGACCAGCCGCTCATGCTCTTCCCCGCTGGAGGAGCTCAGCGCATACCCAGGGTCTCCCGTGGCCGACACGCCGGGAGAGTCTACGGGCGCCCGTCAGCCTCCGTCTGGCGCCCCTGCGTCCTCGAAGTGGAATACGGCTGCGGCCGGGTTAAGCTGTTCCGGCGGTGACCGACGAAGACGTGCTCGCTCATGCACACCGACTGGCACTCGCATACCTCGACGGTGTGAGCGAGCGGCACGTGGGCGGCTCCGACCCGGTGGCGCTGCGCCGGCCGCTGAGCGATTCCGGTGTGGGTGCGGTAGACGTCCTTGAGCAGCTGGCCGCTGATGCCGATCCAGGGCTGGTCGCATCCGCTGGGCCGCGCTACTTCGGATTTGTCGTCGGCGGGTCGCTCCCGGTCGCACTCGGGGCTGATTGGCTTGTCTCCGCGTGGGACCAGATGTGCGGCATGTACAGCGCATCGCCAGCGGTCGCGGTCGCCGAGGAGGTCGCGGCAGGGTGGGTCCTGGAGTTGCTTGATCTTCCGCGGAGCGCGAGCGTTGGCTTCGTCACTGGCGCGCAGATGGCCAACTTCAGCTGCCTGGCGGCTGCGCGGCGCGCTGCTGCGGCGAGCGGGCTGGGACGCTGACGCGCAAGGACTGTTTGGGGCTCCGCCAATCGAGGTGCTGGTCGGCGAGGAGGTGCACGTGACCGTGTTACGGGCGCTTGGCTACCTCGGTCTTGGTCACGATCGCGTGAGGCGGGTGGGCGTCGACGCGAACGGTGCGATGGACTCGTTGGCGCTCGAGGGGGCGCTGCGCGCTGCCGAGGGGCCGGTGCTCCTCTGTGCCCAGGCGGGCAACGTCAATACTGGTGCTTGCGATCCCCTCGGGGCGATCGGTGACCTCGCGGCTGAGTACGGCGCGTGGCTTCACGTCGATGGAGCGTTCGGTTTGTGGGCCGCCGCGTCGCCGCGCTTGGAGGGCCTGGTGGCCGGCAGGGAGCGGGCCGACTCCTGGGCCGTCGATGCGCACAAGTGGCTCAACGTTCCCTACGACTGCGCGTTCGCGATCGTCGCGCCGCCAGAGGCGCTGCCGCGTGCGATGGCGGTGAGCGCGATGGGTCTCGCCCGCAGCGATCACCGGGAGCCGGCGGAGCTCGTGCCCGAGGCCTCCCGCCGGGGGCGTGCGATCCCTGTGTACGCGGCGCTGCGATATCTCGGCCGGCGCGGCGTCGCCGAACTGGTTGAGCGATGCTGCGGGCATGCGACGCTGATGGCCTCCCTACTTCGGGAGGGCGGCCTGGAGGTGCTGAATGACGTCGTGCTGAACCAGGTCTTGGTCGCGGGAACGCCGGAGCACCTCGCCCGCGTGCAAGCCGACGGGGAATGCTGGCTCGGCGGCACAACGTGGCGCGGACATCACGCTCTGCGGGTGTCGTTCTCCAACTGGTCGACAACCGAAGAGGACGTTCGTCGCACCGCGCGCGCGATCCTCAATGCAGCCAATCGATGACGAACCAGCTTCGTCCGCGGCACGCGCCTCGCGCCGGAATCGAGGGCCGCCGGTGCGGCTTCGTAACACGCAGGCGTGGCCCACCTCGGGAGGGCAGTAGGATGGAACGATAGGAAGGCAGGCAGGCGTCGTGCTTTACGTGCTCGCCCTGGTAACGTCGTGGTCGACGTGGACGTCTTGTTCTTCAGGCATCGGTTCTGGGAGCGCCTGATGGTAAACGTCGGGATTGTCCTGGTGTTCGCGGCGTTCGGTTTGAGGTTCCTGAAGCGACCATAAGCGCAGCCGCCGCACGTCGGCGCGAAGCTGACCTTCAGCGAGATCCCGATCGACCAGACCTACTCGTCCTTTGCGCGCGTGGGCGCGGCCTTCGCTGGGGCGCTCGCATCTGAGGTCGCGTCCCAGGTTCCGGGGGAATTGGCTGGGTGTAGTCCCCGCTGGGGTGGGATGTTATGCGGCGATCACCTCCTGGGTGTTTTCGGCCGGGGGCTGTGCGGGTGTGGTGCGCAGCTTGCGGCGTAGGCGCTCGATCTCCGCGACGGTCTTGGGGTTCATCTTCACGCCGCGCCAGCCGCGGCTGGAGAGCTCAAGCACCGCCCAGATGAGTGACAGTGCGGAGGTCTCCCCCGGGAACCGGCCGATGACCTTGGTGCGCCGTCGGACCTCCACGAACGTTCTCTCCAGCAGGTTCGTGGTACGGATTCGCTTGCGGTGCTGGGAGGGGAACCGCAGATGGGTGATCAGGGCGGGCAGGTCGTGTTCGATGACGGCCATCGCGGAGGGGTACGCGCGGCCTTGTAGTCCTCGATGATGCCCTGCAGCTCTCGGCGGGCCTTCCCCGGGGAGCGGGCCTCATCGAAGGCCTTCCACCAACGGGTCTTGATCTCTTGGTGGTGGCGCTCGGGCAGCTTGCTCGTCACGTTGCGCAGCGCGTGGACTGTGCAGCGCTGCTCGAGAGCGTCGGGCCAGATCTCCCTGACGGCCTTCCAGATCCCGGGCGCTCCATCAGCAATCACGAGCGCCGGTGAGCGCAGGCCCCGGGCGATCATGTCCCGCGCGAACGCGAGCCAACTGTCGTAGCTCTCACGGCTCCCCAGGGCGAGCCCGAGCAGAACCTTGCGGCCCTCCAGGGTCACGCCCCAGCACACAAGGACGCCCTCCGCGGGCTGATCCTCGGGGCGCATCTTCAGGTAGATCGCGTCGAGGAACAAGTACACGATGTCGTGCTCCTCCAGGCGCCGCTCGCACCAGCGTCGATACCGCTCCCGGGTGTCCTCGCAGATCCGGGAGACCGTGCTCTTGGACAAGGTCGGCTCCTCGAAGACCTCCTCCAACGCCGCTTCCACATCCCGCGTGGAGAGACCCCGCACGAAGCTGCTGATCACCAGAGACTCCAGGGCGTGCGTGCGGGCCACACCCTTGCCGATGATCTTGCTCTCGAACCCCAGCTTGCCCGCATCACGGACCCGCGGGCGTTCCACGGTCATCGAGCCGCTCGTCGTCTTGATCGTCCTTGGTTCATGCCCGTTACGGTGGCTGACCGTCTCCCCGGCGCGCTGGTAGCGGCGACGGCCGAGGAACTCCGTGACCTCGTCCTCCAACGCCTGTTGCAAAATCAACCGCGCTCCCAGGCGACCGACGACCTCCACCGGGTCCTGCTCCCGATCGACACCGGCCAGGACCTCGTCCAGCTCTTGGCGAAACCTCTCACTCGGGGCTACCTTCTCCATGCGGGCGTACCTCCATCTTCGACTTGTTCAGGGTCAAAGCGGAGGCTACGCCCGCAACCTCAATTCCCCCGGCCCACGGGACGCGACCGCATCTGATAGCCGCAGCGAGACGTCAGGCCGCCCCGAGGCTCCCGCTCAGCCCCGAAGGCGAACGTAGTCGCGGTCGGTGACGCCCTCGGAACGAGATCCGAGCGCAGCGAGTGCGGAGCGGCACACGCCTGCTTGCGAACCTAACGTGCGGGAGAGACCCGGTAGCGAAGGTAAACGACGCGAGAGCCAAACGTCCAGGTCGATCCTTTCCTCCAGGGTCGGGAAGTAGGCGTGCCGCCGCCAAGAACGACCGGGCTGACGAACAGCCGCCACTCGTCGATCAGCCCCAGCTTCATACATGCACCAGCGAAGCCGGCGCCGCCGACGGCGATGTCCTTTCCGGGCTGTTCCTTGAGCCTGGAGACCTCCTCGCCGACGCCGTCTGTGGCCAGCCTAGTGTTGCCCACCACGCTCTGAAGCGTCGTGGAGAACACGACCTTCGGCAGGGCCTTCCAGGTCCGTGCGAACTCGACCTCATCCGTTGGCAGCGGACTCTCCTCAGCGGTCTCCCAGTAGACCATCGTTTCGTAGAGCCGCCGCCCGCAGAGCTGCACACCGACCTCCTGCACATGCTCAAGGTGGAACCGAAACAGCTCGTCATCGGGCACCGACCAGTCGATCGCGCCGTCCGGTGAAGCGATGAAGCCGTCAAGCGACACAGTCAACGAGTAGATCAACTTCCGCATCACGGTCCTCCTCGGTCGACGGGCGGATCGTCACCCCGCAACTCATCGCTTAGCAGGTCCATTAGAAGGTTGTCGTGCCAGCGGCCATCGGCGCCACGTTCGTAGCAGCGCATTACCCCCACTGGGCGAAAGCCGACCAGCGCATATGCGCGAATCGCGCGTCCGTTCTCGCACGCTGGGTCGATCGTGAGGCGATGGTGTCCGCGCTGACCGAAGAACCATTCCGCGACGAGCCGCAGCGAAGCGGGTCCCAACTGTTGGCCTTGATACTCGGGCGCCAGAAAGATGTCTAGGCTGGCGTGGCGGTGGTCGGGATCGGTCTCCTCGTTGTATCCAAGCCACCCAGCCAGCGCACCGTCGACTTCGATCGCAAACGCGGCGCCGTCGTTGTCAAGGCCCTCGCGCGTGTGCTCGGGATCATCTAGTGAGCCCCACCACTCCCGTACGCCGGGGCGCGTCAGAATGGCCGCGAGCTGGTCAACCTCGCCGTCTTCCAAGAGCCGCAATGTCACGCGCCCAGCGCGCAGGCTCGAAGGCACCATGCCAGTGTGCCACCTACCAGCGTCCAGACGGCTCGAGGCCACCCGTCGAGGTCCAACGAGCAGAGTGGGTATCCTTCGGGACGAGTAGCAACAAGTTCGGAGGAGCCCGTAGATGCTCACCGTCGCCATCGCAATCGCTGTCGTTGCGATCATCGGCTTCTGGGTCGTCGGTGGAGTGCTCCTGCGCGCCGGCGGCATGATCGTCGCCGGTTTCGGCGTTCTCGTACTGGCCATCGATCACAGCCTCGCCGGGATCATCCTGCTCGCTGTCGGCGTGCTGCTCTGGCTCGTCGGGCACTGGCATTACGCCCTGCGCTACCACGAATATAAGAGCCCGCTCGCCCAACGCGCCTTCCAGCAGCTCCTACCCCACCGCCTTGACCCGACTCGCGGGTGGGGCTTGCCGGTCACGACGACGGATCAACCGGACCATCTCAGATGAGCGAGACGAGCCGGTCTCAGATGACCTGGATCGGCGTCGCGCCTTTCGCGAGCAACACGAGCGCGGCGGTCAGAGCGGCGGTTCGGCTGCTGGAGCGTCGATCGGGTGAGACTTGCCAGCGTCCCTGCCGTGTTTCGGGGATGCCGGCGCGCTCGATCAACGCAACCGCGATCTCGGAGTGGACGGTCACCGTGACGTCGTCGGCGGACCGCCGGGCTTGCCGGGCCAAGGTGTTGGCGAGGACGTTTTCGGTGCGGTTGACTTTCTTGACGCGCCAGCCGGGGTGCGCCGCCAGGTAGCTGGCGACACGATCGCGCAGCGGACGGAGGTACTCGTTCTTGCCGCGATCCGGCTGGGCTGCGGACTCGCAGTCGGTCCTGAAGATGACGTCGGTGAGCCCAGCCTGCTCGGCAGCGCTCATCGCCAGCAGCAGTGCCCGTAGCTCGGCCTCGCTGCTGGTTTGGCACTGCACCAGCCGGCTGTGACTTTCGAGGTTGTCGCTTTGGTACGCGATCCCGGCCCAGCCGTCGCGGTAGGAGGCATCACTGTTGACGTAGATCATCGAAGGCCGCCCGTAAAAGCCCGTGAGTGTCACGGTGAAAAAATCCTCCACGACGTTTTGACCTTAGTTGCGGACGGTGTGAGCAGGGCGTCTCGTAGGGCAACGGGCTGAACCGTGGTGGGGACACAGAACAGGGGGTACTTCCCGTCGCCCTGCGAGACGCTCCGCTGGCTACGCCACCGATGCCGCCTCTGCTTCCTCCTGCGCGCTTTCCAGCATCTCGCGGGCGATCAACGTCCAGTCGTCCTCGCCGAGCGCGTCGAGCGCATCCTTCACACCACCGCGCAGCCCGTCCGACAGGCGGGTGACCGCTTCGGTTGCACCGGCGTGAATCCCCTCGGACATGCGCGCTTCGGCCGGCTGGCTGAGTCCGTCTCGGACCATCTCGACGGTGGCGCCTTTCACCGCGGGGTGCCCGACGATCGAGCGCACCAGGTCGAGCAGGCTGTCACGGTCGAATGTCGCGCCCTTTGGTGAGGTGCGCTCCTCGCCGCCGTTTGTGTCCTTTGAGTGTGGTGATTCCATGCGTTTTCTCCTTAACTAGAACGTGCCTTTGCTGGCGGAGACATGTCTAGCTCGACCGTGGGTAAAGGTCAAGGGCTTTGACGGAAACCTTTTTTGTGACGCCGCATCTCCGTCGCCGTCGCAGTCCTCGTCCTTGAAGCTGACCACAGTTACGCTCATCGATCCTCCATGTGGTTGGGGGTCTCGCCGCGCAGCCCGACGGTCGTGATGGCCTGAGCTTCGGAGCTCGCGACACCTGCGTATGCCTCCCACGGGCACTCGGCCGTATAGAGCAGCATCGCGAACCGGCGGCTGCCGAGATCGGTCACAACGCCGACTGGCATACCGTCACGATTAACCCCGATGGTCGCGCCCTTTCGGTGCGAGGTGATTTCGGGCTCACGCTGGCTCATCGGCGACACCCCGGCGGGATATTCGGTACACCCCACCGCGTCGTCGGATCGAGCACGGCGGGTAGCCGATCGAGAAAGACACGACGCGCGAGCGGGGAGCGGAAATAGTGGTGGCGCACCGCGAACAGCCAGTGCCCGGCAAGCCACGCAACGGCGCCGGTGATGGTCGCTGCCGCCATCGTGAGCGACCCGGTCGTCGCGGTGGCGAAAAGCCCGCCTACCGCGAGGACCGCCCCGCCAGTACGCAGGACGAATCCCCCAAGGAGCCACACACCGAGCGCGACCAGCACGCCGCTCGCGGCAAGGCTCACCACGCCGGTCATCGCGTACCTCTCCTATGGGAAGCCGACATACATTGCCTCCGATCGAGTCTGTTGTCTGCATCGGGACACACGTCTAGCTCGATCCCGTCGGAAGCTCAAGTCCGTCATGCGGGCCGTCCTCGCGCGCGACCGGAAGCCCGCCGCCGAGGCCCTCGGCTGCCGGATCGGGCGGGCGCGGCACGCTGTACCGGCGCTCGATTACAGGCCGGTCGCGGTTCGCGCGGGCGCCGGGCCTGACTTCGAGCTTGCCCTGAGCGACAAGCCCGTCGGATTTCATTCGCGCGGTGTGCTTGCTGATACCGAGGTGCTCGGCGATCTCACGCAGCGTGGCCGAGCCCACCTCTGTCAGCCAGTCGAGGATCGCCTCCTGCCTGACTTTGACCGGCGTCTTGCGCCGCGAGCGGCCCGCGGATAGAGGCCACCATGCCGTCGGTATCGGCTCCTCGGGGGGCGCTCCCGGCGCCAGGTCGTCACCGATGCAGTCGTGGGCGTCGGCCAAGAGATCGCGGCCGACTTGCTCCCAATCCTCGCTGGTGGCGGCGCTGAGCACCTCGCCTATCGCGACCCGAAGCGCCTCGCCGATATCGGCTGGAGGCTCCTCGCCGCTGGTGGCGATGTCGAACACGTACTCGCTCACCATGTCCGCGGCGGCGGAATGCCGAAGCGCGCCGTGGATGAAGTCGCGGACCAAGTCGGTGGGGAACTTGCTGCCCCACTCGCCGCGGCGGGTGTCAGCGCCGATCACGGTCGGCTCCTTGGGCGCGGCGGCGCCGGGCCGGCGCGAGGCTGTTTTGCTGGGCGGTTTCGCTCATGGGCGGACACGTCTAGCTCGATCCGCCAGCACAAGTCAAGTTCGCTCGCGAGGTCCGCTGCACCGCGCTCTCGCCGGCCTCGGCCGAGCCGCGCGCGAGGAGCGGACGATCCGCCGCAACGCGCATCCGCCGCCTCGAATCGTCGTCTTGGCGGTGTCCCGCACGGGTGCTAGCGAACCGCCCGATCGGCCTCCGAGGCGTCGTGCAAAGGACTTGACTTGCCCCGCCGGGAGAGCTACCACGTCCACCGTCAAAGCCCGAAAAGGGCTCTAACAAAGGAGAATCGACGATGAGCAGCAAGACGAAGACCGAATCGAAGGGCTCGCCCGAGGAGGCCGTCAAGGCGGCGGTGGAGGCGACCGCGGGCGGCACGACCGAGGGCATCGCGCAGGTCGCCGGGATCGGCCGCTCCACAGCCGGGAAGGTGCTCGGGCGGCTCGCCGACGCCGGTGAGGTCACCCGCCATCAGGGCGGGCGCGACCGCGGGAAGCGGCTGCCGGACCGCTGGACGCTCGCCGGGGTCGAGATGCCCGCCGCCTACGCCGGGCATGTCCTCGGCGACGCGAAGGCCGCCCCGGCGGCCGAGGGCAAGGGCAAGGCGCCCGCCGGCGAGGGCAAGGCGTCGGACGCCAAGGCCAGTGACTGCGCCGCGAGCGCTGGCAAGCCCGAGAGCGGCAAGCTCAAGCCGGGCGGCCTGGACCCGCTCGTGCTGGGCTACCTCAAGGACAACGCCGGCAGCGGCCCGCATGGGCCGACGCAGGTCGCCAAGGCCCTCGAGCGCAGCTCGGGTGCGGTCGGCAACTGCCTCGCGCGGCTGGCCAACGAAAAGAAGGTGAAGCTCGTCACGGAGAAGCCCCGCCGCTACAGCATCGCCTAACCCCATGCCGGTGACAGACCACGGCGCGCGCCCCGACTCCCCTCACCCTCCGCCGCTCACCGTGGCGGTAGGGACGAGGGGGCGGGCCGACGCGCAATCCGTCAACCGAAGGAGCACAGAATGATCGATGACCCACAGGCCCAGGAGACGCTCGCCGAGCTCGCCGAGTCGACCGCCTCGGCGCTGCTCGCATTCGCGCGGGCGGTCCGTCCCGCGGCTGATACTGACGGCGGCGCCGACCTCGCCAGCGTCGGGCTCGGCCGCCGCCAGCAGGAGATCGCCGCGCTGGCCGGCCTCGACACCGAGGAGGGCATGTCCACAAGCGAGGTCGCACGAGAGATCGACTACGACGCGGCGAACACTCACGCCGCTTTGTACGCGCTCGCCGCGCGCGGGATCGCGGAAGGCTTCCGCCACGGCGACCACAACCGCTGGCGGCTCACACCGAGGTATCGCTCCGCCAACCCGTATCTCGCGATCGCGCAGCTGGTCGCGGCTGGTGAGTGGACGACCTTCGACGACATCTCCCTCGTCGTCCACGGCGACCGGCGCCACGGCCGCGACGTCGTGCGCGCATCGGTCGAGCTGCCCGACTTTCCCGCTCACCGCGTGCTGCCGCCCGGTGGGCAAGTGCCCGCCGCATGGCGCAGCTACGCAACCAAAACCGCCGATCCCGGAGAGTGCGTGCGGCTGCTCAGTAGCGAGGGCATTCCGATCGACGGCGATGGGCGCGCCTCGCGCGCGCATTACATAAGCTGGGACCTTCTCGCCGAGCGCGCCTTCAGCCTCGCGTAGCCGCCAGCGGCGACCGGGCTTACCGAGTCTTAGAGGGTTTACGCGATCCCGATAAACCTCCTATAACTGCGTATAGTCGCCGCGCGGTGCGCCGCGCCCAGCGCCGGGGCTTTCCTCGCGGCGACCGGGGAGCCTTTGCAGCGCTGGTTCCTGTCGTGAATTAACCCGTCCGGTCGGGCGATTAGACGTTGGTGCCGTCAACACGATTCTGTGGCGGCGCGGTCAAAGCGAGACAGGCCGCGCGAAACCGGACCCAAAGCACCTAACTCGCAGGATTGCAGCACTTCACCTCTAGGCGGTGAAGCGTCGCTGCTCGCCCGCAGGCGGGAGCCGAGGTCATACAACCGGGAAAAGGGGAACAGAGATGACAGGTACATCGAGCAACGGGGAAGCACGCAACGCGGCGGGCACGACGATCGTCGTCTTCGGGGACACCCTGCGAAACAGGCCGATCGTGGATGAGCTACTACTCGACGGCTTTGACGCTCGAAAGGCACCCAATCAAGAGTTTTTGAGATTGTGCTGCCAGCCTGGGGATGTCGAGCTACTGATCTTCGGCTGCGGGCGCGACGCGGCATCGCTCGCGGTGCTGCGAGAACTTCGGGCGGGCGCGCTTGCCCCGGCGGTCAGCTCGACGATGCGAGTTCTATGGATCGCGCCAGGTGATACGGAGAGCGATGTGCTGCGCGCGTTTGACGCTGGAAGCGACGATGTGATCCGAGAGCCCGTTCATCCACGGGAGCTACGCGCGCGGATCGCCGCCCTCGTGCGTCGCTCATCGTCCCTCGCCTCGTCGGGCTTGGTGTCGCTCGGCGACCTCGTTATCGACCTGGAGGCGCGAAGCGTGACGTTTAACTCTAACCTGGTCGTGTTGCGGCGGATGGAGTACGACCTGCTTGTGTGTCTCGCACGCTGCCCTGGGAGGGTGTTCACGAAGTCAGAGCTGCTTTCGGACGTGTGGGGTTACAAAGCACTCGGGAACACCCGCACACTCGACTCGCATGCTTCACGGTTGCGCAGCAAGCTCGCGGCCGTGGGAGCCGAGGGCTTGATCGTCAACGCTCGCGGGGTCGGCTACTCGCTGTGCATCAGAGATCGCGCGGCGGTTCGACCACCGGCGGTGCGCGCGGCGTGAAGGTTGCGGTCCGTAGTGATGCAGGTATGTGTCAACTGTGCATCCTGGGCTGACAATGGGCGGGGTGTGCGTATGTTGGTGGTCCTGTAACCGTAAGCCGTTGCGCCGGTGCCGACGGCGGCCCGTGAAGGTAACGGCATAGGAGGTAACAGGCGAAGTGAACGACCAGTCCAAGCACGAAACCCACCCCGACGAGACTATCCTCGACCGGGCGCTCCTTGACCTCATGCTCCAAACGTCGCACCCGTGGACCGAAGCCGAGCTAGCCCGCGCCGCCAGCTCCGGCGGTGAGGTCCCTACGGCGCTCGAGCGCCTGAAGGACGACGGGCTGATCAACCGTTGGGGCGAGTTCGCCGCTGCCAGCTACGCGGCGCTGCGCGTCTGCGGGATCAACCACGACCACGACAGCTCCTCCGCACACGAGCACCGCGACGAGGCCATCGTGCTCGAGTTGATGCTGGCCACCACCGACGGCAGGCGACCGCTGTCCCGCCAAGAGCTACTGCGCGAGCTCGGAAAATCCAAACGAAAGCGCAACCGGATCACCGACGCGGTCGAGCGACTCGTCGCGGCCGGCCTACTGGACAGCTCCGAGGGGATGCTGTTTCTGTCCAGGGCAGCGGTGCGCTACGACCAGCTAACAGTATGAGCGGCGCTTCAGCGCTCGTCCTCAACAACCCCGCTGCCACCAGCCCGACGTGGCGCGGGCTGCGCAAGCGGACGGCGAGCAAGCAAAGCGGGACGCATCTCCGTGTACGCGCGCTGCAGCACGGCCACCGCCTGCCGCCCATCGCGTCGGTTGGCGATGTGCTCAGCCAATACACCGACAGCCGTGGGCGCCCACATGAGATCGTCGTCCGCGCAGGCGCCGGCGACAGCATGCTCGTCATCGATCGTGACGCGGTGACATTCGGCGACAGACGCCTGGTCGCTCACCTCGCCCCCGACGAGCCGGCCAACAACGCCCGCGTGGTGTGCGATCAGTACCTGGCCGATGGGCGTCGTGGGTGCCGGCCGGTGACCTCGGCCGATCTGCAGACCATTCCCTACCTCGAAGGCGACCAAGGTCACGATCAAGCCGAAGTGCCTGACCGCGATCTCCTGGTCGACCGGCACGGGCGCTCCTATCACTTGGAGCCCGTCCCGACGCGAATGTCTATCCCCGAGATGCGCTGGCAGCAGTATCCGCCGGAGAGGCGGGCCGGACCACCACGGGTGCTGACCGTGCGCGACGTGATCGCGGCGCTGGAGAGCTACGAGCCGGTTCGCGCTCTGACGCGCCAGATGGTGGTCCGTCACCGACACGACGCGAGGGTGTCCGTCTCGGTGCTGCGCGCTGAAATACAGCGGTTCTGCGCCAGCCGATTCGTGCTCAACCGTGGACTGCGGGAAGCGGCGGTCGCCAAAGCGAAGGCCGAGGGCCTGTCGATGAGCGAGATCGCGATGCGCTGCGGACGCTTTAAGCGTGGCTCGGGTGGGCATGTGTGTGGCGACACGAGCTGGCTCTCGCGTAGGCTGGGACTGACGCCGGAGGGCGGTGAGAACTCGCCGACCCCCTGGGTTGACAGCGACGTGCTGGCACTCATAGCGAGACAGGGCCTGAGCATCAGCCCACGGGAGGTGGAGCTCGGATGAGTCAAAGCGCTCCGGTGCCAGCGCACTTTCACGCCGGCGGCTGGACACCAGCCGCCGGCCCAACGCGAAGCGGGATGCGTGAGCAGACCGTGAGCGAGCGCCGTAGGATGTACCTCCGGGCGTGCGCGCTGATCGAGCACGACTATCGCCGGCCGCTGACCCTTTCGGCGGTCGCCGCGATCCTGGTGATTTCCCCTCGACAGCTACAGCGCGTGTTCGGGCAGTTCGGGAGCCGCAGCTTCCGTGAGGAGCTTCTCTGGCGGCGGATGACCGCGGCCAGTGAGCTTCTGGCTCACCCGACGCCGCCGCTCGCCGAGGTGCCGCGGCTGGTCGGGTATAGCCGTGGGTCGACCTTCGCGCGGACCTTTCGGCGCTGCCACGGCGTGTCGCCGTCGGAGTACCGCCGCGCGCGGCTCGCTCGCTGTTGAGCGCGCCGTGGCAGGAGCGGCTCTATAGCTGACACCAGGGTCGGGACGTACGTCGCGCGGTGACCGCGGAAAACTGCGGACCCGCGGACGGATCGCTCAGGCGTGCCCGAACCGCACGTCGGGCAGCACCCGCCGTGCCCAGCGAGGCAGATACCACGCGCGGGCACCCATCAGTCGGAGCAGGACGGGCAGCAGCAGCAGCCGTACGAGCGCTGCGTCGAGGAGTACGGCGACGCCGAGGATGATTCCCATCTCCTTGGGCGGCAGCGGCCCGGAGAGCGCGAACGTGAAGAACACAGCGACCATCACGGCGGCGGCGGCGAAGATCACGCGGCCGGAGTGCGCCATCGCGCCTACCATCGCGTCCTTGGCGTCATGGGTGTGGTCCCAGTGCTCCTTGGCGGATGACAGCAGGAACATCGTGTAGTCCATCGAGATCGCGAAGATCATCGCGAAGAAGAACACCGGCCCCCACGCGTCGAGGAAGCCCTGTGGCTGGAAGCCCAGGAGCGAGTGCAGGTCGCCGTCCTGGAAGATCCACTTGGCTACGCCGAACGCCGCACCTGTGGCCAGCAGGTTGGTGAGCACGCCCGCCGCCGCGAGCAGCGGCGCCTGCAACGCGACCAGCAGCAGCAGGAACCCGAGTACCAGCACCACGCCGATCACGAGCGAGGCCTTGGCGGCGAGCAGGCTCTGGAGGTCGTGGTTTTCGGCGGCTGCGCCCCCGAGCACGGTCCCAGCCGGAACGTCATTGCGTAGCCGATCGATGGTGGTGGCGACCGCGGGGTTGGAGGGATCCTGGCGCGGGATGGCCGTTACAAGAGCAAGATCGTCGCGGCCGGGCTGGGCGGGCATGACCTGGGCGATACCTGGGTCGGCCCGCGCGATGCGCGCGACCGTTGCGGCCTGTGCGGCTGGTGTGATCAGTTGCAGCGGGCCGGTGGCGCCGGGGCCCATCGCTGCCTGGACCTGGTTGTAGCCGATACGCGAGGAGTCGCTCCTCGGTACGACCTTGATCGATGGCATCGAGGTCTTCAGTTGTGTCACCGGGTAGGCGAGTGCGAGCAGCGCGAGCAGCGCAGGGATTCCGTATCGCCAGGGGTGGCTCCACAGGCGCTCGCCCCATGCTGCGAACAGAGGGGAACGGTGCTCGCCCGAGGCAGCCCACGGCAGCGAGAGACGGTCGACTTTGGGGCCCAGCTTGGCCAGCACGGCGGGTAGCAGCGTGAGCGTCGCCGCTAGGACGGAGATGACGGCGAGCATGATGCCGAGGCTCATGCTGCGAAATGCGGGACTCGGGACGAGCATCACGGCCGTGAGGGAGATCAGCACAGTGACGCCGCTGAACAGCACCGCCTTGCCGGCTGTGTCCATCGTCACGGCAGTCGCTTCCTCAGCGCTGAGCTTTGACCCGAAGAGTGCTCCGCGGAAGCGCATCACGATGAACAGCGCGTAGTCGATCCCGAGAGCGAGCGCGAACATCAGCGCGAAGTTCATCGCCCAGATCGAGATCGGCGTCACCAGCGTGCCCAGGTAGAGCATGCCGGCGGCAGCGAGCAGACCGACCATCGTCAGCATCAACGGCAGCCCCGCGGCGACGAGCGAGCCGAACGCGAGCAGCATGATCCCGAGCGTGACCGGCCAGGAGATGACCTCCGATTTGAGCATCGCCGAGCGGTTGGCCGCGTTGAAGTCTGACCACATCCCCGCCGCACCCGTGAGGTTGACGACGAGCGCTCCAGAGGAGAGCTCGTGCAGGGTCCCCTTCAACGTGTCGGCGGCGGCGACCATTTCGTTGGGGTCGCGTGCGGCACCGGCCTGCACGATCGCCGTGTGGCCGTCGGCTGAGATCGAAAGCCCCGGCGCGGGAGCAACGACCGCGCGCACCGCGCCGCTCGCCCGCAGCGTCCGCTCGACGCGTGTGATCGTCGAGCGAAACGCCGGGGAGCCGGCCGTCTGCGTCGGGGAGTAGACGACCGTCTCAAGGCCGTAGCTGCCGAGGCCGGCGAAGTCGCGTTCCACGAGCTTGCGCGCCTGGGTTGACTGCGACCCGCTCGCTTCCCAGCCGGCGCCCGAGAGCGCGCTCTCAACCCGCGGCGCGAAGAACCCGAACACAACCGCCACCACGAGCCATCCCGCAAGCACGGTGCGCAAATGCGTGGCGGTGTAGCGACCGAGACGGCCAATCGGCCCGACCCGCGCTCTGCGCTGGGTCGGCTCCCTGACGGGCACGGCGACGCGCGGCGCGGTGGTCGTGCTCACCGGTTGGCTCCGCCTGGCAGCAGTGAGTCGAGCTCATCCAGCTGGCGACGCAGACCACCGCAAACCTGCTCGCACAGTTCGAACACGCCCTCGTCGGCGATCTCATACAGCGAGAAGTTGCCTTCCTTGCGTCGGCTCACCAGCCCGCTGCGCAGCAACAGCCCGAGGTGCTTCGAAACGCTCTGCTGCGACGCGCCTGTCGCCTGCTGGAGCTCCTGAACGGTGGCCGGAGCCTCGCGCAACGCGTCCAACAGGCGGATGCGCATCGGCTCGCCGAGGACCCGGAAGCGCTCGGCGATCAGCTCCACAAGCGGTGCCGGAAGCGGGTGTGGAATGTCGGTAGTCGCGCTCACGCTGACACACAATAACACAACTACATCATTGTATACTACTGAAGTTGTGTACGCAGAAACTACGGGCCCTCACGAGTAGTTGCGTCGGATGTCCCGCTCGACGACGCGGCGCAAGATCGAAGCAAGCGTTTACCCGACGAGGAAAGAATGCTCAGCTCAGCAACACCTCACAAGACCAAAGGCAAGGTGACTCTCTGATGGGCATGACAGCGACTGCCCGCCGTGTCGGCAACACGCTCAAGCACGAGGTGGACGTGAACGGTCGCCACGTCATCGTCACCGACGAGCCCGAGCGCCTCGGCGGCACAGACGAGGGGCCCGCACCGCACGAGCTCCTTGCCGCAATGCTCGCCTCATGCGTAGCGACGATGATCGCGATGTATGCACAGAACAGAGGCTGGGACGTCGGTGAGACATCCGTCGGCGTCAACTACAACACCGACAGCGTCCCCCATCGCATCACGGTCGAGCTTCACCTCCCCGACGACCTCACGCCAGATCAGCAGCGGCGCCTGGAGCGCGTGGCTGAAACCTGCCCCGCGCGGCGGGCACTCGAAGCGGGCTTCGCCTTCGAGGAGCGGACCGTCAAGACGGCTGCGTGTTGAGGGGCGCTGCGTCCTAGACCGCTTGGCGGCTGATCACCGGCGACAGCGACCCGGCTGGCCGCGTTGGCTGCCCAGCCCTCACGACCCGGCAAGTGTCGTTCCCTCGCCGGAGCCCGTGGTCGGGTGTCGCCGCACGACGACGAAGGCGATCGCGGCCGCGGTCGCCACGATGGCCAGCGCGATGTAGGGGAATGCGCTGTAGGGCGCGGGCTGTCCGGGCTTGCACAGCTCGACGAACGGGACGACGAGCATCAGGGCTCCCATGACCGGGGCGACGACGTGCCGCAGGCCCGAGAACGACTGCCGGTGGTGGCGCCACATGAAGATCGGGAGGGCGAGCGTCGTCAGGAAGTAGACGAACAGGATCACGATCGTGCCCATCGTCGAGCACTCCGCATACAGGCCGACGGGGGTTCGTCGATCCCGTGTCCACGCCGATGACGTGCGCTGCCCACCACACCGCGACGATCCCGAGCCCCCCACAGGCCATGACCAGCAGGGCGTTCACCGGCGTCTGCGCGGGCTGGCGGAGGTGACCGAGCCGTGCCGGCAGCAGCCCGGAGCGGCCGCCGTCGAAGAGCATGCGGGCCTGGGAGTTCACGCCGGCGATGAGCGTGGCGAGCACAGAGACGATCCCGGCGAGCCAGGCCAGGAGGGCTGCCCCGCCGAGATAGCGGTCGGCAACGGTCAGGAACGGGACTGACGAGCGGCCGATGGAGGAGACGTCGTAGTCAAAGCCCGTGACGGTGGCGTAGGCGAACAGGACGAACAGGGCGGCGCCGATCGCGATCGACACGTAGAGGGCTCTCGGGATGGTCCGCCGCGGATCGCGGCACTCCTCGGCCAGGGCCGGGCCGTTTTCCCAGCCGATGAACATGTACAGAGCAAGCGGGAAGCCCGCTGACAGGCCGGCCAGTCCACCCGTGAGATGAGCCCACGAGAACGGTATGCCCGAGAGATCCGACCACCGGTCGACGAGGGTGACCGCGCAGACCACGAGCATGACCGCCACCTGCGCAACGACGGCGATGCCCACCGCCGAGGTCGAGAGACGGACTCCACGCGCCGTCAGCCAGATCGCGCCGGCCGTCAGGACGAGGCTCAGCGGCTCCCAGGGCGGCTGCCACGACGTGTAATGGGCGAGGGTCAGCGCCACCATGCCGCCGGACATCGTGAAGACTCCCGCTATCACCACGGTGAAGCCCACGGCGACCAGCAGCGCCGCGACGACGCCGGCCCTCGCTCCCAGGGAGGTCTCGACGTAGGTGATGAAGCTTCCCGCCGAGGGCTCCACCTTGGTGAATTCCGCCACGACGAAAGCAAGCAGGGCGACCGCCACACCTCCAGCGAGGATCGTCAACGGCGCGGCGACACCAGCGGTGACAGCAATCACCCCGAAAGCGAAGTAGAAGTCGATCCCCGGCCCGATGTTCGCGACAGTGGAGGCCGTCACGTCGACCGTGCCCAGCTGCCCAGCCTTCAGCTGGTCGGCGCTCGTCGATCCTGGCTGCATCGCGTGCACGATATTCGTCGATCCCGGGAGCGAGTTCGTGACCCTGGACGGGGTCGTCTACCACACCCACCCGACCGGGGCTCTCGGGGTTGAGCTTCTGATGAGCTGCTACCCGGTCCTCGACCGGGCGCCGAAGGGCCGCGACGAGGGCGACGTTGTTCCAGCTATGGCTGCGCCCACGTGAGGAGTACAACAGTCGGTGACGGCCCACGAAAGGCGACGCAGATCGCTGAGGACATGAGATCAAAGAAGCAACCATGACAATCGCAAACGAGACGGGAGGAGGAGCCGAAATGAATACGAACGACGCCGAGTCGCCGGCCACCGACCCACCGGGGACACCCATGGTGGTCGACCGCGCCATGTTTCAGGCCGAGCTGGATGCCCTGCGAGCCCGGGAGAAGGCGCACACCCGCGAGGGCGACGCGATCGCCGCGGCACGCCGCCGGCTGCCGATGGTCGAGGTGGATTCCGCGCTCCCGCTGATCGGCCCGCGCGGCCCGGTGACGTTGCTGGACGCGTTCGAGGGACGTCGAGGGCTGATCGCCTACTACTTCATGTGGCAGTCCGGGCGACCCGCCGCCGAGCAGTGCGAGGGCTGCACCTTCTACACGACGCAAGTCGGCGAGCTCTCCCAACTGAATGCGCGCGGCGTCACCTACGCGACGTTCTGCCAGGGGCCATACCAGGAGAGCGTCCGCTACCGCGAGTTCATGGGCTGGGAGATGCCGTGGTACTCAGCCCAGGACTCGCTCGATGCGCTGCTTGTCGGGCGCCAGGTCGGCAAATTCCATCTGGTGTGCTACCTGCGTGACGACGAGCGGGTGTTCGAGACCTACTGGACCAACGGGCGCGGGGCAGAAGCGCTGGACAACAGCTACAGGTTGCTCGACCTCACGGTGTACGGCCGCCAGGAGACCTGGGAGGACTCACCCGCCGGCTGGCCACGGTCCCCGGTGATGTCCCATCTCCGCACCAACGGACGTCCCACCGCCCAGTGGTCCCGCTTGCAAGCCGGCCGCTCGGACGACCTCGGCCCCGCAAGGCGCTGAGCGAATCTCGCCGTTGCGCGGCTGAGCCGCCCTCTCGGGAGCGCGATTCACCGGGGGGTCGGGAGCTATTTCGCCGATGACGTCGTGTGGGAAGCGCCCGGCACGCTGCCGACCGGCGGCGTCATCGATGGCCGCGACGCAGTCTTCGAGCAGTAGGGTGGAACGATGGGAAGGCAGGCAGGCGTCGTGCTTTACGTGCTCGCGCTGGTAGCCGTCGTGGTCGGCGTGGACGTCTTGTTCTTCAGGCATCGGTTCTTGGAGCGCCTGATGGTCAACGTCGGGATTGTCCTGGTGTTTGCGGCGTTCTATTTGAGGTTCCTGAAGCGAGCATGAGCGGGACGCCCCCGATGAACGCAGCCAACGACGACGCCGCTCGGAAAGGTCTTCGCGGGTGGTGGGCATCTCCCCCGCGACCCGGCATGCAACGCCTGATCAATCCATGGGCATACCGCCACCTCCGCGCCTTTGGCGTCACGCGCATTGCCGGTGGCTTTGTCGCGGCCACCGCGGGCGTCGTGTGCCTCTCCTACGCCGCCTACGGATGGGCAGCTTTCTTCCTGGTCGTTGGGGTGCTGAACCTCGCGGGTGGCTACTGGTACATCACCATCGCCCGCTCCGCACTTCCCCGAGCCTGAGCCTGGGCGCGGCGACCGCCGCGATTGATCTTCGAGCTTGCGGCGTCCGTCAACGCGGTTGCGGGGTCCGCTCGCGGTCGTAGGCGTCGAGGCACGGTGCGAGGTACCTGGCTGCGATCTTCGCGGGGGGAGACCAGGTGGGCGTGTCGCCGACCTCCGAGCTGAAGCCGTGCCCGCCGGTGATGTGCGCAGTGAGGTAGAGAGGCTTGCCGCCAGTCAAGAGCATGCCGTGGATAACGGGGTGAAACGGCTCGGGCGTGACCGGGGCTCCGGCGAGCGCCGCGATCGACAGGGCGACGGTGTCCGCCTGCTGGGAGGAGATCCCACCGTGCTTGATCGGGAAGTCGAGTGCGTCTCCGGCCGCGTAGATCGGCCCCACGTCGGGGACCTGCCCGTAGGGGTCCACGCGGATGAAGCCATGCTCCACGAGCGGGATGCCGCTAATCGAAGGCCCGTAGAGCTCAGGGAGCGCGATGACACGGTCGACCTGGATACGGCGGTCGCCCGGATTGATCACGACCTCCCCCGGGTGGGGGACCTCGGCATAGGCGGAGGGGATCGTCTGGATGTGCGCCCGCTCCAGCTGCTCGCTCACCGCGCCGCTCGCGGCCGCTCCGAAGATCGCCAGAGGCGAGTCCTCGGGCGTGACGATCGTCACGGCGAGCTCGACGTTCATGTCGTACGCGCGCGCGGCCGTCATCAGCGCGAGCTCGTAGATCGGCAGCTGCCACGGCATCCGCCCGGGCGCCACGAAGGCGAGGCTGTGCACGTAGCCGCCCTCAATGTCCCTGAGCAGTCCGCCGAACGTCTCGTCGAGGCGGCGATCGTCGATCGTCAGCGCGTGCTCGTAGCGCGGGTGAGCCTTGGCTCCGAGCGCCAGCACAAGCGCGTCATAGGCGAGCTGCTCGCCGGCCTCGGTGTGGACGATCTGTCCCGCGGGGTCGACCCAGGCCAGCGTGCCGCCAATCAGCGTGGCGCCCGCGTCGCCGACGATCTGCGCGAGCGGGTAGCGGCGGGCGGGTCCGTAGGCGAACGGCTCGCGGACAGCCAGCGGCCGATAGAAGAGCTCGGTGTTGGGAGCGATCACGCGCACCTCGGTGCGTTCGCCCGCGAGCTCGCCCAGAGCCAGCGCAGTCTCCAGGGCGGCGACTCCTCCCCCGGCGACGAGCACTCGGAGCTTCTCGGGATGCGACGTGTCGGTGGTCATGGGCTAGAGAGGTTACGGCCTGCGGGATGGCCTCGCAGCTTCCAGGAGGGCGGGATCGGTGCCTTCCCCCGGGTGGAGATCAAGGCGGTGATTGGCCTCGGCCGTCACGCGCCGCCCACCACGAACTGGTAAACCACTCTTCCCGAGCGAGCAGGAGGTTGACGAGCGTGTGCCTGGCCATCCCCGGACGAGTGGTAGAGGTTCTCGACGATGCCAACCGGCTTGCACTCATCGATGTAGCCGGCGTCAGACGCACAGTCAACGTCGGGCTGCTCGACGGCGACGACGGCGCGGGTGCGCTTGTTGGCCAGTGGGTGCTGATCCACGTGGGGTTCGCGCTCTCGAGGATCGACGAGCGGGAGGCGCTCGCAACGCTTGAGCTGCTGGGGCAGATGGGTGCCGACTACGACCAGGAGCTGCGCGACCTGGAGGCGAGCGCGATCGAATGACCGATCACGAGCCGGGGTGCATCACCTGCGCAGACACGGCGACGCGGATGCGCGTCCTGGAAGTGGACGAGCCGCGCGAGCTGGCCCTCTGTGTCGATGAGCGGGAGCGCCGCCACAGGGTCGACACCGGGATCGTGGGCGTCGTTGCGCCCGGTGAGGTGCTGCTCGTGCATGCGGGAGCGGCTCTGGTCCGGGAGCCGGCATGAGGTTCGTCGAGGAGTTCCGCGACGCCAGTCTTGGGCGCGCGCTCGCCGAGGAGATCCGCTCGCTCCTCGAGCCTGGGCGCACGTACAAGCTGATGGAGGTCTGCGGCGGCCACACGCACTCGATCTACCGCTACGGGATCGACGGCCTGCTGCCCGACGGCATCGAGCTCGTTCACGGTCCCGGCTGTCCGGTGTGCGTGCTGCCGATGGGTCGCGTGGATGACGGCATCGCGATCGCGCACGAGCCGAGCGTGATCTTCACCTGCTTCGGCGACCTGCTGCGCGTCCCCGGCTCGCGCGGCAGCCTGCTCGAGGCCAAGGCCGAGGGGGCGGACGTGCGGATCGTCTACTCGCCGCTGGACGCGCTGGGGATCGCGAGAGGCAACCCCGACCGCGAGGTCGTGTTCTTCGCGATCGGCTTCGAGACGACTGCGCCGTCCACGGCGCTCACGCTCAAGCGCGCGAAGGCGGAGGGCATCGCGAACTTCTTCTGCATCTGCAACCACGTGACGATCGTGGCGCCGCTGCGGGCGCTGCTCGACTCGCCCGACCTGCGACTCGACGGCTTCATCGGACCGGGACACGTGTCGAGCGTCGTGGGCGCGCGCCCGTTTGAGTTCATTCCCGCCGACTACAGGCGGCCGGTGGTGATCTCGGGCTTCGAGCCGCTGGACGTCCTGCAGTCGATCCACATGCTCCTCGCGCAGCTCTCCGACGGCCGCTGCGAGGTCGAGAACCAGTACAGGCGCGTCGTGCCGTGGGAGGGCAACCCACGCGCGCTGGAGGTGATGGCGGAGGTGTTCGAGCTGCGAGCGCACTTCGAGTGGCGCGGTCTCGGCTTCATCTCCCAGAGCGCCCTGAAGCTCTCGGCCGCCTACGCCGAGCTGGATGCCGAGCGTCGCTACGCGATCCCCGGCGTGCGCGTCGCCGACCCCAAGGCGTGCCAGTGCGGGGAGGTGCTCAAGGGCGTGATCAAGCCGTGGGAGTGCAAGGTGTTCGGCACCGCGTGCACGCCGGAGCGCCCGATCGGGACATGCATGGTCTCGCCCGAGGGCGCCTGCGCCGCCTACTACAACTACGGTCGCTACACGCGAGAGCGCGAGGTCGTGTGAGTTCGATCACGCGCGAGCAGCGGATCCTCGGGATCGTTCAGGGCGCCCGCGCCAAGCGGGCGAAGTTTCGTGACGAGCGGATCACGATGGCCCACGGCGCCGGCGGCAAGTCCTCGCAGTCGCTGATCGAGGGCCTGCTGCTGCCGGCTCTGCGGAATGAGGCGCTCGCGGCGCTCGGGGACGCGGGAATCGTGTCGGTGAATGGCGCTGAGCTCGCGCTCACGACCGACAGCTTCGTGGTGCGGCCGATCCGCTTCCCCGGCGGATCGATCGGCGAGCTGGCGGTCAACGGGACGGTCAACGACCTGGCCGTCTCCGGCGCGCGCCCGCTCGCGCTCACGCTCTCGCTGATGCTCGAGGAGGGCCTGCGCGCCGAGGATCTGCGCGCGGAGGTCGAGGTGATCGCGCGCGCCGCCGAGGAGGCCGGCGTGCGGGTGGTCGCGGGCGACACCAAGGTGCTCGAGCGCGGCCACGCCGATCAGATGTACCTGTGCACCACCGGGCTGGGCGTGATCGATCCGCGTGCGCGGCTGGCGCCCTCCGCGCTCGCGCCCGGAGACCGCATCATCGTCTCGGGCTCGATCGGCGAGCACGGGATGGCGGTGATGCTCGCACGCGAGGAGTTCGCGCTGGAGGCGGAGATCGTCTCGGACACGCGCTCGCTGTGGCCGGCGGTCGACGCCCTCCTGGAGGCGGCCGGCCCGGACCTGCACTGCATGCGCGACGCCACCCGTGGCGGGGTGGCATCGGCGCTCAACGAGCTCGCGCGGGCATCCAGCGTCGCGGCGCTCGTGCGCGAGGCCGACGTGCCGGTCGCGCCCGAAGTCGCCGGGGCCTGCGAGCTGCTCGGGATCGATCCGATGTACGTCGCCAACGAGGGCAAGCTGCTCGCGTTCGTCGCCCCCGAGTCTGCCGAGAGGGCTTTGCGCGCGTTGCAAGCGGTCCCCGGATGCGAGCGGGCGGTCGAGATTGGCGAGATCGCGGCCGAGCCGCCGGGCATGGTGCTCGTCGACACCGCCTTCGGCGGGCGGCGGGTGATGGATCTCCTCGCGGGCGACCCGCTGCCACGGATCTGCTGATGCACGAGCTGTCGCTCAGCCGTGCGATCGTGGAGACGGCGACACGCTACGCGAACGCATGTCGCGTCGTCCAGGTCGGCGTGACGATCGGCGCCCTGCGGCAGGTCGTCCCCGAGTCGCTCGTCTACTCCTTCGAGATCCTCGCGCGCGGCACCGTCTGCGAGGGGGCCGTACTCGAGCCGCGACTGATCCCGGCGCGGATGCGCTGCGCCTGCGGCGAGGAGTGGGAACTGGAGGAGCCCTCGCTCCTGTGCCCGGTGTGCGGCGGCGGGCAGACAACCGTGCTGGACGGCGACCAGCTATCCGTGGATTCGATCGAAGTGGAGGAGGAGGCCCCATGCACCGCACCAAGGTGAAGGTGGCGAGGGACGTGCTCGACGCGAACGCGACGATCGCGCGGGCCAACCGCGCGGACTTCGACCGCGCGAGCGTACGCGTGGTGAACCTGATGAGCGCGCCGGGCGCGGGCAAGACGGCGCTGCTCGAGCGCGTGCTGATCAACGGCCTCGGTGATGTGCGCGTGGGCGTGCTCGAGGGCGACGTCCAGGGCGCGCTCGACGCCGATCGACTGTCGGCCCTGCACGTGCCCGTCACCCAGCTGAACACCGATCCGGGCTTCGGCGGGGAGTGCCATCTCGACGCCAACATGGTCCGCTCGGCGATGAGCGAGCTGGCGCTCGATGAGATCGACCTGCTCGTGATCGAGAACGTCGGCAACCTCGTATGCCCAGCCGAGTTCCGGGTCGGCGAGGACGCGCGCGCGATGATCTCCTCGGTCACCGAGGGCGAGGACAAGCCGCTGAAGTACCCGCTCATGTTCCGCACGTGCGAGCTGGTGGTGGTCAACAAGATCGACCTGCTCCCGCACCTCGATTACTCGCTCGAGCGCTTCCTGGAGAACCTCGACCGCGTCAACCCCGGCGTCGAGCACATGCTGGTGAGCGCTCGCACCGGCGAGGGCGTGGACGCGTTCGCGGCGTGGCTCACGGGCGTGGCGCGCAGAGAGCCGCAGGGCTCGTGAGCGGCCCGGCCTTCGCGACCAGCGGCCACGCCGCCACCACCGCGCGGCACGAGCGTCTGACCGGCCGCGTCGAGGAGCTGCTTGCGCTGCGCACGGACGCCAACGAGCGCTTCTTCGCGGTGGCGGCCGAGCCGCTCGCGCGCCTCTGTCACCGCGTCGCCGAGCGCTTCTCACGGGGAGGACGGCTGCTCGCGATCGGACGCACGCCCCAGGCGCGCTCGGACGCGCGCCACGTCGTGGTGGAGTTCGTCCATCCGGTGATCGTCGGCAAGCGCGCGCTGCCGGCGCTCGCGCTCACCGGCGAGGAGGGGGCGCTGCGCGAGCGCGTGGCGCTGATGGCCGACCCGCGGGACGTCGCGATCGCGTTCGGCCGCGACGGGGAGACCGCTGCCGCGCTGGCCGTGGCCGCCGGGCGCGGCTGCCTGACCGTGGCCTTCGAGGCGATCGGCGCCGAATGGGAGCTCGAACCGCCGCTCGCTGATCCGCTGGTGCGCCAGGAGCTGACCGAGACCGCTTACCACCTCCTGTGGGAGCTCGTGCACGTGTTCTTCGAGCATCGCGGCCTGCTCGCCGGGCGCGATGCGGGGCCCGTGCACGACCCCGGCGCGGCGAGCTTCCTCTACCCCTTCCTCACCGAGAGCGAGCGCGACCCCGAGCGCGTGCTCGAGGACGTGCGCGGCTCGATCCTGCAGAAGGCGCACGAGATCGGGGTCCTGCGCGCGCAGACGCTCCGCGAGGGCGCCGACACGCTGATCGCGGCCGCCACGATGCTGCGCGAGCGCCTCGACGCGGGCGCCACCGTGCTTGCGCTCGGCAACGGCGGCTCGGCGACCGACGCGATGGACGCGGTCGCCGATCTGCGCGAGCCACCTCGCGGGTGGCCGGCGCGGCGCGCGATCGACCTCACGGAGGACGCCGCGATCCTCACGGCGATCGCCAACGACATCGGCGTCGAGGCTGTCTTCCGCCGCCAGGTCATCGCCCACGGCCGCGAGGGCGGCGTGCTGCTCGCGCTCTCCACCAGCGGCGGTTCGGCGAACGTGATCGACGCGCTCGCAGAGGCGCGCGGACGCGGACTGGCGACGATCGCGCTGGTCGGTTACAACGGCGGGCGCATCGCTGCGGATGGCCTCGCCGACCACGTGCTCGTCACGCGCTCGCAGCACATCCCGCGCATCCAGGAGGCGCAGGCGAGCGCCTGGCACGTGCTGCGCGAGCTCGTCGAGGACGCCGCGTGAGCACGCGCGTGCGCGCCCGCGTGGAGGGCGTGGTGCAGGGCGTGGGCTTCCGTCCCTTCGCCCACCGGCTCGCCGACGAGCACACGCTCTCGGGCTGGGTGCGCAACGACGAGCGCGGCGTGCTGCTCGAGGTGGAGGGCGCCCCGGACGCGGTGGAGCGCTTCCTGGAGCGCCTCGCGCACGAGGCGCCGCCGCTGGCCGTGGTGGAGCGCGTGCGCGCCGAGCCGCTGCGCCCGACCGGCGAGGACGGCTTCTCGATTCTCGACAGCGACCGGGCGGGTGCGCCCGCCGCGCTCGTGTCGAGCGACGTTGCTCCCTGCGGCGACTGCCTGGCCGAGCTGTTCGACCCGCGCGACCGGCGCTACCGCTACCCGTTCGTCAACTGCACCGCCTGCGGTCCCCGCTTCACGATCGTCCGCGGCGTGCCTTACGACCGGGCGCTCACCACGATGGCGGCCTTCCAGATGTGCGCGGCCTGCCACGCTGAGTATGAGGATCCGGCGAGTCGGCGCTTTCACGCACAGCCGAACGCGTGCCCGGCGTGCGGGCCGCGGGCGCGCCTGATCGACCCCGCCGGCCGGACGCTGCCGGCGCACGACGCGGTGAGCGTGGCCGCTGCGGCGCTCCTCGCTGGGCAGATCGTCGCGGTGAAGGGCCTCGGTGGCTACCACCTTGCGTGCCGCGCCGACGACGAGCGGGCGGTCGCGCGGCTGCGACGGCGAAAGCGCCGCGAGGAGAAGGCGTTTGCGCTGATGGTCGGCGACCTGGTCGCCGCGCGCACGCTCGTCCATCTGAGCGCCGCCGAGGAGGATCTGCTGCAGGGCCGCGAGCGGCCGATCGTAATCGCGCGCCGCCGACCCGGCGCGCGCGTCGCGGAGTCCGTCGCGCCGCGCTCGCCGGACCTCGGCGTGATGCTGCCCTCGACCCCCCTGCACCACCTGCTGCTCGCGGATGTCGGCGTGGGACTCGCGGACGCGGGCGTGGCGCTCGTGATGACCAGCGGGAACACCCGCGACGAGCCGATCGCGTATCTCGACGGCGACGCGCTCGAACGCCTGCACGGGATCGCGGACGCGCTGCTCGTGCACGACCGCCCGATCGAGGTGCGCGCGGATGACTCGGTCGTGCGCTCGCTGGACGCGGGCTCGACGGGCGCGGGCTCGCTCGGCGCCGGCGCGACCCACCCGCTCATGCTTAGGCGCTCACGCGGGTATGTGCCCGCGAGCATTGCCCTCCCGCTCCCGGCGCCGCCGCTGCTGGCGTGCGGCGCGGAGCTGAAGAGCACGTTCTGCCTGGCGCGGGGGTCGCGGGCGTGGGTCGGGCCTCACATCGGCGACCTGAAGAGCTGGGAGACGCTGCGCTCGTTCCGCGATGGCATCTCCCACTTCGAAGAGCTCTTCGATGTGGCGCCCGAGGTGCTCATCCACGATCTGCACCCTGACTACCTCTCGACCGGATACGCGTTGGAACGCGACGGTGCGGCGCTGATGGGTGTCCAGCATCACCACGCCCACCTCGCCGCGTGCCTGGCCGAGCACGGGGAGCGCGGGCCCGCGATCGGCGCGATCTACGACGGAGCGGGCTTCGGTACCGACGGAACGATCTGGGGCGGAGAGCTGCTCGCGGGCGACCTCGAGCGGGTCGAGCGGGTCGGCCATCTGCACCCGGTGGGACTTCCCGGTGGCGACGCGGCTGTGCGCGAGCCCTGGCGGATGGCGTGCGCGTGGCTGCTCGCCGCGTTCGATGGTCAGGCGCGGCCACCGGCGAGCATCGCCGCTCGGATCGAGGAGGCGCGCTGGGAGCGGGTCGCCGAGCTGGCTGGCAGCGCAATGGTCTCGCCGATGACGACGAGCGTCGGGCGCCTGTTTGACGCGGTCGCGGCGCTGTGCGGCATCCGCATGACCGTCCACGACGAGGGCCGCGCCGCGGTGGAGCTCGAGGCCGCTGCGGCAGCGTGCGAGCACGGCGCCTACCCGGTCCCCGTCGTCGAGGCCGAGCTGGTCGAGCTCGATGCGCGCGAGACCGTGCGGGCGGTCATGCGCGACGTGGAGGCCGGGGTCTCGCCGGCCCTCGTCAGCGCCCGCTTCCACAATGGCCTGGCCGACGCGACCGCGGCCGCCGTCTCGCTGCTGGCGCGGCGGCGCGGCGTGAGGACGGCGGTCCTGTCCGGCGGGGTCTTTCAGAATCGCCTGCTGCTGACGCGCACCGCCCAGGCGCTCGGGCAGGAGGGCCTGCGGGTACTGATACCGCGAGCGCTACCGCCGAACGACGGGTCGATCGCCTACGGCCAGGCGGCGGTGGCCGCCGCGCGCCTGATCGCGACGAGACTGTAACGGCTCCTCGCGACAGGTAGCGTTCGCCCTAAGGCCAGCCCACGAGGCTGGCGCTGCGGAGAAGGAGACGCGAGATGCAGGCAACGGCGGTGAAGGTCGGGCAGCGGCCGGGCGCGCGCGCGTTGTGGGCTTCGCTGGACTCCGGGCAGCGGCTGACGCTGCTGATGATGGTCCTGGTCGTCGCGGGCCTGCACGTGGTGGGGTTTCTGACGCTGATCGCCCTTGTGGCGCCGCATCGCTACCACCTCGGGACGGCGGGGGGATTCACGGTCGGGATCGGCGTGACGGCCTACACGCTGGGGCTGCGGCACGCGTTCGACGCCGATCACATCTCGGCGATCGACAACACGACCCGCAAGCTGATGGCTGAGGGCAGACGACCGCTGAGCGTGGGCTTCTGGTTCTCCCTCGGGCACTCCACGATCGTCTTTGCGCTCGCCCTGCTGCTCGCGATCGGCATCAAGTCCTTGGCTGGTCCGGTCAAGCACGACAACTCCGAATTGCACCAGGTGACGAACTGGATCGGGACGCTCGTCTCGGGCTCCTTCCTCTACGTTATCGCGGCGCTCAACGTCTTGATCCTGTTCGGACTCGTCAGGGTGTTCCGCGAGATGAAGAGCGGCGCCTACGACGAGCAGGCCCTGGAGCAGCAGCTCAACAGCCGTGGGCTCATGAACCGCTTCTTCGGCGGACTGACGAAGTCGATCACGAAGCCTCATCAGATGTACCCAATCGGCGTTCTGTTCGGTCTCGGCTTCGACACCGCGACCGAGGTCGCGCTGCTCGTGCTCGCCGGTGGCGCCGCGGGCGCGGGGCTGCCGTGGTTCGCGATCCTCTGCCTCCCCGTCCTGTTCGCCGCCGGAATGAGCCTGATGGACTCGATCGACGGATCGCTCATGAACTACACCTACGGCTGGGCGTTCTCAAAGCCGGTGCGAAAGGTCTTCTACAACATCACGATCACCGGTCTGTCGGTCGCAGTCGCTCTGGTGATCGGCACGATCGAGCTCGGCGGGATCATCGCCGAACAGCTCAACCTCTGCGGCTCGTTCTGGAGCTGGTTCGAGACGATCGACATCAACCTCCTCGGGTTCATCATCGTCGGGATGTTCGTCGCGACGTGGGTGATCGCGCTTTCTATCTGGCGATTCGGCCGGATCGCGGAACGCTGGAGCACGCATCTCGGCGACTAGCAGCTGGCCAGCGAGCACGCCTCGCCGAGCACGGCGTCGGTGAGCGAGTCGATGGCCCCCTGCACCTCCTCCGAGAGCCCGCTGCCGGCGTCGAAGTACAGGCCCTCGACGCCGTAGACGACGACGCGTGCCGGCAGGCGGCCCAGCGCCCGGGCGAGCTCGATTGCCTCCCCCACCCCGACTGCGTGCGTGGAAGAGGAGCCGCGCAGCCGCGCGGGGATCGGCTCGTGGGACGCCTCGACGCGATGGATCGTGCCCGGGGCCGCCCCGGAGCGGATCGCGTCCACGAGCACAACCGCGCCGGCGCCCTCCCACAGGTCGATCAGAGCGAGTGGCTCACCCTCGTGCTCGCGCACGGCGAACTCTGTACGCACAGCGTTCTCGCCGGCGTGCAGTCGTGCGCGCAGGCGACATGTGACCTCGAGACCGGCCGCGTCGTCGTGGCGGAGAGCGTTCCCCACACCGATCACAACCACGGAGGGACGGCTCTCGGCCTGCGACGGTGGCGCGCTCGCCGGGGACGCTCCCGTGGGCCGCGCGCCCACGCGCCGTCTGAGCCCACGCGCCGTCTCAGCCACGGTCGATGGTGAGCTGCAGGAAGTGCGTGGCGCACGAGATGCAGGGGTCGTGGTTGCGGATCGTCTGCTCGCAGCGCAGCGCGAGCCGATCGTCGGGCAGGTCGAGGTTGGCTTCGAGCACCGCGCGCAGGTCCTGCTCGATCGCGAGCTGGTTCTGCGAGGTGGGGGGCACGATCCTGGCGTCGAGGATCGTGCCGTCCTCGTCGATCTCGTAGCGGTGGTAGAGCAGGCCGCGGGGGGCCTCGGTCGCGCCGTGCCCGACCGCGCGTCGCGGCGTGACCTCGACGGCGGGCGCGTCGGGAGGCTCGTAGGACTCGATCAGCGCGAGCGCTTCGTCGCACGCCTGCACGAGCTCGACCGCGCGCACGAGGATGCTGCGAAACGGATTGCGGCACACCCCCCCGAGACCGGCCTCGCGCGCCGCCTCGCCGGCGAGGGGGCGGAGCGCTTGTGAGGAGAGCGCGTAGCGGGCGAGCGGGCCGGTCAGGTAGACATCGCGCTCGCGGATGCGCGCGTGCAGGGCGTTCGAGTGCTCGACGTGCTCCTCGACCACGTGTTCGTCGAACTCGGCCGGCGCGATGTCGATCCCCCCGTCGGAGACGATCCGCCCACGGTCGATCGGATATGCGTCGGGGTCGGCGAGCGCGAGCAGCTCGACCTCGCGCTCCACCTCGGGGAACGGCAGCTCCGTCGCCCAGCGGACCGTCGCGAGCGCCGTCTCGAGCGCGCGCTCCAGCGGGTCTTGCAAGGTGCGCAACTGCGTCTTGGTTGGGGCGCGGTAGAAGCCGCCCACGCGCACGTTGATCGGGTGGACCTCCCGCCCGCCGACCAGCGCCATGACGGCGTTGCCCGCCTTCTTCATCTGCAGTCCCTGCTCGACGATCTCGCGGTGCTCGCGGGCCATCTCCACCGCGCCCGGGTAGCCAAGGAAGTCGGGGGCGTGCAGCATGTACACGTGCAGGCTGTGGCTCTCGATCCACTCCCCGCAGTAGATCAGGCGGCGCAGGTCGCGGATCGGACCGTCGTCGATGCGCACCCCGCAGGCGTCCTCCATCGCCCGCACCGCGCTCATCTGATAGGCCACGGGGCAGATGCCGCAGATCCGCGCAGTGATGTCCGGGGCCTCCGTGAAGGCCCGCCCGCGCAGCAGCGCCTCGAAGAAGCGCGGCGGCTCGTAGATGCGCAGCTTGACCTCCGCCACCTCGCGACCGTCGAGCCTCACGTACATTGCCCCCTCGCCCTCGACGCGGGCGAGATAGTCGGTGCGGATCACCCGCGTCTGCCTACCCGCCCCCATCTGCCCTCCCGGTCCTCCGCCCTCGCTCATGCGCCCCGCCCTGCTGATCGAGGGGGGCCTCCCTCGTGCGCCTCGCCGGCCTCCCGGAACGCCGGCGCTCCGGCGTTGAACGTGCGGTACACCCGCACCAGGTCCACCTCGTCGGAGCCGAGCTGCGCCATGCGAGCGCTCAGGGCAGCAGTGTTCGGCGACTCCGCCGGCCCGTAGCAGCCGTAGCAGCCACGGTCATAGGCGGGGCAGATGGCGCCGCAGCCGGCGTGGGTGACGGGGCCCAGGCAGGGCGTCCCGTGGGCGACCATCACGCACACGGTGCCGCGACGCTTGCACTCCACGCACACGCTGTGTGCGCGCACGCGGGGACGGCGCCCGGCGAGGTGGGCGGCGATCACCTCCAGCAGCTGGCGCTTGTCGATCGGGCACCCGTTGAGCTCGAAGTCGACGGGGACGTGCGCGCTGATCGGCGTGGATGTGCCGAGCGTCGAGATGTAGTCCGGCGAGGCGTACACGATCGACTTGAAGTCCTCCACGTCGGCGAAGTTACGCAGCGCCTGGATGCCGCCGGCGGTCGCGCACGCCCCGATCGTGATCAATGCCCGCGAGCGGCGGCGGACCTCCTGGATGCGCTCGGCATCATGCGCCGTGGTGATCGACCCCTCGACGATCGAGACGTCGTAGGGGTGGGTGGGCATCTCGACAATCGCGCTGCTGGCCTCCAGGAAGTAGGCGATCTCCAGGCGATCGGCTAGCAGCAGCAGCTCATCCTCGCAGTCGAGCAGGCTCAGCTGGCAGCCGTCGCAGGAGGCGAACTTCCACACCGCGAGCGTCTGCCTGTGCGGCGCGGCCATCACAGCTCCCGGATCGCCAGCCAGCGCTCGAGCTCGCTCCAGCGGTAGACCGGCCCGTCGCGGCAGACGAGCGTCGGCCCGAGCTGGCAGTGCCCGCAGTGCCCGATCCCGCACTGCATGTTGCGCTCCATCGATGCGTACACACGATCGCTGCCGACCCCGCTCTGCGCAAGCGCCGCAACCGCGAAGCGCATCATGACCTCCGGTCCGCAGAGTAGGGCGAGCGCGCGGGCGGGGTCGAGCTCGGCGCGGCGCACGAGCCGTGGGACGACGCCGACGTGACCGCGCCACTCGGGTCCCGCGCTGTCCACCGTGACCGCGACGTCCAACCCGCGCTCGGCCCACTCCCTCAGCTCGGCGGCGTACAGCAGCTGCTCGGGGGAGCGCCCGCCGTAGAGCAGCACGAGGCGCCCGTAGCGCTCGCGTTCGCCGAGCAGGGCGAGGATCGCGGGCCGCAGCGGGGCCAACCCAATGCCGCCTGCCACGACGAGGACGTCAGCGCTCGCGAGCTCCTCCACCGGCCAGGGACGGCCGAACGGGCCCCGAACGCCGAGGACATCGCCGACGGTGGCATCGCAGATCGCCTTCGTCGCCAGTCCGACCGAGCGCACGGTGTGCACGAGCGGGCTCCCTTCTTCTCGTTCTCCTTCCCCCCGCCGCTGATCGAGATCGGCACCTCGCCCGTGCCGAACGCCGAGAGCATCGTGAACTGGCCCGGGGCAAACGTGAGCCGTCCCGCGTCCCCGCGCGGCTGCAGCTCGAGCGTCCAGGTGTCGGCGGTGTCCCGGCGCTTGGCCGCAACCGTGAACGGCGCCGGCACCATCGGGCCGGGCTCGGACGGCATGGTCTCAGCCGACGCGAGCATGGCCGTAGACGTCGAGCAGTTGCAGCCGTGTCGCCTGAAGCCGCTCGATCACCGAGGCTGCGAAGCGTCGCATCAGCTGATAGCCGAGCTCGTGGTCGGCCTCGCACTTGCCGCGCAGGCAGACGCCGTCGAACCCCACGACGCGCGTCAACTCTCGCGCACGCGCGTCGAACTGCCAGCGGTAGGGCTCGAACAGCCACGACCAGCCCACCACCTCGCCCGGATGGAGCGTCTCGATGACGAGCCTGCCGCGACCCGGCGCCTCGACCTCGAGCGCGACCGCGCCCTCGCGGATCAGGAAGAAGCGATCGGCCGGAGCGCCCTCGCGAAACAGCTCGGCGCCCGCGGCAAAGTGCTCGTTGGCGCCGCACCCGGCGATCAGCCGCAGATGCGCGGCCGAGAGACCCTCGAACAGCGGCGCGTCGGCGATCAGCTCCTCAAGCGTCCGCATCGCCGGGAGCCTCACTTTCGCGGATGGCCCGCGCCTCCTCGGTGATGTCGATGCCGACCGGGCACCACGTGATGCAGCGCCCGCAGCCGACGCAGCCGGAGCTGCCGAACTGGTCGATCCAAGTCGCGAGCTTGTGCGTCATCCACTGGCGGTAGCGCGAGCGCGTCGATGCGCGGACCGCGCCACCGTGGATGTGAGAGTAGTCCACGGTGAAGCACGAGTCCCAGCGCTGATGGCGCTCGACGTGCTCGCCGGCGAGGTCGGTGACGTCCTCCACAGTCGTGCAGAAGCACGTCGGACAGACCATCGTGCAGTTACCACACGACAGGCACCGCTCGGCCACCTCATCCCAGCGGGGGTTCTCGTAGTTGCGGTAGAGCATCTCCCTGATGTCGGTGACGTCCAGTTCGCGTCCCATCTGCGCAGCTGCGCGCGCGTGCGCGGCACTCGCGGCGCCGCGCTCCTCCGCGCCGGCACGAGCGTGCGGCAGCTCGCCCAGCACGTCCGCTCCGCGCTCGCTGCCGACATCAAGCACGAAGTAGTGGCGAGGACCCTCCAACACCTCGGTGAGCGCGATGTCAAAACCGCTCTCGGCGGTCGGGCCGGTGCCCATCGAGAGGCAGAAGCAGGTGTTGCCCGCCTCGGCGCACTGGACCGCGACGACGAACACGTCCTCACGCCGGGCACGGTCGGCCGGATCGGTATGCGCGCCGCCGAGCAGCACGTGGTCGAGGATGCCCATCGCGTGCAGCTCACAGGAACGTGCACCCAGGAAGGCGTAGCGCGGAACCTCGCGCGGGGCCTCGGCGAGCTCGGTCAGCCCACCGTGCTCGTCGCGCCGCGCGCGCCACAGCCGCACCTCGGGTGGCAGCTGGTAGCGCTTCCACGAGTGCGGGCCCACGTTGTAGCCGAACAGCGCCTCGTCCTCGCGGCGGCGCAAGCGGTAGTGGCCGCCGTCCTGCTCGTCGGTCCAGCCGATCGGCAGATCGGCGCTGCAGCCGATCTCGTCGTAGACGATCGCCTGATCGCGTACGGTCGGCCCGACGACGGTATACCCGCGACGAACGAGCGCCCCAAAGAGCTCGTCGAGGGCGTCGCGCTCCAGCGTGTAGCTGCCGGGCTGGCTCATCTCCGCTGATTCTCGCGCCTGGGGGCATCGCGTGCAAGCGCGAGGCCGCACGGCAACCGAATCCCCGTCGAGGTGGTCCGCCGCGACGGAGATCGCTACGGTTGACTCGCCACCGCTCGCGGCGACGTGAATCTTCCAGCAGCGCGACTTGACAGGACCTCGAGGAGAATGACCCCGTGTTGCAGAAGGTGACGGTCGGGCGCTGGTCGCTCGACGCCTACGACGGGCTCGCTCCGGACGCGGTCATGCATGAGTTGCGCGAGCATGCACGCGCGCTGAAAGGCGCGCGCATCCTGCACGTGAACGCGACCTCCTATGGCGGCGGGGTGTCCGAGCTGCTGCGCTCCAGCGTTCCGTTGCTGCGCGACCTCGGTCTCACCGTGGATTGGAAGGTGATCAGCGGCGATCTGGATTTCTTCCAGGCGACGAAGGCGCTGCACAACGCGCTGCAGGGTGCGCCACGCTCGTTGAGCGACGCCGAGCAGGCCGTCTACATGCGATGCGTGCAGGAGAACGCGGCGACCCTGGACGGCGGCTATGACTTCGTCGTCATCCACGACCCCCAGCCCGCCGGGCTGCTTCAGGCGCACGGCAGGGGCAGCACACGTTGGGTGTGGCGCTGTCACATCGACACCAGCGAGCCCAACCCCGATGCCTGGAGCTTTCTGGAGCCGCTGCTCGGCGGGTTCGACGCGGCGGTGTTCACGATGCCCGAGTTCGTGCCACCCAACTTCCCGGTGCAGCGCGTGGAGGCGATCGCCCCCGCGATCGATCCCCTGAGCCCCAAGAACATCGACCTCGATCCGCATACCGCCAGTCAGATCCTCGACTGGATCGGGCTGGACCTCCCGGGACGGCTCGTGACGCAGGTGTCGCGCTTTGACCAGTGGAAGGACCCGCTCGGGGTGATCGACGCCTACCGCCTCGTGCGCGAGGAGATCGGAGATCTGCAGCTCGCGCTCGTCGGCTCGATGGCGCTGGACGACCCCGAGGGCTGGGATGTCTACCGTCAGGTCTCCGAGGCCGCCGATCGCGACCCGCTGATCCACATCTACACCAACCTCACCGGGGTGGGCAACGTCGAGGTGAACGCCTTCCAGCGCCTCTCGGAGGTGATCGTGCAGAAGTCGATCCGCGAGGGCTTCGGGCTGGTGGTGAGCGAGTCGCTGTGGAAGGGCACGCCGGTGGTGGCTGGTCGCGCCGGCGGCATCCCCCAGCAGATGCCGGAGGGCGTCGGCGGCCTACTGGTGGACGGCGTCGAGGAGTGCGCCCAGGCGATGCTCACGCTACTCGGCGACCGCGAGCTGCGGGGCCGGCTCGGCCGTGCGGGGCACGAGCGCGTGCGCGAGCACTTCCTGCTGCCCCGCCTGCTGATGGAGGAGCTGCGCCTGCTGGCCACGCTGGACCACCCTGTCGCGTAGTGCACCCGTCTGACCATCGGGGTTTACCCGGATGCTGGGCTCGTGACATGGATGCGATAGTCGCGGGTATGGCGCGCGCCAGCTCATCAGGGGAGCCCGCACACGTGCTGATAGCGGGTGGCGGGTTCGGAGCGGTTGAGGCGATGCTCGCGTTGCGCGCGCTCGCGCCCGAGGGCGTGCGCGTGACCCTCCTCTCGGCGTCTCCGACGCTCGCCTACAAGCCGGCCGCGACCATCGAGGCGTTCGACGAAACCCCGCCGCGCGCGTATGACCTGCAGGCGATCGCCGCCGACGTCGGCGCCTCCTTCCGCCTGGATCGCCTGGAGGCGGTCGCTCCTCACGATCACAGGGTGCGGCTCGCGTCCTTTGCTTACCTCGACTACAACGCGCTCGTGCTCGCGGTGGGCGCCCGCACCACCACCGCGATCCCGGGCGCGCTGACGTTCCACGACCAGCGCGAGGCGCATCACATCCGCCGCATGACGAGCCGGCTTCGCGACGGTCAACTGCAGCGCATCATCTTTGCGGTGCCGCCCGGCTGCTCGTGGCCGCTACCGCTGTACGAGCTGGCGTTGCTCACGGCCACTCAGCTCCAGGAGAGCGGCGCCAGCGGCGAGGTGGTGCTCGCGAGCCCCGAGATCCAGCCGTTGCAGGTGTTCGGCTCACAGGCCTCGCGGCTTGCCGCGGATCTCCTGGCTGAGCGAGGGGTGCGCTTCATCGGCGAGTCTGAGCCCCAGCACGTCGAGCGAGGCGGAGCGCTCTCATTGAGCTCCGGCGCGATCCTCGACGCCGACTGCGTCGTCACGGTACCCGGGCTGCGGGGGCCAAGGATCACCGGTGTGCCAACCGACCTCCAGGGCTTCGTCACAACGGATGCGCTCGGCGGCGTCATCGGCTTGCCCGACGTTTACGCCGCCGGCGACATGACGAGCTTCCCGATCAAGCAGGGCGGGCTGGCCGCCCAGCAGGCCGACCTGATCGCACAGCGCATCGCCTCCAACCATGGGGCTTCCGTCGCGCAATCCCGGGTCCATCGCGTACTGCGCGCCCGTCTGGTCGGCGGCGCAAATCCAGTCTACCTTCGAACTGAGCTCGACGAGTTCGGCCAGGCCACCGCCGCCTCCACTGTCCACGGTCACTTCGACGACTCCGAGGCCGTCACGCCGCCGGAGAAGGTCTTCGGGCGCTACCTCAGCCCGTACCTTCACACGCGCGTGCCTGTGCTCTCACAGAGCTTGACCGGCGGTTGAGCGACCAAGGGCAAGGTTGGGTGCCTCCGCTTGCCGATACGGCCGATGGTGGGTCGGACTTCTTGACCGGGGCACCGATGAGCTGCGCCGCTATGTGCCGCGCGATCTCCTCGTGCCTATGCGCCGGAGATCTCGCGGTAGTGCTCGCGCCAGATCAGCTTGTAGATCGGGATCCAGCGGGGGATGCGGTTGATGACGGGGATGAAGGGGATGGAGATGAACGCCACGCTCAGCAAACCCATGATCAGCAGCACCTGGATGTCGGCGTTCGGGGATTCTTTCATCGGTTCGACCTGGTACCAGAGCGCATACAGCCACAGCCACGGCTGGCCGGGGTAGCTGCCGGTCTCGTTCATCAGGCCCCACTGCTCGCCGAGCAGATGCTGTCCTTCGGCGCGTTCGGCGAGCAGCCCGCCGTCGGCCATGAACAGCAGCGGCTTGGTGTAGTCGGTCTGGAAGAACGCGCTGCTGGACACCAGCCCGCCTTCGAGGCCGCCGCTCTGGGCGAGGCTCTGCAGGCTGGCCATCATCGTCGGCACCGGGCCGGCGCCGCTGGTCTTGACGGTGACGGCGCCGGTGCTCGTGTCCACCGACACCGTGGCGGGCGGCGTCTTCTTTTCTTCCACCGCTTCTGAATATTCTTCGAGCGGCTTGGCGTAGGCTTCCGCCCATTCCTTTTTCTGCGTTTCGGGTGCGGCCTTGTATTCGGCGAGCGCGCTCTGCAGCGCCGGGTCGTTCGGGACGGTTTCAAGCGGTTTGACCACGTAGTCCTCGGCCGTGTCGATCGGATGGCTGACGCCGAGCCACCGCTGCGGGTGCAGGAAGATGAAGTGCTGCACGCTGCCCGAGCTGTGGTTGTAGGGGGGACCGTATTCGGCGGTGTCGCTCGTTCCGTTGAGCTCCTTGGCCGCCGTGGTGGCGAAGTCGGCCGGCAGTTCGTGAGACCACTGGGCGATCGTGGAGGGGGGGTCGTCGGGCGAGGAGAGCAGGACCGTGAGCAGCACCGCCAGCAGCGCGATCACGCCGACCGCGATGCACAGCTCTTTGACCAAGTCGTAGGGCGCGTAGGGCCCCTTCCAGGGCTTTGTCCGGTCCTTGGGTCCCAGGAAGCTCATGACTGCTCCCCCGTCGCGGCCCGGGGGACGCCTCCCCCGGTTGGGGCCTGCGGGGACTCGTTCGGCTCGAGGGGACTCCCGGTCGACGTGAGCGCCACTCTCTGCTCGAGCTCAAACGGGGGCACGACGCCGTTTCGCCGCACGAGCAGGACGTGGACGCTCACCAGCGCCACGACCGCGATCGGAAGCAGGAGGATGTGGTAGCTGTACATCTGGCCGAAGTTGGTGAGGTTGAAGAACGCGCCCACGCCGACCGAGTTCATCGCGTCCTTGGCCTGCGTGGAGATCCACTGCGCGTCGAAGTTCTGCTGGGAGACGTAGCCGGTGAGCGCACAGGGCACCGCCACCAGGAAGGTGATCGCGCCGGTGACCCACACGCGACCGCGGCCTCCGCGCCAGGAGGCCATCCAGTACTTGCCCCACAGGTGCACGACCATCACGAAGAAGAACAGCTCCACGCTCCACATGTGGATGGAGTTGAAGAAGTGCCCGACGCCGGTCTCGTGCCACCACGCCGGCCCCTTCAGCGCGAGGATCGTGCCCGAGGCGATGATCACGATCAGGGAAGCGATGCTGGCCACCCCGAAGACGTAGATCCAGGAAGCCACGTAGGTGGGTTGACCGTCGGGCAGAAGTCTGTCGGGCGGCAGCGCCTCGACGCCTTTTTCGCGGACTTTGACGGTCCACGACTTCGACGGGATCGCGGGCGGGGCGGTCGGAGGGGTCGCGGGGGCGGCGCTCATGATGGGTCTCCTCCGCGACGAGCGGCGTCTCGGGCGGCGGCGCCGGGGAACGGCAGCAGGATCGCCAGGGCGAAGACGATCAGCATCAAGCCGATCACCACGACGTTCGCCACCGACAGGTGGATGAAGTTCCAGTCCACCGTGTGCGCCGGGTGGTCGAGGTTGAAGACCGCGCCCATCACATCCACAAAACCCAAGAGAACCCTCCTTCAATCGGCTTGCACACCACCTGCCGAGCGGCCGCCAGCTTGGCAGCCCGAGAGCATACAGGGCGCACATGCGCCCTTAATTTCCTCGAACCCAGCCGCGGTGAGCAGCCTGAAGCGATAAGCAATGGCTGGGTGGTCGAGAGGTTCGAGGCGGGTGGTCATGGCACTCCGCCTTTCGTGCTGATGCAGGTCGCTCACCGCCCCCCGTCGCCGGCCGTGGCGAGCTCGCTGGGCATACGCTCGATGTTCGGCAGCCTGCGGCCAAGCCAGGCGGGTAGCCACCAGACGCGTGGGCCGAGGACCCGCATGATGGACGGTAGTAGGACGAGCCTGACGATCGTCGCGTCGAGCGCCACCGCGATCGTCAGTCCGACGCCGAATTGGCGCAAGGGGATGACACTGGCTCCGGCGAACGCTAGGAACACGGCCGTCATGACCGCCCGGTGGCGACCCGCGAGCGCCCTGATCAAGCCGCCTCGCTTCTCACCGCCGAGATCTCGAGTGCGATCTTCACCTTGTTGCCGAGGAGCGCTCCGCCGGTCTCGAGCGCCTGATTCCAGGTGAGGCCGAAATCTCTGCGGTTGAGCTCTCCGCGCAGCTCGAGCTCGATCCGCTCATCGTCGCCCGCTTCGCTTCTCGTGCCGCCCAGCTGCGCGTCGAGTGCGATCTCGCGGGTGACGCCGCGCATCGTCAGGTCGCCAACGATCCGGAACCGCCCGCCGTCGAGGGAGTCGATCCGGGTCGAGTGGAAACCGATCTCCGGGAAGCGCTCGACGTCAAAGAAGTCGGGCGAGCGCTGCAGGTGCTCGTCGCGCACGAGCTCGTTCGTGTCGATCGAGGCGGCCCTGACCGCCCCCGCCGCCCGCGGGGCGCCCGACCCTATCTGCAGCGTCCCATCGAACTCGCGGAAGCGACCGCGCACCGTCGTGAGCATCATGTGCTTCACGGCAAACGCGACGCTCGAACGTGAGGCGTCGACCGACCACCTGCCTGAGGGGACTACGCTCGCGCCGCCGGTCCCATCCACCACGGACATTCAAGACCCCCTGATCGGGTGACGAAGCTCGACGAGCAGACTCGCGCCTGCGATGCGTGGGCGCATCAGTAGAGGGCCCCACGGTCGGTCAGTGATTCTCCACACGGCGCGTCAGTCGCTCGGCCTGCGTTCAGGCGGACGGCGCGGCCGACTCCCGGCGCCGCCCGCGGACCGCCCGCGTCCTACTTCTCGTCGTCTGGCTTGCTCAGCGCCTTCCCGGCGCTCTGCACGACGTTGCGCAGGAAGTCGTACTGCGTGTGGACCAGCCGGTCGGCCATCTCCATGGCGGCGTCGACGATCTCCTGGCGCCTGGACGGACGCTCGCCGAGCGCCGGCAGCTTCTCGTCGACGGTGTCGACGAACTTGCGCACCGCGTCGATCGCGGCTCGCTGCCCCGACTCCAGCGAATTGAAAACCTCATCGGAGAGCTCTGTGGTACGGTCGACCGCGCTCGCCCGCGCGTGCTCCTTGCTCTCCACGGCGTGGCGCCGGCGAGTGCTCGCCCCCTTGCGTGCCGCCGCACTGCGCTGCGTCTTGGTCTCTGGCATTGGGATCTGCCTCCTTCGCGGGACGTGCGTCCCGATACCGATGCATTCACGGAAAGCCGGTCGGCCAGCGCCACCGACTCCGGGCGCCGCTTCGCGGCCACCGTCTCGAGTACAACCATAGGCCAGCCCATCGGCGGGGTCATCCGTAATGAGTGCGGACGCGGACGTGCTGAAGTACGCGCCCAGATCGCCCGCACGGGCCCGGAGGTCGCAATGGATATCGTCCGCTCCGGTGAGGCCACGTCCTGGTGGCTGATCTGCTGCGGCCGGAAGCGTCAGCCGGCGTGTGGCTCACGACGCGCCCTGCTCGGTGCTGCTCCTGCCACCAAAATGACCGCACACAACCTGGGAGGTCGATGATGTTCAAGAACGTGCTCGTGGGAGTGGATGGCAGGCCGGGGGGTCGTGACGCCATCGCGCTCGCCGCACAGCTCACGGACGCCGACGCAAGGGTGACGCTCGCCCACGTGTACAGCGGCGCGCTGCGCCCCTCTCACGCCGTCACCCCCGGCATGGTCAGAGAGGAGCGCGAAGCATCCGGGGAGCTGCTCGAGCGGGAGCGTGCCGCCGCGGAGCTGGGCGCGGAGCTCCTCAGCATCGCGTCGATGAGCCCCGGTGGAGGCCTGCACCAGCAGGCCGAGGAGCAGACTGCGGACCTGCTCGTGGTCGGCTCCTGCAGCCACGGCGCCTTCGGCCGCGCGATGCTGGGCGACGACACGCGCGCGGCCTTGAACGGCGCTCCCTGTGCGGTCGCGGTCGCCTCGCTCGGCTACGCCGACAGGCGGGCGCCCATAGCCAAGGTCGGCGTCGCCTACAACGCCTCGTCGGAGAGCGAGGCAGCGCTCGCGGTGGCGCGCCAGCTGGCGCAGCCCACGAGGGCAACGGTTCACGTGCTGGAAGTAGTCTCGATCCCCACCTACGCCTATACCGGCATCCTGCCTCCCGCGATCGGGGAGAGCATCGACGTGATGCTCAAGGAGGCAAACACCCGCATGGAGCAGCTGCCCGACATCGAGGGTCACGCGGTCTACGGCCTCGCGGGCGAGGAGCTCGCCGCCTTCGGCGACCAGGTGGATATCCTCGTGGTCGGCTCCCGCGGCTACGGCCCGGTGAAGCGCCTGGTGCTCGGCAGCACCTCCGATTACCTGGAGCGCCACGCGCGCTGTTCACTGCTCGTGCTGCCTCGCGCAGCCGCCACCAGCCCAGCCTGAAGCCCGCGACGCCCGCCGCGCGGCGGTGTTTTGAAGATCGCCCTAGCGAGGTAGCGACCAGACCGGCATCGGCAGCGCGAGACGAGACGTGAGCGGGCCAGCGCGGCAAAGCAGACTCTACGCTTGAGCGCGTGAGCGGGACACGCGAGGCCGAGGGCGCCAACGGGCACGAGCTGACCTTCGACGAGGAGCTTTTGCTGTGGCTCGGGGACGAGCCCGCGGAGGTCCGAGCAGCCGACGTGGAGCGCGTCCGCGATATCGCGGGTGAGTTTGCGCACGGCTTCGACTCGCTCGCACGGGTCGGGCGGGCCGTGACCGTCTTCGGGTCGGCGCGCACGCCGCGCGAGCACCCCGACTACGCGATGGTCCGTGAGGTCGGCGCGTGTCTGGGTCGCGCCGGCTACGCGATCATCACCGGCGGCGGCCCCGGATTGATGGAGGCCGCCAACCGCGGCGCACAGGACGCGGGCGCGCTGTCCGTCGGTTGCAATATCGAGCTCCCGCGCGAGCAGGCACTGAACCCTTACCTCGACATCGGGCTGCGCTTCCGCCACTTCTTTGCGCGCAAGGTGATGTTCGTCCGCTACGCGAGCGCCTTCGTCATCGCGCCCGGCGGCTACGGGACGCTCGACGAGTTGTTCGAGGCGCTCACGCTGATCCAGACGGCGACGATCCGCCACTTCCCGGTGATCCTCCTAGAGGGTGGCGCAGCCGGCCAGAGGCCGGCTGGCCGAAACGGGGATTCGCGCCGGAGGCGCGTGTCTCCCGGCTTCGGTCGGGCCCCTCTTTCTCAATCAAGCGACGGCGAGTGGGACGGACTGCTGGAGTGGCTGCGCACCCGCGCGCTCACCGAGCGGCACATCGACGCCAAGGATCTCGATGTACTCCACATGGTCAAGCAGCCATCGGAGGTCTGCGCGATCGTCGACGCGGCCCATCGGCGCCAGCATGAGCATGGCAGCCGGCAGAGACGGCGCACGACGACAACAACTACATAGGGTCGAAACTACACCCTGGGAAGCCAGTGGCTCAGACCGTCTCCGGGATCATTTCGATCGCCCCGCAGGGACACTCGGCCACACAGATCCCGCAGCCCTTGCAGTAGTCGAGGTCGAACGCGTAGCCGTCGCCCTCGTCCACCTTCAGGACCGCGTTGTCGGGGCAGACGCCGTAGCAGTTGTCGCAGCCGAAGCAGTTGCCGCAGGAGAGGCAGCGGCGGGCCTCGAACAGCGCGTTCGTCTCGTCGAGGCCGAGCGTGACCTCCTCGAAGGTGGACTGGCGGCGGATAGCGTCGAGGCGCGGCGCGACGGTGGGCGGCGCGTCGGCGTAGTACCAGGTGTTGAGCGTCTCGAAGCTCGCGAGCTCAGGCTCCGGCTGGTGTGCGTACTCGGCGTCGCGCAGCCAGGCGTCGATGTTGCGCGCGGCCTGCTTGCCGTGGCCGACCCCGACGGTGACGGTGCGCTCGGCGGGCACCATGTCCCCGCCCGCGAAGATGCCGGGGTGGCCGGTCATCATGGTCGGGGCGACCCGCACGACGCCGTCATCGATCTCCAGGCCAGGCACGCCGTGCAGCAGCGAGAGGTCGGCTTCCTGGCCGAGCGCGAGCACGAGCGAGTCGGCCTGGAGCTCCGCGAGCTCGCCGGTGGGCTGGGGAAAGCCGGAGGCGTCGAGCTCCATCTTCTCCAGCACCAGCCGGCCCGCGCCGGCGTGGCGGATGGTGGAGAGCCACTTCATCATCACGCCCTCTTCGAGCGCCTCCTGCACCTCGGAGTCGTGCGCGGGCATGCGGTCGCGGGTGCGGCGGTAGACGACGATCGCCTCCTCGGCGCCGAGGCGCTTGGCGGTGCGCGCGGCGTCCATCGCGGTGTTGCCGCCACCGTAGACGACCACGCGCCGGCCGAGCAGCGGGCGCTCCTGCCCCTCCATGCCGCGCAGCATCGTCACCGCGTCGAGGATGTGCGCGGCCTCCCCGGCGGGGATGTACGCGCGCCGGCCGATGTGCGCACCGACGGCGAGGAACGCGGCGTCGAAGCCGCCCTCGCGGATCGCGCCGAGGATGTCGGTGACCTTCGCGTTCAGCTCCAGCGTGACGCCGAGGTCGAGGATGCGCTGCACCTCAGCGTCGAGCACCTCGCGCGGCAGGCGGTAGCGGGGGATGCCGAAGCGCATCATGCCGCCCGCCAGCGGGCCGGCGTCGCGGATCGTGACCGAGTGCCCGCGGCGGGCGAGGTGGTAGGCAGCCGAGAGCCCGGAGGGGCCGGCGCCGACGACGAGCACGCGCTTGCCGCTCGGCGAGGCGTCCACCGTGAACCCCCAGCCGCGCTTGATCGCCTCGTCGCCGAGGAAGCGCTCGACCCCGTGAACCCCGACCGGATCGTCCAGCTGAGCGCGGTTGCAGGCGGTCTCGCAGGGGTGGTAGCAGACGCGCCCCATCACGGCGGGCAGCGGGTTGTCCTTGACGAGCTCGCGCCAGGCGGCCTCGTAGTCGCCGGACTCCGCGTGGTAGAGCCACTGCTGGATGTTCTCGCCGGCCGGGCAGGCGTGGTTGCACGGCGGCAGGCGGTGCACGTACAGCGGGCGCTCCTCACGCCAGGAGCCGGTCTTGTTGGCAAGGCTCGAGCCGACGTCGAGCGTGATCGCGAACGGCTTCTCCATCACGCGGCCCCGCCCGCACCGCCGGTGGTGGGGGTTGGGATGGGGCGCCCCCCTTCGGGGCGCCCGGTGGGGTCGGTATCGCGGAGACCGAAGCGACGGATGTTGCGGTTCGCGCCCGCCTGAATGTGCGCGATCACGTCGGTTCGCGGCTCGGGCTTGAACAGGTGCGCGAAGCGCTTCTGCGGGCGCAGGTACTCCTCAACCGGCACCTGGCGACGGATCTTCGAGACGCCGACGACCTCGCCGTCGCGGGCTTCGAAGACGGGGAAGATGCCGCTCTCCTTCGCCAGGCGCGCGATCCGGATGGTGTCCTTTGAGGCGCTCCCCCAGCCCAGGGGGCAGGGGACGAACACGTGCAGGTAGCGCGCGCCGCGGATCTCCATCGCGGTCTGGACCTTCGCCTCCAGGTCGCGCAACTCGGCGACGGTGGCGGTCGCGACGTAGGGGATCTCGTGCGCCATCGCGATCAGCGGCGCGCTCTTGCCCTGGCCGAAGACGTTGCCCGGCTCGGGGCCAACCGCCGGCGTGGTCGTGGTGCGCGCCGCGGGCGGGGTGGCACCCGAGCGCTGCACTCCCGTGTTCATATACCCCTCGTTGTCGTAACAGATGTAGAGCACGTCGTCGTTTCGCTCAAACATCCCGGAGAGGCAGGCGAAGCCGATGTCCACGGTGCCACCGTCTCCCCCCTGGCCGACGACGCGGATGTCCTCGCGGCCCTTCGCGCGTAGTGCCGCCGCGATCCCGGTGGCCACGGCAGGGGCGTTGCCGAACAGCGAGTGCAGCCACGGCAGCCGCCACGAGCTCTCGGGGTAGGGCGTGGAGAAGACCTCCAGGCAGCCCGTCGCGTTCGCCGCGATCATGCGCCCGTTCGTGGCGCGCATCGCGGCGTCGAGGGCGTAGCGCGCGCCGAGCGCCTCGCCGCAGCCCTGGCAGGCGCGGTGCCCGCAGGTGATCGCGTTGGAGCGCTGCTCGTCGGCCTGCACCGCACGCTGCGCGGGGTCGAGCAGGCGGTTGCCGACCGCGAAGGAGCCGGTCTGGTAGAAGCGGATCGCGGGTGCCTTCATGTCACACCGGCCCCGCCGCGACGGGGCCCACGTCGCGCAGGATGTTCTCCGCGTGCGGGCCCGAGGCGCGCGAGGCGCCCATCCGCTCCAGCTCGCGGTTGACGACGTCCCAATCCATGTCGAGGAACGTCAGCTCCTCCAGGCGGTCGGCCGCCGCGTCGGCGAACAGGCCGCGCAGCGAGGCCTTCGTGATCGGCCGCCCGCCGAGGCCCGCGATCACGTTGTAGCAGTGGAGGTGGATCCCGGCGAGCGCCATCCGCACGTTCGCCGCGACGATCCCGCCGATGCCGACTGCGAGCGCCTTCTCGAGCACGACCACTCGCTGCGCGCCGCCCAGCGCCGCGCGCACCTCCTGGAGCGGGAACGGGCGGAACGAGACGATCCCGAGCGCTCCGATCTTTACGCCCTGCTCGCGCAGTTCGTCGATCGTGTCCTTGATCGTCCCCAGCACCGAGCCGAGCGCGACGACGATCGTCTCGGCGTCCTCGGTGCGGTAGAGGTGCAGCAGCCCGCCGGAGTCCCGGCCGAAGGCCTCCTTGAAGTCGGCGGCGATCTCGGGGATCAGCTCGAGCGCCTGCATCTGCTTGGCATGCGCGAGGTACTTGACCTCCATGAATGCCTCCGGGCCGACCATCGCGCCGATCGTGATCGGCTCGTCCGGGTTGAGCAGCTGGCGTGGCTGGAACGCCGGTAGGAACGCGTCCACCTGCTCCTGCGTGGGCATCTCCACCCGCTCGACGGCGTGCGTGAGGATGAAGCCGTCCATGCAGACCATCACCGGCGTGGAGAGCTCCTCCGCGAGCCGGAACGCCTGGATGTGCAGGTCGAGCGCCTCCTGGTTGGTCTCAGCGTAGAGCTGGATCCAACCGCTGTCGCGCTGGCTCATCGAGTCGCTGTGGTCGTTCCAGATGTTGATCGGCGCGCCGATCGCGCGGTTGGCGAGCGTCATCACGATCGGCAGACCGAGGCCGGAGGCGTTGTAGAGCGCCTCGGTCATGTACAGCAGCCCCTGGCTCGCCGTCGCCGTGTAGGCGCGCGCCCCGGTCGCGGAGGCGCCGATCGCGACCGACATCGCGGCGAACTCCGACTCCACGTTCACGAACTCGCACGGCGCCAGCTCGCCGTCCTTGACGAGCTGCGCGAGGTTCTCGACGATGTGTGTCTGGGGAGAGATCGGGTAGGCGCAGATCACCTCCGGGCGGCACAGCGCCACCGCCTCGGCGACCGCGCGCGAGCCCTCAAGCTGTCGCGGCACCGCTCACCCTCCCGTCCGCCGCCGCACCGGTCAACTGCTGCGCCTCGTCCGCCACCCACGCGTAAGCGGCCAGCGCAGCCGCCGCGTTGCCCTCGGCCACCGGCCCATCGAAGCGCTCGCGGATCGCGCTCACCACCGCGTCGAGCGAGATCAGGCCGCTGAGCGCCGCGAAGCCCCCGAGCAGCGCCGCGTTGGCAACCGGCCGGCCGGTGTGTTCGCGCGCGAGGTCGCTCGCGGGGACGGTCAGCAGCCGCTCGTGGCGGAAGCCGGCCGCGAACTCGCTGAGGCCGAGCTCGTCGAAGCTCTTCGCGGTGTTGATCAGGATGTATCCGTCGGGCCGGCACCCGCCGAACACGTCCACCTGGTGCAGCAGCGTGGGGTCCTGGACGATCAGCGCGTCGGGCTCCATCACCGGCTCGCGCACGCGGATCGCCCGATCGTCGATCCGGCAGAACGACACCACGGGCGCGCCCGTGCGCTCCGAGCCGAAGCTCGGGAACGCCTGTGCGTGGCGGCCCTCCGCGAACGCCGCAAGCGCGAGCAGCTCGGCCGCGGTCACCACGCCCTGGCCGCCGCGCCCGTGGATGCGGACCTGGAACATCGCCTACCTCGCCGCGTCGAGCAGCACGCGCCGCTCCGCAGCCGCGACCAGCGCGCGTGTGCGGTCCACCACGTCGACGCTGACCGAGATCGCGTCGATCCCCGCGCGCACCAACAGCTCGGCGTACTCGGGGTGCACCGAGGGCGCCTGGCCACAGATCGAGGTGCGCAGACCGAGCTCGCGGGCACGGGGAATCAGCTCGCGCAGATAGGCCGTCACCGCGGGGTCGCGCTCGTCGAAGGTCTCGGCCAGCACCTCGTTGTCGCGGTCCGCCCCCAGCAGCAGCTGCGTGAGGTCGTTGGAGCCGATCGAGATGCCCGTGACACCCAGCGCGGCGTACTCCTTCAGGTTGAACAGCACCGAGGGCACCTCCGCCATCACCCACAGCTCGAAGCCGGGGCGCTCCAGCAGACCCGCTTCTGCGATCAGCTCGCGGCAGCGGCGCAGCTCGCGCGCGGTGCGCACGAACGGCAGCATCACGTGCAGGTTGCGCAGCCCCGCGTCCCACACCCGGCCCAGTGCGGCGAGCTCCAGGCGAAAGACGTCCGGCTCGCGCGTGTAGCGCAGCGCCCCGCGATAGCCGATCATCGGGTTGGACTCCTGCGCCTCGAAGCGCTCGCCCCCACGCAGCCCGCGGAACTCGTTCGTGCGGAAGTCGATCGTGCGGTAGGTCACCGGCCGCGGCGCGAAACCGGCCGCGAACGTGCTCAGGCCCTCCGCCATCCGCGCGACGAACTCCTCCCCGCGGCCCTCCTCCAGCAGCGTGCGGGGATGATCGCCCGCGAGCGCCTCGAGCACCATCATCTCCGCGCGCAGCAGACCCACGCCGTCCACCGGCAGGCCCCTCACGCGCTCCACCTGCGAGGGCTCGGAGAGGTTCACGAGGATCTGTGTGCCCGTGACAGGCGCGCCGGGCGAAACCGCTGTCGGAGTCCGAGCCGCCGCAGGGTCACGCGCGTCCGCCGCCGTGGAGCGATCGACCCCACCCGCAGGGCCGCCGGCAGGCAGGCCCCCATTCAAATCCCCCACACCCTCCAGCACCACCCCGCGCGTGGCATCCACTGTCACCATCTCGCCATCGCGCAGCACGCGCGTCGCCTCGCCCGTGCCCACCACGCAGGGGATGCCCAGCTCGCGTGAGACGATCGCCGCGTGGCAGGTCATGCCGCCGGAGTCGGTCACGATCGCCGCGGCGCGGCGCATCAGCGGCAGCCAATCCGGGGAGGTCATGTGGGTCACCAGCACCTCGCCCTCGCCCAAGCGCGCGGCATCGGCGAGCGAGCCGAGCACCCGCGCGGCGCCGGCTGCGCTGCCGGGCGCCCCGCCCAGACCGCGCAGCAGCACGCTCTGCGCCTGGGCGCGCTCGACCCCCTTGCTGGTGGGGGCCTCGTCGTGGAGGGTTGTGATCGGGCGGCTCTGCAGCATCCACAGCGCGCCCTCGGGGTCAAACGCCCACTCGGTGTCCTGTGGAGAGCCGTAGTGCTCCTCGATACGCCGGCCGAGGTCGGCCACCGCCACGACCTCCTCGTCGCTGAGCACCGGCGCCAGAGCCTCCTCCTCGGAGAGGGCGCGCTGGGCGGTGCCGCCGCCGGGGGCGTACTCGATCAGGAGATCCTTGTGGTGGACCTCGCGGCGGCGGATCGCCAGGGTGACCTTCTCCACGATGTAGCGGTCGGGGGACACCGAGCCCGAGACGACCGCCTCGCCCAGGCCGAAGGAGCCCTCGATCACCAGCTCTCCGCGCTCGCCCGTGGCCGGGTTGACGGTGAACATCACCCCGGCCCGTGTCGAGTTCACCTGGCGCTGCACGACGACCGCGATGTCCATGTCCGCCTGCGCGAAGCCGTTCACGCCCCGGTAGTAGATCGTGCGCGCGCCGAACAGCGAACGCCAGCAGCGGCGCACCGCGTCGATCACCGCGTCCGCGCCGCGGATGTTCAGGTAGGTCTCGTTCATCCCCGCGAAGGAGGTCTCCGCGGTGTCCTCGGCCGTCGCGGAGGAGCGCACCGCCACGGCAAGGTCAGGATTCCCGCCCGCGAGCTGCTCGTAGCGCGAGTGGATCTCCCGGCGCAGCGACTCGGGTAGCGGGGTCTCGTCGAACAGGTCGCGCGCGGCCGTGCTAGCCGCCTGCAGGGCGGTGGTGTCCTCCACATCGACGCTGTCCAGCAGGCCGGCCAGCCGCTCGCGCAGCCCCGTCTCGCCGCAGAACGCCGCGTAGGCCGGGGCGCCGACCACGAAGCCGTCGGGCACCGGCAGCCCAGCCGCGGTGAGCTCACCCAGGTTCGCGCCCTTGCCGCCGGCGTATGCGACATCCTCGCGGCCCAGTTGCGCGAACGGACGCACCGGCTCAAGCGTGGACTGCATGGGGGCTGTGGGTGAGGCGCTCACTGTTCCTCCTGGTTGGGGGGGACCCGGAGCGGTCGCCGGGACCCAGCCACAGTCAACCTGCCGGCGGAGGCCGCTCCCACCGAATTAGTCACCCGACCGGCTCAGTAGTTCACCCCCGTGCCCGCGGCGGGGAGCGCGGCGGCGTGTGTGCCCTGCTTCAGGCGCCCGCGGCCAGCAGGAAGAGATCGAAGATCGCCAGGGCGGTGCAGGCCAGCGTCAGCACGATCACCACCAGGGCGTGCGCGCGTTCGCTGCGCGCCGTGGCCTGCGAGCCTGGCATCGGGGGCGGCAGGTAGCTCGGCCTGTCGAGGCGGATCACTCTGACGTCCGCTGCGCTTGCGGGGGTGAAGCCCATGTGACCGGATCGTCCTGCGCTTAGGTCGAAGGGGCTCACAGCCGCCACCCTGAGCCGGAGTGCGGCGTCTCCACGGCGTCCGCGCCACCCACAGCCGCCTGCGCGAGGCGCTGTACCAGGCCCGCCTGCGTGTCGCGGTTGGGCGCGAGCAGCTCGAGCACCATCAGCGCCTGGCGCACCAGCACCAGCGCGATCAGCCCGACCGCCATCAGCCACGCCGCGCGGTCGAGGTGGTGGCCGAGCCTGATCTGCACGGCGGCGACGGCGAGCGCGAGCAGCACCGGCAGCAGCGGGGCCACGGCGGAGGCGAGCGAGGGCCGCGTGCGCTCGGTCCGCGCCGGCACGGCGACGCTTGACCGTGAGCTGTACGCGGCGAGCGCGATCCCGAGGTACGCCGCGATCCAGCCGGTGTCGATCAGGTTCGCGTTCGCGCTGTTGTAGCTGGCGGCCTCGGCGAGGTAGGTGTAGGTGCTGTCCGACAGCGCCATCACCCCAAGGGCGCCCAGCAGGCACCACAGCGACAGGCGGTCTGCGCCGGTCATCCCGCGGATCGTGAGCACGACGAAGAACAGGATCACCACGTCGCCGAACGGGTAGGCCAGCGTCACGACGCCCCCCCACGTGCTGAGGTCGGTGCTGCGCCACAGCGGGCCGAGGACGAGCGTCCAGCTGAGGAACGTCAGGGCGGTGGCGAGCACCAGGCCGTCGAACACCCACCGGGCCTTGCGCGTGCCGCTGGCGCTCGTAGCCGGGTGTACTACCAGAGCCGCGACCGAGAGCGGGATCGCCGCGAGGTAGCCGACGTCCGCCCACGAGGGCGAGGGCACTTCCACGTCGAGAACCAGCGCGTACCAGCCCCACACGAGCTCGGCGAACGTCCACGACGCGGTGGCGCAGGCCAGCACCGTCCAGAACAGGCGCATCCGCCCGACGCCCCGCGCGCGGGCGCGCAGGCACAGCACGCACGCGACCCCCGCCGCCAGCGGGGTGACGAAGTCGTCGACCCACAGCGTCGCCCGGGCGCCGCCGATGCGCAGTCCGATCCAGGCCCCGCTCACGGCGGTCACGAGGGCGACGACGCCCACCGCCGCGCGGAAGCGCCGACTGCCGAGGGACAGTTCCATCTGACAGGCATCGTCAGCACGGTTGGAACCTTTACCAGAACGCCGAGAAGCGGCCGAACGGGCATGGAAGCGGCCCTCAGGAGGCGGCGTTGCGGTACAGGCGCACCGCGATCGCGAAGAACACCACCAGGATCCCGGTGGACCACGCGAGCGACTGCCATACCCAGTTGTGCGTCGGTTCGCCCTGCAGGAGCGCGCGGACCGCGTTGATCGTGATGCTGACCGGCTGGTGGCGCGCGAAGGGCTGAAGCCAACCGGGCATGGTCGCTACGGGGACGATCGCCGAACTGGCGAAGACGAGGACGAAGAACGGCAGGATGCCAGCGACCTGCGCTGTTTCGGGGTCCTTCGTGAGCAGGCCGATGGTGGCGTAGACCCATGAGAAGCAGTAGCCGAAGAAGATCACGATCGCCAGGCCCGCGATGATCGCGCCGACGTCGCCGTGGAAGCTGAAACCGACGAGCAGTCCGAGGCCGACCATCAGCGCCAGCGAGAAGATGCTGCGGCTGAGGTCCGCAAGCGTGCGGCCGGCGAGAACGGCCGAGCGAGCCATCGGCAGACTGCGAAAACGGTCGATGATCCCGCTGCCCAGGTCATCCGCCAACCCGATCGCGGTCGCCATCCCGCCGATCATCACCGCCTCGATGAAGACCGCGGGGACGATGTAGTCGACATAGCTGCCCCCGGGGATGTGAATCGCGCCGCCCAGGACGTAGCGGAAGAGCACGAGCAGCAGCGCCGGCTGGACCGCCGAGATCACCAGCAGCCGCGGGTTGCGCACGATGCGCAGCAGGTTGCGCCTGGCCACACCACCCGTATCGCGGGCGCCCGCCGCGCTCAGCCGCGGCGAACGTCGCGTGCGTGTGGCCGCCGACTGGCGCTCGGGGGGTGTGGCAGCCGGCGCCCGGGCCGAGCTGCCATCGACGCTCGCACCGCCGGCTCGAGCGCCGGCTGGGTTGCCGGTGAGTGACAGGAACACGTCGTCGAGCGATGGATGGCGGATGCCGAGATCCGCGAGCGCGATGCCGTCCTCCTGCAGGCGCTGCCCAGCAGCTATGAGAACCTGGGTGGCGCCACTGGTGGGCAGGCTCACGCGCCGCTCCTCGACATCGACCCGGGGAGCGCCCTGCCCGAGCCCCGCGATCAGCGCCGCCGCACGGTCGAGGTCGCCCGCACTCGCCACGCGCGCCTCGAGCACATCCCCGCCGAGGCGCTCCTTGAGCTCGCCGGCGGTCCCCTGCGCGACGACCATACCGGCGTCCATCACGACGATGCGATGCGCGAGGTGCTCGGCCTCCTCCATGTACTGCGTCGTCAGCAGCACCGTCGTGCCGCCCGCGACGAGCTCCTCCACGAAGCTCCACACGTCGTTGCGCGTACGAGGGTCAAGCCCCGTGGTCGGCTCGTCCAGGAACAGCACCCGCGGGCGCCCGACCAGGCTGGCCCCGACATCGAGCCGGCGGCGCATCCCGCCCGAATAGGTCTTGACGAGCTGCTCGGAGGCGTCCGTCAGGGAGAAGCGCTCCAGCACATCCTGAGCGCGACGACGGCGCTCGGCCTTGCCGAGGTGGTAGAAGAGCCCGACCAGCTCGAGGTTCTCCCGCCCCGTCAACAGCTCGTCGACCGCCGCGAACTGGCCGGTCAGGCCGATCAGCGTACGCAGCCGACCGGCATCAGCGACGACGTCGCACCCCGCCACGCGAGCGCGGCCACCATCGGGCTTCAGCAGCGTCGCCAGGATCCGCACGAGCGTCGTCTTGCCCGCCCCATTCGGGCCCAGCAGAGCCAGCACCCGGCCCTCCTCGGCGACGAGGTCGAAACCGGCGAGCGCCTGGGTCGAGCCGAACCGCTTGGCCACCCCTTCGACCTCGATCATCGGCACGGCCAGCCTCCAAACACGTGGCTCACGACCCGCGAGGGTATCGCTCCCCAGCTGCGCGCGATCGGGCGTACGCTCATCCCATCAATGAGGAGGACAAATGACCAATCGATCACGCCGGTTCGCGTCGTCAGCGAAGTGATGGGGTGATCAACGCTCCGCCACAGACCGAGGGGCCGGGGGAGGTCGATGCGCAGGAGGCCGCGGAGCTGCTGCTGCGGGACCTGCGCAGCTCGCGGCGGGGCCTGTCCGCGCGGGAGGCGCAGCGGCGGCTGATCCAGTATGGGCCCAACGAGCTGCGACGCCGTGGCGGCCTGAAGTGGCCGGGGGAGCTGGCGCGTCAGCTGACTCACCCGCTGGCGCTGCTGCTGTGGCTCGCCGCGGCGCTGTCGTTCGCGGTCGGCAGTCAGACGATCGCGATCGCGGTGCTGCTGGTGATCGTTCTCAACGCCCTGTTCGCGTTCGTGCAGGAGATGCAGGCCGAGCGCGCGGTAGAGGCCCTCGCGCAGTTCCTGCCGCCGCACGTCAGGGTCCTGCGCGAGGGGCAGCCCTCATCGATCCTTGCCGCCGAGCTGGTCCCCGGCGACGTGGTGCTCGTGCAGGAGGGCGATCGGATCGCGGCCGACATGCGCCTGATCACGGGCGCTGTCGAGGTGGACCTCTCGACGCTCACGGGGGAGTCGACTCCGGCGCTGCGCTCGGCGGAACTGGTGGACACGGGCGTCCCGCGGATCGCCGCGCGGGATCTTCTCTTCAGCGGCACCAGCGCCACCGGGGGGGACGCCCAGGGCGTGGTGTTCGCGACCGGGATGCACACCGAGCTGGGGCGGATCGCCGCGCTGTCTGAGCGAGTCAAGGTGCAGCCCAGCCCGCTGGAGGCCCAGGTGCGCCGGGTCGCATGGCTGATCGCCGGGATCGCGGTGGGGATGGCCGTCGCGTTCGTTCCGGTCGCGATCTTCGGCGCCGGCCTGTCGCTGAAGAACAGCGTCGTGTTCGCGGTCGGCCTGCTGGCGGGCAACGTGCCCGAGGGACTGCTGCCAGTCATCACGCTGGCCCTGGCCGTGGCGGTGCGGGCGCTCGCGCGCCGGGGGGCGCTGGTCAAGCGCCTGAGCGCGGTGGAGACGCTCGGCTCCACCGACGTCATCTGCACGGACAAGACCGGGACCCTGACCGAGAACCGGATGCGTCCGATGGCCGTCTGGACGCCCGGCGCGGAGGTCGAGCTGCCGAGCGAGGGGAGCCCGTTGCAGGCACAGGGCTCCCACGATGCCGCCATGCGAGCGCTGGCGGAGACGGCGGCGCTGTGCAACAACGCCCGGCTCGACCCCGGCGCAGGCGACGAGGAGAACGTGGGCGACTCGACCGAGGTGGCGGTGCTGATCGCGGCGCGGGCGCTTGGCGCGAACGTGGATCCAGAGCATCGCGGGCAGCGGCGCTCGCACCAGTACAACTTCGACGCGCAGCGCAAGCTGATGTCCACCATGGACCGCGGCGAGGACAGTGACTGGCTGCACACCAAGGGCGCGTCCGAGTCGCTGCTGCCGCTGTGCACAGAGATGCTTCTGGCCGACGGGGAGCGGCGTCCACTCGATGCGGCCGAACGGGAGCGGATGGTCAGGCAGGTGGAGAGCTTCGCCGGCCGGGGCCTGCGGGTGCTGGCGCTCGCGCGACGATCGCTGCCCGCGGGCGCTGAGCCTCCGCGGCGTGAGGAGGCCGAGCGCGAGCTGTGCTTCCTCGGGCTGGTGACGATGCGCGACCCTCCGCGTGCCGAGGTGAGCGAGGCGGTCGCCCGCTGCCACAGCGCCGGCATCCGGATCGTGCTGATCACCGGGGACCACCCCCTGACCGCCGCGGCGATCGCGGGCCAGGTGGGCATTGGCGGAGGGGACCCACTGGTCGTCAACGCCCAGGCGTTCGACCATCTGCACGAGCAGGAGGTGAAGGAGATCCTGGCCGGCGGGCGGGAGGTGATCTTCGCCCGCGCCTCACCCGAGACGAAGCTGCAGATCGCCGAGGCGCTGCGCGACCAGGGTCACGTGGTCGCGATGACCGGCGACGGCGTCAACGACGCGCCCGCGCTGCGCCGCGCGGATATCGGCGTGGCGATGGGCCGCTCCGGGACCGACGTCGCCCGGGAGGCATCCACGATGGTGCTCACCGACGACAACTTCGCCACGATCGTCGTCGCGATCGAGGCGGGCCGGCAGGTCTACGACAACGTCCGCAAGTTCATCCAGTACATCTTCGCGCACGCCACGCCGGAGGTCGCGCCATTCCTCGTGTTCGCGCTCGCCGGCGGCGCGATCCCACTGCCGCTCACCGTGCTGCAGCTGCTGGCCTTCGACGTCGGCTCCGAGACGCTGCCGTCGCTCGCGTTGGGCCGCGACCCGATCGAGCCGGGCAGTATGCGCCGTCCTCCGCGTCCCCGCACGGAGGGGGTCATCCAGGGCCCGATGCTCCTGCGCGCGTGGCTCTTCTTGGGGCTCATGGTCGCGGTGCTGTCGCTGGCCGGCTACTTCTACGTGCTCAGCGGCGCCGGCTGGCACCCCGGCAACCCGGTCGGGGCGGGCCAGCCGCTGCACCACGCCTACCAGCAGGCAACGACCATGACCTTCCTGGGGATGATCGCCGGGCAGATCGGGACCGCTTTTGCGGTGCGAACCAGGCGCGCGTCGCTGCGCTCGATCGGGGTCTTCAGCAACCGCTACCTGCTCGGCGCGATCGCCGCCGAGCTACTGCTCGCCGCCGTGTTCGTCTACGCGCCACCGCTGCAGTCGCTGCTCGGCACGGCCGCGCTGCCGGTCCACGACCTCGCGTTCCTGCTCCCCTACCCCCTCATCGTCTGGGGCGCGGACGAGCTGCGCCGCTGGCTGCTGCGCCGCCGCACACCGCCCCTTCCAGCGGTCACGACCGCCTGAGCACGCGAGGCGATCATCTGAGGCCCCTGACGAGACGGCTCGGTGGTATCTACGGAGGATTACGGTGTCTATCACCGATGATCGGGGCGCTACGCACGCTTATGGTGTGATCGAGATGCCTGGTCGCAGCCTTCGCATAGCTCGTATCGCGGGGATCCCCGTCGGGGTGAGCCCCTGGTGGCTGGTGATCGTCGCGCTGATCACATGGTCGCTCGGGGCCTCCTACTTCCCCGAAGTTGTCCACGGCATCAGCCCCGCTGCGTCCTACGCCCTCGGCTTGGCGAGCGCGCTGCTGCTGTTCGCGAGCATCCTCGCGCACGAGTTCGGCCACGCGATCGTCGCGCGGCACCGGGGCATCGAAGTGGAAGAGATCGACCTGTGGCTGCTCGGCGGTGTATCGCGCATGCGCGGAGAGGCCCACGACCCTCGCGATGAGCTGCGCTACGCCCTCGCCGGCCCCGCGGTTACCGCGGTGATCGCCGCGTGCTTCGGCGCGGCTGCACTGCTGCTGCCGTCCTCCACGCCCGCGGTCTTGCGCGCGCTGGTCGAATACCAGGCGCTCGTCAACGGGCTGATCCTCGTCTTCAACCTGCTGCCCGCGTTCCCGCTCGACGGGGGGCGGGTGCTGCGCTCGCTGCTGTGGCGCCGCAGCGGCAACATGGGCCGCTCCACGGAGACCGCCGCGAGCGTTGGCCGCGGCTTCGGCTACCTGATGATCTTCCTCGGCCTCCTGGAGTTCCTGGGCGGCGCCCCAGAGGGGCTGTGGCTGGCATTGATCGGCTTCTTCGTGACGGTCGCCGCCGGCGCGCAGGCAACCGGCGCGCAGGTGCAGGCCGCCCTCTCGGGCGTGCACGCATCCGAGTTGATGTCCACACCGGTGGTGAGCATCCCCGAGCAAGCCTCCGCCGCGCAGGCCGGTACGGAGTGGTTCCTACCCCACCGCTACACCTCGTTCCCCGTCATCGACGAGCAGGGCCGCGCGATCGGAGTGGTAAGCGTCGCGCAGATCGAGCGCCTCACACGATCCAGGCGGGCCGAGCGATCCGTGGGCGAGCTCGCCGAGCGCGACCCGACACTGCTGATCTCCGGGGATGAGGACGTGACGCGGCTGCTGGAGCGACCAGCCTTCGCCAGGGTCGGACGGGCCGTGGTCGTGGACGAGCCCGGTAGGCCCATCGGCCTTGTCTCGATCACCGACGTACAACGCGCGCTGCGCGCCTCCCGGCTCGCGGATCGCGCGGGCACCCCAACAACGCACATCGCCGCAGGCTGAGTAACCGCCACATGACAAGCGTCACCCCGATATTTCAAGAACAAGAAAGCCCGTGCATCCGCGCTGTCAGCCGCCGGCATCGATCAGCCCGCGCTCCAGCGCGTAGCCCACGAGCTCCGCGCGCGTGGAGAGCCTGAGCTTCTGCTGGATGTGCGATCGGCGGGTCTCGACGGTACGCACGGAGAGGTACAGCTGACCGGCGATCTCGGCGTTGGTGTGCCCCAGTGCGATCAGCCGCAGCACATCGACCTCGCGCTCTGAGAGGTCCATTACACCTTACAAGGCAATCCAGGGCCGTTGGCGCATGCGCGGTCACGACCAACCCTATGCTGGATCAGACAATGCTCACATCGCCCACGGCTCGAATCGATAGCCGCCGAGGGCAGCGCGGCGATCCTGCCCTGCTGCGGGCGCTTGCCGAACCCGCGACGTATCGTGGGCACCCGACGGTCGCGGTGCACGAGACGCACGCCTCGTGGGTGTTTGTGGCGGGCGAGCGCGCGTACAAGATCAAGAAGCCCCTCGCACTGGGCTTCCTGGACTACAGCACGCTCGATCGTCGTCGCGAGGCCTGCCACGAGGAGGTGCGCGTCAACCGTGAGCTCGCCCCCGGCCTATACCTCGGCGTGCGCGCGATCGTGAAGACCGGGCGAGGATTTCGTCTGGTTCGCGACGGCGCTCCTGGAGCGGTGGAGTACGCCGTGGAGATGCAGAGTTTCCGCGAGCAGGACACCTTCGCGGGCCTCATCGCATCGAACTCTCTTTCCCGCGCGCACGTCGCCGGGGCGGCCCGCGTGCTGGCGGACTTTCACCGCTGCGCGGAGGTGGTGGCCGACTGGGGTCCGGATCGAGTGCTCGCCGCCTGGCGCAAGAACGTGCGCGAGCTGCAAGCGGTGGGCCATCCGGCCGAGTGGCGTCTTGATGTCGCCGCCGACTTCGGGGAGACCTTCGTGAAGGCGCACGCGCCAGAGTTGCGAGAGCGCGCGCAACTGGGGCTCGCCCGCGATGGCCACGGCGACCTGCGCTGCGAGCACGTGCTGGCCAGACCCTCCATCCGCGTCGTGGACCGCATCGAGTTCGACCCCCAACTGCGCCGCACCGACATCGCCTGTGACCTGGCGTTCCTGGCGATGGACTTCGAGGCACTGGGGCAGCGCTGGGCGGCCCGCGAGCTTGTGGCTGACTACCGCGCTGTGGGCATGGACCCCGGCGGGGAGGCGCTGCGCTCCTTCAATGGCGCCCATTGCGCGCTTGTGCGCGTCAAGGTCGCGCTGATCGCCGCCGCTGAGCACGACGGGGAGATCCGCGTGGAGGATCTGGGACTCGCACAGCGGTTGTGGTCGCTGAGCGAGCGGCTGTGCTGGCGCGCGCGGGCGCCGCTGACGGTCGTGATCTGCGGGCCCGCCGCAAGCGGCAAGTCAGTGCTGGCCGCAGAGCTCTCGCGGCGCTCGGAGATCCCGGTCGTCTCCTCCGACACCGTGCGTAAGCGGCTGGCGCACCTCGCCCCCGGTGAACCGGCGCGCGCCGAGCACTACACCGCGAGCTTCACACGCGCCACTTACGAGCAGCTAGCCCGCGACGCGCTGCTCGCGCTCCACCGCGGCGACACCGTGATCGTGGACGCCACCTGCCGCTCGCGCGAGGACCGCGCTCCACTACTCAGCCGGCTGCGCCGCAGCGCCACCACGCTCCTGGTCGTACGCTGCGAGGTCCCACTCGAGCTCGCCGTGCAGCGCGCGGCGCGGCGTATGCGCGACCCACAACGCTCCTCCGACGCGACGCCCCAGATCGCCGCAGAGCAGTCTCGCGCGTTCGAGGAGCTCGACGAGTTGCCCCCCAGGAGCTTGCTGCGGCTCGACGCAACCCAGACCCTCGGTACTCAGGTGGCAGCGCTCGCGCGGGCGGTGGACCGCGGCAGAGTGGAAGGCGAAGCGGATCCTCCAACACAGATCGGCGGCAGTCGGTGAGCCAGGAGGTAACGATGGATATGATGGGAAGGTCTGCATCGTCACGGGAGCGTCTTCGGGGATCGGCGCCGCCACGGCGCGGCTGCTGAGCGGGCTGGGAGCGCAGGTCGTGCTCGCCGCCCGGCGCGCCGAGCGTCTGAAGGCGCTCGCCGCGGAGCTCCCGGGATCGCTTGCGGTCCCGACCGACGTCACAATCCCAGGCGAGGTGACGCGACCCGCCACGGCCGATCACTCTCGGGGACAGCGAGGGCTGGGGCGCCCTGCTCGCCCGCCAGGCACCCGCTGGCCCCTCGCGATCACCGAGTGAGCAGGACCCCGGGCCGAGCTGAGGTCGGGATGAAACCCCGTCGTTGGTGCGGGCTTGCACGGATATTCGTGGGCGGTGCACGTGGGACGCTACCGGGGTCACATTGGCGATCCGCGAGGAGCCCGACATGAGCGAAGCCCAGCCGAGCATCATCGAGCACAGCGTCGAAAAGGCGCACATCTGGTTGAACGAGGTGGCCGAGGAGCTCGGCGTGGAGGATCGCCAGTACGCCTACCGGGCGCTGCGGGCGGTGTTGCACACCCTGCGCGACCGGCTGACCGTCGACGTCGCAGCCAAGCTCGCCGCGCAGCTGCCGACCCTGATCCGCGGCATCTACTACGAGGACTGGGACCCCAGCCGCACCCCGCTGGCGATCCACGATGTTGAGGGATTCCTCGATCACGTCGCCGGCGAGGGGCGCATGGCCGGGGAGACCGAGGCTTCGCTCGCGGTTACAGCGGTCGCGCGGGTACTACGAGCCCACGTCTCTCCCGGTGAGATCGACGGTGTCCTGGCGGTCCTGCCAGACAAGCTCGGAACGCTGATCGAGACCTGACCCCCTGGGTATGGCGGCGAATACGACTGGAGCCGACCCCAAGACGCCATCGCGTCGTGGATGGCATCTCACACACCTGCGCTCGGGAGATCGCGGTTCTCCGGGCGGCGCGATCGACCATCTGGATGCGCCCGGCAGGGATGTTCGAGCGAGGGCTGCCGGCCTACCGGTGATCCATGCCAGCGGGCTGCGCAAGGCCTACGGCGAGCACGAGGTGGTCCGCGGGATCGACCTCGAGGTTCACCGCGGGGAGGTCTTTGCGTTTCTCGGGCCCAACGGCGCAGGTAAGACGACGACGGTCGAGATCCTGGAGGGGTACCGGTCGCGCAGCGCCGGCGAGGTGAGCGTGCTGGAGGAGGACCCCGCGTCCGCCGACGGTGCCTGGCGGGCACGGATCGGCCTCGTGCTGCAGTCGTGCACGATGCCCCCAGAGCTCACCGTGCGTGAGCTCGTCGCGCTCTACGCGGGCTACTACCCGCATCCGCGGGGAGTGGCCGAGACGATCGAGCTGGTGGGTCTGGCGGACAAGCGCGACGCGCGCACCAAACAGCTCTCCGGCGGGCAGCTGCGCCGCCTCGACGTCGCCCTCGCGCTGATCGGCGACCCCGAGCTGGTGTTTCTGGACGAGCCCACCACCGGCTTCGATCCCTCCGCCCGCCACCACGCGTGGGAGGTGATCGCGAATCTCCGCGAGCTCGGCAAGACGATCTTCCTGACCACGCACTACATGGACGAGGCGCAGGCGCTGGCGGACCACGTCGCGGTGATCGTCGCGGGGGAGATCGTCGCCGAAGGCACGCCCGAGACGCTCGGCGGACGCGACCGCGAGCTCAGCGACATCTCCTTCCGGCTGCCGGCAGGTATGGCCCTCTCCGAGCTGCCGCACGAGCTCGCGGCGCTCGCAGGGCATCGCGAGGACGGTCGCGTGCATCTCAGCGTGGGCGATCCCGCGCATGCGCTCTACGCGCTCGCCGGCTGGGCGCTGGAGCACGGCGAGCACCTGGACAGCCTGACCGTCGGGCGCCCTACGCTCGAGGATGTCTACCTGCGCCTCACCGACGGGAACGAGCACACCGAATGAGCCGCTGGCGCCTGTTCGCGCACCAGTTCCACTCGGACCTCCTGCGGTTCTGGCGCAACCCGCAGTCGCGCTACTTCACGGTGGCGCTGCCGATCGTGTTCCTGGTGATCTTCGCGACGATGTTCAAGGGCTCCACGGTCATCGACGGCCGGCGGATCGGCATCACGACCTTTTACGTGCCCGGGATCATGACGCTGGGGATCATCTCGGCGTCATTCGTGAACCTCACCCAGGCGATCGTTACCCAGCGCGAGAACGGCGAGTACAAGCGCCTGCGCGGCACGCCGCTGCCGGCCGCGTTCGTGATCGGCAGCCGTGCCGCCGTCGGCGTCGTGGTCGCGGTTGTGATGTCGGCACTGCTGCTGGCGATCGGCAGGCTCGCCTACAACGTGCGGATCCCGCACTCCACGATGCCGGGACTTGTCGTGGCCGTGATCGTCGGCGCCGCCGCGTTCTCGTGCATCGCGTTCGCCGTAGCCACCTGGATCTCGAGCGCCGAGGCCGCGGCCCCCGCCACCAACCTGACCGTTCTGCCGCTGTACTTCATCTCCGGCGTGTTCGTCGCCGAGAGCATCATCCCCAGGTTTCTGCGCAACATCGCCACCTTCTTCCCGATCCACCACCTCGACGAAGCCCTCTTGCAGCCGGTCGTCCACACGCACGGCAGCGGCATCGCCGCCACCGACCTGCTCATAGTCGCGGCCTGGGGCGTCGCCGCGCTGCTGATCGCAGTGCGCACATTCCAGTGGTCGCCGCGCGGCGGCTGAACACTCCAAGCGACCACATCGGGCCAGGTCGGTCCGCAAATCAAATGAGCATGCAATGCGACACTCCCCGGTGTGCGCGACTCACAACAACGCGCGCTATTGGAGTGTGCCGCTGGGGGCACACTTGCGCTGGTGTAGCCGTCTATCGGAACGTTGCCGGTGGTGGAGGTGGTGGTACAGGCTATCGTTGTAGGTGTATGTTCTGATCGTCTGGACTTATGGACTGGGGTGGCCCTGGGGTTCTGGGCTGCGGGGCGCAGGAGGCGCCTGACATGCTGGGTTCTGGCTCGTGCGAATCATCACATCAAGCAGTCAACGGCCCTTTCGGCCGGGGGTCCGGGGGCTGGCTGGAAAATTTATTTGCACTTTGGGGGTTCAGGTCGGATTAAGGAGTGATGGGCTCTTTGGCTTCGTCTGGGTTTGATGCGGGTCGCCTGGGTGTGGGGAGTGCTGGGCGGCTCGGGGTTGTGCGGGCTCCGTGGCGGCATGGGGCGTGGTCACCGGAAGAGGTCGCGCGGATGCTGAGCGAGCGCCGCGAGGAGCTCTACAGACTGGCGGGCCAGCACCCTGGGTTGGGGGGCATCCCGGCGGGTGCGCGACAGGAGATCGTGGATGAAGCGATCTGCGTTGTGGTGATGTCGCGGCGGGCGGTCCGCAGCGAGGAGCACCTGCTGGGCGCGTTCTGGACGGCGGCATCGAACTTGCTCTGCCGCTACCGCGAAGGGCGCCATCTGGTGCGCGTCGGCTCGCGTGAGCGCGTGGACTTCGAGCTGGTCGCGGCGCACATGCCCGCTGGCAAGGAGCCATCTGACGCGGTCGAGCTGCACGAGCGCGCGGCGCGAGCAGCGGACTTCATGAGCCAGCTCTCGGAGTTCGAGCGCCAGGTGGTCGTCTTGATGGCCGCGCATGGCCTCGGGGTCAAGCTCGTCGCCGGGACGCTGGGGGCCTCCGTCGGCGAGGTCAAGGCGGCTGTACGCAGCGCGAATGAGAAGCTGGACCGGGTCGCTGTGATCGCCGCGGCGGGGCGACTGTGCAACTACCGCGAGCCCGCGATCGTGGCCGAGGCATCCGGTGTGGCCGGGGTCGAGCAGGCGCGGGTGGCGAGGGTGCATCTGGAGGCATGCGGGTCTTGCCGGCGGTTCTATGTCGGGCTTCGTCGTGAGATGCGCGGCCGGGAGTTCCAGCGTCGCGCGGCTGCCGCGTTCACACCCGGGCCAGCCGTTCCTACCGGGGGGCATGGGGGCTGGTGTGAGCGCCTGCTGGGGTTCTGGGGCAGCCGTCCTGGTGGTGGAGCGGGCGCTGAGCGCGCGGCGGGGGTGCTCGGCGGTGGTGGGCTTGTGAAGGCCGCGGCGACGGGGACGGCGATCATCGTGGTCGGTGCTGGCGTCGGCAGCCGGCTGATCCACTCCATCACGGCACCCCCTGCACGCCACCATCACCGAGTCGAGCGTGTCCTGCAGACGCGTGCTGAGGCTCCCCGGCCAGCGGTGGTGTCGTCGTTGCCTGCTCGTGTGGCTGTGACGCGGACGGTGTCTCGCGCTATAGGTGTGCCGGCTCGCCGCTCCTCTTCTGTCCATCGCGTCCGGGCGCCTGCTCCTCTGCCGAACAGGGAAGCTGGGTATCTGGCGTCCGGTGAACCGGCTGGCGGGTCGGGTGCTGGGGCCTCGCAGGATGCCCAGGCGCGGATCGCGTCCAACGCGCCCGAACCGGCCGCTTCGGGGTCGGCGGGGGCGCCGCCGCCAGAAGAAGCGCCTCCGCGTCCGCGGACAGGCGGCGGCACGAGCCAGAACTACCTCGGCGGCTGACGATGAGCCTCAACCCCACAATCAACCGTACAATCGGGCGCACACGGGCCCGGTGGACGATCGTGCTGGTGGTTGGTGCGGTAGCGCTGGCAGGACCGGCGGCGGTGTCGCTTGTCGCGCCTGGGGTTGCCGAGGCGGGCAGCTTGCAGATCTTCTCGTGTGCGCGGCCGGATGGTCTGCCGGCGCCGACTGGCGGCTGGTCGGGGTCGATCTCCGGGCCGTTTATGAACCCCGTGAACTCGTGTGCTGAAGGCGGGTCGCTCGCGGCGGTTATCGACGGGAGCCCGGCTCAGCCCGTGGACGCGATGGCGACGTGGGCGTTCACGGTACCGGGGTGGGCCGCGATCAAGGAAGCGACGCTGTGGAGGGCCGCGAGCGCGGACAGTATCGCGCCTGGTAGCGCCGAGAGCCTGAGCTGGCTGGCCGCCCCGAATAACAGCTATGACTCGGCGGACGTCTTTGACCAGTGCGTAACCGACGGGTGCAGCAGCGAGGGCGACCCATCGATCCGGTTCGCCGCCGCGAACAAGGTCGTCGTGCCGGCTGCCTATCTGGATGGCGCCAGGAACATCTTTGTGAACGCCGCGTGCGGCGGAGGGCAGGGGGGCTCCTGTCCCGCGGTCGGCTCCCCGTATATGGCCGAGGCGCAGTTGTTGGCTGCGGATATCACCCTGGAAGACAGTGCGCCGCCGAGCGCGAGCGCGGTCGGCGGATCCCTCACGGGCTCGACGGTGCTGCAGGGGCCGCAGAACATCCTGGTCACCGCGAGTGACCCCGGCCCCGGGGTCTACGAGGCGATCTTCCAGGTCGACGGCAAGACCGTCTCCTCGAGCGTGCTTTCGAGTAACGGCGGGCGCTGTGAGAACGTCGGGGAAACGAGCAATGGGATTCCCGCGTTCCTCTACCTTCAGCCGTGTCCCGCGCAGGTCAACAGCGTCGATGTGCCCTTCGAACCCGGGGTCGTGCCGGAAGGCCCCCACGATCTGCGGGTGCTCGTCAGCGACGCGGCCGGGAACACCACGACGATCCTTGACCACCAGGTCATCATCGACACGACTGGCGCATACACGACGCTGCTCGCTCGCGGGCAGTGCAACGGCGATGCCTGCGATGACCACGCGCAGCTCGTCTCATCGATACCGCTGCACGCCACGTTCCTCCGCCGGTTCAGCCGCTCGGCCATCACGCTCACGGGACGTCTGCTCGACCACACGGGCGCGGCGATCAGCGACGCTCAGGTGCTGCTGCTCCAGACACCCGAAGCCGCAGGCGAGAGCCCGGTACAGGTCGCGAGCACCACCACCAACGCGAGCGGCGGCTGGTCGCTCGCGGCGCCGAAGGGTCCAGCGAGGCTGCTACAGGTCATCTACTTCTCCCACCTGAAGGACAGTACTCCCGCCGCCGTGCTGGACTACCACGAGCGGGTGAAGGCAGCGGTCCTCCTGCACGCCCCTCACAGGGTGCGCCTGGGTCGCGCGGTCGTGTTCGAGGGGCGCCTGCTCGGCGGGGACATCCCAAGCGGTGGGGAGCCGGTGCAGATGGAGATCTACTACCGGCGGCGGTGGCGCACGATCGAAGTGATCCACACCAACCTTCACGGCCGGTTCGCCTACCGCTACATCTTCACGCTCGGCCCCGGCGTCTCCTACGCCTTCAGGGCGGTCGCGCAGTCAAACGCGGCGTACCCGTTCCTCGCTGCCGCCAGCCGACCAACCCGGGTCAAGGTCCGGGGATGAGGCAGGCCGCGGCGCCCGTCCGTCTCGCCGCGGTCATGCTCGCCGCGGTGGCCGGTGTCGCGTTCTGCGCTTCGGCGGCCTATGGTGAAGAACTGTCATTCCCCTCGCACCAGCTTCAGGCTGACCGCGGGGCGTTCCTACCGTTCGCCAGCGCCCCTGCGCAGCCCGTGGGCGTGTGCATCATCGACAGCGGCGTTGATCTGAATCCAGATACTCAGCCGGTCGTTGTAGACCGCGAAGCGTTGGACGGCGGGAACCCCGGGGATGTCAGCGCCCGAGTTGCATGGGACTCGTATGGCGATGGAAGCCGCTGCGGTGCCGGGGAACGATTGGGGGATGGTCGGTGCTGCGCCGGGCGCTGTGCGGATCGTCTCGATCCGAGCGACCAACACCGAAGATGGTCTGAGCTTCCGGCTTACAAGCAGGGGATACTCGCGTGCGAGCTCAAAGCGCCCACGTATGACATCAAGGTCATCAGCATCGTCGATTGGCTTTCCAGGAGTACCCTCTCCTGAACAGCAAGGCGAACTGCAGGACGCCGTCGCAGGACGCCCGTACTCGTTATCGGGATAGACGTGGTTGGCTGCGGCCGGCGATGAAGGCGCGACACAGGTTGCCTATCCGGCTGGCGCCCCGGGGTCTTCGCGGTCGGGGCGTCCAACGCCCAGCGCGAACGTGCCCGTTTTCGAATGTCGGCCCGCAACTCGCGCTGCTCGCCCCGGGTTGTGATCTTGACGAGGCCAACCCATTGACCGGCGCCGCAGAATACGACCAGGCAGGAGACAGCTTCTCGGAGGCGGCCGTCGCGGCGGTCCTGGGGGCGCTGCGCGCCTACCGGCCCGATCTAGAGTGGCGAAGAGGCCGAAGGAACTGCTCAAGCAGCGCCGCTGCGGCGGCCGCCGGGGTGCTTGACGTTACCGCGCTCTTTCAGGCGGCGGGCCTCGGGTCAGTCGTTGCCTACGGGGAAGCACACGAGCCGATCGCTGCGCCGCTACCGTCAAGCACCCCGTCGTCCGTCACAGCGCCTCCCGCGGCGCGGCCGGCGAGACTCGCGCGGCCCCGAGTGCGAATCCGCCGGCACGGGAAGACCATCATCGTGGGGCTCTTAAATCTTCCCCGCGGCGACCATGCGACCCTCACCCTGTTTGGCCGCAGGCGAGATGGGCACAGGCATCGCGTGCGACGGGTTTCGCCGATACGGCGAACGACCGCGCTGCCCGCGATCCGCGGTGGGCTGCTGGTCGTCGCCTACCGCGACCCCGCAGATCACGCCCTGGCGTCATCGGCCAGCTACCCCGTACCCGGATGAGACCCACCCTGTCGGCCGCCGTCGTCCTCGTGTTGCTCGCAATGGTTCCGAGCGCGTGGGCGGGCACCCTCACGGTGCCCGTATGTGACCGTGCGACAGGAAACCAGAACAACAGTTGGCAGCGGTTTAGCAACGACATCGAACACCTCTCCACCGGCCAGGTGTGTCCGCCGGTCGCGGGCGAAGGAGAATCGGCGAAGGTGACTGGCCTGTTCGCCGTCGACAATCTCACCGGGACGGGCAACGCTGCGCTGGGCGCAACCGCCGGCTGGCGCTTCACAGCACCGCGGGGCACGACGATTGTCGCGTTCCAGGCTGACCGCTACCTCGGGGCCTATGGCGATAGCGGCTGGGTACCATCGCTCACCGCGGACGGCACGACCCTTGAAACCTGCACTTTCAGCTACCCCCAAACGAGCTGCATGGTCGGTGAACCCTTTGGGAACGTCAACAGTCTTGGCGGTGTCCTGGCGGTCAACAACGCCAGTACGCTCACCAGCGCGGTCACCTGCACCAGCCCGGAAGGCTGCCTACCAGGCGCAACTATCCACCATGCCTGGGCGGCGCTCTACGGCGCGACCGTCACACTGAGCGAGACCACCGACCCCACTTTCACAAGCGTCGGCGGGGTCCTGTGGGGGCCCGGTCCGGCCAACGGGTTTCACAAGGGCACCGAAACGGTCTCCTTTGCCGCCACGGACCCCACCGGGATCTCCCAGGTGACGCTCTCACTCGACGGGCAGCCCATCGCAACCGCGACAGGGGTCTGTGAAGACACCTACCCGATCCCGTGTCAGCCGCTAGCCGGGATGCTGGCGCTGAACACGGCGCAGTTCAGCGACGGCGCCCACACCCTCACCCTGGCTGCCGTGGATGCTGCGCATAACGAATCCCAGGTGACACACGCGATCACCATCGCCAACAACCCGCCCCCGCCGCCGGTCGGCCTGCTGGCCACGCGGCAGGCCGATGGGCTGGATACCGTGACCTGGGCGAACCCGGCTCACGTCGCGCCGATCGTGGGAGCTGACTACCAGCTATGCCCGCTCCCAGGCGGCTCCTGCGGCACGCCCGTGAGCGTCGCGGACACCGGGCGCCTTGAAGGGATCGATCCTCCGCCTGGTAGCTGGGAGGTCAGGGTGTGGCTCACCGATGCCGCGGGGAACATCGACCCGGCGACCGCCGCGAGCGCTCCCCTGCCGTCGCTGCTGCGGGTGGGCCTGCGCCACAAGCTCAAAGGCCGCCGGCTGATCGTCTCGGTAGTCGTGCCCGCGGGCGCTGGGAACAGCGTGACGGTCAGCTACAGCGCCCAGCGCAACCGGCGGACGGTCGCTCACGCCCGCAAGCAGACGACCGCAAAGCATGGTCGTGCGCGCCTGGTGTTCAAGCTGCCCGGCGCAGCACGGCGCGCGAGCAGGCTGGATATCACCGCGAGCGCGACCGGGACAGTGACCCGGACGATCGTGGTCACGCTGCACCGGCCTTCACGCTGACCGAACCCGCCTTTCTGGCGTTCAGGGAAAATTTATTTGCACTTTGGGGGTCTAGCTCGGCTTAACATGTATGGAGGACATCGAGCGCGACACGCTCGCCTTTGACCGAGTGCGAGATGATGAGCCGGACGCGAGGGTTTTGCCGGGCGCGGAGGGCTGGGGGTCCGTGGGCGATGATGGTGTCACGCGGCGCACGGTCACACTTGAGGGGAGGGCCTCGCGCGTGGGATGGTATGTGGCGGGCGGTGGTCTGCTCGGGGCGCTCGGCCTGACGCTCATAGTTATCGCGCTGCCGCGGTCCTCCCAGCCGGCTGCGCCTTCCGTGCAGTCACACCAGCGGGTGGTCATTCTGCCCGCACAGCGCTCGCCTCGTAGACCCCACCATCACCCCCGGCCGGATCGTAAGCCGAAGGGACACCGTCGGCTGCGCGTGGTCCCGCGGCACAGGGTGATCCACCGCCAGGCTGTTGTGCCGGTCGAGCCGCCATCCCCGCCGGCCCCGGCGGTTGTGGCGGAACCGCGTTCGCCGGCGCCGGTTGTTGTGCCTGTGCCGGCCGAGGAGCCGCGTGCGCCTCGGCATCGCAGCAGCGTTGGGCAATTCGGCTACCTCGGGAGGTGAGCGGGTGCCTCGGTCTTGGTCGGAGCCTCTCATAGATTTGGTGAGTGATCGTCTTGCGTTGCTGGCGGACCCGACCCGTATGCGTCTGCTGACGTTGCTCGAGCAGCGGGAGGCCAGGGTGCAGGAATTGACCGACACTGTGACCAGCACCCCGCAGAACGTCTCGCGGCACCTGGCGATCCTTCACCAGGCCGGTATCGTCTCCCGCCGCCGCGAAGGCACGTCGGTCTACTACTCGCTCGTTGACTATTCGGTCTGCCGACTGCTGGACCAGACGCTGGCGACCATCAGCGGGCAGGTCGATGAGCTGGCCGACCTCGTAAAGCCAGACGCCTAAACCCGGGGGTTCCCCTGGCCCACAAACGGTTTCACTCAGCGGCGGGCGTTGTCACCGGGCGCTGGTGTTGGGCTGCGCCGGGGGCTTATGAAAGTGGCTGTTTTATGTATTTGATGTAAGCAACTGCTTTATGTATTACACGCGCTTGTGGTGTTTTGTGCAGTGGGTGGTTACGGTCGATCTATGAGTTTGTTTGGTAGGTCGACTATCTCGCAGGATCACCAGTCGCGTGCCGTTCGCGGCGGGGATGTTGCTGGCCGTCTGGCCCGTGGTTTGGGCCGGGTGTTGTTGTGGGGTTGCGTGCTGCTTCTACTCGTGCGCGGCATCGTCTCCGTGCTCGACCCGAGCCCCACGGTCAGGGTGCCGACCCAGACGGTCACTGTCACACAGCCTGCGAGGACAGCGCCATCGATGGCGCAGGAAAGGTGAATCGGTATGTCTCGTAGACGCTGGTTGTGGATCGTGTGCTGGCTGGCTATGGAGGTGCTGGCGTTCCCGGCTGTTGCGTTTGCGTCGGGTAACGATGTGGGCAGCAATGTCGCCAATCTCCTCAAAGGGTACGCGAGCGACCTGTATGGGGGGATCGTGGCGATCGCCAGCCTCATGTTTTTGGTGAATCGTCGTTACACCGAGCTCGCGTTGTTTCTATTCGCGTCGATCGTAGTCGCGTGGCTGGTGTTCGCGCCGGACTCGATCGCGCATGCCGCTGAAGGCATCGCCAAACAGATCTTCGGCTGAGCGCTGGTGAACTTGTGAGTGATTCTCCCGCACCGATCCGCTCCTACCAGCGGATCTTCACCCCCGAGCGTCGGATCTACCAGATCGACGGGCGACGCCTGCCCGTCCCAGGCGGAGTGCCACTTGAGTGGCTCGCCTGGGCGTTCGCCGGGCTGGTCATGGTACTGGTCCTCAGCCAGCGCTCGATCCTGTTCGCGGTCACGCTCGGCGCGGTCGGTGTGCTGCTGGGCGCCGGCTGGCAGGGCTGGTACGGCGCCGCGTTGCTGGGTGTCACGGGGTTTGTGGGGACGCTGGCTGCCGGGGTGCTTGTGGGGTGGCTTGACTGGCCGCTGCGGTTGGTTGTGCTGCCGGGGATGGTCGCGACGCTCGCGGGGCAGGCCGCGCCGGACGGTCGCCCGGCGCACCGCTACATCGTGTCGTGGGTTTCGCTGTGGCTGCGAAGCGCCCGCCGCTCGGTTGACCATCCGCTCAGGGTGGATGGGGAGGTGGCGGTGTGGGCGCCGCGGGTGTGGGTCGCACCGGACCATCACTCTCCGGTGCTCGAGCACGGCCGGGTTCGTGGTCCCGCGCGGCTGGTGTTCGGACGCCCGGTAGTCGTGATCCCAAGCCGCGGCAGGTATGTGGTGCGCCCCGCGGAGGGGCACCGTATGCGCCGCCGCGAGCGGGTCGCTGAAGTGATCGAACTCGCGGCCGAGCAGGTTGTCGAGGTGCGCCCGTGAGTGGTTTCGCGTTGCGCTACGCGCAGGGGAACCTGCTCGTCGGGCGGGGTGGTGAGAGCGCCGGCCTGTACCGGCTCGGGATGAGCGCCTACCCCTTCCTCCCCACGTGCGGGAAGTGGGCGCTACAGAGTCGCCTGCAGCGCCTCGCGCACACGATCGCCGCGGACTTCTCGCTGTGGCGCGTGAACCGCGCCTACCCAGCCGGACGGTACGTCGAGCACACCGCCGGGCTGCTGGACGAGCGCCACCAGGACCCCGGGGTGTGGCGGGCGTTCCTGGAGGGCCACCGCGAGCGGCTGTGTGAACTCGGCTCGCACGTACCGGAGGCGTATCTCGCGGTCTCGCTGAGCCGCAGCGCCCCGGCCGGTTTGGGCGCCGGGCTGATTCGCGGGGTGGATCGTGTCCGGCGGAGGGTGGAGGAGCTGGCCGGGATCACGAACGCGTCCCCGATCACAGCCCGGGAGCTTTCAGAGCTCACCGCTACCGAGCAGCGCGTCTATGAGCGCGTCAACGGTGTCCTGCCAGCCAGGCGGGCGAGCACCCTTGAGCTTCAGTGGCTCTTGCGTCGCGCCGCGACCCGCGGCGTCGGCGAGCCCGACCTTGACCCGTACTGGCAGCCGGACGCCCTGGTCATCTCCGCACCCGGCGGCAACGGGGTGGCGTTCCAGCCGCTCGAGCACGACCTGCGACGGTGCGCGAACGCCGCAATCACCGAGCGTCAGCAGACACTCGTGGTGGACAGCGAGCGGGGCCGCTGCTACCAGGCGATGCTCGCGCTCGGCGCGCTCGCGGACGCACCCGAGTTCCCCGGACCGGCCGCGGAGGTTCTGTTCGCGCCACTGGAGGCCCTCGGGTTCCCCGTCGACGCCGCGGTCCACTGCCGCTGGCTTGGGAACCGCCAGGCGCTCGCGCAGGTCCGTAAGCGGATCACGGATGTCGAGAACGCCTACCACGAGCAGGTGCAGGGCGCCGCGCACGGCCCGAGCCTGCTCGCCGGCGAGGACCGGGTCCTCGCCCGCGAGTACGAGGCGCAACTGCAGGCCGGCGGGCACCCCCCGATGCTCTACGCATCGATCGGCCTCGCGGTCGGCGCACCGGGCGAGGAGGAGCTTGAGCGCAGGGTCGCCGCGCTCAAAGAGCAGTACGGCGATATCCAGCTGCACCGTCCCGCTGGGCTGCAGCACGAGATGTTCTTCGAGCATCTCCCGCGCGCGGACGGGTGGCTGTGATGCGCGACTACGTCCAGCAGCTCACGGTCGAGCAGTTCGGTGGCATGGTCGCCACCGCGACCCGCACGGTTGGGTCCGGGAGAGGCCCCTACCTCGGGTACACCCCGACGGGAGCGCCGATCCCGGTCCGGTTCGATCCGACGCAGGCGCCGCGGGAGGACCGTGCGTCAGGGGTGCTGCTGATCGGCACCCTCGGGTCGGGGAAGACTGTTGCGGCGCAGGCGATCGAGTACGCCGCCGAGCGCCGCGGCAGCCTGATCGTTGACTTCGACCCGAAGCCCGACCACGGCCTGCACCGGCTCGGCGAGCTCAAAGAGCGCGTGCAGGTCTTGGAGCTCTCCGGCGACCCCTCCCAGCAGGGTCGCCTCGACCCTTTGGCGGTCGGCCTCGATGATCTCCGCGAGGAGCTGGCCTGCTCCTACCTGCTCGATCTGTTGCCCGGCAGAAGCGGCGCGTGGGAGAACGCGGTCAGCCGCGCCGTCAAGGACACGGTCCATGAAGGGTCGCGCAGCCTGCAGCACGTCGTTGACCTCCTCCTCGCAAGCGACCGGGCAGCCGGGCAGGAGGCGGGCGAGGCGCTTGAGGTGATCCGCGACTTTGGCCTGGCGCGGCTCGGGTTCGGCGACGGCAAGGACACGGTCGTGCAGGCTGCGCGGCCGGTCACGACGATCCGGATGCCCGGCCTCTCGCTCCCCGAGCCCGGCGCCTCGAGGGACACCTACACGCGCGCGGAGCGCGTGTCGGTCGCGACACTCAGCCTCGTCGCTGCGTATGCGCTGCGGCTGATCTCCCACGACCGCTCACGCCACAAGGTCGTGGGGCTGGACGAGATCTGGTTCCTGCTGGACTCCGCGCAGGGCCGGCAGATCATCAAGCGGCTCGTGCGCCTCGGCCGCGCGTTCAACGCGACCCTCTTGTTGGGCACGCATCGTGTCGCGGACCTCGGGGATCTCGCTGACCTGATCGGTGTCGTGTTCGTCTTCGGCCAGGACTCCGAGGAGGGCGCGAAGGCCGCGCTGCGGTTCATCGGCCTGGAGGCGACCCGCGAGCTGGTCGGCCTCGTCTGCTCGTTCCGCGCCGGACGGTGCCTGATGCGCGACCTGCACGGAAGGGTCGGCGAAGTCCAGGTCGACCTCGTCTACCCCCAGCTTCTTGAGGCGTTCGGGACGACCCCCGGGCAGGCGCAGAGGAGCGCCGCATGAAGGCCCGGGTCGCTCGTGTTGCCGGCTGGGCTGTGCGCAGGCGGCGAGTGCTCGCGCTCGCGCTCGTGGGCGCGCTGGTGCTGGTCGCGCTCGCGCAGCCACCGGCGTTCGCGGGGGACGTGTACAGCAACATCGCGCCCGCGCCGCAGCTACCCCCGGGCGGGCTGATGGGTCGTTACCCGCTGGTCAACTATCAGCTCGACCAGTACTTCCCAGCGATCAGCGCCGGCCTGTTCTCCGGGGTCGATGCCTCCGGGCTGCTGCCGATGATCGCGTACTTCATCGCGCAGGTGATCTGGATGATCACGGCGTTCGTCGCCTACGCGGTGATCACGCTCTTCGCGTTCGCGTTCTCGCTCGACCTGGTGAACGGGAACGGCACTCCGGGGTCCGGTGCGCTCGTCCCCATCTCGCAGGCGATCCACAACATCTACGCGAGCACGTTCGGTCAGCCGTGGCTGATCGCGGCGGTCGCGCTGGTCTCGATCTGGGCGTTGTGGAAGGCGCTCATACAGCGCCGTTACACCGAGACCGCGGGCACGCTCGCCGTCTCGCTGTTGTACTGCGTCCTGGCGCTCGCGATCGTCACGCAGCCGCAGCGCACGATCGCCCCAGCGAGCCAGTACGCGAACAAGCTCTCCACCGCGCTGCTCTCCCTCACAAGCCAGGGCAACCTCACCGGCGAACAGGCCGCCAAGCAGGCCGCCGGGAACCAGCTCTTCTCGTTCCTGATTCTGCAGCCGTGGACGGTCCTTGAGTTCGGCGGGATCGAGCACTGCACCGTGCAAGCCGCGGGGAAGACGGTCTCGGCCCCGGTGCGGCCCCTGGGCAGCAACCCCGTCGAAGAAGAGACGCTCTCAAGCCGGCTGCAGAACACCACCGAAATTCACGCGCCGGGCGGGAAGACGTGCATCAACGACGAGCTCAAGTACGCCCCGCATTTCCTCGCCTATCCCTTCCAGAGCAAGGAGCGCAACCACGAGTACGAAGCGCTCGAACACGGAGACGACTCGGACCTCCCCGAATCGGACCCCGCCAAGCACGACGGCAGCTACCCGCTTGGCCCCGCCGATGAGCCTGCCGCCGAAGCGTCCGGCAAGGGCGGTCAGTACGAGCGCCTGCTGCTCTCGCTCCTGATCCTTATTGGGGAGCTCGGCGCGTGGCTGTTGCTTGGCGCGCTCGCGGTCGGCGTGCTCATCGCCGGTGTCTTCCTGCTGATGACGCTCGCGTTCGCGCCGTTCGCCTTGGTGATCGGTGTGATCCCCGGGCGCGGCCATGAATTCTTCCGCGGCTGGCTCTCGAAGCTCGCGGGTTATCTGCTTCGGAAGGTCATCTACAGCGTGATCCTCGCGGTCGTCCTCGCGGTCTGCTCCGCGCTTGAGGACGCTACGAGCAACCTCGGGTGGCTGATGGCTTTCGGGTTGCAGGCGCTGTTCCTGTGGGCCGTGTTCGTTCAGCGCGACCGGATCGCCGGGGATCTTCTCGCCGCGACCGCCGGTGGCAACACCGGACGGGACGGGGTGGGCCGCTTGCAGTCCTTCTACTACGCCACCCGCCTCGCGCGGATGGCCGGACTGCACCGACACCGCACACCCGCGGCATCCACCAGGGGGCACGGCCCTGACACGGCCGTGCCCCCTTCCAATCCGACCGAGGAGGCCACCGTGAACACGCCACCACCACCCCCCCGCGGGGTCAACGTCCCCGAACCCGGCGACGACGTTGACGAGCCGATCGCCTCAACCGAAGGCGGAGACATCCCCAGATCCGCACTCGAACCCGACGACACGGACGAGCCGATCGCCTCGAGCGGCGACCCCGCGCCGGACCCCGATGAGGAGCCGGCATGAGCTGGCGAGTCGAACACGCAGACGCACTCTCCTTGTTGCGGGAGCTACCGGATAACTGGGCGCAGACCTGTGTCACGAGCCCCCCGTACTGGGGGCTGCGCGACTACGGTCTGCGGCCCTCGACGTGGGATGCCACCCCCGGCTGCCGTCACGCCTGGGGGCCAGCCCAGCGCGGTAAGCGCGCCGACCTGCTGCCCGCCGAGCGCACCCGCTCCCACGGGCGGCTTGACCTCGATGGCCGCCAGGGGCAGGCCGGTCTGCTCGGCGGACGGTTCTGTGAGCGCTGCGCGGCGTGGCAGGGCTGCCTCGGCCTGGAGCCGACACCGGAGCTCTACGTGCGGCATCTCCTGGCGGTGCTCGGCGAGGTGCGCCGTGTGCTGCGCGGGGACGGGACGCTATGGCTCGTCCTCGGCGACAGCTACGCCGCGGCGCGCAGCTACCAGGCCCCCGACCGCAAGCGCGGCACCCCGGTTCCCCAGGGCGCCACCTGTCTACCCGCCGGGGTGAAGGCGAAGGATCTCGTTGGGATCCCGTGGCAGGTCGCGCTCGCGCTGCGCGCCGAGGGATGGTGGCTTCGCTCGGACATCGTGTGGGCGAAGCCGAACCCGATGCCCGAGAACGTCCGCGACCGTCCCACGCGCGCGCACGAGTACCTCTTCCTCCTCACAAAGCAGCCCCGGTACTTCTACGACGCGCACGCGATCCGCGAACCGGACACTGGGCGCTGCTCAGGCAACGGGTACGCCCGGCCGGGACGGTTGACCTACCGCGACCGTCGCGGGGAGCGCGGCCAGCACGAGCAGTACAGAGGCGGCCGTGCCCGCCAGCGGCGCTCCTGGTGGACCGTCACCGCCCGCGGCTACCCCGGCGCGCAGGCCGTCTTCCCCGAAAAGCTGATCGAGCCATGTGTGCTCGCCGGCAGCGCACCAGCCGCGTGCGGCATCTGCGGAGCGCCCTGGCAGCGTGACACCCGCACCGCGGCCGACGGTGAGTGGCGGCCCGGCTGCGCGCACAACGACAAGAGCGGGCGCTGCCTGGTGCTCGACCCGTTCTGCGGGTCGGGGACGACCGGCGCGGTCGCGCACCGCCTCGGCCGCGACTTCCTCGGGATCGAGCTCAGCGCCGCGACCGCCCGCCTCGCACGGCGGCGACTGAGCACCCTCGCAAAGGAGCCCCGGCCATGAGTGCCGCAGCGCGGATCCGCCAGTTGCGTGACCGGCCGATCGCCGAGCGCGAGCGCCGCACCGCGCTCGCCACCGTCGCGGTGCTGCTCGCCGCCAGCACCATCGTGCTCGCGGCCACCAGGCCCACCGCGCAGCCTCGCCACCTCCCCCCACGCAAGCCCGCGGCGTCCCCCGCGAGCGCGTCGCGCCTCTCGACGCCCTCAGACCACGCGACCCCCTCGGTGTCTGTCGCACCCGTGGCCGCTCGCACCGCCCGAGGGTTCCTTGTCGGGTATCTCGCGTACCTGTACGGGCGAGCGCCGGCCACGGCCGTCAGGGATGCCACCCCGGTGCTGTTGCGCTCCCTGCGCGCCCACCCGCCGCTCGTCTCGCCCGCGATGCGCGCGCGCCATCCACGTGTCCTCTCGCTTCACACCACGCCGGTACCCGCTGGGCTCGTCGGGGTCAGCGCCCTCGTCAACGACGGCGAACTCACCAGCTACCCCGTCGGAGTGCTCCTCACTCCCCGCAAGGGTGGGCTGCTTGTCAGTGCGGTAGAGGGCGCGTGATGGGCGCGCAGCGACACGGCCGACGGATGGGACTGTGGCTTTCGCTCGCGGGGGTGTTCGGTGTCAGCGGCCTGCTGTTCATCGTGATCTTCGGGGTCGCCGCGGCGGTCCTCGGCGCGAGCTTCGCCGGCTGTGAGACCGGCAGCGAACCAGCCGACGCTGCGCAGGCGGGGCCCACACCCTCGTCCTACGCGCTGCAGAGCATCCCACCCGGGCGCCTTGAGCTCTACCAGCAGGCCGGCGCTCGGTTTGACATCGACTGGAGCTTCCTCGCGTCGATCGGCGCGCAGGAGTGCAGCGGCGAGTGCGCCGGGACCAACAGCTCCGGGTGCGCCGGGCCGATGCAGATCGCCTACGTCCGCGGCAGCCCCTGCAGCCCGGGGTCGGGGCCGACCTTGTGGGAACGCTACGCCGTCTCCGCGCACCCCGGGCAGCCACCATCGATCAACGACCCCGCGGACGCGATCTACACCGCCGCGAGGATTCTCCGCCAGGACATGGGCGCCCCGCCGATCGGCGGCTCCTACGCCGAATACCACCAGGCGGCCTGCAACTACTACGGCGCGTGCGCCGACTCGACCGTCGCCTACGCCGAAGAGGTCATGGCCCGCGCCGTGCAGTACGGGTTCACGGGCAGCGGAGCACCAGCACCGACGAGCCCGCAGCTCGCGCAGCCCGTGACCGCACAGGGCCAGTGCAGCGCGAGCGTCCTCGCGCCCGAAGCCGCGAGCGCCTCCGCGATCGTCCGTGTCGCTGAAAGCCAGGTCGGCCAGGGCGAACACCCTCCAGGCTCGGAATGCACGATCTACGGGCCGTGCGAGGAATGGTGCAGCCTGTTCGCCTCGTGGGTCTGGATGAAGTCGGGAGTTCCGCTCCCCGGCCCCACCGCGCGCTACGGGTACTCCGGCGCGCTCTACACCTGGGTCGCCGCAAACGGCGGGCACATACTCCCGCCCACCGCGAGGCCCTCACCCGGCGACGCCGTCTTCTACGGCTCCGGGCCCACCGAAAGCCTGCACGTCGGGATCGTCGTGCGCGTCGGAGGCGACGGGCAGATCACGACCGTCGAGGGCAACTACGCCGGCCAGGTCAGCCGCGTCGGCCCATTCGCTCCCAGCCATCCCGTGGGTGAGCGCGGCCCGATCTACGGGTACGCGCAGCCACCCGCATCCAACACACCGAAGGCGTAAAGCCACCCCCAACAAGAGGAGACCACCCATGCCCGAACCCTGCAGCACGTTCCCTTCGCACCCCGGCCGCCCAAGAGGCCACGAGACCCGCTCAGTCGCCACGAGCAGCGGAAAGGTCGCGGTGCTGGTCGCTGTGTATCTCGCGGCGATCGTCACCGCGAACCTCATCACCGCACGCTACGGCCCGGCGGCGTCGATCTACAACGCGTTCGCGCTGATCGGCCTGGATCTCATCACCCGCGACCGGCTCGCTGACTTCTGGGGCACGACGCGTTGGGCGAAGATGGCGCTTCTGATCGCGGCGGGCTCGACGCTCAGCTACCTGATCGCCCAGGACGCCCGCGCCGTCGCCGAGGCTTCGGCGATCTCCTTCGCGTGCGCGGAGACCGGCGAGGGCCTCCTTTACCACCTCCTGCGCCGCCGCCAGTGGATTGAGCGTGCGAACACCGCCGCGTGGCTCGGTGCCGCGATCGACAGCCTCGTCTTCCCGACCCTGGCGTTCGGTGGGCTCGTGTGGAGCACGAGCGTCGGGCAGTTCACCGCCAAGACAGCCGGCGCGCTGCTCTGGTCAGCGGTGATCGTCCGGGTGCGCCCCGGCCGGCGCACTCGCACCCAGGTGGAGGCCGTGGCGTGATCCACTATCACGGCACCCCGGTCACCCCGCGAGCGAAGCTGCTCCAGCTCGCGGGCCGGTGCTTCTGCGTGAGCTTCGCGCACCCGTACGACGTCACGGCCTGCCACGAGATCGGGCAGGCCGTGATGCTCGACAACGGCGCGTTCTCGCTCTGGCGCACAGGGCGCCCCGTCGACTGGCCGGCGTACTACGCATGGTGCGAGCCCTGGCTCCAGTACCGCACGACCTGGGCCGTGATCCCCGACGTCATCGACGGCACCACACGAGAAAACGACAGGCTGCTCGATACGTGGCCGTTCGGGGACAGGGGCGCCCCGGTATGGCACCTGCACGAGCCGATAGAGCGTCTGCTCCAGCTCGCCGACGGGTGGCCGAGGATCTGCATCGGAAGCTCGGGGGAGTACCGCAGCATCGCGAGCCCCGCCTGGCATCGGCGGATGGCTACGGCGATGGACGCGCTCTGCGGCGACGGTCCTGCCCCGGTGTGGCTGCACATGCTCCGCGGGCTGAGGCTCGCCGGCAGTCGCTACCCGTTCGCCTCAGCCGACAGTACGAACGTCGCGCGTAACCACGCCGGCTGCAAGACCCGCGGGATACCTCGCCGCAGCCCCCGCGCGATGGCCGACGCGATCGACCGCCGCCAGTGTGCCGCACGATGGCACACAAGCTCCCGCTGCACGCCCACGCGAAGGAGACCGGGATGACCGGGCGCTCAAGCGTGCAGTCGCGTGTCCGCGCGGTGGAGCCCGACGAGCTGGTCGCCCGCGCTTGTGCCGAGCACCAGCCGGTCGCGGTGTGGTGCCTGTTCTCCGGCGGCAACGACTCGACCGTGCTCGCGCATCGCTGCCGCGAGCACTATCAGGGCCTCGCGTGGATCGACACTGGGACGGCGGTGCCGGGCGTCGCGGAGTTCGTGCGCGAGTACGCCGAGTGGGTCCGCAAGCCGCTGCGTGTCCTTGACGCTGGGGATGCCTTCCGGGTGATGGTTCTCGGGGACCTGGTGTGGTGGGCGCGGTTCATCGCCGCGCACCAGCGCGACCCCGGTGTCTCGATCGAGTCGTTCATCGCCCGCGACGAGCGCGCGCATGGCAGGGCCTCGGGTGGCGAGCTTGGCCAGGTTCCGCATGGGTTCCCCGGGCCCGGTGCGCACGGTCGCGCGTACAACCGCCTGAAGGAACGCCAGATCATGGCGTTGCTGCGCGAGAGCAAGCAGGGCCATCCCCGTGGCGCGCGGGTGCTGTTCCTCTCGGGTATCAGGAAGGCCGAGTCCCGTCGCCGTGCCAAGCGCGAGGCGATCAACCGGCTGGCGCGGACCTCCGCGGTGTTCGCCAACCCCTTGATCGACTGGAGCGGCGAGGAGATGCGCAGCTACCGCGCCGAGCACCAGATTCCCGAGTCGCCTGCCGCCGTGCTCTTGCATCGCAGCGGGGAGTGCAACTGCGGCGCGTTCGCCAAAGCCGGGGAGGAGCGCGCGATGCTCAAGGCGCTCTACCCCGAGTTCTTCGCCAAGATCGAAGTGCTCGAGGCGCAGGCGGAGGCGGCCGGGGTGCGCTGGTGCCGGTGGGGTGGCTATGACGTCCACGGCAACCGCGCGGGCGGGGCCTCGAAAGAGCGCCCGGGTCTGCTGTGCGAATCGTGCGAGAGCCGCCAGCACGGTGCGATCATCGTTGCGGGGCGCAGGCGCGGGCGGGCACCGGCGGCCGGGTGCTCAAACCACGGGGGTAGGTGGTGAGGTCCCAGGCTCGCTTCCCGGCGGCTCGGCGCTCGCGGTCGACTGGTCGGCGGGTGCAGGGAGGTGTCGCTAGCACCGACCTGATCCTGTCCGCGAGGGTTGCCCCCAACGCGGCCGTGTTCGCGGACCTTCTGCGTCTTCATGTACCGGAGGGCTCGCGGGTGGCCGATGTCACCTATGGCAGAGGCGCGTTCTGGCGAGAGGTTCCTGATGGTGCCTATCGCGTCGCGGCGAGCGACCTGCGGACGGGTGTGGATTGCACGCGCCTTCCGTATGCGGAGGGGAGCTTCGATGCGGTGGTTCTCGACCCCCCGTACATGGAGGGCTTGTTCCGTCCCGGGCGCGCGCAGCTCGCGGGCTCGGGGACGCATGCCCCGTTTCGTGAGCGGTACTCGTGCGGCGCGGTAGCCGCGCGGCGCGGCCCGAAGTATCACGAGGCGGTCTTGGACCTCTACTACAGGGCCGGCGCGGAGGCTCACCGGGTGCTGCGCCCGCGCGGGGTGTTCATCGTCAAGTGCCAGGACGAGGTGTCGGCCGGTAAGCAGCGACTGACGCATGTCGAGCTGCTCAACCATTACGCCGATCGCTTCGACGCGAAGGATCTGTTCGTCGTCGTGCGAGCGCAGCGACCCGGCGTGAGCCGGATCGAGCGCCAGCTACATGCGCGCAAGAACCACTCCTATTTCCTCGTCCTGATCGCGCGAGAACTCGCGTCGGACCACCCGAGCGCGAGGGCACAGCCAACAAAAAGGCGGCCGTCGTGAGCCCAAAGTCGCGCTTCCTATCTGCTTCCAAACCTTGTTCCTGTGTGCTTCCAAACCTGGTTCCTCACGGTGATGGTGCGCGACCTCCTGGATCGCTAGCGCTGATCGGGGGTTTCGCGCTTTCCGTGCCCGGCGACATCTATATGTCCGTAGGGGTATCCCTATGAGGAGCACCTCGCCCCAGGAGCGTGCGTCCGTGCTCGCCGCGGCGGGCGGCCTCGCTGCACTGCTGCTCGCACGAACGATCCTGCCCGCGCTCGCGTGGCTGCCGGCTTACCCTCTCGACGTGGTAGCTGGGCTGTGGCCGGTCCTTGCCGCTGTCGTCGTGGTGAGCGCTGCGGCCCTGGTGCTGCGGGTGGTGCTGGTGCGTCGGACGTCGCGCTCGCGGGTGCGTGTCGAGCTGCTGCCCTCCGAGGGGTTCGACCCGTCCGTCGAGGCGGTGGTGCGGTTCGCGTCGCAGCTCGCTCGCACCCGCCGGATGGTCCTCGGCTGGTTCGACCGGCCCGCCAGCGCGGTGCGGCTCCAGCTGGCCACCGGGGCGGATGGGCTGGTCCACTACACCGCCGAGGTTCCCCGCCGGGCGCTCCCCGCGCTGCAGGCCGCGCTCGGCGCCTACGACCAGCTCGAGGTCCGCACCGTCGAGCCCGATCAAGAGGAGGCTGCCTGCGGGGGCGAGGCGGCGGCGGTGGTGCGTGCCGAGCTTGCGCTCGCTCGCTCCTCGGCGCTGCCGCTGGCGGAGGTCGGTCTTGAGCCCGACCCGCTGCAGAGCTTCGCGGTCGCGCTCTCGCGCACCAAGCACGAGCGTGGCGAGAGCGCGGTTGTCGCTGTTGACGTGATGCCCGCCGCGCCGTATCAGCGTCGGCGTTTGCGCCGCCGGCTTCTGCGCGAAGCCGAGCAGCCCTCGCTCGCCTCGGTGCTCAATGAAGGCCAGGGTCGACCGGGGCGGGTGAGTACCGCGCAGACGGCGGGCCGGCGGTTCGAGGGCCGCGCGCTCGATAGGAAGCTCGGTGGCGGCGAGCCGCTGTTTGGCCTACAGCTTCTCGCCAGGGTGCAGGCGACTAGCGGTGCGCGGGCGCGGGAGCAGATGCAGGCGCTGCTGTCTTGCTTCGATGCGTTCGCCGGGGAGAACCACTTCCGGGTCGCCGGGCTCGCGCTCGGCGGAATGGGATTCCTCGGCTCAGACCTGCCGTGGCGGCGAGGACGCTTCGACGCGCGTGTGAGGACTGGCCGGTTCGCGCCGCGCCGCCGTCGGCTCATCGGTGCGGGCGAGATCGCCGGACTGCTGAAGCCGCCAAGCGCTCACTGTGCGGCTGAGAACGTCGCGCGCTCGGGTGGGGTGATCCCGCCGCCGCCGGTCGGGCTGCCGACGTTCACCGGCCAGCAGGATTTGATCCCGCTCGGCCGCGTCCACGACCGTGAGGGGGAGCGGCTGGTCGGCGTGCGCGCCTCGGAAACGTTCTTCGCCTACCAGGCGGGTCGCAGCCGCTACGGCAAGACGGAGACCGCGATCGGCCAGTTCGTTCACCTCGCCCGCGCAGGACACGGCGGCCTGTTCCTCGACCCGCACGCGGACGCGATCCGCGAGATCAAGACCTATCTCGCGGACATGCCCGAGCGGGTGATCGAGATCGACCTCTCAGACCCCGACCGCGGGGGCGCCCAGCCGACGTGGAACCTGTTCTGGCTCCAGCACCGCACGCCAAGTGAGGCCGCCGGTCGCGTGGAGGCGTTCGTGGACGCGTTGGCCGCCGCGTTGAAATGGGATGACCGCAACACCCGCGCGTTGAATATCGCCACGCAGGCCGCGCAGGCGCTGGTCGAGCTCGCGCAGCGGCTACCGCAGAAGCTCGCGCCGACGATCTTCCAGGTCCCCGCCCTGCTCTCGGACCCTGGGTGGCGCGAGGCCGCGCTCCCGCACATGTCCAGCGGCACGGCAGGGTTCTTCCGCGATCGCTTCGGGCGCCTGGCGCCGGACGCGGCGACGGCGGTGACGAACATCATCGACCGGCTGCGCGCGGCGCGGCAGGTCGCTGCGCTGCTCGGCAGCCCGGTCTCCACCTATGACGCGCAGCGCGCGATGCACGAGGGCAAGATCGTCCTCGCGTGCCCGGGCTCCGGGGGCACCCGCGACCGGCTCGTGGCGAACCTCCTCGTCTACGACATGCTGCACGCCTTCAAGTTGCGCGCCCGCCTCGCGCCGGAGAAGCGCCGGCCGTTCTGGTTGTTCCTGGACGAGCTGCAGAGCTACGACGGGCCGAACCTCCCCGTCCTCTTGGAGCAGTCGGCGAAGTATGGCGGCCGGGCTTTCCTGTTCAACCAGAACCCGGAGCGGTTGAGCGATCCGACGTGGAACGCCGTCACTACCAACCGTTCGCATCTGTCCTCCACGACGGTGAACGCGAAGGCCGCGCAGATGATCGCCCGGGAGTGGGCGGGGCAGATCGAACCGGAGATCCTCACCCGCCTTGAGCGTTTCACGTATCTCTCGCAGGTCACGCTCGGGGCACGCACGAGCAAGCCGTTTCTCGTACACGGCCTCACCGCGCGCGAGCTGCACGGCGAGCACCGCGTCGACCCCACAACAGAAGGACAGGCCGGGGGGGCTGCGGTGCAGCATCGCCCAATCGAGCAGACACTCAAACTGGTGGAGGCGCATGACGAGCGGATCAAGAGCTGGCTTGAGCAGCACCGCCCGGCGCGCGAGCGCCCGCACGAGGGACGCTCCCACGGTGCGCCCGGTGGCGGCACCCGCGTGGTGCGCACCGGCGCGGCGCCGAGTAGCCCGAGAAAGCCCGGGAGGCCCAAGTGACCTCCCGGAGGGAGTTTCAGGCGCTGCCGGCGGCTGCCGGGGACGTGCTGGAGAGCCTGTATGAGCACCGGCTGCTCTCAACCCGTCAGATCCATCGGATGCACACTCCCAACTCGGGGCTGCGCTGGACGAGGTTGGTTCTGGCCGGGCTTCGCCGCCACGGCCTGGTGAACTTCGTGCGCGTCGCCGAAGGCGACGGCAGCGTCTACTTCCTCACCACCCGTGGCGCCCAGGCAGTCGAGCTGATCGCCACGCGCACCCCTGCTCGCCGCAAGCTCATCACCTCCGAGCAGGCCGCCGGTCCGTTGCGCGCGCATACCCTCGCGGTCAACGAAACCGGGATCGCGTTCATGCAAGCCGCGCGCGAGCACGGCGATGAGTTCGGCGCACATGCCTGGCAGCACGAGATCGCTCACCCGATCGGCGCCCGCGAGCTGCTGATCGCTGACGCGCTCCTCACCTATCTGCAGTATGCGCCCGAAGGAGAACTCCTTTTTCGCTACCGGCTGCTTGAGCTCGACCGCGCCAACCTGCCGGTCGAGGCGCTAGCGGCAAAACTCGCGCGCTACGCCCGCCTCTACCACTACACCCCCGCCACGCAGAAGACGCCCGGATGGCGCGCACGCTACGAGGTCTTCCCCGACGTCATCTGTGTCCTCGCCGGCGACACCAAGCCTGCGCTTGAGCGTCGCATGCAGAGCGTGCTCGCGCTCTGCCGCGAGGACCGCAAACTGCAGCAGACGCCCGAGGTGGGAATCTCGATCTGCCTACTCAGCGACCTCACCGCGCAGGGGCCGTTCGCCGCGATCTGGAGGCGCCCCGGACATCAGCAGCGACTCGGATGGCTCGACACGCCACCCAGGGAACCGAAAGGGTAACCGAGGGATGGCAGAGGTGAACCAAAACCCGACCCCACCCCAACCAATGCTTGTGCTTCTTGACCCCCGCACAGTCGAGCGGCTGGCCACGCGCACCGCCGAGCTCCTAGCCGAACACCTGAAACAGCACCCGACGAACCCCCGGCCAGCACACCAACAGCTACCCGAGCTCTTGACAGCCGCCGAGGTCTCGGCGTGGTGGGGCGTACACCGCGGATGGGTCTACGAGCACGCCAGCGAGCTAGGCGCGATCCGCATCGGCACCGGGCAGCGCCCCCGGCTGCGCTTCGACCCAGAGCAGGTCACCCGCCGATTGGCCCGGCCACCCCAGCACCGTCCATACGTTCACCACCAGCGCCTCGCAACACCCAGCGACAGTCACCAAAGTGCATAGCACTAAAACCCGAAACAACCCAAACAAGAGGTTGACGCAATGTGTGACCCTACAACGCATGATGTACCCGAGATTGACACACAAATAGCTATCAGACCACTTGAATGCGAGGAGGCACTCGCGCTGATGCAAAAGGGTGAATCACTGGACCCCGTCACACGCAAGCGTACAGCGATTCTCTTGGCATCCCTCGTCGGTTGCACAACGTCGCAGATAGCGGCAATGCACACGACCCAGTTATCAGAGGTGTGCAAGACGATCACTGACTACAACGAGTGCGGGATCGCCTCGCTGGACTTCCCAGCGTAGTCCCCAGCTCTCCGGCGGCGCGCACCGCCGTGCTCGTCATCGAGCGACTTGAACGCTCACAGCCCGGCCGTGCCGCAGTGGCCGGAGGGCTGGGGCGTCAAAAGCGTCATTGACGGCGAGGACAAGAACTTTGACGCCACCACAACCACCGGCTACACGCTCAGCAGATCATGCGTCCGCGTTTCTCGAAGGTTCGAGGGGTGCGGACGCCGACGCTCAGGGCAGCTCGTGGAGCAACTACGCGCCCTCGCCGGGAGCGCAACGGAAAAGTTTCTGACAAGAGCGGCATCCCCCGGCATCCCCGACAAAACGGGGCTTGCGTCTTTCCCGAAGCAGAGCTACACCCTACCTAGTGCATTCGCACACCAAACCACAACCAGAGGTTCAAGCAATGTACGCTCCTTTGATCCATAGTGACATACCCGTCACCGTAACTGGCGAGCTCGCCAGCGAATCAGCACGGAGGGACTCTCGGACTCCCCGATGACACCTGCTGGCTGCGAACCGGAATAAACAACCGGCCCGCACCCATGCACTGACAGAGTCATCGCGCGGAGGACCGGAGTCAAAGCACTCTTGTGCTTTTCCGTGCGCGATGCGCTGGAGGTGCTGTCAGCAGCGCTCAAGGGAGCCTGACCAGAAAGGCAAGACTATGGCTACCGAAAAGCGGACAAGCGAGCAGGCCACCGGGGCGATCAGGACGACCGTTGACGACGACACAGCCAACACCGGACAAAGTAGCGCACACCCCAATATCAACCCACGGATGTTCGTCAGGCCGCTGACGAGCAAGGAGGCTTCTTCACTCAAACTCATACAGACAGGCCAGCAGACCAACGAACTGACCGTCCGTACCTATGCGGAGATCCTCCTGGGCTCCCACGCCGGCTGCACAACGTCGCAGATCGCGGCGATGCTCGTAGCTGACGAGGCAAAGGTTCGCGAGGTGATCGCTGATTTCAACGAGCGGGGGATCGCCGATATCGCGGGAATACGACGGGCCGAACGCGAGCACGTCATCGAGACCGCCCGCAACCTCGACCCGGAGGCATTCGACACCGATACCCGCGAGGCGCATCCCGGCAAGTACGAGTGTGCGAGCGACCTGCCGCTTGTCGTCGCGCTCGACATCATCAACGGTCACGGTTTCGCCGACGAAAGCACAGGCGATGCGGCAATGAGCGGCTATGCCTGGCGAGTTAGCCGTTTCGTCGGTATCGAAGACTCGCAAGGGTTCATCGACACCGAGACGTACCCGACCGACCGACAAGCAGTCGAACGCTTGCGCGACTTCGACGTGCCCACCGAAGACGAGGAGTCATAGATAGCCGGCCATCGATCCGAAGGCCGCGCTAGCCCGTGACTCGTTCCGCGAAATCGGGGCCTTGCTCCAACCGAGACAAGGCCCCGATCGCGGAACCTCCTCATTCGGCAACGACCACGACTTCGACAGCACCACCACCGGCTACACCCGAGTACCCCAAGCAACACGGCAAGCACCCTGGGACGGTGCGTTCCAGAAAAGTCTTCGGAGAATACCGGCATCCCCCGGCATCCCCGGCAAAACGGGTCTTGCGTCTTCCCCGAAACAGAGCTACACCTACCCCTGCACCAAGTGCATTCGCACACCAAACCAACCACAACCAGAGGTTCAGCAATGTACGCTCCTTTGATCCACAGTGACATACCCGTCACCGTAACTGGCGAGCTCGCCAGCGCACCCGCACGGAAGGACTCTCGGACTCCCTGATGACACCTGCTGGCTGCGGCCCGGAATAAACACCGGCCCCCGCACCCAAGCACTACCAGTCATCGCGCGGACGACGAGAGTCAAAGCACACTTGTGCTTTTCCGTGCGCGACGCGCTGGAGGTGCTGTCAGCAGCTCAAGGGAGCCCGAACCAGAAAGGCAACACTATGGCTACCGAGAAGCGAACAAGCGAGCAGGGTAACGTGTTCAGCGTCACCACCATTCGCGAGTTCCTGCTGGCAGCACTCAGCCACGACGCGGTCACTGATGCCGTAGACGCCATGCTCTATGAGCATGTCTTTCTCGGCCGGCTTCACCAGTCAGTGATCACCGAAAACCTTCGGCCGCTCATTATGGAGGTTCTCGAAGTCGCGACGCCGGCGGACTGGCAATACGTTTCGGCCAAGCTCATCGAGGACGCCCGTGAGACATTCAAGGACGACCTTGAGGCTCTCGGGGATGACCTGGAGAGTCAGCCGTCGCGTAGGACCGCACAGCGAGAGCCCGATCCAGGTGAGCTACGCGAAGAGCTAGCGGGCCTCTACACCCACGACCTTCTCTCACCGAGCAAGGCTCGACGGGCGTGGAATCTCGTTCGAAAGCTCAGCAGGCTCACTGGAATCAGCCGGGAGACGATCCAGGCTGATGCGACCGCCGACGCTGACGCGATCCAGGCACGCGAGTCCGACGCCGTCAGGGCAAATCAAAGCAGCGGACACACTCCGGCGCCTACCGACACGCCTGAGGTGATCGATGCCGGAACACCGCTGCCCATTGCCGCGCAGCGGATACTGCACCACGTTATGGATAACGGCGGCACGGTCCACATCGAAGACACCAAAGGCAACGAGGTCGATGGATGGGTAACTGGGCTCACCGAGGACGAAGTGTCCATACAGGCGCCCGGAACCAGCCAGGCCACCTACATACCCCTCGCCGAGATCGCGAGCCTGACCGAGACAGACGTTGTCGTCAGGCCGCTCTTGCGCGGGGAGGCACTCGTCCTTCTGCAAAAGGGTGACGAGGACCACTCGTTGGCGCGCAAGCGCGCGGCGATCATCCTAGCGTCGAACCTCGGATGCACCGTCACTCAGATTGTGGCGGCGCAAAAAGTCGAGGAGTCATTCGCTCGCAAGGTAATCACCGATTTCAACGAGCGGGGCCTGGACTCGCTGGAGAGCAGCACCCCGACGACGACGATCACCCTGGACACAGGTCAGTTCAACCTGCTGATCAGTGGCCTCGGGCTCGCGAGGCTCGCCCTCAACGGTTGCGGGGACGAGTACGTCGGGTTCGCAGCGGACTACATGCAGCTTGCAGACGAGATCGTCGCGCAGCTCCCTGGTGATGGACCCGCTCCGCGGGCAGCCCAGGAACGCCTGGCGATCCGGGAAGGACGCGCGATATCGATTCGTAAGCGGCAATAGCCCAAAGCAACACGGCTTCCGCGCGGCGGGAGCTTGGCTCAAATAACGAGCTGAGCTTCCCGCCCGCGCGGAAGGTCATTTCTTCCGAGTTCACACCCAACGTAGACCCACCACGAGGAGAAAGCCAGTCGTGAGCCCACAAACCTCAAGCGCCGATATAGAGCCTACGCCAGCCAGCGACACGAAAACGAGTCGACGGAGAGGCAAGCGCACGGGAGCCCGCCTCGATGCGCCTGCCGATCGTCGGAGGACGAACGAAAGCAGACGTATGAGTGACGAACGCGCCACGCGAACCCGTGCGCGTCGTTCCCGCGGCCTACCGCTCGCAGTATGGCCGTGCGCCCAGCGCACAAACCAATGGCAGCGCCACGGCCGCTACACCCCCGAGTCAAACCGCCACCCCGCGAAGATGCTGCCAGAGATCGCGCGGCGCGCGATCAGCTTCTACACCGAGCCTGGGCAAACAGTCCTCGACCCGATGTGCGGCATCGGCACCACCTTGGTAGAGGCGATCCACCTGGACCGTCGCGCGCTCGGACTGGAGCTTGAGAAGCGCTGGGCCGCGCTCGCCGCCGCCAACCTCGGGCACGCGCGCGCCCAAGGCGCCCCCGGCCAAGCGCTGGTGCTGACCGATGACGCCCGGCGTCTCGCGCACGGCGTGCTCGATGAGTACGCCGGGAAGGTCTCGCTGATCCTTACCTCACCGCCCTACGGGCCCGCGACCCTCGGCGACCCGCGCGGCGGCAAGGGCATGACCATCGCACGCGCCTGCGAAGGCCGCCGCGTCACCGCCGCCGATCGCGCACACGCCACGGCCCATGCGAAGAACTGCCGCTACGGCAACAGCGCGACCTGCCTCGCCCGCCTCCCCTACGGCGACCTCGCCACCGCCACCGCCGAGCACCCGGCCAGCGAGAGCTACCTCGCCGCGATGGCCCGGATCTACGCGGCCTGCGCCCGGATGCTCACCCCCGGCGGGTTTCTCGTGATCGTCACCAAGAACCTGCGCTCACACGGCCGGCTTCGCAACCTCGCCGGCGACACCGTCACGCTCTGCCAGCACGCCGGCCTGGACTACTGGCAGCACGTGATCGCGCTGCTCGCCGGCATCCGCGACAGCGAACTGCGCGCGCGCCCGTCGCTCTGGCAGCTACTGCACGCCCGCAACGCACTCCAGAACGGCGAGCGCACCCAACTCGTCTGCCACGAAGACGTCCTCGTCTTCCGGCGCGAGCCGAACTCCAGGAGCTCAGGGAAACCAAAGGCCCGCCACCGCCGAGCCCACCAGCCAAAGCAGTCGACCAAAACGAGGTGAACATGCCCACCACCCGCAAGCCACGCCGCTGGCAGATCAAGCACGCCGACTGCCTACGCCTCCTCCCGACACTCGACCCCGAGAGCGCCGAGGTCGTGATCACCGACCCCCCCTACGGGATCAACGCCAACAACATGCGCTGGGACCGACCCAGCACACTCGACCCCGCGCACAAGCCCGACCGGCGCCGCCACCCCCGCGTCGACCCCGCCCTGGCATTCCAAGCCTTCAGCGCCCAGTGGAGCGAGCAGTGCCTGCGCGTCCTGCGGCCCGGCGCGCACCTCGCCGCGTTCGCGGCGCCCCGCACCTTCCACCTCCTCGCGCGCGGCCTCGAAGAAGCCGGGTTCGAACTCCGCGACGTCCTCATGTGGCTCCAAGGCCAGGGGTACCCCGCGACCCAGATTCTCCCCGACGGGCTCGGGACGGGCCTCAAGCCAGCGTGGGAGCCGATCCTCCTCGCGCGCAAGCCACTCCACGGCAGCATCCAGAGCAACCTCGCCGAGCACCGCACCGGCGCGATGAACATCGACGCCTGCCGCATCGAGCTCACCCCCGAGGACTGCCCCGACGAAGGCCGAGCGCACGGCCGGCGCGTCACCGCCAGCCCGCGAGGCCGGTGGCCCGCCAACCTCCTCCTCTCCCACGACCGAGCGTGTACAAGCAGTCGCTGCGAACGCGACTGCCCGGTCAGCATGCTCGGCGAGCGCCAGCGCTTCTTCTACGCCGCCAAGGCATCCCGCCGCGAGCGCGACGCCGGCTGCGAGCAGCTACCCCGCCGCGTCACCCAGGCGTACAAGATCGGCGCCCGCAACGTCCAGCGATGCAAGGAGGACCCGGTCGCCAACATCCACCCGACCGTCAAGCCGATCGAGCTGATGCGCTGGCTCGTGCGGCTGCTCACCCCGCCTGGCGGGCTCGTGCTCGACCCTTTCGCCGGCAGCGGCTCGACCGGCGCCGCCGCGATCCTCGAGGGCGCTCGCTTTCTCGGGATCGAGCGCGAACGCGACTACATCCCGATCGCGCGGGCGCGGATCAAGCACTGGGCGCACCAGGGCCGGGGGCGCGCGGCTGGACTTGAGATCCCTCGCGGATCGAGGTAGACATGGACGCATCGAACCGAGCCAGCCAACAGCCCGCTCCGGGACACGCCCGCAGACGCCCAGACTGCTCCCCCGCAACGAGCAAGCCACCCCGGTCAAGAGGCTCAACGAACTGCGGCCGGCAGGCCGCGGAGCCGCTCACGGTCGTCTTCAGGGTCGTTCCGCTGGAGGGCCCGGACACGGAGAAGCTCCGCAAACGCCAGCTCGCCATGATCGTGCGGCTGCTGCGACGCGCCATCGAGAGCAAGGCCGAAGGCGGCGCCTCAACGTCGCCGGGCACCAGAGCATCTCTGGATCAGGACACCGGCGGGCTCCCATGAGCGCGGGGCCCGCCGACCTCGAGAGACCCCTCGGCTGGGAGCACCTGCAAAGCCCCGTCGGGGCCGATGAAGGGAGGCCGCGCCCATGAGGTTCGCGTACTTCGGTAGGACTTCCAGCGAGGACGCGCAGGATCCCTCGCTGTCGATTCCGCGCCAGTTGCGGACGTGCGATGAGATCGTGCGGCCTCTCGGCGATGAGATCGTCGCGCACTACTGGGACATCGAGAGCGGGCGCAAGAACCTCGCTGAGCGTGGCAACGGCGCCGACGGCTCGATGTTCAACATCTCGGTTCCCCGCGATGGCAGCATCACCGATCTGCTCCGCGACGCTGCCGGCGGACGCTTCGACGCGGTGATCGTGGAGAGCATCGATCGGCTCTCGCGGATGACTGCGGACGCCACGCGCGTGGAGCAGGAACTGGAGCGCCTCGGCGTAGGGCTGTTCGCCGCGGATGAGCCGATGAGTACCAACGCGACCGCGATCCTCACTCGCCGCGTGAAGCAGGGTGTCGCTGAGTGGTACGTGCGGGACTTGATCGAGAAGAGCCGCCGCGGGATGGAGGAGAGCGTCCGCCAGGGCTGGCACACCGGCGGCCCGGTTCCCTACGGCTTCCAGCTTGAGGAGCACACCCACCCCAACCCGCACAAGGCGCGGGAAGGCAAGAAGAAGCACCGCCTCATCCCCGAACCGATCCGCGCCGCTGTCGTGCTGCTGATCTTCGAGGACTACTGCCTGCGCCAGCTCGGGATGGGCGCGATCTGCGACAAGCTCAACCGCGACCTGGAGCGCTACCCGCCACCGGCGCGTAACCCCAAGGACGAGAACGGGCTGCCCCCGACATGGAGCAAGTCACAGATCCAGGGGATGCTGCGCAACCCGAAGTACACCGGGTACAACGTCTGGAACCGCCACGACAAGCGCAAGGGACGGCCCCTGATCCGTCCCCGCGAGGAGTGGATCTGGAGCCCCACCCCCTCCCACGAGGCGATCGTGCCGAAGGAGCTGTTCGACACGGTCACCGAGCGCGCCAAGCGCAACGAAGTCCACCCCCGTCAGCGCGCGCCGCACACCTACCCGCAGCGCACCGAGCACCGCAAAGGACGCCTCTACCCGCTGCGGGGCCGCGTGCGCTGCGGCCTATGCGGCCGGCGGATGGAGGGCAGCCACCAGAAGGGCAACAACTGGTACCGCTGCCGCTTCGTCTACAACCGCGGCGCCATCGCCGCCGACGCCGCCGGGCACCCCCGCGCGCTCGGGATCAAGGAGGAGACCATCCTCGCCGAGCTGCAGGACTTCATGGGCAGGCGCCTCTTCGGCCCCGACCGGCTGCGCTTCCTACGCGCCGAGCTCGCCAAGTCCGTCGCCAGCGACTGGCAGGACCACGACGAGGAGCTGGCAAAGCTCGAGAAAGAGCGCGAGCAGCTACAGCGCTCCCTATACCGCCAGACCCTGCGCCTGGAGGAGCACGACGACCCCAGTCACCCCGTCGTTCAAGCCGCCAAGCAGCGCATCGAAGAGATCACCAGCCGCCACGCCGCGGTCCAGGAAGCCATCGACAACCTCAAAGGCGCCAAGCCGGTCGGTATCCGCCCCGACGAGATCGAGGTCATGCTCCAAGCCATCCCCGACCTACGCCCAACCCTCCGCAGCGCGGACGCCGCCGAACTCGCCGAAATCTGCGAGGTCTTCCAAATCACCGCCGTCTACGACAAGGCCGAAAGGACAATCGAACTATCCGCGACCATCCTCCCCGAACTCCTCCCAAAAGACCAAACCCCGACCTACACAGACGGCCCGGTCGGGGTATTCGTATATAGCGGGGGCGGGATTCGAACCCGCGACCTTCGGGTTATGAGCCCGACGAGCTACCAGACTGCTCCACCCCGCGGCGGACTCACAAGTCTAGCAAAGGATCTGGAGCCAACACCACGAGGCACCAGGGGCCCATAACGCCTCCATTGGCGCACAGTACGAAGGCCGACCACCGCTCGCGGCGCAGCGGACCGCCCTCACGCGGAAACCGGCGGCCAGCGGGCATCCCGCCCGACCCTACGCTCGCCGCCACGTCCCATACCATCCCCGCCCATGCGCGTAGCCGTGGTAGACATCGGCACCAACTCGACCCGTTTGCTGCTCGCCGACGTCGAGCCCGACGGGTCGGTCACCGAGCTGCTGCGTCAATCGCGCGTCACCCGTCTCGGCGCGGGCGTGGACTCGGGCGGGGCGCTGTCGCCCGAGGCGGTGGAGCGCACTTGCGCGGTGCTCGCCGACTACCTCGCGCTGATCGACCGGCATGGCTGCGATGCCAACCTTGCCGTGCTCACCTCCGCCGTGCGCGATGCCTCCAATGGGGCCGCCTTCACCGAGCGCGTGCGGCGCGACTACCGGCTCGATGCGCGCACCCTCTCGGGCGACGAAGAGGCTGCGCTCACCTTCCTCGGAGCGATGTCCGACCGCGAGCCCTCGCCGGAGCCGACCGTGGTGATCGACATCGGGGGCGGGTCCACCGAGTTCGTCGTCGGGCACGACCACACCGCGGGCTTTCACGTCTCATTGCAGGCGGGCGTCGTACGCATGAGCGAACGCCACATCCACTCCGACCCGCCCGCACCCGCGGAGCTGCAGCGCCTCGCGCTCGACACCCGCTCGATCTACCTCGATGGCCTCCCCCCCGAGGAGCGTGCCCCGGTGCGGCATGGGATCGCCGTCGCCGGCACAGCCACCTCGGCGGCCGCGATCGACCTGGAGCTCGACCCCTATGACTCCGCGCGCGTGCACCGCCACTCGCTGCTGCTCGCCACCGTCGAGCTGCTGCTCGCCCGCCTCGCCGACATGAGCGAAGCCCAGCGCCGCCAGGTCGTCGGTCTGCATCCCGACCGCGCCCCCACGATCGTCGCCGGGATGGTTCTGCTGGGGGAGGCGATGCGCGCCTTCGAGCTCGATCACGTGGAGGTCTCCGAGCACGACATCCTCCGCGGCGGCGCGCTGCGGCTGGCCGGACTCGAGTGAGCTCAAGCGGCGCCTGCGCGCCGCGGTTCTTGCGGCCTGGGTATCCGATTGGATAGCCTCCCGCAATCGCACTGAGGGGCGTCCTGGGGCCTCGTATGGCATGCCCGAGGAAGCTCGACCGAATGAAATTGGTCCGCAAGCCCTTCCAAAGAGTGGGGTGAATGGTCGATCTGAAATGTTTTTCGATTGGGGTTGCATTGGATTCCGATATCCGATACACTCCTTTTCGAGGAGGTGTAGGGCACTGGTGTCTTATACCCCTCAGCCGGTCCATAGACCTGGGCGAACCTGCCGAGCGATCGGCATTCCCGCCGTCCGGGTCACCCTACCCCCGAGGCCTCTGAGGAACGTACCCCTGCCTGTCCCTCGAGGCCTACCTGAGGAAGCCGCCCCCTGCCGGGCGGCTTCCTCGCTTTCAAGGCCTACGCGAGGTTGGACCGGCGCGGATACGCCACACTCGGATCGGTCAACACGTTCACCAGCGCCGGGCGGACCGCCCCGAGCGCCCGCTCCAGCGCGCCGCGCAACTGCTCGGGGCGCTCCACCAGCTCGCCTTCGCAGCCCAGCGCCTCCGCCACCTGGTCGTAGCGGGTGCCCGGTCGCAGGTCGGCCGCCACCGAGTACCCGTACACGAGCTCCATCGGGTGCTTCTCGAGGCCCCATATCCCGTTGTTGCCGATCACACCGACCACGTTCACTCCGTGGCGCGCCAGCGTGTCCCACTCCATCCCCGCGAAGCCAAACGCGCCGTCGCCCAGCAGCAGCACCACCTGGCGCTCCGGCCGCGCCAGCTTCGCCGCCAGCGCATACCCCGGCCCGGCGCCGAGACACCCGAACGGCCCCGGGTCTAGCCAGCACCCCGGCTCGAAGCTATCCACCACGCGGCCGGCGTAGGAGACGAAGTCGCCGCCGTCGCCGATCACGATCGCATCGCGATCCAGCACCTCCGCCAGCTCGGCGTACACGCGCAGTGGATGCAACGGCGCCCTCGCGTCCTGCAGCTCTGCCCGCTCGCCCGCCCGCAGCTCCGCCTCCGCGGCGCGCAGCCGCGCCACCCAGTCGCCGCGCCGGGCTGACCCGCCCGCGGCCGCCGCGGCGCGCTTGCTCGCCGCTCGGCGCAGGTCGCCCAGTGTCTCGCTCGGCGACCCGTACAGCTCCACCGCCGGCTCCCGCGGGTGGCGGCGCTGGGGCTCGGCCACGTCGATCGCGACGATCTCCGTCTCCTCCCCGAACGCCCCCCCGAAGCCCAGGCGGAAGTCCATCGGCACCCCGATCACGAGCGCCACGTCCGCCTCCCGCAGGGCGCGGCTGCGCGTGCGCGAGAAGCACAACTCGTGATCGGCCGCCACACAGCCCCGCGCGAGGCCGTTGAGGAACACCGGAATACACAAAGCCTCTGCCAGCTCCCGCAGCGCCGCCTCCCCGTGGCCCCAGTAGAGGTCGGTGCCCGCCATGATCACCGGGCGCTCGGCTCCTCCCAGCAGCCTTCCCGCCGCCTCGATCACGTCCTCCGGCGCTCCCTTCGCGCCCTTGCCATCCTCCCGCCGGACCTCAGGCTCCGCGGCCTCCATGAACACGTAGTCCATCGGCAGATCCACGAACGCCGGTCCTCCGTGTGGGGCGATCGCCGCCGCGAACGCGTCCTCCACCAACTCGGGGATCTCCGCCGCGCTCCCCGCCGTCGCCGCCAGCTTGGCGAGTGGCCGCACGAACGGCACGTGGTCGATCTCCTGCAGCGAGCCCTGCCCCCAGCGGCCCGCCGGCGCGCGCCCGCCCAGCACCAGGATCGGCGAATGGTTGGCCTGCGCGCTGGCGATCGCGCTCATCCCATTGGTCACCCCCGGCCCCGCCGTCAGCGCGCATACGCCCACCTCGCGCGTCACCTTCGCCCAGCCCTCCGCCGCAAACGCCGCCGTCTGCTCGTGGCGCACGTCCACGATCTCGATCCCCTCCGCGCGGCAGCCGTCGTAGATCGAGAAGAGATGCCCACCGGACAGCGTGAACAGGTGGCTGACCCCGTGCGCCTTCAGGCGCCGCGCCACCAAGCGGCCGCCATGGAAGGAGGTCGTCTGCTCCTGCGGCGGTGAGGTGCGCTCCGCGGCCATGCTCGCTGCGACTCTACCCGCTGCCTGCCCGCAACGGGAGTGCCCGGGGTGGGAGTCGAACCCACAAACCCTTTCGAGGCGCCGATTTTAAGTCGGCTGCGTATACCGTTCCGCCACCCGGGCGCGGATGCCCCTGCTCCTCTCTGCGACTACCCGCCTCAGTCTATTGAGAGCGGCGTAAGCGGGAGCACCCTACGAGCGGGTTGGCGGCCGACGAGAGTTGTATAGGCGCCCTATCTCCACCCAGCCCATCCGACCCTACTCTTTATCTTCCCTTGGCTATGCACGGGTAGAACACATGCAGGAGCGCTAGCAGCGACTCCCCAGCCGCAACTTAAGCGGTTGGTACCGTGTCTATAAGGACAAAGCCGCAACGCCGCGTCTAGAGGGTGGTGCAGCCGGCCGTAGGCCGGCTAGCCGGGCCCCTCTTCTGCCAGTCGAGACCACCGTGGAGGTCACTGCACTAAAACCAGGCGTCGCACCCGGCCTGCGGGGGGCCAGCCCGCTGCTGCGCCTGCAGCCGGACGAGCGCCTGATCGCGCTCACGCGCCGCGGCCAGCACGCCGCCTTCGAGACGCTGTTCTCGCGCTACCACTCCCGCCTGCTCTCCTTCTGCCGGCACATGCTGGGCTCGCGCGAGGACGCCGAGGACGTGCTGCAGGAGGTGTTCGTGGCCGCCTTCAACGCGGTGCTCGCCGACGAGCGCCCGATCAATGTGCGCCCGTGGCTGTACCGGATCGCGCGCAACCGCTCGCTCAACCACCTGCGCCGCGCCTCCGCGATCGGGGTGGACTCGATGGACATCCACTTCGCCGAGCACGGCCTCTCCACCGGAGATCAGGTGCTGCGCCGCGAGGGCTTCCGCCAGCTGATCGGCGACGTGCAGCAGCTGCCCGAGACCCAGCGCACCGCGCTGCTGCTGCGCGAGATCGACGCGCTCTCCTACGAGCAGATCGCGCACACGATGGACACCACGGTGCCCTCGGTGAAGTCACTGCTAGTGCGCGCCCGTATCTCTCTCGCGGAGGCCGCGGAGGCGCGCAAGCTCAGCTGCGATGAGGTGCGGGGCGAGCTCGGGGAAGTGGCGGAGGGCCTCGTCAAGATCAGCCCTCCGGCGCGCCGACACCTGCGCGACTGCGAGCGCTGCCGCACGTTCCGCAAGCTGCTCAAGGACAACAACCACGCGCTCGCCGCGATCTTCCCCGTCGGGCCGCTACTGCTGCTCAAGCACCTAGTGCTCGGCAAGTTCGGCGCCTCCTCGGCCGCCGGCCACGCCGCTGGTGCCGGGAGCGCCGGGGCCGGGATGAGCGCCGCGAGCGGAGCGACCGGCGGAGCCGGCGCGGCCGGTGCCGCGGGCGGACTGCTCACGGTAGGTGCCGGGGCGGGGGCCGCCGGGGGCGCGAGCGCCACGGGAGGTCTTGTGACCGCCGGTGCGGGAGCGATTGCGACGAAGGCCGCCGCCACCCTGGCCGCCGCCGCGCTCGTCACCGCAGGCGCGGTTGCCGTCAGCCATCCCGCTCATGTCCGCCGTCACCCCTCCACATCGGCAGTCGCTTCAGCCGGCTCCGTCGCACTCGCGCACAACCCCGCGCCGCTGGTGGTCCGCTCGGTGCCCCAGCCGATCAGCGCCGGCATCCACGTCGCCGCGGCGACCGACGCCGCGCAGCTCGCGACCCGCCGCGTCCACCGCCGCCCGCCGCTCAAGTCGCAGTCCACAGGCGCTGCCGGCACGCGTCTGCATCCCCACACCCCCACCCCGACCGATGCCACGAACCTGCCCCCCGTCGTCAAGCCGCCCGTCTCCGCGCCCGTCGCCCAGCCGCCGGTTGCGCCGCCCGCGGTCGTGCAGGTGACCACCGAGACCACCGCGCTTCCACCCACCGACACCACCACCAGCACTCCCGCTGCGCCAGCCGACGATCCGACAGTGACGAGCACCACGCCCACCACGACGCCGCCGCCGGTCGAAACAACGTCGTCCACCACGGAACCGGTTACCACTGGCGAACCCGCCGAACCGGGCACCTCTGGCGCTGGGGGAACCCCCGCCGAACCCTCGACAACTGAAAACCCCAGCGGCGGCGTCCCCCAGCAGTAACCCGACGGCCGGTAGTCGGGTTACGCTACTCGGCCTCGAGCAGCTGAGAGCGTGGGCTTTTCGTGGCGCCACCCCACAGCCAGCAGAGCCTACGGGGCGCACAGCCAGCAGGGCCCCAACGGGGCGGATCGATCCAGGCTCGTGCTATCCCAGCGAGAACGTCCCCAGCGGTTCTTCCAGCGCGCCTTTGACGCCCACGTCGAGCGGCGAGGTGACCTGGTGGTTGCCGGCGACCGTGGTGAGCATCGCGATCTCAACGCCCCGGCGCGCACCCGGCAGGTCGGCGAGCAGCAGCACGTTGCGCCCATACATCTCCCGCCCCTGCACGGTGGTCGTGTAGAAGACGTTGTAGGTGGCGTAGCTCGACACCGCGTCGATCTGCGTGCTGCCCTGCCCGCGCAACACGAACCCGCTCTGCCCGGGTAGGCGGGCGGCGGCGAGGCGCTGGATGTAACCCGTCGCGTACATCGCCAGCGCCGAGCCAAGCGCACCGTGGTAGGGGGGCAGTAGGAGGGGTTGCACCGCGAAGGAGTCCTCCAGCCGGCCACCGACGACGCGCTGCACCTTCGCGTACCCGCCGGGGGCTGGGCTGGTGCGGTGGAGCCCCGCGTAGCTGAAGCTGAACGGCACCGGCCCTCCGTGGGAGACCGTGGGGCTGGCGAGCGCCAGCGCGGCGCCCGCGATCGCGGCCACCAGCAGCGCCGCCGCCCCCGCCCACAGGAAACGCACCCCCGCCGACGCGCGCCGCCAGCGGGGCGCGAGCAGCTCCCCGAGCGTGGGGCCGTACTCGCTCTTGAGAGGCAGCGCGGGCATCCGCGCCCGAGCCTACCCGAGCCCGATGACCTTCAGCCGCCGGCTCAGAGCGGTGGCGGCGAATTCGCGGGTTTCGGAGATCCGCACACCGAGCAGTTCGATGTCCTCTTCGGTCTCGTCCATCCACTTGGGGCGCAGCACGCCCTCGGCGGCGGGCGCGACCTCCGCCAGGGTGCGACCGATCGCGGCCTTGTAGCGCTCGTCCTCGCGCGCCATGTCGCGCAGGAAGCGCGCCCCGAAGGCGACGTGGCGGTGCTCGTCGCGGGCGACGTTGATGAAGCCTTCGACGAAGGCGGGTAGCGTGCCGACGCGTTCGTTGTAGGAGATGATGAAGTGCTGGCCGGTGAGTGCGAGCATCCCCTCGATCACCATGTGGTAGATCGTGACGGCCTCGACCAGCGCCTCGGTGTCCTCGGGCTCGCGCGCGAGGCGGTCGACGCGTCCGCGCAGCAGCTCGTCGAACAGCTCCTCGAACTCGGGGTTGAGGTGCCGGCTGGTCTCGGCGAGGCGCCCACCGAGGTCGTCGGCCTCCAGCACCCCCACCTCGGAGTAGAAGCGGTCGAAGAACGCCACGTGGCGGGCCTCGTCCGCAATTTGGGTGCAGAGAAAGATGCGCATGTCCTCGTCGGGGCAGGCGCGCATCATCGGCCCGAGCTCCGCGGCGACGCGCTGCTCGCCGACGAAGAACGAGGAGAGCCCGTACATCCGCGCATAGCGCTCCTCGGCGTCGATGCGCTCGTGCCAGTCGATCCGGTCCTGGCTGAAGTCGAGATCCTGCACGGCCCAATGCTGGCGCTCCCACAGCGAGTACAGCTGGCGGTAGTCGAGCAGCTCCACGCGGCCGCGGTCGCCGGCCTCGGTTAGCGCGGGGTCGGAGGTCGCGCGGAAGTCCTCGCGCTCGCCCAGGCTGGTGGCGCTCTGAGCTGGGGGGCTCTGGACCTGGGGTGCGCCGCCGTCGGACACCCCCTCAGCCTACACCATCCCTGGCCGTCCGGCCAGACTCATTCACCGACGGAGAAGAGCGCCTCCAGATCGTGGCGGGAGTAGGCCTGAAAGGCAACCATCGTCTGCGTGCGCGATACGCCCGGCAGCGTGGTGATGTGCCCGGTGACGACATCGGCGAGCTGCTCATGGTCGGGAACGCGGACGATCGCGACGAAGTCCCACTCGCCCGTCACCGAGTAGGCCTCGGCGACCCCCTCGATCTCCGCCAGAGCGCCCCCCAGCGTGGAGAGGGCGTCGCGTTCGGCCTCGATCAGCACCACCGCGTGAGTCACGGCGTATGCAACTCCCCCGGGGCGAGCACCACCACCTGCGAAGCGCCGTCCGCCTCCACGTCGGCCTTGAACGCGCGCACGTCGGTGTGGATCGCGGGGAAGGTGTCGTAGTGGCAGGGAATCACCTGCTTGGCGCCAACCAGCCGCGCGGCCTCGACGGCGTCGAAGCGGTCCATCGTGTAGTGGCCGCCGATGCACATCAGCGCCACATCGATCGGCTGACGGCGGCCGACCAGCTGCAGGTCGGAGAAGAGCGCCGTGTCGCCGAGGTGGTAGACGACCTTGCCGCCGAAGCCGACCACCAGGCCGGCGGGGACGTTGGCGGTGCCCTTGGGAGTGGTGGAGGTGTGCCATGCGGGGACCAGCCGCACCCAGCCCCAATCGCGCTCCACGGTACCGCCGAGGTTGGGGTCGCTCACGTTCGGCACGCCGTCCGCGGTGAGCTCGTTGGCGATCTCCACGATCGCTACCACGTCGGCGCCGGTGCGCTTGGCGATCGAGACGGTGTCGCCGAGGTGATCGGCGTGCCCGTGGGTAAGCAGGATCGCGTCAGGGCTCAACTCATCGGCGCCGACCGCCGCCTTGGGGTTGCCGGTGAGGAAGGGATCGATCAGCACCGTGGTGTCGCCGTCACGCAGCTCGAAGGCCGCGTGGCCGAGGAAGCGGATCTCCATGTTCTACAGCCTCGCTCTCGATCTTTATTTTTTGGATTTGGGGATGGGTGTCTGGCGACGAGCCCGGAGAGCCTGGCCGACCGAAGATCGCCCCAGCGCCACCGTGCGCAGATCACATGCTCGCAATGGTACGCAGAGCTCGCAATGGTACGCCGAGTGGAATATGCGCGCTCACGCGGCCTCCGCGCGAGCGCTGCTGAGACCGTAGCCCAGCACCAGCCCCACCACCGCACCGGCGACTCCCGCCAGCCAGCTGGCCTCCCAGCGGGCGAACGGCATCACCAGCAGCACCGCGGCGATCGTCGCGGTGCCGAGCAGATCGCCGTCGTAAAAGCGCTTGGCTCTGGCGGCCTGCAGGTCGGGTATGGCCCAAGCGGCGAGTAGCGCGAGCGCACCGGCGTTGGCGCCGCTGACGATCGGCAGCGGGTAGACGGCGAGCGCCACCAGCGCGCCGCTGGCGCCAGCGCCGAAGAACAGGGCCAACACCACGAAGGGGCCATGACGGCGCTCCAGCAGCCAGCCGAAGATCGCCACCGTCAGCAGCGCGGAGAACGCGTACACGCCTCCGAAGAAGCCGCTTTCGTAGCCGAACTGAGTGGTGAGGAGCTTCCACCAGTCGCCGCGCAGCGGCCCCACCACCACCAGGCGGTAGAGCGCGAGATAGCCGCCGCTGGTGAGCACCCACAGCACGCAGCTGGCCGCCACCAGCGCGATCGTGGCGAACGGCGGGGAGTCCGCGCGCACCCCCGCGATCTCGCCCCGGCGCAGGCGCCCGAGCGAGGGCACCGGCAGCCGCGCTCGATGCGAGGCGCGCTGGGGGGTGTGCTCGCGCGGCAGCTTCGGCGCGCGCCGGCGCAGGCGGGTGCCGCAGTAGGGACACTCGGTGATGTAGGGGCTGACCTCCGACCCGCACTGCTTGCACACCACGAACAGATCGGCACCCGAAGACATCGCCGATCCATTCTAGGCCCCTCCCGGCTTCCCTCCGCGGTGCCCCGGCGGTAGAGTCCGGGCATGAGAGCGGGGGGAGGGCAGGCCCTCCCCCCGAGCCCCCTCCCGATAGAGTCAGGGCATGACCTCACTCGGCTATGACAAGCAGCTCTACATCCTCGCGTTCGACCACCGCGGCTCCTTCCAGAAGAAGTTCTTCGGCATCGAGGGCGACCCCGACCCGGAGCAGACGGCGATGATCGCCGACGCCAAGCACCTTGTCTTCGAGGGCCTGCGCCACGCCGTGGCCGCCGGCGCCGACCCGTCGGTGACGGGGGTGCTGGTGGACGAGCAGTTCGGCTCGACCGTTCCCGAGGAGTCCCGCGCACAGGGCCTGCGGCTGGCGATGCCCGCCGAGCGCTCGGGCCAGGAGATGTTCGACTTCCAGTACGGAGAGCGGTTCGGCGAGCACATCGAGCGCTTCGACCCCGATTTCACGAAGGTGCTGGTGCGCTACAACCCCGATGGGGACGCCGATGGCAACGGTGAGCAGCGCGAGAAGCTCAAGCGGCTGTCCGACTGGTTGCACGAGCACGAGCGCAAGTTCCTGTTCGAGCTGCTCGTGCCCGCCACGCCCGCGCAGCTAGAGGCGGTGAGTGGCGACGGCGAGCGCTACGACGGGGAGCTGCGCCCCGAGCTGATGCGCCGCACGATCGCCGAGATCCAGGACGCGGGGATCGAGGTGGACGTGTGGAAGATCGAGGGCGTCGATGAGCGCTCGGACTGCGAGATGCTCGTCGCGCAGGCCCGCACGGGGGGGCGCGACGGCGTGGTGTGCGTGGTGCTCGGCCGCGGCGCGGACGACGCGAAGGTGGACCACTGGCTCGGCGAGGCCGCCCCGGTGGATGGCTTCGTGGGCTTCGCGATCGGGCGCTCGATCTGGTGGGACCCGCTCAAAGCGTATGTGGACGGCAAGATCGAGCGTCGCGTGGCGGCGCAGCAGATTGCGCAGAGCTACCTGCGCTTCGTCAAGGTGTACGAGCGCGCCGAGGGCAAGGCCCCGGTGGGGTAGGCCCGATGAGCTCGACGGACTCCGGGGAGTAGGCTGGTGGCGATGCAGGCCATGAAAATGAGGCGCAGCGTCGCCGAGATCGAGGAGGCGTTCGCCGAGGAGATCTCGCTCGACCGCCACCGCCGCGACTCGCTGCGCCGCACCGCCGAGCAGCGCGCGCTGAAGCGTCAGGTGCAGCGGCGCAACAAGCGCGGCACGGTTCGCTTCACGCTGCTGGTGCTGGCGCTGATCCTCACCGCGGTGGTCGTCACCGTGGCGATGTTCTTCACGCTCTACCAACTGCTGGGCAGTTAGCTACTTCCTGCGGAAAAACTCTGGAGCATAGAAACGGCCGCGCTGGTCGAGGGCGCGGCCGTTTCTGAATGAGTGGGTTGCTCTTGTCGAGCGACTGGAGTGTTTCAGGCGGCTCGGATGGCGAGCGTGTCGGCGTTATAGGCGAGGATTCCCCACTCGGTCCAGATCTTCTGGCCTTCGGTGCCCTTCAGGCGGCTGCGGCCCATCCCGTAGCGGCGCTTGAGGTGGCTGATTCGGCCCTCCTCGCCTGTTCGGTAGCGTTGCAACCGCTTGTTGGTGTGTCTGGAGCCTGGTTCCTGGCGGCCGGAGATGAACACTCGCTCTGGTGCGAGATCTTTGAGTGCCTCGTTCGTCGGGCCGGGCATGAACCCGCCGTCGAGCGCCAGCTCGCGCGGGGAGATCCCGAGCCGTTTGAGTTCCGCGACGGTGTCGGGGAGCAGTGTGTTCTCGGTCGGGTTGCCCGGCGCGGTCGCCGCCGGCAGGATCAACCCTCGTGCGCCGCGCTTGGTGTTCTCGGTCACCTCCGCGAGCTGGGTCACATACCCGAACTCGTTGGGCTTGCCCAGCTTGCCCTTGCGGATCGGCCTGGCGTCCGGGTCGGCCAGCGACACGATCCGGTTTGAGATCGGCTCTCCCGCCACGCGCTGCTTGATCTGGGAGGCGACCTTCTCGCAGCGATCCACGAGCTGCTCGAGCTTGGTCGCCGCCTTCAGCTTCGCCTTTGCGCCGCGGCCTCGCGCCTTGGACCGCGCGAGTTTCACCAGCTGCCTGGCCTCGCTCACCGAGCGCTCCAACAGCTCGCCGGTCTGCGCCGTGAGCTTGAGCACCTGCGCCTTCGCTTCCCCTGAGCGAGCCCGGATCGTGCGCGTGATTCCCCGCAACCGGCGACCCATCGCCCGCGAGCGATCCCGCACCCGCCGCTCGCTCTCGCCGACCCGCTGCGCCAGCTTGCGAGCCTCCCGCGCGAGCGCACGCACCCCATGCGAGGCCAACCCCGCATCGGTCGGATACTTCACATCCGCCTCGACGACAGTCGAGTCGATCCGCACCGCACGAGGACGAAAGCGCTTCTCGCGCGTCGCCCTGGCGATCAGCGCGCGCGTCAGCTCCGACACCGTCTCGGGGCCGATCCTGCGGGCAAGCTTGCGGACCGTCGACTCGTCCGGCACCCGCTCGCTCAGCGAGATCCGGCAGAACCGCCGCAAGTGAATCGAGTCCGAGACCTCCGCCACCAGCGTCCGATACCCCCACCGATAGCGCGTCTTGAGCACCATCAAGCGAATGAACGTCTCCATCGCGATCGTCGGACGGCCATCCGTCAACACCGCCCGCTTCTGCTCGACCACCTCCTGGCGAAAGCGCTCCACGACCGGCCCAAGCAACCCCGGGTCCGAGAGCAGCAAATCCAGCGCCGCCAGATCCTGCGGCAACTCCTTGACCTCGACCGGCAACGCCTCGTCCCACAAGCACTCCGCCTGCCCCGCCGACAACGTCAACATACCGACCCCTTTCGACCAGAAACCCGCTCATTTGCGGCACATTCTGGCGATCAGACCGGACGGAAAGCCACCCTCAACACGCTACTTTTTCCGCAGGAAGTAGCTAATCCTTCTCGCCCAACCCCTGGATGGCGTCGTCCACCTCCGAGCGGACATCCTCGGAAGGCTTGCCTTCGCCCTGCTGGCGCTGGATCTCGATGTAGATCTCGGTCCGGAAGACCGGCACGTCGGGAGGCGCCTGAATGCCGATGCGCACCTTCTCGCCGACGACCGACAGCACCGACACCTCGACGTCGTCGCCGATCATGATGCTCTGATTGGTCTTGCGCGTCAGGACCAGCATTCCATGCACCCTTTCGTTTGGGCCGACGGCACCTGACACGATCACCGGCAGACCAGGCCTTCGTCCAAGCATATATTCGATAGCCCCGGAAATGGGATCATCGTCCGGCGGCCGACCGGCTCCGACCATATAACGCGCGCAAGCACAAATTTCTGCCGCGGCTGCGTCAAACCTACTCATAGCCACCCATCGCACGGCGCTCTTCGAGCTTTTCGCTCGCTTGGGAAAGCGCGCGGGAAGGCCGCTCGCGCGCAGAGGCGAAGCCTGCCGAGGCGATCGACGACGCCCATGCGCTAGTCTCCCGGACCGTCCATGCCACGCAAGTCGCTCCGCCCACAGCTCAACCAGATCCGCGCCTGGGTACGCCAGGGTCGCACCGATGCCTGGGTCGCCCACCAGCTCGAGGTGACTGTGCAGGAGATCGAGCAGTTCAAGCGCCAGAACGAGCTGGTCGGGAGCGAGGAGGCCGCGTCCGGCACAGCCGCGGCCGACTTCAACGACGAGATCGACCTCCGCGCCGAGGACGACGCGCTGATCGCCGCCGAGCTCGAGGCGGCCGCGCTGGAGGCCGAGCGCGAGCGGGCGGAGGCCGAGGCCGCGGCGGAGCGCGAGCGCGCCGAACGGGCCGAGCGGGGCGCGGACGAGGAGGAAAGCGACGAGGAGGACGAGGAGGAGACACCGGCCCGCCGGCGCAGCCGGCGCGGAGGACGCGGCCGGCGACGCACCACAGCCACGCGCAGCAGCGCTCCCCTGGAGGGCACCTTCGACCACGGCGAGGAGGGCTACGGCCTGTGGCTGGACCCGGCCGTCCAGGACAACCCGATCTACGCCGAGCACTGGGCCGGCCACCGCCCCGTCGAGGTCCTCGTCGAGGAGGACCAGATAGTCATCCGCCGCGTCGGCGGGGATGACTGAGGCGACGCCCTGGAGGCGTCGTTTTCGCACCTACTCGGCAACCACCTGCCGTCCCCCGGCGTAGTCGGTCGCCTCGCGAAGGTAGCGCCCGAAGGCGGCGTCCGCGACGATGCCCGAGTCCCACGCCCACGGGTCGGCGGGGGCGGTGTCCATCGCCAGCTGCAGGCACCACGAGGTGCCCCGTTCGTATAGACCTGCTAGCTCCTCCGCCGAAAATCGGCCGCCCAGGCGCCGGCGCAGCTCCGCCACCAGCGTGTCCACCACCCGCTCCAGCAGCAGCCGGCGCTCCGGCGGGGCCTGTTCGAGGCGACGCTGGCCCTGGCGCCACTGGTGGATCGCATTCTCGAAGCCCGGCACGGGCCGCGAGGGTAGCAGCGCCCACGACCCAGCGCTCAGGGCACCCGACCCGTCAGTTCGAGGGCAGGCCCGTGATCACGTAGCTCTGCTCACCCGGGCGGATCATGCCGAGGCGGCGGGCCTCCCGCACGAGCGTTCCCGGGTTGGTGAGGGAGGCACGCTGAGCCTCCAGCGCCGCGTGCTGGCGCTCCAGCACCGCCAGTTGCGCGCTATCACCCCGCGCCTCTTTCCACGTCGCCACCAGCGAGACGCCGGCACTCAGGTAGAGGTACAGCAGCGCCCCCAGCACGCACAGCATCGCCATCCGGCCCAGGCGGTCCCAGCGCACGCGCGTAGTCGATCGCATCCCTTCTCGCATTCGCCCCCGAGGGGGAAGCTCCTGCTGACTGAAAGAAGAGGGCCCGACCGGAGTGTCGCCCGTAATCGGTCCCCGTTTCGGCCAGCCGGCCCTTCGGCCGGCTGCGCCACCCTCTCAGCGACGGAACACCGAGCGCCCGGGGAACTCGGCGTCGGCGCCCAGCTGCTCCTCGATCCGCAGCAGCTGGTTGTACTTGGCGGTGCGATCGGAGCGCGAGGGGGCGCCGGTCTTGATCTGCCCACAGCCCGTCGCCACCGCGAGGTCGGCGATCGTCACGTCCTCGGTCTCCCCCGAGCGGTGGCTCATCACCGCCGTGTAGCCGGCCTCGCGTGCCAGCGCGATCGCGGCGAGAGTCTCGGTGAGGGTGCCGATCTGATTGACCTTGACGAGGATCGAATTGGCGACCCCCAGCTCGATCCCTCGCTGCAGGCGCTCGGTGTTAGTCACGAACACGTCGTCCCCCACCAGCTGCAGGTGCTCTCCGACGCGCTCGGTGAGCGTCTTCCAGCCATCCCAGTCCTCCTCGGCCATGCCGTCCTCGAGCGAGACGATCGGGTAGCGCGCTGCCAGCGTGGCCCAGTAGTCAGCGAGCTCGGCGGCGCTCAGCGTGCGGCCCTCGTGCTCCAGCACGTAGGCGCCGTCGCGGTAGAGCTCGCTGGTGGCGGGGTCCAGCGCGATCGCCACATCCCCGCCGGGCTCGTAGCCGGCCGCTTCGATGCCGACGATCAACATCTCCAGCGCCTCCTCGTTGGAGGCCAGGTTGGGCGCGAAGCCGCCCTCGTCGCCGCCGGCCGTGGAGAGGCCGCGCTTGTGCAGCGTTGCTTTCAGCGCGTGGAACACCTCGACGCCCATGCGCAGGCACTCGGAGAAGCTCTCCGCGCCGCAGGGCACCACCATGAACTCCTGGAAGTCGACGCTGTTGTCCGCATGGGCGCCGCCGTTGAGCACGTTCATCATCGGCACCGGCAGCACGCGGGCAGCCTCACCGCCGAGGAAGCGCCACAGCGGCAGGCCCTCCTCCGCGGCCTGGGCGTGCGCCGCCGCGAGCGATACGCCGAGAATCGCGTTGGCGCCCAGACGTGACTTGTTGGGGGTGCCGTCGAGCTCGATCAACGCCCCGTCGAGCCCGCTTTGGTCGCGGGCGTCGAGACCCCGCACCGCGTCCGCGATCTCGCCGGTGACGCCCGCCACCGCGCGGCTCACGCCCTTCCCGCCCCAGCGCTCCCCGCCATCGCGCAGCTCGGTCGCCTCAAACTCTCCCGTGGAGGCCCCCGAGGGGATCGCCGCATGGCCGCGCGCGCCGGAGCGCAGGACGATCTCCACCTCGACCGTCGGATTGCCCCGGCTGTCGAGAATCTGGCGGGCGTGGACTCGGTCGATCTGGCTCAAGGTTCGTCAGCCCGCGGGCCGGGCGCTCCGCGCTAGCCGGCAGGCGTGGGGACCGGGGTGCTCGGCGTGGTCTTCGGCGCCGTGTACTGCTCGCACCGCTGCATCACGTAGCCCGTGCGGCATTCGGTGCGCCCCTTCCACCTTTTTTCGAATTCCTTGACGAACTTGGTGAGCGCCGTCTGCTGCTGGGTGGAGGCGAGCTGGCTTTTGACTGTTTCCTTCACTTGCGCGAGGCTCTGCTGGCTCGAGGGGTGGATCGCCTTGACTTCGTAGATGTAGTAGCCGAACGGCGTCTTCACGGCGCCGCCGAGCACGCCCTGCTTGGCTGCGAACGCCGCTTCGCTGAGCGCCTTCTGCTCCTGGCCCTTGACGACGCCTTTGATTTCGCCACCGGTGCTCTTGCTGGTCGGGTCGATCGATTTGCTCTTGGCGACGCTCGCAAAGCTCTTGCCCGATTCGATTTCCTTCTTCGCCTGCAGGGCCTCGGCTTCGGTCTTCGTGAGCACGATCAGAAGATCGCGCGATTCCGGTTTGCCATACGTGGACTTGTGTTCGTTGTAGTACTTGGCGACCGCTGCTTCGTTCACGCTCTTCTTGGCTTCCTTGGTGACTTTTTCCTGGATTTTGGTCGTCAGCAGGCTGAGCTTCACGCGCAGCAGCAGGTCGGAGACCGTCTGCCCGGTGGTGGCCAGGAATTTCTGGAATTCGGCTTCCTTGGGGAACTGCTGCTTCTTGAGTTCGTTGAACTTCTTCTCGACTTCCTTGTCGCTGAGCTTGACGCCCTGTTCTTCGGCTTGCCCGATCACCCAATCGGCGCTGATCAGGAAGCCGAGGGTCGTTTGCTGCAGCGCTTTGTACTGCTGTTCGCACTGCGCCTTGAGCGCCGCTTCGGTCTTTGGCTGCTGTCCCTTGGCTGGCTTCGGTTCGATTTCTTTGAGGTGGGCGATGCACTTGGTGTAGGTGGGCGGGTCGGGCACGACCGGTGTGGGGGCTTTCTGCCCCGGCACCGCCGCCGCGCTCGCGGAGGCCGCCACCCCGAGCCAGTGTTCGAACGTCGCCTTCGTGATCGGCTGGCCGTTGACCTGCACCACGGCGTTGCTGGGGATGCCGCCACCGCACGCGGCGAGCCCCACAACGGCAAAGAAAACGGCGCCTAGCGCCGCGACACAACGGATGGGCTTGAACACAGCAGGCCGACTCTAGCGCAAATCCACGATCTTGTGTAGCGCCGCCTATCCGGCAGCGCCCGCCGCCCCGGTGGCTCCCGCCGCGCCCGCCGCCCCGGTGGCGGCCTTGGGCGCTTTGTAGCCTTTGCAGTCCTGCACCGTGTAGCCGGTGCGGCATTCGGTACGCCCTTCCCAACGGCTGCGGAATTCCTTGACGAACTTGGTGAATGCCGCCTGCTGCTGGGTGGAGGCGAGCTGGCTTTTGACTGTTTCTTTCACCTGCGCGAGGCTCTGCTGGCTGGAGGGGTGGGTCGCCGTGACTTCGTAGATGTAGTAGCCGAAGGGCGTCTTCACCGGGCCGCCGAGCACGCCCGGCTTGGCGGCGAATACCGCTTCGCTGAGCGCCTTCTGCTCCTGCCCCTTGACGACGCCCTTGACTTCGCCTCCGGCGCTCTTGCTGGTCGGGTCGATCGACTTGCTCTTGGCGACGCTCGCGAAGCTCTTGCCCGATTCGATTTCCTTCTTCGCCTGCTCGGCCTCGGCTTCGGTCTTCGTGAGGATGATCCGCACGTCGCGCGATTCCGGTTTGCCGTACGTGGACTTGTGTTCGTTGTAGTACTTGGCCACCGCCGCTTCGTTCACATTCTTTTTGGCTTCCTTGGTGACCTTTTCCTGGATTTTGGTCGTGAGCATCCCGTACTTCACCCGCAGCAGCAGGTCGCTGACGGTGTATGAGGTGCTCGCCAGGAATTTCTGGTATTCGGCTTCCTTGGGGAACTGCTGCTTCTTGAGCGCGTTGAACTTCGCCTCGACTTCCTTGTCGCTGAGCTTGATCCCCTGTTCTTCGGCCTGCCCGAGCACCCAGTCGACGCCGATCAGGAAGCTCAGCGCCTGCTGCTTGAGGGCCGTGTACTGCTGTTCGCACTCGGCCTTGAGCGCCGCTTCGGTCTTCGGCTGCTGCCCCTTCGCCGGTTTCGGTTCGGTGGCTTTGAGGTGGGCGATGCAGTTGGTGTAGGTGGGCGGGTCGGGCACGACCGGCTTGGCGGCCTTCTGCCCCGCGGCGGTCGCGCTCGAAGCGGCGGCCGCGACCCCGACCCAATGATCCAGGGTCGCCTTCGTGATCGGCTGGCCGTTGACCTGCACCACGGCGTCGCCGGGGATGCCACCGCCACACGCGGCGAGACCCCCGACGGCAAAGAAAAAGGCGCCCAGCGCCGCAGCACAACGGATCGGCTTGATCACAGGAACCGCACTCTAATGGATGTCCGTAAGCGACGTCTAACGAGTTTCTTAAGGGCTCTTATGCGGCCTTTGCTCGATTGCGCTACGCGACCCCAATCCCCAATCCCCAATCCCAATTCCGATCCCGTCCCCGTCCCGTCCCGTCCCCGATCGATCGTCGCCCGCCGGGCCACTACGCCGCCTCGCGCACGACCGACAGCAGCACGTCGGCGGCGTGCACCACGGCGGGGAAGCGCTCGGGGCCCTCGCGCGGGACGCGCACCGACACCTGCGATTTGCCCGACTCGTACAGCGCCTCGGGCAGCTGCTCGCGCAGGCGCCGCGCACGGGCGGAGTCGAGGTCGATCGGCGTGACCGCGAGGCGATCGCCGCGGAAGCTCACCGCGCGCGCGCCCGCCTGGCCGAGCTTGATGCGGGCGCGCTGCAGCGCGAGCAGGTTGCCGAGCGGCTCGGGCACGGGGCCGAAGCGGTCCTCGAGCTCCTCGCGCAGGCGCTCGACGTCAGCGACCTCCAGCGCGCCCGCGACGCGCCGATGGATCTCGATCTTGGCCTGCTCGTAGGGGACGTAGTCGGGCGGCACGTAGGCGTCCACGTTGACGTCGAGGCGCACGGGCTCGGGCAGCTCCTCGCCATCCTCGCCCTCGGCGGGACCGGCCTCGCGGACGGCCTCGTCGAGCATCTGCATGTACAGCTCGAAGCCCAGCGCCGCGACGTGCCCGGACTGCTCGTCGCCGAGCAGGTTGCCCGCCCCGCGAATCTCCAGGTCGCGCATCGCGATCTTGAAGCCCGACCCCAGCTCGGTGTAGTCCGACAGCGCCGACAGCCGCTGCGCGGCCTCCGGCGTGAGCGCCGCCGCCGAGTCGTACAGCAGGTAGGCGTAGGCGCGCTCGCGGCTGCGCCCGACGCGCCCGCGGATCTGGTAGAGCTGGGCGAGGCCGAAGGCGTCGGCGTGCTCGACGATCAGCGTGTTGGCCTGGGGGATGTCGATCCCCGACTCGATGATCGAGGTGCACACCAGCACCTCGGCGCCGCCGCGCAGGTAGTCCATCATCACGCTCTCCAGCTCCCCCTCGCCCATCTGGCCGTGCGCCACGGCGAAGCGCACCCCAGGGCACAGCGCGCGCAGGCGCTCGGCCGTCTCGTCGATCGACTCGACGCGGTTGTGCATGAAGAAGGCCTGCCCGCCGCGCTCGTGCTCGCGCAGGATCGCGCCCTTGACGAGCTCCTCCTCGTACTCGCCGACGTAGGTGCGCACCGGCCGGCGGCCCTCCGGGGGCGTCTCGATCACCGAGATGTCGCGCAGCCCCGCCAGCGACATCTGCAGCGTGCGGGGAATCGGGGTGGCGGACATCGAGATCACGTCCACGCGCAGCTTCAGCTGGCGCAGCAGCTCCTTCTGCTTGACGCCGAAGCGCTGCTCCTCGTCCACGACCAGCAGGCCGAGGTCCTTCGCGCGCACGTCGCGCGAGAGCACGCGGTGGGTGCCGATCAGGATGTCCACGCCGCCCTTGGCGAAGCCCGCGATCGCCTCCTTCTGCTCGGCGGGAGTGCGGAAGCGGGAGACGTGGTCGATCGTCACCGGGTAGTCGGCGAGACGCTCGGAGAAGGTGCCGAAGTGCTGCTGCGCAAGGATCGTCGTCGGCGCCAGCATCAGCACCTGCTTGCCCTGCGTGGCAGCCTTGAACGCGGCGCGCAGCGCCACCTCGGTCTTGCCGTAGCCGACGTCGCCGCAGATCAGGCGGTCCATCGGCCGCGGCGCCTCCATGTCGGCCTTCACCGCCTCGATCGCGTCGCGCTGGTCGGGCGTCTCGGTGTAGGCGAAGCGCTGCTCCAGTTCCCGCTCCCACTCGGAGTCGGGCTCGAAGGAGTGCCCGGAGCGCCGACGGCGCTCCGCGTAGAGGGAGAGCAGCTCGCCCGCCAGCTCCTGCGCGGCGCGGCGCGCGCGCGACTTCATCGCCTCCCAGCGCGAGCCGCCCAGCTTCGAGAGCGGCGGATGATCGGCGCCGGCCCCGACGTAGCGCGAGATCTTCGCGAGCTGTTCAGTGGGCACGTACACGCGGTCGTCGCCCTGGTATTCGAGGTAGAGGTAGTCGCGCGTGACGCCCGCCACGGTGCGCGTCTCGAAGCCCGCGAAGCGCGCCACGCCGTGGTCTTCGTGGACGACGATGTCGCCGGTGCGCAGCTCGGTGAAGGAGCGCAGCGCGCCGCGGCGCGGCCGGCCATCGGCGCTTAGGTCCGGTCGCTCGGCGCGGCGGCGGCGCAGCAGGCGGTGCTCGGGGAACACCGCGAGCTTCAGCGAGGGGGCGATGAAGCCCTCGCGCAGGGAGGCGGCCGCGAAGCGCAGCGAGGGCTCCAGCGGTGCCGCCGTCACGTCCACGCCGCCGTCGTCGTCCGTCAGCCAGGTGGCTTTCAGGCGCGCGAGGTTGTATGCCGCGCGCTCCCCCTCGCCGCGGTGGGGGAAGGTCACCACGGTGCGG
>CAWAFK010000005.1:0-464013 GCA_963781325.1 uncultured Solirubrobacterales bacterium
CGACCTGCCCGGTGGCGCCTACAACCGCTACTCGATAGTCCCTATTCATGGGAGCCCAGCGTACCGCTCATGCCCGCCATAGCGCCCCCGCGATACCGCTGAAGGGACGTAAAACCGCTCGTCCTGGCGGCGATACCGTCGAGGGATGCGAAACGGCTCAGGACCCGGTGTGCGCGACCATGAAGTAGATCGTGAGCAGCACCAGCAGGTCCATCAAGCCCCGATCCCGCCGATGCGGCGGATGAGCGAATCGTGTTCTGCGCTGAACGCGACCTCGCCATCCCCCGCGGCGGCGACGTCCCGGTCGGCGACCTCGATCAGGCGCCGCTCGCGCGGTCCCAGGTAGGCGCCCTCGACAGCGCCGATCACGATCGCGACGCCGAGTCCCCACTGCACGAAGACGAGCTCCACAGTTGGAGGTGGGAGGCGAGGTAGATGCCGAAGACAATGACGGCTGCGAGTCCCGGCATGATGACCCGCTGGCTGATCGCGTGCATGGCGCGGTAGAGCGCGGGCAGCGCGCGGGGGTCGGCCTTCGCGACGGCGCCGAGCAGCACGGGGTAGGCGAAGGTCGCGCCAAAGGCAAACACGACGGCGATGATGTGCAGCGCGAGGACGACTTCCCACAAGGCGACGGCGAGGAGCACGGGCGAAGCCTATTGAGTCGGCCGGCGCACGGGCCGGTAGGCGCTCAGCGACGGCGCTCGCGTTCGCGCGGGCAAGAGCGTACGCGAGGTACCCGTCGTGCTCCGCGCCACTAAATCGCACGCGCTCGGCCAGGCCGTGCGGCGGCGCGCCGACCGTAACGATCTTTGCCGGAATGGCTGACGCAAGCGAAACCTCTTCGTCCCAGTCGACTGCTCGACGGCCGCCGAACAGCGTCAGGGTCGTATCGCCCGGCAGCGCCGCGGACGGAGCGAGGACGCCGCGAAAGCCCAGCGCCTGGAGGCGTGTGGCCTCCATCTGACAGCGCCCCCAGTCCTCGTCGATCAGCGCGTCCGGGGGAAAGCCCGCGGCCTGCGCCTGCTCGAAGGTGCGGTAGTCGGCGATTCGCTCTTCGTCGATCTTGAGCACCCACAACGGCATCCGGATCAGGGCGGCTTCCGCTTCCGTGCGCAGACTCTCCCGGCGGATCAGATCGGCCCAGCATCCGTCGGGGGACAGCCCGAGGTATTGAGTGGGCTGGCTGCGGGCGGTGTTCCAGCGACCGTCCTCGGTGTTGGCTCGCACCCATAGCGGGGTGTCGTAGTCGGAATAGCGGAACGCCACGTCGGCGAACCGCACCGCCTCGGGCCTACGCGCCATGCTGGGCTCGGCCCTGCCTCACGGCCCGGAAGAGGCTCTGCTCGTAGGCGGGATCGTCGAGCACGTCGATCGGCGGCCTGCCGTCGAGCTCGGGGCGTGGCCGGTGGAACCACGCCACGACGCCCGCGTCCGTCCAGGAGCGTCTGAGGATCGCGATCAGCCGTGCCACCACCTGTGCTCGACGTGTCGGCTGCGCTTGCATTTGCGACCACCGCTGATACTGGCGGGTCGAGATGCCCATCAGCCCGGCCAGCTCGGCCTGGTTGGCCCGCGGGAGCCACTGCTGCAGCTGCCCCACCACGGCCGCGATGTCGTCCTCGCTTCCTGCGACGTGCCCGTCCAGTGCGTCGCGCAGGAGATGACGCATCGCCTCGACGTCGAGCAGGAGCTTGTCGAACGCATCGAGCGGCTGCGCCTGCTGCATCGCCCGCAGGCTGTCGAGCAGCAGGCCGCGGAACTCGGCCACCCACTCGGGGTCGAAGTCGGCCCTGTGAAGCTCCCCGTCGATCTGCACCAGCCGCGCGATCGTATCCTGCGCGCGCTGGCGCGACGCCTCGTCGGTGAGCTTCTTCGACGCGTCGCCGAGCGCCTCCATCAGCGCCTCGTGCCACTCCTGAAGCTCGTTGGTCAGGTCGTCGATCGCCGCCAACCGATCGTGTTCCGGGAACGTGGCAGTGGGCAAGGTCACCTCCAGGTCGTGGGATGACGACATTGTAGCGACATCATCACCCAGCATACCCCCAGCTCGACGCCCGCCTGAAACGACCTCTCACGTGGCGCGGTCGGGGCGTCTCAGAACGTGGGCGCGTAGCGCCCGAACACATCCTGCATCGCCCCGCACACCTCGCCCAGGGAGCAGCGGTCCTTGAGCGCGGCGCGAATCGCGGGCAGCAGGTTGCCATCGCCGCGTGCGAGCACGCGCAGCTCTTCGAGGCGGCGTTCAACCAGCGCGTGATCGCGGTCGTCCTTGAAGGCGGCGAGCCGCTGCACCTGCAGGCGCTCGGACTCGGGATCGACGCGCAGCAGGTCGGGGACCTCGACGTCGTCCTCCTCGAACTTGTTGACCCCCACCACGATGTCCTGGCCGATGCGGTAGCGCTCCTGGTAGCCCCACGCGGACTCGTCGATCTCGCCGGTGATGAAGTCCAGCGCGTTCACCGACCCGCCGAGCGCATCGACCTTGCCGATCAGCTCCTGCGCGCGGGACTCGATCTCGTCGGTGAGCGCCTCCACGAAGTAGGAGCCGGCGAACGGGTCCACGGTGTCGGCGGCGCCGGACTCGTGGGCGAGGATTTGCTGCGTGCGCAGCGCGATCTTCGCGGCATGCTCGGTCGGCAGCGCCAAAGCCTCGTCGAAGCCGTTGGTGTGCAGCGACTGGGTGCCGCCGCAGACGGCGGCGAAACCCTGCAGCGCGACGCGCACGATGTTGTTCTCGGGCTGCTGTGCGGTAAGCGTGACGCCGCCCGTCTGCGTGTGGAAGCGCAACATGCACGCCCGCGGGTCGGTGGCGCCGAAGCGCTCGCGCATGATCTGCGCCCACATGCGCCGCGCCGCGCGGAACTTGGCGACCTCCTGGAAGACGTTGTTGTGGCCGTTGAAGAAGAACGCCAGGCGCGGGGCGAAGTCATCGACCGACAAGCCCTTATCGATCGCGGCCTGCACGTAGGCGATCCCCGAGCAGAGCGTGAAGGCGACCTCCTGCAAGGCCGAGCAGCCCTTCTCGCGGAAGTGGTAGCCGGAGATCGAGATCGTGTTCCAGCGTGGCACGCGTTCGTGGCAGTACTGGAAGAGGTCGGTCGTCAGCCGCATCGTGGGGGCGGGTGGGTAGATGTAGTTGCCGCGCGCGATGTACTCCTTGAGCACGTCGTTCTGGGTGGTGCCGCGCAGCTGCTCGCTCGGCACGCCCTGCTCCTCGCCTACCAACTCGTACAGCAGCAGCAGGCAGGCGGCGGGGGCGTTGATCGTCATCGACGTGGACACCTGATCGAGTGGGATGCCCTCGAACGCGGTGCGCATGTCGTCGATCGTGTCGATCGCCACGCCGGTGCGCCCCACCTCGCCCAGGCAGCGCGGGTTGTCGGAGTCGAGGCCCAACTGCGTGGGCAGATCGAAGGCCATCGACAGTCCCGTGGACCCCTTAGAGAGCAGGTAGCGGTAGCGCTCGTTGGACTCCTTCGCCGAGGCATACCCGGCGTACTGGCGCATCGTCCACAGCTGCTTGCGGTACATCTCGCGGTGGGGCCCGCGTGTGTAGGGGAACTCGCCCGGCTCGCCGAGGTCGAGCGGCTCGGGCAGGTCGGCCTCGGTGTACAGCGGCGCGACCTCGATCCCCGAGTCTGTGTAGCGACGGGGATCGTCAGGTCCGACGATCGGGGCGACGGTCAGCCGCTCGGGGTCCTCGTCGTCGGCGCCTCCGCGGGGATGTCGCTCGATTGTGGCCATATTGAGATCATAAGGACCGCCCGCGGCAGAGATGGTTATGCTCGCCTCAATGGCAACCTGCCTTGTGACTGGCGGCGCGGGCTTCCTCGGCTCGCATCTGTGCGACGAGTTGCTGAAGCGCGGCCACCGAGTGATCTGCGTCGACAACCTCGAGACGGGGTCGCTGGCGAACATCGAGCACATCCGCGATCCGGAGCGCTTCGAGCACCTCAACCTGGACATCATCGAGCCCTACTTCATCGAGGAGCCGATCGACTTCGTCTACCACCTCGCCTCGCCGGCATCCCCGATCGACTACCTGCGCCTGCCGCTGCACACGCTGAAGGTCGGTTCCTACGGCACCCACCACACGCTCGGCCTGGCGAAGGCCAAGCGCGCGCGCTTCCTGATCGCCTCGACCAGCGAGGTGTACGGCGACCCGCTCGAACACCCACAATCGGAGAGCTATTGGGGGCACGTCAACCCGATCGGCCCGCGCGGCGTCTACGACGAGGCGAAGCGCTACGCGGAGGCGTTGACGATGGCCTACCACCGCCAGCAGGGAGTGGATACGGCGATCGTGAGGATCTTCAACACCTACGGCGCGCGCATGCGCCCACACGACGGCCGCGCGATCCCCACCTTCCTGCGCCAAGCGCTCGCCAACCGCCCGATCACCGTGTTCGGCGACGGCAGCCAGACGCGTTCGTTCTGCTACGTCAGCGATCTCATCCGCGGCATCATCGCGCTGGCCGAATCCGGCCATCACGAGCCAGTGAACATCGGCAACCCCGACGAGTTCACGCTGCTGGAGCTGGCGGAGATGGTCGGGGAGGTGACGGGGTCGAGCTCGGAGATCGTGTTCGAGGCACTGCCGGTGGACGACCCCAAGCAGCGCCGACCCAACATCGCGCTGGCGCGGGAGCTGCTGGGATGGTCGCCTGAGGTGGCGTTGAAAGAGGGGTTGGAGCGCACGATCAGCGAGTCGGGCGTCGAGGTGCTCGTCGGCTCTTAGAGTGGGCTGTCTCCGGATGCTCCCGACAGTTGGGGGTTCGATAGGTCTTAGAGGGTGGCGCCGAGCCGGGCCCCTCTTCACTCAGTCGGCCCACGAGGAGGCGTCCCGACCGCTACATCTGCGAGTCTGAGGCGTTGTGAATGGCGAGATGGCCCACGCCACGCGGATGTCTGCTGCCCCGCTCGATACCCAGTCCCCCAAAGTGCACCCTCTGGAATCGAGCGCTTTGACGGCTCCCCCGCCGCCGCAGGAGCCTGCGGAGATCCCGGTGCTCTCGGAGGCGACGGTCCGCAGAGAGCCCTCCACGCGCGACATGCGCCGCAAGCGCTCGCCGGCGCTGTCGTTCCTGCTGCGGGTCGAGACGGCGCGGCGCGCGATGCGCGTGCTGACGCTGCTGGCGCTCGACTTCGCGGGACTGTCGTTGGCGATCTTCACGGCGCTGGTGCTGAAGGCGGCGGTGCTGAGCGAAGTGAGCGCGCACGGCGCCTACGAAGAGACGCGGAGCATCCTGGCGTTCGCCTACCTGCTGACGGCGCTGCTGTTCGCGCGCTCGGGCCTGTACGCGATGCGGGCGCAGCGGCCGGGGATGACGCGGATCGTGGGGTGCCTCTTCCAGGTGACGTTCGTGGCGCTGATCTTCGCGCTGGTGAGCGGCGAGCACTTCTCCAGCTACTACATCTTCTGGGGCTCGCTGGCGTTTGCGCTGCTGTACATACCGCTGCTGCGGCTGCTCTACGAGCGCTCCACTGGCGCGATCCTGCACGCGGCCGGATACGAGCGCCGCGCGGTGCTGGTCGGCACCGGGGAGCACATCCGCGAGGTGGCGCACGCGTTGCAGGACGCGCCGCACTCGCGTATCGAGGTGGTGGGGTTCGTCTCGCCGAAGGAGCTGCCGGCCAACGGCCTGCGCTCGCTGGGCGCCCCGCGGGACCTGGAGCACGTGCTGGCGGCGGAGCGCATCGACGAGGTGATCATCGCCGACCCCGACTTCCCCCAGGGGGATGCGGTGGAGCTGGTGGACCGCTGCCACCAGCGGGGCGTGCGGGTGCGGATCGCGCCCTCGACGATGGAGATCCTGATCCACCGCGCCGAGTTCGTGCCGGGCGAGTCGGTGCCGCTGTTCGAGCTGAAGCCGCCGGTCTTCGAAGGGATCGACTTCGCGCTGAAGCGCGCCTTCGACGTCGTCGGCGCGACGCTGCTGCTGATCGTGCTCAGCCCGCTGCTGGCCGCGATTTGGGTGGCGGTGCGGGCGACCTCGAAGGGCCCGGCGCTGTTCCGCTCGATCCGCCCGGGGATCGGGGAGCGGCCGTTTGCGTGCCTGAAGTTCCGCACGATGTACGTCGACTCCGAGCACCGCCAAGCCGACCTGGAAGAGCTCAACGAGGCGTCGGGCGCCCTCTTCAAGATCCGCGACGACCCCCGCACGACGCCGGTGGGGCGCTTCCTGCGGCGCTTCTCGCTGGATGAGCTACCGCAGCTGGCGAACGTGCTGCGCGGCGAGATGTCGCTGGTCGGGCCAAGGCCGCTGCCGGAGCGGGACTTCGAGAGACTGGAGGACTGGCACCGCAAGCGCTACCTGGTGCTGCCCGGGATCACGGGCCTGTGGCAGGTGTCGGGCAGGGCGGAGCTCGACTTCAACGACCTCGTGCACCTCGACTTCCTCTACCTCGAGCACTGGTCGCTGGCGGTGGATCTCACGATCCTGCTGAAGACGATCCCGGCCGTGTTGACGCGGCGCGGGGCGTACTGATCCCTCGGGGGGAGGTCGGGAGGGGGGCCTGCCCCCTTCCCGCTGAGGATGGAGGGTGGCCTACCCCTCCCCCATGTTTCCGGCGCGTGCTGACCCGCCGGGACGCCTACTGAGCCGTATCGGCCTGCGCCCAACCGGCGCGACGCACGGCGAGGCTCTGGGGCCGGCGCCATGCGGTGACGCACGGCCGGTGGGGGTGGGCGAGCGCCCGCCGATAGACACGCCAGGTCTCGCGCGCGGCGTCCTCCCAGGTCCACACCATGGAGGCAGCCGCCCGCCCCGCCGTCGAGGTTGCGGAGTCCGGCGCCTCGGGGATCACTGCTAAACGCTCGCGCTCGAGCCCGAACTCGGCGACGGCTTCGCGGGCGACGACCTCGCTGGGGACGATCACGTGTGAGCGCGCGCTGGAGTGCGAGGTGGCGCAGGTGCAGGTGCATGCCGCCCCCGCGCAGCCGTTCGCTGGGGCGCTTGAGCGCGGCGATGTCGTAGAGCGTGACGACCATCGGGCAGGGGCTGTGCAGCATCGCGCCCTGCACCCACGGCGTGTGGAAGAGGTCGGCGCCACGGGGGCGGTGGGCCTCGAGGATCTCATCCTGCGCGTCGGCGGTGTCGCGTAGCGCCTGCAGCAGGCCGCGCGAGTAGCGCCCAAGCCCTTGCCGATCGGCGGTGGGTCGGGTGTCGAACGCCAGCCTCACGAGCGCTCATGGTCCTTCACGTCGCGACGGGAGGGCGAGACCTCATCCTGCACAGCGGGCACCTTAGTCGGTTTGGGACAGGAGTGGTAGAGATGACAGCGGAGTTGCCGCACTGTGCGGAGTCTCCTTTGCCAGCCATGCCCACACACGACTATCACGAGAGCCTGTGGCAGGAGATTCCCGAGGGCACTCGCCCACCGTACATGCAGGCACGGTTGGATTTCCTGCTCGCGCATGTCCCCCCCGGTGCGCGCGTGCTGGACGTGGGCTGCGGCGAGGGCTGGTTCACGGCGGCGCTCGCGGGGGCGGGCAGAGAGGCGGTCGGGATCGACGTCGCCGAGGAGCCGCTGCGCCGCGCCCGCGCACGCGAGCCGGGCCTCGATCTGCGCCGCGTCCCCGCGGAGGGGGAGTGGCCCTCGCTGCGGGACGTGAGCTTCGACGCGGTGTGGGCCGGTGAGGTGATCGAGCACGTGGCGGACACCGCCGGGTGGCTGTCGGAGGTGCGCCGCGTGCTGCGCTCCGGCGGAGCGCTGGTGCTGAGCACGCCCGCGCACGAGCTGCTCACCCGGCTGGCGCTGGGGTTCTCGGGTCGCGCGTTCGCGGCCCACTTCGACCCGCGCTCCGACCACCTGCGCTTCTACACTCGCCGCACGGTGGTCGCGCTGCTGGAGGATTTCGGCTTCGAGCGGATCGAGACGCGCGCCGTGGGCGGATCGATCGGACCCCTTCCACCGCGGCAGGTGCTGCTGGTGGCGGCGCGGCGCAGGCGCTTCTAATGCGCGGCTGGCTCGGTGGATGTGGCGGCGCTGGCCGAAGCGGGGATGCTGGCCGGAACGGGGATGCTCGCCGTAGGCGAGCGTCCCCCGGCTCCGGTTGTAGGCGAGTGTCTCCCGGCTTCGGTCGGCACCGCGGTGCCGCCACCGCTGGCGGTGTCGCGTAGCGCCTGTAGATAGGCGTTCTGGATCGAGAGCAGTTCGGCGTTCTCGGCGATCTCCGCGCGGGGTGCAACGGCCTCCGGGTTGAGGTAGACGGTGGCGCGCAGCGCCTGCAGCGCGGCCTGTGGCTGGCCGACACGCAGGTCGTATTCGCCGAGCGCCTGCCAGGTGTGGAAGTTGGACGGCTGCAGGTGCACGGCGTGCTCGTAGGTGGCGGCGGCAGCGCCCGCTTGGCCAGCGCCTTCCTGGACGGCGGCGAGCGTCAGCAGCGCTTCGGAGGAGAGCGGATCGCGGCTGATTGCGGTGTGTGCGGCGGCGAGCGCCCCGGCAGGGTCGTGGGCGACCAGCGCGAGCGCTTCGTTTGAGGCGTCCACCGAGCGCTGTGGCTGCCACTGCGCCCACGCCGCGAGCAGCGCGCAGACGACGACGGCTGCGGCGATCCCGGCACGGAGCGGCCCGACGTCGCGCAGTGTGAGCGAGCGCCACCGCGGCGTGACCGACACCGGGTCGCTCGCCACCGCTCGGGTCGTCGAGTCCCGCCGGGACGTCGGCGCCTGCGAAGACCTCGCTCGGGGCGCGTCCGGAGGAAGCGTTGGCGCCCGCGAGGACTCCGCTCAACGGCCCGCGGCCGGCGACCCAGCCGGCGCACAGCAGGGCGGTGCAGGCGACGCCGGGCACGTACCAGGTCCAGTCCACGAACGAGTGGACGCCGAACGTCGCGACGAGGCAGACCAGCGTGAGCAGCCCGACGCGCTCGGCGCTGTAGAAGCGCTCCTCGCCGGCAAGCGCCGTCCAGCGCCAGCGCCGCCAGCGCCGGTTGAAGGGATGCGTGGCGCGCCCCGCGGCGCACATCCAGGCGCCGAGCAGCGCGAGCACCACCAGCAGCCCGACCAGGCCGAGGTCGGCGAGCGTCTGCACAACGAAGCCGTGCGCCTGGCCGACGTTGAGGATCGCCGTGCGGTAGCGCAGGCGGGCCGTTTCGTAGCCTTCGGCGCCGACCCCGAGCAGCGGGTGGCCGGAGAAGACCTCCAGCGCTTCGTTCCAGTAGCGCGCGCGCACGCTGCCGATCGCGGTGAGTCGCCCCGGGCCGTTGGCGGGCAGGGGGGCGTTGGGGTTGGTGAGCGTGCTCACCGTGTGCGAGATGCTCCCGAAGAGGCCGCGGTGGCTGACGGTGAGCAGTCCGGCGAGGGCGATCGCGGCGATCACCGGGAGCGCGAGCAGTACCGTGCCGGCGCGTCGGCGCGTCCGCGGCGAGAGCGCGTGCTGGTCGAAGGAGGGATGCTCGCCGGGGGCGAGTGTCTCCCCGCTTCGGTCGAAAGGGGGCTCGCCGGAGGCGAATGGTCCCCGCTTTCGGCCCGAGAGGAAGCCGATCGCGAGACCCACCAGCGTGAGCCCGACGAGCGTCGCGACGAGCAGCACGCCGAGCTGGCGCCCGGCGCTGACCCGTTCGGCGAGTGGAATGTCGTCGGTCGTGAGGGCGTGTTGGGAGAAGTCCCAGGCGACCACCACGAGCGCCCCGAGCGCGCCGACGCAGAGCACGGCTGCCCCGCGCAGGCGCAGCGGGACGAGGCACAGCCACAGCGCCAGCCCGAGCGCCAGCGCCGCAAGCGCGCCGCGCGAGTAGGCGAGCAGCAGCGTCACCAGCATCAGTCCCATCGTGGGGTAGGCGAGCGCGTTCGCCAGCGCGTGCCCGGCGCGGCGAGCGCCGAGCCACATACAGCTGATCGCCCCGACTGCGGCGGCCAGGCCGATCGCGTTCCAGTAGCCGTAGGGCGCCTGCAGCCGTGCGTAGACATGCCCATTGTTCTGTGCGGCGCCGAACGCGTCGGGGAAGATCTTGGTGAGCAGCGCATAGCCGCACACGATCACGGCGGCGAGCAGGACGCCGCCAAGCACCGCCGACCACTGTGCGGGAGCCGCGCGCGCGAGCAGCACGGCGAGCGCGAACATGGCGCTGTAGGCGAACAGGCGTCCGGCGTCCTGCCAGCTGGCGTCGGGCTGCACCGACCAGATCACCGACAGCGCCGAGAGCGCGGCGAGCGCGAGCAGCAGGCCTGCCGACCATGCTCCATAGACGCGCCGGTCAGCCGGCGCGAGCACGATCGCCGCGGCGATCCCAACACCGCAAGCGAGCGTCAGTGCGATCTCGACAGGGGTGCGAGTGCTGAGGTTGAGGCCGCCGCCGGCGAGGAAGGTGATCAGGCAGAGGACGCCCGCGACCAGCAGCGTCGGGAGGGCGACGAGCGTGAGCCCGGCCACGCGGGCAAGCCACCGTGGCGCCTCGGCGGCCGCTTCAGTTGCCGGAATGGCGGGTGCGGACACGGTTGCGAAGGACGCGGCCAGCCACCAGCAGCGCGCAGGCGAGCAGGAAGGCGAGCAGTGCGAGCAGCGGAGTCGGCAGCGTGTTGAACGCCGAGGCGAGGTTGACGTGGACCACTCCCGGATGAACCACCTCGCCTCCGACCTGTACCGGTGGAGCGCTCGCGTGAGGGATGCTTTCGAGGGTGTGCTGCTCGGTTGGAGTGGGGGGTGGTACAGCTGCGCCCGCTTCGCCAGGGCCCCCGGACGTGCCGGCGCCGTGGGAGCCGGCGGCGCCCGCGAGCTGGGCCTTGTGGATCAGGTAGGGGCAGGGGGTGTACTCGGCGAGGAAGGGTTCCATTTCCTTGATCGCCTGGCTGTAGTCCTGCTGGCTGTAACCGGTGGGCACCTTTTCGTTGCTGCATTCTTCGTAGATTTTCGTGACTTCACTCGTGCTCGCCGCGGCGCCGCCGGGTAACGCGAGCGCCAGCGCGGCCACGAGGGCAAGCGCCAGCAGGGATGGGGCCGACTTGGTGAACAAGCGACGCACGCTACCAGCGCTCCCCGCGGGAAAGACCGAGGCTGTGCAGCGCCCGCACGAACCCCTGCGCCCAGGCGTCGTGCGTGTACGCCTGCACGTCGCGCTCCCCGGCGGCGCCGAGACGGGCGCGCAGTTGCGCGTCGGCGGCCAGCCGCCGCATGGCGCCTGCGAGCGCGCGCGCGTCGCCGGCCGGCACGACCAGGCCGTTGTGCCCGTCGCGCACCAGCCCGCCGACGACGGCGCCGACGGCGTCGCTTGCGATCACGGGGAGCTTGCGGTTCATCGCCTCGTTCACCACCAACCCCCACGGCTCGCGGAAGGTGCGGGTTGGGATCGAGGGCACAACGAGGACGTCGGCGGCTGCGTACACGTCGCGCAGCTGAACTGGGGGTAGGGGGTTCAAGCAGGCCACCTCGCTCACCACCGCGCCGCCGACGGGGATCCAAGGGGGGATGGATCCCGCGCCGACGAGGACGAGCGCGGCGAAGGGTGCCCGGAGGCCGGAGTCCGACCAGGCCTCAATCAGCACCCCGAGACCCTTTTCCCGCACGGGGCGTCCCGCAAACAGAAACTTCACGGCTGTCTCCGACGGCCACCCCGGGGTCGTGGGGGTCGTCGGGGTCGATGGCCACCCCGGGGTTGTAGGGGTCGATGACCGCTCTTGGCTCGTGGGAGCCGACGGCCACCCTGGGGTCGACCGCCCGCGGGTCGTGAGAGCCGACGGCCACCCTGGGGTCGACCGCCCGCGGGTCGTGAGAGCCGACGGCCACCCAGCGGTCGTGGGGAGGCTCACCTCGGCCGCGGTGGGCGGGTGGGACCAGAACTCGTTGTCGACCGACTGCGGCGCGACGTGCACGTTGCGTGCGCCCCGCGCCCGCACGTACGCCTCGACGTGCGGCCCATATACGACGATCGCCTCGGCGGAGCGGTAGAGGCGCCGCAGCGCGAGGTGGCTGAACGCGTGGGCGGCGGTGCGGGGGTGAGCCCACAGGGCGCTCCAGAGAATTACGGGCACTCTTGCGCGGCGAGCGCCCGCCCAGGCGGCCGGCAGCGCGACGCGCCCGCCGATGGAGATCACGACGGCGCGGTGGCGCCCGGAGGCGGCGAGCGCGGCGAGCTCGCGTTGGCGCACGCGTCGGTGGGGGAACGGAAGCCCCCCCTCGCGATCCTCGCCGGCAACTCCACCGTGCTGCGAGCGCCCCCCGAAGAGCGCGAACTCGACGCCCTCCAGCTCATGCAGCCGGGCGAAGGCGCCCACCCGGTCGAAGGGGGCGTGCCCGGTGACAAACAGCACCGGCTTCATGGTGCTCGCAGGGCCTGCTCATACGCAGCGACGGTTTGCTCGCCGCAGCGCTTCCACGTGAAGTGCGCGGCGACTGTGGCGCGCGCGCGCCGGCCAGCCTCGCGCAGCCGCTGGGGATCGGCGAGCAGCTCGTCGATCCGCTGCGTGAGGCGCTCGATGTCCCCCGGTGGTACCAGCATGAAGCCGTCGCCGGCGGCGGCGATCTCCTCCGGGCCCGGCTCACCGCGGCAGCCGATCGCGGGCAGGCCGCCGGCCATCGCCTCGATGTAGGCCACGCCGAACGCCTCCTCGGTGGAGGGCATCACGAACAGCGTGCAGCGCCGCGCGCGCTCGATCGCCTCGGCGGGGGGAGCTGCCCGCAGAACTGCACCCGCTCGCGAATCCCGAGGCGGGCGGCGAGCCCTTCGAGGGCCACCCGCTCGGGGCCGTCGCCGACGATCACATAGCGCAGGGTGGGGTGGCGGTCGCGCAGCACGGCGAGCGCGCGCAGCACGTCGGCGTGGCGCTTGCGGGCAACGAGGTGGCCCACTGTCACCAGCGCGGGCTCGGCATCTCGCGCGAGCCCGCCGCTCGGGGGGTCGGTGCCGAGGTGCACCACGCGCACCTCGCGCGCGCCGCCGGCACCGGCGAGCTCGGCGATGCCGCGGCTGTTGGCGAGCACGAGCTGGGCGGCGCCGAGTCCACGCGCCACCGCCTCACGGCCCGCGGCGGAGCGGGGAGCGGTGTAGAGCACGTCGCCTCCGTGCACGGAAACGACGAGCGGCACATCGAGGCCCACCCGCCGCACGGCGTCCCCGGCGGGGACGGCGTTGTGGGCGTGGATCAGGTCGAAGCTCGTGCGACGGCGCAGGCGGCGCAGCGCGATCCCCAGCGCGGGCGCGGCCCAGGCGCCCCACGACGGGTAGGAGCGCCACCGCGGGGGGGAGACGTAGGGGACGTAGGCGACGGGCAGGCCGTCGCGGACCTGGTGCCGAGGCTCGCGGATCAGGCCGCCGAGTGCACGTGCGCCCTTCCCGAGACCCGCTCGAGCTTCTCCGACCTCACCTGCCCCGCCCTCGAGCCGATCAACCCGCCTTTTCCTCGTTTCACCCGTCTTCGCGTGCAAAGAGGCGCGCGGCGGCACGACGCGGTGCAGCACGAGCACGTGCACCTCCGCCCCGGCGGCCTGCGCGGCGAGCGCCTGGCGGTGCGCCCACACCCCCAGCACGGGATCGCTCTGGCGGGGGTAGAACTCCGCTACGACGGCGACCCTCACCAGCGTCGATGGGTGACGAGTGTGGTCTGGGCTTCGGCGGCCGTCAGGTGGGGCCGCTCGGCGAGCAGCGCACGCCCCTCGGCGACGGCGGCCGCGCGCGGGTAGGCGTCGCCGGCGGGCGCCACGGAGTGGCGGATCGCCACGGCGTCGAGGACCCCGCAGCGCCAGCCGTGCGCGCGCGCGAGCGTGGCCCAGTGCATGTCCAGGCCCCAGCCCATGCGAACGTCGGGGAACGGCAGCAGCGCCGGGAAGGTGGTGCGGGCGAAGGCGGTGACGGGTCCGATCTCCACGAAGGGCGTCTGCCGAGCCACGGCCCCCGCGCGGCGGCGGGTGACGCGCCAGGCGGCGTGGGAGCGCGCACGGTGCGCCGGTTGGACCAGCTGGAGGTCGAAGCGCTCGGCGAGGAACAGCAGGCGGTCGAGGAAGCCGCGGGGGAGCACGACGTCATCGTCGACCACCAGCAGCCAGTCGCACCCGTCGGCGGGGTGGACGGCGAGCAGGTGGTTGAGGTTCTGAAACTTACCCAGCCCGCCCGGCGGGCAGAGGTGCACCTCGACGTTGTGGCGAGAGCGCATCAGCTCCGCGCGGCTCGCGCCGGCCAGCGCGAGCCGCTGCGGGCGCTCCACGCCGAGCACCAGCACGCGTCGGCGTGGGGGCGAGCGGCGCGCGGCGCGAGCAAGGCGCAGGCGCCGGCCGCCGAGCAGCTCGCGGGCATCCACCAGGCGGTCGTAGAGCTCGCGGCGCTGCGCGTCGAGACCGCCGACGGTGCCGCTTTCCCCGGAGAGGAAGTCCTCGGTTGCAGGACGCTTCGGTGGATGGCGCCGTTCTCCCACGCCCTGTTCGAGTCGCCCGAGGCTGTGGGCGACCATCGTCAGGCCGGCCGGGCAGCGTCGGCGGACGACGTGGCCGAGGCACCCCGCGAGCGTGCGCAGCTCGCCGTGCAGCGCCGGAGCCTCCCCGCGCCAGGCGTCGTAGCGGCGGCTGGCGCGCCCGCGGGCGCGGGCCGCGCGGGCGAGCGAGCGCAGGCGCGCGTCGGCCGGCGAGCGGCGGTGGTCGAGGGCGGCGGCGGCGACATACAGGATCGGCGCGTCCCTGTTGCGCGACCCGACCGAATCCGGGAGACACTCGCCACCGACCGAAGCGGGGAGACACTCGCCTTCGGCTCGAATCCCCCGTTCGGCCAGCATCCCCGTTTCGGCCAGCAGCCGTTCCTGCCACTCCTGCTCGTCGCCGTAGAGCCCCAGCGTCGCGTCGAAGGGCCCGACCCGCTCGAATGCCCCGCGGCGCACGGTCATGTTGGCCCCCCAGGCGAAGCGCACACGGTCGGTGTCGCATGGCCCGAGGTCGAGCGAGGTGATCGGAGGCCCCTCGCGCCCGCAGGAGTGCCGGCTCCACCCGCCCTGGCCCTCCAGGCGGGCGCGGATCGGGCCGGTGAAGATCTGCGCCTCGGGGTGCTCGCGGGCGGCGCTCAGCAGCGCCGGCAGCCATCCGGGGCGGACCTCGACGTCGTCGTCGACGAACACCACCAGCTCGCCGTGGGAGTGCGCGACGCCGGTGTTGCGGGCCGCGTTCAGCCCGAGCGGCCGCGCGTGGGAGAGGTGCTCGGCGCCGAAGCGCTCAGCGAGCGCGCCCACCTCGGGCGAGGGCCGGTCGTCCTCGACCACCAGCAGCTCGGCCCCGGCGGCGGCGGCCTGGGGGGCGATCGAGGCAAGCGCGACCTCGAGATAGTCGGGTCGCGCGCGGGTGGGGATGACGATCGAGGCGGTGGGGTTCAAGATGCGAGTGTTCCGGATGCGAATAGTCGCAATGAGAGTATTCGCATCGCGAACATTCTAGGTTTGCTTCCAAGAGGGTGGCGCAGCCCGGCCGCAGGTCGGGCGAGCCGGGCTCCTCTTTTTTCGATCGGGGTGGCGCAGCCGGCCCCCTCTTTTTCAGCCAATGATCCTGTTCCTGCACAACCGCTACCGCGCGCTCGGGGGGGAGGAGCGCGTAGTGGACGACCTGATGTGGCTGGTGCGCGAGCGGATGGGCGAGCCCGCGGAGTTGCTGGCGCGGGGGCCGGTGGCGGGGGGGCGCACCCGAGTAGCGGCGGGTCGCGCTTTGGCTGCGCAGGACAGCGCCGGGGCGGCGGGCAGGGCGCGGGCGGCCGCGGGGCTGCTGCGCGGCGGCCTTGACCCGCGCGAGGTCGGGGACGCGGTGCGCCGCACAGGAGCGCGTGTCGTGCACGCGCACAACATCCACCCGGCCTTCGGCTGGCGCGCGCTGGCGGCGGCACGCGCCGCGGGAGCGCGGGTCGTCGTGCATCTGCACCAGTACCGCCTGGTATGTGCCGTCGGGGTGTGTTTCACCGACGGGCAGGAGTGCACACGCTGCCACGGGCGCAACACGCTGCCGGGGGTGCTGCGCAACTGCCGCGGCAGCCGCGCCGAGGCGCTCGTTTACGGGGCGGGCCTGGCGCTGTGGCAGCACCGCGTGGTGGAGCAGGCGGACGCGGTGATCGTCCCCAGCGAGTTCGCGCGGGAGCGCCTACGCGAGCTCGGTGCGCCGCTGCCGTGGGAGCGGGTGCACGTGCTGGCGCCGCCGGTACGGGCGCTGGAGCAGGGCGGGCCCGCCGCGAAGCGCCCACCAGGGGGGTATGCGCTGGTGGTGGCGCGCCGCTCCCCCGAGAAGGGGATCGACGTGGCGATCGAGGCGTGCCGTCGGGTCGGCATCCCGCTGGTCGTCGCGGGCGCTGGTTTGGATGGCGGCACCGGCGCCGGGCGCCCAAACGGGGGGGTGGTCGAGAGTATGGGCGGAGGAAGCCGACATGTGAGAGTGGGCCTGGATAGCGATGCCTCTGGCCTGGGCGCGAATGGCGAAGCGGTGCGCTTCGTCGGCCGCGTCGACGACGCCCGCCTGGCCGAGCTGCGGGCGGGGGCTGCGCTGGCGCTCGTGCCCTCGCGCTCGGCGGAGACGTTCGGCCTGGCCGCGGCCGAGGCGATGGCGGCTGGCCTGCCGGTGGCGGGCAGTCGTGTGGGGGCGCTGCCGGAGCTGCTGGAGGAGGAGGGAATGGCGCCCCCGGGCGACGCGGGCGCGCTGGCGGAGGCGATCGAACGTGTGCGCCGCGATGCCGGGGCGAGCAAGCGGGCGCTGGAGCGGGTCCGCGCGGTGTGCGCCCCGGAGGTCGTCGCTGGGAAGCTGGAGGAGGTGTATATGGGACAGGAGTGATCGGTACCAGTGGACAGGCATGCAGGCGCGCCCACGGGCCGGGCGCGTGGCGATGACCTCTCGACACCCGGTCCACTCGCCGCGATCCCCCTACACTACGCCCGGTCATGACGACCGTCGGCATCGTCGGGATGGGCTACGTGGGTCTACCGCTCGCGGTGGCGTTCGCGCAGGAGGGCTGCGACGTGGTGGCGGTCGACGTGGACCCGCGCAAGGTGCAGGCGATCGAGGCGGGCGAGTCCTACATCGAGGACGTACCCTCCGCGCGGCTGCAGGCGGTGGGGGAGCGGATCCACGCGACCACGCGCTACGCCCGCCTGGAGCGCACGGACGCGGTGCTGGTGTGCGTCCCCACGCCACTGACTCGCAACCGGGAGCCCGACCTCGGCCCGCTGCTCGAATCCACCCGTGGGCTGGCGGACGTGCTGCAGGCCGGCCAGCTGGTCGTGCTGGAGTCCACCACCTACCCGGGCACCACGCGCGAGCGGATGCTGCCGATCCTGGAGGAGTCCGGGTTGGCGGCGGGGCGGGACTTCCACCTCGCGTTCTCCCCCGAGCGGGTGGACCCGGGCCGCACGGACTTCACGCTGCGCAACACCCCGAAGGTGGTGGGCGGCCTCACCGAGGCGTGCGCGGAGCGCGCGGAGAGCCTGTACGGGCTGGTGTGCGAGGAGATCGTGCGGGTTTCGAGCCCGGAGGCGGCGGAGCTGACGAAGCTGCTGGAGAACATCTTCCGCTCGGTGAACATCGCGCTGGTGAACGAACTGGCGATGCTCACCGACCGCATGGGGATCGACATCTGGGAGGTGGTGGACGCGGCGGCCACCAAGCCCTACGGGTTCATGCGCTTCGAGCCGGGGCCGGGGATGGGCGGGCACTGCCTGCCGGTGGACCCCTTCTACCTGAGCTGGCGCGCGCGCGAGTTCGACATGGCCACGGAGTTCATCGAGCTGGCGGGCAAGGTCAACCAGCAGATGCCCTACCACTGCGTGATGAAGGTGGAGCGCGCGCTCAACGACGCGGGCCTGCCGGTGCGCGGCGCGCGGATCGCGGTGCTGGGCGTCAGCTACAAGCCCGGCGTGGGCGACGTCAGAGAGTCCCCGGCACTGAAGATCATCACGCTGTTGGGGGCGCTGGGGGCGGAGCTCGTCTACCACGACCCCCACGTCCCCGAGCTGCCCGAGTTCGACCTGCGCAGTGTGCCGCTGGAGGAGGCGCTGCGCGACGCCGACCTCGCGCTGATCGTCACCGCCCACCCCACCGTCGACCACGCGCTGGCCGCCGAGCGGGCGCGCGTGGTGGTGGACCTGCGCGGAGTGACACGCAACGCCCCCGTGGCAAACGCGGTGCGGCTGTGAGCCTCACCCCTGACGCATGCGCCCCGGTGTGGCTGTGAGTCTCACCCCCGACCCGCGCGCCCCGGGGCTGCTGCTCGGCGAGGGCGTGGAGATCGGCGATGGCGTGTCGTTCGGCGCCTACGTCGTGGTGCACGCCGGCACGGTGGTCGGCGCCGGCTGCGTGATCGAGGATCACGCGGTGCTCGGCAAGCGCCCGCGGCTGGCGCGCAGCTCCTCCGCGAAAGGGGAGGTCGGTCGCCTGGAGCTGGGCGAGCGGGTGACGGTGTGCGCCGGGGCGGTCGTGTTCGCGGGCGCCACGATCGGCGACGAGGCGATCCTCGGCGACCAGTCCTACGTGCGCGAGCGCGCCCGCGTCGGCGAGAGCTCGGTGATCGGCAGGGGCAGCGTGGTCGACAACGACGTACGGGTCGGCGCGCGCGTGAAAGTGCAGACGAGCGTCTACCTCACCGCCTTCACCGTAGTCGAGGACGACGTGTTCGTCGGCCCGGGCGCGACGACCACGAACGACAACGCGATGGCTCGCCACGACAACTCCATGCCCCTGCGCGGCGCCACCCTGCGCCGCGCCTGCCGCGTGGGCGGCGGCACGGTGCTGACCCCGGGCGTGGAGATCGGCGAGGAGGCGTTCATCGCCGCCGGCGCGGTCGTCACCCGCGACATCCCCGCCGGCGCCGTAGCGATGGGCGTCCCCGCCCGCATCGTGCGCGAGGTCCCCGCCGAGGACCTGCTGGAGCACTGGCGCGGCTGAGCTTGGGGCGCTCACCCCGCGACCGGCGGGTCGTGGGACGGGATTTGGCCCCGCCATGCCGCGCCCCGCGGTGCCGCGGGAGGGGTGTCGGCGTGCGGCAACAGCCCCGGGGACCCCAATTGCGGCGGCTCATTTGACCACCAGGATCTGCGGGTGGGTGGCGAGCAGCACCTGCTCGAAGACGTAGTCGAAGGAGCCGAAGGCGAGGAACGAGAGGACGACCGCCTGGTTGACCGCGCGGCCGACGCCCTCGGCGCCGCCGGAGGCTGTGAGGCCCTTGTAGCAGCAGATGATCGAGATGATCGCCCCGTAAATGGTGGCCTTCAGCACCGAGCCCCACAGGTCGGTGGTGTCGGCGTTGGCGAACAGGTTGTTCCAGAACGGCCCCAGCGGATAGTGGTTGACGAGCTCGGCGAGCAGCCCGCCGAAGATCCCGAACAGGATCGCGTAGATGTTGAACAGGCCGGTGGCGAGCATCAGCGCGAGGAAGCGGGGGACGACGAGGTTCTTGACGGGGTCGACGCCGAGCACCAGCAGCGCGTCGAGCTCCTCGCGGATCTTGCGCGCGCCGAGGTCGGCGGTGATCGCCGTGCCGGCCACTCCGGCGATCACGATGGCTGTCACGAACGGGCCGATCTCGCGGATCGCGCCAAGCACGAAGAACCCGCCGAGGCGGTCGAGCGCGCCGAGCAGCGAGGCGAAGTTCGCGCCCTGCAGGCCGGGCGCCGCGTAGTTGAAGCAGACGGTGGAGATCAGCAGCGGGAACCAGCAGAGGCGCAGCACGAACAGGAACTGGGAGACGAACTCGCTCCCGTAGGGGTGGGGAGGCCGCAGCGCCGAGGAGACCGTCCTGCCGGTGAGCAGCATCATCTCGCCGATTTCCTCGAGCAGGTTCACTGCGGAGGCACGCATTGCTCTAGTATACTAGTTCATTAGCAAACTATCCTCCCGGGTGAGAAGGTCGCTACCGTAAGGGGGTGACCCGCGAGCCAGACACCGGGGGTGGGGGCTTGGATCTCATGATCGACCGCCGTGCGGAGGTGCCGATCGGCGTGCAGTTGGCGTGGGCGTTGCGCGCGCGCGTGCATGACGGCCGCCTCGCGCCCGGGCAGCGCCTGCCGGGCCTGCGGGACCTCGCGCAGGAGCTGAAGATCAACGCCAACACCGTGCGCGCCGTCTACCAGCGCCTGGAGCACGAAGGCATGATCGAAAGCCAGCAGGGAAGCGGCACCTACGTCACCGCCACCGCGCGCAGGCGCTCGGCGGCGGGCGCGATCGCGGCGAGCGCCGCCCGCGAGGCGCAGCAGACGGGCGTCGATCCGCGCGAGGTCGCCGCCGCTCTGTATGTCGAGTCAGCCGATCAGGCGCAGCCTCCCGACCGGCCCGCGGAGCGCCGGCGGGTGCTGCGCATCCAGATCGCCACCCTGGAGCAGCTGCTGGTGAAGATCGAAGCCGAGCACCCCGAGCTCGTCCCGGCCTCGCGCGCGGCGGCCCCGCCGCACCGGATCCTGCCGGCCCGCGGCCCCCGGCTGCTGGACCTCGATGAGTTGGAGCAGACGCAGACGCACCTCATCCGCCGGCTGGCCGCGCTGCAGACCGCGCTGGACGAGCAGGCGCAGCAGCACCAGCAGGGCGGCGGGAGCACCAGCAAGCAGCCAGTCCCCGTCGTCGAGCAGGCTCAGGAGCTCGCCGCCCCTAAGCGCGCCGCGCGGCCCCGTGCCGCCAAGACGCGGCCGGCCCCGGCCGGGGCCTGACTCCCCTGGTGGCGCCCCGCGCCGCCCGTGCATACGCCGGCTGACCCAGGTACCCCTCCGGTCATACACCAACTGGCCCATCCCGACCCGGAGGGTCGTCATCAAAAAATCAGGTCAACGCGCCACGGACCGCCGCGACGACCTCCTCGACCTGCGCGCGCGTGAGCACGGCGCTCATCGGGATCGCGAGGTGGGTGGTGGCGGCGTGTTCGGTGGCGGGCAGCTCGGCGGCGGCCCCCCACCGGAGCATCGAAGGCTGGCGGTGGACGGGGGTGCGGTAGTAGGGCTTGTGGCCGATACCGGCGGCGGCGAGCGCGGTTTCGAGCGGCTCCGGGTGGGGGTGGGCGATCACGTAGAGGTGCCACGCGGGCTCGGCGCCGGCGACCGGGACGGGCAGCGTCACCAGCTCGCCGAGGCCGGCCTGCTCGTAGTGGGAGCCCGCGGCGCGACGGCCGTCGGCCCACGTGTCGAGCAGGGGCAGCTGCACGCGCAGGATCGCGGCCTGCAGCTCGTCCAGGCGCGAGTTGTAGCCGACCTGGTCGTAGGTGACCTTGTCAAAGGAGCCGTGGAAGCGCAACATGCGCGAGCGCTCGGCGACCTCGGGATCCGATGTGGTGATCGCGCCGCCGTCGCCGAACCCCCCCAGGTTCTTGGAGGGAAAGAAGGAGAACGTGGCCGCGGTGCCCAGCGACCCGGGTCGAGCGGAGGCCATGTTGGGTCGCTCACCGGCAGTCGTGTGGCCGCCCGCGCCCGCACTCATGCGCGAGCCGGCGGACTGGGCGGCGTCCTCGAGCACGGGTACGCCCAGCGCCTCGATCTCGGCGACCGGCGCAAGGTTGCCGAACAGGTGCACCGCGATCACGGCCTTCGTGCGCGGCGTGAGCGCAGCGCGCACAGTGTCGGCGGTGACGCAGTAGGTGGAGGGATCGATGTCGCAGAACACCGGCGTGGCGCCCGTCGGGGGGACGGCCTCGGCGGAGGCGTAGAAGGTGAATGAGGGCACCACGACCTCGTCGCCCGGGCCGACGCCCATCGCGCGCAGGACGATCGTGATCGCCTCCGTGCCGTTGGCGACGCCGACGGCGTGCGGGGTGCCGCAGTAGGCGGCGAACTCCTGCTCGAAGGCGGACACCTCGGGGCCGAGGATGTAGCTGCCGGAGTCGAGCACCCGCGCGGCGGCCGCGTGCAGCTGATCGCGCAGCGGCGCGAGCGGGGAGGAGGTGTCGAACAGAGGGACGGCCATCGCGCGGAGCCTATCGGCGCGGGAGGCCGGTGGGATTAGCGCGGCGGATCCTCGTGCGGTGCCCCCGGCTCGGAGGGGTTGTGCGTTCTACTTTTGCGCCCATACCACTTCATTTTGTAAAGGGTTCTAGTGCTTTTTAAATGACATCACCCCCCCACCCCGACCCCGTCAGCCGCCACCTCCCGCTCGCGCAGCCAGCGCACGGTGGCGGCGATCCCCTCCTCGACGCCGATCTCAGCCTCCCAGCCGAGCAGCGTGCGGGCCTTCTCGACCGAGGGCCAGCGCCGGGGCACGTCGACGGTGAAAGAGGGGAGGTGCTCCAGCGCGAACGCGGAGGGGTCCTCGCCGCACGCGGCCCACACGATCCGCGCGATCTCCGCGACGGACAGCTCACGCGAAGCGGAGATGTTGAAGTCCTCGTTCAAACCCGCCGGGGAGCCCATCGCCACGACGACCCCGTCGGCGATGTCGTCGACGTGGGTGAGCGTGCGCGTCTGCTCGCCGGAGCCGAAGATCTGCAAAGGCCGCTGCCCGGAGAGCACCTTGCGGATCAGGTCGGGCACGGCGTGCGCGATGCCGGGCTCGGCGTCTGGCACCTCGCCGGGACCGTAGGCGTTGAAGGGGCGGCAGATCGTGTACGGCAGCCCGTGCTCGGCGTGCGCGGCGCGGCAGTACACCTCACCCGTGAGCTTGGAGAAGCCGTAGGCGGAGAGCGGCACGGGGCAGTCGGGCAGGTGGGCCTCGGTGGTCGGATACTCCGTGGCGCGCTCGAACACCATCGAGGAGGAGACGTAGGTGAAGCGCTCGACCTCGACGTCCAGAGCGGCGCGCACGACCGCGTTGTAAAGCGCGTTGTTGACCTCAGTCAGCGTGTGCGGGAGCCGGTGGAAGTTAGCGATCCCCCCGACGATCGCGGCGAGGTGGATCACGTGCGAGCAGCCTGCCATGGCCTGCCGCGCCTCCGCGAGCGAGCGCAGGTCGCCGGTGTGCACCTCGCACCCCTCGCGCATCCACTGCGGCGCGGGCCGCTGGTCGGAGACCCGCACCTCGTAGGCGGGGTCGGCGAGCAGCCGGCGCACGACCGCGGAGCCGATCGTGCCGGCACCCCCGGTGACCAGCACCCGGCTCATTGGCTCAGGGGGGGGTCGTCTGGGGATCGTCCGCGTACGTCGTGGGTGTCACGACCGCGTGGGGGCGGGACCTCCTGTCCCGCCACCGGGCGGACCGGCACACGGCGGGCCGCGAACCCGCGTTCGACTCCCACCGTCGCAAGCACCCGGCTCATTGGCTGGGCGCCCCCAGCGAGGCAAGCTCGGAGGCGTACGCGAACACCTGCCCGGCTCCCCAGCAGTTCCACGGGTCCACGACCAGGCACTCCTCGGCGGCGAGCGCGGCGATCGCCGCGAGCGTGTGGGGCTCGCGGAAGTCGGAGTGGTTGGCGGCCACGACCACCGCATCGGCACCCGCGAGCGCCTCCTCCAGCGGTGCCGTCGGGGTGGCGACGTGGGGGTCGTGCACGGCGACGTCGGCGAGCTCGCGCTCGAGCAGCCGGATCAGCTTGTGCGCGAGCGAGTCGCGCTCGTCGTCGGTGTCGGCCTTGAAGGCGAGGCCGAGCACGGCGACCTTGCGGTTGGCGAGCGAGCCGAGGCGCCGGCGCATCCCTTCGACCAGGAACAGCGGCACCGACTCGTTTACGCGCGAGACCGCGAGCAGCATTCCGGGCGCGGGGGAGCGCTCCTCGGAGAAGGTGAAGTCCTTGCGCAGGCAGGTGCCGGCGGTGAGCCCCGGCTGGGCGAGGCCGCCGCGGGGGTAGTCGCGGTTGACGAGGTCGATCACCTCGAACACGTTGGCGCCGTGGCGCTCACAGTCCATCATCAGGAGGTTGGGCAGCGCGAACAGCGTGTAGCGCAGGATGTTGGCCCAGATCTTCGCCAGCTCGGCCTGCACGGGGGTGGTGTGCACGATCGGCGCGTCGAACACCCCGAACAGCTCCGCGACGACCTCCCCCGAGCGCGCGCCGACGCCGCCGACGATACAGGGCAGCGTGTCGATCTCCTCCAGGAAGCGCCCGGCGGCGATCCGCTCGGGGGCGTGCGCGACGAACACCTCCTCGCCGATGCGAAAGCCGCGGTGCTTGTCCAGATAGCCCGCCACGAACTCGGTCGTGCCGGGCGCGACCGTGGAGCGCAGCACGAGCGAGTGCCCCGGCGCGAGCACCCCCAGGAGATCGTCGAGCGCGGAGCGGATGTCGCGCATGTCGATCTCGATGTGCGAGAAGGAGGGGGTGCCGAGCGTGATCACGATGTGCCGCGCGCGGGCGGCGTCGGCGACGCGCTCGGAGAGCTCCAACTGTCCCTTCTCGCGCACGCGCTCCAGTAGCTCCTGTGCGCCGGTCTCCTCGAAGGGCATCACGCCATCGCGCACGGCGCCTAGGCGCGCGGCGTCGTTGTCGATCCCGATCACGCGCAGGCCGCGGTCGGCGAACGAGAGCGCGAGCGGCAGCCCAACGCGGCCGAGGCCGATCACCGAGACGTCGGCGGTGTGCTCAGGCGTGGGGGTCACGGCGCTCAGGTTAGCCTTCACGTCCGCGCGCGCTCTCTTGGGCGGATGGTCGTCGATGGCGGGGCGTGGTGTGTGTAATGAACTTTTCAAAGGCCGTATAACAATGGCTATCGGCCTTTTGATTTTTTATAACAACAACAGCCCCTCCTCCATACATACTATCGCTATACCGACCTTGGTAGCCCGTCAGCGACGGACGCGCAGGCGCAGGTACTGACCCGCAAAGCCCACCACGAAGCGGGGGTTGTAGCGGGCGTAGCGCCGCCACAGACGACGCGGCTCGCGCGCCAGCCGGTAGGCCCACTCCAGGCCATGACGCTGCATCCACGGCGGCGCCTGCGGAACGAGGCCGGCGTGGAAGTCGAAGGCGGCGCCGACGCCCACCAGCAGCGGCGCGCGCAGGCGGGGGCGCATCTGCTGCATCCAGCGCTCCTGCTTGGGCTGCCCGATGCCGACCCACACGACCTGCGCGCCGCAGCCGTCGATCTCCGCGATCACACGCCGCTCCTCCGCGGGGGTCAGCTCGCGGAAGGGAGGCGACCAGCCGCCGGCGATGACCAGGCCGGGGAAGCGCTCGCGCAGGCGGCTGCTGAGCAGCTCCAGCGCCTCGGGTGTGCGGCCCCCGTAGAGATAGATCGGGGTCCCGTCGCCCGCCGCGCGCGCGCAGAAGGCCGCCATCAGGTCGGGCCCATAGATGCGGGTGGCGCCGCGGTGGCCAAGCAGGCGCAGCGCCCACACCAGCGGCATCCCGTCGGGCACGGCGAGCGTGGCGTCCAGCGTGGCGGCGAGCGTGGCGGGCTGCTCGCGCGCGCTCATCACGAGGTTGACGGCGGCGGCCGTCACATACCCGCGCTCGCCGGCGGCGACCATCGCCTGCATCCAGTCGAGCACCCGCTCGTAGTCGGACACCGCCAGCGGGATGCCGAGGACCTCCGCGCGGGGCGGGGTCGCCGGGAGGGTGGACAGGGCGGGGGGGGCGATGGGGTGAAGATAGCCACCTGCAAGCGGGCGGCCGATCGATACCGCGGGTCGGCGGGGATATGCCTGCGGGTTGGGTGCGTCCTGCCGGTGGGCCAAGGAATGCGGCTATCTCGCGGGCCGAGGAATGCGGCTATCTCGCGGCCGCGGAGACTGGCGCGCGATCCACGTGTGCCGATTTCGACAAGCAGTGGGCCTCGCTGCGCCTCCAAAAAGCCGCCATTTGCACGCGGTTTGGGCTCTTCAATTCGATTGGATCGCAAGATTCACGCAAGTCGTAGTCTCCCGGGACCGTGAGCCCCTCCACCCTGCGTCGCTACCGAGCAGAGCGCCTGCTGCGCCAGGAGTTCGGGAGCCTGCGCGAGGAGGTGCTGAGGGGCGTTCAGGGACGCCTGCGCGCCCGCGGCGTGCACCTCGACGACGGCGATCTCGAAGCGTGCTACGCCCAGGCGTGGCAGGGCCTCTATGCCGCAATCGCCGCGGGCGAGGAGATCGCCAACCCGGGGGGCTGGCTGGCGGTGGTGACGTTCCGGCGGGCGATCGACGAGTACCGAGGCGCTCGCGCGCGGGGGTTGGGCAATCCCGCGCAGGTCGAGCCCACCGGCCCCGAACGCGCTGGGGTGGGGCGCACGGCGGTGAGCGTCGCGGCGGGGGCGCACACCGCCCACACCGACCCCGACCTCGCTGCGGAGCTCGACGACCGCGCGAAGCTGCGCCAGCTGTTCGAGGCGCTGCGCGGCCGACTCACCGCGCGCGAGTGCGAAGCGGCGGCGCTCTGCTACCTGCAGGGCCTCACGCGCGCGCAGGCGGCGCAGCGCATGGGGATCAGCGAGGCACGCATGACGAAGCTGATGGAGGGCCGCGGCCCGCAGAGCCCTGGCGTGGCGGGCAAGGTGGGCGAGCTGCTGGAGGCGATCAGCGGCGGCGAGTGGTGCGAGCAGCAGGGCTCGCTGATGCGCGGCTTCGCCTTCGGCATCCTCGACCCTCGCGGCGAGCGCTACCGCCTCGCGCGCCTGCACCAGCGCGAGTGCCCGGCCTGCCGCGCCTACATCCTCTCCCTGCGCGGCCTCGCCGCCGTGCTGCCGCCGCTGCCGCTGCCGTGGTGGCTGGGATTCGGAGGCCCTCACCACACGGCACCCAACCGGACCTCCTCCACCCACACCCCTTCCACCCATACATCCTCCCCTCGAACTCCCTCCGCTCGAGCCTCACCCGCCCATGCGGCGGGCGCGAAGGCCGGAGCAGGGACCGGCGGTGGAGCGATCGCCGCTTCGGGCGCCGCCGGCGCTGGCGGCGCCGCCGGTGGAGGCTGGCTGCTGGGCGGCTCGGTGGGCGCCAAGCTGGCGGTGGGTTGTGTGCTGGCGCTGAGTGTCGGATGTGTAGCTCTGACAGTGGCGCCCCACCACGCGGGAGCATCACACCGAAGCCATTCGCGCCGCCCGGCGAGCGTCTCCCTGGCGGACGCCGCGAGCACTGCGATGAGCTCGCCGGCTCTCGTGGGATCGACCGCTCTTGACGGGGCCATTTCGGGGCGCTCGCCCGTGAAGAGAGTCCCGCGCATCTCGCCGACAGCGCGCGCCGCCGCGGTGAGGCGTGCCGCGGACAGGCACGCCCAGCGCGAGTTCGGCCTCGAACAGCCCGCCTCGGCGACGGCTGCCGCAAGCTCCTCGGCGCAGCCCGCGCCGGCCACCGCACGCGCGGCCTCGGTCCAGCGGGCGGGCACCACGGCATCGGCCGCAAGCCTCACGGAATCCAACTCGGGCTCGCAATCCACATCCGCTTCGGCGCCGAGCGTCCCCCCGAGCCGCGCGGAACGGGAGTTCGGCCCTGAATAGACCGTCGTGGGCTGTTGTGTTTGTTCTCTTTTTTGCGCCCTAACCAGCTACTGGACCTCTCATAGCTGTCATTTGGTCGTGTCCCACAGGTCCAGTTGGTGGTTAGGCCCCCAAACTTAAGTCTTATTGGTCAGGGTCTCGAATGTTTGCGCTTCATGCCTCTCGCCACCCTGGGTTTGGCATGGACCCCTCAGAGCCGCGGAAAGACTTTCGTGAGCAGCCTCAGCCCAAGCGGGTTGCCGCGGGGGCGCATGCGGCCGGTGGCGAGCGCGCGCAGCGGCGTGAGGCGGTCGCCGATGATGTCGACGAAATCCTGCCAGGCGATCCGCAGGCGCACGTCTGCGCTCGGCGCCGCTCCCTCGGCGACGGAGGAGGAGCCGTTTTCGACGGTGAGGTGCCAGGTGGGTATGTCGGGGTCGGTGAACTCCCACTGAAAGACGGTGGGGCGGCGCAGCCCGTGGTCGGGGTTGACCTGGCGGCGCACCGTGTCGAACAGCAGCCCGACGGTCTCGGGGTCGCGCAGCGAGGGGCCCTCGCGCACGCCGAGCACGCCCGCCTGCGCCAGACGGCGCCCGCGCTGGGAGAGTTCCAGCGGCGTGAGGCCGGGGGGCATCAGCGGCGGGCCGGGCAGCGACTCGGCCGGCATCCCGGCGGAGCGCAGCTTGGTCATCAGCGAGTTGACGCCTTCGGGGCCGATCCGGTCGAAGGAGTAGCCGAACACGGTCAGGTAGCTCTCGTCCCAACCGGGGGGCATCAGCACCTGGGCGGTGTAGCGGGTGACGTCGTGCAGGATGTGCGCGACGGCCTTGGGCACCCGGACGGGATCTTCGCGGCGCAGGTCGGCCAGCAGCTTGACGCCGAAGCCGATGTGGCGCTGCTCGTCGGCCTGGATGTTCTCCATCCCCGCGCGGAAGGCGGGCAGTTTGTCGCGCTCCTCCAGGTAGCTGCAGATCAGGTGCTGCCCGGGCTGGGCGAGCGTGCCCTCGACCACGATGTGGTAGAGCGTGACCGCGGCGGCGAGTTTGGCGGGGGAGTGGTCGGCGCGCAGTTCGTCGGCCATCCGATCGAGGCGTTCGAAGATCTTGCGAAAGCCGGGGCTCAGCTGCGGCTTGACCGCGTTTAGCCCGCTCGCCATCGAGCCGTCACCGATCCCGGCGACCTCGTGCATGAAGCGCTTGAAGAACACCGCGTGGCGCGCCTCGTCGACCTGCTGGGTGGCGAGGAAGTACTTCTGCTCCTCGCGCGGCGCGGCGTCGATGTAGGGGGACAGGTTGTCGGCGACCGCGTCCTCGCCCCAGAAGAACAGCCCGTAGTTCCACACCGCCGCCTGGCGTTCGAACTCGGAGAACTCCTCCCGCCACTGCCGGGCGTCCTCGGTGAAGTCGTACTCGGTCGCCTGCCAGTTGCCGCGCTCCCAGCGGGCGTAGAGGTCCTCGTAGGAGATCGCATCGGCGGGGAGGCTGCCGAGCTGCTCGCTGGAGATTGTGGCCTGCTCGGTTGTTGCCATCAGGTCTGCTCCTCGGTTGCAGGTCTCGGCTTGCGGGGCCTGTGGGGTGGTGGGCTTGCCGGCTGTGTGGCTAATCCGCGCGCCAACGAGCGCAATGCCAAACGAATAATGAACGTTATCGCAATAGCAGTCGTTCCGTCAAGTACGATTGCGCAGTGACCACGGCGCGCCTGACACGCGAGCAGAGCAAGGCGCTCACGCGCGAACGGCTGCTGGCGGCGGCGCGCACGGTGTTCGCGCGCCGCGGCTTCCACGCCGCCTCGGTCGAGGAGATCGCCGCCGAGGGCGGCTACTCGACGGGGGCGCTGTACTCCAACTTCAGCGGCAAGGAAGACCTCTTCCTGGCGGTGATGGACCGCGAGATCGACGAGCACACGCGCGAGATCGAGGAGGCGGTGCGGGAGCGCACCTCGGTGGACGAGCGCGCGCGCGGCGGCGCCGAGCGGTGGATGGCGATGATCGACCGCGAGCCCGAGCTGCTGCTGCTGTTCGTGGAGTTCTGGGCGTACGCCGCACGCGACGAGCGCGTGCGCCGCCACGTGGCCGCCAGCTTCGCCCGCGCCCGCGCCACGCTGACGCGGCTGATCGCCGACGGCGCGCGCGACTTCGAGCTCGAGTTGACGCTCCCGGCCGAGCAGCTGGCGATCGCGATCGACGCGCTCGCCGACGGGATCGCACGCCAGCGGATGGCCGACCCCGACGCCGTCCCGGACGAGCTGATGGGCAAGGTGCTCTCGCTGCTGCTGGCGGGCGCCACGCGCCCGGCCTCCCGCTGAGCCCGGTCTGCAGAGTGGGCACCGCGCCCGGCCTCCCGCTGACCCCGGTCTGCCACCGGTCTGCAGAGTGGGCACCGCGTACGGCGCCATGACCGACCCCGGTGTGCCCCCACCGACACAGGCGTGCCACCACTTGCGTTATGCGTGCGACCACTGACCCATCCCGGACCCGGAGGGTCCCCCTCCAAAAGTCCCTCCCTCACCCGCGGAGGACTGCCCGCGCTGGCGGTAGGCTCTGCCCCGGATGAGGCTGATTGCGCCCCTGCGCGCGGCCCCCGCCACGGTGCCCGCCCTCGGCGCGCTCGCGCTGATGGTGGTGTGGGCGACGGACCAGGCCGGCTACCCGCTCACCCACTGGGCGCCGGGTGGGCTGATCGTGCTCGCGCTGCTGGCCGTCGCGCTGCTGGCGGTGGCGCCCCGGTGGGCGGGGATTCCCATCCCTGTGCGGATCGCGGTCGGCTGCCTGGCCGCGTACACCGCGCTCAGCTTCCTCTCGATCCTGTGGGCCGGCGTGCCCGGCGACGCCTGGGAAGGGGCCAACCGCACGCTGCTCTACCTGCTGGTGTTCGCGCTGTTCGCCTGCTGGGCGCAAACGGGCGCCACGGCGGCGCTGGCGCTGTGCGCGTGGACGCTCGCGATGGTCGGGGTGGGGCTGTTCGTGCTGGCGCACCTCGACGCCGCGGGCAGCTCGACCCACCTGCTCGCGCTGCTTCCCGGGGGCCGTCTGGTGTACCCGGCGGGCTACGTGAACGCCGACGCGGCGCAGTGGCTGATCGCCGCCTGGCCGGCGCTGCTGCTGGCGCGCGAGCGGCGGCTGCCGTGGTGGCTGCGCGGCGCGCTGGCGGGCGGCGCGGTGCTGCTCGCCGAGGTCGCGCTGCTCAGCCAGAGCCGCGGTTCGGTGTACGCCGAGCCGGCGATGCTGGTGCTGGTGTTCGCGCTGCTTCCCGGCCGCGTGCGCACGTTCGCGCTGCTGGTGCCCGTCGCGGCGGGGATCGGCGCGGCGGCGCCGGCGGTGCTGCGCGTGGGCGAACGGGTCGGTGCGCTGGAAGGCGCGTCGCACGGCGGGGTGGCTTTGCACGGCGTGGCAGCCCTGGACAGCGCGACGGCCGCGGTCCACGCGGCCGTGGTGGCGACGCTGCTCAGCGCACTCGCTGTCGGCGCGGTGGTGGCGGCGGGGGCGGCGCTCGAGCGTCGGCGCACGCTTTCCCCGGCGGCGGCCGCGCGGGTGCACCGGGGCGTGGCCGCCGTCGCCGTGGCCCTGCTGGTGGCGCTGCTGGCGGGCGGCCTGGCGGCGGCGGGCGACCCCGTGGCGCGCGCGCGCCACGCGTGGGACACGTTCAAGAGCCCGCGCGGCTACGCCGCCGACACCACGGGCAGCCGTCTGACCAGCGGGTTGGGCTCCAGTCGCTACGACTTCTACCGGGTCGCGCTCGACGAATTCGCCGCTCACCCGCTGCTGGGGATCGGCGCCGACAACTTCGCCGAGCCCTACCTCGCGCACGGGCGCTCCACCGAGACCCCGCGCTACCCGCACTCCGTGGAGATGCGCACGCTTGCGCAAACCGGCCTGGTGGGAGCGCTGCTCGCCGTGGTGGGCTTAGGCGCGGCGCTGCTGGCGGCCTGGCGGGCGCTCGCGCGTCACCCCGACCCACTCGCTCGGGCCGTCGCCGCGGCCGCCGTCGCGGGCTTCGCTTACTGGGTCGTGCACGGCTCGTTCGACTGGTTCTGGGAGTTCGCCGGCCTCGGAGCGCCGGCCTTCGCGCTGCTCGGCCTCGCCTGCGCGCTCGCGCCGCGTGGACCTGCGGTGGAGGACGCCGCACTGACGGGGGGCTCAGGGACATTGTCTTCTTCTTTTCCGGCCCCGAACCAATCGACTTCCGCTGAGGCCCAGTCGCCCGCTGCCCGCCGCGCGCGCGCTGTGCCTCCCGGCTGGCGTCGGCGCTGGCCGCTCGCGCTGGGTGCCCTCGCCGCACTGGCGGCGATCGTCTCGCTCACCGCCCCGTGGCTGAGCAGCCTGCAGGTGCAGAGCGCGGGCCGCCTGTGGGTGCACGCGCCCGCGCAGGCGTACGCGCGCCTGGACGACGCGGGGCGCCTTGACCCGCTGAGCGACGAACCGTACGTGGTGGCCGGCAGCATCGCGCTGCGCCTCGGCGAACTGGCGCGCGCCGACCACGAGTTCGCGCTGGCGCTCGCGCGCACCCCGGGTGAAGCCTACGCCACGCTCGAGCGGGGGGCGATCGCCTCAGCGCGCGGTCGCCGCCGTGAGGCGCTCGTGCTGCTCGAACGGGCGGTGCGCCTCAACCCGCGCGATCCGCTGACGCGGGCGACGCTCGCGGTGGCGCGCAGCGGCCACCGCGTGGACATTGAAGAACTCAACCGCTCAATCCTCTTCAAAGCTCAGCAGTTCTCATGACGCGAACGAGCGTCGAGTGAAACTACGGACCAGAAACACAGCTTTTCGTTCGACATCAACCGTAAGTTCGCTAGTTTGTGTACTGACCTGGCCGATTTGCCGGCCGACGCTGTGGCGGCGATGGACCTCGAGCACGGTGCCTAACGAGTGGCAAGGCGAAGCGGCAGGCGATACAGGCAAGGAGAGTGACCCAAGGTTGCTCGACGCCGAAAGGACCCCCAAGGTTGGGAAGCATGAGACGCAATCGCATAATCCTCGGAACGCTGGCTCTGCCGGCGCTCCTCGCCGCACCCGCCCCCGCTGCCCTCGCGGGCGGGCCGCTGCTCAGCGGCTACGGCGGCCCCGGCGCGGGCGCTCAGACGATCGTCGGCGCGACGCTGCTGAACGGACCGCAAGGGGGCTCGGGCGGCGGCTCCGTCGGTAACGCGGGCGGGACTCCTGGCTCTTCTTCTTCTTCCTCCTCCCCCTCTTCCCTCCCCACGAGTGCAAGCGGCGTTGCAGCCGGTGGCCGTGGCGGGCAGGCCGCGAGTAAGGGCTCCGGCGCTCGGAGCGGCAGCCCTTCCCCCCGGCGCGCACGCGGGCGAGGCTCATCCGTGGGGAGCACAGGGGCATCGAGCCCCCCCCGCCAGGGAGCCTCCGCGGTCGCCTCGGTCGGCGCGGGAGCGTCGTGGTTCACCGGCGGCGACCTGTTGGCGCTGGTGCTGGCGGCCGGTGTGCTCGCGCTTGTTACGGGCGCCACCCTGCGTTTGTCTGGTACTGGTGCTCATCATGACTAGACGGCAGGGGCTCGAACGCAAATCACGACGGCCACGGACGCCCTCCCTCACATGAACGGACCTCATCTCACCCAGCAAACGACCGCACCCAGCCTGCCGCTGACCCGGCACCCGGCCGCACGGCCGGCGCCGGCACCGCGCTCTGCCCACCGCGGGATCTTCCACGGGCCGCTGCAACTGCTGCTCGAGGAGCCGGGCTGGAACGTGCTGGTGCCGGCGATCGACCTCACGATGCTGTGCCTCGCCGTGCTGCTCGTGCTCGGTGGCGCGCACGCCACCCTGCACGTCTCGGCCGCCGCCGCGCCGCTGCTGGCGCTGCCGCTGCTGACGCTGCTGACGCTCTACCTGCGCGGGCTCTACCGCACCCGTCTGCGCGCGTTGGTCCTCGACTGGCTGGCGCCCGCCGTGAGCGCGGTGTCGGTCGCGGCGATGGCGGTCGCGGCGATCGGCCTGCTCGCCAACGGGCGGATCCCCGACCAGTCGCAGTGGGTGGCGGCGTGGCTGCTCTCGCTGGCGACGCTGGCGGTGGGCCGCGCGGCGCTGGCGCTGGCGCAGCGGTGGGCGCGCAGCCGCCGCCTGGTGGGCCGGCCGGTGCTGATCGTCGGCGCCGGCATGGTCGGCGCGCAGGTGGCGCGTCGCCTGGAAGACCACCCCGAGTACGGTCTCTACCCCGCGGGCTTCCTCGACAACGACCCGCGTCCGCTGGCGGAAGTGGGCGGCCGCGACATGCCGGTGCTGGGCAGCACCGAGGATCTCGACGAGGTCGTGCGGCGCACGCACACGCGCAACCTGATCGTCGCCTTCTCCTCGATCGCCGACGCGCACGTCAGCCGCCTGATCCAGCGCTGCCAGGAGCTCGGCGTCGAGGTGTCGGTGGTGCCGCGGATGTTCGACACGATCAACAACCGCGTCGGCTACGACACGGTGGGCGGCCTGCCGCTGCTCTCCTTCACCACGGTCAACCCGAAGGGCGTGCAGTTCGCGCTCAAGCACGGCTTCGACCGCGTGTTCGCGGCCACGCTGCTGCTCCTGCTCTCGCCCGTGCTGGCGCTCACCGCACTGGCGGTGCGCCTCACCTCGCCCGGCCCGATCCTCTTCCGCCAGCGCCGCGTCGGGCGCGACGGCACGCTGTTCGACCTCTACAAGTTCCGCTCGATGCGTGTGGGGCATGGGGAGCTGGACCCGAGCGAGGCCGACGAGCCGGCATTCGACTTCACGCGCGGCGGCGACACCGCCCCCGGCGGGGTCGAGGGCGAGGACCGCCGCACCCCGATCGGCCGCTTCCTGCGCCGCACTTCACTCGACGAGCTGCCCCAGCTCTTCAACGTGCTGCGCGGCGAGATGAGCGTGATCGGCCCCCGCCCGGAGCGCCCGGAGTTCGTGGAGCTCTTCCGCCAGGACGTGACCCGCTACGGCGACCGCCACCGCGTGAAGTCGGGGATCACCGGCTGGGCGCAGGTGCATGGCCTGCGCGGTCAAACCTCGCTTGCCGAACGAGTCGAGTGGGACAACTACTACATCGCTCACTGGTCGCTCGCGCTCGACTTGAAGATCCTCGCGCTCACGTTCGGGGCGCTGCTGCACAACGCGGAGTGACGATCGCACAACACGAAGTGACGATCGCACAACGCGGAGTGGCGATCGCTCGCCCGGCCACGACTCCCTTAGGGGCACGGCTCAAGCCGATGGGAGGATTTCTTCGTCATAGGCCCAACGTTCGAAGCCCGCGAGATAGGGATCGAGCTCGTCCACGAGGATCAGGACGCCCCCGTGCAGCGTCCTCCAGTTGGCGGGCGGGTAGGCGTGGCCGAGGATGTCGCGCAGCTCCTTGACCCTCTGCAGGCGTGAGGCGGATTCGTGCGAGATGGCGCCGAGCGCGGCGAGTCGTTCCCAGGGGTGGCCCGAGGACTTGTCCACCACGCCGAGGCGCTGCCCCTCTGCCAGGCTGCGCGCTGCCAGCTCGTGCAGCCAGTTGACGAGCACCTCGTACAGGCGCTCGATGACCGTCACCTTGTTGCGGTCATATACATCCGGCGAATGGGCCGCGGCGACAAATTGATCCTCCGCGAAGTCGGGCCCCAACCCATCCATCGTTACGAGCAGCTGCTCGCGCACGGCGGGAATCTCCTGGAGGATGACGCCGATCCGGCGCTGGCCCTTCGATAGGCCACCCGCTGTCACGGCGCTTGCGCCAGTCGTTCCCTGGCGGCTGCGAGCGTCGCGTGCGCCCGAGCCATGATCAGCTCGTCTTCGCGCGCGCTCGCCGCAAGGATCTCAGCGCGGCGCTGCTGGAGGCCACCCCAGAGATCGTCGCGATCGATCAGCACGCGCCCCTCGCGCAGGACGTCGGCGAGCAGCGAGGGCTGGGCTTCGGCCTGCTCCAGCAGGACGACGTCCACCGATGTGCCCAACGCGCGACGCAGACGGATGCGCAGGCCAGCCTGGGTGCTCCACACGGGGCTGCGGTGGACGATCAGCAGGTCCACGTCCGAGGTCGGCGTGTCCTCGCCGGTCGCGGTCGAGCCGAAGAGCACCGCCAGGCGCACGTCGCGCTCGGTGCGCAGCGCGGTCATCAGCTTGCTGAGCAGCGCCCAGTGATCGCGCAGGTAGGCGCCCTCCGCGTGTGAGAGTTCGAGCTGCCCGCGAACCACGCGGCGACCGCGCAGCAGACCGCCGTTGACGTGGCGGCGCAGGGTGCGCTCGCTGCACCCTACCTCTGCAGCCGATCGAGCCAGCATCGATCCCATGCGTCCAGGGTATCAGCTGGTGTGTCCAGGGTAGTTCTCCCAAGCCGCCTAGTAGTACTTTGGTAGTTTTGTTGTAGGATTCGTCGATGGTTCGGCGAACCCTTCTTGCGTTGATGGTGTCGATGTGAGGAGGGCGCGGTGGCGGTGGTTGAGACGTTGGTAGTGGATGGGCCGGTGGTTGTGCGCGAGCGCTTGGAGGCGTTCGCCAGGGAGGTGTTGGGGGAGGCGGTGAACCGGCAGGTGCAGCTGGTCAATGGTGAGTTGTATGTGCGTGGGTTGATCGAGGGTGGTGCTCGCAAGTCGCTGGAGCCGATCGTCGCGCGGTTGGGTGGGGAGGCTGACTATGAGAGCTTGCAGCAGTTTCTCGCTGTGAGCCCGTGGGACCCGGCGCTGGTGGTTAAGGCGACGGCTGAGCGGGTAGCGCCGGCAGTCGATGTTGAGGCGTGGGTGCTCGACGACACTGGTTTCCCGAAGGACGGTAAGCATTCGCCGGGGGTCAAGCGCCAGTATTCGGGGACGCTCGGGAAGATCGGTAACTGCCAGATCGGCGTGTCCGTGCATGCCGTGGGTAAGAGGGGCACGGTCCCGTTGGGGTGGGCGTTGTATCTGCCCGAGGAGTGGTGTGAGGACCCCGAGCGCAGGCGCAAAACGAAGATCCCCGAGGAGATCGAGTTCAAGACCAAGCCGCAGCTCGGGAGGGAGTTGATCGAACGGGCCGGGGGCTGGGACATCACGAGGGCGCCGATCTTGGGTGACGAGGCATACGGCGAGAACACCCAGTTGCGCCAGGATCTCGATAACGCGGGTTTCCAGTACGTGTTCTCGATCGACAAGATCGCGAGCGTGTTCGCGCCGGAGACGGTGTTCGCGCTCCCCGAGCGCAAGGGGCAGACCGGGCGGGCGCGAACACGCTTGCGCCCCGACCGCAAGCCCGAGCCCGTATCCAAGCTCATCGCCCGGCTGGCCCCGGAAAACCTGCAGACCGTCACATTCCGCGACGGGCCCGACGGGGAGCCCGTCACCTCACAGTTCTGTTTTCTGCGTGTTCGCGCGCTGCGACGCTGGCAAAACGGCGCCGAGCAGGGGCCGCGCGAGGAGTGGCTGATCTGCGAGTGGCCAGAAGACCACGACGAGCCGAGTGACTACTGGATTAGCAACATGCCCTCCGACACCCCACTCGAGCAGCTCGCGAGGCTCGCGAGGATGCGCTGGAAGATCGAGCTGGACTACAAACAGCTCAAGGGCGAGCTCGGCCTGGACCACTACGAGGGCCGCTCATGGCTCGGCTGGTATCACCACACCGCCCTCGTCACCGCCGCGCACGGCTTCCTGACCCTGGAGCGGCAGAACCCAAATCACCAGCGGCCGGCCTGACCCTCCCTCAGACAGTTCTTCTGTTCCAGCCACTCTTCAAATGCTGGACCGGCCGCTGCACCACCTGCCACCAAACGGTCACGCCCACCGACATCCCCCTCCAACGCCCCAAACGCGAGTGACAAAACTACCAAAGTACTACTAGAGACTGCGCTGCGCGTCTCTGCCGCTGCCCTGCCAGTACTGGTAGACGCGCACCCTCAAACCGCTGGTGCCGAGCGCCCGCGGCAGCGGGATCGCGTAGCGGTTGAAGCGGTTGAGCGTGAACAGCGCCTTGTAGCGGAGCACCGTGCCCTGGAATGCTTCGAGCTGCATGTAGTCACCGACGGGACCTTCGCCCCTGGCGAGAACCCCGCCGTGACGGCGGCTGAGGCTGAGGGTCACGCGGCTGGGGCTGCCAAAGGGGTTGGAGAAGACGCGGGAGAGCGCCGCGAAGGACGGCTTGCGGGCGCCCCTGGTGCTCAGCACGCCGAAGTTTTCGTGCGTGGAGTCCTGCAGCTTGTAGAGCACCGCCGCCGCGACGTAGGGTGCGCGCCCCAGCGAGCGGTAGAGGTTGGTGATGTTGGTGGCCTGCGCCTTCGGGCTGACGCACCCCTGTTCCTGCTGAACCTTCTGCTGCGGCCAGCAACTGCTCCAGCCGAACTCGTCGAGCCACAGCGGCGTGTCGTCGCCGTTGGCGAGCTGCGTTTCGTGGATCGCCCGCAGCGAGCCGAGCGTGAGGTTGTAGAAGTGCACCGCCAGACCGTCGTAGTAGCCCTTGATGCCCGCCGCGTACAGCGCGCGCAGGAAGACCCCGTTGGAGCCCACGAGCGAGCCGGCGAGCACCGTGACGTTCCGGCTGGCCTGCTTGATCGCGGGGTACGCGGCGCGCAGCACGGCGGCGTAGTGCTGCGGTTTTGCCGGCCCCGCGAAGTAGGCTTCGTTGGCCTGGTCGGGCTCGTTCCAGATCTCGATCGCCGCCAGGCGCGTGCCGTAGCGGGCGGCGAGGTAGGCGACGAAGGCGGCGTATGTGGAGGGTTCGCGCGGGGGCCACGCGTTGGCTGTGGTCAACCGACCCGCCACACACTTGCGCAGCAGGGACGCCGGAGCCGAGGAGGCCCAGCAGGGAGCGCTGTCGGCGATCGCGACCACGCGGATACCGCTTGCGGCCGCGTCGCTCACGAGGCGGTCGAGGAACGCCAGCGCATGGGGTTCGATCTTGCCCGGAGCGCTCGGTTCGAGCGCCGACCACGGTACTTCGGTGCGCACGAGCTTCGCGTGCAGCGCCCGTGCATGCGCAATTTCCCGGTCGGCCAGCGAGAGGGGAAGGTTGCCGGCGACTCCCGCGATGTTCACGCCGCCAAGGGGCGCGGCGAGTGCGGGGCGCGCCCGGATCGTGCCACCTGCCACGCCGCTCGTCGCCAGCCAGGCCGCGGCGCACAGGCAGAGCAGTATCAGGGTGGGGAGCTTAGGTAGGCGTCCAGCCATGGGCTTGCATCGGCATCCTGCCATCTCTACACGATAGTCACCCCCAGTACGCTGTCGGCCCGCGGGCCGGCGAGCCGGGCCCTCCTCCCAGATCGACGTCGCCGGTAGGCTGTCGGTTGTGTCCCCCACCTGGATCTGGATGCAGATCGCGATCGTGGTGTTCGTCGTGATCGGAATGATCATCGCGATCACCAAGCTGGTGTAATCGGCTCATCGGCTCATCGGCGCAGGTGCAGCCATCGGCGCGGGTGTGGGGTCTCGATGTCGCGCACAACCTCTGGGCGGGGCGGGATCTCCCCACCGTCGAGGATCGCGCGCGGCACCGCCTCGGTCAGCCACTGCGTCAGCGGCGCCAGCCCCGCCTGCTCTAGCTCCGCGGCGATCTCGGGGGGCCGGTGGACATGATCGTGGGCGTCGGAGGCGACGTTGTGCAAAAGCCCATCGCGCGCGAGCTCGAGCGCGAAGCGACGCGCCTCGGCGCCGAAGCGCCCGCCGAAGGAGCCGGCGGTGACCGACGTGAGGAACCCCTCGCGCACGAGCCGTTCGAGCATCTGCCGGTCGCGTTGAAAGGTGGGGCAGCGCTCGGGATGGGCCACCACGACGCGCCGCCCGTCGCCCCCCAGCGCCAGCAGGAGCTCGTCGAGGTGGGGAGCGAGCGGGGTGAAGGGCGGCTCCACCAGCAGCCATTCCCCCCCGCCGAGCGTGAGGCGTCCCAACTCCGGCGGCTCGATCTCAGCGATCTGCGTCAGCGCGATCTCGGCTCCGGCGCGGACTTCGAATGGCGCTCCCTCGGTGCTCATCACTCCCTCCGCCGCCAGGTGGGCGTTCAGCTCCTCCACCCCCCGGGCGATCGTCCCGGCGTCGTTGCAGTAGCGCCAGCTGACGTGCGGGGTGGCCACCAGCACCCGCGTCCCACCGGCCGCGGCGGCGCGGGCGAGCGCGAGCGAGCCCTCGATCGTGGGGGGACCGTCGTCGATGCCGGGCAGCACATGGCAATGCAGATCGATCACGGGCGTCCTGAACCTTAAGGCAGGCCCGGATATGATCGAGCCGGCCCGCGGCCCCCTTCACTTCAGCTCTACAACACAAGCAGGGAGGAGTCAGAGCATGTTCAAATCGATCGTGGTTGGCACCGACGGCTCCGAGACGGCCGGCGAGGCCGTGCGCCAGGCAGGCGACCTGGCCCGTACGCTGGGCGCGACGCTCGAGATCGTGAGCGCCTACGAGCCGGTGCCGGCTGGACGTCTGCGCTCCGAACGGCGCGACGCGCCGGAGGACCTGCAGTGGGCGATCAACCCGCGCGAGGACGTGGACGCGGCGCTCGAGGCCGCCGCCGCGCCGGCGCGCGAGGCGGGCGTCGAGGTCAACGTCTACGCCCGCCAGGGCGACCCCGCCGACGCGATCCTCGACGTCGCCGAGGAGCGCGGCGCGGACCTGATCGTGGTCGGCAACAAGGGCATGAGCGGCGCCAAGCGCTTCCTGCTGGGCTCGGTGCCCAACCGGGTCTCCCACCACGCGCCCTGCTCGGTGCTGATCATACGGACGACCTGAGCGGCGGCTGTGGACGGGCGCCCGACGCCCCTCGTCGTGCAGGACCCGACGCCCCTCGTCGTGCAATACCTGTATGTGCACGGGCCGGACGAGGCGTTCGACTACCCATCGAGTCGCTCGTGGGGCGGCTCCGGGCGGCTGGCGACACGCTATTTGGAGTGCGTGCTCGTGCAGGTCGCCTCGCTGCGGCTGCGAGGGGTCGCCTGTGACCTGGCGCTCGTCACCAACCTGACCGACAGGCGATCTTTAGGTGGCCGCGGGGTGGGCCTGCTGGAGAAGATCGAGACGCTCGGGGTGGAGATCGTGTTCGCCGACTACCTGCATCGACCGCCGGGGGAGGTGGCGACGTTCGCGTCCTCCAGGTATGTCTTCGACGCGATCGTGGCGACCAGCGGCAGAGGGGGTCCAGATCGGCAGCTGTGCCTGGTGGACGTCGACTGCGTCTGGCTCGACGCGCCCAAGGTGTTCGCCGCCGTTCCCCCGTCGCCGGGCATCGGCTGCATTCACATCCCCTACCCCCTCGACTGGGAGCTCTACGGGTTCACCCCGCGGACGCTGGGCGAGCTCGCCGGCCGCATGGGAGCGCCCCACGCCCCCGTGCGGTGGGTCGGCGGCGAGCTGCTGGCGGGTGCAGCCGGCGATCTGCGGGCGCTCGTATCGACGTGTGAGCAGCTCGAGCGGGAGGTGGCTGCGCAGGACCAGGCGTTCACGACCGAGGAGCAGCTGCTGTCGCTCGTCGGGGCGCTCGGGCGCGCCCAACTCCACGATCTTTCGGCAGTCGCACAGCGGATTTGGACCGGTCCCCGTCACGGCGCCCCTGCCGTCAGCGATCCGGCGTCGCTCGGCCTGTGGCACCTGCCGAGCGAGAAGGGCCTGGGATTTCGTCGTGCCGCCCGCACGATCGCCGCCGGCCACGCCGAGCGGCTGGTGGGCGACCTCGAGGTTCCCGCACGCGCGCTGAAGCGATTCAACGTCGCGGGGGCGGGATGGACGCGCCGGATCCGCGACGACGGCTGGCTGGCCACGCAACGACTTCGTGACGGCCTCCGCTCGCGTATCGGGTGAGGCCGGCGAGGCCGGCGGGTCCAACGGGTTCAAGGGGTCCAATTCCACCGGCCCCGGGGTGTATACCCTCCTCGGCGTGAGCGCGGAGCGAGCAGGCGACACCCGCGAGCAACGGCCGGGAGCGGGTCGGCTGCTCATGATCGAGCAGGGAGGACGTGGCGGCGTCGCCGACTACACCGAGGAGCTGACGCGCGCGCTCGCCGCGGAGGGATGGCGGGTGGTGCTCGCGACGGCCGACGACCATCGCTACGAGCCGGCGAGCGGCGTCACGATCCACGGCCTCTTCCACTACGTGCGCGGTCGCACGCGACTCGCGCGCGCCGTGCGCCGTGTGGGGCTCGGTCAGATCGCCAACGGGCTGCGTTTCCTGCTCGCCATTGCGCCGTTGATCCGTCTCGCTCGCGACGCGGATCTGGTCCACACTCAGGGGTGGGAGTTCGCCCCGCTGGGGCTGGTCGCGGTCGCCTGCCTGCGGTTGGCTGGGGCGCCGATCGTGCAGACGTCGCACAACACGTTCGAGCGCGGTCGCTCGCTCGACCGAACCCACGCCTGGCTGGCGCGGCTCACAGCTCGCACGATCGTTCACGCCGAAGCCGATCTTGCCCGCGTGCCGAGCGCCGCGGATGGTCGCGTGGCGGTGATCCCGCACGGCGAGTACGGGGCCCTGGCCCGCAGGGGAGGCTCGGCAGATCGCGCTGCGGCGCGGGCGGAGTTGGGCATCGCCCCCGAGACGCCGGTCACCCTGCTGTTCGGCCGGCTGCGAATGGACAAGGGCCTGGGGGACCTGCTCGCCGCACTGCCGCGGCTGCCGCGGCTGCACCTGCTCGTCGGCGGCCAGGAGGACGGCGCGCTCGCCGCGGCGAGCGGGCGGCTCGCGAACCCGGCGCTCGCCGGGCGCGTAACGGTGCGGGAGGGGTACCTCGACATGCGCGAGGCGGCAACGCTGTTCGCCGCGGCCGACACGGTCGCGCTCCCGTATCCGGTGGCCAGTCAGAGTGGCGTCCTGCTGCTCGCGTATGGCTTCCGCCGGCCGGTGGTCGCCTACCCGGTCGGTGGGCTGCGCGAGGCGGTGCTCGACGGCGAGACGGGATGGCTCTGCGCGCGGCCCGACGTCGACGCGCTCGTCGGCGCGCTCGGCGCGGCCGCCGCGGCCGGCTGGCCCGAGTGTCGTCGCCGCGGGGAGGCCGGGGCAAGGCTCGCTGAAGAGCGCTATGCGTGGCCGGGGATAGCGCGTCGCACCGATGAGGTCTATCGCGAAGTCCTCGCGGGGATCTGAGCCCCCTTTCTTGTGTTGTCCTCGCGGGGGTCTGAGCCTCCTTTTCTCGTGAAGTCCTCGCGGGGGTCTGAGCCCCCTTCAAGCCCAGCCGAGGATCTGTGCGCTATCCAGGTCGCCGGGAGCGAGCCCGCCGGCCCGATGGCGGCCGCCGGCAAGCTGGTATGACTGCCCGGTGGCCGCTCACCGCATAGTCTCGATCCAGACGACCGACGAACGCGGTGGAGCGGAGTACGCGAACGTCGATCTGCTGCAGGCGCTGCGCGGTCGCGGCCACGACGTCGTGCTCCTGACCAACGTGCCGGACATCACGGGCGATACAGGTGTTCCCGTTCGCGCGATCGACATCGGCCCCAAGCTCGCCCGCCGTAACGTCGCGCTCGTCCTGCTCGAGGCGCCCCGCACGCTCCTGCGCATCGCGCGGGCGCTGCGCGCCGAGCAGCCGGTCGGGGCCGTCCTGCTGCACTTCAAGAAGGAGCAGCTGCTGTGCTCGCTGCTGCCCCGTCGGCTCACGGGCGAGATCGTGTGGGCGGAGTGGGGGCCCGTGCCGCCGCCGATGCGCCGGGGGGCACCTCGGTGGCTGTACGCGCTCGCGGCACGACGCACCGGCCGGATCGTCGCCGTCTCGGAGGGAACCCGGCGCACGGTCGTGGCCACCGGCATTCCCGCCGAGAAGGTGACGGTGGTGCCGAACCTGGTCGACGTCGGCAGCGTGGTCTTCGATCCGGCGGGCCGCGAGGAGCTGCGGCAGGCGTGGGGGGCCGGCGAGCAGACCCTGGTGGTGGGCTGCGTCTCGCGCTTTCAACGACGCAAGCGCAACGACGTCGCGATCGACGCCATGGCCCACCTGGACGGTGACGTTCGCCTCGTGCTCGCCGGCGAGGGCGAGGAGGAGGAGGCGCTGCGCGCGCGCGCAGCCCAGTTCGGCGATCGCGTTCGCTTTGTGCCGAACGTACGCGGGCACGTGGAGTCGTTCCTGTCCGCCTGCGACGTGCTCGTGTTCACGCCCAGTCCCACCGAGGGGGAGCCCCGGGTGATCGTGATGGCGCAGCTCGTCGGGCTGCCCGTGATCGCCACCGATCCGGAGGGCGCGGAGGGGCTGATCCCGCCGGGCGGTGGCACGATCGTCTCGCCGTCGCACGATCCCCGCGCGCTGGCGGCGGCGATCGAGGCGTATCGAGACGATCCGGATCGTCGCAAGCGGGAGGGGGCACTCGCCCGTGTGGCCACGCTGGAGAGCCATGACCCGGAGCGGACGCTGCGGTCGCTCAAACGCGCGCTTGGACTCGAGCCGTCAGGGGCAGCCGCGACGCGGGAGGAGGGTGGGGCGAACGGGTTCCCGGCGGGAGACGGGGAGCAGGTCAAGCCGCTGAAGATCGTGAGCGTGATGACAACCGACTCGAGCGGAGGCGCTGAGTTCGCTGCCGTTGAGATGCTCGATGCGCTGCGCCGGCGCGGCCACGAGACGGTGATGCTCAGCGACATGCCCGGAATCGGACGCGACACGAAGGTGACGGTGGCGGGGATCGACATCGGTCCGAAGCTCTCCACCCGCACCTGGACCCGACTGGCGCTGCACTGGCCGCCGTTGCTGAGACGCTTTGGGCGCGCGCTAGAGGACCAGCTGCCCTACGACGTGCTCCTCGTCCACTACAAGAAGGAGCAGCTGATGGCGGGCATGCTCCCCAAGCGGCTGCGCGCCACCACCGTGTGGGCCGAGTGGGGCCCGGTTCCGCTGCCGCTGCGGAGCGGCATTCCTCGACTCGCCTATCTCGCCGCGAGCAGGCGGACGGCGCTGGTGATGGCGGTCTCGGAGGGCACGCGCCGGTCGGTGGCAGAGGTGGGCGTGGGCACGAGGCTGGTTGTGGTGGCGAATGTGCTGGATACCGATGAGATCCGATTCACCGAGCCGGGACGCAGGCGGGTCCGCGCGGAGCTCGGCATCCCCGAGGATGCCTTTGTGGTCGGCTGCGTGTCGCGCTTTCACCGCAAGAAGCGCAACGACGTGGTCGTCGACGCGGTGCGCGAACTACGGGATCCCCGCGTGCATCTGATCCTCGCCGGGGAGGGCGAAACCGAGCGGCAGCTGCGGGAGCTTGCGGCTCCGCTGGGCGAGCGTGCGCACTTCATCCCGACGCCGGGGGCGGATATCCCCGATGTGCTGTCGGCCTTTGACGTGTCGGTGTTCTGCCCGAGCCCAACCGAGGGGGCTCCACGGGCGGTGATCCTGGGGATGCTCGCCTCCCGTCCCTGCCTGGCGACGGGTGCCGAGGGGGTCTCGGACATGATCTCCGAGGAGATCGGGGCGATCGCCTCGCCGGAGAACTCCCCGGCTTCGCTGCGGGCGCTGATCGAGCGCTACATCGACCACCCGGAGCGGGTGGAGCGCGAGGGATGGGCCGCGCGTGAGTACGCTGAGCGGACGTACGCCGCACCGGTCGTGGCCGAGACGATCGAGCGGCTCCTCGGCGAAGCGATCGCAACTCGATGATCAAGTCCCATCTCAAGCGCCTGTCTCCCGCCTGGCAGGACCGACTCCGGCGCCTCTCTCGTCTGCGGTGGCTGGAGAAGGCGCGGATCGTCCGCTCCTACGAGGTCTCGCTCCGCGCCGACCCGTTGCTGGTGGCGCGGTATGTCCTGTGGGACCCTGATGTGGGTGACTTCTCCTACGAACTCGACAACGAGGGGGAGCTCGTCGAGTTCCTCGCTCGCTCGCTGGATCTCGACTCCACGACGATCGCTGGCTATCTCGCCGAGATACGCGCCGAGCCCGTGCTCACGCGCGAGTTGGCCGCCCGCGTCCGCTGGCGGGTGGACATGAAGCGCCGGGTGGGCTTGGCGCACCGCGTGGGGTGGTACGCCGTGGCGCGGGCGGTGAAGCCGCGTCTGGTGGTCGAAACCGGCATCAAGCATGGGCTGGGCGCACTTGTGATGCTCGTGGCGCTGGAGCGCAATGCCCGCGAAGGCAGTGAGGGACGCCTCATCTCATTCGATCCGGACCCGTTCAGCGGCTGGGTGGTGCCGGACCGCCTGCGCCACGCCTGGGAGCCGATCCTCGCCTCGACCTTCGATGCGCTCGAGCCGACGCTCGCCGGTAGGGAGGTCGACCTCTTCATCTGCGACACGCCTCCCGACTACGAAATCGAGTCATTCGAGATGCGCACCGCCCTGCGCCACGCCGCGCCGGGGATCGTCATGATCGCCGCCAACGGCGACCGCACGACCGTCCTGCCAGAGCTGGCCGCCGAGCTGGAGGGGAAGTACAGCTACTTCGCCGAGCGCCCGCGGCGCCACATCTACCCGGGTGCCGGCATCGGGCTGGCTCTCGACCTGGGGCGATGAGACACGCGGTGATCCTCGCGGGGGGCGAGGGCACGCGCCTGCGGCCCTACACGACCGTGCTGCCCAAGCCGCTGATGCCGATCGGCGATCGTCCGGTGCTCGACATCGTCGTGCGTCAGCTGAAGGCGCACGGCTTCGAGCGGATCACGATCGCCACGGGCTATCTGGCGGAGCTGATCGAGGCGTTCTTCCGCGACGGCGAGAGCTACGGCATCCCGATCGACTACTACCGCGAGCGCGAGCCGCTCGGTACCGTCGGCGCGCTCGCGCTGATCGACGGTCTCGCGGACGAGGACATCCTGGTGATGAACGGCGACGTGCTCACCGACATCGACTACGGCGCGCTGCTCGAGCGCCACAGCGCGAGCGACGCCGCTGCGACGATCGCGACCAAGGTGCGCAATATCCAGGTCTCGCTCGGCGTGCTGCGCTTTGGCGACGACGGCGATCCCACGCGGCTGACCGGCTACGACGAGAAGCCCGCGATCGACTACATCGCGAGCATGGGCGTGTACTGCTTCGCGCCGCGCGCGCTGTCGTTCATCGAGCCCGGCAAGCGCCTTGACTTCCCCGACCTGATCCTGCGCCTGATCGCCGCCGGGCGAGGTCGGTGCGCTCGTGGCCGAGCGAGGACTACTGGCTGGACATCGGCCGCCACGACGACTACGAGCAGGCCCAGGAGGAGTTCGAGTCGGTGCGCGAGCGGCTGATCCCGCCCGAGAGCGCGGACCGGGCCCCGTAGGGGTCGGGCGGCCGGCGTCGGTGTCGATGAGTCGGCGCCCCAGCGCCGGCTCGCAGGCGTCGGCCTACGCGAGCGCGGCGCGCACGGCGTCGACGACGATCTCGACCTCGGCCTCGTCCATCGTCGAGCTGAGCGGCAGCGCGCAGTGGCGGTCGGCGACCTCGGTCGCTCGCGGGCAGTCCGTCGGCGGGGGCGAAGCGGCGGTACTCGGTGAAGGTGTGCAGCGCCGGGTACCAGGTCGTCTGGATGCCGTTCGCTTTGAGCTTCGTCGCGGAAGCGGTCGCGGGTCTGACGGTCGGCGAGCAGCACCGGGAAGGCGAAGTGCGAGGCGCGCTCGACGTCCGCTCGTCGAACGGCAGCTCGATGCCGGGGATCTCCGCGAGGCGCTCGCGGTAGGCGCGCACGGTCGCGCGGCGGGTGGCGATGCTGTCGTCCAGCCGCGCCAGGCGGCTCAGGCCGAGCGCCGCGCGCGGCTCGTCGAGGCGGTAGTTGAAGCCGATGTCGACCACGTCGTAGGCGGGGTCGTGGCCGCGGTGGCGGTCCCAGGTGCTGCTCGTCATCGCGTGCGAGCGGAACAGGCGCACGCGCTCGGCGAGCTGCTCGTCGGCGGTCGTGACCATGCCGCCCTCGCCCACGCACAGCTGCTTCTTGGAGAAGAAGCTGAACGCGCCGAGCTCGCCGACGGTGCCGACCTGGCGGTCGCCGTCCTCGACGCGCGCGCCGATCGCCTGGGCGCAGTCCTCGATCAGTACGAGCCCGTGCTCGTCGCACAGCTCGCGCAGCGCGGCCACGTCCGCCGGATAGCCGCAGAAGTGCACCGCCACGATCGCCCGCGTGCGCGGCGTGATGCGGCGCGCGACGTCCGCGGGCTCGATGTTGAAGTCATGGGCGCCGCGCACGTCGCACAGCACCGGCTCGGCGCCCACGTAGCGGGGGGCGCTGGCGCTCGCCACGAACGTGAACGCCGGCACGATCACCTCGTCGCCGGCGCCGATGCCCGCCGCGAGGCAGGCGAGGTGCAGCGCGGCGGTGCCGCTGGAGACGGTCACCGCATGGGGCGTGCCCACGAACTGGGCAAGCGCCTCCTCGAACGCCTTCGTGCGCGGGCCCATCGTCAGCCAGCCGGACTCCAGGCAGTCGAGCACCGCCTGCACGTCCTGCTCGGGCATCGCGATGTCGGTGAGCGGCACGCGCCACTCGCTCATTGCGCGATCGCCTCGGCCGAGCGGGCTCATCGCGCGATCGCCTCGGCCAGCGTGCTCACCACGCGGTCCTGGTCGTCGTGCGTCATGTGCGGGTAGAACGGCAGCGTCAGCTCGGTGCGCGAGGCCAGCTCGGTGATCGGCAGCGAAACGTCGGGAAAGCGCTCGCGGTAGGCCGTGAAGCGGTGGATCGAGGGGTAGAAGATGCTCGTCTGGATGCCGCGCTCGCGCATCCGGCTCGAAACCTCCGCCTGGCGCCCGTCCTCGTCGATCATGATCGGGATCACGTAGCAGGAGGAGCCAGGCACCTCGTCGTCCTCGAACGGGACGACGATCCCCTCGACCTGCGCGAGCAGCGCGCGGTAGCGCAGCGTCAGCTCGCGCCGGCGCTCGATTTCCGCCTCCAGCCGCCCCAGCCGCGAGAGCAGCAGCGCCGCGCGCGGCTCGTCGAGGCGGTAGTTGAAGCCGAGCCCGACCACGTCGTAGGTGTCGGTGCGCCCGCTGTGGCGATCCCACGTGCCGCTGGTCATCGCGTGCGAGCGGCGCGAGCGCGCGAACGCGGCGACCTCGTCGTCGTCGGTGCACAGCAGGCCGCCCTCGCCGACCGAGAGCACCTTGTTGGAGAAGAAGCTGAACGCGCCCGCGAGGCCCCACGTGCCGAGCTTGCGGCCGTGCAGCGTCGCGCTCGGGGCGTGCGCGACGTCCTCGATCAGCGCGATGCCGTGCGCGTCGCAGAGCTCCCGCAGGCGGTCGGCGGCGGCGGGGTAGCCGGCGAAGTGCACGACGCAGACCGCCTTCGTGCGGGGCGTGATGCGCCGCTCGACGTCCTCGGGGTCGAGGGTGGGGCGCTTGCGCGAGACGATCTCCGCGAACACCGGCGTGGCGCCGCAGTACAGCGCCGCGGCGGCGGTCGCGGCGAACGTGAACGCCGGCACGATCACCTCGTCGCCGGGACCTACCCCGGCGGCCAGGTAGGCGAGGTGCAGCGCCGCCGTGCAGCTTGACAGCGCGATCGCGTGGCGCGCGCCGAGCTGCGCGGCGAACGCCTCCTCGAACGCCGCCGTGCGCGGGCCGAGCGTCAGCCAGCCGGAGCGCAGCGTCTGCGCGACCGCCTCCAGGTCCTGCTCCTCCAGGCGCAGGTCGAAGAGCGGCAGCTCGGGGAAGGTCTCGGTGCGGGCCATCTACTCGGTTGCGGATGCTCGTCCTGGGGCGGCGCTCAAGGTGGTGGTGCGTCCTGGGGTCGTATTCAAGGTGGTGGTGCGTCCTGCGGCGGCGCTCAAGGTGGTGGTGCGTCCCGCGGTATTCAAGGCGGTGGTGCATCCCGCGGTGGTACTCAAGGCGATGGTGCGTCCTGCCGTGGTACTCAAGGGATGTTCTTGTAGCGCGGGTCGAACGGGTCGCCGAACGCCTCGGCGTCGAGCGCGGCGATGATCTCGGCGATGCCGTCGGGCACCGTCATCAGCGTCTCGAAGCCGAGCTCCGCGCGGATCTTGTCGAAGCTCACCTTGTAGTCGCGCGGGTCCTCGTCGCGCTTGACGTAGGAGACCTTGCCGCGGTCGGTCTGCTTGCCGATCTCCTGCACGAGGTCGAGCTTGCGGTAGTTCTCGCCCGAGCGCCCCGCGTTGAACACGTTGCTCGCGACCTTCTCCGCCGGCGCCTCCAGCACCGTGCGCACCGCCCGCGCGGCGTCGCGCACGTGGATGTAGGGGCGCCAGAACTGCTCGCCGAAGACTTCCAGCTCGCGGTCGGCCCACAGTTCGCGCGTGAACTCGTTGACGGTCAGGTCGAAGCGCATCCGCCGCCCGACGCCGTAGACGGTCGCGAAGCGCAGGCACGTGGGTTTGAGGCCGTCACCTCCGCCGCCGCCGAGGATCAGCTTGCTCCATGCCGACCTTCTGCTCGGCGTACAGCGACACCGGGCTCAGCTCGCCCTCCTCGGTGATCGGCACGGTCGGGTCGGCCATGCGCCCGTAGTTGGAGCAGGTCGAGGCGAACACCAGGCGCTCCACGCCGGCCGCGTTCGCGTCGGCGACGAGGCGCGCGGTCGCCTGCACGTTGACCTCGTCGGAGACCTCCGGATCCAGCGCGCACGCCGGGTCGCCGACGATCGCCGCCAGGTGCACCGCCGCCTCGGCGCCGTCGAGCGCGCGCCTGCGCGCGTCCGCGTCGCGAATGTCCGCGCGAATCACCTGCACGCCCGCCCGCTCCTGCTCGGCGGCGATCTCCTCCTGGCCGTGCAACAGCGAGTCGAGCACGCGCACCTCGCGTCCTGCGTCGAGCAGCTCCTTGACGAGCATCGCGCCGATGTAGCCGCTGCCGCCTGTGATCAGTGTTGTGTTGTCCACCTGCGTCCCTCCTTGGTCTACGCGTCGCAGCCGCGTCGCCCGTCGAGCTCGCTGTCAGCGGACAGCTCCAAGCGATCCTATCCCTGGCATCGGCGCTCAACGGACGCCGCTTGACCCGGCGCGCGACCGACATCGCTTGGCCCGTGGCGTAACGTGATGGCGCCCATGAGCTCCGATGCGGTCCCGCTGCTGTTCTCCAACAACTACGACATGTCCCGGGCGCGCGCGGGATGGCTGGCCGGCACATACCCTGCCCACCACCTGTACGGCACGGCGCGGCTGGGCAGCGAGTTCGAGGTCGTGGACCTGCCCTTCCACACCGACGGCGCCCTCGCGCGTGCCACCGAGCTGACACACAGCAAGCTCGGCAACATCGGCCAGCAGGTCGCGGCCGCCCGGTGGGGCCGGCCGGGGTCGGTCGTCTACGGCGCCGCCGCTTCGGAGATGCGCAGCCTGGCGGGCTTGCGCGCCGCGCGGCTGGTGGCGACACCGATCGTGGGAGTCTTCCACTGGGCGCCAACCAGCCGTATCGCCCGCGGGTGGCCGCTGCGGGGCTTCGATCGCGTGATCGTGCTCTCCCAGGACACGCGGCGGAGCATGGTGCAGGCAGGCGTGGCGCCTGAGCGCATCACCGTGCTCGGCTGGGGGGCCGATCTCGACTTCGCCGGGTTTGCGCCGAGGGGGCCGGCTGCCGCGGACGCGCCGGTCGTGGCCACGGGCAAGACCCAGCGCGACATGCGCACCCTGATCGCGGCGCTGCGGGCGACCGGGCTGCCGGCGCGCATCTACAGCGATCGCGACGAGCTGGCGCGCCGCGCCGGCCCGATTCCCGCGCAGGTGACGGTCCGCCCGGTGGCCTCCGACGACTCCTCGGCGCCGCTGAAGTACGACGACGCCGTGATGGCCGATCTGCGCTCGGCCGCCGTCGTGGCCATCCCGCTGCCGAGCACAGATCGCCTGGCCGGCCTCACCGAGGTCGTCGATGCGCTCGCGTGCGCACGGCCGATGATCCTGACGCGCTCGCCGTACTTCGACTTCGATATCGAGCGGATCGGCTGCGGCTGGTGGGTGGAGCCCGGTGACGTCCGCGGCTGGAGCGAGCGGCTGAGGGCGGCGATGGCCGACCGCGAGCGGCTCGATGCGATGGGCCGCGCCGGCCGAGCGTGGGCCGGCGAGCATCTGAACGAGCGGCTCTTCACAGACGACCTGCGGCGCGTGCTCCTGGAGGTGGCGGCAAGCCGGCTCAATGTTGGACGATGACTTCGGCCGTCGAATCGTGGACGATACGGCGCAGCGCGCGCGTCGACACGGCGGTCGTCCGAGCGGCGCGGAAGCGCGCGACGGCGAAGGTTTCGCTGCTGGTCACTCCCGCGAGGTGGAAACCGGCGGGCCCGCTGCTCGGGATCACCGGCGGGCTGGGTGCGCTTGCGCTGTGGCGCACGCGCAACGCCACGAAGGCCAGTTCGCGGGTTGTCACGGTGCTCGCCGACGTGAGCTGCAGCCCGCCCAGGTAGATCGACAGCGGCAGGAAGCTGTTCGGTTCGGTGACGATCGCCCGAATGGCCGGCGGGCTCGCCAGGGCGCGGGCGGCGCTCCGCCAGTCGTCGCGCTGGTAGGCGGGGATCAGGTTGATCGCCGCGATCACCGCCAGTGAGATCGCGACGATCCCCGCGCCCAGCGGGGCGGTGTAGAGGCCCGCCCGCGCCGTCCCCAGGGCGCACGCGATGAGGATCGCGAAGGGCACCCAGTTGGCGATCACGTTGCGACCGTCGTACACGTCCACCAAGTGGGTCACCGCGAGCAGCACAGGCACGGCGAACGCGACGAGCAGGACGAGCGCCGCATCCCGCGCTCCCTGTCGTTCGGGTCTACCCCCGCGCCGCAGCAGAAGCGCCAGGGCACCCACGGCGAGCAGCGCTGTGAGCAGCGCCGAGAAGATCTCCAGCGGACCGTAGACGCCGACGAAGAAGAGCTTGGCCGTCTCGGTGACGCGCGAGGGCAGCGAGGCTTCTTCGATCCACTGTGCCTTCCCTCTCTGAATCTGGCTGGCCGCCAGGGGTAGGAGCGCCAGCCCGACGAGCGCCACGGCGCCGATCGGCGCCCATGTGCGCCTCCAGCCGAGACGCCTCGTCAGGATGACCGCCTCGGCGAAGAACAGGAACGCGGCGAAGTAATGCGTGAGCAGCGCCAGTGCCGACACCAGCGCCCACAGCGCCAGACGCCGCCCGCTTGGCTCCTGCAGGGCGCGCTGCCAGAGCAGGTAGGCCACCGCGCTCAGCAAGATCAGCAGCGCATATGCGCGCGCCTCCTGGGAGTAGTAGTACATCGCGGGGTTGACGGCCGCCAGCGCCGCCGCCCACACGCCCACGCGCCTCGACACCTGTCGTCCCGCCAGATAGAACACCGGGATCGTGACTGTGCCCACGAGTGCCGAGAACGAGCGAAAGCCAAGCGGCCCGGCGCCGAGGACCTTCGTCCAGGCCCATACGAGGACGTAGTAGAGGGGCGGCGCCGACTCGCTCGCCGACAGGTTCGAGAGCATCCCGGAGAACCCGCGGTGAACGAGCACCAACGTGGCCGACTCGTCGAGCCAGATGCTCTGAACGTTCAGCGTCCCGAAGCGCAGTGCCGCTCCGAGCACGGTGAGGGTCACCACCATGAGCGCGGCCGGGCTCGGCCGCCGCCGTTCTGTGAGCCAGCGATTCAACGACGACGCCCCCGCCGCGGGGCTTGGGGGAGACACAGGCTCTACGGCAGATGGACTGGGGGCGGCGGGGGTGCCCACGCGCTCGCTCATTTTACCCGACACCGGCGCGGGACTCGAGCAGCGTACGCCAGCTTTCGCTGTAGCGCTCGAGGCCGTTGTGCTCCCGCACGAACGCTCGGGCGCGAGACGTCAACCGTTCGGTTTCGATGTCGGCCAGTGCGCGCAGGCGCGCGACGAGCTCATCGAGCACCGGCTCCACGCACAGCGCCTCGTACTCGGGAACTGCCCGTAGGAGAGTGGGCATCCAGCCGACGCGCGTAGTGATCAGGGGAACCCCGCAGGCGAGCGCCTCCAGCACGACGTAGCTGCAGGCCTCGTACATGCTTGGGAACAGCACGCAGTCGGCCGCCGAGTACGCCACGGCCAGCGTTTGCGGCTCGAGGATGCCAAGGTTGACCGCATCGGGGCTCGCGTCGCGCCCGGCCACCATCAGCTCGAATCCGGCACGCTTGCTCGCCTGAAGGATCAGCCGCGCCCCCTTGCCGTGGTCCATGCGCCCGACGAACAGCGCGTAGCGCCCCTCGGGTGCCAGTCCCAGCCGCGCGCGGGCCTGCGCGCGGGGGATCGGCGAGAAGGTGCCGGTGTCGATCCCGTTGGGGATCACCGTCGCGGCTTTCACCCCGTAGAAGCGGCGCACCTCCGCCGCGGCGGAGCTCGAGACGCACACCACCGCCCTCGCTCCACGCGCCGACAGGGCCTCGGTGCTTCCATAGCCGACAGCGTGGCGGATGCGTTCGCGCCGGGAGAGGTCGGCGCCGACCGCCCGTACTGCGCCGACGGCCGTGCCATGGTAGACGTGGATGCGAGGTGTGCGTCTGCTGTAACCGACGCCCAGATAGCCGTTGGTGACGAGCAGGTCCGGATGTTGCGAGCGTGCCGCGCGGCTCCCGGCACGGGAGGTGGTCAGGGGGCCTGCGCCCAGACGGAACTGCCAGCGCGTGACCTCGTGCTCCGGTCCGACGATCGTGGCGCTCCAGCCCTGCCGCTCGAGTACGCCCGCCAGCAGCACGCACATGCGCTCGACGCCGCCTGCCGCATTCGAGGCGTTGGGCGAGACTATGACCGCATGGCGCATCGGGCGTGTCAACCGCGTGCCGGGTGCCCGCCGCCGGAGAGCATTTGCCGGGCTGCCGCGATGCGGGCCCGCGCCATTCCCGAAGCGACCGTCTGAGCGCGGCGCCGGGCAAACCGGAGTTGGGTGCGCGGGACCCCGTCGATATAGCCCTGTGCGGCCAGCCACGATCCATGCCGCCGCAGGAAGCGCCAGTTGTTGCTCAGCGTCCAGTACTCGTAGCGCAACGGGCTTGCATGATGCTGGCCGCCGGCCCACGTGTGCAGCTGGTAGGCGTAGGTTTCTCCGGTTAGCAGGCAGTGAAAGCCGACCCTGGCTGCCTGTACGAAGAAGTCGGTCTCCTCGCGGTAGCCGTTCACTGGAAAGCCGTCGTAAAAGCGGACGCTGTCGAAGACCGCCCGGCGGACGAGCACCAACGCGGGCAGGAATGGCGTCTGAATGGCCTGGAGTGGGAACGCACGCGTCTCGTCCAGCGCGCCTCCGACTGCGCGACGGGGAGCGCGGGCGGCGAGCTCGGCCGCGTCCGCATCGGTGCCGTCCAGGTGCAGCATCGGGGCACCCACGATGTCGGCACCATGGTGCTCGGCCTCTCGGCGGAGCACTTCGGCGTAGTTGGCGGGGAAGCGGCAATCGTCCTCGCCGAAGAGCACCCACTCGCCCTGCGCTGCATCGATGCCCGTGTTGCGCGCCACCGCGACTCCCCGATTCTCCGGGTGGCTGATCACCCGCAGCCGCTCGTCGGCGGGCGCTCCGCAGACCTCAACGGTTTCGTCTGTCGAGCCGTCGTCGACCACGATCACCTCAGCCACGCCGCGAATCGCGAGCATCACATCGAGATTCGTGCGGAGGGCCCCGGCCCGGTTGTACGTGGGCAGCACCAGGGAGATGCGCCCGTGCTCGTCCGTGACCACGCTCGCAGTCTAATCGCGCCCGCGCGGGGGGGCGTGCTCCGGTGGATGCGCGGTCCGAGCCGACCGCGCGGGGAGGCGTGCTCCGGTGGACGTGCGGTCCGAGCCGACCGCGCCTCTACGATCCACTTTGTGCCCGTGCGCTGCGGCGATGGACTCAACGGTCCCCGTGTGTGGGCGGCGGGTCGGCCCTGCCGATGAGTGAGCACATGTCGGAGCTGCAAGCCACGTCCCTCGGCGACGACCAATCGGATCTGCCGAGGAGCGAGCACCTGAAGGTCGGTGCGCGGCGACTGACGCTCGACGTCGCCGTGCAGATCGTGGCGCGCATCGTCAACCTTGCGCTGGGCGTCGTCGTGACGTTTGTGCTGGCACGCGCGCTCGGGAGCAGCAGCTTCGGCCTGTGGTCGACGCTTTTCGCTGTCACCCAGATCACGAGCAGCTTCGGCGAACTGGGACTGACCCAGATCGCGATCAGCCGTGCGGCCCGCGAGCCCGAGCGCGAGCCCGAGTGGCTCGGCAGCCTGCTCTCGCTACGCCTGTTGCTCGCAGTTCCAATCACCCTCGCCTCGATCGTCGCGGTGTTCCTGATCGTCTCGAGCCACGAGGGGAGGGTTGCCGGGACTTTGCTTTCGCTCGTGCTGCTGGTAGGAGCCGTCGGCACGCTCGGCGTCGTGTTTCAGCTACGCGTGCGCAACCACATCACGATGGCGATCATGACCCTGAACAGCATCGTCTGGGGCGCTGGCGTGATCGTCGTGGCAATCATGTCTGGGGGGATTGTCACGTTTGCTGCGGTATTCCTCGCCGCCTCGGTATTCACCAATACCCTCACCGTGGTGGTGGCTTCGCGGGTTGCCGTCGTGCGGTTGCGCGATACCCGGCGCCTGTGGCGCCCGCTGATGCGCGTGGGGCTCGGATTGGGCGCGGCCGGGATTCTCGTGACGTTGTACGTCAAGCTCGACCAGATCCTGGTTTTCGAGATCGCGGGCAGCCATGAGGCGGGCCTGTATGCCGCGGACTACCGGCTGCTCGATCAGATCCAGTTCATCCCGCTTTCGGTGATGACCACTCTCTTTCCGCTGATAGCCGCGGCCTATCCCACCTACCGCGAGCGGGTGCGCGATCTGCTCCAGATGGCCGCCGAGTACCTCGCGATGGCATCGCTACCGATCCTGGCGTTCACGATCGTCGCCGCTCGCCCGATCGTGACCTTCCTGTTCGGCGGGCAATTCGGCCCGGCCGCCCCGGCGCTGCCGGTTCTGGCTGGTGCATTCGTCTCCATCTCCTTCGGTTATCTGGTGGGCAACATGGTTGTGGTCCTCGAGCTCCAGTACCTCTTCCTGCGTTTTGCGGCGATCGGGTTGGCTCTCAACGTGGTGCTCAATGTTCTGTTCATACCGCACTACGGATTCCTGGCGGCCGCCTGGATCACGCTGCTCACCGAGGCGACGGTGATGTCGATGAGCATGCGCAGGGTGCTGCGAGCGCTCCAGATGCGCCCACGCCTGCAGCGTCTGGCGCGTGTATTGCTCTGCGCGCTGGCGATGGGCTTGGCCGTGTGGCTGGCTCGCATGGCCGGCGTACCGCTGGGAGGTCTCGTGGTGGTCGCCGCCGTCACTTACCTGCCGGGCCTGATGCTTGTGGGCGCGCTCAGCCGCGACGAGCTGCGGTCGGTGTTGCGCAAAGAACCACTCGCTGGGGCGGGCTAGACCGGCACGCTGCTGGGGCTTGAGAGATCTGCCTCCTCGGATGCGCCGGCCAGTTCATCGATCCGAAGCGCGTGCACGCTGCCCCACAGCATCGCCACGAAGAAGACGAGGAACGCAAGGTCCCAGAGAAGGTAATCGTAGAGGCCCTGCGCCATGAACCCGACCAGTGCGGCCGCGAACCCGGAAGCGCGCACGGCCGAGGAGCCACCCTTGCCGTGTTTGATCACCAGCAGGATCGGAAATCCCACGAGCATCCAAAACCGGCCAGTCCGAGCCAGCCTGCGTCCAGCCCCACCTGAACCGATGTCTCTTGAGCGTGAAAGAAGGGCTGGTTGACGTACGCGTTACGGACGTAGCTGGAGACGTAGTAGGGGAAGTTGCCGTAGCCCAGCCCAAATGGGTGCTTGGTCAGCGCCTCCTCGCCGGCTTTCTGTACCGCGAAGCGGGTCTTATCCTCGCCCAGCGATCCGTTGGACTCGGCGACGCGGTGCTCGAGCGTCAGGATCTCGGAATGCGGCGTTACGGCGAACGCGGCCACAAGGAATACTGCAATGACGACGATGACCCGGCCGAATACCGAGGCGCGCCGCACGTTGAGCACCGCGAGCATCACCCATCCAGCGCCTAGCGCAACGAGGCCGCCGCGTGAGGTCGAGGCGGTGAGCCCCACCAGCATGATGACCATTGCTGCCCCAAATGCGCAGACTCGCACCGGTTTGCGTTCTTCGAGCGCAATGAGGATCTCGGCGGTCGCGAGCGTCGAAGCCATGGCGATGTAGCCGGCATATATGGTGTAGTAGGAGAAGAAGGAGTTGGGAAGACCAGCGATAAATGGTTCGCCGACGATTGCATAAATGCCGGCCTTTTGGAGAAAGCCAAAGAACACTACGATCACGGCAGAGCTGACGAAGATGTCAACCATGCGGCGGGACGCGTCTGCTCGCTCGCGCAATACGGTGAGTGCCACAAACAGGATCACAAATGCGCACAGCCAGTCGATGGCCCCTTCCAGCGCGAGACTGCGATTGTGGGCGCCGATAACCGCACCAAAACCACCGATGACGACCATCAGCCCGCCGACAGATATCCACCACGGTATCGCCCGCGTCCTGATCCGCCATGCCAGCACGAGCGCGAGCAGCACCAGCATGACCTCGTTGGAGTTGGTTCCATAGAAGGCGAGCTCGAACGGACTCAGAGCCAAGAGGATCAGCAGGCCGATGTCTGGCCGAAGTGCCGCAACCACCATGGTTAGGCCGGCGGCGACTATCAGGACGGCCTTCAGCTGGTGCTGCAGACTGCCCAGCTTCGCCGTGGCGAGCCCGGTGAGAATCGCCAGCAGCACCGATGCCAGCACCGTGACCACGGTCGCGCGATCCAGGTGGCCGATGCGCTTGGGGAGCCTGGGTTGAGTGGCCATCGCATGGAGCTTAACGGCGGGCTGGATAGACGTCACACACGATTGCCGGGCGCACCGGCAGGTCGCCGCTGCAAGGCTTTGTGCGTCGCGTTTCCCCCGCAGGCTGCTTCGAGGAGCCTTGAGAAGGTTTGCCGCGCTTGTGGGACGTGTTTGTGCGCGGCTCTGCCAAGCAGACCGCGTGGGGAGCTACCATCGCAGGGAGATGCTGCTCTGCCGACAGTCTAGATGCTAGGTCCGATGCCCGAGCGAGACTCGGAACCGACCGATACGCCCGGTCTGGTGCAGGCCCTCCACGTGCTGCGCGAACGTTGGTGGGTCATCGCTCTGTGCGCCCTCGTCTCGGTCGTGGCCGCCGTGGTCTACGTCGAGCGCAAGCCCAATCAGTACACGGCGACCGCATCGCTTCAGTTCACGACCAACTCCATTCCAAGTCAGCTGGCCGGCGTCGGTAGCGGTGAGTCCCTGGACGTGGAAGGGGAAAAGAACACCGACGTCCAGCTCGTGACGACCACCCCCGTCGCGGCGATGGTGATCAAATCGCTCGGGCTGCGGACCACGCCCACCGAACTGCTCGGTCAGGTCAGCGCCAGTAATCCACAGAACGACTACATCGTCGATATCGCGGCGACCGACGGCAACTCTCAGCGCGCGACGAAGATCGCCAACTCGTTCGCGCAGCAGTACGTCCTTTACAGTCGGCAGCAGAACGAAGAACAGCTGATCAAAGGCCAGCGGCTGCTCGCCCAGCGTATTGCGCAATTGCCAGCCGGCGACACAACCGATCGGGCCAATCTTGCCGCTCTTTCCCAGAAACTCCTGCTGCTGCAGGCAGTGGCGGCGGCGAACGCGAAAGTGGCAAACACAGCATCTGTTCCTGGATCTCCCAGCTCGCCGAACAGAAAGGCGACGGCCGTCGTCGCCCTGATCTTTGGTTTGCTGGTCGGCATCGGGCTGGCCTTCCTGCTCAATCTTCTGAGCACAGGGGTAAAGTCTTTGGAGGGGTTCGAGGAGCTATATGGCGTTCGAGCGCTTGCCGGCATTCCGCAGCGCGCGCGCGCGCTCATCGGCAAGGAGCGCGACATCGAGCTCGAGCCCTTCCGTATCTTGCGCAACAGCCTATCTTTGCTTGCCCCAGACGGCATGGTCAAGACCGTGCTGGTGACGAGCGCAATACCGGGCGAGGGCAAGACGACCGTGGCTATTGGCCTTGCTCGCGCTGCGGCCGAGGCCGGGAGCGACGTGGTCTTGGTGGAGGCCGATCTTCGCCGTCCCTCCTTTTCACAACGACTGCGCGTTGACGGCAGGGCCCCCGGCCTGTCCGAGGCTCTGTTCGATGAGGAGGATCCGCTCGATCTGTGCCAATCGCCATTCCCCGACCTGCCACGACTCCGGGTGCTGACGGCCGGGCAGGTGCCTGCCGACGCGCCGAGCAAGCTGGGGCCCTACGAGCTGACCAGGACGTTTGAGCGGCTGGCCCCTCACGCTGCCCTCGTCGTGATCGATTCGGCGCCGCTATTGCCCGTTGTCGATACTCGCGTGCTGCTCGACGAGCTCAATATCGATGCGCACCTGATCGTTGCACGCATGGGTGTCACGAAGCGCGAAGACATCCGAGGTGCTCGTGCGCTGCTCGACCAGCGGGGCCTGAAGAGAAGCGTCGGGCTCGTCGTCAACGTGCTGCCCGCGCGAAGCGGGAGCTACTACTACGGCAGTGAGGAGCGGGTCTCCCATGCCGTCCGGCCCGAGCCGCGCCCACGCGCCGCGAGCCGGACGTAGCCCCGCGAGCCGGACGTAGCCCCGCGAGCCGGACGTAGCCCCGCGAGCCGGACGTAGCCCCGTGAGCCGGACGTAGCCCCGTGAGCCGGAAGTAGCAACCGTTGTTGGTCCAGTGGACCGACCCACTACCGCTGTAACGCGAGCGAGGCCCTCTGGTTAGGGGGTTGAAGAGCTCAGCAGAGCCTCGACCTGTGTGGTGTAGGCTCCCTTGGGTTGTAGTTGGTGCTGCAGGGCGCCGTAATAGTCTTGGCAGTTGGTGGCAGCGCCGGTCGGCTGCTGATCGCGGACCTGGTAAATGAAGAAGTCACCGAGACGGCTGCCGAGCAGCTTGCTGATCCAGGTGACCGTGCTTCTCAGTGTCTGCGCGGCTTCTTCGTAGGACATACAGAGATTCAGGCCTTCATTGAAGTTCAGGCAGTGACCGTTGTCGGTGGCCACGCCCCACTCGGTGATGTCAACCGGAATCGTGGAGGCCCCGTGTTCAGCTGTCTGGGCAATCAGGGCATCCAGCCGTTCGCGGTTGTACTGTTCGCCTCCGTAGGGATGGATGGTCCAGCCTGCGACGTATTTGGACAGGTTGGGCACAGCGGAGTACATGCCGTTCATCCATTCGCCGCTTTGGTCTTCATCCTGGGCCAGGAGTCCGACGCCGATTCCGGTGGCGGCCGTGGCTTCGGCGGCTTCCCTGAAGCGGAGCGCGTAAGTCTGAGCGCGCGCGTAGAAGGAGGCTTCGCCAGGGCGATCGTTGTACTGGCCTTCAGAGGCGGTCTCGTTCCCGAACTCGATTGCCTTGATCGCCAACTGTCCGTCAGAGCGACCGGCCCAGAAGGTGCCTCCCGGACCGTACGCTCTCGCCCAGCTCGCGAGATTCTGAGCTTCGGCCGGGGTTGGCATCGTCTCATAGAATTCGGCCAGCGGTTGCACTCTAATGCCCTTGGAGGCGTAGCCGGCGATCACCGGTTCCATCGCTGCCGCGGGGGTGTCGATTGCCCAGGCGACTCGCACCACTTTGGCTCCCAAGATTACGGCGCCTTGGAGATCTTCGTTCATGTTGGTGCCCGAATTGAGCCCGGGCTGGAATGTCGTCGAGCTCTGTGTGGGAGTTTCATTGGCGGGTGCGGGAGCTTCCGTGGTGGGTGTGAGCGATTCATTGAGAGGTTCTTTGCCGGGTGTGGGGGTTTCTTTGGCGGGCGTTTCGGTGTTCGTCGGCGAGCTGGGCGCAGTGGCGGGGTCTGAGATGGCGACTTCCGATGACCACGCGCTGCTGCTGACTGCAGTGCGCACCCCGCCGACGAAGCTTGCCGGCTGGGCCTGCGCTGCGTCGAGTCCGCGCGTGGCGCGCTCGACCGCCCGCTTGGCGGCCCGACAGTGCCGGGGATGGATGCGTTGGCACGTGTGCAGTGCGCGGATTCGCGAGGCGAGCGTGCGAGTGGCGGCTGCGCGAGCCGTGGCGGCGCGCTGTGTTGTCGGTGAGGTTGTGAAGCTGCTGCTTGCGGCTCGTGAGGCTTCGGTGGCGCCTGCCTGGGCGACGGTTGCGGATAGAAGCACCCACGTAGCCATGCACGCAGCGGCCACCAGTATTCTCGGCACCCAGCGGATATGCGACTGGATGGTGGTCATCACTGCTCCTTCGGTGGCTGGGCTGTCTGTGAGAGACCCCTGGCTTTGCGAGCCCGCCTCGCGACGGGGGTGCCTTTGTCGGGATGGAGTGGCGTGTCCGGCGAGCTGTGTTGGCGCCGATCCACGCACTTTCTTTAGGTCTGCACAGGATCTTTCGGGATCGACGGATAGGGCTGTGAGTGCCCTCTGACTGTCTGGACGAATGTCCGTGCGACGCTGTCCTGCGTCAGTGGTGGGCCACCTGGGAGTCAGTGCTTCGGCAGTCGCGGGGCACGATGCCCCGCGCCCAGGGCGTGTGGCCTGCGCGATCACTCGCGCGGATGCGACCCGACAGAGCTACGGTGCCAGCAGTGCGCTGAGCGTCTCGATCGAGTAGCGCTCCGCCGCAAGCTCGCGGCCATGCCGAGCGAGCTCGGGCGCGCCGTCGCGCAGGACGCCGACGAGCGCAGCGGCGAATGCCGCACCGCCCTCGGCGATCAGGCAGTGCTCGCGGTCGCGCAGCTCCAGGCCGGCGGCTGCCCGCGCTGTGGCGATCACCGGCAGGCCGTAGGCGAGCGCCTCGATCAGCTTCAGCGGCGTACCGCCGCCCTGCTGTAGTGGCACGACGGCACAGGACGCGTCGGCGTAGACACTCCGAAGATCCTCGACGAAGCCGCGCATCTCCACGCGAGGATCGCTCGAGGGCGGCTCGCGCAGGCCTGTACCGACGAGCGTCAACCGGGCATCGGGCAGCTCGGCCCACACCTGTGGGAAGACCTCGTCAAGCAGGAAGCGCAGCCCGCGGCGGTTGGGCTCGTAGGCGAAGCTCGCGACGAACAGCGCCCTGCGTTCCTCCACCGCCGGGCGCACGGGCACGATCGCCGCCACGTCGACGACGTTGGGCACGTAGCGTAGCCGCGCGTCGGGGCACAGCTCGCGGGCGGCCTCCATGTCGGCGCGGCTCACCATCCAGGACTCCTGGAAGTCGGCCAGTACCCTGCGCTCGAACGAGCGCATCGTCTGCCGCTCGCGCGCGCCGCGCGCGGTCAGTTCGTGGCGGAAGCTCGACTCGATGTTGTGCGCGTTGTAGATAACCGGGCGCCGCTGTGCCAGGCGAGCGAGCGCGGCGGCAGCGGTCGGCCCGTCGGCGATGACCCTTCCGCGGCCTGGCTCTTCCGCGAGGCGGGCGGCCTCGGCGGTCAGCTCGCTCGAGGCCCCGCGCGCAAAACCCCAGGGCACCCCCCCAAGGCGGGCGGCCGCATAGGTGTACACTCGGCGCGGGCCGCGCGAGGGTATGGCCTCGCACAGCTCGATCCCCTCGATTGCCCTGAAGGCGCCGTCGGGCTCGTCCGCGCCGAAGCGCTTGTAGAGCAGCGTCAGGCCACCATGCACGGCGAGCGCGCGGGCCACGCCGTAGGTGCGCACAGCCTGGCCGGAGCCGAGCACCGGCGTGTGCGAGGTGACGAGCAGATCCTTCAGCGGCTTCTCTCCTGCGCCGACGCACCGGCCGACGGCGTTCACCTTTTCCCCCCGGCGTCGTGGCGCGGCTCGGCTTCCAAGGCCGCGATCGCTGTGGCGATCTCCTCCAGGCGCCGCTCCCATGAATTGGAGGCGGCAGCGCACGAGCGCTCAGCGCGGCGACTCGCACTGTCCCCCGCGAGCGCCTGGTCGAGCAGGACGGCGATGCCCTGCGCGTCGGGCGCGCTCGCCACGCCGGCGACGCCGGCGAGTGCGGGCAACGGTGTGGCGACCACCGGCAGGCCCGCGGCGAGGTACTCGTAGACCTTCATCGGGAAGATGCTCTCGGCGAGCTCGTTGCGAGCGTAAGGGATCAGCCCGGCGTCGGCCGCCCGCAGCACGTCGGGCAGCTCATCGTAGGTGCGCCGGCCGAGCAGGTGGATGTTCGGCTCAGCCGCCAGTGGCGAGACATCGGCGCCGGGTTCGCCCGGCCCCACGGGGCCCACCAGTGCGAACGACCAGGACGACCGCAGGCGCGCCAGCTCGACCAGCAGCGGGATGTCCAGCTTGATCGCGACGATCGCGCCGGTGAACACGATCCGCGGCGCCGGCAGCGCGGCCATACCGGGGTCGAGCGGGGCGGGTGGGCTCGGCTCGAGCGCCTGCGCGAAGAGCTCCGTGTCGGCCACGTTCGGTGTGTAGAGGACGTTGCGCGAGATCGTCCCCAACCGCTCGGCGAGGGCGGGCGCGCTCGCGAGCACGAGGTCGGCGCGGGCGGCGAAGCGCGTCTCGGCGGCGCGGAAGCTCGCGGTGTCGATCCGCTCCTGGGCGGCGATGTCATCGACGCAGTGGTAGACGATCAGCGAGGGGTGCAGCGCCTCGATCAGCACCTCGGCCTGGGGAACGTAGGCCCACAGGATCGGCCGTCGCAGGCCCAGCCGGCGGGCCGCGCGGGCAACCAGCGCCGGGAGCAGGCGGGCGTTGAGCCCCCGCGCGAGCCGCGAGGAGTGCAGCGGCAGTACCAGCGGCGAGAGCACGTGCAGCCCGTCGACTGCGCGCGGCGGAGCCAGCCCCCGCCGCAGCCGCCGCCACACGCGCGCCAGGTCGCGCCCGGCGAGCTGGGGCCGGCGCAGGCCGAGCGACTCGACGAACAGGACGCGGTTCTCGCGCGCCAGGCGCGACATCAGATGATGCTGGTTGGTCCACAGCTCGGTGTCCCAGTCGGCGAACCCGACGCACACGATGTCGCGGCCGTGGAGGCGTGGAGGCTCGCCCATCGGCGCCATCATCTCAGGCTGGGTAATCTCGCGACGGTGATCCACAGCGTGCAGGCGGATCCTCACGGCGGTACTGCCGACCATGATCAGAACCAGTCGCGAACCGCGCGGTTGCTACTCGACCCCGAGCTCGCCGCCGGAGCGCTCGCGCCCGAGGCGCTCCAGGCATCCGCGGTGCGGCATGCGACACGCGTCCGCGCCGTCCCTCCGCGCCCGATACGTGTGGCCGAGCAGGTGCGCTACAAGCTCGGCAAGCTCAATTTCGAGACGGCTGTGGCGGGGCCCCTGCGGGCCGCGCGCCGCGCAGCGCTGGGCGAGGGTGGCGCGGCGGAGCCCCGCTTGCTCGTGCGAGTCGATGAGTTTCCCCACTATCTGGCGTGGGATGACCCCGAGCGCTTCGGGACCGCAAGGTTCGAGCGCTTCCACGAGATCATGGCGGGTGCCGGCGTGCCCTATCTCGTGGCGGTGCTCCCCCGTGTCGCTCACGAGCCGCTCTCGCCCTCGGCGAGCAGTTCTCGCCCGCTGGAGCACGACGAGGTGGCGATGCTGCACCGGCTGTCCCGCGATCGGGTGTCCTTTGGCGCGCACGGACGCGATCACCGCACGCGCTTCGCCTCGCCGCGCCGCCACTCCGAGCTGTGCGGGCTGAGCCCGGCCGCCACCGAGGAGCTGATCGAGGACGCGCTCGCGGAGCTCGCCCGCCACGAGATCCACCCAGCAGTGTTCGTGCCCCCGTACAACCGCTTCGACGCCAGCCAGTTCGAGGCGCTCGCCCGGCGCTTCGAGGTCGTATGCGGCGGGCCGGAGTCGATCGGGACGATGGGATTCCACAGCACGCCCCAATGGCGCGGGGAAGCCGTGTACCTGCCGTCCTACGCTCCCGTGTACGGCCGCGCCGCGGACGTGCTGCCGGCGGTCGAGCGGGCGATCGAACGGGCCGCCGGGCTGTGGGTGCCGGTGGTGCTGCACTGGGGGTGGGAGATGCAGGCCGGCTGGGGTGACCTGGAACGCCTGGCCGAGCGCATCGCTCCGTATGCCGCCGGTTGGGAGGACTTCCACGGCGCGATCCAGCGCAGTCGGGCGCCCGAGCGATGACCGTCCCCCCGTACGCACGGCCTGCCCCAAAGCGCGTTCTGGGCGATGACTGTCACCCCGTACGCACGGCCTGCCCCAAAGCGCGTTCTGAGCGATGACCGTCTCGACGCTGGAGCGACTCCGCGAGCGCTTCCCCCGCGTGGCGGTCGTCCACGAGTGGCTGACGATCCCCGGGGGCTCCGAGCAGGTGGTCGTGGAGCTGCTGGAGATGTTCCCCCACGCGGAGCTGTTCTGCTCGATCTACGACCCCGCTCCGTGGCCGCCCACGATCACCGAGCGCCCGGTGCACGCCTCCTACCTCAACCGCATCCCCGGGGCGAAGGCCCACTACCGGAGGCTGCTGCCGCTGATGGACCGCGCCTACCGCTCCTTCGACCTCTCCGGCTTCGACCTGATCCTCTCCAGCAATCACGCCTTCGCCAAGAACGTGCGCACCCCCCCGGGCGCGCTGCACGTGTGCTACTGCCACACGCCGATGCGCTACGCCTGGGAGGAGGACTTCCTCGAGGGCGAGGAGGTGGGGCGGGTCGCACGGCTGGCGCTGCCGCTGCTGCTCGGGCGCCTGCGCCGCCAGGACCTGCGGGGCGCGGCCGGGCCGGACGTGCTCATCGCCAACTCCCGCCACGTCGCCGCGCGCATCGAGCGCTGCTACGGGCGTACCGCCGAGGTGGTCAATCCGCCGGTGGACGTGCAGCACTACCTCGGCGTCCCGCGCACGCCGGAGGACTTCTACCTGGCGTTCGGCCGGGTGGTGCCGTACAAGCGCGTAGACCTCGCCGTCGCCGCCTGCGCGCGACTGGGCCTCCCGCTGAAGGTCGCCGGCGAGGGCCGGGCGCTCGATGCCGTGCGCGCCGGGGCGCCGCCGGGCGGGAGCGTTGAGTTCCTTGGCCGCGTGAGCGAGCGCGAGCGCGACGAGCTGATGAGCGGCGCCCGCGCGCTGCTGTTCGGAGGCGAGGAGGACTTCGGGATCGTGCCGGTCGAGGCGCAGGCCGCCGGCGTGCCGGTGATCGCCTACGGCGTCGGCGGCGCCGCGGAGACGGTGCTAGACGGTCGCACGGGCGTGCTGTTCGAGGAGCCGAGCGTCACGGGCATGGTGAGCGCGATCGAGCGCTTCGAGCGGATCGCGCTCGCGGAGACCGACGTGCGCGCGAACGCCGAGCGCTTCGGGCGCGAGCGCTTCCGCGGGGAGATGGCCGCGGTGATCGATGCCACGGATCGCCGAGGTCGTGAGCTCACGCTCAGTGCGTAACCGCCCCCGGCCCGCCGGGAGCGGTGGCAGCGGCGGCGTCGAGCAGGCCGGCCCCGTAGAGGCGGCTGTCGGAGGGGCCGCCGAGCGGTCGCGCGGTCGCCATCAGGCGGGCGGCGATCTGCGCGGGCGTGGGGTGGCGCCCGAGCACGCCCGAGGCGATGATCATCGCCGCCGTGGCGGACACGTGCGGGGTGGCCATCGAGGTGCCTTCATACCCGCCGGGAATCCCGAAGTGGCGGGGGGAGGTGCCGAGGAAGGTGACCTGGAAGACGTCGCGCCCGGAAGCGAGGTCGGGCTGGCAGTTGGGGTCGCCGGGGAGGTTGGCGTCGGGCCCGCCGCCGGGCGCCACCAGCGTGACGCCGGTGCCGAAGTTGGAATAGGAGGCCAGACAGCCATGTTCGGTTGAGGCCCCCACCGCGATCACGTTGGACGCTCGCGCGGGGAAGGCGGCGGCGGAGTGGGCCTCGTTGCCGGCGGCGGCGATCACCACGACCCGGTGGCGGTGGGCGTAGCGCAGCGCGGAGATCAGCTCGGGGATGTCCGAGGCGGTGATCCCGCCGGGGAATTCGAGGGAGAGGTTGATTACACGCGCGCCGTGGTTGACCGCGAAGCGCACCCCGCGCGCGATCGTGGCGGCGTCGCCGTTGCCTTCTCTGTTGAGCACGCGCACCGGCATGATCCGCACCCCGTACGCCAGCCCTGTGAGGCCCTTGCCGTTGTTGGTCGCCTCCGCGATCGTGCCGGCGACGTCGGTGCCGTGGCCGTTGCGGTCGTTGGGGTAGCGGTTGTGGGCGACGAAGTCCCACCCCGCCACGAACTGGTAGCGGTAGAAGTCGGGCGACATGCGAAACGGCCCGCGGTCGGCGTAGGCGACGCCGGTGTCGAGCACCGCCACAACCACCCCCCGCCCGCCGGGCGCATGGTCGGCGATCAGGTTCTGCCACGCCCCGGGCGCTTCGACGCTGGACGGCCCGAGGAAGTTCCACTGCAGCTTGTTCCATCCTCCCGGCACTTTCGCCAGGCCGGGGTCGTTGGGGAACGGTTCGTCGGTCGCGGCGTCGGTCGCGCTCACCGCGGATGCGCCGGCGCTCGTCGCCTTCGCCCTGGATGTGCCCGCGGGAAGTGCCCCGGCGGCGGCGGGGCCGGCGAGTTCGCCGGCGGAGACGGGAGTGTCATGCGAGCGCGGCAGCACCGCGGCGTGCGCGATGTAGTCGGGCACGGCCCACGCCACCCCGCGCGTGTGGCGCAGGCGGGCGAGCGCGCTGGAAACGGAGGCGTGCGCGCCCAGCGTCAGCACGCGCGTGTGCGATTCCACTTCGACCGGGTCCACCGCGCTGGCGGCGCGCGCGATCGCGGCGCTCGCGGAGGGGGAATCGGATCGCGCGTAGCCGACGACCACCTCGCCCGGCGCATAGGGAGCTTCGCCGGCGGCGCGCGTGGAGGTGGGGGATTGGGTTGGGATGGCGGGCCCGCCCGGAGGGCGGCCCGGGATGGCGGCGGACGTTGAGCGGGGAATGAGCGTCAGTGGCGCTGCGGCGGCGAGCGCCAGGGCCACCCAGGCGAGCCGGCGTGTGCGGCGGCGCCCGGCGCGGGAGCGTGATTGCGCCGCGGGCGAGTCAGGCTCGGCCCGTCCGGTGGATGCGGCGGGCCGGGTCGATGTGAGGCGGAGGGACATCGGTTCGGTAATGATGATGGTGCATGTCCCCACAGGAGCCCACCTCCAGCCGGGGCGCCCCGCGGAGGAGGCGATGAGCGACCGCTGGTTTCCGCGCGATGAGTATTTCATGCGCCTCGCGCTGCGCGAGGCCGAACATGCATTGGAACACGAGGACGTGCCGATCGGCGCGGTGGCGGTGCGCGCCGGCGAGGTGGTTGGGGCCGGCCACAACGAGCGGGAGCTGCGCCAGGACCCCACCGCCCACGCGGAGCTGCTCGCGCTGCGCGAGGCCGCTCGCGCGGCGGGAAGCTGGCGGGTGCTGGACACGGTGCTCTACGTGACGTTGGAGCCGTGCGCGATGTGCGCGGGGGCGATCGTGCTGGCAAGGGTGCCGCGCGTGGTGTACGGCGCGGCCGACCCCAAGGCGGGCGCGGCGGGCAGCGTGCTCGACGTGCTCGGCCACCAATCGGAGATCGGCCAGCGCCTCAACCACCGCCCCGAGGTCGCGGGCGGCCTGCTGGCAGAGGAGTGCGGAGCGCTGCTCAGCGAGTTCTTCGCCTCGCGGCGCTAGCGCTTGCTCGACGGCGCGACGGGCGATCGCGCACCCCTCATCCGTCTCGCCTGAACGCCGTACCAGCCGACCCCGCTCGCGATCCTCCAGGTGCTCGGCGGATCATCGCCGCCCAGGTCGATCCATTAGCCTACTTCCTGCGGAAAAAGTAGCGTGTTGAGGGTGGCTTTCCGTCCGGTCTGATCGCCAGAATGTGCCGCAAATGAGCGGGTTTCTGGTCGAAAGGGGTCGGTATGTTGACGTTGTCGGCGGGGCAGGCGGAGTGCTTGTGGGACGAGGCGTTGCCGGTCGAGGTCAAGGAGTTGCCGCAGGATCTGGCGGCGCTGGATTTGCTGCTCTCGGACCCGGGGTTGCTTGGGCCGGTCGTGGAGCGCTTTCGCCAGGAGGTGGTCGAGCAGAAGCGGGCGGTGTTGACGGATGGCCGTCCGACGATCGCGATGGAGACGTTCATTCGCTTGATGGTGCTCAAGACGCGCTATCGGTGGGGGTATCGGACGCTGGTGGCGGAGGTCTCGGACTCGATTCACTTGCGGCGGTTCTGCCGGATCTCGCTGAGCGAGCGGGTGCCGGACGAGTCGACGGTCCGCAAGCTTGCCCGCAGGATCGGCCCCGAGACGGTGTCGGAGCTGACGCGCGCGCTGATCGCCAGGGCGACGCGCGAGAAGCGCTTTCGTCCTCGTGCGGTGCGGATCGACTCGACTGTCGTCGAGGCGGATGTGAAGTATCCGACCGATGCGGGGTTGGCCTCGCATGGGGTGCGTGCGCTCGCGCGGGAGGCTCGCAAGCTGGCGCAGCGGGTCGGCGAGAGCGAGCGGCGGGTGCGGGATCGCTCGCGGGCGATGGGTCGCCGGTTGCGGGGAATCACGCGCACGATCCGGGCTCGCTCAGGGGAAGCGAAGGCGCAGGTGCTCAAGCTCACGGCGCAGACCGGCGAGCTGTTGGAGCGCTCGGTGAGCGAGGCCAGGCAGCTGGTGAAACTCGCGCGGTCCAAGGCGCGAGGCCGCGGCGCAAAGGCGAAGCTGAAGGCGGCGACCAAGCTCGAGCAGCTCGTGGATCGCTGCGAGAAGGTCGCCTCCCAGATCAAGCAGCGCGTGGCGGGAGAGCCGATCTCAAACCGGATCGTGTCGCTGGCCGACCCGGACGCCAGGCCGATCCGCAAGGGCAAGCTGGGCAAGCCCAACGAGTTCGGGTATGTGACCCAGCTCGCGGAGGTGACCGAGAACACCAAGCGCGGCGCACGAGGGTTGATCCTGCCGGCGGCGACCGCGCCGGGCAACCCGACCGAGAACACACTGCTCCCCGACACCGTCGCGGAACTCAAACGGCTCGGGATCTCCCCGCGCGAGCTGGCGCTCGACGGCGGGTTCATGCCCGGCCCGACGAACGAGGCACTCAAAGATCTCGCACCAGAGCGAGTGTTCATCTCCGGCCGCCAGGAACCAGGCTCCAGACACACCAACAAGCGGTTGCAACGCTACCGAACAGGCGAGGAGGGCCGAATCAGCCACCTCAAGCGCCGCTACGGGATGGGCCGCAGCCGCCTGAAGGGCACCGAAGGCCAGAAGATCTGGACCGAGTGGGGAATCCTCGCCTATAACGCCGACACGCTCGCCATCCGAGCCGCCTGAAACACTCCAGTCGCTCGACAAGAGCAACCCACTCATTCAGAAACGGCCGCGCCCTCGACCAGCGCGGCCGTTTCTATGCTCCAGAGTTTTTCCGCAGGAAGTAGCCTAGGATCGTCCCCCTGGAGGGGTGGCAGAGCGGTTGAATGCGGCGGTCTCGAAAACCGTTTCGGGGGTCTAAACCTCCGACGAGGGTTCGAATCCCTCCCCCTCCGTTTTCGCCGGGTTGGAGTCCAATGTTCGAACCCGGCAGCGTGGAGATCGCGTTATACTCGCTAGGTATGACTGGTCGGATCGGAGCGAAGGGGCAGGTGGTGATCCCCAAGGCGTTGCGAGATCGCGCGCATTTGCAACCGGGCGATGCGATCGACTTCGAGCTTCGCAACCAGGAGATCGTGATGGTTGCACGACGCTCCGCCGCGCGTTTGGGAGGCCGGTTCGCGCAGACGGGGATGGCAGCGCGCCTGCTCGAAGACCGCGCGCGTGAGCCTCGGTGAGGGTATGTCTGGACTCTTGGGCGATCCTCGCCTGGATGGACGGAGAGGAGCCGGCGCTCTCGCGCGTTGAGCAGGTGATCGCCGACAGGCCGCTGGCAAGCTGGGTGAACCTCGTCGAGGTGTACTACCGCGTCGAGCGTGACCAGGGACGAGACGCGGCCGACGAGACACTCGCGGACCTGCGAGCGGCGCTCTCGCTGGATCTCCCCGGAACCGCCCGGATGATCGACGTCGCCCGCCTGAAGGCTCGCACTCCGATCGCACTTGGGGACTGCTTTGCGATCGCCACCGCCGCGGCACACGATCTCGCGCTGCTCACCGGCGACCCCGAGATCATCGAGCTCTCGGATCGGCCTTGCCGAGTCGAGGATCTTCGTCCCCGCTAAGCCTGAATCCACCGATAACGGGCTGAGCACCGGTGCCGGGAACCGAGCCAGGGACAATTGACCGAGCATCCGTAGGGTGACCCCTCGGAGCGAGGGCAATTGGTCCTGGCGATGCGTTATCCGGTGCCGGGGCGACCCGGGATCGGTGGATTCAGGCTAAGAACGGCTCAACCCGAAGCGCCCGGCGTGCATCTTGCTAATGCGTTTTAGCACAATGTCCGGGTTCGATCTTCGTCCCTCCCTCCCCGTTTTGGTCGGTTTTCGCACGGTTGGCGGGGATCTGGATGCGCGTCTGCGGGTGCGCCTTCGCTTCAGCGCTTGCGGTAGACGTCCGCGCGATGTCCGACGGCCAGGATGGTGACTGTTCGGGCCTCCTCATCGATGCCGTAGATGATGCGATACGGGCCGCGACGGGCCGACCAGCGTCCCTCGAACTCGAACCGCAGCGGCTTACCCAGGCGCTTCGGGTTGGCGGCGATGATCGGGAGCAGCTCAAGGATCGCCGCCGCGTACTTCTCCGGGAGGCTGTGGATATCGCGGCGGGCAGAGCTGGCGGCGAGGAGCTGCCACGGCGTGTCGCTCACGCGGCCCGGTCGCTCGCGCGTCTGGTCCGGAGGTCGGCCTGCAGCTCCTCGAGCGTGGCTGTGTCACCGGCCGCTGCCGCCGCTTCGCCTTCGCGAATCTGCTCGCGAAGCGTCGGATCGGACAGGATCGCAAGCGTCTCCTCGAGGCCTTCCAGGTCGTCGGTGCTGATGAGCACCGCTGCGGCCTTCCCATTCCGGGTGAGCACCACGCGCTCATGCTCGCCCTCGACGCGATCGACGATCTCCGAGAGATGCGCCTTGACGGACGAAAGCGGAAGAACATCTGGCATGACCGTAATTCTAGTCCGCACGGCCACCGATGGCAAGCGGCATCACATTTGTCAGTCATAACGCCGGGCGTGCAGCTCGCTAATGCGTTTCCATACAAGGTCGGGGTTCGATCTTCGTCCCTCCCTCTCCGTCCGACCCTGTGCCGCACTCAGGGGGTATTGTTTGGTGCATGGCTGAGCATCTTGATCTGACGATCGTCTATGAGCCTGGCGATGATGGCTGGGTCATCGCGTTGATCCCTGAGGTGGCGGGTGTATTCAGTCAGGGACGCACGCGGGAGGAGGCGCGGACGAACGTCATCGATGCGCTGCGGCTGATGCTCTCGCCAGAGCCCAGCGATACTGGCGACAAGCGTGAGCGCGAGGCGCTGCATCTAACGATCGCTGCATGAAGCGACGCGATCTGGAGCGTCATCTCACGATCTACGGTTGTCGCCAGGTGGACGAGGGCGGAAACCACGCAAGGTGGGTCGGTCCTGACGGAGCGCGCTCGGTCGTGCCGCGTCACAGGGAGATCGACTACGGACTGGCACGCAAGATATGCCGGCAATTGGCGGTTCCGCCCCCGGCAGGATCGCGCTGAATCGGTCACCTCGCCTGTGCGGTGGCGCAGGCAAGTAGAGGCTAACGGCCGCAGCACCTTTTGTACTTCTGGCCCGAGCCGCACGGACAGGGGTCATTGCGCCCCGGTTTGGTCACATGCGAGGCGGTTGGCGGATCGTCTCGGTGACGACGGAAGTCTTCAAGGGCTTGCTCGACTGCTCGCTGTAGCTCGCTGTGGACGATCGTATCGTTTCGTTGGATCGCATGTTCAACAGCCGCGGTGGTCGCTGAGTGATCGCGAGATTCGGCGACGACCTGGGTGGTTAGGATCACAAGCGCTTGAAGCAGCACCCATATAAAGGCTTTCCGTGCGGTGATCGGGACGCGCTCAAGAAAGCGGCCTAGCTCGGGGGCGTCCTCAGCAATGCGTGCGGCTGCCTCCTCCATCGGGATCGTGCCGTCATTTGCTTGCCGGGCGATCCCTGCGAACCGTTGCAGCAGCTCCCGATCAAGGCGGGTAGAACGTAGAACCTCGAAAACGCCATTGCGAACGTTGAACTCGCCCTCGACGATGCGGGCTGCCCCGCCGCACTTAGGACACGACTCGATGTTGTTTTCGAGGACGAGGTGTTGTACGTCACCCTCGATGGCGATGCCTCGACCCTCAAAGGTGTATCCGCACCGAGTGCAATGAGCTGGCAATCCAACCATTGAGAACTACACGGTAGTCGACCGCGAGCGCGCTGACCCCGCCGCTGTCGAGCAGGAAGTCACGCCTGGGACGACTGGTCACTCGGGCCAAGCGTCGGCGTGGCGCTGCAGTCCGGGCAGGTGCATGGAGGGATCGGCGCCTTCGGCGACGAGCTCGTCGCGCAACTGCTCGAGTCGAGCACGCTGCACGTCGCGGAGCTTGGGATCATCCGCGGGATGCTGCACGACGCGAGATGCGGCCGCAGCCTCCATCGAGGTCATTGTAGCCCGTGTCTCGAATCCCCCGACACGCTGGGATCAGGGGCAGTCAGGCGGGGACGCGGACTATTGCGAACCCTGCGATTCGTCGAGACCATCAAGCAGCGCCAGCAGTTCCGCCGAAGGGTTCGAAAACAGTCTCAGGCACTCCGTTTTGGCCGGGTTGGTGGCGGTTGTTCGAACCCTGCCTCGACCGAAGGACCGACCGGTTTCGTACTACAATTCCCTCCCGTGGATATCCATCCGTCGGCGAGCAAGCATGGGATCGCCGACGCGGACATCGAGCACGCCACAGCGCACGCTATGACGATCGAGGATCAGGACGACGACACCAGGCTCTACCTTGGGGCTGCTCGCGATGCAGCGCTGCTGGAGGTCGTCACGATCGTGCGTGACGACGGTTCGGAGCTGGCGATCCATGCGATGGCGATGCGGCCGAAGTACCAGCGACTGTTGCCCGGAGACTGACATGGCGAAGAAGACCTACGGAAGAACCGCCAGCGGGTTGCCCATCACGGACGAACTGGCCGACGAGCTGAGGACCAAGGCCGAGGTGGGCTATGACGTGGAGGAGACCCTGCGCCGGCGTGGCGGACGGCCGCCGCTGGGGTCGGCTGCGGCGGAGGTAGAGTCCGTGCGGCTCGACCCTGAGCTCCGTCAAGCACTTGCGCGGCGAGCTAGCCGCGATCACGCGACGACCTCCGCGGTGATCCGCAAGGCCCTACGTCAATACCTCAAAGTCGCCTGACGCTTGCTCAAGGCATCAGCCATAACGCCGAGCGTGCAGTTCTCTGATGAGTTTCCACACAAGGTGCGGGTTCGATCTTCGTCCCTCCCTCCCCGTTTTGCCCTTTATGCCGACTTTTGTCTTATGCCGATGTGGGATAGGGAGTTCTTGCGAATGCGGTGAACAGAGGGGGGAGGTCGGCATAATTATTGGAGGTTCTGGAGGAATGCGCATTCGCCTGGGGGATCTAGTGGTGCATCCGGCAGGTTCGTCGGGGTCACGCTTCAAGCACCTTGCCGGCGTAGGTCCACTTGAAGGGGCTGGCGGTCTGGTTGTAGGTCTCGATGAACGCGAGCGTCTGCTCGGTGAGATCCTCCTCGCTGGTGAAAATGCCGTGCTTGAGCAGCCGCCGGTAAAGGATCGAGGATCTCTATCGGGTTCACCCACGAGGTGTGCGCGTCGGGGGAAACGATCCGACGTACCGCTTCGCACGACGAGCGAGCACCACCGCGATGATCTCCTGGACTGTGGGCGGGTCGATCGAACCGCGACCTCAAGCTTGCAAGGCGACCGCTCTACTCGCACCTGATCTTGACCAACGGTCACGCCCGACCTGAGCATTTCGCCCCGACCGGTTGAGCGCAGGCCCTGGGGTCAACCAATCATCGAGCGCTCAGTCGGAGCCACCTCAGGCCGGGGCTCGAAGCAAGCCGCGATCGCGAGCCGAGCGATAGGTGGGCTCCGCGAGCGCGGCGACCAGGTCCTCGCGCGCCCGCGCCACCCGCGAGCGGATCGTCCCCACCGGGCAGTCGCAGATCGAGGCGGCCTGCTCGTAGGAGAAGCGGAACAGCTGGGTGAGTACGAACGCGGCGCGCCGGTCGGGGTCCAGGAGCGCGAGCAGCTCGTGGGCTGCCACCTCGCCGGAGGTGTCGGGGACCGTGAGCGCATCCTCCGCGGTGGCTGCTGCGATTCGGGTGTCGCGTCGGCGGCGCCGGGAGCGCGCGCGCAGCTCGTCCATGCACACGTGGCGGGCGATCGCCAGCACCCAGGTGCGCGCGGAGGAGTGCCCGCGAAAGCCCTGCAACGCGCGCGTGGCGCGCACGAACGTCTCCTGCGCGAGGTCCTCCGCGGCCTGCTCGTCCACGAGCGCGGCGCACAGCCGCCACACGTCCCGGTAGCTCGCGCGGACCCACGCCTCCAGCGCATCCCTGTCTCCGAGCCGGGCGGCGTGCGCTTGCAGGGTGGCCTCGTCCATCGTCGCCCATATAACCAGAAGCCATCCGCGGCCGCCCGGGAACCGCAGCGGTGGCTTGCGCGACCAATGGGCATGAACTGCGCGACTGCGCGCGAGGCGATCTCCGCGTCCCTCGACGGCGAGGCGGACGGCCGGCGTGAGGAGCTCGACGCGCATCTCGACGTGTGCGCTGCCTGTAAGCGCTGGCAGGAGGGCGCGCACGAGGTGACCCGGCGTCTGCGCATCGCCCCGGCGCGGGCGGTGCCGGGTGCCCCGGCTCGGGTGCTGGCCGCGGCGCACACCGCCGCCGGTGGCCAACCCGATGTGCACGCAGCCGGCGACGGCCAACCCCATGTGCACGCCGCCGCCGACGGCAAGCCCCCCCGTTCCCGGCGAGTGCTCTCGCGACCGGGGCTGGTCGCACTCGCGGCGGCGCAGTTGGTGGTCACCCTGCCCGCGTTGGTGCCCTTCACCGGCATCTTCGCGCTCCCGCTGGGTACGGCCGACACCCTGCATCTCGGCGAGTTCCTGCCGCCGCTGCTCGCCACCACGGCGTACCTGACGCTGTTTGGCAAACGCGCGCAGACGCTGGCGCGCGAGGGGCGACCCGTGGCCAACTGGCGCGTCGCCTCGTTCGTGGTGGGAGCGCTGACCGTGTGCTTCGTGCAGCTCCCACCCTTCGACAGCCTCGCCGACGAAGTGCTGCTGGCGCACATGATCCAGCACATCATCATCGGCGACCTCGCGTCGCTGCTGATGGTGTTCGGCCTCACCGGCCCGATGCTCGCGCCGCTGCTGCATTTCCGCTTCACGCGCCCGCTGCGGCGGCTGGCGAGCCCGATCCCCGCGCTGCTGTTGTGGGCGGCCAACATGTACATATGGCACACGCCGCTGCTCTACCAGCTGGCGATCCGCCACGACCTCGTGCACGCGCTGGAGCACGCCTGCATGTTGTGGTTCGGGCTGCTGCTGTGGCTGGCGCTGCTCGGCCCGCTGCCGAAGCCCGCGTGGTTCCACGGCTGGGCCCCGGTAGGGTACGTCGCCAGCATCCGGCTGATCGGGGCGGTGCTCGGCAACGCGATGATATGGGCACAGACGCTGTTCTACCCCGTGTACAAAGCCAGCGACGCCGCCCGTGGCCTCAACCCGCTCTCCGACCAGAACCTCGCCGGCGCGGCGATGATGATCGAGCAGATGTTTCTCACGATCGTGCTGGTCGGTTGGCTGTTCCTGCGCTTCGCGCGCCAGGACGAGGAGCGCCAGGGGCTGCTCGACCTCGCCGCCGGGCAGGGGGTCCCGCTCAGCGACGAGCGGGCGGTGCGCGCGGTGAACGCCGGCGCCGGGGGGCTGCTGCGGGAGCGGCTGTTGGAGCAGGGCCGCACGGTCGAGTCACCCGAGCACGTGGGCGAGGGCAGCTGAGCCGATGAGAGCCGGCACCGCGCATGGGCAGCCGATGAGGGAGAACACCAAGGTCATGAGGGAGGAGAGCTGCCGATGAGCGGCATGGGCGCCCGCCGAAAGGGGGTCAACGAAAACGTGATCGTCTCCGCCTTCCACCACAGCCTCTCCACGCAGGCGCAGATGCTGATCCTCGCGTTCGTCGTGCTCGCCGTGCTGCTGTTCGCCGGCCGGCTGATCCTCGCGCTGCTCGCCGACCCCCGCCCGCAGGATCGACCGGGTGAGGGAGAGGGAGGAGAAGGTGGGAGGGGGTGGGATGGTGAGGGTGAGCCCGGCCGCGGCGTGGCACCCCCGTTGCGGCCTGCATCCGACCCGCCCACCAACGCCACGGCACCTCCGAAGCAGCGTGCACCCGAGCCGCCCGCTCGGAGGGTGCTACGGATCGGCTTCGGCGTGCTGTGGCTGCTGGACGGAGCGCTGCAGATCCAGGCGCACATGCCGCTCGGCCTCCCCGAAAACGTGGTGGGGCCCTCCGCGCAGGGCAGCCCCGCGTGGCTGGTCAGCGTCGTGCACTGGGGGCTGCACGTGTGGGAAAACCACCCCGTGCAGGCGGCCGTCGCCGCCGTGTGGATCCAGCTCGGGCTGGGGTTGTGGCTGCTGCTGGTGGTACGCGGCCGCTGGTCGCGGATCGGCGGCGCCGTGAGCGTCGGCTGGGCGCTGTCCGTGTGGGTGTTCGGCGAGAGCATGGGCGGCACCCTCGCCCCGGGCGCCAGCTGGATGTTCGGCGCGCCAGGGGCGGCGCTCTTCTACGCGCTCGCGGGCGCGCTGCTGGCGCTGCCCGAGCGCGCATGGCGCAACCCACGACTCGGGCGGCGCCTGCTCGCCGGCTTCGGCGTGTACTTCATCGCGATGGCCGTGCTGCAAGCGTGGCCCGGCAACGGCTTCTGGACCGCGGGGTCGGGCAACGCGCTGGGGGCGATGGCAGCAGAAATGGCCGAAACGCCGCAGCCGCACGCCGTCGCGCAGGTGCTGGGCCACTTCGGCACTTTCGCCGCGGGGCACGCAGTGCTCATCAACGCGTTCGTGGTGGGCGCCCTCGCAGCGATCGGCCTCGCCCTGCTCAGCGGCCGCCGGCGCGCCGCGCGGGTGGCGGTGGGGGTGGCGTTCGTGCTGTCACTCGCCGACTGGGTGCTGGTGCAGGACTTCGGGGTGTTCGGCGGCATCGGCACCGACCCCAACAGCATGATCCCCACGCTGCTCGTGCTGTGCGCCTCCTACCTGGCGCTGGTGCGCCCGGCGCTCGCCACCGCGCCCGCGCCGGTCACAGCCGGCAGACCGGGTCGCCCGAGCCTGCGACCGGCGGTGGGGGTGCTCGCTGTGGTGGCGGCGTGCGCCACCACAGCGCTGGGCGCTGTGCCGTACGCGATCGCCGCCGTCGAGCCCAACGCGACGACGCTGCTGGCGGAAAGCATCGACGGCCCCGCGACCCCGGTGCCCGGAGATGTGCGGCCTCCCGACGTGGCGCTGGTCGAACAGCACGGCCGGTCCATCACCTTCGAAAAGCTCCACGGGAAGGTGCTGCTGGTGACCTATCTCGACCCGGTGTGCACCACCGACTGCCCGATCCTCGCCCAGGAGTTCAAGCAGGCTGACGCGCTGCTCGGCAGCGAAGCGCGCGACGTGGATCTCGTGGCGATCGACGCCAACCCGCTCTACCGCTACCCCGCGGACCTGCGCGCGTTCGACCGCCAGGAGCACCTCGAACACCTGCCCAACTGGATCTACCTCACCGGGACGGTCGGGGAGCTGCGCAAGCTCTGGAGCGCGTTCGGCGTCGAAATATATGTGCCGGGAGGCGGCGCGATGGTTGCCCACCCCGACGGCACGGCCGTCATCGACGGCGAAGGCCGCATCCGCTCGCTCGCCAACTTCGACCCGGGCCCCGAGACGTCGAGCACGAAGTCCTCGTTCGCCATCACCCTCGTGCAGGCCGCCCGACAGGCTCTAAGCGAAGCATGAGAGCCGACTCCCCGCGCACCTCGCGCCGCCCGGCGGAGCGCGGTGCACCACGAAGACGCGCGGCCACGGGTGTGCTCACGCTCTGCCTGCTCGCAGCGAGCCTGGCCGCGTGCGGCTCCAGCGGTGGAGGCGGCAGTGGCGGTGGAAGCGCAACGGACGCGCTCGCGACGCCGTTGGCGACATCCCTGCCGAGCGCCGATGGCAGCTGGGCGCTGCTCCCGGCGGGGGCAAGCTCGGGCGAAGAACACTTCTGGGAGCTGCTCTACCGCGGCGCGGGCAGCTCGCACTGGTCGCTCGTGACCCCACCGGGTGTGCAGGACAACGGCGGCCTCGCGATCGCCGCGGCGGGCGGCGCGCTGCTGGCGGGGTTCCTGCCGAGCTACAACCTCCACTACTCCCCGCTGGCGCTCACCACGAACGGCGGCACCACCTGGACGCCCACTCCCGTCCCCCTCCCAAGCGGCCTCACGGGCGTCCCCGACTCGCTCGCGCTGGGCCCCGGTGGCACGACCTACGCGCTGCTCGCCAACCACGGGGGCGAAATCGTCGCGGTCAACAAGCAGGGTGGCGAATTGCGCTCGCTCACCACCGCGCGAGCGCTTGCCGCGACCTCACTCGCACCCAGTCCCACCCCACACACGCCCGGCACCACCCCGCGAACGCCCACCACACCCCCCACCGCGACCCAGCTCGCGAGCGGCTGCGGATTGACGAGCATCAACGCCATCGCTAGCTTCTCCACCGAAAGCGTGCTGGCAGGCGGCACCTGCACCAAAGCAGGGCAGATCGGCGAGTACGCCTACGCGCACGGCAGCTGGCGGGCGGAGGCGCCACCAACACCCGCCGCGCTGCGGGGCCTCCCCAGCGAGGTGTTGTGGCTGACGTCCACCGGCGCTGCGACGCTCACCCTGGTGGACTTCCCCTCCCCCTCACAGAACACGCTCCTCGCCGCCTGGAGCAGCGACGGCGGCCACCGCTGGACTGAGTCCCCACCACTCGCGATGGGCGCCAGAGAAGATTTGATCGCCGCCGGCCCGGCCCCACACAACCAGACGTTCCTACTCGTCAGCACCCCGCACGGAAATCGGCTCCGCATCGGAGCCCCAGCCACCGCCTGGCGCGCAACCCCGCGCCCACCCGAAGGCACGGCGACCGCGGTGGTCGGTAGCAACGGCGAGATCGACGCGCTGGCCGTCCACATGTACAACATCGTCGACTGGAGGCTGGTCGGCACGCCGGGGACATGGCAGAGAGTCGGCACGCTGCACGTCACGGTGTCCACTTCCTCACACTGAGCGTAGATTGGCGAGGGTGAGCGAAGCCGCAAAAGATCCCGATCGCCAACTGCGGCTCACCAGCGAGTTGACGATCCCACTCGCGGAGCTGACGGTGCGCACCAGCTGTCGCTGAACAAGATGGCTCAGGTAGAGGAGACGCCTCTGCCTCGCACGCGCACACGCAGCGGCTGGGCGCGAAGGCTGCCTGCCCACGCCAACGCGATCAGTGCGCCACCGATCACGAACACGATCCATGCGATCGCGTCGGGTGAGCCGGACGCGGTGGTGGGCGCCCGGATGCCGTGCGGGATGCTCAGCGGATGGCCGGCCGCGGCGGCCACGTGCTGCACGGCCAGCAGCGCGGCGGTGCCAAGGCTCGCGCCCGCCACCGTCCCGCGCAGGCTGGCGAGCGCCGCCTGCTCGGGGCCGAGCGATCCGTTGGTGCGATACAGGCCAAAGCCGTCCGGCATGATCACGAGCAGCGTCCCCTTGTATACGAGTGAGAGCTCATCGCCGAGGAAATCGGCATAGCTCTGGGGCTGGCTCCACAGTTCCGTCACCGAGCCGAGATCCGCCGAGGATGCGACCAGCGCCACGCGCAGCTGGTAGCCGTCGTCGTATTCCGCCTCCCTCAACAGTGCGGCGAGCTCGGCCTGCTGGCCGGCGGAGACGCCCGCATCCCAGGGTAGGAACAGGGTCTGCGTGACCAGCACGTCGCTGGCTGGGTCGCCATCGGCACGCGCCGATCCGGGAACCAAGCTTGCTGCCAGAGCGACTGTGACGATGGCCCCCGCCGCAACCGACTTCAGGCGGGCTGCCACCACGGGCTTCCGGCGGACGGAGCGGCGACGGGGGGGAATCTGCGCAGAGTCCGTCATTGTGTGGCCCGATGCCAAGATGGCCCGAAACGACAGCCGCGACGGTGGGCGACAGCAAGTGTATGCACCCCGCCCGCAGGCATGTGCCGGCGTTGATCCGCGGGCATGTGCCGGCTCTCATCGATGGGCGTGCACTGGTGTTGATCCGCAGGCGTGTGCCGGCGCTGATCCCCAGGCGCGCGCGGAGGGCACTGGTGCTGCTCGGAACGGTAGCCGTTGCATTCCCCGCCGCAGCCGAGGGGCATGGGCCAGTCGCCCCGTCTGCGACCAGCTACCTGGCGAGGGTCAGCCAGGCCCCGGCGAGGGTCGACGCGAAGGTGGTCGACGGCTACCTGCGGTTGTGGCTGCGTGTGCCGCCATCTGAGACGCTCGTGGTGTTGGACTACCGCGAGGCCCCCTACCTGCGCTTCTCGCGCTCGGGGGTGTATGTCAACGAAAACTCGGAGATGTACTACCTCAATCAGGCCGTCCCCGAGATCCCTCCGCCGCACCTCAGCCGTGGCACCCCGGCAAAGTGGCAGCGGGTGAGCGAAGGGCACGAATACGAGTGGCACGACGGCAGGGTCGGCTCCCTGGCAGCGACCGTCCTTGCGCCGGGGACATCTTACGTGGGCAAATGGAGCATCGCCGTGCTGCTCAACGGACGCCTGAGCGCGATCGCCGGCGGCCTGTGGCATGCGCCCAACCCTTCGCTGGTCTGGTTCTGGCTGATCGTCGTGCTGATCGCCTGCCTACTTGCCGCCTGGCGGCTGCCGCGGCCCGAGCTGCATGCGCGCCTCGCCCGCCTGCTTGCAGTGGTGGTGCTGATCGCCCTCGCCGTCGGCGGTGTTGGCCGGGAGCTTCACGGTCGGCCGAGCGTGTCGATCGAACAGCTTGTTCTGACGGTCATCCTGCTCGCCTTCGCCGCGTGGGGAGTGGGCCGAGCGCTGCGCGATCGGGTCGGCTTCGTGCTCGACTTGGTGATCGGGTTCGTCGTGCTGTGGATGGGCTTCGAACTGCTCTCCACGCTGGTGCACGGCTTCGTGCTCACGGCGGTGCCCGCGTTCGTGGCGCGGTCCGCGGCGGTGCTCTGCATCGGCGGTGGTCTCGGGCTCATCCTGCTGGCGGTGCGCATCGCCGCGGACGATTCCCGCGTGCCCAGTGGAAGCTCGTCCTGACGGTGCGGCCCTCCGCCTCAGTCGGTCTCCCTACGGTGATGCTGGCGGTGACCGTTGCAATGCTCGGCTGCGCAACGACACGCCGTCCCGGATTCGTTACGACGCGCCGTCACTTCATGTCCGTGGCGGAAATTCCGAAGGCCCTGCTCCAACAGGCTCGCCCGATCGGCGCGGGTCTGCGCTTCCGTCCGGCACCGACCGGCGCGGTGGTCGGTCGCTGTGCGCGCGGCCCTGGACCGCGCAGCGCCGTGCACGTCGAGGTGTTCGCCGCCAACCGGGTCGTGATCGTGCCAGCGGGAATCGGCGTCCGTCCACCGTTGACCCTCTCGGCCGGGCGGATTGTTCGCGCCCGCTGCTATGGCGCGCTCGTGACGCTCGAACCTACCGGAGTCATTTTGGTGCGCGAGCACCAGCCCATCCCTCTCTCCAACCTCTTCCGCGCCTGGGGCCAGCCGCTTTCGCCCTGGCGACTGGGCTCGTTTGCGGCGCCCGCCGGCACGCGCGTGACGGTGTTCGTCGACGGTCGGCGCTGGCGGGGGGCGCCGGGGAGCGTGCCGCTCACATCGCACTCCGAGATCGTGCTCGAGGTGGGCCCGCATGTCCCGCCGCATCGGTCCTTCGTGTTCCCGCCGGGTGTGTAGGGCTCGGTTGGCTCAGGCCACCGCGCGCTCACGCCCCGCCAGCAGTGGAAACGAGCGCTGCGGCCGGGAGGGCAGGATGTAGTTGGCGCGCCTCAGCACCAGCATGAACGCGTTGATCCCGTTGTTGACAGTGTCGGTGATCGCCGGGTTTTCGAGCTGCGCGGAGCTCGCGTTCATCGCGTCGCGGGTCGTGACGAAGTCCTCGATCGTGCGTTGCAGCGAGACGAAGTGCAGCCCCGCCTGGCTGCCGTCCACGGTGTCGAAGTCGCGCCGGATGATCAGCGGCTTGCCGCCCCGCCGCGCGCGCGCCGATGTCTGTGCGTGCCCGATCACGCCGTAGCGGTTGATCGCCTCCCCCAACAGGGCGGGATCGCCGGCGGCGTCGGTGGTGAAGTGACTGACCTGCGCGGGCGTCACCTGCGGCGCATACATGAGCGCCACGCGCTCGCGCTCCTCGAGCTGTTCATACCAGCTGTCCAGCCGCAGGCGCATGTAGCTGACCTGCATCGTCGTGCCACCCGCGAACGGCCCATCGGCGATCGTGACGAACTGCTCGGTGGCCTGGTTGCGGCGCAGGCTTGACTTGAAGCCCATGAACAGCGGCGAGCCCTTCGGCACGGGGTTGCCCGGGGGGATCCCGCCGGTGTTCTGGTGCGCCGCGGGCAGCCCGGCGCCCACGAACCCCGTTCGCGTTTCGCGCCAGCGCAACGTGCGCGAGAGGTCGAGCGGGCCGTCCGCGCCCGGGAGCGAGACGCCGCCCCGCAGCGCCGCCTCGACGGCTGTCAGCCGCAGCGGGTCGTCGCAGGCGAGGTGCAGGCAGAGGTCGTAGTCGTCGATCGCCGGCAGCTCGAAGTCCGAGAGGCCCTTCGCTCGCGGGATCGGCGAGGCAACTTCGAGCGCGTGCTCGAAATAGCTCGGCCCCCAGCCGGCGGTGAACAACAGGCCGGAGGGACCCCACCGGTAGGCCCGCTCGAGCGTGCGCAGCGCGGCCTCCAGCATCCGTGCGGCCGCCGGTGTCGGGCTTCCCTCGAGGTCGAAGAACAGCAGCCGGTCATACCGGGGCGGGATCGGGTTGCCACAGGAGTCGCGCGCCAGCGTCGCATCCCACGCGTACTGGCGCTCGGGCAGCCCGGCGGGCTGGGCGCCGAGGGCGACCAGCGGCAGCCGCTTGGGGCTGCCGAGCGCGCGGTCGAGCCCCACCCCGACGGCCACGCCGCCAGCGGCCAGCGCGGCCGCGCGAAGCAGCAGACGCCTGCGCGTCAGCCCCGTGTCGCGCTCGGGCATACGACCAAGCTCAGGTCGGCTTCCACGGGAACGTAAAGCTCACCCGGTGGGGCTGCAACCACACGTTCTGGTATTCGATGTGCCGCGCCGACACCGGTGGGCTGATCAGCAGGCTCAGCTTGTAGGTGCCGGCCCCGGGGAGGGTGACGTCGTTGCCGTAGTGCGGGCCCATGTAGCGGGAGATCATCGGCCACTGGCGCTCATCGAAGATGACCTTGCCGTCCTTGGTAATCGTCGCCCACACAGTCGCGTACGGGATCGCCACGTTGGTGTCGGCGTCGTTGAGCATCACCATCAGGTGAAAGCTCGCCTTTCCCGGTTTCACCAGCTGCTTGCTGGTGCCGTTGTAGACGACGAACGGCACCGGGGTCATCACCTGCGCGGTGATCTTCATGCCCTGCCAGTCCGCAGTGCCGAGAACCTGGATCGGCACTGGCTTGATCCCGTTCGCCGTCATGCCCGCGGAGGAGGAGCCCCCTCCCGTCTGCGCCGAGCCTGTGCTCATGTTCATGGTCGGGCCCGCCAAGCCGCTCGTCGTGCTTGCGGTGTTTGCCGAGTCGCCCGAGCCCTTGTCGGCGCTCGGGGTGGCGATGGATGTGGACATCGTGGGTGCCGACATCGACGCCTGCTTGTCGGCTTTGGCACAGCCCGCGAGCAGCGCGACCGCCGCGAGCGCCCCGGCAGCGAGACTCGCACGCTGTGCCGCCCCGCGGGGTCGAGGTCGTCCGGCCGGGGTGAGCGGGTACAGCGCGAGCGCCAGCAGCACGAACAGCAGCCCCGCGTTCGGGTCGGTCGCGCCCCCTTCGAAGATCCCGCCAAAGCCCTGCCCAAGCACCCAGTAGAGGAGGTTGAGCCCGATCGCGAGCACGAGAAACTGCCGCGGGCGCCAATCGATCGCGACGGCAATTCCGATCACGGCTGACACCGCCGCGAGCAGGAGCGCGATCACAAGGCCGTTGCCCTGCGCGCCTTCGGCGGCCCAATCCTGCACCGTGCTCAACCAGCTCATGCCCGACGGAGCCGCGTTGATCGCATCGTGCGTGGCGTTGGCGCTGCTGCTGGGACCCAGCAGCCACAGCCACGCCATCACCAGCCACAGGGCGGCCCAGGTCATCTTCGCGCCACGCACCCCGAGCAGCCCACCGGGACGCCCGTTCGGCCACACCAGCATGCCGACGATCGCGTACAGCAGGGCCGCCCCGGGCGCGCCCGTGAGTGGCTTGGCCATGTTCATGAACAGCATCCCGAAGCCCTCGCCGAACCACCACACCACGAGCACCCACGCAAACGACCCGCCGAGCGCGAGCTTAACGGTGGGGCGGTAGAGCAGCCCCAACCCAATCGCGAGCTGGGTCAGCGCGAACAGCGTGTTCCACACCGTCAGATTGTGGGCCGTATGGGCGCCCCATTCGATGCTACTCGCCAGCCACCCCGGCTGGCCCGAGGCGTTGGCGAGCAGGAACTGGACGAAGCCCTTGGAGTACATGAACGACTGGAACTGCAGCCCCCCGTCCAGCAGCCAGATCGCACCGAGCGCGGTCTGGATCGCGCGGCGGTGGTCGGAAGCGAAATACGCATGCCCGTGGGCGAGCACAGCTCCCCCACGGGCTTCCCCCGGCGCCTTCCCGACCGGCGCCTGCGCGATCCGCGTCGCCCCGATTGGTTCCACGTCGACGCTGGCAGTGCTTGCGCTCATGCTCTTGGGATTAGTCGCGGCAGCGGCCCTCTCAGTTCCCGGCACTTGCACGAGCGCCACATCAGTCCACGAAGCGCGGGAACCCGCCGCCACTGGTGCTCCACTCGCCGCCACCACGACTCTAGAGGTTCGGTGATGCTTGCTCCTTCGTGATTTCGAAGAAGGAGGCATTTCATGGTTGAGCTGAGCGTGGCGCGACGGGAAGCGCCCGATGCTGTGGTGGAGCCTGTGGAGGCGCTGCTTGAGCACTACCGGCGCTATTTGACGGTCGAGCGAGGGCTGGCCGATGCCAGTGCCGGCCTCTACGTGAGAATGGTTCGTCCCTTCCTCGCCAAACGGGCGAGCACCGGCGGGCTCGATCTTGAGCATCTGACGGCGCGTGATGTCAGCGCATTCGTGGTTGGTGCCTGCCGCGACGGCCGAAACGCCTCCGCCAAGCCGATGGTCACCGCGCTGCGCTCCCTGCTGGTGTTCCTGCACATCGAAGGGCTCATCTGTGAGAGGCTGACGGGCGCCGTGCCTTCGGTCGCTCACTGGCGGCTGGCCGGATTGCCGCGGGCACTTGAGGCTGACCAAACGCGCCGTCTGTTGGCGAGCTGCGACCGACGCACCACGATCGGACGGCGAGACTTCGCGATCCTGACTTTGCTGATCCGGCTGGGGCTGCGCAGGGGCGAGGTCGCCAGGCGCTCCCCAGGCCCGCGGAGTGTCCCAGGCGTCAGGCATGCTTGGTTGGGTGCCCGATGTCGTCAGCTAGCTGCTCGCTACCGAGGCTGCTTTGGACAAGCTCGGAGCCCGCGGAATCACAGTTGTCGAGGCTGAGCAGACGATCTGGAACCTCCATGTGGTTGTCAAGAATCGCCGCGGTCGTCCGGAGCGACGCCAGCCGGGCACGTGCAGGCTGCTGCGTCGTTCCTCCTGCCCAGTTTTGGCCGGGTTCCTGGCGGTTCTTCGAAACCCCTTAGCCGAGCCGACCGCGTTGCTATCAGGATGCGGCCGGCGCTGGCCGTGGCCCTCGTAGCCGATGCCGATATCCAGGTATCGGGACGGGATCGGTGTCGATCCAGTCCGATGAGTCTGTCACCAGAGGTCCCATCTCCCGAAGGCGGCGAGCGGCGAGACGAGAGCGCAGCCGGCGCCGAAGACTTGCCATCAACCCTGGAGCTGGCTCGTATAGGAGCTCCACGCCGTCGGGCATCACGATGAGTACCGGACGATGCTCATCGAACGCTGCCCGCGCGAAGGTCGATCCAAACGTGGCGGAGTCGGCGGCTACGAAGGCAGTCCGGTCCGGGTATTCAAAGCTGTCTTCCATCAGCGCCAAAAGTGGTCTTGCCGAGGCGCGCGCGATCGGCAGAGATACCTCGTCGATGAAGTCGTCGAAGAATGGCTTGAGCGTCATGGTTGCCAGCTCGCGATGATCGACTCCGAGGCTCGCACCAGGTAGGCGACGACCTTTGGGACACATCACGAGGATCGCCTGTCTCAAAGGATACGGCATCCCGCTTGAGGTCTCCGGCGTATCGGTGCATGTGGTGCACGTCATGGGCGTTGTCGATCAGCCGAATCGTGCGCCACCGACCATCTCGCAGTAGCTGAAGCATCGCCGCGTAGCTCGTCATCGGCTTACCGCCGTGGCGAACCAGGATGCGGGCGTCCTCGCGCTCCAGAGGCACGATCCACTCGTGGTCGAACTCCATCGTCGGCCAGACTGGCGGATCGCTCGGACAGGCTCCTTGGCCGCACGCCGAAGCGCCGCTCGTACAGCTCCTTGATGCGCTGCCAGGTCAGGTCCGGGTTCGATCTTCGTCCCTCCCTCCCCGTTTTTGGCCGGATCGGCGGTCGCATAGATGGCCCTGGCTGGCGTACAACCCCCGTGGACGAGCCTGTCAATTGGCGACGTCCACTGCGATGTTGCTGCGGCGGGTCAGGCCGACGAGCAAGTTTATGTCGTGTGGGTCGCCGGTGATGATGGTCACCGCGCATTTATGGCTCAATTCCTCGGCTATCGCCACGATCTGCGCATCGGTGGTCGAGATCTCTCGACGCGACTGACGCGATGCTTCGGCGCGCAACACACCAGCGCGCACAGCGGCGTGGACAGTGAGAGGAGCGTAAATATCGCCTTCGGCGCCGATCGCCTTGATCAGGCGGTCGACGAGCACGTCGGAGCGTCGATGGCCGGATCGCACCTCGGTGAGAACAGGGACCGGCACCAGAAGTGCTCCATCGAAGCGGAGCCTGAGCAGTTCGAGATACCCGGCAAGTAGGTCTCGGTCAGCCGCAAGGGCGCTGACGCCGCCGCTGTCGAGCAGGAAGTCGCGCCTGGGACGGCTGGTCACTCGGGCCAGGCGTCGGCGCGGCGCTGCAGCTCGGGTAGGCGCTTGGAGGGATCGGCGCCTTCGGCTACGAGCTCGTCGCGCAACCGCTCAAGGCGAGCACGCTGAGCATCGCGGAGCTCGGGATCATCCGCAGGGTGCTGCTCGAGGTGGGATGCGGCGGCAGCCTCCATCGTCGCCATTGTAGCCACCATGGAGGAGCAGTCTATGACCGTGTCTGGAAGCGTTTGGCGTGGAGCTCCCTGATGCGCTGCCAGGCAGCATCGGGGTACGATCTTCGTCCCTCCCTCCCTCCCTCCCTCCCTCCCTCCCTCCCCGTTCCTGCCTGATCGAGGCCTGATCAATCGGGCGGAGGTGTACCGTGGCCTACTCTGGCCGGTCTTCGTCTGGCTGCTGCTGGGAGTCTTGTGGCTGCTCTGCGGCCTCGATCTGCCCTTCGGCCCAGGTCCGCAGCTTTTCGACGAGCGCGAGGGCAGCTGGCCGGTCGAGAGTGGGCGGCTCCTCACCCTCGTAGCGGAACTCGACTGCCCACGGCGAGAGCACGTCTGCCTCTGAAAGCTCCGGAGGAGCGCCGATGTCGTGTTCCTCGACCAAGCCGACGAGGTAGCTCAGCGCGTGGCTCTTCATGAACGCCACACCGCGGGCGGCCAGCACCGCCTTGATCAGCTTCTCGGCGGCCTGCTGCGCGTGTTATGCGAACTCCCGGATTATGTTGATGTTGGTTGTGGGTGTGGCTCTGGTGCTGGTGATTGTGGTTTGGGGGTCGGCATAATCTTGGGGGTCTGAGGTCGGCGAGTCTCCCTTCTTTTGTGATCGAGAGAGGGGAGTCGTGATGAGTGATCCGTCGAGGGTTCGGGTGTCCGGGCCGCTTGAGCCGTTTGCGTCTGGTTTTGCGTTGTGGTTGTCGGGGCGGGGTTATCCGCCGAGTTCAGCGGCTCGACAGCTTCAGTTGATGGCGCATGTGAGCCGTTGGCTTCTTGCGGAGGGGCTGGGCGCGCGGGAGCTGAGCGATGATGCCGTCGAAGCGTTTGTGGTCTCGCGTCGCGCGTGTGGCTATAGCGGTCACCGGACGAGCAGGGCGCTTGTGGGGTTGCTGTTCTATCTGCGGGATGTGGGGGCTGTGCCCGTTGCGGCGGAGACGTCGCCGGAGGGGCCGGTGGAGAGGCTGCTCTATTGCTACCGGCGGTACCTGGTGGTTGAGCGGGGTGTGGGCGCGTCGACCATCCGCGGCTATGTCCGTGTCGCCGGGCAGTTTCTTGATGGCAGGGTTTGCTCGGATGGTCTCGGTCTCGAGCATTTGCGGGCCGGGGATGTGATGGCGTTCGTGGTGGCGCGTTGTCCCTCGCAGTCCCAGGGCTCGGCGAGGCTGACGGTGAGAGCGCTGCGTTCGCTGCTGGGTTTCCTTTACCTGGAGGGCGTGATTGACCGGCCGTTGGCCAGCGCGGTGCCGTCTGTCGCGAGTTGGCGGCTTTCCGGTTTGCCGAAGGGCCTCTCGCGCGAGGAAGTCGCTGGTCTGTTGGAGAGCTGCGACCGGGGGAGTGTGGTTGGTCGGCGCGATCTGGCGATGCTGATGTTGCTCGCGCGGCTGGGGCTGCGGGCGGGCGAGGTCGCCAGGCTTGAGCTTGACGAACATCGACTGGCGGGCGGGCGAGATCGTCGTGCGCGGCAAGGGCGATCGCCACGAGCGGCTGCCGTTGCCTGGCGACATCGGCGAGACGATCACGGCTTATCTGCATGGCGGGCGCCCGACGACCGCTCGGGGACGGACGGTCTTCGTTCGGGTGATGGCTCCTCACCGCGAGCTCACCGGCGATGGCGTGAGCGCGGCAGTGGCACGCAGTGCGCGACGGGCGGGGCTGGGTGTTATTCACGCGCATAGGCTGCGTCACACCGTCGCGAGTGATCTGCTGCGGGCCGGCTCCTCGCTGGTCGAGGTCGGCCAGGTATTGCGCCACCGCAGCATGCTCACGACGTCGATCTACGCGAAGGTCGATCTCGAGGCTTTGCGAACAGTCGCCCGGTCGTGGCCTGGGGGTGCGTCATGAACCCGCCGCTGCATGATGCGTTGAACGACTATCTGGCGGTGCGCCGCGCGCTTGGCTTCAAGCTCGCGCGCACCGAGAAGCTGCTCTGTCCAGTTCCTCGCCTACCTTTACGAACAGGGCCAGGCGAGGGTCACGACTGAGCACGCGCTCGCATGGGCGGCGCTTGTCAGCGGCGGTGATGCGTGGCGCGCGATACGGCTGGGAGCGGTCCGCGGCTTCGCGGTCTATCTGCACAGCATCGACCCCGCGCACGAGGTGCCAGCGGCCGGGCTGCTGCCTGACCCGCCGCACCGCGCAACGCCATACCTCTACACCGGCGAGCAGATCACGGCGTTGATGAACGCCGCCGGGACGCTTCGCACGACGCACGCTGCCGCGACCTACAGGACGCTGATCGGCCTGCTGGCAGCCACCGGGATGCGCATCGGGGAGGCGAGCGGCTTGGACCACGAGGACTTCGATGCAACGGCAGGCACACTGCTGATTCGAGGCGCGAAGTTCGGCAAGTCCCGGCTGCTGCCACTCCACGAGAGCACCGCGCGAGCGCTTACGCGCTACCTGCGCCGGACGGATCGGCCGCGGTCCGCGATCCGCACAAAGGCCGTGTTCGTCTCCGTCCGGGGCGCTCGGCTGGGGACCCGCACCGCACAGGGAACCTTCCAGAAGCTCGTCCACCGCGCTCAGATCATGCCCCGCTCGGCTGCGTGCCGACCCTGTCTGCATGCTCTGCGCCACAGCTTCGCGGTCAACACGATCCTCGACACCTACCAGGCAGGCGCCAACGCTGGCCCCCGGCTGGCGCTGCTCTCCACATACATGGGGCACGTCGATCCCGCCAACACCTACTGGTATCTGCAAGCCGCCCCCGAGCTAATGGCACTCGCGGGGGAGCGATTGGAGCGCCACCTGCAGCAGGGAGGCCAATCATGAGCATGCTCGCTCCCACCCTGCAGGCGTTCTTCACGGACCGGCTCGTGTGTCAGCGCAACGCCAGCCCGCACACCATCGCCGCCTACCGCGACACGATCAAGCTGCTCCTAGCCTTCGCCGCCGAGCGCACCGGCAAGCAGCCATCCAGACTCCAGATCGACGAACTGGACGCGCCGCTGATAGGCGCGTTCCTTGACCATCTCGAACACCAGCGGGGATGCGGCCCCCGCACCCGCAACGCGCGGCTGGCCGCGATCCGCTCCCTCTACCGCTACGCCGCGCTCAGACACCCAGAGCACGCCCACACAATCGAACGAGTCCTCGCGATCCCCACCAAGCGCCACGAGCGCGCGCTCGTCACATTCCTCACCGAGCCCGAGACAAACGCGCTCATCGACGCACCAGACCGATCCACCTGGACCGGCCGCCGCGACCACGCGATGATCGTGCTCGCCGCCCAAACAGGGCTACGCGCATCCGAGCTCACAACGATCGCCCGTCAGTGATGTTCACCTCGGCACCGGCGCGCATGTCAGCACCCTGGGCAAGGGACGCAAGCAAAGGATCACCCCGCTGACCACCGCGACGGTCGCCGTGCTACGGGCCTGGCTCTCAGAGCGCGCCGGTCAGGAAACCGAGCCGCTGTTCCCCACAAGCACCGGCCGACAGTTGACACGCCACGCGCTCGAGCGTCGCCTGGCCAAGCACGCCGCCCACGCCGCCGAGCACTGCCCATCGCTGCGCAGCAAGAAGGTCACGCCGCACGTCCTGCGCCACACCACCGCGATGCGACTGCTGCACGCCGGCGTGGACACCACGGTCATCGCGCTCTGGCTCGGCCACGAGCAAGCCGAGACCACCCAGATCTACCTACACGCCGACCTCGCCATCAAGGAACAAGCACTCGCCAGAACCACCCCCATCAACCACAAGCCCGGCCGCTACCAACCACCCGACACCCTGCTCGCCTTCCTCGAAGCGCTCTGATTTATGCCGACCCCCAAACCACAATCACCAGCACCAGAGCCACACCCCCAACCAACATCAACATAATCCGGGAGTTCGCATAACACACGTTATGGTGAATTCAACATAACGCGTGAAAGCCGACGATTGCGTCGGCCACGTCCGTGTCCGCGGATACCTTCCGCACCAGCATCTCGTCATCGATCGCCCTGGCGAGCAACACACGCGCCAGATCGAGCCGGTCATGCTGCGGCATGCAGCACTCGACCCTCGGTCAGCGCGGCGTGCACCATTGATCCCTCAACGCCTTCCCAGTCTTGGGCGTAGCGCTCACTCACGACAATGATGTCGAACGGCATTCCGAGGGGGCGTAGCGCGCGGCCGAGACGCACCATCTCGGCGTGGCGATCGGTCGGGTCGCGCTCCACGACCAAGAAGTCGAAGTCGCTGTCGGGGGTGGCGTCGCCGCGCGCGTGCGAGCCGAACAGCACGATCTTGACCGGGTCGGACGCTATCGCCGCCAGCGTTCGGCTGGCGGCCTCGATGACGTCTTCAGCGAACACGACCACACCGTAGCGGAGCCCACGGATTGGGCACATGGCTGGCCGAGCGGGCTGGCTGGTGCGGGTGCGTCTCAGGCGGGATTGGCAGAAACGAGCCATGCCTTTGCGGGCTCGGGCCAAAATACAAGCGCTGCTGCGGAGCATAGGTGCTCAACTCGAAGCGGTCATCGGCAGGCAACGTCGTGCGGGCTCGGACCGAAGCGCCGGGCGTGCAGCTCGCTAATGGGTTCCCACACAAGGTTTGGGTTCGATCTTCGTCCCTCCCTCCCCGTTCCTGCCAGATGGCGGCTTGGCGACCTGAACTAGCCGGCTGCGCGTCTTCACACCGGTGGTGGTGTCGGTAGTGTTTGGGATGATGACCGAGCCCACATCGATAACGCGCGCACAGGACTCGCAGGGCGAGCAGGTGCGGAAGCTGCGGCTACGGGCCGACGGACGGCGGCCGCTTGCCGTGAACCTCAGGGACACCATCTTGCTGACCCGCAAGCTTTTCGAGTTGCGCGACGCTGCACGGCGCGCCCATTGAGCATTCCGTCGTTCGATCAGCTGCTCGCGCGCCTCGCGCAGGCGGATATCCGGTTCGTCGTCATCGGCGGCTTGGCGCTCGGATCGTGGGGCGTGATACGTGGAACGAAGGACTGCGACATCGTGCCCGCCCCGGCGCCGGAGAACCTGGACAGGCTCGCCCGGCTCGTGGTCGAGCTTGGTGGCCACGTCCAGTTGGGCGAATCGCTGCTCGGTTCGGAGCGTTCCATTGCCGTGACGCTGCGCGGCGGCGAGCGAACGCTGATCGTCACGCAACTCGGCGATTTGGATGTCGTGCAGGGCCTCGACGGCGTCCCGCCGTACGCTGAGCTTCGCGCCAGCGCGGTCGATGTCGAGTTGGCCGGCGTAACGATCCCAGTGTGTGCGTTGGAGCATCTGAGGACGATGAAGCGGGCCGCTGGGCGTCCGCGTGATCTCGTCGACCTGGAAGATCTCGACGCAGCTCAGCCGCCGCCTCCCGATTAAAGCCGGTCGCCGGCTGGTCAAGGGCGGGCGGACTCGACTGTCGTGGCGAGCTGTCCCCTCCCTCCCCGTTACTTCGCCAGGAGTTTGGGCGTAGTTCGAACCCGGAGGCTCACGTCCAAGGCATCGGTCATGCTGGTCGTGTGCCTGATGACGTCAAGCAGCTGCTGGCCACGGAGGTTGCGCTCGACAAGCTTGGAGCGCGAGGGATCTCCACCGCGGAGGCAGGACAGACGCTGTGGAATCGGCACGTGGTGATCAAGAACCTCCGGGGTAGCTCCGAGCGCAGCCTCGTCGTTCAGGTGGCGCTTGGCGTAGACGACGTGGCGGCGTTGCAGCGGATCGCGCAGCTAACGCTCCAAGATAGGACGCTTCTTGCATATGGACGGAACGGAGGCTCATTGAGTCTGCCATCCTGCGTGACCCATGACGGGTCCAGCTGTCCACCGAGAAGGGCGTTGCGTACGCGCGGCGCTGGGCGCGCTGACGATCTGCCTGCTGCTGGCGGGCTCGGTTGGCGTGGCGAGCGCGCCCGGCGCATCCATGGGCCTCGAAGTCGAAACCTACAGCCTCGCGGCGACCAACGAAGGTGGATCGGCCGATACGCAGGCCGGCTCTCACCCTTACGAATTGCAGGCCGAAGTGGCGCTTGCCTCTACCGGAGCGCCTGCCGATGAAGTCAAGGATCTCGATTTCGAGCTGCCGGCAGGGTTGAATCTCGATCCCGAGGCCGCCTACCGCTGCTCCGTCACAGAACTCGCCGAAGGAGCATGCTCCAACACGTCCGCCGTGGGCTTGATTCAGATTCGCACTGCGAATGAAACGGTGCTCGCACCCGTATACAACGTGGCGCCGTCACCGGGAGGACTGGCGACGCTCGGATTCAAGCTCGAAGGGGCGCTTGTGCGCGCTCCAGTCTCTGTGCGTGCCGGCGACTACGGGATGACGGTGAGCATCGACGACATTCCCCACCGTGGAGTGAAGACGTTGAAGCTGACACTGTGGGGAGCGCCCGCCGAATCCGGTCATGACGAACAGCGCGGCAGCTGCTTGACTGGTCCCAAGGTAGGGTGTGCGGGTGGGCCGGACTGGCCGTTCATCACCTTGCCGACGAGGTGTGCGCAGGCTCCTGAAACGATCGCGCTCGCCGAATCCTGGGGTGCGGAAAGCGACTCGCGCGTGGATACGCTGCCCCGCCTGACCGGCTGCGAAGCGCTGTCGCTGCGCTCGGCGATCGAAGTTGCCCCGGTCGTTCCGCTGCTCGACGAGCCCTCGGGGTATGCGCTTGCGCTGCGTCTTGCGCAGGGTGAAGAACTCGCTGACGAACTGGCCCCCGCGCAATTGCAACAGGCCGTGTTCGTGTTGCCACGGGGCGTCTCGTTTTCCCCCAACAGCCTCGACGGCGTGTCGGGCTGCAGCGAAACGGAGCTCGGACCTGGCTCCGCGCAGCCGGCGATGTGTCCGGACGCTGCCAAGGTCGGCACGGCCGAACTCGACACGCCGTTGCTCGACAACCGTCTTGGTCAACCTCAGCCGCTGACTGGAGCGGTGTACATCGCCGCCCCAGAGGGCGGTGTGGTCGGAGCGCCGGCGGCGCTGTATGTCGTTGTGAAAGCATCCGGCTTGGTGATCAAGCTCGTCGCGGCGATCGAGTTGAACGAAGCCACCGGACAGGTGATGCTGAGCTTCAAAGCTCTGCCGCAGCTGCCGATCAGGGAGATCGCCCTGCAATTCTTCGGGGGTCCACGCGCCCTGCTTGCCAACCCACTGACCTGTGGGCAGTCCACGGCCGAAGGGAACCTCGAACTGTGGAGCGGCGGTGCGCAGGCTGCGCCGTCGTCGACGTTCGCAATCACCGGGCAAGGTCCCGGCGATGAATGCGCCGATGCGGCGCTGTTCGAACCGACGCTCGAAGCGGGGTCCGTGGACGCAAGCGCAGGCAGCTACAGCCCGCTGACGCTCACCGTCGTCAGCCATGCTCCTCAGCAGAGCCTCGCGCGACTCGCCTTTGCATTGCCCGCCGGGTTGTCGTTGAAGCTCGCGAACGTTCCGCTCTGTGGTCAGGCTCAGGCGGACGCGGGCGACTGCCCGCCAACGAGCAGGATCGGCAGCGCGACGCTGCTCACCGGACCGGGCCCTGACGCGTTGCCGTTCACCGGCGCTGTCTACCTCACAGAAGGATATGGAGATGCGGCGTATGGATTGAGTATTCCGATTGAGGCGCTCGCGGGACCCTTCGACCTTGGTGAGGTCGTGCTGAGGGCGACGCTTGCCCCGGGTCCGGCGACCGGAGCGACGGCGATCTCGATCGATCCGCTGCCACTGATCCTCGATGGGATACCGCTGCGCACGCAGGTCTTCAACATGACGATCGAACGTCCCGAATTCGTGCTCAACCCAAGTATCTGCGGGCCGCGGCAGATCACCGCGACGATCGAAGGCTCGGCCAGCACCACCGTGCAAACCGCCAACCCCTTCGAAACCTCCGGTTGCCTGCCTTTCCTCCCAAGCACGGGCGGCTCGCAAGGCGAAGCTCCCCAAGCCCAGCTGCGATCGCCGGCACACCGCAGCAAGAAGGCGTCGACGATGCAGCGGTGTGAGCACACGACTACCCGCCACCGCCGCCACCGCGCGGCCCACCGGAAGCTTGGATGTCGGCGACACGCCGCGCACAAACCGCGGCGACGCAAGTGCCGGCAGCGGTGCAGTCATGCGCGTCGGGATACGGCGCGAGGTACCTAAGTGAGCAGGGTTCGGAGCCTCAGGCGCCGCCCTCGCGCACGGCGTGGGTCTCGGCGAACGCTGTGCGCGGAGCCTCGACGCTTGCACGGTAGGGCTTGAGACTGTGGTAGGTGTCCTGCGCCTGGACCTGCCTGCGCTCGATGAACCCGGCGCGCTCGAGGAGATCGAGCGCTTTGTCGCCGTTCACTCTCTTGACCCCCGCCCGCACACGGAGCGTCCGTGCATCCGCTCCCGGGTTGGCCTCGACCGTGCGCGACACCAATTCGAGGATCTCCCGGGCGCGGGGGTCGGCGGCCATCGCCGGTACTCCAGCAGATTCGTCCGCTGTGGGCGGGCTGACCCGCGCGAGACTCGACGGCCCTCGGTCAATCCCTTGCAAAGGCGCCACACAACCGTTCCTTGCAAAGGCGCCACACGACCGTTCGCGACAGCGACACGCTGAGCCCGACCGGCGTTTGCATTCGCCCGAGGGTGCGTGTGCGGGGCACGAAACGAAACACGTAGATCCCGCGGCTCGGCTGCGGAGAACTACGGCTACCGACGCTGCGCGCGACCGGTATACCTACGCGGTATGCCTGACGAGGAGGCGCAGGCGCCGGATCTGTCTGACGAGGAGGCGCAGGCGCCGGATGCAAGCGGGGTCGATGGCACGGCGGCGGCGGGTCGGACGATCCGGATCGTGATCGCCGACGATCACACGGTGGTGCGCAGCGGCCTGCGCATGTTGCTGGACAGCGAGGCGGACCTCGAGGTCGTGGCGGAGGCGGGCGAGGTGCGGAGCGCGCGGCGCTACGTGCGCGGTCACCGGCCCGCGGTGCTGGTGCTCGACCTCAACATGCCGGGCGAATCGAGCCTCGACGCGATCCCCGCGCTGCGTGCCGAGTCTCCCGACACCCAGATCGTGGTGCTGACGATGCAGGAGGAGCCGGCCTTCGCCCGCCATGCGCTGGGCGCGGGCGCACTCGGCTATGTCCTCAAGGAGTCTGCCGACGACGAGCTCGTGCAGGCGGTGCGCGCCGCGGCCGCGGGTAAGACGTATCTAACTCCGCGCCTGGGGGCGCGAATGGCAACCGAGTCCTCGCCCGCGCCCCCGGATGACCTCTCCGAGCGCGAGGTGGGGGTGCTGCGCCTGATCGCGCTCGGCCACACCAACGCCGAGATCGCCGAGCAACTGTTCCTGTCCGTGCGCACGGTCGAGACCCACCGCGCCCACATCCAGCAGAAGCTGAGCCTCGCCTCGCGCGCGGAGCTGGTGCGCTACGCGCTGGATCGCGGCCTGATGCACAACGGGTGAGTGCCTGCGGCCGATGCACAACGGGTGAGTGCCTGCGGCCGATGCACAACGCGTGAGTGCCTGCGGCCGACGCATAACGCGTGGGTGCCCACGGCCTGATGCACAACGCGTGGGTGCCCGCAGCCGATGCACAACGCGTGAGTGCCCGCCGCCGCGGCGCGCACCACTCACCCGCCGCGAATCCCGCGCAGGGTGCCCGAGGCGACGCCCGCCCGCCGCTGGACGGGGAAGCTGGCGCGCACGGTGGTGCCGGCGCCGGGGGAGGAGTCGATCTCGAGCGTGCCGTCGAGCAGCTCGACGCGCTCGCGCATTCCCAGCACGCCGAAGCCGCGGGTGTCGGCTGAGGGGTCGAAGCCGGTGCCGTCGTCGCGTACCTCGACGTGCACGGTGTTCGCATCCTCGTGGATCTCGACGACCGCGCGCCGCGCGCGGCCGTGCTTGGTGGCGTTGGTGAGCGCCTCCTGGACGATCCGGTAGATCGCGGTCTCGAGCTCCGGGGTATGACGGGCGAGCGCCTCCTTGCCATCGTGTCCCCGCGAACGCTCGTGGGCGAGATCGATGCTGACGTCGACCTCGATGCCGTGGCGGGCGGCCCGTTCGGCGAGCGCTTCGACCGCGGCTTGGGCGCCGAGCTCATCCAGCGCGGCGGGCCGCAGATCGGTGATCAGCGCACGCAGGTTGATGATCCCCTCCTCGAGCTGCTCAATCCCCTGACGAAAGGCGTCGCGCAGCGCCTCGGGGCGGGTCGAGCGCGCCGCGGTCGAGAGCCCGATCCGCAGCGCGGAGAGGCTCTGGAGGGTGTCGTCGTGCAGCTCGCGCGCCCACCGCTGACGCTCGGCCTCGGCCGCGGCGAGGCGCAGGCGCTGGCGCTCGCTGGCGACCGACTGCGCGGTCGCCACGGCGGTGGCGGCGCTCGTCGCGAACGCCACCAGCAGCCGCTCGTCCTCGGCGCTGAAGCTCGGTCCCTGCTCGAGCCGGTCGAGCGCCAGCAGCGCGCCGTAGCCGTGACCGCGAAACAGCAGCGGCACCACCAGTCCGCCGCTCGCCTTCACCCCGAGACGGCCGGTGCCATGCTCTTCGTAGCGGGCAAGGTTGACTTCGTCGTCGAGGCGCAGAGTGCGGCGCGCGCGCAGCGCCTGTCCGGCGAGCGAGTCGTGCAGTGGGATGCGCCGGCCGATCAGCTCCGCGGGCAGCTCGCCGGCGCCCGCGGCGAGAACGAGCTCCTGCCGGTGGCGCAGCTCGATCAGCAGCACACGCGCGCCGACCAGCGCGCGGCCGCGCTTGGCGACCAGCTCGAGGACCACCTCGATGTCGGTCTCGCCGCCGACCGCCGCCGCGATTTGGGTGGTGGCGTCGAGTGTGGCGACGGTGCGCTCCAGCTCGTCGCGGCGCTCGCTGGCCCCGGTGTAGCGCCGCGCGTGGTCGATCGCCACGCCGGCGAGCTCGGCGAGGACGGTGAGCGCCTCCTCGTCCTCCGCGGAGAACTGCGCGCCGCCGGCCTTCTCGGTGAGGTAGAGGTTGCCGTAGGGCAGTCCGCGAACGAGGATCGGCGCTCCGAGGAAGGTGCGCATCGGCGGGTGACCGCGGGGGAATCCGTAGGAGCGGGGGTGGCGGCCGACGTCGCCGAGGCGCAGCGGCAGCGGCTCCTCGATCAGCGCGCCCAGCACCCCGAGTCCGCGCGGCAGCGCGCCGATCGCCACATGGGTGGTGTCGTCGATCCCCCGCGTGATGAACTGGGAGAGCTCGCTGCGCGACTCGTCGAGCACGCCGAGCGCGGCGTAGCGGGCGCCGGTGAGTTCCCGCGCTGAGTCCAGCACTCGCGCGAGCACCCCGTCGAGGTCGAGCTCGGCGAGTACGTCGCGGGCTAGATCCAGCACTCCACGTACGGCACGGTCCATCGCTGTTTTCCTGGACGGATTGGGGTGTCTAACGCCTGGCCTGGAGCGCTGCGGACGGTGCCGGTACAACCACTTTGGCGAGCCTGACCCAATTCCATGCTCCGGTGCATCTGCGCTCTACACTCAAGAGTACACGAAAGCGCTCGAATCCTCGCGGCTATGACCAGATGCTCGAATTGTCGCCGGTAGTGGCGTGGCGGCCATCGGGGCACGAACGCGCGAGAGTTGCCCGCGGCGCCGTAGGGGAGTTGCCCGCGCGCCGTGGGAGGAGGGCGTCGGCGAGTCATGGGGAAGCTGCCCGCGCACCGTGGCGAGAGCAGCCCGCGTGCCAGGCGAGGAGGGCGTCGGCGAGCGGGCGGATGCGCCACCGGCAGGGTCTCCGGCACGCAGCGTCTGAGATCGCTCAAAGTGGGTAGAAATCCCGGTAGGGGACACTTTTGGAGAAACAGAGACATCCCTTGACAAAATCACTGCGTGTCGCCTATATTCCACATGCCGGGGCAGGCCGGGAGGGAGGTGAGAGGATCGGAAGTCATGGCAACGTGGTGAGCAGGCGCGGCACTCAGGATGGCGGTGAGCACCGACGCGAGTTGCGCGTGAGCGAGTCGCCGCGCGAGCGCCTCGACCTCGAGCGCGAGCGCGTGGCGGAGATCCAACGCGCGCGGATGCTGGGCGCGATGGTGGATCTGACCCGCGAGCGGGGCGCCGAGCGGGTGACCGTGGCGCACGTCGTCGGGCGGGCGGGCGTGTCGCGCCGGACCTTTTACGAGCTGTTCGACGATCGCGAAGCGTGCCTGCTGGAGACGCTGGACGAGGCGCTGCGGCGGATCGAAGAGGCGGTGCTGCCGGCGTACCGGCGCGAGCGCGGGTGGAGCACGCGGATCGGAGCCGCGCTCACCGCGATGCTCGAATGCTTCGACGCCGACCCCGCCACGGCGGCGCTGTGCGTGGTGGACTCGCTCGCCGCGGGCCCCGAGGCGCTGGAGCGCCGCGCGCGTGTGGTGGACACGCTGGTGGGCGCCGTGGACCGCGGCCGCCGCGAGGCGGGCGCCCCCAGCGGCCTCAACCGCGTCACCGCGGAGGGCGTGGTGGGCGCCGTGCTGGGCGTGTTGTACACCCGCCTGCGCGAACCGGCGCCCCGGCCGCTGCTGGCGCTGCGGGGCCAGCTGATGAGCATGATCGTGCTCCCCTACCTCGGTCCCGATGCGGCGGCCGCTGAGCTGGCCCGCCGCGCGCCCCGCGCGCGCCGCCCGGCGCGCAACCAGGAGGACCCGCTCAAGCGATTGGACATGCGCCTCACCTACCGCACGATGCGCGTGCTGGGCGCGGTGGCCGCCCAGCCCGGGCTCAACAACCGCCAGATCGCGCGCGACGCGGGCGTCGCCGATCAGGGTCAGATGTCGAAGCTGCTGGCGCGCCTGGAGGGCCTCGGGCTGATCGCCAACGGCGGCGAGAGCCTGGTGCGCGGCGAGCCGAACATGTGGCGGCTGACCCAGCGCGGCGAGGAGCTCGAGCAGGCGATCCGCGCTCGCGAGGAGCGCTGAGGCGAAACGCTCTCTTACACGTGAAAGCAGTACGCTGGACAGTGGGGCGCGTCAGCGTCTATAATCCGGAAGCGCGCGGAACCGCGCGGTCGTAGCGGTCGTAGCGCTAGGGTTGGCGGAGAGCACATAAGGGTCTGGGGAGGTGCCGATGAGTTCTACAGCTGGCGGTCGTGCCGCACTCGCGGGATCTTTCGCTGGAGCAGCGAGGCGCTACTGGCTGGGCGTGTTCCCGGGCGTCTGCGCCGAGCGCCGCCGCCGCGAGGCACGGGCGCAGGAGATCCCCGACCAGATGCTGCGCCAGGTCGTGGTGGACGCGCTGCGCAAGTGGGGCAACATCGAGGGCGCGAGCGCCTTCGCGGCGTTCGCCCCCCGCCGCCGGCGCGGGGCGGCGGCCCGCGCGATGGTGTGCTTCCAGGCGGCATACAACTACCTGGACATGCTGACCGAGCTGCCGAACACCGACCCGGTGGCCAACGGCCGGCTGCTGCACCGCGCGTTGCTGGTGGCGCTGGACCCGGAGGCCGAGCACCTCGACTACTACGCCCACCACCACCTGCACGAGGACGGCGGCTACCTCGCCGAGACGGTGGACGGCTGCCGTGCGGCGCTCGCGCAGCTGCCCTCCTACGCGGCGGTCGCGCCCGCGGCGCTGCGCGCGGCGGAGCGGATCGTCGCCTTCCAGAGCTGCAACACCGGCGAGGTGCAGGGCGACTACCTGGCGCTCGAACGGTGGGCGCGGGCGAACACCCCGCGCGGAAGTGGCATGCGCTGGTGGGAGACGGCGGCTGCGGGCGGCAGCTCGCTGTGCATATACGCGCTGATCGCGGCGGCCGCCGAGCCGCACGTTGACGCCGAGGAGATCGCGGCGATCGAGGCGGCCTACTTCCCCTGGATCGGGTCGCTGCACTCGCTGCTGGACAACCTGATCGACGCCGCCGAGGACTACGCGACGGGCCAGCGCAGCCTCGTCGGCTGCTACGCCTCCCCGTGCGACGCGGCCACGCGCATGGGCATGCTGGCGGAGCGCTCCAGCCGGGCGGCGCAGGCGCTCCCGGGGCGCCGCCACACGCTGGTGCTGGCGGCGATGGCGAGCTTCTACCTGTGCACGCCGGAGGCACGCGCGCCCGACGCGGCGCCGGTCGCCGACGCGGTGCTGGAGGCGCTCGGGGAGCCGGCGCGTCTGGCGATGACGGTGTTCCGCTCGCGCCTGGCTCTGCGGCGCCTGGCGCCCAGGGCGCCCGGGGCGCCGGCACGGCTTGGCGGTGGGGCGGAGGTGGTGATACCTCCGGCGCAGGAGATCGCGTCGGTGGCCGCTTCCACGATCGCGACGCCGGGCTCCCTCGGCCACGACGTGCGTGTCATAAAGTAGACCGGTGTCCGATCGGGTGAAACTCGGGCTCCGCGGGAGCGGTCGGATCGCGGCGCGTGGGTACCGCGCCACGAGCGCCCCTGCCGTCGCGGTCTGTCACAAGAGCGAGGGCCGCCGTGCTTGAGCTGCGCAATCTCGTAAAGCACTACCCCCAGATCGGCGGCGAGCCGGTGCGCGCCGTCGACGGCGTCTCGCTGGAGGTGCAGCCCGGCGAGATGGTGGCGCTGTATGGGCCGAGCGGGTCGGGCAAGACGACGCTGCTGCTGATGGTCGCCACGCTGCTGCAGCCGACCAGCGGCGCGGTGCTGATCGGCGGTCGCGACGTGTCGTCGCTGAGCGAGAAGGAGGCTTCGCACTTCCGGCTCTCCGAACTGGGCTTCATCCGCCAGAACTTCGATCTGCTGCCCGGCGTGACCGCGATCGACAACGCGGTGTTGAAGCTGCTGAAGAGTCTGCGCTGGCGCGAGGCCCACCGCCAAATTTCACCCCTGCTGGAGCGCCTCGGCCTCGGCGAGCGCCTCGATCACCGCGCGGAGACGCTCTCGATGGGCGAGCGCCAGCGAGTGATGATCGCGCGCGCGCTCTCCACCAAACCGCGCCTGCTGCTGGCGGACGAGCCGACCGGCAGCCTCGACACGCAGCGCGGGCGCGAAGTGCTGGAGCTGCTGACCGAACTGTGCCGCGAACACCAGGTGGCGATCGTGCTGGTAAGCCACGACCCGCAGGCGGCGGCGTATGCCGACCGCGTGTACGCGCTGCGCGACGGCAAGCTCGGCGAGTACGAGCCCGAGCAGTGGGCCGCGCGGGTGGCCGCGCAGTAGGACCGGCCTGACGTGAAGCCCCTCAACGTTCTGCACCTGTACCGCGTGCGCCTGCGCGCGCGCCTGCTGCAGGAGATGTTCGCGATCGTCGGGATCGCGGCGGGCGTGGCGCTGCTGTTCGCCTCGCAGGTGGCGAGCTCCAGCCTGTCGAGCTCGGTGGCGCAGCTCTCCAAAGGGATCGTCGGAAACGCCACGCTGCAGATGCTCGCGCGCGACGAGCAGGGCTTCGAAGCGGGGATGGTCGCGAAGGTACGCCACCTCCCGGGGGTGCGCGTGGCGGCGCCGCTGCTCGAAGCCAACGCCGAGATCTCGGGCCCGAAGGGCAGCGAATCGGTCGAGTTGGTGGGCGCCGACTCGAGCTTCTCGAAACTCGACGGGACGCTCGTGCGCAAGACCAAGCTGGAAGCGTTCGGCGGCTTCGGGGCGCTCGTGCTGCCGGCGCCGCTGGGCCACAAGATCGGGATCGTGAAGTTCGGCAAGGAAGCGACCGTCAAGGTGGACGGGCATGTGGAACAGGCGCCGCTGTACGCGCTGCTGCACTCCAGCCAGATCGGAGCACTGACATCGAGCCCGATCGCGGTGACGACGCTCGAATTCGCCCAGGAAATGGCCGGGCTGCAGGGCCATGTCAGCCGCGTGCTCGTCGAGCCCGCGCCGGGCGCCGAAGCGCGCGTGCGCGCGGGCCTCGAACGCCTGGCGGGGGGGCGGCTGAACGTGGAGCCGGCCAACTACGACGAAACGCTGTTCACCAAAGCGGCGGCCGCCACCAACCAGTCAACGGCGCTGTTCGCGGTGATCAGCGCGCTGGTGGGCTTCCTGTTCGCATTCAACGCGATGCTGCTGACGGTGCCCCAGCGGCGGCGGCTGATCGCCGACCTGCGCCGCGACGGGTACCCCCCGCGGACGGTGATCGGGGTGATGATGTTCGACGCGCTGGTGCTCGGTGTGTTGGCGTGCATACTCGGGTTGGCGCTCGGCGAGGAGCTCTCGATCCACCTCTTCCATTCGAACCCCGGCTACCTCTCCTCCGCTTTTGCGGTGGGCTCGCAGCGGGTGGTGAGCGCGCAGAGCGTCGCGATCGCGATCGCGGGGGGGATGCTGGCGGCCTCGGTGGCGGTGCTGAGCCCGCTCAAAGACATCGTCTCGCGCCAGCCGCTGGCGGCGATCACCGACAAGGACGGCGCGGGCACGCTCAGCGGCACGCGCTGGCTGGCGCTGGGTGGGGTGCTGTGCCTGGCGGCGGCCACGGCGATCCTGCTGGCGGCGCCGAAATCGGCGGTGCTGGGGATGGTGTTCCTGGTGGGGGCGCTGCTGTTGCTGCTGCCGCTCCCGCTGAACGCCACGCTCGCGCTGGTAAGGCGGATCGCGCCCGGGATCACGAGCGCGGTGCCGCACGTGGCGGTGATGGAGCTGCGCGCCGGGCGCGCGCGCGCGGTGGCGATCGCCGCGACGGGCGCGGTGGCGGTGTTCGGCAGCGTCGCGATCGAGGCCGCCCACGGCGATTTGCTGCACGGCCTCGAAAACGCGGCGCACGACATGAACGCCTTCACCGACGTGTGGGTCTCTCCGGCCGGCACGTACAACCTGCTGCGCACCACGCCGTTCGCGCCGAGCGATCAGGCCAAGCTCGCGAGCCTGCCGGGCGTGAGCGCCGTGCGCCTGTACCGCGGGGGGCTGCTGGACATCGGCGAACGGCGTGCGTGGGTGATCGCCCCGCCGCGCGCAGCCTCGCCGCTGCTGCCCGCCAGCCAGATCGTCGAAGGGAGCGTGGCGCGCGCCGAAGCGGAGGTGCGCGCCGGCGGCTGGGCGGTCGTGTCGCAGGCGATCGCCGACGAACACCACCTGCACATCGGCGAGCCCTTCGCGCTGCCCACGCCGATCCCGAGCACCTTCAAAGTCGCGGCGATCGGCACCAACATCGGCTGGGCGCCGGGCGCGATCATCATCAACGCCGACGAATACGCGCGCGCGTGGGGCTCGACGGACGCGAGCGCCTACAACGTGCTGCTCTCGCCCGGCGTCTCCCAAGCCCAGGGCAAGCGCGAGATCGAACACGCGCTCGGCGGCGGCTCCTCGGGCTTCGCGGTGCAGACCGCCGAAGAGCACGCCGCCCAGCAGCGCGCGCTCAGCCGCCAGGGCCTCGAACGCCTCAGCCAGATCGCGACGCTGATCCTGATCGCCGCGGTGCTGGCGATGGCGGCGGCGATGGGCAACATGGTGTGGCAGCGCCGCCCGCGCCTGGCGAAGCTGAAGCTCGAGGGCTTCCCGCGCGCGGAACTGTGGCGCACGATCCTGCTGGAGAGCCTGCTGCTGCTGGGCGTGGGCTGCGTCAGCGGCGCGGTGTTCGGCCTCTACGGCCAGCAGCTGCTCGACCGCGCCCTCGCGAACGTGATCAACTTCCCCGTGGTGTACTCCTTCGGCATCCTCGTGGCGATCGCCAGCCTCGCGCTGGTCACCGCTGCCGCGGTCGCGATCGTCGCGATCCCCGGCTACATCGCCGCCGGGGTGCCGCCCGCGGTGGCGCTGCAGGACTGAGTCTCCCTCTGCGGAGCTCCAACCGCGGGGTGGTCAAAGCGCGGGGAGCGCACGCCGGGGGGGCGAACCTTGCTCCCCGCCCGGCGGGGGAGGCCGCAGACACAAACGGCGCCCCCCGGGGAACCGAGGGGCGCCGTGTGCCAACCAGGGATATGGCGGTGCGACTTCCTGCGGCGCTGCTACTTCTTCCGGTGCGCGCTGGAGTGCGACGCCGGACAGGGTACCTTCGCCGAGGCGGAGGTGGCGGAGCCGTCTTCGAACGTGAACGAGGCCGAGAACGGGAAACCGCCGCGGGGGCAGTGTTCCGGCACGCCGATGCCGAGCGGTTTGAAGCGCACCAGTTTGCCGTGCACGTGCTTTTCGTAGTTTAGATCTTCAGGGCCGATCGTCGCTTTGACGCTGAGGATCGTGACGTTGTTGCCGCCGGGGACGCTGGGGATCGGCGGCACCAGCGTCGCCAGCTGGGAGCCAAACGGCGAGGAGGCGGGCTGGACTTCGCCTCTGAACACCAGCTGCGCCGAGATCGGGGTTTTGCCGTTGGCATAGAACAGCACGACGATGTTGCCGTTGTTGGAAGGGCCCATCACGGCCTGGATTTCGGGCAGCTCGGTGCCCGATCCGTTGCCGAACGGCACTTCCACGAACGCGCTGCCGAACCCGAGACGCGAGTTGACGGGGCAGCCCGCGAGCCCTTCTTTGACGAGCGTTTCCGGCTGGCAGATCGCCAGGCCGAGCGTGGTCTCCGCGTAGTTCATGCCGGCGGGCATGTGCAGGTCGATGCTGTTCAACGGTGGCGGCGCGAGGCCTTCGGTGGTTGTGATTTTGAACGAGAAGCCGATCGTGGTGGTCGCCCCCAGCCGGTCGGGCGTGAACGAGGTGTGGAGCGTCGCCTTCTCCGAGGCCTTCGCCGCGGCGCTCGCCGGCAGGCACGCGCATCCCAATAGCGCGGCCGTCGCCGCGAGCGTCTTGATCTTGAGCATTTGGTGTTCCCCCCGGCCCGCGTCAGGTGGAGAAGTGGCCGTTGACGTGTACGGTCATGGAGTCGTTGGAGCGCTGGATCGTCCCGCTGAAGCTGATGCCGGAGCCGTGGGCGCCGGAGTAGCTGCCGCTGCCGTGGGTGATTGTGAGCGTGCCCGAGAAGCTCGCGGTGCCGCCATTGACGCGGTAGTTGCCGGAGGCCTTGCCGCTGACCGAGCTGCCCTTCGGGTAGACGGTCAATTCAGCGGTGACTTTATTTGTGTTGATGACGTCCAGATGCACGGTGATGGAGCCCGAGATCGAGCCCTTGGCGCTGCCGGACTCGTACAGGTTGAACCCATGTTTGGAGGTCTTGTGCAGGTTGCCGGAGTCGTTCAGCGAGACCGTGCGCGCGGCAAGCGCGGTCGATCCCGATGCTCCGGTGGTACCGACTGCGAGGGCCAGCGCCCCCGCGGCGGCCGCGAGGCCACCTCCGACGGCAAGGCTACGGTGAGCAAGGCTTCTCATGACCACGATCCTCTCCTCCACAACTTTTTGGTGTAGACCCCAGGCTAGAACCTAGCACCCTACTGGCCCGCTGGGCTTTTCGTCAAGACGCTGTCTATTACATCCGCCATATGTCAAACCCACGGCAGGCCGGCGAGTTGCGGACACAGCAACGCATGATGAAAAACTACCGCTTACAGGCCCCCGTGTCGAGTGGGAGCGGAGCCGGCAGGCGGCGGCGCCGGCCGAGCGGGCACGGCGCCGGCGGGGGAGCGGGCGGCCTCACCGGGGCTCAAGGAATCGGCGGCGACGTCGATAGTTGGAGGTATGCCCGACCATGCCGATGACCTGCGCCGTCTCGGCGAAGCGCTGAAACGCGGCACCGACGACATCGTCGCCAGGCTGCAGCGTCGCTCCGGCGAGTCGGGCCGGACGCTCGATGCGCTCGTCGAAGACAGCTTCGCGCGCGTCGGCTCGGTGTCGACGATCGCCGTGGCCCGCTGGATGGCCGGCGACGGCGAGGAGGTCGCCCGCGAGGTCGGCCGCGAGTCGTGGCGCATCTTCGGCCAGCTCGCCGCGCAGCGGGCGGCGCCGCTCAACGAGGTCACCAAGCGCTGCCTGCGCTGGCGCGACGCCGCCGAGGAGGTGATGCTGGAGTGCGCCGCTACGCTGCGGCTGCCGGAGGAGGTGATCGAGACGGGCCTGGCGATGCTGCAGCGCAGCCTCGACGTGACGCTCGTACGGATGTGCGAGTCATTCGAGGAGGAGCGCCGCCGCGCCCACGAGGAGCTCTCGCGCCGCCAGGACGAGCTGGTGTTCCTCGCCACGCACGACCCGCTCACGGGCCTGCCCAACCGTACGTTGATCCTCGACCGCGTGGAGCAGATGCTGGTGCGCTCGCGCCGCAGCCAGACGCCCGTCGCGGCGCTGTTCGTCGACCTCGACAACTTCAAGGGCATCAACGACACGCTCGGCCACGGCGCCGGCGACCGGCTGCTGCAGGCGGTGGCGGCGCGGCTGCGGCACACGATCCGCGAGACCGACGCGCTCGGGCGCCTCGGCGGCGACGAGTTCGTGGTCATCGCCGAAGGAATGTCTCTGGCTGCCGGCCCGGAGCTGATCGCCGAGCGCCTGCTGGAGGCGCTGGCGCCGCCGTTCCGCCTCGACGACGTGCAGGCCCAGCGCCTGGCGGTGACCGCCAGCGTAGGCATCGCGATGGGCCCGCGCGAGTCCGCCGAGGAGCTGCTGCGCGACGCGGACGTGGCGATGTACCGCGCCAAGTGGGACGGCAAGAACCGCTACGTGGTGTTCGAGTCGACGATGCAGGACGCCGTGCAGAGCCGCATGGAGCTGGAGATGGACCTGCGCGAAGCGCTGCAGAACGAGCAGTTCTTCCTCGTGTACCAGCCGACGTTCGACCTGCAGGACATGAGCCCGACCGGCGTGGAGGCGCTGCTGCGCTGGAACAGCCCGCGGCGCGGCGTGGTGCAGCCCGACGACTTCGTGCCGCTGCTGGAGGAGACCGGCATGATCACCGAGATCGGCAGCTGGGTGCTGCGCGAGGCGTGCCGCCAGAGCGCGGCATGGCGCGAGCGGGGTCACGCGATCGGGATGTCGGTGAACGTCTCCGCGCGCCAACTGGACACCGACGAGTTCGTCGGCCACGTCGGCGACGCCCTGCGCGAGAGCGGCCTGGAGCCGGGCGCGCTGACGCTCGAGATCACCGAGACGACGATCATGCGCGACACCGAGCTGACGGTCAGCCGCCTGAAGAAGGTGAAGGAGCTCGGAGTGCGCATCGCGATCGACGACTTCGGCACCGGCTACTCCTCCCTCTCCCACCTGCAGCAGTTCCCGGTCGACGCACTGAAGATCGACCGCTCGTTCATCGCGCGCCTGACGCAGAGCCCCGAAGGAGAGACGTTGATCCGCACGCTCGTGCAGCTCGGCAAGGCGATGTCGATCGAGACGCTCGCCGAGGGCATCGAGCGCCAGCACGAGCTGACGCTGCTGCAGGACGAGCGCTGCGACTCGGGTCAGGGCTTCCTCTTCGCCCGCCCCCTGGACGCGGCCACAGCGGAGGCCTTCTTCCGCACCTGGCACGGCGACCTCGCCGAGGCGTTCGCCCAGGATGCGCTGTAGGGGAAGGTCGCGCTGGAGGGGATCGGGGGATTTCGGGATCGTCCGCGCGCCGCAGTGACACATCCCAACCGCGTGGGCGCGGGGCCTCCATGCCCCGCGACGGGGCGCCATGAGCCCTGCGCTACTTGACGCGGAACTCGTCGATGTGGCGTATGAATATGACGGTCCAGCCGACCACATATGCGAGCGCCACCGCCCATAGGGCTTCACAGAGGACGAGTATTGCCGTTGCGGCCACGCCGGTCAGCAGGACGAGCGCATAGTCGTAGCGGTCGAGGCGAGTCATGAGGCGATCCTAGCGATGAAGACAAAGAACATCAAGGGGCCGAATAGCATCCCGAGGCGAAAGCCGATGCCCATGCCACGGTTGATCAGATCGGCCCGTACGTGGGCAGGAGTCGCGTCCCGCGCAAACAGCGCCGCCGGCAGCCCAGCGAAGAACGCGGTGCAGGCGCCCAGGACGGTCGCCCAGGCGAGCAGGCCGTTGACTACGGCGGTCCCCAGCGAGGGGTTTGCCTCGCAGAAGACGTGGATGACGGCGGCTGTTACGAGCACGTCAAGCACCGTACGGCCTACTTGAGACGAAACGCTGGCCCGAGACCCCGATTGGCCCATGTTTACTGGGCATCTGCCGGCAAAACTTGGCGTGTTTCCGTCATTGCCCGGCTCTTTGGAATGCAGCGCGATGTGCCAGCCCGGCTGTTTTCTCTCCTTGCTGCGCCCGCCACGCGGGGTGGTGAGCGGTGCGTGTGGTGGGCTTGCCGGCCGTGCTTGGTGTCCGGGGTTTCGCTTTGGTCTTGCCGGGGGTTGGCTGGCGACGCGGGAACTCCGGGGGCTGGGGTTTCCAGGATTGAGCAGGGTAGCCCACCAGTTGGGGTATTGACAAGCCCGAACAGGTAGTGTACGGTTGCCGTTGTCATGACCACCCCACGGTGGGGTGCTCAGGTCAACATAGGATCAGGTTTGGGTCGTCCCGTTCTGCGGTTGACTGCAAGCGCGAGCAGGACGCATGGTCGGGTAGAGGGACAGGGTCGCAACCGGATGAGGGAGTTGGTTTAGCGTGGTTTCGAGAGGGAGAAACGTGATAGGAGCCGCCGCGCGTTGCCGTGAGGGTGATGCTAGATGCGCCAGCTTGGCGCTGTCGCATCTCTCTCTCTCTCTCTCTCTTCGCCTCGGGCTCTCGAAGCTGAGCGCCTCGAGGGCCCCCTACGGTTGGCCCGGGCGGGCCGAGCGGGTTCCCCCGCAGGGGGAAAGGGGAGAGCTGGGCGTGGTGATCGTCTAGCTGCGAAGGGCCGGCGTCGCCCCCGGCGCGGGGGTGGGCTTCGGACGGCCTGCGGCGTCACTGGTGTTGACCTCGTGCGGGGGGCTAGCGTTGGCTTCGTGCGGGGGGCTGCGTGATGGCGGCGCGGACACGTCGGGGGCCCGTCGTGGCTCGTCCGCGGGTGGAGCGTTCGCATGCGCAGGTCGCGGATATTCAGCGGTCGCGGTTGTTGGCGGCGGCGGTTCGTGCGGTGGATGAGCTGGGGTGGGCGAACACGACGGTCGCGGATGTCGTGGCGCGCTCAAGGGTGTCGCGGCGCACGTTCTACGAGCTGTTCACGAACCGCGAGGAGTGCCTGAGCGCGATGTTGGAGGACGTCCTCGGCGCGGTGGCGGGTGAGCTGGCGGCGGCGGGCCTTGGGGGTGTGGAGTGGCGTGAGCGGGTGCGGCGTGGCCTGTGGGCGATTCTGGCGTTCTTTGATCGTGAGCCGGTGTTGGCGCGGGTGTGTGTGGTGCAGGCGTTGAGTGGTGGCCCGGAGGTGTTGGAGCGCCGCGAGGAGATCCTCGCGCGCCTCGCGGCGGTGGTGGATGAGGGCCGCGGGGGCCCGCGTGCGGGGCAGTGCACGCCGTTGACGGCGGAGGGCTTGGTGGGGGCGGCGTTTGGGATTGTGTATGCGCGGTTGCTGAAAGGGCAGCGCCGCCCGCTCACGGAGTTGTTGGGTGAGCTGATGGGGATGATCGTGCTCCCCTACCTGGGGCCGGCGGCGGCGCGGCGTGAGTTGGCGTTGCCGTTGCCTGCGCCGGTGACACCCCGTACGGCGCGGCGTCCGGCGTGGCCTGCGCGGGCGGTGGCTGACCCGTTGGAGAGTGTGCCGATGCGTTTGACGTATCGCACTTCGCGGGTGTTGGAGGGTGTGGCGGAGTTGACCGGGCGGGGTGCGGATCCGAGTAATCGTGAGGTTGGGGATTTCGCGGGGATCGCGGACGCTGGGCAGGTCTCGAAGTTGTTGCGGCGCTTGGAGCGCCTGGGGTTGTTGGCGAATAGTGGTTTGGGTCATGCGAGGGGTGAGCCGAACGCGTGGCGGCTGACCGTGAAGGGTGAGCAGGTCGCGCGGAGTATCCGTGCGCATAGCCGTTCTGAGAGCGAGGCTGCGTGATGCGTGATCTGGGTGCTTGTGTGGTTGTGCTTTTGCTTTTGCTTTTGGTGTTGGTGGTTTGGGTTTGGTGTTTCTTGGTGTGTTGTCATGCGATCGAGGGGTGCTCCCCTCTGTTTTTTATGAGGAGGGGATGGTCTGATGAATGCTCGCCGGTTGATCCTGTCGGTTTTTGTCGCGGTGTTTGGTGTGTTGGTGTTCGCGGTCGCCCCGGCGTTCGCGGCTGCTCCGGAAGCCCCGAAGACGGAACCCCCGACGGAAGTCAAGGCGAGCACCGTGATCTTGCGTGGTGTGTTGGATCCGCTCAAAGAAGGCGAACCGGGCGCTTTTGAACTGGGGAGCTATGAGTTCGTGTACCGGCAGTCCGCGACGGAATGCGAGGGCGCGGGTGAGGTGAGGACCCCTGAAGGGCTGTCGTTGGGTGGTGGCGAGGAAGAAGTCGCGCAGGGGATCGAAGGTCTTGCCGCTGGTACGCGGTACACGGTTTGTTTGGTTGCGTATAACGAAGCGAAAAGCGCGGAAGCTGTGGGTTCTCGCGTGACGTTCACGACGGCGATCCCACCGGAAGCTCCGGGGAGCGTGGAACTGGTGGAAGCGAAGGGCACGAGTTTGAGTGTGAGTGGTGTTCTGAACCCGAAGGCGCCGGGTGACGCGGGCAGCTTTGAATTCCTCTACAAGCGATCAGCCGCGGAATGCGAAGGCGAAGGCGCGGTCGGCGGGTCCTCGACGGGTGTGGAAGGGGAGCTCGTGCAGGGCGAAGCGACGGGGCTCTTGCCGCACACGACGTACGCGTTCTGTCTGCGTGCCCGTAACGAAGCGGGCGAAGAATCCCCTCTCTCGACCCCACTGGTGATGTTCACGACGCTCGTGGCGGCGCCGAGTATCGAAGAAGCGAGCGTGTCGGATATCGCCTCCTCCAGCGCGACGCTGAGCGCGAGGGTCAACCCGCAGGGAGCACAGACCAGTTATGTCTTTGAAGTCGCCCCGTCGGGTGGCGCGTTCGCACCGGTCGCGCAAGCGGAAGGCGCGGGGAACATCCCGGAAGGCACCTCAGGGGTGCCGGTGAGCGTGCACCTCCAGGGTCTGCCGGCCGGCGAGGCTTACCAGTTCCGTGTCGTTGTTGCGAACAGCGCGGAACGAGTCACCAGCGGACCGGTGTCGTTCACGACGCAAACCGTGGGCGCATTCACGTTACCCGATGGCCGCCAGTGGGAAATGGTCTCCCCGCCCTCCAAGCAAGGCTCAGCGATGCTGCCCCCCGGACGAATCGGCGTCATCGACCAAGCCGCGGCAGCTGGCGGCGCGGTCACGTATGTGATGGCCACTCCAACCGAACCCGGCGTGCCGGGCTATTCAAATGCGCAGTCGGTGCTCTCGACGCGCTCCCCGCAGGGCTGGAGCAGCAGGGATCTAGCGGACGGGCTGAACGGCAGCGTCGGCAAGAGCGTCGGAGTCGGTAATGAATACCGGTTCTTCTCTGAAGATCTCTCCCAGGCCGTGCTGATGCCATTCGGCGCGTTCCTGCCCTGCCAGTCAAGCCAGGGCAAACCGCTGCCCTGCCTGTCCCCGCATGCCTCTGAACAGACCGCGTTCCTACGCACCCTCTCGCTTAGCGAACCGAGCAGTGCCGTACCTAATGGTCAGCCCCGTACCTCTAATGGCCAACCCGGCCCTTGCACCGAAGAATGTTTTACGCCTTTGGTTGTATCTTGTCCAAAGGTAGCCCCCTGCCCCACCCCCATCCAGGAATACGCCAACACACCCGAAGGCACCATCTTCGGACAAGTCTCCTTCTACGGCGAACCTTTCCCGTGTCCACCCGAACACTTCTGTGGCCCGTACTTCGTCGGCGCGAGCCCCGACGCGCAGCACATCATCCTCCACTCCGGCGTGCAGCTCACCAGCGAACCCGCACCCGAAGGCGGCCTGTACGAGTGGAACGCCAACACCCCACCCGCCAGCCAGCTCAAACTCATCGCCCCAGTGCGCGGAGCGTCACTCGGCACCGGGGATGAACTCGTCGAGGACGGCAGGAACGCTAGGCACGCGGTCTCCGACGACGGCTCCCGCGTGCTCTACACGATCGGAGGGGAAAGCGAAGCCGAATTGTTCATGCGCGATGTGCCGAAAGGGGAAACGCTCAGGATCGCCCCGGAAGGCACGTTGGAAGTGGTTTTCCGGTTCGCGTCGCGTGATGATTCGCGGGTGTTCTTCACAGACCGTGAAGGACTGTTTGTGTGTGATGTGGTGGAAGGCGTGGGCGGAAAACTGGAATGCGACACGACTTTGCTGGAAGGTCCTGGGCTGCAGGGTCTGGTGGTCGGTGGGAGTGAAGATGGCTCGACGCTGTACTACGTCACATCGGGCAACAGGCTGTACATGGATCATTTCGATGGTAGCGCGTGGCAGAAGACGCTCGTGGCGACGCTCTCCGGCGAAGACCAATCCGACTGGGGAAGCGGCACCGAATCTCTTACTGATACGGCGGCGAGGGTGTCACCGGATGGGCGTTGGCTTGCGTTTATGTCGCGGGAATCGTTGACGGGCTATGACAACCGTGATGCGTCAAGCGGTGAACTTGATGAGGAGCTGTTTTTGTATGACAGCCAGACGGGGAGGCTGTCGTGCGCGTCGTGTAACCCAACGGGGGCGCGCCCTACCGGCATCGAATACGGCGGTGTTACTGGTGCGAGCCAGTTCGTCAAAGGCGAACGGGTGTGGGAAAATTATTCGTGGCTGGCGGCTGATGTGCCGGGGTGGGTCAGCGTCGAACTCGGCGTCGCTCGTTATCAGCCGCGGTATCTCTCTGACAGCGGCCGCCTGTTCTTCAACAGTTTTGGTCCATTGGTGCCGAAGGACATCAATGGCACCTGGGACGTGTATGAGTACGAGCCGGAAGGCGTCGGCGGCGAACGCACCCCCTGTGGCCCGGGCTCGGTCAGCGGCAGCGTCGCCTTCAAGCCCGCCCAGCACTTTGACGGCTCGGGTGGTGAAGGCGAAGAAGGCGGGGGTTGTGTGGGGTTGATCAGTTCGGGTGAATCGCAGCAGGAATCGGCGTTTCTGGATGCTTCGGAAACGGGTTCCGATGTGTTTTTCTTGACGACGGCGAGGCTCGCACCGCAGGATTACGATGTAGCTTACAACGTGTATGACGCTCACGAGTGCACCGTTGGCTCGCCGTGTGTCACGCCGCCGGCTTCGTTGCCGCCGTCGTGTGTGACTGCTGATGCGTGCCGGGCTGCGCCGAGTCTTCAACCCGCGATTTATGGTGCTCCGAGTAGCGCGACGTTCAGCGGTATCGGCAACGTGACGGGCGGGCAGGCGACTACTCTGTCGCGGCCGGGAAAGAAGGTCTCAAAGACGGTGAGGTGCGGCAAGGCTGGGCGTGGGTCGCGGAAGGGTGGGAAGGGTAGGTGCGTCAAGCGCAAACGTAAGAAGGTAAGGCGAGCCAGCATCAACCGGAGGGCTAAATAATGCGACTAATACAACGACTGGTAACTTTGGTGATCGTGGTGTCGTCTGTGGTGTTGTTGGCTGGTGTTGCTCCGGCGTTTGCTGGCTCAGCGTGGTGGCACGTGCTTTCGAGTGCGCGCCCGACGTATCTGCCGCCAGGTGGTGAAGGAAGGGTCGTAGCGACGATAGTGAACTTTGGGGACGCCGACACGGTGACGGAAAACACGAAAGGCGAACCAACACCGGTACGGATCGTAGACCGGCTACCCACCGGGCTGCGGGCAGTGGGCTTGGAAGCGGGAATCGCTAACGATCCCCACAGGCAGTTCTCTCCGATCGCGGGGTGCAACCTGGAAAGCCCAGGCGCAGGCGAACCGCTCGCGGCGGTATGCAACCTGGGGGGCCTTGTGGTCGCGCCGTTTGACGCGATCGAAGTGCGTGTCAAGGTGCAGGTCGAAGCAGGCGCGCACACGGGCGAGTTGAACAGGATCGGTGTGTTTGGTGGGGGCGCGGGCGAAGTATCGGTCTCGCGGCCGGTCACGGTCGCCGGGAGCGCAGTGGAAAGGACACCGTTCGGTATCGAAAGCTTCGAAGTTGATCCCGAAGAAGAAGGCGGGGGAGTGGATACGCAGGCAGGGTCGCATCCATTCCAGACGACGTTCACGCTCGGTCTGGACGAGGAAGCCCAGGGGATTTCAAAATCGGGGTTTACGAATGTGAATCCGGCTGGGGTGGCGCGGGATGTGAATGTGCGCTTCCCGCCGGGGTTGGTTGGTAACGCGCAGTCGCTCCCGCAGTGCACCGAGACGCAATTCTTGGTCCCGAACGCTAACGCGTGCCCGGTCGGCTCGGTCGTCGGTGTCGCAGTCGTAACGGTCAACGAACCAAGCGTGCTTGGTGTGGTCCCGTTCACTGTGCCGGTGTTCAATCTCGAACCGTCGGTCGGGGAGCCAGCACGCTTCGGGTTCCTACCGCTGAACTACGAAACGCCGGTGTATATCGATACGTCGGTGCGGACGGGCAAGGACTACGGGATCGTCAGCGAAGTTCATGACCTTCCGCAGACGATCGGGTTCCTCTCGAGCACGGTGACGATCTGGGTGTCCCGGGGGACGCACGGCATAACGAAACACGCGATGGCTGCCTACCAAACCACAGCGGCAAATACCCCTGCGAATCACTCTCGCAGAACAACCCCATCCCATTCTTCGAGCTACCAACCTCGTGTACGGGCCCGTTGCAGGCGAGCATTGAAGCGGACTCGTGGGAAGAACCTGGTGTGTTCAAGTCCTCCGCGCCGAGCGAGCCGCTACCCGCGATGGACGGCTGCAACAGGCTGCCGTTCAGCTCCACGATCAGCGTCGCACCCGACGGGCAAGCCGCGAGCACCCCGACCGGGTTGACCATCGCGCTTCACGTACCCCAAGAATCCACGCTGGAGACGAACGGTCTCGGAGAGTCCGCGGTGCGGGGTACGACCGTGGCGCTCCCCGAAGGGCTGCAGGTCAGCCCCGCCGGCGCGAACGAGCTGCTCGCCTGCTCAGACGAACAAGCCGGGTTCACGGGTGTCGACCCACAATCGCACGCGGACCAGTTCACACCGGGCCCGATCGGCTGCCCGGAAGCGTCGAAGATCGGGACCGCGGAAATCAAGACGCCGCTGCTCGCCGAACCGCTGGAAGGCGGCGTGTACCTGGCGGCCCAGAACGAAAACCCGTTCGGGAGCCTAATCGGACTGTACATCTACGCGAAGGCCCCAGTGGCGGGCGTGATCGTTAAGCTCGCTGGGGAAGTCAAACTCAACGAAGTCACCGGGCAGGTCGTGACGGTCTTCTCGAACGACCCGCAGGTTCCCTTCGAAGAAGCCAAGCTCCACTTCTTCGGCTCCGATCGAGCGCCGCTGAGCACCCCCGCATCATGCGGGTCCTACACCAGCACGGCGTCGCTCACACCGTGGTCGGGGAACCCACCGTCGAGCTCCACCTCGACGCTCGACATCACCAGCGGCCCCGACGAAACACCATGCGCGAGCCCACGACCATTCAACCCCGGGTTCCAGGCGGGCACCACGAACGTCGAGGCGGGCGGCTACAGTCCGCTGACGCTAACGATGACCCGCCCCGACGCCGACCAGCCGCTGGGGAAACTCGCCGTCGTGTTCCCCCCCGGGATCTCCGCCGGGCTGCAGGGCGTAAAGCTCTGCCAGGAACCACAAGCCGCGACGGGTGACTGCCCGGCGGAAAGCCAGATCGGGCAGGTAACGGTAAGCGCCGGATTGGGCGGAGACCCCTACTCGGTGGAAACCGGCAAGGCGTACATCACCGGCCCATACGAGGGCGACCCGTTCGGCGTAGACGTCGTCGTGCCCGCCGTCGCGGGCCCGTTCAACCTCGGGACAGAGGTCGTCCGCTCGAAGGTCGAGGTGGATCCGACCGATGCGCACCTGACGGTCGTGAGCGATGCGTTCCCGACGATGCTGGATGGCATCCCCCTGCAGTTGCAGCACATCAACGTGACCGTCAACCGCCCAGGGTTCGTGTTCAACCCGACCAGCTGCGAACCGATGAAGCTCACCGGCGAGCTCGAAAGCAGCGAAGGCGCCACCGCGAACGTCTCGACGCCGTTCCAGGTGACCAACTGCGCGGCACTCACATTCAAACCCGAATTCAAGGTCTCCACCAGCGCGAAGACCTCGCGGGTGGAAGGCGCGAGCCTGCACGTCACCCTGACGCTCCCCAACGGCGCCAGAGGCACACAGGCAAACGTTGCGAAGGTCAAGGTCTCGCTCCCCAAACAGCTCCCCTCACCATTGAAAACGCTGCAGAAGGCATGCACCGAAAAGGTGTTCGCGGAAAACCCCTCCAGCTGCCCAAAGGCCTCCAGGGTCGGCGAAGCGACGGTCAAAACCCCGGTGCTGGAAGGCCCGCTGACGGGCCCGGCGTACTTCGTCTCCCACGGTGGCGCGAGGTACCCGGAACTGATTATCGTCCTTGTGGGCGAGGATGGCGTGACGGTGCAGGTGCATGGGGAAACGTTCATCAGCAAAGCGGGGATCACGACCGCGACGTTTGGGACGGTGCCGGATGTGCCGTTCTCGAACTTCGAATTGGAGCTCCCCGAGCGGGAATACCCGGCGTTGACGGCGAACGGGAACCTCTGCAAGGGCACGCTGCTGATGCCGACGGAAATGGTCGGTCAGAACGGGCTCGTGATCAAGCAGAGCACGAAGATCGCGGTCACGGGGTGCCCGAAGGCGGCGCACAAGGAGGCCGCGAAGAAGAAGGCCAAGCACCGGATGCGCAAGAAGCGGTAGTCACGGCGCGCGGTCGCGGGGCACGGATGCCCCGAAGCGGTGGGCTGGTGCTACGCTGATGAACGAGAAGTCGTACAACTTGGAGGTTGTTCATGCGTGGTGGGTTGGGCCTTCCAGCGGAGCGCCAGCTGGGTACGGATCAGGCGCGGACGAGGCTACCGAAGCTGGTTGGCGCGATGCGCCGTCGGCGCAAGCCGTCGAATGGGCTGCTCGACAACGCTTATGGCATCGGCCCGCGCCGTCAGGGCGGTGCGCTGTTGATCCCCGAACTCGATGCGCTTGCCGCCGTGGAGCGAATCGAGCGACTCGAGGCGGAGGCGGAGGATCTCGCGCTCGCCTTGCTATTGCGTGAGCGTGGTGGTGAGTCGAGCGCCGATGGTGTCCCGATCGACGATGTGATCCGCGAGCTGGGCTTCACGCATGCGGAGCTCCAGCGCGCGGGATGAGCTACCAGGTTCTCGTGCTGCCAGGCGCGCGCGGGGACTTTGTGGAGCTGGCCGAGCGCGATCGTGAGGCCGCGCGTGCCGCGTTGCGCCTGGCTGGCGAGCTGAAGGAGAATCCGTGGCTCGGGGTGCAGATGCGAGCCCGCCGGGGACTGGAGGAGCTTGCTGAGTGTCGGCGTGTCCCGTTCGATCGAGACGGCTGGATCGGCAAGCCTCGCTTTCGGCTCGTCTACCGCAACGAGCCCTCCGACGGGGCGCCGCACATCGTCGCGATCCTTGCCGCAGCAGAGCGGCGGAACCTTGGGGCCTACCGCCGAGCCAAGCCACGCATCATCGATCGCCTCCGCACCCTCGGTGAGAACCGCCCCCGCTGACGCTCGACACGGCCCTGCTCATAGCCCCTTGGGGGCTTGACAGCTTGTTGCTGGTGTGGTTATAGTCCGTGTTGTCTGGATGTGTCGTGCGCGGCTCGTCTGGTCAATACATAGAGGATCGGGTTGGGTCGATCGCCGTTCGTGGTTGACCTTTGTTGAGCGCTCTTGGGCGTTGTGGTTGGGAGAGGGGCCGGGTCGTGGGCTTTCAGAGGGAGCATTGATTAGCGTGGTTTCTAGAGGGAGATACGTGATGGGAGTCGTTGCGCGTCGCCGTGTGGGTGATGCTAGATGCGCCAGCTTGGCGCTGTCGCATCTCTCTCTCTCTCTCTCTCTCTTCGCCTCGGTACCCCGAGGCTGAGCCACGCGAGAGCCCCCATCGGTCGGCCTTAGCGGGCCGCCCGGGTTCCCCCGAAGGGGGAAAGGGGAGAGGTGGGCGCGGCAGCCCCGATCGACCTGCCCTGAGGGGCCGCGTTGATCCCCCGTGCGGGGGTGGCCTGTTTGCGGCCTTTGGGGGGGTGGCATGATGCCCTCGCAGGCGCGGCCGCGGTCTGTGGTGTCGTGTTCGCGTGGGGGGGCTCCGCGGGGGCGTCTCGCGGGGATTCAGCGCTCGCGGCTCTTGTCGGCGGCGGTGCGTGCTGTTGATGAGCTGGGGTATTCGGATACCTCGGTGGCGGATATCACTTCGCGTGCGCGGGTCTCGCGGCGCACGTTCTATGAGCAGTTCGCGGACCGCGAAGCGTGCTTGGCGGCGGCTTTGGAGGATGCGCTTGGGGTGCTGCGGCGGGAGCTCGCTGGGGTGGGCCTGGAGGATCTTGTGTGGCGTGAGCGGGTCCGTCTGGGGTTGTGGAGGATCCTGGTGTTCTTTGAGGATGAGCCGGTGTTGGCGCGGGTGTGTGTGGTGCAGGCTTTGCGTGGTGGCCCGGGGGTGTTGGAGCGTCGCGAGGTGGTCCTTGCGGGGTTGGCTGAGGTGGTGGATGGAGGCCGCGATGCGGGTAGGCGTGGGGGGCAGTGCACGCCGTTGACGGCGGAGGGCCTGGTCGGCGCGGCGTTCGGGATCCTCTACGCGCGGCTGCTGAAGGGGGAGCCTCGGGCGCTGACCGGGCTGCTGGGTGAGCTGATGGGAATGATCGTGCTGCCCTACCTGGGGCCGGCGGCCGCGCGACGCGAACAGACGCTCCCGTTGCCTGCCCCGGTGACACCCCGCACTGCGCGGCGTCCGGCATGGCCCACCAGGGCGGTGAGCGATCCGTTGGAGAGCATGCCGATGCGCCTGACCTACCGCACGTCAAGGGTGTTGGAGGGTGTGGCGGAGCTGGCGGGGCGGGGTGCGGGTCCAAGTAACCGTGAGGTTGGGGATTACGCGGGGATCCCGGACGCCGGGCAGGTCTCGAAGCTGTTGCGGCGCCTGGAGCGCTTGGGGCTGCTCGCGAATGGTGGTTTGGGTCATGCGAAGGGTGAGCCGAATGCGTGGCGGCTGACCGGCCAGGGTGAGTTGGTCGCGCGGAGTATTCGTGCGCATAGTCGTTCTGAGAGTGAGGCTGCGTGATGCCTGGTTGTGCTTGTCGGACTGTGGTTTTGGTTCTTACGCTGGTTGGGTGTGGGTTTTGTAATCGAGGGGTCGTCCCCTCTGTCTTGGAGGAGACGGTTTGATGAATGCTGCTCGTCGGTTGATCCTGTCGGTGTTTGCCGCGGCGCTTGGCGGCCTGGCCTTCGCAAGTGCTCCGGCGTTGGCTGCCGCGCCGGAAACCCCGGAAGTGGGTGTGGAATTGGTCAGGGCGGGCACGGTGAGGTTGCATGGTGTGTTGAACCCGTTGGCGAGCGGGCCGGTCGAAGAAGGGGTCTATCAGTTCGTTTACCGCGCGTCGAGCAAAGACGAATGCGAAGGCGCGGGGGAAGTGGCTGCGCCCGTGTCGCCGGGGTTGGCTTTGGGTCTCGGACCGGAACAGGTCTTCGAAAACGTCGAAGGGTTGAGCGCGGGCACCGAGTACGCGGTCTGCTTGGTTGAGAATAACTTGAAAGGGGAACCCGCGGTCAGCGCACCGGTGTCGTTCACGACCGCGATCCCCCCGGAAACCCCGGATAACCTGGAAGCGAGGCCGGTCGCGGCGGCCGCGGCGACGCTCAACGGGGTGCTGAACCCCGGGAGCGAAGGCGACCCCGGCTCCTACGAATTCTTCTATCGCCGGTCCGCCTCCGAATGCCAGGGCGAAAACCAGATCGCGACGTCCGCGACCGCGGCGACGGGCGCGCAGGAAGAGCCGGCTGTGGCCAGCATCGAAGGGCTCCTGCCCCACACCCAGTACATGTTCTGTCTGCTGGCCCGTAACGAAGCGGGCGAAGAATCCACCCTGGCGGGGCCTGTGACGTTCACGACGCTGGCGGCGGCCCCAAAGGTCGAAGAAGGGTCCCTGTCCGATGTCGCGTCCACGAGCGCGACGCTTGACGCGCTGGTCAACCCGGGGGGCGCGGAAACCACGTACACGTTCGAATACGCCCCCGCGGGCGGCACCTTCGTGCCTGTCGCCGGACCCGAAGGGAGCGGCAGCCTACCCGAAGGTGTCACGGGTGTTCCGCTCAGCGTGCACGTGCAGCAGGGATTGGCGCCCGATACCGCGTACGAGTTCCGTGTGGTGGCGAGTAACTCTGTTGAAACCGTGACCGGTGAACCGGTCTCGTTCACCACGCAGCGCGCGGGCGGTGGGTCGGCGCTTCCCGATGGCCGCGAGTGGGAAATGGTAACGCCGCCGGATAAGCGCGGTACTCTCTTCTATGGTTTTCAGTTGAAAACTGAAACGGCTATGCAGGCGTCTGTTGATGGTGATGTGATCGTCGATGACGCGAGCCAGCCAAGTGATGCGGAACCGCAGGGTTATGCGAATGAAGTGCAGGTGCTTTCGACGCGTGGCGCTGGGGGCTGGTCTTCGCAGACGCTCGGGGTGCCTCACGCCGAAGCCGTCGGCCCGAATATCGGCACGGGGCAGGAAAATGAATTCTTCTCGGCGGATCTGTCGCGTGAGTTGGTGGAGCCGCGTGGGAATTTCGTGGCTCTTTCGCATCAGGCTTCTGAAGCGACGCCCTACCTGCGCAGCGACTATCTGAACGGGAACGTCTCCGAACATTGTGAAAGCTCGTATCTGAGCGAGAGCTCGTGCTTCCTGCCATTGGTGAGTGGCTGCCCGGCGGCTGGCGAATGCAAGCCGAGCGTGGAAGATCACGCGGATGTTCCGCGCGGCACGGAATTCGGCGGAGAGCTTCACGGCCACTGTCTCCAATCAAGAGGGTGCGGTCCGAAATTTGTCGATGCGACGCCGGATCTGAGCCATGTCATCCTCCGCTCCGAAGTGCCGCTCACGTCCACGCCCGGGAGTGGGGAGTACGAGTGGTCGGATGGGCAGCTGCAGTCGCTCCCTATGGGGCTCGCTGGACAAGATATCGGCGTATATAATGCCGGCCGGCAGCATGCGATTTCGGTCAACGGTCAGCGAGTTGTCTTGGAAAGCGGCGGAGTTCTCTATCTGCGTGACACGAACCTTCCATCGAGTGGTGACCCGCATGCCCAGGCCACTACTGAAATCGGTCTCGGCTCGTTTTGGACGGCCTCCGCTGACGATTCGCGGGTCTTCTTCACCTATGGCGATCTCTATGAATATGATCTTGAAAGGCCCGAAGGCGAACGGGTGAAGGATCTCACCGTCGATCCGCATGTCGGCGAAGCCGCCGAAGTGGAGGATGTGCTCGGTGCGAGCGAAGACGGCTCGTATGTCTATTTCACCGCCGTGGGCGCGCTCACTCCCGATGCTGTCCACGGTAGCAACGTGTATTTGTACCACGATGGTGTGACGACGCTGGTCGCGCCGGGTGGGCCGTCGTCGCCTCAAGAAGCGCGGGTGTCGCCCGACGGCCGCTGGTTGGCGTTTGTGTCTGCCGGAGACCTGACGGGTTACAACACGCGCGACGTTGTGAGCGGCCAGCCCGACACGGAGGTCTACCTCTACGGCACGGACACGGGAAGGCTCGTGTGCGCGTCGTGCAATCCGACCGGCGCACGACCCATCGGTGCCTTCGCCAACTACGAAACAACCACGGGATTTCTCTTGACCGTCGAAGGGTGGGTGGCATCGACTGTCCCTAGGTGGTACGGATACCCGCCTGACGAGCATGAAGAGAGCGCGCATCAGCCTCGTTATCTATCCGACGGTGGCCGGCTCTTCTTCGACAGCAACGACGCCCTGGTACCCCAGGATGTCAATGGCACAATGGACGTATATGAGTACGAGCCGGCAGGGCTCGAAAACGCGGAAGGAAAAGCGCAGTGTACGCAGTCGAGCGCCACGTTCAGCGAACGCTCGGGGGGCTGCGTCAGCCTGCTCACCTCGGGCACCTCCGCGCAGCCCTCGGCGTTCCTCGACGCCTCAGAAAATGGGAGCGATGTGTTCTTCCTCACCACGGCGCAGCTCGCGCCCCAGGATATGGACAGCGCGTACAACGTCTACGACGCGCACGAATGCACGAGCGCCTCGCCATGCCCCTCCGTTCTGGTGGAATCCCCGCCGTGTGTCACCGAAGCTTCGTGCAAACCCGCGCCGACTCCGCAACCCGCGATCTATGGGTCGCCCGCCAGCGCCACCTTCTCCGGCGCCGGCAACATCACACCCCCGCCCGCGCCGATCGCAGCGAAGAAAACAACGAAGAAGACAGTCGGGTGCAAAAAGAATCTGGTCGAGAAGCACGGCAGATGCGTTCAGCAAAGGCCTAGGAAGCACAGAGCCAAGAGGTCTGCTCATGCCAACCGGAGGGCAAGCCGATGACCATCTCCAAAATGGGTCCCCAGATCGCCGTCTCGCTGATCGCTCTCACGTTTGCGCTGGCCATCTCCGCCGCTCCCGCACACGCCGAAGAAGGTCTTTCGCCGTGGTGGCACCTGAGCACGCAGTCACGGCCTGCCTACCTGCAGCCCGGCAAGGCGCGGGACGAGGTGCAGCGGTTCGCTGCCGGTGGCGCGTTGGATGTGTTGGAAGATAGGGGTGCGGGCCTGTACGGGGCCTCGTATGGGGAACTCGATAAAGAACAAGGGGTGGGACTGACGGGGGGCGAGACCCCCGAAGAAGTCCAGAAAGCCCTCGAAGGAATGTACGGCACGGGCAACGTCGAAGTGACGAGCACGCCCCCGTTCGAAGTGTACGAAGCCAAGTTCGTAGGCAAACTGGCCGACCAGCCTGTCGAACGGATGCGATACTATTGCCTAGAAGCGTATTGTCCGCAAGTCACACAGGTGGTCGAAGGTCGGCCGGATGGTGAGATCGTGGTGAACGCGACGAATCTCGGTGACGCGGCGGTGGACCCCGTAACGCACCCGGTGACGATCACGGACCGGCTCCCCAAAGGGCTGGTGGCTGTCGGTATCTACGGCAGCGTCGGACAGGTTTTGAAATATTGGGAATTCGGCGAATGCTCGCTGAAAACGGTGAGCTGCACGTTCGCGACGCAACCCACAAGAGGCGGGGAAAATGTGCATCCTTACCACCAGCTCCAGGTGCTCGTCGCGGTGAATGTGAAGGAAGGCGCGAAGTCCGGTGAAGTGAACGAAGCGAGGATCGTGGGTGGTGGGGCTCCCTCGGCGACCGCCAGGTCCCCGCTGACGGTGTCTGGTTCGCCGGTGCCGTTTGGGGTCGACGCGTACGAAATACGCGCGGAAGAAGTGGGCGGCAAGCCGGATACGCAGGCCGGTTCGCATCCGTTCCAGCTCACGACGACGCTAAACTTCAACGAAGTACTCACAGATAGAACGTATCTAAACGATGAATCGGTGCCGCTGTTGAGTGGGCCGGCGGCGGGGTCGGCGAAGGATCTATATTTCAAGCTGCCGGCTGGGTTGATCGGTAACCCGACGGTGATCCCGACTTGCCCCCTCGGAACGTTCCTCTTCAGTGAAGGGAAGGCATGCCCGCGGGATACTGTCGTGGGGGTCGCGGCGCCAAATATCTTCCTGGGGGAAAAACTCACGTACGAGGGTCCGATCGAGAAGCCGTTGTACAATGTTGAACCGGCGGTGGGTGAGCCCGCCCGCTTTGGCTTTGGGGTGTATGGCGATACTGTGCTGCTCGATACGTCGGTGCGTACCGGCTCGGATTATGGTGTGACGGTCAGTGCGACGAATATCACGCAGACGGCTGAATTCCTCGGCGCCGAAGTGACGTTGTGGGGGGTGCCCGCGGATCCCCGCCACAACAACCAGCGCTGCTACCAAACCCTCGAAGGCTATGGTAGTTGTGCGGCGCTGGGGCTGCGCGAATCGCCGCCGTTTGTGTCGTTGCCGACAGCGTGTACGGGGCCGATGGCGACGAGCGTCGAAGGGGACGCGTGGTCGCAGAAGGCGCAGAGCGATTTTGAACACGTGCCGCTCATGGCGGGCCCGCTGGCGAGCTTTGAAATGGGCGCGCTGGATGGTTGTGACCGGTTGCCGTTCAGCTCGTCGCTCAGTGTCGCACCGGATGTGCAGGAGGGGAGCACCCCATCGGGGTTGACGGTCGGTATCCACGTACCCCAAGAATCAACGCTCGACAGTGAAGGTCTCGAGGAGGCCGCGTTGAGGAATACGACGGTGACGTTGCCGGAAGGGGTGGATATCAGTCCGGCGGGGGCGGATGGGCTGCTGGCGTGCTCGGATGAACAGGTCGGATTCACCGGGGTGGAAGCGTCGAACGGGACGAACCTGTTTACGCCGGGTGCGGTTGGGTGCCCGGATGCGTCGAAGGTCGCGACGGTGGAAATCAAGACGCCATTGTTGCCCGAACCGATTGTGGGCGCGGCGTATCTGGCGGCGCAGGACGCGAACCCGTTCGGGAGCCTGATCGCGATGTATATCGAGGCGGAAGCCCCAAGGGTTGGTGTGCGCGTCAAGCTCGCTGGGGAAGTCAAACTCAACGAAGCGACGGGGCAGATCGTGACGATCTTCCCGAACAACCCGAAGGTCCCCGTCGAAGAAGCGAAGCTGCACTTCTTCGGCGGCGCCCGCGCTCCCCTCAGCACCCCGTCGTCATGTGGGTCGTATACAACGACGTCGTCGATCGCGCCGTGGTCGGGTAACGAACCCGCCACGCCGACCTCGACGTTCCAGATCACAAGCGGCCCGAACCATTCCGCGTGTGCGAGCCCAAGGCCGTTCCAGCCGGGGTTCAACGCGGGCACGACGAGCGTGCAGGCGGGCGGGTACAGCCCGCTGACAATGACGCTGAGCCGCCCTGACGCCGACCAGGCGCTGGGGAAACTCTCGGTTGTGTTTCCCCCAGGCGTCTCCGCCGAGCTGCAGGGCGTGAGGCTGTGTGAGGAACCGCAGGCCGCGACCGGGGCGTGCCCCGCGGAAAGCCAGATCGGGACGGTGACGGTGAGCACGGGGTTCGGCGGGGATCCCTTCCCGGTGGAAACCGGCAAGGCGTACATCACCGGCCCGTACGCGGGCGACCCGTTCGGGGTGGACGTCGTCGTCCCCGCGGTCGCCGGCCCGTTCAACCTCGGGACCGAGGTGGTCCGTTCGAAGGTGGACGTGGACCCGACCGATGCCCATCTGACGGTCGTCAGCGATGCGTTCCCGACGATGCTGGATGGCATCCCGTTGCAGTTGCAGCACATCAACGTGAGCGTGAGCCGCCCCGACTTCGTGTTCAACCCGACCAACTGCGAACCGATGAAGCTCACTGGCGAGCTCGCCAGTAGCGAAGGCGCGACCGCGAACGTCGCGAACCCGTTCCAGGTGACCAACTGCGCGGCGCTGTCGTTCAAACCGGAATTCAAGGTCTCCACCAGCGCGAAGACCTCCCGCATCGATGGCGCGAGCTTGCACGTCACGCTGACGCTCCCCAACACCCCGCGGGGCACTGGGGCGAACGTCGCGAAGGTCAGGGTCTCGCTCCCCAAACAGCTCCCCTCGCCGTTGAAAACGCTGCAGAAGGCGTGCACGGAAAAGGTGTTCGCGGAAAACCCGTCGAGCTGCCCGGCCGCCTCGCATGTCGGGGATGCGCGGGTCAGCACCCCGGTCCTGGAAGGCCCCCTGACGGGCCCGGCGTACTTCGTCTCCCACGGTGGCGCGAAGTACCCGGAACTGATCATCGTGCTGACCGGCGAGGACGGCGTGACCGTCCAGGTGCATGGGGAAACGTTCATCAGCAAACAGGGGATCACGACCGCGACGTTTGGGACGGTGCCGGATGTGCCGTTCTCGAACTTCGAACTGGAGCTCCCCCAGCGCGAATATCCGGCGTTGACGGCGAACGGGAACCTCTGCAAGGGCACGCTGATCATGCCGACCGAAATGGTCGGTCAGAACGGCTTGGTGGTCAAGCAGGAAACGAAGATCGCGGTCACGGGCTGCCCGAAGGCGGCGCACAAGAAGGCCGCGAAGAAGAAGGCCAAGCACCCGAAGCGCAGGAAGCGGTAGCGGTAGGGGCGAGGCTGGCCGCGGGGCAGGGAGGCCCTGGAGGCCGGCTCTGGGATCCAGGTAGGCGCTACGGCCAGTCGATCCGCTCGGCCAGATCGCCCGGGCCGAGGTCGATCACGGCGCTGTGCTCGATCGGCTCATACTCTCCATCCCGCAGCCCCAGCCAGCGAACGATCCGCTTGCGGGGATCGACGATCAGCACCTCGTCGACGGCATGGGCGGCGTAAAAGGGGAGCTTCTGCCAGGTCTCGTCGTCGGGGGAGACGATCTCGACGACGAGCGGCGCGGTGTGCTCCCATGTGCCCCAGCGCCGTGCTCGGTGCAGGCCGCCGTCGGGAACGCGGAAGTCGTCCTTGGAGTCGCCGAGGTTGAACTCGTGCATGGTTGGGAACAGTCCCGCGGCTCGTGCGGGGGCGTCCAGCAGCCTCCCCAGCTGGTGGGCGATGTCGGCGTGTGCGTCGTTCGGCGTCGGGACCATGTGCAGGACACCCTCCCACACCTCGTCGAGGCGCTCCAGCCCAGAGCGGCGCCGACGCTCGAGCAGCTCCTCGAGCCCTGCGGTGGGGGGGTCCAGAACCACTGTGCGCATCGCACAAGCGTAGCGTGACCGCCCGGTGGGGCACGGTGTGCCGGGTCTGGCCAGGGCGATGCGCCAGCCCGGCTGTGGCCGGCAGCCCCGGGGGCTGGGGGTTTCCAGGATTGAGCAGGGTAGCCCACCCGTTGGGGTATTGACAAGCCCGAACAGGTGCATAACGAAACACGCGATGGCTGCCTACCGAACCACAGCGGCAAATACCCCTGCGAATCGCTCACTGCCGTTCTCGAACTTCGAACTGGAGCTCCCGCGGCGGGAATATCCGGCGCTCACGGCGAACGGGAACCTCTGCAAGGGCACACTGATCATGCCCACCGAAATGGTCGGCCAGAACGGGCTGGTGATCAACCAGAACACGAAGATCTCGGTCACCGGCTGCCCGAAGGCGGTGCGGCTCTGCGTTGGAGGTAGTCGCGGAACCGGGGTGCGGTGTAGGCGTACTCGCCCTTGCGAGTGCGGTAGAGCGCGCCGGCGTCGACGAGGCGGCCGAGTAGGACGTTGACGTTGCCGGGGGTCTTGGCGGAGGCGCTGCCGAGGTCGGAGGAGCGCAGGGGTGGGTACGGGCATTGGGCGGAGGCCAGCAGGAGGTCCTGCTCGGCGGGGGTAAGCGTGGCGAGGCGCGGCTCGTAGAAGTCGCGGTCGAGGCGGTTGTAGATGTCGGGTCGGGTCGCCTCCAGCAGCTTTGGTGTGAGGCGCTTTACGCCGGCGAGGTCGGCGGCGTCCCATAGCTCCGATCCCCACAGCTGCAGGAAGTACGGGTAGCCCTCGACTTCGGCGGCGACGGTCGTGGCGAGCGCGGGGGAGGCGCTGCGGGCCGTCTGCTCGAGTGGCCTCGCGAACGCCTCCAGCGCCTGGTCGGGCGCGAGCGAGTCGATCTCCTCGCCGCGGAACAGCCGCTCGCTGTAGGAGCGCGCCTTCTGCAGGTTGCCCGCGAGCGTCGGCAGGCCGCACAGGACGAGCGCGAGCGGAAGCTCCCGGCGTTGCAGCGCGACGATCGGAGCGAGCAGCAGCGAGAGGGGGTGCTCGCCGTGGCGGGCGCGCTCGTCGTGCACCAGCTGCGCCTCGTCGAGGAGCAGCACGACGCCCGCCCGTCCCTTGGCGAGGGCGAGCTGTACGGTGGTGAACAGCTCGCGCGCGAGATCCTCCTCGCGCTCGGAGCCGAAGGAGACCGACAGCGAGACCTCCTCCCAGCTCACCGACAGGCTGGTCGAGCGCAGCGCCCTGCCGGCAGCGGACCGCAGCCGCGCCCTGCGCGAGAGCCGCTCGCGGGTGCGCCCCAGCAGCGATCCGATCGCCGCCACGATCGCCGTGTCGGTGTTGTGCGCGGGCTGCAGCTCCATGAACGCCGGCTCCCATTCGTGCTCCCGCGCGTGTTCTGCGAACGTCTCCAGCAACACGGTCTTCCCCACGCCGCGAAGGCCCGTGACCCGCATGTTGGCCTGCTGCTCCGGTGCCGCACGGAGCATCGCGTCGAAGCGCCGCAGCGGCGCGTCGCGGCCCGCGAGATACAGCGGGCGCACGCCGACGCCAGGCCTGTAGGGGTTCTTGCCCGGGGTGTCAGTCATTACAGCAACCTTGTATTGATCGACAATCCTAACAGGATCTCTGTAATGAGGCAAACACCGGGGCGCGATAGGGCCACGAAGCACAGGGCCAGCGCATGGACCTGAGAGCGGGACCTTTGCTGTTGGGGTATTGACAAGCCCGAACGGGTGGTGTACGGTTGCCGTTGCCATGAGACCTCCACGGTGGGGTGCTCGGGTCAACATAGGATCAGGTTTGGGTCGTCCCGTTCTGCGGTTGACTGCAAAGCGCGAGCAGGGCGTGGTCGGGTGGAGGGACAGGGTCGCAAGCGGATGAGGGAGTTGGTGTAAGCGTGGTTTCGAGAGGGAGAAACGTGATGGGAGTCGCCGCGCGTTGCCTTGAGGGTGATGCTAGATGCGCCAGCTTGGCGCTGTCGCATCTCTCTCTCTCTCTCTCTCTCTTCGCCTCGGAACCTCGAAGCTGAAGGCGGTAGCCGTCTAGTTTCGAAGGGCCGGTATCGCCCCCGGTGCGGGGGTGGGTCTAGGACGGCCGCTGGTGTTGCTGGTGGCGGTCCTGCTTGGGGGGCGGCGTGATGGCGGCTCCCACCGAGCGGCGGCCGGTGGCGGCGCCCGTGGCGACGCGCCCGCGGGTGGGGCGTTCGCATGCGCAGGTGGCGGATATTCAGCGGTCGCGGTTGTTGGCGGCGGCGGTGCGTGCGGTGGATGAGCTGGGGTGGGCGAATACAACGGTCGCGGATGTCGTGGCGCGCTCGCGGGTGTCGCGGCGCACGTTCTACGAGCTGTTCGCCAACCGCGAGGAGTGCCTGGCGGCGATGCTGGAGGACATCCTCGGCGCGGTGGCGGGCGAGCTGGCCACGGCGGGCTTGGAGGGTGTGGAGTGGCGCGAGCGGGTGCGGCGTGGCCTGTGGGCGATTCTGGCGTTCTTTGACCGGGAGCCGGTGTTGGCGCGGGTGTGTGTGGTGCAGGCGTTGAGCGGTGGCCCGGAGGTGTTGGAGCGCCGCGAGGAGATTCTCGTCCGGCTGGCGGGCGTGGTGGACGGGGGGCGTGGGGGTGCGCGTGCGGCGCAGTGCACGCCGTTGACGGCGGAGGGCCTGGTCGGTGCGGCGTTCGGGATTGTGTATGCGCGGTTGCTGAAAGGGCAGCTTCGCCCGCTGACCGAGCTGCTGGGTGAGCTGATGGCGATGATCGTGCTGCCCTACCTGGGGCCCGCGGCCGCGCGGCGTGAGTTGGCGCTGCCGGTGCATGCCCCGGTGACACCCCGGGCTGCGCGGCGTCCGGCGTGGCCCGCGCGGGCGGTGAGCGATCCGCTTGAGAGCGTCCCGATGCGCTTGACGTATCGCACCTCGCGGGTGTTGGACGGTGTGGCGGAGTTGACCGGGCGGGGCGCTGACCCGAGTAATCGTGAGGTTGGGGATTTCGCGGGAATCCCGGACGCGGGGCAGGTCTCGAAGCTGCTGCGGCGCTTGGAGCGCCTTGGTTTGTTGGCGAATAGTGGTTTGGGTCATGCGAGGGGTGAGCCGAACGCGTGGCGGCTGACCGTGAAGGGTGAGCAGGTCGCGCGGAGTATCCGCGCGCATAGCCGCTCTGAGAGCGAGGCCGCGTGATGCCCGGCCTGGGGCGCTTGTGTGGTTGTGCTTTTCGTGTTGGTGGGTTGGTTCTGGTGTCTCTTGGTGTGTTGTCATGCAATCGAGGGGGGCTCCCCTCTGTTTTTTATGAGGAGGAGATGGTCTGATGAATGCTCGTGGGCTGGTCTTGTCGGTTTTTGCCGCGGTGCTTGGCGTGCTGGTCTTCGCGGTCCCGGCGTTCGCGGCTGCTCCGGAAGCCCCGAAAACGGAACCCCCGACGGAAGTCAAGGCAACGACCGCGCTCTTGCGTGGCGTGCTGGATCCGCTCAAAGAAGGCGAACCGGGCGCTTTTGAACTGGGGAGCTATGAATTCGTCTATCGGCAGTCTGCGACGGAATGCGAAGGCGCGGGTGAGGTGAGGACCCCTGAAGGGTTGTCGCTGGGTGGCGGTAAAGAAGAAGTCGCGCAGGGGATCGAAGGTCTTGCCGCTGATACGCAGTACACGGTTTGTTTGGTTGCGCATAACGAAGCGAAAAGCGCAGAAGCTGTCGGTTCTCGCGTGACGTTCACGACGGCGATCCCACCGGAAGCCCCGGCGAACGTGGAACTGGTGGAAGGGAAGGGCACGAGCTTGAAGGTGAGTGGTGTTCTGAACCCGAAGGCGCCGGGTGACGCGGGCAGCTTTGAATTCCTCTACAAGCGATCAGCCGCGGAATGCGAAGGCGAAGGCGCGGTCGGCGGGTCCTCGACGGGTGTGGAAGGGGAGCTCGTGCAAGGCGAAGCGACAGGGCTCTTGCCGCACACGACGTACGCGTTCTGTCTGCGCGCTCGTAACGAAGCGGGCGAAGAATCCCCTCTCTCGACACCGCCGGTGGTGTTCACGACGCTCGTCGCGGCGCCGAGTATCGAAGAAGCGAGCGTGTCGGATATCGCGTCCTCCAGCGCGACGTTGAGCGCGATGGTCAATCCGCAGGGCGCACAGACCAGCTATGTCTTCGAAGTCGCCCCGTCGGGCGGAGCGTTCGCACCGGTCGCGCAAGCGGAAGGCGCGGGGAACATCCCGGAAGGCACGGCGGGGGTGGCGGTGAGTGTGCATCTTCAGGGTCTGCAAGCGGGCGAGGCTTACCAGTTCCGTGTCGTCGTGGCGAACAGCGCGGAACGAGTCACCGGCGGACCGGTGTCGTTCGCGACGCAGACCGTGGGTGCGTTCACGTTGCCCGATGGTCGCCAGTGGGAAATGGTCTCCCCACCCTCCAAGCAAGGCTCAGCGTTCCTCCCACCCGGACGGCCAGGCGTCGTCAACCAAGCCGCCAACAGTGGTAGCGCGATGACGTATGTGATGGCCACCCCGACCGAACCCGGGGTGGCGGGCTACGCGAACGCGCAGTCGGTGCTCTCGACACGCTCCTCGCAGGGCTGGAGCAGCCGGGATCTCGCGAGCGGACTGAACGGCAGCGTCGGCGTCAGCGTCGAAGTGGGCTATGAATACCGGTTCTTCTCTGAAGATCTTTCCCAGGGCGTCCTGGCGCCCTTCGGGGCGTTCCTGCCGTGCGAGTCAAGCGAAGGGAAGCCCCTGCCGTGCTTATCTCCGCATGCCTCTGAACAGACTGCGAACCGGCGTACCCTCCTGCACAACGGGAACCCCCTGGAACCGTGCACGAGCGAATGTTTTCGCCCGCTTGTCGTCGGCTGCCCGAAAGCACCCGCTGCGTGTCCTGCCCCTGTCCGGGAATATGCCAACACACCCGATGGCACGATCTTTGGAGCAATCTCCTACTTCATCGAAGGCATCCCGTGCCCGCCCGAACATTTCTGTGGCCCGTTTCCCCTTGGCGCGAGCCCTGATGCACAACACATCATCGTTCACTCCGGTGTTCAGCTCACTAGCGAACCCGCGCCCGAAGGCGGCCTATACGAGTGGAACGCAAACACTCCACCCGCCAGCCAGCTCAAACTGATCGCCGCAGGATTCCACGCGTCACTCGGCACCGGGGACGCGAGCGTCGAGGACGGCGAGAACGCTAGGCACGCGGTCTCCGAAGACGGCTCACGGGTGCTGTACACAACCCCAGAAGACCTCAGCACCCTGTTCATGCGCGATGTCCCGAAAGGGGAAACGCTCAGTATCGCCCCGGAAGGCACCCTGGAAGTTGGTTTTCAGCTCGCTTCGCGTGATGGTTCGCGGGTGTTCTTCACCGACCGTGAAGGGTTCTTTGTGTGTGATGTGGTGGAAGGCGCGGGCGGGAAACTGGAGTGCCACCTCACTCAGTTGGAAGGCCCTGGGCTGCAGGGCGTGGTCCCGGTGGTCGGCGGGAGTGAAGACGGCTCGACCCTGTACTATGTCACGTCGGGCAATAAGCTCTACATGGATCATTTCGACGGTAGCGTGTGGCACAAGACGCTGATCACGACACTCTCCGCGGAAGACCTATCCGACTGGGGGGACGCCAGGAATCTCGTCGATATGACGGCGCGGGTGTCGCCTGATGGGCGTTGGCTTGCGTTTATGTCGAGGGAATCGTTGACGGGCTATGACAACCAGGATGTCTCCAGCAGCAGTGGTGAACCTGATGAGGAGCTGTTCTTGTATGACAGCCAGACGGGGAGGCTGTCGTGCGCATCGTGTAACCCGACAGGCGCGCGCCCCACCGGCGTAGAAATCGGCGGAGCTAATGGTACGAACCAGTTCATCAAAGGCGAACGGGTGTGGGAAAATAACTCGGCGCTGCTTGCGGCTGATGTGCCGGGTTGGGTGGATGTCGAAACGTTTGTGTCGCGTTATCAGCCGCGGTATCTGTCTGATGATGGCCGGTTGTTTTTTGATAGTTTCGGTTCGTTGGTATCGAAGGATATCAATGGGACGTGGGATGTTTATGAGTATGAGCCTGAAGGGGTAGGCGGTGAAGGCTCGGCTTGCGGGCCGGGGGTGGCTAGTGGGAGTGTGGTGTTCAAGCCCGCGCGGCATTTCAAAGCTGGGGGTGGTGAAGGCGAAGAAGGCGCGGGTTGTGTGGGGTTGATCAGCTCGGGTGAATCGCAGCAGGAATCGGTGTTCCTGGATGCTTCGGAAACGGGTTCCGATGTGTTTTTCTTGACGACGGCGCGGCTCGCACCACAGGATTACGATGTAGCTTACAACGTGTATGACGCTCACGAGTGCACTGTTGGCTCGCCGTGTGTCACGCCGCCGGCTTCGTTGCCGCCGTCGTGTGTGACTGCTGATGCGTGCCGGGCTGCGCCGAGTCTTCAACCCGCGATTTATGGTGCTCCGAGTAGCGCGACGTTCAGCGGTATCGGCAACGTGACGGGCGGGCAGGCGACTACTCTGTCGCGGCCGGGAAAGAAGGTCTCAAAGACGGTGAGGTGCGGCAAGGCTGGGCGTGGGTCGCGGAAGGGTGGGAAGGGTAGGTGCGTCAAGCGGAAGCGTAAGAAGGTAAGGCGAGCCAGCATCAACCGGAGGGCTAAATAATGCGACTAATACAACGACTGGTAACTTTGGTGATCGTGGTGTCGTCTGTGGTGTTGTTGGCTGGTGTTGCTCCGGCGTTTGCGGGCTCAGCGTGGTGGCACGTGCTTTCGAGTGCGCGCCCGACGTATCTGCCGCCAGGTGGTGAAGGAAGGGTCGTAGCGACGATAGTGAACTTTGGGGACGCCGACACGGTGACGGAAAACACGAAAGGCGAACCAACACCGGTACGGATCGTAGACCGGCTACCCACCGGGCTGCGGGCAGTGGGCTTGGAAGCGGGAATCGCTAACGATCCCCACAGGCAGTTCTCTCCGATCGCGGGGTGCAACCTGGAAAGCCCAGGGGCAGGCGAACCGCTCGCGGCGGTATGCGATCTGGGGGGTCGTGTGGTCGCGCCGTTTGACGCGATCGAAGTGCGTGTCAAGGTGCACGTCGAAGCGGGCGCGCATACCGGTGGGTTGAACAGGGTCGGTGTGTTTGGTGGGGGCGCGGGCGAAGTATCGGTCTCGCGGCCGGTCACGGTCGCCGGGAGCGCGGTGGAAAGGACACCGTTCGGTATCGAAAGTTTCGAAGTTGATCCCGAAGAAGAAGGCGGGGGAGTGGATACGCAGGCTGGTTCGCACCCATTCCAGACGACGTTCACGCTCGGTCTGGACGAGGAAGCCCAGGGGATTTCAAAATCGGGGTTTACGAGTGTGAATCCGGCTGGGGTGGCGCGGGATGTGAATGTGCGCTTCCCGCCGGGGTTGGTTGGTAACGCGCAGTCGCTCCCGCAGTGCACCGAGACGCAATTCTTGGTCCCGAACGCTAACGCGTGCCCGGTCGGCTCGGTCGTCGGTGTCGCGGTCGTAACGGTCAACGAACCGACGGTGGTTGGTGTGGTCCCGTTCACTGTGCCGGTGTTCAATCTCGAACCGTCGGTCGGGGAGCCAGCACGCTTCGGGTTCCTACCGTTGAGCTTCGAAACACCGGTGTATATCGATACGTCGGTGCGGACGGGCAAGGACTATGGGATCGTCAGCGAAGTTCATGACCTTCCGCAGACGGTCGGGTTCCTCTCGAGCACGGTGACGATCTGGGGTGTCCCGGGGGACGCGCGGCATAACGAAACACGCGATGGCTGCCTGCCGAACCACAGCGGCAAATACCCCTGCGAATCACTCTCGCAGAACAACCCCATCCCATTCTTCGAGCTACCGACTTCGTGTACGGGCCCGTTGCAGGCGAGCGTCGAAGCGGACTCGTGGGAAGAACCTGGTGTGTTCAAGTCCTCCGCGTCGAGCGAGCCGCTACCCGCGATGGATGGCTGCAACAGGCTGCCGTTTAGCTCCACGATCAGCGTCGCACCCGACGGGCAGGCCGCGAGCACTCCGACCGGGTTGACTATCGCGCTTCACGTGCCCCAAGAATCCACGCTGGAGACGAACGGTCTCGGTGAGTCCGCGGTGCGGGGTACGACCGTGACGCTCCCCGAAGGGCTGCAGGTCAGCCCCGCCGGCGCGAACGAGCTGCTCGCCTGCTCAGACGAACAAGCCGGGTTCACAGGTGTGGACCCACAATCGCAGGCGGACCAGTTCACGCCGGGTCCGATCGGTTGCCCGGAAGCGTCGAAGGTCGGCACCGCGGAAATCAGGACGCCGCTGCTCGCCAAACCGCTGGAAGGCGGCGTATACCTGGCGGCCCAGAACGAAAACCCGTTCGGGAGCCTAATCGGACTGTACATTTATGCGAAGGCCCCAGTGGCGGGCGTGATCGTTAAGCTCGCTGGGGAAGTCAAACTCAACGAAGCCACCGGGCAAGTCGTGACGGTCTTCTCGAACGACCCGCAGGTTCCCTTCGAAGAAGCCAAGCTCCACTTCTTCGGCTCCGATCGAGCGCCGCTGAGCACCCCCGCATCATGCGGGTCCTACACCAGCACCGCGTCGCTCACACCATGGTCGGGAAACCCACCGTCGAGCTCCACCTCGACACTCGACATCACCAGCGGCCCCGACGAAACACCATGCGCGAGCCCACGACCATTCAACCCCGGGTTCCAGGCGGGCACCACGAACGTCGAGGCGGGCGGCTACAGTCCGCTGACGCTAACGATGACCCGCCCCGACGCCGACCAGCCGCTGGGGAAGCTCGCCGTCGTATTCCCCCCAGGGATCTCCGCCGGGCTGCAAGGCGTGAAGCTCTGCCAGGAACCACAAGCCGCGACGGGTGACTGCCCGGCGGAAAGCCAGATCGGGCAGGTAACGGTAAGCGCCGGATTGGGCGGAGACCCCTACTCGGTGGAAACCGGCAAGGCGTACATCACCGGCCCATACGAGGGCGACCCGTTCGGCGTAGACGTCGTCGTGCCCGCCGTCGCGGGCCCGTTCAACCTCGGGACAGAGGTCGTCCGCTCGAAGGTCGAGGTGGATCCGACCGATGCGCACCTGACGGTCGTGAGCGATGCGTTCCCGACGATGCTGGATGGCATCCCGTTGCAGTTGCAGCACATCAACGTGACCGTCAACCGCCCAGGGTTCGTGTTCAACCCGACCAGCTGCGAACCGATGAAGCTCACCGGTGAGCTCGAAAGCAGCGAAGGCGCCACCGCGAACGTCAGCACACCATTCCAAGTGACCAACTGCGCGGCGCTCACGTTCAAACCCGAATTCAAGGTCTCCACCAGCGCGAAGACCTCGCGGGTGGAAGGCGCGAGCCTGCACGTCACCCTGACGCTCCCCAACGGCGCCAGGGGCACACAGGCTAACGTCGCGAAGGTCAAGGTCTCGCTCCCCAAACAACTCCCCTCGCCGCTGAAAACACTGCAGAAGGCATGCACCGAAAAGGTCTTCGCGGAAAACCCCTCCAACTGCCCAAAGGCCTCCAGGGTCGGCGAAGCGACCGTCAAAACCCCAGTGCTGGAAGGCCCGCTGTCCGGCCCGGCGTACTTCGTCTCCCACGGCGGCGCGAAGTACCCCGAACTGATCATCGTCCTGACCGGCGAGGACGGCGTGACGGTCCAGGTGCACGGCGAAACGTTCATCAGCAAACAGGGGATCACGACCGCGACGTTCAGCACGGTGCCGGATGTGCCGTTCTCGAACTTCGAACTGGAGCTGCCGGAGCGGGAATACCCGGCGTTGACGGCGAACGGGAACCTCTGCAAGGGCACGCTGATCATGCCCACCGAAATGGTCGGCCAGAACGGCCTCGTGATCAACCAGAGCACGAAGATCGCGGTCACCGGCTGCCCGAAGTCCGCGCACAAGAAGGCCGCGCACAAGAAGGCCAAGCACCCGAAGCGCAGGAAGCGGTAGCCGGCGACGCCGGTCGTGGGGGCATGGAGGCCCCACGCCCACCACGTTGTGACGCCCAACCCACGCGCGCGGACGATCCCCAAAGCACCACCTGCCGATATCCCTTCGCTCGGCCAGCTTCCTCAAATCGCGGAGAAAAGCAGCCTCAAATCACGTGGATACTAGTCCTCAAATCGCGGAGAAAGATGGGCTCAAATCGCGGGAAAGCTAGTATCATGGGCCCATGTCAGCCGTCCTGGGCAAGCTCGTCGAGCGCCGTATTGGCGCGGTGGCGCTCCGTCGTATGGGTGAGGAGCCCGTCATCGTGTTGCAGGGTCCGCGGGCTGTGGGGAAGTCGACGCTGCTGCGGGGGCTGGCGGCCTCACGCGGTCGCGAGGTCGTGGATCTCGACGACCTGGACACCCGGGGTGCTGTCGGCGCCGACCCGGCGCTGTTCGTCCGGGGCGAGTCCCCTGTGTTCATCGACGAGTTTCAGCACGTGCCCGAGCTGCTCGACGCGATCAAGGCGGAGCTCAACCGCGACTCGCGGCCGGGCCGTTTCGTGCTCACTGGATCGACGCGGTATGCCACGCTGCCGCTGGCGGCCCAGGCGCTCACCGGACGCGCCCACCGGATGGACGTCATGCCGCTCTCGCAGGGAGAGATCGCGGAGGTTCGCGAGGACTTCGCGCAGACGCTGATGAGCGATCCGGCGGCGCTGGCGGCGCGGAGCCCGGCCGCGATTGCCCGGGAGGAGTACATCGGCAGGGTGGTCACGGGAGGGTTCCCGCTGGCGCTCGCTCGGGGACGGCCCGCGGATCGCGCGCGCTGGTTTGACGACTACCTCGAGCTGGTGATCGAGCGCGACGTGATGGAGCTAACGCGCGTGCGCCAGCGCCGGCAGCTGCCGCTGCTGCTAACGCAACTCGCGAGCCAGACCGCGCAGATGCTGAACATCGCGAAGGCCGCGACGGCGATCGGCATGGACAAGTCGACGGCGGAGAGCTACGCCAAGCTGCTGGAGACGGTCTTCCTGATCCAGCGGCTCCCGGCATGGGGAACGACGCTCTCCTCGCGCGTCGCCGCGGCGCCCAAGGTTCACCTGATCGACAGTGGGATCGCCGCGCGCCTGTTGCGCCTGACCGAGAGCAAGCTGGCGGCCGCCACGGCCCAGGCGCTGACCGAGCTCGGGCATCTGCTGGAGACGTTCGTCGTGGGCGAGGTGTGCAGGCAGCTCGACTGGCTCGACACGCCGGTCGCGCGTGGGCATTGGCGCACCCACGACGGCGAGGAGGTCGACCTGGTGCTCGAACGCGAAGACGGCAAGATCGCCGGGCTAGAGGTCAAGGCCTCCTCGCGCGTCACCGCCCGCGATCTGCACAGCCTGCGCAGGCTGCGCGGCAGGCTCGGGGGCCAGTTCCTGGGAGGCGTCGTGCTGTACACGGGCGCGCGCGCCTACACCGACGACGGTCTGCAGGTCGTGCCCGTCAGCCGGCTCTGGCAACACTCGGCTGCCGGGCATGAGTCAGGTAGCCCACCTGTTGGGGTATTGACAAGCCCGAACAGGTAGTGTACGGTTGCCGTTGTCATGACCACCCCACGGTGGGGTGCTCAGGTCAACATAGGATCAGGTTTGGGTCGTCCCGTTCTGCGGTTGACTGTCAAGCGCGAGCAGGGCGTGGTCGGGTGGGGGGGCTGGGTCGCAAGCGGATGAGGGAGTTGGTGTAAGCGTGGTTTCGAGAGGGAGAAACGTGATGGGAGTCGCCGTGCGTTGCCTTGAGGGTGATGCTAGATGCGCCAGCTTGGCGCTGTCGCATCTCTCTCTCTCTCTCTCTCTCTTCGCCTAGGGCTCTCGAAGCTGAGCGCCTAGAGGGCCCCCTGCGTTCGGCCCGGGCGGGCCGAGCGGGTTCCCCCGCAGGGGGGAAGGGGAGAGCTGGGCGCGGTAGTCGTCTAGCTTCGGCGGGCGGGCGTCGCCCCTCGCGCGGGGGTGGGCTTCGGACGGCCGGTGGCGTCGCTGGTGTTGGCTTCGTGCGGGGGGCTGCGTGATGGCGGCGCGGACACGTCGAGGGCCCGTCGTGGCGCGCCCGCGGGTGGAGCGTTCGCATGCGCAGGTGGCGGATATTCAGCGGTCGCGGTTGTTGGCGGCGGCGGTTCGTGCGGTGGATGAGCTGGGGTGGGCGAATACGACGGTCGCGGATGTCGTGGCGCGCTCGCGGGTATCGCGACGCACGTTCTACGAGCTGTTCACGAACCGCGAGGAGTGCCTGAGCGCGATGTTGGAGGACATCCTCGGCGCGGTGGCGGGCGAGCTGGCCACGGCGGGCCTTGAGGGTGTGGAGTGGCGTGAGCGGGTGCGCGGGGGCCTGTGGGCGATTCTCGCATTCTTCGATCGTGAGCCGGTGCTCGCGCGGGTGTGTGTGGTGCAGGCGTTGAGTGGTGGCTCGAAGGTGTTGGAGCGCCGCGAGGAGATCCTCGCGCGCCTCGCGGCGGTGGTGGATGAGGGCCGTGGGGGCCCGCGTGCGGCGCAGTGCACGCCGCTGACAGCGGAGGGCCTGGTCGGTGCGGCGTTCGGGATTGTGTATGCGCGGCTGTTGAAAGGGCAGCGCCGGCCGCTGACTGAGTTGCTTGGTGAGCTGATGGGGATGATCGTGCTGCCCTATGCGGGGCCGACGGCTGCGCGGCGTGAGTTGGCGTTGCCGCTGCCTGCCCCGGTGGCGCCGCGTACGGCGCGCCGCCCGGCGCGGCCTGCGCGGGCGGTGAGCGATCCGCTCGAGAGTGTCCCGATGCGACTCACCTACCGCACCTCGCGGGTACTGGACGGCGTCGCTGAGCTGACCGGGCGGGGTGCGGATCCCAGTAACCGTGAGGTTGGGGATTACGCGGGGATCTCGGACGCCGGGCAGGTCTCGAAGCTCCTGCGGCGCCTGGAGCGCCTAGGGCTGTTGGCGAACAGCGGCCTGGGTCACGCGAAGGGTGAGCCGAACGCGTGGCGGCTGACGTCGAAGGGTGAGCAGGTCGCGCGGAGTATCCGCGCACACAGCCGCTCTGAGAGCGAGGCCGCCTGATGCCGGGCGGCGCCTCCCGCACGTTGGGTTTGGTTCTGCGCCCCTTGGCGCGTTGTCATGCAATCGAGGGGGGCTCCCCTCTGCCTTTTATGAGGAGGAGATGGTCTGATGAATGCTCGTAGGTTGATCCTGCCGGTTCTGGCCGCGATGCTGGGCGCCCTGGTCTTTGCATGCGTCCCGGCGCTGGCGTCCGCCGCGGAAGCGCCGAAGGTGGAAGAAGGGTTCGTCTCGGATGTCGCGTCGAGCAGCGCGACGCTGAACGCGACGGTGAACCCCGGCGGCGCCGAAACCAGCTACCGCTTCGAATATGCCTCCGTCGGCGGGGCGTTCAAATCCGTCCCCGAACCGGAAGGCAGCGGCAGCCTGCCCGAAGGTACGGCGGGTGTGCCGCTCAGCGTGCACGTGCAGCAGGGGTTGGCGCCGGGTGCCTCCTACGAGTTTCGGCTAGTGGCGAGCAACTCGGTGGAAGTCGTGACCGGCGAATCGGTCTCGTTCATCGTCGAGCGCGCCGGCGGCGAATTCAGGCTGCCCGACGGGCGTCAGTATGAAATGGTGACACCGCCGGAGAAGGAGGGCGCTCTGTTCTACGGCATCGGTATCTTCGACGAAACCCCGGGTGGCGGCGAAGATCACCTCGTTCAGGCCTCTGCCGCGGGAAACGCGATCGCGGATGTCGCGAGCCAACCGACCGAAGCGGAACCGCAGGGTTACGATAATTTCGTGTCGGTGCTCTCGACGCGGGGGCCGGGGGGGTGGTCTTCGCGGGTGATTGCGCCGCCTCGCGACGTCGTTTCGCGCAACCAGATTGGCGAGGAATATCGTCTCTTCTCCGAAGATCTGTCGCGTGCGGTGGTGCAGCCGTTCGGTAAGTTCGAGGCGTTGTCGCCGGAAGCGAGCGAATCGACTCCGTATCTGCACACCGACTATTTGAACGGTGATGTGGGTGAGCTCTGCCAGGACGGGTGCTTTCAACCGTTGGTGACGCGCGCCGATGACACCGCCAGTCCGTTCGAACCGTTCGGCAACGCCGGCTGCGTCTACTTTTTCTGTGGGCCGACGTTCGAAGCCGCCTCCGCGGATTTGAGTTATATGGTCATCCGCTCTGGGAGCGAAGCAGGTGGCGGGGTGCCGCTCACCTCGACCCCCATTCACACCGAAGGGCGGGAAGGTCTCTATGAGTGGTTCAATGGGCAGTTGCGGCTCGTCAGTGCCTTTCCCCCTGGCGAAGAAGACACGGAAAGCCCGGTCGCGACGGCCGGCGTGGAAAGGAGTGCTCCCGAGGTCGAAAGGGGGGGAGCCAGGCGCGCGGTCTCCGAAGACGGCGAACGTGTGCTCTTCAAGCTCTTCAACGGCGGTCCTCTTTATCTGCGCGATTTCGCGAGAGGTGAAACCATCAAGATCAACGAAGGACCAACGTATTTCACTGCCAACACCGACGACTCGCGGGTGTTCTACAAGAGCGGTGAAGATCTTTATGAATTCCAGCTGACGAGTGGCCCGGGCGAACCGTTGGCGGGCAGGGCGGTCGATCTTTCGGTGGATCCGCACGCGGGAGAATCCGCGGATGTAGTAGCGGTGCTCGGCGCGAGCAACGACGGCTCGTATGTGTACTTCGCCGCCGGTGGTGCGCTCACGCCTAATGCCGCGCCCGGTACGTGTGAACAGTATGGCGTGACGGAAGGGTGCAACCTGTATGTGAGTCACGATGGCGTGACGAGCCTGGTCACGGCGGGCTGGATCGAAGGGGGCGGTCAGGGTGCGAATCTGTGGGCGCGGGTGTCGCCCGACGGCAAGTGGCTTGCGTTCATGTCGTCGAGGAGCCTGACGGGGTATGACAATCGCGATGCGGTCAGTGGACACCCTGATGACGAGGTCTATCTGTATGACGCGAGCATCGGTGGGTTGGTGTGCGCGTCGTGCGATCCGACGGGCGCGCGACCGGTGGGGCTGTACTACGGCGAAGGGGCTACACGAGCGGCGGCGAATGTGCCGAGGTGGACGTACTCGGGGGGTTTCTTCGCGCCTAAATACCAGTCGCGTTATCTCTCTGACAGCGGCCGGTTGTTCTTCGAAAGCCGCGATGCGCTGGTGCCGCAGGATGTGAATGGCACGGAGGACGTGTATGAGTACGAGCCGGAGGGTGTGGGCGGCTGCACGAGCTCGTCCTCGTCGGGGAGCGTGGTCGTCAAGCCGACGCACGGGTTCGACGTGGGAGGTCGCGGGGGCGAAGAAGGCGCTGGTTGCGTCGGCTTGATCTCGGCCGGGACTGCCAGTCAAGAATCGACGTTCCTCGATGCGAGCGAATCGGGCGGTGACGTGTTCTTCCGTACGAACGTCGAGGCTTGCCCCGCAGGACTTCGACGATGCCTACGATGTGTATGACGCGCATGAATGCACGGGCGCTTCGCCGTGCGTTTCGGGGGTGGTGGCGCCGCCGCCGTGCGGCACCGAAGCATCGTGCCGGCCGGCGCCGACTCCGCAGCCGGCGATCTTCGGGATGCCGTCGAGCGCGACGTTCTCCGGTTCGGGCAACGTCGCTCACGTGCCCCCGCCGGCTCCGGCGCCGAAGAAGGTCGCGCGGAAGACGGCGCACTGCAAGCGGGTCCTCGTGCGGAAGCGGGGTAGGTGCGTCAAGCCAAGGCCAAAGAGCAAGGGGAAGGCGCGGAGCGTAAGAAGCGGAGCCGGCAACGACTGGGGGGTCAAGTGATGCGACGAGTGATGATCGCGGCGATGGTGGTGTCGTCTCTGTTGTTGGTGGCCGTGGCTGCCGCGTCGGCTTCGGCGGGGGGTCTGTCGGGGTGGTGGCATTTGCGTTCGGTGTCGGATCCGGCGTACCTGCCGCCGGGTGGGGAAGGCGCGATCGTGGTGACTGCGGCGAACGTCGGCGACGCTCCCGTCGTCGCCGCGCGGTGTGTGCAAGTCGCGGCGGGCACCGGGAGCTATCGGGACTCCGCGTGCTTGGAATCGATGGGCGAAGGAGAATTTGAAAGGGAACAGACTGCGCCTGTCACGGTCGTGGACCAGCTTCCCGAAGGGTTGGAAGCGGTCGGGGTCGAAGGGTTTCTCGACGAATCGCTGAACCACACTAGTAATTGGAGGCCGCCGCTTGCATGCTCGGTGAAATCTGCCAGCGCGGTCAGTTGCGCGTTCACGGGAGAGGATGTGCCGGGAAGCGTGTTTGAACAGGAAGAGCCCGGGTCCGGCCCCTACCCGGCGAGTGTGCCGCCGTTCAGTCAGATCTATGTGAAGATCGCGGTGCGGGTGAAGGGGGGCGCGCAGGCGGCGAAGTCTGGTGAAGAGAACGTGGCGAGCATTGCCGGCGGCGGAGCTCCCGCGGCGACGGCCAGGCAGCCCCTCACGGTATCCGGCTCGCCGGCCCCGTTCGGGGTGAATTCGTATGAATTGCGTTCCGAAGAAGCGGGCGGCGCGCTCGACACGCAGGCCGGGTCGCACCCGTTCCAGTTGACGACAGCGATGACGTTCAACGGCACCGGCGAAGAAGGCACCGCGGTCGGAGCGGCCAAGGATCTGCATTTCAAGCTGCCGCCCGGTCTGACCGGCAACCCAACGCCGATCCCGCGGTGCACGCTGGCCCAATTCCTGAACCGCCCCAACGGGAATGCGAACGAATGCTCGCAGCAGACAGTCGTCGGGGTGGCCAAAGTGACCATCGGCCTGTTCTATGGTGGCGAATTTCACGAATTCCCTTTCGCCGATCCGCTGTACAACATCGAGCCCGCCGTCGGGGAACCGGCACGATTTGGTTTCATCGTAAACGGCGAAGTGCCGGTGCTGGTGACGACCTCGGTGCGCACGGGCAGCGACTACGGGGTCACCGTGAGCGTGATCAACATCAGCCATGAGGTCGAATTCCTCTCGAGCGAAGTGACGGTATGGGGTGTCCCCGGCGATCCACGTCACGGCCAGCAGCAAGGTGAAGCGTGCCTCGTGGCCGCGGAAGCCGCTGTATTCGGGACATCCGCATATGAGGGGCCGTGCTCTCCGGTTGGAGAGCGGAACCCCCCGGCGCTGCTGTCGATGCCGACGGCGTGCACCGGCCCGCTGCAGACGAGCATGGAAGCGGACTCGTGGCAGGAACCCCACAATCGCGTGTCGCTGTCGAGCACCCAGCCGATGCCGGCGCTGGATGGCTGCGACCACCTGCCGTTCAGCTCGTCGATCAGCGTCACGCCGGATGGGCAGCAGGGGAGTACGCCGACCGGGTTGACGGTCGGCATCCACATACCCCAAGAATCGACGACCGCGGCGGAAGGCCTTTCCGAGTCTGCCGTGAAGGATACGACGGTGACGTTGCCGGAAGGGGTGCAGATTAGCTCGGCGGGCGCGGGTGGGCTGCTGGCGTGCTCGAACGAACAGGTCGGGTTCACCGGGGTGGAAGCGGGGAGCGGGACGAACCTGTTCACGCCGGGCGCGGTGGGGTGCCCGGACGCGTCGAAGGTCGCGACTGCGGAAATCAGGACGCCGCTGTTGCCGGAACCGCTTGTCGGCGCGGTGTACCTTGCGGCGCAGAACGCGAACCCGTTTGGGAGCCTGATCGCGTTGTACATCTATGCCGAAGACCCCGTGGCGGGGGTCGCTGTCAAGCTCGCCGGGGAAGTCGAGCTCAACGAACAGACGGGGCAGATCGTGACGGTCTTCCCGAACAGCGCCCAGGTGCCCTTCGAAGAAGCGAAGCTGCACTTCTTCGGCGGCGCTCGCGCCCCGTTGAGCACCCCGCCGCTGTGCGGCTCCTACGCCAGCACGGCGTCGGTGACGCCGTGGTCGGGCAACGAACCGTCGAAGTCCAGCTCGACGTTCGAAGTCACGAGTGGGCCGAACGGCGCGCCGTGCCAGAGCCCGCGGCCGTTCCAGCCGGGGTTCAACGCGGGCACGACGAGCGTCCAGGCGGGCGGGTACAGCCCGTTGACGATGACGCTGAGTCGCCCGGATGCTGACCAGGCGCTGGGGAAACTCGCGGTGGTGTTCCCGCCGGGGATCTCCGCCGGACTGCAGGGCGTGAAGCTGTGCGAGGAACCGCAGGCCGCGACGGGGGATTGCCCCGCGGAAAGCCAGATCGGGACGGTCACAGTGAGCGCTGGCCTCGGCGGGGACCCATACCCGGTGGAAACCGGCAAGGCGTACATCACCGGCCCATACGAGGGCGACCCGTTCGGCGTGGATGTCGTCGTCCCCGCGGTCGCGGGCCCGTTCAACCTGGGTACGGAGGTGGTGCGCTCGAAGGTCGATGTGGACCCGACGGATGCGCATCTGACGGTCGTGAGCGATGCGTTCCCGACGATGCTGGATGGGATCCCGTTGCAGTTGCAGCACATCAACGTGCTGGTCAATCGTCCCGATTTCGTGTTCAACCCGACGAGTTGCGAACCGATGAAGCTGACCGGGGTGCTGGGGAGCAGCGAGGGTGCGACCGCGGACGTGAGTACGCCGTTTCAGGTTACGAACTGCGCGGCGCTCTCGTTCAAACCGGAATTCAAGGTCCAGACCAGCGCGAAGACATCGCGTGTGGATGGCGCGAGCCTGCATGTGAGCCTGACGCTGCCGAACACCCCGCGGGGCACCGGGGCAAACGTCGCGAAGGTCAAGGTGTCGTTGCCCAAACAACTGCCCTCGCCGCTGAAAACACTGCAGAAGGCATGCACGGAAAGGGTCTTCGCGGAAAACCCCTCGAACTGCCCGATCGCCTCACGCGTCGGCGAAGCGAAAGTGAGCACCCCGGTGCTCGAAGGCCCGTTGTCCGGCCCGGCGTACTTCGTCTCCCACGGTGGCGCGAAGTACCCGGAACTGATCATTGTCCTCACGGGCGAGGACGGCGTGACGGTCCAGGTGCACGGGGAAACGTTCATCAGCAAACAGGGGATTACGACCGCGACGTTCGGGACGGTGCCGGATGTGCCGTTCTCGAACTTCGAACTGGAGCTACCCGAGCGGGAATACCCGGCGCTCACGGCGAACGGGAACCTCTGCAAGGGCACGCTGATCATGCCCACCGAAATGGTCGGCCAGAACGGCCTGGTGATCAACCAGAGCACGAAGATCTCGGTCACGGGCTGCCCAAAGACGGCGCACAAGAAGGCCGCGAAGAAGAAGGCCAGGCACCCGAAGCGCAGGAAGCGGTAGATGCGAGCCGGCCGCGCGGGGCGTGGAGGCCCCCATGGGCCGGCTCTGGGGTCAGGAAGGCGCTACGGCCAGTCGATCCGCTCGGCCAGGTCGCCCGGGCCGAGGTCGATCAGGGCGTCGGCTCCAGACTCAGTAGCTCAGCCCGAAGGTGACTGGAGTGGCGTTGCGCCAGAACGTGACCTCGAAGGTGGCGAAGAAGTCGGCCTGTCCCCACAGGGGGTCAGCGTGTTCGATGAAGAATGGGTTGATGGCGAACACAGGTCCCCAGGGCAGAAGATCGTCACCGGTAGTAGCGGGTCGCAGGACCTGGGCGCGGAGCGGGGTTGTTGTGGTCCAGCAGCGGACTTTGCGGCCGTCGGCGATAACTGCTTCGGTGGCCTCGCGGAGGTCGGAGGGTCCGAGTCCGAGCTTCTCGGCGTGTCCTCTGGAGAGCACGGTGCCGGATGCGCCCGAGTCGACCGTCCCCCAGAGATCGATCTGCGGGTGACCCTGGGCCTGGACGCGCACATCCAGCGACGGCACGCCGTAGGTGTCGTATGGGAACTTCCGCCGCGGCACCGAGGCGCTTGCCTAGCGGGCGAATACGTTCGTCGTCGGGACGTGGAAGAACGACACTCCCGAGCGCTGGTCGCCGAGTTCTTCGAGCAGTTCGGTGAGTGTGTCCTTGACCGCAACGATTTCACGCCCGCGCAGGGCGACGTGCTTCCCAGGGTGCGCAAATGCCTCGGGCGGGATCGACGAGATCGAGACCCCGTCGTCGGGACCCTGGTCGGGGTCCACGTAGCCGAGCGGCACGGAGAAAAGATCGTTCATGCCTACATCGTAACGCCCTAACCGCATGCCGGCAGGCGAGTAGCATGAGCGGGTTAGCTGCTACGGCCAGTCGATCCGCTTGGCCCGCTCGGCGCGGGGAGGATGCGTCGGGGTGGGTTGTGTCCGTGGCGTGATGCGTGTTGTCTGGGTGGTGGCCGGCGACTTGGGGCTTGACATCTTGTTGCTGGTGTGGTTATAGTCCGTGTTGTCTGGATGTGTCGTGCGCGGCTCATCTGGTCAATACATAGAGGATCGGGTTGGGTTGATCGCCGTTCGTGGTTGACCTTTGTGGAGCGCTCTCAGGGCGTTGTGATTGGGAGAGGGACCGGGTCGTGGGCTTCAGAGGGAGCATTGATCAGCGTGGTTTCTAGAGGGAGATACGTGATGGGAGTCGTTGCACATCGCCGTGAGGGTGATGCTAGATGCGCCAGCTTGGCGCTGTCGCATCTCTCTCTCTCTCTCTCTCTCTTCGCCTCGGTACCTCGAGGCTGAGCCTCGCGAGAGCCCCCATCGGTCGGCCCTAGCGCGCCGCCCGGGTTCCCCCGGAGGGGGAAGGGGGAGAGGTGGGCGCGGTAGCCTTGAACGACCTGCCCTGAGGGGCCGTGTTGACCCCCCGCTGGGGGGTGGGCTGCTTGCGGCCTGTGGGAGGGTGGCGTGATGTCCGCGCAGACGCGTGGGCGTCCCGTGGTGTCGCGTGTGCGTGGGAGCTCGCCGCGTGGTCGTCTGGCGGGGATTCAGCGCTCGCGGCTTTTGTCGGCGGCGATCCGTGCGGTCGATGAGCTGGGGTATTCGGATACTTCGGTGGCGGATATCACTTCGCGTGCGCGGGTCTCGCGGCGTACGTTCTATGAGCAGTTCGCGGACCGCGAAGCGTGTCTAGCGGCGGCCTTGGAGGACGCCCTTGGCGTGCTGCGACGGGAGCTCGCCGAGGCGGGCCTGGATGGTCTCGTGTGGCGTGAGCGGGTCCGCGTGGGTCTGTGGACGATCCTTGTGTTCTTCGATCGTGAGCCGGTGCTGGCGCGAGTCTGTGTGGTGCAGGCTTTGCGTGGTGGGCCGCGGGTGTTGGAGCGCCGCGAGGCGGTTCTGGCGGGGCTGGCGGCGGTGGTGGATGGCGGGCGCGATGCGGGTCGGCGCGGGGGGGAGTGCACGCCGCTGACGGCGGAGGGCCTGGTCGGCGCGGCGTTTGGGATCCTCTACGCGCGGCTGCTGAAAGGCCAGCGCCGTCCGCTCACCGAGCTGCTGGGTGAGTTGATGGGGATGATCGTGCTCCCCTACCTCGGGCTGGCCGCGGCGCGACGTGAGCACGATGCCCCCGTGCCGCGCACGGTGATACCCCGTGCGGCGCAGTCCCCGGTGTGGCCCGTCAGGGCGGTCGGTGACCCGTTGGAGAGCGTCCCGATGCGCCTGACGTATCGCACCTCGCGGGTGCTGGAGGGTGTCGCGGAGCTGACGGCCCGGGGTGCCGATCCGAGTAACCGTGAGGTCGGGGATTACGCGGGGATCCAGGACGCGGGGCAGGTCTCGAAGCTGGTGCGCCGCCTGGAGCGCCTGGGGCTGCTCGCGAACAGCGGCCTGGGGCACGCGAAGGGTGAGCCGAACGCGTGGCGGCTCACCGCGAAGGGTCAGCAGGTCGCACGGAGCATCCGTGCGCACAGTCGTTCTGAGAACGAGGCGGCATGACGCAGGGCCGCCCCGATCGCATTGTGGTTTTGGTTCTCGCGCCCCTCGGCGCGTTGTCATGCAATCGAGGGGGCTCCCCTCTGCCTTTCATGAGGAGGAGATGTTGTGATGCGCGTTCGTAGGCTGATCCTGCCGGCTCTCACTGTGGTGTTCGGCGCCCTGGCGTTCACGAGCGCCCCGGCGCTCGCAGTGCCGGAAGCCCCGAAGGTTGAAGAAGAGTTCGTCTCCGACGTGGCGTCGACGAGTGCGACGTTCAACGCCAAGGTAGACCCGGGCGGCGCGGAAACGACGTACACGTTTGAATACGCGCCGGCCGGCGGGGCGTTCGCGCCTGTGCCCGAAGCGGAAGGGATCGGCAGCGTCCCCACGGGAGCGGAAGGGGTCCCGGTCAGCGTGCACGTCGATGGGTTGCAGTCGGGTACCGCCTATGAGTTCCGCGTTGTGGTCGGCAACTCGGTGGAGCAAGATGTAACCGGTGAAGCGGTCTCGCTCACAACGCAGCGCCGTGGTGAATTCGTGCTGCCCGATGGGCGTGAGTGGGAAATGGTGACGCCGCCGCAGAAGGAGGGCTCGCTGTTCGAAGGTAGCTTGGGGTATGGCACAGAAGAAACTATCGAATCTCCCGACTACGAAACGGTGGTTCAGGCGTCTGCCGCGGGTGATGGGATCGTGGATGAGGCAGATCAGCCGACCGAAATGGAGCCGCAGGGCGATGCGAATGGCGTCTCGGTGCTCTCGACGCGTGGTCTTCCGGGCTGGTCCTCTGGGGATCTCCCGACGTCCCATCGCGAAGCTACGAATCCCAGTACACGTTATGGCTCGGAATATCGTTTCTTCTCGGAAGATCTCTCGCGTGGGGTGCTGCAGCAGTTCGGCAACTTCACGCCGCTCGCGCCCGAAGCTGTGGAATCGACGCCATACCTGCACACCGACTATTTGAACGGAAATGTAGGGGAACGTTGCGAACGCCCCGATCTCAGCTCGGGCTCGTGCTTTCAACCCTTGGTGACGCGTGGGGATACGCAGGCGGGTGTGGTATTTGGGGATGTGGTGAACGGCGAGTGCACCTTCTTTGACTGCGGTCCGCACGTGGTGGCGGGAACCCCGGATCTGAGTCATATCATCCTGGCGTCTCGCGAGCAATTGACCTCGACGCCGATCACGATTCCATACAACGCCGTTGGCACCTTTGAAGACCCTCCCCTGTACGAGTGGTATGGGGGACAGCTGCGGCTCCTCAACGCCCTGCCGGGAGCGGAAGAAGGCGATGGCGAACTGCAACTCGCCGAGGGAAATAAGAGGCACGTGATGTCAGACAATGGTGAACGCGTGATCTTGGAAGGGGCAGGCGGGCTCTACCTGCGCGATGTAGCAAAAAGCGAAACGATCCAGCTCGATGCCGCCGAAGCGGGCTGCGGCGCCTGCAGCAGCGGCGAAGGCAAATATATGACTGCCGACAGCGAAGGATCGAGGATCTTCTTCCTCGACACGAACAAGTTGATCAGCGACTCGAAAGGCGGATCGGACGACCTCTATGAATGCGAAGTCGTCGAAGTTGAAAGCAAGCTCAGCTGCAACCTACGTGACCTGACGCCCGAAACGGGTGGCGAAGCGGCGGACGTGCAGATGGTGCTTGGTGCGAGCGAAGACGGCTCCTACGTGTATTTCGTGGCCGGTGGTGCGCTCGCCGCGGGCGCCACCGGGCATGGATGCGGGGAAACCGAATCCTGCAACTTGTTTGTGCACCACGATGACACGACGACGTTCATCGCGGAGCTCTCGGGTACCGACCGCCAGTTCTTCCAGTTCTTCCATCATTTCTCCGGTGCGTCCGAAGAAGGATATACAAGCCTTCGTGCCCGAGTTTCGCCCGATGGTCGCTGGCTGGCATTCATGTCCGACCGGGATCTGACCGGCTATGACACACGTGACGCCGCCACTGGAGAACCGGACGAGGAGGTCTATCTCTACGGCGCGAGCGCAAACACATTGGCGTGCGCGTCGTGTGATCCGACGAGCGAGCGACCGGTCGGGTTGTTCACTCAAAGCGGGATAACCAGGCACTCTGGGGTTGCGTCGATCGTCCCGGGGTGGGATGGCTTCGAAAACGCCGAGATATCCGGTATCGATCAGATCCATCAGCCGCGTTATCTGTCGGATGGCGGCAGGTTGTTCTTCGATAGCAAGGATGCGCTGGTGCCAAGGGATGTGAATGGCGCGATCGACGTGTATGAGTATGAGCCCGAAGGAGTGCCAGCGGGGGAACATGCCTGTTCGAGTGCGGCCCAGAGCGGCAGCGAGGTGTTCAAGCCCGCGCACGCATTCGAAGTGGAAGGCGGCGGGGGCGAGGAAGGGGCCGGTTGTGTGGCGTTGGTCTCGTCGGGTACGTCTCCCGAAGAGTCGTCGTTCCTGGATGCGAGCGAAACGGGTGGTGACGTGTTCTTCCTGACGACTTCGAAACTGGCGCTGCGGGACTTCGACGGTGCGCCGGATATCTATGACGCGCATGAATGCACGGCGGGTTCGCCATGTTTGGCAGGGCAGGCGGTGCAGCCGCCACCGTGCGATACGGAAGGGTCGTGCCGGGGTGCCCCGCTGCCGCAGCCGGCGATCTATGGGGCGCCGTCGAGCGCGACATTCACTGGCTCGGGCAATCTCGCCCCGGCCGCCCCGGCTCCGGTCGCACCGAAAAAGGTCGTGAAGAAGGCGACGAAGTGCGGAAAGGGGTCCATCAAGAAGAGGGGCCGGTGCGTCAGTCGCAGGCCGAAGCGCGGCAAGGCGAAGAAAGCGGCTAGGGCACTCGAGGATCGGAGGAGCAGGTGATGCGACGACTATCGACCATGGCGGCGCTGCTGGGGTTTGTCCTGATGATTGCGGCGAGCTCCGCGTCTGCGGAAGCTCCTGTCTCGTGGTGGCATCTACGTTCGGCGACGAATCCCTCGTATCTGCAGCCGAGTTCGGCCAGGGAAGTGGTGTTCCAGCTGGCGGTGAGTGCCCGTGAAGGCCAGGTCACGCTGAGGCTCTTGCCTCATGGGTCCTATGGCACAGTCCCCGTGAGTTTGTCTGTTCAGGCGGGGGAGACACCCGAAGAAGTGGTGACTGCCTTCGAAGTTGCCACAACAGGGTTCACCCCTCCGGGTCTGGTCGTGGAAGTCACCGCCAGCCCCGGCCCTTATAATCTATATGAAACGTACATGATCAAAGTAGTGGGCGAAAACGATCTCGAACTCTCCGTCAGCGAAACTCAGTTGAATGGGGGGCCGGCGACGGCAGAAGTGAGGCAGGTCTCCGAAGAACGTCTCGATGGTGAGGTCGTGGTGGTGGCCACGAATCTGGGGACGGGGTATGTGAATCCGGCGATCCAGCCGGTGACGGTCGCCGACAAGCTCCCACCGGGGGTGGAAGCGGTCGCGATCGAAGGAGCCGTCGACGAAAACTTCACTCATGCCGGGGGGCGGAGGAGCGTGCTCGAATGCTCCCTAAAAGAAGTGAGCTGCGTATTCACGGGGAAAGAACCGGCCAAACGGTACAGTCGAACGGTCTCGCTGTATGTGCCGCCTTACGAACAGATCGAGATGCGTATCTGGGTCAGGCTAAAGGGCGCGAAAACGGGCGCCATCAACGAAGCGAGCATTACAGGTGGCGGAGCTCCCCCTGTGAGCGTGCGGCGGGAATTGACCGTGAGCAATGCGCCTATCCCGTTTGGGGGGAGCTCGTATGAACTGACACCGGAAGAAGTGGGCGGCGGCGTGGATACGCAAGCCGGATCGCACCCGTTCCAGTTCACCGCGACGTACGACGTGAACAGCGAAACGTCTGGCGACAAAGTAGAGGGTACGACCAAGGATCTTTACTTCAAGCTGCCGCCTGGCTTCGTCGGCAATCCGACTGCGATCCCGCAGTGCAAGCTCGCGGATTTCCTCAAAGAAAAATGCCCGCAGGATACCGTGGTCGGGGTATCGCGATTCGGCTTGAGATTCGCCGTACTCGGGTTCCAAAACGAAGGGGTTGCGGTCGACGAGCATCTACTGACAGCTATTGTCGTTTCGCTGTACAATATCGAACCGGCGGTCGGCGAACCGGCACGATTTGGCTTCATCTTTGAAAAGGCTCCCGTGCTGCTGGATACCTCTGTGCGCACCGGCAGCGACTACGGTGTGACGGTGACAGTCAGGAACATCACGCAGGAGATCGAATTCCTCTGGGACGAAGTGACCTTCTGGGGGGCTCCGGGAGACGAACGTCACAACGAATCGCGAGGCGAAGAATGTCTTGGCCATGAGAAGAACGTCGGTTTTGGTAGGGAAGGAGGAAACTGCCCGAGCTTTTTGGAGTCGAACCCGCCGCCCTTGCTGTCGATGCCGACGTCGTGCACCGGCCCGTTGCGCTCGAGCGTGGAAGGCGATTCGTGGGCGGAACCGCTGAGCGTGTACGCGCCGTTGGCGACGACTGTGCCGATGCCCGCGATGGACGGGTGCAACCGACTGCCGTTCGAACCGTCGATCAAGGTCGCGGCGGACGGGACGGAGGGCAGTTCCCCGTCGGGGTTGAGCGTAGACGTGCACGTCAACCAGCAGTCGGTGCTGAATGGCACGAGCCTCGGGGGCTCCGACGTGCGCGGGATCACCGTCACGCTGCCCGAAGGGGTGAGCATCAACCCGTCGGGCGCAGGGGGTCTGGAGGCGTGCTCCGAGGCGCAGGTCGGGTTCGAAGCCGGTCGTGGCGCGGGCGGCTTTGAAGAATTTGGGCCGGGTGTCACGATGCCGGCGTTCTCGCCGGGGTTGCCGGCGCCGCTCTCCTCCGGGCAGAATCTCGGTGCGCTGGGGTTCTGTGCGGACGCGTCGAAGATCGGGACGGTGAAGATCCACTCGCCGCTGCTGCCCAACCCGCTGGAAGGCGCGGTGTATCTCGCCGCGCAGGACGCGAACCCGTTCGGGAGCCTGATCGCGATGTACATCGTCGCTGAAGACCCGGTGTCGGGTGTGTTCGTGAAGCTCCCGGGGCAGGTGCGCCTGTCGCCCGCGGGGCAGATCACGTCGACGTTCGAAGACGATCCGCAGTTGCCGTTCGAAGACGCCGAACTGCACTTCTTCGGCGGGGAACGCGCCCCGCTGAGCACCCCACCATTGTGCGGCTCCTACACGACCACCGCGTCGGTCGAACCGTGGTCGGGCGGACCGTCGCCAAGCGCGAGCTCGACGTTCGATATCACGTCTGGCCCGAACGGCTCGCCGTGTGAGAGCCCGCGGCCGTTCCAGCCGGGGTTCGAGGCGGGCACGACGAGCGTGCAGGCGGGTGGGTTCAGCCCGTTGACGATGACGATGAGCCGCCCGGATGCCGACCAGCAGCTTGGGAAACTCTCGGTGGTGTTCCCACCGGGTGTCTCCGCGGGGTTGCAGGGCGTGAAGCTGTGCGAGGAACCGCAGGCCGCGACCGGGGAATGCCCGGCGGAAAGCCAGATCGGGCAGGTCACGGTGAGCGCCGGGCTGGGCGGGGACCCCTACGCGGTGGAAACGGGCAAGGCGTACATCACCGGCCCGTACGAGGGCGACCCGTTCGGCGTGGACGTCGTGGTCCCCGCGATCGCCGGCCCGTTCAACCTCGGGACCGAGGTCGTCCGCTCAAAGGTGGATGTCGATCCGACGGATGCGCATCTGACGGTCGTGAGCGACAAGTTCCCGACGATCCTGGATGGCATCCCGTTGCAGTTGCAGCACATCAACGTGACGGTGAACCGTCCCGATTTCGTGTTCAACCCGACCAGCTGCGAACCGATGAAGCTGACCGGGGAGCTGGAAAGCACCGAAAGCGCGACCGCGGACGTGGCCACCCCGTTCCAGGTGACGAACTGCGCGGCGCTCTCCTTCAAACCGGAATTCGCGGTCTCCACGAGCGCGAAGACCTCGCGCACCGAAGGCGCGAGCCTGCACGTCACCCTGACGCTCCCGAACACCCCGCGGGGCACCGGCGCGAACGTCGCGAAGGTCAAGGTCTCCCTCCCCAAACAGCTGCCGTCGCCGTTGAAAACGCTGCAGAAGGCGTGCACGGAAAAGGTGTTCGCGGAAAACCCCTCGAACTGCCCGAAGGCCTCCCGGGTCGGCGAAGCGACGGTCAAAACCCCGGTGCTGGAAGGCCCCCTGTCCGGCCCGGCGTACTTCGTCTCCCACGGTGGCGCGAAGTACCCGGAACTGATCATCGTCCTCACGGGCGAGGACGGCGTGACCGTCCAGGTGCATGGGGAAACGTTCATCAGCAAACAGGGGATCACGACGGCGACGTTCGCGACGGTGCCGGATGTGCCGTTCTCGAACTTCGAACTGACGCTCCCCAAACGCGAATACCCGGCGCTCACCGCGAACGGGAACCTCTGCAAGGGCACGCTCACAATGCCCACCGAAATGGTCGCCCAGAACGGCCTCGCGATCAAGCAGAGCACGAAGATCTCGGTCACGGGCTGCCCAAAGACGGCGCACAAGAAGGCCGCGAAGAAGAAGAGGGCCAAGCACCCGAAGCGCAGGAAGCGGTAGGAGCTCGAAGAAGCGCAAGCAGCGGTAGCCGACGACGCGGCCGTGGGGCATGGAGGCCCAATGGGCCGGTTCTGGGGTTAGGAAGGTGCGCTACGGCCAGTCGATCCGCTCGGCCAGGTCGCCCGGGCTGAGGTCGATCAGGGCGCTGTGGTCGATCGGCGCGTAGTCTCCATCCCGTAGACCCAGCCAGTGAATCTCGCGCTTGCGCGGGTCGACGATCAGCACCTCGTCGACGCTGTGGGCCGCGTAGAAGGGAAGCTTCTGCCAGCTCTCGTCGTTGGGGGAGGCGATATCGACCACGAGCGCGGCCGTGTGATGCCAGACGCCGCGCAGACGCGTTCGGTGCAGGCCGCCGTCGGGCACGCGGAAGTCGTCCTCTGAGTCGCCGAGGTTGAACTCGCCCATCGTCGGCCACAGTCCCGCGGCTCGCGCGGGACCGTTGAGCGCTACGGCCAGCTGCTGTGAGATGTCGGCGTGTTCGCCGATGGGGGCGGGAACCATGTGCAGCACACCGTCCCACACCTCGTCGAAGCGATCAAGCCCGGAGCGTCGCCGACGCTCGAGCAGCTCCTCGAAGCTGGCCGTGGAGGGGTCCAGAACTACCGTGCGCATCCACAAAGCGTAGCGCGGGCTGGTCGGTGGGCGTAGGGGGTGGCGCTTGGCGGTGGGCGAGGGGTGTGGGGGCTTGCCGGCCGTGCTTGGCGTGGTGTCCGGGGTTTCGCCTGGTTGTTGTGTGGGTGGTGGCTGGCGACTTGGGGCTTGACATCTTGTTGCTGGTGTGGTTATAGTCCGTGTTGTCTGGATGTGCCGTGCGCGGCTCGTCTGGTCAATACATAGAGGATCGGGTTGGGTCGATCGCCGTTCGTGGTTGACCTTTGTGGAGCGCTCTCAGGGCGTTGTGATTGGGAGAGGGACCGGGTCGTGGGCTTCAGAGGGAGCATTGATCAGCGTGGTTTCTAGAGGGAGATACGTGATGGGAGTCGTTGCGCATCGCCGCAAGGGTGATGCTAGATGCGCCAGCTTGGCGCTGTCGCATCTCTCTCTCTCTCTCTCTCTCTTCGCCTCGGGCACTCGAAGCTGAGTCGCCTGATCGACCTGCCCTGAGGGGCCGTGCTGTTCCCCTGTGTGGGGGAGGGCCCTGCGCGGTGTGTGGGGGGCTGGTGTGATGCCGGCGCAGGCGCGTGTTGCGCAGAGGCGTGCGCGGTCGGGGTCCGGGGGCGTGTCGCGTGCGCGGGGGAGTGTCTCTGAGGGTCGGTTTGCGGGTATCCAGCGTTCGCGGATGCTCGCGGCGGCGGTTCGTGCGGTGGATGAGCTGGGGTACTCGGATACCTCGGTGGCGGATGTCACGTCGCGGGCGCGGATCTCGCGGCGCACGTTCTATGAGCAGTTCGCTGACAGGGAAGCGTGTCTGGTGGCGGCGCTTGAGGATGCGCTTGGTGTGCTCGCCGGGGAGCTGGCGGCGGGGGGCCTTGAGGGTTTGGCGTGGCGTGAGCGGGTGCGTACTGGCCTGTGGAGGATCCTGGTGTTCTTGGATCGGGAGCCTGTGCTGGCGCGGGTGCTGGTGGTGCAGGCGTTGCGTGGTGGCCCGCGGGTGCTTGAGCGCCGCGAGGAGGTCCTGGAGCGCCTGGCGGGTGTGGTGGATGGGGGGCGTCTGGTTGGTGTGCGTGGGGGGGAGTGCACGCCGCTTCTCGCGGAGGGCTTGGTGGGTGCGGCGTTCGGGATCGTGTACGCGCGGTTGTTGCGGGGTGAGCGGCGGCCGTTGACGGGTTTGCTGGGTGAGTTGATGGGGATGATCGTGCTGCCGTATCTGGGGCCGGCCGCGGCGCGGCGCGAGCTTGCGCGTCCGGTTCCTGTTGTCCCTGTGCGCGCCGTGTCCTCGGCGGCTGTGGTACGTGGCGGGGTGGGTGTTGCGCGGGGGGTTCCGGACCCGTTGGGGAGTGTTCCGATGCGGTTGACGTATCGCACGTTGCGGGTGTTGGAGGGTGTCGCGGATCTCGCGGGTCGGGGGTCTGATCCGAGTAACCGTCAGGTCGCGGATCTTGCGGGTATCCATGATCCGGGTCAGGTCTCGAAGCTTCTGCGGCGCCTGGAGCGCCTGGGGTTGCTCGTCAACAGCGGTGCGGGTCACGCGAAGGGTGAGCCGAACGCGTGGCGGCTCACCGCGCAGGGGGAGCTGCTCGCGGGGAGCATCCGCGCGCACCATCGCTCTGCGAGCGAGGTCGCGTTGTGAGCGCCCGGGTTGACTCAGCCGCTGGGGCTTGTGCTGGTGCGCCGTGGGGCGTGTCGTTGTTCATCGATCGAGGGGCTGGCCCCTCTGTGTTTGAGGAGGGGATGTCGTGATGGTGGTTCGTTCGTTGAACGCGCGGGTGCTGGTTGTCGCTGTCTGTGTGTTGGTCGCTGTACTCGCATGTGCCGCAGTGTCGGCGCGGGCCGCGGTTACGCACCAGTATCTCCCGAAGCCTTCGGAAGAACTAACGAAGGGTGCTCCGGGCGCGGAGGCGATGGCGGTGGACTCCGGTGAACTGTATGCGGTGGAAACACATGGGACGGAAGGAAATCGCCTGGCGAAGTTCGACCTCTCCTCGGGTGCGTTGCTGTCTCAGTTCCCCGAAGCGCCGGGGTTGTCGTATTTCGAGGGTGTAGCGGTCGCGCATTCGACGGGCGCGGTGTATGTCGCGGCGGATGAAGGCTTGGAAGGCGTGGTGGGGGTGTTCGATGCTGCGGGTGCCCTGCAGCAGGTGTGGAAGGGTGTGGATACCGCGGGTGGGGGCTTTGACTGCTTTGACTGTCAGGGGACGGGCGCTGTCGCTGTCGATAACTCCTCCAACGCGGAAACGCGGGGCGATGTGTATGTCGCGTCTCCGGAGGAGGGCGTCGTTGATGTCTTCAAGCCAGGGGCGGGAGGCTCTGAAGAAACGACGCCGGTCAACGAAATCACGGGGCTCTCGGCCCCGACGGCGGTCGCGGTCGATGAAGCCAACGGCGATTTGCTCGTCGTCCAAGGCGCGTCAGGGCCGGGCCTGGTGGATGTCTTCAAGCCGACGTTGCTCGGGGAATACGAACTCGTGCGGCAGATTACGGGCACCCCGAGCGGCGCGTTTGGCAGGACGGTCACGGGTGTAGCGGCCGTGGGCGGCAAAGGCAACGGCGAAATATACATCTCTGTCGAGAGTATTAGTGAACCTGCGCGTAATGTCGTGGATCAGTTCAGCGCGGAAGGCGTGTATGTCGGCCAGTTGACGGGTGTCCCGCCGGCCGAAGCGTTCAACCAGCCGCGGAGCGTCGCGGTGGATCCCTCCAGCGGTGATGTGCTGGTGGTCGAAGGGTCGGGGGTCGATGTGTTCGGTCCGACGCTCGTGATCCCGGACGCGATCACCGGCCCCGCGTCGGATGTGACGGCGGAAAGCGCGGTGCTGGCGGGTACCGTGAAGCTCGACGGGGCTGGCGCGGCGACGTGCCGGTTCGTGTGGGGCACGACCCCGGCCTTCGGGGAAGAAGCACCATGCTCCGCGCCGGTCAGCGAAGAAGAAGCCGCTGTGCACGCGGCCCTCAGCCAGGGAACGCACTCGGGGCTGCGGCCGGATACGACGTACTACTACCGGTTGGAGGCGACGAACGGGAACGGGACGAACCTCGGCAAATCGCAGGAGCCCGAACCTGAATGCGAAGGCAAGCCGGCGCCGGTGGCGTGTTTCACGACGCCCGGCGCGGGCATCCACGGCGAGTCTGTGAGCGAAGTCACCGAAAGCGCAGCGACGCTGCAGGCGGCGATCGACCCTAATGGGGCTGCCACGAGCTACTACTTCCAGTATGGGGCGGACGATACCGCGGGCTGCACTCCTTCGACCTGCACCAATGTTCCGAGCGTACCGGGCTCGGTCGGTTCGGGTAGCGGCGACGTGCCGGTTCAACAGAATGTGCAGGGGTTGTCGGGGGGCACCGTGTATCACTATCGTGTGGTCGCGTCGAGTGTGGTCCCGGTCGAAGTCGCGCCCGGGAAGCTCGAAGCGAAGCTCGAGTCGTTCTACGGGCCCGACGAGACGCTCACAACGCACAGCACGGGGGAATTCGCGTTGCCCGACGATCGTCAGTGGCAACTGGTTTCTCCGCCGGATAAGCAGGGGGCGTTGATCGAACCGATCGCCGGCCCGAATAACCTTGAAGGTGTAATTCAGGCGGCTGGGGATGGTCACGCGATCACGTATCTGACGCTTTCGCCGACGGAAACTGGCCCGGCTGGCTATGACAATTTTGTGCAGGTGTTCTCGGCGCGTGGTGGGGGTGGTTGGGGGTCGCGGGATTTGACGATTCCGCATGCGTCTCAGACCGAGGTGAGTGTGGGCAATGGGTTTGAGTATAGGTTCTTCTCTGAAGATCTCTCGCGGGCGGCGGTGCAGCCGTTTGGTGCGTTCACGCCGTGCGAGAATGCGCAGCACGAATCGCAGCCGTGTATCTCCCCTGAGGCCTCTGAACAGACGGCGTTCCTCGAAGATACGGGGACGGCTGTTTTCACGCCGCTTGAGACGGGCTGCCCGGCGGTGGGTGTGTGCCCGAAGGCGGTGGAAGAACACGCGGATGTGCCGCCTGGCACCAGCTTCGGTGGAGGTGAATGCACCGCCAATAATCCATGTGGTCCGCGGGTCGAACTCGGTACTCCCAATCTGGGTCATCTGCTGGTGAGTGGCGAGGAGTGGAGTGCGGGGCTGCCGCCGGCAGAGCAGTTGCAGCCGTTGTTCCTGTTGCCCGCTGATGAAGGTGGTGCGCGGGTGAGCGCGATTGCGCCTGGACCTGGGGTGCCCGATCATCAGTTCTCTGATGATGGTTCGATCTTCTTTGGTTATGAAGGTCATATCTACCTTCAGGACCCGGAAAAACAGGAAACGCTGCGTCTGCATGCGATGCCGGGGGCCCCCAGCGAAGGAGCGGAGAGCTTCCTCTATGCCTCCAGTGATGGCTCGACGCTTCTGTTCCGTGACTCTGCGCAGTTGACGAGCGCGCCTGGGGGTGGGGTCTATGAATGCCAGCTCGCCGAAGTGGGCGGGCAGTTGCAGTGCGCGCATCTTGAGCTGACGGGACTGCCCTTTGAAGGTATCTTCCTCGGTGGCAGCGAAGATGCCTCGGCGTTGTACTTCAAGGCCGGGTCGTTGATCGTCGATCGCCGGGAGGGATCGACGTGGAAGCAGAAGACGATCGCGACGGTCTCAGGGGCTGATTTCCCCGACTGGGAAACAGAACTCGGGCATCGTACTTCGCGTGTGTCTGCGAATGGGGAGTGGTTTGCGTTCATGTCGCAGTTGAGCTTGACTGGCTATGACAATCGGGATGCGGTGAGCGGCCAGCCCGATGAGGAGGTGTATCTGTATAGCGCAGCTACAGGTAGCCTTGTGTGCGCGTCGTGCAATCCGACGGGCGCGCGCCCGCACGGCGTGGAGTACGGCATCAACGGCAATGTCGCTACGCCCAGTATGCCGCTTGCGGGTGGTGATCGCGTATGGGAAGACACGACGTGGCTTGCGGCGAATGTGCCGGGGTGGACTCCGTTTGAGCTTGGGTATGCGGCGTATCAGTCGCGGTATCTGTCTGATAACGGCCGGTTGTTCTTCAACGCAAGCGATGCGCTGGTGCCGAAGGACATCAATGGGACGGAGGATGTGTATGAGTATGAGCCTGCGGGTGTGGGGCCTGTGGGTGCGGCGTGTGGGCCTGGGGTGGTGAGTGGTAGCGAGGTGTTTGAGTCTGAAAGGGAAGTCGCGGGTGGTGTGGTGCAGCCGGCGGGTTGTGTGGCTTTGATTTCCTCTGGGACCTCGGGGCAGGAATCGGCGTTTTTGGATGCGTCGGATTCGGGTGGGGATGTGTTCTTCTTGACGAGCGCGAGGTTGGCGGTACAGGATGCCGATGCCGCGCGTGATGTGTATGACGCGCATGAATGCATCGCGGTGTCGCCGTGTTTGCCGGTGGCGCCGGCGGTGCCGCCGGCGTGTGATACGGAAGCGTCGTGTAAAGCGGCGCCGTCGCCGCAGCCGGCGATCTTTGGTGCGCCCGCGAGCGCGACGTTCAGCGGCGCGGGCAATCTCCCGCCCGCACTGGTGCCGGTGGTAAAAAAGGCCTCCAAGAAGGCGGTCAGGTGCGCGAGGGGGAAGGCGCGCGAGCACGGCAGGTGCGTGAAGCGGAGGTCCTTGAAGAAGGCAGCGGGGAGATCGGCGAGGGGAGTGTCCAGCGACCGGAGGGTGGAACGATGAGCGTCAGGGCTCGGGTGCTTGTGGTGGCTGGTGTTGTGTTGGGGTTGTGTGGGTGTGTGGTGGGGTCGGCGGGTGCCGAAGTGTTTGCGCCGTGGTTTCGGGTGTCGTCGTTGTCGCGTCCGGGGGTTCTGGCGGCGGGGCGCGCTCGGGATGAGGTGCAGGAACTGACGGTCAGCGCGACGGGAGGGAAATTTGACCTGAAGGTCACCGAACGCAAAAAGTCCAAGCTCTTCAACTGGGATGCCACGCCCGAAGAAGTGCAGGCGGGCCTGGAAGAAGTCTACGGGGCGGGGAACGTGCAGGTTACGGGTGGCCCGGGCGATGAAGAAGGCACCAAACCGTACAAGATCGTGTTCGTTGGTGGATTGGCTGATACGCCAGTCGAACCGATCGGTACGGGGTTCTCGAGCGAAATTTTGAGCTGCGAAGAAGCGACGGGTCCTGGGTGCCGGCAGGAAGCGAAGGTCACGGAGGTGCTCAAGGGCCGCCCAGATGGCTTCATCGCGGTGACTGTCGTGAATGTAGGGGATGAGGCCGCGAACTTCGAAGCGTCGTCGGGTGGTGTCCCGGTCGAGATCGCGGACGTGCTGCCGGCTGGGTTGAGGGCGGTCTCGATGGAGGGTGGCCTTGGCCGCGAATTCAATGTCGCGCAATGCGATGTGGGGACGGTGTCGTGCACATTCGCGCAGGGTGTGCTCGCCCCATTTATCGAAACATTGGAAGTCGTGGTTGGGGTTGTGGTGCAGCCGGGTGCGTCCTCGGGCGAAGTCAATACCGCTAGCGTCTCCGGCGGGGAGGGCTTCACGTGCCACGAAGTCCCGGCGGGGACCGGGAAGTTCAAGGACCCGGCATGCGTGACCGAAGCGGCGGGCGGGAGCTTCGAACGGCAGGCGACCGGTCCGGTGGCGGGCGCTCAGGTCTCGCATGCGATCACGGTCGCGCAGATGCCGGGCGAAGCGACGCCGTTCGGTGTCGAAGAATATGAGATGCGCAACGAAGAAGCTGGTGGGTCGGTTGATACGCGTGCGGGTTCGCATCCGTTTCAGACGACGTTCACGTTGAATCTGAACGAGGCGCTAGCGGCGACTGGTGGAAGCGAAGTGCCGGTTCCGGCGGCGCTCGTGAAGGATTTGACGTTCAAGCTGCCAGCGGGCTGGGTTGGTAACCCCACGGCGGTCCCGGTGTGCTCGCTGGGCCAGTTTTCGACCAATAAGTGCCCCGCGGATACCGTGGTCGGTGTCGCGAGCGTCGCGTTCCACGAACCGATTCTTAACAGTCCGTCTGGGGTGAATGTGGCTGCGGTCCCGGTGTTCGATTTGGAACCGTCTGTTGGGGAGCCGGCGCGGTTCGGGTTCAAGCCTGATGGTATCCCGGTGTTCATCGATGCCGCGGTACGGACTGGGGAAGATTATGGGATCACGGTGCATGTGCAGAATATTCCGCAGACGGTTGGGTTTCTCGCGAACACGGTCACGTTGTGGGGTGTCCCGGGGGACGCCCGCCACGACGACGCCCGCGGCGTCAGCTGCCTTGAGGAACTCAAAGGCAGCACGGGAGGTCGTCCGTGTCAGCCGCTTGAAGCGCACAGCCCACCGCCGTTCCTGTCGCTACCGACATCGTGCGCGGGTGGGCTTGAAAGCAGCGTGGAAGGCGATAGCTGGGAGCAGCCCGGTGTCCTCACCAAGCCCCTTCTCTCGCTGACACCGGGCCTTGACGGGTGCGGGAGCCTGCCGTTCGGCTCAGAACTCACGGTCGCACCGGATGGGCGGGAGGGGAGCACCCCGACGGGATTGTCGGTCGCGATTCATGTGCCCCAGGAATCCTCGCTGGACGGCAGCGGCCTGCTGGAGTCCGCGGTCAAGAACACGACGGTGACGCTCCCGGTGGGGGTGCAGATCAGCCCGGCCGCGGCGGACGGGTTGTTGGCGTGCTCGACCGGGCAGGCCGGGTTTACCGGGATCGAAGCGGGGACGAACCTGTTCACGCCGAGCCCTGTCGAGTGCCCGAGCGCGTCGAAGGTGGGGACGGCGCTCGTCAAGACGCCGCTGCTCGCGGAACCGTTGGAAGGCGCGGTGTACTTGGCGGCGCAGACCGCGAACCCGTTCGGGAGCCTGATCGCGCTGTATCTGGACGTCGAAAACCAGCGCGAGGGCGTAGTCGCGAAGCTCGCAGGCGAAATCAAGCTGAACGAAACCACGGGGCAGATCGTGACGACGTTCTTGAACAGCCCGCAGCTCCCCGTGGAAGACATCAAGATCCACTTCTTCGGCGGCGCGAGGGCACCGCTGAGCACTCCGCCGTTGTGCGGCTCGTACACCAGCACCATGGCGATCACACCGTGGGCCAGCGACGAACCGTCGAGTTCCAGCTCGACGTTCGAAGTCACGAGCGGCCCGAACGAAACACCGTGCGCGACCCCAAGGCCGTTCGACCCGGGGTTCCAGGCGGGCACGACGAGCGTCCAGGCGGGTGGGTACACCCCGCTGACGTTGACGATGAGCCGCCCCGACCAGAGCCAGCAGCTCGGGAAAATCTCCATCGTCTTCCCACCCGGGGTCTCCGCCGGGCTGCAGGGCGTGAAGCTCTGCGAGGAACCGCAGGCCGCGCAGGGCCAGTGCCCCGCGGAAAGCCAGATCGGCCGGGTCACCGCCAGCGCCGGCCTCGGTGGTGACCCCTTCCCGGTCGAAACGGGCAAGGCGTACATCACCGGCCCCTACGAGGGCGACCCCTTCGGCGTGGAGATCGTCGTCCCCGCGGTCGCGGGCCCGTTCAACCTCGGTACCGAGGTCGTGCGCTCCAAGGTCGACGTCGACCCCACCGACGCGCACCTGACCGTCGTCAGCGACAGGTTCCCGACGATCCTGGATGGCATCCCGTTGCAGTTGCAGCACATCAACGTGACGGTCAACCGTCCGGGGTTCGTGTTCAACCCGACCAGCTGCGAACCGATGAAGCTCACCGGGGAGCTGGAAAGCACCGAAGGCGCCACCGCCAATGTGGCCACACCGTTCCAGGTGACCAACTGCGCGGCACTCAACTTCAAACCCGAATTCAAGGTGCAAACCAGCGCGAAGACCTCGCGGGTCGAAGGCGCCAGCCTCCACGTCTCCCTCACGCTCCCGAACGCCCCACGGGGCACCGGGGCGAACGTCGCGAAGGTCAAGGTCTCCCTCCCGAAACAGCTCCCGTCCCCGTTGAAAACGCTGCAGAAGGCGTGCACCGAAAAGGTGTTCGCGGAAAACCCCTCCAGCTGCCCGAAGGCCTCGAGGGTCGGAGAAGCGACGGTCGGCACCCCGGTGCTGGAAGGCCCCTTGAGCGGCCCGGCGTACTTCGTCTCCCACGGTGGCGCCAAGTACCCCGAACTGATCATCGTCCTGACCGGCGAGGACGGCGTGACGGTCCAGGTGCATGGGGAAACGTTCATCAGCAAACAGGGGATCACGACCGCGACGTTCGGGACGGTGCCGGATGTGCCGTTCTCGAACTTCGAACTGACGTTGCCGGAGCGGGAATACCCGGCGTTGACGGCGAACGGGAACCTCTGCAAGGGGACGCTGCTGATGCCCACCGAAATGGTCGGCCAGAACGGCCTCGCGATCAAGCAGAGCACGAAGATCTCGGTCACGGGCTGCCCGAAGTCGGCGCACAAGAAGGCCGCGAAGAAGAAGGCCAAGCACCCGAAGCGCAGGAAACGGTAGGAGCTCGAAGAAAGGGTCAGACAACCGCCGCCGTGGCGTTGTGGTTGAAGGAGCCGACCTCGCGCTCTGAGAGCGAGCTGCTCGGCGGGTGCTCGTCCAGCGTCTCGAGGCTGCGGTGGATGTCCGCCAGCAGCAGATCGGCCATGTCGCGGCTGAAGCCGTGGCGCACGAGGATCCGCTGGATCGCGAGGTCCTCGAGGTGGGGCGGCAGCGTGTAGGCGGGCACCAGCCAGCCGTGCGCGCGCAGGCGGTCGGCGAGGTCGAACAGGTTGAAGGGGTGCTCGACGCCGTCGGTCAGCTTCCACGAGACCGCGGGGATGCCCGCCGCGGGTCGCCGTCGTGGACGATCTCGAACGGGCCGAGCTTGGCGATCTCGTGGGCGAGGTGCGCGCAGGTCTCGTACGTCGCGCCGTGCACGCGGCCGTAGCCCTCGCGGCCGAGGCGGATGAAGTCGTAGTACTGGGTCACGACCTGGCCGCCGGGGCGGGAGAAGTTGAGGTTGAACGTCGGCATCTCGCCGCCGAGGTAGTTGACGTTGAAGATCATCTCCGCCGGCATGTCGTGCCTTTTCGCGCCAGATCGCCCAGCCGCAGCCGAGCGGCGCGAGGCCCATCTTGTGGCCCGAGGCGTTGATCGACTTCACGCGCGGCATGCGGAAGTCCCACACCAGCTCGGGCGCCGTGAACGGGGCGAGGAACCCGCCGCTGGCGCCGTCGACGTGCATGGGGATGTCGAGGCCGCGCTCCGCCTGCAGGCGGTCGAGCGCCGGCGGCGATCGCCGCGACGTCCTCGAACAGGCCCGTGAACGTCTGGCCGAGCGTCGCGACGACCATGATCGTGTTCTCGTCGCACCGCTCCAGGCACTGCTCCGGCTCCATCAGGTAGCGCCCCGCGTCCATCGGCACCTCGCGCATCTCGACGTCGAAGTAGCGCGCGAACTTCTCCCAGCACACCTGCACCGGGCCGCAGACGAAGTTCGGCCGCTCCGGCGGCTTGCCTTCGGCCGCGCGCGGCGCTCGCGCCAGCGGAACTTCGCCGCGAGGCCCGCCAGCATCGCCGCCTCGCTGGAGCCCGTCGTCGACGTGCCGAGCGTGGTGCCCGGGTGCGGGGAGTGCCACAGGTCGGCGAGCATCCGCACGCAGCGCGTCTCAAGCTCCGCCGTCTGCGGGTACTCGTCCTTGTCGACGATGTTCTTGTCGAAGGACTCCGCCAGCAGCGCCAGCGCCTCGGGCTCCGCCCACGTCGTGCAGAACGTCGCGAGGTTCATGCGCGCCACGCCGTCCAGCAGCAGCTCGTCGTGCACCAGCGCGTACGCCAGCCGCGGGTCGCACTCGCGCGCGGGGAAGCGGTGCTTGGGCGCTCCGCGGCGCGCCATGTCCGACTCGTAGGGGTCCTCGTCCTCGGCCTGCGGACGGGTGTGCGGGTGCTCGCTCAGCGTGATGCTCCTTGCGGTTGTTTGCTCGAGGAACGGTGCCGTACCTCGCGGAAGGATGGCGGACCGGGCGTTCATGGTCGTGAACGCTCGCCTCCCGAAGGATGAAGGATCGGCGCCGTTCAGGTCGTTGAACGAAAGTCGCGACCGACGGGCGATTGTGAGCGCTCGCCGCGCCGCGCATCATCGCTGGCAAGGACATACCGGCCCCGAGGGCAGTTCTGACGGGCTCCGGAACCACAGGGGTGGCGAGCCGTCGGCACATCTCCTTGCGAAGAGTGGCCAGTTGGCCGAAGCCGGCGAGTCGTGCCCTCTTTTGACAGCAACGGAATCGTCAACCAAGGATGGAGGAGCCTCCGTGCTCATCAATGACATGAAGTCGAGAGAGCGTCAGATCGGTCTGCGCGCCGACACCACGCTCGACGAGTCGCCCGAGGCGATGCGCCAGGTGCGCCTCGCGATCGCGCGCGCCAAGGAGGGCGACCGCGACGCGCTGCGGCTGCTGTACGTGCGCTACTCCGACAACGTCTACGGCTACGTCCGCCGCATCGTGCGCGACGAGAAGGAGGCCGAAGACCTCACGCAGCACGTCTTCCTGAAGCTGATCACGGCGATCTGCAAGTACGACGACCGCGGCGTCCCCTTCTCCGCGTGGCTGCTGCGGCTCGCGCGCAACGTCGCGCTCGACCATTTACGCCGCCGCCGCGCGATCCCCGCCGAAGAGGTGTACGGCGCGGACACGTACATCGACGAGCAGCGCCCTGGACCGCGCGCGCAACCTGCGCACCGCGCTGGACTCGCTGCCCGAGGAACAGCGCAACGTCGTCGTGATGCGTCACGTCATCGGGCTCACCCCGCCGGAGATCGCCGAGCGGATGGGCCGCTCGGAGAGCTCGATCCACGGTCTGCACCACCGCGGCCGCCGGGCGCTGCAGCAGGAGCTGCTCCGCCTGGAGTCGCGCGCCCGCGACCGCCGCCGCGGCCTGAGCGTGGGAGCTATGGCGATCTCATTGGTGCTCCACCGGCTGCTCACCCGCCCGTGCCGCAGGGCACTGCCACCGGCTCCAGCCACGGCGCCCGCGCCCTACGCCGCAGGTGCCGTTCACGCGCATGGACAACGCCGACCCCGCGCTGCTCGAGGAGCTGCTGGGGGCGGTGCGCGAAGTGGCCGAGCAGCGGCGCCTTCACGCTCGGCCACCACGTCGAGGCCTTCGAGCGCGAGTTCGCCGACTACTGCGAGACCGACTTCGCCGTCGGCGTCTCCTCCGGCACCGAGGCGCTCGCGCTGGCGCTGCGCGCGCTGGAGATCGGCCCGGGCGACGAGGTGATCGTGCCCACCAACTCGTTCATCGCCACCGCCGAGGCGGTCAGCGCGGTCGGCGCGATCCCGGTGCCGGTCGACGTCGACCCCGACTCCCACCTGATCACCGCCGAGCACGTCGCCGGCGCGCTCGGCCCGCGCGTGCGCTGCGTGATCCCCGTGCACCTGTTCGGCGCCACGGTCGATCTCGACCCGATCCTCGCGCTCGCCGGCGAAGCGGGCATCGACGTGATCGAGGACGCCTGCCAGGCGCACGGCGCGCGCTACCGCGGCCGGCGCGTCGGCACGCTCGGGGCGCTCGGCTGCTTCAGCTTCTACCCCGCCAAGAACCTCGGCGCCTGGGGCGACGGCGGCGCGGTCGTCACCTCGCGCCCCGAGCTCGCCGACCGCGTGCGGCTGCTGCGCTCCCACGGCGAGCGCCCGCGCTACCACCACCGCGTGGTCGGCTCCACCGCGCGGCTGGACGCGCTGCAGGCCGCGATCCTGCGACGCAAGCTCACACGCCTCGACGGCTGGAACGACGAGCGCCGGCGCCTCGGTGCGGCGCTGCGCGACGCGGCTCACGGCGCTCGCGGGGGCGGGATCAGCAGGCGGGCAGTTATGGAGGATGGGCGGACGGGGCGCATTGGGCGCTGACGATCGCACGCGCGGTCGAGCCTGTCCGCCTGCCCTTCCCGGAGGCCGACCACGTCTACCACCTGTTCGTCGTGCGCTGCGCCCAGCGCGACGTGCTGCGCGAGCACCTCGAGCGACGAAGGGGTCGCCAGCGCGATGCACTACCCCGTTCCGATCCACCGCACCGGCGCCTACGCCGAGCTCGGCCTCGGAGCCCGGCAGCCTCCCAGTCAGCGAGGCCGCGGCCGAGCGGATCTGCTCGCTGCCGGTCTTTCCCGGCATGAGCGATGCCGAGCTCGACCAGGTGGTCGGCGCCGTGGCAAGATTCACGAAAGACGTCCCCGCGGGCGCGTTCGCGCATCGCACAAAAGACGCCACTGCTGCCAGTCACGTTCATCACATAGATGAGCGTCGCTCCGCTCCGCAACCTCGTGCAGCGGCTGCTCCGTGGTCGTGCCCGACCACGCCCTCCGTCCGGCACGCTCGGGACGCGGCCGGCGCTGAGTCGCCAGTCGGCGCGCCGCGCCGGTCGCCGACGGCCTGCGGCGCACGCTCGACCTCGCTCGTCGCGAGCGCGCTGCTGCTGGTGCTGGCGCCGCTGATGGCGCTGATCGCGCTCGGCGATCCGGATCGACTCGCGCGGGCCGGCGCTCTTTCGCCAGCGCCGCGTCGGGCGCGATCAGCGGGAGTTCACGATCTTCAAGTTCCGCACGATGCGCAGCGGCGCCGACACCGCCCCGCATCGCGAGCTACGTCCAGAGCCTGATCGGCGAGGCGCGCCAGCTCCGAGCGCGGCCGGCTGTACAAGCTCTCGGTCGACGACCGCGTCACCCGCGTCGGGCGCCTGCTGCGCTCCTGGAGCCTCGACGAGCTGCCGCAGCTGATCAACGTGCTGCTCGGCGAGATGGCGCTCGTCGGGCCCCGTCCGGTGATCCCCTACGAGGTCGAGATGTACCCCGACGTCTACCTCGGCCGCTTCGCCGTCAAGCCCGGCCTCACCGGGCTGTGGCAGGTCAGCGGGCGCAACCAGCGCACCTACGAGGAGATGGTGAGCTTCGACATCGAGTACGCCGACGAGCGCCTCGCTGCTGCTCGACCTGCGCATCCTCGTCAAGACCGTTCCGGTCGTGCTCGGCCGGCAAGGGGTGGCATAGATGTTGGACGCACGCTCTCGACACGACGGCAGCCGGGCGAACGGCTACTGGCAACGGCTACGTCCAACGGCCGGTCCAGACGGCGGCTCCCCGCGCCGACGGCTCGCACGACACCCAGTTGCGCTCCCGGCCGCGGCGCATCCTGCCGCGTCAGGCGCCGATCGGCACCGCCGTCGTCGGCTACGGCTACTGGGGCCCGAACCTCGCCCGCAACGTGGCCGAATGCTCGCAGCTGCGCCTGGAGGCGCTGTGCGACTCCGACCCCGCGCAGCTGCACCTCTTCCGCCGCCGCCACCCCGGCGCCCGCGCGGTGCGCGAGCTGGACGCGGTGCTGGTCGATCCCGCGGTCGAGGCGGTCGTGATCGCCACGCCCGCCGCAGAGCGCACGCCGCGCTGGCCAACCGCGCGCTGCAGCGCCGGCAAGCACGTGCTGGTCGAGAAGCCGCTCGCCACGCGCCTGCGCGACGCGCTCGACCTCGCCGAGCTCGCCGCCGCCGCCGACCGCGTGCTGATGCCCGGGCACACCTTCATCTACAGCCCCGCCGTCAACGCGGTGCGCGATCTGATCCGCGGCGGCGTCGTCGGGGACGTGCACTTCGTCACCTCCTCGCGGATGAACCTCGGCAAGTACAACGGCGACGGCGTGGTCTGCGACCTCGCGCCGCACGACCTCTCGATCCTCCTGTACTGGCTGGAGCAGCCGGTCGTGGAAGTCGCCGCCTCCGGCTCCAGCGTGCTGCGCCAGGGGGTCTCGGAGACCGCCTTCATGACGCTCACCTTCGCGCGCGGGCAAACCGCCAACGTGCAGATCTCCTGGCTGGCGCCGCGCAAGGTCCGCCAGATGATCGTCGTCGGCAGCCAGCGGATGGTGCAGTACGACGACACCGCCTCCGACGAACCGGTGCGGATCTACGACCGCGGCATGGACATGCTGCCGCCGACGCCCGCCAACTTCGGCGAGCACCAGCTGATCTACCGCACCGGCGACGTCGTGATCCCGCGGATCGAGCCGCGCGAGCCGCTGCGCCTGGAGCTCGAAGACTTCGCCCACGCGATCCGCACCGGCGAGGAACCGCGCTCCAGCCTCGCGCTCGGGATCGAGATCGTCGCCACCGTGGAGCTCGCCGAGGCGTCGATGCGCGCCGGCGCCCAGCCGCTCGCGCTCGTGCAGCCCGCCGACCGGGTGGCCGCCTGAGGACCTTCGATGCCCGAGCTCGCCCCCACCCCCACCAACCCGCGCTGGACGCACGTCGCCGACGAGCCTCCGCTCGCGCCGACGCTGCGTGGAGCGGGCAGCGGCCTCGCAGTCTCTCCTTCGAGCGTGATCGACGGCGTCGGCGGCGGCCTCGCCATGCAGCCGTCCGGGCTGCTGGACGGCGCCCCGCGGGAGCGCATCACCGGGCCGCCCGCCCGCCCGCGGGTGCTCTCGGTGATCGGCGCCCGCCCGGAGATCATCCAGGCGGCGCCCGTCTGCGAGGCGCTCGCGCCGCTCGCCGAGGAGATCCTCGTGCACACCGGCCAGCACTACGACGAGGCGATGTCCGAGAGCCAGATCCTCGCCACGCGCCTGCCCCGCCCCCACCACAACCTCGGCGTCGGCTCGCGGGCGCGCGAAGCGCAGCTCGACCTCGCGCGCGAGCGCCTGGAAGAGCTGATCCGCGCCGAGCGCCCCGCCGCCGTGATCGTGCGCGGGGACACCAACGCGACGCTCTCCGGCGCCCTCGCCGCGGCGGCGTGCGGCGTGCCGCTCGTGCACGTCGAGGCCGGCCTGCGCTCCTACCGCAAGGAGATGCCCGAGGAGCACAACCGCATCGAAACCGACCGGCTCTCGCAGGTCCTCTGCGCGCCCACGGAGGGCGCGCAGCGCAACCTCGCAAGACGAAGGCGTCACGGGTGAGATCCATGTCACCGGCGACCCACTCTGCGACACGCTCGAGAGCTGGCGCGCGCGCGTGCGCCCCGCCGGCGCCGGCGACTACCTGCTGGCGACGGTGCACCGCAACTACAACACCGACTCCCCCGAGCGGCTCGCCGCGGTGCTGGCCTGCCTCGGACGCTCGCCGCTGCCGGTGCTGCTGCCGCTGCACCCCCGCACCCGCGCCGCGATCGACGGCTGGGGCCTGCAGGCGCCGCCGAACGTGAAGCTGATCGAGCCCGTCACCTACACGCGGATGCTCGAGCTGGAGCGCGGCGCGCGCGCGATCGCCACCGACTCCGGCGGCGTGCAGCGCGAGGCCTACCTGTGGGGCGTGCGCTGCATCACGCTGCGCGAGGAGACGGAGTGGACCGACACCGTCGAGGCCGGCTGGAACACGCTCGTCGGCTGCGATCCCGACGCCTTCGCCGCCGCGCTGCGCACGCCCGCTGCCCGACGAGCGTCCGCCGATCTTCGGCGACGGCCACGCCGCGCAGCGGATCGCGCGCGTGATCATCGACTACTTGGCGCGCTCCCACCAAGCCCTGGGGGAAGGGACGTCGCCCGGCGGCGAGGCCGCATCGCTCGCCGCCGGGATCGGCGTTGGGGTGCGGGCATGACGCGCGCCCGTTCCCATCGCATGGTCCCCGAGACCCCGGTCGGGGCCCGCCTGCATCGCCGCGGAGCAGGGGCACAGAACCACATCAATCTCATGGACGAGACCAAAGGAGCAGAAGAACATGGATGAGCTGGGCGTCGGACTGATCGGCGTGGGGCGCATGGGCGCCTACCACGTCGAGACCTGGGAGCGGATCGCCGCGGGACGGCTCGTGGCGGTCGCCGACCCCGACGAGTCGACCGCCCGCGCGCGGATCGGCCGGCGGCCGATCGAGTGGGTCGGCGACTACCGCTGGCTGCTGGAGCGCGCCGACGTCGATGCCGTGTGCATCTGCGCGCCCTCCGAGCACCACGCCCGCATCGCGCTCGACGCGATCGCCGCCGGCAAGCACGTGTTCGTCGAGAAGCCGATCGCCACCGCGCTCGAGGACGGGCTGCGGATGGCCGCCGCCGCGCGCCTGGCGCGCGTGAAGCTGATGGTCGGCCACGTCGAGCGCTTCAACCCCGCCGTCGGCAAGCTCGCCGAGCTGATCGCGCGAGGGGCGCATCGGGCGCGTCTTCCGCGCCCACGCCACCCGCGTTGGGCCGCTGCCCGTGCGCATCCAGGACACCGGCGTGGCGATCGACCTCGCCACCCACGACCTCGACCTGATGCAGTTCGTGCTCGACCGCGACATCACCTCGATCTACGCCGACGGCTCCCGCTGCGTGCACCCCTCCCAGGAGGACCTGATCGCCTGCCTGCTGCGCTTCGGCGACGACGGGCCGCTCGGCCTGCTCGACGTCAACTGGCTGACGCCGGAGAAGCGCCGCGAGATGACCGTGATCGGCGAGGGCGGGATGCTGAGCGCCTCCTACCTGACGCAGGACGTGTGGTTCACCGAGTCCACCGGCGCGCCCACCGGCTGGAGCGAGCTCGCTCGCATCCGCGGCGACGCCGAGGGCGCCGCGGTGCGCTTCGCGCTGCCGCGCGTCGAGCCGCTGCAGGCCGAGCTGCACGGCGTTCGCGCGCTGCGTGCTCGACGACACCCCCGAGCCCGTCGGCGCGCAGGACGGCTGCCGCGCGCTCGCCGCCGCGCTCGCCGTCCGCGACTCCGCCGCCAACAACCGTCCCGTCACCCTGCTCGACATGCCGACTCCCCGGCCCGTTCGCATCGCCGCCTAGGAGACCGCCATGATCCGCTTCGTCATCCCCGCCTACAACGAGCGCGAGAACATCCCCCGCCTGCTCGCCGACCTCGCGCCGGTCGCCCGCGAACTGGGCGCGCGCGTGATCTTCGTCGACGACGGCTCCACCGACGGCACCGCCGAGGCGATCGCCGAGCACAGCGACGCGCTGCACCTCGCCGTGGTGCGCCACTCCGTCAACCGCGGCCTCGGCACCGCGATCAACTCCGGCCTGCGCGCCGCGCTCGGCGAGTCCCAGGACGGCGACGCGATCGTCACGCTGGAGGCCGACAACACCTCTGACCTCTCCGACCTGCCGCGGATGCTGGAGCGCTTCCACGAGGGCGCCGACGTCGTGCTCGCCTCGGTGTACGCGCCCGGTGGGCGCATCCTCGGCGTCGCCCCCTGGCGGCTGGCGGCCTCCAAAGCGGTCTCCAACGCCTTCCGCTACGCCGGCGGCCTGCACGAGATCCACACGCTCTCCTCGCTCTACCGCGTGTACCGCGCCGGCACCCTGCGCCGCGCCTCGGAAACCTACGGCTACCTGCTCGTGCGCGAGCCCGGCTTCGCCGCCAACGTCGAGCTGCTGCTCAAGCTCTACAACGCCGGCGCCACGCGTCGCCGAGGTGCCCACCGTCAACGACTGGTCGCGGCGCATGGGCATCTCGAAGATGAGCCTGCGCCCCACGGTCCTCGCCTACGGCCGGCTGATGGCCGCCCACCTCGTCGGGCGCATCCAGCCGCCGCCCATCTCACCGCTCGGCAGCGAGGAGCTGCGGCGCGCGCCGAAGAGCGGCCGACCGCGCAGCTGCACGCGATCGCCGGCGGGCGATGACCGTCAACCAGGGGTCGGGAGGCGGTTCGCCGCGCATCGGTCGCGAGGTCGGCGGTGCGGATGGGGAGCCGGGCGGGCGGGCCCCGCACATCGGCGTCGTCGGCGCCGGCATCCTCGGCACCGTGCTCGCGCTGCGCCTCGCCGAAGGCGGCGCGCGCGTGACGCTGCTCGAGCGCGCCCCCACGCCCGGCGGGCCTCGCCGGTGCGTTCGATTTCGGCGGGCACCGCATCGACCGCTTCTACCACGTGATCGTCCCCTCCGACGAGCGCATGATCGCGCTCGCCGAGCAGCTCGGGCTTGCCGATCGGCTGAGCTTCACGCCCGTCGGCGTCGGCTTCTTCGTCGACGGCAAGATGCACCCCTTCAACGGCATCGGCGACTTCCTGCGCTTCCCGCCGCTCTCGCCGCTGGGCCGCGCGCGCCTCGCGTGGTTCGTGCTGCACTGCCAGCTGCGCCGCGACTACAACGCGCTCGAGCGCGCGCCGCTGGAACGCGTGGCTCACGCGCCACTGCGGCCGGCGCGTGGTGCAGCGCATCTGGCGGCCCGCTGCTGGACTCGCGCTTCAACTCCCACCACGGCGAGCTGCCCGCCACCTACCTGTGGGCGCGCACCAACCGCATGCGCTCCGCCCGCGACAGGCGCTCCGCCGGCGAGACGATGGGCTGCCTGCGCGGCGGCCATGAACAGCTCGTGCTCGCCGCCGCCGAGCGCGCCGCGCGAGCTCGGCGTCGACGTCCGCCTCGGCGCCGGCGTCGAAGGGCTCGTGCGCGACGGGCGGGGCGGTCACCGGCGTGCGCGTCGACGGCGAGGACGAGCACTTCGACCTGACGATCCCCACGCTGCAGCCGCCCGCGCTGCGTCGGCTGCTGCCCGAGGAGCTGCAGCCGCTGCTCGCCGCCTACCCCGAGCGCTACCTCGGCGTCGTCTGCCTGATCCTCAAGCTGCGCCGCTCGCTGACGCCCTACTACTCGATCAACATCTGCGACCCCACCCCGATCACCACCGTCGTCGAGACCTCCCACGTCGTCGGCACCGAGCACACCGACGGGCTGCGCCTCGCCTATCTGCCCAAGTACTGCGACCCCGACAGCCCCGAGTTCGCCGAGGACGACGAGACCGTCTACCGCCGCTACACCGAGATGCTCGCCCAGCTCGTGCCCGACTTCAGCCACGAGGACGTCGTCGACTGGACCGTCCAGCGCGCCCCGCTGGTCGAGCCCGTCCACGCGCTCGACCACGAGCCGCGCAGCGCGCCGATCTGGCCCGGGGTCGAGGGCCTCGCGCTGGCCTCCGCCAGCCAGATCTACCCGCGCCTGCTCAACGGCGAGTCGGTCGTCGGGCTGGCCGAGCGCGTCGCCGCTGAGGCGTTGGAGCGCACTCGTGGTGGTGTGGACGCGGCGCCTGCCCGCGAGCTCGTCGCTCACGCCGCCGCGGCCTGACGCGGACTCGCTGCGCTCGTTGTGTGATATGCCTCGCTTATGGCGTCTCGAGCGCTTCGGGATTGGCAGCATGGTGCCCAAGATGCACTCGCTGAGCTTACCCACGCCCACGAGGCGGTCGGTGGCACAGGTCCTGGCCGGCGTAGGCTGACGTTGCAGCTGAACTACGCCTATGTTGGGGTGCTCGCGGCGCGCTTCCAAGGCTTCTGTCGTGGACTGCATTCCCAGGCGGCCGCCGTTATCGCTGGGGGGGCCTCGAACCGGCCTATGTCTACAGTCATTCAGGAGCTCCTCACCAGCGGTCGCAAGCTCGACCATGGCAACGCCAACCTGGGCAACCTCGGCGCCGACTTTGGCCGATTCGGCTTCGACTTTTGGGACGCAGTCGAACGGGCTGGTACACACAATGCTAGGCGCAAAGAGGAGCTGGGCAAACTCAATGCGTCAACCTTGGCTGCGCACGGCCATGGTGATACTTTGAGTTCATGGCGCTCTCTTCCACGACATCTAAGGAGTCACCGATTGCGGTTGGTGAGGAGGTCGTTATCCACATCGGCGATCGGGAGATTCCAGCTGTTGTGATCGAGGACCGGGGGCCTCTCGGGATCGATGACGAACAGATCGTCCGAATCCGGGTCAGTCGGGCGGAGGGCGGCGAGCCTGACGAGTTCGAGGTCGGGGTCTCGGCTCTGACCTCGTAGTGTGACTACTGATCTCACCGTCGTGCGCTCGGCGCCGCGCCGGCGCGTCCCGTGAGCTCGTCCACCAGCGCGAGGTAGCGCGCGCGCTGCTGCTCCCAGGCGATACCCGCAAGCTTCTGTGTCGCCCGCGCCGCCCGCTCGCGCGCGGCGTGCGGGTCGGCGCAGACCGACTCGATCGCGCGTGCCAGATCGCCGGGATCGCCCGGGGTGAACTCGCGCAGCTCGTGCTCGGAGAAGTAGCCGGAGATGCCCGGCAGCCGCGAGGAGACCACTGGCAGTCCCATGTGCACGTACTCCAGCAGCTTCACCGGCAGCAGCAGCTCGGTGAAGCGGTCTTGCAGCGTCGGCACCACGCCGATGTGCGCGGCCTGCAGTTCCTCCGGGATGCGCTCGAACGGCACCGGCCGCGGCGCCACGTCGATCCGCTCGGGGTCGATCTCCGCCGCCAGCGCGGCCAGACGGTCGCGGTCTTCGCCCGACCCGCACACGCGCAACTGCAGGCGGGAGGTGCTCTCGCCCAGATGTCCACTCGGGGCGCGCTCGCGCAGGTGCCTCCACGCTTCGATCAGCGTCTGCACTCCAAAGCGGGGCGCCAGACCGCCGTGGTAGAGGACTCGCAGCGGGCCCTCCGCCGGCCACTGTACGGGCGTGCGCGCCGGGCCGAACACGCGCTCGTCGGGCGAGTTCATCACGACCGTCGTACGGCCCACGCCGACGCCGCGGCCTTCCACGCGCAGGCGGGCCTGGTCGGTGACCGTCACCACGCGGCTCGCCAGCGCAGCGCTCAAACGCTCCTCGACTTCGAGCAGACGTTCCAGGCGATCGCCCTCGGGCCGGCCGTACTTCGTGGCGAACAGCTCGGGGAAGGTGTCGTGCATGTTGAGGATCACCGGTGTCCCGCGCAGCCGCGGCGCCAGCGCCGCGGCGGTGAGCAGGTCGGGCATGTTGTGCACCTCGACGAGGTCGAAGCGCCGGCGCATGTCAAGCGCCGTGAGGCGCCATAGCGCCCGTGTCAAGAAGCGCCCGTAGTCGCGCAGGTAGGCGCTCGCTCCTCCGGCTGCCTTCTCGGACGCGACCGGGTGCACGCGGATCGCCCCGTCGCCGACGCGCAGCTCTTCGCGCTCGCCCACGCACACCAGATCCACTTCATCGCCCCGTTCCGCCAGCGCACGCGCCTGGCGCTGGATGCGCGAGTCGAGGCGGAAGTCGGAGATGTGCACCATCGCCACGCGCAGGCTGCGTCGTGGGGCTTCACGCGGATGCGATCCATTGCCCTGCGTTGCGCTCGCCTGACCCACGAACTCCACCGCGGTGGGCTCTGCAGAGCTCAACACAGCGCCACCTCCCCACCGTCGCCGACGTTCAGGCGCAGCGCGCGGGGCAGCGAGAAGTCGCGGAAGACGCGCGCGTCGCAGCCGACCACGCTGCCCACCAGCCGCCCGCCGATGTGCGTGATGCTCGCGCGGGGCAGGATAATCGAGCGCTCGATCTCCGCGCCTTCGATGTGCACGTCCGCGCCGATCGAGGTGTAGGGCCCGATGTAGGAGTCCTGCACCAACGCACCCGGCCCGACGATCGCGGGGCCGACGATCACGCTCGACTGCACGCACGCGCTCGGGTCGAGCCGCACACAGCCCTCGATCCTGCTGTCATCGCCGTTGGCGGCGGCGCGCCGTGCGGCCAATCCGAACGTGTCCGGTTCGGTGGCGTCGCTGCCCACGAGCGCTTCGAGCACCAGCCGATTGAGCTCCAGCAGGTCGGCCGCCGTGCCGCCATAGCGGCGCCAGCCGCGCACGTGCTCGACCTGCAGCTGTCCGCCTGCCTGCGCCAGCCTCTGCGCCACCCCCGCCAGGTCGAGCTCGCCACGCTGCCACCAGCGCGCTCCGGCGGCGTGGCGCAGCGCGCCGGGTCCAAACAGGCAGGCGCCCGCCAGCTCGAGCTCGCAATCCTTGGTGGGCTCACCAACCAGGCGCAGCAGCCGTCTGGTCGAAAGGCCGATCGATCCCCCGCCGGTCGCCTGTGGGTGGACGAGCATCACCAGGTTGGGGGTGCCCACACGCAGCAGCTTCACGAGCGGCTCCAGCGGCTGAGCGAGCAGGCCGTCGGCGGCGTGCACGATGCAGGGCGCCTCGCCGACCAGCTCCACCGCCCTCGTGAGCGCCTCCTTCACCGCGTCGGGCTGTCGCACGTAGGGCACGTACTCGATCTCCATGCCGCCTGGCCCCTCGGCGGCGACGCACGGCTGTACGGCTGAGAGCTCTCGCGCCGAGACGATCAGCGCCACCTCGCTCGCCCCCGCGCGGCGGATCGCCTCCAGCGCGTGGCAGACGATCGGCCGGTTGCCGACGCGCTGGAGCGCGGCGTTTGCGCGGCTGTCCCCGCGAGCGTCGACAGGTGCCGGCATGATCACCCCCTTGAGGACCATGCCCAGATAACGCTTGGCGCGCAACGCCGCTCGCGCGAGTAGTCCCCAACCAACTGGTTCTACCCCGAAAAAAAGAACATTCTTGTGGAGCCCACCAGCTGGTCTGCCGGAGTGGGCCCACCAGCTGGTTTGCCGGAGTGGGCCCCACCAGCTGGTCTGTGGAATGGCCGCCACGGGCGCACTAAAAAGTTTGGCAGCGGAAAAGATCGCCGCAGGACACCTCGTTTCTTTCCGTGACAGGTGGGTCGAGCCGAACTCGATGAAAGCGAGCCGATTGAATTGGAATTGAGCGAGATCACCAAGACTCTGCGGTCGCATTGGATCGCGACGAGCATCGTCGTCGTGCTCGCCGTGCTCGCCGCCGTCGCCGCGAGGCTGACCTCGCACAGCGTCCCCACCGGCGTCGCAACGACGCAGATCCTCGTCGACTCGCCGAGCTCCGAGCTCGCCAACCTCAACCAGGATCCCACGCCATTGATCTCGCGGGCCTCGGTGTTTGCCCAAGTGATGACAAGCGACACCGTCTTGCAGGACATCGCGCGTGCCGCCAACCTCCCCCCCAGTCAGCTGACCGCCGCCGGGCCCTACAGCGGCTCGGGCGAAGTGCTCGACGCGGTCACCCCCGCCGAGGCTCGCAGCAGTCAGCTGGTGAGAGAGAAGGCGCCCTATCGCCTCACGTTCGTGGCACAGCAGAACGAGCCCGTGATAACCGCCACGGTGCAGGGGCCGACCGAGCTGGAAGCCGCTCGCGTGGCGGATGCCGTCTATGCCGGAACCAAGGCATACGTGGCGGCCGCCCAGCGGGAAGGGAATACCCCCAGCGAACACAAGGTGACGCTTCGCCAGCTCGGCCCCGCTGAAGCCGCCACGGTCAACAGCAGCTCACGCACCACGCTCGAGGTCGCGGCATTCCTGGGCGTGCTGATCCTCGGCCTGCTCCTGATCGTCGGCTTCGAGGGTTTGCGCCGGCGCGACCGGGAGCTCGCGGGACTGCAGCGTGACCTCGACGCCGAGCTGGAGGCGGTCGCCTACGACCCGCTCCATCGGCGTCCCGTGGCCACGGCGGGGGAGCGGCGCCCGTGAGGGCGGCCGCGAAGCCCCTGTGCGCTCGCTGAGGAACCTTCGCCTGCGCCGGGGCTCTCGGGCGGCACAATCGGCCGCCGGCAACGGCGCGCGGCCCCCGGCACGCTCGGCGGTCGCACTGGCCTGGCGGCGACTGCGGCCACTCGCCGCGCTGCTGGCGCTCGCTGCCCTGGCCGCCCTACTCGCCGGGTACAAGCCCTCGCTGAGCCCGCTTGGGCTGCATCCGCGCGGCGTGGAGCTGGCCTCCGCACATGCGCAGGTGCTGGTGGACTCCTCCGAATCGGAGATCGCCGACATCCAGCAGATCACCGAATACCGCGCCACGCTCGCCGCCCAGCTGGCGCTCAACTACGCGTTGTACCTGCAGAGCAACACCGCCACCGGGACGCTCGGCCGGGATCTCGGCCTGGGGGATCGCCACGTCGCCGCGTCGGGCCCCTACACGCTGCTGCTGGGCCGCACCAACTACGCGCCCGTCAAGTCCTCGCCGCCGCAGCCGCAGACGGTGGATCGCTCCTATCGACTGCTGCTCGATGTCGACGGCGCGCGGCCGATGATCGACCTGTACGCACAGACTCCCACGGTGCGCTCGGCGATCGCGTTGGTGAACGCGGCGCGCGTGGTGTTGCAGGCTTACATCACCCAGCAGGAGTCCGCCCACCCGTTGGCCGGAGGCACGGCGGTGGTGCTGCGCCCGCTCGGGCCACCCGTCGCGGGGGTCGTCGATGCGGGAGTGCGCTGGCAGCTGATGCTGTTCGCATTCGCGCTCGTGCTGCTGGTCGGCGGCAGCCTGCTGTGGGCGCGGCGGTGGAGGGGGGCTCGCGCGCGCAGGGACAGCCTCGCGACCGCGCGGCTCGACCGGCTCGACGACCCGCCCGGCGCGCGGGAGGACGCTTGGCCGCACACCAAACGCGTGCTGCCGTGGGCGCTCGCCGGGTTCATCGCGATGCTGTTCCTCGTCCCGTTCGACTCGATCGACCTGCCGGTGCACCTGCCGGTCAACAGCACGCTCGACCGCCCCATCGTGATCGCGCTCGCGCTGCTGTGGTTCTCCAGCCTCGCCCTGATGAGCGGGGCCGCTCGCCCCCGGCTGAAGTTCACCCCGGTGCACTGGATGCTGCTGCTGTTCCTGGCGGTGGCGCTGCTCAGCGCGGCGCTCAACGGTCACGCGCTTGCCAACATGGACGAGGTTTCGCTCGTCGTCAAGAAGCTCGCGCTGTTGGCGTCCTACATCCTCTTCTTCTTCATCGTCGCTTCCGTGTTGCGCCCGCGCGAGGTGCCGCGCTTCGCGGCGATGATGGTTACGCTCGGTGTGGTGGTCGCGGTGGGTACGATCATCGAGTACCGCTTTCACTACAACCCGTTCTACGAACTGTGGGGGAAGATCCTCCCGGTGACCAAGCCGACGGGATTTGACACCGTCGACTCGATCGGCCGCCTCACCGTGTACGGGCCGACGCTGCAGCCGCTCGAGCTAGCGGCGATGCTCGCGATGATGCTGCCCTTTGCGATCATCGGCGCGCTCGACTCGCCCACGCGACGGCGGCGCATACTGTATGTGATCGCCGTCGCGCTGCTGCTCGCCGGCGGCGTCGCAACCGCCCGCAAGACCAGCCTCGTCGTGCCGCTCGCCGTGGTTGTGGTCCTGGCCGCCTACCGCCCCCGCGCGGTGCTGAGCCTGGTGGCGAAGCTCGGCGTGGTGCTGCTGGTGCTGGTCCACTTCGCCGCCCCCTCCGCGCTTGGATCGGTGGTCAGCCAGCTCGAACCGGGCCACTTCAACACGGCACTGACGACCACCGATCGCACCGCGCGCTACGACGCGGTGACACCCGACATCCTGCGCCACCCCCTGATCGGGCGTGGGTATGAAAGCTACGCCCCGCAGAAGTACCGGATCCTCGACAACGAGTACCTCGGCCTGCTGATCACCGTCGGGTTGATCGGAGCGCTGTGCTACCTCGGGGTGTTCATCGCGATGTTGGCCGCCGCCCACCGCACGATTCGCGGCCCCGACCCGCGGCGCTCGGCGCTCGCGCTGGCCGCCTTCGCCACCGTCGCCGCGATCATGATCGCGAGCGCCCTGTTCGACGTGCTCTCCTTCCCGCACGTCCCCTACCTGCTGCTGTTCGTCGCCGCGATGATCCTCGCGCTGCGCGAGCCCTCGCCCGCGACCGAGCCGGCCCGCATCCTCACCGTGCGGCCCCGCGACTCCACCGGCCCCGGAGCAGGCGGCGGCCTCGACCTCGACCCCTTCCCGATCGCCCCGCCGCGCGTGCGCCCGCGCGAACGCGAACCGGTGCTCACCGGGTAGTTTTCAGATGTTGTGCAGATCGCGCATGCGCGATCTGAGACGGGCCGCATGCGGCCCGTCTACCGGCAGGCGCATGCGCCTGCCGGCGACCTCGCACATGTGCGAGGTCGAACCTGTGCCACCCGATGTCGGAATCCCCAGGCGCTCATGCGTGACACGCACGGCCTCGGGGTTGCAGTCGATCAGGACGTAGCGTCTATCCAGGGCGGCCGCCACCGCCCCGAGGGTGCCGCTGCCGGCGAAGAAGTCGAGGCACCAGTCGCCCGGGCGGGTGGATGCCTGAATCATGCGGCGGATGATCCCCTCGGGCTTCTGCGTGGGATACCCCGTCTTCTCGGCGCCGTTGGTCGGAACTATCGTGTGCCACCATACGTCCGTCGGCAACTTGCCTCGCGCCGCCTTCTCGGGGGTCACGAGGCCGGGAGCCATGTATGGCTCGCGGTCGACGGCCTCGGCGTCGTAGTGGTATCCCGCCGGGTCCTTGACGTAGACGAGGATCGTGTCGTGCTTGGCGGGCCAGCGTCGCTTGGATCGCGCGCCGTAGTTGTAGGCCCAAATGATCTCGTTGAGGAAGCACTCGCGGCCGAACACCTCGTCGAGCAGCAGCTTGCAGTAGTGCGCCTCCCGGTAGTCGATGTGAAAGTAGAAGGTGCCGCTCGGGGCCAGCAGTCGGTGGGCTTCGCGCAGGCGGGGCTCCAGGAACGCGAGGTAGTCGTCGAACTCGTCGCGATACGACGACTCGGCGAGCAGGCGCGTCCTGTAGCGGCGACCGCCGAACCCGGTGCGATCACCGCTCTCGTCGTGCGCGGTGTGAATGGTTTTGCGCGTCTGCTCCCTGCCGGTGTTGAACGGAGGGTCGATGTAGATCAGCTGGAAGGCCTCGCTCTGGAGACCCGGCAGAACCGCCAGGTTGTCACCCAGGATGATCTCGCTGTCGCCCTGCACCGACTGCAATCTATGCGACGAGTCGGCGGAGGCTCTGCCGCAGGCGGCACCGGAGGCGCTGTCGCGGGCGGCACCGGAGGCGCTGTCGCGGGCGGCACCGGAGGCTCTGTCGCAGAGCGGCACGGTGCGACGGCTCCAGAGACTTCTGCCTCAGCACCTCACCTGGTGGCTGGGGAAATGGTTGGCCCCTGCGATCTACAGCGAAGCCCTGCGTCGCCCCTGTTCGACGAGCTCGTTGGAGTTGGCCATGATCTGGAACAGCCCGATGCACAACTCCAGGGCGATACGGATCAATCCGAGCGCGAACAGCGAGCTGATCGGCGCGAGGACGAAGAACACGAAGAGCCCAATCCCGGGGCTGATGCGAAAGCCCACATATATATAGGATATCGCGGATAGCCCGATCCAGATCATCGCCAAGATGTAGAGCAGCCTGACGAGCTTGGTCGTCACAAGAGACTTGAACGACACGTCGAAAAGTGAGTAAAGGACCCCTTTCTGAGTTAGCGAAGCGGGATCCTCGCGTGGTGAAAGCGGCGGCAGTGGCGGCGGCGGTGCGCTGGCCGGCGGCGACATCGAAGGCTGCGGGGCGGAGTTACCGGCCGCCTGCTGGCTCGGTGGTATCGCGACGCCACAACGGGCACAGGAGACCGTGTTTGGATTGTTGGGTTCCCCGCAGCGCGGGCAGTTCACTGTTGTATTGGTCATTGCTCCCGTCGCTTTCGTTTTGTGATGATCCTAAAGGCCGATCCAAACAATCGGGCTGATTTCAACATGATTTAAACATACAGTAAGCGGCGGGGCTCGCTGGAGACGCGCGGCTCACCGGCGATCCGCGGGTCGCAGTTCAACTTCGCGGCCGCGGGGCGACCGTCGGGCAGCAGCTCGACATAGATCATCTCCGTGCTGCGCAAGCCCCTCAGTTCGCCCGGCTTGACGACGGCCTCTGACGTGAGCTCCTCGCTCTCGGTGTACCCCGTGCTCTGGCCGGAGGACTCGCTGTAGGAGCGGCTGGTGGTGGTGGACACGCCGAAGGACACTCCGAGGGGCAGGCCGCCCCCTGCCGACACCGCGGTGGACCGCGCCCAGCCGGGCGTCTTGGTGTGCGACCGGCCCGTGGTGGCCTCCTTGCGGGCGAGAACCCATGCCTGCTTGGTGCCGATGAACTTGCTGGCCTCCTCCGCCTCCAGGTGGTTGCCCAACGCAAAGAACGCGGCCGCGGCTCCCCCCGCGCCGACGATTTCGACCGCGTGCCGCCTGAGCTGCTCAAAGAACAACAACACCCTGATCCGCTCCCGTTCTGAGGCGGTGATCAGTGATTTCAGATCGTCGTAGCCGATACGGTCGGCGCCGAGGATCGCCAGCACATCGGCCTCAGCCTGGCTCTGTCTGACCTGGCGAAGCAGCAGGCGAAAGAGCTGACGAGCGCACCGCTCGTGCTCGGAGTCGTCGGTGTGCTTGTCGACGCCGACGATCTCCAGACGCGTCTGACTGCCGGTGACGGGCGGCTGGAGCCTGCCCGTGAACACGGCCTCGGTGGCGGGGATGCCGGCGCTCGCACATAGGTCGCTGAGCTCATGCGTGGTGAGGCGCTGGGAGAGGTCGCCGATCGTGATTCTGGCCCCGGCGCCGAGCAGCGAAGCTCCAAGCGTGGCAAGCGCCGCCGTCCAAGAGTCCGCTCCCCCGCCGAACACGCAGGTCATCCGTGCGGTTTCCGAGAACGGCACGGGGAACCACACGTCGGCCGCTGCGACGCGTTTGGTCTCGTTGGTGTCGAACTGCTCGATGCGCTTCTTCCAAGCGGACACTGCCTGGCGGTGCTCATCCTCGGCGAGCTTGGCTTCTTTCGGATCGGGAACGAGGTCGGCGTGGCCCAGCCAGATGCGACGCCACGCAACGAACGCCTCGACAGCCAGCACGAGATAGGGCAGGAAGAAGCAGGCAAGCGCGATGAGAGCGGGCAACAGGTTGCGCTGGACGAGGCTGAGCTGTCCGCCGGGGTGGCGCTCGGAGGACGATTGCCACACCCGAGCGATCCAGAACGCCACTGCCGCGGCAAGCAGGTTGACGAGAATCACCGCCGTCTCCCTCACCGTCCCCTTCGAGCCACCGATCGAGAAGACCCCAAGCGCCGAGTCGATGGTGAGGATGCCGACGGTGCCCGCTGTCGCAATCACCGCTGCCTGCCACAGCCCGTTCGCACGCGCTCGTGGAATCATGCGCACCTGTTTCAGCTTGGGCGGATTGCCGCACTCCGGACTCTCCGCCGCCGCCGGGGGCTCGACATACTCATATCCCCACCGCGCGAATTGCGCGAACATGGGTGAAGAAGTGGCATCCGGGAGCAATTTCGGAGCATGGTATCGGTTGCAGTATCTGGGTTGTCGTGCAGGTGCGACCGGGGATCGACGGATCTCCTATCGGCCGAACAACCCCATTCCCACGCGGACGTCCTCCTACGCCGCGGCGGCAGCCACGGGCGCGGACTCGACCGACCGGGCGCCGTCGACGAACAGCTGCTGCCAGCGCTCCAGCAGCATCAGGCAGAAGAGGCGCTGGTCGGCCTTCTTGCCGGCGGCGCCGGCGTCCGCGAGCAGGGCGCGCACGGCGGTGGCGTCGTACTGGCCGCGTGCCAGCGCGCGCGGGTCGAGCAGCGTGTCGCTCAGCAGCGCGTCGCTGTGCACGCGCAGCCAGGCACCCAGCGCGGAGTGGAAGAAGCCGCGCTTGCGCTTGTTGATGATCTCGGCGTCCACCAGCCCGTGGCTGGCGCGTTTGAGCAGCTCCTTGCGCCGGCCCAGCCACACCTTGCGGCTGTCGGGCAGTTCGGTGCAGAAACGCACCAGCGCGGGGTCGAGGAAGGGGACGCGCACCTCCAGCGACGCCGCCATCGACATCTTGTCGAAGTACAGCAGCATGTTGTCCACCAGCGCCATGCGCGTGTCCAGCGCGAGCGTCTGCGCCAGCGCTCCCCGCGCGCCGGCGGGCAGCTGCGCGTGGATCGTGCTTGCGAGCGCCTGCTCGATCGAGCGCACACCGGCCGGCGTCGCCGATCCCGTCGGGTTGCCGTCGATCGCCCACGAGCCGGTGGACCCTGCCGAGTGGCCGTCGAGCGACCGCGCGCGGAAGCCCTCGCTTAGCAGCGCCGCCCGGTCGGGGGGCTCCATCACGCGGCTCATCGCCAGCAGTCGCGTGGCGGGGTCCTTGGTGCTCAGCGCCTCCAGCCCGCGGGCGAGCGTCCCGCCGGGCGCCGCGCGGGTACCGGCGGCGGCCAGCGCGGTGCGCAGGATCCCCGGTCCGCGTCCGATCGCGGCCGCGAGCGCCGCGATCTGGTGCTTGCGGTAGCCGCCCAGCAGCTCGTCGGCGCCCTGGCCGGAGAGGGCCACCGTCACCGACTCGCGCGCCAGCCGGCTGAGCAGCAGGAAGCCGAGGAAGGAGACGTCGGCGATCGGCTCCTCCAGATGCCACAGCGCCTCGTCGAGCAGCTCGGGGTGCTCGGTCGCGGAGGTGAGCAGCTCGTGGTGGTCGGTGCCCAGCCGCTCCGCCACCCTGCGCGCGTCGCCGAGCTCGTTGGCGTCGGCGTCCTCGACGAAGCCGATCGAGAAGGTCTTCACCGGCCGCGTGCTGTGCTCCGCCATCAGCGTGGTGATCAGCGAGGAGTCGAGGCCGCCGCTCAGCATCGAGCCGAGCGGGACGTCGCTCACCATCTGCCGGTGCGTGGCGCCTCGCAGCAGCTCCAGCAGGCGCTCGCGATCCTCGCCCCAGCTCTGCGAGGAGCGCCGTGCCGGCGGCTCCTCGGCGTCCTGCGCAAACGCCGACCAGTAGGTGTGCAGCGCCACCTCGCCCTCGCCCTCCCACACCGCCACCGACGCCGGCATCAGCTTGCGCACACCGGCGAACAGCGACAGCGGGCCGGGCACATATCCGAACGCGAGGAACAGCTCCGCCGCCTGCGGGTCGAGCGCCGGGTCGATCAGGTCGCCGGCGATCAGCGCCTTCACCTCCGAGGCGAACGCCAGGCCATCCGGGCCGAGCGAGTAGTAGAGCGGCTTCACCCCCAGCTGGTCGCGCGCCAGCACCAGCCTGCGCCGGGGCGCGTCCCACAATGCGATCGCGAAGATGCCCTCGAGATGGCGCGCGAAGTCGACGCCGTGCTCCTCGTACAGATGCACGATCGTCTCGCCATCGCCCTCGGTGTCCAGGCGGTGGCCGCCGCGGCGCAGCTGCTCGCGCAGCTCGCGGTAGTTGTAGATCTCGCCGTTGAACACCGCCCTCACGGTTTGATTCTCGTTGGCGATCGGCTGGTGGCTGCCCTTCACATCGATGATGCTGAGGCGCCGCATCCCCAGCGCCACCCCCTGCTCGCGGTGGGTGCCGCGCTCGTCGGGGCCGCGATGGACGATCGCGTCGGTCATCGCGCGCAGGCGCTCCTCCTCGAGCGTCGGCACGGCCCCATGTCGCATCGCGATGCCGCAGATTCCACACATGCCGTCAATCAACGAGCGGGTCCGTGGTGTGCTTGTGTGCCCAGTGGTAGTTGGCCCTTGCAGAGGCGGAGGTCTGCGCCTCTGGATTGCCGTATGTAGCTAGGCTGGATCGCCTACCTGGATGGAGCTCTCGTCGGGTAGCCACCGACCTGCGCGGAGCCGGTCGACGGCGATTGCGATCTGTTCAGGCGTGAATTGAGCCTTCCTGGGATTCCAGGCGTAGAACCCATCTACGATCGCTTGGTCCGTGCGAGCGTTCTCCTTGTCTGCGACCCAGTGAGCGGTTGCGAGCAGCTCCAGTCCGAACGGAGTCTCGAAGCCCTCGACCAGCTCCCCGACTCGATCGAACCGCTCGCTCGTCTCCGGGTGTTCAGCCAGGAACGAGTTGGCCTTCTCGACAGCACCCGGCAGTAGCGTCACCTGCTCGGTCGGCGCATCTCCTCCAGCTGTGTAGCCCGCGACCAAGTGTCCATTGACGGCTTGGAGCACGTGCCGGAGATTCTCAGCGTAGGGACCATAGAGTGCCTTCACGTACCGAAGTTGCAGCGGCTCGCCGGAAGCCTGCAGGAAGTACATGAGCTTGTGCACCTCGAGCAGACTGATCGACGTGTCCATCATTCCTGTGAGGTAGCGCCTGATGAGGCCGACCAACGCGGCGCGACCAGCAGTCATATTCGGTGGGGCGGTTAGGTCTGTCTCTTGAGGGGCTCCGCCTGGCTCGTACACGATCGCTCGAACTTCGGGAATGTCGGCCAACGCGTTTTCAACGACCAGTCGCACATCGCGCCACGCGAGGCCGCCAAGGCCGCTGCCGAGCGGCGGGATCGCGACGGAGCTGATGCCGCGAGCTCGTATCTCGTCGACCAACGCGTCCATCCCGGCTTCGATGTCCTCGATGCGGCTCCTCCCGCGCCAGTGTCGCTTCGTTGGGAAGTTGATGATCCAGCGTGGCGCCATCTGCTCGGTGTCGTACACGAACATTCGGCCAGGCTGGACGTCGCCTCGCTTGCAGGCGGCAGCGTAGGCCTTGAAGTTGGCGGGGTAGGCGCGCTTGAAGTGGAGCGCGATGCCGCGGCCCATGACGCCGACACAATTGACCGTGTTGACTAGGGCCTCGGCATCTGCCTGGAGGATGTCGCCCTGCGTGTACTCGATCATGATCGACCTAAAAGTACCAATCGGGCAGGACATCAACGGGGGGGCGGTGTGTCGCTCTCGCAAGAGCAGCAAGTGCCCGGTGTTGGGCTTGCGCGGACCTGACGCCGATGCGATCGACCAGGCCCCACGGCACGAATCGCTGGACCAGGAACTCGGCCTGCTTGCCCTCCTTGACCCTGGGACCGCGGAAGTCCGTCGCGGCGACTGCCGACCAAGCAACCTCGCCGAGCTGAGCAAGGCTGCTCCTGAAAGGCGCGTATGCGGCGCCCGCGTTGACCAGACTGAACGCCCACCGGCCGCCGCAGTCCGTCGCCCATGCTGCCGTGCTCTCGAGGTCGAGCTCGAGATGGACAATCGGTCCCTGTCCGCCGCGGTATGTCAGCCCAGGATGGTTGGCCATATAGAGCAGGTAGAGCATGATCGAGCGTGGGCAGAAGTAGAACGGGACGTATTCGCCAACGGTGTCGCCCTCGTGACACTTCACGGGAAGCCGCATGCGGTTCGTCTTGATCTCACTCATGCCGATGGCGACCTGTGGGCCACCGCGCGCGAGTATCTCAGCGTCCGACAGGAGTCCATCGTCGTTGAGAATCGAGGCCAAGTTATCGACATGGGTGATGTGATAGATCGGCGTCGGATTTGGACGATCGGTCATCGTGGTGCGACCGCATGAAACGAACTCGTGGTCGATGATCGGGGCATTATCAGGGCAAGTCTACGAAGGGCCGAAGGGGGGAGAGCACAAGTTCCCTCCGCCGCCACACGTTTTCCGGTATGTGATGTCACAGAGGCTGCTGGTCGTCTCGCCGGTGCACAACGAGGCGCCACACATCGAGCGCGTCGCCCGCGCGCTTGCCGCTCAGCAGCGCCCGCCGGACGCCTGGATCGTCGTCGATGACGCATCCACCGACGGCACCTTCGAGCGGCTGCGCGCGCTGGAGCGCGAGCTCGAGTTCCTCATTGTCGTGCGCGCACCCGACGCTCCCGAAGGCGACGACCGACTCGCGCTCGCCAACGAGATCCGCGCGTTCAATCACGGCCTGCAGCGCGTGGACCTCGGCTCGTCCGGCAGTGGCTCCCGGAGTGTGGATGAGGGCTCGTCCGACAGTGGCTCTCGGAGTGTGGATGAGGGCTCGTCCGGCAGTGGCTCCCGGAGTGTGGATGAGGGCTCGTCCGACAGTGGCTCCCGGAGTGTGGATGAGGGCTCGTCCGACAGTGGCTCTCGGAGTGTGGATGAGGGCTCGTTCAACCATGGCCTGCAGCGTGTGGACCTCGGCTCGTTCACGCACATCGCCAAGCTCGACGGCGACGTGGAGCTGCCGCCGGAGTGGTACGCCGTGCTGCTGGAGCGCTTCGCCGCCGATCCGATGCTCGGGATTGCCTGCGGTCAGCTCGAGGAGGGGCCCGAGGGGGCGCGGGGAGTCATCCCGATTCCCTCCCACCACGTGCACGGAGCGGTGAAGCTCTACTCGCTGTCCTGCTTCCGTGCGATCGGCGGTCTGCAGCCGCGTTTGGGGTGGGACACGATCGACGAAACGTACGCTCGTATGCACGGCTTCAGCACCTGCTCATTCCCCGACCCCGTTGCCATCCATCACCGCCCGTTTGCCACCCGCGACGGTGTGCTCCGCGGTCGCGCCCGTCACGGCGCGTGCGCCTACATCGCCCACCAGAGCCTCCCGTGGGTTGCGGCCCGCGCCGTGAAGGTCGGCCGCGCTCGACCGGCGGGCATCGGCGGTGGGGCGTTCCTCTACGGCTATCTGCGGGCCGCCGTCGATGGCACCGCGCGGGTCGAGGATCCCGCGCTGCGCCGCTTCGTGCGGCGCGAGCTGCGCACGCGGGTATGGCAGGCGGTTGCTCCCACGCGCGTCGGGCAGGCCTCATGAGTGCCGCGGGCCTCGGCACCGCCAGGCGTGAGGACGTTGCTGGGCGTGCGGACGCCTCGATGCGCCTCGATCTCGGCTTCGTTTCCCCGGACCTGGGCCCCGCGCGCCCCGACCTCAGCGTGATCGTCGTCACCCACAACCGCACCGAGTTGGCGCTCGCCACGCTCGCCTCCGCGCGCGCCGCCGCCGAGGGAGTCGAGTCGCAGTGGCTGGTGGTGGACAGCGGCTCCAGCGAGGGCACCCCCGTCGCGATCGAACGCCGCTTTCCCGATGTGCAGGTGCTGCGCTGCGAGAATATCGGCTTCGCCGCCGCCAACAACATGGCGCTGCCACTCGCGCGAGGCCGCTACGTGCTGCTGCTCAACCCCGACGTGGAGATCGCCTCGGGCACCTTCGCGCAGCTGCTCGCCGCGCTCGACGCGCGCCCGCGGGTGGGGATCGCGAGCGTGATACAGCAGGGCGCCGACGCCGAGCTGCAGCACTCGATCAGGCGCTACCCCTCGCCGCTGCGCTCGCTCGGCGAGGCGCTCCCGTTCACCCGTGGGGGGGTCCTCGCCGCGCTCACCCGCGGGCGCTTTGGCGAGGAGGAGCGCGCCCCCGCTCGCTACCGCGAAGAGCATTCGGTCGACTGGCTGGTGGGCGCCTTCCTGATCGCGCGCGCGGAGGTCGTCGCGGCGATCGGCGGCCTCGACGAGCGCTTCTTCCTCTACTCCGAGGAGACCGACTGGTGCTACCGCGCGCGCGCCGCCGGTTGGGACGTGCGTCACCTGCCGCGGATGGTCGTCACCCACCACAACACACCTACCGCCCGCCCCGAGCTCGTCGCGCAGCTGAGCTACGCCAAGCTGCTGTTCGCGCGCAAGCACTACGCCGGAGCGCGCGCCGCGGCGATCCGCGCTGGGCTGGCGGTGCGACACGGGGTGCGGATGCTCGGCCTTGTCGCGGCCGGTCTTGGCCGGGGCCGGCGCTCCCAGGGCTCCCGGCGTTCCCGGCTCGCTCCGCGCGAGCGGCTTGTGGCCGAGCGCCACGCGCTCGCGGTGCTCACCGGCTTCGCGCCGCCTCCCTTCGGGTGATGTATTGAAAAATTTAAAGCCCGTGCGCAATTGCTATACACGCTTTTAAAAGGGTAGTGGGTCAGTTTGCCGCCCGTTCATGGCGTCGGCGGCACACCTCCCGGCCCTGGGGAACCCCGCCGCTTCCAGGTTTCCGCTTGCATGGCCTCCCACTCGACAAAGATTCGAGGCCGTTGTTCCGCGTCGCGCAGTTCTCGGATCAGCCGCTCGCTGGCCTTCCAGAGCTTCTCCACATATATACCCAGCAGCTCGGCTGCCAAGTCTCGGTCGAGGACGCGCCGGTTATAAAGGCAGGCAATCTCCTCGACCATGTTGGGAAGCCTCATCTGTTCCGCTTGTTCGCTCTCCGTGAGGGCGTTCAATTCCGCGGCGGTCCATTGAGACCAGCGTTCCTGGTGCTCGGCGGTGGCTCTTAAGTTGTCGAGCGTGTTCAGCAGGTCAGCGTAGGCAAACACGCGCTCACGGCGCGCTTGGTGGTGGCTGATCCGTAGTTGCGCCGCCGCACCAGCGAGCGCTACGAGAGCCGAGATGGCGATGACATACTGCGCTATATCGGCCCAGCCAGCCAAAGACAGCGCTACGGGCATGTGCTCAAGCTTATGCGCATGAAGGCCGAAAGGCTGTATGATCAGCCTATGTGCGGCGAAGGTGTCTTGATCAAATAGCATTGCTGTAGCTCGCTAGTTCAGCAGCGCAGCGATCTCCTGCATCGTCCAGACATGATCGGCGACACCTGCGGCCATCGCCGGGGTCCGGGGGTATGGGTTGGCGAGCGTCGTGTGTGGCCGGGCGAAGTTGTAGTGCATGTAGTGGAGGCTCACGGCGTGTTCGAGGTTCTCGACCTTCTTGCTGAAGGCGTTCGTCAGCCGCGTGAACCGGCGCATCCCCATCCGCATCGTCAGGTTCTGCCGCTCGGCGTAGGACGTGCTGATCTTCGCCGGGTCTGGGTCGCCGCGCTTGACGCTGGTATCGATGCCCGTGCAAATCGCAGGGCTGTAGCGGCGCTCTCCTGACGGGTCCTTGCCGTAGAGCTTCTGCAACACGGCCCAATCGACTTCGGTCCCAAACGAGAAGCCGATCGCCGCCGAGTACGCCTTGAGGCCATCCGTCGTTAGCTGCACATGGCTGTCGCGGAGCCTGTACTTGAGGTCCATCATGAACAGGAAACCGTCTTCGGCGTTGCGTTCGCCGACGAACCAGCTTGGGACCAGCTTCGTGTCCGCGCAGATCGCGGTCCACGTCCACACGTTCCCGTAGCCGTACTCGCCCTTGTGCTGCTCCGGCACGTTCTTCTGCTTGGTGTACACGAAGTTCCAAATCTCGTCGCATTGGATGACGCTGCACGGCAGGTCCCGCAGCGCGAGGTCCTGGTAGCGCCCGCATACGTCGCCGAGGTCCACCAGCAGTTTCGTGACCGTGTTCTTCGCCGCGCCCGTCATGCGCACGGTGGCGCGGATGCTGTTGCCCTCGACCAGGCAGCCGATGATCTGCGCGCGCTTCTCTGTGGCCAGCCTGTTCATACTGACCATTATGCTTGAGGCATCGGACGGAAGAACCGCCGCTTCAGCGTTCAGTCAGCGGCTTGCCCCTATCTCCGCAGCAACCATCTGTCCGTACTCGATCGCCTCCGGGCTGGGCGTCTGGTCCGCTGCCAGGAAGACGGAGCGGTAGGGAATCTCTTCGCCTTCCTCGACCATACGCCACCCCGTGAACTCACGGTGGGACTCCTCGCTGAGCGCGGAGTTGTTCCACGACCGATAGTGCTCGATGACCTCATCGGCGATGCGTAGCTCGTCCTCGGAGAGCACGCCGGGGGTCGCCTCGCGGTTCGCAACGATGCGCGTTTGCGCGTAACCGTAGGCGTCCTCGACCGTCACACTGACGGCTCCGCTGGTACCAAGCGCAGCAATCACGGCGGGGGCCTCCCGTGGGGCCGGCCCCAATTCGAGCTTGATGTAGGTCGCGCCCGTGACGGGCTGCCTCCGACGCCCGTAGGCGAGGAAGTCCGTGAAGGCGAGCAGCTTGAGCAGCTTCGTCTTGCCGAAGCTGGAGTCGTCGTGGGATCGGCGGGCGATGTAGACGATCAGCTCGCCGAGCTTCTGGTTGTCGTAGGTCATTGGGCGCACCTCAGTTCGCAAATAGCGAGGTTTTCTTGCCTACACCGTATCGGCTTCTGTGGCGGCAACGGCAGGCCATGCGTAGGCGTCCGATCCACAGATCAAGATTGACAGCCCCAGTTAACGACGGGGACCCGACAAGAGCCGGGCCCCCGTCCCGGACGATCCGATACAGGTCGCGTCGGGATGCAGTACGAACAAGCCGCATCCTGACGCGACCATCGGACGGAAAGGCTGACGATGGTCGCCAAATACAGAACCCTGATCGAAAGCGAACGCTACACGGCTGATCTGGCGAAGATCGAGCCCGATGTACGGCGCACCGATCTCATTCAAGAGGACTTCGGCGAAGAAGTCGCCTGCCGCGCCGAGTTCTTCCCGCTGATCGAAGGCACGACGCTTCGCTTCCTCCGAACGCGCCCCGACCTTGGTGGGTGCCCCGCCCTATGGGTCTACTTCACGATCGACGGCCCGCATTACTGCACCCTCCAGGCCGCGCGCATCGCCGAAGAGTTGATGCCCCCGAGCATCTTCCATGACGAATAGAAGTGCCGCCCTTCAGCCGCCCCACCGCGCCTGCGCGGCCTTGCGGGCGATCTCCGAGCGCTCTGCGGACGATAGCTTCTCGGCGCGGGCCTTGCCGCCCTTCTGGCCCCCCTTGCGACCACTGACCTGCGCTGGCGTCTCGGGCTCCTGCGGCTCCGTCGCGTGCTGGACGATCTGGTACGCCATCCGGTTCAGGTCGGCCATCCTGAGCATCGTAGCGCCACGGGGAGCGCCACGCCCAGCCTGCGACGTAGCGCTCCTGCGGGCGTCAGACGAGCGGGTCTAACAACTCGCCGGGCTGCACGTCGAGACCGCGAGCAAGGCGCAGGATCGATGTCATCCTGGGGTCCCGCAGCCCGCGCTCGAACCGGCCGATTGCCGTGGGGTGGACGCCCGTCTCGCGGGCGAGGCCATCCTGCGACATGCCGCGCTCTCTGCGCACCATGCGGAGCTGTCGTCCGAACGCGACCAGCTCCGGCGCTTGCTCTTGCTCGCCCATCAGACGACCTGGCCGACCATCTCCACGAGACGGAACGCCGCGCGGGTCGCGAACACAAACCCGTCGCTGGTTTGGTGGATGAGGCCGGCGCAATGGAGGTTCCGTACGGCGTCCACCGCGTTGTTCGGGCTCTCGATGTTGCGGCCGATGTCCTCGACGCTCCAAATCGGCAGGTCATCGCCCGTGAGCAGGTACAGCACGTCGCGTTCCGTCGCATCCCACCACTCGGCGGGGGTAGGGTTCTCGTCAGGCATGGGGAGGTCGTTCTCCTTGTGCTCAGGCCCCGGCGTCGGGTTCCAGCCCGCGCCGGGGCCGCTGGTTGGCTATGGATGCCGCGCAGCGTAAACCCCAAATCCGGCCCCGTGGGGCCGATTCTCAAACTGACCCACTACAAACTGACCCACTACCTTTAAAAGACGAATACACAACCCCTCCCCCTCCCCCTTCTTCTTCTTCTTCTCCTCCTCCTCCCACGTCGCTTCACATCCTCCGCCTTCCTGCTTCGATTGCCATATGCCTACGCCGGGGACGCAGTCGCGATGAAGGTCGCGGCCCTCCACACCCTCTACCGGGACGCGCGCGATCGCGCCTTCTCGCTGGCGATGCGCTCGTCGTTTGCGAGCTTCGGCCCGCACAGCCGCATCTCGCTGCCCACCCAGCTGCACGGCACCGAGCGGATCTCGGTTGGCAACCACGTGTACCTCGGGCCCGGCTGCTGGCTGCTCACGCACGAGCTCGATGGGGCGGGGCTCGATGGGGCGGGGCACGATGAGACGGGGCACGATGAGACGCAGCGCGGCGGGGCGGGCCGCGGCGGGGCGGCGCTCGACCGGGCCGCCGGGCGCATCGAGATCGGCGACCGCACCTCGATCGCCGGCTACTGCGTGCTCTCCGCCGCGGTGCGCGTGAGCATCGGGCGCGGCGTGCTGTTTGCTCGCAACGTGTACATCGCCGACCACCGCCACGGCTTCCAGCAGGCCGAGGTGCCGATCCTCGACCAGCCGCTCGAGGACCTGCGCGCCGTGGTTGTCGAGGACGGCGCCTGGCTGGGTCAGAACGTCGTGCTGCTCCCCGGCGTCACCGTCGGAAAGGGCGCGGTGGTAGGCGCCAACTCCGTCATCCGCGAGGATGTGCCGCCGCGGTGCGTTGTGGCTGGGGCGCCGGGGCGGGTCGTTCGTCAGCTGCCCGGCGCGTGAGCCCAGGCTGGGGCTGTGGAGCGGGTCGATCCTCAGCTGCCCGGCGGGTGAGCCCAGGCTGGGGTTGTGGAGCAGCGGGTCGATCCTCGGCTGCCCGGCGCGTTAGCCCGCGCGGCAGCGGCGCGAACACGCGGGCCGACAGCGTGCGCAGGTCGTCCCAGGTGGCCTTCGACACCAGTCGCAGCGCGAGGCAGTAGGCGAGGATCCCCGCCCCGCCGGTGATCGCCAGCACGAAGAACGGCCCGATCTGCGGTTCGAGCAGGTGGCGCAGCGGCTCGCCGACGGCGGCCAGCGCCAGGCACCCGGCGACCGCCGGGCCGAGCTCGGGGATCAGCCGCAGCGCCGAGATCCCGATGTAGCGCTGCAGCAGGAAGCGGTACACGCCCGCGAGGATTCCCATGTAGACGACGACCACCGTGATCGCGACGGCCACCAGACCGCGATGGGCGACGAGCGCGACGGCGCCGGCGTACACCCCGAGCATCACGAGGTTGAAGTTCAGCAGCGCCCGCGGGCGGCCGACGGCGAGCATCACCTGCGGGTAGCCGGTGAGGATCGCGGCGACCATCCCCGCGAGCGCCAGGATCTGCGCCGGGCGCACCGCCGGCGTCCACGCGGGGCCGAGCACGAACGGGATCAACAGCGGCCCGAGCACAATCAGCGACGCGAGCAGTGGGAAGATCACGGCGGCGTGCACGCGGCTGGCGCGCTCGTGCAGCGCGCGCAGCTCCTCGCGGCTCTCGGTGCGCGAGTACACCGGGAACGCCAGCTGCATCATCACGCTGCTCAGCTTGTCCTGGTACACCACGCCGAGGTTGAACGAACGCCAGTAGATGCCCACCTGCGCCGCCGGCAGCTGCGCGGCGAGGATCGCGTAGTCGGCGTTGCGGAACATCACGTCGACCAGCCCCGCGAGCGCCGCGGCGATCCCGAAGCCGCCGATCTCCTGCTGCGAGCGCCAGTGCCAGCGGGGCAGCGGCGAGGGCGCCGCCGCAAACAGCAGCACCGAGGTGAGCAGCATCTGCGCGAGCGCGCCCACCACGATCGCCGTCGCTCCCAGCCCGGCGAGGGCGAGGCCCACGGGCACCAGGTTGCCAACGGTCGTCGCCGTGACTTCGATCAGGCTCATCCGCCGGAAGTCCAGGCGGCGCCACAGCATCGCGCGCGAGACGGTGCCCAGCGAGGCGATCAGGAAGACCGGCGACACCAGCGCGATCAGGTCGGCGGTCTGCGCGCCGAAGATCGGCCGCCACGCGATCGGCACCAGCGCCAGCACGAGCAGGCTGAGGATCGCGCCGCCCACCAGGCTCATCAGCGTGGCGACCTGGCGGTGGCTCTCCTCGATCGTCTCGCGCTGCACCAGCGCGGAGGCAAAGCCCTCGAACGTGAGGATGCCCGCCAGCGGGACGAAGATCAGCGCCACCGCGGCGTGGCCGAACTCGGTGGGGGACAACAGCCGGGCGAGCACCACGATGCAGACGAGCGCCAGCGTTTCGCTCACCGCGCGGCCGAGCATCACCCAGCGCACGCCGCTGATCGTTGCCTCGTTGAAGGAGTCGCGCGACATGCGGGTCGGCTAAGAAACGTGCTCCCGCCCATGCTCCTTGCAACTGCGCGAGCGCGAGTGCAGGTTGTCTGGCGTGCGGAGAAGGTGGGGTCCGGTGGGTGAGAGATCGTGGCGCAAGCGCGAGGCCGGCCCAGTCGTAGCTTCAGAGATGTCTCCCGCCGCCACGCTGCAGATCGTGCCCGGCCGCGGCCCGCGGGGCGCCGCGGCGGCTGCCGGCGGTGCGCCGACCGCCGCGCGCGGGGATGTGGTCTTCTGCTTCTCCTACCTGAGCTGGCAGGCCGCCGCCGACCGCGGCTGGTTCGGCACCGAGGATCGTCTCGCGCGGGGGCTGCTGCTGCACGAGCGCGTCGAGCGTCTGCTGGTGTGCGACCTGATGCGCAGCCTCCCCGCGAAGCTGCTGCGCGACTGCCAGGTGCGCGCCGCGGGCAGGGAGGCGACATTTCCCGGGAGCAGCTCCGCGCGGCTGTTGCGCCCGCTGCGCCTGCGCCGCGACTACCCGACCTCGATCGACGGGGTGCGGCGCGCCTGTGCCGCGCTCGACCGTGCGCTGGAGCGGGAGGCGCGGCGCATGGGCCTGCGCAAGCCGGCGGTGATCGTCGCCAATCCGCTGCTCGCCGGCTTCGCCGAGCTCGCGTGGGCCGGCCCGGTCACCTTCTACGCGACCGACGACTGGCTCGCCTACGAGCCGCATCGCCGCTGGTGGCCGGCCTACGCGGAGAGCTTCGCCCGCCTGCGCGCGCGGGGGCGGCGTGTCTGCGCCGTATCGAGCGCCGCGCTCGAGCGGATCGCGCCCACCGGCCCGAGCGCCGTCGTGCCCAACGGCATCGATCCGGCCGAGTGGTGCCGGACGCCGGGCTCCACGTCGGCGTGGGCGCAAGAGTCGCGCGGAGGGCAGGGATCGTCCCCCGGTTGGATGCAAGAGCCGCGCCGTCCGCTGCTCCTCTACACGGGCAGCCTCGACTCCCGCCTGGACGTCCCCGCGTTGCTGCAGATAGCTCGGCAGCTGCCCGAGACGGCGATCGTGCTCGTCGGTCCGCTGCTGGCACCCGACCATCTCGCCCCGCTGCGCGCGGAGCCCAACGTCGAGATCCGCGCCCCGCTGGAGCGCCCCGAGCTGATCGAGCTGGTGCGCGCCGCCGACCTTGGGCTGCTCGTGCACCGCGAGTTGCCACTGACGCGGGCGATGAGCCCCCTGAAGCTGTACGAGTACCTAGCCGCGGGACTGCCCGTGGTCGCGAGCGACCTGCCGCCGGTGCGCGGCGTGCATCCGAGCGTCGAGCTGGTGGACCCTGCCGGGGGCGACTACCCGCGGGCGGTACGCGCCGCACTCGCCCGCGGCCGCGCCGGCGAATCCGAGCGCCTGGCGTTTATCGAGCGGAGCTCCTGGCGGGCCCGCCACGATGAGCTGCTCGCGCTTGCGCTCGCCTGACGGGCAATTTGGGGGGCTTGGAGATGTCCTCCAAACGCGCACCTACCACTTCACAAAATGAAGGGTAGGGGTCTGAAAAGTACATACACAACCCCCGACCTCAGTCAAAACCGCCGCGTCAGCGAGTAGTCCAGCGCCGCCGTGTTGACCGGGTTGCGATACGGCAGCACCCCGCCGTGCAAGCTGACGTCGCTCGCGGAGCAGGCGCCGTTCTTCCAGACGTTGTGGATCCAGGTGATCCCGCGCAGCGTGCAGCCGAGGTAGGGGAGCACGCCCACGTTGCCTACCAGCTTGAAGTTGGAGTACACCGGGTTCAGCCCGTCGTCGTCCAGCGAGATGACGTAGTTGAAGCGGTTGTCTTCCACCAGCACGTCGGAGGTGATCGCGGAGAAGCCGATCACGGTGCCGTTCTCGACGCCGTTGACGCCGACCGGCATCGCCATCCAGTTGCCCCTGAACGCGAGGTCGGAGATCGGCCCGCTGTTGGCCTGTACGAACACGTCGTACACCGAGTTGCCGTAGAAGCGCGAGTCGCTCACGGTGATGTGCCGCCCGGCGAAGATCGCCAGCCCCTCGATGTGGCACTGCACGAGGTTGTACAACTGCACGTCGTGGATCCTCACCCCCTCGATCAGGATGTCGCTCGGCACCACGCCGGTGACGTCGCGGATGCTGTTGTTCTCGCCGCCATACGGCCCCCCGCAGGCGCTGTCGGGTCCCCAGCCGCCGCCGATCATCTGCACGTCGGTGGCCGAGTCGATCTCGAAGTCGCGCCCAACGACGTTGCGCAGGGTCACGCCGCTCGCGTTGGGGCGGCCGGGGGTCTGGTCGTAGTTGCCGATCGTCATTTCCCCGACGCGCATGCCTTCGAGGGTGACGTGCGAGGCATAGATGTAGGTGGGCCCCGTCACCCTCACCGAGGCGCCGGGCGCCGGCTTGAAGATTACGTGCGTCGTCGCGGTCTTGGCGGGGTCGCCGTTGATCGTCTGCTCGGGGTAGCTCCCGGACTCGACCAGCACGACGTCGCCCGGCGCCGCGACGCGGTAGGCCGCTTCGAAGGATCCGCAGGGCGTCTGAGCGCTGCCGCACGCGGCGCCGTCCTGCCCGTGCACGGACACGTACAGCGTGCGCGCGTGCCCGGGCGGCGGCGGCGTGTGCTCGGAGGCGCCCCCCACCAGCAGCAGCACGGCGACCGCCACACCGATGGCGCAGCCCGCGAGCACCAGCGCGCGGCGTCTGGAGGTGTGAGCTCCAACCACTCAAGAACAACGCACAACCGGCAGTGGGGGTTTGCGGAACATGCGCAAAAGATGGCGTAAGGCCAGTGCGTTTTTTCCAGTGATGCCTATGTGCAGCCTCGACTGAGGACACCGATCATGCGCGCAGACCCGCCGAAGACGCCACTGACGGCCCCCGCTCTTACGGACGCCCGAGCGATGCCGCGCGCACTGACGGACGCGCGAGCGATGCCGCGCGCGCTGAGGGACGCGCGAGCGATGCCGCGCGCACTGACGGACGCGCGAGCGATGCCGCGCGCACTGACGGACGCGCGAGCGATGCCGCGCGCACTGACGGACGCCCAAGCGATGCCGCGCGCGTTGAGGGTCGCGCTGGCGCTGCTCGTCTTGCTGGCCGCCGTCTATGCCCTCGCGATGGCCGGTGGATCCGCGCGCGCCCAGGCGGCGGAAGTGTCGTGCCCGAGCGCCAACCCGATCGTCAACGAGAACAACTGCATGGGCGAAGGCACCGAAGCCAACCGCCTCAGCAACTACAGCGAAACGCTCGGCGGCTTCACGACGCAGACCAGCTACAACCGCGGAGAAAACGTGCAGCTGAAGATCGGCACGAGCGCCTCCTCGTTCCCGGCGACGAGCGTCAACATCAACGTCTACCGGATCGGCTGGTACGGCGGCAAGGGCGCACGCCTGATCGCGGCGGCGGGGGCCACCAAAGTCAAAGTCAACAACAGCCTCACGTGCAACCCGATGAACATGGAAACCGGGGAACTGAGCTGCTCCAACTGGAACGTCACCTACACGATTCCAGGCAGCGCGCTGCCGGTGTCGGGGATCTACGAGGCGACGTTCACCGACCTCGCCGACGGCGGCGTCCAGAACATGGTGACCTTCACGGTGCGCGAAGAACGCGCCTCGGAAGTCCTCTTCGTCCTGCCGATCTCCACCTATGAGGCCTACAACACGTGGGGCTGCAAGTCGCTGTACTTCGACGCCTGCGGCCTCGGCAACACGATCGCCGGCGACGAACGGGCCGTCAAGGTCTCCTTCGAACGGCCGCTCGCCGAAGGCGAAGAAGAACGCAACAAGTTCTTCGGGCCCGACTACCACATGGTGCAGTGGCTGGAGGAGCAGGGCTACAACGTCACCTACACCGACGACGTCCAGCTGGCCACCAACCCCGAATCGCTGCTCGATCACAAGATCGATCTGATCTCCGGCCACAGCGAGTACTGGTCATACGCCGCCTTCCACAACATGATCGCGGCGCGCGAACACGGCGTCAGCATCGCCTCGTTCAGCTCGAACACCGCCTACTGGCAGACGCGCTTCGAAAACAACTACCGCACGCTCGTCTGCTACAAGACGATCCAGGGCTCCAGCAGCGGCGGGGTGAGCCCTAACGACCCTGCCGCGATCGGCCCGCACGGGGAATTCCTGCCGCAGTTCGCGACCACCACCCGCCGCGACCCGGGCGCCCCCGCGGGCACTCCGGGCGCGCCGCCGGAAGGGCGGGTCGGAGTGGGCGAACCCGAGAATGAGCTGTTCGGCGTGCTGTACGTCGGCGACAACGAGGCCGAGGACTGGGGCCTCAGCGTGCCCGCCACCAACGCCAACGGCGAATACGAGGGCGACCGCGTGTGGCGCAACGCCGGCATCCCGAGCAACTCGCAGGTGATCATCGACAAAGACATCGTCGGCTGGGAGTGGGACCAGATCCCGAGTGCCGAAAGCCCGCTGTACGCGCACGCCGCCGAACTCGAGCCCGAAGGCGTCAAGCGGCTGTCGCTGACCAACACCAGCGATCCCGAATCGACCTGGCTGCAGGATTACGGACGCGAACGCGCGGCCAAACCGCCGCCGGGACAGTCGAGCTTCGTCAGCGCGGCCGAGTATCGCGCCAAGAGCGGGGCGTACGTGTTCGCCTCCGGCACGATGCAGTGGTCCTACGGCCTGGACGTCGACACCGCCATCAACCAGGCGACGTACAACGTCTTCTCGGAAATGGGCGTCCAGCCGGCCACGCCCGAGTCGACGCTCACGCTCGACCCGCCCAACGCGCCCAAGCCGCCGTGGCCGCAGTTCACCGCCACGCCGAAAAAGGCGCTGGTTGGCGAACCGATCGAATTCAACGCCTCCGCCACTACCGATCCCGACGCGACGATCGCCCATTACTACTGGAACCTGGAAGGCAACGGCTTCACGATCGAAACCGGCACCACGCCGACGCTCACGCACACCTTCACCGAAGCCGGCGTCTACAACGTGGTGCTCAAGGTGATCGACAGCGCCGGCCAGGAAGAAACGACCAGCCGCACGGTGACGGTCGTGAGCTCGATCACCGCGGCGCTCGCGGCCTCCCCCAACCCGGCCTCGATCGGGCAGAAAGTCACCTTCGACGCGTCCGCCTCGACCGACGTCAGCGGCCCGATCACCGACTACAAGTGGGACCTGAACGGCAGCGGCAAATTCGAAACCGACACCGGCTCCACGCCGACCGTCACGACGAGCTTCGCGAGCACGGGCGCGCACACGGTCAGCGTCAAGGAGTCCGACGCCGCCGGCAACACCTCCACCAAGACGATCACTGAGAGTACCGTCGCGATCGGCGTCAGCAACTACGAGGAAGCGATCCTCGCCACGCCCAACCTGCTGCACTACTACCCGCTGAATGAAGCGATCGGCCCGACCGTCAAAGACGTCAAGGGTGCCGCCAACGGCACGCTCAGCGGGGTGATCTACGGGACGCCGGGCGCGGTCAACGGCGACCCTAACACCGCCGTCAACTTCCCCGGCGCGGGCGACCCTGACGAGGGCGAGGCCGGCAGCTCGGGCACGGTCCCGATCAACCTCTCGAGCCAGAGCGCGATCACCGTCGAATTCTGGCTGAAGTGGAACACCTACGACAACGACGACGCGCTGGCGATGGAGTTCACGCCGAACTACAACTCCAACACCGGCGGCTTCCTCGTCGACCCCGACGCGCCGCAGTTCGGCGGCACCTTCGGCGTCGGCGTCGGCGTCGGCACGACGCGCAACAGCGTCTTCTTCGAACGTCCGAGCGCCGGTGTGTGGCACCACTACGCGCTCGTGCTCGACACGACCGCGCCGGCGGCCAGCGAGATCACTCCCTACGTCGACGGTAAGAAGGTGAGCTTCCAGCAGGAAGGCGCCGGCACCGGCGGCGGGCCGTTCGCCAACTCCACGCTGTACCTGTTCTCGCGCGACGCCAACACGCTGTTCGGCGACGGCTACCTGGACGACCTGGCGATCTACGGCGGCGACCTCAGCGAAAGCACGGTGCAGGAACACTTCGACGACAATGGCACCGACCCGCGTCCGAGCGCGTCGTTCACGGCCTCGCCGAGCCCTGCGCGCCCCGGGCAGACGGTCACCTTCAACGCCTCCGCATCGAGCTACAGCAAAGGCACGATCGCCAAGTACGAATGGGACCTGAAGGGCACCGGCAAATACGAAACGACGACCACCTCGCCGACCGTGACGACCTCTTACAGCACTGAACAGACCGTCAACGTCGGCCTGCGCGTGACCGACAGCAACGGCGGTTGGGGCTCCACCACGCAGGAACTCAAAGTCGGCAACTTCCCACCGGTGGCGCACGTCGCGGTCTCGCCAAGCGTGCCGCTGACCGGCCAGAAGGTGTCGCTCAACGCCTCCGGCTCGACCGACCAGGGCGCGATCACCGACTACAAGTGGGACCTGAGCGGCAGCGGCGAATACACGACCGACACCGGCACGACGCCGACGGTCTCGACCTACTTCAACACCGCCGGGGTCCACAACGTGGGCCTGGAGCTAACTGACAGCGAAGGCCTCACTTCCAAGACCACGATCCCCGTGAAGGTGCTCGAACAGGGGCCCAGCGGCTACTCGCCGGCGGTGCTGAACACCCCCGGCCTGATCCACTACTACAAGCTCACCGAACCGACCGGACCGTCGATCTTCGACAGCGTGGGTTCGAGCAACGGCACGATCAGCGGCGGCACGTTCGGGCTGCCGGGCGCCGTGCGGGGCGACCCGAGCACCGCGATCGGCTTCAACGGCTCGAGCGACTCCGGCGCGATCCCGCTGAACCTCTCGGGCTCGAGCCAGGTGACCGTGGAGTTCTGGTTGAAGTGGAACACGTACGCCAACAACGACTCGCTGGCGATGGAGTTCACCCCGAACTTCAATGAAAACAACGGTGGCTTCCTGGTCGATCCCGACGCGCCGCAGTTCGGCGGCACCTTCGGCGTGGCGCTCGGCTCCAGCGAAAACCGCTACAGCGTCTTCTTCGAACGTCCGAGCGCAGGCACGTGGCACCACTACGTGCTCGTCTTAAACAGCGCGGCGCCGGCGGGCAGCGAGATCGCGCCCTACGTCGATGGCCAGCCGGTCAGCTACCAGATCGGCAGCGACGGCAGCGGCGCGGGCGCGTTCGCCAACTCGACGCTGTACCTGTTCTCGCGCGACGGCAGCGCGCTGTTCGGCGCCGGCGCCCTGCAGGACCTGGCGATCTACAACCAGCCGCTGAGCGCCGGCACGGCCTTCCAGCACTTCAGCTCCGAAGGCGCCGCCGAACCGCCGCATCCTGCCTTCACGGTCTCGCCTAGCCAGGTGCGCGCGGGCGAAAACGTGACGCTCAATGCGAGCGGCTCGACCGACCCCGACGCGAAAATCGTCGACTACCAGTGGGCGCTGAGCAGCAACGGCCACTACGAAACCGACTCCGGCTCCAACCCCACGCTCAAAACCAGCTTCGCCACGCCGGGCACCTACGAAGTGTCGCTGCGCGTTACCGACTCCAATGGCGCCTCCGAAAGCGTCACCCACAAGATCGAAGTCGGCAACTTCCCGCCGGTGGCAAAGCTGACGGCGAGCCCCAACCCGACGCTGACCGGTCAGACCGTGACGCTCAGCGCCGCGGGCTCGACCGACCAGGGCACGATCACCGGCTACAAGTGGGACCTCGAAGGCAAGGGGACCTACGAAACCAGCACCGGCACCACGCCAACGATCACCACCTCGTTCGCGACGGTGGGGGCGCACACGGTGGGCGTCGAAGTGACCGACGACCACGGCCTCAGCACGCGCACGACGATCACCGTCCCGGCGCTCGAACACGCTCCCACCAGCTACGCCTCGACGGTTGAACACACCCCCGGCGTGATCGACTTCTACAAGCTCGGCGAATCCGCCGGACCGACGATCCACGACAGCGTGGGCTCCAGCAATGGCATGATCAGTGGCGGTACCTTTGGGCTGCCGGGCGCCGTGCGCGAAGACCCTGGGACGTCGATCGGCTTTAACGGCTCCAGCGACTCCGGCGCGATCCCGCTGAACCTGTCGGGCTCGAGCCAGGTGACGGTGGAGTTCTGGCTGAAGTGGAGCGGGTACGCCAACAACGACTCGCTGGCGATGGAGTTCACCCCGAACTTCAACGAAAGCAGCGGCGGCTTCCTGGTCGACCCAAACGCCTCGCAGTTCGGCGGCACGTTCGGCGTGGCGATCGGCACGCCCGGCGACCGCAACAGCGTCTACTTCCAGCGTCCCAGCGCCGGTGTATGGCACCACTACGCGTTCGTGATCAACACCGCGGCGCCGGCGGGCAGCGAGATCACCCCGTACGTCGACGGCGTGCCGGTGAGCTTCCAGCAGGAAGGCGTCGAAACGAACCAGGGGCCGTTCGCCAACTCGACGCTGTATCTGATGTCGCGTGACGGCAGCGCGCTGTTCGGCGCCGGCGCCCTGCAGGACCTGGCGCTCTACAACCAGCCGCTGAGCGCCGCGACGATCTTCCAGCACTTCTACTCCTATGGCGGCGAAGAAGCCACCGGCCCGCCGTCCGAACCGCCGCCCCCGCCCGACACCACGCCGCCCAGCGGCGGCGCGCTGAAGGCTAACGGCACCGCGGCCAGCGAAGCGGGCAGCTCCAGCTACAACACGACCGGCAGCTACACGATCGAACGCACCGACTACATCGAGGAAAAAACCAAGACACAGTCGGGCCTCGCCTCGAGCACGCTGACGGTTGCCTCCGCCACGCTCGCCAACAACACGTGCGGGACCTTCGGGACGCCGAGCGCGATCGTGGGCAGCCCGGCGCAGAGCGAGCCGAGCGGCTGCTACCGCTACACGCTGACCGGCACCGACAACGCCGGCAACAGCGCGAGCGTCACAACCACGGTAAAGGTCGACACGACCGCGCCGAGCACGCCGACGCTGGCGTTCAGCGGCCTGTCGGGCAACACCTACTACAACGCCTCGACCAACACGCTCTACTTCCGCCCGGCGAGCGGCGGCGCGTTCGCGGTGACCGCGAGCTCCACCGACGCCGACACCGGCATCCTCGGGTACACGTTCAGCTCGCTGGCGGCCAACGGCTTCACCGGAACGCAGACCGGCGGCCAGAACGTCTACGCGTTCGGGACGACCGCCACCCAACCGGCCGCCGCCCCAACCGTGTCGGCAACCAACAACGCGGGCGCGGGCTCGGCCAACGCGACCTACAACCTCGTGGCCGACACCAGCGCGCCGACCGGCGGGGCGCTGAGCGTAAATGGGACGGCCGCCAGCGCGGCGGGCTCCTCCAGCTTCAACACCACGGGCAGCTTCGCGATCGGGACGCGCACCGAATATGGCGCCGATACCGGTTCGGGCCTGGCCTCCTCGGTGCTGACGCGCGCCGCCGGCACGCTCTCGGCCAACAACTGCGCCAGCTTCGGGACACCGAGCACGATCGCCGGCAATCCCAGCCAGAGCGGGCTCGTCGAAGGCTGTTACCTGTACACGCTCACCGGCACCGACAGGGTCGGCAACGTCGCGAGCGTCTCCACCACGGTCAAGGTCGACAAAACCGCGCCGGCGGCCAAAGTCAGCGTCCCGGCCGACGCCAACGGGTCGGTCGCTGTGACCTTCAGCGCGACCGACGCGGGGTCGGGCGTCAACGCGACCAAAGGCCAGCTCAAACGCGCCGTGGCGACCTACACCCCGGCGACCAACACCTGTGGCACCTACGCGGCCTACGCGAACATCGGCCCGGCCGGGCCCACCTCGCCCTACACCGACACGGCGGTCACGACGGGCCACTGCTACGAGTACGAGTACACGGTGCCCGACCTCGCCGGCAACTCCGGCACCTCCGCGGCGAGCGCCGTCAAGGTCAACACCGCGAAACCGGCGCTGATGGTCATCGCCGACACCACCCCGGGCACGACCGCCGGCCGGCCGCAGGTCGGCGACGCGATCACGCTCGTGTTCAGCGATCCGGTCGCCGCCTCGAGCATCCCGAGCGCGCTCGGGATCCTCTACACCCGCTCCGGCGCTGCGGCGACGCAGATCGCCCCTGGCGGCCTGAGCGCCAGCGCCAGCTGGTCGGCGGGCGACAGCGGGAGCCCGCACTACAGCAAAACCGGGGGCACCTCGGCGTTGGTGACCGTGAGCGCCGCCGTCAGCGGCGTGTCGGTCAAGCTCACCGTCACGAAAATCGCCGATCCGAGCAGCAACCTGACGGCCGGCGGGCCGGGCGCGGTGACGGGGACGCTGAGCTCGTCGATCAAAGACGTGTTCGGCAACACCGCCAGCACCGCCTCGTTCACGACGCCGAGCGTCAAGCTCTTCTGAGCGGGCACGCCCGACTGGCGAGCTCTTCTGAACGAGCGCGCCGCGCTGACGAGCGCTCTCGTGACACTACACCGAGGAGATGCTTGTGCGGGCGGGCTCGCGCTGGACCAGAGACATCGACTCTTTCTCGAGGACTCCATCGATGCGCTCGGGCTGGAAGCCGCGAATGATGTCCTTCTGCGCCCGGTAGCCGCGTGGCGTTCGTTCGATCAGGTCCATTTTGCGGATCGCGTTGAGGTCTCTCGTGAGCGTCTTGGAGGTCTTTTGCGCGTAGGCGCGCGCGAGCCGAGGGTCCAGGACCGGGATTTGGGTACGAGCCACCGGTTCGGGATGGCGCTTTGACAACTCGAGCGTGAGTCGCAGGCGGCGGCGATTCGTTTCCGTGCGCAGCTCGCCAAATCGCTGGTGGACGTATTGCTCCCAGCGGTCGTCGAACTGCCAGCGCCAGACGATGTCGAGCTGCTCGGTGAGTTCATCGACAAAGCCCCGCGCGGCGTAGGTGAGGAAATCGATCACGTCGCCGGACTCACTCGCCCGCTTGAGCCGGCGGTAGTACTCGGTGCGCGTGGCGTTGTAGTGGTTGCTCAGCAGCTGCGTGACGGGTGGAGGGAAGCCCGTCGCGAGCAGCAGCTCCAGCTCCAGGAGCCGGGCCGTCCGTCCATTGCCGTCGCCATAGGGATGAATCCATGCGAGGTAGAGATGGGCGACCATCGCCTTGAGGATCGCCAGCGGCGCCCTGTACTCGGGCTTGGAGGGAGGCGCCTCGAAATCTGGGCCGTTCAGCCACTCGCAGAGCCGCTCCAGCAGGTATTTGCAGTCCTGGTGACCAGGCGCTTTGTAGACGTTGCCGACCACGACGCCCCTGCGCCGCGTTTGGCCGGGCACCACACCATCTTCGACCTGAAGCCCGTCGAGGATCATGGCGTTGTAGCGGTCGAGGCGTTCGGGGGAGACCTTGATGGCGGGGTTCTGCAGGAGTTCGTCCTTGATCGCGTTGTAGGCGGCGATCACGTTTCGGAGCTCCTGCGCCAGGTACTCCTTGGAGGGAGGCAGCTCGGATCGCTCCTCGACTACCTTGCGAGCCTCGTCCTCGGACAGTGTGTTGCCCTCGATCGCGGTTGTCGCCAGGGCTCCCTTCGTGAGGTAGACGACCATCAGCTCGTGGGCGCGATCGGGCGCAAGCAGAGTCCTCGCCACATGCTGCGACTTGGACTTTGCCTCCCCCAAGAGAATCCACAGCGACGGCGTGGCTCGTCTCAGGTCGAGCGAGAAGCTGATATGCGGGTGTGTGTGCTCGTAGTCGTGGGACTTGGTGCCCATCCTGCCCTCCTACCAGCATCGATACGGCCTGCAAATCCACGGCCGCTGAGATTATGGACCATAAAATGTCCCTATGGTATGTCCCTATGCTAGCGCACTCGATGCCTAAAGTTTCGCCCTTTGTTTCGCCCCTAGTTTCGCCCCTAGTTTCGGCCCCCTGGTCGGCTGGTCCCGATTGGATCTCCATTGATGCTGGTCGACGCGAGAAACGCCACGACCGGCGCGTTTTTCGAGTGTGAGCACGCAGACGCTGACACTCGGCGCCGAGGCGACGGCGCCCCCGCGCGTCGCCAATGAGCCCGCGGCCACGGGCGCCGGCAAAGCGCGCGCCGGCATGGCGATGTCGATCGCGACCTTCACGATGGCGGCCGCCTCGGCGATCCAGGCGGTGCTGTACCTCGGCCGCTTTGGCACCAACGCCCGCACCGACGGCTTCTTCGTCGCTTTCGCGCTGTACTCGACCTTTGGCGTGTTCAGCCAGAGCCTGCGCCTGACCTCGGTGCCGCTGCTGGTCGAACCCGGCGCGCGGATGAGCGTGCGCCGCTTCGCCGCGACGCTCGGGTTGATCGCGCTGCCGGTGGTGGTGCTGACGATCCCGCTCGCCGGTCAGCTCGCGCAGCTGATCGCCCCCGGGCTGAGCGCCCACGGCCGGGCGATCACGGCCGCCGCGCTGCCGGTGCTGGGCGCCGCGATGGTGTTGCAGCTGTGGGCCGCCGGGGGCGCGACCGTGCTGGCGATCCGCGACCGCTTCACGACGATCGCCGGTGGCTACATGACCGGCGCGCTCGCTGGGTTGGTTGCGTTCGTGGCGCTGATGGACCGCACGGGCGTGCAGACGCTCGGCTGGTCGATGCTGACGATGTCGGTCGTGACGAGCGGGTGGATGCTCGTCGGCGTGCAGCGCTCCGGCGGGTTGAGCCGCGCCGGCGGCGTGCAGCGCTCCGGTGGGCTGAACCGAGCCGGCGGCGTGTGCGCCGGCGGAGCGCACGCGGCTGAAGCGCCCGCCGGGGAGCTCGCGACGGCGGCCGCCACTCCCCAGGGCTCGGCTTTCCCGGGCTCGCGGATGCTCTCGACGCTCGCCCGCGACTGCGCGGTGGTGATGGGCCGCACCGCGATCTACCTGGCGTTCAACGTGCTGTTCGTGATCACGCTCGCCTTCGGCAGTAGCTCGGCCGCGGGCGGCACGACCGTCCTCTCCTACGCCTACCTGTTCGCCAGCTACCTCGTGGCGGGCACGGGGATGGCGCTGGGGATGTCGAGCATCCCCGACATGACCCGCGAGGCGCGCACGCGGCAGGGGTCGGTCGTCGCGGCCACCGTGCCGCGCGGCTTCCGCTACGCGATGCTGATCGCCGCGCCCGCGCTCGCCGTGCTGATCGCCGCGGGGGCGACGCTCGTGCACGGGGTGCTGCCGCGCAGCCTCTCCGCCTCGGAGGCCCACACGCTGCAGCTGTTCGCGGCGCTGCTGGTGCCGTGGACGGTCGCGGCGCTGCTCGTCAACTTCCTGATGCCGGCGCTGCTGGCGCTCGGCCGCGCGCGTCTGCTGGGCGCGCTGGCGCTGCCACTGGTGCTCATGCAGCTGGCGGTGACCGCGCTCGGCAGCGCGCTGTTCGGCGTCGACGGCGCCGTCGGCGCCTTCTGGATCGCGCCAAGCTGCCTGGCGGCGGCGCTGCTAGTGGCCGCAGTCGGGCGCGCCGGCGCCGGCGCGCTCGTGCGCGAGCTGGCGCGGGATGCGCTGCGCTTCCTCGGGATCGCGGCGCTCGCGTTCGGCGCCGGCTGGGCGCTCGGCGCCGCGCTGCCGGCGAGTGAGCTGGTGCAGGCGGCGGTGGCCGGAGTGGTCGGCTGCCTCGCCTACGCGGTGGGGCTGTGGATCGTCGCCCGCCCGCAGCTGGAGGTGCTGGTCGGCGTGCTTGTAACTCGACCCGCGCCAGCGTGAACATCGCGCTGCTGCGCTCGCCGGCGTCCGCGCCACCGGCAGGCGCCAACTCCGTCGCGGCTCCGAAAGCCGTAGCGACCTCCGCCAGGCCGGCAGGATCCACCGGCCCCGGCGACCGCCCGGTACTGGCGGCGCTGGCGCTCTGCTTCGCGGCGCTCACCGCGCTCACGTGGCGCAAGTGGGGGGTGCCGGAGATCGACGCCGGCGCGGAGCTGAGCACTGCCGACCTGATCAAGCACGGCGCGGTGCTCTACCAGGATGTGCGCTACTACTACGGCCCGCTGGGGCTGTACTCGCTGGCGCTGAGCTTCAAGCTGTTCGGCACCAGCTTCACGACCGCGTTCGCGTTCGGGCTGGTGCAGGCGGCCGCGATTGTCGCCGTCTTCTACGCGCTCGCACGGCAGTGGCTGGCGCCGCTCAGCGCCGGGCTGGCGAGCGCCGTGCTGCTGGCGATCGGCTTCTCGGGCACCGCCTTCAACTTCGTGCTGCCACACACCAACTCCGGCACGATCGGGCTGCTGTGCCTGCTGGCAATGCTGCTCGCGCTCACCCGCGAGCGGCTCGTGCTGGCCGGGACGGCCGCCGGACTCGTATGCCTCACGCGGCCAGAATTCGCCGCCGTGGCGGCGGGCGGGCTGGCGGCGTTCACAATCGCCCGCTGGCGCTTCGAGGGCCGTGCCTCGGCGCTGGGCACCGCGTGGCGGATGGCGCTGCCGGCGCTCGCGATCCCGGCGGTGGTGTACGGCTGGTTTGCGATGCGTGTCGGGATGCACGACCTGATCGGCGAAAACCTGTGGCCGACGAAGTTCGTGCAGGTTGGCGCCAAAACCGAGCAGAGCTGGATGCCGTTCACCGCCGCCAGCATCGTGGGACTGGCCGCGCGCGCGGCGATCTACCTCGGCCTGCTGGGGGCGCTGGTGGCGAGCGTGGAGCTGTGGCGCCGCCGGCGCGGCGCGGCGCGTCTGCTCGCCTGCTGGCCGCTGCTGGCGGCGCTGGCGGTAATTGGATTGGTGGATGGCGCGCTGCGCGCGGGGGGGCTGTTTGCTGGAGAGCGGGGCGCGATCGAACAGGAACTGCGCCACCTGATGCTCGGCATGAGCTGGCTGCCGGCGCTGGGCTTCGCGCTTGCCGCCATCGCAGCCGTGCGCCTCGTGCGCCGCGGCAGCTCCCCGCTCGGTCGCACGTGGCCGGCCGACCTCGCGCTGATCGTGGTCGCGGCGGGGCTGGGGCTGCGCGCCTACAACGCCTTCACCACCTACGGCTCCTACGCCCCCTACTTCGCCGCGCCGCTGGTGCTGCTGCTCGGCATCCTGCACACGCGCATCGCTGAGCGCCGCCCGCAGGCGCGCCTCGCCGCGCTGGGCGCGCTCGGCCTGGTCGCGGCCGGCCTCGCCGCATACGCGCTGGGCGGGCAGTACTCCCACTACACCACGGCCGTGCACACCCCGCGCGGCACGTTCGTCACGAGCGCGGAAGCAGCGCCCGCGCTGCAGGCGGCGGTGCGCCAGATCGACACGCACACCGCCCCCAACCAGCGGGTGCTGGCCGCCCCCGTGGACGGCGGCCTCTACTTCATGGCCGACCGCCGCCCCGCGTTGCGCGAGCTCTCGATTCTCCCGGGCCTGATCGCCACTCCCGCCGAAGAACGGGCCGCGATCGCGCGTCTGCGCGGCGAGCGCGTGACGGTGGCGGCGGTGGGCGCCCGCGAATTCGCGAGCTGGGGCACCCCCACCTTCGGTGTCGACTACGACCCGCTGCTGGGCGCCTACCTGCGCGGCAGCGCCTCTTCAACTGCCGTGGTTGGCACGCTTGCCGACCCGGTCGGGGGCACCAACCCGTCGAAGGGCTTCACGGTTTACCGCTTGCCGGGGTAGGGATTTGACTCCGGTCGGTATGTTCTGCTCGGTCAACCGCCGTGGAACCTTCGTGACGTAACAAAAGTGGTTGACTTGTTTGAGGCAGATCTTGGCGCAGGCGAGGGTGAGCATGGCTTCGTGGATGTCGGCGCGGTGGGCGTGGCGACGCGCGAGGTAGCGGTGGGCGTGCAGCCAGGAGATGGTGCGCTCTACGATCCAGCGCTCGCGTCCAAGTCCGGAGCCGTGGTTCGTGTTGCGCTTGGCGATCTTGGGCGTGATGCCGCGCTCGCGTAGTTCCTGACGGTGGCGCTTGGAGTCATAGGCCCTATCGGCGTACAGGCGCCGGGGGCGGAACTTGCCGTGGCGACCGGTCGGTGGGACGCGGTCCACTAGTTCGGTGAGCTGTGTGACGTCGTGACGATGAGCGCCAGTCAGCGTGACCGCCAGCGGCGTGCCTTTGCCGTCGACGATCAGGTGGTGCTTGCTGCCAGGACGGGAGCGGTCGACCGGGGAGGGGCCGGTCTGCTCGCCCCCCCTTTGGCCCGCACGTGCGAGCTGTCAACGACCGCGCGGGACCAGTCGATCTGGCCGGCGTCCTGCAACTCGTCCAACAGCATCTGGTGCAGCCGGTTCCAGACGCCCGCTTCGCCCCATTCATGCAGGCGCCGCCAGCACGTCATCCCGGACCCGCAGCCCATCTCCTGGGGCAGATCCTCCCACGGAATCCCGGTTTTCAACACGAAGATGATGCCCGTCAACGCCGCCCGGTCCGGCACCCTCGGGCGTCCCGTGACCTGCGGCTCACGCTCCGGCAAGATCGGCTCGATCCGAGCCCACAACCCATCTGGAAGAAGAGGTTTAGCCATGACGCAGGACTTCGACAGCCCCACCACGAATCCTACCTTTTGTTAGGCGCTCTTAGAACAAGTCTGCTAGTGAGAAACACCCTTTGCAATCCTTTTTGGTATCAAATACGATTCCACACGAATCGTATGGTTGCTCGCCGTCCAACCTTTCCGATCCACCCAAGACCCTCAAGAAACCATCATTGCAGGGTGACGCCCGCATATCGAACGAAAGAAAGGAAGTAACAATGAGAAAACCATTGCTCTTTTTAGGCGTCGCTGGATCTCTGATGGTACCTGGGGTCGCTTACGCTGGCGAGGCTACCCCTGGACCTATGGTCGACTACGTGATGGCTCACTACGGCATATCGCAGACTGCCGCAACCGAAAACATAGAACTTCAGGGCAAAGCGGGCGATATCGTCGGTCAAATGGAGCACGTCCTAGGACCTGCCGACGGAGGGGTGTGGTTCGATAATGCGACGGGAAGATTTAAGGTTGGTGTCGTTTCTGGCGCTTCACATTCCGATGCGCTGCCGTACCTTGAATCGCGAGGCATTGTGGCTCAGACTGACTTTGTCTCCGTACGTTCGTCCACAGTAGACCTTGAAGCATCAAAAGAAAGACTGGATACGAAGCTTGCCTCCTTATTCGCTCAGAGTGCTGTCACGACGGGCATTAACGCTGAAGACAACGCGGTGGTTGTCCATATGGCGAATAATCTCTCAGAAAGGCAGGTTGCTGCAGTCGAAGCAGACACAAAGGAAGAATCAGTAAATATCAACGTGGTCCCCGAATCACCTACAAATGTAAAGGCATATGATGCAGCCTGCAACAACTACTCATTTTCGGGAGATCCCCAGGTTCTGTTCTGTGATCGTTCCTTGCGTGGTGGCGTAACGATCTTCAATCACTTCAGTGGCGGTCACACATTTTGTAGTCTTGGTTACATTGTATATAATAGCAAAGGCGAGTACATCATGACCGCTGGTCACTGCCTGACGGAAGGCGACACAAATTGGCTGTCCGCGTTTAGCGATTTCTCCGAAGGCAACGACGCTACCTGGGGATTTATTGGGGATGAAGTAGGGTCGTACTCGGGAGAAAATGGCGACTTTGGATGGATAAAAGTAGTTCCCACAGGCTCGCCGTGGTTCCCCATTGAGGACCCCAGTAGTGTTGCGAGCCTAGATCCATATGGTCCCTGGGGCGAAAATCAAAGCCAGTTCCTAGAAAACATCACTTGGAGCGCAAAGGGAGACATAAATTGTCACACCGGGGGTTCTACTGACACCCAATGCGGGGAAGTGCTCGAAACAGATGAAACGGTCAATGTAAGCGGAAAAAGCGTTGGGAAACTAACAAGAGACACTTTCTGTTCCAATCCAGGCGACTCTGGAGGGACCGTATGGGGCAACCACAGTGGTATGGGAATGGACGAGGCTATCAATGAGCCTTGTGGCTACGGGGGAGCGCATAGCTGGTATACTGAGGCCATTCGAGACGCGTACTACATGGGGCTGACATTCTATGTACCACCCTACAATGAAACGTACTAGACAAAAGGCCGCTCGTTTGGGCTGGTTGCTTGCCGCAGTCACCGCTGCCAGTATCTGGGTTGGTGCCCCGATCGTTGTCGCTCAGACACCGGTAGTGCCGGACTATCCACTATCGGGCTCCGTGAGTCAGGGCGCATCTGGAGTCGCACTTGGATATAACAGTGGATGTGTTGGTGGCACAGGGACGACATCTAGTGGAGAAGCCGTTTGTTTGGGTGTTGATCTTTCCAATGGGCTTGATGTACACGAAATACCGCTGCTGACTCCAGGGAGGGCTCACATTCATTTGTCTAGGCCAGCACGGTTTCTTGGTGCTGTGGGTCATGCCGTTGGAAGCAATGCGATGATTAATGGCGTAGTCACACAAATAGACCCCTCGGACGCAACTGTTAAGTTCGGTCGCCAGCTCGTGTCCGGCAGCCTCGCCAGTGTGAGCGTCAACTATGAAGATGCCGAATATGTGTTTCTGTTCAGGCCAATCAATGCTCTCAAGATAGAGAATGCCACCTGCAATGGCCGAATAGCGAAGATGACGGTGCTCGCTCGCAGTGTAGGAACGCTTACGCTCAACATCATCAAAAGGAACGGGGCGACGGTAGTTGCCCACGTAAGTCGACGTGTCATGTCTCCGGGGTCAGTGACGTTGCATCTAGGGCCGCAGCGGCATGGCAGACTGCCAGACCACTGCTCTGTGGAGGCGATCCTCAAGAACTCTTGGGGAAACGAGCGGGCGATTCTGCAAATCTAACAAATTACCTCGGTACTGCTTAATAGTACTTTGGTAGTTTTGTTGTAGGATTCGTCGATGGTTCGGCGAACCCTTCTTGCGTTGATGGTGTCGATGTGAGGAGGGCGCGGTGGCGGTGGTTGAGACGTTGGTAGTGGATGGGCCGGTGGTTGTGCGCGAGCGCTTGGAGGCGTTCGCCAGGGAGGTGTTGGGGGAGGCGGTGAACCGGCAGGTGCAGCTGGTCAATGGTGAGTTGTATGTGCGTGGGTTGATCGAGGGTGGTGCTCGCAAGTCGCTGGAGCCGATCGTCGCGCGGTTGGGTGGGGAGGCTGACTATGAGAGCTTGCAGCAGTTTCTCGCTGTGAGCCCGTGGGACCCGGCGCTGGTGGTTAAGGCGACGGCTGAGCGGGTAGCGCCGGCAGTCGATGTTGAGGCGTGGGTGCTCGACGACACTGGTTTCCCGAAGGACGGTAAGCATTCGCCGGGGGTCAAGCGCCAGTATTCGGGGACGCTCGGGAAGATCGGTAACTGCCAGATCGGCGTGTCCGTGCATGCCGTGGGTAAGAGGGGCACGGTCCCGTTGGGGTGGGCGTTGTATCTGCCCGAGGAGTGGTGTGAGGACCCCGAGCGCAGGCGCAAAACGAAGATCCCCGAGGAGATCGAGTTCAAGACCAAGCCGCAGCTCGGGAGGGAGTTGATCGAACGGGCCGGGGGCTGGGACATCACGAGGGCGCCGATCTTGGGTGACGAGGCATACGGCGAGAACACCCAGTTGCGCCAGGATCTCGATAACGCGGGTTTCCAGTACGTGTTCTCGATCGACAAGATCGCGAGCGTGTTCGCGCCGGAGACGGTGTTCGCGCTCCCCGAGCGCAAGGGGCAGACCGGGCGGGCGCGAACACGCTTGCGCCCCGACCGCAAGCCCGAGCCCGTATCCAAGCTCATCGCCCGGCTGGCCCCGGAAAACCTGCAGACCGTCACATTCCGCGACGGGCCCGACGGGGAGCCCGTCACCTCACAGTTCTGTTTTCTGCGTGTTCGCGCGCTGCGACGCTGGCAAAACGGCGCCGAGCAGGGGCCGCGCGAGGAGTGGCTGATCTGCGAGTGGCCAGAAGACCACGACGAGCCGAGTGACTACTGGATTAGCAACATGCCCTCCGACACCCCACTCGAGCAGCTCGCGAGGCTCGCGAGGATGCGCTGGAAGATCGAGCTGGACTACAAACAGCTCAAGGGCGAGCTCGGCCTGGACCACTACGAGGGCCGCTCATGGCTCGGCTGGTATCACCACACCGCCCTCGTCACCGCCGCGCACGGCTTCCTGACCCTGGAGCGGCAGAACCCAAATCACCAGCGGCCGGCCTGACCCTCCCTCAGACAGTTCTTCTGTTCCAGCCACTCTTCAAATGCTGGACCGGCCGCTGCACCACCTGCCACCAAACGGTCACGCCCACCGACATCCCCCTCCAACGCCCCAAACGCGAGTGACAAAACTACCAAAGTACTGATTAATAGTGCTTTGTTAAGTACGTCGCTGCGTTGGCCACCAAGAGTCCAGCTGGTGAGGCCACGGAACTGTGCGTCACGACGCCGTCGGGGCAGTCCACCTGCACGCAGTATCCACTCGCTCCGCCGGACCCCACCGGCTTCATGTCCTCCACCGTGGGCTGTTACACCGGAGAGGCGGGGGACTACCAGATCACCTATCGCCTCGGCGGCGTCGCCCTCGGGACGCCGCTCATCTACCACTCGCCGGCCGCGTCGCCCGTAGCGCCGACCTGCGAGGCGTGGCTTGGCAAGCCCGACCCCGGCAGCACACTCGCGGCTTTGAGCGCCAACGTGAAGCAGGTGAATCGGTATTCGCTGCCGACCTCCGCCCGGGTGGGCTTCGAGGACGTGCTGCTGGGTCCCACTGGCAAGGCGGGTACCGAGATGGTCCAAGGCGTCGTGTACGGCGACACAAGTGGGGCACCTGGTCCGCTGCTCGGCGCGACCAACATCTTCCCGTTCGCGCGTGCCGACGGCGCCGGCATGGCGACGCTGGCCTTCAGCCCGAACCTTCAGCTCCCGGCCGGCAACTACTGGATTGGTCTGATCACTGGTGGGCAGACGGACGTCGCCGCAATCTCCTACGACCCCGAACCGGGCGTGCTCGCGTCCGACGCGAATCCGTTCTTATCGGGGCCCTCAAATACGTTCGGGCCGATCAGCTCCGGCAACGAACTGATGTCGCTCTACCTGGACTACCTCATAACGCCGTAGGCGCGCCGGCGGGCGCCCACGCCCACGCGGGACACCGTGTAGCTGCTACGGTCACATGCATGACGCTACATGGTCAGGGATATGAGGTTGGGGTGCGCGAGCTTCACGACCGGTTGAGCGAGCACCTCGAGCGCGCCGAGCGGGGCGCCGAGGTCGTGGTCACGCGGCGCGGCCAGCCGATTGCGCGGCTCTCCGCGATCGATGGTGCGGATCCGCTCGAGGACCTGGTCAGACGAGGTCTGGTCACCCTGCCAGCACGTGCGCGCAGCTCGCGCCGGGCACGTGTGAGCGCGCGCGGCTTGGTCTCCGACCTCATCGCCGAGCAGCGCCGCTGATCCTGTACTTCGACACCTCCGCGCTCGTCAAGCTCGTCATTGTCGAGCCAGGCTCCCAACTGGTAGCCGAGCTGTGGGGTACGCGGCTCCGGGCGGCGTCCAGCATCCTGTGCTACCCCGAGGGTCGCGCGGCGCTCGCTGCCGCGTGCCGCGGAACAGCGTGGATGTGCCGTCGCCCCTGCGGACTGACAGCCAACCGTCCGTCGCCGATGCCGTCGAAGCTGGCCGGAACGCTTTTTCTTAGGGCCAGCCCGCGTACTTGCCGGTCAGTTCGTAATCGAGCGTGGAGTTGTTGGCGGTGTTGACGTACGGCAGCGCCGCGCCTTCGAGATCGGTATCGCTGGAGGCACATTTGTCGTTCTGCCAGATGTTCTTGCTCCATTCGATGCTGCTCGGACAGGGGTAGTTTTCGTAGGGCTGGATCCCCACGTTGCCCACCACGCGAACGTTGTGGAATGTGGATTCTTCTCCGGCGTCTTCCATATTCAGTATGTCGTTGAAGTGGTTGTCTTCCAGCGTGAGGTTTTCGGAGAGCTCGTTGCCGACGGCGATGCCGTCGTTGTTGCCGGCGGGTTCGCCGTTCTTGCCGGTGGTGTCGATGGCGGCGGCAAACCAGTTGCCCTCGAGCGTGACGTTGTCGGGGTTGCCGCCCGAGTTGCTCTGCATGAAGATGTCGTACACGGAGTTTTCGTAGAACTTGGAGTTGCTCACCGTCACATTGTTGCCGGCAAAGATCGCGAGGCCCTCGATGTGGCATTCGTTGAAATTGTCCGACTGCACGTTGTGGATGGTCGTTTCGTTGATGAGGATGTCTTCGGGGGCCTGGCTGGTCGGCTGGCGGATCGCGTTGTTGTCGCCTTCGTAGACGCCGGTGTAGGCTTCGGCACAGGCGGTGGCCGGCCCCCACGAGCCGCCTTCGACGGTGATGTGGGTGGCGGAGGCGATTTCGAAGTTGCGCCCCGTGAGGTTCAGCAGCGTGATGTCGGTGGGGTTGGGCTTTTTTTCGTCGGCTTCGACGTTCCCGATCGTGACGTCCAGGACGCTCATGTTCTCGATCGTGATGTGCGAGGCGACCGTCACGATCGCGCCCGTGAACTCGACGTTCGCGCCCGAGGCCGGGGCGAAGACCACGTGCGAGCTGGAGGTTTTGGAGCCGTCGCCTTCGAGGTGCTGTTCGGGGTAGCTGCCCGGCAGCAGCCGCACGGTGTCGCCTGCCGCCGCGACTTCGTAGGCCCTGTTCATCGTCTGGCAGGGCTTGGCTTCGGTGCAGGCATTCGAGTCGCTGCCGGACGGGGAGATGAAGAGCGCTTCGCCTTGCGGTTCTTCTTTGGGCTCTTCTTCGGTTTTTTTGCCTGCTTCTTCGTGTTGTTCGTCAACCGGCGCAACGGCGATCGGCGAGCTCGGCGCCGGCGGGGAGCTCGTGCTCGGGGGGAGGGCGGGCGATGGATCGGGCGCCGGCAGGACCCCGCTGGGCGCGGTGGCCTTCGGCTTGCGTATGTGGCTCCGGCAGTAGCGCGAGCGCCGCCGCCGGCGTCCGGACGCCGCCCGCGGCCTCTTCGCGTGCGGCCGGTGCTCCCGTCGGCAGGCATCGGCCCGTGGCCGGTGCGCTCGCCGGGCCGCCGCAGCGGTTGGGCGTCCGCCAAGCCTGGATCCACCGATAACGGGCTGAGCATCCGGTGCCGGGGACCGAGCCAGGGGCAATTGACCGAGCATCCGTAGGGTGACCCCTCGGAGCGAGGGCAATTGGTCCTGGCGATGCGTCATCCGGTGCCGGTGCGACCCCGGGATCGGTGGATCCAGGCTCAGGCCCGATGCACGCGCTGCGGATGCGAACGCCGCGAGCGCCGCCAGCAGGGCGAGCACCAACAGCAGGCCCCGCGTCATGGGCCTGCTGGCATGGGTGGGCCTCCCTGTCGCGGACGTCGATGCGTTCACGACCACCTCGATCGACGAGACATGATCCACAGCGGAGGGAGGGCGCCCATGATCAAGAAACGCATTGGAGGCGCCCATTCCCTCGCTCCGATTACCCCGGGACCGCCTTCGAGGGGCAGGGGTCGCGGCCACGAAGCCATGGTCCCCCGTGCCCCCGAAGGAGCGAGCGCTCAGCCTATGTACTGCGCGGCGCCGGCGTCGGGCGGGTTGGGCCGGCCGTTGCCGTTGATGTCGGTGGCGGGGTAGTTGCTGGGGTCGCCGTGTTTGATCGCGGCGGCGCCCGCGGTCAGTTCGAGGTCGAGCGTCGCTTCGTCGGCGAACCCGGCGGCGGCGAGCTGGTCGTGTGTGCCGTATTTTTTGCCGCCGCTATACCACACGTTGTATTCGGCTTCCGCGCCGCTGGGCACGCCCTGGTCGACTTCGGTCGCTTCGTTCCAGAACAGCAGCGCGGGCGCGATGTTGCCGTCGAACTTGACGTTCGTGAAAGTGGCTCGGGGGTCTGCCACGATCGCCTGGGTGGCGGAGTTGTTGCGGATGTCGATGTTTTCGTAGTGCTCTGAGTTGCCTTCGTTGTGGTGGGGCAGGAAGATCGAGAAGTATCCTTCGATCGTCTTTTCCAGGTAGTTGTTCTGGATCGTCACGTTTTTCGGGGTGCCGGCGTCGCCGTTGGGCAGCGACTGCAGGAAGATGTCGAACACCGAGCACTTCTTGAAGGTGTTGCCCTGGATCGTGATTTCGTTGCCGCCCCATATCTGCAGGCAGTCCACGTGCGCTTCGCCGACTTTGGTGTATTCGTGGATCAGCACCCCTTCGACGGTGATTTTGGTGGGGACGGCGGTCGTTTCGGGGCCGTTGGTCGCGATCAGGTTGTTTTCGTTGTCGCCCGCGTCGGCGACCGGCCCGGCGGTGCCGCCGATGATCGAGATGCTCTTGGGGGCTTTGCTGCCGCTGGAGATGATCTCGAAGTTGTGCAGCGCGTTGTCGCGCGAGGTATCCCCTTCGGCGTTTTCCCCGAAGTACAGTTCCTTTTCGAACTTGAAGCCCTTCAGTTCGGCGCCGTGCGCCTCGACGTTGACCTCTTTGGAGAATTTGACGGCCGCGCCGCTTGCCGGTTCGAAGATGACCGGGTTGGTTGCCGTTTTCCCGCTCGTCAGCGGCAGCGAAGTATCGGTGTAGGTGCCCGCCGCGAGCACCACCTTTTCACCGGCTTTGGCGACCGAGTAGGCGTGCGCCAGCGTCTTGCATGGCGCGCTCTGCGTGCACGCGGCCGAGTCGGCGCCGCTCGGTGACAGGTATAGCGTGCCCGCCGAGCCGGTTTCTTCTTTTTTACTTTCTTCTTTTTTTTCTTCTTTCGTTTCTTCGGGCCAGCCGGCGTACTTGCCAGTGAGGGTGTAGTTGAGCGTGGAGTTGTTGGCGGTGTTGACGTACGGCAGCGCCGCGCCGGCGAGGTTGACGTCGCTGGCGCCGCATTTGTCGTTCTGCCAAATGTTCTTGCTCCATTCGACGCTGCTCGGGCAGGTGTAGCTGCTGTAGGGTTGGATCCCCACGTTGTCCACCACGTGGACGTTGGTGAATTTCGAGATGTCTTCCGCGTCGTTCATGTCCAGCACGTCGTTGAAGTGGTTGCCTTCCAACGTGACGTTTTCGGAGAGCTCGTTGCCGACCGCGATGCCGTCGCCCTGGCCGACTTTTTCACCATTCTTGCCGGTCGTGTCGACGGCGGTGGCAAACCAGTTGTCCTTGAGCGTGACGTTGTCGGGATGGCCTCCGGAGTTGGACTGCGTGAAGATGTCGTACACCGAGTTTTCGTAGAACTTGGAGTTGCTGACCGTCACGTGGTTGCCGGCGAAGATCGCAAGGCCCTCGATGTGGCAGTTTTGGAAGCTGTCCGACTGGACGTTGTGGATGATCGTTTTGTTGATCACGATGTATTCCGGGGCCTGGCTCGTCGGCTGGCGGATCGCGTTGTTGTTGCCTTCGTAGGAGCCCGTGTAGGCTTCGGCGCAGGCGGTGGCCGGTCCCCAGGAGCCGCCTTCGACGGTGATGTGCGTGGCGGAGGCGATTTCGAAGTTGCGCCCGGTGAGGTTCAGCAGCGTGATGTCGGTGGGGTTGGGCTTTCCTCCATCGGCTTCGACGTTTCCGATCGTGACGTCCTGCACGGTCATGTTCTCGATCGTGATGTGCGATTCGAGGATGTCGATGGTCCCCGTGAATTTGACGCTCGCGCCGGAGGCCGCCGCGAAGATGACGTGCGAGCTGGAGCTTTTCGAGCCATCTTCTTCGATCTTCTGCCGCGGATAACTGCCCGAGAGTAGCCGGACCGTCTCACCGGCCGCTGCGACCTTGTATGCGTGCTTCATGGTCTGGCACGGCTTCGCTTCGGTGCAGGCGTTCGAGTCGCTGCCGGACGGGGAGATGAAGAGCGTTTCGCCGTTCGGTTCTTCTTTGGGTTCTTCTTCCGGTTCTTCTTTCGGTTCTTCAACCACAACCGCTGTCTGCGCGGAAGTCGCGGCGGTGGCGCCGCCTTCGTTGGTGGCGGTGACGATCGCGCGGAGTGTGTGGCCGACGTCGGCGGCGGTGAGCTTGTGCGTGTTGGCGGTGGCGGCGGTGATGTTGGTGCAGCTGCCGCCGGAGGTGTTGCAGTCCTGCCACTGGTAGGCGTATTTGGTGGGGTTGTTTTCCCAGGTGCCGTTGGTGGTGGTGAGGGTGTCGCCTTCGGTTGTGGTGCCGCTGATCGTTGGCGCTGTCTTGTCTTTGGGCTTGGGTGGCAGTGCTTTCGCGATGGTGGCGGTGGCGGCTGAGGTGGCTGGGGTGGAGCCGCCTTCGTTGGTGGCGGTGACGATCGCGCGGAGTGTGTGGCCGACGTCGGCGGGGGTGAGCTTGTGCGTGGCGGCGGTGGCGGCGGTGATGTTGGTGCAGCCGCTGCCGGAGGTGTTGCAGTCCTGCCACTGGTATTCGTAGCCGGTGGGGTTGTTTTCCCAGGTGCCGTTGGTGGCGGTAAGGGTGTCGCCTTCGATCGTGGTGCCGCTGATCGTGGGCAGCGTCTTCGCGACCGGCGCGGGCGGCGGCGGAGGCGGTTCTGCTTCGGCTTTTTGGACCTTCGCCGTGGGGTTCGAGGTGGCGGTGGTGGCGCCACCTTCGTTGGTGGCCGTAACCACGATGCGCAGCGTGTCTCCCACGTCGGTGGCGGTGAGCTTGTGCGAGTTGGCATTCGCGCCGGCGATGTCCAGGCAGTTGGCGCCCGCCGCGTTGCAGTCCTGCCACTGGTATTTGTAGCCGGTGGGGTTGTTTTCCCAGGTGCCGTTGGTGGCGGTGAGCGTGTCGCCTTCGGTTGTGGTGCCGCTGATCGTAGGCGCTGTCTTGTCTTTGGGCTTGGGTGGCAGCGCTTTCGCGATGGTGGCGGTTGCGGCTGAGGTGGCTGGGGTGGAGCCGCCTTCGTTGGTGGCGGTGACGATCGCGCGGAGTGTGTGGCCGACGTCGGCGGGGGTGAGCTTGTGCGTGGCGGCGGTGGCGGCGGTGATGTTGGCGCAGCCGCTGCCGGAGGTGTTGCAGTCCTGCCACTGGTATTCGTAGCCGGTGGGGTTGTTTTCCCAGGTGCCGTTGGTGGCGGTGAGGGTGTCGCCTTGGGTGTCGGTGCCGCTGATCGTGGGCGGCGTCTTCGCGACCGGCGGCGGCGGCGGAGGCGGTTCTACTTCGGCTTTTTGGACCTTCGCCGTGGGGTTCGAGGTGGCGGTGGTGGCGCCGCCTTCGTTGGTTGCGGTGACGACCACGCGCAGCCTATGACCGACGTCGGCGGCGGTGAGCTTGTGTGCATCGGTGGCGGCGCCGGCGATGTCCAGGCAGTTGCCGCCCGCCGCGTTGCAGTCCTGCCACTGGTATTCGTAGCCGGTGGGCCCGTTTTCCCAGGTGCCTTCGGTGGCGGTGAGGGTGTCGCCTTCGGTGTCGGCGCCGCTGATCGTGGGCGTCGCCGTCGCGACCGGCGGCGGAGGCGGTTCTTCTTCTTCGGTTTCTTCGACCGGCGCCGTGGGGGTCGAGACGGCGGCGGTGGCGCCGCCTTCGTTGGTGGCGGTGACGACCACGCGCACCGTGTGTTCGACGTCGGCGGCGGTGAGCGTGAGCGTGTTGGTTGTGGCGGCGGTGATGTTGGCGCAGCCGTTGCCGGAGGAGTTGCAGCCCTGCCACTGGTATTCGTAGCCGGTGGGGTTGTTTTCCCAGGTGCCTTCGGTGGTGGTGAGGGTGTCGCCCACGGCGTCGGTGCCGCTGATCGTGGGCGGCGTCTTCGCGACCGGCACGACGCTCACCGGCGAGCTGGGCATCGGCGGCGAGCCGGCGCCGGGCGCGAAGACGGTCGCGGGCAATGGATTGGGGGTCTGCGGGGATTTGGGCTTGGCGTGGCTCGGCTTGCGCCGGTGGCGGGTGGCGCAGCAGCACGACGGCCGGTGTCGCCGGTGACGGCCGGACGCCGCCGACCTCGTGGCGCGGCGCCGGTGGGCACGCCCGCAGGCGTGGTCTCGCCGTCGATGGTGGCGCCGGGCGGCGGCGGACGAAGATCGCTTGGATTGCTTGGAACCGTCCGCCCGAGCGTCGGGCGCGAACAGCGCGCACGTCAGCATGACGACGACCAACATCAGGCCGTGCGTCAGGGGCCTCCCTGGCCCGATGGACCTCCCTGTCGCAAACGTTTGCGCGTGTGCGACCACCCGCGGCAACGATACATAACTCCGCGGTCGGGTGTCGAGGCGATGCTGTTGAGGCGCATCTGGCACAGCGTCCATCTCCGTTGATTCATCGAGCTATGTCATTGATCGGCGTGCCGGACGTCGGGCATGAGCGCTGGGCGAGCGAACTGCACCGGTGCATCCGCGGCGGCGCCCCCCCATCGCGAGACGGAGGGGCGCGCTTGGCTGGCGATGGCGCTCACCCGGTGTACTGTGCGGCGCCGGCGTCGGGCGGGTTGGGCCGGGTGTTGCCGTTGATGTCGGTGGCGGGGTAGTTGCCGGGGTCGCCGTGCTTGATCGCGGCGGCGCCTTCGGTGAGTTCGAGGTTCAGCGTGGCTTCGTTGACGAAGCCGGCGGCGGCGAGCTGGTCGTGTGTGCCGTATTTTTTGCCGCCGCTATACCACACGTTGTATTCGGCTTCGGCGCCGCTCGGTACGCCCTGGTCGACTTCGGTCGCTTCGTTCCAGAACAGCAGCGCGGGCGCGATGTTGCCGTCGAACTTGACGTTGGTGTAGGTGGCCCTGGGGTCGGCGCAGATCGTTTGCGTCGCGGAGTTGTTACGGATATTCACATTTTCGTAGTGCTCTGAGTTGCCTTCGTTGTGGTGGGGCAGGAAGATCGAGAAGTACCCTTCGATCGTCTTTTCCAGGTAGTTGTTCTGGATCGTCACGTTTTTCGGGGTGCCGGCCTTGCCGTTGGGTAGCGACTGCAGGAAGATGTCGAACACCGAGCACTTCTTGAAGGTGTTGTCCTGGATCAGGAGTTCATTGGCGCCCCATATCTGCAGGCAGTCCACGTGCGCTTCGCCGACTTTGGTGTATTCGTGGATGAGGACGCCTTCGACCGTGATTTTGGTGGGGACGGCCGTCGTTTCGGGGCCGTTGGTCGCGATCAGGTTATTTTCGTTATCGCTGCGGTCGGCGACCGGACCGGCGGTGCCGCCGATGATCGAGATGCTCTTGGGCGCTTTGCTGCCGTTCGAGATGATCTCGAAGTTGTGCAGCGCGTTGCCGCGAGACGTGTCGCCTTCGGCGTTTTCGCCGAAGTACAGCGGCTTTTCGAACTTGACGCCCTTCAGTTCGACGCCGTGCGCTTCGACCCTGACTTCTTTGGAGAACTTGACGGCCGCGCCGCTCGCCGGTTCGAAGATGACCGGGTTGGTTGCCATTTTCCCGCTCGTCAACGGCAGCGAGGTATCGGTGTAGGTACCCGCCGCGAGCACCACCTTTTCGCCGGCTTTGGCGAGCGAGTAGGCGTGTGCGAGCGTCTTGCATGGCGCGCTCTGCGTGCACGCGGCCGAATCGGAGCCGCTGGGAGATAGATACGCCGTCCCGGCGGATGTGCTGCCACCGCCTCCGGAGCCGCTGCCTGACGAGCCTTCTCCACCGGTCGAGCCGCCGCCGGTCGAGCCGCCGGTGCTGCCGCCTTCGGAGCCGCCCGAGGAGCCACCGCCGGAGGTGCCTTCACCGCCGGTCGAGCCGCCGGAGGAGCCCCCGCCCGAGGAGCCACCGCCACCGGTGCTCCCGCCTTCGGTGGTCCCGCCGGACGAGCCCCCGCCCCCCGATCCCCCGCCTTCCAAAGGCGAGGATCCGGGCCAGCCGGCGTAGGCGCCGGTGAGGGTGTAGTTGAGCGTGGAGTTGTTGGCGGTGTTGACGTACGGCAGGGCAGCGCCACTGAGGTTGACGTCGCTGGAGGCGCATTTGTCGTTCTGCCACACGTTGGCGCTCCATTCGATCCCCGTGAGCGAGCCGCAGGGGTAGTTGTTGTAGGCCTGGCTGCCGACGTTGTCCACCACGTGCACATTGCTGAAGTGCGAGATGTCGCCCGCATCGTTCATGTTGAGCACGTCGTTGAAGTGGTTGGCTTCGATGGTCACGTTGGCCGAGAGCTCGTTGCCGAGCGCGACGCCGTTGCTGGAGCCGACGGCCCTGCCGTTGGCGCCGGAGTTGTCGACCGCCTCGGCCAACCAGTTGTGGGCGAGCGTGACGTTGTTGGGGCTGCCGCCGGAGTTGGCCTGCATGAACACGTCGTACACCGAGTTGCCGTAGAACTTGGAGTTGCTGACCGTGACGTGGTTGCCGGCGAAGATCGCCAGCCCCTCGATGTGGCAGCCCACGAGGTTGTACGACTGCACGTCGTGGATGGTCGTGTCGTTGATCACAATGTTTTCCGGGGGCTGGCTCGCGATCGGCTGGCGGATGCTGTTGTTGCCGCCGCCGTAGGGCCCGCCGCAGGCGCTGGCGGGACCCCACGAGCCGCCTTCGACGGTGACGTGGGTGGCGGAGTCGATCTCGAAGTCGCGTCCGGTGAGGTTCTGCAGCGTGACGTCGGTCGGATTGGGACGCCCGGGCGTCTGGTCGTAGTTGCCGATCACCACGTCCTGCACGGTGACGCCCTCGATCGTCAGGTGCGAGGCGAACACGTACATCGTGCCGGTGACCTTGACGCTCGCGCCGGCCGCGGGCATGAACACCACGTGCGAGCTCGACGTCTTGGAGGACTGGCCGTTCAGCGTCTGCCCGGAGTACGAGCCGGCCAGCATCTGCACCGTTTCGCCCGGGGCGGCCTTTTCGTAGGCGTGGCCCATCGTCAGGCAGGGCTGCGTCGAGGTGCACGGGTTGGAGTCGCTGCCGGTGGGGGAGATGAACAGGCTTGCGGCCGCCGGCGGTTCGGCGGGGGGTGCTGGGGGTTCGGCGGGGGGTGCCGGCGGTTCGGCCGGGGGCGCGGGCGGTTCGGCCGGGGGCGCGGGCGGTTCGGCCGGGGGCGCTGGGGGTTCGACGGGCGGCGTGGGTGGTTCGGCCGGGGGCGCTGGGGGTTCGGCCGGGGGCGTGGGTGGTTCGGCCGGGGGTGTCGGTGGTTCGGCCGGGGGCGCGGGCGGTGCCACCGGCGGGGCGGGAGGTTCGATGGGCGGCGGGTCGAGCGGGGATTTGGGTTCTTCGATGGGGAAGCTCGGAGCTCCGGCGGTGACGTAGGCCGAGGCCGGGCAGTCGTGGTAGACGGTGCCGGTGCGCCACGAGGTGGGCAGCGCCTTGAGGCCTCCCTGGGCGCTGGTCTCGCTGGGGCAGGGCCCCTGCCCGCGGTCGCGGTAGCGCAGCGTCCCGCCCGTGCCGAGGATCGCAAGCCAGTAGGTGGATCCGGAGGTCAGCTGCGCGGAGGTGAGCGCCACCGTGTTCCACGCCTGCGCTCGTGGCGCGGCGATCGAGCCGGCGGCGAGCAGCGCCCCGGGGTGCTTGCCGGCGCTGCTGTAGAGGCCCACGACGAGGCCAGTGGCGGAGGTGCGGGAGTCGATGTAGACGTGCGCCGAGCCGGTGGCGCTCGTGGCGCGCGCCACGAGCGAGAAGGCTTCTGCTTCGCCTGCGCTCAGGTAGTCGTGCTGGGACTCCAGGGCTTCGTCGCCGAGCAGCGTCGTCGTCGTGACGGTGGCAGCGCCGGTGGTGGCGGCTGCCTGGACCGTCGCCGATGCGCCGCCGGCGGACGAGCTGCCGGAGCGCCGCGAGGCGCGGTGCCCGAGCGAGCGGTGGCTGGCCGCGTGGTGGGCTGCATGCTTTCTGTCACCGCGCAAGCGGGAAGCGCCAAACGCCGAGGATGTGGCGAAGACGAGCAGCAGGGCGATCGCTGTGAGAAGACGGCGGGACGGCAGCGGCTTGAGCATCAAAACCCTCCTGGCGGGGCCGTTGGTGTCTGGCGGGGCTCGACTGGTTGTTGCATGCCGCTTTACCCTTGTGTGGCCGCTCTAGACGCTTAAACCACCCGTTTCCCAAAGATCAGTAAGTTGGGATTACGTCGGTGTCGGATCGAGGGGACGACGCGCTGTCGGACCGGCGGGGCGACGGGTCGCGATCCGCCGCGAATCGCGGCAAACGGCCTTCCTCATAAATCTCACGTATTTAATGAGGATTTCGGTCTTGCAAGCTTTCGCTCGCCCGGGGACAGCGCGTTGTCAAACGAATGTCGATGTGGTAAGGTCCCCGCTCAAGTAGCCCGCAAATTGCGAAGTTAGCATCGAGCAGGGCAGGTTGGAAGCAAGGAGGGGTACGACGTTGCATTGAGCGCAGGGACGCGTGAGCGCTGTGATGTCTTGTAGTGGACAAGCCATTACCGGTTCTGTGCGGCAGCCGCGGTAGTTGGCACTGCCTTCCTGCCGGCGAGCACCACGTGGGATGTGGTGCTCCGGCAATCGTCACAGACGGGGAGCACGGATTTTGTACAGCTTCTTAACGTCCCTTTGGCACGAGATGAGTACCGTCACCGGGACATACCTGGCAGAACTAGGCAGCCCCGGCCGTTCCGTTGTCCGGAGGCCGGGAGAGATGTGGGGCAGGACTTGAACGACACAGCGATAGCGGCAGTGGCAACGGCAGAGATCGACGAGCGCATAGCGGACGAGTCGGTGCTGCGTGGCACGGAATCCGAACGCCTTGCGGGATTGAAGGGCTTCGCGGTACCGGGAGGGGTCGCTCATAGCGAGGAGCGCAACTCGCCGCTGGTGTCGCAGGCGATCCGACGAGCGCAGGCCGGCGATCGCGACGCGATGGGGTTCCTCTACGCACGTTACGCCGAGAACATCTACGGCTATGTGCGCAGCATCGTTCGCAACCACCACGAAGCCGAGGACATCACCCAACACGTCTTCACCAAGCTGATGCGGGTGATCGGCAAATACGAGGAGCGCGACGTCCCCTTCTTCGCGTGGGCGCTGCGGGTGGCGCGCAACGCGACGATGGACTACATCCGCAGCGAGCGCCTGGTGCCGGTCGAGGAGATCCATGCGACCGGCCGCGAGGAGTCCGACCCGGCAGCGGGCGGAGCGATGGACGAGCTGCGCGAGGCGCTCGACACGCTGCCCTGTGCCCAACGCGAGGTGCTGATCTTACGCCACGTGGCGGGCCTGTCGCCTCTGGAGATCGCGAAGCTGACCGGCAAGAGCGAGGGGTCGATCCACGGCCTGCACCACCGCGGGCGCCGCACGCTCGCCGCCGAGCTCGCCAACCGCGGCATGGCGCCGACGACGATGGCCGGCCGCGTGCGGGCCTAGCGAGCGTCAGCCGTCGAGCAGCTCGCCGAGCGGGTGCGACTCCTCGTCGGGCGGAGGCACCAGCGGCGGCCGCCGGGAGATGCGCGCGCTGTCGCAATCGGCGAGGTAGTAGAGCACCGCGAAGCGGGCGAGTTCCTCGGCTGTGACGCCGAGCCGTGCGGCTTCCTGTGCGAGCGCCTCGCGCGTGAAGGTGTCGAGGTCGAGCTTCAGCTCGCGCGAGCCGCGCGAATCCAGCTCGCTGGAACTGTCGGGACTGAACTCAGCGCACAAGGGGATCACCGTCGAGGTCGGTTCGCACTGCACTATGCTCCAACGTCAGGCGGCGCCCATACTTGCCGCACACAAGCTCCCATCGGGTACCGAAAAAGGCTGGTTCTCCTCGGTGGGCGCGTGGCGAGGGTCGCCCGTACCCCAGTGGGGCATCGAGCGTGACGCTGGTTACTCGCAACCTCAGTTGGAAGAACAGCGCTCCACGAAGCGTAATTCGTGGGTATGATCTGCAATGCCGGCGGGTGATCGTCAGGTGCCTGAGTTGCCATGGAGGGAAAGATCAATGCGCCGGACGTGCGCGGTATCGGTCATCTGCATGTTCTCGCTGCTCGCGGCGGCGACACATGCGCAAGCGTCGGAAGTGTTCGGGTCCTCGCTGACCAACTCGGGCGGGAACCTGCGCACCGGGTGGTATCCGAACGAGCCGGAGCTTACGCCGGAACTTATCGGCGGCGGTACGTTTGGCAAGTTGTGGACGACGCCTGTCGAAGGGCAGGTTTATGCGCAGCCGTTGTTGGGTGACGGAACGCTGTTCGTGGCGACCGAGAAGAACGACCTCTATGGCCTGAACCCGGCGACCGGCGCGCAGGAGTGGACTGAGAACCTCGGCGAACCCTGGAACCCGGGCGAAGTCAGCTGCGCCGACCTCGCCCCAAATGTCGGCGTGACCTCGACGCCCGTGATCGACCCGGAAACGAACGTCGCGTATCTGACGTACAAGACCTACCGCGAGACGGGAAAAGAACCGGAGTGGTTCATGGACGCGGTCAGTGTGTCCACCGGTGCGCAGGAGCCTGGCTTCCCGGTTCAGTTGAGCGGCACGGCCCAGAACGTGGCTTCCGGATTCGGCGCGCAGGAATTTCATCCGGAAACCCAGCTGCAGCGTCCGGGGCTGCTGCTGATGGAAGGCGTCGTCTACGCCGCGTTCGGCTCAGACTGCGACACGCCCAGGTGGCAAGGCTGGGTGTTCGGCGTCTCAACTGCGGGATCAGTCAAGGCACGCTGGGTCGCGGATGAGATCGGCGAAGGCGCCGGCATCTGGCAGTCGGGCGCGGGCCTCACCTCCGACGGCCCGGGCAGGATCCTGCTGAGCACCGGCAACGGTGGCGCACCGACGGGGACCATAGCCGGCGACACTCCGCCCCCCAACCTCGGCGAGTCGATCGTGCAGCTGGACGTCCACCCCGATGGCGAGCTGAAGGCGGAAGACTTCTTCGCTCCCTACAACGCCAAGACACTGGATGAATGGGACGCCGACTTCGCCTCCGGCGGCGTGACGGGCCTGCCTGAAGAATACTTCGGCACGCCAGCCATACCGCATCTCGCGGTGGCGGTTGGCAAGGACGGCTACGTCTACCTGCTCAACCGCGACAACCTCGGCGGGATCGGCCAGGGCCCGTCGGGCTCCGACGACGTCGTCCAGCGGATCGGACCTTACGGCGGCGTATGGTCGCGGCCGGGGGTGTGGCCGGGCGAAGGTGGCTGGGTCTACATCCCGACAGCCTCGGACGGCACGAGCGCGGGGGGCTCCTCCGGCAATCTTCAAGTCTACGAATACGGCGTTTCTGGCAACGGCACGCCCACGCTCTCGCTTCAGGGCACCTCATCAGAAGCGTTCGGCTTCTCTTCCAGCGCCCCCATCATCACCTCCGACGAAACCATTCCGGGCACCGCGCTCGTGTGGATCGTGTGGGCGCCGAACGGCGGTGGCGAAGGGGCCCAGCTGCGCGCCTACGACCCGATCCCGGTGAAAGGCGAACCGGTTATGGTGTGGAGCGCGCCGATAGGCACCTCGGCGAAGTTCGCGACCCCCGGCGTGGGGGCGGGGCGACTCTATGTGGGCACCCGCGACGGACACGTGATCGCGTTCGGCTCGCCCGTCACTCCCATCCTGAGTGGCTCCCCGACTGCGTTTGGAACGACGATCATCGGGCATTCCTCTGAAAAGAGGCTGAAGCTCACGGCGACCGAACCGCTCACGCTGTCGAAGCTCGAAGCGAGCTCTACCCAGTTCACGCTCGGCACGCCCTCCCTGCCACTGCCCGCAGAGCTGGCCACTGGCCAGACGATCGAAGTGCCGATCATCTTCTCGCCAACTGGATCGGGGCCGATCGGCGGGACGGTGACGGCCACCTCGAGCACGGGCAAGACTGCGAGCTTCGGGCTCTCCGGTATCGGCGACACGCCGGGCCCGAAGCTTGAAGTGTCTCCGCTGGTCGTGACCTTCGATGGTACAGCCGTTGGTGAACACGTCTCCGCGGGCGCGACGTTCCGCAACGTCGGCGGCTCGCCGTTGACGGTCGAAAAGGTGAGGCTGCCCGCGGCACCGTTCGGCGTCGAAGGCCCGCCCACCGCCGGCACGACGATCGAACCAGGCCACTCGATCACGGTCACCGTCACTTTCAACCCCACGGAAGTAGGCACATTCAACGGCGAAATCGGCCTGGAAACGACCGCGGGAAGCGAAGCGATCGCCCTCTCCGGCGCCGCCGGCACGCCTGGGGCGCTTCACATCGAAAATGAAACGATCGAATACGGCAAGGTACCCCTTGGCTCCAGCGAGAGCAAGAGCTTCACGATCACGAACACGGGCGGCACCGCCGTGCCCCTCACGAGATCCAAGCCGCCGATCGGGGGCGCCTTCGAAGCGACGACTCTGCTGCCGGAGGGCAGCACCATCGAGCCGGGCGAAAGCGTGTCTGAGACGGTCAAGTTCACGCCCACCACCACGGGATCCGCAACCGGTGTGTGGTCGATCAACGGCGAGGACACGACGGGGCGCCATGAAGTCACGTTCAATGGCGAAGGCATAGTCCCCGAGCCACCCGCAAACAAAACGCTCGTCCAGCCAATCCTCGGCAGCCTTGGGGAAACCAAGACGCCTCAGTTTCTTGGCGCTCAATTGGCGGGCACGGCGTTGACCGCGAGCGCCTCGGGCATGCTCGGAGTCAAGGTGAGCTGTCCGCCCGGGGAGAGCAGCTGCGCCGGGACGATCACGTTGCGAGCGATCCTCGCCACAAAGGGTGCCAAAGGCGCCCACTCCAAGGCGCCCAAGTCCATCAGCCTGACCATCGCTAAAGGCACGTTCACGGTCGCCGGCGGGCGAGCGATCACAATCAAGCTGCGCCTTTCGAGCAAGGCGCGCGCCCTCCTCGCGCGCGCCCACCTACTACGGGTACAAGCGACGGTTGCATCCCACGATCCGGCGGGGGCAACGTACACCGAGCAGGCCAGCGTGACGATCCGTGCTTCCAAACATCAGCGCGCCCGGAAAGCCAGGACGGCCGGCTAGGCGCTTCTGGGCGGGATGGGTGGTTCCCCCGCCCGCTGCTGGGTTGGATTGCTGAGGTTTGAAGCGGTTTGATCACAGACTGCGTTTGATCCGTCCAGATCGGGTACTAAAGCATTAACTCTGCAAGACGGCGACCGATAGGGGTTCTAACAAGCCCTCCGTAGAGCCCATTGCGGTGGGCATCTCCAGAACAAATTGGAATCTCTTTTTATGATCGGTGCCAACCGCCTCCCGGCTGTTCGACTCTGCCTGCTGTTCCTCGCCACCCTGCTCTTGAGCGCGATCGTACTTGCCACGAGCGCGGATCCGTCGCGGGCCTCCGCCGGTTCGTCCGCACTCTTCGCCCATTCGGCCTCCAAGCAGCCGAGCCGCCGTGAGTCCTCGTCGGCGCCACGGACCGAGTGCGCAGCCGCGGCTCGCACGGAGAAGGCACGCAAGGCTTGTGCGAAAAAGAAGGCAAAGGCGCGCGCAAAGAAGCCGAGCGCATCTGTGGGCCCGTTCGAGCCGTCTTTGCCGCCGGTGTCGCCGGCTTTTTCATCCCCTGGCGTCCAGGAACCCTCTCAGGGAAGCGCAAGCGAAGAAGCCTCGCCCGCGGGGCCCCCGGTGCCGACCGATCCAGAAGGCGGTGGCTCTTCTCAAGGGCCGCCGGAGAATGTGGGTTCGTCGCCAGTTGGAACTCCCCCGTTTGAAACGCCACCAGCGGAAACGCCCCCGGCCGAAACAACTCCCGTCGAAACCTCTCCAGCTGAATCCCCTCCCGTCGAATCGCCCCCGGCCGAAACACCCCCGGTGGAAACGCCTCCGGAAACGTCCCCCACTGAAACCCCTCTGGCCGGGTCTCCTGTTGAAGCTCCTCTGGTTGAAACCTCTTCGGTTGGCAAGTCCTCAGTTACAACGACACTTGTCTCCTCGGCGAACCCTTCGACGGTTGGTCAGGAGGTGACCTATACGGCTACGGTGAGTCCCGTTGCTGCAACTGGCGTGATCACTTTCAAGGAAGGCGGCGTAGCGATTTCGGGTTGTACCAAACTAGTCGTCACTCCGGGCACGGCGACGACTTGCACGACCACGTATTCGATGTCGGGCTGGCACTCGATCATCGCGGTTTACAGTGGCGATGAAGCCTATGCTACCTCCACGGCCCCTGCGGTGACCCAGGTAATCCACGGCGATCCGACCACCGTGACGCTGTCGTCGTCGGTGAACCCTTCGACGGTCGGGCAGGCCGTGACCTACACCGCTACGGTCAGTCCCGCCACAGCGACCGGCACGGTTGAATTCGCGAACTCCGGCATCGCGATACCCGGATGCGCTGCACAGATCGTCAGCTCCGGCAGCGCGAAATGCACGGGGACTTTTTCTGCTGCGGGCAGTCCCTGGATTAAGGCGGTTTACTCCGGCGACAGCAGCCACGCTACCTCCACATCGCCCTACGTGACGCAAGTCGTCAACAAGAACGCTAGCGCAGCAATGCTCGTCTCTTCTGCAAACCCGTCGATAGCCGGTCAGGCCGTGACCTATACGGCTACGGTGAGTCCCGTTGCTGCAACTGGCGCGATCACTTTCAAGGAAGGCGGCGTAGCGATTTCGGGTTGTACCAAACTAGTCGTCACTCCGGGCACGGCGACGACTTGCACGACCACGTATTCGATGTCGGGCTGGCACTCGATCATCGCGGTTTACAGTGGCGATGAAGCCTATGCTACCTCCACGGCCCCTGCGGTGACCCAGGTAATCCACGGCGATCCGACCACCGTGACGCTGTCGTCGTCGGTGAACCCTTCGACGGTCGGGCAGGCCGTGACCTACACCGCTACGGTCAGTCCCGCCACAGCGACCGGCACGGTTGAATTCGCGAACTCCGGCATCGCGATACCCGGATGCGCTGCACAGATCGTCAGCTCCGGCAGCGCGAAATGCACGGGGACTTTTTCTGCCGCGGGCAGTCCCTGGATTAAGGCGGTTTACTCCGGCGACAGCAGCCACGCTACCTCCACATCGCCCTACGTGACGCAAGTCGTCAACAAGAACGCTAGCGCAGCAATGCTCGTCTCTTCTGCAAACCCGTCGATAGCCGGTCAGGCCGTGACCTATACGGCTACGGTGAGTCCCGTTGCTGCAACTGGCGCGATCACTTTCAAGGAAGGCGGCGTAGCGATTTCGGGTTGTACCAAACTAGTCGTCACTCCGGGCGCGGCGACGACTTGCACGACCACGTATTCGATGTCGGGCTGGCACTCGATCATCGCGGTTTACAGTGGCGATGAAGCCTATGCTACCTCCACGGCCCCTGCGGTGACCCAGGTAATCCACGGCGATCCGACCACCGTGACGCTGTCGTCGTCGGTGAACCCTTCGACGGTCGGGCAGGCCGTGACCTACACCGCTACGGTCAGTCCCGCCACAGCGACCGGCACGGTTGCGTTCCGGGAAGGCGGCACCGCACTTGCGGGATGCGGCGCACAAACGATCGAGTCTGGCAAAGCCACATGCTCCGTGACAGGCTACGCCAACTGGGGCTCGTATAACGTCAATGCCACCTACAGCGGAGACAGCAACGACCTCAGCTCCACGTCCTCCACCTCTACCCAAACGGTCAATCCCCTCCCGATTGGCTCCGGGGGTCTCTTTCGTTTTTTCTCTTCGACGAGCTTCTGGAATGAAGAACTGCCCACAGACGCGCGGCTGGATCCGAGCTCGGCCGAAGTTGTGGGTGCCTTCGATGCGGAGATCACGAAGGAAGAGGAAGCCAAGACGGGTTCGGTGAATATTCTCACGACCGACTTTTCTGTCCCGATCTATACGGTGCCCGCCAATCAGCCCACCGTTAACGTAAAGGTCACGACTGAAAATATTTGGGCCACACCTGCGCTTCAGGCGGCGTGGGATGCGGTTCCGTTGCCGGCCGAAGCTAAACCTGCGGCCGGCACCGATAAACATCTCGTGGTGTGGCAGCCGAGCACGGACCGGCTATGGGAGTTTTGGCATCTGGAAGATACTTCAGAAGGCTGGCAGGCTGCGTGGGGCGGCGCGATGCAGAATACCTCTTCCGATCCGGGGGTGTACGGATCGGAAGCCTGGCCTGGTGCGGGGACGGGGTGGGGCGCGTCGGCGTCTTCGTTGTCGATCGCGGGTGGGTTGATCACGTTGGAAGATCTGGAAAAGGGTGTGATCAATCATGCTCTGGCGATCGGGATTCCCGATCCGCATGCTGGGGTCTATGCGTCGCCCGCTCGGCGGACTGATGGGACGTCGACTAGCCCGCTGTCGTTGCCGGAGGGTGCTCATCTACGCCTGGAACCCGGTCTCGATCTCGCGGCGTTGCATCTTCCGCGGCTGACGTTGATGATTGCCGAAGCGGCGCAGCGTTACGGGATCTTCGTTAGGGACACGGCCGGGCAAGTGACTTTCTACGCGCAGGATCCGACGCCGACAGGGACGAACCCGTATATTGGGGCTCATGGCTACTTCGAAGGCGATGAGCCGTCAGGGCTACTTGTGTCCTTCCCGTGGAGCCATCTGCAGCTGCTCAAGATGAGCCTACACAGCGCCTCCTGAGGGCCAAGCCGCCAAGCGGCGATTCGTGGGGCCGAAGCCTGTAGATTGTAGATTCTTCATGATGTCGGCGTCCATCTCTCGAGTCGCGCTACCGATTGTGCTTCTAGTTGCATTTGGGGCGGCGACTGGCTGCGGGGATACTCAGTCGCAGGCGGTCGCGGTCAACACCAGGTCTAAGAGCACGGCGGCCCGCGCCCGGTTGTCGGCTGGCAGTGGGCCGTTCCGCTTTTTCTCTCCCATGGGCTTCTGGAACAGGCCGATTTCGGCCCATGCACGTCTGGATCGCCGATCGGCCGCGGTGGTTGGGGCATTTGATGCGGAGATCGCGAGGGAAGAGGAAGCCAAAACGGGCTCGGTTAATATTCTCACGACTGAGTTTTCTGTCCCGGTTTATACAGTGCCTGCGACTCAGCCGGCGGTCGTGGTTAGGTATACGGGGACATCCCCTTCGCTTCAGGCGGCATGGAATGCGGTTCCGTTGCCGGCGGATGCCCAGCCGGCGGCTGGGACCGATAAACAGCTCGTGGTGTGGCAGCCGAGCACAGACAGGCTGTGGGAGTTCTGGCATCTGGAACACACTTCCAGTGGCTGGCAGGCCGGGTGGGGTGGTGCGATGCAGAACGTTTCCAGCAACTCCGGCGTCTACGGGCGGAAAGACTGGCCTGGCGCGAATCGCTATTGGGGCGCGTCGGCGTCTTCGTTGTCGATTGCGGGTGGGTTGATCACGTTGGAAGATCTGGAAAAGGGTGTGATCAATCATGCTCTGGCGATCGGGATTCCCGATCCGCGTGCTGGGGTCTATGCGTCGCCCGCTCGGCGGACTGATGGGACGTCGACTAGCCCGCTGTCGTTGCCGGAGGGTGCTCATCTACGCCTGGAACCCGGTCTCGATCTCGCGGCGTTGCATCTTCCGCGGCTGACGTTGATGATTGCCGAAGCGGCGCAGCGTTACGGGATCTTCGTTAGGGACACGGCCGGGCAAGTGACTTTCTACGCGCAGGATCCGACGCCCACGGAGACGAACCCGTACATTGCGGCTGATGGCTACTTCGAAGGCGATGAGCCGTCACGGCTCCTTGCGTCCTTCCCGTGGAGCCATCTGCAGCTGCTCAAGATGAGCCTACACAGCACCTCCTGAGCGCGTGTGCCCGGTGTCAGAAACTGGTCGATCGACTACCATGCCGCGCTGAACTTCGATGTCAAGCTCCCAAGCCGAACGGCGGCTGATTCTGCTCAGCGCCGGCACCACCGCATACCGACAGGGCATACATGAGGAGGCCGGGCAACTGCTGGGGGAGGTGGACTGGCTTCGGTTCGCCGAGACCCTGCGTCTACGAAGGCTGCTGCCCACTTTAGGTCCGCGCATCCTGGGGCTGGCGGAAGGGCGCGCGAGCGACGACTTCGGCGCGACAGTGGAACATGCGATTGATGCAGGCCGTCGCCACGGCGCTTTCCTGCAGCTTGTCTCGCTGCGCGTCATGACCATGCTCGCTGATGCGGGGATTCGCTCGGCCCCGCTGAAGGGTCCACTGATGGGGGAGGCGATCTACGGTGATCCCGGTAGGCGTCCTTCCAACGACATCGATCTGCTTGTGGCGCCGGAGCAGCTGCAAACGGCAGTGGAGGTGGTGCGCGGACTTGGCTACGAGGCTCCGACCGACCACATCGAACAATGCGGTATGCCCCGACTGCACTTCGCGCTCGTTCACGAACGGGACGAGCTACCGCCGGTGGAGCTCCACTGGCGCATCCACTGGTATGAGCGAGACTTTGCGCGCGACCGGCTGTTGCCACCTACTTGCGACGAGCAAGGTGGCTGGCGCCCGGCTCCCGCCGATGAGCTCGCCGCGCTCCTGCTGTTCTACGCCAGGGATGGCTTTGTCGACTTGCGCCTGGCCTGCGACCTGGGCACCTGGTGGGACATCTTTGGCGCCGATTTGAAGCCCGGTGCGCTCGATGATCTGCTAGGCGTCTATCCTGCGCTGGCACGCGTCATCCCGGCTGCAGTCAAGGCAGCAGAGAATACAGTTGGCTTGCCGGCAACCCAGATCATCGGACACATGCCCAAGCTCGATCTTCGCGAGCGTGTGGCTGTGCGGCTCGCCAACCCCAACCCGCGTGCGAGCCAGCCCCAGCTTTATGCCGAGATAGGATTGATCGATGGCCTGCTGATGCCCCCGGGGGGACTCAGGGCGTTTATACGGCGTCAGGTGATACTTCCACCTGAGGTCTTGGGCGAGCTCGACCGACGTGCACCGAAGCGGCGGGCAAGATCACCGCTTCGTCGCGGCGCTGGCATAATGGGCCGCTATGGGCTTGCAGCGGCCCGTCTGGTGCGTGCTCCTGAAATGTTGCATTGAGAGGCAATGGACCTATGAAGAGACATGCGCCGGTGACATGCGTGTACCACTTCGGGCCGAGCACCGAGCATGTTGGGGGCATGGCATCGGTCATCGCGATGCTCGTCACGCATAGCGTGGGAGCCGAGAAAGCCGTTGCGGTGCCTACCTGGATCCCAGGGTCGCATGTCAAATCCGGTCTGAATGCTGCGCGAGCCATTGCGCTTGTGCTCCGCCTACCACGTGGCACCGCCATCCACGTGCACATGTCGGAAGATGGTTCATTCGTACGCGAGGCCGCGATCGTCGTTGCTGCGAGGTGTCGGCGCTTACCGCGCGTCATTACGATCCATGGTGCCGACTTCGTCGGCTTCAGTGATCGCCGGCCGCGCTTGGTCAGGTCGGTGCTGCGCAAGGCTAGTGCCGTCACGGTTCTCAGCGAGGCGGACCTCACGGTAGTTCGGCGCTTGGCTCCGCGCGTCCACGCAGAGCTTCTCCCAAACCCGGTGCCGCTCGACTCGGCCTCCGGCCCTGTCGCCGAGACTTCTGAGGTCGTGCTTTTTGCCGGCGAAGTGGGGTTTCGCAAGGGCGCTGACGTACTACAGCGGGCATGGGAGAGCGTCGCATCCAACCGCCCCCTCGCCAGGTGCGTCATCGTCGGTCCGGCCACCGAGCTTCGTCTGCCGGAGATCGAGCGATTCGAGGTCAGTGGGCCCGTCGATTCGGATGAGGTCAAGAAGCTCATTCGCGAAGCGCGTGTGATAGCGCTACCCTCCCGCGAAGAGGCGCTCCCAATGATCCTGACCGAGGCGATGGCGGCAGGGAGGCCGTTTGTGAGCACCCCGGTGGGCGGCATCGCCTCGCTGGCCGACGGCGGCCTGATCGTGCCCGTCGCAGATCGCCGGGCGCTCGCGGAGGCCTTGATCGAGTTGCTTGCTGACCCCGAACGCGCCCAAGCGCTCGGGGCAGCTGGGTTGGAGTTCTGCCGGAAGAGGATGAGCGTCGAGGCGGTGGGCGCCCGTCTCAGACAGCTGTACAACCTCTGACCGGTCCGCCCGAAGGTGGCGATGCCCTCACAAGATGTCGTATTCCATGAAAAGAATGCGATCGTCGATCCGTTTGTAGCCCATTCGCAGAGCTACCAAGCGTCCTAGGCATGGGGGTCCAATGAGTGATGGTCTGGTCGTAGTCGCAGGCGGTGGAGGCTTTATCGGGGGTCATCTTGTCGCCAATCTGCTGAGCGAGGGGCGCCGAGTCCGATCGGTTGATCTCAAGCCGCTCGACGAGTGGTATCAGGTGCATGGGGACGCGGAGAACCTGGTTGCGGATCTTCGCCTGACGGACGCCTGCACACGGGCGCTCGCTGGTGCCGAGGACGTCTACAACCTAGCTGCCGACATGGGCGGGATGGGTTTCATCGAGAACAACAAGGCACTGTGCATGATCTCGGTTTTGATCAACACTCATATGGTGCAAGCTGCGCAAGAGCGGGATGTGCGCCGCTTCTTCTACTCGTCGTCCGCGTGTGTCTACGCCGCCGACAAGCAGACCGACTCGGACAACCCGGGGCTGAAGGAGAGCGACGCCTATCCGGCTTTGCCAGAGGACGGCTACGGGTGGGAGAAGCTCTTCAGCGAGCGCATGTGCCGGCATTTCCGCGAGGACTTTGGGCTGTACACGCGCGTCGCGCGCTACCACAACGTGTATGGCCCTGAGGGCACATGGCAGGGGGGGCGCGAGAAGGCGCCGGCGGCGATCTGCCGCAAGATCGCGGAAGCAAAGCTCTCGGGTAGCGACGAAATCGAGATCTGGGGCGACGGCGAGCAGACGCGCAGCTTCATGTACATCGACGACTGCGTCTACGGGACGAAGATCATTCTCGACTCGGATATCCTCGACCCGATCAACCTTGGATCCAGCGAGATGGTGAGCATCAACCAGCTCGTGGACATCGTCGAGGACATCGCCGGAGTCAAGCTGAGGCGGCAGTACAACCTCTCCGCGCCCAAGGGCGTGCGGGGTCGCAACAGCGACAACACGATGATCCAGGAAAGGCTGGGCTGGGAGCCGAGTATCTCGCTGCGCGAGGGACTCGAGAAGACCTACGCCTGGATCTTCGATCAAGCCTCCGCGCTGAGTCCAGCGCAATAGCTCGCAATCTTTCAAGCAGCCTTGGATCTCGCGGCACGATGACGGTCAACTATCTCGCTGAGCGAATCGTCGAACCGCTCGGCAAAGCCCGCCTGGGTGAAGTGATGCTGCGCGTACCGGTGGGCGGCACGTCCCCTCGCCATTATCTCCGCTGGAGCACGCAGGATCTCCGCCAGCTTGCGCGGGAAGGAGTCGGGGTCGGCGCTGTCGACAACCCAACCCGCGTTGGCCTGCTCCACGATTCGCGCGACCTCTCCGTTCGGGTTGACGGCCGCAAGGATCGGCAGACCATAGGCCATGAAGTTCATGATCTTCGAGGGGATGTTGAACTCAGCGCCCTCGTGTTGCTGGCTGACAAAGGCGATCGTCGCGGCCTGAAGCTTCTCCTCCAAGCGATCGTCGTCGACGACGCCGGGCATCTCGACTCGATCGGAGCGGATCTCAGACTGCGTGTCCTTCGCTGCCATGCCGTTGCCCGTGATCACGAATCGGATTGGCGTATCGGCCAGCTCGTCGGAGCGCTCAAAAGCCGCCACAAGCGGCGCCAGGCCCTGGGAGTAGCCGATGTTGCCCATACTCAACAGCTGCGGAGGCGCGGCGTTAGACTCGAAAGACGACTCGTGTCGTGGGGTCCGCGTCGCGGGGTCGTAGATCAGTTGGATCTTGACCTCGGGTACACCCTTCTCGGTCAGATTGTGCGTAAATGCCTGCGAGAGCACGACGATACGATCGGCATGGTGGTAAGCAGCCGACTCCAATCGCCTGGAGGCGCGAATGACGAGGCTGCCCTCGTCGACAATCCCGCTCGACGCAGCCCCGTCGGGAAGGATGTCGTGCAGCCACAAAACCCACGGTGTACGGCGCGCGCGGGAGTTTACGATCGCGGGAAAGAGCGCCGGAAACGACGGGGATGCGGATACGAGGACATCAGGACGGGACAGCACGGGAAGGGCGGCGAACTGAGCACCCGTAAACGAGATCTCCTGCCTGTAGCGCTCCATTGCGGTATCTCGGCCAATCCAGAGCGGCAGCCGGAGCACGGAGATGCCGTCGCGGACCTCGCGATAGGGAAGCAACCGAGATCCCCAGATCGGCTCGGGGTAATGAGGGTGGGCAGCCACCACCTCGACGTGGTGTCCGCGATCGCGCAACCCCTTCGCCCAAACCCGGCTCACGGGTCCAATGCCGGTGGGCTCGGGATCGTAGTTATAGCTCCAGAGTTGGATGTGCATAGGAAGACGGTAACTTTAGCGCCATCACGAACCCGATGATGCGTGTCGCAATCACAGGCGGGTCCGGTTTCATCGGCACAAACCTCGTTGAACATTATACAGAGTCGGGGGTTCCCGTACTCAATCTAGACCCGGCCGAGCCGCGCAACTGGCAGCATGTCTCATACTGGCGAAGGGTCGATCCGCTGGATGCCGATGACCTTAGGATAGCCTTAAGTGAGTTCGCGCCGACGCATGTCCACCATCTGGGCGCGAGAACCGATCTCCACGGGACGACGCTTGACGATTACGCGTACAACACCCGAGGCGTCGAGATCGTCATTGATGTATGCAACAAGCTCGACGGTCTCAGACGCGTCGTCTTTGCGTCATCAAGGCTTGTGTGCCGAATCGGCTATCAGCCAACGAGTGACATTGACTACTGCGCACCAAACGCCTACGGAGAGAGCAAGGTTCGTGGCGAGCAGATCGTTCGCAGTGCGGAGACCGGGTTTCCTTGGGTTATTCTGCGGCCGACCTCGATTTGGGGTCCATGGTTCGACATCCCGTACCGAACATTTTTCCTGACTATCGCAGCTAACCGCTACGTGCATGTCGGTCGCCGGCCAGTGCGCAAGTCATTTGGGTATGTTGGGAACACCGTCCAACAGCTCGCCGCCGTTGCGGAGACTTCGAGACGCGACATCGACGGGACGACAATGTACCTCGCGGATTTCCCGCCGATCGACGCCGTCGACATGGCCAACCGCATTCAACGTGCATTCGGCAGCCGTCCGATCCGCACCGTCCCGCGAGGGGTGGTTAAGCCCGTGGCCCTCGTTGGTGATCTTCTCCAGCGGCTCGGCTGGTCAGAGCCACCGCTCACCAGTTTCAGGCTCGATAACCTTCTAACGCAAATGGTATATGACACTGCGCCGCTCGAGCAGATTCTGCCACAGCTGCCCTACTCGTTGGAAGAGGGCATACGACGTACCGTCGAGTGGATGCGCGAGCAAGAACTCGTCAGCCTTCGGAAGTCAGGGTCGTGAAACGGATGAGCGTAGCCAATGACCAGATGCCCCATCTGATCACCACGATCATTCCGACAAAGAACGAGGCGGTTCATATCGAGCGATGTGTCCAGTCCCTCCTTCCGCTCGGGCGCGTGATAGTAGTCGATTCCGAGAGCGAAGACGATACCGTAGCTATCGCGCGACACGCAGGCGCAGATGTCTATGTCCATGCATGGGAGGGGCACGCTGCACAGAAGAATTGGGCACTCAACAACACAAACGTCACTACGCCATGGATTCTTCTGATGGACGCAGACGAGTTTGTGACCGACGAGACCCGCCAAGCTATCCGCGAGGCGGCCGAAAAGGACGATGCAGCTGGATACTGGCTACCGCGAAGACTGATCTTCTACGGACGGGAGCTGAGGCACGTATGGTGGTATCCTGACTTCCAGCTCCGACTTCTGCGTACTGGCGCGGGATCGTTTGAGTTACGGGCGGTGCATGAGCATCTTGTCATCGACGGACCCGTCAAGGAGCTTTGGGCAGACATCTGGCACGAGAATCTCAAGGATTTGACAGCCTTTGTCGAACGCCAAAACAGGTATGCGACTCTCGAAGCCGCGGAGTTGACTAATCCGACACAAGGCATTCGCACTGGTTCGTTTCGTGGCAATTGGGCGGACCGACGGAGAGCGATAAAGTCTCACATATGGATGCGCATTCCCGCACGTCCTCTCGTCCGATTCTTGTGGCTCTATGTCGTCAAGCAGGGATTTCGAGATGGCAGAGAGGGGTTACTCTATTGCACCATGATTGCGTGGTATGACATGCTCACAAATGCAAAGGTGTGGGAGCTACAAATTGCTAGCCGGCCCCCACGGTATTCACTGTCGCAACCGCATCCAAAGGCCAAGCGGCTGCGTGTCAGTTCACATCGACGATAGAAGGTACGCGTCCAGGGTCAGCCCGAGAGGGGCCCAAGCACGGAACGCGTCAGAGTCCCCTGGGAGCAAGAGGCGACAGGCTCGCACGGCTGCCTGCGATACCAAACACGAGGAGAAACGCTACGGCGAGGGGCGGTGCCGAGAGAGTATTTTCAGTGATAGAGTACAACGCAAAAGCCACTCCCGCTGCCGCGAGGTCGGCCCGGACCGGGAGTGGTGACCGTCGGATCTGTGAAACCATTGTTATTATTATTGTCATCATCAAGATGAGACCGCCGACGATCCCCAACTCAAGCAGCATGCGGAGATACTCGTTGTGCTGTGCAGTGAAGCCCGGAGGGCTTCCAGGGATATCGCCAACAATGGGCCCTGCCCCGAGGCCACGACCAAACACGAGGTTTACCTTTGCTTGTTCGTATGTAAAGGACCACGATTGGAAACGCCCAGAGGCAATTTCGTGCTTGACGACACCCTGTGCCGCATCATAGGCTACCGCATTTTCATTGCGGGCCTCTATTCCGGGGATCAGGAGAGCGGCCCCGGCAATAGCAATTGCGGCCGCTGTCGCTAGCTTCATCATTCCAGTTACGCCATTTACCGACAGCTGGTGTCGGCCGAATCTGACTAGCAAAGGTAGCATTACGATACCCAGCGCAAGCACAGCGCCCCGAGTGAGGGTGGCGCCAAGGATCACGATATCTATAAAGCCAATAAACTTAGCCCATCTCCACTGCTCTCGATCATAGAGTGCCAAACACGCGATAACCGCGCAAACGCCAAAGGTGCCGAGCCAAGCTGTGGTCGTGGCACCCCCTAGGCGTGGCGGCGATGCGTGACTAAAAAGTGACCAAATCCCGATGGCTTGAAGGAAAAGGCCGACAAGTACGCTAATGATCGGCACCCAGGCCAATACCTTGAGCAGAGGATGATCGCGGCGCCAGTCCCATTTGATGGCAAATACCAGCCAGGCGAGGGCTAGTGATGCCAGGCTGGCTGTTGTTTGCGATATGGTCAGACCGGGGAGGCTGGTTCCAAAGGCCTCCGATAGCACCGTAACTACTGCATACGCGACAAGCGGCGCACAGTTTCTAGGGACAATCCCACGCCTGAAGAGAAGAGGGATAAAGCAAACATAGAGGATCAGCTTATACGCTTCTGGGTTACTGGAAAAAACCGAGCCTTTCCCAAGGATCTTGACAGGTTCGACAGCAAGAAAAAGAATGCCAATCGCAAATAACAGCAGCGGGCGAGTCAGTGCAATAGAAATACCGGTGAAAGTCACCAGCAGTACTATCGCCGCGGTGGGCGACTTTGTCACCATCGCACCAATTGCTACAGAAGCTGTGGCTGCGAACGTGAGGAGTAGGAAGTCAACCGAGATAAAGCTTCGAAGCCTTGTATATGGGTCAAGATCAGGTTGCATAGATTTACGTAATCAGAGAATCCACAATATTAGGCGGATTCGCAGGGAAAAGATCCGCAAGCGAGAAAATCTGTATCCATTGGGCACAATTGTCGAATCAAGGAGACTCCAACGAGCGGCTCCCGTACTCAAGATTTGGGCCTGCTCGCGTTGAGTAGACAGCGGGGTTGAAAGGGTATCCAAGGTCTCTATAGTGGGGACCGACTCTCGGATGTGCACGTCTTGCAGGTGCTTGCCATCACGTGGCCTTCTCAGGGCCGCCAAGAACAATCCTTGGGCTTGTGCTGCCACCGCGCTGCTCCGAGGGTACGGCGTGCTCTGCTGCTCGCGGGCGTCGGGCTCGTAGGGTCTGGGTAGAGCGTGCTCAGGCATACGCAAGGTCGGATAGTCTACAACGCCACGTACCGTAGACTTCTTATATGGTGCCCCAGAAAGTTTCTAGGCGCAAGGACGGTTTGTAGGTGCGAGGACCGAGCGATCTTGGAGATACCCCCACGTGCAACAAGATTCCGAAGGACTAAATTTTGAGCAGGCTTTAGGTGCCCTGCGGCGGCGCGCGCCGTTGATCCTGCTCTGCCTCGTCCTTGCCGCTGGCGCGGCCTTTGGGCTCTCCAAGCGCCAGACCAAGAAGTACACGGCGACTGCTTCGGTTGTCTTCGTCAGCAACTCGCTCACTCAGCAGATCGCGGGACTCTCGACCAGCGGTGGTAGCAGCAGTGCGCTGGGCCAGCAAGTCAGCGACGTCGAACTCACCAGGGCTGGTGACACCGTGGCGAGGACCGCGAGCTTGCTGGGCCACGGGCTGACCGCCGAAGAGGTCAGCGCCAGTCTGAGCGTAGCTGCGCAGGGAGAATCGAACATCGTCGACGTCGCGGCTACAGCGACCTCTCCGGTGTTGGCATCCGAGATCGCTAATACCTACGCACGCCAGTTCGTCAGGGAGCAGCGGAGCGCCAATCACAAGTTCCTCGAGTCTGCGCTCGCGCACGTGAATGAGCAGCTGGCGGAACTGCCCCCGCTGCAGCGGGTAGGTCAGGACGGACTGGGTCTCCAGAATCGTGCGCAGTCGCTGCGCCTCCTCACAGAACTGGATCATGGCAACGTTCAGGTAGACCAGGAAGCTCTGCCGCCGAGCAGTCCCTCATCGCCGAAGACCAAGAGGAACACGGGCCTGGGTGCGATTCTGGGCTTGTTGCTTGGCCTCGGCTTCGCGTTCGTGCTCGAGCGTCTCGACCGCCGGATCAAGAGGCCAGAGGATCTGGAGGCGATCTATCGCCTTCCTATGCTCGGCGTCGTCCCCGAGAGCTCTTCGCTATCGCTATCCGCACGGCGCAATAGTGGCGGGCGGGCGCTGCTCCCGTCCGCCGAGGCTGAGGCGTTCAGTCTGATTCGTGCTCATCTGCGCTTCTTCAACGTCGATCGTGACCTGCGCACGATCCTGATTGCTTCCCCCGAGCCGGGCGACGGTAAGACAACGATCGCCCGCCGCCTAGCTGAGGCGGCGGCGAGGTTGGGCTCGCGCGTGCTGCTCGTGGAGGTGGATCTGCGGCATCCGACGCTTATCCAACAGCTTGACATCCAGTCCGGCCTGGGCCTTGCGGATGTGCTGATTAACACAATCGCTACTGGCGACGCGGTTCAGTCGATTGAGGTTGAGGCGCAGCCCGGCGAGGGGTCCGAGGGGCGGATATTGGACGTGTTGACCGCCGGCGCCGTGCTGCCTCCCAATCCGGGCGAGCTGCTCGAGAGCCGCGCGATGGATGCGGTGCTCGAGCAGGCGAAGTCGGCGTACGACCTCGTTGTGATAGACACGCCACCGCTCATCGCCGTCTCGGATGCGTTCCCGCTACTTACCAAGGTCGACGGCGTCGTGATCGTGGGTCGGGTCGGGCACAGCCGGCGTGACGCCGCGGAACGACTCCACCAGGTTCTCTCAAGTAGTGGCTCGCCGCTGCTGGGGGTCATCGCCAACGGTGCGAAGTCCGGCGAGCCTGCCTATTCATACGCGACAAAGGGCGACAAATCGTCTCGTGATGTTGGTGCAGCCAGCGGTGTCTCCCGATCCGACGAGTTTGTCCCGACTGCCAAGACCTGAGGCAGTCGATCACGCAAGGAAACTGGCAAGCGCTTTGTGGGAAGACCAGCATATGACTGGAACAGGCATGCAAAGGACGAGTTCCGCACCAATGCGATTTGGGGTAGTCGCTTGGTCGGAGCGACTTCCTATAGACTTCTCCCCTCGCGGTCAGCGCACTGAACATCTCATCAATGCTTTACAGCGCTATGGGGAAGTCGAGAGAATCGGAGAAAAGAACATCCCCCAATGGCTGGCAGGCGACGGTAAAAGGACTACGTCGTCATGGTATAGGCGTTTGGCGCGCGGTCTCACGTCTCACGTTCTTCTCGATAAGTATGAGATTACCGCCAGACAGTCACTACGTCGTTGGTGCCCAAAAGTCGATGCTGCGGTGCTAGTTGGCTACCCATGCTCTCCGCTTCCCTTCGCCGCGCAAAAGCTGGTTCATAATCACATTCCCTACATTGTTGATATTGGCGATCCGTGGATGCTTACAAACCCGTATCCCGAGGGTGGATGGCTCCAGCGACGGCGAGCCGCACGCTTGGAGCGACGGCTATGGGCTTCTGCACGGGGTGTAATTGTGACCACTCAGGGCCAGGGCGACGCACTCAGAGGCTTATTCCCACACCTCCGCGTTTTGGTTCGGCCCAATGGCTATAATTCCCCTGACGTAGAAGCCAGTTCCCCAGTGCCCAACGCAAAAAAGAATCCGGGCAACGAACTACGGCTGGTTCACTACGGAAGCCTATACGGCGCGAGAGTCAACTTCGCAAGGATCTTTCAGCGGCTGGCTGACAGTGGCGAGTGGGACAAGGTCGTCCTTCGTCAGTATGGACCAGATTGGGAAGGATCTCTTGAGGCAATCTCAGATCACGTAGAGGTTGACCGCCGACCACCAATTTCATGGGCGGAGGTTCTTGCTGAGGCGCATATCTTTCACGCGGCAGTCGTCATCGGCTGGCAAAATCCGGCGCAAATGCCGAGTAAGGCCGTGCAATATCTTACCTTGCCAATTCCTAGAATAGCGATGGTAAACTCGGGAAGTGAGGATGCGTTGGCCGCGTACGTAGCGGATAAGCCGGGCTGGGCCGTGATCGACGAGGAGAACGGCGCGGCGTCAATCGTCGCGTCACATCTTTCCAAGCGTTGGGCTCAAGTTGACCTGCAGGTGCCTGGGTCCGAGTCGTGGGAAGCCGTGGAGCATGTATTGGGCGGCTTTGTAGTCGATGTCACAGCAATGCGGCCTGCAAGCAGCTAATCGAGAAGGCCCATAACGGGAGGCTTAGTCTGCTCATGCCTCGAGTCGAATTATTTAGTTGGAATCCACGCAGGTCGCGTCTACCTCATTCGGTGACCAAGCGACTTCCGATAGAAATAGGTCGTCGCGTGAACAACTTTGGCGACCTTCTTGGCCCTCTCCTTGTGGCGCGCATCCTAGCCATGCATCGAGTCAACCCTCGAACGGCGCCTAGCGACCGCAGATTGTTGTCTGTAGGCTCCGTGTTGCATTTTGCCCGTGACCACGACGTCATCTGGGGCACCGGCGTCAATGGTAAGCGACCTGACAGCGACTACGCCTTCAGTGCACTCGATGTGAGGGCGGTGCGGGGTCATCGTACCCGAGACTTTCTCGCCGACCGTGGTGTGGAGGCGCCGGCAATCTTTGGCGATCCCGTCTTGCTACTGCCTCTCGTCGCTCCTGAGCTAGTAAGCTGCGCGCGATTAAAGCAATATCCACTGACGGTCGTCCCCAATTTCAATGATTTTCCAACGTATGAGCCTGCTCCCACGCTCCTTGATCCGCGCTCCCCTGTCGAGGTATGTCTCAAGCGTATTGCTCAAAGCGAATTCGTGGCCGGTTCCTCCCTGCACGCTATTGTCGTGGCGGAGTCGCTGGGCATTCCTGCTCGTCTGATCTCATCCTCGATCGAGGACCCTCTCAAGTACGAGGACTACTACCTAGGCACGGGACGTTCGGACCCGGAGGTAGCCGACACCGTCGAGGAAGCTGTCCGTATGGGCGGCGAACGGGGGCCCGTCTTCGACGCTCGTCGGCTTCTTGCTGCCTTTCCCTTGGATTTGTGGGAGCGACCATAAAGGATCGTCCCTGCGGCCGATCACGGGGATGCGGCCAAAACATCAAGCCCCTATTCAGCTCTCCCGTCGGTTCCGTACCCAGGATTCGCATCAAAGTCAGCCCCTCCAGTTACTCCCACGGCCACGGTCGAAGCTGAGCGGTAATAGGGGTTGGTCATCTCTAGCTGCGCGATCGTGTCAAAGGCGTCCAGGCGGCCGTCGAGGATGACCATGACTCGATCGCAGATGTCGAGTGTCGACATGCGATGCGCGATGATGAACAACGTGAGTTTGTGCTTGAGGGTGGTTAGGGACTCCTGGATGAGGGCCTCTGAGCGCGGGTCCAGAGCGCTGGTCGGCTCGTCCAGGATCAGGACTTCCGGTTGGGCGGCGAGCGCACGCGCGAGACAGATCCGCTGCTGCTGTCCGCCTGAGACCGCGTCTGCTCGGGGCCCCACGATCGTGTCATAGCCTTTGGGCCAGCTTTCGATGTCATCGTGGATGCGGGCGAGTTGGGCGCCTCGCACAACCGCCTCGTCGTCGAGATCGCGGAAGAACCGGATGTTGTCCGCCACCGACGCATGCACCAGGCGGGGTTCCTGCGGGACATAAGCGACTCGCGCATACCAATGGTCCGGGTTGAACTGCTGCACGGGCACGCCGTTGATTAGATATTGGCCCTCGTCCGGTGTGCGCAGGTTCAGGAGGATCTGCACCAGCGTCGACTTGCCGGCGCCGGATGGGCCGACCACCCCCACGGCTTCGCTGCCGAAGACCTCGAAGTCGATATCGGACAGCACAGGGCGACCAGGCTGGTAAGCGAACGAAACGTTCTCGAACGTCAGCGTCTTCACCGTGGACATCGATGACCGGCCGCTTGCCGGGCTGCTTGTTGCATAGCGCCGCTCGGCCTCGTTCAGGCGTTCGATGAAGGGGGTGGCTTGACGCACGATGGTGTATGAAGTCTGGATCTGCTGGCCGTAAAGCCCGGCCCGCACGAGCAGCAGGACAACTGCTCCCAGGGAGGCCATATGACTGCTGCCAGACTCGTACAGAGCCGCGAGCCCCCCGATGAGCACGAGGTAGACTAGGCTTTGGTAGACGTTTGGAACCAGGCGGGCGATGAACTGGGTGCGAAAATACAGACCTTCGATAGGGGCGATAAACTTTTCGATGCGGCTGCGCTGCGCCTCGGCCACGCCGAACACACGGGTCTCTTCGGCCACGCGATTCGCCTCGCCCACTCCACCCGCGTAGGCCATCTGAGCCTGGGAAAGCGACCGCGCGCTCCGGGTGCCAATGGAGTTGATCGGCCGCATGAAGAAAAACAGCATGACGGCGGCCGTCAAGACGACTCCGGCGGCCACGAGGTTCAAGACCAGCGCCGCGATAACCAGGACCGAGAACGTGAACAGCCAGGAGACCAGCGTCGTAGCCTGCAGCGCGCCCTGGCTGGCTTGCCAGATCTGGCTGGTCATGATCTCCTGAAAGTGTCCCTCGCGGTCGCACGACTGCATGTCCCAGGAGGACTGGGTGAAGGCTGCGAACATGCTGCGGCGCAGGCGTCCCTGCACGTCGGTGGCGACGCGCGCGGGAATGAACGAGACGAACACTTGAAGAGCGACGCGAATGACGGCCAGCACGAACGCTATGGCCAGCAGGGCACCGACCGATACCTCTGCGTGCAACGGCCCGAACGCAAGATGAACCTGCTTGACTCCATTGACCAGCGTGGTGGCCACCTGGGCCACGATCGCGAGGACGCCGGCTTCTGTGACGCCGGAGCACACGGAGGCGATCGCGAGCGCCACAATCGACCCGCGCCGATGGCCGAGCAGCGGGCCCAGCTGCGACCTCATGGACGGTCGTCGCTGTGCCTCTGGCTCGTCAGGTGAGGAGAGTCGGGTGCGGAGATCCTTGAACGAGGGGGACGTTGCGTGTCCATTGCCGTTGATCGGGGAGTCAGCCACGGCGGACATCCGTTGTGATGTGAGGAACGATCACGTTGTTGTTGCGCGGTTTGGGTGTCCGTGTCTGACTCATCCGAATCCTGGCCTCCGCCATGGTCTAACAACAACGGTGGGGAGAGGCTAGGGCTTACGCAGGGTGGCGCGGAATGCTGGATGCTCGGCCCCTTGGCCGCGGGGATCCGGACGCTGAGTGGTCCGTCCGAGTATAGACCCCCCCGAGTAATGGACCTGGCTACCGGGTCTCCCGTCAGCCCAGGGGCGGTCGTGATGCTCCAGGATCGCTTGGGTGTCTCGTAGCACGGGCGTGCCAGATCGCTGTGGGCAGCATCGCTCGACCAGGCGCCGTGAGCCGTGCGGGGCCGGGGATGACGCGGCCCTGTGCGCCGTCTTGCGCAAGATCTCCCAGGAGTGCCCACGCTGGGTATCGCTGTGGCCGGGCTAAGCGTCGCCGGGCCGAAGAGCCGATATCCTCCGTGCCGTTGTCGACAAGGGAACTTACCTGATTCCATGCCCGTTTACGTCAAATCAATCCCTTGAATCAACCTATCTGAAAGAGAAGGGTTTCTAGTGATGACCATTGGGGCATCACCGCTCGATACCGGTGACAATCCTTATATTTCACTGCTGTACGGCGCGCTGCGAGCGCAGGGAGTTAACGTGTGCGCTGCTGACCTTCGGCCGTGGAGGCTCCTCTCTAGAGGTCAAAGGTATGAAGCGCTCCATGTACATTGGCCAGAGTACATCATGGTTGGCGCCGGGGCTGGGTTGACTCATGGGTTTCGTGTGGGGGCTGCCGCACTTGCGCTCCACAGCAGCGTGCGCGTACTTCGGGCGCGCGGGGTCAGGATCGTGTGGACAGCGCATAACATCCGCCCGCACAGCCCGGACGCTCCCGCCCCGCAGATCAATCTGTATCGCTGGCTTGCGCGGGAGGCGGATGCCGTTATCGTGCATACGCCCCATGCGGCTCAACTTGTTCGTAAACGATTGGGTCGGACGGGACCAATGTATCTGGCTCGTCACGGGAATTACCTAGATGCCTACGGGCCACCAAGTGCGGATCGAAAGGCTCTGCGCGCCCGATACGGATTTGACGATTCAGATCAAGTCCTGCTCGCGTTTGGGCAGATCCGCACATACAAGCGGCTTGTGGAGCTGGTGAGTGATTTGGAGGTGCGCGCATCGACGTCTACTCGTCTGATTATCGCTGGCGCTCCAAAGGATGTTGGCGTTACCCAGGAGCTAAAGAGGATGGCAGCTGCCGACAAGCGCGTCGTTCTCTTGGATCGTTACATTCCCGAGGTCGAAGTCGCAGAGCTCTACGCATTGGCTGACGTCGCGGTGCTTAATTACTCTGAGGTATTTTCGAGCGGTGCGCTCCTGCTTGCACTTTCGTTGGGACTCGCTGTCCTCGCTCCTCGCCAGGGGACGGACGAGTTCGTTGGTAGGCCCGCCCTTTTTACGTGGGAGGTATCACCGTTTGATGTCGTGAATGAGGCGCTCGAGATCCCTCGGGATGTGAGAGAAAGCGCGGCTTTGGCGGCGGCCCGTACCCACGATTGGGCTGACTCTGCATACGTCCATATCCAGGCCTACGGGGGGGGTGCGCCGAACCTGCCATAAATAAACTGTCCGAAGATTCTCAGGGGTGTTGGAGTTGGTGACGGCGTGGGGTACGAGAATAGCCCGGAATGTCGGCATACGCACACCGGGCGGGGAATCCCGCGCGGATTCCATGGCGTGCTATTGGCGCCGTCTTACTTACCTGTGCTGCCGTTTACGTGCTGGCAGTGGCTACTGCGTCGACGGATACCCTTGTGGGTGGTGTCATGCGGTTGGTGTGGTCTGGCGCCGCGGCGGCCGTAGTAGCGGTCATCTTTGTGGGCTCTCCAAGGCGTCTTCTGCAGCAAGTGATGCTGAGCCGCTTTGGGTAGAGGGCATCGGTGCGGGAGCCCGACATTGCAGAGGCTTCTAAGACCCATTACGATCTGCCGCGATGATCACCCTCCTTTCCGGCGGCGATCGGCTTCGCTTGCGGTCGGCTGTCAACCACCGCATATATGCGGCGATGCATGGCTTCGACTATCGGATCGAGGGAGGCCCCTTCCCGGGGCTGCTGAACCGCTTCTACTTCAAGCTGGAGGCCGTCAGGCAGTCGCTCGAAGCCTCCGATTGGGTGATATGGCTTGATGATGATGCCTTCGTGACCGACTTCGAGCAGAACACGTTCGCTGACCTCATTGCCCGCGCGGAGGCGAACGGCAAGATGCTCGTCATAGCCGACAGCCCGACAAATACCGCAAATAAATGGACGCTCATCAACGCCGGCGTCTGGGCGATCAGGGGCGTCCCCGCAGCGCACGAGCTCTTGACGCTGGCACTATCGGTGAGGACCGAGGAAGTCGCGAGCTGGTGGCGCCCAGAACATGGTTACTTCACGAAAGGGGATCAGGACGCGATGCTGTGGGCGATCGAAACCGGTGGGTTCCGTGACAGCGTCGACATTGTCGATCACACCCTCATCAACGCGCGGCCCTACGAGTACGGCACATTGCTCACGGACCGCTTCATTTGTCACTTCCCCGGCGTTTCAGACAAGCTGCTCGCTATCGACCAGTTTGCCGCCCGATTTGGCCTAGACGACACGCTCACGCCGTCTGCGCTGCAAGTGCAGCACGGCCTGAAACCTGCTCGCAGTCTCAACTCCACATCGGTGCGACTGCGATGGGCCAAGCGAAAGCTGGCCAGGGCACCTCATAGGGCGGCCACGATCGCTGGTCGCGCCCGAGCGTCAGTGAAGAGCTGACGGGTAAGGCCCCAGTCACCCCCCGCGCTTCTCGAGCGCGGCCGCCAGCAGCTCCAGATCGGTTGCGGCCTGGCGCGCTTCCCGCGCTGCCTCGTACAGGACCTTGCTGGCGCTTCGGTCGTCGAGCTCCCCGCTGGCGGCTTCGCTGAAGACCCGTCTGATGGTGGTCAGGCGTGAGGGGACGCTTGCCCAGGTGCTCTGGTCGTCTTTGCCCAGGCCGGCTCTCGGCGTCTCGACCGCCTCGGCATCGGGGATGGGCCGCTCGTCATCCTCCAGCGGGAGGCGGCTGTTGGCAGGCACGGTGGCTGCCTGTTCGCGCTTGGTCTCCTCCTCGGACTGGGATCGCGACGCAAGCGCTCTCAGCGCCGAGCGCATCGTGGTGTCGTCGCTCAAATCGGCAACCGCTGCCGATTTGGCGATCTCCATGTAGTTGCGGGCCGTGCGCTCGCTCGCCTCGAAGTGCTCCCCGACCCAGGCCAGCCAGTTGCCGTGCCCGACCCGCCGCTTCATCTCTAACAGCAGTTCGCCGCAGAGGATCGCGTGCTGGATGGTGTTGCGCTTGTGCGCTTCGACGTGGCCGTGCTCGGTGTTGATCTCGCGAGCCAGCTCCTCGTCGCTGCGGACGGGATCGCTGCTCGGGCTCAGGTCTCGCTGCGGCACCGCACCCGCCGCTCGGGCACGCGCCAGACGGTACGCGCCGGCCTGCCCACGCGGGTCGCGCGGGGAACGCCGGCGATCTTGAACAACCCCCTGGGCCGTGGGCCGGCTCGCCTGGATGTTGCCCCCTTCCATGCCAGATCAACGGCGGGCGCGCCGCTGGACTTACGCGGGGTACGGTCCCCATTGCTGCGTCACCGCCCCGCAGGGGCCGGATCGTCTGGAAGTGACGCTCGTCGAAGGTGGCGATCTCGATGGTCTGGAGGCGCGCCGCGAGCGCAACGAGGTTGGCATGGGCGAGGCCGACGCCAAGATCCCCTACTGGAGCCAGTGGATGAAGCTGGGGTTGCGTGCAATGCAAGGCGCGGTGGTACTCAGGAACTCATCGAGAACCACGACCAGCCTGCCGGTGGTCGCCGGCTGGCCACGGGGGAAGCGCCGGTTGGTCGTCAAGATCAGACCCTGGTGGTCATTGCCGCTTGCGATACGGCGGTGGTGGATCGGGATGAAGTCACGCTGGTTGTCGGTGACGAGCACACGATCCTCGGTCTGCGCCCAGGCAAGGAGATCTTCGTCGGGGCTGCCTCGTAGATCGGCGCGCTCAGCGACGGCGACGACATCGCGGTCACGCTCGCGCAGTTGCTCGGCAACTGCCGTTGCATACATCTCGTCGAGCAGCAGCTTCAATCAAGCGCTGCCTGTTCACGGCGCCACGCGGCCTCGGCGGCCTCAGCTTCCTCGTCGTTGCGAGCGATCCACTCGTCGATCTCGGCTGGATAGGCGGCGTAGTAGCTGACGGCGGAGCGCACGCTGGTGGGCGGGAGGTTCAGGTAGTCGGCCGTGTAGAGGATCGCCGCCTCGCCGCGCTCGGGGGCTCCATTGAGCACGCCAATGACCTCCCAGACATCTGGGCCGGCCGCAAGTCCGGGGCGACGGCCGGCGGGTCCGTCGCGGAACACGATTCCCGGGTGGTCTTCGATGCGGATCCCCTCATCGATGTACCGCTCCGCGAGGCGCGACTTGTTCAGGCCCGTGCGTGACCCGCGGTGCTCCAGACGGTCAAGCACCGACGCATCCATGCGAGCTGAGAACTGACGGGCTGCAGCCATGTATGACAGTGTAACGAGCGCCTCCTGGATTGGCGGGCGATCCGGAATAGGTTTAGGGGCAGTCCGGAGTGGGCGACCCCGTCGGCGGCACGCCGGAAGATGGGAGATCGGCGATCCGCTGCTGGCTGTCCACACGCGCGAGGAGCTGTCTCGTGGACATCGCTGCCCGCTGCCTGAGCGTCCCCGCACGGCAACAACGGTCAAGCCGATCCAAGGTTCGTCCGATAGATGGTCTGAACTGTGGGTAGAAGTGTTGTAAGGGATATGGACCTACCCCCCAACGCGTGATCCAGATGCTGACGCTCATACTGATCCTGCTATCGCTCGTGTGGCTCACGGTGAGCGTCGTGGTGATCGCAGCCTGCCGGATGGCCGCCCATGGCGACGGCGAGCTCGGAGGCGAGCCTCACAGCCCCCGCCTGCCGAGCACATGGGGGACGGTGCGCAGCAGGATCTTGACGTCGCCCCACAGCGACCAGTTCGCGACGTACAGGTAGTCCATCGCGCCCATCTCGTTGAGCGGCACGCGCGCCGGGCCGAGGATCTGCCAGGGGCCGGTCATTCCCGGCATCAGCTCCAGGCGCCGGCGATACCAGCCCTCCACGTGGCGGTCCTCGTCGAGCACCAGCGGCCGTGGGCCGACGAGGCTCATCTCGCCGCGGATGATGTTCAGCAGCTGCGGCAGCTCGTCGAGGGCGCTCTTGCGCAGCAGCTTGCCCACGCGCGTTACGCGGGGGTCGTCGGCGATCTTGAAGAGGCCAGGCTGTGCCTCGTTGCGGTCGCGCAGCGAGTCCTTCAGCGCCTCGGCGTTGGGGATCATCGTGCGGAACTTCAACAGGTCGAAGTGCTTGCCGTGGCGCCCCACGCGCTGCTGGCGGAAGAACACCGGCCCGCGGTCCTCGAGCTTGATCGCGATGGCGATCACGATGAACAGTGGCGCCACCGCCAGCAGCCCCAGCGAGGCGCCGAAGAGGTCGAAGGCGCGCTTGACGACGGCAGAGGAGCGCGACATCTCGAAGCGTCTGACGCCCATCAGCGTGACGCCGTGGAGGTCGTCGAACTCCACCGAGGAGCCCACCACCTCGAGCAGGCGCGGCAGCACGCTGACCCGCACGCCGACCGCCTTCAAAGTGCGCACCAGATCGAGCATCTCGCCACCATCGGCGCTGGTGGGCGCGACGATCGCGCGGTGCACGTTCAGTGTGCTCGCCAGATCGCGGATCTCCGCGAGCCGCTGCTCCGAGACGGTGTTCGTCGACCACGTCCCCACGTCGTCGAGCTGGAGGTGCCCCACCAGTTCGGCCTTGACGCCGCCGTGCCCCGCGAGCTTCGAGCGGATCGTCCGCGCGGCGGCCTGGTCGCCGATGAACAGGCACCGTTCGGCCGGCAGGGTCCGCAAGGCGAGAGTGCGAGCGGTTGCCCGGACGAGCACCAGCAGCAGGATCAGCACCAGCCACAGCAGCAGCGCCTGGCGGCGGCTGAGCAGGTCGCCGTGGATCACGAAGCCACCCGCCAGCCAGGCGACCAGGGCGCCGAGCGTGGCCACCTGGAAGAGCTTTGGCGCCTCGTCGAGCGTGGTCTTGTGCAGCAACACGTCGTCGCGGTTGTACAGCCCCATCACCTTGGCGCCCAGCAGCAGCGTCAACAGCCCGCAGACGCTCACCCACGTCAGCTGCAGCGACTTCCCGGAGACCGCCGCCAGCACCACGAAGGCGCCGACGATCGCCACCACGTCCGCCGCCAGCAGCGCGCGGCGGAACAGCGATTCGCGCGAGCGGTTCTCGAGCAGGCCCCGCGCCTCGGCGAGCCGCCCGTCGCGCGCCCCCGCGATCCGTGCGCGCCTGCCCTCGAGCTCGGTGAAGCCCGCCGGCTCTGGCAGCGCCTCCGCGCTCGGTCTCGCTTCCGGAAATGTTATCTCTGCCTTGCTGCCTACGCCCCCGCTCATTCGTTCGCCTCCCTGGCGCTTGTAGTCCTGCTAGCCGGTCTCTGCCTCCAGCGGTTGCCCTCCCAACGCGAGGATCCCCATGCCGAATCCCCGCTCCGAGTCAAGAATCAGATGGACCGCCTCGTTGCGCGAGCGCACCCCCAGCTTCCCGAAGGCCGATGAGAGGTGGCTCTTGACGGTGCTCTCCGACAGGAACAGGCGCTCGGCGATCTGGCTGTTCATGTAGCCCATTACGACCAAGCCGAGAATCTGCTTCTCCCGGGCGGAGAGGGCCGGCGGCGCGATCTGCCGCCACTGCTGTCGGGGCACGCAGATCTGCCCCACGCGCACGGCGTCCAGGCAGGGGCCGAGCGCGCCCGCCAGCTCCCGCTCGAGCACCACCCCGGCCGCCCCGGCTGCCAGCACCGCGCGAACATCCCAGCGCTGGATCTCGGGGCAGATCACCACCACCAGGGCGTGCTCGATGCCGTGTTGGAGCATCTCGACCTGCTGGGCCGCGCTGGAGCTTGCATCCTCGATCCAGAGTGCGACGAGCCTGCTGTCGTGCTCGCCACGCCGCTCGAGCAGATCCTCCACGTCCTCGAAGGCGGCCAGCTCCCACCCCTGCTCCTCCAGCACCGCGCCGATGCGCTCCCGCGGACCCTCCCTTGCGATCAGCGCGACCGCGGCGCCAGTGTCGAGCAGGTGGCTCGATACTCCCACCGGGGCACTGGAGGCGCTGGGCTTCGACATGGCAGAGTAACGGTGGGACTGCGGCAGGACTTACGGCGCTTCGCACCCTGCCAGAGTTCGACCAGCCGGCGTCAGAGCTCGACGAGCCGGCCGAGCGACTCGTCGCCGGGGGATAGGACGGGCTGGCCATCGCACTCGACCCAGGCGTGGGCGAGGAACTCCGGCACGGCCTGTGCCCCGATCACGAGCTTTGAGGGGATCCCCCGCCGGGCCAGCAGCCGGGTGAGGACGAGCGAGCGCGCCAGGCAGCGGGTGTCGCCCGGCATCAGCGTCAGGGTTCGGGTCACGATCCATCCGAGGCTGCGGGCCTCCTCGAGCTGGGCCGCCGCCAGCGCCGGCGCTGTCTGCGGAGGCGGGGATTCCGAGCGCAGTGCCGCAAGCACCGAGGCGATCGGGGCGCGCCGCAGCTCACGACGCGCCTGCAGGTAGGCCGCGACGATCTCGCAGACGAGGCGCGCGCGCTCCCCCGGGCGCCGCGGGCGCTTGTGCGGCGGGCCGCCCATCCCCGTGCTGTGCGCGTCGGCGCGGCGATGCGGCTCAGCGCGAGGGCTCACCATCGAGCTCGATCAATCCCCGCGCGAGCAGGGCGTCGCAGAGCTCGCACATGTCTTGCTCGACGATCGCCAGCGGCTGTGCGTACTCCTCGGCGACCACGGCCGCCGCGTCGCGCACGCAGGCGGCCCGCTCGAGCGCCTGGAGCATGCTGCCGGCGGTAGGGTTCAGCCCATGATATCGCCCCGTTTGGAGGTTGAGTATGACGGTCTCCGAGGGGAGGCTGCGGTAGGCGACGTGATCGGGGACGGTGATCCTCGATGTCGCCGGCGTGCAGACGCCGCGCAAGGTGTTGTAGGGCGTGATGTCAGGCATCGTGCTGGAGAGCATTATGCCGCCATCAACTCCGGCGGCGCTGAGATTCTTCCAAGCCGGGCGGTGGGAGCCGACGCGCGTGACCCGAGCCTGCCACGATGCTCGGCAATCGCGGGCGACGCTTTGTGCTCGCTCGCTTATCTCTAGCAGGGGAGGTGGCTTGATGAACTCGTTCAGGGCCCTTTGGAGGGTGGCGTCAGCTGTCTGTGTGGCCGCTGGCTTGTTGCTTGTGAGTGCGGCCGGAGCGTCCGCCGCGGGTGGGGTGAGTCTCTGTATCCCGGAAGCCGAAAACGCCGCGACGGTGACGCCCACGAAAGGCGCATGCCCCGCGCAATATAAACTGACCGAACTTGGTGCAGAAGGCAAAGAAGGCAAAGAAGGCAAAGCGGGTAAAGAAGGTAAAGAAGGGACGTTCGCCGGTCTGACCACTGCCGAGAAGGAAACGCTGCTAGCGGTGCTTCCCTACGTCAAATTCGTCAAGGAAGGCATCGACAAAAAGCCGACGATTCAGTTCTCCGGCGCCAACGTGCAGGTCGTGTCGGGGGCTGCCAAAGAGAGCGAAATCAACGGGCTCGGCAACCTCGTCGTCGGCAGGGACGAAGAACCGGGCACGCAGACGGGGTCCAACAACCTCGTCGTAGGGACGTTCAAACAGTCCTTCACCAGCTATGGCGGATTGCTCGCGGGTGTGCGCAACACCGTGAGCGCCGCCGACGCCGCGGTGGGCGGCGGCGAACACAACGCGGCCAGCGCCGCCGGCGCCGCGGTGGGCGGCGGCGAATACGGCACCGCCAGCGGGCTGCGCGCATCGGTCAGCGGCGGCTATGGCAATACGGCAAGCAACCAAGGGGCCGCGGTGAGTGGCGGCCAGCTCAACAAAGCCAGCGGCCTCGGAGCCGCGGCGAGCGGTGGCCTCTACAACGACGCCTCCGGCACCGCCAGCTGGGCGGGCGGCGGCGCCGAAAACATCGCAAGCGACGATTTCGCCACCGTAAGCGGCGGATTCCTCAATACGGCCAGTGGTTTTGAGGCCTCGGTGAGCGGCGGCAGCGCGAACACCGCGCACGGCGAATTGTCCTCCGTGCTCGGCGGCGAGAAAAACGCCGCGACCGGGAAATACTCATCGATCCTCGGCGGCAAAGGGCTCACGCTGGCGACCGAATTCGGGGAGGACTACTAACGAAGGGCGGTACAGGTAGCCGCGACGCGATGGTGGCTCTGCCTTTGGGTGGGGCCACCATCAGGCGCCGCTCAGCCGACCGCGTGCGAGTCGCCACGCCACTCCTCTTTGAGCAAAGGAGCAGCACTATATGCCGGTCCCCACCAGGGGGCCGGCATATAGCCACATGGCCTTCCGCTCCGTGACTACGGAGTGGAGAAGGTCAGATCCCCCACGGGCGTCTTGGCGGGGAAGGCGGCATCGGTCGATGCGCCTGACGCTTGGCCGGCGGTGAGTTCCGCGAGGTCGCCGTGATCCTCGATCCTGGGGGCCTCGTACTCTTTGGTGTCCTTCTCCATGGTTTCCTTTCGTAGGTGGAGGACGGTGGAGAAGCAAAGGATATGAACGTTCGCGCGGTCCTCAAGACTAGAAAAAGTACCGGTATGAAAAAAGTACCGGTCTGTCTTGCCGCCCACGGTAGAGGCGTGAGCTCTATACCGCGCGACGCGCTGCCCTATCGAGCAGCTCGCGCGGGTACTCCGGATGCTCAAGCGCCCGCAGCCACACGTCCGCCAGGCCGACCTGCCAGAGCCGGCGCGCGGCTCGGCCGCGGCGAAGGTCGGTCTCTCCCCGCAGGAGCGCCTGCAGAGGCTCGCTGCGCACGAACGCGCGCACCGGGGCGTCGGTTCCGGCGGGACCCGCGGCGAGCAGAGCGCCATCGGCGGCGAGCCCGTCGGGCAGGAGATCGGTGAAGAAGCTCTTCGCGTGCCGGGTGCGCACCGCCTCGGGGATGTGCCCCGCCAGCCCGTCGCGCAGCAGCGCGCGGTCGCGTACCGGGTCGAACTGCAGCTCGGGCGGGTCGGCGAGCGCCGTCTGCAGCAGCTCGAGGTCGTACAGGAAGGGATGGCGGCGGTCGATCCGCTCGTCGGCCGACTCTCGGCGCAGCTGGGCCGAGACGCCGAGCGTCTCACCGTAGTCGACCAGATCGCCCGCCAGCGCCCGCCACCACAGCGGGCCGTCGAGCCGCCGCGCGAACCCCCCCTCCTCCTCCCCCTTCCTCCTCGTCCGTGAGCGCCACGGCGTCGGTCGTCCTCAGCAGCGATCCCGGTGCCCCGCTCTCGGCGCGCACGCGCCGCCGCCGCCGTTTCACGGCGGCCGGCACCAGTGGGCTGACGCCGTATTTGCGGATCGCGCGCAGGCGCAGGCGAAGGTCCGCATCGGCACCCACTTCCGGGATGCGCCGGGTCAGCCTCCAGGCCGCCAGCAGCCTCCCGCTGCGCAGCAAGTCGGCGAACAGGTGGGGCGCGTACCCGAACAGCTCATCGCCCCCCTCGCCGTCGAGCATCACATCCACGCCTAGCTCGCGGGCGCTCGCCATCAGCGGCCGCCACACGAACATGTTCGGCGTGACCGGCGGCAGGCTCCAGCGCTCGATGTGCTCGAGCGCTGGCTCCACGATCGAGGCGCGACCGTCGAAGGCGATCAGCTCGACCGGCATGCCGGTGTGCTGTGCGGTCGCCTCGATCAGCTCCCGCTCGTCGGTGTCGGGATGGCTCGGAAAGACCGCGGCGAGCGCCAGCGCCCCTCTCGCGGACGCTCCTCGCGCCGCCAACCCCGCCGCGACGCAGGCCGAGTCGAGGCCCCCGCTGAGACGCACGGCGGGCCGCTGCGCTCCCTCGGCGGCGCGTCCCACCGCGGCAAACGCCGCGGCGCGCAGACGCTCGGCGATCGCCTCCCGCGAGCCGGTGGCGAGACCCTCGTAGCGGGGGCGCCAGTAGGGTGCGATCGCGATTGCCCTGGGGGAGAGCTCGACCCTGTGCGCGGGAGGGATGCGCCGCACGCCCTCGAACAGGGTGCGCCCGGGGGGAGTGTTGCCGAGCTCGATCCACTGCGCGAGCGCCAGCCGGTCGGGTGCGGGAGTGCTCGGCAGCAGCTCCACGAGCGCGCGCTCGTGTTCGGCGAACAGCGCTCCGTCGCCCACGCGGACGTGCACCAGCGGGCGCCCGCCGAGGTGGTCGCGGACGATCGTCGCGGTGTTGTGCTCGCGGTCGAACGCGACCACCACGAACGTTCCGCGCAGGAGCTCGCAGGCGTCGGGGCCGAGCCGCTCAAGGGCACGCGTGAGCAGCGCCGGCAGGTGGTGGTCGGGGGGGAGCCCGAAGCGCTCGCACAGTTCCTCGGCGTTGGTCAAACGCCCGGAGATCCAGCATTGCCAGCGCCCGTCGGTCGAGCCCCCCGCGGTCGTGCCCACCGTGGTCCCGCCTCCACTGGTACTGCCCCCCGTGGATGACCACTCGGCGCCGGTCACGGCCAGCGGCCCCGTGCGCTCGCAAGTCGTGCCGGCCCGCGCCGCGGTGCTGCCGATCAGCTCCACCGCGCGCTCGCCCCACCCCACCGCGAACATTGCGATCTCAGCGCTCCGGCAGCTGTTCGCGCACGGCGTCGACGAGCTGCGTCGCGTTCATGCCGGGCTGGACATGCAGGCGGTAAATGCGCTCCGTGGCGGCCAGCGCGGCGGCCAGGTCGAGGTGGCGCACCAGGCGCTCGGGGGTGCGCACCGAGAGGTTGAATGTGCTCGCCAGCAGTGCGAACGGATCGACCGCCTCGACACGTTCGACGGGGGGGCCGTGGGTGGTGTGCTCCAGCAGGAACAGCCCGCCGAACGGCGCCGCGGAGGCGGTCACGCGCGGGTGATAGCGCCGCTTGTGAGGGAAGGGGGCGAGGGGGCCGAGAATCGCTCGCTCCCGTGCCGACAGACGATCGTGCTCGGTGGCCTGCAGATGCAGCAGGGCCACGCCGGGATGGGCGATCAGCGAGCCATTGCGCAGCTCCAGGGCGACCGTGTCGTCGCTCAGCAGCATCGCCCCGCGGTGTAGCAGGGCCGCCGCCAGCGATGACTTGCCGGCGCCGGGCGCACCCGCGAACAGCACCGCCTTCTCCCCCAGCACCACGCCCGAGGCGTGCAGCACCTCGAGCCCTCTCAGGGTCGCCGCCAGCGGCAGCGCTTGGGCGGTGATCAGGGTCGTCCACTCCGCGCTGCCGGGCTCGGGGTCGCACAGCAGCTCGCCTCCGTCCGGCGCGGCCAGGATGCGCCCCAACCCCGGCGCGTGCAGGAGGTAGCCGGCGGGGTGGGCGAGCTCGATGGTGAGCAGCACGGTGTCCCCGTCGCGCAGCTCGCGCACGACCTCGGAGGTGTGGGCGACGGGCTCCCAACGCCGATCGAGCTCCGGCGAGTCGAGTCGCACTCGCGTGGGGGGAGGGGGGGCCGCCGGGGATTCCCGCGATGCCGGGGATCTCGATGTCGGGGTCGATCTCCAGCCGCAGGCCGAGCGCGGCACGGTGCAACGTTCGCTCGGGGATCGGACCGGCGGACGCCTCAGGCGGGATCCGCATCCACGATCTCGATCAGACCGCGCTTGAGCAGGCCCTGGCAGAGCGCGATCAGATCGCTCTGAATCTGCTCCTGCTCGACCTCATACTCACGCGCCAGTTCGGGTACGGCGGCGCCGGCCGTCGGCGCCGCATCGATCGCTTCGAGCATCCTGCCCGCGGTCGGGTTCAACCCGTGGTACAGGCCTGTGTTCAGGTTCAGCACGACGGTCTCCGCGACGAAGCTGCGGTGCACCACGTGCTGGGGCATGCGCACACGGGCGGCAAGTAGTTCGCTGGTCGAGGGGGAGGCCATGGGTGGTGAGTGGTTGGTTGGGTTTTCAGTACTCGGCAACGGTCCCGGTGCGCTGACCGTAGCGGATGGCGGCTCGCAGGAGAACCAACCCAGCGGGGAGCAGTACCAGCGAGAAGGCCACGAGCTTGAGCAGCTCCACCGTCGCGGGATGCACCAGCGGCGCGTCCACCAGCAGGTGGCGCAACAGGTCGGTCGCCGGAGTGAACGGCTGCACTTCGGACATCCATCGAATCGACCCCGGCAGCACCTTGACGGGGAAGTACAGCCCGCCCACGATCGCGATGCCCGCCACGACGAACTGGGTCGCGCTGGCCGCCTGCTTGAAGGCCATCACCAGCGCGACGAGGAACAGCCCGAACGGCATGAAGGCGATCACGCCGAGCAGCGCCACGGGGATCGCCAGGAACGACGTCCCGGCGAGCGGCAACCCGAAGAAGAGGGCGGCTATCGCCAGCGTGATGAAGCCGCTGACGAACGCGTTGCACAGCGGGAACAGCATCGTGCCAAGGATGCCGCTGACCGGGCCGTGGGCGCTCACCAGGAAGCGCTCGATCGTGCCCGAGATCAGTTCCTGACGCACGTTCCCGGGCATCAGACCCAGCGAGAGGGTGAGGATCTGGACGATCACCAGGCCGACGATCACGAAGCCGAAGTAACCGCCCGGGGAGTGGAAGGTTCTGGCGGTGAGCAGGCGGCTGATGTAATAGAAGATGGCGATCGTGAACAGCGGCCCCAGGAACTGCGCGACCAGCTGCGTGCGGTAGCTGACGAACAGGATCATGTCGCGGCGCATGATCGCCTGCATCGCTTCCAGCCACGGCCTCATGCGGCACGCTCCGGGGGGATAGTCCACGGCCTCATCTGGCACGCTCCCGGCGGGGCACTCCACGGCCTCATTCGACGCGCTCCAGGCTGACGTTGGTCGGCCTCACTCCACGCGCTCCAGGCGGCCGTCCTGCAGTGTGTAGCTGGCGTCGCACGCGATCACCCGGTCCTCTCCCCGCGGAGAGCACCACAGCACGGTGGCGCCATCGCCGGCCACCCGCTGGATCTGCGCGTTGAGCAGCTCGTAGCCGTCGTCGTCGAGCGAGTTGCGTGGCTCGTCCAGCAGCAGCACCCGCGGCTCGTGCAGGAACGCCATCGCGAGGCGAATGCGCTGGCGCTGGCCCATCGACATCCGATCGACGCGCCGCTCGGCGAACTCCTCCAGGCCGAACCGCTGCAGGCTGCGCGCCACCAACTCCGCCCGTCGCTCGCGGGGGACGTAGGCGAGGCGGGCCCAGTAGTCGAGCTGCTGACGGACGGACATGCGCGCCTGCAGGCTGCGGTCGCCCGCCGAGAGGAAGCCGATCTGCCGTCGATAGCGGCCCCCCTTCGCGTTGGGCGTGAGCTCGCCGATGCGCACGCTTCCCCGCTGCGGCAGCAGGATGCCGGCGCCCAGGCGCAGCAGCGTGGTCTTGCCGGCGCCGTTGCGGCCCCCGATCCAGGTCACCTCGCCCGCGCGCAATGTCAGGCTCACATCCTCCAGCACCGGCGGCTTCGGGCCCTTCCAGCGATGGTGGAGGTGCTCGAGCTCGAGCAGCGGTGCTCCCGGAATGTGGGCGAGTGCCTCGCTGGGAGTGGTTGGGGCTGCGGAGGTGGGGCTCATGGGTGGGTGCGCGCGCGGGCGCTCGCGCGTTGACGTGACCCTAACAACGCTTGAATGTGCGGCATACGTACGATCGTCAGGCGACGGCCGCTCGGCCCTGCCGCGGTGCCCCCGGGGGCTCGACCAACTCCGCCCGCAGCAGGCTGGCGAGGGTGCCGGGGGTGACGCTCGGATCGGCGCTCAGCTCCCAGATTGGGACGCGCGAGGCGATCGCCCCTGCCACTTCGAAGCGGGCGCGCTCGCGCTCGGGCAGGCGCGGAAAGCGCAGCAGCGAGCCGATCAGCACAGCGAGCGGGTCGCGCGCTCGGTGCAGGGATGTGGCGAGGCCTGGGCGGCGATTCAACACGACCAGCGCCGCCAGCGGGATCGCCTGCGGATGCACCGCAACCGCAACCCAGCGCTCCTCGCCGACGGACGCGATCGGGGTCCCCGGCAGCGGGACGATGCTCGCCGGCACGGTCATCAGCGGCGCACCGGGATGGGCGAGCGGGGAGTCCTCGCCGCGGGACTCGAGCACGAGCACGTCGTCTGTCATCAGCGTCAGGCCGTGGGTCAGCAACTCGCTCAGCAGTGTGCTCTTGCCGCCGCCCGTCGTGGCCGCGATCGCGACCGCGCCGTTCGGCGTGGCGATGCAGCCGGCGTGCAGGGCCTCATAGCCACGCAACAGCGCAACCGTGAACAACACCGAGTCGAGCACCACGCGCCACCACGACGGTTCGGCCGGGTGCGAAGGCGCGCATCGCAGCAGGCCCGTGTCGGTCGAGAGGTGGTGGATCGCGCGAGTCCCTGCGCAGGGCGCGCCGCGCAGGTCGGGAGGCTCGCCGTGCACGAAGCGGTGATCGCCCGCCCGCCCGCGCTCGACGACGAACGGGGCGCCGTCGATCGTCCCCGCCCAGCCGATCGCGTCCAGCCCCGACCAGCTCCCCGCGATCTCTGCCACAGAAGCCGATTGCAGCTGCAGGGCCCGCTCAGTCAGTGGGGCCGGCTCAGCCAGCGACCGCTGCACCCATGCGCCGGGGAGCGGCCCGTCGGCGAGCAGGCTGAGGCCGAAGGCTCGTGCCCCCATGCGCCTCGACGTGGCGTCCGCTCGGGCGATCGCGCCCACGCTCTCGTACATGGAAGGACTGTAACCCCCGGCCCGTTGGTGCACTATGTTGTCGCCGATGCGCATCCACTCAATCGCTCGCCGGTCGCTCAGATTGGCTCCAGCCGTCGTCCTCGCCGCCCTGGCTTTTGACGGTGGCGCCGCCGCCGCGGAACCGAACACGATCGAAGGGGTGTGGTCGTTCAACGGTGGCGCCGTGGCGATCTCGCCTCTGGCAGATGGCACCTTCCAAGGCATTGTCGAGACTGAAACGAAATTTGGGGAATGCGCGCATCCCGCCGGTCAGGTGATGTGGACGGGCATCAAGCAGCAGTCCGATGGCTCCTTCTGGGGATACCACCAGTGGTACGACAAGAACAACGCCAGCAATGAATGCACGATGGACCCAAATCTCGGTCCGACCGCCTGGCGGGTGCTCAGCAACTCGGCCGGAGCCCACTATCTGGAGGTCTGCTTCAGCCATCCGGGCACCTCCCAGCCGAAGATCGCCGCCGACGGCACGGCGACTGAAGACACCTTCGGCTGCGTGAACTCGAACCTGATCGCGCCTCTGCCCACCGTCGTTCCCACCAACACGGTCACGCTGCCGCCGAGCGGACTGTGCACGCGCCAGAAGTCGCTCACGATCAAGCTGCGCGATCCCAAGTACGACCGCCTCGTGGAGGTGCTCGTCAAGATCAACGGCAAGAAGGTCGCAGACGTCAAGGGCATCAAGCGCCTCGAGAAGGGCGTGAAGCTGAAGAGCCTGCCCACTACGGCCACCTACAAGGTCAGTGTCCTGGCCACCACGATTCTGAAGCAGCACCTGTCCGGGAGCCAGACCTACCGGAACTGCGCCAAAGGGTCGGGGAAGATCAAGCTCCACCGCCGTGCCAAGAAGCATCACGGCTGATCCAAAGCGCCCAAGTCTCGCCCCCGCGCGACCGTTGATCGCCAATGCCGCGCACGATCGAGCCGGAGCCGCCCGCTGCCCCGACGGGCGCCGCGGCGCGGGAGGCCGCGATGGAGGATCGTAAGCGGCGGGGGTACTTCTGAGCGGGGTGCCGGTCTCGTCGGGAGGCCCTTCGCCATGTCCGATATTCGTGCTCCCGCACCATAAGTCCCGCCCGCCGGCAACCGTTGCTGCGGCATGGGGAGGACCGACATGGCGACGCAGACCGGCGACGGCGAGCGCACCGCGCGGGACACCGATGAGATCTTCCAGCGGTTGACCGAGCGTCCGGCGGAGCTGCTGCGCTTCGCCACCGCCGGCTCGGTGGACGATGGCAAGAGCACGCTGATCGGGCGGCTGCTGTACGACTCCAAGCAGGTGCTCACCGACCAGCTCGAGCACGTGGAGCAGGCCAGCCGGCGGATGGGGCACGACTTCCTCGACCTCTCGCTGCTCACCGACGGCCTGCGCGCCGAGCGCGAGCAGGGCATCACGATCGACGTCGCCTACCGCTACTTCGCGACCGCCCAGCGGCGCTTCATCATCGCCGACACGCCCGGGCACGAGCAGTACACGCGCAACATGGTCACTGGCGCCTCCACCGCGGACCTCGTGATCGTGCTGATCGACGCGCGCAAGGGCGTCGTGGCGCAGTCGCGCAGGCACGCCTTCATCGCCTCGCTGCTGCAGATCCCCCACCTCGTGGTGTGCGTCAACAAGATGGACACGCTCGGCTATGACGAGGAGGTGTTTGACGCGATCGTCGGCGAGTTCGAGCGCTTCGCGGCGCGGCTGGAAATCCAGGACGTGACCTTCATCCCGATCTCCGCGCTGAAGGGCGACAACGTGGTCGAGCGCTCCCAGGCGATGCTCTGGTATCAGGGCCCGCCGCTGCTCTACCACCTCGAGCACGTCCACATCGCCTCCGACCGCAACCTGATCGACGTGCGCTTCCCGGTGCAGTGGGTAATCCGTCCGCGCCCCTCAACGGGCGCGGACCGCGGCGCTTCCACCGCCTCCGGCCGCCGTGCCGTCACTGGCGCCGGCGACCCCGCTTCCACGGGCGCCGATCCCGCTTCCACGGGCGCCCACCACCGCGCGTACGCCGGCCAGGTCGCCGGCGGGATCCTGCGCGAGGGCGACGAGGTGGTGGTGCTGCCGGGCGGCCAGCGCACCACGGTCGCGGGCATCGACACCTTCGACGGGCCCGTGCGCGAGGCGTTCCCGCCGATGTCGGTCGCGCTGCGGCTCACCGACGAGGTGGACGCGGGTCGCGGCAGCACGATCGCGCGCCCGCACAACCAGCCGGCCGTGGCCAGCAGCTTCGAGAGCCTGCTGTGCTGGATGTCCGAGCGCCCGCTGGACCCCGCGCGGCGATACCTGGTGAAGCACACCACGCGCACCGCGGCGGTGGGCGCGCTGGAGGTGCGCTACCGGATCGAGGTGGACACGCTGCACCGCGACGAGCTCGCCGACACGCTGGCGCTCAACGACCTCGGGCGCGTGCACGTGGAGCTGGCGGCGCCGCTGGTGTTCGACTCCTACCGGCGCAACCGCGCCACCGGCAGCCTGATCGTGATCGACGAAGCGACCAACGAAACGGTGGCGGCGGGGGTGATCCTCGACACCGAGGTGGAGTCGCTGGAGCGCGCCGGGGAGGGTGGCACGGCGAGCGGCGACGGCGAGCCGGCGGAGGAGATCCCCACGAAGACCGAGCGCAGCCCCAACGTGCGCTGGGAGCGCGAGACGATCACGCGCGGCGAGCGGTGGGCGGCGCTCGGGCTCACCGGCGCGACGGTGTGGCTCACCGGGCTGCCCGCCGCCGGCAAGTCGACGATCGGGCGCGCGATCGAGGAGCGCCTCGTGCGCGCCGGGCGCCCCGCGTACCTGCTCGACGGCGACAACCTCCGCCACGGCCTCAACGGCGACCTCGGCTTCGACGACGTGGCACGCGCGGAGAACGTGCGCCGCACCGCGCACGTGGCGCGCCTGCTGGCGGAGTGCGGAGCGGTGGCGCTGGTGAGCCTCGTCAGCCCCTACGCCGCCGACCGCGAGCTCGCGGCGACGCTGCACGCGGCCGAGGAGCTGCCGTTCCTCGAAGTGTTCGTCGGCACGCCCCTGGCGCAATGCGAGCAGCGCGACCCCAAGGGTCTCTACGCCCGCGCGCGCTCGGGCGAGCTGCAGGGCTTGACGGGGGTCGGCGCCCCCTACGAGGCCCCCGCCGCGCCCGACGTCGTCGTGGGCGCCCACGGCGAAGCGATCGAGGCCGCGGTCGACCGCGTGCTGGAGGCGCTCGCCGCCCGCGAGGTGATCCGCGCTGAGTAGCGGTCAACCCACACAACTGCAGCCCCGGCCTCGTCCGGCTGTCCGCCGCAGGCTGGTTGGGAAAGTTTTGGTGAATGATTCTTTTCAGCCGGCTGCGCCCACGGGACGGATGGGACGATTGTTCTATTTTCCCCGTGTGGCCACTTCTAGCAATGCGCTGCGCGTGGTGATCGCCGACGATCATCAGCTCTTTCGCGAAGGTCTGCGGGGGATGCTGCAGGACGCCGGCATGGAGGTCGTGGGCGAGGCGATCGATGGCGCCGACGCGGCGGCGTTAGTGCAGAAGCTCAAGCCCGAGGTGGCGGTGCTCGACCTGAACATGCCGGGCACCTCGGGCCTGCAGGCGCTGCGGCGGATCGCGCGCAGCAACCCGGACATCCAAACGGTCGTGCTGACGGTGTCCGCCGAGGACGACGACGTCGTCGAGGCGCTGGCGGCGGGGGCGTGCGGCTACCTGCTGAAGGACACCCACGTGGATCGCCTCGCCGACGGCATCCGTCAGGCGGCGGCGGGGCACATGGTGATCTCGGGCGACGTGGCGGGGGCGCTGGTGGCGCGCGTGCGCGCAGAGGCCGAAGCGCAGGCGCCGCCCGCGGGCGCGGGGGGCGAGGGCGCAAGCGGCGCCGGTGCCGCGGAGGCGATCGACGAGCGCCCGGCCCTGACCCCAGCGCGAGCGGGAGGTGCTGCGGCTGATCGTCGAGGGCGCCGACAACGTGGCGATCGGCAAGGCGCTGTCGATCAGCCCGCACACGGTGAAGCAGTACGTGACGAACATCTTCGAAAAGCTCGGCGTGCACAGCCGCGTGCAGGCGGCCGTCTACGCCGTGCGCGCGGAGCTGGTGTCGAGGTAGCCCGCAGGGCGGTGTCCCGGGCGGCGAGGCCGGTCGTTCGCGGCGTGTCGTCGCCTCAGGCGGCGAGGCCGGTCGCTCGTGGTGTGTCGTCGCCTCAGGCGGCCATGCCGATCGCCCGCAGCGCGTCTTCTCTTCCATCGGCGCCGAGCTTGGTCACGCAGGCGGAGATGTGGCGGCGCACGGTCACCGGCGAGAGCGAGAGGCGCTGGCCGATCTCCAAGGTCGAGAGTCCGCCGCGCAGCAGGCGCAGGATCTCCGACTCGCGGGGGGTGAGCTCGACGTCGCCCACGCGCAGCGGGGCGAGCTCGCGGTCGGGGAGCGCGCGCAGCTCCTGCAGCATCCGCCCGACGAACGTGCGCGGCAGGGCGGCCTCGCCGCGCAGCACCCCGCGCAGCGCGGCGGGGAGCCGGTCGGGGGACATGTCCTTGGGCAGGTAGCCCCGCGCGCCGGCGCGCAGGGAGGCGAGCAGGTCCTCGGCGCTGGTCGACACCGTGAGCATCACCACGGCCGTGTCCGGCGCGAGCTGGGCCAGGCGCACGGCGGCCTCGATGCCGCCGCCGGGCATCCGCACGTCGAGCATGCAGGCGTCGGGACGCTCGCGCAGCACGGCCTCAACCGCGCCGTCGCGGTCGGCGGCCTCGCCGAGCACGCGGAAGCCTCCCTGCATCAGCGCCATCCGCACGCCCAGCCGGATCGGCGGGTGGTCGTCGGCGATCACGACGGTCGGCGCGGGGCTCATGGGAGCACCGCCTCAACCGTGGTGCCGGCGCCGGCGGCGCTGCCGACGTGCACGGCGCCGCCGAGCACGTGCGCGGACTCGCGCATGCTCACCAGCCCGAAGCCGGCGGGGGTTGCGGCCGGGGCTTCCTGGAAGCCGCCGCCGTCGTCGCGCACGGTGAGCCGCCACTGGCCGGCGTGCTCGAGCACCACCTCGATCGCCTTGGGGCGGGCGTGCTTGACGGCGTTGGTGACCGCCTCGCGGGCGATGTGCACGAGCGCCTCGCGCGTCGGCCGGTTGGGTTGCGCCGTGGAAGGCACCCGCGCGGCGTCGAAGCGCAGCGGCGTTTGGCGCGCGGCGCTGCGCACGCTGGCCTCGATCGTCTGCGCGATCGGGCGTGTGTCGTGCTCGGAGAGCCCGCCCAGCACGTCGCGGGCGCCGGCGAGCGCGCGTTCCAACGCGCTGACGACGGTGGCGGCGCGCGCCGTGGATGACGGGTCGTCGCTGAGCGCGCGCGCGTTGGCGAGCGCCAGCGAGAGGTCCTGCATGATCAGGTCGTGGACGTCGGTGGCCATCTGCCAGCGCTCGCGGGCGAGCAGCCGCGTGGCGGCCTGCAGAACCTCGGCGCTCGGTGCTGTGTCGACATGCCCACCTTGGGGCGCAACCGGCTCGATCGCAGCCTTGGCTGCGTCGATACGGTCCTGGTCACTGCTGGCGACGATCATCCCTGTTCCTCGCTGTCCCAATCGCCCCAACCACCCCGGGGCTAAGTCGATGTTCAGAATAGTTCCGTCATCTTGACGCACCATTCCGGCATATGCCGGCGCACGTGGCTTGCAAGCCACGGCCTGAACTTAAGCTATCCCTGCCTATCCACTGCCAATCCATTTGCTGTTGCACACGGAGTGTAGACGATTCGTGTGCAATTTGCGGCCATTTTGGATGAGATAAGTCCAACTTTGCGGAGGATTACTGACCCCAGGGGGGCTGATTTCTTATGGAATGCAGCTGGGACAAGAGTGTTTCTGGCCTTTGCAGAAGGCCGAAAATGTTTCCCACGGGCTGTCAACCCTTGAGCGCTTCGTCACAATCGCTCGACCGAGCTCGATCGACATCTCCCGCGAGTAGCCCTAACCGTCGGCGAACGGCGCGATCGGGACGCCATGGTCGCGCTCGCGCATCCCCAGCTCGTAGGCGGCTCCATGTGCGGTCCGTAACGTGCGCGCGGGACGCCCGGGCCGGCGCACGACGAGTGTGAGGGCGGCGATCGAGCAGTTGCTCACGTCGTGGTGGCCGCCGTCGGGATCGGTGTAGCGCCAGCCCGCGAGCGCCGCGGGGGGCGTGCGAACGTGCGCTTCGACCGTCAGCCCGCCGGCGCCCGGCAGCGCGAGCACGCAGCGCTCGGGGCGCTCGGCGACGAGCAGCCCCCGCGCGCCCACACCGCCCAGCCGGTGGCGCTCGCCGTCGATGCGCAGCGCCCCGTTGGCGACCCACGGGGTGGTGCGCCCCGCCACGCGCACCCGCCCGATCGCCACGTCGATCCACGCCTCGGGCTGCTCCTCGAAGCCGACGCCGTGCAGCCAGATCCAGCGCTCGGCGTGCTGTGTGCCCCAGTTGTGGCCGACCATCCCGCGCCAGCCGTCCAGCTCGATCGTGCGCTCTGCCAGCTCCAGCGTGCCCTCGAAGCGCGCCGCGGGCACGGGGCTCGTGAGCTTCGTGCGCGGCAGCGGCGCGCGGTAGAGCAGCGCGTGCGGGAGGTGGCGCAGCTCGGGCTCCGCCGAGGCGAAGCGCAGCGACCAGCGCGCCTCGCCGCAGGCGCCCACGGCGCGTCCCGGAGCGAGCCGCGCGTCGCCCACCGCGATCCAGGCATCGCCGGGAGCGGAGAGCGCATCGGTGGTGAGCTTGTGCATGAATGGCCGTTGCTCGCGGCCGTCGAAGACGGTGCACCACAGCGACCCCGATGGCCGCTGGCCAGGGCGCTTGTGGGCGGTGTAGCGGATCCATGCCCCGAGCGGGCGATCGGGCGCGACCGCGCGCAGGTAGAAGGACTCGTACATCCCAATGCGCAGCGGTGCGCTGGGAAATATCGCTTGGACGTCTGGCTGCCGCATCGGCTGCAAGTATCCCGGTATGGAGCGCGACTCGCTCGTCAAGCTGCCCGCCGCGCTCGCCCGCTTCGACGCGGAGCCCGCGCCGCGCGACGCGCGCTTCCTGCTGGGCATCGACGGCGGCGCCACAAAGACGCTGGCGGGGGTGCTGGACCTCGAGCGCGGGCGGCTGCACCTCGGGCACGGCGGGCCAAGCAACCAGGACGCGGTCGGCGTGAAGGCCGCCGGGGAGGCGCTGTTCGGGGCCGCCGACGAGGCGCTGGCGGGCGCCGGAATCGCTGACGAGCAGCTCGACGCGGCGGTGCTGGCGGTAGCGGGCACCGACACCGACGCGGTCGTGGCGCACGTGCGCGCGAAGCGCTCGCAGGAGTGGATCGTGGTGGGCGACGTGGTCGGTGCATGGGCCGCGGCGACCGGCGCCCGCCCCGGCGTCGGCGCGATCGCGGGCACCGGCAGCAACGTATTCGGCGTGGGCGCCGATGGGCGCGGGTGGCGCGCCGGGGGGTGGGGCCACGAGCTGGGCGACGAGGGCTCGGGCTACTGGTACGGGCTGCAGTCGATCAAGGCGGCGCTGCGCGACCGCGAGCGCTCCGGCCCCGAAACCGAGCTGAGCGATGCGGCGGTCGAGCACTTCGGCGTCGCGAGCGTGGAGGCACTGGCGGCGCTCGTCTACAGCAAACCGCTCACCAAGGGCGAGATCGCGGCGCTGGCGGTCGAGACGGCGCGGTGGGCCGAGCGCGGCGACGCCGTCGCGGGCGAACTGTACGAGCGCGGCGCCCGGGAGCTGGGGGGGCAGATCGCCGCGGTGATCGCCCAAACCGGCCTGGAGGGCGAGTTCCCGGTGGGGTTGATCGGCAGCGCCTACAGGGCGGGCGCGGTGTTCGTCGGCCCGCTTACGCGGGAGATCCACGCGCTCGCGCCGCGGGCGCAGGTCGCGGTCGTGGAGATGGCGCCCATGGGCGGCTCGCTGCTGCTAGCCGCGCGCGCGGCTGGGGCGGCAGCGGCGCTCGAGCAGCTCGACCTTGCGGGGCTGATCGAGGGGGCGCAGGCCGTGCGGCGCGGGTAGCGTCGGCGCGGGTGAGCGCCAGCTCTCAGGATGAGGCGCCCAGCCGTGCCTCGATCGCACGGCGATCGCCGATCGCGCCGGGCCCCACTCCGGCGATTCGCACCGCGGCGGCGGCGCCCGCGAAGGCGGCGGCCCGCGCGGGCGGTAGGCCCTCATGCAGCGCGATGAAGAAGGCGGCGGCGAACACGTCGCCCGCGCCGAGGTCGTCGGCGGGCGCCGCGGCCGGCGGCACCGGGACGCGCAGCAGCTCGCCGCCCGCCAGCAGCTGGGTGGGGTGGGCGCCCGCGGTGATCGCCACCACCGTACCGGCCGTGGCGGCGCGGGCGGCCGGCTCCGCGCAGCAGCGGCGCTCGCGCTCGCTCAGCACCCACGCGTCGCAGCGCTCGGGCAGCAGCGCGGGGCACAGCGGGCCGAGCGCGATGTCCCCCGCGGCGTCCCACTCGCGCACCAGGCCCTGCGGCGTGAGCCCGACGAAGCCGGCGCGGGGCGGGTGGGCGGCGAGACGCCCGCGCGGGGTCTCGCGCGCGATCGGGGCGAGGTGCAGGATCGCGGTGTCCACCGCCGTCGGTCCCTCGATCGGGCCGGCCCACGCGAGCAGCCGCTGGTGGCGCGAGAGGCCCTCGCCGACGGTTTGCAGCGTCGTGGTGTGCTCGGCGGGAAGCACTCGCAGGTCGAGCTCGTCGCGGTAGGGCGCCAGCAGCGCCTCGATCTCGCCCGGCACCCCGCGCGTGAGGATCAGCGTGCGCAAGCCGAGGCGGGCGGCCTGCAGCGCGCTGTAGAACGCGGTACCGCCCGGGCGGCGCGATCCGTCGGCGAGCACGTCGGCAGTTACATGGCCGACGGTCGTGTAGTCGTAGGTGGGCACAGCGCCGATTGTGGTGCAGCCTCGAGGGCGCGCGCCCGCTATCGCGCGGGGACGCCCACGCGCGGGGGGATTCGCTGTGGCAGCTCCGCGCCGGCGATCGCCGCAGCGGCGAGGCGGCCGGTGAAGACGCAGCCGCCGAGGAAGGTGCCCTCCAGCGAGCGCTTGCCGTGCATCCCGCCGCCCCCGAAGCCGGCGGCCTCGCCGACCGCGTAGAGGCCGGGGATCGGACCGCCGTCCTCCGCGCGCAGCACGCGGCAGGAGAGATCGGTTTGGATCCCGCCGAGGCTCTTGCGCGCCATCACCTGCAGGCGGATCGCGATCAGCGGCCCTGCCCGTGGGTCGAGGATCTGCTGGAAGGCGCAGGTGCGCAGGCGATCCCCGCGCCAGTTGCGCAGCTGCGCGATGCGCCGCAGCTGATCGTCGTTGAAGAGGCCCTTGCCGCGCGCGATCGACTCGTCGTAGCGGCCGATCTCCGCCGCCAGCACCTCGGGGTCGATTGGCCCCTGCTCGCCGTCTCTCGCGAGCGTCTGCTCGTCTGCCACGGCCCCCTCGCCCGCGAGCGCCTGCTCGTCTGCCACGGCCCCCTCGCCCGCGACCGCGCGGGCGTCTTCGACCGCCACCCGACGGGCGACCTCGTTCATCTTTTCCGCCAGCTCGGGCAGCGAGTCGGCGGATACGAAGTCGGGCGAGCCCTCCAGCAGATGCGCGAGCACGCGCGGTTTGCCGAGCAGCACCCCGAGCGCGAAGCGCACCCAGCGGCGCTCGCGCAGGTGGGGGTTGTGCTGGGAGCCCGACACGTCCAGCTCGCGGCGGGCGATCCGCTGGTTGCAGATCAGCCACGAGTACTTGCGCTCGTCCTCGCACATCCGCTCGAGCGCCGCGTACGCGTCGTAGGTCGGCATCACCGGCACTGGGCCGTAGCGGCGGCCGTCGGGGTCGAGCATCACCCCGGAGCGGGGCGGGATCAGCTTCAGCCCGTGGTTGGGGCGCTGCGGGGCGGGGTGGCGCACGGCGTCGGCGTAGTTCCACATCCGCTCCAGGTGCGTAACCGCGCCGCCCACGCGCTGCACCTCCTCGTGCAGCGCGCCGTCGGCATACGGATGCGAGCCCGCCAGCATCCTCCGGGGCGGGCTGCCCAGCTCCGCGGTCGGCCACACGCGCCGCACCAGCTCGTGGTTGCCGCCGATCCCGCCCGCGGCGATCACCACCGCCTTGGCGGCCCTCATTTCATTCCCATTCTCCACCTGGCAGCCGACCACGCGACCGTCTTCGACGAGCAGGCCACTGACACGAGTGCCGAAGCGCACCTCCAGGGCCGCGCGCCGCGGGTGACGCTCGATCCCTTCCCACACCGCTTCCACCAGCGCCTTGCCGGTGCCCCACGTGAGGTGGAAGCGCGGGACGGAGTTGCCGTCGCCGAAGTTGCCCCGCTCGGCCCAGTTGACCACGGGGAAGAAGCGCACCCCCAGCTCGCGCAGCCAGCCGCCGACGTCGTCGCGCGCGCGGGTGACGTACTGCTCGGCCCAGCGTCGCGGCCACTGCTCCTCTGCGCCGAGCTCGGCGATCCGCAGCCAATCTTCCAGCGCTAGCTGCTCGTTGTCGCGGATCCGCGAACGGCGCTGCTCGGGGGAGTCCACCATGAACATACCCCCGAACGCCTCGCGCGCCAGACCCCCCAGCTCACGTGGCTGGCAGCGGTCGAGCAGCAGCACGGTGTGGCCGCTGCGCAGCAGCTCCAGCGTGCTCACCAGTCCCGCGAGGCCGGCGCCGACGACGATCGCGTCGGGTGCGGGCGGATCGGGTGCGCCGCCGTTGGAGGTGGTCATCGCTCGAAGGGTATGGGACGGCGCGCTTGGTTGGGCAGCTCCGTTGAAGCGGAGGCCAATTGGGATGGGCGTTGGGTGTATACGCCGGAGTGCGTGGGTACGACGTGCCTACTCGTCGTCAGACAAGAGCACCTGGAACGGAATGTCGCCTGCAATTGCTCCATCGATCGTGATGCTGATGCTGTGCAGCCCAACCGACTCGACCGCCAACGTGACGGCACCCGTGACCGTGAAGGTGCCAAGCCCGCCCTCCACGTGAAATGCTCCGAGATGCGGCGTGATCTCGAAATCGGTTGGCTTCCCAACGATCTGGAGCTGGGGATCGAGAGTCGCCAGGGTGACCTGAAAGGTTTGTCCAGACTCGACCTCGCGATACAGAAACCGAAGCGCACAAGCCATGGTGAACTCAGTCGGAACACGCTTCATCCCGAACACGTCGATGCCGCCGCCAGTCAGATTGAGCAAGCCGCTCTCGGGATCCACCTCCGCATAGCGAGCCAAAAGGGCGAGCGTGAGCTTCACAAGGCGCTACTGCTGAGCATACGCAAGCCGCTATCTCTGTTGGCTTGCCTGCGAGTCGCGTCGGCGGCGGCCCGCGCTACTTCGGCATCACTGAGGATGCGGCTCTGCCCTGTAGCTAGGTTGAGCAGCACGGTCAGGAAGTTTCCGCGTGTGGTCGAAAGCTCTTGTGGCTGGGCCTGGTCTTTGGTCATGGACGATCCCCTCCTCTCAGTCTAGGCCGTTTGTGATGGCTCATGAGCTTGACCTGACGACCGGACGGAGGAATGCGTGGTGCGTCAATCGCCTCAGAATCGTTCCCGTCGGGTATACGCCTCCGTGCGGGCGGAGCCTGCCTTCTCCTTCACGCCAACGCCATGCCCGGCGCGACCTGCACTTCGACCAGCTCCGGCTCCGGGGAGGCCAAAGCCCGGCGCAGCTCCACGCCGAGCTCCTCCGGGTCGGCGGCGCGGCGCGCGTTGAGGCCGTACCCCGCCGCCACTGCCGCCGTCTCCAGCGCCGGCAGGTCCAGGCCCGGCGCGCCCGGGATCTCCTCCAAAAGCGTGAAGAACTTGAGGATCGCGTACTCCTCGTTGCGCAGCACGAGGAACGTCACCGGCACCTTGTAGGCCGCAGCCGTCCAGAAGCTCTGCACCGCGTACTGCGCCGAGCCCTCGCCGATCACGCACACCACGGGGCGCTCCGGGCAGGCCAGCTGCACGCCGATCGCCGCCGGCATCCCGAAGCCGAGGCCGCCGCCGGCGGAGAAGTAGTAGCTCCCCGGCCGCCCCAACCGCAGCTGGTTGCGCAGCGCGGGCGTGGCCGAGGGGGACTCCAGCACCACGATGCCGTCGTCGGGGAAGACCTGCGCCAGCGTCCGCACCGCCGTCGAGGGGCTCATCGGGTCGGTGAGCGGCACCGCCTCGGGGGCCGGTCGCACGGGCGGGGTCTCGCGGTCGATCGCCCCCACCGCCTCCGCCAGCGCCGCCAGCGTCAGTCCCACGTCGGCCACGATCGCGTCGCCCATCGGCGCCCGCGCCGCCTCGTCGGGATCGGAGGTGATCGCCGTCAGGCTGGTGCCCTCCGCCAGCAGCGGGCCCGGGATGTTGGGGTAGTAGGGGAAGATCGAGGTGCCCACTGCCAGCACGAAGTCGTGCGGGGCGAGCGCTTCGCCGAGCGGCTGCACCGCCGGCGGGAGGATCGCCTGGAACAGCGGGTGGTTCTCGGGGAAGCCCAGCCGCCCGCCGCCCGTGGCGGGCGTGGCGTACACCGCCAGACGCGCGCGCTCGGCCAGCGCCACCGCGGCCTCCCAGCCGCCGGCCGCGTCGATGTCGGGGCCGGCGATCAGCGCCGGGTTCGAGGCCTCCACCAGGCGCCGCGCCAGCCGCGCGACGCTCGGCCCGTCGGGGAGGCCCGCCCCGCCGCTCACGGCGCGCGTGGTCTGGTGGCGCACCTCATCCTCCGAGCGCACATCCGCATACCAGTCGTCCATCGGGATCGACACGAACACGGGGCCGCGCGGGGGCAGTCCGGCGGTGTGCACAGCGCGCGCCAGCGCGTGCGGCACGTCCTGCGCGCAGGGCGGTTCCCAGCTCCACTTCACCAGCGGATGCGGCATCCGTGTGGCGTCGCGGTTGGTGAGGTTGGCCTGCAGCGTCATCAACGAGCGGTACTGCTGCCCGGCGGTCACCACCAGCGGCGAGTGGTTGGCCTGCGCGTTGAAGATCGCCCCCATCCCGTTGCCGAGGCCGGGCGCGGTGTGCAGGTTGACCAGCGCCGGTCGCCCGCTCGCCTGGGCGTACCCGTCGGCGATCCCCACCGCCACCGACTCCTGCAGGCCAAGGACGTAGCGGAAGTCCGCGGGGAACTCCCCCAGCATCGGCAGCTCCGTGGAGCCGGGGTTGCCGAACAGCGTGGTCATCCCGCGCGCGCGCAGCAGCTCGAACGTCGCCTCCCTCACGGTGGTCACGAGGGGAACCGTACCCGAGCGCGACGCCGGCCGGCGTTCAGTTGAAGCTGGGGTCGCGCGCGAGGCTGGGGCTCACGTCGGCGCCGGCGGCACTGTACAGCAGCAGCATCTCCGCCTCCTCGCAGGTGTCCACCACGAGCAGACGCTGGTCGATGCCGGTGATCTCGATCACCTGTCGCACCTCCGGGATGGGCGAGACCAGCAGCATCCCGCCGCATAGGCTGGCGGTCTCGCGCTGCAGGTTGAGCAGCGCCGCCAGCCCGCTGGAGCTCATGAACTCCGTGCCTGTCAGATCCACGATCAACCCGCGCGAGCGCCGTCGCCGGCAGGCTGCGGCGATCCGCACCTGCATCGAGAAGGCGCCCGCGTAGTCGATCTCGCCGTGCACCGACGCCCGCAGCGGCATCCCCTCGCCGCCCGCGAACTCCAGGCGCAGCGGCTCGGGGATCGGCGGGCGGTGCACGCCAGTCGGGATCGCCGGACGGGGCATGGCCGCGGGGGTCGCGGGACGGTTGACGCGCGGGCTGTGCAAGTTCTCGTTCACTGCTCCCATGCTCCCTCCTGTTTGTTTGGCTGTTGCGAACACGTGCAGAAGTAAATACCTACCCTGCATGACCCAGCCATCTGGAGGCGCTCACGGGGGCTCGACGAAGGATTGACCCCGCTCGTGGGGAATCGTGGGCTCACGCAGTACGTGTACCCGCCTCACGGCGTCTCCACGCCCCTACCATGTCTCTCTGACCCCCACGTCTCATCACTCCGACCCACCACATCGAATCGGATGCCCGCCTGTTCTCGATCAGTGAGGGCCCGATGACCATGCCCCGGACTGCTCACCGATCCGCGCTCGCCGTATGTCTCGCGGCAACGCTCGCGCTGGGGGCGACCTGCGCGCCCGCGCTCGCCGTGCGCTCGCGCTATGCCCATACTCCCGCGCCGGCCGCGTCGCGCCACACCGATGCGCCCGCGCTCGCCTCCGCGCGCCACGCCCACGCGCCGGCCAAGCCCAGGCCGCCGGCGCTCGACCTCTACGCCAAGCGCGCCCTGGCGGCCTACGAGGCGATGCAGCAGAACTTCTACGTCGCCAGCGCCGGCCTGTACAAGGGCGAACCGGAGTACTCGTTCCTGTGGCCGTTCTCGCAGGCGCTGGCGGCGAGCGTCAGCGTCGCCCATATCTCCGGCCAGCAGCCCAAGCTGGAAAGCAGCCTGCACGCGCTGGGCACCAGCCTGCAGGTGTACGCGAGCTCCTCGGCGCCGACCGGCGAAACGACCGCGAGCGGCGCCTCCACCGCCACCACGCTGCACTCTTACGACGACGTCACCGCGCCTCCGATCGGCCCCGGCGGCGCCAGCTTCTACGACGACAACGAGTGGGTGGGGATCGAGCTGGCGCGCATGTACGAGCTCAACCACAACGCCACCGCGCTGAGCGGCGCCGAGCAGATCATGCAGTTCGTGATGGCCGGCTGGCAGACCACCGGCGCCGAAGGCCAGCTGCTGCCCTGCCCCGGGGGGGTGCCGTTCTCCAACGCCAAGAGCAACACCCAGCGCAACACGATCACTGACGGCCCCGCCGCGGAGCTGGGGGTGCAGCTGTATCGCATCACCCACGAAGCCCGTTACCTGCAGTTCGCCGAGATGGCGTACAACTGGGTGCGCGAATGCCTGCTGGAACCCAGCGGCATGTACGCCGACCACATCGAGCTCGACGGCGAGGTCGACCACTCGCTGTGGAGCTACACCCAGGGCGTGATGGTCGGCGCCGGCACGCTGCTCTGGCAGGTCACCCACGAAAGCTTCTACCTCACGCAGGCACGCGCCACCGCGAGGGCCGCGCTCGCCTACTTCACCTACAGCAAGCTCTCCTCGGAAAACCCGTTCTTCGCGGCTGTGTACTTCCGCAACCAGATCTACCTCGACTCGATCACCCACGAAGCGCCCGGCACCCTCCCGGCGCGCGAATACGCCTACTGGGCGTGGCAGCGCCACCGCCTCAGCAGCAACCTCTTCGCCTACGGCTCACCCCCCACCGCCGAACTGCTCGACCAGGCCGCGCTGACGCAGATCTACGCGCTGCTGGCGATCTCGCCTCGGACATACTTCTGAGATCCGCGTGAACGCCGACGAGCACGAGCCAGTGGTGTTGAGCCCTGCGACGGGTTATCCCGCGCTCGCAGACACCGACCTCGAGGTGCTGCGCGGGATCGGGCGGCGCTGGGAGACGGCGCTCGGCGACCGCGCGGAGTGGATCAAAGCGCTGCCGTGCGACCCCAACCTCGGCCAGTCCGACGGCCGGGCAGGTCCCACCAGAGTGGGCCGCCCGGGCACCGTGCGCCTAGGGCGCACGCGCTTCGTGCCGGTCGAGGCCGACGGCGCGCCCGGGGAGGAGCTCGAAGCCACGCGCGAGGCGGGGCACGCGCCCACCCGCGGGGGGTGGACCAGCGCGCGGGTGCGCCGCGGGCTGCTCGGGCCCCCGCTGCACAGCGCGGCGGTGCTCGAGGAGCGGATGCGCAAGCTCGTGGCGCTGCCGGTGCTCTCCTCCGACGCGCTCTCCTCCGTGGCGTACGGCCCCGAAGCGATGCTCGTCGTGCTCGCGCTCGGGGGCGCCGCGGCGTTCGGCTACTCGGTGCCGATCTCGATCGCGGTCGTCGTGTTGATGATCGTCGTCGGGCTGTCCTACCGCCAGACGATCCGCGCCTACCCGCGCGGCGGCGGCTCGTACATCGTCGCCTCCGACAACCTCGGCCTGCTCCCGGGGCTGATCGCCGCCGCCGGGCTGATGCTCGACTACATCCTCACCGTCGCCGTGTCGGTCGCCTCGGGAATCGCCGCGATCACCTCGGCGATTCCCTCGCTGGCGCCCGACACCGTGCCGCTGGGGCTGGCGGTGATCGCGATCCTCGTCGCCGGCAACCTGCGTGGTGTGCGCCAGGCGGGGCTGCTGTTTGCGGCCCCCACCTACATGTTCATCTTCGGGATCCTTTTGATGGTCGTTGTCGGCCTCGTCGACGCCGGTGGGCACGGCTTCCACGCCACGCCGCGCCCGCCGGTGCACGCCGCCGAGGGGGTGGGGCTGCTGCTGATCCTGCGCGCGTTCGGGTCGGGCGCGACGGCGATGACGGGGATCGAGGCGATCTCCGACGGGATCCCCGCGTTCAGGCCGGTGGAGTGGCGCAACGCGCGCACCACCCTCACCTGGATGGTGAGCCTGCTGGTGGTGATGTTCGTCGGCACGATCGCGTTGATCGAGCTCGACGGGATCGTGCCGCAGTCCTCGCAGACGGTGCTCTCGCAACTTGCCCACCGCAACCTCGGCAGCGGCGCGCTGTACGGGTACGTGCAGGCCGCCACGGCGCTGGTGCTGCTGCTGGCGGCCAACACCGCCTTCAGCGACTTCCCCCGCCTGCTGTTCTTCCTCGCGCGCGACTACTCCGCGCCGCGTCTCTTCCTGCGGATGGGCGACCGCCTCGCGTTCTCCAATGGGATCGTCGTGCTGGGCGCCGCCGCGGCGGCGATTCTCGCGGCGTTCGACGGCTCGGTCAGCAGCCTGATCCCGCTGTTCGCGGTGGGGGTGTTCCTCGCCTTCACGCTGTCGCAGACCGGCATGGTCGTGCGCTGGCTGCGCACCCGCGAGGAGGGGTGGAAGGGAAGCATCTGCTTCAACGCGCTCGGCGCATTCATGTCGGGGATCGTGCTGCTGATCACCTCCTTCACGAAGTTCCTCGAGGGCGCGTGGCTGGTGGTGATCCTGATTCCGATGCTGGTGACCCTGTTCATGCGGATTCGCAAGCACTACCTTGCCGTCGGGCGCGCGGTGGCGCTGCAGCCGCTGCCCGCGAAGGCCCGCGCGCGGAGCATCACGCCGCCGCCCAGCGGCCTCGCCCTGGAGCGTGGGGCGAGCGTGGTGCTGAGCGGCCAGCGCGAGCACGAGGAGGCACCCGACCAGGTGCTCAACCTCACGGTGGTGCCGATCATCGCGATGGATCTCGCCTCGCTGCGCGCGCTCGCCTACGCCGCCTCGCTCGGCCAGCCGGTGCTAGCGCTGCACATCTCCGCCGACGAGGAGGAGGCAAAGCGCTTTCGCTTCTACTGGCAGGAGTGGGGCGACCACGTCCCCTTGGAGATCGTGCTCTCCCCCTACCGCGCGCTGGTCGCCCCGCTGGGGCGCTACCTGCGCCTGCTGCACGACCAGGCGCCCCACTTCACGATCACCGTCGTGCTCCCCGAACTGGTGCCCCGCCGCTACTGGCACCGCGCCCTGCACAACGGCGTCGCCCCCCGCCTGCGCCGCGCGCTGCGCCAGCTGCCGGGGATCGTCATCACCACGGTGCCCTTTCACCTGCCGAGCTGAGCCCGAGGCACGTCGCTGGTCCAACTCGGCGTGCGAGCGTCACTGCTCCAACAAACGTCGAGCAGGACGCCGATCCGGGCGAATGCGCGCCGGTGTGCTGTACAAGCAGCGGATGGGCGGGACCAGCCAGGGCGCCTCACGCAGTGCCGCGGTGCATCGCGACACGCCCCGCGGCCGCGGTCATCCGAAGGAGGTCCACGAGCATCGCAAGGCCGAGCAGCGGCACCCCAAGCGCGGGCGCAGGCACAGGCGCCACCATCGCCACAAGGCCAAGCACCCGCACACGCTGGCCGCCGCCGCGGTGGTGCTGCCGAGCGCTCCCGCCACGCCGCCGGCGCCGTCGAGCGCACCGGTTGCCACGCTCGGTGCGCCGCTGACCACCGCGGGGGCGCAGCGGCTGCTGTGGCGCGCGGGCTTTGGGGCACGGCCCGGTGAAGCGCAGGCGCTGGCGGGGCAGCCGCTGCAGCAGGTGGTGTTCGGCCTCACGCGGCCGTCCGGGGAAGCGGTGCTGAATGGGCCGGCGCCGGTGAATGAACACGGCAAGCCGCTGGATCCCATTCACACCTGGGGCGATGACCATTGCTGGTGGTTGGATCGAATGGTCCGCTCCAACCAGCAGCTGGTCGAGCGCATGACCTTCATCTGGCATGACTGGTTTGCCAACTCCAACGCACAGGTGAACAGCCCGCAGCTGATGCTCAGCCAGAACGAGCTCTTCCGTGGAAAGGCGCTCGGCAGCTTCTACAACCTCTTCAATGCCGTCACCGTCGACCCCGCGATGCTGGTGTTCCTCGACGGGATCGACAACGAGAAGGGCGACTCCAACGAGAACTACGCGCGCGAGATGATGGAGTTGTTCTCGCTCGGGGCCGACCGCGGCGCGTACACCGAGGACGACGTGCGCGAAATGGGGCGCGCGCTGACCGGGTGGCGGGCGGAATGGTCGTCCGCGGAAGGGATGCACAACTTTCGCTACGACCCCGCCAGGCACGACGAAGGGCAGAAGACGGTGTTCGGGCAGACGGGGAACTGGAACTGGGAAGACGCGGTGCGGATGTGCGTCGAGCACCCGCTGCATCCTTCGTTCTTCGTAACCAAGCTGTGGGGCTACTTCATTCCCACGCAGCCCGACGAAGCGACGCTGGCGTCGCTGCAGGGCATCTACACGAGCTCGGGCTTCAACATCAGGGCGGTGGTGGAGGCGATTCTGCAGCACCCCGACCTCTACGAAGGGCCGGAGCTCCTGACGCCCCCGGTGGTGTACAACGCCGGATTGCTGCGCGCGATCGGCCGCTGCATCGACACCACCGCGTGGGCGTGGCTGTCCTCCGGCGCGGGGCAGCAGCTGTTCTACCCGCCCAACGTCTCCGGCTGGGAATTCAGCCGCTGGCTCGACACCTCCACGGTGAGGGCGCGCTGGGAAATGGCCAACTACGTGGTCGCCAAGACCTACCCCAACCCGTGGCCGTCCAAAGGCGAACCGGAATACGACCCGACCGAGGAGCCGGCGGCGGCGCTGGCGAGCGCGCTGGCCTACTGGGGCGAGCCGCCGTTGTCGAGCGAATCGCAGCAGTGCATCGCGGCGTTCGCGCAGTCGTGCCTGCCCGGCGAAATGGCCGAATGGGAGCAGAGCCCCTACCGGGCGATCCGTCAGAACGCGCTGCGGATGCTGATTGCCACTTCCCCCGACATGCAGGTGAGCTGAGGCACCGCATCGACATGGAGATGAGCCGAGACCATCAAATCGACATGGAGATGAGTCGAGACCACCAAATCGACCTGCGGATGAGCTGAGTGTTGTATATAAAAAATTTCAAGCCCGTGCGCAATAGCAAACACCTTTTAAAAAGAGCAATACAACCCCGAGCCCGTGCGCAATAGCGCACACCGTTTGAAAAGAGCAATGCAACCGCAACCCCCACCGATCGCGCCAGATGGCAAGTAATTGCTCCTGCAACGATTTCAACCGCGCGCAGCTGCTGCGCCGCGGCCTGGCGGCTGCCGGGAACCGGGTCGGGGTGCCTGGCAGCGGGGTCGGGGTGCCTGGCAGCGGGGTCGCGGTGCCCGGCCGCGGACTGCCGGCGATCGAGCCGGGGATGCCGCTGCCGGCGGGCACGGGGATGGACCGGCGCAGCTTCCTGCTGCGGACCGCCGGCGCGGTGGTGTCGGTGTACGGCGCCTCGATGCTCGGCGCGCGCCACTTCGAGGAGGGCATCGCCCAGGCCGCCGCCACCTCCACGAACCAACCGGTGCTGGTGTCGATCTTCATGGAAGGCGGCTGGGACGCGCTGTCGGTGCTGGCGCCCGTCAAGGAAAACCGCTACCGCGAACTGCGCCCCGCGCTCGCCCTCGCGGAAGGCAGCGGGGAAACGTTCAGCGAGGACCCGAGCCTGATGTGGCACCCCCAGGCACAGGGCCTCGCCACGCTGCACGGCGAGGGCAAGGTGACGGTGTTCCCGGCCGTGGGGTATGACCCGCCCGACGAGAGCCACTTCACGAGCCGCCACTATTGGGAGGTCGGCCAGCTCGACACCAACGCGCGCACCGGCTGGATCGGGCGCTTCCTCGACGCGACCGGCGAACCGAACAACCCGCTGCAGGGCCTCTCGCTCGACTACAGCTTGGCGCCGGCGCTGGCGAGCGAAAAGATGCCGGTGGCCGCCGTCAGTTCGCCCACGGATTACAACATGTGGGCGTACGGCTTCGACGAACCGATCGCGGGGCCGGCGATGGAAACCTTCGGCCAGCTGGGTGCTCTCGGAGCCCCCTCGCCCGCCTACGCGCAGGCGCGCGGGGCCGCGTGGGACACGAGCATCGTGCTCGAGGAGATGGCGCCGTTCGTCGGCCCGGAAGGCAAGCCGACGTACACTGCGCCCGTCCCGTACCCGGCCGCCGGCGGCGAATTCGCCGGGCGCCTGGAAGCGCTCGCGGCGATGCTGGCGGCGGGGCTGCCGATCAAGTGCGCGTCGCTGACGGCGGTCGGCTCCTACGACACCCACTCCGACGAGCCCACCACGCTGAGCACCAATCTCGGCCAGACCGTCGAATCGGTGCTGGCCTTCCAGCGCGACCTCGAAGCGCGCAAACTCGACGACCGCGTGATGATCCAGCTGTGGTCGGAGTTCGGCCGCCACCCCCAGGAAAACGGCTCGGGCACCGACCACGGCGCGGCCGGCGTGGCATTCCTGATCGGCACGCGAGCGGCAGGCACGATGATCGGCGAGTTCCCCGGCCTCGGCAAACTCGACGAAAACGAAAACCTCGTCAACACCTCGGACTTCCGCGCGATGTACTGCTCGCTGCTGGAGCAGTGGTTCCAGACCGAAGCGGGCCTCGTGATCCCCGAAGCCGCGACCTTCGCACGGCCGGTGTTGCTGAAGGCGTAGAGGGGACCCGGCGGCCCCGTGACCTGAGCGGATCATTGGGTGCGCGTCCGCGCGCGTAGTCGCGGGAAGTCAACCGCCCGGGGGCGGGGCGTCCTACCCCGCCACCAGCTAGCGTTTGTTGCATGGACAACGGGTTTTGCCGGTGAGCGGCGCGCTCGAAATAATTTGGCACGGGCTGCGCGACTCGCTGCTGATGGCGTGGGAGGTGTGGTGGGCGCTGGTGCTGGGCTTCGCGATCAGCGCGATCGTGCAGGCGTGGGTGCCGCGCGAGCGCGTGCAGGGGGCGCTGTCGAGCTCGGGGCCGCGGCCCGTAGCGCTGGCGACCGGCCTCGGGGCGGCCTCCTCGTCATGCTCCTACGCGGCGGTCGCGATCGCGCGCTCGCTGTTCGCCAAGGGCGCATCCTCCGCAACCGCGCTGGCGTTTCAGTTCGCCTCGACCAACCTCGTGTGGGAGCTCGGGCTGGTGCTGTGGGTGCTGATCGGCTGGCAGTTCACGCTCGCGGAGTACCTCGGCGGCGTCGTGATGATTGCGCTGATGGCGCTGGCGCTGCGCGCGTTCGTGCCAGAGCGCCTGGAAACCCGCGCGCGCGAGCACGCGCAGAGCGTCACGGAGGATGGTCACCACGACCATCACAACCACGACCACGACCATCAAGACCACGACCACCTACATCGAGACCGCGACCACGACCATCGAGACCACGACCACCACCACCCACATCGAGACCACGACCACCAACACCGCCACGCGCCGGGCGGTTCCGAGCACGGCTGGCGCGGGCGCCTGACCTCGCGCGCCGCGTGGGCGGAGGTCGCCGGCAACTTCCGCATGGACTGGGCGATGCTCTACCGGGAGATCGCCCTCGGCTTCCTGCTCGCGGGCTTCATCGCGCAGCTCGGCACCGGCTTCTTCGAGAGCCTTTTCATCGTCCACGCCCCCGCGCCGTGGCCGGCGATCGAGAGCGCGCTCGTGGGCCCGCTGATCGCGGTGGCGTCGTTCGTCTGCTCGATCGGCAACGTGCCGCTCGCGGCGGTGCTGTGGTCGGGCGGGATCGGCTTCGCCGGGGTGCTGGCGTTCCTCTTCGCCGACCTGATCGTGCTGCCGATCATCCTGATCTACCGCAAGTACTACGGCCGCGAGTACGCGCTGCGAACTGTTGCGCTGATGTACGGCACGATGGTGCTCGCCGCGCTGATCGTCGCCGCCCTCTTCAGCGCGCTCGGCCTGATCCCCACCGGCCCACGCCCAAGCACCGCGGCCGTCTTCGGCGGGGTCGAGCTCGACTACAAGCTCGTCCTCAACGCGCTCGCGGCGATGGTGTTCGCTGCCCTCTTCCGGATGAGTACCGGACGAGCTGAGGAGCATGGAGACGGCGAGCGGCCCGAGCCCGAGGGCGGCGGGCACGCGGTGGCGGGCGCCGCGTGAGGCGGAGCCGTCTGCTTGTACGAGGCAACGGGATCTCCGCCGGCGTGTAGGCTCCGCGGGCTGATGGTCCTCGACGACCCGAGCACGACATGAGGAGGAGCCCCGCCGCGATACCGCTGAAGGGCCGGCGCGTGCTGATCACTGGAGCCGCGCGGGGGATCGGGGCCGGGACGGCGCGGCGGCTGTACGCGCGCGGGGCACGGGTCGCGCTGGCGGGGCTCGAGCCCGAGTTGCTGGCGCAGGTTGCCGCGGAGTGTGGGGATGCGCCCTGGTTCGAGTGCGATGTCGCGGACCGCGCGCAGGTCGAGCGCGCAGTGGACGGGGCCGCCGAGCGGCTCGGGGGCCTCGACGTGGCGATCGCCAACGCCGGCGTTGCCGCGCAGCTGCCGCTGGTGGGCGGCGATCCGGCGATCTTCGAGCGCACGATCGCCGTCAACCTGCTCGGCGTCTACTACACGCTGCGCGCGGCCGGCCCGCATCTCGCCCACCCGCGCGGGTATGCGCTGCCGATCGCCTCGCTGGCCGGAGCCCTGCACGCGCCGATGCTCGGCGCCTACAGCGCCTCGAAGGCGGCCGTGGAGGCGCTCGGCAACACGCTGCGCATCGAGCTGCGGTACTCGGGCGCGCGCGTGGGCGTGGCGTACTTCGGCTTCATCGACACCGACATGGTCAGCCGCGGGATGCAGACGCGCGCCGCGGAGGGAGCCGGGGGTATGCGCCGGGCAATTGTCAAACCGGTGCCGCTGGCTCGCGCGCTCGACGCGATCGAGCGCGGAGTCGAGCGCCGCTCCAGGCGCGTGACCGCGCCGGGCTGGGTCGGGCCCGTTCTGCCGCTGAGGATGGTGGTGCAGCCGCTGCTCGACCGCTCCGGCGGCGACGGGCTCGAGGAGGTGCTCGAGACGGCCCGCGCGGAGGGGGCGCCGCTGACGACAGTCCAACCCGATTCTCGCTGACTGAACGAAAAGATGCGTGGGCATACCGCAACCTGGGTATAGTGGGAAGTGTTTGTAAGAGGATGAGGATTGCCCTGGGGCTACAAGGAGGGTTTGCGACATGAGGTTTCCCGTTGAAATGACGGCTCGGTACGTCCGGGTCTGGCTGGCCGCGCTGCTCACGAGCGCGGGTCTCGCACTCGCCGTCGCCGCGCCCGCCGCGCAGGCGGCCGAAGCGCTTGGCGTCGAAAGCGTGTTCGCGGGGAACTGCAAAACGGGATTCGAAGAATGCAACAAAGCCCCGCCGCCGTCGACTCCGGCCGAAGAACTGGCGAAAGCCGAAAAAGAAGGCTACACGCAGGCCGCTGGGCATCCGGGGTATGGGGTCACTGAATTCAAGATCGCCACCGCGGGCACATTCCCCAACGAGGCGCCGTTGGCTTTCGTCACACATGTACGCACGGATGTCGGCACTGGCGTGAGCGCAAACCCAGAGGCCGTGGAAAAGTGCTCACTTGCCGACTTTGGTGAAACGGAAGCACTACCCGGTACCGGCTTTTATACCAAATCTGAATGCAAAGAAAACGAAAAAGCCGGGAAAAAGGAAATACGATCCGAAATAGGGGTCAACAAGGTCGTCGTCTACCTTGGCCCGGCAGCGCCTCCGTTCGGAGGGGATCTGCCGCTCGAAGGCAAGGTCTACAACCTCGTTCAGCCATATGGCCTCGCTTCGGACTTCGGAGTAGCTCTGAAGCTTCTGAAACCGCTCACCGAAGCTGAGCTTGAGAAAGGGTTCGCGGAACACCCGCTGCCGGGTACCGAACCCGAAAAAAAATTCAAGGAAGAATTTCTTATAGCCCAGCAGTACTACGCCCACACCCTGATCGAAGGCCACGTCGAATGGGCCGGCAACTACCACGACTACTACGAAATCAACGTCTCTCCCGCCTTGCCGTTGATCTCCTCGCGCTTGGTCCTCTTCGGCAACATCGGCACCACCGGACAGGGTGGGTTCATCACGAACTCGAGCCTTTGTGCTGGTCCTGGAGAAAACACGACGACCACGGTGACGCTCAAATCCCTCGAAGGCCAGGAAGCCGCGAAGTCATACGTCACGCCGGTCGCCGCCGAAGGCTGCAACGGGGCCGCGCCTTTCTCGCCCGTCCCGTTCGTGCCGGGGATCGCGCTGACACCGGAAACGACCAAGGCCGATCAACCTGACGGCATCACGACCGAACTGACCGTCCCGCACGATCCCAGCCCTGAAGGCATCGACTCTTCGCAGGTGAAAGACGTGACCGTCACGCTGCCGGAAGGGATGACGCTCAATCCCGCGGCTGCGCACGGGCTCGAAGTTTGCCGGCCCGCAGAGATCGGCATCGGAACGAGGAATGAAGTCAAGTGTCCCGCCGGCTCGAAACTCGGCACGGTCACGCTCAACGTCCCCGACCTTCCGCCGGGATCGCTGCAGGGGAACATGTATCTCGGCGGGCCCGAATCGGGTCCGATCACCTCGCAGCCGTACATCATGTACATCGATGCGGAGTCCTCGCGCTATGACGTGTCGGTGCGACTCAAAGGCTCGATCACGCTCAACGAAACGACCGGACGGGTGACCGCGAGCTTCGTCAAGAACCCGCAGCAGCCCTTCAGCGACGTGATCCTGCACTTCAACGGCGGCCCGCTCGCGCCGATCGCCAACCCGCTCGCGTGCGGCACGGCGACGACGGAAACGAAGCTCGTGCCGTACATCGGTGAAGCATTTACGGAAAAACCCTCCACCGCCTTCACGGTGGACAACAACGGCGCCGGCGAAGCGTGCAAATCGCCGCTGCCGTTCTCGCCCACGCAGAGCTCCACCAGCCAGCCCGCGACCGGGGGGGCGTCGACCAGCTTCTCGTTCACCGTCACGCGGCCCTCGGGCCAGCAGTACCTCTCGCAGATCAAGACCGTGCTGCCGGCCGGCCTCGTCGGGCGGATCCCCGCGGTGTCGCTCTGCACCGAAGCGCAGGTCGCCGAAGCGACCGCTGGCACGGGCGGCTGCCCGGCCTCCAGCCGGATCGGCTCGGTCACGGTGCTCGCCGGAGCGGGCTCCGCGCCGTACCAATTCAATGGCTCGGCCTACCTGACGGGTCCCTACAACGGCGCGCCCTACGGCATGGCGATGGTGGTGCCCGCCGTCGCCGGTCCGTTCAGCCTCGGCAACGTCGTCACGCACGCGACGATCAACGTCGAACCGTACACCTCGCGCGTGGTCGTGGCCGGCAGTGTGCCCACGATCTTCAAGGGCATCCCGCTGCGGATGCAGAGCCTGAACGTCGAAGTCAACCGGCAGGGCTTCATGCTCAACCCGACCAGCTGCAAAACGCTGCTGACCGAATCGACGCTCACGGGCATCACGCTGCTGGGGTCGAGCACGTTCACCACCGCCGAAGTCAAGAGCCCGCTGGTCACCGAAGAATGCAACAAGCTGGCCTTCAAGCCCTCCTTCGGCGCGATCGCCGGCGCGAAAACCTCGCACACCAACGGCGCCAACATCGAAATCAACATCAGCATGCCCGCCGGCCAGGCGAACATCCAGCAGGTGACGTCCACGCTGCCCAAGCAGCTGCCGGTGCGCCTCTCGACGCTCGCCAAGGCCTGCCCGGCGGCGACCTTCGAAGCCGGTCCCGCGCCGGGCGGCTGCAAAAGCGAAGCGATGGTCGGCACCGTGAAAGCGACCACGCCGGTGCTGCCGGGGACGCTCACCGGCACCGCCTGGCTGGTGTCGCACGGCAACGAAGCCTACCCCAACCTCGATCTGATCCTGAGCGGGGACGGCGTCACCGTGATCCTCGTCGGGCACTCCAAAGTGGCCAACTCGCAGATCACCACCTCGTTCGACACGCTGCCCGACGTGCCGGTCACGAACATCTCGCTGTACCTGCCGTCCGGTCCCAACTCGGTGCTGGGCGCCAACGGCAAACTGTGCCGCTCGAAGCTGACGATGCCCACCACGCTCGTCGGGCAGAACATGGCGACGATCCTCGAGGAGCCCACGGTCGCCGTGCGCAACTGCCCGGTGGAAGTCGTCAAGCACAAAACCAGCGGCTCCACCGCCACGCTCAACGTGCAGCTGCCGGCGGCCGGCACCGTCAGCGGCGGCGGCACCGACCTCAAGTTCACCAAGCGCAACGTCGGCGCGGGCGGGCGCACCAACGTCAAGGTGTCGCTCACCTCGGTCGGCAAGGAAGTGCTGCGCAAATTCCGCCAGCTGCGGATCAAGGTGCGCGTCGGCTTCGTGCCGAAGAGCAAGAAGGGCAACATCACTTCCAAGGCGTTTGCCACGGTGACGTTCAGAGCGTGAGTAGAAACCCCTCAACGGGGTAACACCAATGCGTGAGGACTTGTGGAGAGGCACGGTGCTGGCTCGCCACGCTGCTGGCCTGCATGGCCGGCGGCGTGGCGGCGCCGGCGGCACAGGCGGGGTTCGGCGTCGAAGAAAAGAACTTCGAAGCGGGCACCTGCACGGTCTCCTCGTGCACCTACGCGAGCGTCGAAGCCAACCACGAACTTGCCTACACGCAGGCCGCCGGCCACCCCCAGTACGGCCTCACCGCGTTTGAATTCAACTCCACGCCGTCCGGCTTGGGGCAGGCGCCGATCGGCAACGTCAAGCGGGTGCGGGTGGACATCCCCCCGGGCCTCGCGGCCGATCCCGAGGCGCTGCCGGCGTGCCCGGTGAAAACCTTCGAAGAAGACGGCTGCCCGGCGGAAACCGAAGTGGGGAAAGACGAATTGACTGCCTTCGTGGCGGCCGCCGATGTCCCGATCTCGGCGCCGGTCTACAACCTCGTACAGCCGCCCGGGTTGCCGCTCGACTTCGGCATCCACGCGTCGGTGCCGCTCGTCGCCAACGAACACATCTTCCTCGAAGGCCACGTCAGCTGGAGCACCGACTTCCATGAGTACTTCGAAATCAACAACATCACCAAATCGATTCCGCTGCTGAAGTCGAAGCTGATCTTCAACGGCCGCGCGGGCGAGGGCGACTTCCTCACGCTGCCGAGCGTCTGTTCGACCACCACGACCTCCTACCTGGAAGTCGAATCGTGGACAGGTGAAATCTCCACCACCCAGACGCACACCCCGGTCGGGGTCGAAGGCTGCGCGCGGGTGCCGTTCGAACCGACGGCCGAAGCGCACCCGGAAACGGCCACGTCCGACGAACCCGACGGCGTCACCGCCGAAGTGAAGGTCCCGCAGAACGTCGCCCCCGAAGCGATCGACGCCGCCGACATCGACGATGCCCACGTGACGCTGCCCGCAGGACTCACGCTCGACCCCTCCGCGGCGCATGGGCTGGCAGCGTGTACCGAAGCGCAGGCGGGGCTCGCCCAGGTGAGTCCCGGGGTACGCCCGACCACTCCCGTCACCTGTCCGGCGGCCTCCAAGGTCGCGAGCGTGACGATCGAAACCGACCTGCCGCCGGGCTCGCTCGCCGGCAACGTCTACCTCGGCAGCCCCGCGGGTGCGCCGATCGCCGGGCCCCCGTACACGATCTACGTGGACGCCGAGAGCGCGCTGGGCGTGTCGGTGAGGCTCCAGGGTCAGGTCACGCCCAACCCCACCACGGGCCGCCTGGAAGCGACCTTCGCGGGCAACCCCCAGCTGCCCTTCAGCGATCTTGCGATGCGGTTCGACGGCGGGCCTCTGGCTCCGCTGGCCAACCCGCTGTCGTGCGCCGCGGGGGCGGTCGAAGGGCTCTTCACGCCCTACACCGGTGGCGCCGCCGCGCTCAGCTCGACGCCGTTCGCTGCCACCGGCTGTCCCTCGCCGCTCCCGTTCTCGCTCAGCCAGAGCACCCACGACACCTCCACCACCGCCGGCGCCTACACCTCCTACACCTTTGCGCTCGCCCGTGCGGACGGGCAGCAGTACCTCGCCGACGTCAAAACCACGCTGCCCGCCGGCCTGCTCGGCGCGATCTCCTCGGTGCCGCTGTGCGCGCAAGCGCCCGCCAACGCGGGGACGTGCCCCGCCGCCAGCGAAATCGGCAGCGCGTCGGTGAGCGCCGGCGCCGGCCCCGAACCGTACGGGCTCGCCGGCAAGGTCTACCTGACGGGGCCGTACGATGGCGCCCCCTACGGCCTCTCGATCGTGGTGCCGGCGAGCGCCGGTCCCTTCGATTTTGGCAACGTGATCACGCGCGCGGCGATCAGCGTCGGCCTCTACAGCGGCCGCGCGATCGTCACCGCCGCGCTGCCGACGATCGTGCAGGGCGTGCCGCTGCGCCTGCGCGGCATCGACGTGACGGTCAACCGCCCCTACTTCCTGTTCAATCCAACCGACTGCGACGCGCTCGCCACCGAATCGCAGCTCGGCGGCTTCGTCCCCGGGTCGAGCGCGCTCACCGAACAGAGCGTCTCGAGCCCCTTCCAGGTGGGCGAATGCAACAAGCTCGCGTTCACCCCGAAGCTCACTGTCGCGGCGGGCGCGAGGGTCTCGCGGGTGAACGGCGCCGGCCTCGAAGTCAAGGTCACGCAGGCTGCCCACCAGGCCGACATCCGCGAGGTGCTCGCCTCGCTGCCGAAGAAGCTGGCGGCGCGCATCACGACGCTGCACAAAGCGTGCCCTTCGGCGACCTTCGAAGCTGGCCCGCCGCCCGGCGGCTGCAGCGAAGAAGCGCGCGTCGGCTCCGCGACCGTCGCCACGCCGGTGCTACCCGCAACGGGGATGCTGGCCGAAACGGGGACCGATCAGGGAGACACTCGCTGCGCTCGCATCTCCGCATCGGCCAGCGCCAAAGGCGCATGTCCACCGGATTCGGTCGGAGGCGAGCGTCTCCCGGCTGCGGGCGGGGAGCTCACCGGGCCCGCCTACCTGGTCTCGCACGGCGGCGCAGCCTACCCCGACCTCGATGTGATCCTTCGCGGCGACGACGGGGTCGAGGTCGTGCTCGTCGGCCACACCCACATCGCCCGCACCGGGATCCTCAGCTCCTCCTTCGAATCGCTGCCCGACGTGCCGCTCTCGAGCTTCGCGCTGCGCCTGCCCGTCGGCCCGCACTCGGTACTCACCGACAATCGCAACGGCACCCTCTGTGGCTCCCGCCTGGCGATGCCCACGACGATCGTCGCGCAGAGCGGGGCGCGGATCACGCAGCGGACGAAGATCGCCGTCAGGAACTGCCCGCGGCACAGGAGCAGGCGCCACAGGCATAGGGATCGTCGCGGTGCACGGAGGCACCGCGCCCACCATCGCTGACGGGAGCCAGCCGCGCGCGTGGACGATCACAAAAACAATACCCCGCCGCCCCCGTTCCATCTAAAGTCACGGGCATGGCTACCGCAGGTGTCGAGATCCCGCTGCGCTCTGTCGCGAGCTCCAATGGCGACCCGCTGCTCGGCGCGCTGCGACGCCTGATGCGGCTGGCCGACGGCGGTGATTCCGAGGCGGTTTTTCGCGCGCTCGCGCATGAGCTGTGCACGCTGCTGGGAGCCGACGAGATGCAGGTGCATCATCTTGGCCCCGAGGGGAACCGATCGGAGATCGGCCAGCAGGAGGGCGAGCCGGTCGTGGCCTACCTGTTCGGCGGCGAGGGCCGCCTCAGCTACGTCGTTCCCCGCGCCGAGCGCCCGCCCGGGGTCGCCTGGGTCGCGAGCACCGGCCAGAGCGTGCTTGCCGTCGGCGCGCGCGAGCTCACCGCCTCGCTGCCGCGCGCGGCGGGCGCCGCCGGGATCGGCTGCGCGCTGCTGCTGGCGCTCACCGTGCGGGGAGAGGTCGAGGCGGTGGTGCTCGCCGCGCGCCAGCGCCCCGAGGCATGGCCTCCGCATGAGGTCGCCCGCGCTGAGGCGCTCGTCGATCAGGCGGCGCACTCGCTGGCGCTGCTGCGCGCGCGCGCGGAGGCCGGCACCGACGCGGTCACCGGCTGCATGAACCACCGCGCGATGCGCCGTCGCCTGCAGGAAGAGATCGGCCGCGCCACTCGCACCGACGGCAGCCTCGCCTGCCTGCTGATCGATCTCGACGACTTCAAGCAGGTCAACGACCGCCACGGCCATCCGGCGGGGGACGCCGTGCTGCGCGGCGTCGCGCGCGCGCTGCAGGGCGAGTTCCGCGCCTTCGACCGCGTCGCGCGCTACGGCGGCGACGAGTTCGTCGTGATCCTCCCGGCCGCCGACCTGCACAGCGCGGCGCTCGCCGGCGAGCGCGCCCTGCAGCGGCTCTCCGAAGTCTCCTCCTTCGACCTCGTTGCGGGCGTCTCCGCCTCGATCGGCGTCGCCCAGTGGCACCCCCCGATGAGCGCCGAGCAGCTGCTGGCGGCGTGCGACGCGGCGCTGCTGCGCAGCAAGCGCGCGGGCAAGGGCCGCGTCGAGCTGGCCGCATAAACTGAAGGGATGGCCGGCAACAGCTTTGATGCGCGGGGCACGCTCGCGGTGGGGGGGCGCGAGTACGAGATCTTCCGCCTCGCCGCGCTCGCGGAGCGCTTCGACGTGGCCGGGCTGCCGTTCTCGCTGAAGGTGCTGCTTGAGAACCTGCTGCGCACCGAGGGCTCGGGGACGGTGCGCGCCGCCGACATCGAGGCGCTCGCCGGCTGGGACCCCGCGGCGCAGCCCTCGATCGAGATCGCCTTCACCCCGGCGCGCGTGCTGATGCAAGACCTGACGGGGGTCCCTGCGGTCGTGGACCTCGCGGCGATGCGCGACGCGATGGCGCAGATGGGCGGCGACCCGGCCAAGATCAACCCGCTCGCGCCCGCGGAGCTGGTGATCGACCACTCGGTGCAGGTCGACGCCTTCGGCACGCGCGACGCGTTCGCGATCAACGCCGCGCGCGAGTTCGAGCGCAACCAGGAGCGCTACCTCTTCCTGCGCTGGGGCCAGCAGGCGTTCGACAACTTCAAGGTCGTCCCCCCCGACACCGGGATCGTGCACCAGGTCAACCTCGAGTACCTCGCGCGCGTGGTGTTCGTCGCCGACGCGCGCGAGGTCAAGGGCCCGCCCGCCCTGCCCGCCGCCTACCCCGACACGCTGGTCGGCACCGACTCGCACACGACGATGGTCAACGGCCTGGGCGTGCTTGGCTGGGGCGTCGGCGGGATCGAGGCGGAGGCCGCGATGCTCGGCCAGCCGCTGTCGATGCTGATCCCGCAGGTCGTCGGCTTCCGCCTGCACGGCGCTCTGCGCGAGGGGGCCACCGCCACCGACCTCGTGCTGACCGTGACCGAGATGCTGCGCGAGCGCGGCGTGGTCGGCAAGTTCGTCGAGTTCCACGGCGCCGGCCTCGCCGGCCTGCCGCTTGCCGACCGCGCGACGATCGGCAACATGTCGCCCGAGTTCGGCTCCACCTGCGCGATCTTCCCGATCGACGCGGAGACGCTGCGCTACCTGCGTTTCTCGGGGCGGCCCGCCGAGCAGGTGGAGCTGGTCGAGGCCTACGCGCGCGAGCAGGGCCTGTGGCACGACGAGCACTCCCCCGAGCCGCGCTTCTCCGAGCATGTCGAGCTCGACCTCGGCGAGGTGGTGCCCAGCCTCGCCGGCCCCAAGCGCCCGCAGGATCGCGTTGCGCTGACCGACGCGCAGACGGCCTTCCGCGCCGCGCTGCGCGACTACGTGTCCACGGATGCGCGGCAGGCCGACGCCTACGACGAGGCGGTGGCGGAGTCGTTCCCCGCCTCCGATCCACCCGCACATAAATCGCCGTCCTTCGAGCTGCGTCACGGCCACGTGGTCATCGCCGCGATCACCAGCTGCACGAACACCTCCAACCCCTCCGTGATGATCGGGGCGGGGATCCTCGCGCGCAACGCGCTCGCCCGCGGCCTGCAGAGCAAGCCGTGGGTGAAGACCTCGCTTGCGCCCGGGTCGAAGGTCGTCAGCGAATACCTCGACCGCGCCGGGCTCACCGAGCCGCTGGAGCAGCTCGGCTTCAACCTCGTCGGCTACGGCTGCACCACCTGCATCGGCAACTCCGGGCCGCTGCCGGAGGAGATCTCGAAGGTCGTGGGCGAGGAGGACCTCGCGGTTGTGTCGGTGCTCTCCGGCAACCGCAACTTCGAGGGGCGCATCAACCCCGACGTGAAGATGAACTACCTCGCCTCGCCACCGCTGTGCGTCGCCTACGCGCTGGCGGGCACGATGGACATCGACATCGTCGCCGACCCGCTCGGCCGCGACGCCGAGGGCCGGGACGTCCACCTGCGCGACATCTGGCCCACCGGGCGCGAGATCGCGCAGACGATCGAGGCGGCGGTGCAGTCCGACATGTTCCACAAGAGCTACGCCGAGGTGTTCGCCGGCGACGAGCACTGGAACGGCTTGGATGTCCCGGGCGGCGATCGCTTCGCCTGGGACGAGCGCTCCACCTACGCGCGCCTGCCCCCCTACTTCGAGGGGATGCCTTCCGAGCCGGCGCCGGTCGAGGATCTGCACGGTGCGCGCGTGCTGGCGGTGTGGGGCGACTCCGTCACGACCGACCACATCTCCCCCGCGGGCGCGATCAAGCGCGACGGGCCCGCCGGGCTCTACCTGCAGGAGCAGGGGGTCGCGCCGCGTGACTTCAACTCCTTCGGCGCCCGCCGCGGCAACCACGAGGTGATGATGCGCGGCACCTTCGCCAACATCCGCATCCGCAACCTGCTGCGAGCCGGTGGGGAGGGCACGTTGCCCGAAGGCGGCGTCACCTATCACATGCCAATGCCCACGGTGGGCTCGGAGGGCGAGCGGCGCGCGCCCGAGCAGCTCTCGATCTACGACGCCGCGATGCGCTACCAGCAGGAGGGCGTGCCGCTGGTGGTGCTCGCGGGGAAGGAGTACGGCACCGGCTCCTCGCGCGACTGGGCGGCGAAGGGCACCAAGCTGCTCGGGGTGCGCGCCGTGATCGCGCAGAGCTTTGAGCGCATCCACCGCTCCAACCTCGTCGGGATGGGCGTGCTGCCGCTGCAGTTCCCCGAGGGGCAGAGCGCCCAGTCGCTGGGGCTCCTCGGCGAGGAGCGCTTCTCGATCGACGGCTTCGCGGCGGCGATGAACGGCGGTGGCGAGGCCCCGCGCGAGGTGACGGTGCGCGCCGAGCGGGGGGCGCGGCCGGCGAGGTGGAGCCGGTCGAGTTCCAGGCACGCGTGCGGATCGACACGCCCCGCGAGGCCGACTACTACCGCCACGGCGGCATCCTCCAGTACGTGCTGCGAGGGCTGCTCGCCTCGTGAGCGCCGTCGGCGAGGACTTCCCGCGGGTGCTCCGCGATCTGCTCGCGGCGCGCGGCCCATCGGGCTATGAGACCGCGCCCGCGGCGGTGTGGCGCGCGGCGGCGGAGGCATTCGGCGCCAAGGTGGACATCGATGTGGTCGGTACGCCGTCCGCCCGGGTGCCGGCGCGCGCCGAGAGCGCTGTCAACTCCACATCTTCGGCCCCACCCGCCGAGGACGCTGCACCTGCCACTGCCGGCGGCCCCCGGCGGCTGGTGGTGATGGGCCACATCGACGAGATCGGGCTGATCGTCACCCACATCGACGACGAGGGCTTCCTCTGGTTCCGCGAGGTGGGGGGTTGGGACGCGCAGATCCTCGTCGGCCAGCGCGTCGTGCTCGGCACGCGCGCGGGTGAGCTCACCGGGGTAATCGGCAAGAAGCCGATCCACCTGCTGCGCGACGAGGAGCGCAAGAAGGTCGCCGAGGTGCGCGACCTGCACATCGACATCGGCGCGCGCGACGGCGAGCAGGCGCGCGAGCTGGTGCGGGTGGGCGACGTCGCGGTGATTGACGGGGACCCGGTGGAGCTGCCCAACGGGCGCATCGCCTCACGCGCGCTCGACAACCGCCTCGGCTCGTTCGTGGCGCTCGAGGCCGCGCGTCTGGTGGCGCAGGCGGGCGGCCCCGCGGGCGGCTCTGGTGGCGCCGCGGGCGCCCCCGGGCCCGGCGGCGCCGAGTGGGAGGTGGTGGCGGTGGCCGCCGCCCAGGAGGAGACCACGTTCGGGGGCTCGCGCACCTCCGCCTTCTCGCTCGCGCCCGACGCGGCGATCGTGGTGGACGTCACCCACGCGACCGACGCTCCCGGGATCGAGGTGAAGGAGTCGGGCAGGCACCCGCTCGGCTCGGGGCCGGTGCTCAGCCGCGGCTCGACCCTGCATCCCCGCCTGTTCGAGCTGCTGCACGACACGGCCGAGCGCGAGGGCATCCCCTTCACGGTCGAGGCGATCGGCCGCAACACCGGCACCGACGCCGACGCCGTCCATCTCAGTCGCGGCGGCGTTCCCACCGCGCTGGTGTCGATCCCGCTGCGCTACATGCACTCGCCGGTCGAGCTGGTGGCGCTCGCCGACGTGCACGCCGCCGCACGGCTGATCGCCGCCGCGGCGCGCACGCTCGGCGTGGACGCCTCGTTCGTGCGCTAGGCGCCCGGCCGACCCGGGCGCACGGCCGACCCGCGTGGTCTGCTCGCGGACCCTGCGCCCGGGCGCGGAAGGTACTAGGCGCCGGCGGCGGCCAGCTCGGTGAACTCGGGGATCTCGTATGCCGCACCGGGCGTGCCGCCCAGCGCGAGCACGCGCATGCCCTCGGGTCCCGAGAACAGCTTGCGCTTGATGCCGGGACCGACCCGGATAAGGACCTCGGGCGTGAGCTCCAAACGCTCGCCCTCCACCTCGATCGCGCCAGATCCGCGGATCACCGAGTAGACCTCCTCCTGGCCGTCCTCCGCGTGTTCGTGCTCGGGGTAGTCGTTGTAGTTGGGGGGCAAATCCACGACCTGCATGCCGAAGGAGGTGACGCCCAGCTCGGCACGGGCCTTCTTCAGGCCGCCGCCAAACGCGCCCTCCATCTCGTCGATCTGCTTTGCGGTGTATCCAGGCATGTCAGCTTCCAATCTGTAGTCGCCGAAGTAGAGCCACGGATCTTAGCGACTGCTAAGAAAGTTGGCTCAGCCGCGCACGAGCCGCTTATACGAGATGCGGTGGGGGCGATCGGCGGCCGCGCCGAGCTGTTCGTGGCGGTGCTCCTCGTAGGCCTCGAAGTTGCCCTCGAACCACTCCACGCGCGAGTCGCCCTCGAAGGCGAGCACGTGCGTGGCGATGCGGTCGAGGAACCAGCGGTCGTGGGAGATGACCACCGCGCAGCCGGGGAAGCCGAGCAGCGCCTCCTCCAGCGCGCGCAGCGTATCGACGTCCAGATCGTTGGTCGGCTCGTCCAGCAGTAGCAGGTTGCCCCCGGCGCGCAGCAGCTTGGCGAGATGCACGCGGTTGCGCTCGCCCCTGAGAGCCTGCCGATCCGCTTCTGCTGGTCGGAGCCCTTGAAGTTGAAGCCGGCGACGTACTGGCGCGAGTTGACCACGCGCTCGCCGAGCTGCAGGTGGTCGAGGCCGTCGGCGATCTCCTCCCACACGGTCTTGGCGGGGTCCAGGGCGTCGCGCGACTGATCGACGTAGGCGAGCTGCACGCTCTCACCCAGCTCCAGGGTGCCGCCGTCGGGGGCCTCCTCGCCGGTGATCATGCGAAACAGCGTGGTCTTGCCGGCGCCGTTGGCGCCGATCACGCCGACGATCCCCGCGCGGGGCAGGTCGAACGAGAGGTCCTCGATCAAGAGCCGCTCGCCGAAGCCCTTGCGCAGATCGGTGGCGGTGAGCACCTTCTCGCCCAGCCGCGGTCCGGCGGGAATGTGGATTTGGACGTCGTCGAGCTTGACGTTGCGCTCCTCGGCGACCAGCTGCTCGTAGCGGGCGAGGCGCGCCTTGGACTTGGTGCGCCGCCCCTTGGGGTTGGTGCGCACCCACTCGAGCTCCGCGGCGATCGTGCGCTGGCGGCCCTTCTCGGAGCGCTCCTCCTGCGCGAGGCGGGCCTGCTTCTGCTCCAGCCACGCGGAGTAGTTGCCCTCGTAGGGGATGCCGCGTCCGCGGTCGAGCTCGAGGATCCAGCCGGCGACGTTGTCGAGGAAGTAGCGATCGTGGGTGACGGCGACGATCGTGCCCTTGTACTCGGCGAGATGGCGCTCCAGCCAGCCAACCGACTCGGCGTCGAGGTGGTTGGTGGGCTCGTCCAGCAACAGCAGGTCGGGCGCGCGCAGCAGCAGCCGGCAGAGCGCCACGCGCCGGCGCTCGCCGCCGGAGAGCCGCGCGACCTCGGCGTCGGGCGGGGGCAGGCGCAGCGCGTCCATCGCGTACTCCAGCTGCGTATCCAGGCTCCAGGCGTCGGCGGCTTCGATCTGTGCCTGCACGTCGGCGAACTCGGCGGCGTTCTCCTCGGTGTAGTCGGCGGCGAGCTCGTTGAAGCGATCGAGCAGCGCCTGAGTCTCGGCCACGCCCTCCCGCACGTTGGCCAGCACGTCCTTGGACTCGTTGAGCAGGGGCTCCTGCTCGAGCATCCCCACCGTCGCCCCGGGCGCGAGCGCCGCCTGCCCGCGGTACTCCTCGTCGAGACCCGCCATGATCCGCAGCAGCGAGGACTTACCTGCGCCGTTGTAGCCGAGCACCCCGATCTTCGCGCCCGGATAGAAGGCGAGCGTGAGCTCTGAGAGCACGGTCTTGTCGGGCGGGTGCACCTTGGAGAGGCGGTGCATCGTGAAGATGTACTGGGCGGACATCACGCGCTGAGGATAGGGGATGGGATAGGACGGCCTCCGGCCGTCGGGCAGGCGCTCGTTGTGCGTCTCCGCCGTGGGTGGCCTGGCACGGCACGTGCCGTGCCAGGACTGGAGTGGGGCGGCGAGATGCCCTACCGTTTGTACTTCATGCCCACGGTGCTGGATATCGAGCAGCAGATGATGCTGCTGGAGCTGGAGCCCCCGTTCGACAAGCGGGCGGTGCAGCTGGCGCGCCGCAGGATGGCAAAGCGCTGGCACCCCGACCTCGCGCCTCCCGGGCGCCAGGTCGAGCACGAGCGCCACCTGAAGGCGATCAACGAGGCGGCCGACCAGCTGGAGCGGATGGCCGAGAGCCTGCGCGGTGGGCAGGTCTCGCGCAACGCCGTGCGGGTGAGCGCCGCCGCGGCGCGCAAGGCGCGCGAGGAGGCGGGGCGCCGCGCCTATGAAGCCGAGCAGCGCGCGCGGGAGAGCGCGGCGGAGAGCGCCAAGCACGACCCCTTCGGCAGCAGGGTGCCCGACCACTCGGTGGTGCACCGCTACGCGCGCTGCATCTCCTACCCCGAGTGGGGCGTGGGGACCGTCGCGGGCATCTACTTCACCGGCGACAGTGCTGCCGGCGAGGGGGCGGCGGGCGACGAAGTGCAGCAGTGGGCGCGGGTCAAGTTCAGCCACGGCATCCGCACCGTACCGGCGGGCAGCATGCGCTTCGTGGACTTCTCCAAGCCCGACCCCGCGGGCGAGCGGATGGAGCGCTTCATGGTCGCGGCGCAGCGGGCGATGGCGGAAGGCGAATACGCGCTGGCGGCCAAGCGGCTGGTGTATGCGCGCGAAGCGCAGCCCAACGACGTCGGGGTGCTGCGGCTGATGACGCTGGCGTTCTGGCAGGCGGGCGAGCTGGAGGCGGCGGCGCGCGCGGTGCGCGACTGGGCGCGGGTGGACGGCGAGCGCCCTGCCCCCCACCGCTTCGCGGCGCGCATCTACGAAGACGTCGGCGCGGTGGACCTCGCCGAGGAAGCGGCGCGGCGCGCGGCCGAGCGGGGCCCCTCCGACGCCGGCGCGTGGGAGCGCCTCGGCCGCCTGCGCCTGCGCATGATGGATCGCGAGGGCGCCCTGGAGGCGCTGGAGCGCGCGCTCAGCCTCGGCGCCAACAGCGATGTCAAAGACCTCGTGGTGAAGGCGCTGGCGATCGAGCCGCGGGCGCCCGCGTCCGCTGCCGCGTAGGGGGATGAGTCGCGGCTGAGTCTCGGCCCCGTGGCTGCCATCCCGCGGCGGGCCGAGTCTTGGGGGTGGCGCCCAGTTGATGTTTACTTTTCAGACCCCTACCCTTCATTTTGTGAAGTGGTTGGGCACAAAAGAATGACTTCTACCCAGCCCCGGACTCCGATCAGCCCAGGATGTTCACCGCGCGGGAGACGATCAGACCGATCGTGACCAGCGAGACGAGCGATTGGACGCCCATGATGCTCTTGACGATGGGGGTGAGCGGCATCGTGTCGGTCGGGGAGAACGCGGTAGCGTTGGTGAGCGAGACGTATAGGTAGTCGATGAACTTCGGCCGCCACGCCAGCGGCTCGATGCGGTCGTCGCTCATCTGCGGGAAGAGGAAGTCGGGTGGCCCGTCGTGCCCGGCGGCGCGGCGGCCGGGACCGCCGCGGTCGGCCTCCCAGTACCACAGCGCGAAGATCAGGAAGTTGGTGAGCCAGATCAGCACCCCTGAGGTGATCAGCTGGGTGCCGTTCTGCACGTTGTGGTGCAGCAGAAAGTGGGTGAGCGCCGCCAGCGAGTAGATGTTGGCGGCGCTCACGAACGCGGTCAGCCCGAGCGCCACGCGCCGCCGGCGGGGGTGCTCGTGCTCAAGCTGGCGGGGCGTGGCCATGAACATCCCGAGCAGCAGCGCTCCCTCCAGCGAGGGGATCAGCCAGTGGGGGCCGATCGTGAGCCGGCTGGGGAGCAGCAGCTGCAACGCGATCGCGGCGAGGATCGTCGCCTGCGCCGGCCAGAAGGGCTCCGAAGCGGCCGGCGGCGGGTAGGGCCGGCCGGGAGCGGTGGGGGAGGACGCCTGGTCCACGGGTGCAGGGTACGGCGCGGCCCGGCGGGCATCGCACGTGTGGCGCGCACCGGCGCGCTAGCCTGAGCGCATGGGTATCGAGAACCCTGTGCACATCCTGTTCCTCGCAGCGGTGGCGCTGGTTGTGCTTGGCCCCAAACGCCTGCCGGAGCTGACGCGCGCAGCCGGCAAGAGCATCCGCGAGTTCCGCGAGGCGCTGAACGGGGGAGTGATGGACGAGCCGCCGCCGGTCGCGCAGCTGGCCGAGCCCGAGCGCGAGCGGGATCCTGAGTAGCGGCAGGCGCCTCGCCGACGAGGGTGCCCGGGTGCGGCAGGCGCCCCGCCGATGAGGGAGCCCGGGTGCGGCAGGCGCCCCGCCGATGAGGGTGCCCGGTGCGTCAGGCGCCCCGCCGATGAGGGTGCCCGGTGCGTCAGGCGCCCCGCCGATGAGGGAGCCCGGGTGCGGCAGGCGCCCGCCGATGATAGATAGATAGATATTTTCTATCATCATGATAAAATGTTTCCATCATGCTCCCGGTGTTCGCCCCTCCGAGGCTGGATTCGCTGGATCGGGAGGTCCTGCGGCTGATCGACGGTTTGCGCAGTGATCTGCGCCACCGCGTAGCCGAGCCACGGCGCTGGGGTGGCAGCCTGCGCAGGGCCGCGCTGGCGCGTGCGGTGCAGGCGTCGAACAGCATCGAGGGCTACAACGCCAGCCTCGACGATGTCCTCGCGGCAGTGGACGGCGAGCCTACGCTGCAGGCCAGCGAGGAGACTCGCCTCGCTCTGGGCGGCTATCGCGATGCGATGACCTACGTGCTCCAAGTCGCGCAGGATCGCGACGCCGACGTGGACGAGGGCCTGATCAAGGCGCTGCACTTCATGATGCTCAAATACGATCTCGGCAAGAGCCCGGGGCGTTGGCGGCCCGGCTATATCGGCGTCCGCAGCGAGGAGACTGGAGAGATCGTCTATGAGGGGCCCGACGCTGGGGAGATCCCGGGCCTGATCGAGGCGATGGTCGCGCAGCTGAGGGATGACCAGGCACCCGTGCTGATCAGGGCGGCGATGGCCCACCTGAACCTCGTGATGATCCACCCCTTCCGCGACGGCAACGGCCGCATGGGGCGCTGTCTGCAGACGCTGGCGTTGGCGCGCGAGCAGATCGTCGCACCCGTCTTCTCCAGCATTGAGGAGTACCTCGGCCACAACACGCAGGCCTACTACAACGTGCTGGCGGAGGTCGGCGGCGGCGCGTGGAATCCGCACCACAACGCGTCGCCGTGGATGCGATTCTGCCTGACTGCCCACCACCGGCAGGCAAGGACACATCTGCGGCGCATCGAGGAGACCGAGCGCCTGTGGGGCGAGTGTGCCTCGATCGCGCAGAGCGAGGGATTGCCTGAGCGATCCGTCGGCGGTCTGGTGGAGGCGGCGCTCGGGTTCAGGCTGCGCAACTCGACATACCGCTCGATCCTCGAGGCGACGGCCGGCGAGGAGATCTCCGAACTGAAAGCAAGTCGTGAGCTGAGGGCGATGGTGAACGTCGGGCTGCTGCGACCGGTCGGCGAGCGGCGGGGCCGCCACTACGTGGCGGAATCCTCATTGCTGGAGGTACAGCGGCGGATCCGCGCCGAACGCCCACCGAGGGACGAGTATGACCCGTACACAAGGGCCGCGGAGGGGTTGCAGTTGACGCTGGGTGGGTGACTGCTCTCCACTGGCGGCATCGTGGGCAGCGCCGGTGCCGTGCCGTAGGCTGACCGACGCGCGGGATAGGTTTCCGAGGTGCGCCTGATCGTCGCCCGCTGCGAGGTCTCCTACATCGGCCGTCTGACGACGGTGCTCCCCGAGGCGGTTCGCCTGCTGATGCACAAGGCGGATGGCACGTTCATGGTGTGGGCCGACGGCGGCGGGCCGAACGTGAAGCCGCTGAACTGGATGACCCCGCCGACGGTGCTCGAAGCGCAGGCCGACGCGCAGGGCGTACTGACACATCTGACCGTGCGCAAGCAGCGCCAGGAGGATCGCCTGGAGATCGCTGTCGCAGAGGTGCTGTCGGACATCGAGCATGAGCTGGACACGCTGGTGTCGCTGGAGAAGGAGGGGCTGGAGCGCGAGTTGCAGGAGTTGCTCGCCGACGCCCCGCAGTGGTGTGGCGAGGGCTTCCGGCTGGTCCGCCGCGAGTGGCCCACGGACATCGGCCCGGTGGATCTGATGTGCCGCGATGTCGAGGACGAATGGGTGGCGGTGGAGATCAAGCGGATCGCCACGATCGATGCGGTGGAGCAGCTGACGCGCTACCTGGAGCGCATCCGCCGCGACCCCGCGCTCGGCGCCTGCCGCGGGGTGCTGGCGGCGCAGCGGATCAAGCCGCAGGCGCGCGTGCTCGCGCAGGCGCGGGGGATCGAGTGCGTCGAGGTCGACCTCGACGTGCTGCGCGGCGAGCGCGAGCCGGAGCTGAAGCTGTTCGCGGCGTAGTCTCTGCGCGTCGGCTGCCCAGCTCCGCCGGAGACGCGCGGACCGTTGTCGGTGCCTGAGGCGCGGACTGTTGTCAGTGCCTGACGAGCCGCGGCTGAGCCCGGAAGTGCGGCGAGCCTCAGCGAATGCCGTCGAGCAGCTCGGCGGGCGAGGAGAGCCCGAGACCCCTGGCGAGGATCACGAGCGTCTCCAGGCGCGGCGAGCGCTTGCACCGCTCCAGGAGGCTGATCTCGGTGCGGTGCAGGTTGCACGCTTCGGCGAGCGCCTCCTGCGAAAGCCCCGAGCGCTCCCGGTGCGCGCGCAGGTTCTTGGCGAATTGGCTGCGTATCTGCTCCACGGACACCTGCTAACTGTCGCGCCTCGCAGACGAGAGGTCTACAGACCTTTGTCTACATCGTGCCGGCATCGCTAAATCTTCCCTGTGCGGCTGAGTTATAAACGTCACATCAGCCTATCGCCAAGCCAAGTTTTGTCTGTACTCGCTGGAAATGTGCCCATTCCGTGTCCTTTCCGTGCGGGGCACGCTTGATCTTTAGGGCGCCTCCCTGGGCGAGGTCGATGGGCCGGGATGCGACATTTGGTCTTGCATGCCCACCACCCGACCTCGGATCCGCGGATTCAAGCTCAGATGCAGATGAAGCCGAGGGCGTCGAGATGCCGGGCGCACGCGGATGCCCACACCCGCTCGCCCTCCGCATGCAACACGCCCTGTTCGCGCAGGCGTTCGAGCGCGACGCCGATCGCCTCCGGGTCGATGTCGTCGAGCGCGCGCCTGAGCTCCCCGCGCGACCAGTGCAGGGCGTGATCGTCACGCAGCAGTTGCAGCACCACCACGTACTGCGTGCCGTCCTGCTCCAGTGGATCGACGCGTTCGTCAGACATGCTGCAACGTTCGGCCCGCAGTCCCGAGACCCTTCAGACAGTCGTCTAAGTTGGCGCGAAAAGACTCATGGGTGAAGGGATGTTGGTGATGGTGGGGGCAGGATTCGAACCTGCGAAGGCAGAGCCAAGGCGTTTACAGCGCCTCCCCTTTGACCGCTCGGGAACCCCACCGGGGACGGCGATGATAGCGAGGGCGCTGTCTCGTTCGGGCGTGGACGGAACGCTCGCTTCAGGAGGCCTCGCGCAGCAGCTGCGCCTCGGGCAGCGTCTGCAGCTTCTTGAGCGTGCGGTTCTCGATCTGGCGGACGCGCTCGCGGGTGATGTTGAAGGCGCGGCCGACCTCCTCCAGGGTGCGCGAGCGCCCGCCGGTGATGCCGTAGCGCATCTCCAGCACCTCCCGCTCGCGGCGCGGCAGCACCGCCAGTACGCGCACGATGGTCTCACGGCGCAGCGACTCCGAGGCGGTCTCGAATGGGGATTCGGCGGCGATGTCCTCGACGAAGTCCGCCAGCGCCGAGTCGTCCTCCTCGCCCACCGGCTTCTCCAGCGAGATCGGCTGCTGCGCCATGCGCAGGATCTCGCGCACTTCCGCGATCGGGTAGTCGAGCTCGCTGGCGAGCTCTGCGGCGCTGGGGTCGCGCCCCAGCTGCTGGATCAGGAGTCGCTCGGCGTGCAGCACCTTGTTGAGCTTTTCCGCCATGTGCACCGGGATCCGGATCGTGCGGCCCTTATCGGCGATCGCGCGCGTGACCGCCTGGCGGATCCACCAGGTGGCGTACGTCGAGAACTTGTAGCCGCGTCTGTAGTCGAACTTCTCCACCGCCCTGATCAGCCCCAGCGAGCCCTCCTGGATCAGGTCCAGGAACGTCAGGCCGCGGCCCATGTAGCCCTTGGCGATCGACACCACGAGGCGCAGGTTGGCCTCGACCATCTGCTGCTTGGCCGCCACGTCCCCACGCTCGATGCGCTTGGCCAGGCCGACCTCTTCGGCGGCGCTCAGCAGCGGCACGCGCCCGATCGAGCGCAGGTACAGGCGCAGCGAGTCGAGGCTCGACTCCGCGCTCTCGAGATCGAGCTCGGCGGGGCGCAGCTCGATCTCGTCGAAGCCCGCCCGCCCGCGCAGCTCGACCACCTGGTCGAGCTCCACGGGCTCCTCCGCCACGTCGTCCTCCTGCTCGGGCGCCTCCGCGCTGTGCAGCGGGATCGGCCGGGGCTCCTCAGGCTCCTCGCTCAGCTCCCGCTCCCGCTCCGGCGCGACGGGCTCACCCACGATCTCGATGCCGTGCTCCTCCAGGTAGCTGAGCAGGTCCTGCACCTGCTCGATCGCAACCTCCGCCTCCTCGAGCGCCGTCGCGAGCGCATCGGAGGCCACGAACCCGCGTTCCTGGCCGTCGGCGATCAGCGTCTGCAGCTCCTCGATTTCGACCACCGCGACCTCCGCCGCGGGCGGCTCCACCGGAGCGCGCTCGACCCCCCTGCCCTCCAACCCTGCGAACTCAAACACCTTCTCGCTCACCTCTGTGGACCCCCAGGATCCATAACTGCGCCCATCGCGGCGAGCGCACCCGCCACGCCTCCCCTACCAGCCTGCTCGTACGCGCCTCCTACGCGTCTCTTCGGTGATCACTGCCACCGGCTCTACTCCTCCTCCCAGCCTTATCTCGTGCTGGCTATGCCTGTCCAAACCCGCAACCGTCCTCGACGTTGCGGCGCTCACCCCAAATGATCTGCGGAGTGATACCAGATATCAAGGCCCCCGTGCGCAGCTTCCAGAGATTGGCATCCCTCCGGCCGAGTGGGACCCGGTGTACTACGCTTGGCGTGCGGTGCCACCCGAGGGCCGCGCCAAGACGACCCACCACCTGGACTTGCCGTCCGCTCTGACGTGAACCCCACGATGCGGCTGACACCCTCGCTCGACCCGCGGGCGCCGGAGGACGTGCAGGCTCGCGCGCCCGCCGTGCGCGTCGGCCTCTCGCGCGTGGGAGTGACCGGCGTGGAGAAGGTGGTGCGCATCCGCGACGAGCTGTTCTTCGCGCGCCTGGAGTGCTTCGTGGACTTGAGCCGCGATCAGAAGGGCGCGCACATGTCGCGCTTCGAGGAGGTCGTCAACGAGGCGATCGGGGAAGTGGTGCTCACCGAGTCGCCGTTTCGCGCGGAGACGCTCGCGCGCGACATCGCCGAGCTGGTGCGCGACCGCCAGGGCGCCGCGCGGGCGGAGGTGACGGTGCAGGCGCGCTACCCCGAGCACAAGCCGGCCCCCGTCTCCGGCGTCCCCACGCAGGAGATCTACACGCTCCACGGCCGCGCCGTGGCGCTCGCCAGCGGCCACACGCGCCACATGGTGGGAGTCTCCGCGACGGGGATCACCGCCTGCCCCTGCGCGCAGGAGCTCGTCGCCGCGCGTGCGCGCGAGCGCCTGGCCGAGCAGGAGGGCTTCTCGGCCGAGCAGATCGAGCGCATCCTCGCCACCGTCCCGGTCGCCACCCACAACCAGCGCGGCCTCGGCACGCTGGGGATCGGCTGCCTGGAGGATTGCGAGGCGGAGATCGACGCCAAGACGCTGCTCGGCATCGTCGAGGGCTCGATGTCCTCGGAGATCTACGAGCTGATGAAGCGCTCCGACGAGGTCGAGGTCGTCGAGAAGGCCCACCGCCGCCCGCGCTTCGTGGAGGACTGCGTGCGCGAGATGGTCGCGGGCGTCGTGGCCGCCTTCCCCGGGCTCGACGGCGCCAGCTTCGTCTCCGCGCGCCAGGAGAACCTCGAGACGATCCACGTCCACAACGTCGTCGCCGAACGTCACGGGCTGCTCTGCGAGCTGCGGGGCGAGATCGACTCAGGTCTGCCGGCTGCGCATCAGACCACGCTGGAGGAGTGGCTGGGCGGCGGCTCAGCCTGACTGGCGAGTCTGAGCCTGCAGGCGTCGGCGTAGGCCGAAGAAGTAGTCGAGGCCCGAGAGCACCGTCACGAGCACGGTCAGGTAGAGCAGCAGTGCCACCCACAGCGGCTGTCCGGGCACGGCGATCACGGCGAGGATCGCCGCGATCTGCATACAGGTCTTGACCTTGCCGAACATGCTGGCGGCCATCACCACGCCCGCCTGGGTGGCGCCCATGCGCAGCACCGTGACCGCAAGCTCTCGGGTGATGATGACCATCGCCACCCAGGCGGCCAACCGACCGAGCGAGACGAGCGAGAGCAGCGCGGCGATGATCAGCAGCTTGTCGGCGAGCGGGTCCATCAGCTTGCCGAAGGTCGTGATCGACCCGCGCGTGCGCGCGAGATAGCCGTCCGCGAAGTCCGTCAGCGAGGCCAGCGCGAACACCACCGCCGCGAGTACGTCGCCCGACGGGGTGTTGCCCAGCAGCGCCACCACCAGCACTGGGACGAGCATGATCCGCAATACGGTCAGGACATTGGGTAGGTTCAGAGGGAACATGATTAATTGAAAAGCGAGGGCCGACCGAAGCCGGGAGACACTCGCCTTCGGCTCGCATCCCCGTTTCGGCCAGCCGGCCTGCGGCCGGCTGCGCCACTCTCGTACGAAGCATTATGTCGGCAAGGAGGAATCGCACATGAATAGGCGCACGCTGGGGCCCGGCGGCCCGGAGGTCTCGGAGATCGGGTTGGGGTGCATGGGGATGTCGGCGTTCTACGGAGCGACCGACGCGGATGAGTCCACCGCGACGATCCACCGCGCGCTGGAGCTGGGGTGCGACTTCCTCGACACCTCCGACATGTACGGGCCGCACACCAACGAGGAACTGGTCGGCCGCGCGATCGCTGGCCGCCGCGATGAGGTGTTCCTGGCGACGAAGTTCGGGATCAAGCTGGAGCTGGCGCAGCTCGCGCTGGCGTGGGTGCTCTCACGCGGCGAGCACGTCGTCCCGATCCCGGGCACCAAGCGGCGCTCCTACCTCGAAGACAACCTCGCCGCCGCCGAGGTGCGGTTGAGCCCCGAGGAGTCCGAGCGGATCGCCGCCGCGGTCCCGCCGGCCGCCGGCGATCGCTACAACGCGCAGGGGATGACGACGATCAACAGGTAGGCGCGGCCACCGACGGCCATAGCACGGTCGGCGTGTGGGCTTGCCTGGCGGAGATGGCGGTTGGCGGCGTCCCCACGGGTGGCACGCTAGGGTGGCCCCTATGGACATGCAACTCGTGCCGATGGTCGTCGAGCGCACCGCGCGCGGGGAACGCGAATTCGACATCTACTCGCGGCTGCTCAACGAGCGGATCATCTTCCTCGGCGTCCCGATCGAAGACCAGGTCGCCAACCTCGTGGTGGCGCAACTGCTGCACCTCGAGGCCGAGGACCCCGAGAAGGACATCTCGATCTACATCAACTCCCCCGGCGGCTCGATCTACTCGGGCCTCGCGATCTACGACACGATGAACTTCGTTAAGCCCGACATCGCGACGATGTGCGTCGGCGTGGCGATGTCGATGGGCTCGCTGCTGCTGGCCGGCGGCACCAAAGGCAAGCGGGCCTGCCTGCCCAACAGCCGCATCCTGATCCACCAGCCCTCCGCCGGCTTCGAAGGGCAGTCCACCGACATCGAGATCCACGCCCGCGAGATCCTCAAGGTGCGCGCGCGCATCGATCAGATCTACGCCGCGCACACCGGCCGCGCCGAGGAGGAGGTCCGCCGCGACATGGAGCGCGACCGCTTCTTCACCGCCGAGCAAGCGCTCGAGTACGGGATGATCGACCGGGTGTTGGAGAGCCACTGAGGGGTCGGTCTACGCGACGGCGAGCTTGAGCTCCGCGGGATCGGCTCTCGCGGGAAGCTCAATCGTCACCTGCCCGCCGCCCGCCTCTGCGAGGAGCCGGCGCACGTCGATCAGCGTCAAGCCCACGAGTTCGTCGTTCGCGTCGTAGCTGACGGCGTTGCCTTCGGGTGTCTCGTCGAAATCGACCGCACGGGCCGGGTCGCCGTGAGCGAGATACAACACGTCCGCGTCGCGGTCATACCGGACGCGATCGAAGGTGTATGGGCCGATCTTGATGCTCATGGTTTGCTCCTCCTCGGGAACGCCGTGCGGATGCCGAGCTCGCGTGAGCACCCTGTGCCATGACGCGAATATCCCCCGCCTCAACCCACCCCGTGCTCAATAACACCCAGCCCCTCGATCTCCACCCGCACCACATCCCCCGCTGACAGGAAGACCGGCGGGTTCTGCCCCAGCCCGACCCCCGACGGCGTACCCGTGAGGATCAGGTCGCCGGGGAACAGCGTGCAGGTCTCGCCGATGAAGGCGACGAGCTCGGGGACGGTGAAGATCAGGTTGGAGGTGTTCGAGTCCTGGCGCAGATCGCCGTTGACCCACGTGCGCAGGCGCAGCGCGTGCGGGTCGGGGACCTCCTCGGCGGTGGTGATCCAGGGGCCATAGGGGCAGAAGCCGTCGGCGCCCTTGGCGCGCGTCCACTGCGGCTCGCGGCCCTGCAGGTCGCGCGCGCTGACGTCGTCGGCGACGGCGTAACCGGCGACGCGTCCGCCCGCGCCCATCACCACGGCGAGCTCGCCCTCGTAGTCGAGGCGGCGCACGACCGCGGGGCAGCGCACGGGCGCGTTCGGGGGGGCGGCGGAGGCGGGCAGCTTCATGAACACCAGCGGCTGCGCTGGCCGCTCGCCGCCGGTCTCGGCGACGTGGTCGGCGTAGTTGAGGCCGATCCCGAAGATCGCCCGCGGCGCGGGCACGGGTGCGAGCAGCGTCACCTCCTGAAGCGGCCACGATGGACCTGGCCCGTCGGCCCCGCCCACCGCGGCGGCGCTGTGCGCGAGCGCGGGGGTGCCCAGCACGTCCAGCACGGTGAGGCGCTCATCGGCGAACGCGGTGACGTGGCCGTCCGCGACGGTGCCGGCGCGCGGCGCGTCGCTGCCGGGAGGCTTGAACGTGGCGAGGCGCACCTGCGGCAGCGTACCCGCCTCGCCACCGATATGTCTGGCAAAAGAGGGGCCCGACCGAGCCGGGAGACACGCGCCTTCGGCGCGAATCCCCGTTTCGGCCAGCCGGCCTGCGGCCGACTGCGCCACCCTCTATGCTCGCCCGGCGCCATGGCCGGCTTGAGCAAACTGGAGCGCCTCCTGCTCGCGGCGGTGGCCGTGGTGGTGGCGCTGGCGGGCGCGGCCAACTACGGCGCGTGGGCGCCGGTGCCGCGCTTCGCGCTGGCGACGGTGGCGCTGGCGGGCCTGGCGTGGGCGGTGGCGCTGGGGACCGAGCAGCTGGGGGAGCACATCGGCGCGGCCGCGACCGGGGTGCTGCAGGCGACGCTCGGCAACCTGCCCGAGCTGCTGGTTGTGATCTTCGCGCTGAAAGCGGGCGAGCTGGTGGTGGCGCAGACCGCGCTGGTCGGCTCGCTGCTGGCGAGCGCGCTGCTGGTGTTGGGCCTGACGATCGTGGCGGGCGCACGGCAGGCGCCGGACGGGATCATGCGCTTCTCCTCGCGCCTGCCCAACGACGCGACGACGTTGCTGCTGGTGACGGTGTTCCTGATCGTGCTGATCGGCCTCGCGCTCAGCTCGGGCAGCGCGGCGGGGGCGCACGTGGACACGATCTCGATCGTCGGCGCCTGCTGCCTGCTGGGCGTGTACGCGACGTGGCTGGTGCCCTACCTGCGGCCCAAGGCCTCCGCCACGGGGACGCGCGCGCCGCAGCCGCCGGCGGAGCAGGCGCGCATCTCGCTGCGCGCGGCGCTCGTGTTGCTGGTCGCGGCGGGCATCGGCGCGGCCTTCGTCTCGGAGTGGTTCGTCAGCGCGCTGCGCCCGGCGATCGAAATCCTGCACATATCGACCGCGTTCGCGGGCCTCGTGATCGTGGCGATCGCCGGCAACGCCGTGGAGCACTTCGCGGGCATCACGCTGGCGGCGCGGGGCAAGGCCGACCTCGCGATCGCGGTCGTCAAGAGCTCGGTCGCGCAGATCGCCGCGTTCCTATACCCGGCGCTCGTGCTGATCTCCCTGGTCCTTCCCACGCAGCTGACGTTCGCGCTGCAGCCGATCTACATCGGCGCGCTCGGCCTGATGACGATCGCGGTGTGGCAGGTCACGGCCGACGGCGAGGCGGCCGCCTTCGAGGGCTGGGCGCTGGCGGCGATCTACGCGATCGTGGCGGTGGTGGCGGCTTACCAGTAGCCCGGTCAGCGGTCATACGCCCGCCCGCGCGGCAGGACATGCTCGACGACGATTTGACGTGCATGTGGCCGGCGACGGAACAGCACCCGCCAGTCGCCCACACGCAACCGCAACTGGTCTGAGCCAGTCAGGCGCAAAACATCGACGCTGAGATCCTCTGAGGCAAGTCGGTCGAGCGCGGTGAGGACCCTGCGCCTGACGGGAGGGTCGAGCCGCCCAACCTCCTTGTCGGCGCGTGGGGTGAGCGTGACAGTCCAGCGAGCGTCGCTCACTGGTGTCCGTACTTGCGCTTGATCTCCTCGAACGGGATCAGACGTCCCGCGGCTATGTCCTCGTCCGCTTCCGTGATTGCCTCTTCCTCCTCGGCCGTCAGCGGCTCATCGTCCTCGGGGCGCGAGTCGAGCCAGTGGGCAAAGCTGTCCGCCTCCCCGCCCTCCCGCCGCGACGCCACATACCGCAGCGCATCGTCGGCCTCGGCCTCGCTGAGCTCGTCTACGAGCTGATGCAGGCGTTCCTTGACGGTCATCGGTCGGATTGTAGTTGCCACCTCTCCTCATCCGCCCGCACGGCGAACGTGGGACGGCGATCCTCTACCCCCGCGTCAACCCCCCAATCAGCGCCCCCGCCAACCCCCCGGCGGTCGCGGCCTGCACGTTGCCGCCGTCCACCGCCTCGGCGGGCGCGATGAACATCGTCTGGATCGCGAGGCGACCGGGGCCCGTGAAGCGGTTCCACGTGAGCTTGCCGCCGCCGCCCATCAGCCCCGTCTTGAGCCCCATCGTGACGGACTCCATCGTGACCGTGGGGTCCTTGTACAGCCAGGCGCCGGCCTCGACGTCGAGCTGCTCGCCGGCGCCGAGCTCGACGAGGAAGACGTTGCCGTTGCCGTGCAGCCACACGATCGCGTCGCCCGTCGTGGCGCGGAACTTGTCGATGAAAAAGCCCGTCCCGCCGAGCAGCATGTTCTGGATGCCCTTCACCCGTTCGTAGGAGTAGTCGAGGTTGTCGGTGGCGGCGATGAACTGGTGCTCGCGCACGTCGAGCCCTTCGCCGATCGACAGGTGCATCGGGATGCACTGCCCGGGCGCGTCGCGCGAGAAGGCGATGTGCCCGGCGCCGAACGTGCGCGTGACGAAGTAGTCGAGCCCCGCGATCTTCCGTTTGACCCCGCCGGGCAGCTTCTTCAGCTCGATCTCCACGCGCGTTTCCTTCCACAGCAGCACATGGTGCTCGAACATCACCGACCCCGGCCCCAGCACGACCTGCAGCTCGGGCACCAGCTCCCCGCGGATGTGGTAGGTCACGTCCGCGAAGCTCTCGTCGCGGATCATCGTCGGAATCGGCTCGGGCAGCTGCATCGCATGACCTCCTTGGGCTGGCGTGAAAGTGGGTGGTGGGCGCGCCGTCAATGATGGCGCCGCCCCCGGCTGGATTGATGTATCGGCTGTCGAGCAGGTTTGGATGAGGACCCCGCCCGCCGAGCGGGCGGGTCTGGATGGGCTGCGTGTGCGCGGACGCCCGGCTCGCGTGTACGTGAGCGCGTCGGCGCCAGCCCTTGCGCTGGGGGCGATCGGGCGCGAAGACGGAGGGGACTTGACAACTACCCCTCACAATGCGTATAGTGGTCCTTACCTGCTGTCCCGTGGTGGGCGGCAGGGCTTGTATAGAGCAAACATAGGGTCTGGTTACGGGTCGAGCCGCCTGCGGTCGACCTTCAGCAGCACTGGCAGGGTTCTTGTCTTGGGAGAGGAACCGGGTCGTTTCGATGAGGGAGTTGGTTTCAGCGTGAGTTCGAGAGGGATCGACGTGATGGGGGTCATCGCACCCCACATAGAGAGTGATGCTAGATGCGCCAGCTTGGCGCTGTCGCATTCTCTCTCTCTCTCTCTCTCTTCGGCTAGCGGTCTAACCCCGGAGCCCCCCTGCGTCCCGCTGTCGCGGGCCGCCCGGAACCCCCCGGAGGGGGGAAGGGGAAGGGTTGGGCTATCGCGCCGCATCGCCGGTACCCCCGCGGGGGGTGGGGATCACTACGGCTTCGCGCGGGCCTCACGCGCGCGTCTAATAGATCCGCTGTCCGGTCTGCGTCGAGATCCGCTGTCCGGTCTGCGCCATCACATCGCCTTGCGATCGCTCGCGCCCGTGGGGGCGTCGTCATGTAATCGAGGGGTCGTCCCCTCCCACCTGGAGGAGACGGTGCTATGAACGCTGCGCGTCGGTTGACCTTGACGATGCTGGTTTCGCTGTGCGCGATGGCGGGCGCGCAGCTGCTGGGTGCCGCGTCGGCGCTGGCCGCCCCGGAAGCGCCGAAGGTCGAAGAAGAGTTCACCTCCGATGTGGCGTCCACCAGTGCGACGCTGGACGCCCGGGTCAACCCGCAGGGCGCGGAAACGGCATATACCTTTGAATACGCTCCCGCCGGCGGGGCGTTCAAGCCGGTTCCCGAACCTGAAGGCAGTGGCAGTCTCCCCGAAGGCGACATCGGCGTCCCGGTCAGTGTGCACGTGCAGGGGTTGGTGCAGGGTGCCTCCTACGAGTTTCGCGTCGTAGCGAGCAACGTGGCCCAGCAAGGCGTGACGGGCGAACCGGCCTCGTTCACCACCCAGCGCGCCGTTGGTGAATTCCTGCTCCCCGACGGACGTCAGTACGAAATGGTCACGCCGCCACAGAAGGAAGGCGCACTGTTCGATGGCCTGGGATCGTTCTACGCCACGTCCGCCCATGTTGTTCAAGCGTCTGCGCAGGGTAACGCGATCGCCGATTTGGCGAGCCAGCCGACCGAAGCCGAGCCGCCGGGTTATGCGGACGGTGTGTCGGTGCTCTCCACGCGTAGCGCCGGGGGTTGGTCCTCGCAGGTGATCGCGCCGCCACACGCCCTCGAAAGCGCGCTTGGGGAAAATGGTATCAGCGAATATGTCTTCTTCTCCGAAGATCTCTCGCGCGGGCTTGTGCAGCCGTTCGGTGTGACTAACCTGCTCTCTTCCGACGCGAGCGAACAGACCCCGTATCTCCACACCGATTATTTGAATGGGAACGTCGGCGAACGCTGTCAGGCCTCGTGCTATCAGCCGCTGGTGACGCGCGCAAATACGCGCATGGGCGCGGAATTTGGGGGCGGTAGATATGGGGAAAATCCTTGCACGCGTATAATTTGCGGGCCGGAATTCGAAGGCGCGTCTGCGGATTTGAGCCATGTCGTCATCAGCTCTGCGGAGCAGCTCACCTCGATGCCCGTAGAAGTTGGCAGCATACAGCACCTTTATGAGTGGTCTGGGGGAAAGCTGCTGCCCGTGAGCGTTTACCCCGAAGACGAAGGGGTGCTTGGTGAAGCGGACCTCGCCGGTAGCGAAACTCCTTTCTTTGGGACACCCCATCAGGATGTCGGCACCAGCCACGCTGTCTCCGAAGACGGAAATCGCGTCATCTTCGAGCATGGCGGTCTTTATCTGCGTGATCTCCAGATGGAAAAAACGGTCAGGCTCGATGCTCCGGAACCGGGATGCGGAACATGCAGTAACGGCAAGCCGGTTTATACGACGGCGAACAGCGATGCGTCGAGGGTGTTCTTCCTGGATGCCGGCCGCCTCACCCAGAACTCGGGCGCAGTATCCGCAACCCAACATGAACGAGAAGAAAGGTCCGATCTCTACGAATGCGAGGTCGTTGAAGGTGCGGGCGGCAGGCTCGAATGCAAGCTGAGCGACCTGACGCCCGCCGGCGCCGGGGGAGAAGCGGGAGAAGCGATCGCGGTGCTGGGCACGAGCAGTGACGGCGCCTACGTGTATTTCGCCGCCGGCGGCGCCTTCGCGCCCGGCGCTGTCAGGGCCGCGCCCGGCAGTTGTGGACGCTTTTATAATTATGGTGAAACTACGGAAGGGTGCAATCTGTATGTGCGTCACGATGGCGCGACGAGCCTGGTCGCGGCTGGCTGGATTGAAGGCGGCGGGCATCAAACAGGGCCTGCCGAATGGGCGCGGGTGTCGCCCGATGGCCGCTGGCTAGCGTTCATGTCGTCAAGGGCTCTCACGGGCTATGACAATCGCGACGCGGTCAGCGGCCAGCCCGACAGCGAGGTGTACCTGTATGACGCGAGCACCGGCAGGCTCGCGTGCGCGTCGTGTGACCCGACGGGCGCACGACCGCTAGGACGACCCCTAGAGGTGGGTGGGGTGGCGGCGAATGTCCCTGGTTTGACTACAACTCTAGGAGATAATAGCTTTTATCAGTCGCGTTATCTGTCCGATAGCGGTCGCCTGTTCTTCGAAAGCTCCGTTGCGCTGGTGCCGCGCGACGTCAACGGTGCGCAGGACGTGTATGAGTACGAGCCCGAAGGCGTGGGTAGTTGCACGAGCTCGGCGTCGTCGGGGAGCGTCGTGTTCAAGCCCGCGCGGAGCGTCGCGGTCGAAGGCCGCGAAGTGCGGGAAGGCGCTGGTTGTGTCGGTCTGATCTCTTCGGGCACCTCCGACGAAGAATCGTCGTTCCTCGACGCCTCGCAAGACGGCGGCGACGTGTTCTTCCTGACGAGCTCCAAACTCGCTTCGCAGGATTTCGATAGCTCCCCCGACGTGTATGACGCGCACGAATGCACTCCGCGGGGGCCGTGCATCCCGCCGCCGGTGGCGCAGCCTCCTGCGTGCACGACCGAAGCCTCCTGCAGGCCCTCGCCGGTACCGCAGCCGTCGATCTACGGCCTGCCGTCCAGCGCGACGTTCAGCGGTCTCGGCGATGTCCAGCCGCTGTCCTCGGGCAAGCCGACGACGAAGGTGTTGCCCCAGGCCAAGCGGCTCGCGGCGGCGCTCAGGGCGTGCAGGCGGGACAGGAGGAGGTTGCGGCGAGCTAGGTGCGAACGCGCCGTCCGCGGCAGGTATGGCGCCACGCGGGCCGGAAGGGCGAGAAAGTCAAGCGACGAGCGGAGGGCCGGGTAATCATGCGCATTTCACAGAAGCTCTGTTTGATGGCGGCGGTTTTCGCGGTCTCCGGTGCCTGGTCTTCCCTGGCTTTTGCCGAAGCGCTCTCTCCGTGGTGGCATCTGAACTCGTTTTCGCAGCCGACGTATCTGCAGCCCGGTCAGGCCAGGGACGAGGTGCAGCGGGTGACGGTGAACGCAAACACGGGCACCGAACTGAGGGACAGAGGCGTCGGTCTCAGGAGCGAAGGCGAGGGTCAGAGCGTTACCCTCAGCGTCGGGGAGGAGCCCGAACAGGTTCAGGAAGCTCTCGAAGGGATGTATGGAGCGGGAAATGTCAAAGTCACGGGCCTTCCCGGCCCGAATAATCCGAACGAAGTGTATGAAGTCGTGTTTGTAGGCAAGCTGTCGTATCGGAATGTCCTCCCGATGGCGATGTGGGGTGGTCCAACTCCAGAAGAACGGGAGAAGGAGGTCGTGCAGGGCCGCCCCGACGGTCAGATCGTGGTGACCGCGGTGAATCGCGGTGACGCCAGCGCGAACGCCGAAGCGCAGCTGATCACGCTCGCAGACAGGCTTCCCGCCGGACTGGAAGCGGTGGCGATCGAAGCGACCCTCTTGGAAACTCTCGCTAGCTTTGGTAGTGCGGCCTACCCGCTCGAATGCGCGTTGGAATCGTTGAGCTGCACGGACAATGGGAAGTCCGGCCCACCCGGGGAATGGAACCAGCCTTACCCGACCAGCGTGCCTCCGTACAATGAAATCGAGATGCGCATCGCCGTGAACGTGAACGGGGCGAAATCGGGTGCGGTCAACGAAGCGAGCGTCACTGGTGGCGGGGCCCCAACCGCCACGGCCAAGCAGTCGCTCGTGGTGTCGGGTGCGCCGATTCCGTTCGGGATGAGCTCGTATGAAATCAGACCGGAAAATGTTGGCGGCGGCGGCGATACGCAGGCGGGCTCGCATCCATTCCAGCTCACGACTGGGCAGAGGTTCAACGAAACGTGGAATAGCAGCGGGAGCAGACCTGTGGCGATGGCCAAGGATCTGCATTTCAAGCTGCCCGCTGGTCTGATCGGCAACCCGACACCGTTTGCGCAATGCTCGCTGGCGAACTTCCTCAAGGGTGTCGCGGGCGGGAACGAAGGAGTACAACTGCTTTGCTCGGGGCAGACGGTGGTGGGCGTCGCGAGAGTGACCGTCAGAGTGGATTTCTACGGTACCTACCGTGAATTCACTTTGGCCGAACCGGTGTATAATCTTGAACCCGCGATCGGGGAACCGGCACGGTTCGGCTTTATCGTGGATAACGCAGTGCCGGTGCTGCTGAACACAGCGGTGCGCACCGGGGGCGACTATGGCGTGACGGTGAACGTGCTCAACATCAGCCAGAAGGTCGAATTCCTCGGCAGCGAAGTGACGCTCTGGGGGGTGCCGGGCGACCAACGGCACAACGGGTCGCGCGGTAGTGAATGCCTCTATGACGCGTATGTCGTCGCTACGGGGAACGAAGGGTGGGGGTATGAATGTCCCGCGTTCGAGGCAGAGAAGAATCCTCCGCCGTTGCTGTCGTTGCCGACGGCGTGCACCGGTCCGCTGCATACTTCGGTGGAAGCGGACTCGTGGCTTGAACCCGATGCGCGCCAGTCGCTGTCGAACACCGCGCCGCTGCCCGCGCTGGATGGCTGTAACCGTCTGCCGTTCAGCTCGTCGATCGGTGTCGCGCCGGACGGGCAGCAGGCGAGCACCCCGACCGGGTTGACGGTCGGGATCCACATACCCCAGGACTCGACGCTTGACGCGGAAGGGCTCTCGGAGTCCGCGGTGAAGGACACGAGGGTGACGCTCCCCGAAGGGGTGCAGATCAGCCCGGCGGCGGCGGGTGGGCTACTGGCGTGTTCGGATGAACAGGCCGGGTTCACCGGGGTGGAAGCAGGCACGCAGACGAACCTGTTCACACCCGGCCCGGTGGGATGCCCGGACGCGTCGAAGGTCGGCACGGCGGAAGTCAAGACACCGCTGCTGCCCGAACCGCTGATCGGCGCGGTGTATCTGGCGGCGCAGGATTCCAACCCGTTCGGGAGCCTGATCGCGCTGTATATCTACGCGGAAGACCCCGTGGCGGGTGTCAGGGTCAAGCTCGCCGGGGAAGTCGAGCTCAACGAAGCGACGGGGCAGATCGTGACGGTCTTCCCGAACAGCCCGCAGGTGCCCTTTGAAGATGCGAAGCTGCACTTCTTCGGTGGGGACCGCGCGCCGTTGAGCACCCCGCCGCTGTGCGGCTCCTACACCAGCACCGCGTCGGTCACGCCGTGGTCTGGCAACGAACCGTCGAAGTCCAGCTCGACGTTTGAAATCACGAGCGGCCCGAATGGCGCGCCGTGCTCGAGGCCGCGGCCGTTCCAGCCGGGGTTCGCGGCGGGCACGACGAGCGTGCAGGCGGGCGGGTACAGCCCGTTGACGATGACGATGAGCCGCCCGGATGCCGACCAGGCGCTGGGGAAACTCTCGGTGGTGTTCCCGCCTGGGGTCTCGGCGGGGTTGCGGGGCGTGAGGCTGTGCGAGGAACCGCAGGCCGCGTCGGGCCAGTGTCCGGCGGAAAGCCAGATCGGGACGGTGACGGTGAGCACCGGGTTCGGCGGGGATCCCTTCCCGGTGGAAACGGGGAAGGCGTATATCACCGGCCCGTATGAGGGTGACCCGTTCGGCGTGGATGTCGTCGTCCCCGCGGTCGCGGGCCCGTTCAACCTGGGGACCGAGGTCGTCCGCTCGAAGGTGGATGTGGATCCGACGGATGCGCATCTGACGGTGGTGAGCGATGCGTTCCCGACGATGCTGGATGGCATCCCGTTGCAGTTGCAGCACATCAACGTGCTGGTCAATCGGCCCGATTTCGTGTTCAACCCGACCAGTTGCGAACCGATGAAGCTCACCGGGGTCCTGGGCAGCAGCGAAGGCGCAACCGCGAATGTGGCCAACCCGTTCCAGGTCACGAACTGTGCCGCGCTCTCGTTCAAACCGGAATTCGCGGTCTCGACCAGCGCGAAGACCTCGCGGACCGAAGGCGCGAGCCTGCACGTGAGCCTAACGCTCCCGAACACACCGCGGGGGACCGCGGCGAACGTCGCGAAGGTCAAGGTCTCGCTCCCCAAACAGCTGCCCTCGCCGTTGAAAACGCTGCAGAAGGCGTGCACCGAAAAGGTGTTCGCGGAAAACCCGGGCAGCTGTCCGGTCGCCTCGCGGGTCGGCGAAGCGAAGGTCGAGACACCGGTGCTGGAAGGCCCGCTGACGGGCCCGGCGTACTTCGTCTCCCACGGTGGCGCGAAGTACCCCGAACTGATCATCGTCCTGACCGGCGAGGACGGCGTCACCGTCCAGGTGCATGGGGAAACGTTCATCAGCAAACAGGGGATCACGACGGCGACGTTTGGGACGGTCCCGGATGTGCCGTTCTCGAACTTCGAACTGGAGCTCCCCGAGCGGGAATACCCGGCGCTCACGGCGAACGGGAACCTCTGCAAGGGCACGCTGATCATGCCGACCGAATTCCTCGGTCAGAACGGCCTGAAAATCAACCAGGAAACGAAGATCTCGGTCACCGGCTGCCCCAAGTCGAAGAAGGCTTCCCACAAGAAGAAGCACAGGGCCAGGAAGGCCAAGCGTGGGAGGAATAAGGGGTAGGGAAGCGAATGGCCGTGATGCCCTCGCGTACCCGCCGCGCCCCCGCCCGTCCGGGCGGGAGCTCCAACGGGGTGTTGGGCCCCGAGCGGGTGGGGGAGATCCAGCGGGCGCGGATCGTGACGGCGATGACCGAGCTGGTGCGGGAGCGGGGCGTCGCGGCGATCAACGTCGGACACGTCGTGGGCCGCTCGGGTGTCTCGCGGCGCACCTTCTACGAGCTCTTCTCCGATCGCGACGATTGCCTGCTCGCGGCGTTCGAGCAGGCGCTGGAGCGCGCCGCGGCGGTCGTGATCCGGGAGTACGAGGAGGCCGAAGCGCGGCCCAGCGGCGCGGAGGCTGGTGGCGTGGAAGCGAAACGTGCGGGGGCCCGTGGTGCGGAGGTCAAGGGTGCCGCCGGCGCGTGGGAGGCGCGGATCCGTGCGGGTCTCGGGGCGCTGCTGGGCTTCCTCGACGAGGAGCCGGTGATGGGTGGCCTGCTGGTCGTCGACGCGCTCGCCGCCGAGCGCCCGGTGCTCGAACGCCGCGCTCGGGTGGTGCGGGCGCTGATCGACGCGATACACCAGGGCGGGGCGCCTCCCCGCGACGGACTCGGGCGCCGTCCCCCGCCGATTGTCGCCGAAGGCGCGGTCGGCGCGGTACTCGCGGTGATCCATGCGCGGCTGAGCGCGAGTGACCCCAAGCCGCTCGCGGGCCTGTTGAACCAGCTGATGGGGATGATCGTGCTCCCCTACCAGGGAGCCGAGGCGGCCAAGCGCGAGCTGAAGCGCCCGGCCGCGAGGCCGAGCCGACGTCCTGTAACGGCGCCGGCGGACCCGCTGCGCGATCTCGGCATGCGCCTCACCTACCGCACGGTCCGCGTCCTGCTGGCGATTGCCGAGCAGCCGGGGGCCTCCAGCCGCGAGGTCGCCGACGCCTCCGACATCACGGACCAGGGTCAGATGTCGAAGCTGCTCTGGCGTCTGGAGCACCTCGGCCTGATCGAGACCGCCGTCCGCCACCACGGCCGCGGCGAACCAAACGCCTGGAGCCTTACGGCCAAGGGTAGGGAGGTCGCGCGGACGATCCGCTCTGGGTAGGGACTTGACAACTACCCCTCACCATGCGTATAGTGGTCCTTACCTGCTGTCCAGTGGTGGACGGCAGGGCTTGTATAGAGCAAACATAGGGTCTGGTTACGGGTCGGGCCGCCTGCGGTCGACCTTCAGCAGCACTGGCAGGGTTCTTGTCTTGGGAGAGGGACCGGGTCGTTTCGATGAGGGAGTTGGTTTCAGCGTGAGTTCGAGAGGGATCGACGTGATGGGGGTCATCGCACCCCACGCAAAGAGTGATGCTAGATGCGCCAGCTTGGCGCTGTCGCATCTCTCTCTCTCTCTCTCTCTCTTCGCCTAGGGCATTAAGGCCCGAGGCCCCTCGTCGCGCGGCATCGCGCCGCATCGCCGGTACCCCCGCGGGGGGTGGGAATCCCCACGGTTTCGTGCGTGCTTCGCGCGCGCGTCTAATAGAAGCGTTATCCGGCCTTTGCGAAACAGAAGCGCTGTCCGGCCCTCGCGAAACGCCGTCCGGCCCGCGCCGGCACATCGCCCTGCGATCGCTCGCGCCCGTGGGGGCGTCGTCATGTAATCGAGGGGTCGTCCCCTCTCACCTGGAGGAGACGGTTCTATGAACGCTGCGCGCCGGTTGACCTTGACGATGCTGGTTTCGCTGTGCGCGTCACTGGGCTGTCTGGCGCTGTGGAGCGCCCCCGCCCTGGCCGCGGGACCACCCGTGGTGGAGGCGGAAAGCGAGGCGGTCACGGACGTGACGGCGGAAAGCGCGACCTTCCAGGCGCAGATCGACCCGGAAGGCGAAGAAACGACCTACCGCTTTGAATACGGCACCAGCGAAGCGTACGGGTCGAGCGTGCCCGTGCCCGACGGCATCGCCGGCTCCGGCGCCATCGCGGAACTCGTCCACGGGCACACTCAGGGTCTATTGGCGCACACGACCTACCACTACCGCGTGGTCGCGCACAGCGCGCTCGGGACCGTCCATGGGGAAGACCGGACGTTTCTGACGCAGACGACCGGTGGCGCGCTGGCGCTGCCGGATGGGCGCTCGTGGGAGCTGGTGAGCCCGCCGAGCAAGCAGGGCGCTCTGATCGAACCCCTGGGTGCTGGGAATGGTGCTGTTCAGGCGTCTGCCGATGGTGACGGGATCGTCTATGTGGCGAACTCGCCGACCGAAACCGAACCGCAGGGTTATGCACAATACGTCTCGGTGTTGTCGACGCGTGGCGCCGGTGGCTGGTCTTCTCAGGTGATCGCCCCGCCTCACAATGGAGGCACGAATGCCCTCAGCGATCCAGAGTACCGGTTTTTCTCTGAAGATCTTTCGCGTACGATTCTGCAGCCGACTCCCGGTTTCACGCCGCTCTCGCCGGAAGCGACCGAATCCACCCCCTACCTGCGCACCGACTATTTGAACGGGAACGTCGAAGAGCGCTGTGGGATCTCGTGCTTCCAGCCGCTGGTCACGGCCTCCAATACGCTCGCGGGCGCGGTGTTTGGCGAAGAACCCGGCGGCGTATGCAAAGCCGACCAGTGCGGCCCGGTCGTCATTGGCGCCAGCTCCGATCTCAGCCACGTCGTGATCACTTCCTCGGTGAGGCTCACCTCGACGCCCGCCCCACCAGAAGGGCAGCACGGCCTTGGGATCTTCTACGAGTGGGCCGCTGGGAAGCTGCAGCTGCTCGACGTGCTGCCCGAAGGCGAAGAAGGCCGGGTTCGTCTCGCCGGCTCCAGCACTGATGAAGGTGCCAGGCACGCTATCTCGGAAGATGGTGAATTCGTGATTTTGGAACGGGGTGAAGTCGAGGGTCCCGGTACCGGTCTCTATCTGCGGGACGTCGGAAAGGGCGAGACGACCAGGATCGATGTGCCCCAAGCTGGAGGGACCGGCTCTGGAGAAGAGCGGTACATGACCGCGAGTAGCGACGCTTCGAGAGTTTTCTTTTTGGACGACGGACCTCTCACGGCGGAATCCTCCCCGAGTGGGTGGGATCTCTACGAATACGATCGCAACGCTCCTGCCGGTAGCCGGTTGACCGATCTCACGGTCGATCCCAACGCGGGCGAAAGCGCGGGCGTGGGGACGGTGATCGGCGCGAGCGAAGACGGCTCCTATGTGTATTTCGTGGCCGGCGGCGTGCTCGCCGAAGGCGCTGTCGCCGGAGGAGACGTGAACCTGTATGTGCGTCACGAAGGTGCGACGGGATTGGTCGCCGCGCTCCCCGGCGTGGATCAGGGGTACATTGATCCGTCCAGCGGTCTCGAGGAGATGTTCGCTCGGGTCTCGCCCGACGGTCACTGGTTGGCGTTCATGTCGCGAGCGGGCTTGACGGGCTATGACACGCATGACGCGCTCAGCGGGCAGCCCGACGCGGAGGTTTACCTGTACGGCGTCGGCTCCCGCCGGCTGGTCTGCGCGTCATGCAATCCAACGGGCGCGCGACCGATCGGGGCCCCACCCGGGAAGATCGTTTCGGACGAATACCTGAGGTATTCGTCAGTTGCCGCCGCGGCGAATCTGCCGCCGTGGATGGCGCTCAAAGGGAACGGTACAGGGTTTGAGAACGCGATCTCGATTCATGACCAGCCTCGGTATCTTACCGATGGTGGCCGGTTGTTCTTCGACAGCGACGATGCGCTTGTGCCGCAGGATGTCAACGGCACTCAGGACGTGTACGAGTATGAGCCCGCGGGGGTTGGCAGTTGCAGCGCTTCCAGTGTGACGTTCGGCGAACGTTCAGGGGGCTGTGTGAGCCTGATCTCATCGGGCGCCTCCTCTGAGGAATCGGGGTTTCTCGAAGCGAGCGAAACCGGCAGGGACGTGTTTTTCTTGACGACCTCGCAACTCGCTCCCCAGGACGCCGATACCGCGTACGACGTTTATGACGCGCATGAATGCACGGATCAGGCGCCGTGCTTTCCAGCGCCCGCGGTACAGCCGCCGCCGTGCACCACGGAATCATCGTGCAAAGCGGCTCCGTCTCCGCAGCCCACGATCTTCGGCGACCCGGCGAGCGCGACGTTCTCCGGCGCCGGCAACGTCGTCCCGTCCGGGTCGCCGCCGCAGGTCGTGGTGAAGCCGAAGTCCATGACGAGGGCGCAGAAGCTCGCGCGGGCACTCCACGTGTGCAGAAAGGCGGTTCGCAGTCGGCGCGCGGCGTGCGAAAGAAAGGCTCGGAAACGGTATGCGTCGTCAGCTGGAACGTCAGGCAAGGCCAGTGCGAAGCGGAAGGGCAGGGGGTGATCGTGGTGCGTCTGATCAATAGAGGCATTCTCGCCGCGGTTGGGGCCGCCCTGCTGGTTGGATTGGCCGGCGCGGCGCCCGCGTGCGCCGACTCGCCCTGGTGGCATCTGAGCTCCGCTTCGAGGCCGACGTACCTGCAGCCCGGTCAAGCCAGAGACGAGGTGCAGAAGCTGACCGTGAGCGCCACTGCAGGTGTGTATGCATTGGAATTTCAGGGAGGGGATGAAGCTTACCTGGAAGTTGGCTGGACCGCCGCACAGGTGCAGGCGACTCTCGAACGGGAAATTTTTGGCCCGGAAAGCGTGCAGGTCACGGGCGGCCCGGGTGGAGGCGGCGATCCTGAAATTTATGAGCTCCATTTCACGGGCGAACGCGCCGAACAGCCAGTGTCACTCTTGGCTGTTCCGATGGACTTGCTCCACGTGGTGGGCGGCAAAGAAGAAGTGTCGGTGGCGGAGGTCACGAGGGGCCGCCATGACGGTGTGATCGTGGTGACCGCGGTGAACCGCGGTGACGCGAACGCGAACCCCGCAACGCAGCCGGTGACGATCACCGACAAGCTCCCTCCCGGGGTGGAAGCGATCGAGATCGAAGGCGCCATCCAAGAAAGTCTCGGCAATTTTGGCGAGAACGCTCACGAACTAGAATGCTCGCTGGAATCGTTGAGTTGCACGTACGCCGGAGGGGCCGTGTCGAGCCTGGCGCCCTTCCAGCAGATCCAGGTGCGTATCGCTGTGAACCTGAACGGTGCGACATCGGGTGAGGTCAACGAAGCGGCCATCGTCGGCGGCGGCGCCCCTGCCGCGACAGCCCGCCAACCGCTTACCGTGCTTTCCCCTGGCAGCGCGCCGCCGCCGTTCGGGGTGAGCGCATTGGCGATGGATCCGGAAGAAGAAGGGGGTGGTGTCGATACGCAGGCTGGCTCGCACCCGTTCCAGTTGACGTCCACGGTGATGCTCGACGAAACAGTTGAAGGCAGGCCGCTGAATCTGGCCAAGGACCTCCGCTTCAGGCTGCCGCCGGGTCTGATCGGCAACCCGACGCCGTTCCCGCAGTGCACGCTCGCACAGTTCCTCTCGATACAACATAATGGGTCCAGTGCAAACGAATGCTCGGCGCAGACTGTGGTCGGAGTGGCAAGAATATACGTTTATATAGTGATTGGTAACAAAAGGGCGGAAGGGGGGAGCCGTACCAACCTGGTTCCCTTCACGGTGCCCCTGTTCAATCTCGAGCCGGCGGTCGGCGAACCAGCCCGTTTCGGGTTTATCGTAGACAATCGTGTGCCGGTGGTGCTGAATACCGCGGTGCGCAGCGGCGGCGACTACAATGTGTACGTCAATGCCACAAACATCTCTCAGCAGGTCGAACTCGTAGGCGCCGAAGTCACGCTTTGGGGGGTTCCCGGGAGCGCTCATCACGACAATATCCGCGGCGAACAATGCCTTTTCGCTGCGCTCCAAGACGCGGAAGGGGGGTCTCTGACATGTCCTCCGTCGTTGGAAGCGCATCAGCCTCCGCCGTTGGTGGAGATGCCGACGTCGTGCACGGGCCCGTTGCAGACGTCGGTGGAAGCGGACTCGTGGAGGGAACCCGGGGTCGTCCAGACGTTGACGAACACCGAGCCGATGCCTGCGCTCGACGGCTGCAACCGGCTGCCGTCCAGTCCCTCGATCAGCGTCGCGCCGGACGGCCAGGCGGGGAGCACCCCGACAGGGTTGACGGTCGGCATCCACGTCCCGCAGGACGTGAGCTTGACCGCTGGTGGTTTGGGTGAGTCCGACGTGAAGAGCACGACGGTGGCGCTGCCCGTCGGGGTGCAGATCAGCCCGGCGGCGGCGGATGGGCTGCTGGCGTGCTCGGATGCGCAGGCGGGGTTCATCGGCGTCGACGCGTTGACGCAGACGAATCTGTTCACGCCCAGCCCGGTGGGCTGCCCGAACGCGTCGAAGATCGGGACTGCGGAAATCAAGACGCCGCTGCTGCCCGAACCTGTTGTGGGTGCGGTGTATCTCGCGGCGCAGGACGCGAACCCGTTTGGGAGCCTGATCGCGATGTATGTCTATGCGGAAAATGCGAAAGAGGGTGTGGCCGTCGAGCTCGTCGGTGAAGTCAAGCTAAACGAAGTTACGGGGCAAATCGTGGCGACGTTCCCGAACACGCCGCAGCTGCCGTTCGAAGAAGCGAAGCTGCACTTCTTCGGCGGGAACCGGGCGCCGTTGAGCACCCCCGCGCTGTGCGGCTCTTACACCAGCACGGCGTCGATCACGCCGTGGTCGGGGAACGAACCAACGCAGTCCACCTCGACGTTCGCGGTCACGAGCGGGCCGAACGGCGCGCCGTGTGCGAGCCCGAGGCCGTTCAACCCCGGGTTCGCGGCAGGCACGACGAGCGTACAGGCGGGCGGGTTCAGCCCGCTGACGTTGACGCTGAGCCGCCCCGACGCCGACCAGGCGCTTGGGAAACTCGCGATCGTGTTCCCGCCCGGGATCTCGGCGGGGTTGCGGGGTGTGAAGCTGTGCGAGGAACCGCAGGCCGCCAGTGGCCAGTGTCCGGCGGAAAGCCAGATCGGTACGGTGACGGTGAGTGCCGGCCTTGGTGGGGACCCCTTCCCGGTGGAAACCGGCAAGGCGTACATCACCGGCCCATATGAGGGTGACCCGTTCGGCGTGGATGTCGTTGTCCCAGCTGTGGCGGGCCCGTTCAACCTGGGCACGGAGGTGGTCCGCTCGAAGGTCGATGTGGACCCGACGGACGCGCACCTGACGGTGGTGAGCGACAAGTTCCCGACGATCCTGGACGGGATCCCGTTGCAACTGCAGCACATCAACGTGACGGTCAACCGCCCCGGTTTCGTGTTCAATCCGACCGACTGCGACCCGATGAAGCTGACCGGGGAGCTCGAAAGCTCAGAAGGCGCGAGCGCCGATGTGGCGACGCCGTTCCAGGTGACGAACTGTGCTGCGCTCTCGTTCAAACCGGAATTCAAGGTCTCGACCAGCGCGAAGACCTCAAGGGTTGAAGGCGCGAGCCTGCACGTCAACCTCACGCTCCCGAACACGCCGCGGGGCACGGCGGCGAATGTGGCGAAGGTCAAGGTGTCGCTGCCGAAACAGCTACCGTCGCCGTTGAAAACGCTGCAGAAGGCGTGCACGGAAAAGGTGTTCGCGGAAAACCCCTCGAACTGCCCCGTCGCCTCACGTGTCGGCGAAGCGACGGTGACCACCCCGGTGCTGGAAGGCCCATTGTCCGGCCCGGCGTACTTCGTCTCGCACGGTGGCGCGAAGTACCCGGAACTGATCATCGTCCTCGTGGGCGAGGACGGCGTGACGGTGCAGGTGCATGGGGAAACGTTCATCAGCAAACAGGGGATCACGACCGCGACGTTCAGCACGGTGCCGGACGTGCCGTTCTCGAACTTCGAACTGGAGCTGCCCGAGCGGGAATACCCCGCGTTGACGGCGAACGGGAACCTCTGCAAGGGCACGTTGTTGATGCCGACGGAAATGGTCGGTCAGAACGGCTTCAAGATCAACCAGGAAACGAAGATCTCGGTGACGGGCTGCCCCAAGCATAAGAAGGTCTCCCACAAGAAGACGCACAAGGCCAAGAAGGCCAAGCGCGGGAGGAAGAAGGGGTAGGAAGCGAATGGCCGCGACGCCCGCGCGCTCCCGCCGCGCTCCCGCCCGCCCGGGCGGGAGCTCAAACGGGGTGTTGGGCCCCGAGCGGGTGGGGGAGATTCAGCGGGCGCGGATCGTCGCGGCGATGACCGAGCTGGTGCGGGAGCGGGGCGTCGCGGCGATCAACGTCGGGCACGTCGTGGGCCGCTCGGGCGTCTCGCGGCGCACGTTCTACGAGCTCTTCTCCGATCGCGAGGATTGCCTGCTCGCCGCGTTCGAGCAGGCGCTGGAGCGCGCCGCGGCGGTCGTGATCCGGGCGTACGAGGTGGCCGGGGCGGAATCCGAGGGTGCGGGCGGCGTGTGGGAGGCGCGGGTCCGCGCGGGCCTTGGGGCGCTGCTGGGGTTCGTGGACGGGGAGCCGGCGATGGGTGGCCTGCTGGTGGTGGACGCGCTCGCGGCAGAGCGCCCGGTGCTCGAACGCCGCGCCAAGGTGGTGCAGGCGCTGATCGACGCGGTGCATCAGGGCGGTGTTCGCCCCAGGGGCTCGACCGCGCGCGGGGATGCGGGCGCGAAGGCTCGCGTCGACGGCAGTGGCACCGTGGGGCGCCCGCCGCGGATCGTCGCCGAAGGCGCGGTCGGCGCGGTCCTCGCGGTGATCCACGCGCGGTTGAGCGCGCGCGATCCCAAGCCGCTAGCGGGGTTGCTGAACCACCTGATGGCGATGATCGTGCTCCCCTACCAGGGTGTCGAGGCGGCCGAGCGCGAGCTCAAGCGCCAGGCGCCGAGGTCGCGTCGGCGCCCGGCCACCGTGAGCCCGGCCGACCCGCTGCGTGACCTCGGGATGCGCCTGACCTACCGCACGGTCCGCGTCCTGCTCGCGATCGCCGAACTGGGCGGGCGGGGATCCTATCCCTCGAGCCGCGAAGTCGCCGACGCCTCCGACATAACAGACCAGGGCCAGATGTCAAAGCTGCTCTGGCGTCTGGAGCACCTCGGCCTGATCGACACCGCCGTCCGCCACCACGGCCGCGGCGAACCAAACGCCTGGAGCCTCACGGCCAAGGGCCAGGAGGTCGCGCGGACGATCCGCTCGCAGACAGGAACCTGAGCCAAGCCCGGGCCCGGGAAAGGACGCGCGCTACCAAACCATTTGGTTTAGTCTACTTCCTGCGGAAAAACTCTGGAGCATAGAAACGGCCGCGCTGGTCGAGGGCGCGGCCGTTTCTGAATGAGTGGGTTGCTCTTGTCGAGCGACTGGAGTGTTTCAGGCGGCTCGGATGGCGAGCGTGTCGGCGTTATAGGCGAGGATTCCCCACTCGGTCCAGATCTTCTGGCCTTCGGTGCCCTTCAGGCGGCTGCGGCCCATCCCGTAGCGGCGCTTGAGGTGGCTGATTCGGCCCTCCTCGCCTGTTCGGTAGCGTTGCAACCGCTTGTTGGTGTGTCTGGAGCCTGGTTCCTGGCGGCCGGAGATGAACACTCGCTCTGGTGCGAGATCTTTGAGTGCCTCGTTCGTCGGGCCGGGCATGAACCCGCCGTCGAGCGCCAGCTCGCGCGGGGAGATCCCGAGCCGTTTGAGTTCCGCGACGGTGTCGGGGAGCAGTGTGTTCTCGGTCGGGTTGCCCGGCGCGGTCGCCGCCGGCAGGATCAACCCTCGTGCGCCGCGCTTGGTGTTCTCGGTCACCTCCGCGAGCTGGGTCACATACCCGAACTCGTTGGGCTTGCCCAGCTTGCCCTTGCGGATCGGCCTGGCGTCCGGGTCGGCCAGCGACACGATCCGGTTTGAGATCGGCTCTCCCGCCACGCGCTGCTTGATCTGGGAGGCGACCTTCTCGCAGCGATCCACGAGCTGCTCGAGCTTGGTCGCCGCCTTCAGCTTCGCCTTTGCGCCGCGGCCTCGCGCCTTGGACCGCGCGAGTTTCACCAGCTGCCTGGCCTCGCTCACCGAGCGCTCCAACAGCTCGCCGGTCTGCGCCGTGAGCTTGAGCACCTGCGCCTTCGCTTCCCCTGAGCGAGCCCGGATCGTGCGCGTGATTCCCCGCAACCGGCGACCCATCGCCCGCGAGCGATCCCGCACCCGCCGCTCGCTCTCGCCGACCCGCTGCGCCAGCTTGCGAGCCTCCCGCGCGAGCGCACGCACCCCATGCGAGGCCAACCCCGCATCGGTCGGATACTTCACATCCGCCTCGACGACAGTCGAGTCGATCCGCACCGCACGAGGACGAAAGCGCTTCTCGCGCGTCGCCCTGGCGATCAGCGCGCGCGTCAGCTCCGACACCGTCTCGGGGCCGATCCTGCGGGCAAGCTTGCGGACCGTCGACTCGTCCGGCACCCGCTCGCTCAGCGAGATCCGGCAGAACCGCCGCAAGTGAATCGAGTCCGAGACCTCCGCCACCAGCGTCCGATACCCCCACCGATAGCGCGTCTTGAGCACCATCAAGCGAATGAACGTCTCCATCGCGATCGTCGGACGGCCATCCGTCAACACCGCCCGCTTCTGCTCGACCACCTCCTGGCGAAAGCGCTCCACGACCGGCCCAAGCAACCCCGGGTCCGAGAGCAGCAAATCCAGCGCCGCCAGATCCTGCGGCAACTCCTTGACCTCGACCGGCAACGCCTCGTCCCACAAGCACTCCGCCTGCCCCGCCGACAACGTCAACATACCGACCCCTTTCGACCAGAAACCCGCTCATTTGCGGCACATTCTGGCGATCAGACCGGACGGAAAGCCACCCTCAACACGCTACTTTTTCCGCAGGAAGTAGTCTAACCAAACCATTTGGTATAGTCGCGCGATACTTCCTGCCGCGCAGGCGTTTCGCGTACGCGCGCTCGATGCGCCCGCTGTTGGAGCAGGCCGTCCCCAAGCGCCTGCCGCCGCTCCCGCTGGAGCGGGCCGGCGACTATGTGCGAGACCGGTTCGAGCGGCACAGGTGGGGATCAAAAAGTCAAGCGTTCACCATGCCCTGGAGGCGCTTGCCAACCGCGCTGACGTCATCACACACGACGGTGAGCCGCTGCTGACCGACCCCCTCTTGGAGCTCTGGCTCCGCCGCCGCACCGCCGGGTAGAGCGCTCGCAAGCGTAGGGGGACTTGACAAGTACCCCGCACTCTGCTTATAGTAGTCCTATCCTGGTTTCCAGTCATCTGGAGCCGGGTGAGTTTCAAGCAAACATAGGGTCTGTTGAGGTCGAGCCGACGCGCTCGGCCCAGATACAGCACCGGCAGGATCCTTGTCTTGGGAGAGGGATCGGGTCTCGATGAGGGAGCGTTCACACGTGAGGACTCTTGACGCCTCGGCATGTCGCACTGCAATTTTCAGCTCGCTCGCCTGGCCACCGCCTGCGCCCCTTGGCGCGTCACATAATCGAGGGGTCGTCCCCTCTGTCTTGGAGGAGACGGTTCTATGAATGCTCGTGGGTTTGTGCTGGCTGGTGTCGTTGCGCTGTGTGCGCTGGTGGGCGCCCTGGTGCTGGGGGTTGCACCCGCGCTCGCGGCCGCTCCGGAAGCTCCGGCGCCGGTCACCGTGGAAGCGGTCAAAGCGGGCTCGGCGACGTTCATTGGCGAGTTGAACCCCGGTAAAGAAGGCGAACCGGGCACCTACGAACTTGGGAGCTACGAATTCCTGTACAGGAAGTCTCCGACGGAATGCCAGGGTGGGAGCAGTGCGCCCGAACCGGCGGGCATGTCGCTTGGTGGGGGTGAGGAAGGGCTGCCGGGGCAGGAAGTGAGCGGCCTGGAACCGGGCACCGTGTACACGGTGTGTCTGCGGGTGGAAACGGCGGGTGGGGCGACGGTCGGCCCGGCGGTGACGTTCACCACGGCGATCCCGCCGGAAACCCCGGAAGGGCTGGAAGCGAAGCCGATTGGTGCAACCGCGGCGACGCTCAACGGGGTCCTGAACCCCGGGAAGGTAGGGGACCCTGGTTCCTACGAATTCCTCTATCGGCAGTCTTCTTCTGAATGCCAGGGCGAAAACCAGGTCACGACGCCCCAGGCAAATGCGACGGGGGCGAAGGAAGAGCCTGCCACAGCCAACGTTGAAGGGTTGTTGCCGGGGACTCAGTACAGCTTCTGCCTGCGCGCCCAGAATGACGCCGGGGAAGAAGCGACGAGTGCTCCCGTGACGTTCACGACGCCTGTGGCGGCGCCGCAGGTCGAAGAAGCGTTTGTCTCTGATGTGGCGTCTACGAGCGCGACGTTCAACGCCAAGGTCAACCCGGGGGGCACGGCGACGACGTACGCGTTCGAATACGCGCCAGCCGGTGGGGCGTTTGCGCCCGTGTCTGAAGCTGACGGTAATGGGAGCGTCCCTGCCGGTGCGGTCGGGGTCCCGGTCAGCGTGCACGTCGATGGGTTGCAGCCCGGAGCTGCCTATGAGTTTCGTGTTGTGGTTGGCAACTCTGTGGAAGATGCCGTCGTCGGTGAAGTGATCTCGTTGACGACACAGCGCAGTGGCGAATTCGCGCTGCCCGATGGGCGCGAGTGGGAAATGGTCACGCCACCGCAGAAGGAGGGCTCGCTGTTCATGGGTACCCTAGAAGGCGAAATAGAACGCCCGGACTCCGATGTGGTGGTCCAGGCGTCGGCTGGGGGTGACGGGATCGTGGATGAAGCGGATCAGCCGGTCGAAGCGGAGCCCCAGGGCGATGCCAACGGTGTCTCGGTGCTCTCGACGCGTGGTCCGTCGGGCTGGTTTTCTCAGGATCTCCCGTCGCCTCATGACGAAGCGACCAACCCCCGCGTGGGCGAAACGGGCTCGGAATATCGGTTCTTCTCAGAAGACCTCTCGCGTGGGGTGCTACAGCAATTTGGTAACTTCACGCCCCTTGCGCCTGAAGCTGTGGAATCGACTCCTTACTTGCACACCAGTTATTTAAATAACGACGTCGGGGAACGTTGCGAAAGCCCGGATCTCAGTCCGAGCTCGTGCTTCCAGCCACTGGTGACGCGTGGCGATACGCAGACAGGTGTGGCATTTGGGGATGTGGTGAACGGCGAGTGCACTTTTTTCGAGTGTGGTCCGCATTTCGTTGCGGGAACTCCGGATCTGAGTCACGTCATCTTGGCGTCTCGGGAGCGGCTCACCTCGACGCCGATTACGGTGCCATATATACCCGGTGGTTCCTTTGACGATCCTGCTCTTTACGAGTGGTACGGTGGGCAGTTGCGGCTCCTCAACATTTTGCCGGGAAAGGAAGAAGGCGAACCGGAACTTCAACTTGGCGGCGGTAACAAGCGGCATGTGATGTCGGACGATGGTGAACGCGTCATCCTGGAAGGCGCAGGTGGGCTCTATCTGCGTGACGTTGCAAAAAGCGAAACGATACAGCTCGACGCGGCCGAATCGGGCTGCGGCGCGTGCAGCAGTGGCGGAGGCGAATATATGACGGCCAATGGTAAAGGGTCGAGGATCTTCTTCCTCGACAAGAACAAGTTGACGAGCGACTCGGATGGCGGATCGGCCGACCTCTATGAATGCGAAGTCGTCGAAGTCGACGGCAAGCTCCGGTGCAACCTGTCGAACTTGGCGCCTGAAACCGGTGGCGAATCTGCGAATGTGCGTGTGGTGCTTGGTACCAGTGAAGATGGTTCCTACGTGTACTTTGTGGCTGGTGGTGCGCTTGCCTCCGGCGCTACAAGGCAAGAATGTAATTCTAAACAGAGCAATAAACCATGTAACCTATATGTGCGCCACGATGGCGTAACAACCTTTATCGCAGAGCTCACAGCTGAAGACGCCAATTTCTATGGGTTCGGGGGAGCGGGGGTGCATAGCGCGTTCTATGCAGAACTGCGTGCTCGGGTTTCACCCGATGGTCGCTGGTTGGCGTTCATGTCCGACCGGGATCTGACCGGCTATGACACACGTGACGCTGACAGTGGAGAGCCGGATGAGGAGGTCTATCTCTACGAACGCGAGCACGAACACGCTGGCGTGTGCGTCGTGTGATCCGACGGGTGCGCGACCTGTCGGGTTGATGACTTTGGTCGGAAGAAATATAGAGCATTATGAGGTTTCGTCGATCTTGCCGGGGTGGGAGGGCTTCGAAACCGGGGTTATATCTGGGATCGATCAGATCTATCAGCCGCGTTATCTCTCGGATGGTGGCAGGTTGTTCTTCGATAGCAAGGATGCGTTGGTGCCGCGGGATGTGAACGGCGCGCTCGATGTATACGAGTATGAGCCGGAAGGGGTACCGGCGGGGGAACATGCGTGTTCGAGTGCGGCGCGGAGTGGTAGTGAGGTGTTCAAGCCCGCGCATGCCTTCGAAGTGGAAGGCCGCGGGGGCGAGGAAGGGGCTGGTTGTGTGTCGTTGATCTCCTCGGGGACCTCGTCTGAAGAATCGACGTTCCTGGACGCGAGCGAAGCCGGTGGCGATGTGTTCTTCCGTACAACCTCGAAACTGGCGCCGCAGGATTTCGACGATGCGCCGGACATCTACAACGCGCATGAATGCACGGCGGGCTCGCCGTGTCTGGCGGCGCAGGCGGTGCAGCCGCCGCCGTGTGATACGGAAGGGTCGTGCCGGGGTGCGCCGGCGCCGCAGCCGGCGATCTACGGGGTGCCGTCGAGCGCGACGTTCACGGGCTCCGGCAACCTCGCTCCGGTCGCGCCGGCCGTCCTCGCGCCAAAAAAGGTTGTGAAGAGGACCTCGAGATGTGGGAGAGGGTTCGTGAAGAAGCGGGATCGGTGCGTCAGGCGCAAGCCAAAGCGTGGGAAAGCGAAGCGGGCGGGGACGGCGCACAACGATCGGAGGGGCAAATGATGCGACGATTGACGATCACGATGGCGCTGGTGGGGTCGCTGCTGTTGGTTGCGGCGGGCGCTGCGTCCGCGGAAGCGCCTGTCCCGTGGTGGCATCTGCGCTCGATGACGGATCCCTCATACCTGCAGCCCAGCACGGCTAGAGAGCAGGTGTTCCGTGTGACCGTGAGCGCCGCCGAAGGTGAAGTCACGTTGAAGGTCTCCCCCCAGGGGTCCTATGGGACGGTTCCTGTGAGTCTGTCGATCGGGGTGGGGGAGACTCCCGAAGAAGTGGTGGCGGGCTTCGAAGGCGCCATGGTGGAACGCTTCGTCCCTCCAGGCCCGATGGTGGAAGTCTCGGGGCAACCAGGCCTGTATAATAGATATGAAACATATGAAATCAAGTTGGTGGGTGAAAACAATCTCGAACTCGCCGTGAGCGGGTCGAGCTTGAGTGGGGGGCCGGCGACGGCGGAAGTGAAGCAGGTCTCCGAAGAACGCCTCGATGGCGAGGTCGTGGTGGTCGCCACGAATCTGGGTACGGGTTACGTGAACCCCGCGATCGAGCCGGTGACGATTGCCGACAAGCTCCCGGCGGGGGTCGAAGCGGTCGCGGTCGAAGGAGCCGTCGACGATGAGTTCCTTCAGGCTGGGACTCAGAGGAGCGCGCTGGAATGCTCGCTGCGGGAGGTGAGCTGCACGTTCACCGGGAAACTACCAGCTAGACGGGTGAGTCCTGAAGTCCGGTTGTATGTGCCGCCGTACGAACAGATCGAGATGCGTATATGGGTCAGGCTGACGGGTGCCAAGACGGGTGCCGTCAACGAAGCGAGCGTGACGGGTGGTGGCGCTCGCCCGGTGAGTGTGCGACGGGCGTTGACGGTGAGCGATGCGCCGGTCCCGTTCGGGGCGAGCGCGTATGAACTGGCACCTGAAGAAGTGGGTGGCGGTTTGGATACGCAGGCCGGGTCGCACCCGTTTCAGTTCACGACGACGTATGATGTGAACAGCGAAACGTCTGGTGACAAGGTCGAGGGGGAGACGAAGGACCTCTATTTCAAGCTGCCGCCGGGCTTCCTCGGGAACCCGACGCCATTCCCGCAGTGCAAGCTCGCCGACTTCCTCAAAGAAAAATGCCCGCAGAACACGGTGGTCGGGGTCTCGCGATTCGGCCTGAGATTCGCCATACTGGGATTCGAATACGAAGGGATCTCGGTTGACGAGCACTTGCTCACAGCGATTCGTGTTCCCTTGTACAACCTCGAACCAGCGGTCGGCGAACCGGCGCGGTTTGGCTTCATCTTCCATAAAGCTCCAGTGCTGTTGGACACGTCCGTGCGCACAGGTGGGGACTATGGTGTGACGGTGACCGTCAGGAACGTCACTCAGGAGATTGAATTTCTGTGGAACGAAGTGACGTTTTGGGGGGTTCCGGGAGATGAACGCCACAACGAATCGCGAGGTGGACAATGCCTCGGACGCGAGCATGAAGTAGCAGAAGGTCACACTGGCGAAAACCTTGTGCTATGTCCAGGCTTCTCAGAGGCGAATCCGCCGCCGTTGCTGTCGATGCCGACGTCGTGTACGGGCCCATTGCGCTCGACGGTGGAAGGCGACTCGTGGGCGGAACCATCGCACGTGTACGCGCCGTTGGCGACGACTGTGCCGATGCCGGCGATGGATGGTTGCAACCGGCTGCCGTTCGAACCGTCGATCAAGGTCGCGGCCGACGGGACTGAGGGCAGCTCCCCGTCGGGGTTGAGCGTGGACGTGCACGTCAACCAGGAATCGGTTCTCAACGGCACGAGCCTCGCGGATTCCACCGTGAAGGGCATCACCGTCGCGCTGCCCGAAGGCGTGAGCATCAACCCGTCTGGTGCGGGGGGCTTGGAAGCGTGCTCTGAGGGTCAAGCCGGGTTCGAAGCGGACCGCGGCGTGGGTGGCTTCGAAGAACTCCAACCAGGTGTCACGATGCCTGTGTTCTCGTCGAAGCTCCCGGCGCCGCTCTCCTCCGGTGAGAACCTTGGTGCGTTGGGGTTCTGCCCGGACGCGTCGAAGATCGGGACGGTGAAGATCCACTCGCCGCTGCTGCCGAACCCGCTGGAAGGCGCTGTGTATCTCGCCTCCCAGGACGCGAACCCGTTCGGGAGCCTGATCGCGATGTACATCGTCGCGGAAGATCCCGTGTCGGGGGTGCTCGTGAAGCTCCCGGGACAGGTGCACCTATCGGCGAGTGGGCAGATCACGACGACGTTCGAAGACGACCCGCAGTTGCCGTTCGATGACGCCGAACTGCACTTCTTCGGTGGGGAACGGGCACCCTTGAGCACCCCACCACTGTGCGGCTCGTACACGACGAGTGCGTCGTTTGAACCGTGGTCGGGTGGACCCTCGCCAAGCGCGAGCTCGACGTTCGACATCACCGACGGACCGAATGGGTCACCGTGTGAGAGTCCGCGGCCGTTTCAGCCCGGGTTCAACGCGGGCACGACCAGTGTCCAGGCTGGCGGGTACAGCCCCTTGACGATGACGATGAGCCGACCGGATGCCGACCAGCAACTCGGGAAACTCTCGGTCGTCTTTCCACCCGGGATCTCCGCAGGGTTGCAGGGCGTGAAGCTCTGCGAGGAACCGCAGGCCGCGACCGGGGAATGCCCCGCGGCAAGCCAGATCGGCACGGTGACCGTCAGCGCCGGTCTCGGTGGGGACCCCTACCCGGTGGAAACGGGCAAGGCGTACATCACCGGCCCCTATGAGGGCGACCCGTTCGGCGTGGACGTCGTCGTCCCGGCGATTGCGGGCCCCTTCGACCTCGGGACGGAGGTCGTGCGCTCGAAGGTGGATGTGGACCCGACGGACGCCCATCTGACGGTCATCAGCGATAAGTTCCCGAAGATGCTGGATGGCATCCCGTTGGAGTTGCAGCACATCAATGTGCTGGTCAACCGGCCCAGCTTCGTGTTCAACCCGACGAGCTGCGAACCGATGAAGCTGACCGGGGAGCTCGAAAGCACCGAAGGCGCGACCGCGAACGTCGCCTCGCCGTTCCAGGTGACGAACTGCGCGGCGCTCTCGTTCAAACCGGAATTCAAGGTCCAAACCAGCGCGAAGACCTCAAGAACGGAAGGCGCGAGCCTGCACGTGACCCTGACGCTCCCGAACACGCTGCGGGGCACGGGGGCGAATGTCGCGAAGGTCAAGGTGTCGTTGCCGAAACAGCTGCCGTCGCCGTTGAAAACGCTGCAGAAGGCGTGCACGGAAAAGGTGTTCGCGGAAAACCCGAGCAACTGCCCGAAGGCCTCGCGGGTCGGCGAAGCGACGGTCAAAACACCGGTGCTGGAAGGTCCGCTGTCGGGCCCGGCGTACTTCGTCTCCCACGGTGGCGCGAAGTACCCGGAACTGATCATCGTCCTGACCGGCGAGGACGGCGTGACGGTGCAGGTGCATGGGGAAACGTTCATCAGCAAAGCGGGGATCACGACGGCGACGTTTGGGACGGTGCCGGATGTGCCGTTCTCGAACTTCGAACTGGAGTTGCCCGAGCGGGAATATCCGGCGTTGACGGCGAACGGGAACCTCTGCAAGGGCACGTTGATCATGCCGACTGAATTCCTTGGTCAGAATGGCCTGAAAATCAACCAGGAAACGAAGATCTCCGTCACGGGCTGCCCCAAGTCGAAGAAGACTTCCCACAAGAAGAAGCACAGGGCCAAGAAGACCAAGCGCGGGAGGAAGAAGGGGTAGGCCGCGGTGCGGTGCCAGGCGCACGGCGGGGAGGGCCCGTAGTGCCTGCCCGTGCGCATCGGGAGCCCGCGCGGGCTCGCGCGGAGCCGGCTCGGCGAGACGACCGGGCGTCCAACGGCTCCGCACCGAGCCCCGAGGGTGTCACCGGGATCCAGCGCGCGCGGATCCTCGCGGCGATCACCGAGCTCGTGCGCGAGCGCGGCGTCGCCTCGATCACGGTCGCGCACGTCGTGGGCCGCTCGGGCGTCTCCCGCCGCACCTTCTACAACCTCTTCGCCGACCGCGACGACTGCCTGCTCGCCGCGTTCGAGCAGGCGCTCGACCGCGCCGCACGGGTGGTGCTCCCCGCGTACGAGACGCCCGGCGCAGACGCCGCGGGCGTGGCGGCCAAGGGTGGGGGAGCCAAGCGTGCAGAGGCGCAGGGTGCCGAGGCCAAGGGTGCCGACGGCCCGTGGGAGGCGCGGATCCGTGCCGGCCTCGGGGCGCTGTTGGGCTTTCTGGACGGGGAGCCGGCAATGGGTGGCCTGCTGGTCGTCGACGCGCTCGCCGCCGAGCGCCCCGTGCTCGAACGGCGCGCCAGGGTGGTGCAGGCGCTGATCGACGCGGTGCACCAGGGAGGAGCCCGCCCCCACGGAGGTCCCGGGCGCCGCCCCACGCGGATCGTCGCCGAAGGCACGGTCGGCGCCGTCCTCGCGATCGTCCACGCGCGGCTAAGCGCGCGTGACCCCAAACCGCTCGCGGGTCTGCTCAACCAGCTGATGGGGATGATCGTGCTCCCCTACCGCGGCGCGGAGGCGGCCGAGCGCGAGTGCAAGCGCCCGGCGCCGAAACCCCGCAGGCGCCCCCCGCCGGCGCAGGTCGACCCGCTGCGCGACCTCGGCATGCGCCTTACCTACCGCACGGTCCGCGTGCTGCTCGCGATCGCCGAGCTGGGCGGGCGGGGGTCCTATCCCTCCAGCCGCGAGGTCGCCGACGCCTCCGACATCTCCGACCCGGGCCAGGTATCGAAGCTGCTGTGGCGCCTGGAGCGCATCGGCCTGATCGCCAACGGCATCCAGCGCCACGGCCACGGCGAGCCCAACGCCTGGAGTCTCACCCCCAGGGGCCAGCAGGTCCAGCGGGCAATCCGCGCGCAGACGGGGCGGTGAGGCCCGTCTCGACGCTATCGGGTATGCCTGTCCCCGTGGCACGACGCGAGCGCGCAAAGCTGTCTGCTTCCTCGCCCTCGCCCCTGCGCCGCGAGGCGACATACCGCAGGGCATCGTCGGCCTCCTGCTCGCTGAGCTCATCCACAAGCTTGTGCAGGCGCTCCTTGGTCGTCATGGGTCGGATTGTAGTGGCCACCTCTTGCTTGTTCCGACTCTCCGGCATAGGCGGGACAGGAGACGAATGGCCGCTGTCAAGCCTGGTGCTCTGCCTCGGTGAGCGCGGCGATATCGGCCAGATCGACCGGCCTGCCCCTGGCGCGCTTCATCCTGATGAGATCGTCGCGCCCGGCGATTGGAATCGAGTGTTCGCCAACCGCGATCAGGAGCGCGCGCTCGCGTAGCTGGGGGAACGGGGCGGCGCCGGGCGCGTCGTGCAGCACGTCGATGTCGCCGTGGGGCGTCGAGAGCTGCCACAGCGTCGCCCGCGGCAGCATCCGCGCGTCGATCTTCAGACGCTCGCTGCCGGGGTTCAGCACGCGCGCGTCGAGCTCCGTGAGCGCTGCCGCCAGCCGCTTGAGATTCCGCGGGGTCGGGGCGGGGATCAGATCGATGTCGTTGGTCATGCGCACGTGGCCGTGTACCTGCACCGCGAGGCCGCCGATCACCACGTACTCCACCCGATGGGCGTCGAGCACGGCGAAGATCCGCTCAGGGTCGAGCGGCGCGGCCTCACTCATGCTCGCGTGCGGCCCGCCCCGCGGCGGCGAGGCGTCCCGCCATCCTGTTCCACGAGACCGCCAGCTCGAACCGCTCCTCGGGCGTGCGCGCGAGCGAGCTCGCCATGTGGACCGGATCCCACTCGGTAGGCAGGCGCCGCGCGCTCAGCACGGGCTCCTCGCCCATCGCGATCATCAGCTCGCGCAGCGTCGCGAACGTCGGCGACACGACACCGCGCTCGATCCGGCTCACCGCGGCCTGCGTCGTCCCGGCGCGCAGCGCCAGCCGCCGCTGGCTCAAGCCGCTCCGCTCGCGAGCGGAGCGGACCAACTCTCCAGGGATCATGATGTCATAAATGATATCAGCATCATGCTGGGCGAGATCCACGGTGCTCCGCGCTGAGCTGCCCCCTCCTGACGGTTGACGGCCCCTACGGCGTGCGCCCCTCGCTTGGCGTGGTTGTTCCTCTGATCGTCGAGACTGACGCCGACAGTACGTTATACTACCCACATGAGTAAGCGCCTGCAGGTGGTGGTCGCTGACGCGGACATGGCCCGCTACGAGGGGACCGCTCGCGCGTCCGGCCTGACCGTGTCCGAGTGGGTGCGTCAGGCGCTCCGGGCGGCCGAGCGCGAGACCTCGAGCGGCGACGTCGAGGCCAAGCTGGCCGCCATTCGCAAGGCCGCGAGCTACCGCTTCCCCGCACCCGACATCGACACGATGCTGGCCGAGACCGAGGCTGGGCGCCTGGCCGAGATCGAGGCGGGGCTCGCGGGCGCCGATGGCGTGTGATCTTCGTCGACGCGAACGTTCCGATGTATATCGTCGGGGCCGACGATCGCCTACGGATCGATGCCCAGCGCGTGGTTGAACGGCTGACCGCGGAGCGACGGCGACTGGTCACAAGCAGCGAGGTCTTCCAGGAGATCCTCCACCGCTACGTCTCGATCGGCTGCCGCGACGCCATCGAGCCCGCATTCGAAGCTCTTTGCGGAGTCATCGACGAGGTACTGCCCGTCGAGGAGCGTGACGTCTTCCTCGCGAAGGACCTGGTCCACGCGCACTCGTCTCTATCCGCGCGCGACGCGCTGCACGCCGCCGTCATGCGCCGCCGGCAGATCGCGGAGATCGTCAGCTTCGATCGGGGGTTCGACGAGCTGAGCGGGATCAGGCGGCTGCCCTAGCCGAGGCGACGCTCCGTCGCCGGGCATGGAGGCCCGGCGCCCACGCGGGTGTGACGGCCACGCCCGCGCGCGGACGCTCCCAAGCCCCACTCCCATCGCCCCCATGCGCCTGGGACCGTCGGAGACAGCGCCCGTGGACTCCGGCCTCGCTGCCCGCGCACCCCGCGTATGAAGAACGGCCGGGAACGCGACTCCCGGGCGCAAACCGCGCTAGACTTGCTGGACCTCGCGCCAGGCGGGGTTTTTCTTCGCCTGGGGCAACCTTTTTGTACACGACCACGCTTGGAAGACTGGGACCCACATGGCCCGCGGAGACGTTCGCATCGCAGTCACGCTCGCTTGCGAGGAGTGCAAGCAGCGTAACTACCAAACCAACAAGAGCAAGCGCAACAACCCCGACCGGATCGCCCTGCGCAAGTACTGCCGCTGGTGCCGCCGGCACACCGGGCACCGGGAGACCCGCTAGCGCGGGAGCGCGCTGTGGCCCGTGACCGTAAACGCGCCAAGCAGCGCCGCGAACGGCGTGCCCCACGGGGCGCGCCCGCGGCCGCGCATGCCGAGATCCACCGCGCCGATCTCCCCGGCGCGCTCGAGCACGCCTCGGGTGAGGTCGACGAGTTCGACGCCGCGCTCGTCGCCGGCGCGGGCGGCGTGCCGATGCCCGCCGACGGGGTCCCTGAGGACGCCGATGACGGGAACGGCTCCGGCCCCGGGGAGCCGAAGGCTCTCGTCACCGAGTCCGAGGCCGAGGCCGCGGCCAACATCGAGCCCGAGCGGGCTCTGCCCGAGCTCTTCCTCGGCGGCGCCCACATTGAGACCGCCCCCGCGGGGGGCGGCGGGGGCTCCGGCCGCGGCGGCGGCGGGGTCGCGCTGGAGCCGGCCGGCGAAGGCAGTGGGGGGACGAGATCGAGCGGGTCGCCGAGCGCCGCGAGCGCAAACGCTCGCTGCCGGCCCGCGGGATCGCCTTCCTGCGCGCCTCGTGGGCGGAGCTGCAGCGCGTACAGTGGCCCGACCGCCCCCAGGTCTCGCAGGCCACGGCGGTGGTGCTCGGCTTCGTCGCGGTCGCCGGGGTCTATCTTGGTGCCGCTGACTGGGTGGCTCAGAAGATCATCAACTTCATCCTCTGACGTCCGATGACCTGCGCATATCGGCGTCCTCAGTCGCTCGTGTGCAGAGCACACTTCGCTCCTTGCGTCCTTGATCTGCTTGGTCCTCGGACGTCAGACCGTTTCTGTTATTCCTATCCGTCCTTTTCCGAGGCCCCCCAAGGAGCCTGAATGTTTCGCTGGTACGTCGTCAACACATACTCCGGTCACGAGAACAAGGTCAAGCACAATCTCGAACACCGCATCGTCTCGCTCGGCCAACAGCGCGCCGTGCGCAACGTCGTTGTCCCCACCGAGTCCGTCTCGGAGATGAAGGACAACCAGAAAATCACGGTCGAGAAGCGCACGATGCCCGGCTACGTGCTCGTCAACATGGAGCTGAATGAGGATTCGTGGGGCGTCGTCAAGGGCACCCCCGGCGTCACCGGCTTCGTCGGCGCCGCGCAGGAGCCGGTGCCCTTGACCCAGGTCGAGGTCGATCGCCTGCTGCACAAGGAGGTCGCCACGGCGCCGCGCACGCGCGCTCAGTTCGCGATCGGCGAGACCGTCAAGGTCGTCTCCGGGCCGCTCTCGGACTTCTCGGGCGAGATCTCCGAGATCAACGACGACGCCGCCAAGCTCAAGGTCCTGGTATCAATCTTCGGTCGGGAGACTCCCGTCGAGGTGGGTTTCGACCAAGTGAAAAAGCTCTAGACATGGCCAAGAAGGTTCTGACAACGATCAAGCTGCAGGCGCGCGCCGGGCAGGCGTCCCCCGCCCCGCCGGTCGGCCCTGCGCTGGGCCAGCACGGCATCAACATCATGGAGTTCTGCAAGGCGTTCAACGCGCAGACGCAGAGCGAAACGGGCACGATCGTGCCGGTCGTGATCACGGTCTACGAGGACCGCTCGTTCACGTTCGTCACGAAGACGCCCCCCGCCGCCGTGCTGATCCGCGAAGCGCTGCGGATCGAGAAGGGCTCCGGCGAGCCCCACCGCACGAAGGTCGGCAAGCTGACGCGCGCGCAGCTGGAGGCGATCGCCGAGCGCAAGCTGCCCGATCTCAACGCCCACGACGTCGAGCACGCCTCGCGGATCATCGCGGGGACCGCCCGCTCGATGGGAGTCGAGGTCGAGGCATGAGCTCTCGTCACTGCCGCCGCCGTGCTGAAGGAGGGCTGCGATGAGCACCCGCCACTCCCGCCGCCACGCCGAAGGCCTTGCGAAGATCGATCGCGAGCGCGACTACCAGCCGGCCGAGGCGATCGCGCTCGTCAAGAGCCTCGCCGCGGCGAAGTTCGACGAGTCGGTCGAGGTGCACGTTCGCACCGGGCTCAACGTCCGCCACGCCGACGAGCAGCTGCGCGGCACGATCGCGCTGCCCAACGGGCTCGGCCGCGACGTCAAGGTGGCGGTCTTCGCGCAGGGCGCCAAGGCCGTCGAGGCTGAGGCCGCCGGCGCCGACGTGGTCGGCGGCGAGGACCTCGCGCAGCGGATCCAGGAGGGCTTCGACGAGTTCGACGTCGCGATCGCCACGCCCGACCTGATGGCCGTCGTCGGGCGCCTCGGGCGGATCCTCGGGCCCTCCGGCAAGATGCCCAACCCGAAAGTCGGCACGGTCACGATGGACGTCGCCAAAGCGGTCGAAGAGTCCAAGTCCGGCAAGATCGAGTACCGCACCGACCGCACCGCGATCGTCCACCTCGTGATCGGCAAGGCCTCCTTCGAGGCCTCCAAGCTGCTCGAGAACTACGCCGCCGTCGTCGAAGAGCTGATGCGCGCCAAGCCCTCCGTCGCCAAAGGGCGCTACCTGCGCACGATCACGCTCGCCTCGACGATGGGCCCCGGCGTGAAAGTCGACCCTTCCCGCACCCGCGATATCGTTGAGGAGGGCTCGCCCGCGGCAGTCGCCGCCTAGCTTGTCCTTCCCAACGGCAACCCGAGACCCCCGGCCGCTGTCGCAGCAGAAGCCCGGGACAGGAGCCACAGTGAACCGAGACCAAAAGGCCGCGGCGATCGCCGAGATCGCCGCCGACATCGAGAGCTCCCAGGCGGTGTTTGCCGTCGACTACCGCGGCATCTCCGTGCCCCAAGCGGCCGAGCTGCGCGCCAAGCTGCGCGAGGCCGACGCGGTCTTCCGCGTCGTCAAGAACTCGCTCACCGAGCGCGCCGCCGACCAGACCGGGGCGGAGGAGCTGAAGCCGCTGTTGCAGGGCCCCACGGCGCTGACGTTCGTGCGCGGCGACGCCGCGCTGGCGGCGAAGGCGATCGCCGACTACGCGCGGATCACCCAGCTGCTTCCCTTCAAGGGCGGCCTGATGGACGGCGCCGCGCTCGACCCCGACCAGCTGCGCACGATCTCGCGCCTGCCTTCGCGCGAAGTGCTCTACGGGCAGCTCGTCGGCGTCGTCGCCTCGCCCGTGTCAGGACTTGTACGCACCCTGGGCGCGCTGCTCGGCGGTCTCGCCGTGGCGCTCGGCCAGGTGCACGACCAGAAGCAGACTGCAACTGAGCAGGGGGAGGGCAGGCCCTCCCCCTGAGCCCCCTCCCGTTTGACTCAAACCGCAACTTCAACCGAAGGAGATTGAGATGGCAACCAGCACACAGGACTGGATCGAGGAGCTCAAGGGCATCTCCGTGCTCGAGCTCGCCGAGCGCATCAAAGCGCTCGAGGAGGAGTTCGGCGTCTCCGCCGCGGCCGTGGCGGCGCCCGTCGCGGCAGCCGCCGGCGGTGGCGGCGGCGAGGCGGCCGCCGAGGAAGAAGGCCCCAGCACGGTGGACGTTCTGCTGACCGGCGCCGGCGACAAGAAGATCCAGGTGATCAAGGTCGTGCGCGCCGCCACGGGGCTCGGCCTCAAGGAGGCCAAGGCGCTCGTCGACGAGGCCCCCAAGCCGGTCAAGGAGGGCATCGAGAAGGACGAGGCCGACAAGCTCAAGCAGGAACTGGAGGAGGCCGGGGCGTCGGTCGAGTTGAAGTAGCCCGTGGGCATCTTTACCCGCGGCTAACAAATCGGCGGATTTTCCGGTAGAATCGCGCTCGCTGGCCGATAGCCGCAGCCGCCTCGGAGGCATGGAGACCGCGCCACATACGCGGTTCTCCGGAGGCGGGGTCCGTGAGCGCTGGCTGCCCACTTGAGGGTGGCGGTGGCGTGTGCTATCTTTACGGGTCGCGCTCGCCTTGCGCTGTTCCGCACTCGTTGTGTCGTCTCTCTCCTCGAAGGAGTCTTCCTTGGCTGCTGCTGATGCCCTCCGGACGCGCCGGACATTCGCGCGTCTGAACAAGTCCTGCGACGTTCCCAACCTGATCGATATCCAGCGCCGCTCGTTCGAGTGGCTCACCGACCCGCAGAAGGGTGGTCTGCGGGAGACGATCGACGACATCTCGCCGATCGAGGACTACACCGGCAACCTCGCCGTCCAGTTCGGCGAGATCTCCTTCGACGAGCCCGTCGCCACGCTCGAACAGTGCCGTGAGAAGGATCTGACCTTCGCGCGCCCGCTCACCGTCACCGTCGCCTTCATCAACCGCGAGACGGGCGAGATTCGCGAGCAGTCGGTGTTCATGGGCGACTTCCCGTGGATGACCGAGCGCGGCACGTTCGTGATCAACGGCACCGAGCGCGTCGTCGTCACGCAGCTCGTGCGCTCGCCCGGCGCCTACCTGATGGAGCCGAAGGACCGCGAGAAGCAGGTCTTCATCGCCAACCTGATGCCCGCCCGCGGCTCGTGGCTGGAGCTGGAGATCGACAAGAAGGGCAAGGTCTACGTCCGCATCGACCGCAAGCGCAAGCTGCCCGTCACGGTGCTGCTGCGCGCGATGGGCTACGCCGCGGACGAGGAGATCATGCGGCTCTTCGAGAACTCGCACTACATCGCCAACACGCTCGACTCCGACACGGAGGTGACGCGCACCGAAGAGGGCGCGCTGATCGAGCTGTTCAAGAAGCAGCGCCCCGGCGAGCCGCCCTCGGTCGAGAACGCCAAGGCGCTGCTCAACCAGCTGTTCTTCGACCCCAAGCGCTACGACCTCACGCGCGTGGGGCGCTACAAGCTCAACTCGCGCCTGAACCAGCAGACCGACCTCGACATGCGCACGCTCACCAAGGACGACATCGTCGCGCTGATCAAGGAGCTGGTGTCGCTGCCCAAGCGCCTCGGCCTGCCCGAGAAACCGGAAGTCGAGATCAAGGACTACGCCGCCGAGGCGCTGTCGATGCCGCGCGAGCCCGTCGCCGATCACCTCGACGAGTACGAGCACTTCGGCAACCGCCGCCTGCGCACCGTCGGCGAGCTGATCCAGGAGGCCTTCCGCATCGGCCTCTACCGCATGGAGCGCGTCGTGCGCGAGCGCCTCACGACCGAGGACGCCGACACGATCACGCCGCAGACGATCATCAACATCCGCCCCGTGGTGGCCGCGCTGAAGGAGTTCTTCGGCTCCTCGCAGCTCTCGCAGTTCATGGACCAGACCAACTCGCTGGCCGGCCTCACCCACCGCCGCCGGCTCTCCGCGCTGGGCGCGGGCGGCCTCACGCGCGAGCGCGCGCCGATCGAGGTGCGCGACGTGCACCCGACCCACTACGGGCGCATGTGCCCGATCGAGACCCCCGAGGGGCCGAACATCGGCCTGATCGGCTCGCTCTCCTCGTTCGCCGAGGTCTCCGAGCACGGCTTCGTCACGACCCCCTACCGCGTCGTCAAGGACGGCGTCGTCACCGAGGAGATCGTGCACCTCGACGCCACCCAGGAGGAGGAGCAGCTGATCGCCCAGGCGAACACCCCGGTGGACGAGAAGACCGGCAAGCTGAAGGGCACCGAGATCCTCTGCCGCACGCAGGCCGGCCAGTACGTCACGGTCGGCCCCAAGGACGTCGATCTCGTCGACGTCTCGCCCGAGCAGATCTGGTCGGTCGCGACGGCGATGATCCCGTTCCTCGAGCACGACGACGCCAACCGCGCGCTGATGGGCTCCAACATGCAGCGCCAGGCGGTGCCGCTGCTGAAGGCCGACGCGCCGCTGGTCGGCACCGGCATGGAGCGCCGCGCCGCGCTCGACACCGGCGACGTGCTGCTGGCCCGCAACGCCGGCACCGTCGAGTTCGTCGACGCCAACCAGATCGTCGTGGAGACCAGCGACGGCAAGAAGGACGAGTACGAGCTGCAGAAGTTCATGCGCTCCAACCAGGGCACGCTGATCCACCACAAGCCGCGCGTGGACGCGCGGCCAGAAGATCAAGGCCGGCGACGTGCTCGCCGACGGGTCCTCCACCGACAAGGGCGAGATGGCGCTCGGCAAGAACCTGATGGTCGCCTTCATGTCCTGGGAGGGCTACAACTTCGAGGACGCGATCATCCTCTCCAAGCGCCTCGTGCAGGACGACGAGCTCACCTCGATCCACATCGAGGAGTACGAGATCGACGCCCGCACGACCAAGCTCGGCGAGGAGGAGATCACCCGCGACATCCCCAACCGCTCGGAGGAGTCGCTGCGCAACCTCGACGACCGCGGCATCGTGCGCGTCGGCGCCGAGGTGCTCTCCGGCGACCTGCTCGTCGGCAAGGTCACGCCCAAGGGCGAGACCGAGCTGACCGCCGAGGAGAAGCTGATCCGCGCGATCTTCAAGGAGAAGGCGCGCGAGGTCCGCGACACCTCGCTGAAGGTGCCCCACGGCGAGGGCGGCGTGGTGATCGACGTGAAGACCTTCAGCCGCGACGCCGGCGACGACCTGCCGCCGGGGGTCAACGACCTCGTGCGCGTGTTCGTCGCCAAGAAGCGCAAGATCTCCGAGGGCGACAAGCTCGCGGGCCGCCACGGCAACAAGGGTGTGATCTCGAAGATCGTCGACGTGCAGGACATGCCGTTCCTGGAGGACGGCACGCCCGTGGACGTGATCCTCAACCCGCTCGGCGTGCCTTCGCGCATGAACGTCGGGCAGATCCTCGAGACCCACCTCGGCTGGGTCGCCGCCCAGGGCTGGTACGACGACGGCACCGACGCCTACCAGGAAGCCAGCGGCGAACGCAAGAACGGCGATCCCGCGCGCGTGTACGTCTCCACGCCCGTCTTCGACGGCGCGACCGTCGAAGACGTCGACCAGGCGCTCGTGAAATGGCAGGACGAGCACACCGGGCGGATCCGCATGGACGTCGACAAGAGCCGCCGCGCGGGCGAGCAGGCGTCGGGCAAGATGACGCTCTTCAACGGGCGCTCCGGCGAGCCCTTCGCCCAGCAGGTGACGGTCGGCTACATGTACATCCTGAAGCTGCTGCACCTCGTCGACGACAAGATCCACGCGCGCTCGACCGGCCCCTACTCGCTCGTCACCCAGCAGCCGCTGGGCGGCAAGGCGCAGTTCGGCGGCCAGCGCTTCGGCGAGATGGAGGTGTGGGCGCTGGAGGCGTTCGGCGCCGCCTACACGCTGCAGGAGATGCTCACGATCAAGTCCGACGACACCGTCGGGCGCGTGAAGGCGTACGAGGCGATCGTCAAGGGCGAGAACATCGCCGAGCCCTCGATCCCCGAGTCCTTCAAGGTGCTGCTGAAGGAGATGCAGTCGCTGGCGCTCGACGTCAACGTCGTCTCCGAAGAGGGCCAGCGCGCGGAGATGCGCGACGAAGACGACGACCTGCTGCGCGCCGCCGAGGAGCTCGGCATCGATCTCTCCGGGGTGCGCGCGCCGGCTCCCGACGCCGCCGACGAGGCGGTCGAGGGCGAGGACGACGAGCGACGACGCCGACGTCGAGCCGGCGAGGCGGCCGCGCAGCCCGTGGTCGGCGACGGCGCGGAGGTCGAGGACGCCGACTCCGCCGATGATGAGCTCGAGGAGGTCGGGAGGAGGAGCTCGGCGTCGAGGAGCTGCTCGCCGACGGGGCCGGCATCGACCTCGAGGCGGTGCTGGGCGACGGAGCGCTCGAGGCCGATCTGGTCGAGGAGGTCGAGGAGAGTTGAGCCGAGAGCGACGGGCCCCATTGGCAGCGAGCGACAGGCAATGAGCAGGGAGCAGAGACGCAGTACGCAGTTGTAGTTACACCCGCGAGCGAAAGCGCTAAAGCATGATCGACATCAACAATTTCGACGCCATCGAGATCGGCCTCGCCTCCTCCAAGCAGATTCGCGGCTGGAGCTCCGGCGAGGTGACCAAGCCCGAGACGATCAACTACCGCACGCTCAAGCCCGAGAAGGACGGCCTCTTCTGCGAGCGCATCTTCGGCCCCACCAAGGACTGGGAGTGCTACTGCGGCAAGTACAAGCGCGTGCGCTACAAGGGCATCGTGTGCGAGCGCTGCGGCGTGGAGGTCACGCGCTCGAAGGTGCGCCGCGAGCGCATGGGCCACGTCGACCTGGCCGCGCCCGTCAGCCACATCTGGTTCTTCAAGGGCGTTCCCTCGCGCATCGGCTACCTGCTCGACATGGCCCCCAAGGAGCTCGAGAAGGTGCTGTACTTCGCCGCCTCGATCGTCACCTGGGTGGACGACGAGGCGCGCACGAAGGACCTCGAGACGCTCGAGGTCGAGGTCAACAAGGTGCTCGACTCCTACACCGCCGAGCGCGAGGAGCGGGTGCTGGAGCTGCGCGAGTCGCTGGAGCGCCGCGAGAAGTACCTGGAGAGCGGCAAGCAGACCGGCTTCTCCGACGAAGACCACCTGTGGGCCGACTCGCTGGACATCAACCTCAACAAGCTCTCCGACGAGGAGCGCGAGAAGCTGCTCAAGGAGCTGCGCAAGGCCTTCGAGGCCGACATCGCCGACACCGAAGCCTACATCGAGGATGCGGCCGAGCGGATGCGCAACGTCTGGGAGCTCTTCAAGACGATGGAACCCAAGCAGATCGAGCACGACGAGACGACCTTCCGCGAGCTCAAGGAGCGCTTCGGCTCGCCCTACGGCTTCGGCGAGTACTTCCGCGGCGGGATGGGCGCGGAAGCGATCCGCGACCTGCTCCAGCAGGTGGACCTCGAGGCCGAACGGGTCGAGCTGGAGGATCAGGTGAAGACCGCCAAAGGCCAGAAGCAGGCGCGCGCGGTCAAGCGCCTGAAGGTCGTCAGCGCCTTCCTGCAGTCGGGCAACCGGCCCGAGCAGATGGTGCTCGACGCCGTCCCGGTGATCCCGCCGGAGCTGCGCCCGATGGTGCAGCTCGACGGCGGGCGCTTCGCCACCTCCGACCTCAACGACCTCTACCGGCGCGTGATCAACCGCAACAACCGCCTCAAGCGGCTGCTCGACCTCGGCGCCCCCGAGATCATCGTCAACAACGAGAAGCGGATGCTGCAGGAGGCCGTCGACGCGCTGTTCGACAACGGCCGCCGCGGCCGGCCCGTCACCGGGCCGGGCAACCGTCCGCTGAAGAGCCTGTCGGACATGCTCAAGGGCAAGCAGGGCCGCTTCCGCCAGAACCTGCTCGGCAAGCGCGTGGACTACTCCGGGCGCTCGGTGATCGTCGCCGGCCCCTACCTGAAGCTGCACCAGTGCGGGCTGCCGAAGATCATGGCGCTGGAGCTGTTCAAGCCGTTCATCATGGCGCGCCTGGTGGAGCGCAAGTCCGCGCAGAACATCAAGGCCGCCAAGAAGATGGTGGACTCGATGATCGGCGAGGTGTGGGACGTGCTCGAGGAGGTCATCCACGAGCACCCGGTGCTGCTCAACCGCGCGCCCACGCTGCACCGCCTCGGGATCCAGGCGTTCGAACCGCTGCTCGTCGAGGGCAAGGCGATCCAGGTGCACCCGCTGGTGTGCCACGCCTTCAACGCCGACTTCGACGGCGACCAGATGGCCGTGCACCTGCCGCTCTCCGCGGAGGCGCAGGCGGAGGCGCGGATTCTGATGCTCTCCTCCAACAACATCCTCTCTCCCGCCCACGGCGCGCCGCTGGCGACGCCCACGCAGGACATGATCCTCGGCGCTTACTACCTCACGTACGGCCCCGAAGCCGACGAGCTGACGGCCAAGCAGGAGCTGCTCGCGGGCGGCAAATGGCCCGCGAACGAGCAGCGCCCGCACGTCTTCCGCACCGCGCAGGAGGCCGAGCTCTCCTACGAGGCGGGCGTGGTGACGCTGCACGACGTGGCCGAGTTCCGGCCGTTCGGCCGCGAGGGCGGCCACCTGCTCACCACGGTCGGGCGGATCGTCTACAACGACCGCATCGAGCGGGCGCTGGCGGAGGCGCTGGGCGACGAGTTCGACGCCTCCAAGTACACGTTCGTCAACCAGTCGATGAAGAAGCGCGACACCACGCGCCTGGTGGACGCGCTCGTGCAGGCCTACGGCGCCACCACGATCTCGCTGGTGCTCGACGCCTTCAAGGACCTCGGCTTCAAGTACTCCACCCAGGCGGGCATCACGATCTCCAAGAACGACGTGGTGATCCCGCCCGAGCAAGGGCAGAGATCCTCAAGAAGTACGAGGACCTCGTGGCGGAGATCTCCGACCAGTACGACATGGGCCTGATCACCCAGGAGGAGCGCCACGAGGCGGTCGTGGAGAAGTGGAACGCCGCCACCGACGAGGTCGCGGACGCGATGATCGAGAACCTCGACACGCTCAACCCGATCTTCATGATGGCCAACTCCGGCGCGCGCGGCTCGTTCAAGCAGATCCGCCAGCTGGCGGGGATGCGCGGGCTGATGGCCAACCCGAAGGGCGAAATCATCGAGCGCCCGATCAAGGCCAACTTCATGGAGGGCCTGTCGGTGCTCGAGTACTTCATCTCCACGCACGGCGCGCGAAAGGGCCTCGCCGACACCGCGCTGCGCACCGCTGACTCCGGCTACCTGACGCGCCGTCTGGTGGACGTCGCCCAGGACGTGATCATCCGCGAGCCCGACTGCGGCACGGAGGAGCACATCGAGATGGCGATCTTCAAGGACGGGGGCGACCCCAACGACAACCTCGTGGGGCGCTTCGCCGCGCAGGAGATCGCCACCAAGCGCGGCCGCGTGCTGGTCGAGCAGGGCGTCGAAATCGGCCGCGCCGAGTTTGCCGAGATCGTCAAGGCCAACCAGGACGACCACGACCGCGGCACGCAGGTGACGGTGCCGGTGCGCTCGGTGCTCAAGTGCCGCGCGCACGAGCGGGGTCTGCCAGGCTTGCTACGGGCGCGCGATGGCGACCGGCCAGATGGCCCAGATCGGCGACGCCGTCGGGATCATCGCGGCGCAGTCGATCGGCGAGCCCGGCACGCAGCTGACGATGCGCACCTTCCACACCGGCGGCGTCGCGGGCGCCGACATCACGCACGGCCTGCCGCGCGTGGTGGAGCTGTTCGAGGCGCGCAAGCCGAAGGGCCTCGCGCAGATCGCCGAGCAGGACGGGACGGTCGGGATCGAAGAGACCGAGAAGGCGCTCACCGTGGTGATCATCGACGCCGCCGGCGAGGAGCACCGCCACGCGTTCCCGCGGCGCACGCGCCTGTTCGTGCGCCAGGGCGAGCAGATCGCGGCGGGCAAGCAGCTCAACGAGGGCTCGCTGTACCCGCACGATCTGCTGAAACTGCGCGGGCGTACCGAGACCGAGCGCTACCTCGTCAACGAGGTGCAGGAGGTCTACGTGTCCCAGGGCGTGGACATCAACGACAAGCACATCGAGCTGATCGTGCGCCAGATGCTCAAGAAGGTGCGGGTCGACCAGAAGGGCGACACCGACTACCTGCCCGGCCAGTTCGTGGACCGCTTCGAATTCGCGCGCGTCAACGACGAGCTCGACGCCGCCAAGAAGGAGACGGCGCAGTTCGAGGACATCATCCTCGGCATCACGAAGGCGTCGCTGAACACCGACTCCTTCCTCTCGGCGGCCTCCTTCCAGGAGACCACGAAGGTGCTCACCGATGCGTCGCTGGAGGGCAAGACCGACCGCCTGGTCGGACTCAAGGAGAACGTGATCATCGGCAAGCTGATCCCGGCGGCGACCGGCCTCAAGCGCTACCGGCGGATCGAGATCGAGCCCTCCGAACCGCTCCCGCGCGCGATCGACGAGGTCGGTTTGCTCGACCACGAGGAGATCGCCGCGGAGCTCGGCCTGCAGAGCGGCGACCCGCTCGGCGGCACCTACGGCCAGGAGTTCGACGCCGACCTCGCCTCGCTGGAGCGGATCGGCGCCGGCGACTCGGACCCCGGATTCGTCGAGGAACTGGCCGAGCTCGAGGTGCCCGACGTCGTCGAGGAGTAGAGGGCGGGGGTAGGGCCGCCGCGCAGCTCCCCGCCCCAAGCGTGCAGCTGTGCGGCCTCGCGCTCGGTGAGTCCCTGGGCGGGGATGGTCTGCACGAGCAGCGTGGGAGCGGCGCGCGCTGAGGCCCAGTCGTGGCAGGCGCCGTCGAGGCAGTCGTCGACCCAGGCCAGCGGGCGCACGCCGGCGTAGGCGTCGATCGCCGCGAGCTTCCAGTGGCCGTGTAGGGAGTCGCCCGGAGCGGCATTGCGCTCGAAGCTCAGGTGGGGCAGCCCCGCGGGAGCCCCAGCAAGTGCGGGAGGTACTCGTCGGCCTTCTCCTCCCAGCCGCTGCACCACACCAGCTCAAACAGAGACACCAGCGCGAGCAGGTGCCGGGCGGCGGTGGCCGAAAGGAAGTGGGGTATGCCGTCGATCGAGTGCCAGGACCCCTCGGGAGGGTCGTACGGGGGAAAGCCGAACAGCGAGAGCACCCCGTCGATGTCCACCAGCAGCAGTGGTCGGACGGGCGGCTCGGCGGCGGGGTCCACGGGCTGGCAGGGCTCCTCCGTGGAACGGCGCTGCCGAGGCAGGGGCGAAGAAATACGTCGCCGGGGCAGGAGCATTGTTATAAAAAATCCAAAGGGTGTGTGCAATTGCTATCGGCTTCTAAAAAGAACATATAGCCCCCACCCATCTCGCCCGTTCCGCCCGCCCCTTTAGGTTCCGCACAGGTTGGCACGGCTAATCTGCCCGGATCGGCTCGGCGCAGTAAAGCATCCTCCGGCGGGTGCCGATGGAGCTGCGCACTGTCCAGAAAACCGCCGCCCCACCAGAATCGCCAGCAGCACCCCCGTCTATGACTCTAGATCTCGGCATCCTGCTATCGCTCGCCTGCGCCTTCGTGGCGAACCTGGGCTTCTTCTACAAGTACCGGGGCGCGAACGAGGTGGGCGCGGTGAACGTGCGCCACCCGCTGCGCTCGGCGAAGGTGCTGTTCTCCTCGAAGTGGTTTGCGGTGGGGATGCTCGTGGCGGTCGCCTCCTGGCTGCTGCACGTGGCGGCGCTGGCGCTGGCGCCGATGTCGGTCGTGCAGGTGTCGCTCGCGGGCGGCGTGGTGCTGATCGCGGTGATGGCGGACCGCATGTTCGGCTTCAAGGTCGGCCCGCGGCAGTGGGCCGGGCTGTGGCTGATGGCGGCGGGCCTGGTGCTGCTGGGGCTGACGCTGCCGGCGATGCACGGGGCGGACGCGCGCTTCTCGGACCCGGCGATGATCTCCTTCGAGGCCGGCCTGTTCGGCGTCGGCGGCCTGTTGATCATGGGGCCCCGCATGGGCGGCCGCACCGAGCACCACGGCGTGATGCTGGGGGCCGCCGCGGGGATCCTGTTCGGGGTGTCGGACACATCGATCAAGGCGCTGACGGGGATCGTCGGCGCGCACGGGGTGCTCGGGGTGATCCTCAGCCCGTGGCTGGCGGTGGCGGTGGCGGCGTCGATCGTCGCCTTCTACGCCTCCGCGCGCGGCCTGCAGGACGGTGACGCGGTGCCGGTGATCGCGGTGACGGGAACCGCCGCCAACATCGCCGGGATCGCCGGCGGGATCATCGTGTTCGGCGACCCGATGCCGGGCAGCGCGGTGGGCATCGTCTGCCAGGCGCTGGCGTTCGTGCTGGTGATCGTGGCGGCGGCATTGATGCCCGCGCCGACTGCGCGCGGCGGGCATCGCGCCCGAAGCGGCCTAGCGCTGCTACCATCCCCGACCGAATGCCAACCACCTCCCAGCTCGTGCGCAAGGGCCGCGAAGCCCCGAAGAAAAAGCTGGCCACCCCGGGATTGAAGTCGGGGAAGGGCCGCAAGAAGAAGGTCGTCGCGCCCCAGCGGCGCGGGGTGTGCACGCGCGTGTACACGACGACCCCGAAGAAGCCGAACTCCGCACTGCGCAAGGTCGCGCGCGTGCGCATCTCCGGCTCGATCGAAGTGACGGCGTACATCCCCGGCGAGGGCCACAACTTGCAGGAGCACTCCGTGGTGCTGGTGCGGGGGGGCCGCGTGAAGGACCTCCCGGGCGTGCGCTACAAGGTCGTGCGCGGCACGCTCGACGCGGCCGGCGTCAACGATCGCAAAAAGGCGCGCTCGCAGTACGGCGTGAAGAAGAAGTAATGCCCCGTCGCGCAGCCGCACACGTGCGTCCGGTGGAGCCGGACGCCGTACACCGCTCGAAACTGGTGCAGCAGATCATCAACAAGGTGATGCTGGACGGCAAGAAGTCGGTAGCCGAGCGGATCGTCTACGACGCGCTGGCGATCCTCGCGGAGCGCAGCGAGAAAGACCCGCTGGAGACACTGGAGGCGTCGATCAAGGCGCTGACCCCCAACCTCGAGGTCAAATCGCGCCGCGTGGGCGGCGCCACCTACCAGGTGCCCGTCGAGGTCGCGCCGCGCCGCGCACGCACGCTGGCGGTGCGCTGGCTGGTCGAGTTCGCGCGCCAGCGCCGCGAGAAGACGATGGCCCAGCGCCTCGCGCACGAGCTGCTCGACGCCCAGTCCCAGCAGGGCGGCGCCTACAAGCGCAAGGACGACATCTTCCGCATGGCGCAGGCCAACAAGGCCTTCGCCCACTATCGCTGGTGAGCGGGCCGAGGACGCTGCGCGACACTGCGTCCTCGATCGCTCGTGTGCAAAGCACACTTCGCTCACTGCGTCCTTGTCTCGCTTGGTCCTCGGCCCGCTCACGGCCGTTCTTCTCTTTCTGTGCGATCGCGCACATATATCCCTTCCGTGTAGAAACCGTGCTAGGATGCTCGCATGCCCAAAGTCGATCGAAACAACCCCGTGCGCTGCGAATCCTCCGAGTCCACGCACTCCCTCATGGAGTTCATGCAACGCTTTCCCGACGACGAAGCCTGCCTGAACTGGCTATGGCTCACACGCTGCTCGCCTGATGGAGAACACGCCCACTGCCCGAAGTGCGACCAAGAACGGGTCTTCAAGCGCTACAAGACCACGCAGCGCCGCCAATCATGGACCTGCACAGGGTGTGGACACCATATGCAGCCGACCGCGGGCACCATCTTCCAGGGATCCGCGACCTCGCTGCATCTCTGGTTCTACGCCATGTACTTGATGGCTAGCACCCGTTGTGGGATCTCAGCCAAGCAGCTAGAGCGCGAGCTGGGAGTCACGTACAAGACGGCATGGAGGATCTTCAACCGGATCCGTAACGTAGCGATGACCGACGACGGAAAGATGCTCCGTGGCGATGTCGAGGTCGATGAGGCATCCGTGGATGGCAAGCCGCGTCGCAAACAGGGCGAGCGGCTGGCGATGCGGCCCGAGGAGCGGTCGGAGGCCGCGAAACTCCGGGAACGTAGTAGAGCGACCGTGTTCGCAGCCGTGGAGCGTGGCGGCCGGATCAAAGCGACCGTGCTGCCATCCCGCAGAGGCCCCGGGCTCAAGAAGCAGGTCATCGAGTGGGTGGAGCCCGAGTCCATCGTCATCACAGACGAGTGGCCCTCTTATAACGGCCTAGACCAGCACTTCATCGCGCATAGTCGAATCAACCACTCCGCTGGGATGTACGTCGAAGGCGACACCTACACGAACACCGTAGAGGGCTTCTTCGGGCACCTCAAGCCGTCGATCAGGGGCACCTACCGGCGTGTCTCGCACAAGTGGCTACAGGGCTACCTCAACGAGTTCACATGGCGCAGGAACGCACGCCTTGAGCCCGGCTCGATGTTCGACCAGCTCCTCCAGCGTGCCGCCGACGTTGCTAGCTGACGGAGTCAGCCGCAGTGATCTCTAGTCTTCGGGGGCTTCTCTCAGACGGGAAGCGGAGCCCCCGTAGCTCAATGGATAGAGCAACTGAGTGCTAATCGGTAGGTTGGAGGTTCGAGTCCTCCCGGGGGCACATCCAAGGTTCGGCCATTCTTTCGTGCGCACCGGATGGATTCCTGCTCTTGAGGCTACCTGGTTGACGCCATCCGGCAAAGGACATAACGTAGAGGAGCACTCAGTTGTTGGTTGAGCTAGACCTTCCAAGGTTCAATGCCATCCAGAAAACTGCGAGGAGCCCGCTTCGGCGGGCTCCTCGCTTATCTCTCTCAGTGTGACGAGTGCTTGAACGGCACTCGCCCGCGCTGCACGAGATACGCGGGGAAGAACACGATCCAGAGCAGCAGGCACGCTCCCACCCACTCTGCGGTTGTGTGTGCTGTCTGGCAGCCACTGAAATCGCGGCCACTAGCGTCGAAGCCGACCCAGAATCGTCGTGATGAGGATGACTAGCACCAGCAGCGCGATCATCCCGAGCCCTCTTCCTGCGCCTTCCCTTCGGATTTCAGCCGCTGCCCTTCGCGGACTGCTTCGTCTTCGGCTGTTGCTTCCTTTTCCTTGGCTTCGCGGTCCTTCTGTTCGGTTTCGTCGGGTTCTTCCTTGCCTTCCTGGACACGCAACGGGGTTTCGCCGTGTTCACGGTGCCATTCTTCAAGAGCTTTCCCAGCGCACGGTTCGGACGCTGACGGGTGTTCGCAGTTCGTCTTCGCCGGTTCCCCACTGGATGTGGATGGTGGGCTAGAGGAGCTGCCACCTGAGAGCAACGCGATAACGAAGATCAACGCCATGAGCGCCAGGAACCCGAAGCACCCCAGCCTCACGAGCGAGCCGCCACACGAAGACATCTGGTTGCCCGCAGACTGAAGCGTGGCTCCCGTGGCTTCCATCCTCGCGCCAAGACTCTCCCGCTCGCCCGATGGTTCGTGGTCCGGCTCGTCCATGCCGTGCTTGCCCTCGATGCTGCCACCGAGTTTCATCGGCCCCGGATTGCGGCATATGGAACAAACGCGCTAGTCTTGGATGGCATCAGGACTTGACCTCCTGGTGTCAGCCCCCGGAGTGCTAGTCGCTGCCGGGGGCGCTCTTACTTGGCCGTGTTGAGCATCCCGAAAGATTGAGCAACACGATTAGGCTGTAGAACCTAACACGATTGGGCTGCAACGTGCAGTCCCGTGCCCACCCACGACCTCCTACTCAACGGACTCGGAGAAGCCATCCGCGACCTACGCAAAGAACGCGGCATCTCCCAAGAGCGCCTCAGCCTCGACTCAGGCGTCCATCGCAACTACATCGGCGGCATCGAGCGCGGAGAGCGTCAGCCCACCATCACGACCATCGCAACGCTCGCCGCAGGACTCGGAGTACGCCCATCCGAGCTGATAGCCCAAGCCGAAAAACCCTAAGCGGGCTTCTTGCCCGCTGGTGCGTGCGCGACCTTCTCAAGCAGCCCCATCACGTCCCGCTCACTCGGCACAGGGATCTCGATCGGCTTATGCGGCTTGCCGTCCTTATCCTTGCCCTTGGGCTGCGTCTGCTGCGTCCGCTCGTCAGCCATGACTAGAATCCTAGCGCCACTCGGCCACGCCGAGCGGTTGCGCAACCACCACCCCTCCAAGAGCCCTTAGCAACGGCGTAGGTCTTGGAGGGGTGGCTATGCTGCTCTGCTACGTGGGGTCCGCAGGTTGCCGGGGGTGCCCTAAGAAGTGCCGCCGACGGGTTCGACTCCCGTGGACTCCACGGTTTACGTGCCTCCAAATGATACCGGAGTTATCAGTTGGTTGGTCCGCTTGCCATGCGGGGCATAGTTTATACAAGGAGGGTATATATGTGCGATCGCGCACACAGGCCTTGAAAGGTGAAGGTTCGGTACCTAACCTTTAGGTACCGAATGTCTTCGCCTGGATCGACACAGACGGCCGACGGCCGCATGAGCTACGAGGCCGGCCACATCCCGCGCCACGTGTGGGTGGTCTGCGGCGTGGTGATCCTGGGGATGATGATGTCGATCCTCGACACGACGATCGTCAACGTGGCGCTGGACACGCTCTCGAAGGATCTGCACAGCCCGCTCTCGCAGGTGCAGTGGGTGATCACGGGCTATCTGCTCTCGCTGGCGGCGGTGATCCCGGTGACGGGCTGGGCGGCGCGGCGCTTCGGGGCCAAGCAGGTGTACCTGGTGTCGCTGGTGCTGTTCACCGCCGGCTCGGCGCTGTGCGGCCTGGCGGGCTCGCTCACCTCGCTGGTGGTGTTCCGCGTGCTGCAGGGCGCGGGCGGCGGGATGATCATGCCGGTCGCGATGATGATCATGGCGCAGGTGGCGGGTCCCCAGCAGATGGGCAAGGTGATGGGGATCGTCTCGATGCCGGCGATGATCGCCCCGATCCTGGGCCCGGTGGTGGGGGGCCTGATCCTGCAGAACCTGCACTGGTCGTGGATCTTCTTCGTGAACGTCCCGATCGGGGCGATCGCGTTCGCGCTCGGCTGGCGGATGCTGCCTCGCACGAACCCGGGGGAGGCGGAACGTCTGGACCTGGTGGGCTTGGCGCTGCTGCCGGCGGGGTGCGCGGCGCTCATCTACGGCATCAGCGAGCTCGGCTCGGGCGAGGCGTTTGGCTCGGGCAAGGTGATCGTGCCGGCTGTCGCGGGGCTGGCGTTGATCGTGCTCTTCTGCCTGCACGCGCTGCGCGTGGAGCGCCCGCTGCTCGACATCCGCATGTACTCCAACCGCGTGTTCGCGGGGGCTGCGTTCGTGAACTTCGGCCTCGGGGCGGCGCTGTTCGGGGCGATGATCCTGGTGCCGCTACTACTACCAGGTGGTGCGCGGGCAGGACGTGATCAGCACCGGGCTGCTCACCGGGCCGCAGGGGATCGGGGCGCTGGTGGCGATGCCGCTGGCGAGCCGCCTGACCGAACGCTTCGGCGGCGGGCGCGTGGCGCTCACGGGCGTTTCGGTTCTGTGCCTCAGCACGATCCCGCTCACGTTCATCGGCGCGCACACCTCGATCGTGGCGATCTCGGTGGTGCTGGTCGTGCGCGGCCTCAGCATCGGGCTGTGCTTCATGCCGGCGATGACCGCCGCGTTCGCGTCGATGCGCCCCGAGCAGGTCTCCGACGCGACGCCGCAGCTCACCGTGCTGCAGCGCACCGGCGGGGCGATCGGCACGGCGGTGCTCGCCGTCGTGCTGCAGCGCGCCGGCGTGGACGCCCTCACGGCGAGGCGCGGGCCAGCGCGTTCGACACCGCCTACTGGTGGGCGCTGGGGATCGCGGCGCTGACGCTGATCCCCTGCACGATGCTGCTGCGCGCCGAGCGACCGACGGGCCGAGCCGGCGAGGAGCGGGTCGTCGACGCGGAGAGCGCCGCTGCCCATACCGAGCGGGCCGCGGAGCCGGTGGGGGTCTGAGCCCCCCGATCCTCTGCTATAGTCGGCCTCCGCTCGGCGGGCGGCTTAGGTGTGCGAACAGCGCCTGCCGCGGGCGCAACGACAAGATGAAGACCCTGAGCACATAGCGACGCGAACCGGCCTCACTGACGCAGCGCGCGCGGGCCCAGGGGGCCCGATTTTTTTGCCCTGACCCAGCCGTTTTGCCCTGACCCAGCCGAGCACCTTCCTCACCACACCCAAGCCCATGCCACGTAAGTTCACACTCGAGAACACCCGCAACATCGGGATCATGGCCCACATCGACGCGGGCAAGACGACCACGACCGAGCGCATCCTCTACTACACGGGGCGCACCTACAAGATCGGCGAGGTCCACGACGGCGCCGCCACGATGGATTGGATGGAACAGGAGCAGGAGCGCGGCATCACGATCACCTCTGCCGCCACCACCGCGGAGTGGAAGGACAACCGCATCAACATCATCGACACGCCCGGGCACGTCGACTTCACCGTCGAGGTCGAGCGCTCGCTGCGCGTGCTCGACGGGGCGATCGCGCTGTTCGACTCCGTCGCCGGCGTCGAGCCGCAGTCGGAGACCGTGTGGCGCCAGGCCGACAAGTACCACGTCCCGCGGATCGCCTACATCAACAAGATGGATCGCATCGGCGCCGACTTCGAGCGCGGTGTGCAGACGATGATCGACCGGCTCGGCGCCCACCCCGTGCCGATCCAGCTGCCGATCGGCGCCGAGGGGGACTTCGAGGGCGTGATCGACCTCGTGGCGATGAAGGCGATCGTCTACAGGGACGAGCTCGGCAAGGAGCAGGACATCGTCGAGATCCCCGCCGCGCTCGCCGACGCGGCCGCCGCCGCGCGCGAGCACCTGCTGGAGGAGGTGTCCCACTACGACGACGACCTCGTCGAGCTGATCCTCGAGGAGGCCGAGATCTCCGAAGAGCAGCTCAAGCAGGCGATCCGCAAGGCGACGCTCTCGACCAAGCTGACGCCGGTGCTGTGCGGCTCCTCCTTCAAGAACAAGGGCGTGCAGCCGCTGCTCGACGCGGTGATCGACTACCTGCCCTCGCCGCTGGACGTACCGCCAATGACCGGCACCGAACTTGTCAAGGGCGAGGAGGGCGAGCGCGAGGTCGAGCGCAAGCCCGATGACTCAGAACCCTTCACCGCGCTCGCCTTCAAGATCATGGCTGACCCCTACGTCGGCAAGCTCACCTACTTCCGCGTCTACTCCGGGCGCGTGGCAGGCCGGCTCGCGCGTGCTCAACGTCAACAGCGGTCGCACCGAGCGCATCGGGCGGATCCTGATGATGCACGCCAACGACCGCGAGGAGGTCCCCGAGGTCTACTCCGGAGACATCGCCGCCGCGGTGGGGATCAAGCAGGTTATGACCGGCGACACGCTCGCCGCCCCCGATGCTCCCGTGCGCCTGGAGACGATCGTGTTCCCCGAGCCCGTCATCAAGGTCGCGGTCGAGCCCAAGACGAAGGTCGACCAGGAGAAGATGTCGATCGCGCTGGGGCGCCTCGCGGAGGAGGACCCCACCTTCCAGGTCCGCACCAACGAAGAGACCGGCCAGATCGAGATCTCCGGGATGGGCGAGCTGCACCTGGAAGTGCTCGTGGACCGCATGAAGCGCGAGTTCGGCGTGGAGGCCAACGTCGGGCGCCCCCAGGTCTCCTACCGCGAGACCGTGCGCGGCACCGCCGAGAAGGTCGAAGGCAAGTTCGTGCGCCAGACCGGCGGCTCGGGCCAGTACGGCGTGGTCTACATCAACCTCGAGCCCGCCCCCGGCGAGGGCTTCGACTTCGTCAACAAGATCAAGGGCGGCGCGATTCCCTCGGAGTTCATTCCCGCCGTCGAGAAGGGCGTCGAGGAGGCGCTGGAGAACGGCGTCAAGGCGGGCTACCCGATGGTGGACGTGCGCGTCACGCTCGTGGACGGCAAGTACCACGAGGTGGACTCCTCGGAGATCGCTTACAAGGTCGCCGGCTCGCTCGCCTTCAAGGAGGCCGCCCGGCGCGCCAAGCCGGTGCTGCTGGAGCCGATCTTCGCGGTGGAGGTCGTCACCCCTGAGGAGTTCATGGGCGATGTGATGGGCGACCTCTCGCGCCGGCGCGGACATCTGCACGGCTCCGAGCAGCAGGGCAACGCGCAGGCGATCCACGCGCTCGTGCCGCTCAGCGAGATGTTCGGGTACGCGACCGACCTGCGCTCCAACACGCAGGGGCGCGCCACATACACGATGCAGTTCGAGGGCTACGAGGAGGTACCCCCCAACATCGCGGAGAAGATCATCGAACAGCGTACGGGGGAGCCGGTGCCCGCCTAGACGGCGGGGGCGAATCACGAAACTTGGCATTCAGATAGATTTCTCGGGTTCGCCCTCACGCGGGCGAGCACAACCAGTCGATTCCAGAGGAGCAGAGCAAAGTGGCGAAGGAGAAGTTCGAGCGCGACAAGCCGCACGTCAACGTCGGCACCATCGGTCACATCGATCACGGCAAGACGACGCTGACCGCTGCCATCACCACGGTGCTGGCCGAGAAGGGAGGCGCCGAAGCCCGCAGCTTCGAGGAGATCGACAACGCTCCCGAGGAGAAGGAACGCGGGATCACGATCGCCACCTCGCACGTCGAGTACGCGACCGACAAGCGCCACTACGCGCACGTGGACTGCCCCGGTCACGCCGACTACGTCAAGAACATGATCACCGGCGCCGCGCAGATGGATGGGGCGATCCTGGTGGTGAGCGCCGCCGACGGCCCGATGCCCCAGACGCGCGAGCACATCCTGCTCGCCCGCCAGGTGGGTGTCCCCTACATCGTGGTGTTCCTCAACAAGGCCGACATGGTCGACGACGAGGAGCTGCTCGAACTGGTCGAGGTCGAGGTGCGCGAGCTGCTCTCCGAATACGACTTCCCCGGCGACGACATCCCGTTCGTGATCGGCTCGGCGCTGAAGGCGCTGGAAGGCGACGAGACCTACAAGCAGAAGATCCTCGACCTCGCCGCGGCGCTCGACGACTACATCCCCGAGCCGGTGCGCGAGCTCGACAAGCCGTTCCTGATGCCGGTCGAGGACGTCTTCTCGATCACCGGCCGCGGCACCGTCGCGACCGGGCGCATCGAGCAGGGGATCGTCAAAACCGGCGACACCGTCGAAATCGTGGGCGTCCACGACTCCACCTCCACGGTGGTGACGGGCGTCGAGATGTTCCGCAAGATCCTCGACGAGGGCCGCGCCGGCGACAACGTCGGCTGCCTGCTGCGCGGCACCAAGCGCGAGGAGATCGAGCGCGGGCAGGTGCTGTGCAAGCCCGGCTCGATCACGCCGCACACCAAGTTCAAGTCAGAGGTCTACGTGCTCAAGAAGGAGGAGGGCGGACGCCACACCCCATTCTTCTCCGGGTACCGGCCGCAGTTCTACTTCCGTACCACCGACGTCACCGGCGTGGCCAAGCTGCCCGAGGGCGTCGAGATGGTGATGCCCGGCGACAACGTCCAGATGGAGATCGAGCTGATCCAGCCGATCGCGATGGACCAGGGCCTGCGCTTCGCGATCCGAGAGGGCGGTCGCACGGTGGGCTCGGGCGTGGTCAGCGAGATCATCGAGTAGCACCCAAAGGCGCTCCCGGGACGATCCGGGGGCGCTTTTTTATTGCCAGACAGATACGACGATGCAGCTCCGCCCAGCGCGGTGCGATGAAGAACGTTCGCAAACACCATGCCAGGACAACCGACCCACCACTACCAAGAAAACCGACTTTTTCCATGGCACCAGCCGCCCAGAACAAGATCCGTATCCGCCTGAAGGCGTACGACACCCGTGCGATCGAGTCGGCCGCGAAGGAGATCGTCGAGACCGCCACGCGCACCGGCGCCACCGTCTCCGGGCCCGTGCCGCTGCCCACTGAGAAGAACGTGTACTGCGTGATCCGCTCCCCCTTCAAGGACAAGGACTCGCGCGAGCACTTCGAGATCCGCACCCACAAGCGCCTGATCGACATCCACCAGCCGACCCCCAAGACCGTCGACTCCCTGCAGCGCCTCGACCATCTGCCGGCGGGCGTCGACATCGAGATCCGCCTCGCCACGTGAGCGGGCCATCCCGCTCTCTCGCACGCCCGCCAACCACACCCACACCACCATCCACTCCACATCAATATGCCCGCGATCCTCGCCAAGAAGCTCGGAATGACTCAGCTGTTCAAGGAGGACGGCTCGGTGGCGCGTGTCACCGTGCTGGAGGCCGGGCCCTGCCCCGTCACCGCCGTGCGCAGCGCCGAGCGCGACGGGTATGACGCGGTGCAGCTGGCGTTCGGCGCCGCCCGCGAGAAGCACCTGACCAAAGCCGAGCTGGGGCATCTGCGCAAGGCCGACGCCCCCCCGCTGCGCCACCTCGTGGAGTTCCGCGAGATCCCGCGGCGCCCCGGTCTCCGAGCTGAAGCTCGGAGAGAGCGTCACCGTCGATGCGTTCGAGGTCGGCGCCCGCGTGAAGATCGCCGGGGTCTCCAAGGGCAAGGGCTTCCAGGGCACGATCCGCCGCCACGGCTTCAAGAGCGGCCCCAAGTCCCACGGCTCCCACAACGTTCGCGCCCCCGGCTCGATCGGCGCCTCCGCCACGCCCGCGCGCGTGATGAAGGGCATCCGCGGGCCCGGCCAGATGGGCAACCGCCGCGTCACCCAGCCCGGCCTGGAGGTCGTCGCCGTGGACGCCGCCCAGAACCTGCTGATGGTGCGCGGCTCGGTGCCCGGCCCGCGCGGCGGGGTCTGTGGAGGTGCGCGTGCGATGCCGACGGTGGCTGCGCGCCGATGGCTGACGCCGCACTCAAAGCTCCCGTGCTGGGGGGCGCCGCCAGCAAGACCGTCGGGTTGGACGGCGCCGCCTTCTCCGCCGGCTTCCACATGCCGCTCGTGCACCAGAGCGTGCGCGCCGAGCAGGCCGCCCGCCGCCGCGGCACCGCCGCCACCAAGACCCGCGCGATGGTCTCCGGCGGCTCGGCCAAGCCGTGGCGCCAGAAGGGCACCGGGCGCGCCCGCGCCGGCTCCAGCCGCTCGCCGATCTGGACCGGGGGCGGCACCGCGTTCGGGCCCCAGCCGCGCTCCTACACCTTCAAGGTCAACCGCAAGGAGCAGCGCGCCGCGCTGCGCAGCGCGCTCTCGCTGCACGCCTCGCGCGGGTCGCTCGCCGTGGTCGATGCGAGCCGCCTTCACCGCGCCCAAGACCAGCCAGGCGATGGATCTGCTGGATGATTGGGGCCAGCCCTCGCTCCCACCCTCGTCGCGCTTGCGGCCGAGGAGTCAGACGCGGCGCTCTCGTTCCGCAACCTCGCCCGCGTGGCGGTGCTCGCCCACGAGGATGTGGGCGTTGCCGACCTCGTGGGCGCTGCTTCGCTGGTGCTTTCGCAGGCCGCGCTCGACGCGCTCACCGCGCGCGCCGGCGGCGGATCTGGCCCGGGGAGCGCAACGACTGCCAAGGCGCCGGAATCCAAAGGTGCCGCGAAAGCCGCCCCCGCCAAGGCCGCTGCGGATGCGCCCGAGTCGCCCGCCGAGGCCCCACAGGACACCCCCGAGGGGGGTGAGGAGTGATGGAGCACTCCAGGTCATCATCCGCCCGGTCATCTCCGAGAAGAGCTACGCGCTCTCGGCGTTCGGCCGCTACACCTTCCGCGTGCATCCCGACGCGCACAAGACCCTCATTCGCCAGGCGGTGGAATCGCTGTTCAAAGTGCACGTCGTCGACGTGCGCACCCAGAGCGTCAAGTCCAAGCCCAAGCGCCGCGGCGCGATCAGCGGGCGCACCCGCACCTGGAAGAAGGCGATCGTGCAGGTGCGCGAGGGCGAAACCATCCCCGTCTTCCAGGCGCTCGAGGGCGTGTAGGCGAAACCGAAAGCGTGTAGAGCAACCGACCATGCCGATTCGCAAACCAAAGCCCACCTCCCCCGGCCGCCGCTTCACCTCCTACGCCGACTTCGCGGAGATCACCAAGAGCGAGCCCGAGAAGACGCTCGTCGAGGGTCTGAAGAAGAGCGGCGGGCGCAACGCCCACGGGCGCAAGACCGCCCGCCACCGCGGCGGCGGCGCCAAGCGGCTGTACCGCCGGATCGACTTCAAGCGGCGCAAGGACGGCGTGCCCGCCAAGGTCGCCGCGATCGAGTACGACCCCAACCGCTCCTCCTACATCGCGCTGCTGCACTACCTCGACGGCGAGAAGCGCTACATCCTCGCGCCCCAGCGGCTGACCGTCGGCATGACCGTCAGCTCCGGCGAGGGCGCCGACATCGCCGTCGGGCAACTGCCTTGCGCTCGCGCGCATGCCGGTCGGCACCGTGGTGCACAACGTCGAGCTCCACCCCGGCCGCGGCGGGCAGCTCGCGCGCTCCGCCGGCGCCGGTGTGCAGCTGATGGCCAAGGACGGCGAGATGGCCACCTTGCGCCTCCCTTCCGGCGAGATGCGCTTGGTGCGCGCCGAGTGCCGCGCCACGGTCGGCACGATCGGCAACTCAGACCACCAGAACATCAAGGTCGGCAAGGCCGGGCGCAAGCGCCACATGGGCGTGCGCCCCCAGACCCGCGGCGTGGCGATGAACCCCGTCGACCACCCCCACGGCGGCGGCGAGGGCTCCACCACCGCCGGCCGTCACCCCGTCACCCCGTGGGGCGTGCCCACGCTCGGGTACCGCACCCGCAAGAAGAACAAGCCCTCCAACCGCTACATCGTGCGCGGGCGTCGCCGAGGGAAGGGCAAGCAGCGATGAGTCGCCACGAACACGGATGGCTGCGCCGGAGCGGCGTCCTCGATCGCTCATGTGCGAAGCACATTTCGCTCACTGCGTCCTTGTCCGGCTTGCCCTCCGTGCCCGTGGAAGGTTGGTGTGAGGAACTATGAGTCGTTCCAGCAAGAAGGGGCCGTGGGTGGAAGAGCGGCTGATGAAGCGCATCGAGGCGCTCAACGCCGAGAACCGCAAACAGATGATCCGCACGTGGTCGCGCGCCTCGACGATCTTCCCCGACATGGTGGGCCACACGATCGCCGTGCACGACGGCAAGAAGCATGTCCCCGTGTTCGTCTCGGAGTCGATGGTCGGCCACAAGCTGGGCGAGTTCGCCCCCACCCGCCATTTCCGCGGGCATGCGGGGTCCGGGAAGGTCCGTTGATGAGCGCCGAGGACGAGAAAGAGAACGAGACGCCGGGGGAGACCCCGGCGGAGCCGGCCGCGAAAAAGCCGGCCGCGAAAAAACCGCGCCGGCGGCGAAAAAACCCGCTGCGAAAGCTGAGAAGCCCGCCGAGGTCGAGCAGCCCACCGCCGAGGCCGAGAAGCCGGCGCCGAGGCGGAGCGCAGCCGAGTGCGGGCGCTGCGGAGTCCACTGCTGAGGCCGAGGCCCCGGCGAAGAAGCCGGCCAAAGCGAGGCGCACCAAAAAAGCTGCGGCCGCCGCAGATGACCAGCCAGCCGCGGAGACCTGTCGCGCAGGAGGCCCCCGCCGAGGAGGCCGCCCCGGAGCCCAAACGGCAGTCGCCACCAAACGCAAACCGGCCGAGCGCCGCCAGGTGGTGCACGCCAGGGCGCGCTATGTGCGGACCTCCGCGCGCAAGGCGCGCATGGTGTGCGGGCACATCCGGGGGAAGTCCGTGCAGGAGGCACGCGCTATCCTCGCTTTCACGCCCCGCGACGCGGCGCGCGACTGGAGCAAGCTGCTCGAGTCCGCGGTGGCCAACGCGGAGAACAACCACGAGCTGCTCGAGGACGATCTGATCGTCCGCGAGGCCTACGCCGACGAGGGGCCCACGATCAAGCGCTTCCGGCCGCGCGCCATGGGCAGGGCGACGCCGATCCGCAAGCGCACCAGTCATCTCACGATCACGCTAACCCCGCGGTCGTAGAGGCGAGAGACAGAAGTATTAGGAATCGAGAGAGAAGAAGATGGGACAGAAGGTTCACCCAGAGGCCATGCGCGTGGGCTACATCCACGACTGGAAGTCCAACTGGTTCAACGAGCGTCACTTCGCCGAGTATCTCGCGGAGGACATCCGCATCCGCCGGCACATCACCGACCGCCTCGCCCACGCGGGCCTCTCCGACATCACGATCCGCAAGGACTCCGGTGAACTGGAGGTCAACATCCACACCGCCCGCCCCGGCATCGTGATCGGCAAGTCGGGCACCGAAGTGGACGCCCTGCGGCGCGACCTGCACCGCATGACCCAGAAGCAGATCAAGGTCAACATCCTCGAGATCAAGCGCCCCGAGCTCGACGCGAAGCTCGTCGCGCAGTCGATCGCCGAGCAGCTGCAGAACCGCGTCGCCTTCCGCCGCGCGATGAAGCGCGCGCTCACCAGCGCGATGCGCTCCGGCGCCAAGGGCGTCAAGGTGCAGGTCGCCGGGCGCCTCGGCGGCGCCGAGATGGCGCGCACCGAGAGCTACTCCGACGGGCGCGTGCCGCTGCACACGATGCGCGCCGACATCGACTACGGCTTCCACGAGGCGGCGCACCACGTTCGGGCGCATCGGCGTGAAGTGCTGGGTCAACAAGGGCGAGATCATGCCCGAGGGCTACACCGGCGCCGACCTCACCGACATGACCGCTCCGCCTCCCCCGAGCGACGGCCGCGACGGCCGCGGTGGTGGACGCGACGGCCGCGAAGGGCGCGGCGGCGGGGGCCGGGGCCGCGGCGGCCCAGGCGGCTCCGGTGGCGGTGGCCGCGGTGGCGGACGTGGGCCCGGCGGTCCAGGTGGCGGTCGCGGGCCGGGCGGTCCGGGTGGCGGTCGTGGGCCCGGCGGTCCGGGCGGTGGCCGAGGCGGCTCCGGTGGTGGACGTGGCCCAGGTGGTCCGGGTGGCGGTCGTGGGCCCGGCGGTCCAGGCGGCGGCCGTGGATCGGGTGGTCCGGGTGGTGGCCGTGGAGGCTTCGGTGGTGGGCGCGGCCCGGGCGGTCCGGGCGGTCCAGGTGGCGGTCGCGGGCCGGGCGGCGGCGGCCGTGGCGGCGGCAGTCCCGAGGTGACCCGCTGATGCTCTCCCCCAAGCGTGTCAAGCATCGCAAGCAGCACCGCGGTCGCCGTCGCGGCATGTCGCGCGGCCAGGTGAAGGTGCAGTTCGGCGAGTACGGCCTGAAGTCGCTCGAGCAGGGCTGGCTCACCAACCGCCAGATCGAGGCCGCTCGTATCGCGATGACGCGCAAGATCAAGCGTGGCGGCAAGGTGTGGATCAACGTCTTCCCCGACAAGCCCGTCACCAAGAAGCCGGCCGAGACCCGCATGGGCTCGGGCAAGGGCTCGCCCGAGGGCTGGGTCGCCGTGGTCAAGCCCGGGCGCGTGATGTTCGAGCTCGCCGGGGTGCCCGAGCCACTCGCCCGCGACGCGATCCGGCTCGCCGCGCACAAGCTGCCCGTCAAGTCCAAGTTCGTGATGCGCGAGGAGTGAGATGAGCACGAGATTGAGCATCCGATGCAGCGCAGCCGCATCCGGGCGATGTGGGGGAGACCGCGCAATGAACGCCAAGGAGATGCGCGACATGCCCGACGACGAGCTGGCCGAGCAGATCGGCACGCTGCGCAAGGGACTCTTCGGGCTGCGCTTCGCCAACGCGACCGGCGAGCTCGAGAACACCGCCGGCGTGGGCCGTGCCCGGCGCGACCTTGCGCGTGCGCTCACCGTGCGGCGCGAGCGAGAGCTTGGGATGTGACGAGATGGCCGACGAACAGGACAACGAGATGACCGACGAGCAGCAGCCCGAGGAGACGCAGGCCGAGCAGGCAGCGACGTCTGAGCAGACGCCCGAGTCGGTGCAGGACGCCCCGGAGCCGGTTGCCAAGGAACTCCGCGCCGGCGGGCCAGAGACTCAGGACGCACCGGCGGCGGAGCCGGTTGCGCGGGCCGCCGACGCCCCGCCGAGCCCGCCGAGCAGCTCTCCTCCAAGGAGCGCCGACGCAAGTCGCGCTCGATGCACGTCGGCAGTGCGCGCGAGCAGCGCTCACCCGAGGAGCGCCAGGCCGAGCGCGATGCCGTACGTCGCACAAAGGCGGTCAAGCGCCGCACGCGGCGCTTGCAGGAACGCGCCAAACGCGCCGAGCACCGCGTCTCGACGCCCGCCGCGCAGCCGCTCGCGCCCGTGCATCCCCCCCGCGAGGGTGCCGGCCGCGTGCGCCAAGGCGTGGTCGTGTCCAACAAGGCCGACAAAACGATCACCGTACGCATCGATGTCGCCCGTCGGCATCGGCGCTACGAGAAGATCGTGCGCAGCTCCTCCACGCTGCACGCGCACGACGAGAACAACGACGCGCATGAAGGCGACGTGGTGCGCGTGTCGAGAGCCGCCCCCTGTCGCGCACCAAGCGGTGGCGGCTGGTGGACGTGTTGGAGAGGGCACGATGATCCAGAACGAGACGAGGCTGCGTGTGGCCGACAACACCGGGGCGCGCGAGATCCTCTGCATCCGCGTCAAGGGCGGCTCGCGCCGCCGGTATGCGCACGTGGGGGACGTGATCACCGCCACCGTCAAGCAGGCCACCCCTCACGGCACCGTCAAAAAGGGCGACGTGGTCACCGCCGTGGTCGTGCGCACGAAGAAGCCGTTCGGCCGCGAGGATGGCACCTACATCTCCTTCGACGAGAACGCCGCAGTGATCATCGACGAGCAGAACAACCCCCGTGGCACGCGCGTGTTCGGCCCCGTCGCGCGGGAACTGCGCGAGCGCAACTTCATGAAGATCGTCTCACTCGCCCCGGAGGTCATCTGAGATGGCACGAGCTCGTGCACAGACCGGTGGATCGAGCAAGGGCGGATCGCGGGCGAGCGGCGGCAAGAGCACGGGCGCGAAGCGCACCGGCACGAAGCGCTCGAACGCCCCGACGAAGGCCATCCGGCGCACGCTGCGGATCCGCTCCGACGATCGCGTGCAGGTGATTGCGGGCAAGGACCGCGGCAAGAGCGGCCGCGTGCTGCGCGTGGAGCCGGGCAAGGAGCGCGTGTACGTCGAGGGCCTGAACATGATCAAGCGCCACACCCGCCCCCAGCAGGTGGCGGACACCAGCGCGTGGGCAGACCGTGGGCGGCGTGATCGAGCGCGAGGGGCCGATCCACGTCTCCAACGTGATGCTGCTGGATCCCAAAGGCGGTAAGCCCACACGCGTGGGAGTCGAGCGGGAGAATGGCAGGCCCTTCCGCGTCGCCCGCCGCTCGGGAGCGAGGATCGACTGATGAGCACAGAAGCCCCCGCACGCCTGAAGGTCCGCTACATGGAGGAGATCCGCCCGCAGCTGATCGAGCGCTTCGGCTACAGCTCCTCGATGCAGACCCCGCGCCTGGAGAAGATCACGCTCAACATGGGCGTCGGCGACGCCAAGCAGGACTCCAAGGCGCTGAAGGCCGCCCAGGATCAGCTCGCCACGATCGCGGGCCAGCAGCCGAGCGTGCGCCGCGCGCGCAAGTCGATCGCCGCGTTCAAACTGCGCGAGGGGATGCCGGTGGGCGTGTCGGTGACGCTGCGCCGGGATCGCTCCTACGAGTTCCTCGACCGGCTGATCTCGATCGCGATCCCCCGAATCCGCGACTTCCGCGGCCTGCGCGCCCGTTCGTTCGACGGCCGCGGCAACTACTCGATGGGGGTGCGCGAACAGATCATCTTCCCCGAGATCGACTACGACGCGATCGACCACGTACGCGGGTTGGACATCACGATCACCACCAGCGCCCGCACCGACGTCGAGGCCTTTGCGCTGCTCTCCGCGCTGGGGATGCCCTTCTCCACCTACGGCCGCCCCGAGGAGTTCGCGGGCATCGCCGACACCGCCGACGCCGAGCAAGAGGAGACAGACTGATGGCCAAGACCTCGCTGCGCGTCAAGCAGGCGCGGACGCCGAAGTACAAGACGCGTGCCTATACTCGCTGCAACCGCTGCGGACGACCCAAGGCGGTGTACCGCAAGTTCGGGCTCTGCCGCATCTGTCTGCGCGAGCTCGCCCACAACGGCCAGATCCCGGGGATGACCAAGTCCTCGTGGTAGGGCGGGAGTATTAGCATTCCTCATTTCAAAAGCTGTGCGCCATAGCACACACCCTTTAAAAAGTGACTACAACAACCCACGCCACCCAACCTCTCGCTGAAGCTCTACCATGCCCATGACCGACCCCATAGCGGACTTCCTCACGAGGATCCGCAACGCGATCCACGCCGCCCACGAGACGGTGCAGATCCCCGCGTCCAAACTGAAGACCGAGCTCGCAAGGATCCTCGTCGAGCAGGGCTACATCGAGAGCTGGTCGGTTGCGCCGGCGCCGGAGGGCGGCGCCGGGCAGGTGATCGAGATCCGCCTCAAGTACACCGCCGATCGCCGCTCGGCGATCGCGGGCCTCAAGCGCGTATCGAGGCCAGGTCAGCGCACCTACGTGCAGGCCGGCGGGATCCCGAAGGTGCTGGGCGGGATGGGAACGTCGATCGTCTCGACCTCGCAGGGCGTGATGACCGGCCACGACGCGCGCGCGGCGGGCGTCGGCGGCGAGGTTCTGGCGCAGGTCTGGTAGCGGAAGAGCGCGCGGGCGAGAGAGAGAGAGAGCGGGAGACCACAACTCACGATGTCCAGGATCGGAAGACAGCCAATCCCCGTGCCGAGCGGCGTGACCGTCGCGATCGAGCCGGAGACGGTGCGCGTGAGCGGGCCGAAAGGCGAGCTGCAGGAGCGCGTGCACCGCGACATCCAGGTCGTCCAGGAAGGCGAGCAGCTGCTCGTCACCCGCCCCACCAACCGTGGCGAGCATCGCGCGCTGCACGGGCTCACCCGCACGCTGGTGGCCAACATGGTGCAGGGCGTCACCGCGGGCTACGAAAAGCGCCTGGAGATCCAGGGCGTGGGCTACCGCGCGCAGCTGAAGGGCAAGGACCTCGAGCTCGCCGTCGGCTACTCCCACCCGGTACCGATCCCGGCGCCGAGCGGGATCGAGTTCGAAGTGCCCCAGCCCACGAGGATCGTCGTGAAGGGCATCTCCAAGCAGCTGGTGGGGGAGACCGCCGCGATCATCCGCAAGCAGCGCCCGCCGGAGCCCTACAAGGGCAAGGGCATCCGCTACGAGGGCGAGTACGTCGCGTCGGCAAGGCGCATGAGCCCGAAGAGCTGCGGCATGCGGGCGCGCATGAGCCTCATGACCAAGCCCGAGCGCAGGCTGAAACGGCGCCGCCGGGTGCGCGCGAAGATCGCCGGCACGCCGACGCGGCCGCGGATCTCGGTGTTCCGCTCCAACAAGGGGCTCTCGGCGCAGGCGATCGACGACCTCTCCGGCCGCACGCTGGCGGCGGTCAACTGGTATGAGCCCGAGCTGCGAGCGCTCGCCAAGGCGGAGCGCACCGCCCGCGAGGGCGCGCTGCTGGCCGAGCGCGTCAAAGCGGCGGGGGCCACCGAAGCGGTGTTCGACCGCGGCGGCTACCGCTATCACGGACACGTCAAGGACTTCGCAGAGGCGCTGCGCGAGGCGGGCATCGTCGTCTAAGCTCGTCTGAAATCCCCACCTCGCCTCCGACCCCACCACTTCCACCAGCCCGCTACCCTCTCGACTTCCACCATGTCCACCATCCCCACAGATCGCTCCGTCAACCCCGCCGGCCTGGACCTCCAGGAGCGGGTCGTCGAGATCAACCGCGTCGCCAAGGTGGTGAAGGGCGGGAGGCGCTTCTCCTTCACCGCCCTGGTGGTGGTGGGTGACGAACGGGAAGTGGTGGGCGTCGGCTATGGCAAGGCGACCGAGGTGCCGCTGGCGATCCAGAAGGGCGTGGAGCGCGCCAAGAAGGACCTCTTCCGCGTTCCCCGGCATGGGAGCACGATCACCCACCAGACCACCGGGATCTTCGGCGCCGGCCGCGTGCTGTTGAAGCCCGCGGCGCCCGGCACCGGCGTGATCGCCGGCGGAGGCGTGCGCGCGGTGCTGGAGCTGGCGGGGATCCACGACATCCTCTCCAAGAGCCTCGGCACCCAGAACCCGATCAACCTCGTGAAGGCCACGATCACCGGCCTGCGCGGGCTGAACACCCCCGAGGAGGTCGCGCGTTTGCGCGGCCTGACGATCAACCAGGTGCTCGGCCTCGCCGACAAGCCCGCCGAGGGGGAGACGCTTGAGGCCGCCTGCGCCGCGATGGGGCGCCTGCTGCGGGCGCCGCTGCCGAGGGGCGCCGGCCGCGGCCGAGGCATCCGCTGAGGGTGCCGCCGCGACGAGCCGTCCGCCGGCGCTTCCGAGCCGGCCAGAGCAGGCCGCGGCTGAGCCATCCGCCGAGGCGAACGAGCCCGCGACGGCGGCGCCGGAGGCCGAGACGGAGACATCGCCGGCGGCAGAGTCCGCCGAGGAGGGATCGGCCTGATGGCTGCCTTCACGGTGGTTCAACGCCGATCGAGCAACGGCTCGAACAAGCGCCAGCTGGACACGCTGCGCTCGCTGGGCCTGCGCCGGATCGGCCACACCGTGCAGGTCGACGACTGCCCCCAGGCGCGCGGGATGCTGCACGCGGTGCGCCACCTCGTGGAAGTTCAGGATGGCCCAGGTTCAGCAAAGCGCGCGTCGGGCGCGAAGGGTGCCGTCAAAAAGAGCGCACCGGGCGTAGATGCTGCTGCGGAGGTGTCCCAGTGAGCCCCGCGGACGACCGCGAGCAGGAGCCCCGCATCGGGCTGCACAGCCTCGCCCCGGCCCCGGGAAGCCGCCGGCCGCGCAAGCGCGTGGGGCGCGGGGAAGGCTCGGGCACGGGCAAGACCGCCGGCAGAGGCCAGAAGGGGTACGGCTCGCGCTCGGGCGCCAAGAGCAGGGCCCGCTTCGAGGGCGGGCAGATGCCGATCCATATGCGGATGCGCAAGCTCAGGGGCCCGCACATGAAGAAGTCGATGCCGTTCGAGCCGTTCCGCACGCACACGCAGGCGGTCAACATCGGCGACCTCGACGCGCGCTTCGAGGCGGGCGCGGAGGTCACGCTGGAGTCGATGCGCGGCAAGGGTCTCGGCACCCGCAAGGCGGTGCCGGTGAAGGTGCTGGCGAAGGGCGAGCTCGGCAAGGCGCTGACGGTCCACGCGCACGCCTTCAGCGCCAGCGCGCGCGAGCGCATCGAGGCGGCCGGCGGCAGCTGCGTCGTGCTCGACGAGTCGGCCTCCTGAAACATTCTTGAGAAGACCCGCGCGCGAGCGACAATCTCAGTCTAGAATCGCCTGCGATGCTCTCGACGATCCTGAACGCCTTCCAGGTGCCGGACATCCGGAAGAAGATCGGCTTCACGGCGGCGATGCTGCTGCTCTACCGCCTCGGCTCGCACCTGCCGGTGCCGGGGGTCAACCTGACCGCGGTCAACAGCATCCAGAAGCAGCTGGGGGGCTCGAACATCCTCGGCCTGCTGAACCTCTTCTCGGGCGGGAGCCTCTCGCGGATCGCGATCTTCGCGCTGGGGATCATGCCGTACATCACCGCCTCGATCATCCTGCAGCTGCTGCAGGTGGTGGTGCCCTCCCTCGAAAAGCTCTCCAAGGAAGGCGAAGTCGGGCAGGCGCGGATCACGCAGTACACCCGCTACCTGACCGTGGGCCTGGCGTTCGCGCAGTCGGTGGGCTACGTCTTCCTGTTCCACTCGCTGCAGGCGAGCGCCGGGGAATCGGTCATCACGAAGTTCGACTTCCCCCACATCTTCCTGATCGTCGTGTGCCTGACGGCGGGCTGCGTGCTGCTGATGTGGATCGGCGAGCTGATCACCCAGAAAGGCATCGCAACGGCATCTCGCTGCTGATCTTCGCCTCGATCGTCTCGCGCCTGCCGACGGGGATCCAGGCGTGGTGGACGACCCAGAACCAGGTGTTCAAGGTGATGATGCCGTTCCTCGTGCTGGTCGTGGTCGCGGCGGTCGTGTTCGTGATGGAGGGCCAGCGGCGGATCCCGGTGCAGTACGCCAAGCGCGTGATCGGGCGGCGGATGAGCGAGGGCGGCCAGACGTACCTGCCGCTGCGCGTGAACATGGCGGGGGTGATCCCCGTGATCTTCGCGGCCAGCATCATGGCCTTCCCGCCGACGATCGGGCAGCTGATCAAAAGCCACACGGGCCAGGAAGTGTCCGACTTCTTCAACCCCAAAGGCTGGCACTACATCGTGGGGGAGTCGATCTTCATCATCATCTTCACGTACTTCTACACGGCGGTGACCTTCAACCCGGTGGACCAGGCGGACAACCTGAAGAAGTACGGCGGCTTCATCCCCGGCGTGCGCCCCGGGCGCCCGACGGCTGAATTCCTCGACCGCATCCTCGCGCGCCTGACGTTCCCCGGCGCGCTGTTCCTCGCGGCGGTGGCGGCGCTGCCGACGATCCTGTTCGACCGCACGCACGTGGAACTGCAGCTGGGGGGCACGTCGATCCTGATCGTGATCGGGGTCGCGCTGGAAACGATGAAGCAGCTGGAGGCGCAGCTGATGATGCGAAGTTACGAGGGGTTCTTGAAGTAGGCGGCGCGGAGGTGAGACGGAGACATCGCCGGCGGCAGAGTCCGCTGAGGAGGGATCGGCCTGATGGCTGCCTTTACGGTGGTTCAACGCCGGTCGAGCAACGGCTCGAACAAGCGCCAATTGGACACGCTGCGCTCGCTGGGCCTGCGCCGGATCGGCCACACCGTGCAGGTTGACGACTGCCCCCAGGCGCGCGGGATGCTGCATGCGGTGCGCCACCTCGTGGAGGTTCGGGATGGCCCAGGTTCAGCAAAGCACGTGCCGGACGCGAAGGGTGCCGCCAAAAAGAGTGCGCCGAGCGTAGATGCTGCTGCGGAGGTGTCCCAGTGAGCCCGGCGGACGACCGCGAGCAGGAGCCTCGCATCGGCCTGCACAGTCTCGCCCCGGCCCCCGGCAGCCGTCGGCCGCGCAAGCGCGTGGGGCGCGGGGAAGGCTCGGGCACGGGCAAGACCGCCGGCAGAGGCCAGAAGGGGTACGGCTCGCGCTCGGGCGCCAAGAGCAGGGCGCGCTTCGAGGGTGGGCAGATGCCGATTCATATGCGGATGCGCAAGCTCAGGGGCCCGCATATGAAGAAGTCGATGCCGTTCGAGCCGTTCCGCACCCACACGCAGCCGGTCAACATCGGCGACCTCGACGCGCGCTTCGAGGCGGGCGCGGAGGTCACGCTGGAGTTGATGCGCGGCAAGGGCCTCGGTACCCGCAAGGCGGTGCCGGTGAAGGTGTTGGCGAAGGGCGAGCTCGGCAAGGCGCTGACGGTCCACGCGCACGCCTTCAGCGCAAGCGCGCGCGAGCGGATCGAGGCGGCCGGCGGCAGCTGCGTCGTACTCGACGAGTCGGCCTCCTGAAACATTCTTGAGAAGACCCGCGCGCGAGCGGCAATCTCAGTCTAGAATCGCCTGCGATGCTCTCGACGATCCTGAACGCCTTCCAGGTGCCGGACATCCGGAAGAAGATCGGCTTCACGGCGGCGATGCTGCTGATCTACCGCCTCGGCTCGCACCTGCCGGTGCCGGGGGTGAACCTGACCGCGGTCAACAGCATCCAGAAGCAGCTGGGGGGCTCGAACATCCTCGGTCTGCTGAACCTCTTCTCGGGCGGGAGCCTCTCGCGGATCGCGATCTTCGCGCTGGGGATCATGCCGTACATCACGGCCTCGATCATCCTGCAGCTGCTGCAGGTAGTGGTGCCCTCCCTTGAGAAGCTCTCCAAGGAAGGCGAAGTCGGGCAGGCGCGGATCACGCAGTACACCCGCTACCTGACCGTGGGGCTGGCGTTCGCGCAATCGGTGGGCTACGTCTTCCTGTTCCACTCGTTGCAGGCGAGCGCCGGGGAATCGGTCGTCACGAAGTTCGACTTCCCCCACATCTTCCTGATCGTCGTGTGCCTGACGGCGGGCTGCGTGCTGTTGATGTGGATCGGCGAGCTGATCACCCAGAAAGGCATCGCCAACGGCATCTCGCTGCTGATCTTCGCCTCGATCGTCTCGCGCCTGCCGACGGGGATCCAGGCATGGTGGACGACTCAGAACCAGGTGTTCAAGGTGATGATGCCGTTCCTCGTGCTGGTCGTGGTCGCGGCGGTCGTGTTCGTGATGGAGGGCCAACGGCGGATCCCGGTGCAGTACGCCAAGCGCGTGATCGGGCGGCGGATGAGCGAGGGCGGCCAGACGTACCTGCCGCTGCGCGTGAACATGGCGGGGGTGATCCCCGTGATCTTCGCGGCCAGCATCATGGCCTTCCCGCCGACGATCGGGCAGCTGATCAAAAGCCATACGGGCCAGGAGGTGTCCGACTTCTTCAACCCCAAAGGCTGGCACTACATCGTGGGGGAGTCGATCTTCATCGTGATCTTCACGTACTTCTACACGGCGGTGACCTTCAACCCCGTGGATCAGGCGGACAACCTGAAGAAGTACGGCGGCTTCATCCCCGGCGTGCGTCCGGGGCGCCCGACGGCTGAATTCCTCGACCGCATCCTCGCGCGCCTGACGTTCCCCGGCGCGCTGTTCCTCGCGGCGGTGGCAGCGTTGCCGACGATCTTGTTCGACCGCACGCACGTGGAACTGCAGCTGGGGGGCACGTCGATCCTGATCGTGATCGGAGTCGCGCTGGAAACGATGAAGCAGCTGGAGGCGCAGCTGATGATGCGAAGTTACGAGGGGTTCTTGAAGTAGGGCGTTACCCGCTCCTGGGGTCCGAGGAGTCTGAATCCTTGGGAGCGGGTAGGCTTGCGTAGTCGTGTCCGAGTTGAACCTGATCCTCCTAGGCCCGCCCGGTGCGGGCAAGGGCACCCAGGCCGACCGTCTGCAGAGCGACTTCGCGCTGGCGCATATCTCCACGGGGGACATGCTGCGCGCACAGGTCGCAGAGGGCACCGAGCTGGGTGGCGAGGCGCAGAAGTACATGACGGCGGGCAAGCTGGTGCCCGACGAGGTGATCGTGGGGATGATCACCGTGCGGATCGGCGCCGACGACGCCCGCGACGGGTTCCTGCTGGACGGCTTCCCGCGCAACGAGACGCAGGCGCAGGCGCTCGGGCAGGCGCTCGAGGGCCTGCAGCGAAGTCTGACCGCGGCGCTGCTGATCGAGGTGCCAGACCAGGAGGTCGTACGCCGCCTCGGGGGCCGGAGGGTGTGCGTGAAGAACCCCACCCACATCTACCACGTGGAGTTCGACCCGCCCAAGCGCGAGGGGATCTGCGACCAGGACGGCTCGCGGCTGGTTCAGCGCGATGACGACAAGGAGCAGACGATCCGCACGCGCCTGGAGGTCTACCACGCCAAGACCAAGCCGCTGATCGGCTACTACGAGGAGCAGGGACTGCTGCGCCGCTTCGACGGGAGCCGGACCCCGAACGAGGTGCACGACCACATCCGCGCGACGCTCGCGACGCTGCGGTTAGAGGACAAGCTCTAGATAACCTAGACAGCATGATCATCAAGAAGACCCCGGCGGAGATCGAGAAGATGGCGGCGGCGGGCGAGATCCTCGTGCAGACGCTGGCGCTGCTGGAGAGCAGGATCCGCCCCGGCGTGCGCACCGAGGAGCTGGACACAGCCGCCGAGCGCTTCATCCGCTCGCACGGGGCGACCCCCACCTTCAAGGGCTTTCGCGGCTTCCCCGGCTCGATTTGTGCCTCCCCGAACGCGATGGTTGTGCACGGCATTCCCGGGCGCTACCGCCTCGGGGAGGGCAACATCATCTCGATCGACGTCGGTGTCACGCTCGACGGCTGGGTGGCGGACGCCGCGCGCACCTTCCCCGTCGGCGAGATCGGCCCCGTCGAGCAGAACCTCCTGCGGGCCACCCGCGAATCGCTGTTCGCTGGGGTGGAGCAGTGCCACTCCGGCAACCGCATGGGCGACGTGTCGCACGCGATCGAGCGCGTGGCCGAGGGCGCTGGGCTGTCGATCGTCCGCTCGCTGGTTGGCCACGGCGTGGGTCGCTCGATGCACGAGGACCCCCAGGTGCCCAACTACGGCCGCCCGGGCAAGGGCCCGCGGCTGGAGGAGGGGATGGTGCTGGCGATCGAGCCAATGACGACCGCGGGCCGGCCCGCGGTACGCGTGGGAGGGGACGGGTGGGGGGTGTTCTCCCAGGACGACTCGCCGGCGGCGCACTTCGAGTTCACAGTCGCGATCACCGCGAACGGCCCGCGGGTGCTCACGCCGTGGCACCTGGGCGCGGGGGCGGGGGGCGGGGCGAGCAACGGCGCCGGCGCCGCGGTCGCCGAGCCGCGGGGCGAACAGGTCGCGAGCGCAAGCTGATCCCACTACCGAGCAATCTAAATCGGACCGTAGTGCTATTATCGACGGTCCGCGCGCACGCGAAGGCAATTCGCGCTGCGAGCGTATCCTCGATCAGGTAGCGGCGGCCGTCCCGGCAGCCAGAGCCCGGTCGCCGGACCTAGAGGGTGGCACAGTCGGCCGAGGCCGGTGAGCCGGGCCCTCTTCCGAAGTCGAAGAAAGGGATCATGAAGGTACGACCGTCGGTGAAGCCGATGTGCGAAAAATGCAAGATCATCCGCCGCCACGGCGCGGTGCTGGTCATTTGCCAGAACAAGCGGCATAAGCAGAGGCAGGGTTAGGCAGTGGCACGCATCGCCGGGGTCAACCTGCCCCTCAACAAGCGCTCGGAGATCGGGCTGACGTACATCTTCGGCATCGGGCGCTCGACTGCCAACAAGTTGCTGGCCGAGGTCGGGGTGAGCCCCGACACCTACGTGCGCGACCTGACCGAGGATGAGGTGTCGCGCCTGCGCGACGCGATCGACACCGACCTCATGGTCGAGGGCGACCTGCGCCGGGAGCGCTCCCAGGACATCAAGCGTCTGCAGGAGATCGCCTGCTACCGCGGCCTGCGCCACCGCCGCGGCCTGCCGGTGAGGGGACAGAAGACGAAGACCAACGCGCGCACCCGCAAGGGCCCCAAGCGGATGCAGGTCGCCGGCAAGAAGAAGGCCGGTAAGAAGTAATGGCGGCTCCCAAGCGCGCGCGCGGCAAACGCAAGCCGAAGAAGAACATCCCCGTGGGGCAGGCGCACATCAAGACGTCGTTCAACAACACGATCGTCTCGCTGACCGACGTGCAGGGCAACGTGATCGCCTGGGAGTCCGCGGGCGGCGCCGGCTTCAAGGGCTCGCGCAAGTCCACGCCGTTCGCTGCGCAGGTGACCGCCGACGCCGCCGCGCGCAAGGGCCTCGAGCAGGGACTGCAGAAGGTTGAGGTGTACGTCAAGGGTCCCGGCTCAGGCCGCGAGACCGCGATCCGCTCGCTCTCCGCGGCGGGACTTGAAGTGACCGGCGTCAAGGACGTGACCCCGCAGGCCCACAATGGTTGCCGTCCACGCAAGCGCAGGAGGGTGTAATGGCAAGGGATTCAAGCCCCCAGTGCAAGCAGTGCCGCCGCGAGGGGCAGAAGCTGTTCCTCAAGGGGGAGCGCTGCCTGACCGACAAATGCGGCGTCGAGCGCCGTTCATACCCGCCGGGCGAGCACGGGAGGGGGCGCCAGAAACAGAGCGAGTACCGGCTGCAGCTGCGTGAGAAGCAGAAGGCCCGCCGCTACTACGGGGTGTTGGAGAAGCAGTTCCACGGCTACTACGAGAAGGCTTCGCGCCAGCCGGGGATCACCGGCGAGAACCTGCTGGCGCTGCTGGAGTGCCGCTTCGACAACGTGCTGGTGCGCCTCGGTTTTGCCGCCTCGCGCCGGCAGGCGCGCCAGCTGATCCTCCACGGCCACTGGACGATCAACGGCAGGCGCGTGAACATTCCCAGCTACCAGGTGCGCCCGGGCGAGGTGATCGCGATCAAGGCCGACACGCCTGCCACTCAGGTCATCAGGGACGCCACCGAGCTCACCGGGCAGATCCCGGCGTGGCTGCAGGCCGATCACGAGTCGCTCACCGCGAAGGTGTTGCGCAGGCCGGAGCGGCGCGAGGTGGCGGCGCCGGTGCAGGAGCAGCTCATCGTCGAGCTGTACTCGAAGTAAGGGCTTTGCCGGCATCGTCCCCACTCGCGGGTGCGATGCCTTGGAGCCGGTGCCCGACCGGGCGCCGGTCCAAGAGGGTGGCGCAGGCGGCCGAAGGTCGCCGAGCCGGGCCCCTCGTCTATTAGTCAGACCACCACGACGTTAGGACGCTGATGCTCGACTTCCAAATCCCCCGGATCACAAGCGAGTCCGTGGAGCAGAACCGCGGCACCTTCACGATCGAGCCGCTCGACCGCGGGTTCGGCTACACCTTCGGGAACTCGCTGCGCCGCGTGCTGCTCTCCTCGCTGGCGGGCGCGGCCGTCACCAGCGTGCGCATCGAGGGGGTGGCCCACGAGTTCTCGACGATCCCCGGCGTCAAGGAGGACGTGACCGACATCGTGCTCAACCTCAAGGGGATCGTGTGCCGGATGCACTCCGACGCCTCTGAGGTGGAGGCCCCCCTCGTCGTCACCGGCCCAGGTGAGATCACCGCCAAGGACATCGACCTGCCGGCGGGCGTGGAGATCCTCAACCCCGATGTGCACGTGGCGACACTCGAGAAAAAAACCAAGCTCGAGCTGTACATGACGATCGGTCGCGGCCGCGGGTACCGCCCGGCGGAGGAGAACAAGTCCCCCGACCAGCCGATCGGGGTGATCCCGATCGACTCGATCTTCTCCCCGGTGAGGCGCGTGGCATATGCCGTAGAGCAGGCGCGCGTGGGTCAGAAGACGGACTTCGACAAGCTCACGCTGGACATCGAGACCGACGGCTCGATCGAGCCGCAGGCCGCGCTGCGCGAGGCCGCGGAGCTGTTGATCAGCCAGCTGGCGATCTTCACCGACGCCGACCGCATCCAGGAGCTGCGCGCGTCGCCCGGTGGCCAGCTCGACGGCCACGGCCTCGCGGTGGCGGGCGCCGGCGGACAGGCGGCGCTGCAGGGCGAGGAGTGGGGCATCCTGATCGAGGAGCTGGAGCTGGGGGTGCGCTCCTACAACTGCCTCAAGCGCGCGGGCATCCAAACCGTGGGCGACCTGATCTCGAAGTCCGAGGCGGAGCTGAACGCGATCCCCAACTTCGGCAAGAAGTCGATCGACGAGGTGATCGAGACGCTCGAAGGGCGCGGGTTGCACCTGCGCCAGGACTAAACTCTCAAGACCATGCGACACCAGAAGACCCGCAACAAGCTCAGCCGCGACTCCGCGCACCGCAAGGCGCTGCTCATGAACCTCACCAAGGAGGTGTTGGAGCACGAGCGGATCAAAACGACCGAGGCGAAGGCGAAGGCCGTGAAGCCGGAGATCGAGAAACTGATCACGCTCGCCAAGCGCGACGACCTGCACAACCGCCGCCAGGCCCTGTCGGCGCTGGCGCAGGACAAGTTCGCGGTGCACCGCCTGTTCGTCGAGGTTGCCCCCCGCTACGTAGACCGCCCCGGCGGGTACACCCGCATCCTCAAGCTCGGCCCACGCCGCTCGGACTCGACCGAGATGGTGTTCCTCGAGCTGGTGTAACCGGTTCCGTCGCCGGCGGCGCACCGAAGGGGAGGGCAGGGGATCGTCCGCGCGCCGCGCTTGGGTAACAGCCGCAGAGGCGCTGGACCTCCATGTCCAGCGACCAGGGTGTGCGTAGCATTGCCCGGCGATGGTCACCAAGCTCACCCTCGAGTACGACGGCGGCGAGTTCGCCGGATGGGCGCGCCAGCCGGGGCTGCGCACCGTGCAGGAGGAGCTGGAGCGCGCGCTGTGCACAATCCTCGGCGAGCGCGGCGCCGACGGCGAGCCACTGGCGCTGACGGTGGCGGGGCGCACCGACCGTGGCGTGCACGCGTGGGCACAGGTCGCAAGCTACGCGCACGAGGCGGTGGACCCGGCGCGGCTGAACGCGCTGCTGGCGCCCGATGTGGGGGTGCTCGCCTGCGAGCCCGCTCCCGCGGGCTTTGACGCGCGCCGCGACGCCCGCAGCCGCACCTACTGCTACCGCGTGCTGGCGCGCCGCGCGCGCGGGGTGTTCACGCGCGCGAGCGCACTGTGGTGGCCGCAGCCGATCGACCGCGACGCGCTCGACGCGTGCGCCCGCGCGCTTACGGGCAGCCACGACTTCACCGCGTTCACGCCCACCGAGACCGACCACGTGCGCTTCGAGCGTGACGTGCTGTGCGCCGAGTGGCGTACCGAGGGCGACCTGCTGGAGTTCTGGATCGAGGCCGGCACGTTCATGCGCCACATGAACCGCGTGCTGGTCGGCACGATGCTCGAGGTCGCCGCCGGGCGACGCACGGTGGCCGAGTTCACGCGCCTGCTGGAGGGCCGGCCCCGCCCCGAGGCAGGGCCCACCGCGCCAGCGCACGGGCTGGCGCTCGCGTCGGTGGCCTACCAGTAGGCCGCGCCAGGCAAACAGGCAAACCGACCAGTCGGTGCGGGCACGGCTGAGGTGGGAGGAGATCACGCGGGGGCCACACGGCCCATCGGAGTCGCCCCCTATGCTGGGGTAAGAATGCTCAACGTACTGCTGACCAACGATGACGGGATCGAGGCCGACGGGCTGTGTGCGATGCGCGACGCGCTGGCGGCGCTGCCCGACGTGCGCCTCGCCGTGATCGCGCCCGACGGCAACCGCTCCGCGATGGCCCGCTCGATCACCACGCGCCGGCCGCTGTGGGTCGAAGAGGTCGAGTTCCCCGACGGCAGCGTGGGGTATGCGACCGACGGCACCCCTGTGGACTGCGTGCGCCTCGCCCGCCTCGGCGTGGTGGAGGGCTTCGACGCCGACGTGGTCGTGGCGGGCATCAACCACGGCGCCAACCTTGGCGACGACATCACCTACTCGGGCACCGTAGCCGCGGCGCTGGAGGGGGTGGTGCTGGGGCTGCCCGCGATCGCGGTCTCCCAGCAGTCCGGGGCGCGCGCGCTTGACTACCGCTTCCACGGCGGTTTCAACTTCGACGTGGCCGCCGGCTTCGTCGCACGCTTGGTCGAGCGCTTGGAGTCGCTGCCGCTGCCACCCAACACCCTGCTCAACGTCAACGTCCCCGCCGGACGCCCGGACGGCGTGGAGGTCGCGCGCCTCGGCAAGCGCATCTACCGCGACGAGCTCAAGCTGGAGCGCGAGGAGACCGGTCCCCCCGCGCGGCGGCGCTACTGGATCTACGGCGACGACCCCGGCTTCCACGACGAGCCCGGCACCGACCTCGCCGCCGTGGCGGCTGGCCGCATCGCGGTGACCCCGATGCACTTCGATCTCACCTACCTCCCCGGCATCGAGGCGCTGGGCGGCTTTGACCTGGACGGCCTGCTCGACGCCGCCGAGGTGGAGGCTGGCTGAGGTGGTGGCCGGCGGGGATGGTCGAGTACTGGCAGGTGGGTCGTTACCCGGCGGAGCGTGGGCAGGTTGGTTGGTGGTCGGGGGGCGGTGGGTGTGAGCGCCGGGGAGAGCAAAAAAGACGCTACGCCGCGGGGCAGGACGACCGAAGCCGGGGGACACTCGCCTTCGGCTCGCATCCCCGTTTCGGCCAGCGCCCGCGCGGCTGGGGAGCAGCATCCTCGCGCGGATGCCCCCCAAATGCCCGACCCTGCGCAACACATCGCCGAGCTGCGGCGCATGGTCGAGTACCACTCCCACCGCTACTACGTGCTCGACGATCCCGTCATCGGGGACGACGAGTACGACGCGCTGTTCGATGAACTGCGCGCGTTGGAGGCAGCGCACCCCGAGCTGCTCACGCCCGACTCGCCCACGCAGCGCGTCGGCGGCACCCCCGTGGGGCGGCTGGAGAAGGTTGCGCACATGGAGCCGATGCTCTCGCTCTCCAACGCCCGCTCCGAGGACGAGTTCCGCGCCTGGGTCGAGCGGATGCGCAACCACCTCGCGCGCGAGGGCATCTCCCAGCCCCACTTCGTGTACATAGTCGAGCCGAAGGTCGATGGTCTGGCGATCTCCTTGGTCTACCGCGATGGCGTGCTCGAGCGCGGCGTCACGCGCGGGGACGGGGAGATCGGCGAGGACATCACCCACAACCTGCGCACGATCCGCGCGATCCCGCTGCACATCGAGGACGCGCCGCCGCTGCTGGAGGTGCGCGGCGAGCTGTACATGTCGCTGAAGGACTTCACCGCGCTCAACGAGCGCCGCGCCGAGCAGGGTCTCTCGACCTTCATGAACCCCCGCAACTCCGCCGCCGGCACCGTCCGCCAGCTCGACCCCGCACTTGCCGCCGAACGTCCGCTGTCGATCTGGTGCTACCAGGTGGGTGTCACTGAGGGGCTCTCGTTCACGACGCATTGGGAGGCCCTTGCGTGGCTGCGCGAGCACGGCTTCCGCGTCAACCGCGACATCCAGCAGCTGCGCGGTGAGGACGAGGTGATCGCCCAGTGTCTGGCCTGGCAGCGCCGCCGCGGGGAGCTCGAGTTCGAGATCGACGGCGTCGTCGTGAAGGTCTCCAACCTCGACCTGCAGCGCCGCCTCGGCTCGGTGGGGCGTGACCCGCGCTGGGCAATCGCCTGGAAGTTCCCGCCGACCACGGCGGTGACGCGCCTGGAGCGGATCGCCTGGAACGTCGGCAAGTTTGGTGACATGCGGCCCTACGCGATGCTCGCGCCGGTCGCCGTCGGCGGTGTCACGATCAAGCTCGCCACGCTGCACAACGAGGAGGACCTGCGCCGCAAGGACATCCGCGAAGGGGAGGAGGTGATCGTGCTGCGCGCCGGCGACGTGATCCCGCAGGTGATCTCCCCCGCCCCACACGTCGTCGAGCACGAGCACCGGCCGCCACTCCCGCGCCCGCCCACGCGATGCCCATTCTGCGGCACGCGCACGACCAAGCCGCGCGACTCGGTCTACACGACCTGCCCCAACCGCGCCTGCCCCGAGCGCGCCTGGCAGCTGCTCAAGCACTTCGTCTCGCGCGGCGCAATGGACATCGAGGGGCTCGGCGAGAAGCAGGTGCGGTTGCTGCAGCACGAGGGCTTGGTGCGCGTCCCCGGCGACTTCTACCGGCTGGCGGGGCGCACCTCTGAGCTGCTGGAGCTCGAGGGCTTCGCCGAGGTCTCGGTGCGCAACCTGCTGTCGGCGATCGACGGCTCCAAGCAGCGGCCGTTCGCGCGCGTGCTGTTCGCGCTGGGGATCGAGGAGGTGGGGGAGGTCACCGGGCGCAACATCGCCCAGCGCTTTCGTGACATTGACGCGCTGTTGGGCGCCACCGAGGAGCAGATTGCCCAGACGCCGGGGATCGGCGAGAAGATGGCGCGCTCGATCCGCGCCCAGTTGGACGAGCCCCACATGCGCGAAGTGATCGCCGACCTGCGTCTGCTCGGCCTGCGCTTCGCCGAGGCTGGCCCGCCGCCCTCGGAGGGCGTGTTCGCGGGCCTCACGGTGGTGCTCACCGGCACGCTACCCACCTGGACGCGCGAGTATGCGACCGAACGGATCCAGGCCGCAGGCGGGCGTGTCACCACCTCGGTCTCGCGCAAGACCCACTACCTCATCGCGGGTGAGAGTGCCGGCTCGAAGCTAGAAAAGGCCCGCCGCCTGCAGATCCCCGTGATCGACGAGGACGGTTTGCGTCGGTTGCTGGGGGACGACGTCTGAGCGTGGATTCGCCACACGGCGGCGGGGCGGGTATTCGGGCGAGGGTGGTGCGTAATGCTGCTCTTTTTAAAGTCCGATAGCTATTGCGCACACCTTTTGGGTTTTTATCACAACACCTCCGCCCCGTTTCCTGTGCCTGGGGGGTGTGGGGTATATGTTCTCTTTTTAAAAGGCGTGTGCAATTGTTTATACACGGCGGGGTCGTTACGTCAGTAGTTGGCGAGCGTGATCGCCATGTTGTCCTGCAGCGTGTGCGCCGTTTCGGTCGAGATGCCATCGTTGAAGAACGTAAACGCCAGCTCGTCGCCGTCGGCTGCCGAGCAGTAGCCCGCGAGGTTGGACACGCCCGTGAGCGTGCCCGTCTTGGCCTCGCAGCGGCCCTCGGCGGCGGTGCCGCGCATCCGTTCGGCGAGCGTCCCCGTGCGCCCCGCCTGCGCGAGGTCCCCGCGCAGGGTCGTACCCAGTTCGGTGTGCGCGATCTGGTTGAGTAGTGTCACCACTTCGTAGGGCGAGGTCTGGTCTTCTTCGGAGAGCCCCGACCCGTCCACCACCTCGGGGTGGACGCCCAGCTCGGCGATCGTTTCGCGCACCACTTTCGCCCCTGCCGCCGTGGTGCCCGCCCCCCCGAAGCGCGCGCCAAGGCCCTTCACCAGCGTCTCGGCGAAGAAGTTATCCGACGGCGGCAGCGTCAGCCCGAGCAGCTGGTCGATCGTCGGCGACAGCGCCACCGCCAGCTTCACCGCCCCCGCCGGGGTGCTCGCGGCGCCGCCTCCTGCCGGCACCGCCACGCCCTCCGCCCGCAGCGCCGCGCGCAGTTGGCGTGCGGCGTACGCCGCCGGAGCGTGGGCGCTCTGTTCGTTGCCGGTTTCCCCGCGGTTGAACGCCAGTGCGCTGAGGTCCCCTTCGAGGTAGGGATCCCACGCGTAGCCGCTGGAGGGCTCGCCGCGCAGCGAGTCGAAGTAGGACTCGTCCCCGTACACCTTCCCGGTGACGCGCCGTATTCCCTTGGCCTTCAGCTGCGCCACGAGCGCCGCCACCGAGGTGCCCACGCCGCCATAGTGGCTGCGGATGAACGCGGTGCTGCCGAACGTCGGGTCGCCGCCGCCGTGCAGGTAGAGCTCGCCCTGCCACACTCCCCCCGGGGCGAGGTGGCCGACGCCGAGCACCGTGGTTTCCAGCTGCGCCGTCGGCCCCATCCGCTCCAGCGCGGTGACCGCGGTGTACAGCTTCTCCACCGACGCCGGCGGGTGGCGCTGCGTGGCGCGCTCGGCGAACAGCGCCTTGCCGGTGGACATGTCGTACACGTACGCCCCCGACTGTGTTCCCGCGAGGTCCAGCTCGTGTGCCATGTGCCGCTGCAGCGCCGCGGTGGTGGCCGCCGGGGCGGCGGCGTACGTGGCGCGCGCCGGGTGGCGGGCAGCCAGCAGCGCCCCTGGGGATGAGCTCGTCGGCACGCCGGGGATCTCCCGCAGGTCGGGGTGCTCCGCCCTGGCGACCGCCGCGCGCACCGCCGCCGTCATGCGGAGGTCCGCCGTGGCGGTTGTCCCAGGCATGATCGCGCCCGCGACGACGAGCGCGCAGAGAGCGACCGGGAGCAATGCAAACCGGATCCGGGGCACGCAGCATTAGAATAAAGGGTGGTATGGGTAGCGTTGTCAAGTTGGAGGAAACCACCCGTCGCGCGCGGACCCGCCGCGCGCGACGGCGGCCCAGCAAGACCGCGCTGGTGCTCGGCGGCGGCGGCTTCACCGGCGGGGTGTACGAGGTCGGGGCGCTGCGCGCGCTCGACCTGATGGCCGTCAACAGCACCGTCAACGACTTCGACATCTACGTGGGCACCTCCGCCGGGGCGTTCATCGCCGCCCTCTGCGCCAACGGCGTGACCCCCGATGAGATGATGCGCGTCGCGACCAGCGAGGCCCCCCAGCCGTTCCGCGACATCGACCTCGGCGATCTGCTGCGCCCCAACCTCGGCGAGCTGGTGCGCGGGGGGGTACGGCTGCCGCTGCGCATCGCCTCGCTCGCGCGCCAGGTCGTCTCCCAGCCGAGGCAGGTCTCCGTGCTGGACCTCGCGCTCGGGCTCGCCCAGGCGCTGCCCTCCGGGCTGTACACCGGCGCCGGCATCGAGGGCTACCTGCACAAGGTGCTGGGCGAGCCCGGCCGCACCGACGACTTCCGCAAGCTGCGCGGCGGCAGGGAGCTGTACATCACCGCCACCGACCTCGACACCTGCGAGCGGGTCGTATTCGGCGCCGAGGGCTTCGAGCACTACCCCATCTCCACCGCCGTGCGCGCCTCCGGGGCGCTCCCAATGGTCTATGCCCCCGTGCGGATCGACGGCCGCGAGCTGGTGGACGGGGGGCTGATCTCCACCACCAACCTCGACATCGCCGTCGAGGCGGGCGCCAAGCTCGTGGTCGTGATCAACCCCGTGGTGCCGTTCGTCAACGACTTCGCCACTGAGGTTCGCACGCTGCGCGGGCGCCGTCCGCGGCGCGTCTCGGACATGGGTTTCCCGCAGATCGGCTTCCAGGCGTTCAAGCTGCTCGCCCACCAGCGGCTGCACGAGATGGCCACCCGCTGGGAGGAACGTTACCCCGGGGTGGACATCGTGCTGATCGAGCCCGACGCCACCGACGAGCTGATGTTCCAGACGTCGATCATGAACTTCGCCTCGCGCATCGCGATCGCGCGGCATGGTTTTCAGTCGATCGCCCACCACCTCGCGGGCGAGTACCCGCACTACCGCGAAGTCACCAAGCGGCACGGGATCGACATATCCCCCGAGCGGCTGCGCACCGTCGTCGAGCACTTCGAAGCCGAAAGCGCCGCCGAGGAGCACGAGCACGACTCAAGCGCCTTGCGACGAATCCTCGAGGGCACCACCGGCGCGCTGCTGCGCCAGAGCCAGCCGGCGGAGTCCGCCGGCGCCTGAGTCGCGGCCCGCCGGCGGTCTTCCCTGTGCGGCGAAGTGTTGATTTTGCGACCGCCTACCAGGGTCGCTGGCGGGCGGGCATCTGAGCCGCGCGGCCCGCGGGTTCAGCCTAGCCGAGCGCCTTGTCGATCGCGCTCAGCACGCGGCCGGTGGCGGCGGCGTTGCGAAGCGCGATGCGCACGTGACGCGGCTCACCCAACCCGGCGCCGGCGGCCACCAGCACGCCCGCGCGTTCCATCCGCGTGGCCAGCTCCGTGCCGTCGAGCTTTGGGTGGGCGACCCACAGGAAGTTGGCCTGGCTGTCGGTCACCTCGAAGCCGCGCTCGCGCAGCTCGGCGGTCAGCCGCGGGCGCTCCTCGCAGACGCTCTGCACGTGGCGCGTCAGCGGTTTGGCGCCGGAGCGCAGCGCCTCGAACGCGCCCGCCTGCGAGAGCTCGCTGACGCCGAGGTCGGGCTCCAGCTCGGCGAGCAGCTCCTCCGAGCCCGGTCCCCCCACCGCGTAGCCGACGCGCAGTCCCGCCAGCCCCCACGCCTTGGAGAAGCTGCGGAACACCAGCAGCCGCGGGTGCTCCTCCAGCAGCTTCAGCGACGCGTCGGTCGGCTGGGCGTCGGCGAAGTCGACGAGCGCCTCGTCCAGCAGCACCGCGATCCCCTCCGGCAAACCCTTCAGCAGGCGCTCGAGCTCCCCCGCGGCGAGCAGCTCTCCGGTCGGGTCGTTGGGGCTGGCGAGTGCCACCACGCGCGTGTTGTGTTCGGCGGCGGCCTTCAGCAGCGCGTCCACCAGTGGCGCCTCCCCGCCGCCGACCGGCACCGCGCGCCCGTGCGCGCGGCGTGCCATGATCGGGAACAGCGGGTAGGACGGCCACGAGGTGAGCAGCTCCTGGCCGGGCTCCATCAGCGCGCGCGTGGCGGCGCTCAGCAGCTGAGCGGCGCCGTTGCCGACGATCAGCCGCCCCGCCGGAATGTCATGGCGGTCGGCCAGCTCGCTGCGCAGCCGCGAGCCGCGCAGGTGAGGGTAACGCTGCAGTCCCGCGCGCGCGGTGAACGTGATCGCGTTGACGATGTTGGCGTGCGGAAGGTCCGGCCACGTCGTTTGTGAGAGGTCGAGCGTGGTGACGCGCGTGAGCGCCTTGCGCCTGCGCTCCGCCGCCTCCTCGCGCAGCCCGCGGTTGACCTCCTCCTCGGGCACGCCTTCAAACTGACGGTAGTAGTCGAGCAGGCCCATGTCGGCGGCTGGCGGCTAGTGGATCTTCCGGTGATTGGCGGGAGGGGCCATCAGCGGGTCCACTGACTCAGAGGCCGCCGCCGGAGGGGGTGACCATGTTGCCGGTGCCGTTGAACAGCACAAACCACACGGTGAACACCGCCGCGCAGATGGCGGCGGTGATCGCGAACACGCGGCCGAGCACCCCGCTGCGCTGGTCAAAGCCGGCGGCGCGCCGCACGAGGATCCACGCCTCGTCGAGGTTGCGCATGATCTTCAACGCCCCGAACAGCAGCGTGAACAGCCCTACGAACGCCGCCAGGATGCCGAGGCTGACGCTGCCGGAGTGGTAGTTGACCTGCGCGCCGATCCACAGGCAGGCGATCGGGATCGGCCCCCAGCAGCAGAGGCTGAGCAACGTCATCATCGCCAGCATCGCGTCGGCGAGGCGCCGGTCGACGCGCTGGCGGGACTCGCTGCCGCGCTCGGGCCTCCCGCGGTAGTGGACCGGGGCTGTGCCGGGTCGCCTGCCGACGAACAGACCGCCTGTATCGCTGGGATCGCTACGCATATTTCACCACGTGCCTACGTGTGTTATATCACTAGCACTCTGTGTGGCGTGGCTGGATCGTGGTGCCATCTCGTATACAGCCTATCGGCCCGCGTACAGCGAGTCGAGAATCTCGGCGTACTTTTCTTCAACGATGTTGCGCTTCACCTTCAGCGTCGGCGTCAGCTCGCCGCCGGCCTGCGAGAGATCGCACTCGAGGATCGCAAACTTCTTGACCTGCTCGACGTTGGCGTAGCCCGCGTTCACGCGCTCCACTTCGCCGGCGATCAGCTCGTGGATCGCGGGCTCGCGGGCCAGCAGCGCCGGCTCCTGCGGCAGGTCGTGCTCGCGGGCGTAGCCGGCGATCTCCTCCTCGTCGAGCGTGATCAGCACCACCGGGTAGGGGCGCCTGTCGCCGTGCATCACCGCCTGGGAGATCCAGCGGCACTGCTTGAGGTCGTTCTCGATGTTGGCGGGCGTCAGGTTCTTGCCGCCGGCGGTGATGATGATGTCCTTCTTGCGCCCGGTGATCGAGAGGTAGCCGTCCTCGTCGAGCGAGCCGAGGTCGCCGGTGTGCAGCCAGCCGTCCTCCACGGCGCCGAACGAGGCGTCGGCGTTGTGGTGGTAGCCCTGGAAGATGTTGGTGCCCTTGATCAGGATCTCGCCGTCCTCGGCGATCCGCAGCTGCACGCCCGGCAGCGCGCGCCCGACGGTGCCGAAGCGGTGGTCCTCGATCGTGGAGGCGGTGGCGATCGTGGATGTCTCGGTCATCCCGTACCCCTCCAACACGGGTACGCCGCAGGCCCAGAAGAACTCGAGGATCTCGTGCGCGATCGGGGCGGCGCCGGTGGCGGCCTGGCGCATGCGCCCGCCGAAGATCGCACGCACGTTTTTGAACAGGCCCTCCTCGGCCTCCGCGAAGGGCGCGCGCAGCTCCTCGGGAATCGCTTCCTCGCGGGCGAGCATGTTGCGCACGCGCTTGCCCAGCTCGATCGCCGCCTCGGTGCGAGCGCGTTCCTCCGGCGGCTGCGCCTCGATCGCCCCGTGGGCGAGCGTGTAGATCTTCTCGAAGATCCTCGGCACCGAGGGCAGGAAGGTCGGTTTGACCTCCTGCAGCTCGCCCACGATCTGCTTGACGTCGCCCCCGAAGTAGGCGATCGTCGTGCCCCGGTCGACCGCCCCCAGCTGGATCAGCAGCGCGAACGCGTGGGCGAGGGGCAGGAACAGGTAGGCGATCTCGCCCTCGTGGATCTGCCCGATCTCGCGCACCATGTCCACCACGGAGCAGTAGTTGCCGTGCGAGAGGACGCACCCCTTCGGCGGTCCGGTCGTGCCGGAGGTGTAGATGAAGGTGTAAGGGTCCTCGGGGGTGAGCGCGGCACGACGGCGCTCGAGCTCCCCGGCATCACCTGCGCCGTCGCCGTCGGCATTGCCACGGGCGCGGCCACGGGCGCGCACCTCTGCCAGCGGGATCGCCTCGGGGGAGCCATCCGGGTCGACCACGATCACGGTGCGAAGCTCCGGCAGGCGGTCGCGCACGGCGGCGACCTTGGCAAGCTGCTCGGCGTTCTCGCACACGATCGCGCAGGCGCCGGAGTCGGAGATCACCCAGTGGCACTCCTCGGGGGAGTTGGTCGGGTAGATCGGCACGACCACTGCGCCGGCGGCGGTGATCGCCAGATCGGCGTAGGTCCACTCCGGCCGCGTCCCCGCGAGGATGCACACCCGCTCGCCCGGCTGAATGCCAAGGTCGATCAGGCCGAGCGCGATCTCCCTCACGATCTCGCCGAGCCCGGCATAGGTGACGTCCAGCCACGCGCCATCCTGCTTGTGGCGGATCGCCACGTGCTCGGGGAACGAGGCGACGGCGCGGGGAAGAAGATCGGCGATCGTGCTCCCCGCCGGGGCTGGCGCAGTGGGCGGCCGCGGATCGTGCTCGACCGTCGATCCCGCTGCGGCCTGCTCTGCGGTACCTGCCTCCATGGCGCTCTCCTCCGACGGCTTGGATGACCCTTCCGGTAACAGAGGATATTGCTTTGGTGGGGCAATTTGTCGCGGGCGATCCACACTCCGAAGCAGCCGAGGGTCGGCGAGCCGCAAGGGCCGGGCGACGATGGGCACGGGCGCAGGGATGTGCGGTGTCTCGAGCACCACCGTGTGGGCGCAGGCCTCTCCATCGCCGTGGCGCGCTTCCCGCATTAGTCGATCACTCGCTAACATACCCAAGTAGGAAAAACCTACCAGAGTAGGAAGATGTCTGCAAGCCCCACAGCGGCCGCTCCGCGCGCTCGCGCCACACACCTTGGCCCCGAACGCCGGCGGCCCTTGATCTTGGATGTGGCGTTCGGGCTGTTCCTCGAGCGCGGCTACAAGGGAACCTCGATGGACGCGATCGCGCGTGCCGCCGGCGTGACCAAGCCGGTGATCTACGCGTGCTTTGCCAGCAAGGCGGAGCTGTTCGGGGCTCTGCTCGACCGTGAGGAGCAGCGCATGTTCGCGCAGTTTGGCGCCGCGTTTGCGACCGGGGCGGAGCCCGGGGACCTGGAGGCCATGCTGGTGGCCGGGTTCACCGCGATGCTCAAGGCTGTCAGCAATACGCCGGAGACCTACCGCATCGCGCTGCTGGGCGGAGGTGACGCCGACGCGTTGATCGATGCGCGCATCCGGCGTGGACGAGAGCAGTTGGTTGCCCAGCTCAGCGAGCTGGCGCGCCGTTGGCTGGAGGAGCGAATCCCTGCACGGCGTCTTGACGCAACCGCCCAGTTCGCGGCGCAGACGCTCACGGGTGTCGGCGACGCGGGCTTGCGGATGATGCTCGCCTCACCGGACCGGTGGACGCCCGAGGCTCTCGGCCGAGCCCTGGGGCGGTTCACCGCGGCCGGGTACGCGGCGCTCGAACAGGGATAACGCCAACGGCGATCAGAAAAACCCTTGCAGGGATCGCCCGCGGGCGAAGTCCGAGCGAGCGGTCAGCTCTTCAGCGCCACGGGCCGCTGCGTCGGTGAGGCGCCCTGGCGCAGGTTGGCGAGGAACAGGCTCTTGTCGATACGGCCCTTGAAGATCGGGACCCCCAGCTCCATGCATTTCGAGAGGACCTCCTTGCGTCCCAGCCCGGCCTCGCGGGCAAGCTCAGTGGGCGTCAGATGGTTGGCCATCGGCATCTCCTTGGGTGGGGGGAGGGGAGAGGACTACGTGTACATATAGCGCCGCCGGCGGACGTTGGCAACCCTGGATTTGCCGCAGGGCGCTTCGACGTGGCAGGTGCAACCACCAGTGCCCTATCGAGGCAGGCGATCGAGCGCTGGGAGGCTCACACGGGGTTGGGGATGTCCACGAAGACGTGACGCACGCCGAAACGCTCGCTCAGGTGCTCCCCCAGGCGCCTCACCCCGAACGTCTCGGTGGCGTAGTGGCCAGCCGCGATGAAGTGCACCCCCGCCTCGCGCGCCTGCGCCATCACGCGCTCGGCCGGTTCCCCGGTGAGGAAGGCGTCGGCGCCGGCCGCGATCGCGTCTGCAAGATGGTCGGCGCCGCCGCCGCTGACGATCCCCAACCGCCTCACCAGCGAGGGGCCGCAGTCGAACGCGAGCGGCGCGCGCGCGGTGACCTGCTCGACGCGGGTCAGCAACTCGGCGATCGGCAGGCCCTCGCCGGGGAACTGCGCGAGGCACCCGATCGGTGTGCCGCGGTGGGGCGCGAACGGCGCCAGCGGCTCGGCCTGCAGCGCGCGTGCCAGCAGCGCATTGTTCCCAACCTCGGGGTGGGCGTCGAGCGGCAGGTGGTAGGCCAGCAGCGAGATGTCGGCGGCGAACAGCGCCCGCAGACGCCGCGCCAGCGCGGCGTCGATCGGCCCCGGGCCCGAGCCCCAGAAGAGTCCGTGGTGAGCTACCACCAGCTCCGCTCCCTCCGCGCGGGCGCGCTCGAACAGCTCCAGTTGGGCACTCACGCCCGTGGCAACCGTGGTCACCTCCTCCGCGCCGGGCACCTGCAGTCCGTTGGGCCCGTAGTCCGCAAAGCGCTCGGGTTCCAGCAGGCGCTCCAGCTCTGTCACGATGTCCTGCAGCGGGGTGGGCACTGGGCGAGGATAGTGGGGGGAGAACGGACCCGGGGAGTGGGTTGGCTGGCACGCGGGAATGGGCCGGCAAGCGCGCGGGGCGATGGCGCGGCACCGACGCGAGCCCGGTGAGGCGGCGCGGTGTGGGATACTGGGGCCTGCGTCGGGGCGTGGCGCAGCCTGGTAGCGCGCGCCGTTCGGGTCGGCGAGGTCCCCGGTTCGAATCCGGGCGCCCCGATTGAATTGCTGTTGACATCACATGGCTGCTGGCGGCCTCTCAAGCCCTCGAAATCCCGTTCTGATGCAGGGATTCGGGGAACTCGATCTCAACAACGGCAGGAACCCGCCAACGCCTCGGTTTGGGGCGGACCGCACACGGACCGCACACGCGGTGGCGCGGACGACCGCACACGTTTCGGTCGCGAGTTCGCTCTCTGTGGCGGCGTGGGAACTGCTTGAGGTTTGGCTACTTCTGAGCTGACAGCGATACACGCATACGTGCTGTGCTCCATGACTCACCTTGACGTAGGCAGTCATCGAGTGTCAGGCAGTCGCAGCCAAGGCCCTCTTCGAGGATCTTCTTCATGGCTCTGGCCTCGGCAAGCGTCTGCTTGATCTCGGGCAGCTTGCGTTCGGCCAGCTTGCGCCAGATTTCAGGTGGTGGCGTCCTCTCGGAGAGCCCGGAGAGAACGATGCGTGTCTCGGCCAACGTGAATCCGGCGCGCTTGATCAACACGATCAGCGATATTTGCCGGAGAGCCTGCGGGCCGTAGCGGCGCTTGCCGCCGACACGCCCTGGCGCCGCCAACAGCCCCTCGCTCTCCCAGTAGCGAAGCGTCGAGGCTGGCACTCCAGCCTGACGGGCGACTTCTCCGATTGTGAGGTCGTTGTTGCGCGTCGTCATTTGACTTAAAGCCTACTTGAAGTTGTAGACCTATCGTGACCACAACGACGAAGGGAATACACATGTCCGAAATACCCCCCAATCCTGCCGAGACGGCCCTCGACGGTGCAAGCTGCGCTGTCCATCCGGGCGGATGCGCGGGCGCGCGCCCTTCCACCGAGGGTGGGCTGCTTAGCGGCGGATGTTGCTCGGAGGGCGGCGTAGTGGAGTCGCAGGCTCCGATGGCCCGTGCCGCCCGACGTTCCCGTGCGATGGTTGGGCTTGTGTTCCTCGTCTTTGCTGGTGCGCTGGGTACGCGCCGGTTGCCGGGAGCTATCGCGCTGTGGCCGGCGTCGCTTGTCCCGACGTGGTTCGGAATCTCCCATTTGGTCGCCGGTGTGACCGGCTATCAGGGGTGCCCTGAGTTGGGGGCAATCCCAAGCGTCATGCTGGGCCGCCCGGTAGGGACCAGTTGCAAACTCTGGCAGCGCATCGATAGGTGGGTAGACCCGCCCGGTTCGACCGCGACGCCCTGCTGCTGAATGCTGAGGGTCACTCGCGTGCTGGCACAACGATGACCGGGCGCTCGATCGCGCTGTTCGCCGCCGCTGCGCTGGCCGAGATCGCAGGTGCCTATCTGATCTGGGTTGGACTGCGCGAGGGCAAGGGACCGCTTGCGGTTGTCGTCGGCGCGTTCGCCCTCGTTCTCTACGGTCTGATTGCTGCCCAGCAGTCGAGCAACGAATTCGGACGGGTCCTCGCGGCCTACGGCGGCGTGTTCGTTGTGGGCTCGCTGTTGTGGGGCGTCGCATTCGATGGTTTTCGGCCGGACCACTACGACTTGGCGGGCGTCATCATCTGCCTCGCGGGTGTCGGCGTGATCATGTACGGGCCTCACTGACGCCATCTCGCTCGACAGTTTTGCACAGCGCTCGCTGTTGTGTGCATCTACGGATGAAAAGTCAAGGGCGGGGGGGGACTTTTTTCGTTGGGGGTGGTGTGGCTGCGCTGAAGGTGATGGTGGGAGCCGGGGTCAAGGCCGGCCGGAGGCCGCCCGTAGGGCTTGGCCTTGACGGCGGCGGCGCTTGATTCTTTGCGGCAGATAATGGGGATTGGCCGCCCATCGGGCGGCCTTGGGTGTGGCGCTTTGATCGTTGGCGCCCTTTGTATGCGCGGGAGCGTTGCCCCCCCGTCTTGGGCGCTGGCCGGGTCACAGTGATCGCACAGCGCCCGGAGGGTTGTGCATCTGGTCTATACGGCCGTTCTGTTGCGTCGGGGCCTGCTCGTGGCGCAGGGAGACTCGTCGACGGCGGGGCCGTCGCGTCGGGGGCTGTGGGGTGCGATGATGTGTGGTGGTGCGGGTGACTGACGTGAGCGAAGCGCAGGCGTCAGGGGCTTGTGGCCTGCCGCGCGGCTTTGCCCTCCTTGGGCTTGTTGGATGCGCGCCCCGGTGTCGCGCCCGCACCACCCTTCGGTGCCGTTGTGCGCCAGTCCTCGATGAGGCGCCGGTAGGCGAGTTCGGCCTGGGCTTGTAGCTCGCGCTCAGCTGCGCGCTGGCTGCTGGTCGGGCTGACTGGCGGCCCGCCGTGGCGGCGCGGTAGCGGCGGAGCGCCGGCCAAGAGTTCCAGGCGACGCGTCTTCTGCCGGGTCAACGATGGGCGCGCGAACGCATAGTCCTGGTCCTTTGTGAGGAGGTGCCAGCAGAGAACGACGAGCTTGCGCGCGACAGCGACCGCCGCGATCTGCGCGCCACGGCGCGCGCGGACGCGCTCACCGAATGCCTTCAGTGGGCCGGGGCTTCGGATCGAGATCCAAGCGGCCTCGACCAGCATCGAGCGGGCCTGCGGGTCACCGCGCTTTGAGATATGCCCATAGCGCGCCGGCTCTGACCCAGACTGGCGAACCTTCGGGTCCAGGCCGAGATAGGCGACGAGCTGGCCCGGGCTCTGGAAGCGCGTGATATCCCCGATCGCCGCGATCACTGCCGCCGCGGTCCCGACATCGACCCCGGGGATCGTCAGCAGCCGCTGAAACCCAGGGAACGCGAGGGCCTGTTGGGCGATCCGCTGGTCAAGTCCGGTGATCTCGCCGCCCAGGAAATCGATGTGGCGCAGGCAGCTGCTCACCGTCTCGGCCTCCTCCTCGGGTAGCTGCTGCTCGAGCAGCCACACACGTCCCTTCTTCCCGAAGAGGTCGCTCACCGGGGGGCGGCCGATCAGACACCTTGCGAGGACCGCGTGCACCTCGTTCTTCACCCGTGTGCGTGCCCGCACCAGCCCCGCCCGGCGAGCGACACGCCGGCGCAAGGAGCTCGTCGCCTCATCGGGCACCCACACCGCTTTGAGCATGCCGGCCGACAGCAGCTTGGCCAGCATCGCCGCGTCGAAACGGTCGGACTTCACGCGAGCGTGAGAGATCGCTCGCGTCTCCGCCGCATTGCACACCACGACCCGCCCGACATCGCCCTCTTCCAGCAGCCGGGCGATCATCATCGCTCCGCAGCTGGCCTCCAACACCACCTGGTCATCACTCTGAAGACCGGCTGCGAACTCCCGGATCGCCTCCGGGGTACTCGCTATCCGACCGACCCGCGAGACCCGGCCGCCCTCGGCGACCGCGACCTCACAGAAATCGAGATGAACATCCAAACCAAAGAACCGCACCACAAACCGCCTCCCTTCACGAACTGGACATATGAAATGGAAGGCACCGCGGGCAGCGACAACTACGGATTCGGGCTCCCAGCCCAACCGGGTGAGTCGCAGGGGCGGCCATCTAGTCATTGACGGGCTCTCAGCCCAGATGCACGGCGGCCTGCCCACAAGCGTCCTTCCCACGAAGCCCCTGTCCCGGTCAAACGACCCTACGAACACGACCGGACAGCAGGCCCAGGCGGTATTTCATACCCGTAGTCTGTCCGCGATTTCTGCGGGTAGTTGCGGATGCAACTGATGGCTGTCGGCGGGGCCGCGTTTTGGGCCGGTGGCATGGCGTGGTGACGTCAATGCCGGGCGTTGGTGGCCTGGATTCGCTCGGCGCGGGCGTGGATGTCGGAGGGCTGGACGCCGAGGGCGTCGGCGATCTTGAGGACGCTGGTGAGGCTGGGGTTGCGCTCTCCGCGCTCCATGCCGCCGTAGTGGGAGCGGTCAATGCCGCCCTTGAGGGCGAATGCCTCCTGGGAGATGCCGCGCTCTTCGCGTAGCTCGCGGATCGCTTGGCCGAAGGCAGCGTGGGCGGGGGAGCGTGGTCGCATGGTCGGGAGCCTGTCCGCTCGACGCTCTATTGTCCACGGCATATAGCCCGTGAGGGTTCCAATCAAAGTGCCCCGGCGCGGTGGCGACCGCCCGGGGCCGGCACAGGAGGTGTTGGCTCCCATGCAGGATCAAAATAAGCAGGTTCGCAGCAGCGATGACCGGCGGGTCGAGAAGGCGATCGTCTTGCAGCTCCTCCGCGATGACCACGACGAGCGTTGGTCACGCGCCGAGCTGGAGGTAGAGCTGGTTCCCACTGGCCCCTTGGCGATCAGCGACGCGCTTGCTCGGCTGGAGGCGGCGGGGGTGTTGCATCTCTTCGGTGAGGCGGTGTCCGCGTCCAGGGCCACGAAGCGCCTGGACGATCTGGAGCTGATCGCTATTTGACGCGGCATCCGGGGATGCCAGTCGAAGTCGTCCCGCACCCCGTCTGGGAGGCGATGCTCGCGGCCCGGCCGGGTGCTGTGACCTGGCCGGGCGCGGCGCGTGGGGGGCGCGTTATGCGCCGTGTTCGCTCTGGGCGGGGGCGCCGGGCGCGAAATTCGTTGGCCGGCTGGGGGCACTCAGGGTCATTAATCACGATGAGCCCCCATAGTCCGTCCATCCGCCCCTTCGGGGAGCCTGCGCAGCTGTCGCTCGTTGAGCGCTATGTCTCGCGTGCCGAGCTTGCGGCGATCATGGGCGTCAGCCTGGCGACGGTCGACCGGATGGTCGCCGAGGGAATGCCGTCGGTCACGTGGGGTCGTCGGACGCGGCGGTTTCGGCCGTCGGTGGCGATCTCGTGGGCGCTTGAGAGGGGGCGGGCGGCGTGAGCGTCACGAGGCTGCCTTCCGGGCGCTGGCGCGCTCAGGTGTATGACCCGGCGAGCGGGAAGAATCTCAGCGTCTCTCGGGTGCTGGGAGGCCCTGGGTCTTTCAAGACCAAGACCGAGGCCAAGCAGGCCCGCCAGCGCGCCCGAGAGCGGCTCGGAGGGGCTCGCATGAGAGACGTGTCGGTCCGGGGATTCTGGGAGCGCTGGACGAGCGATCCGCTGTTCGCGCGGCCGAAGGAGGCGAGCGATATCCGCCGCAGGGAGGGGACCAAGGCGTTTGTGGAGCGCTATGGAGAGGTCCCGATCGCGCACGTGGGGGATGAGATCGTGGCCGACTGGCTCGCCGGCGGCGCGCGCTCGGGGTCGGTGCAGGCGCTGTGCTCGATGTTCAACGACGCCGCTTCGATGAAGGCCGGGCGGTTGATCGACCGCAACCCTTTCCAGAAGCTCGGCATCTCACGCGGCAAGGGCCGGCGCGACCAGCAGCCGCCCAGCGAGCAGCAGGTCTGGGAGATCATCTCCCACGCTCGCAGGCTGGCCGCTCCGTCGTTCGCGGCGTGGCTCCAGGTCGCTGCGTTCACCGGCCTGCGACCGGGGGAGCTGGACGCGCTGCGCTGGGAGCGAATCGATTTCGACCGCGACCGGATCGTTGTCGCCGAGCAGTTCAACGCGGCGACGCGGCGGTTCGACACGCCGAAGAACCATCTCCGACGCGAAGCGCCGCTGACCGCACACGCCCGCTCCGCGCTCCTTGGCCTGCCGCGCGAGGGAGAGTTCTGCTTCGTCTCGCTTCGCGGCGAGCACTGGACCCCGAGCTCTCGTGCCTACCACTGGAAGGCCGTCAGGGCTGCAGCCGGTTGGGAGGCAGCCTCTACCTCGCGACTCGCCATTTCGCCGGCTGGTACATGGTCAACGAGCTGGAGATGCCCTCCGAGGATGTTGCGATCGCTCTCGGCCACCAGGACGGCGGGAACCTCGTCCGACGCCTCTACGGCCACCGCGACAAGGGTCGCGCACTCGACCGCATCGTTGACGCCTACGCCACGCGCGCCGGGGCGGATCTACCGGAGCCACAACGTCAGGAGCCGCATGGATCATCGACACCACAGCCACAGCAGAGCTTGTTCTGAGCAACGACGTTTCGGCTCGACGGCGCTGACCGCTCGTCCGACTACCGTGCCCGGGATGAGAGTCGGTGTCTACATCGATGGCTTCAACCTCTACTTCGGTGCCCGCGAGCAGTGCGGGCCGGGCACTGCCGGATGGCGCTGGCTGGATGTGCGCGGCCTCGTCGCCGACACCCTGTCGTCTGCGTGGCGCAAGGATGGTGCAGCGATTGAGCGAGTCGTGTACTGCACCGCCCGCGTCAGCGGCATCGACGATCCCAGCACCCCACGCGATCAGAACGTCTACCTGCGAGCGCTGCGCGCGAGCGGCAGCGTCGACCACATCGAGTTCGGGAACTTCGTGCGGCGCGTCAAGTCCGCCCCGCTCGCGATCCGCACTGAGAAGGGCAAGCCCGAGTTGGTGCGGGCCCGGTGGCCGGTCGTGGTTCAGGACGACGCGGGTGGCGAGGTGCGCGATGCCCGCTTCATGGTGTCGGTGCTCAATTGGGAGGAGAAGGGCTCAGATGTCAACGTCGCGACACATCTGCTGGCCGACGTTCTACGCGGCGCTGTAGACGCCGCCGTGGTGCTCTCCAACGACAGCGACCTGGAGTTGCCGCTGCGCTACGTACGCGACCGGGTGCCGGTGGGGCTCATCAACCCGAGCGCCAATCAGCTGGCCGGCAAGCTGAAGGGCCGGCCCTCTGATGGCGTGGGAGGTCACTGGTGGGGGAATCTGGCGGCGAGCGCGTACATGGCCCACCAGTTCCCAGACCCCCTCGGCAAGCTGCGCAAGCCCCGTGGTTGGTAGTCGTGCAATGTCCGCTCTCGTGTCCCCAAAGTGCGCTACACTTCATCTACCCACCCGGCCCCATCGAGGGCCGGGTTTCCTTTAAGCGGCGCCGGCAGCCCACGAAACCGCCCACGCCCCCGAGAATCGCCCGCAGCCGGGCCAAGCAGTATCAATCGCCCCGATTGGTTAGTGTTTGGCGAAGGCCAGCAATGGCGGGCGAAAACTGCCGAAAACACGGGTGATCGGCGTCGGCCGTTCGCCTGTGTTTGCGGGCTTTCGCCGGCCTCTTGGTAGCGAGGCGGTAGCAGTGGGCGCCGAATCGGTAGCAGGCGGGGCAGCAGCGATTCGTGCCGGGGCGGCCTCGGAGGGCCGGCGTTCGGTGCGCGGTGCGACTCCGTGAGCGCTGTTGCCGGCCCCAAGCTCCTTGCGCCTGGGTGGCTTTGGCGAGGGCAAAGGAGAACGCGAGCCCGTGGGCGATGCCTAATGCGACGCTTTGGGCTCGAAGTGCTCGCCCATGATTGCGACGGCCGACCTGAAGGCGAGCATCAGGGCGACCTCCTCAGCGATCAAGTGGGGGGTTAGGCCAGAGCCATGACCGACGTTGCGGAGCCATACCGTCTTGACGACCGCGCCCAGTGGCGTCGGAACCTCAGCCCGGACGCCCACTCGCTCGGCTTTTTCCCATCCGTCGATGCGCGCCTTGAAGCTCTCGACAGAAGGCGGCCAGCCCCCCGAAAGGTCGGGAAGCGGGGGGTCAAACACCCATTCCTTGCGATGCCTGCTCAAGTCAAAGCGCGCTGCCTCCTGCTGAGCCTCCATGCGAGCAATAGCGATCGGATCGTGCTCAAGCTCAGCAAGGACGCCGGCCTGTAGCACCAAGTCCTCCACGTATTCATCGCGCTCCGAGCCCGCCAACTGCTCGATCGTGCCTGCGTGATCGTCAACAAGCTCCTTGAACAGAGCATCTTGCTCTCGCCGAGTAACGAACTGGGCCACGATGCCGTCCAGAATCGTCAGCGACTCCTTGCCATCGAGCGCTTGAAGCTCGTCAAAGGAAACGACGACGAGCGGATACCCGACCTGACCGGACACGCGCAGCTTGAAGTCCATCTTCAACTGCCGATGCGGGTCATCAGTTGCCCGAGCTTGGTGATACTTCCCGCTGGAGCTATAGCCGCCGCCGATGCCGTCGAACTCGACCGAGAACAACGGTCTCCCGCCGTCCGTGCAGAACGTGTAGTCCACGTTGGTTGCATAGAAGAAGCGTCTTTCCCCGGTGGTCAACTCGTCGCCTGTATCGAGCTTTACGAGCTTCGCCAACGGCAACTGCGGAAAGGGTCTGATCTTCGGCGATCTGCCCCTGAGAAAGTGGAGTCGGGATACTGAAGTCCTTCGGTAGAGAGGACTGTTTCTGATGCCACGTAGGTATCCCGCGGAGTTCCGTAGCCAGGTGATCGAGCTGGCGCGGTCTGGAACGAAGGTCAAGCAGCTCGCGACGACGTTTCAGATGTCGGAGGTCACGATCTATAACTGGCTCAAGCAGGAGCGGATCGATCGCGGAGAGGCTGAGGGCGCGAGCACCAGCCAGCAGCTTGAGCTCGCCGCCGCCAAGCGCAGGATCCGGCAGCTTGAGACCGAGCTGGCGGTCGCGCGGAAGGTCAACGAAGTGTTCTTGAATGAGGGGATCAGCCCAAAAGGCTCTACCCGGTGATCCAGTCTCGAGGTTGTCCGGGTTCTCGTAGAAGTTTGAGTGGCGGTCCTCCCGTCCCGTCTGCTCCGGTTGGGAGCGTTCGGGGCGTCAACCAAGTCCGATAGGGACAGGAGGATCGCCATGAAGAAGGTATCTGGCCCGCAGGTCGTCACGCCTACGGAAGCGTTGGGGAGTCCGCTCCCACCGCGGATTCAGGAGGCGCTCGGTGAGCTCGTCGGTGCGGCGAGAGAGGGGCTGCTCGCGCTGAGTGTGGGTGTCGGGCTCGGCGTAGTGCATGAACTGATGGAGGCTGAGGTCGAGGAGGTGGTCGGCCCGAAGGGCAAGTGGAACCAGGATCGGGCCGCGAAGCGCCACGGTCATGAGCGCGGGTCGATGACGCTTGGCGGCCGTCGCGTGAAGGTCGACCGGCCGCGTGTGCGTAGCGTCGATGATGAGCGCGAGTTGCCACTCGCGACATATGAGCATTTCGCCGACCGCGATCCGCTGACCAGGGCGGTGATGGACCGGGTGCTCGCCGGCGTTTCCACACGCCAGTTCGCGTGTGTGGGCGAGCCGGTCGGCGAGGAGGTCGAGCAGACCAGCACATCGACTGGTAAGAGCACGGTCTCGGAGTTGTTCATCGAGCGGACGCGCACCGCGCTCGGCGAGCTGATGGGCCGGCGACTGGATGACGTGCGGTTGGCGGCGATGATGCTCGACGGGTTGGAGATCGCCGGCCGCACGCACATCGTCGCGCTCGGGATCAGCACCGAGGGCGTGAAGATCCCGCTCGGGCTGTGGGAGGGATCAACCGAGAACGCCACGCTCGCCAGGACGTTGCTCGCTGATCTCGTGGACCGCGGCCTTGACCCCGAGCAGGCGATCATGTTCGTGATCGACGGCGGCAAGGCGATCCGCCGGGCGATCAAGGACGTATTCGGCGAGCGTGCGCTGGTACATCGGTGTCACAGGCACTATGCCGAGGTCCGGGTTATGCCGAGGTGGCCGCGAAGGGCCTGCGATCACGTCGGTTCGGGGGTGCTGATGTCGGCATAATCCGGCCCGGCGGGGGAGGCTGTGCTTTCCATTCTCGAAAGGGGGAGCACTGATGAAGAATCCGTCAAAGGTACGGCTGTCCGGGCCGCTGCAGGAGTTCGGGCCGGGGTTCGTGGGCGAGCTTGAGCGTCTGGGGTACTCGCTGGTAGGCGCGACGCTGCAGGTGCGGCTGATGGCTCGCGTGAGCAGTTGGATGCAAGCCGAGAGTCTCGTGCCTGGGGGGCTGAGCGACGATGTCGTGGCGCGGTTCTTGGCTGAGCGCTGCGCGGCTGGCCACCGGGACTACGTGACAGCGCGAGCGATGACGCCGCTGCTTGCTTACCTGCGCGAGCTGGGGGTGGTGCCGTCGGCCTCGTCGGTGCAGCCGTCGACGAGGGCCGAGATGTTGGATGAGCGCTTTCGTCGCTATCTGGTTGTCGAGCGCGGTCTTGCCGAGAGGACTGCCATTGGGTATGTCGATGCCGTCAAGCCGTTCCTGGCCGGGCTCGACGAGGACGGGCTTGATCTCGGGGAGTTGACCGCTGCCCGGGTGACGGCGTTCGTTGTTGCTCGCTGTCCTGGTCAGTCGCGCGGCGCGGCGAAGATGACGGTCACTGCGCTGCGGTCGCTGCTGGGGTTTTTGCATGTCGAGGGGTTGATCGCCGAGTCCCTGATTGGCGCGGTTCCGTCGGCAGCGTCGTGGCGACTGTCGGGGTTGCCGCGCTTTCTCGAGGACGATCAGGCCCAGGCGTTGCTGGACTCATGCGATCCGCAGAGCGTGACCGGGCGGCGCGATTTGGCGATCCTGACGTTGTTGCTACGGCTCGGGCTGCGGGCCGGCGAGGTCGCCGGCCTGTCACTCGAAGATGTTGACTGGCGTGCTGGGGAGCTGGTTGTGGTCGGCAAGGGCCGCCGCAGCGAGCGGCTCCCGTTGCCCGTCGATGTCGGCGAGGCAATCAGCGGCTACCTGCGTGACGGCCGGCCAGGCAGCGCTTTGGACCGGACGGTCTTCATTCGTATCAAGGCTCCTCACCGGCGGCTGAGCACCGGGGGCATCACCCAGGTCGTCTTCGCTGCTGGTCAGCGTGCTGGGCTCGGTCGGATCCATGCGCATCGTCTGCGGCATACCGCCGCGACATCGATGCTCAGGGCTGGGGCGCCGCTGGCGGAGATCGGGCAGGTTCTTCGCCACCGTGAGGCTCTCTCGACCGCGATCTACGCAAAGGTCGACAGGGCCGCGTTGAGCTCGCTCTCGCGGCCGTGGCCCGGAGCGGGCGCGTGAGCTCGCTCGAGCAGCACCTCACCGGGTATCTCGCGGTCCGGCGCGCGATGGGATACAAGCTCGCGCGGGCGGGGAAGCTGTTGCCCCAGTTCACCACTTGGATGGCCGAGCGCGACCAGTCCTTGATAACCAGCGAGCTGGCGCTCGAGTGGGCGACCTGCCCGCCGGCGACCGGCTCGAACTGGCACCACCAGCGACTGTCGGTCGTCCGTGGCTTCGCCGCCCATTTGCACGCGATCGACCCCGCGCACGAGATACCGCCAGCTGATCTGCTGCCGTGGCGGGCGCGGCGCGCAGTCCCTTACCTCTATACCGACACGGAGGTCCTGACGCTGATGGACAGCGCGAGGGTGATCCCGACGCCACACCGCGCAGCGACGATGCGCACACTGATCGGGCTGCTCGCGGTCACCGGGATGCGCGTCGGTGAGGCGATCCGCCTGGACCGCGGCGACATCGACCTCGCCAACAGATTGCTGATCGTGCGCGACACCAAGTTCGGCAAGTCGCGCGAGGTCGCGCTTCACCCAACCACGATCACGGCTCTGCAGTCCTATCTCGCTCGCCGCGACCGGCCCGTCCCGCCCGAGCCGACCACGGCGGTGTTCACCTCGGCCGCCGGGACCAGGCTGATCTACTGCAACGTCCACCTCGCGTTCAAGCAGATCGTCGCGCACGCCGGACTGCACCCACGGTCGGTCAACTGCCGGCCACGGCCACATGACCTGCGCCACACGTTCGCCGTCAACACGCTGCTCGATGCTACCGCATCAGCGAGAACCCGGCGGTGAGACTGCCGCTGCTCTCGACCTATCTCGGGCACGTCCACCCCGGATCGACGTATTGGTATCTGCAGGCCGCACCGGAGCTACTCGCGCTCGCGAGCGACCGCCTGGAGCGCCATCTGCAAGGAGCCAGCCGATGAGCATGCTCGCACCGACGCTGCAAGCGTTCTTCACCGACCGGCTGACACGGCAGCGCAACGCCAGCCCGCACACGATCGCGGCCTACCGCGACACGCTGCGCCTGCTTCTCGCTTTCGCCCACCAGCAGACCGGCAAGCAGCCCTGCCAGCTCGACCTCGACGATCTCGACGCGCCACTGATCGGCGCGTTCCTCGATCACCTCGAGCACGAGCGCCACAACAGCATCCGCACCCGCAACGCCCGCCTCGCAGCGATCCGCTCACTGTTTCACTACGCCGCACTCGAGCATCCCGAGCACGCCGAGACGATCAGCCGCGTGCTCGCGATCCCACCCAAGCGCTTCGAGCGAGCGCTGATCACGTTCCTCACCGAACCGGAGATCGACGCGCTACTCGCCGCACCCGACCGCGACACCTGGACCGGCCGCCGCGATCACGCAATGCTCCTGCTCGCAGTCCAAACCGGGCTCAGAGCATCCGAGCTGACCACGCTGAAGTGCAGCGACATCCACCTCGGCAACGGCCCACACGTCAGCTGCCTGGGAAAGGGCCGCAAGCATCGCATCACCCCGCTGACCAAGCAAACCGTCGCGGTCCTGCGCACCTGGCTCACAGAGCGCGCCGGGAACCCAAACGACCCCGCGTTCCCGACCCGCACCGGCCAAACGCTCAGCCACGACGCGCTCCAACGACGACTCACCGAACACACAACCACCGCCGCGCTCACGTGCCAGGCCATGGCGACCAAGACGATCAGCCCGCACGTGCTCCGACACACCACCGCGATGCGGCTACTGCACGCCGGGATCGACACAACCGTAATCGCGCTCTGGCTCGGCCACGAGCACGTCGAGACGACCCAGATCTACCTCCACGCCGACATGGCACTCAAGGAAGCAGCACTCGCCAGAACCACCCCTCCCGACACACCCCCCGGCCGCTACCAGCCACCCGACACACTCCTCGCCTTCCTCGAGACGCTGTGATTATGCCACCCCGAGCAGCCCAATCCGCCCACCACCACACACATCCGAAACCCACCTCGGCATAACCCGGACCTCGGCATAGTGGTAGTTATGCCGATGTCGGCATAAGGTGCACAAGGAGCGCAATGTCTGTGACCTGCTTCCCGAACGTGATCGTCCTACCGTCCTGGCGAAGATCCGCGGCGCGTGGGCGCTCAAGGACCCAGATCTCGCCGAACAGCGCCTCGAGCTCCTCGCTTCAGAACTCGATCGCACATGGCCCGACGCCGCCGCCTCGCTGCGTGAGGGTATGCCGGAGACGCTGACGCTGATGCGGCTCGGGATCACCGGGCAGCTCTCCAAGACGCTGTGCTCGACAAACCCCGCGGAGAGCATGATCGAGATCGTCCGCCGTACCCAGCGCAACGTGAAGCGCTGGCAGGACGGCGACATGCGCAAGCGCTAGACCGCCGCTGGGATGCTCGTCGCCGAGCAGCAGTTCCGGCGGATCATCGGCTACCGCGACCTCGCCGCGCTCGTGATCGCGATCGAACGCCACGCAGCGCGAGCCGCCCCACCAATCCCCGCCGCCGCCGTTCACCCCGAGGTCCCACAAACCGTTACTGTCTGACCGTCAAATCCCGGAGGCCGCCACCAAAATTCCACGACGATCCGGACATCCTCCCAGTCTCTGATCGGGCAGGGAATCAACGTGCAGCAAGCGTGCATCGCGCTTGGTGTGTCGCAGTCGGGGTATTACGCGTGGAAGGATCGTCCGGACTCGCCGAGGACCCTCAGGCGGATCTGGCTGGCCGGTGAGATCGCCGATATCCACAAGGAGTCCGGTGGCACTTACGGGGCGCTGCGAGTGACTGCGGAGCTCCGTTACGGCAGGAACATCGTCGCGGGCCACAACGCCGTTGAGGACATCATGCGCCAGCTCGGGCTCAGGGGGCTGCCGACGCGCCGGTTGCCGCGCGGAGCGAAGCTCCGGGCTGTCACCTCCCAGGACCTTGTGCGACGCGAGTTCAAGCGCAAGGCTCCGAACGAGCTGTGGCTGACCGATATCACTGAGCACCCAACCCGTGAGGGGAAGGTGTACTGCTGCGCGGTGCTGGACACGTTCAGCCGCAAGATAGTCGGCTGGTCGATTGACTCCACCCAGACCACCAGTCTTGTGCTGAACGCGCTTGGGATGGCCACCCAGCGGCGCCCGAGCCGGGACGGGCTCGTGATGCACTCCGACAGGGGCGTTCAACTCGGACTCAACTGGTCGTCGCAACACCTTGATCGTGGAGGTGTGTATGGGCAGGCCAGCGGGATGGATGAAGGAGTTGACGGGCAGGGCGCCGATGAAGTCGCCGGGGAAGCCGTCGCTGCGTCGAGACGTGGAGCGGCTGTTTTGGCGTGAGATCGCTAAGGGTTTGAGCAGTGAGGACGCTGCGTTGGCTGTCGGTGCGTCTCAGGCGGCTGGCAGCCGGTGGTTCAGGGAACGTGGCGGGATGCCAACGTTCATGCTCGACTCAATCTCAGGCCGGTACTTGTCGTTTCAGGAGCGCGAGGAGATCGCGATGTTGAAGGCGCGGGGCGTCGGTGTTCGGGAGGTCGCCCGCCGGTTGGGGCGCTCTCCGTCGACGATCTCGCGGGAGCTGCGCCGAAATGCGGCTACTCGCGGCGGGAAGCTCGACTATCGCGCGTCGGTCGCGCAGTGGAAGTCAGAGCTGGTGGCACGCCGTCCGAAGACCGCGAAGCTCGCCGCGAATGAGCAGTTGCGCGAGTACGTGCAGGAGCGGCTCTCCGGCCAGGTCCGCCGGCCTGACGGGACGGCGCTACCGGGACCCGCGGCGGCGCCCTGGAAGGGCCGGAACAAGCCTCATCGCCAGGACCGCGGGTGGGCAATGGCATGGAGCCCGGAGCAGATCTCCAACCGGCTGAAGATCGACTTCCCCCATGATGAGTCCATGCGAATCTCGCACGAGGCGATCTACCAAGCGCTCTACGTGCAGGGCCGCGGCGCGCTGCGGCGGGAACTCACAGCCTGCTTGCGGACCGGCAGGGCGCTGCGGGTTCCCAGAGCCCGCGTGCGTGGACGCGGCAAGGGCTTCGTCACTGAGCAGGTCATGATCAGCGAGCGTCCCGCCGAGGCCGAGGACAGAGCCATACCTGGCCACTGGGAGGGCGATCTCATCCTCGGCGCGGACCGCACCGCAATTGGAACGTTGGTGGAGCGCAGCACCCAAGTTCACGATGCTGCTTCACCTACCGCCGATGCCCGGCCACGGCAGCCCAAGGGTGAAGAACGGACCGCCGCTCGCCGGTCGCGGCGCCGAAGCTGTGCGCGACGCAATCACGAAGCAGATCACGACGCTGCCCGAGCAGCTGCGCCGCTCGCTCACCTGGGACCAGGGCGCTGAGATGTCCCAACACGCACAGCTCAAGATCGCAACCGGGCTTCACATTTATTTCTGTGACCCTCAAAGCCCCTGGCAACGAGGCACGAACGAGAACACCAACGGCCTGCTCCGCCAATACTTCCCCAGAGGAACAAACCTCGCCAGACACACCGCTGAAGAGCTCGACGCCGTCGCCACCACGCTCAACAGCAGACCACGCAAGACTCTCGGCTGGCGCACACCCGCCGAAGCGCTCGACGAACATCTACGATCCCTCCAAACGCAAACCGTTGCGACGACCGATTGAATCCGCCCAATTCACCTCCTGGGCCTTCAGCCAGAAGCTCCGCGACGCCGGGATCTCACCCTCGATGGGAGCGGTCGGCTCGGCGTTCGATAACGCGATGATGGAGAGCTTCTGGGGCCGCATGCAGGTCGAGCTGTTCAACCGCAGACGCTGGAAGACCAGGATCGAACTCGCCTCAGCGATACATGACTACATTGAGGTCTGGCACAACACCCGCCGCAGGCACTCCGCGCTCGGGATGCGCACCCCTACCGAGATCGAACAAGCATGGGCCGCTCGCGGCGGCGCCCGGCTGCGGTCCCTTCCACTCGCCTACGGCGAGCTTCAGGAACAGCAGCCGGCAACACCCCTAACCTCCAACCCGGCCCATCGACCCTGAACAACAACCAAACCGACCGAGTTCAGCAAACCGCCTCCACCAAAACAGGGGCAGATCAAAGTCTCCGTCAAACACAGGATGGCTCAGAGTCAAGGAGTTGCCAGATGTAGCGACCACCCCAATGTCCAATCTTCTCGCCGGCCCCGAAGCGAGCAAACTGGCGCAGCCGCCGATCCGCGACATTCGCCTTGCCGAGGTAAACGACCTGCGAACTTGGCACCCAGTTCGCCGACAGCACCTCGATCGGCACCGTCGGGTCTTGCTCCTTGAACCGCCCACCTGGATTCGTGTCAAGGAAGGTCGGGGCTCCTGTCGTGGGACGGAACACCACGTACACCGCGGGGGCGCTCGGCACCTCGCGCAGGCCGCTACCGCGCAGCGCATCCCACGTTCGCCATCCGACGAACCCCGCAGCCTCAAGATCGGGGCGATCGAATGATGTTGGTAGCGGCGCTACTGCTCCCACCAGCGGGAGCCAAGCCGCGGCGGAACGCCCACATCTGCCGCGACCTCATCCAATAGCCGTTGCGCGCGAGCGAAGTCCTCGACCGGCTGCCCCGACTGCGGTGCAAGGCTCTCGTCCGTCCACGGCTGTTGCGGGCGCGCATTGGGCAGATGCCGCATTACCAGGATCGCCAGTACAACCAGATGCACCGGCTCGCCCGTATCTACGACAGCACGCCGGCCCCGGTCCTCGGGCTGCCGGAACCCGCCCGCCGTCAATGCCGCAGCGAACCACTCGCGCCCATTGATCGGCTGATCCCCGAACCCGACAGCAGGTGCCGGCACCCGCTCCTCAAGCAGCGCATGTACACGAGCCCGTAGCTCATCGTCTGTCAGTCGGGAAGGGTCGAGCCCCACTGACACGATGAACTGCCGAAGCTCAGGGAGCGCGCCTGGATCGTCAATGTCGATCATCGCGCGACCATTCTACGGCGACCTTTGAGGCCCACTCGCCTCGCTCGCGCGCTGCTGCGGCCCGCGCGACCACGAGCGAAGCGCGCCGAGCGACAGGACTAGACTCCAACGCGCATGAATCCTGCCGGGGAGACGACGGACGTGGAGCGGCGCAGGCTACGGCGGGCGGCTGGCGCGTCTCTGCGATGAGCCTGCTTCCCGATTACGCGCGGCAGGCCGAGACATATGACCAAACGCGATCTGCGAGCGGTCCCATTCTCGCCGCGCTGCAAGCTGCAATTGCGGGCGCACCTGGGGGCCGCCTGGCGGACATTGGCGGCGGAACCGGCAACTATGCGCTTGCACTAGAGCACGAGGGTTGGCAGCCGGTCGTGATCGACCGCTCGCCCGAGATGCTTGCCCTCGCCGCGCAAAAGGGCTTGGCGACCGTTGCTGCTGCCGCAGAACAACTCCCGGTTGCCGACGAGAGCTTCGACGCCGCGATTCTTGTTTCGATGCTCCATCACGTAGCCGACCCCAGCGCGGCGCTCTCCGAGGCGCGACGCATCCTGCGACCGGGCGGTCGCCTAGCCGTGCTGGTCTATACGCGCGAGGACATTCACGACCTTTGGTTTCTCGACTACTTCCCATCAACGCGAGCGTGGATGCAGACGAGTCACCTGCCCGTTGCTGATTTGCTTGCGATGCTGCCCGGCGGGCAGCGGCGCGAGATTGCCCTAGACGATCTGAAAGACGCCTCCCTCGCCGCCCTGGCGGCGTATCCCGAGAAGGTGCTCGAACAGCGATGGCGGGCACAGACAAGTTACTTCGAGCGCTTGCAGCGGGACCATCCCGCCGAGCTCGACGCCGGCCTACAGCAGCTTGAATCCGATGTTGCCGCCGGCTGCGCCACACGCCGCCCCGGTCGAGCTTCGATACTGGCCTGGACGCGAGAAGCGCAACGGCAATGACGTTGGTCGCGGAGCTTGTGATCTTCGACTGCGATGGCGTTTTGGTCGATAGCGAGGTCATCTCCAATCGGGTGCTCGCGGCGATGCTCACCGAGCAGGGACTACCGACCACCTTGCCGCAGGCACGCCGCGAATACCAAGGGTTGCTGCTCGCCGACGTGCTCGCAAACGCGGAGGTCAAGCTGGGCCGCTCGTTGCCGGCGGATTGGCTCGCTCGCTACGAGGCCGAGCGCTCGGAGGCTTTCCGCCGTGAACTCCAGCCGGTCGCCAGAGCGGCCGAGACGGTCGAGTGCCTGTATCGCGCTGGGCTGCGCGTATGCGTGGCCTCGCAAGGGAAGCTGGAGAAGACGCGGCTCTCGCTCGCGCTCACCGGCCTCGACCATCTCTTTCCTGAGCACGTCCAATTCTCCGCGTACTCGGTCGCCAACGGCAAGCCGGCACCCGACCTGTTCCTGCATGCGGCGGCCACGATCGGAGTCGAGCCCGCCGCCTGTGCCGTAGTCGAGGACACGCCATCCGGCGTCGAAGCTGCGGTCGCGGCCGGGATGCGTGCCATTGGCTACACCGCCGACAGCGACGAGCGGGCACTGCGCGAAGCCGGCGCCGAGCGGCTGGGATCGCTCGATGAACTACCCCGCCTGCTCGGACTAGAGGCCGAAACCGATTACGACGAGTCCCGCGGAGCACGCGCCAACCGAGTACGGAACCGGCGAATAAGCTGCCGTCCGGTGCCCGAGCTTGCTGACCGCATCTACGAGCGCGCCCGCCTCACGGGCGAGTTCCGGCTGCGCTCGGGTGTGACGAGCAGCGAATACTTCGACAAGTACCTGTTCGAGTCAGACCCTCGCCTGCTGCGCGAGATTGCCGAGGAGTTGGTCGGCCTGCTGCCCGCCGGAGTGGAAGCGCTCGCTGGTCTTGAGCTTGGCGGCGTGCCGCTGGCCGTTGTCGCCTCACAGGTGTCAGGGCTGCCGAGCGTGTTCGTTCGCAAGACAGCGAAGACCTACGGAACGTGCCGGCTGGCCGAGGGCGGCGAGGTTGCCGGGCGCCGGATCGCGGTCATCGAGGACGTAGTGACCTCTGGCGGCCAGGTGATCGAGTCCTGCCGGGAGCTGCGCGACCGCGAAGCCGATATAGCGGCGGTGCTGTGCGTAATCGACCGCGAGGCCGGCGGCCGGGAGAACCTTGCTGCCGAGGGCCTTGACCTGCGTGCGCTGTTCACGATGAGCCAGCTTCGAGCGGGCCGTGCGACTGATCCCGCTCGCTCGTGAGCACGCGCCATCGCAAGCGCGCCTTGATCTTGCTCGGGGTTGCCACTGTCGCGTTTACGGTGATCCTCGAAGTGATCGACCCCTCGCACGTCTCGCATGGGCCGACGATCCTCGACTTCGAGTTCGCCGGCAGCCACGCTCGCGCGGCGCAAATCGTCGCTGAATGGGGACCGAAAGGACGCAGCGCCGCGCACCTCTCGCTGCTGCTCGACTACGGCTACATGCTCTCCTACGGCCTGTTCTTCGCTCTCGCCGGCTTCGCAGTCCGCGACACGGCGCGAGCGCGCGACTGGCGGCGCCTCGCGGCCATTGGCGCAGTCGTCCCGTTCTTCGCGCTCGCCGCGGCGAGCTTTGACGCGAGCGAAAACGTGGCGCTGCTGCTCGCGCTCGCCGGCCACGGCGGCAGCTTCGCACCGCCGTTCGCCGCCGTCTGCTCGGCGATCAAGTTCACGCTCATCGCTATCGCCATCCTCTACGCGGTATGCGGCCTCGTGCTCTGGCTCAGGGCGCGCCGCCTACAGCCGAGCCGAGCCGGATATAGGCCGTCATAGACCGCCGTGCAGGCACCGCGCAGAAACATCGAGCTAAAGGCGACCGACCCGGACCCGTCCGCATCGCTTGAGGTATGCCGGGCGCTCGGGGCCGAGGACCGCGGCACGATCGCGCAGCGCGATACCTACTTCGAGGTTGCACGCGGCGGGCTCAAGCTCCGCGAGGAGCAGCCCGGCCGTCCGCACTTGATCCAGTTCGAGCGCGCCAACGAGCCACAGCAGCACGAGAGCCGCTACCGGATCATCGAGGTCAGCGACGGCGCATCGCTGTGTGCGGCGCTCGCCACCGCGATCGGCATACGCGGGGCCGTCGTCAAGCGCCGCCATCTGCTGCTGTGGCAGAGCGTCCGCATCCATCTCGATGAGGTCGAGCAGCTTGGGACGTTCATCGAGCTTGAGGCCGCCGCGCCGGCAGACTCCGACCTCGACCACGAGCACCGGCTCATCGCCGAGCTAGGGATCACCGACGAACGCCTCGTCGCACTCGGCTATGCCGCACAGCTGCTCCAAGCGAGTAGCGATCCAGATGCGAGCTGAGCACTAGGGGCCGCGGCCTTGCATTGGCAGACACACGTTCTCGATGGCATACGCGGGCATCGACCGAGGGGTGCCCGGTACGGGGCCGGTATGGCGGTAGCAAATCGGTAGCCGAGGCCCCGAATCCCCTGTATTCAAGCCAACTCTAATGGCTCACAACCACATTATATTTGTGCGGACAGATACATAGCCGATGTACGGGGCGTTTACGGAAATCCCGGACTTTGACTGGAAGCTGGCGTACCCGGGCGACCCGAAGATCTACCTGCCGGACGAAGTTCCTGGCAGGAACCTACCTGCCGCGTTTATCGGCGACTGAGACTGCGGGTTCGCGTCAACCTGAGACCCGCCGCGCCGAAGGTGGCGCGGCCGGTCCGCGGAAGCCGGGCGCGACCTTGACGTCACCTTTGAAGAGACGCGTCAACGAGCAGCGAGGATTACACCCGTATCCGGCGGCGTGGGACCAACGATCGCAATGCTGCTCGAGCAGACTGTCCAAGTCGCGACCCAACACATCCTTAAAGCCGAGCGAGCCTCAGCGCAAAGCTCAAGCAACAGCTGGAGCAGCCAGACTGAAGCCAGTGCTCGCGGAGCTGTTCCGCGTCATCCTCCGGCATCGACACGCGCTGCTGACCGGTCCACCAGCCGGCGGCGTCGGGCAGCTCAGCCGAGCAGCCCGCGGATGTCCTCCGCGGTGAGGCTGCTGGCGAACAGGTCGCCCTCGTCCATGACCCCGCTGAACAGCGCGGCCTTGCGGCGCGCGAGGGCGACGACCTTCTCCTCGATCGTGTCGCGCGCGATCATCCTGTAGACCATCACTGGGCGGGTCTGGCCGATGCGGTGGGTGCGGTCGATCGCCTGAGCCTCTGTCGCGGGGTTCCACCACGGGTCGAGCAGGAAGCAGTAGTCGGCCTCGGTTAGGTTCAGCCCGAACCCGCCCGCCTTGAGGCTGATCAGGAACACTGGGTCCTCGCCGTCCTTGAAGCGCTGCAGGACGCGATCACGCCGGCGGGTGCGGCCATCGAGGTAGCAGTAGCCGATGCCCTCGGCGTCCAGGCGCTTGCGGGCCTTGGCCAGGAATCCCGTGAACTGGCTGAACACGAGCGCTCGGTGGCCTCCGCCGACGATGTCTCCCAGCTGCTCCACGAGCGTGCCGAGCTTGGCGCAGGGCACGGCGTCATGGCCGTCGTCGATGAGGCCCGGGTGCAAGCTGAGCTGGCGCAACAGCGTGATCGAGCGCAGGATCGTGAAGCGGTTGCGGTTGAAGTCGTCGATCAGCCCGAGCACCTTTTGGCGCTCGCGCTGCAGGTGCGTGTCATAGAGCTTGCGGTGGCGCGGATGCAACTCAACGTCGAGGGTCTGCTCCTGCTTGGCGGGGAGGTCCGCGGCCACCAGCTCCTTCGTGCGGCGCTTGAGCAGCGGCTTGATCCGGCGCCGCAAGCGTGCGAGCTGCTCGGCATCGCCACCGCGCTCAATCGGTCGCGCGTACTGCTCGGCGAACCGCTGCGGGTCGGGAAACAGCCCGGGCGCCGTAATCGACAAAAGTGACCACAGCTCCATCAGGTTGTTCTCCATCGGGGTTCCGGTGATCGCCAGCTTGAACGGCGCGGCCAGCTCGCGGACGCAGCGGTAGGTCTTTGCCTGGTGGTTCTTGACGTACTGCGCCTCGTCGAGGATCAGCCCCGCCCAGGCCACCGTGCGGTAGGCGTCCGCCTCGAGCCGGAACAGCGTGTACGTCGTGACCACGACGTCGGCGGCCGCGACCTCCTCGATCGTGCGCCCGGAGCGCGCCAGCGTGTCGGTGACCGCATCGACTTTGAGGCCGGGGGCGAAGCGGCCCGCCTCTCCCACCCAGCCCGACACGACGCTCGTCGGAGTGACGACCAGGAAGGGGCCAACGCCCGGGTCGTCGTCGCGTGCGTGGCAAATCATCGCGAGTGTCTGCAGCGTCTTGCCGAGCCCCATGTCGTCGGCGAGGATCCCGCCGAGCTCGAGCTCCCGCAGCGACGCCAGCCAACCGAACCCGTCGCGCTGGTAGGGGCGCAACTGAGCCTGAAGCGCTGCCGGCGGATCGTGCGTGGCGATCACGTCGAGCTCCAGCAGCGCGCCGACCTGGCGCTGCCACGCCTGCGCCTGCTCGGTTACGACGCCGAGCGCGGCCAGCTCGGCCCAGAGCCCGGCCTGATAGCGACTGATTCGCAGCGCCGCCGACTGCGGGTCCGACAGCGCCCCCGCCTCCTCGATCAGCTGCCGCAGCGACTGCAGGCGAGGCTCCAGCAGCGAGAAGTGAGCGCCGTCGTCGAGCAGCATGTGCGACTCGCCGCCGGCGAGAGCCACGAACACCTCGGCGAACGGCAGCTCGCGGCCCTCGACGCTGATCGTCACGCCCAGGTCAAACCAGTCGCGCTCGCCCGCGATGTCAGCGGTGGAGACACCGATCGTGAGCGAGTTGCCGACATCGCGATAGTCCGCGGGCTCTCCCACGACCGCCACGACCACGTCAGGCCGCTCCGCCACTCGCGGCAGCATCTCCGTCGTGAGGCGCATGCTGTCGATCCCCGTCGGCGAGATCGCATGCACGTCAGTGGGCCGCCCAGTGCCGTCGAGCAGGCCGAAGCGCTCAAGACCCGTCCCGGTGAAGTCAGCCGCCGCGAGGATCGCGCGCTCGGCGTCGAGGTCGCGAAACCCAGGGCCCTCCCCGTTGCTGAGAAACGCCGTATGCCGGGTGGCGGCGCCGACCTGGTAGGACCACTCCCATCCGACCTCGACGTGGTGGCCGTCGCCGTAGCTTGCGCGCAGCACGAGCGTGGGCGCGGAGATCTCCGGCGGCGTGAAGGAGTCGTCCGACGACACCACCGTGGCGATGTGGCGCAGCGCGGGACACAGCTCCTCGGCGAAGCGCTGGAGCTCGCCCGGCGGGATCGCCAGCCGCTCGCCGCTCAGGATCATCCCCCGCAGCGGCACCGGCGCCGGCTTGAGGAGACGCACGAGCGCCAGCCGCAGGCGCTCGGGCCCTGCGATGGCATCGTCGTAGCTGCCGCGTTCGGCGCACACCACGCCGTGTCCGCTGGAGCCCAGGAACAGCAGTGGCTCCAGGTCCTCCGCATCCTCCCCATCGACTCGGAGAACCGCGCTCACGAGCGATCCCCGATCCCCCTCTCGCGTCACGTCGATCAGCAGCTCGCCCTGCCGGTGGCGCCGCACCTCGCCAAGCCCGGGGTGAGCGTGGATGACCTTCAGGCCGACGCGGTCGGCCTCCTCCAGCAGCGACCACAGCTGCACGCTGTCGCAGCCGCTGAGGTCGAGAGCCTTGTCGGCGCTATAGCCGTAGCTGTAGTAGGCGGGGCGGGCGGGATTCCGATCTTCGCGCGCACGGTGGACGGCATACAGCTCGCGGATCAGCGCGATGTGATCGGGGCGGTACTCGCCGCTCTTGACGTGCCACGAGTCCAGCCCGCTCCAATTCAGGGAGCCGTTGACCCAGCCGCCGCGCGCACCCGGTCGCATCAACTTTGCCAGCAGCCGCGGCGTGCCGCGCTCCGCGATGCCGCCCGCGTGCAACGCCAGCTCGATCGCCATGGGGTTTCCTTCTGCCTGCGCCGCAGGCGCGTCGATCAGCGCGCGCAGGGGCTGCTCCCACGACTGTGGTTGCGCCGTCTTCACGACTCGCAGTGGCGGGCGCTGCCTTCCTAGCGGCCGATCAGCTCCGCGTCCGTCGGTTGCGGCGATTACGATCGCGGCGACGTGCTTGCAGTTGTATCCCACAGGGCAGGTGCACTCGCCGTCTTCGAACTCGAGTGATCCGCCATCCGAGGTGAAGAATGCCGCGGTGTCATAGAGCGCGCCGTTGCCGACCACCGAGCCGGTCAACGTCGCGGTGTCCGGATCCCATTCAATCTTGAGCACCCGGTTGGCGCGCGCGTAGCTGCGCCCACGCCCGAACGACGTCGATCCAACGGCTGCCTCGACCGTGGCCAGCCCGACATCGTCCACCTCGCTGATCGCACTCAACACACCCGCAACATAGCCATCCCCCCGGACCGCAATGTCGGGCACTTACTCTTTGGCGGGCGCGTGTTCGCGTTCGACTACTCGATGAACGGCAATGGCGGTCAAGGCGATCAAGTCGCTCGTGCGCGTGGGGAGCATCTGATGGCCGCTTGGACACAGAACGAGCTAAAGGAGCAACCATGAAGATCACCAGGAGCAGCAACGCGACCAGCAAGGGGCCAGCCGACTGGTTCACCGGCAACGTGTACGTAGACACCATCGCCGAGCCGTCCGAGCCCTACCGCGTCGCTGCGGCCAACGTCCACTTCACTCCGGGCGCCCGCACTGCCTGGCACACCCATCCGCTGGGCCAGACCATCTTCGTGACCGAGGGCGTAGGCCGCTGCCAGCGAGAGGGAGGCCCCATCGAGGAGATCCGGCCGGGCGACCGCGTGTTCTTCGAGCCCGGCGAGAACCACTGGCATGGCGCAGCCCCGGATCGCTTCATGGTCCACGTCGCCATGCAACAGGTGGACGACCAGGGCAGTGCGGTTGCATGGGGCGACCACGTCAGCGACGAGGACTACGGCGCCCAGCCGGCAAGGTAGCCGCGTCCCAGGGTGATCGCCGTGGACGTGGCCGAGCCGATGTTTGGAAGGCGCTCGCTCGCTGGCTTTGAAGCGTCGTCGTCGCCACCAGAGCGGGCAAGGGGGCGTCCGCGGACCGTTGGTCTCGGTGAGGAGCTACTCCACCTCGAACTCGGGTTCGCCTGTGTGGAGGAAATCGGGCAGCAGCGGCGTCGAGGGTGTCTGTGTCGCGGGGGCTTCCAGCGGCTTCTGGATGTCCGGGCGGGCGATGGCGAGGTAGGAGACGAGGACGAACACGGCGATGGCGAACACGATCGCCGTGGGGCCGTCGCCGAAGCCGATTCCGCTGAGGTTGGGGGGCTTGCTGATGTAGTCGGCGAAGGACGCACCCAGCGGCCGCGTGACGACGTAGGACATCCAAAACGCGGCGATGCCGTTCAGGCCGAGCTGCCATCGTGCCACGGCCGGGATCAGGATGATGACGCCGAAGAGGATGCCCGAGTCCAGGTAGCCCAGGTTGAGCGAGGTCGCGGTGAAGTCTCCAAGCGCGGTCCCCAGGGCAAAGGTCGCGAACACCGTTGCCCAGTAGTAGGCCTCACGTCGCTGGGTTGTGATGCTGTGGATCGACAGTGTACCCTCACTGCGCTGCCACAGCCAGAAGATCGCGGCGAGGATCACCGCCCACAGCAGCGTCGTCCCCGCATAGGGGATATGGACATCGAGATGCAGGAAATCGGCCACGCCGGTCCCTGTGGTCGCGATTGCATACGCCAGAAACCAGTAAGCAAAGGCTCGGTAGTGGCGGGTGCCGAACTGCAGTACCAGCCCCACGACGATCACGAGCACCTCGATCCCGCCGCCCCCGAAGTTGCCGTACGTCTTCAGGTAATCCGACGTGGCCTCCCCGCCGGCCGTCGTCAGGATCTTCACCGCCCAAAAGACGAAGATGACCTCCGGGACCTTCGCCGCTATAGGAGCGGGAAAGAAACGACCGATCAACGGGACCAGTCCGTCTCCCGACGCCGCCCGGCGGTCAGGGCTCGGCGAAGAGTGGCGATGATGGCGAACGGATCCCACGTGGCGGACGCCTCCTTCGGCTGGACGACGCCGACCATAGCAAGCAGCCCTCTCTCAGGCCGCAGTCGGCGAGGGCAAGTGGCCGAGAGCGTCCGCTTCAGCTGCCCACCAAGTCCCCGTCGTGGATGGTTGCGCCCAGCAGCGCATGAATCGCGGCGGTGACGCGATCGGCGACCGCTGACGGCGTGGAAGCATCGAACTTGCCGTCCAGGTACAGGAACGCCAGCCCGTGGACGAGCGCCCAGATCGCGGTCGCCATTGCCTCGGCGTCGGCTTCGGGAAAGACTCGCCCGACGATCTCGCGGAGGTACAGCGTCACCGCAGCGGTCGCGGCGATGCGCTCGTCGCTGTCCCGGTTACAGGGTTCTCCGAACATGATCCGGAACAGGGCCGGTCGCTCCAGCGCGAACTGCACGTAGGCGACCGCCACACTCGTCAACTGCTCCGGGGTTGACGGGGAGGGATGTGCGGCGGCCAGTCGTTCGGCAAGCTCGCGATAGCCGAGCGCCGCGACCGCCGACACGAGCGCTTCGAAATCGGCGTAGTGGCGATATGGGGCGGCTGGCGATACCCCGGCGCGTCGCGCGACCGCGCGCAGCGACAGCGCGGTCTCGCCGCTCTCTTTGAGCAGCTCCATCGCGGCGCTGACACACGCCGCGCGCAGATCGCCATGGTGGTAGCTCGCCTTGGACGCGGGCATCGACCACCGATATTGACAGCGTTTACTAGTGTCCTGCGCCTGAAGTTCGTTTGCTAAGTATGGTATGCTGTGGTATGCCGGGAACTGGAAGACCCAAGCAGGTGTTGGAGTTGACCGAGCAGGAGCGTGGGCAGCTTGTTCGGTGGGAGCGCCGGCGGAAGTCTTCGCAGGCGTTGGCGTTGCGCTCGCGGATTGTGCTTGCGTGCGCGGAGGGCCGCTCAAACAAGGACGTCGCGCTGGCGTGTGGCGTGTCTCAGCCGACGGTCGGGAAGTGGCGCAGACGGTTTTGTGAGCTGCGGTTGGATGGGCTCTCGGATGATCCGCGGCCGGGCCGGCCGGCGAGTATCACCGCGGAGCAGGTCGAGGACGTGGTGGTGGCGACATTGGAGTCCATGCCGGAGAACGCGACACATTGGTCGCGTGCGAAGATGGCCGAGCGCTCGGGGCTATCGAAGTCGACGATCGGGAGGATTTGGCGGGCGTTTGAGCTCAAGCCGCACCGGGCGGACACGTTCAAGCTATCGAGCGATCCGTTGTTCGTGGAAAAGGTCTATGACGTTGTTGGGCTGTACCTGAACCCGCCGGAGGCCGCGGTCGTTTTGTGTGTTGATGAGAAGAGTCAGGTGCAAGCCCTGGCGCGCTCGCAGCCAGCGTTCCCAATGATGCCTGGCATGCCCGAGAAGCGCACCCATGACTACCTGCGGCACGGCACTACCAGCCTGTTCGCCGCGTTCAACACCGAGGACGGGACGGTCATCTCAAGCCTGCATCGCCGCCACCGCACGATCGAGTTCAAGAAATTCCTGCAGAAGATCAACAGCCAGGTCCCGGAGCATCTCGACGTGCACCTCATCTGCGACAACTACGGCACCCACAAGAGTCCCGCGATCCGTCGCTGGCTCGATACCCATCCCCGGTTTCACATGCATCATACCCCGACCTACTCCAGCTGGATCAACCAGGTCGAGCGGTGGTTCGCCTACCTCACCAACGATCTCCTCCGGCGCTCAGACCACCGCAGCGTCCAGGCACTCGAGAACGACATCCGCGGATGGGTGAGCGAGTGGAACGAAAACCCCAAACCATTCATCTGGACCAAGACCGCGGAGCAGATCCTCAAATCCCTCTCACGACTTCTACAACGAATTAACGGCGCAGGACACTAGATTGGGCTAATGTAAGCACCGTCAACATTCTAGAAAGGCGGTGCTTTGATGTCGAGCGACCTGTTCTCTCCGTTAGTGCTGCGGTCGGGGGGCACGCTGCGCAACCGGGTTGCGAAGGCGGCGATGGAGGAGGGGATGGCGGGCGAGCTCGCAGCTCCCTGACGAGCGGCTGGTCTCGCTCTATCGCTGCTGGGGCGACGGCGGCGCGGGGCTGCTGATCACCGGGAACGTGATGGTTCACGCTGAGGCGTTGACCGGGCCGGGCGGGATCGTGCTCGATGATCGCGCACCGCTCGAGCCGTTCGCCCGCTGGGCGCAGGCCGGGAAGGCCGGCGGCGCCGCGATGTGGATGCAGATCAGTCATCCCGGCCGGCAGGTGCAGGCCAAGATGCCGGGGGTGGTGTGGGCGCCTTCGCCGGTTGCGATCGAGCTTGGAAAGCACAGCAAGCGCTTCGGTCGGCCGGTGGCGATGACCAAGGAGCAGATCGACGCGACCGTGGAGCGCTTCGCGACGACCGCGAGCCTCGCCGAGCGCGCCGGGTTCGACGGTGTCGAGGTCCATGCCGCCCACGGCTACTTGATCTCGCAGTTTCTCTCGCCGCTGGTGAACCAGCGCAGCGATGAGTGGGGCGGGAGCTTGGAGAACCGCGCACGGCTGCTGCTCGATGTCGTACGCGCGATCCGCGAGGCAGTGTCCTCGTCGTTCGCGGTCGCGGTGAAGCTGAACTCCGCGGACTTCCAACGCGGCGGGTTCGATGCCGAGGACGCGGCGCGGGTGATCGCGATGCTCGAGCCGCTCGGGGTCGATCTGGTCGAGCTTTCCGGCGGCAGCTATGAGAGCCCGGCGATGTCTGGTCGCCCGGCGGACGGTCGCACCGCGGCACGCGAGGCGTACTTCCTCGAGCTCGCCGCCCAGCTCGCCAAGACCAGCCCGCTGCCGCTGATGCTGACCGGCGGCATCACCCGCCGCGAGACCGCCGAGCAGGTGCTCGCGAGCGGCGTCGCGTTGGTCGGCATGGCGAGCGCGATGGCGATAACCCCCGACCTCTGCAGCCGCTGGCAGGAAGGCCGTGAGGCTACCGAGCGGCTTGCGCCCGTCACATGGTCTGACAAGACGCTCGCCTCTGCCGCCGGCATGGCGCTTGCCCGCCACCAGATGCGCCGCATCACGCGCGGCCGGCACCCCACGGGCAGGACGCATCCGCTGTACGCGCTCGTGTGCGATCAGCGCGCGCAACGGCGCGCGCTTGCGCCGCTACCGTGCGTGGCTGCAGACCAGATCTGATATCCCGCACGGTCGATGACGGCGCGGCGTTCGACAGCGAAAAGGATTGGCGCAGATGAAGGCAGCGGTTATCTACGAGAACGGCCCGCCCGAGGTGCTTCGCTACGAGGAGGTGCCCGACCCCGACTGCCCGGACGGCTGCGTGGTCGTCGACGCCGAGGCGATCAGCATCGAGGGCGGCGATCTGCTCGCCCGCGCAGGCGGGGGATCTGCCCGCGACCCCACATATCGTCGGCTATCTGAGCGCCGGCACCATCAGCGAGGTCGCCGCCGGGGTTGAGGGTCGCGCGGTTGGCGACCGCGTGGTCGCTCTGAACGCAGCAGGGTCGCACGCGGCCAGGCGAGCGGTTCCCGCGGCGATGACCTGGCCGATCCCCGCCGGGCTGGATGCTGCCCGTGCCGCGTGCGTGCCGGTTGCGTTCGGCACTGCGTACGAGTGCCTGTTCACCGCCGGCAACCTCGCCGCGGGTCAGACCGCTCTGATCCACGCTGGAGCCGGCGGCGTCGGGATGGCCGCGATCCAGCTTGCCAAGCGCGCCGGCGCGACCGTGATCGCGACCGCCTCCCGCGAGGAGAAGTTGAAGAGGCTGAAGGCGCTCGGACTCGACCACCCGATCAACTACGCGAGCGAGATCTTCGTCGAGCGCACCAACCAGCTGACCGACTCGCGCGGTGTGGAGGTCGTCCTCGACTCGATCGGCGGCCAAAACCTGATCGACAGCATCGGCGTGCTCGCCTACCGAGGGCGGCTCGTCAGCGTCGGGGTGGCCGCCCGTGCGGGCTCGGCGATCGAGGCGCGGTCGCTCTGGACGCGCAACAACTCGCTGCACGGCGTCTTTCTCGGCGGCGCGCTCCTGTCGGAGTACGCCCGCGTCCATCCCATGATCGGCGAAATGCTGGAGCGCGTCGCAAGCGGCGAGCTGCAAGTCGAGATCGATCGCTCGTTCCCACTCGCAGAACCCGCTGCGGCGCACGAATATGCCGAGAGCCGCAAGGCGTTCGGCCGGGTGATCATCACGCCCTAGCGTGCGCCGGGCAACTCGGGCGATCACGCATGACACCCCCGATCTCGCGGCAACGCCTAGCATGAGCTGGGAATGCCAAGACCGTTAGAAATAAACGATCCAGAGGAGCTCGAGGCCCGTGGCGCGCCGGCGAGCGCGACGATCGCGGCCTCCACCAGCCTCGGCCCCGTGCATCTCACGGTTGCCGATCTCGCGCGCTCGATCGCTTACTACGAGCGTGCGATCGGCCTCACGTTGCTCGACGGGGGGCCGGGAGGGACGTCAACGTCGCCGACGGGGCGACGTGCCGTGCTCGGCGTCGGTGAGCGAGCGCTGCTCGTGCTCGTCGAGCAGCCCGACGCTCGTCCTGTCACTCACTCCACAGGCCTATACCACTTCGCCCTGTTGGTCCCGCGGCGCGTCGACCTGGCCCGGTGGCTGGCACACGTCGCTCACGAGTGCGTCGCGCTCGCCGGTCTCTCCGATCATTTCGTGAGCGAGGCTGTCTACCTGAGCGATCCCGACGGGCATGGGATCGAGATCTACTGCGACCGGCCCCGCGAGCGCTGGGAGGGACAAGTCGCGGCGCGAATGACGACGCGGCCACTCGACGTCGAGAGCCTGCTCGCCGAGCTTCCCGACCGCCGAGCGCCCGACTTCAGCGGCTTGTCCCCGGGCACCGTGATGGGCCACGTCCACCTCAAGGTCGCCGCTGTCCAGCAGGCCATTGCGTTCTATCGCGACGTCCTGGGCTTCGCGCTGATGGCCGCGCTCGGGGACCACGCCGCGTTTCTCAGCGCCGGCGGCTATCACCACCACATCGGTGCCAACGCCTGGGAAAGCGCCGGCGCCTCCCCACCCCCAGCCGGCGCTGCGGCCCTGCGCCACGCGACGATCGTGTTGCCCGACGAGACCGAGCGCGAACGCGTGCTTGCACGACTTGCGGCCCACGGTCACGAGTCGCACGCCGGCGAAGAGGGACCGCTTGTGCACGATCCCTCGGGGAACGCGCTGGTCTTGAGCGTTGCTTGAGGCGCTCACACGGTCCGTAGCGCTTCGGTAGGTGAGAGCCGCGCGGCGCGCAGCGCGGGCACCAGCCCGGCGACCGCGCCGATCAGGAGCGCGGCGCCGAACCCGCCTGCCCAGGCGAGGGTGGGGATGACGATCGTCCAGCCCTTGGTGGAGGCGTAGATCGCGGTCGCGAGCGCCCCGGCGGCGACGCCGACGGCGCCGCCGCCGAGCGCGAGCAGGATCGCCTCGGAGAGGAACTGGGTGCGGATCTGGCCCGCGGGTCGCGCCGAGCGCGCGGCGCAGCCCGATCTCTGAGCGGCGTTCCAGCACGGAGATGACCATGATGTTCGCGACGCCGACGGCGCCTACCAGCAGGGCGACGGCGCCGAGTCCGAGGAAGAGACCGTTGAAGGCGCCTTGGGCGTCGGCGCGTGCTGTGAGCGTGGCGGAGGGTTGGCTGACGTTGACTTCGTTGGGTGCTTCGGGGTTCGCGGTCGCGGCGAGCACCGACTGGACGGCCGCGACCTGGCTGTTCTGGGCGCGCAGGTAGACGGTGTTGGGGTGCCCGTTGAACTGCAGGTAGCGTTCCGCGGCCTTGAAGCCGACGAGCACCGAGCTTTCGATTTCGGGTGCGAGCACCGATGGGCCGAGGATCCCGACGAGGTAGAGCCACTGGTTTGCGGCCCAGATCCGCTCGCCGGGGTAGAGGTGGTCGATCCCGAGCCGTTGCGCGGCGGCGGAGCCGAGCACCGCGGCGGGCTCCTGGGCGGTGGCGGCGTTCAGGTAGCGGCCCTGCACGACGGTCGATGCCGAGCGTGTGCAGCAGGCCGAGGCTCGCCGCTTGGACGCTCAGGGCGTTCGTTTCGACGGTGGGGATCAGTGGAGAGCGGTAGACGTTGCCTTTGACGTTCCCCGTCTCGGCGACGTTTTCGACGGGGTCGATACGGGCGATCATCGCGGGCGCGACGAGGGGCAGCTCGGCTGTCTTGCCGGCGAAGCTCTGGCCGTTGGTGACGGTCAGGAGGTTCGTCCCGAGGCGTTCGATCTCTGACAGCAGCCCGGCTTGGCTGGAGGAGGACAGGCCGAGCACGGCCACGATCGCGGCGACGCCGATCGCGATCCCCAGCGCGGAGAGCCCCGCACGCATCCGCCTGGTACGAAGCCCGACGCTCGCCACGCGCGCGAGATCGGACGGCGCGCAGCCTCCGCGGGGCGAGGTCCGCGGTGCTGGCGTGGTCTCGGGTGGGATCGGCGACTGCGCTCACCACGCCCTCACTGGGACTGCCCGGGCGCTTCGTTGACGAGCGCGAACGCCGCCGGCCTTGCGTGCTTGACGGTCGCCTTGACGATGTAGCCGCCCTGCGTGTCGTTGGCGGTGAAGGCCGGCGCAACGGCGATCCCGCAGGCGTTGGTCTTGACCTTGACCGTGTCGGGGTGAGAGACGCGGGCGCGATGGTGGGGGCCGCGAGAGCGGACGGTGAAGCGTCCGCTCGCGCCGCGCGACGGGCGCTGAGAACGTGACGAGCGCGCCCGGGACCGGGTTCTTCTGCGCGTCGGTGACGGTGACGGCGAGCCGGATCGGGAAGGGGGTTCCCGCGGGGGTGGACTGCGTGGAGCCGACGCCGGGGGTGAGCTTGGTGGGTTTGCCGGCGAGGTTTGAAAGTGAGAAGCTCACCGGTGTCGCCGCGCCGCCGCTGGATGCCCCAGAGCTTTCCTTACCCGACCCTCCGGTGGGTTCTTTGCCCGACGAGACGGCGGCCGTCGCCGTGAACGACCCGGCCGTGCTGTTCGCGGTGAGCAGCGGCGAGCTCGCCACGCCGGTGTCGCCGGTCGTCGCGCTCGCCTGGGTGCCTGCGCCGCTGAAGGTCGCGCCGGCGCTCGAGGAGGCGCTCGTGCCGCACGCGCCCGAGCCGCCGGAGCCGAGCGTGAACGTGACCGTAGTGCCCGCGACCGGGTTGCCGCCTGAGTCCAGCACCTTGACCTGCAGCGGCTCCGGGTAGCGGCTGATGACGCCCGCCGATCTGCTCTTCAGCGGGATCGCGACGATCCTCGCCGGTATGCCCGCGGCGGTGTTGGTCAGCGAGAACGAGACCGAGCCGTACTGCGAGCTGGCGGTGACGGTGTAGCTGCCCGCGGCGGTGTTGGCGGTGAACGCCGGAGCGGCCACGCTACCCGAGGCATCGGCGCCGACGATGACGGTGTTAGACCCGCTGGTGGAGAACACCCCGCTCGCGCCACTGGCGGGTGCGCTGAACGTGACCGGGATCCCCGCTGCGGCGCTCGTGACGGGGCAGCCATCGCTGTTGCTGAGCGCGACCTGCAGCCCGGTCGCGAAGGCGCTCTGCAGGATCGCCGTCTGCGGTGTGCCCGCGACGAGCGTCATCTGGTTCGGCGGATTGGACGACGGACACCCCGATGTGCCGGTGGGCGACGTTCCGGTTTCGCCGGGCGATCCGCCGGTTTCCCCCGAGGCAAACGCCGGGCCACCCACGAGCATGCCAACCGCGGCGCCCAAGCTCGCGGTCAGAATCAGCCCGAGCCCCACTCTGCGTACACCGCCTCCCAACCGCGCCATCCCGGTCATGAACCCTCAGCTCCTGCTTCGGTGGTGTCGTTCACGATGCGCCCGTCGAGCACCTGCACCTGTCGCGGCAGGCGGCCGGCGAGGTCGTGGTCGTGGGTGATCACGAGGATCGTCGCGCCATCGGCGTTGAGCTCTTCCAGCAGCGCGAGGATCGCTGCGCCGGCGGCGCTGTCGAGGTTGCCCGTGGGCTCATCGGCAAGCACGATCGCGGGGCGGCCGACCAGCGCACGCGCGATCGCGACGCGCTGGCGCTCGCCACCGGAGAGCTTGCTCGGACGGAAACCGAGCACGATCGGCGAGCCCCACCCGGGCGAGCGTCTCGGCCGCCCGCTCACGGCGCTCGGAGACAGCGACGCCGGCGTAGAGCAGTCCTTCGGCGACGTTCTCCAGGGCGGTGGAGTGCTCCGCCAGGAAGAACTGCTGAAAGACGAACCCGATACGCGTGGCACGCAACGTCGCGAGCTCACGATCGGACAGCCCCGCCGCGTCGAGGCCCGTGATCGACACCACCCCCGAGCTCGGGCGCTCAAGCGTGCCCATCACGTGCAGCAACGTCGTCTTACCCGAACCCGACGGGCCCACGATCGCCACGAGCTCACCCTCCCGCACCGCGAAGCTCACTTCCCGCAGCGCGTACACGGGCGGCTCGGCGCCGTAGACCTTGCTCACCGCGCGCAGCTCCAGCACGGGCGGCGCCTGCTCCGCGCGCGTGAACGCCCGGCCGGGTTCCTCAGTGACGGCATCGAGGGTCGGCGCGGCTCACTGGTCATGCTGCAGCTCATGATGTCGCCTGGCACCACCACGCGCTGACCGGCAGACAGGCCCTGACCGCTCACCTGCACGAGACCGTCGGCGTCGTCGAACAGGCCGAGGCTGACCGCCTCCAGACGGTGCACGCGGCCTTCGGCGACCTCCACCGCGTAGCCGCCACCGGCGAGCGCGAGCAGCGCATCGATCGGCACCGCGAGCGCGTTTTCGACGCTTTCGGTGGTGATCGACACGTTCACGGGCGCCTGGTCCAGGTGTCCCGTCGCCGCGGGATCGGTCGGTGTGGCATCGACTTCGATCGTCGGCGCGCTTTCTTCTTCGCCGGCGTTTACTCGACGGCGACGTCGCGACGCTCGAGACATAGCGTGATCCGCCCGGCGTGGTCTGGTTGTCCGGCAGGGTGATCGTGACCTGATCGCCGACCTTGACACTGGCCTGCTGGGCCGCGTCGAGCGCGACCTTGACCTGGCGCGCGGTCGAGGTGATACCGAGCACCGGACCAGGCATGACCGTCGCGCCGACCGTCGGCGTCACGCTCGTCACGCGCACCGGCCCGGGCTCGAACACCACCGAGCCGAGCAGCAGCTCGCCCGTCACGCTCAACCCATGCGCGGACTGAAACGCGCGTATCGCCGCGGCGGTCGCGGCGCTGAACGTATCGCCCGTGAGCCCCTGCCCGTAGCCGAGCGCGTCGAGGTTGGCGTTCAGCTCGGCGACGTCTGATCCCGCGGACATCCCCGCGATGAACGCGCGCGTCGGGAGCACCGAGCCATACAGCAGCACCACCGACTGACCGCTGATCTCATAGAGGCTCTGCCCGCGCGCGATGACCTGGCCCACCGAGGGCAGCTTCGTGAACGTCGAGCTCTGCCCGTAGAGCGCGGCTGATGACCGCGCCGTGGACAGGCTCGATTCGGCGCTCGCGAGCGACTTTTCGGCCGAGGAGACCTGTGCCCGGTCACTGCAGCTTCATCGCGGCAGCTGTGGAGCTCTGCTCGGCGGTCGAGACCGCCTGCACGTCGCTCGCGCACAGGCCCGAACCCCCGCCGCCCGAGGGAGAACCGCTGGACGCGCTTTCCGCGGCATTATCACCAGCACAGTCGACCGCCTCCTTCGCGCGGGCAGCCGAGACAGTCGCCTGGTGACCCGCGAGCGCTTCGCTGTCAGCCACCAGCGACGCGCTCGCCGTGCTCAGCATCCCCTCAGCGTTCGTGACCGACTGCTGCGCCTGCGACACCGCGGACGGCGCCATGCCCGACGGCACACGAATGCTCGACGAGCCCGCATAGCCAAGCGTCCCACTCACCTGCGTCTGCGAAGACAACGACTGGCGGGTCACCGTGGCCAGCGAGTCGCAGTCGCGTTATCGGCAACACCACCGCCCGATTTGCCCGAGCCACCAAAGGGATCGGTCGCGATCAGCACCACGACAGCCGCGACGAGCACCAGCCCAACCCCCGCGAGCACCCTCCGGCGAGCACGACCCGCCGGCGACCCGGGCGTCGATCGATCCTCTGAAGGGCCAGCCGCCTGGGGCGCAGACGCCGCCTCACCAGACACCAGATCGCTCATCCTCTCGCTCTGGCCCGGTCGTCGATGTGTTTCTTCTCAGCTTGCATGTCGCCTCGTTCGCCACACGGGAGATCGTGCGCTTCGCGGTTTGTACGACATCGACGGTTTCGGGAATGTTTCGCCGGCCTCACGAACGCCCCGCCGCTCACGGGACCACGACCGCGTTACCCCCGGATTCGCCGTCGGAACCGCCGGGCCCGCCCTTGCCGCCCGGCCCTGGCGGGCCCGGACCGCCCTTGCCGCCCGGCCCGGGCGCGATCGACTGGCAGGCCTTCTGTGCGGCCCTGAACTGCGGCGATTCCGGGTCGATCCCGTTCGCGCCGCCTGCCTTCAGCTTCATCCTGACGCCCCCATCTGAGACGGTCGGATCGGGGAAGTTGGGGACTCCGTGGGTGCGCATGCACTGAGAGAACTTCAGGGCGCTTTCCTGCATCTTGGCTTGTTCTGCCGGGCTCGGGCTCCCTCCGTTGGGCAAGAGCTTTCCGCAGACCTTCTGCGCCGCCTGGAACTGCGACGACTGCGGATTGACTCCGGTCACGTGCCCGTTGTGGTTGCTGCTGTGGACGAGCAGGTGGCCTTCGGTCGGTTCGGGGAATTCAGGCACCCCGTGGGTGCGCATGCACTGCGAGTAGGCAACCATCTTTTGCTGGGTGCTCGCGCTGCTTTCAGGCGTTGAGGACTTGCCGGCGCCGTCCGCGGCCGAGCCGCCGGATGTGCTGGACGACAGGTGCGCGACGCCCGGGCTCGATGAGCTGCCGCAGCCGGCAACGAGCAGGGCGGTGCTCGCAAGCACAACCACGCTGAGGTTCATTCTTGTCATGTCGACATCATGTGGGACGCAACCTGAGAATTGGCTGAGAGAAGGCGAGGAACTTCCTAAACGACGCTGGAAGCAGCGGGAGCATGCCGCTGGGACGCGGCGAGCTCGGCGTCGGTCATCTGAAGCGGGGGAAGCTCGAGCGTCAACCTGGCGCCGCCACCGGGATCATTGGCTGCATGCACAGCTCCACCGTGAGCCTCGGCCATCTGCCTGACGATCGCCAGTCCGAGCCCCGATCCGGGTCGCGCCCGGGCGTCGGGCGCGCGGTAGAAGCGGTCGAACACGCGGGGTAGATCCTCCGCGGTGATCCCCGGACCGTGGTCGCGGACCTCCAGAACACCGTTGCGGACACGCACCTCGATTGGACCGCTCGCCCGCCCGGCGGGCGGAGTGGGCGGGTTCCATTTACAGGCGTTGTCGAGCAGGTTGGCGATCGCCCGCTCGAGGCGCGCGGGCGCGGCGTGCACCAGACAGGGCTCCGCGTCGAGGAGGAAGCGGCACTCCGGTGCGTGCAGGCGGGCGCGCTCGATTGCCCCGGCGGCAGCCAGATCCAGGCGCACGTCCTCCATCTCGATCTCGTCGACCTCTGTCTTGGACAGGTCGACCAGATCGCCGACCAGCACCGTCAGCTCCCGCAGCTGCGCCTGCGCGGCGGCCAGGATACGAGCGCGTTCGCGTGCGGGCAGCTCCTCGCCCATCGCAAGCGCGTCTAGATTGGCTTGCACGCTCGTCAACGGCGTGCGCAACTCATGCGAGGCATCGGAGACGAGCTGGCGCTGCGCGAGGCGAGAGCGCTCGAGCGCAGCCAGCATCGTGTTGAAGCTCCCGGCCAGACGCCCGAGCTCATCCTCCTCGCTCGCCTGGATGCGGTGACCGAGATCCTGGGTGCGAGCCACGCGCTCGGCGACGCCCGTCAAGCGCCGTACGGGCACAAGCGCCGCCCGTGAGACGAGCAGCCCAAGCGCGGCGGCAAGCGCGATCCCGCCCAAGCACACGAGCGCCAGCACCAGCTTCAGGTGCGTGAGCGTGCTGTCCACATCGGTCAGCGGCAGCGCCACCTGCCACACCCCTCCTTCGGGCGCACGCTCGGTCAGGATCCGCACATGCGTGCCGCCGACGGTCGCGTCGCTGAAGAACGCCTTACGGCGGCCCGCGGCCACTGCACGGGTGGCGACGGTGACAGGGAGCAGGGATACCTTGCCTTCGGAGCGCAGAACCTGCCCGTTGGACTGGAACAGCTGGACGACCCCCGTGGCCCCGCCGAGCCTCGGAGCAGGCAGCACGAGCTTGACGAGCTGGTTGGAAGGGCTCCCCTGAACGGGCATGCCCAGCGATGGCGCTTTCGCGGCAGGGCCGCCCGGCGCGAACGCGGCATTGCCTTCGATCGAGACCGTTTCCCCATGGAGACTCCCCCCGCCACTTTCGCGGGCGAGACCTTCCCCACCGCCGCGCGCCGATCCCCGCCCGCCGGAGTGGGTCGTTCCCGCCGCTGGCCCGCCGAAGGCGATTCGCGGCAAACCCCCGGGCGGCCACTTACCTTCCTTCTTCAACTTCGCAACAGCGGCCGGGGAGAGGGTGGTGGAGCGGATCTGAACGGCCTGCGGCCCGGGAGTCAGCTTCTGGCGAAGGCTGGCATCGATCTGCCCGCGCAACTCGTTGCCGGTCACGACGTACACCACCACCGACGCGATCACGATCGCCGCGGCCACCGCTCCGGCCGCCAGCAGCACCATACGCCGGCGAAAACTCATCGCGAGGATGACCTCAACACGTAGCCGACCCCGCGGACCGTGTGCACCAGGCGCGGCTCTCCGCCGGCCTCGGTCTTGCGCCGCAGATAGCCGACATACACCTCCAGCGAGTTCGACGCCGGACCAAAGTCATAGCCCCACACACACTCGAAGATCTTCGTGCGTGAAAGCACCTGACGAGGATGACGCATGAGCAGCTCCAGCAGCAAAAACTCGGTACGCGTCAGGTCGAGCTCACGGCCTGCGCGGCGCGCCTCGTGCGTGAGCGGATCGAGCTCCAGGTCCTCGAAGCGCATCGTCTCCTCGTTGCCCTCCCAGCCAGTGCGGCGCAGCAATGCGCGCAGTCTGGCCACCAGCTCCTCGCTCGCGAACGGCTTGACCAGATAGTCGTCGGCGCCAGCCTCCAGACCCGCCACCCGCTCTGAGACCTCCGCACGCGCGGTCAACATCAGCACCGGCGTGCGATCGCCGGTCGCGCGCATCCGACGGCAGACCTCCAAGCCATCCAGCCCCGGCATCAGCACATCGAGGATCACCGCATCGGGCCGGTCCACCGCGAGCGTGCGAATCGCCTCGCTGCCGTCCGCGACCGTCGCCACCCCAAATCCATTGAGGTCCAGCACCAGCTCCAGCGCCTCGCGAACGGAGGGATCGTCGTCAACGACCAGCAGACGCACGAGCCGATGCTGACAGGCGAACCTGAAAGAAAGCTGAGGAGCGCCACCTCCCGATCCTGGCGGTGCAAAAACCGCGTGGGAGAAGAGAGCCGCGGACCCGGCGTCACGGTGCTGCTTCGCGCGAGGAGCCGGAGCCGCCGTGCACACCGCCGGGGATCAGCGATTCGCAGGCATGCACCGCCGCCTTGAACGCTGGGGAGCTCTCGTTCAGATCCTGGTGTTCTATGTGTACGCCGCCGCCCGAGAACGTCGGGTCGGGGAAGTTGGGGATTCCGTGTGAGCGGATGCACGCCGCCGCCTTCAGGTACTGCGCCTGTTCCTGCGGGCTGATCTGGTGGTTTGGGCCCGAGCCCGGACCACCGCCGGGCAGCAGCTTGCCGCAGGCCTGCTGTGCCGACTTGAACTGGGGATTGCCGGTGATGCCCGGTGTGACCCTGACCGCGACCTTCACTTCGTTGCCGTTGGTCGAGACTTTTGGGTCCGGGAAGTTCGGGACCCCGTGCGCGCGCATGCAGGCCGAGTACGCCACCCCCTGGCTCCCGGGCGACGCCGACTTACCCGGCCCAGCCCCCGACCCAGCTCCTGTCGAGCTCGTCGTGGATGTTGTGGACGCGTGCGACCCAAGGCTCGCCACGCCCCCGGTGGGCGAGTTGCCCCCGCAGCCGCTCACGAGCACGCTGAGGGCGATGAGGGCCGCGGCCAGAGAAGCGGCTCCCAATCCTTGGACGGTCGCCGTGCTCCGGTCGCCGCTGTGTTTGGCGTGGCCTTGCATGTCGTCTCCTTCGCAGCTCGGAAAGATCGTGCTCTGGAGTGCTTCTACGACATCGGCGGTTTCGGGAGCGTATCGGCGCCCGGGCAGCCGGCACCCACGCGGATGTATCGCCGCCCGGGCAGCCGGCGCTCGCGTGAGGCCGCCGGCGAAACCGTGCTGAAACCGCAGGGAAGTAGCCTGGGGCACACGCCGGATCCGCAACGAAGTCCGGCCGTGAAAGAGGAGTGACCATGCGGGTGCTCGTGATCGAGGACGACGGGGAGATGGCCGAGGCGATCGCGTTTGGTCTGCGCCAGACGGGCATGGCCGTGGACGTCGCGCTCGACGGCCCGGCCGGTTTCGCGCGCGCCACGGTGAACGACTACGACGTGATCGTGCTCGACCGCGACCTGCCGGGGATGCACGGCGATGAGCTCTGCGCCAGGCTCGTGGATAGCGAATGTCGCAGCCGGGTGCTGATGCTCACCGCCGCGGCAAGCATCGAGGACCTGGTGGGCGGGCTCGGTCTGGGCGCGGACGACTACCTGCCAAAGCCGTTTGACTTCCCCGTGCTGGTCGCGCGGATCGGCGCGTTGACGCGCCGCGCTCAGCCCGCGATTCCGCCACTGCTTCGCCACGCGGACCTGGTGCTCGACTCGGCGCAGCACCGTGTCGTTCGAGCCGGCAAGCAGCTCGAGCTCGCACCGAAGGAGTTCGGCGTGCTGGAGCTGCTGCTCGCCTCCCGGGGGCGCAGCGTCTCGGCTGAGGAGCTGCTGGCGCGGGTGTGGGATGAGGCCGCCGACCCGTTCACAAACGCGGTCAAGATCACTGTCAGCCGCCTGCGCGCAAAGCTCGGCGACCCCCCGATCATCGAGACGGTCGCCAAGTCCGGCTACCGGATCTGAGGATCGCTGTGCATCTCGGCCGACGATCATCTGCGCTGGCGCGGCGTCTGCACCTTCCACGGCGCACCATTCGCCTCCGCCTGGCGTTGCTGTACGGCGGTGTGTTCTTCATCTCGGGCGCCGTGCTGCTGGCGCTCACCTACGTCGGCGTCGCGCACACCCACGGCGCATACTCACAGGCCGTTGGAGTGCCCCTCATCCACTCCGGCTCTGGCTCCGTGCCGGCCCCGAACCAGCTGCCGATCCCCTTTCCACGCGGGTCGCGTTCGCACAGCGTCACGGTTTCGGTCGTCGACCCCAATCAGCGCAACGTGGATCTGCGCGTGCTCGCGATCGTGTCAGTGATCGCGCTCGCGCTGATGGCGGCCGTTTCGATGGGGCTTGGGTGGCTGCTCGCCGGACGGGTGCTGCGCCCGCTGCGCACGATCACCACCGCCGCCCGTGACCTCTCGGCCACCGACCTGCATCGCCGGCTCGCGCTCGACGGGCCCGATGACGAGTTCAAGGAGCTCGGGGCTACCTTCGACGGGCTGCTCGCACGGCTCGACGCGTCCTTCCAATCCCAGCGCCAGTTCGTCGCCAACGCCTCCCACGAGCTGCGCACACCGCTCGCCCGGCTCAAGACGCTGGCCCAGGTGGCGCTCGCGGATCCGCGAGCGGACGTCGCGTCTCTGCGCGCGGCGCACGAACGCGTGCTCGCCTCCGAGCAGCAGCTGGAGGGGCTGATCGAGGCGCTGCTGAGCCTCGCGATCAGCGAGCGGGGACTCGACCGTCGCGAGCCGGTCGATCTGACGGCAATCGCCCACGACGTGCTCGCCGGCCGCGACGCTGAGATCGAGCGCCGCGGTCTGCGGCTGCACGTCAAGCTCGACCCCGCCCGTGTTGAGGGGGACCCGCAGCTGATCGAGCGCCTGGTGGCGAACCTCGTCGATAACGCGATCGGCCACAACACGACCGGGGGGCGAGTCGAGGTCACGACCGCGACCAGCTCAGATCGTGCCGCCCTGTCGGTGACCAACGATGGCCCGGTCATATCGCCGCAGGAGCTGGAGCGGCTTTGGCGGCCCTTCCAGCGACTCGGGGTCGAGCGCACCGACCGCGGCGACGGACACGGCCTCGGGCTGTCGATCGTGCATGCGATCGCTGACGCCCACGGGGCATCGCTGGCTATCAACCCCCAACCTGCGGGCGGCCTGCACGCCGAAGTGCGGTTTCCCAATGCGGGTCCTCCGCCTGGTGGGGGAGCTGCAGGTGGGGTTGCCCGTTGACCCCGGTGGACATCAGTGGTTGTGCAGCGGGAACGCGCACGCGGCTGCTGCCCGCGTGAAGGCCGGCGACTGCCGCCCGATCGTGCTCGGGAACACGAGGATCACGCCTTCGATGTCACTGATCACGCCGCCGCCGGAGCCGAACGGGTTGGACGGGACCGAGGTCCGCGGGTCGGGGAAGTTGGAAACCCCGTGCGCACGCATGCACCGCGCGATCTTCAGAAAATGCGCGAGCGTCTGCGGGGATGGGTTGGTCGTCGAAGGGGGGCCGCCGCCCGGCAGGAGCTTGTGGCACTTCGTCTGCGCCGCCTTGAACGCGGGCGATGAGGGATCGATCCCGGCGCTCGCGTGGAAGAGGAAGCCCCCGCCGTCGGTCGGGTCTGGGAAGTTGGGGACGCCGCTCGAGCGCATGCACCTGGCGTAGGCGAGCGCGTCCGACTCGAGGGCGCTCGGCGAGGGCGTGCCTGAGCTGGCCGCACCGCCCCCGGCCGCGGCATTCGCCCCCGGGGCGCTCGCGCCGCCGGCACTCCCCGAGCTGGTTGTGCCTGCCAGCCGTGCCACGGTCGGGCTGGGGGAGCTTCCCCCGCATCCCACCACCAGCACCCCGCTCAGGAGGGCCGCGGCGGTGAGCATGCGCGGTCGCGGCGGGGTGAGCCTCTTGGTGTGGATGCTGTGCGCCATGTGGTCTCCTTCGGGTCTGCTTCGGGTTGGCGTCCTCTTCCAAGATCGGTTGTACGCGGTGGACTGTTTCGTCCCTGTTTCAACTCTCCGAGGCAGGCGGCGGTGTTGTTTGACGGAGTCGGCGAAACAGCGTTGAAACACTGCCGCGCTACCTTCACGACAAGGAGCTGCTGATGCGGGTGCTTGTGATCGAGGACGACGAGGAGCTGGCCGGAACGGTCGCCGCCGGTTTGCGCCACGCGCGGATAGCGGTCGATGTGGCGCTCGATGGCCAGGCTGGCTTGACGCGCGCGCTGGTCAATGATTACGACGTGATCGTGCTAGACCACGACCTTCCCGGCATCCACGGCGACGAGGTGTGCGCGAAGCTCCTCGCCGCCGGCGGGCGCAGCCGGGTGCTGATGCTGACCGGCGCGGCGGAGAATGAGGATCTCGTCGACGGGCTGGGGCCCGGCGCGGACGACTACCTGCCGAAGCCGTTCGACTTCCCCGTGTTGGTGGCGCGCATCGGCGCCCTTGCCCGCCGGGCGCAGCTGCCCACCCCGCCGGTGCTGGAGCACGGCGATGTCGTGCTCGACGCGGCCAAGCGCCACGCGCATCGCGGTGGCCGTGAGCTGGAGCTGACGCCCAAGGAGTTCGGAGCGCTGGAGCTGCTGCTCGTCGCCCGGGGCCGGGGTCGTCTCGGCGGAGGAGCTGCTCGAACGCGTGTGGGACGAGAACGCCGACCCGTTCACGGGCGCCGTGCGGATCACGATGAGCCGGCTGCGCGCGAAGCTCGGCGATCCCCCCGTGATCGAGACCGTCGCGAAGGCCGGCTACCGCATCGGAGGGCAGCGATGGAAGTCGCGCACCGCCGGCTCGCAGCACCCGCTTGGCTGCGACTGCCTCGCCGCACAGCCCGGCTGCGGCTTACCGCTCTGTACGGCGGCCTCTTCCTCGTCTCCGGCGTCGCGTTGGTCGTTATCACCTACGGGCTTTTCGAGCGTGCGACCGAATACAAAACGCCGCATCTGCCGAAGGTCCCTCACACCTCTGCCATCCAGCATCTCCACTTTCCCTATCCGCCTGCACCGAGCCAGTTTTCGGTTCAGCCCGGTAAGGCTCTGCCTGAGGCTGAATCCGTCCAGCCGCTCCTCCAGCATCCGCATCAGCTTGCCCAGGCTCAGCAGGAGTTGGGACAGGCCCAGCAGGAGCTGGCACAGGCGCGGCCCCGGCTGGTGACGGCTTTCCCGGCTCAGCTGGGCGGGGCCCAGCATCAGCTGACACAGGGCCAGCATCAGCTGGCAGACGCTGTGCATCAGCTGGCCCGGGTGGGGCCCGTCCAAGCCGCACAGCGCGCTGCCGACTCCCACCAGCTGCTGGTCAACTCGGGCATCGCCCTGGCGATCGTCGCCGTGCTCGCCCTCCTGGCGGGCTGGCTGGTGGCCGGCAGGATGCTGCGACCGATCCGGACCATCACTCGCACGGCCCGCAGGATCTCCTCCACCAGCCTGCACGAGCGCCTGGCCTCGACGGCCCGCAGGATGAGCTCAAGGAGCTCGGAAACACTCTCGATGACCTGTTTGGGCGGCTGGACGCCGCGTTCACAGCGCAACGCCAACGCCTCGCACGAGCTGCGCGCCCCGCCAGCGAGCTCTGATCCAGGTCGCGCTCGCCGACCCCGAGGCGGACTTCACCTCGTTGCGCACGGCCCACGAGCGAGTGCTCGCCTCTGAGCAGCACCTGGAGCAGATGATCGATGGCCTGCTGGCGCTCACGCGCGGCCAAGCGGGATTGGAGCGCTGGGAGCGCCTCGATCTCGCGGCCATCGCCGCCAAGGCATTGCTCGCGCGCGAGTCAGAGGCCGCGGACCGCGACCTCGACGTTCGCGCGACGCTGGCGCCAGCGCCGGCCGCGGGCGATCCACGGCTGGTGGAGCGCCTGATTGCCAACCTGGTTGACAACGCCATCCGCCATAACATCCCCGAGGGACACGTCGAGATCACGACCGGCACTCATGACCAGCGCGCCTTCCTGGCGATCGCAAACAGCGGTCCCACGATTCCCCCCGAGGAGGTGCCGCGCCTGCTGCAGCCGTTCCAGCGTCTTCACGGCACCCGCACCAACCACGCAAGCGGGAATGGGCTGGGCCTCGCGATCGTCGACGCGATCGCCGCCGCCCATCGCGCCACGCTGACTGCCCAACCGAGCCCAGGCGGCGGGCTGACTGTCGAAGTCACTTTCCCATTCGCATGTGCCGCCGGTAAGACACCCTCGGGCGGTGAGCTGCTACCGTTGCCACATCAGGTTGGGCGCCAGCCCAACATCGCAGTGCCAGCGCTCGTAGCCTTGCTCAAAGCATCTCCGCGTTCGCAGCACTATCAACGCAGGAGGAATGCAATGGCTAGTGGAACCGTCAAGTGGTTCAGCGACGACAAGGGATTCGGGTTCATAACGCCCGACGACCAGTCCAAGGACCTATTTGTTCATCACACCGCGATTGTCGGTGAGGGCTATCGCTCACTCGCCGAGGGCGCGAAGGTCACATACGAGGCGGAGGCTGGCGAGAAAGGCCCCAAGGCCGTCAACGTCCAAGCCTCCTAGACTCTTTCGCGTCTGTCCGCCGTGAGGTGGACAGACGCGGGCCTGTTTGGAGATAGCCGTGTCGCAGCAACCCGTCAGCGGTGACACCGATGTCATCGAGCACGAGGCAGTCGATCGCCTCGCCAATATCGTCGTCACCGTCGTCCCAGTCGCCCTCCTGGGCCTCGTGATCTGGCTGGCGTGGGGCGGCACTCTCCATTGGCAGGACCTCGTCGTCCTCGCGATCAGCTACATCGTCACCGGCGTGGGGACAACCGTCGGGGACGTTTGTCCGGAGGCGGCGCCGGTGAGGGCCGGGTGCTATGGGCTCAGAGGGTGTTGGAAGCAGCATCAGTCCTTCCTCGGGCCGAACGCCGTACCGGACTCAGCCAAGCCGGTGCTGCTCAACCGGTTCGACTGGTACTCCGCGCACGACTGGAAGGTGGCGTACCCGGGCGACCCGAAGATCTACCTGCCGGACGAAGTGCCCGGCAGGAACCTACCCGCCGCGTTCCTCGGCGGCTGAGATCGCGGGCTCGCGTCAACCTGAGACCGGCCGCGCCGAAGGGGGCGCGGCCGTTCCGTGGAAACCGGGTGCGACCTTGACGTCACCTTGGAAGATCGTGTCGTTAGAGACGAGCGGGATCCCGAGTCGGAGCGCGGTCGCCTGCGAGTTCTGCTCTGATTGCCTGCCCCCAGAGGAGGAGGAGCCCGCTATGGACGAAACCTAAGCGTGGATCTTCTGAGCGAACCGCTCGCGGGCAGCCTGTCGAGAGACGCCGAGCGCGATCCCGATCTCGCCCCACGACCGGCCGTTGGCGCGCGCGCGCGCAACCAGCTCGCGGACCCGGGCCTCGCCGGCGCGGACGCTATCGACTGCCTCTGCGAGCGTGCGCAGGTCGGTCGTGTCGTCCATCGGGACGCCAGACGGGTCGAACTCCTCGGCGAGCTTCGCCGCCCGCTGGATCTCCTCTTCGGTGTGCATGGCTTTCGCTCCGGTCATCGGTGGGGTAGGTATTGGGGGCGGGCGCGCATGGCGTGGACGATCACGGGGTCGTCGGTGTCGATGCCGAGCACGCCTATCTCGAGCAGGTCGCCATTGCGGGCAGGGCCGACGCGCATCGTGAAGTCGTCGTCGAGTCGCCATTGGGCGATGGGGTTGCGGACGGCGTGGAGCATGTCCTCATCTGCGATGCCGTGCGTGCGAGCTGTCTGCCCGATGCGCACGATGACAAGATACCTTGTCAAGCGAAGTCTGTCAAGGAGCCTTGTCGGACTGGTCTGGATCGGGTTGGTCTGGGAGACCACAAACAGACCACAGCAGGCGAAAAACGCTGAGGCTCGTGGGGCAGTATTCCCGGGAGTATCACCTGCCGAGCAGGTGCTCGCGAGTGGCGTTGCGTTGGTCGGCATGGCGAGCGCGATGGCGATAACCCTTGACCTCGGCAGCCGCTGGCAGGAAGGCGGTGAGGCTACCGAGCGGCTTGCGCCCGTCACATGGTCTGACAAGACGCTCGTCTCTGCCGCCGGCATGGCGCTTGCCCGCCACCAGATGCGCCGCGTCACGCGCGGCCGGCACCCCACGGGCAAGACGCACCCGTTCTACGCGCTCGAGTGCGACCAGCGTGCGCAACGACGTGCGCTTGGCCGCTACCGTGCGTGGCTGGAGACCCGAGGACGTGTCCGTTCGCCGGCCTCAGCGTCGCGAGCGCTCGCGAGCATAAAGCTGAATTCGCCGGGCCGCAGGCACGATGAGAGTTTTCTCATAGGTGTGCATCTTTAGCGAAGGCAAAGACAAAGTTGGCACTCTGGCCGGCTTCAAATCGAGGCCACGCCAGGTCCCGTCAAGGAGGACACTGCACACATGAGCGCGCCCGCACCCTCATCGCGACACCAAGTCCGCCACACCCTGGCCAAGGTGCCCGAGATCACCCTGATCTTCTGGGTCCTGAAGCTCCTGACCACGGGCATGGGCGAGTCGATGTCGGACTTCCTCGGCCAGCACAGCGTGCCGATCGCGGGGGCGATCGGCATCTTTGGCCTGTGGTTTGCGTTGTGGCTGCAGTTGCGCCAGCGCGAGTACCGTGCCCCCATCTACTGGTTCGCGGTGATGATGGTCGCGATCTTCGGCACGATGGCCGCCGACGGCATCCACGACGGGGCGAACATTCCCTATGCGGTGACCACGCCCCTGTTCGCGGGCGTCGTGGCCGCCGTGTTCTTGCTCTGGTACCGCAGCGAGGGCACGTTGTCGATCCATACCATCACCACCCGCCGGCGCGAGAGTTTCTACTGGGCCGCCGTCCTGGCGACGTTCGCGCTCGGCACCGCCGCTGGGGATCTGACTGCGACCACGCTGAACCTCGGCTTCTTCGGGTCGGTGCTGCTATTCGCCGCGATCATCGCGATCCCCGCGATCGGCTGGTGGCGCTTCAGTCTGAACCCGGTCGTCGCGTTCTGGTTCGCCTACATCGTGACACGCCCGCTTGGCGCCTCCTTCGCGGACTGGTTCAGTAAGCCGTCCGCGATCACCGGTCTCGGCCTTGGGGACGGCACAATCAGCGCCCTGGCGCTCGTCGTGTTCATAGCGCTCGTCGCCTACGTGACCGTCACCAAGCCCGACGTCCAGGGGGCGCCTGCGCCGGGGGGGTCACTCGCGCCCCACTCGCATCCCCATCCGACCCCTGCGCTGGAGTCCGAGCTGTAGGCGGTGGCGGTGTGGACAACGCAGCATGGGTTAGCATCCAAAAAGGACCGTGCTACGCAACGTCGCGCTTTGGCTCAGACCGGCAGGGTGGCCGCCTCTGCCCGATGCGGTGCGTCGCCGGACGTGCCTGTTGGCGTGGGCTGCGATCCTCGCACAGGTGGTGTTCGTCGGCGGGTGGATGCTCGCCGGCGCTCTCGAACCCCACTACTCGCCGGTTCGCCAGTACATAAGCGAGCTCGGCCGGCGCGGCGCGGCGAACCCCTGGATCTTCACGATTTTCGTCGGGATATGGGGATTGGGCTTCATCGCGCTCGCGGTCGCGATCGTACCGGCGTTGCGTACGCGGCCGTGGCCGCTGGCGATGCCGTTGTTTTTCGTGCTTGCCGGCCTGTGCGCGATGCTCGTCGGACAGCTGCAAATGGACTGCTCACCGACGGTGAGCGCCGTGTGCAGGTCACGCGAAGCCGCGGGCGCGCTCTCCTGGCACCACTACACGCATGAGTGGGTGAGCCTCGGCATCAAGGTCTCGCTCCTGCTGACCGGCTTCGCTTTTGCGCGCTCGGCGTGGCCGAGCCGGCTCGCGCGTCTCGTGTTGAGCGGCGCTCTTGTGCTCCTGGCCGCGGGGATCGTCACGTTTGTGCTGCACAACTCGTTCGCCGGCTCCCAGGGGCTCGAAGAGCGTCTGTGGGCGCTCGTCGCCCAGGCCTGGGCACTGCTGTGCGCGACGGTGCTGATCCTCGAGGCGACGCTCGAGCGGGGTGCCCTGCGGGTACATGAGGCTGCCATGCGGCGTCATGCGCCGGGCGAGCACCCCGCCGTCGGCGTTGGTCCGTAGTAGTCCGCACGGGTTGCTCGGCGGCGCAAGCGCATCGGTGGAGGAAAAGAACCTCATCGCAACGTTCCCCACGGCGTATCCGGCGTACCGAAGCGGCACAAAGATGCTCATCCCCTTCGTCCTCTAGCCGCGCGCGTCTCCGACCGGCTCCATCGGCGAGAGGGTCGCAACCTCGAAATCGCGGCTCACCGCGGCGACCTCGTCGGGGACAGCGGCGAGGTTGACGTTCGTGGAGAACCCCATCGCAGCGTCGATGGGACGGAAGAAGTCGTCGAAGTGGCTCGCCACGATTGTGCGCGGCTGCAGACGGGGCAAGATTCGCGCCCAGTAGTCGCGCGTGAAGCTGCGCCCGGCGATGCCGGCGAGAAACACGTCGACGCCGCTGTGACGGAGTGCGTCGTCGATCAGGTTCGCGCTGCCCTGGTGGTAGAAGGTGGTTCCCGCCACCTCGATGTGGATGCCCCACACCTGACCACACTTGTAGGCCGATGGTGAGAGGGCGTCGAGATGCTCGCACGTTAGCTCGCCGTCAAAGGGGACCGCGAGGCCGAGCAGCAGCTTGGAGTGCAGGCTCGGGACAAAGGTGACGGTGAACGGTCCCAGCTCATAGCGACGGTTGGGCTCGACCTCGACGGCGCGTTCGCCGAGTCCGTGGAGTCGCATCAGGTTGACCAGCGAGCTTGAACCGTAGGCGGAGCACCCGTGACGGCGTGCGATCTCCGGGACGTCGATCGCGTGGTCGAAGTGGGTGTGGCCGACGAGTATGCCGGCGAGCTGACCTGGCGGGCGCAGGTAGCGCTCGTGGAGCGTCGGGTTCGCCAGCGCGGGCGTGCGGCGCAGGACGCTGGATAGCGGAACACGCGAGAGGTAAGGATCGATGTAGATCGTCTGTTCCTCATAGCTCAGCCGGTAGCCTGCGACACCGAGCCATTCGAGCTCGAGCCCCCGCGCCAGCTCGAGCGGCTTGCTCGCAAGCTCGCGCATGGCGTCGGCGTCGTGGCGCTCTCGCTCCCCGCGGTTGGCTGAAAAGCGGGCGAAACTTGCCATGTGGTGGAGGAGATCCGGCACGGAGGCGATCGTACAGAGGAAGCGATGGAGCGCGACGTTGAGCTCCCCGGGTGCGCGGGCGCGGGCATTTCAGCGCCCGAGTGCGTAGTGCGCTATGTCCTCATCGAGGGTCGCCTCGCTTTCGTATTGGCCGATGTGCTTGTAAACGACCTTCCCGTCACGGCCGATGTAGATCGTCGTCGGGGTGCCCTCGATCGAAGCGATCGAGTCCAGCGCCGCTGATGATGTTTGGTAGCTGGGGTAGCTGACCTGGTGCTTGGCGAGGAACGCGCTCGCGTCTCCCGCGGTATCTTCGGTGTCGGCACCGAGGAACGCGACTTGGCGGCCGTAGAGCGCCGAGGCGGCAGCGAAGATCGGGAACTCCGCCCGGCACGGCGGGCACCATGACGCCCAGGCGTTCAGCACCACCGGGTAGCCGCGCAGCTGACGCAACCGCGTCTGCAGAGCACCGAACCCGCCGAGCAGCCGGCTGGCCTGGTCGTGGAGCGCCGCCAGCGGCGCCGGCGAGCCAGCCAGTACATGCCTGGCGTCGGCCGCGCTCGGTGGGCTGACCTTTTCCAGCGTGCTCGCCGGGATCTCCTTGCCCATCAGCCAGTAGAGGTCCTCAAGCGCCTGTGTGGGCGTCCACGGCAGGCTGGGGTGCGCGAGATTATGCAGCCCGACGTTGCTGAGCAGCCCGCGCAGCGCCGGCTCCAGATGCCTGCCCACATCCGCCATGCCTTCGTTGACTATCCGCTCCTGGCCGGCGGGGTCGAGGAAGATCAGGTTGTCCGAGTGTTCCACGTTGAAGGTCTCAGGCTTGTGCGTGTACCAGTCGATCGCTGGTGGGCTGCCTTCCGGCACGCGCTTGTAGTAGACGCCGAAGTAGCGCCAGAAGCGACGGACCTCGGACGGCGTGCCGGTCAGGAGCTCGAAGTCCAGGCCCGTAAGGCGACGGTAGGCGCGCAGCCGCGCGGGCGAGTCGTGCCAGGGATCGACGGTCACCTCGGCGACCACAACCTGACCGCTCAGGCCGTCCGCTCGAAGCTGTGAGCTGAGCTGCATCAGAGCGCCCGTAGTTATCGGGCACACTTCGTTGCAGGCCGTATCGTCCGGTGCCAGGACCACCCACTTGCCGTGCCACCGGTCCACCGTGAACGGCCGGCCCTGCTCGTCTGTGAGATGCATGTTCGGCACCGTCCGTGGTCGTTGCAGCGCAGTCCCAACCGCGAGCGGCGCGGGCAGGGTGGTGACGCCGCCGGCCTCTGCACCGCGCCTCGCCGTCAGGACCGATACCGCAACCAGCAACACCGCCATCGCCACCACGCCGACCGTCGCGATCCGGCGTACACGCCTCAGCATCATCAAGGTTGAGGCTACACCGCCACGCAGAGTTGAGACGCTGCTAGCCGCGCCGGCTTTGTGCTGCTGCCAGAAGCGGGGTGGACTCGAGGCAAGGCCGGTGAGGCCCCGAGACTCCGCGGCGCAGCTATCGCCGTCGCGCCGCGGGCTGGAGGGCGGGGCTGACCCACCCACCGTCGGCGGGGTTGATGTTGGTACCGGGGGTGGCGATCTCGTCGATGCGGTCGAGGACGTCGTCGGAGAGCGCGACGTCGGCGGCAGGGAGCTGGCTCTCGAGCTGCTCCATCGTGCGCGGACCGATGATCGCCGCGGTGACCGCCGGATGGTTGATCACGAACGCGATCGCCATCTCGATCAGCGACATCCCCGCCTCTTCGGCGAGCTGCGCGAGCTGGTCGGCCGCGTCGAGCTTGCGTTGGTTGGCGGGCAGCGACAGGTCGTAGCGGTCGGTGAGCCGCTTGCGGGCAGCCGACATCGGCTTCAGATCACTTACGTTCTTGCGCCACTTGCCCGACAGCCAACCGCCCGACAACGGGCTCCACGGGATCACGCCCATCCCGTATCGCTGGCAGGTGGGCAGCACGTCTACCTCGATCCCGCGGGCGAGCATCGAGTAGGGCGGCTGCTCGCACACGAAGCGCTGCAGCCCCCGATCGTGTGCGGCCCATTGGGCCTCCACGATCGCCGAGGGCGGGAACACCGAGGAGCCGATGTAGCGGACCTTCCCCTGCTGGACGAGGTCGGTGAGCGCGCCAAGCGTCTCCTCGATGTCGACGTCGGGCTCGTAGCGGTGGATCTGGTAGAGGTCGATCCAGTCGGTCCCGAGCCGCTTCAACGAGCTCTCGATCTCGCGGATGATCCAGCGTCGCGAAACGCCGCGGCGGTTCGGGTCCTCGCCCATCGCGCCCCACGCCTTGGTGGCGAGCACGACATCGTCGCGCCTGCCGCCAGCCAGCGCCTTGCCGACGATCACCTCGGACTTGCCTCCCGAGTAGATGTCAGCGGTGTCGATGAAGTTGATGCCGGCGTCGAGCGCGCGGTGGATGATGCGGATGCTGTCGTCATGGTCCTTGTTGCCCCAGTCGCCGAACATCATCGCCCCGAGGCACAGCTTGCTGACCGATACACCGGTGCGTCCGAGTGGTCGATGTTCCATGGTCTTGCTCCTCATCCGAACGTCGGCGCTGGTGCTGTTGCGTCGGCGCTCATCTTGTTGGTGTCGTGTCGGAATGAGTGAAGAATCAATCGCCTCGCTTACGAGGTGATCCAGGTCCGGCCCCCGGCCCCGGGTGCGGTTGAATGTCGTGGGCGTGCAGGGGTTCTCTGCACACGGAGCAGATCAGCACGGGAACGGTGTCGGCGTTGCAGGGGGTATGGCGCAGGAGCAGCGGTGGGCCGTCGGAGCCGGCGAGGTGCTCGTCGGCCCAGTGCATGAGCGCGACGATCGCCGGGTAGAGCTCCATCCCGGACCTGGTGAGGCGGTACTCGTAGCGGTCGGGGTCGGTGCGGTAGCGGTGACGCGTCATCACGCCGGCGGCGAGGAGGCGGCGCAGTCGAACGCTGAGGATCGTGCGCGAGCATCCCAGGTTGCGCGCGAGCTCGCCGTAGCGGCGCACCCCGAAGAAGCTCTCGCGCAGGATCAGGAACGTCCAGCGGTCGGCGAAGACGTCCAGCGCACGCGCGACTGAGCAATCGTGGAAGCGGTGTGCGTTCGTATCTGATATTGATTCGATACTAGTATCCATTCGCGACCATAGTTTAGGGGACGACATGACAGATGACACGGTGGCGCGGGTCGAGGCCCCGCGCTCATTCACGCAGCTCGCCTATCGCGAGGCGAGCTCGCGCGGGATTTCTGGGTGAGCTGATGCGTCAACTTCTGTTCATCGAGCCCGGACGACTCGAATGGGAGGAGGCTCCGGACCCCGAGTTGCAGGGCCCGGGCGAGGCGATCGTGCGACCGATCGCTGCCGCGAATTGCGACCTGGACACGGCGATCGTACGCGGCGATGCGCCGCTGCCTGGTCCGTTCGCGATCGGCCATGAGTTCGTGGCCGAGGTGCTCGAAATCGGGGACGACGTCACGAGCTTCGCGCGTGGCGACGTGGTGATCGTGCCGTGGAAGATCTCCTGCGGCGTGTGCGCGGCCTGTCTGCGCGGTGTGACCGCGGGCTGCACGGCCGTCCCTCCGCTGGCGATGTTCGGCCTGCCGATCGGCGGCGGGTGGGGCAGCGCGTTGGCCGATGTGGTGCGGGTGCCGTTTGCCGAGCAGATGCTCGTGGCGCTCCCACCGGCGGCTTCGCCGGTTGTGCTGGCGTCGGCCAGCGACAACCTGCCCGACGCGTGGCGCTGCGTTGCTCCACATCTCTCCCGGCAGCCCGGCGCGGACGTGCTGATCGTGGGAGGGGGAACCCGCAGCACCGGGCTCTATGCCGCCGGGCTCGCCAAGGCCCTCGGCGCCGAGCGGGTCGACTACCTCGACCGCGACGCCACGCGGCTGGGGATCGCGGCGTCCTACGGCGCTAACCCGATCGAGGCGCGCGTCCCGCCCGAGCGTCTCGGCCCCTACCAGGTGGTGGTCGACGCCAGCGCGACACCCGCGGGACTGCGCTGCGCGCTGCGGTCGACAGCCGTCGGAGGGCACTGCACGAGCACCGGCATCTACTTCGAGCAGCAGCCCGTTCCGCTCTTTGACATGTACCTCTCGTGCGTGACCTACCATTCGGGACCCTGCCAGGCGCGGCCGCTCCTCCCCGCCCTGCTGGAGTTGATCGCCGACGGCCGCTTCGACCCCCAGCCGGTCACGAGCGAGGTCGTCAGCTGGGAGGACGCACCTGCGGCATACGCCCGGTTGACCACAAAGACAGTGATCGTCCGCGACCCGGCGCACGGGTCAACACAGGCCAGGGCGACGGTCTGACTGGCCCCGGCCCTACCGCCGTGGATGCACCCGGCGCCCGGCGACCCAAGTGGCCTCGACCCGAACCTCCGCGAGACTCGCGGGGTCACAAGCAAGCGGGTCCCGTGCAAGGTGCACAAGATCGGCCTGCTTGCCGGGCGCGATCGAGCCGGCCTCGTGCTCGCACCCGAGCGCCAGGGCTGAACCGAGCGTATACGCGCGGAGCATCAGCTCCACGTCGACCGCCTGGTCGCCCGCAAGCGTCGCGCCGCTGGCGGTCCGGCGGGTGACGGCAGCGCTGATGGCCGCAAGCACGTCCGGCTGGGTGACGGGGTAGTCCGAGCTGCCGGCCAGCTCCACACCTGCTTCGCTGAGCGAGCGCAGCGGCATCGTCTCGATCGATGGTGGCATGGGTGTGAGCAGCATGTCGTCGCCGGCGCTTGTGATGAATGCGGGCTGCACCACCGCAATCGCTCCCGTATCGGCGATCCGGCGCGGCTGGTGGGATTCGGCGAAGACGAGGTGCTCCAGGCGCGGGCGCCCCGGCGCGGCGGTGAGCTCGCGCTCGTTGCGCTCCAGCGCGGTGAGGGCGAGGTCGATCGCCTCGTTGCCGATCGCGTGCAGGGCGATCTGAAAGCCTCGCCGGCTGCCGTGGCCAACCGCGTCGACGAGGGCGTCCCGGGGCCAGAAGCGCATCCCGGCGTGCAGGTGCAGGTCGCGTCCCAGTCGTGGCCTGCCACTGCGCGAGGCCGCTCGCAACACGGCCAGTCCGCCTCCGCCGAGCACGTTCTTCAGCAGCGCTCCCGCGACCCACGCTGCCTGGGGGGCTGAGAGGCACACCGCACAGCGATGTCCCCCGTCGACGAACAGCTTCGCGGGGCCGGTCGGCGCGCGCGAAGGACCCTCCCCGGTTGCGGGCCCGTCGAAGCGCGGCAATAGCAGGGACGTTGACGCCACGGGCATCGAGTGAACGGTTATGGGCAGGCGACCCTCTTCGGCGGCGCGCCGGTACAAACGCTCAACCGAGGGAGCCACAGCGGCATCGCCCACGCGGGTGATGCCGAGCGCGAGCAGGTCGCGGGCGTGCGCTTCACATGCCGCCAACCACACCTCCGGGCCGTCGGCGAGCAACTGGTCGCGGAATGACGCCTCGGCCATGAACGCCGCTGCCTCGGATACCCCGCCCGTGAGCCGCCCCCGCCGGTCCCGCAAGAGCACGCCGTTGTGCGGGTCCGGCGAGCCGGTGGCCCATCCCATCGCGTCCAGTCCGGCATGGTTGAGCGCGCCGTCGTGGCCGCTGGCGGCCTGCACGAACAGTGGGCGCCCGGGGCAGCACTGCTCGAGCTCATCGGCGTTGGGCGCGCGGCGCTCGCGCAGGTTGCCCGCCTCGTATCCGCAGAGGTACACCCACCCCGGAGGCTTCGCCGCTGCGCCCTTCCGGATCGCCCCGAGCAGCTCCTCGATTCTGCTGCCTGCCGGCAGCCGCAGACTCACTCCTCCGTAGTCGAGTGCCGCGTACGCCAGGTGATGGTGAGCGTCGATGAACCCCGGCAGCAGCACACCACCGCCGAGGTCGTTGACATGAGCTCCCTCGCCCATCGCGGTCCTTACTTCGGCGGCTGACCCCACGGCCGTGACCCGACCGGCACGTACCCCCACCGCCTGGGCGACGGGGTGCCGCGGGTCCATGGTCCGTACCACCGCCCCTGTGAGGATCTCGGCATCCATCGCCCCAAACGCTAGAGAACGCGTACAGAAAGGGCACCGAACCCCCGGTCATGGCGCAAAGCGCTCACGCAACCGACCATCGATTCGTGCACGCAGCCCGGTGCGCCCTCGCCAGTGCGTGGAGCGCCGAGATCGGCCGACTGGCGGATGACGCGCGGGCGCGTATCGTGATGGCCATGCTCACGAACTCAATGTCAGACCCAGATCCCGGAAACGGTGATGCCGCCGCCCACGGCGGTGCTCGTACGATCGTGCAGGCGCGGGACCTGTGCCGTCGCTACGGCGAAGGCGAGGCGGCCGTCGATGCGCTGGCAGGGGTGACGGTGGACTTCCCGATGGGGCGCTTCGCGGCGATCATGGGCCCGTCGGGATCGGGCAAGTCGACGCTCATGCACCTGCTCGCCGGCCTCGATCGCCCGACTTCGGGCACGGTCAGCGTCGGCGGCGTGGAGCTCACCGAGCTGGAGGACCGCGCGCTCACGCAGCTGCGCCGCGATCGCATCGGCTTCATCTTCCAGACCTTCAACCTGCTGCCGGTGCTCAATGCCGAGGAGAACATCCTGCTGCCCTTGTCGATCGCCGGGCGCGAGGTCGATCGTGAGTGGTTCGACCGTCTTGTGGACACGGTCGGCATCCGCGACCGGCTCAGCCATCGCCCCGCTGAGCTCTCCGGCGGCCAGCAGCAGCGCGTGGCGGTGGCCCGCGCGCTGATCTCGCGCCCCGCGGTCGTGTTCGCCGACGAGCCCTCCGGCAACCTCGACTCCAAAGCCTCCGGCGACGTCCTGCAGCTGCTGCGCCACGCCGTCGACGACTTCGAGCAGACGGTCGTGATGGTCACCCACGACGCGCACGCGGCGTCGTTCGCCGACCGGCTGCTGGTGCTGGCCGACGGCAGGATCGTGCACGATGGCGAGGCCGCCAGCGCCGAGCAGGCACTGGATCTGATGAAGGCCGTTGGCTGATGCTGATGCTCACGCTGGTGCTGCGCGGCTTCGTGCAGCGCAAGCTGCGCGTGCTGCTGACGGCGATCGCGATCGCGCTCGGCGTGGCGCTGATGGCCGGCACGTACATCCTCACCGACACGATCAACCACGCTTTCGCGGAAGTCTTCGACACGGCCTACGCCAACAAGGCGGTGGTCGTCACCGAAAAGGAAACGCTCGGCGGCTCCCAGGCCTCGGTGCTCAGCGTTGCGACGCTAGCCCGCGTGCGGGCGGTGCCCGGCGTGGCGGCGGCCTCGGGCAGCATCTCCAGCCAGGCGGCGCTGCTCACCACAAGCGGCAAGCGGCTCACCAGCGGCGGGGCGCCGGGGCGCGTCGATGCCCTGCAGCCGCCACGCTTCGAGGCGTTCACTGCGACGCAGGGTCATCTGCCGCGCACCGCCGAGGAGGTCGCGATCGACCAGGCGAGCGCCGCGCGCAACCATCTGCGGCTCGGCCAGCAGATCGTGATCGCGGGCCGCTTGCCGGCACGGCGTTACACGATCGCCGGGATCGCGAAGTTCGCGGGCAGCGAATCCTTCGGCGGCACGACCGTCGCGCTCCTGATCCCCAGCCAGGCACAGTACGTCGCGGGCGAACCGGGCGTATACGACAGCATCAACGTCGCCGCCAACACCGGCATCGCACCCGAACAGCTTGCGGCTCGCGTCCGCGCTGCCCTGCCGGCGACGCTGAAGGTGCGCACCGGCGCCCAGGAAGCGGCCAACCAGACCTCCGAACTCGAAGAAGAGCTCGGCTTCCTGCGCACCTTCCTGCTGATCTTCGCCTACGTCGCGCTCGTCGTCGGCGCGTTCATCATCTTCAACACCATCTCGATCACCGTCGCCCAGCGCACGCGCGAGTTCGGCCTGCTGCGCACGCTCGGCGCCTCGCGCGGGCAGATCATGCGCGCGGTCGTCGAGGAAGGCCTCCTGCTGGGCGTCGTGGGAGCGGTGATCGGACTGTTTGGCGGGATCGGCCTGGCGCCGGCGCTCGACGGGCTGTTCAAGGCGTTCGGCGCCGACCTGCCCGACAACGGCACGGTGCTGGAGGCGCGCACGGTGATCGTCTCGCTCGGCGTGGGCATCGTCGTCACGGTGCTCGCGGGCTTCCTCCCCGCGCTGCGGGCCACGCGCGTGCCACCGATCGCGGCGATGCGCGAGGGCGTGCAGATCCCGCCACGACCACTGCCGACCCGGCGGACGCTGATCGTGCGTTTCGTGGTCGGGCTGGTCGTGATCTTCGGGCTCGGAGCGCTCTCGGGCGGGCATGTCGTGTTCCCGGTGCTGGCGATCGCATGGTGCGTGCGTGCGGCCAGGCTGTGGGCGCGGCTGCGGCGCGAGGGCGAGCGCCCGCCGCGTCACTACCGCGTCGTGCCGGCGCTCGCCGGCGCGATCGGCTGGCTGGTGAGCTGGCGCGGGATCACCGCGCGCCTCGCGCGCGAGAACTCGGTGCGCCAGCCCGGCCGCACGCTCGTGACCGCGCTCGCGCTGACCGTCGGGCTGGGGCTGGTCGCCTTCATCTCGGTGCTCGCCGCCGGCACCAACGCGACGATCGACCGCGCGGTCAACCGCTCCTTCGCCGGCAACCTGATCGTGCAGAACACCCAGGGCGGGCAGGGCCTGCCGGCCGCGGTGGCGCCGGCGCTGAGGACGATCCATGGCGTGGGCACAGTCACCGCGATCGCCTTCACGCAGGGGAGGGTGCGCGATCTCGCGCAACCGGGGGCGCCGGTGATCGACGAAGAAAGCCGTGTCACCGCGATCGAACCTGAATCGTTCGGGAGGATGTACAAGATCGAATGGGAACACGGCTCGGCGGCAACGCTCGCGGCGCTCGGGCAGCGGGGCACGATCGTCAGCGAGAAGTTCGCGAGCGCCCACCACCTGCGCGTGGGGCAGCGCCTGTCGGTGCTGACGCCCTCCCGGCACAGGGTGACGTTGACGATCGCGGGCGTGGTGAAGGAAGAAGTGATCGGCCTGCTCTCCAACCTCACGATCTCGCGCTCGCTGGCGCGCGCGGCGTTCGGGCAGCGCGAAGACGGCGTGAGCTTCGTCGCCTACGCCCCCGGCGCGGACGGCGCCGCGGTGAATGGCGCCATCGACACGCTGCTGCGCCACAGCTTCCCGCAGACTCACGCCCAGACCGCGGCGCAGTACACCAACGAACAGAACAGCAAAGTCAACAAGCTTCTGCTGCTCGTCTACGTGCTGCTCGCGCTGTCGGTGGTGGTGTCGCTGTTCGGCATCGTCAACACGCTCGTGCTCTCGATCTACGAGCGCACCCGCGAGCTGGGGATGATGCGCGCGATCGGCACCTCCCGCCGCCAGATCCGCCAGCTGATCCGCTACGAGTCGCTGATCACCGCGCTGCTCGGCGGCGTCCTCGGACTGGTGATCGGCGTGGTGGGGGCGGTCCTCGTCACCACCTTCGCCCTATCGGGCTCGGGCTACGTGCTGTCGGTGCCGGTGGGCACGCTGGTCGTGCTGCTCGTGATCGCCGCGCGCTCGCCGGAGTGCTCGCCGCGCAGGCCCCGGCCCGGCGCGCCGCGCGCCTGGACATCCTGGGCGCGCTCGCCAGCGAGT
>CAWAFK010000006.1:0-572923 GCA_963781325.1 uncultured Solirubrobacterales bacterium
ACCACTTCTTCGCGGTCGCCGTCGGCAACGGCGGCGTGCTCACGACCCCCGTCGTGCTGTGGCTCAGCTGGGTGGTCAACGCTCAACGTGCTGGTGCTGATCCTCAATCTGATCCCCGCCTTTCCGCTCGACGGCGCGCCAGATCGTGCACGCGCTGATCTGGTGGCGCACCGACGATCGCAACCTCGCGACCCGCGTGGTCGGGCGCGTGGGGCAGGGCTTCGGGGTGCTGATCGGCGCGGCCGGGATCGGCGTGCTGGTGGCGCTGCACGAATCGGCGGGTTGTGTGGCTCGCGTTCATCGGGCTGTTCGTCTACCAGAGCGCCACCGGGGCGGTGCGCAGGGGACGGTCAACCAGCGCATCCAGCGGCTGAAGGTGGCCGACGTGATGGATCGCGAGCCGGTAACGATCCCCGCCGAGACCGGGCTGCTGGATGCCCAGGAGCACTTCTTCCGGCGCTACCGCTGGCCGTGGTTCGCGGTCGTCGATCCCGCCCGCCACTTCCTCGGCGTGGTGCGCTCCGAACGCGTGGACGCGGAGATCGCCGCCGGGCGACCCGCGCTGCCGGTCAGCGACGTGCTGGAGGAGAACCTGCCGGTCCGCATCGAGCAGGATCAGACGCTGGAATCGGTGCTGCGCTCGGAGGGCCTCGGCCGCCTGGGAGCGATGGTGGCGGTGGACGACGACGGCGTACTGCGCGGGGTCGTGACGGTGGCACAGATCCGCCAGGCGCTGCGCCCCGCCGCTGGCGTATAGAGTTCCCGCCCGCATGCCGGCGCACGACGTATTGATCATCGGCGCGGGTCTCGCGGGCCAACGCGCGGCGCTCGCCGCGGCGCAGGGCGGCGCGAGCGTGGCGATCGTCAGCAAGGTCCACCCGGTGCGCTCGCACTCCGTCGCCGCCGCCGGCGGGATCAACGCGGCGATCAGCGTCGACGACGACTGGCACTCCCACGCCTACGACACCGTCAAGGGCTCGGACTTCCTCGGCGACCAGGACGCGATCGAGATCATGTGCTCGGAGGCCCCCGCAGGAGGTCATGCACCTGGAGCACATCGGCGTCACCTTCCACCGCAACGAGCAGGGGCTGCTCGATCTGCGCGCCTTCGGCGGCGCCTCGATGAAGCGCACCGCCTACGTCGCCGACATCACCGGCCAGGCGATCCTGCACGTGCTCTACGAGCAACTGATGAAGCATCACGAGACGGTCGAGCGCTTCGAGGAGTGGTTCGTCACCTCGCTGCTGCGCGACGAGTCCGGGCGCTGCTGCGGCACGATCGCGCGCGACGTGCGCTCGGGGCGCATGGAGGTGTTCCACGCCAAGAACACGATCCTCGCCTGCGGCGGCGCCGGGCAGGTGTACAGCCCGACGACCAACGCGCTGATCGTCACCGGCGACGGGATCGCGCAGGCCTACCGCATCGGGGCGCCGCTGATGGACATGGAGATGGTGCAGTACCACCCGACCACGCTGGTCGAGAACGGCCTGCTGATAACCGAGGGGGCGCGCGGCGAGGGCGCGGTGCTGCTCAACTCCGAGGGCGAGCGCTTCATGGAAAAGTACGCCCCCAACAAGCTCGACCTCGCCTCCCGCGACGTCGTCTCACGCGCCGAGCAGACCGAGATCCTCGAGGGCCGCGGCGTCGGCGCCAACAAAGACGGCATCTACCTCGACATCACCAAGGTGCCACGCAAGCGCACGCTGGAGGCGCTGCGCGAGATCGTCAACATCGGCAAGGACTTCGCCGGCGTCGACATCACCCGCGAGCCGATCATGATCCGCCCCGGCCAGCACTACATCATGGGCGGGGTGAAGACCGACGTCAACGGCGCCACCCCGATCGAGGGCCTGTACGCCGCGGGCGAGGTGGCGTGCGTCTCGGTGCACGGCGGCAACCGCCTCGGCGCCAACTCGCTGCTGGACACGCTGATCTTCGGCCGCCGCGCGGGCGAACACGCCGCGGCGCGGGCGCTCTCCATGCCGATGCCCACGGTCGCCGACGGGCGGTTGAACGACGACGTCGCCGCGATCGACGCAATCCTCGCGCGCGATCGCTCCGGCCGGCGCATCTCGGAGATCAAGAGCGAGCTTGGCGAGACGATGAACCAGTACGTCGCGGTGTACCGCGACCAGCAGGGCCTGGAGCAGGCGCTCGGCGTGGTCAAGCGCCTGCAGGAGGAGTCCCGCAGCGCCTACGTCGACGACCGCGGCACGGTCTTCAACCAGGACGTGCTCGGCGCGCTGGAGCTCGGCTACATGCTCGACTGCGCCGAGGCGACCGTCGTTGCGGCGATCGAGCGCAAGGAGTCGCGCGGCGCGCAGTTCCGCACCGACTTCCCCGAGCGCAACGACGAGGAGTGGCTGAAGCACATCGACATCTCGCTCGGCGTGGACGGCGCGCCTGAGGTGAGCTACTCGCCGGTGACGATCACACAGTGGCAGCCCGAGGAGCGCAAGTATTGATGATGACCATGTTGCTCTCCCAGCCGATCCGCCAAGAACAGCGAGCCCCCATCCAAATCCCAACAAAAAAGTCCGGGAGGTGCTCCGCTGATGGCTGAGACCCACCGTCCGCCAGAGCAGTTCAAGCTCAAGGTGCGCCGCTTCGACCCCGAGTCCGGCGAGGCCCCCTATTGGGACGAGCACACGATCGAGCTGGAGCCCCACCGCTCCGTGCTGGAGGGCATCCTGCAGGCGAAAGCCCGCTTCGACGGCTCGATCGGGATCCGCTGCTCCTGCCGCGCGGCGATCTGCGGCAGCTGCGGGGTGCGCATCAACGGGGAACCCGGCCTCGCCTGCCACACCCACCTCGACCACGCCCGCGCGTCCGGCAAGGACGGGGTGATCGAGATCGAGCCGATGGGCAACATGCCCGTGATCAAGGACCTGATCGTCGACATGGACGCGGTGCACTGGAAGAAGATCCAGCGCGTCACGCCGTGGCTGCTCGCCAAGCAGCCCGTCCCCGAGCGCGAGTACGTGGTGGCGAAAGACGCGATGGTCGATGTGACGCAGTCGATGGCGTGCATCCAGTGCGGCGCCTGCGTGTCGGACTGCCTGGCGATGGAGGTCGACCCCGGCTTCATTGGCCCCGCCGCGCTGGCGAAGGCCTACCGCTTCGTCGGCGACCCGCGTGACGATCGCCAGCGCGAGCGCCTCGTGGACCTCTCCGAAGACCCGCAGGGGATCTTCGACTGCACGCACTGCTTCAAGTGCGTGGATGCCTGCCCCAAGGACGTCAACCCGATGGGCCAGATCATGCGCCTGCGCCGCATCGCGATCTCCGACCAGCACATCGTCGACGCCAACAACGGCGAGCGCCACGAGGCGGCCCTCACCACGCTGGTGCGCGACTACGGGCTGCTGCACGAGGCCGAACTGCCACCGCGCTCCTACGGGGGCAACTCGTGGTTCGGGAAATTCCACCCGGCCGCCGGCAAAGAGCTGCTCTCGCTGCTGCCGACCGCCGTCAAGGCGATCGCGCGGGGGAAGATCGGCATCAAGCTGGCGCTGTTCGGCCACAAGATCCCGCCGGCCGACCTGCAGGCCGTCAAGCGGATCTACCAAACCGTCGAGGGCCGGCCCGAACGGTATGAGCTGAACCTCTACATCTCCGGCGAGGACGAAGACGAGGGCACGCCCGTCGGCGCCACGGCGGGCGCGGAGGCGAATGGGGACCATCCGGCGCCAGCGGCCGGGGAAGGGAGCGCAAGCTGATGCTTAGGGTTGCTTACTGGCCGGGCTGCGTCAGCCGCGGCTTCACCCCCGAGCTGCACGGCTCGATGGCGCGCGTCGCCCCCCTGCTCGATATCGAGCTCGTCCAACTAGACCGCGCCAACTGCACCGGCTGCGGCGTGATCGCCGAGCACAACCAGGAGCTCGCCGACACGCTCAACGCGCGCACTTTCGCGCTCGCCCAGCAGGTGGATGGCGCGGAGTTGATGATGAACATCTGCTCCACCTGCCAGGGCGCCCAGAGCGAGTGCCAGGAGCGCCTCGACGCGAGTGCCGAGTACCGCGCGCACGTCAACGCCACGCTCGCCCCCGAGGGGCTCTCCTATGAAAAGGATCCGAGCGGGTGGGCGGGATCCTTTACAAACAAGAACTTCCTGTGGCTGCTGGTCGAGGAGATCGGCCTCGATGAGCTGCGCTCCCGCGTGAAGCGGCCGCTCACCAACCTCAAGGTGGGGCCCTTCTACGGCTGCTATATCGTGCGCCCCCGCAAGCGCCTCGGAATCGACGCCGACACCCCCCGCGATCACTACCTGGAGCAGGTGATCGAGGCGCTCGGCGGCACCGTGATCGAGTACGCCGGGATGCGCAAGTGCTGCGGCTTTCCGATCGTCACGATGAACAAGGAGGCCTCGCTGAAGCAGGCCGGCCGCCACCTCGGCGACGCGGTGGACGCCGACGCCGACTGCCTGGTGACGCCCTGCCCGCTCTGTCACCTCAACCTCGACCTGCAGCAGCCCGCCGCCGAAGGCGTGGTCGCGCGCGAGCTGCGGATGCCGGTTTTGCACCTTCCCCAGCTGGTCGGCCTCGCGCTCGGCCTCGCGCCCAAGGAGCTGGGGATGAGCCGCCACGTCGTGCGACCCACATCGGTGATCGACTGGTCGACGTCCGTTGTCGGAGCGGCCGCGTAGTCTGCGGCACGTGAAGATCCTCACAGTAGTCGGCAACCGTCCCCAACAATGGAACGGGAAGGGGGCAAGCCCCCCTCCCGACCTCCCCCCGGACAACCAGTGCGGGTCACCACCGTGAAGATCCTCACGATCGTCGGCAACCGTCCCCAATTCATCAAGGCCGCCGCGGTCTCGGGACTGCTGCGCGAGCGCCACGAAGAGTTGCTGGTGCACACCGGCCAGCACCACGACGACTCGCTCTCGGCGGTCTTCTTCCGCGAGCTGGGGCTGGCACGGCCGGAGCGCGAATTGGGGATCGCCGGAGGATCGAACACCTCACAGCTTGCGCGGATGCTCACCGCGCTGGAGCCGCTGCTCGCGCGGGAGCGCCCCGCCGCGGTGCTGGTGTACGGCGACACCAACTCCACGCTCGCCGGCGCGCTCGCCGCGGCCGATGCGGACGTGCCCGTCGTGCACGTGGAGGCCGGGATGCGCTCGTTCGACCGCACGATGCCCGAGGAGCGCAACCGCGTGCTCACCGACCACCTCTCCGAGCTGCTGCTGTGCGCGTCGGATGCCGCCGCCGAGAACCTGCACGCGGAGTCGATCGCGGGGCGTGTCGAGGTGGTGGGGGACGTGATGGTGGACCTTGCGCTGCGCCTGCAACCCGCCGCGCGGGTGGACACGAGCGCGCTGGAGGCTCACGGTGTGCGGGCCGGCTCCTATCTGCTGCTCACCGCACACCGCGCGGGCAACGTCGACCCGCCCGAGCGCCTGCGCGCACTGGTGGGGCTCGTGCGGACGCTGCCCCCGCCGGTGGTGTTCCCGCTGCATCCCCGCACACGCGCGCGCCTGCACGATGCAGGGCTGCTGGAGGAGCTGGGTGGAATCGAAGGGCTGCGCGTCACCGAGCCGCTCGGCTACGGCGAGCTGGCCGCACTGCTGTGCAACGCCCGCGCCGTGCTCACCGACTCCGGGGGCGTCCAGAAGGAGGCCTATCTGGCGGGAGTGCCCTGCATCACGCTGCGCTCCACCACCGAGTGGGTCGAGACCGTCGAGGCCGGGTGGAACACGCTCGTGGACCTCGACCCCGCAGCCGCGCTCGCTGCGCTCGAGCGTGAGCCCCCCGAGGAGCGACCGCGGTTGTACGGAGACGGGCACGCCGCCGAACGGTGCGTGCAGGCGATCGATACGCTCGCCTCGTGAGCGAGGCATCAATTCGGGTCGGGGTCGCCGGCCTCGGCTACTGGGGGCCCAACCTCGCGCGCAACCTCGCTGCGCTCCCCGGCTGCGAGCTGCGCTGGCTGTGCGATCCCTCAGAGCAGGCCCGTGCGCGCGCGGCGCAGCAGTTTCCCGGCGCGCGCGTCACGGGGGAGTTGCAGGAACTGCTCGACGACCCCGAGCTCGATGCGGTGGTGCTCGCCACGCCGGTGCCCTCGCACGCCGAGCTCGCCGTCCGCGTGGTGGGGGCAGGCAAGCACTGCTTCGTGGAGAAGCCGCTCGCGACCACCGCCGTCGATGCGGAAGCGGCTGTCGCTGCCGCCGAGCGCGCGGGGCGGGTGCTGATGGTGGGACATCTGCTCGAGTACCACCCCGCTGTCGATCGCCTGCGCGAGCTGCTGGCCGGCGGCGAGCTGGGGGAGCTGTACTACGTGTACGGCAATCGCCTCAACCTCGGCAAGCTACGCGCCGACGAGAACGCGCTGTGGAGCCTCGGCGCGCACGACGTCTCGGTGATCCTGTCGCTGATCGGCGAGGAGCCCTCCGAGTGCGTCGCCCACGGGCGCTCCTACGTGCGCGCGGGGGTCGAGGACGTCGTCTTCTGCTACCTGCGCTTTCCCTCCGGGATCGTCGCGCACCTGCACCTCTCCTGGCTCGACCCCCACAAGGAGCGGCGCCTCACCGTCGTCGGCGCGCGGCGGATGGCGACCTTCGACGACATGCAGCTGGAGGGCAAGCTCACGCTCTACGACAAGGGCTTCGACGAGGACACGCGCTCGTGGGGGGAGTACATCGCGCGCTCGGGGGCGATCTTCTCGCCGCAAATCCCCCCCGTCGAGCCGTTGCGCGTCGAGTGCGAGCATTTCGTCGAGTGCATCCGCACCGGCGCCACCCCGCGCTCGGACGGGCACTCCGGCCTGCGCGTGGTGCGCGTGCTCGAGCAGCTTCAGCGCTCGCTCGACGGCTGAGGGGGTTCGTGGGCGCGGCGGCGGGCGCTCCCCGGGCGCTCCCCGCAACCGACGGGTGCAGGCCGAGACCTGTACGGTACGCGGCCGATGCGCCCCACGTTCGACCTGCAATCCCACTCGCTGCACTCCGACGGCGAATTCTCCCCCGCCGAGGTGGTGCGGGCCGCCGCCGCCGCGGGCGTGGAGCTGCTGGCGCTCACCGACCACGACTCGGTCGCCGGCGTCGAGGAGGCCTTGGCGGAGGGCCCGCGCGCGGGCGTGCGCGTGATCCCCGCCGCCGAGCTCTCTTCGGTAGACGAGGCCTACGAAGAGCTCCACATCCTCGGCTACCTCGTCAACCACCGCGACCCCGCCTTCGCCGCCACCCTCGAGGACCTGCGCGGCGACCGCGAGCGGCGCGTGCTGGCGATGGCCGAGCTGCTGCGCACGGAGGGCTTCGAGCTCGACGACACCGAGTTGCGCCGCCGCCAGGCCGCGGGCGACCCGCTGGGGCGCCCCCACCTCGCGCACGCGCTGCTCGACCACCCCGCCAACGCGCAGCGGATCGCCGCCGAGGGGATCGGCAGCCTGCGCGAGCTCTTTCCCCGCTACCTGGTGCCCGGCGTGCCCACCTACGTTGCGCGCACGCGCCCGACGGTGGCGGAGGCGATCGAGCTGATCCACGCCGCCGGCGGCGTCGCGGTGTGGGCGCACCCCTTCTGGGATGTGGCCGAGCCCGAGACGGTGCGCGCGATGCTCGAGCGCTTCGCCTCGCTGGGGGTCGATGGCGTCGAGGCCTTCTACCCCACCCACACCGCCGCGCAGGTGGGGCTGCTGTGCGAGATCGCCGCGGAGCTCGACCTGCTCACGACCGGCTCCTCCGACTTCCACGGCTCCGAGCACAAGACCTTCGCCGGCTTCAGAGCGTTCGAGCTCTACGGCCACCAGCCCCGTTTGGGGCCGGTGGACACAGCGAGCGGGTCTCCAGTAAGCGCATAACCCGCTCGACCGCCTCCTCCACCGATTCCTCGCCCGAGCGCACCACGAGGTCGGGGTGCTCCGGCGCCTCGTAGGGAGCGCCCACGCCCGTCATTCCGAGCAGCTCACCCGCCCGCGCGCGCGCGTACAGGCCCTTGGGATCGCGTGCTTGGCAGAGCTCGAGGGAAGCGTCCACGAACACCTCGACGAACTGCAGCCCCACCTCTGCGTGCAGCGTAGCCGCCGCCTCCCGGTCGGCGATGTAGGGGCTCACCAGGCTCACCAGCGCGATCGACCCCGACTCCGCCAGCAACCTTGCCACGTGCGCGGTGCGCCGCACGTTCTCGCTGCGCGCCCGCTCGTCGAAGCCGAGGTCGCCGTTGAGCCCGTGGCGCAGGTTGTCGCCGTCGAGCAGAAACGCCGGCCTGCCCGCCTCCACCAGCCACTCCTCCACCGCGCTCGCCAGCGTCGACTTGCCCGCCGCCGGCAGCCCCGTGAACCACACCGTCGCCCCCGCGCACCCCAATGACTCCCAGCGCCGCGCGCGGGTCAGCGCCGAGCGTTGCCAGCGCACGTTGGGGCTGTGGTCGGCCATCTACTCCGCGCGGCTCGCTCGCACCGGCTCCTCCTCGCGGATCGTGTCCGGTCCGGAGAGCTCGAAGGCGGTGTGCAGCGCCCTCACTACCGACTCGACGCACTCGCGCGGGATCACGCACGAGATCTTGATCGGCGAGGTCGAGATCATGTCGATGTTGAGACCCTCGGCGGCCAGCACCTTGAACACCTTCGCGGCCACGCCTGGGTGCGAGCGCATCCCAGCGCCGACGATCGACACCTTGCCGATCTCCTCGTAGGCGCGCAGCTCCGAGAACAGCTCGCTCCTCAAGGGCGCCAGCGCCGCGCGCGCCTCGCGCAGATGCTCGCGTGGCACCGTGAACGAGATCTCGGCCAGCTCGCCGCCCGTGGGCCGGTTCTGGTCGATCATGTCCACGTCGACGCCCGCCTCGGCGAGCGCCTCGAAGATGCTCGCCGCCACGCCCGGCTGGTGGCGGACCCCCAGCAGCGTGATCATCGCTTCCGAGGTCGAGTGGGTGACGGCGGTGATCAGGGGGCGCTCGGCGTGGTCCATGTTCTCTCCTTCCTGCACCACCACGGTACCGGGAGTATCGTCGAATGAGGAGCGGCAGTGGATGCGCACCCCGTGGTTGCGCGCGTACTCGACCGAGCGCAGCTGCAGCACGCCCGCGCCCGAAGCCGCCATCTCGAGCATCTCCTCGAAGGTGACGGTGACGAGCTTGCGCGCTTCGGGCACGACCCGCGGATCGGCGCTGAACACGCCCGCCACGTCGGTGTAGATTTCGCACACCTCCGCTCCCAGCGCCGCCGCCACGGCGACCGCGGTCGTGTCCGAGCCCCCGCGTCCCAGCGTGGTGACGTCCTGGGTGGCGGTCGACACGCCCTGAAAGCCCGCCACCAGCGCGATGTGGTCCTCTTCCAGCGCCGCGCTGATGCGGTCGGCGCGCACGTCGAGGATGCGCGCACGGGTGTGCGAGGCGTCGGTGACGATCCCCGCCTGCGAGCCCGTCAGCGAGATTGCGTGGTGGCCGAGGTCCTTGATCGCCATCGCGCACAGCGCGCAGGAGATGCGCTCGCCGGTGGACAGCAGCATGTCCATCTCGCGCGCGTCGGGCGCCGCGGAGACTTCGTCCGCCATCCCGATCAGCTCGTCGGTGGTCTTGCCGCGCGCGGACAGCACCGCCACCACGCGTGCACCACCTTCGCGACGCTCGACGATCCGCCGCGCCGCGCGCTTGATCCGTTCGGCGTCGGCGACGGAGGTGCCGCCGAACTTCATCACCACGATGTTGGACACGCACGCAGGATAGGACCTCGCCGCAGCGGCGCGGCCCACTGCCATGAGGGAGCGGCCCAGCGCCTATCCTGGGAGGTCAATGTCAATGAGCACAACCACTCGATAGGGGGTAGGGCGTGGCCTACCGCACAAGCATCTTCATCGACTTCTGGAACTTCTCCCTGCAATGGAGAAACCGCGCCCACGGCGATCTGATCGACTGGAGAAAGGTCCCCGCGGAGCTGCTCGGCGAGAGCGAACGCCAACTGCAGCTCGCCGGCTTCGGCGACGCGCTGCACCTCGAGGAGGCGTTGGTGTACGCCTCCTACGACGAAGACGACTCCGGCAAGAAGCTGAAGGGCTGGCTCGACGCGTTCCTCGACAAGCAGCCGCGCTTTCGCGTCACCACCCGCGTGCGTCGCTCCAAACCGAGATCGGTGTACTGCAGAGCTTGCGAGCACTCGATCGAGAGATGCCCGCGCTGCGAAGAGACGCTGCGCTGGTCGACCGAGAAAGGCGTCGACACGGCGATCGTCACGGGGCTGCTCTCGCTGGCGGGGGAGAGCGCGTTCGACGCGGCGATCCTCGTCTCCAGCGACACCGACTACCTGCCCGCCGTCGAGTGGCTGCAATCGCGCGGCTTCAAGGTGATCAACGCCACCTGGGCCAACCACGGGCACGAGCTCGCGCGGGCCTGCTGGGCCTCGTTCGAGCTCGATGCGATCGTCTCCAAGTTGCGCCAAGCGAGCCCGGCCGACCGGGCCTCTGTCGCCGCCGCGCGCGCGGTCGTGGACGAAGAGATGCCCCCACTCGAGGAAGTCACGGAGGATCCCTGCCCGCCGGCGCTGGTAGATGCGGCAGATGGCAGCGGAGAGCTGCGGGACGGAGACGGAGAGCTACAGCGCACGGCGACCTGAGAGCGCCTTGCCGAGGGTGACCTCGTCGGCATACTCGAGGTCGGACCCCACCGGCAGGCCGCTCGCCAGACGGGTCACCGTCAGCTGCGGGGCGCGCTCGTGCAGGCCCTGCGCGATGTGCAGCGCCGTCGCCTCGCCGGTGGTGGTCGGGTTGGTGGCGAGCACGACCTCACGTATCGCCGCGCCCGCCACGCGCGCGTAGAGCTCGGCGATCTTCAGATCCTCGGGGTCCACCCCGTCGATCGGCGAGAGCGCTCCGCCGAGCACGTGGTAGACGCCCTCGAATTCGTGCGTGCGCTCCATCGGGATCACGTCGGAGGGCTCCTCCACCACGCAGATCACGCCGTGGTCGCGGCGCGGGTCGCGGCAGATGCGGCAGCGCGGCTCGTCGGCGAGGTTGAAGCACACCTCGCACAGCACGATCCGCTCCTTGACCTCGAGGATCGCCTGTGCCAGCGCCGTGGCGTCCTCGCCGGAGGCGCGCAGGATGTGGAAGGCCAGCCGCTGCGCCGTGCGGTTGCCGATGCCCGGCAGCTTGGAGAGCTCGGTCACCAGCTTCTGGACGGGGGGCGCGAAGGCGCTCACAGACCCGGCAGCCCGAGCCCGCCGAGCGCGCCCAGGTCAAGGCCCCCGGTCGCCCCGCCCATCCGCTCGGCCGCGAGCTCCTGGGCGGCGCGCAGCGCCTCGTTGACCGCCGCCAGCACGAGGTCGCCGAGCATCTCCACGTCCTCGGGGTCGGCCGCCTCGGGGGCGATCGTCACCGACCGCACCTGCAGGTCGCCCGACACCTGCACCTTCACCACGCCGCCGCCCGCCGCCGCCTCCACGGTCTCGTGCTTGAGCGCCTCCTGGGCCTGCTCCATCTCGCGCTGCATCTTCTGCACCTGCTGGAGCATCTGCTGCATGTTGGGTCGCTTCTGCTGGGGCATCGTGCTCGCTCCTTACTCGCTTTCGCCGATCGCATCGCCCGCGCCGACGAGCTCCTCCGCGTCGAGCTCGTCCTTGAAGCGTGCCACCCACTCCTCCTCGCTGCGTGGCGACTCCTCGGCCTCGCCTTCCGCCGGGGGCAGCTCGCGCAGCTCGTACACCACCCGCAGCCGCCGCTGCCCGGTGAGCTGGCGCAACGCCTCGGTCACGGTCGCGCGGTGGGCGTTGTCTTCGGCTTTCTTCTTCAGGAACGACGCCGTCCCGGCGAACGCCACGGTCAGCTCCTCGTCGCTCAGCGCCACCGCGCGCGCGTCCGCCAGCACGGCGCTCAGCAACTTGTTCTCGGCACCCACCAGCTCGACCACGGCTGGCCACAGCGCGTCGAGATCCTCCACATCATCCACCCGCGCGGGCTCCTCGCTCGGTGCCGACGGCCGCGCGGTGGTGGCCTCGGGGGGCTCCTCGCTGGGGACTGGCAGCGGCGGAGGGGCGATCACGGCGGGTTGCTCCGCCGCAGCGACGACCAGCAGGGCGTCAGCGGGGTGCGGCGCGGCGGGCTCCCCGGGCGGGCGGGCGGGCCCCAATCCCTTTTCCAAGCGCTCGATGCGTGCCAGCAGCGCCTTCAGCGAGCCGTCGGTCTCCGGCCGCGCCGCCTTCACGAGCGCGAGCTCGAGCTGCGTGCGCGGCTCGCCGCCGGCCTTCACCGCCTCGAGCGCCCCGCCCAGCTGCTCCAGCAGGCGCACCGCGGTCGCCTGCGCCACCCGCTCCGCCTGCGCCTGCAGGCGCAAGTCCGCCTCGGCCGTCAGCGACAGCTCGGCGGGCACTTCGCCGAGGGTGTGCACCACCAGCAGATCGCGCGCTCGACCCTCCAGGTCGGCGGTGAACGCGCCCGCGTCCCTGCCGCCCTCCGCGCAGCGGGCCACCGCCAGCAGCGCATCCCTGGCGCTCCCCTGCGCCACCGCGTCGATCGTCTCTTCCAGCAGCTGGGAGTCGGTCACCCCCAGCACCGCCAGCACGTCCTCCAGCACGATCTCGGAGCCGCTGTAGGTGAGCAGCTGCTCGAGCGTCCCCAGCGCGTCGCGGAAGCTGCCCGTGGCGGCGCGCGCGACGGCGGCTGCCGCCTCGGGGGGGATCTCGATCGCCTCGGCCTGCGCGGCACGGCGCACCACGCCCGCGATCTGCTCGACCGTGGGGCGCTGGAAGTCGAAGCGGTGGCAGCGGTCAACGACCGTCGCCGGCACCTTCTGCGCCTCCGTCGTCGCCAGCACGAACACCGTGTCGGGCGGCGGCTCCTCGAGCGTCTTCAGGAACGCGTTCCACGCCGCCTGCGAGAGCATGTGGGCCTCGTCGAGGATGTACACCTTGGAGCGCCCGCTCACCGGCGCGAAGGCGACGCTCTCGCGCAGCTCGCGGATGTCCTCGACCGAGTTGTTGGAGGCGGCGTCCATCTCGATCACGTCGAGCGAGCGCGCGGCGGCGATCGCGCGGCAGGACTCGCACTCCCCGCACGGCTCCGTGGTCGGCCCGCGCTCGCAGTTGAGGCAGGCCGCGAGGATCTTCGCCATCGAGGTCTTGCCGGTGCCGCGCGAGCCCACGAACAGGTAGGCGTGGTGCACCCTTCCGCGCTCCACCGCGCCGCGCAGCGTGCGCACCACCGGCTCCTGGCCGACGACGTCGGCGAACGTGCGCGGGCGGTTGCGGCGGTAGAGGGACTGCTGCTGTTGCTGATTATCGCTCTCCGGCACCTGGGGCTGAGTCTATCCGCCCGCTCTCGGCGCTCAGCGGCTAGCGTGCGCAGCTGTGGCGTCCCCCACGAAAAGGCTTTCAAAAAGCCCCCTAGCCACTCCTCCGGCAACCAACGACACTCCTCGGGGCGTCGCGGGAGACGATGCGAAGGGCCGGCGCACGGAGGTCGGCCCTCTTCCCGTCCGCTTCGCCACACCCCTGGCGATCGTGGCGGGAGCGGTGCTGCTGCGGGTGCTCAGCGGCGTGGGTTTTGCCAACTACAACACGCTGTATGCGCTCGTGTGGGGGCAGCAGCTGACACGGGGGGAAACCCCGCAGTACGGAATCCCGATCGCGCCGACGCCCCATCCGCTGGTCGAGGCGCTAGGGGTGGTGGTTGCTCCATTCGGCCCCCACACCGCCTCGCAGATCACGGTCGCTCTCGGCTTCCTCGCCCTCTCGGCATGCGGGTGGGCCGTGTACCGGCTGGGCGCGCTGTGGTTCAACCGCCCCGCCGGCGCCGTCGCGGCGCTGCTGTTGCTCACGCGCGTGCCGATCCTCTCCTACGGGGTGCGCGCGTATGTGGACATTCCGTACCTGCTGCTGGTGTTGTGCGCGCTGATCGTCGAGACCCGCCGCCGGCGCGCGGGAGCGCCGGTGCTGGCGCTGCTGGCGCTCGCCGGGCTGCTGCGGCCGGAGGCGTGGGCGTTCTCGGTGCTGTACTGGCTGTACCTCGCGCTGCCGACCGTGCGTGCGCGACGGAGCGCCGCCGCGGAGAGGTCGCGCACCGGCGCCGCCGCGGAGACCCCGCACACCCCAGTCGCCGACGCCCCACGCACCCCCGGCCAGCTCACTCGCCTCGCCCTGCTGGCCGCGGCCGCCCCGATCGTGTGGGCGGCAAGCGATTGGCTGGTGACCGGGAACCCGTTGTGGTCGCTGACCAACACCAGGCACACCGCCGAAACGCTGCACCGTGAGACGGGGATCGGCAAGGTGCCCGAGTACATTCCGCGGCGGATCGGGGAGAACCTCGGCCCGTTCGCGCTCGTGGCGGCCACGCTCGGCGGGGTGCTGACGCTGGCGTGGCTGCGCGCTCGCGCCCTCCCCGGCGCGATAGCGGGTGTCGTGGCGGTGGGAGTGTTCGCCGCCTTCGCGAGCGCCGGGCTTCCGATCGACACCCGCTACGCCTTCCTCGCCGCGGCGATCCTGTGCGTGTTCGCCGGCGCGGCTCTGTGTGGCTGGATGGAGCTGCCGCGCGAGGACCCCCATCGGCGCTGGTGGATAGCAGTGGCGGCGGTGGCAGCGGTCGCGCTGCTCGCGTCGATCCCCTCGCAGTACCGCGCCAACCACCGCGAACTGAACGCGCTGGGCCGCCAGCAGCGCATCCAGAACGAACTTACCGCGCTGGTGGGCGCGGGGGCAATCACCACCAACTGCGAGCCGATCGGGGTGACCAACCATGCGCCGGTGCCGCTGCTGGCGCTGTGGCTGGAAACCCCGCCAGGCGAGATTGCCAACCTTCAGGTCACGAGAATCGCGCACGGCACCTTCGTGGACCCCGCCGATGCAGAAGTCCAGAAAGACTACATCCTCGACCGCAACGACCCCCACCGGCCGGTCGCGGTGCCCAAAGGCTTCACGGAGACCCACGCCAACCGCTCGTGGCGGATCCTCCAGCGTTGCGTAAATGTGGGAGGCGGTGGATAGGTGGAGGTCGTCCGCGCGCGTGGGTGTGTTGCCCATCGCGGCGGGCGCTGGGCCTCCATGCCCAGCGACGAGCGCGATGAGCGGACCGTGCACCCCCCGTCGAGGCTCCACTGCCGATCGCCGATCACCACTCGCGACTCCGGATCGGGAACGCCCGCTGCGCCTGCCGGGGATCGCTTAAGGCTGCTTCCTTCCGGACCTGACCTGGTTCACAAGCCGACACCGCGCGGGATCCGAGCCATCGACGCCCCGAACGGCGGAGCGACCGGAGCGAAACACCCCTCGGGGGGGAGTTCAGCCCCGCTAGAGCGGATTGCGGGTGCAGGGCACCGCTACCTCCCCGCCTAGCACGGTCCGGCATGGATCCTAGCGCGTGGAGCCGGGCGAGACTCCCCCGAAGGGCGAAGGCGCGCCCACTCGCTCAGGCGCTCGGGCGACCCCAAAGGGTGGTGCACCACAAATGTGTCGCGTTCCGTTAGGCTGCGCAACCGTGATGAACCTTTCCAAACTCAACTTCCCCCGCCGCGGCCTCGGCCTGGCGACCATCGGCGCAGCGGCGCTGATCGCCGGCTGCGGGTCGAGCGGCTCCAGCACGATCGGCGTCGGCAACGAGTCCACCGCGGCAGACGCCGTCGTCGAAAAGACCCCGGAAACCACCACCGGCACCACGCCCACCAGCGGCCCGCTGGCCACCGAGCCGACGATCACACCACCCAAGGGCCCCCCTCCGACGAAGCTCGTAACCAAGGAAATAATCACGGGCACCGGCGCCGAAGCGAAGGCCGGGGAGTCCGTCACGGTCAACTACGTTGGCGCGCTGTACAACACCGGGAAGGTGTTCGACGCGTCTTGGCTGCGCAAAGAACCCTTTACCTTCACGCTCGGCCAGGGCCAGGTCATCCCCGGCTGGGACAAAGGCATCGTCGGCATGCGCGTGGGCGGTAGGCGCGAACTGATCATCCCCGCCGAACTGGCGTACGGCGCAAAAGGGTCGCCGCCCAAGATCCCGCCGAATTCGCCGTTGATCTTCATCGTCGACCTGCTCTCCGCATAAAAGCGGGGGCGACGTCCCGTTTCGCGCGCCTCGCAGCGGCGGCGCTTGCAAGCGCCGCCGTCGCGGGGACCGCGGGCTGCGGGGGAGCGCACCCCCGGCCAGCCGCGCTGCGCGTGGAGCGCGCGGATCTCGTGCAGTTGGCACACACCCTGCAACGGCTGCAGACCCCCACCGCCGGCGAGGTCGCCGCCGCGCGCGCGGCGTGGCCGTCGCTCGCAGGTGGGCTCCCCGGCGGCGTCGCCCCCGCGCTGCGCGTGAAGGCGGCCGCCGCTGAGCGCCGCGCAGCGGCGCTCACGCTGCCCGCGGCGCTCACCACCGAAGGCAGCGTTACCGGGCCCGCCGTGCAGCTTGCCGGAATGCTCAAGATCTACGTGCGGCTCACCCAGCGCGGGTGGCGGTACCTCGCGGAGGCGCTCGCCGCGGGGCCCGCGACCACGTCGACGCACGCCAAAGCCCACCCTCGCCAGGTGGCGCCGCGCGCCGGAGGGAGCGCAGCGGCCGTGCCGGGCGGCGGGGGAAGCGCTGCGGCCGCGCGGTTCCTGCGCGCCAACGCGCCGCTCTACATCTATTGCGTGTACAACGGCCACTACCACCTGTCGCTGATCGGCAAGGCGCTGCAGAGCGCCTACCGCAAGCTGGGAGGCGCCCCCGCGTTCGGCGCCTCGCTGACGCAGAGCCAGGTCGAAGCGCTCGCGCGCGCCTACTCGATCCCCGCCACCCGCCTGGAACCGCATCCGGCGCCCGGCGTGGCGGTGTAGAGACAGTCGCCGACCCGTCGCCGACCCGGCAGCGAGCCTGACTCAACCCGATGGGATGTCCGCCGTCGCAGCCATGATCCCGGATGTCGCGGCGCCTCGAGAACGAGCGTGGCGTCCGAGTCCGGGTCTAGGTTGTGGCGGGTGCGCCAGATGCTCCTAGACGGTCAGCGCGACGTACCCGAGGGGCTGCTCTCGATCGACTGGTCGTTCAGCCACGACGATGTTCGTGACCTGACGCACAATCTCCACCCGTGGCCCGCCAAGTTCATACCGCAGATCCCCGCGGCGGTGATAGCAGCCTGCTCAGAGCCGGGAGATCGTGTGCTCGACCCGTTCGTCGGATGCGGCACAACCGCGGTCGAGGCGCTCCGAGCGGGTCGATCGGCGCTCGCCACGGACGTCAATCCACTCGCGGTGTTGATCACGCAGGCGAAGTCATCGCCACCCGCTTCCTCCGAGCGCGAGCGGATAGCCGACTGGTCGGCCAAGCTACGGCCTGTGCGGGTCTCCAGGGACTTGCTGGAGGCAGCGCCGGCGATCCCGAACATCGCATACTGGTTCGACCGGGAGGTCATCGCCCAGCTCAGCTCTATACGTCGAGCAATCGACGAGTTCGGTACCTCGACCGCCTTCCTACGAGTCGCGTTCTCGGCGATCGTCAACGCCGTCTCACGCCAGGAGTCCGAGACTCGCTACCGCCGGGTTGAGCGCGATGTCCGGGCTTCGGAGGTGATCGACCGCTTTCAGAAGCGCCTCGCGCGCGCGCTGCTGATGGCGGCGAAGTTCGAAGCTGCCGTCCCTCCAGGAGATTTGGTTGCGAGCGTCGCCTGCTGCGACGCGCGCGAACTGAGCCACGCCGCGGACGGCGCATCCTGCGATCTCGCGGTCTTCTCGCCACCCTACCCAAACGCGTTCGACTATCACCTCTACCACCGCTTCCGGCTGTTTTGGCTCGATCACGATCCGCGTCAGCTGAAGCACTCCGAGATCGGAGCGCACCTGCGCTACCAAACGCAGGACGATTGGCGCCAGGACATGCGCGACTCGCTCACCGAGATCGCGGGCCTGCTCCAGCCCGAGGCACTGTGCGTGGTGATCGTGGGCAACGGAATCATCGCGGGACACCCCGTGCGCAGTGGCGACATCTTGTGGGACCTGGCGGAGTCGGTGGGCCTCACCGCGACCTGGCGGACAACCCGCTCGCTCTCGACCCACCGCCGATCGTTCAACCTTTCCGATGGTCGACTGCTCAGCGAGGACATTCTCGTGTTTCGTCGATGAGCGTCGTCGTCACACCGCCCCATTGGCCCCTGCAACCCTTTGAGCGCGCACTGCTGCTGCGAGAAGTCGCGGCGCTCTCGGGAACCGAGGCCGCCTGGGATGGCGAGCAGGTGGTGGTGGGTGGGTCCGGGGGAAAGCGCGTGGTTGCGTCGCTCGTCGAGCGTCTCGCGCTCGCACGCTCGGTCACGGACGAGCAGGGACGCGAGCAGCAGACCCACCAGCATCGGCTCGAAGTGGGCGTCGGTGGAGGTAGGAGAAAGGTGACCTCGCACGCGCTGCACGGCCTACACCCATACAAGGGCAAGTTCTACCCACAGCTCGCCCGGTCGATCCTCAACAGCTGCGGGGTGCGGCGTGGTTGGCGTGTGCTCGATCCGTTTGCTGGATGCGGCACGACGCTCCTGGAAGCCGACCTCATGCGGGTCGAGGGTCATGGCATGGACACCAACCCGATGGCGGTGCTCGTGGCGAACACCAAGTTGCGGCTGCTCCGCAGAGCCCCGGGCGCGATCCACGAGGCGCTCAACCCCTTGCGCCGCCTCCCACGACGGGGTGCTCCACTGCCGGACCCTTACCTGGAGCGATGGTTTCCGCCCGGCAATCTCAGCTATCTTCTGCGCGCGCTCGGTGGCATCCGGACGCTCGATGACGACGACGCTCGTGCGCTCGCGCTCGTCTGCCTCTCCTCGGTGTTGAGGCCCTGCTCCTTCCAAGAGCCCGATCAGGTGCGGGTGTACAGACGCTCCCCCGATGACTGCGTGCCACTGCTTTCAGACGAGTTCCCGCTTGCGCTCCTCGACGCGATCGAGACACTGACGGCCATGCAGCCGGTCTACGGCGCAGACGGGACGCGAAGGCGCTCGGGCAAAGTGGTACTGGGAGACGCTCGGGAGCTCGCACGCCATACTGGCCGGAGGTTTGACGCGCTCGTGACCTCGCCGCCGTACGCGAACGCGCTTCCCTACATCGACACGGATCGCCTCTCTCTACGCGCGTTTGGGCTGCTCGGCGACGGCGGGCAGCGCGGAGCCGAGCAGCGCCTGATCGGCAACCGCGAGATCACAGACCGCGAGCTTGCGCAACTCAACCTCGAGGCCGACGTGGCGATCGCAGCCGACACGATGCCCGAGCAGCTCGTCGACCTGATCCGCCAGACGCGGGAGGTGGCGGCGGAACCAAAGTCGGGCTTTCGCAAGCGCCGCACCCCGGCGCTGCTCTACGCCTATTTTCGCGACATGGGTCGCGTCATGGAGGGCGTGAGCGCTCGTCTGAAGAGTAGAGCGCCGGCCGTTTTTGTCGTCGGCGACAGCAAAGTTGCGGGTCCCGTCGGCATCTGGCTGGCCGTCCCAACCGCAGATATCCTCACCGTCCAAGCCGATCGATACGGCCTCGAGCTGCGTGAGCGTCTTGGGAAGCGGCTCACGAGCTACGGCGCCTCAGACACGCCGCATCAGCGCAACGCGATGGCCACCGAGGAGGTTCTCGTATTCCGGACCGCGTAGTCCCCGGCGACTACAACCAGCCGTAGGAGCGTTTGCCGCCCGGAAGGGCTTTCGTGGCGACAGCCCGTGCCGCGGTCCACTTCGCGGAACCGGGTGTGAGGAATTCGAGACGATAATCCAGGCTCGCGCGCACCGGGCTTCGACGCATCTCCAGGATGCAGCCCGAGGGCAGGCTACGGAGCAGCGCCTGCGGGATGATCATCCGCACATCCATGTTTGCGGACGTGCCTTTGACGTACTCCCAAAGTTTGACTTCGTGTTCGATGTATTCACTGAGCTGTTCTCCGTTGGCGCCGATCAGCAGCAGATCCACCACGGGACGTGGTTGCCGTTCCGGTTGGGGGGAGCTTGTCGAGCGCCGCGGCGAGGTGAGGCCTTGAAATGGATGCCCGAAGAAGACCGGGTCATCGGCAAGTGCGCTCTTGGCCAGAAAGACTTCGGTCTTTTTAGCGGTGGCAATGTCGATCACGAGTGCGTCGTGTGTTGCCCGCCCCCGGCCGGTTCCCCCGACTGCCCGCGCTCGGACGCGCCGCGCCCGGATGCGCCGCGCGGGCGCGGCGGCGTTGGGCAATGCAACGGCGGGCGGTCCCATGCTCGTCGAATGCGGCACGTTGGGCGGCCGTGGTTGTTTGCGCAGTCCAGCGGGAGGCGCGGCCGACGCGCCGCCCGACGACGATCCGCTGGACGACGATCCGCTCGGCTGTCGTTTCGCGGCAATGCGTTCCTCTGTAGGGAGCCATCCACGTGCGTTCATTTCGACGAGGCTCTTCGGATCGAGCCGCACGCAGAGACCGGTCGAGGTGTCAGTCCACGCGTCGAGAACATCAACCGCCTCGCGCAGAGATTCTGCCTGCCGCGGATCTGTCAAATCGGGGATCCACGCCGAGCCGAACTCGTAGTTCGTAAACAGACCCCCCTTTGTGAGGTTGGTTGAGCCGGAGATCAGCAACGCACGGTCGACCTGACCGTGCGAATCGCAAGCGGTGAACAGAAACGCCTTGGGGTGGAATGTCGGGCTGGGTGACCCCAGGTGCTTGACGACGAGCACCTCGCCGCCCGGCCCAACCGCCCCCAGGAGCTGGCTGACGGCCTCGAACGAGGTCCCATCGTGATCAACCCCGACGGCGATCGACGCCCGCCCGCCGCCGGAGGCGAAGGCCCGCAGGGGGGCATCCAGGTATGCCACACCCGACAGCTTGGCGAAGGCGACCGCACAACGAAACTCATTCCATCCCCCGCTGGTCAACTCGGTGATCAGCCGAGCCCCGGCGGACCTTCCCCTCGGTTGGGCAAACGGTTCGTAAGACACGCCGAAAAGGTACCGACTGCCGCGACTGTCTCGCCGGTTATGGCTGCGCCGCTCGGGGGCGACGATCTCGGGTACCCCGACAAAGCGGCGTTCGCTCCCGCCGATTGAGAGCAGGCCGACGAGACCGCTGCCTTGGTCAAGCGGCAGACAACCTGCAAGCCCAATAGAATCGGGGCTCGAGGGCACGTAGCTCAGTGGGAGAGCGCTCGCTTCACACGCAGCGCGGCGCTTGCGCCGAAAATGCCCTGATCGCCAGTGTTCATCGGGGATTCCGGGCCTCGGTCGGTCGCACGGATGCGGCCGGATCGGGGACGATTCGGCGGGATTTGGGCAGCAGGATTGGGCCGCTGCCCAAACCGACACGGTAGTCGGCTGATTAGGCTGCCCTGCTCGCCGCTAGGCTCCCAAGATGGCGGAATGGCTCAAGGCCAACGGCGGTCCAGCCGGATTTGTGATGGTGGGTATAGCGCTGTCGTTCGCGTTTTGGCCTCTTGGTGTCGCTCTTATCGTTATCGGCATCCTCTTGTGGCTCAACGCGTCACCCCGCGTTCCGTGGAAAGTTCGTACGCGATCGCGATCTGATGGCGAGTGGAACGCTCGCGCTTGACGACGCTCTGCCGCGCCGTGTCGAGGACAAGGTGATCCGCATATCCGAGCTGCCCCCGTGGGTTTACGGTCGCGTCTTCGAGCGCTGCGAAATCCGAGGACCAACACCAGCTCTGATCTCGCCATCAGAGCGGACTCGGGTCCGCTGGCTCGGTCCCACCGATGAGTCGTTTGTCGTCGTGACGGATTTGACGAAGCTGCCGTCAGGCGCGATCAGATTCATCGAATGCAGCTTTGTGGACTGCGAGCTACAGCAGTTCACGGCAGTCGGCACTCGTGAACAGATCACAGCCCTCCGCGACGAATTTCAGCCGGACTGAGGGCTCCGCTCGGTGGGAGACGGCTCCCGATCGGACCCGTTCTACCTCAGGATCAGGGACGGCTGATATGGGCGGAAGCCATAGCTCTTTTGCCCAAGGCTGACCAACGGAAGCACGGCGTCAAACGTCCGCTCCCGCGCGTCAGCGCGAACAAGGAGGCGAAGCCGACGCCTCCGGTGCACGTAGCGGCGGCCACCAGGCCGCGACAACTCCCGCCGTCGGCTCTGTCCGTAGTCCTCGCGCGCCCTCGACCAGCGACTCGCGCATCCCCTGGGTGCTGCCTTTCCGGCGCCGCCTCGCGCCCTGGGATCACCCGGCCCATGCCCAAGGACCGGATACGAGAACTGCTCCTCGCTCCCGATGTGCTCGTCGTGATGCAGCGTTCAAGCATTCATCCGGTCGAGTACGCGATCGTGCTGCTGGTCGAGCGCAACGGGACGTTGGCATACGGTGCGGACCTTCGACAATGCCCACGCGCCCGAAGAGCACCACGAGCACCGCTACGTCGGCTCCGAGAAGCAAGACCCGATCGTCAGGCACGGTCCGGTCAACGAGGCGATGAACGCTGTCGAGGTCAAGGTGATCGACGGCTGGAGCGATATCGTTCGTAGCTGGGAGAACACCCGATGAGCAAGACCGTAGAGAAGACCCATGAGCTTTTCATGGCTGCGTCGCTCAGCGACGATGATCTCGGCTACCCGGACGGGTTGCGTTCATTCCCGGCGATCAGGAGTGGGCCGACGATGCGCTTTGGCGCAATCTCACGGAGGGTCGCGCCACCGTGCTCGTCAGCGATGAGATCGAGCTGCTGTTGATCCCACTGCCAGGAGGTCTGATCGACCGACTACGCGGCCGCGTCGGCGTCAACGTCACCCAGCGTGTCCACGGACACCCCGCGCCCTACGCGACCGCGAGCCGGCTGGGTCGCCATCCCGTGCGCCAGATGCGCGAGCTGGCGCACGCGTAGACAGCAGGATCAGTAGCGCCACTCGTCTGGTGCGGCACCTGGCTTCCATGCGCGGGTGACGCCGCCGCCTTCATGGCGGAGAGCAAGACCGTAATCGGAGAGCTGGACCTGGAAGGCGAGCTCTTCGCGCGGGTCCCGTCCGGCGTCGTCGATCCACTGGCGCCACACGACCAGGGCGCAGAGCGTCTCGACGTGCGCCTCGCTCTTCCACCAGCCGTCTTTGAGCTCGGCGAGCGCTGTCGGGTAGCGCCCATAGAGGGCGACGATCGCGCCCCACATCCGAGCGCCATTCCGGGTCGCCGAGAACTGGTTCGATCCAAGGGGCGTGGCGGTCGGAGTCTGGGGCCTCCGTGGGCGGCGAGGCGGAGATAGAGGCATGGTCTCGCCGGAGGTCCTTGCCTTCGGCGATCCCGGCGCAGACCATCTGCGCGGCGACCCGCGACGCTGGTTCTCCGCGCTGTTCGGCGAGGGTCTCCAGTTGGGCCATTGTTGGGTCGGGCAGGGTGATCTTCATGCGGTAGCTCATCAGGCTCCCCTTTGTCGTGATTGGCCGGCGCGCTGTTTGCGCCTCTCTGGTTAATGACCGCGAGATCGCCAAAACGGCCACGCAATTTTGGGGGCACCTGTGGGTCCCGCTCGGGACCCGTGCATCTACGGATGAAAAGTCAAGGGCTGGGGGGGACTTTTTTCGTTGGGGGTGTGGCTGCGCTGAAGGTGATGGTGGGAGCCGGGGTCAAGGCCGGCCGGAGGCCGCCCGTAGGGCTTGGCCTTGACGCCGGCGGCGCTTGACTCTTTGGGGCAGATACGGATGAAAAGTCAAGGGCTGGGGGGGACTTTTTCGTTGGGGGTGGTGTGGCTGCGCTGAAGGTGATGGTGGGAGCCGGGGTCAAGGCCGGCCGGAGGCCGCCCGTAGGGCTTGGCCTTGACGCCGGCGGCGCTTGACTCTTTGGGGCAGATAATGGGGATTGGCCGCCCATCGGGCGGCCTTGGGTGCGGCGCTTTGATCGTTGGCGCCCTTTGTATGCGCGGGAGCGTTGCCGCCCCCTCGTCTTGGGCGCTGGTCGGGTCGTGGGTGGCACAGTGATCGCACAGCGCCCGGAGGGTTGTGCATCTGGTCTATACGGCCGTTCTGTTGCGTCGGGGCCTGCTCGTGGCGCAGGGAGACGCGTCGACGGCGGGGTCGTCGCGTCGGGGGCTGTGGGGTGCGATGATTTGTGGGTGGTGCGGGTGACTGACGTAGCGAAGCGCAGGCGTCAGGGGCTTGTGGCCTGCCGCGCGGCTTTGCCCTTCGAGGGCCTGTTGGATGCGCGCCCCGGTGTCGCACCCGCACCACCCTTCGGTGCCGTGGTGCGCCAGTCGTCGATGAGGCGCCGGTAGGCGAGCTCTGCCTGAGCTTGCAGTTCGCGCTCGGCCGCACGCTGGCTGCTGGTCGGACTGACTGGCGGCCCGCCGTGGCGGCGCGGTAGCGGCGGAGCGCCGGCCAAGAGTTCCAGGCGACGCGTCTTCTGCCGGGTCAGCGACGGCCGCGCGAACGCGTAGTCCTGGTCCTTTGTGAGCAGATGCCAGCAGAGAACGACGAGCTTGCGTGCGACGGCGACCGCCGCGATCTGCGCGCCGCGACGCGCGCGGACGCGCTCACCGAATGCCCTGAGTGGGCCGGGGCTTCGGATCGAGATCCACGCGGCCTCGACCAGCATCGAGCGGGCCTGCGGGTCACCGCGCTTTGAGATGTGCCCATAGCGCGCCGGCTCTGACCCGGACTGGCGAACCTTCGGGTCCAGGCCGAGATACGCGACGAGCTGCCCCGGGCTCTGGAAGCGCGTGATATCCCCGATCGCCGCGATCACTGCCGCCGCGGTCCCGACGTCGACCCCGGGGATCGTCAGCAGCCTCTGAAACCCAGGGAACACGAGGGCCTGTTGGGCGACCCGCTGGTCAAGTCCGGTGATCTCGCCGCCCAGGAAATCGATGTGGCGCAGACAGCTCCTCACCGTCTCGGCCTCCTCCTCGGGTAGCTGCTGCTCGAGCAGCCACACACGTCCCTTCTTCCCGAAGAGGTCGCTCACCGGGGGACGGCCGATCAGACACCTTGCGAGGACCGCATGCACCTCGTTCTTCACTCGTGTGCGTGCCCGCACGAGCCCCGCCCGGCGAGCGACACGCCGACGCAACGAGCTCGTCGCCTCGTCGGGCACCCACACCGCTTTGAGCATCCCGGCCGACAGCAGCTTGGCCAGCATCGCCGCGTCAAAGCGATCGGACTTCACGCGCGCATGAGAGATCGCTCGCGTCTCCGCCGCATTACACACCACGACCCGGCCGACATCGCCCTCTTCCAGCAGCCGGGCGATCATCATCGCGCCGCAGCTGGCCTCCAACACCACCTGGTCGCTGCTCTGCAGACCAGCCGCGAACTCCCGGATCGCCTCGGGGTACTCGCGATCCGACCGACCCGCGAGACCCGGCCGCCCTCGGCGACCGCGACCTCGCAGAAATCGAGGTGAACATCCAAACCAAAGAACCGCACGAGAAAACCGCCTCCTTTCACGAACTGGACATATGAATGGAAGGCACCGCGGGCAGCGACAACTACGGATTCGGGCTCTCAGCCCAACCGGGCGAGTCGCAAGGGCGGCCATCTAGTCATTGACGGGCTCTCAGCCCAGATGCACGGCGGCCTGCCCACAAGCGTCCTTCCCACGAAGCCCCTGTCCCGGTCAAACGACCCTACGAACACGACCGGACAACAGGCCACCCGGTATTTCATACCCGTAGTCTGTCCTTGTCGTTGGGCTGTTGGGGCGGCTGTGTGAGCAGCGGGCGCAGCCGGACCGCTCGGGCGTGCACGTCGGAAGGGATGCGAGGGCCGCGGCGAAACCGCGAACCGGCGTGTTAAACGATGCGGAGGCGCATCGTGGAGGGGAGACGAGCCATAGATCGAAAGTCGTTGGCCGTTTGACGACGCTCAGGGTCAATAACACGGATGACCCCAAACGACCGTCCACGGATCACTCGCCACCCCCACCCCAACATCGCGCTCGACGCGGCATCCGTGGAGGCAGTGGCGCGACGGGTGGCCGAACTGATCCGAACCGAACGCGGCTCACATGTCACCCGTGGGCTGGTCGACGCAGCGACGCTCGCCGTCGAGCTGGGTGTCGAGCGCTCGTGGGTCTATGCCCACCGCGATGAACTCGGCGCCGTTCAGCTCGGTGGCGGCTCAAGGCCGCGTCTGCGCTTCGACGTGGAGGCGGCCAGGAATGTACTCGCACGCTCGCGCATCAAGGGGCCACACGAGCCGAAACAACCCACGCCGGCAAGCAGTTCGACTCGTCCTCGGCGACGGCGAATGGGCGACAGCCCGCCGCTGCTGCCCATAAAGGGGACCGCGAGGCCCATCGATGCCGACCGGGAGCACTTGTGATGGGTGGTCAGCGCTCAGGCGGCGGGTCTTGCTTCTCAACCTCGGCTATCGCGTCCGCGAGCTGGTGCAGATCGGCTTCGAGGGCGCGCAGTAGACGCCGGAGGGTATGCCAGCGGGCGCCACGGTGCCCGTTCTCGAGCTGGGAGACGTACGTGACGCCGATGCCGGCGCGTGTTGCCACCTCCTCCTGTTTTAGCCCGGCTTGGTCGCGCAGTTCCCGCAGCGCTCGGCCGAGGATGCGGTGGTCTTGGGCGTCGTCGGGCTCGCGGCGGGACATTGCAATTGTGGCTAGATTGCGCTACGCTCTCAGCCCAACAAGCATATGGCCGGGGCGCGGCACGAACCGCCCCCGGCCTGGCACCGAGAGCAGACACTCCCGGCACGCCAGCCAAGCTACCAGCAGTCGGTCGGCGCGGCTTCCTTGCCAGAGCAGTTCTCCCGGGACCTCCAATCACAAGGAGGAACCGAAGATGACGCGCAGCATGAGCAGGGCGCAGAAGTTGTGGATGGCCGAACGGGCCGTCGTGTTGCAGGTGCTCCGCAACGACCACCCGGAGATGTGGACGCCGGAGGAGTTGACGCAGGAAATCGAGGGCCTGCCCGCCGAGATCCTCGGGGAGGCAGTGCAGCGCCTGGGAGGCGTGGGCGTGGTGGTGCTCAGCGAAGAGGAGTGCAAGGCGTCGCGGGCCGCGAGGCGTATCGACGAGCTGGAGCTGATCTCGATATGAACGCCACCGTCATTGAGCCGTTGGACGAGCTGCGCAAGTTCGAGCCCGTCTCCGACGCAGTGGTGCTCGCCGCGCTCGACCGCGCGGAACGCCACGGCAGAGGCACGGGCGCAGGCGTGATGGGGTCCCACCTAGCGGAGCACCTTGGGTTCGTCCGCGGCCCCTGGACCGCGCGCGGCTTGCGGCCTCAGCTTGACGCGCTCATCGACGCCGGGTCGCTTGAGCGTGTGAAGCGCCAGGGGATAGTCCGGCTGGTGCTGACCGAGCAGGGACGCACACAGGCGGCGCGGGCACGCCAGACCGTCGTCCTGCCGGAGTCCCCGCAGCATCGGCTCTGGAGGCAGACCCGCAGGATGGCGGTCGAGCGGATCGACGGGCTCCGCGAGGACGCCCGCCGCGCGGTGCAGGACGCGGGCCGGCTGCTCGACGCCGAGGAGGCCGACTCCGAGGCGTTGTTCCTTCTCGGGGTGCGTCTGAGGGAGGCGTTGGGATATCTCGGGTGCGCGACGTACTGCGCGAGGGAGTGGTCCGAGCCGGATGATGCCCGCGCCGACATAGAAGACGGTGCGCCGGCGTACCGGCCGTCCCGACGATCGACGGTTGGCTGGGGGCGCCCGACGGGACCGGGCACGGAGGGCGAGGCGTGATGGTTGAGCGCGGACGGGAGCGGGTCGCCCTGGGGCAGACGATCCGCCGCGAACGTCAAGCCAAGGGCCTCACGATCGAAGCGCTCGCGTTCGAGGCCGGGGTGTCCGCGGTGCGCCTTGGCCGGGTCGAGCGGGGGCAGGGCAGTCCCAAGGTGAGTGAACTGCTCGCGCTGTCGATGGTCCTCGGTGCCACGCTCGGGGACCTCATAGTCGCCGCCTCGGTGGAGGCGTGATGGCCGAGCAGGATGCCTACATGGTCGAGCGCGCCCGGCTGCTAAGCGCGTTTGGGGAGAACCTGCGCGCCCTGCGCAAGCGGCGGAATCTCGCGCAGGAAGCGCTCGCGGAAGTCGCCAACCTCCACCGCAACGAGATCGGTGTGCTTGAGCGTGGACAATCCGCCCCGAACCTGCTGACGCTGCTGATCCTCGCGGACGCGCTGGAGATCCCGCTGGAGCGCCTGACGGAAGGGGTGCCCACGCCAATAGAGCGCAGGCCCGCGAGACACGCCAAAGGGGGACGACTTGAAGACCAGCGCGCTGAGACCGGGACCACGCCGCCGGGAACCGACACGGCCATGTCGAGGGGCGGTGATCGGTGATGCCACGGCCAGCTACAGGGCAGGTGGTAGTAGACGAGCGCAGGCGCAGCCCAACGTTCGGTCTGCGCTTCCGCGCCTACGGACGCCGCGAGTACGTCAGCCTCGGCACGGCCGAAGACGGCTGGACACGAGCGAAGGCGCAGACAGAACTTGAGAACGTCCTCGCCGACGTGCGGCGCGGCATCTGGCACCCGCCGGTCGTGGAGGTCGCACAGGCCCCGCGAGAGGTCCCCACCTTCCACATGTTCGCGTCGGAATGGTTCGAGCGCCAGAAGGTCGAGGGCGGACGGCGCGGGGGTGGGCTCACCGACGCCGGAAAGGCTGATCTGGAGTGGCGACTGTCGAACCATCTGCTGCCCACGTTCGCGTCCCGGCGCCTCGACCAGATCACCGTCGAGGACGTGGACCGCTACCGGCTTGGCAAGGTCCGCGAGGGCAAGCTCGGTGTCACGTCGATCAACAAGACGCTCACGACGCTCGCGGCGATCCTGGAGGCCGCGGTCGAATATGGGCTGATCGACCGCAACCCCGCGCGGGGCCGTCGGCGACGGCTGCCAGCGGTTGCCCCCCGACGCTCTTGGCTTGACCGTGCCGACCACATCGCAGCTCTGCTCGACGGCGCCGGCAAGCTCGACGACAAGGCGAGGGTCTATCGCGGTCAACGGCGTGCACTGCTTGCCACTCTGACCTTCGGCGGTCTGCGGCTCGGCGAGGCGCAGGCGTTGTGCTGGCGCGACGTGGACCTCGCGCGCGGCACGATCCTCGTGCGCGTCGCCAAGACCGACGCCGGAGTCAGAGTCGTGAACATCCTCCCGGTGCTCAGCAACGAGCTGGGCGACTACCGGGCGCGCGTCGATCCAGCCTCCGACGCACTCGTGTTCTGCACCACGACCGGCCATCCACTTGGCGCGACCAATATCCGACGGCGCGTACTCGACAAGGCGGTCGAGCACGCGAACACACAACTCGCCGCAGACGGATTCGAGCCGCTGCCCGCCGGTCTGACGCCACATTCGCTGCGCCGAACGCTCGCCTCGCTGCTGTTCGCGATCGGCGAGGCACCGCCGTACGTGATGGCGCAGATGGGCCACACCACGCCAAACCTCACGCTGGCGATCTACGCACGGCAGATGGATCGCCGCGACGGCGAGCCGGAGCGGCTCATGGCGCTCGTCGATGGGCCACATATCCGACCCTCCCTGCCGAGCCCTCCGCCCAGGCTGCAAAGAGGGTCGATGCGAGAGCTTACGGCAGTCCGAGCGCATGACGGAGTAGCTGACCGCCTGCACCGAAAACGACGCTCTTGAGGCCGGTGGTCGCGATGCGTCGGACGACCCCTGCGGCGTGATGCATTTGCTCGGCGTCATCCGGCGTTGCGTATTCGGCGAGGGTATCTACGAGCGTTGCAAGCGTCGCGGGCGAGATCATCATCTCGAAACGAGGCCAGTCACCAAGGACCTGTAGCCCACGGCCGGTGACGCGAGGCGCCACGAAGATCATCCCGTGACCGCCACCGATCTCGTGAGTCACGTCACATTCGACGTATCCCGCTTCCGTGAGCTGCAAGATCGTGTCTTGGATGACACCAGCCGGTAGGGCAAGCCCGAGATCATTGCCTTGGCCCTTGACCAGCTTGATGGCGCTAGCCGCGCCGTAGGCTGCGTCGCGGGTCCGCAACGCTTGAAGCACCGGTAAGGCGCGCTCGTTCCAATACTCGCTCATCCGCCGGCAAGCTCCTCACCTAGCGATTCCATCGTGGAATCCACGATGCCCTCGCCCAACCGGCCGATCGCACCCGCTGTTCGGCGGAGCGCCGTCCTGTCGCCCGCATCCTCGGCCTGCTTCGCGAGTCCCGCGAATACAGCTTGAAGCCCCTCAAGGGACGCCACACGGTCCAGGTCAGGCCATTCGCCCAGGAGGATCAGCCCGCGAGGCGCGAGCCGGAGTCCCGACCAGAACGCAGCCATAGCGGTGCCGGTACGGAAACCAGCGATGAGACCGTAACTGTGCAGACGCGTGAGCGCTTCGTCGGCTTGGCGTGAGTCGATCTCGCCGTTCAAGTCCTGAAACGGCTGCGGCTGGCCGTAAACGGCGAGCTTGATTCGGCCGTCCCAGCCGGGTTTCGAGTCTTGGTCTAGCAACCAGCGCAGGACGCGCTCGTCGATCTCGGTCCAGGTGCTCATACCGACCATTCTCGTTGCCCTGACGGACAAGCCAGCGTCGTGCACGCGCCCATCATGGGCCGATGCTTCTCGCCGGCACCGACTGGACCGAGAGCACTGCCACCGCAACGGGTGTCTGTCCTCGTGCCCGGCACCGCTGCGCTGGCGGTGGCGGCCATCTTCGCCGAGGCACTTGCGCAGGGCTGCGATTGGGCAGCAATGGGCAGCAGCCACCCCTTCGCGGCCTCAGCCGACGCCGCCGGCCCCGCCCAAGCCCAATAGAATCAGGCTCCAAGGGCACGTAGCTCAGTGGGAGAGCGCTCGCTTCACACGCGAGAGGTCGGTGGTTCGAAACCACCCGTGCCCATTCTCGGAGACCTAAACCTCGCTAATCGAACCAAGACGCTGGTTCCAGTGCGCTGTCCCGCCAGGTTCTTCTCAGACGGAGCGCTGCGAAAAAAACGGTGCCAACTCGGACGCATTCAGTCGAGTGACCGTGGTTTCGGTCGCGGGCGCAAACCGCTCCTTGTCTATCTCGGGGCCCAGCGATGTCGAGCTAACGCCTTCCTCGCGCTCATTGGGCGCCTTACGCCTCAATTTGCGGGTTTCCGAGACGGTGGCGCGAGCGTAGTAGACGGTGAGTGGGCTGCTCATGCAACGCCTGAGAAGATGTCCGCCACACTCACGGTTATAGCTCAGCCCACGGGATCGCGTCCTCCTGGAGCAGTTGGGCAACACGGCCAAGACCATCATTCCCACCTGCCCAATCCTTATATCGCTTGTCTCTCCCGTTGGCGTCCTTCTCCTGAATGCTCACGAGAGCGTAGACGCGCCACTCTGGTGCCGAACTCCGCAGGAAGTGGTCTGCGGTTTCGAAGTCGGATCTTGGAGAATGAAGACCCCAGGCAAGAAGCGCCTTTGCTCGAATGAGAGGATGGCGATCGTCTATCGCGAGCCGAGCAAGAGCTTGACCAAGTGCGGGTTGGCGCCCCCGAGTAAGAAGAAGCGCCTTGTGGCAGCTGTTCAGCTTCTCAAAGTCGCGCACAAAGCGACCCTTTTCTAAGACTTGCGCAAAGATTTTGACCACCTGCGTGCCGTGGTTGTCTACCAATGATGCCGCGTATCGCATTGCGGTTGCAGACAAATCCGGCGCGCGCACAAGCACCTGGGGGATAGCGTCGAGTGCACACGCATCGCCCAACTGCTCAAGCCTCCGATAAGCCAGGCCCATATCGGCGTAAAAGGTGGACGGAAGCGACTCCCCTCCTAGCGAAGCAACAACGCTTGAGTAATGCTGGATAGTTGCTTCACGATCGATGTCCTCGTCATCTGGTATTTCATCCTCATCAAGGTATTCGCCTTGGCCTTCCAAGGTTTCAACGATGTCCTGAACCATCCGATGGCGTTGATGCTCAAATCGGCGCGCCGCGGTCTCGAGCTTCTGTGCTGCAGTCGCGGCTTTGAGGATCCTGGTCTTCTCGCCATTGAGCGTAAGGCCGAGGGAATATAAGTGTTGCTCAATGCTATCTTGTACTCGGCGCGCTTCTGAATAACTATCACAAATGGCCCACATATCGTCCATCCATCGATAGAACGCTATGTCACGCTCACCCATCGCACGATCAAGGGAAGCAATATAGAAGTTCCCTAGCGGTGAAGAGGGTCGCACTCCCTGCGGCAGGCCGCGCACGCCCGACGTTTGCCACTGGGTCAGCAGGTCAACAAGATCGTAGACTACGTCGGCACGATCAGACGTATCGAGAAGAGCAGCCTTGAGCTGGATCAGCTGGATGCCAAGGAAGTATCCGCTGATATCTGACTCAAGGACATATGAATCCTCGTGTGCGATGATCGCTTCGCGCAGATTGTGTCGAAACTGATCGTTGGACGGTGTCGTCCAGAATGGCTGATCACCCGGTTGAAGCCGTTGTCGATACGCGCCCACTTGATCTCGTGGCGGCAGCGCGCTCTCAATCGCGGGCGCTAACTGATCCATCAAGGCCTGGTAGAGGATAAGGTCGGTGGGGCGGAGCCTCACGAATGGACGTACGGTTCCACTCTTCTTGGAAGAAATGACTAGCTGAGCCGGTCCCGGCTCGTAGTGGGGTCGGAGAGGCGGTCCCTGATCGCCGTATAGTCGGTCCAGAACCTCGAATGGAAGCCTGTCTGGAACCTCCATCGCAGCGGTTCGTGCCCATTTTCGGACACGCTGCCAGGCTTGGCCGATGTCGAGCGATTCGAAGGAGCGAACCTGCATTTCATAATCCTTGCCTGCCCGGCGGACGGATCCCGCGTGTCGATCTAGAGCACTCAATCTGAGCCATCCGGGTTTTGACGGAGGCTCGATCTGCCCCCGTGGAAAGATCACCTCGCTAACGGAATCGAGATGCTGGTTCGACCTCAGGTGCCCGGCAGTTGGACGCGCTGAAAGACGAGCACCTCGGCGAGCTTGTCGAAGTGCGCGTCGCGGTGGAGTACAGCGAGGCCGCCGTGCTCCGCGGCTGCCGCGGCGATCAGCGCGTCGGTGACGGGCACGCGATGGTAGCCGTCGCTGCGCTCGGCCAGTTCGCCGAAGGCGCTCATCGCGGCATTGGCGACGGCGCGATCGTTGCGCAGGATTCGCAGCGCGTCGAGCTCGGCCTCCAACGCGAGATACTCGGAAGTGCTGCGCGCCGAATAGAGGACCTCCATGCGCACGATTGGCGTGATCCACATGCGATCGTCGAGGATCGCCTCCTGCACGAGGGCGCCAAGATCCTCCGGGAGCGTCGCGATGCGCCACCACGCGGAGGTGTCGGCGATGAACGGCTGATCGCTGCGCAGCAGCTCGGCGGTGTCCACCGCGGCTATCGCTCGGTGTCGGTGAGCTGCTCGATGCGCGCGAGCGCGTCGTGGTCCAGGCCGGTCTGGGCTGCGCAGGCGCTCAGCGAGGGATCGCAGGCGTTCGGTGCGCTCCTCCTGGCTCAGCGTAGGCTGCTCCGCGGTGGGCGTCGTGCTCAGGACCGAATGCTTCACGATGTCAGGGTAGCGCGAGATTCTGATGCGGTGCTCTCGGTCAGCATGTAGCGCCCCCGCGCCACCCGGACCAAGCATGTTGATGAGCCCGAGACGTCCGAGGCGAGCGCGCCCTTGACCGACGACCGCGGCACCGGCTCGCCCACCAGCGCCTCAACGGCGGCGTGGATGTCCTTGGCCCGCATCGGCTCGCCCCGGTCGGCCAGCACCTGGACCACGGCCTTGAGCACCCAGCCAGGCCGGCGGGCTCGCTGCCGGCGGGCCACAGGCTGCCGCCGAGGCCCGCCACTGGCCCGCAAGGCCGCCAGCTTCTCGGCCAGACGGCCAAGCGACCCCTGTAGGTCGTGGTTCGAATAGTGTCCAAGCAGGTCCATGCCTCGATCTCGTTTATTCAAGCGAGATTCTACTCGTTGCCAGTGAGCCCGATCAGCCCGCCGGAGAGGCCAAAATCGTCCATGGGCCCATTCATGGGCCTAAACTCTCCCTCTGCGCCGCGAGTGACCTGCCGGGTGAAGGGGCACTCGGCGGGCTCGTCGGCGAAGCGCATCAGCTCCCAGATCGCCTGGCGCTCGCGGTCGGTGAGGCGGCGGTTGCGGGTCTGCTGGTAGATCTGCAGCGTGAACGCGGCCGAGGTGTGGCCGATCTGGTCGGAGATCCAGTGCGGGTCGCGCCCGGCCTGTGCGGCGAGCATCGCCCAGGTGCGCCGCAGCGAGTGGGGGGTGATCGCCTGCAGGGATGGCAGCCCATCCTGGCCGCGCCGGTCGTTGGCGAGCTCGACGGCGCGCTCCAGCACGCGGTCACGAAAGCGGTCGGGGTCGCGCCGACGGCCGCTGATCGTGCCGAAGAAGTGGTCGGTCGGCCCCATCGGGAAGTCATCGGCGACGCGCTGCGCGCGGTGGCGGACGAGCTCGTCGCGCAGCCACAGCGTCATCTCGACCTCGCGGACGCCCTTGGCGGTCTTGGCGTCGGGGATCTTGAAACGCGCGCGAGCGAGGTCCACCTGCCGGCAGCGCATCGCGCACAGCTCCGAGATCCTGAACCCCGTGAGGGCGAGCGTCGCGAGGGCGGCCCGGCGCCCGATCCGGTGGTCCCGCCTCGCGCCGCAGTCCAGCTCGCCGGCGGCGGCGAGCAACGAGGCCAGCTCATCGACCTCGAGAAACGTCCGCGCCGGCTTGACGGTCGGCAGGAACCGCTCCCTACGCCCGCCGACCTTCACCGGGTTGCGGTCGATGTAGCCGTAGTCCACGGCACGTTGGAGGATCTGGCTGAGCAGCGCCAGCATCCCGTTGATCGAGGTGTTCGACAGCGGCCGCTTGCGGCGCTCGTAGGGCTTTCCCTCCCTGCGCTCGACGGTCTCCATAAGCGGCTTGCCGCGCGCGGCGGCCTCGCGGATCACGCGCGCGCGGCCGGCGAGATCGTCGCGGAACCCATCGACCCGCGCCACGTCGATATCCGCCAGCTCCATCCGTCCGAAGTGCCCGAGGAGGTAGCCCAGCTTCCATTCCAGGTCGGCGATCGTGTCGGAGTCCAGGCCGTGGCTCTGCTTGGCGTCGATGACCTTGCGCGCGAACGGCCCGAAGGGCTGGCGGCCGTCGGGTCGCTCCGCGTCGGTCTGCACAGTCGAGGTCTTCGTCTCGGGCGGCACCCAAGTGCCGCGGATCACCTGCTGCTGGATCGACTCCAGATCGATCTCCGCGCGGGTGCGGTTCCAGCCCTGCTTGTTGGTGCCGAACACGAGCCGGTGGCGGCGCCCGTAGGCGTAGAGCCGTGCGCCATAGGCCCCGGGGGCGGGGTGGTCGAGGAGCTGCACGACGCGCCGTGCCGCGCGCTCGGCGATGGCCTCGAGTCGTCGTGGTCGAGGGTCACGGCCGCTTGCCTTGCTGTGGGTGGCGGCCAGACGGGCGCGGACCCCGTTGAAAGACCATGTAGACCAAAATAGCAAAACAACCACTAAACTACAAACCAGGGCTGCAGGATCGCGCACGTGCTGGCGCTGGGTGCGCGTCAGCTACGGCGGCGGCGATTGAGGGAGATCCACGCGAGCGCGGCCGTGTCTGTCACGGTTCCGCGTAGCCTTCGCAGAACTGTGTCGCTTCGACCGCCTTGGCCTGCAGGTTTTCGGTGTAGACGGTCGAGCCGTTCGCCCCGAGCACCGTCAGTTCAGATGGCAGCGCGCTGAACACGCCGTAGACGAGTGGTCCCTTTGCGTGCAGGCGCGGTTGGATCGGGACCACGTTCAGCGCGACGGCGCCTTGGGGGGTTTGCGCGACCACCGACTTCCCGGGGGGCGCGAGAATCGCGTAGAGGATTGCGTAGGGGTGCGGGGCGCAGCCGATCGACAGAGACCAGGGGAACGCTTTGCGCGCGCCGCGTCCGATCGCGGGTTCGTTGAGCTCGGGGTTGACGCCGGTGTCGATGCTGAGGAAGGCGGTGAGAATGTTGGAGGGGCCGGTGTTGAGACTGCCGAATGCGCTGATGGTGAATGGTTCCCCTTCGGGTGTGCGCCCGCTGGCGAGCTCATTGACCGTCGGGAAGCCTTCCGATTCCCCGCGTCGTTTGACGCAGCGGTAGCGTGGCAGTTTCAGGGTGAGCACGACGCCTCCGCCCGCGTTCAGCTCTAGGAGGGACACGGCGTGGCTGGTGCCGCCCCGGATCTCCTGGGCGTAGATGCCCGCGGGGCCACCGTGTCGAGGCGGTATGCGGATCACGCGCGAGTGGATCGTCTGTCCGTCGGCGAGCACCAGTCTGGCCGAGCGCACGGAGGGGGGCACGGCGGTCTGGATGGTCTCGATGCCCGATTCGCAAAACACCGCGGGGTGGTGGTAGTGGGGCGGGGCGAGGCAGATGGGGTTGTTGGGGCCGCCCAGGATCAGCACTTCGGGGGCGCCCGGCCGGGTGTATGCCACTGTCGCCGACCGACGACAGGAACTCGGAGCGCCAAACGCGCCGCGGGACTCGGTGCTCACCACGAAGTTGGTGCCGGCCGCGGTGCCCCCGTGGCCGACGGCGACCTGTTTGGGTGCTTCGAACGGGGGTCGGGGGAACCCGACGACGCGCTCCACGTGGAGGATTGTGTACACGGCGCCGATGTCACCGGCGACGAGTTTGCCTTCGACCGCGGTGGTCTTGCGGATCAACGCTCGATCCGCCGCGTTCTCGTAGGGCTTCAGCAGCACGTCGGTGGAGCGCCCTGCTCCCCGGTCGGCGTGCCTGCGCGCCGCCTGCGCAGCTTCGAATGCCCGGCTGGGAGCCGACAGGTCGCGATAGCCGCTCTGGACCCACGCCCTCGCGTCGGCGCAGAACGGCGGAGCAGCGACGGAGAGGACTTCGAGCCTGGTCGTGGCCGCGGCCTGGAGGGTGGAGGCGATCGCCGGGTTGCTCCACGACAGCTCCCGTACTTCGGCCGCATACGCTTCCTCGGCCGGGCGATCCGAGCTGTCGCCGGCCAGGGCGACCGCCGCATAGAGCTCGCTCTCGATCGTTTGCTTCTGCTTGTCCAGCCGGGCGTTTTCGCCCCTGACACGGGGTGAGAGCATCGAGAACGGCTTCAGGGGTTCCTGCGGCATCCTCGACACCACCCCGGGGCATTCGCGGGCGATCCGCGCCGCCGTGGTCCTTTCCGCGCCGCGCGCCGCGGCGGCCTTGCCCAACTCCGCCGTGACGAGCCTGTACTGCGCGATCAGATACGCGTGCGTGGCCCGGGCGTCGGAACTCGATGCGGCGGCGATCGGCACACTGCCGCATAGCGTCGCGGAGGCGAGAACGAGCACGGCACCGACAACCCGGCCCGTCCCTCGCCACGGCCACTGCTTCCGCCCCGGGCGCAACATCTCACGGCGCCGACCACGTGCGCTCGCATTCATACACGGCGAGCATACAGCGCATGGACGAACCCGCCGTTTGACATCACAACAAGCTCACGCTTCCGCTTCGCCCGAGGCGGCCCCAATCCTAGCCGCCGGCTGGCGTCTTGGAGTGCTCCGGAGCGTTCGCCTGGGCCGGCTCCGGAGCTCGACGAATCGTGTCCGCAACCCCCTTGGCAGCGTCGGGCCTTGAGCATTGTATCTGCCAGTGGAGCCCGGAAGAGGTTGTGAGCTCGATCTCGCCGTACAGCATCACCGGCAGCTGGCGGTTGTTCTTGTAGCGCCTGTCGGGGCCACCCTTGACGTTGACGTAGCGCCAGGTCGTGTCGACTTGCTGGCTGTCTCGTGGCGGCCGGTCGGACTCGATGAAGCGCTGCGCGTGGAAGCTGGTGTCCAGAGCGACATACGGCACGTCGCTGAATCGCTTGCCATCGCGGACGATGAGCCTGTCGGGCAGGAAGTGCAGTGCGTGTCGTCCGCATGAGATGGAGGGGACGGCGATGTTCGTCACCAGCACCTTGGGGCCCTTCAGTTCGGCCTTTGCCGTGGCCCGGGAGACGATGTTGCTTGCCCCGCTGTTGGTCTTGTACTCGTAGGTCGTACGGACTCGCCCGGAGGCGTTGACGCGCCACAACGCCGCTACCCCCGAGAGCGCTTCGAACGCCTCGACCATCCCGGCAAACCGCTCGGCGTGTCCGTCTTCCACTTGGTAGAAGGTCACGACCGAGCGGCGCGCCCGATCACGCAGCCACAGCCACACCGTTCCCGCCACTCCGAGGACCAGCACCGCCACCCCGGCCGCCGCTGGGAGAGCCACCGCGGCGATGATCGCTGCGAGCAGCACCCTGGGAGCCAGCCGCACCCTGCCGCTGGCGTCGTTGAGCTGGGCGACGAGGTCATCGCCGCCGGTTGGGACAAGATCGCCCCCGTCCGCGGGGTAGGGTGGCACACCCTGTCAACCCACGAGGGGTGTGACAGGGTGTGCAGCGGGAGCCGGGCCGGGGGCCGGCCGACTGCTCGATCGACGGAGAGGGTGGGCGGCGGGTTCCTGCTGCCAGGTTGTCGGCCCGCATCGTGATCGGCGCGACCGAGGCCTCACGCATCGTCTTGTGCTGCGCCCGCCGCCAGGTGTTTCCCCGTAAGTGATTGCTCGAGAGATCACCGACCTCCTGCGCGCCTACATCCAGTCCCGACAGCACCCAACGTCGTGACAGTATGCTACTATGGTGCGATGACGAAGAACCTGACGGTTCGCCTCGATGAGGAGCTCGCGGCCGACACCGAGGCGCTCGCACGAGCGGAGGGCATGAGTCTGAACGAGACCGTCAAGCAGGCGCTCGCGGAAGCAGTGGAGCGCCGCCGCCGCGATCCAAAGTTCAAGACTCGCGTGCGCCGCATCATCGAAGAAGACCGGGAGCTGCTCGAGCGGCTGGCCAAGTGACCGTCACAGCGCAACGGCCTGGAGCGCGAGCTCGGAGAACCCATCGAGGCCCGCGCCGAACGCGAAGGCCTCGAATACGCAATAACCCAGGCCACCCAGGAGCACACTGCGCTCCGAAACGAACTCGCCGAGCGCGAACTATGCACCCCGGGCGCATGGGTGAAGGCCACCTTCGGCGACCGTCCCGACCGGCCTGCGCAGCGCGATGCGTGGGAGAACGGCGTGCGCCACGCCGCGCGCTACCGCGCGCAGTACGAAATCGCAGACCCCGCCGACACGCTCGGCCCCAGGCCCGAGCAGCGCGGCGGGCAGCAGCGCGACTGGGAGCGCGCCCGCGAGGCGATCGATCGCGCCGAGCGCTGCCTCAGACGCGAGGTCACGCCCGATCGCGGCATTGACCTCGGGATCGGACTCTGACTCATGGTGGCGTGGGGTGAACAGCGTGACCAGACCGAGCCATGAGGGACCGAGGATCGAGCGCGATCGAGCCGGAGCCCTGTATAGGCTGGAGCCATTCCGCAACGACGGTTGGCGTATTGAGCGATGGCTGAACAACAGATCTTGACCGTCCCCCAGGTCGCCGAGGAGCTCCAGGTGACCGCTCAGACGATCCGCAACTGGATTGATAGCGGGGCGCTGCCGGCGGCGAAGATCGGCCGCGCCTTCCGCATACGGCGGGAGCACGTCGACGCGCTACTCGCACGCGCGCAGGCCGACAGCAGCTCCCTGGCGACACGCCGCGACCTCTGGGCACCGGAGACCCTCGGGTTGCCCCACCGCCGCCGCGATGCCGAGCGTCCAGTGTCGGTGTGGGATGAGACGGAGACTCCAGCGCTGCCGTCCAAGCGCTCCTGAGCCACGGAACACGGCAGAGTCTCTCGGCTCAGGCTGAGCGACGGGCGCGGGCGCGTGGCCGCCGGGCGCTCGCACCGTCTTCGCGCTCGACCGCCTCTGCCAGCTCCGCGGCGGCAGCGGCGAGCTCATCATAGGAGCGGGCGACATCGAGCATGTTCTGGCCAGTCGCTGCGGTGTTCAGTTGCCGGACGGCTTCGTCGAATCGCCGCCAGAGACCCTCGGGTCCGCGGCGCCCGGTACCGGGCTGCAGCTCATACGGCGGCCGAGGGTCGGCGGCGCGATGGGGCGGCCAATCAAAGCCCGCGGCGTCCGCGGCCCGGCAGGCACGCGCCTCCTCGCTCGCGGCTTGGGCGAGACCGGCCAGGCGGGCGCTGAAGTCTCGATCGGGTGGCGCCATGCGATGCGCCTCAAGCGCCACACGCCAGCCGTCGAGCGCGTCCCTGAAGCCACCGAGCACACGCTCCTCATCCCTGGTGCTGCTTGTTGTGTTCATTTGGTCATCGTACCTCATGGGTACAGGATGGGCACCGCGCAGCCTGTTTGATGCTTGCGGCAAGTGCGGCGACTGCCGGCTTGATGGCGGCGTGGGTGAGGTTGGCGTAGCCAACGACTACTGCGGGGGTGCTGGTGCCGAGTCCCTCCAGGGCGATGCCCCGCGAGCGCGCCGCGGCGAGCACTGCCAGTTCGTTGAGGCCGTCGGGGAGGTGCAGCACGACGTACAGGCCGGCGGCGGCGCCGTGGACGGTGACCTCGGGGAGCTTGGCGGCGAGCGCGGCCAGCAGTTCGTCGCGCTGGCGCCGGTATCGTCGGCGCTGGCGGCGCAGGTGACGGTCGAGTTCTCCGCGCTCGATCAGATCGGCCAGCGCGAGCTGTCCGAGTGGTGCGGGCATTCCTCCGCGCACTCGCTGGCGGTCGGCGATTGGTTTTACAAGGTGCGGTGGGAGGGCCAGCCAGCCAAGGCGGACTGCTGGGGCCAATGTCTTGCTCGTCGAGCCGCCGTACACGACGCTCTCTGGTGCGAGACCCTGTAGCGAGCCGATCGGCTGGCGGTCGTAGCGGTACTCGGCGTCGTAGTCGTCCTCGACGATGAGCGAACCACACTGTTGCGCCCACGCGAGCAGCGCGGCCCGACGGGGTGGGGAGAGCACCGCGCCGGTGGGGTACTGGTGCGCGGGCGCCACGGCTACCGCGTCGACGTCCTCATGCTCCAGACGCTCCACGATCAGCCCATCCCGGTCGACCGGGAGTGCCACGACGTCCAGTCCAGCGGCGCTCGCGGTCTCGCCTATCCCTCGCCAGCCGGGGTCCTCGGCGGCGATACGTCGAGCTCCATTTGCGGCGAGGGCCGACCACAGGAGGTCGATGCCCTGGCGCAGGCCGTTTGTCACCACGATCTGCTCGGGGTCGGCGCGCACGCCGCGGACTCGCCCGAGGTAGGCGGCGAGCGTGACCCGCAGCTCAGGGGTGCCGGCGGGGTCCGGGTAGGCAAGGCGCTCGTCCGGCACCGTGCGAAGCACCCGTGTCAAAGCGGAGGACCACGCTGTTCGGGGAAAGTGGCTCAGTGCCGGGCGGAACGGGCTCATGTCGTGGCGAACCAGCGGCGTTGGTCTGGCATCGGCCAGCATTGGGCGGTCCAACGCGACCGTGGCGGCGACGGTCGTTCCCCCGCCGCGACGGGTGTGCAGGTAGCCTTCGGCTGCCAGCTGGGCGTATGCGTCCACGACCACGCCACGCGACACGCCGAGCTCGACGCAAAGCGAGCGCGTGGGGGGCAGCCTCGTGCCCGAGGGGAGGCGTCCACTGCGGATGGCCTCACGCAGCGCGTCCTCCAGGCGGGCTCGCAGCGACCGCCCGGCGACGTCAGAAAGATCGAGGTGGAGTTCCATTGGCCCCAGATTTCGATGTCTACTTGGCCCTGTGTGGCGGGCCAACTCTGAAGTAGCGTATCGAGCGTGACCTCCGATTTCCCCACCCAACCGCGAGACCATCGTGTGTTCGCCACGTACGCTGCACAGGCTGGATGTGGAACGGGCTAACAGCGCGTCTTGAGGGGCAGTTGGTCGTGCTGGAGCCGCTGCACCCCTGTCACCGGGAGGGTCTCCTCGCCGCATCACAGCACCCGGAGATCTGGACTTGGACGATCCCGAGAGGCAAGAGCCCGGAGCACTTCCAGCGTTGGTTTGAGGCCACGCTCGCGGCATGCGAGGCTGGGAGTGAGTGCGTATTCGCAACTCTGGATCGCGCGAGCAGACGGCCGATCGGCGGCACCGGCTACCACGAGTTGCGCCAAAGCCACCGGGGTCTTGAGATCGGTGGAACATGGCTGGAGCCGTCGGCTTGGCGCACCGGGGTGAACATCGAAACGAAGCTGCTGATGCTGGAGCACGCCTTCGAGCGCCTCGGCTGTATGCGCGTGGAGTTCAAGACCGACAGCCGCAACGAGCGTTCCCGCGCCGCGCTTGCCGCGCTGCCGGCTCGCTTCGAGGGAATTTTTCGCCAGCACATGATCATCGAGGACGTCGGCGTGCGGGATTCCGCCTACTACAGCGTGATCGACGACGAGTGGCCGGCGGTTCGTGAGAACCTGGAACGTCGGCTGAAGGCCGCGCGGCAACGCCGCCAGCGAGCGTCTCGATGAACGTGCCCATCGACCTTCCGCTCGGCGCGGATCTGGACTGGAAGCCGGTCCCACGGCCGACCTCAATGTCGCTGCGCGGCGCCCACGTCCTGGTTCGCCCGGTCAACGCCGAGAGCGACGCCGTGCCGCTGTTCTCCGTCTCGCACCCGCCCGACGGCGACCCGGCGATCTGGACCTATCTGCCCGACGGCCCCTATGAGAGCCCGGAGCACCTGCGCCAAACGCTGACATGGGCCGAGACCTCGACCGACCCGCTCTACTTCACGCTGGTGCGTATCGCCGACGAGCGGCCCCTCGGCCTCGCCTCCTACCTTCGTATCACGCCCGAGCTCGGCGTCATCGAGATTGGCCACATCTGGTTCGGCGTGCCGCTGCAGCGCACGACCGCCGCGACCGAGGCGATCTACCTGCTGATGCACCACGCGTTCGACGACCTTGGGTACCGTCGCCTGGAGTGGAAGTGCAACGCGCTCAACGCCGCCTCCCGGCGTGCCGCCGAGCGCTTCGGGTTCGCCTTCGAGGGCGTTTTCCGCAAGCATATGGTGGTCAAGGGCCGCAACCGCGACACCGCCTGGTACGCGATCACGGACGATGAGTGGCCTGCGATCCGGCGCGGATTCGAGGAATGGCTCGCCCCGGAGAACACGGATGACGAGGGCCGGCAGAGGCGTTCACTCGGAAACCTGATCGGCGAAGCGCGGCGCTAATTCAGGACGTGGTGCCGCGATGCTCGACCTAGACGCCTACCTGGAGCGGATCGGCTTGAACGGGCGGCCGAGCATGGCGCAGGTGCACAGGGCGCACCTGACCTCGATCCCCTTCGAGAACCTCGACCCGCACCAGGGCTTGCCGGTGTCGCTGGAGGTGGAGGATCTCGAACGCAAGCTCGTGACCGAACGCCGCGGAGGCTACTGCTTCGAGCAGAACCTGCTGCTGAAGGCAGCCCTCGAGGCGCTCGGCGCGGAGGTGGACATGTTCCTGGCACGCGTGCGCCTGGGCACGAAACCAGGCGTGGTGCGGCCCCGCAGTCACCTGCTCCTGCGGGTCAGCGAGAACGGCGCAAGCTGGCATGCCGACGTGGGGTTACCCCGCGGCATCCTCGATCCGATCCCATTCGGGCCAGGCGCCGCGCAGGAGCAGTCGGGCTGGAGCTTTCGCGTCGTCGAGGAGGGCTCCGAGCTCGTGCTCCAGAAGCTGGCGGGGGACGAGTGGGCCGATGTTTACGTCTTCCTCCCGCAGCCGGTTCCGCTCATCGACGTCGAGACCAGCAACTGGTGGACCTCCACGCACCCGCGCTCGTCGTTCGTCACCGGCCTGATCGTGGGCCTTCGCGGCGACGACGGCACGGGCACGTTGCTGTGCGACTGGGGCGAGCTATCCCTCAGCGAGCAGACGCCTGCGGGCACGAGCGTGACGCCGATCGAGCGAGAGGCAATACCGGAGCTGCTTGCCACGCGCTTCTCGCTCCCGGGCTTCGTGCTCGACGCCGACGAGCGCCTCAGCGCTGGCGAGCTGCATCGCTGACACGGCATCCGTCGGCGTCGGAGGCCATACTTGAGCCATGGATCCACGTGGCGCCTACAGCGCAGACCGCACCGCAGCCCTCTCGGGTGTGCCGAAGTCGACCGTGCACTACTGGGCACGCAAAGAGGTCCTCGTCCCGAGCGTGTCGGCTGAGCGCATAAGGCTCTGGTCCTACAGCGATCTGCTCGCGCTGCGCGTCATCGCCTGGCTGCGCGCCACCAAGACCGCACCCGACGGACAAGCAATAGCGCCCACCACGATGACCGCCGTGCGCACCGGATTGCGCGAGCTCGCCAACATAGACCTTGCCCTTTGGACCGAGGAGGGCAGCCCGAATATCGCCGTGGACCGCGGCGGGCGGATCGTCCTCAACGCGACCCCCTCGCCCGAGCACCCCGACGGGCAGGCAGTCCTCGACGCGGACGCGCTTGATCTGCTTCGCCCATTGGCGATCGGACGGCTGGTACGCGGTCCCGACCTTGTGGCCCCGCGTCCGCGGCTGCGCATCGTCCCGGGGAAGCTCGCGGGAGCACCCCACGTCCACCGCACCCGTATCGAGACCGAGGCGCTCGCCGCCCTGCGGCGCCGCGGGCTGACCGTCGGCAAGATCACCGCGCTCTACCCCGCGATCGATACTGCCGACGTCGAGGACGCACTGGACTTGGAGTGCGAACTTCAGCCGGATCTCGCGCTGGCGGCCTGACCGCCGCGGCCATGCCGCATCTCTTCGCGCTCGACCAGAACTTCCCGGAGCCGATCGTCGCGGCGCTCCAAAAGTACCTCGAGGACGATGTCGGACTCGTCCCCATCCGAGACATCGACCGACGCCTGCCGACGTACGAGGACTGGCAGGTACTTCACGCGCTCCACGCTCACGAGCGCCGCTGGGACGGCCTCATCACCACCGACCACGACATGCTCAGCCTCCCCAAGGAGCTTGCCGTCCTCTGCCAAAGCCGGCTCAGCCTCGTGATCGCGGTCGCGGCAGGGCACGATCCGATCAAGGCGACTGGCCTCGTGCTTGCCCACATCAGCAGCATCTGCAGTCAGACCCGTCCCGAAACCCCGCAGGTCTGGCGCCTGCGCACGATGGCCAAGCCGCCCGAGGATCCGTGGGCCTTCATCACCAACATCGCCAACCGCCAGGGAGAACGTCCCGCAGTTCTCTACGAACGCGAACGGCTCTCCGCAGGGGATCTCGATAGCAATCCACTCGCGTGAAGGGGCCGCTGGCTCGCCCCCACCGGGAACTCTCGACCCCGAGTGGATTCAGGCAGTCGCTCGACGGAATCTGATCGTCATCGGCAGGGACAAGCGCATCAGGACACGCCCTGCCGAGGTTCAACAGCTCATCGGTGCGGGACTGCGAGTGTTCCGCATCGGCGGCAAGCGAGACACGACGACCTGGGGCTGGCTGACCTGGCTCGTGCGCCACTGGGATGAGATGGAGGACATAATCCGTACACGCGGCCCCGGCCCGTGGTCCGCAACAACAGCATCGCGATCCGCGCCTGGTCAGGTGGCTCGGTGGGGGGGTCCGCCGCGTGACCGACAATGGCGCGATGCCTCGCCTGGCCACGTTCTACGGAATCGTCATCTGGATGTACCGCCCTGCCCTAGCATGAAGGAACGATGCTCCGAGTCACCAGCGTCAAGCCGCTTGACGGCTATCGCCTGTGGGTCACGTTCAACGACGGCGTTGAGCGCGACGTCGACTGTGCCTTCTTGCTGCACGGGACGCTTGGGGAGCCTCTGCGCGATGCCAAGTACTTCCGGCAGGTCCGGGTCGATGACGAGGCACGAACGGTGGTGTGGCCCAATGGCCTCGATCCCGCGCCGGAGCTTCTGCATGGCGACTGCGAGCCAGCCATCCTCGAAGAGACGCACTCCCAAGCGCCCGCGGTGAGCCGCGCCGCCTAACCCGTTCCCGAGCGCGGGCAGCAGGCGCCACGCCTGTGGGACGAGGAGCACATTAGGCCAGCCGATACCGCCCGCGTCCCCAGCCGCAGGACTTGGGAGAGCGGCTCTCCGGTGTGTCTGTCAGTGTGAGGTTCGGTGGAGCGCTTCAGCAGCTGGGATGGGGTCGAGATCGCCTACCAGGAGTGGGGCGAGGAGACCGGGCTGGCGCCCGTGGTGCTGCACCACGGTTTCGTCGCCAACGCGGAGGCGAACTGGGTCGCGACCGGCGTGCTCGATGCGCTCCTCGCCGCAGGACGCAGCGTCATCGCCCCCGACGCCAGGGGTCACGGCCATTCCGAGAAGCCGCACGACCCTGCCCGCTACGGGGAGCAGCGTATGGCGAAGGATCTCGCCGTGCTGCTCGACACGATCGGCGCCGAGCAGATCGATCTCGTGGGCTACTCGATGGGGGCGGTCGTCGCGCTGCTGTTCGCGAGCGGCGATGAGCGGGTGCGGCGCTTGGTGGTAGGGGGTGTCGGCTCGGGCGTGGTCGAGTGCGGCGGAGTGGACCGGCGGGCAGTCTCCAACGAGTCGATCATCGAGGCCCTCAGCACCGCTGATCCGCCGAGCATCGGCGGCCCCGAGGCGGCGGCGTTCCGAACGCTGGCGGACGCTCTGGGCGCCGACCGGGAGGCGCTCGTCGCACAGGCGAGGTCGGTCTACAGAGGCGGGGTGGCGCTCGATCGCATCTCTGCTCCGACATTGATCCTGGCAGGCGAAGACGATCCGCTGGCCGTGCGTCCCGAGGTGCTCGCCGACGCGATCCCGAACGCCGTGCTTCAGCTCCTCACGGGCAACCACATCGAAGCGCTGGGCGACCCGCGGTTCACGCGATCCATCGTCGAGTTCCTCGCCTGATCGCATCCACGCTGACACCCACTCAGGCTGCCCATACGCTGTTGAAGTACGCGCCGATCACTTGGCGCAGCTCACGCCTTCTCGCCGGGCTCGCTCCAGCGCTTGATGAAAACAGCCTTTGCCTCGGTATATGCCTCGCGGTCGTCCCGGTAGCGCTCGGCGAGCGCGCGCTTCAGCGTCGCGTACTCCCGCGCGAGCGCCGGGTCCGCACGCAGGCGATCGCGGAAGCGCAGGCGACACTCGAGCTCCTCACGCTCGTCCACAAGGTGCAGGTGATGGGTGCGAAACGAGGCTGTCGGGTAGCAGAGGAAGCGTCGGTGGGTGAGCGCCGCGTTGAACGCGACGGGGAACTGGTAGCCGGCATCCGAGACGAGCGCGGCGACCGGCGCGTCGAGGTCGCCGACGAGCGCGATCATGTCGATCACGGGCTTCGCGGCGAGTCCTGGGACGGCGGTGGAGCCGAAATGGTGGATCTCCACGTCCGCGAGCAACGGCCTGAGCCGCTCTCGCTCGGCCGCGTAGAGAGCCGGCCACGCTGGGTCGTACTCGACGATCTCGACGGGAGCGTTGCGCACGCCCGCTCGCGCCAGATCTTCAGCTGCCGCACGGGCACGGTCGGCGGGTTGCATCTGGCGTAGTCTCACACCTCCTCACAGCTCGCGCAGATCGTCACCTCCGCCACCAAGTCGGTTCGGGGGAGAGGCGATCGATCAGCCAAGCGGCGGCCTTCTCGCCAAAGTCGCAGCCGGATGGACCGCCACGAACCTGCACCGCGGCAGCCCACCGGTTGGCGGATGGTTGGCAGGCCGAGCGTCAGCTGCGCTGCACAATGAAGAAGCGGTTGGCGTCCTGATCTCGGAAGAAGAACATCGGCGGGACGGGGTCGCCCATCCGCATCACCTCCTCGTCGACGTCGACGCCCCGGGCGGCCAGATTGGCGTGGTCGGCGTCGATGTCGTCAGTCGAGAATGAGACGCGGGTGGAGACCCCAACGGCTTCTCCCTCCTGCGGAGGCATCAGCGCGAGCGTTGTCGAGGCGCCCGGGGGCGCTACTTCCACCCAGCGGTCGCCCTTGCCAAACGGGATGTCGGCGCGCTTCTCGAACCCGAGCTTGTCGAGGTAGAACTCGAGCGCCTGGTTCTGGTCGCTGACGGGGACGATCACCGTCCCGATCTGGGCGATGTGCGTTTTGGTGCCGGTCTCGGCCATTTTTGAACCTCCTGTGGTTGGGCTGTGCAGCGTGCTGCGCTACAACGGCATGATGACCGATGGAGACCAGGATCGCGAGCGCTGGCTGGCGCTGTACGTGCTGTGCGCGGGGGTGCTGATGATCGTGCTGGACGGCACGATCGTGAACGTCGCGCTGCCCACGATCCAGCGCGAGCTCGGCTTTTCGCAGTCGACGCTGGCGTGGGTGATCAACGCCTACCTGATCGCCTTCGGCGGCCTGTTGCTGCTCGCGGGTCGGCTCGGCGACCTGACTTCCCGCCGGGGAGTGTTCGTGGGCGGCCTGGCGGTGTTCACGGCCGCCTCGCTGGCGTGCGGCCTCGCACAGGACCAGACGATGCTGGTGGCGGCGCGCTTCGTGCAGGGCGCCGGCGGCGCCGCGACCTCGGCGGTGGGGTTGGGGATGATCGTGACGATGTTCCCCAAGCCGCACGAGCAGGCGAAGGCGATCGGCGTGTACGCGTTCGTCGCCTCCGCGGGCGGCTCGATCGGGCTGCTCGCGGGCGGCGTGATCACGCAGGCGCTCGACTGGCACTGGATCTTCTTCGTGAACGTGCCGATCGGGATCGCCACGGCGGTGCTCGCGCGGCGCCTGATCCCAGCGGACCGAGGCATCGGCCTGCGCGAGGGCGCCGACGTTCCCGGCGCGGTGCTGATCACCGGCGCGCTGATGCTGAGCGTCTACACGATCGTCAAGCCGGCGGCCGAATACGGCTGGGGCGCGGCCCGGACGCTCGAGCTCGGCGCCGTGTCGCTGGCGCTGCTGGTGGCGTTCGTCGCGCGTGAGGCGACGGCGCGCACGCCGCTGATCCCGCTGCGGATCTTCCGCTCGCGCAACGTCAGCGGCGCCAACCTGATCCAGGCGCTGACCGTGGCGGGGATGTTCTCGGTGTTCTTCCTCGGCGCGCTGTACATGCAGAAGGTGCTCCACTACGACGCGCTGCAGATCGGACTGGCGTTCCTGCCGACGACGCTCGTGATGGAGACGGCGTCGCTGCGGCTCTCCGAACCGCTGATCATGCGCTTCGGCGCGCGACGCACGCTGATCCCGGGGCTCGTGCTGATCGCGGTCGGCCTCGCGCTGTTCACGCGCGCGCCGGTGCACGGCAGCTACGCCCGCGACATCCTGCCGACGATGATCCTGCTGGGCGCGGGCATCGGCGTGTCGTTCCCGGCGCTGATGAAGCTCGCGATGTCGGGCGCCACGGCGGCCGACGCGGGCCTGGCATCGGGCCTGGTCAACACGACCGTGCAGGTCGGCGGCGCGCTGGGGCTGGCGGTCGTGGCAACGCTCGCGGCGACCCGCACCAGCAGCCAGCTCGCGCACGGCGCCTCACAGGCAAGCGCGCTGACAAGCGGCTACCAGCTGGCGTTCACGGTCGGAGCGGGGCTGATCGTGGCCGGGCTCGCGGTCGCCCTCACGGCGCTGGTGCCCGAGCGCCCGATGAGCGAGCAGTCGATCGCGGAGCTCAACCATGCCGAGGGCGAGCCGGCCTACTCCAAGGTCCCCTAAAAAAAGGGGTGGGATGGGCGGCCCCCCTCCGGGGCCGCTGGCGGGGCTCGCAATTCGAGAACGGCGCTCCTGTGAAGCCCTAGCCCCCGCGCCCGCGCGAGATGGCGGTGCGACGGAAGATCTCGGTCACCCCGAACCGCGGCGCGACGCGCTCGACCAGCCCCGGCGCGAGGAGCGCGAGCGCGAGCATCGGGCGCACCGGGGCGCCGGTCTCGATCACCTCCGGCAGATCGCGCCGGATCGCACGCACGGTCGCGGCGGTGACTTTCTCGAGCGTGGTCTCGCCCATCAGGCGGTTGGACTTCACGCCTTCTTCGACCATCCGCTGGTACATGCCGTCGCCGGCGATGAAGCCGGGGCAGATCACCGAGAAGCCGACCGGCTCGTGCAGGTACTCGGCCCGCAGCGACTGCGTGAGCCCGACCAGCCCGGCCTTGGTGGCGGCGTAGGGCTCGTTGTAGGCGGGGCCGATCTTGCCGGCGAGCGAGGAGATATACACCACGTGGCCGCGGCGGCGCTCGAGCATCCCCGGTAGCACACGGTGGGTGAGCAGCAGCGGCGCGGTGAGGTTGAGATCGACCGTCGAGGTGAGTTCCTCGCGGGTGAGCACGGTGAAGGCAGCACCAATCTCCACGCCCGCGTTGTTGACCAGCAGGTCGATCGGCCCAAGCGCCGCCTCGGTGCGCTCGACCAGCGGGTCGATCTGGTCCAGGGCGGAGAGGTCGGCGGGCAGCGCCACGGCGCGCACGCCGAGCCGCTCGAGCTCCGCGGCGAGCACCGAGAGCTCCTGCTCGCGCCGGGCGGCGAGCGCGACGTTCATGCCCTCCCGCGCCAAACGTCGCGCTAGGAGCGTGGGTCGCTAACGCGCCGGGGTGGGGTTTTGCGCGCAGAGCGGGGTAGTCGCGGTGATGTTTGGTGCTCTGAGCACGGGCCTGGGCGGGCGCAGGCTGGGTGGCAGCGGATCGGCGGTGCTGGTCGACCCACGGGTCGGATCATCCGGTTGCAGCCAGGGCCAGGCCGCCGTTGCGGTGGAGCTTGAGGAGGTTGTGGATGGCGCACTGGAAGCGCCATTGGGCCCGCGCGGCCGGCTTGCCGCGCAGCAATAGTTGGCGGGCATCCTGGACGGTTTGCATCTGCCCGAAGACCGGCTCGACGATCGCCTTGCGCCGGGCGTAGACGGCGCGGCCTTCCTTGGTTTTCAGCTTGCGCGCCATGCGCTGCTTGGCTGTCGCGTTCTTCGGGACGGGCCCTCTGGGGGCGGGCGGCGGTGGCTCTGAATGCTTGAAACGGCCGGTCGCGATGTGAGGGTCCAGGCCGTGCGCGGCGGTCCTCTTGACGTTCTCCTGGGAGAAGTAGCCAGCGTCCGCGGTCAACGCGGCGCCCTCGGGCAGCTCCGCGCCGGTCGCGTCGAGGTTCTCATCGAGCTGATCGAGCGCTGGCTCCAACTGTTCGGCATCGGGTGCTTGGTCGGAGAGCTCCGCCGCCACGATCACCTGCGCCTGGGAGTCGACAATCGCCTGGCCATTGAAGCACTGGTGAAACGCGCCGTCGGCGCTCTTCATGATCCTCGAGTCAGGGTCAGTGAAATTGCGCTGTGCTTTGGGCTTCGGCTTGAACGGATCGCGCCCGTTCGGTGGCCGGCGCGGCTTCTTGCCCTGCTCCTGCATCTCGGCGCGCCGCGCCCTCTCGCGCTCGGCCGCCTCGGCCTCCAATGCTGTCTTGGCGTCCCGAATCCGGGCCAGGCGCTGCTCACGACGCTGAAGCTCAGACGGCAGCTCATCGCCGTGACGATCCGGCCCAAAGCGCTCGTCCTCCTGCGCATCGACGCGCTCAGCATCAGCGAGCAGCGCCTGCGCGTTCGCGCGGATCGCGGCGATCTCGGCCTCCAGCTCCTTCTCCTTCTTGACCATCCGCTCGTAGCTCATCGCCTTGTGACGCGACGCGTTCGCGCGCAACTTGGTGCCGTCCAACGCGAGCGTCCCCAGCCCAACCAGCCCCGCCCGCTGGCATAGCCGCAGCGCCTGCACGAACAGCTCCGCCAGCGCGTCCAGATGACGCTTGCGGAAACGCGCGATCGGCCGGTAGTCAGGGTGCTGGTCAGCGCACAAAAACCGCACCGCCACATCAGAGAAGGTGCGCTCCTCCAGCTCGCGCGAGGACGGCGTCCCCGTCGCATAGCCGTAAATCAGGAGCTTGACCATCAGCCGCGGGTCATACGGCGGAAAACCACGCCCATCCTCATAGCTGGCGTAGATCGCCGACAGGTCCAGAGCCTCATCGACGAGATCCGAGACGAACCGCGCGAGGTGCCCATCCGGAACCCAATCCTGCAGGCAAGGCGCCATCAACAACACCTGGTCAGGGTCATACGCCCGGAACGTCTTCTCCTCCGCCACCGGCGCCCGCTGCGCAACCAGCGCCTCCACCAACTCCACCTCAACCAGCCGATCCTGCCGCCCAGCCACCATAGTGATCCTCCACCGTCGTGGACGACTACATCGTCTTAAACCCGCCGGACAACACCACCCCGGTTAGCGACCCACGCTCCTAGGTGGGCGCCAAGCCCCCCGGACGCGCCGGTGACTAGTGCGGTGCGACCTCGCAGTTGCTCCATGGTGCCCCTTCCTACGCTCGCCGGCTGTCTGCCCAGCGATGTTAGCCGCCCGCGGTCCCCGTCAACCGAGCCCGGAGGGTGCTTCGCGCACAAGCCTTACAAGTTCGCCCGCAACTACTCGCATGCTGACGTGTCGTAGCGACCAGGTGTCGCCCGCACAGCGGCAGTCAACCATGCCCATGCATCCAGGAGGCCCATCGTGCTACCGAATCCCCTGAGGCGTGTCGCGATGCTGATCGGCGCGCTCTCCCTGTTGGCCGTGGCGGGCCCAGTCGCCTCGGCCAGCGCCGTAGTCGAATCCTCGCAGATCACCTCGCCCGCCGGCCCGACCTACGCGCTCAACGACGAAAGCGAATCCTCGCCGCAGCCTGCCTTCAAAGTCGAGGGCACCACGAACCTCAGCGGAAAGCTGGCGATACGTTGCTATTTCGGAACGGGATCCGAAAGCTACGCTACCTTTGTGAATGAAGTGGAAATCAGCGGGGGAGCATTCTCGGCGACGGTCGAACCGAAATCGCTCAGCCCTGGCCAGCTGGCCATCGGTCCCTGTGTGTTGCGAGCCGTGCCGGTGGGCAACAAAGAATCCCATCCCCCGGGCACATCGGCCGAAGAAACGACAGATCCATTCAAAGGCCCCCGCATCGTCGGGTCCCGCTTTCAACTCCACACCGAAGGCATCAACTACGACTACGAATTCGAACCCAACGCGCTGGGCGGCTATCTTAATATCACTTCAGCAGGGGATTGTGGACTGAGTTATTCGAATTTGTGGGCGCCCGAAACACTTGTGGAAAGTGAAGGCCTTTTCGACTGCAACGCCTTCCTCTATCTACGCAACTACCCGGCGTCCGGGGAAGCAACGCGCTCGGAGTTGCAGATCGACGGCGCCAACGCCTACAGCCCGGCGACGGCGCACTATCTCGAAAACGAACTCAAAGTCAAAAGCACCCTGCCAGGCGCCCCCCAGGCGACGGTGGAACAGACCTTCGAACGGCTGACCGGCCTGATCACCGTCAAGGAGGTGGACCCGATCGTCAAGTGCTCACCGGAAACGGTCTTTCCGCCAACCGTGAAAAGCTGTACGGCCTTCGTCTCCACAGGCGTGCAGCTCGAACGCACCTGGAAAACGAGCAACGCCAACCAGGTGGCTTGGCTGACCGACGCATGGCGCTCCACCGACGGCGCGGCTCACTCCCTGAACGCGCTTTACAATCAGGAGACCGCCAATGACGGCAAAGCGGGCGGTGCCTACGAGTTCCCGGGAACCAACGTGTTCGCAGCCACCAGCAAGGGTCAGACTGTGACCCTGCCCCCAGGCCTGGGCAGGGTCCTCTATAAGGAGGACGCCGAAACGCCTAGTGAAGGAGATGGTGAACATCCGCAGGGTGCGATCGTCTACGACACCCCGCCCAGCGGAGCGATTTCGGTATACCGCTCAACTGCGGCCAAAGAAGGCTACAACGGCTTCGAGATGCCCTACCAGGGCACGATTCCCGCGGGCGGCTCCTACGTCCTGAACATGGCCTTCATCCAAGCCTACAAGCTCCCCGAAGTCGAAACGCTGACCTCGGGTGTGCTAGCGGGCTATCCCCCCAGCTCGCCTCCCTCGCTGACGATCACATCGCCCGCGAGCAGCGTAACCGTCACCACGCCGACTGTCACAGTCTCGGGCACAGTCTCGGATACAAGGGTGATCACCTCGTTCACCGTCGACGGCAAAACGGTAGGTGTGGCGGCCAACGGGGCGTGGTCCACGAGCGTCGCTCTGAACAAAGGCGCCAACACGATCGAGGCACTCGCGATCGACCAGGCCGGCTTCTCCACCGAAAAGTCGGTGAGCGTGACCTACACCCCCCCGCCCCCGCCGTCGGCACACACCACACAGGTGGGCTCCGCCAGCGGGGCCAACGGCCAGGTGCGCTTCATGATCCTCTGCACAGGACCCGCAGGCACGAGCTGTGAAATCGAAGCGCTGCTCACGACCGTCGAGAAGACCCACAACGGCAGGCTGATCGCGGTGTCGGCGAGGCGCCACCACCACGGGACGCGCTCTACGCGAGTGACCGTGGGCTCATCGAAGCTGACGATCCTTGCCGGTCAACGCGTGACTGTCGAGATCCCGCTCAACGCCACCGGTCAGAGCCTGCTCGCTCAGTTCGGCAAGCTGCCCGTACACCTGACTGTGGTGCAGACGAGCGCGGGCCACCGCTCGACCGTGATCGCTCAGAACCTCACGGTCACGCCGCACCGCAAACCGAGGCATCACCACCATCACCACCGTCACCATCATCGCCACTGAGTCCCGCGTCAGCCGCTGACGGGCCACACTCGCAGCGGTAGCGATCAGAGGGCTCCCACCGACGGATGGTGGGAGCCCTCTTCTGGCGCCGCCACGCGGCTAGAAGATCTGCTGGTAGATCAAAAAGACGTTGAGCGCGCTGATCAGCCCCGCCAGCCCGAACGCCGCGACCGTCGTGTGCAGCCGGTTGACGTGCACGCCCATGATCGCGCGGTTGGAGGTGAGCAGCACCAGCGGGATCAGCGCGAAGGGGATGCCGAAGGAGAGGATCACCTGGCTGAACACCAGCACCTGCGTGGGGCCAAGGCCAACGGCGAGCACGGCGATCGCGGGCGCCATCGTGACGAGGCGGCGCGCCACCAGGGGGATGTTGAGGCCGACGAAGCCCTTCATCACGACCTGGCCGGCGTAGGTGCCGACCGAGGAGGAGGAGGCGCCGGAGGCGAGCAGCGCGACGGAGAACGCCAGCGCGGCGCCGCCGCCGACGAGCTGGCCGAAGGCGGCGTGGGCCTCGGGGATCGTGCTCACGCCGGCGTGGCCGGTGTTGTGCAGGAGCTTGGCGGCCACGGCGAGCATCGCCATGTTGACCAGCCCGGCCAGCCCTAGGGCGATGATCACGTCGAGGCGCTCGAAGCGCAGCACGCGGCCGCGCTCGCGATCGTTGCGTACGGGGGTGCGCCCGTTGGTGAGCGCGGAGTGCAGGTAGATCACGTGCGGCATCACGGTGGCGCCGATGATCCCCACCGCGAGGTAGAGGCTGCCCGAGCCGGCCAGGTGCGGCACGAGCCCGCCGAAGGACTCCCGCGCGGAGGGGCCGATGTGCAGCGTCTCGTACAGGAAGCCGAGGAAGATCACGCCCAGCAGCGCGGTGATCGCGAGCTCGAAGCGACGGAAGCCGCGGCGCTGCAGGTCGAGGATCACGAACGCGATCACGCCGGTGATCAACCCCGCCGTGAGCAGCGGCACGCCGAACAGCAGGTTGAGCCCCAACGCGGCGCCGACGAACTCGGCGATGTCGGTCGCCATCGCCATCACCTCGGCCTGCACCCACATCCCCCAGGCGAAGGGGCGGGGGTAGGTGGCGCGGAACAGCTCCGGGAGGTTGTGGTCGGTGATCACCCCGAGCTTGGCCGACAGGTACTGGATCAACATCGCCATCACGTTGGCGACCAGCACGACCCACAGCAGCAGGTAGCCGAACTGCGCGCCGCCCTGGATGTTGGTGGCGAAGTTGCCGGGGTCCACGTAGGCGACGGCGGCGACGAACGCGGGGCCGAGCATCGACAGCGTGGCGCGCACGCGCCCGCGCGCTAGCAGCCGGTCGAGCGCGCTCGGGCCGAGTTCGAGCGCCGCGGGCGTCGCCTGCGCGACGGGCTGCGCGCTCATGGTCTCACCGCCATGTGGCCGGTACCGCAGGACGTGAGGAGCGAGATCGTGTTGATGAGATCGTCCCCAGCGGGTCGCTCGGCCCGGTGCTGGCGAGGACGGGGAATCCTACCCCGCCACGACGGAAGCGCGCTCACGCGGCCGCCCCCTCGCGGTCGCCGTCGAGCTCCACGCGCATCGCGTGCGCGAGCTGGCCGCCGATCGGGTGCTCCTGCCCGTCGAAGCTCACGAACAGCGGCCCCCCGAAGGGCTGGCGGTCGCGCACCTCGAAGCGGTCGCCGGGGGAGATGCCGCGCTGGGACAAATAGCGGAGCATCTCCGGGTCGCTGTCGGACACGCGCACGAACACCCCTTCCGCGCCCGTCTGCAGGCTCTCGAGACTGTGGGTCTCGGGCTCGCGCAGCTGCAGGTCGGCGCTCGGGATCGGGTCGCCGTGGGGGTCGAGCTTGGGGTCGCCGAGCTTCGCGGCGATCAGCTGCTCCAGCTCCTCGGAGAGCACGTGCTCGAGCACCTCCGCCTCGGCGTGCACCCTGTCCCAGGGCATCTGCAGCGTCTCCGCGAGGAACAGCTCCAGCAGCCGGTGGTGGCGGATCACCTCGAGCGCCACGCGGCGGCCCCTGTTGGTCAGTCTCACGCCGCGGTAGGGCACGTGGGTGACCAGCCCGAGCTCCTCCAGCTTGCGCAGCATCGCCGACACCGAGCCCGGCGTGATCTCCAGGCGCTCGGCGAGCGCGTTCGTGGAGACGGGCTCCTCGCCGCGCGACTCCAGCGTGAAGATCGCCTTGCAGTAGTCCTCCACCGCGGAGGATCGCTCGTGCTCTCGCGTCGACATGAGAATCATTTTATGGCATGCCAAGATTTCTGTCAAGGCATAGCCAGATGTTTGATTTGGGTTGCCCCCGGACCGTGGCGCGAGGCGAGTTTTAGGAAAGATGCTCTCGGTGAACCGCGATTACGAGCTGCAGACCCACCGGGCGGAGGACCGCCACTGGTGGTATCGCGGACGCCGCGGCGTGCTTGAGCGCACGATCGAGCGCCTCGGTCTGCCGCCCCGTGCGCGGATCCTCGACGCCGGCTGCGGCAGCGGGCGCAACATGGTCGAGCTCGCGCGCCGCGGCGAGGTGACCGGCGTGGAGATCTCGCCCACCAGCGTCGAGCTCGCCCGCGCCCGCCACGTGGGCGAGGTGGTCGAAGGCTCGGTGATGGAGATGCCGTTCGCCGCCGACTCCTTCGACCTCGCGGTGTGCCTCGACGTGATCGAGCACCTGCCCGACGACCGTGGGGCGCTGCGCGAGCTGCGCCGCGTGCTGGCGCCCGGCGGGGCGCTGCTGGTGACGGTGCCCGCCTATCAGTGGCTGTGGAGCGGCCACGACAAGATCAACCACCACTGCCGCCGCTACTCCCGCGCCACCCTCGACGAGGCCGCGCGCGCGGCCGGTTGGGAGTGCGAGTACAGCACGCACTTCAACGCGCTGCTGCTGCCGGTCGCGATCGCCTTGCGCGCGCTCGAGCGCCTGCACCGTGGCACAACCGAATCGAGCCTCGACCTGTGGGTACCGCCCGCGCCGCTCAACTGGCTGCTGCAGCGGCCGCTGGAGCTGGAGGCCGCGGCGGTCGGCCGCGGCGGTCGGATTCCCGTCGGGCTCTCGCTGCTGGCCGTGCTGCGCTAAGCGCGCCCCCGCTCCCCATCGGCGCGGGAAGCCGCCGGTGGCGGGGTAGGAGGCCCCGCCCCCACGCGGCTGTTATGCGCCGTCCACGCGCGTGGACGATCCCCAGATAACCCGTCCCGACCTACCCCGCCGACGGGTCCATGCGGAAGGTCCACGCCCGGTTGGCGAGGAACGTGAACACCACCACGATCGCCGTCGCGCACGCCTGCCCGAGCAGCTTGCCGAGGCCGGCGTCGTGCACGAACATGAACACCAGCCCGAGGTTGGCCGCCAGGCCGCAGCCCTGCACCACGATCCAGCGCACCGGTGTCAGCGCGTCGCCCACGTGGCCGCGGAAGGTCCAGCTGCGGTTCCACAGGAAGCCGTTGACCATCCCCACCGTGTAGCCGATCGCCGAGGCCGCCAGGTACCACATCCCGAAGCCCTGCACCAGCGCCGCGTACACCGCGAGGCTCAGCAGCGTGTTCGACACCCCCACGATCCCGAACTTCACGAACTGCGCGACGATCGCGGGGTTGAGCTTCGCCTTAGGGGCGTCCACTACCGTGGCGCTGTCCATTACTCTGTCAAGTGCCTCGTCGACGCTTCCCACGGCCGCAACTTAAGCAGCTTTTCCAGCCCCGATGCCAGCCTCCCCCCGCAACCCCACCCTGCTCAGCGTCGTCGCGCCCGTCTACAACGAGGAGGAGCTCGTCGAGCGCTTCGTGCGCCGCGCCTGCGCCGCCGTCGCCGACTACACCTTCGAGCTGGTGCTCGTCAACGACGGCTCCTCCGACGCCACCCCCGAGCTGCTCGACCGGATGGCCGCCGAGGACCCGCGCATTAGGGTCATCCATCTCTCCCGCAACTTTGGGCACCAGGCGGCGCTCACCGCCGGGCTCGAGCACGCCGTCGGGGACGTGGTGGCGATGATCGACGCCGACCTGCAGGACCCCCCCGAGCTGATCCCCACGATGGTCGCCCGCTGGGAAGCCGGCGCGGACGTCGTGTACGCCGTGCGCAAGCAGCGCGAGGGCGAGACCGCGTTCAAGCTGGCCACCGCCTCGTGGTTCTACAAGCTTTTCGACAAGCTCGCCCAGGTCGACCTCGAGCCCAACTCCGGCGACTTCCGCCTGCTCGACCGCCGTGCGCTGGACGCGCTGCTGACGATGACCGAGCGCTCGCGCTTCCTGCGCGGCATGACCGTGTGGGTCGGCTTCACGCAAACGGCCGTGCCCTACGAGCGCGACGCCCGCCACGCCGGCGAAACCAAGTACACGCTGCGTAAGATGCTGCGCTTCTCGCTGGACGCGATCGCCTCCTTCTCGCATGTGCCGCTGCAGCTCGCCACGTATGTGGGGCTGCTCTCCGCCGGCCTCGCGTTCTTCGCGATCCCGGTGGTGATCGGCCTGCACTTCGCCGGCTCCTACCTGCCCGGCTTCGGCTCGCTGACGATCGCGATCCTGCTGCTAGGCGGCATCCAGCTGATCGCGCTCGGCGTGATCGGCGAGTACGTCGGGCGCATCTACGACGAGGTCAAGCACCGGCCGCTGTACATCGTGCGCGACGAGCGCAACCGCCCCACCGGCGCCCACGGTCCGCTCGCCCCGATCGCCCGCGCGGGGCTGCCCGCGCAGGTGTCCGAGCGCATCGGCTGAGCCGTGCTCGACCCAGCCGCGGAGCCGACCCTGCAACAGGCCATTTAGCATGGAGCACCGCGAGGAGCGCATCCGCCTCGAGACGGCCCGCCATCGCATCGAAGGCTCGATCACGCTCGCCCGCGACGGCTACCGCAGCCGCGTCTCCGACGTGCTCAACGCCTCCGAGCGCGACTTCCTGACGCTCACCGAGGTGACCGTCGAACCGCTCGACGGCAGCCCATCCGAGGATCACCCCTTTCTCGCCGTCGCCCGCCGCCACATCGTGTTCGCCGTCGCCTCCGTCGAGGAGCCCGCGGACTAGAGCGCGCTTTGGCGGAATCGAATCGCTGGATATGCTGGCGCGTGCAGTTGTGTAATCGAGCATTTCGAGCCTGAAGGGGATTGCGGTGGAGACTGACCTGCTGGCGCGGGTGTGCGCCGAACTGGAGCAGCGCATGGCCGAGCTGCGGCCGTTGCTCGACGAGTACGAGCGCCTGCTCGAGGCCGCCGACACGCTCGCCTCGATCGAGGCGCCACCCACACCAGTGGTCGATGCCTTGCCCGCCCCGGAGCCCGAGCCCGCACCAGCTGCGCCACGCACGCCGCGCATTCTGCCCGCGACGCCCTCGCTGCGCACGCAGCCCGGGCTGAGTGCTCTGCCCTCGCTGTCCATGGCACCGGCCAAGCCCGCGCCTGCCCCGGTCGAGGTACCGCCGACGGTACCGCCGGCCCTCCCCGAGCCGGTGGTCGAGGAGTTCGAGCCAGAGCCCGAACCAGAGCGCCAGCCTGCTTCGCCGAGCGATGTGCGACAGGCGATCGTCGCGGCGCTCGAGCACGGCTCCCACACGATCGGCGAGTTGGTGATGGTCACGGCGATGAGCACCGCTGAGATCCGCACCAACCTCAGCCAGCTCGCACGGCAGCGCAAGGTCACGCGGGTCAAGCGCCAGGGCGACGGCAAGAGCGCCTTCGCGCTGCCCGCCTCCTCCGCCCGTACCTGATCGGCGCCAACCGGCGGTCGCGGGCCGCCGTATATTTGCTTGATGGCCGCGCCTCCATCAGTGGCGACGACGCTCCTACCCGGGGCGCGGGCGCTGCTTGCGTTCCATGCCAGCGAGCTGCCTCAGCGCGACGACCTGTGCGGGGCCTTCTGCGGAGCGCTGGCACTGCACGCGGCCGGCGTCGAGCATTTCGCGGGAGGGCCGCTGAGCCACACGGGCATTTCAGCGGGCGACGCCGGAGCACCTCCGAGCCATGCGGGCATGTCGATCGGGGACGGGGGGGAGCCAATCGATCAGGATGCCGTGGCGTTGGCGGCGGGCAGCGTCGTATCCGCGCACCAGGACCCGGGCAACCTGCCGCACGGCGAACCGGGCCGGCGCGACTACCGGCTGGCGCTGCCGTTCGTCGAGGACGCGACGGTGTCGGGCACGACGGCGGCCGGCGTGGTGGGCGCGATCGAGCGGCTCGCCGGCGGCGCGCTCGCGGCGATCCCCTACGGCGGACCGTGGACGGCGCAGACGCTCGACGGCCTGTTCGAGCTCGTGGCGGCGCTCGATCGTCCGGTGACGTTGATCGCCAATCTCGCCACCCACCACCTGTGGGGCGGGCGGGCGCGCCTCGATCAGCTGCTCGACCATCTATACGAGGGCGCGCAGAGTGGCCCGCCGCCCGACTGGGACGTCGGGCACTTCGTTTGCGTGTTCGGCCGCGTGCGGGGCCCGGGCGGCAGCCTCTACGGCGTGGCCGACACCTACCCTTCGCTGGGCCGCGGCGGCGTGCACATGCAGCCGGCCGAGCGGCTCGCCGCCGCGATCGAGCGGCGCGACCGAAGCCGGGAGACACTCGCCTCTGGCGAGCATCCCCGTTTCGGCCAGCCCGCGGGGGGCGTGGTGGTCGTGCTCGCCGCAGACGACGCCGCGCGCGTGCGCGCCGGTGCGCGGGAACTGGGGTTGCGGGAGGGCATTTGGGACAACGGCACCGTGATGGTCGGGAAGCCGTCGTGAGCTCGACCGAGCTGGTCGCACTCGTGTGCTGTGACCTCGGGGGGATCGTGCGCGGCCGCTCGCTGATGGTGGCGGAGCTCGGGGAGACGCTGCGGGCGGGCGTGGGGTGGGTGCCCGCCAACCACTCGCTCACCCCCCACGGCCCCCTCGCCGCGCGCACGCCGTTCGACTCGACCGGCGACCTGCGCCTGCTGCCCGACCCCGGCACGCACGTGCGTGTGGAGGCCGAGTCCACCGGGAGCGGGCGGGCCGGCGGGTCGCCGGGCGAGCCGGCGGGTGGGCCGGCGGGTGGGCCGGCGGGTGGGCCGGCGGGTGGGCCGGCGGGTGGGCCGGCGGGCGGGCCGGCGGGCGGGCCGGCGGGCGGGCCTCCCACTACCAACGCCAACGCGCTGGAGCTGGTGCTGTGCGACATCGTGGAGACCGACGGGACCCCGTGGGAGTGCTGCCCGCGGCGCTTCCTGCGCGACGGGCTGGAGGAACTCGAGCGCGAGCTCGGCGCGCGCGTGGTCGCAAGCTTCGAGCACGAGCTGCAGCTGATCGACGACTCGCCGCCGGCGGCGCCGTTCTCGCTGGAGGCGCAGCGACGCGCCGAACCGTTCGCGGCCGAGGCGATCGGCGCGCTGGTCGAGGCGGGGGCGCAGCCCGAGCGGATCTTCGCCGAGTTCGCCCCCCACCAGTTCGAGATCCCCGTCGAAGCCGCGGAGGGAGTCGCCGCCGCCGACCGCAGCGTGGTGCTCAAGGAGGTTGTGCGCGAGGTCGCCCGTCGGAGGGGGCTGCGCGCCACGTTCACGCCGCTGCTGCACCCCGACCAGCCGGGCAACGGCGTGCACATCCACCTCAATCTGATCGACGCCGAGGGCGCGCCGCTGCTCTACGACGCGACACGCCCGGGCTGCCTCAGTGAGCTGGCGGGTCGCTTTGCGGCGGGGATCCTGCGCCACGCGGGGGCGCTCAGCGCGCTGTGCGCCCCCAGCCCCGTCTCGGCGGCGCGCCTCACCCCCCACCGCTGGAGCGCGGGGGCGGTGTGCGTGGGCGAGCGCAATCGCGAAACGCTGCTGCGCATCCCGCCGCTGGTGGCGCTCGCCGCGGCCGACCCCTCCGCGCAGCTGCGCCTGGAGTACCGCGGCGCCGACGCCGCCGCCAATCCCCACCTGGCGCTTGGGGCGATCGTCCGCGCCGGGCTCGACGGGGTGCGCGCGGGCCTCGCGCCGCCGCCGATCCTCGACCGCGATCCCGCGCACCTCGACGCCACCGAGGCGAAGCGCTTCGGCGTCGGCGCGCTGCCAACCTCGCTGCGGGATGCACTTCAGGCGCTCGCCGAGGACGACGTCGCGCGCGGATGGTTGAGCGCGACGCTGTACGAGGCGTATGTCGGCGTCAAGCAGGCCGAGCTGGACGCGGTCGCCGAGCTGGACCTCGATGGGGTGTGCAAGCGGTATGCCTATATCTACTGAGGCACTGCTGGCACAACTGCTCGAAGGCATCGAGCGCGAGCTGCCGCGCGCCGTGGAGCTGCGTCACCGGCTGCACGAACGGCCGGAGCTGGCGCACGCGGAGGAGTGGACGGCGGACGTGGTCGCCCAGGAGTTGCCGGTGCCGTGCACGCCCGTCGCCGGGACCGGTCGCATCGCCTGGGTGGGGGCGCCCACGCCGCACGCCGGGGCGCCCGTGGCGGTGCGCGCCGAGCTCGACGGCCTGCCGATCGAGGAGCGCACGGGCGCGCCCTTCAGCGCCAAGGGCGGCGCGATGCACGCGTGCGGGCACGACGTGCACATGGCGGCGCTGGTGGCGCTCACGCGCGCCGCGCACGCAATCGAGGAGCAGCTGCCAGCGCCGCTGCTGGCGGTGTTGCAGCCGAGCGAGGAGGCCTACCCCTCGGGCGCGCGGGAGTTGGCGCACGGGACGCTCACGGAGACGGCGCGCGAAGCGCCGTTGGATATCGGCCGCGGCATGCTGACAGAGACGGCGCACGGCCCGCTGGCGGAGCTGGGGCCGGCGGCGATCGTGGCGGCGCACGTGCACCCCGAGCTGCGCTGGGGCACCGTCGCACTCGACGAGGGCGCGGTCAACGCCTCGTGCGACGCGGTGGAGGTCGTCGTCGAGGGGGAGCCGACGCACGGCGCCTACCCCCACCACGGGGCCGACCCGATCCTCGCGCTCGCGCAGATCGTGGTGGCGCTGCACGCGCAGGTGGGGCGGCGCATCGACCCGCTGCACGCGGCGACCCTCACCGTCGGCGTGCTGGAGGGCGGGGGGGCGGAGAACGTGATCCCGGCGCAGGCGCGCGCACGGGCGGCGCTGCGCGCGCACCGCCCCGAGGACCGGCGGGCGCTGCGCACGCTGGTGGAGGAGGTCGCGGCCGGGGTCGCGGCGGCGCACGGCTGCCGCGCCGGCGTACAGCTGACCCCGGGTGAGCCGCCGCTCGTCAACGACCCCGGCATCGTCGCGCGCGCACGCGAGCTGCTGGCGGACGCGGGCCTCACGCGCGCTCCGGAGTGGCGCTCGTGCGGCTCGGACGACTTCGCCTTCTTCGCCGCGCTGGCGCCGATCGCGATGGCGTTCGTCGGCCTGGACGGCGCCCCGGGCTTCACGCGACGCCCGCTGCACCACCCCGAGCTGCTGGTGCCCGACAGCGCGGTGGGGGCTGTAGCGCGAGCCCAGGCGCTCCTCTATGTGGCCGCCGCGTCGTTGGGGTAGCTCTCGATCTTTTTGGGGATCGTCCGCGCGCGCGAGTGCGGAGGCTGCACGTGGTGGGCGCGGGGCCTCCATGCCCCGCGACAAGCGTTACACCAACACACGCCGCCTGAAGTTGCGAAGCCCCAGGCCAAGAAAGAACGCGCAGAAGGCGATCAGCACCGGGTAGATCACGTACAGCGGCATGTGCGACGCTTCGGTGAGCCCGGCGCGCATCCCCTCGGCGACGTAGATCAGCGGGTTGAGCAGCACCAGGATCTGCAGCCAGTGGAACCCTCCAACCTTGACGGGGGCAAGCTTCGTCCACTGGTAGTAGGTGCCGCCGAGGAACGTCAGCGGGAGCACGACGAAGCCGAACATCAAACCGATGTTGCGGGGCTCGAAGGTGGTGCCGAGCAGCAGCCCGAGCGAGGTCATCGCCACGCTCGAGAGCGGGATCAGCGTCAGCACGATCGCCCAGTGGACCGAGAGGTTGGCGTGGACGCCGGGGGCGTGGATGACGGCCGCGATCGGGAACACGATCACGGCGGCCAGCATCCCCTGGACGGCGCCCGAGAGCACCTTCGCGATCGCGACCAGCCAGATCGGGCAGGGAGCCTGGACGCGATCCTCGATCTCGCGCGTGTAGCCGAACTCGGTGGACATCTGCAGCGCCACCGCTTGGATCCCCTGGAACATGATCGAGATCGCGACCACGCCGGGGACGAGCACGGTCGCGAAGTCCGACTCGGTGGTCGTGTTGGAGCCGTGACCGCCGCCGATCCCCTGGCCGATCGTGGGGAACACGTACAGGAAAACAAACACCAGCAGGAACGGCTGGATCAGGACGCGGGCGACGAATTCGGGGATGTTCTTGCGCAGCACCGTGAGGTCGCGCAGGATCAGCGCCCCGAGCGCGGCGCGGCTGGCCACGAACGTGGAGCGCGTGGGCGTGAGCGCGATCGCGGCGGGGGCCGTGGGCCGCTTGCCATCGGTGCTCGTGGCGGCGGCGCCCGCCACCGTGGTAGTCGCAGCGTCGGGAGCGGTCATTCGCGTCCTCTCCCGCCAACGCCCTTCGGGACCGCGGACTGTGCGGCCTGCCCCGCGACGAACCCCCTCCTGCCCAAGCCGGCGGTCATTCGCGCAGCTCCTTGCCCGTGAGGTTGATGAACACCGTTTCGAGCGACGGCTCGGCCACCGACAGGTCGACGAGCTCGTAGCCCCCACGATCGGCGGCGGTCACGACCCGCGGCACGATCCGCTCCGTCCCCGTGACGTGCAGCTCGACGCCGCCATCGATCACGCGCGTGCGGGTGACGCCCTCGATCTCCCGTTCGAGCGTCGCCGCCAGCGCGGCGCCATCGCCGGGCGCCTTCACCGTCACGATCGTGTCGGCGCCCACCGACTGCTTGAGCCCCGCCGGCGTGTCGAGCGCAAGGATCTTGCCGTGGTCCATGATCGCGACGCGGTGGCAGAGATGCTCGGCCTCCTCCATGTAGTGGGTCAGCAGCATGATCGTCTGCCCGGCGGCGTTGAGCTCCCCGAGGATCTCCCACAGCGCGAGGCGGCTCTGGGGGTCGAGCCCGGAGGTGGGCTCGTCCATGAACAGCACCGCGGGCCGATGGAAGATCGCGCGCGCGACCATCAGCCGCTGCGCCATCCCGCCGGAGAGCGCGAACACCGACGCCTGCGCCCAGCGCGCGAGGTGAAACTGCTCGAGCAGCTCATCGGAGATGCGCCGCGACTCCGCCGCGCCCAGCCCGAACAGGCGCCCGTGGAAGTACAGGTTCTCCCACACGGTGAGCTGCCGGTCGAGCGTGTTCTGCTGAGAGACGACGCCGATCAGCTGCTTGGCGAGCGCGGGGTGGGCGATCACATCGACGGCGCCCACCGAGGCGGTCCCGGCGGTGGGGATCACGCGCGTTGTGAGCATCCCCGCGGTGGTCGTCTTGCCGGCGCCGTTGGGACCCAGCAGGCCGAAGATCTCGCCCGAGCGGATCTCGAGGTCGAGACCATCGACGGCCGCGAAGTCGGAGTCGGCGTAGACCTTCGTCAGGCCGGCCGTGCGGATGACGGAGGAGTCGGCGGAGTAAGTGCTCGCGCTCATCGACCAACCCTACCCAACGCCCACCGGACCGGACCCGCGGACAGCGCGGTCTCGACCCCTGCGCGTCCGCTGCTACGTGCCAAACGAAGAAAGCCCCGCCATCGACTAAACCAGCCGATTGCAGGGCTTTTCTCCTCGGGAGCGACGGGACTCGAACCCGCGGCCTCCGGCGTGACAGGCCGGCGCTCTAACCAACTGAGCTACGCCCCCGCGTGGAGGGACGCGGGAGGAGTGGCCTCCGCGGCTCGACGCGCTAGCCACAGTATGCCAAGCCGCGCCGGAGGAGACGAGCGAATGGGCTGCACCCGTTGGCACCAAACTGGCCAAGCAGCCAGGAATAGGGTAGGCTGCGCGCGTGACCCTCCTCGGCCCGCCGCCCCCAAAGCCGTTCAACCCATTCGCCGTGATGGTCGACGACCTGCGCAAAGAACGCGCGAGCAGGGTGCCGTACCCACCCGGCGAGACCAGCTTCAGCATGGCAAGGACACGCCGCTTCGCCCACGATCCGCTGCCGCTGCTGCTGGAGTGCTACGAGAAGCACGGCCCGGTGTTCACGATCAAAGTGCTGCACGGCAACGTCGTGTTCATGCTGGGGCCGGCGGCCAACCATTACATGACGGTGTCGCACGCGTCGAACTTCATCTGGCGCCAGTCGCACTTCCGCGACCTGATCGGGCTGCTGGGAGATGGGCTGTTGACGATCGACGGGGACTTCCACCGCCGCTCGCGCCAGATCATGCTGCCGGCCTTTCACCGCGAGCGGATCGCGGCGTCGATCGACGTGATGCGCCAGGAGACCGAACGCGCCCTTGGGGAGCTGACGCCAGGACACAGCGTGGACCTGTACAGCTGGACACGGCGCCTGGCGATGCGGGTGGCGATGCGCGCGCTGTTCGGGTTGGACCCCGACGGGGAGCCGGCGCAGGGCACGGACGCGGCGGGGCTGTTCGAGCGCGCGCTGTCGTTCTACGCCACCGAATACACCTCGCGCTTCCTGCGCGGTCCTCTGACGCCGTACGCCCGATTGCAGAGCGCGGCGAAAGAGCTCAACAGGATCATCTACGCCGAGATCGACCGCCGCCGCGCGAGCGGGGAGCGCGGCGAGGACGTGCTCAGTCTGCTGCTGGACGCGCACGACGAGGACGGCAGCGCGCTCAGCGATCGCCAGGTGCGAGACGAGGTGATGACGCTGCTGTTCGCCGGCCACGACACGACAACTTCGACGGTGTCGTTCATGTTCTACGAGCTGGCGCACAACCCCGAGATCGCCCAGCGCCTCGTGGCGGAGCAGCGCGAGCGCCTTCGTGGCGAGCTCCCGACCGCCGAGCAGCTGATGGGGGGCGGGCTTCCAGAGCTCGAGAAGGTGCTCGAGGAGACGCTGCGGATGTACCCGCCCGCCTGGATCGGGCCGCGCCGCTCGGTCGAGCCGTTCGAGTTCGAAGGCATCGAAATCCCGGGAAGCGCGTACGTGAACTACTGCTCGTGGGCCTCGCACCGCCTCCCCGACGTGTGGCGGGACGCGGAGCGCTTCGACCCCGAGCGCTTCGCCCCCGGAGTGCGCGAGGCGATCCCGAAGGGCGCGTACGTCCCCTTCGGCGGCGGTTCGCGGACGTGCATCGGGATGCGCTTCGGGCAGCTGGAGGTGCGCACGATCGCGACGCTGATCCTCAGCCGCTTCGAACTGGAGCTGCCGGAGGACTTCAAGCTGAGCATCCGCCAGATGCCGACGATCAGCCCGCGCGAGGGCTTGCCGATGACGGTGCGCGAGCGCGCCCCGGTGCTCGCTGCCACGGTCCCATAGAGCACGCGCCCCGCGGCGCCGAACCCTCATCGAATGCTTCGCGCCGGCGCATCCCGACGGAGAGGCCTCAGCGCAGCTGCGCGCCGATGCTCACCGCATAAATCGGATCCCTGCCCGCCGAGGGAGATTCGGTGAGGCCGAAGGACTGCACGTACATGTGCGGCGCGGACAGCAGCGTGACTTTGACGAGCCCCGCGAAGGGGACCCCCTCGGGCTGGGCGACGAGCTTGCCTTCAACGGCGCTGAGCTGCACATCGACGGAGGCCGCCAGACCGAAAAGGGAGCCACTGACGCGCATTGTGACCCCGTCGGAGTTGCTGTCAAGCAGCGCAAAACCGGTGCTGCCGGGCAAAGAGGCACGCAGGTCGGCTTCGGTGAGCTGGCCGCCCATGGAGAGCTGATCGCCACGCTTGCGCCAGCTGGCATCGCGCAGCGTGAACGAGCCGACGCGCATGCTTTCGGCGTGCATGTCGATCCGCTGCACCCCGCGGGATTTCCACAGCAATTCGTTGGCAGCGGCCGGGGTCATGTCGAGGCTGGCGGCGCTGACCGTGGCGGACTGCGCATCGCCCCACAAGAGCTCGATCGCAGGGAACGCGCTGACGGAGGCGCTGTGCACGACCCCGTAGCGCGAGATCTCGCTGCGCACCCGCTGTGCGGCCAACCTCGGAAGCAGCAGCTGCGCAAGCCCGAGCACCACGACCACCCCGCCGGCAACCCCCAACCCGACCCAAGCGGCTTTGCGAGAACTCGTGCGCATGCGTACAGCTTGGCAGGGGAGAGCATTTGGATGAAGCACCCCAGGAGGGGGCTCGGGGGGTCACGCGGCTCAGCACCAGAGCGCCCCTGACGGCGACGCCCGGCGCGGCGCGCGTGGCGATTCGCATGGCCCACAAAAGCACCCCCCGAGCCCCTGGGAGCGCTAGCCTTGTGTGGCCGGTACCCCGGACACGGGGGCGCGTAGCTCAGCTGGCCAGAGCACCTCGTTTACACCGAGGGGGTCGCCCGTTCGAGTCGGGCCGCGCCCATCAGAAAGTGCCTGCAAAATCGCGAATTTCTGTAAGCGTTCAGTCGTGGGTCCCGGTGGGGTGTGCTGGTGGGCAGGTGCGGGGGCTCAGGTCAGGGCTGGGAGTGGGTCGCCGCGGGCGTGGGCGGTGAGCAGTTCGCGCATGTACGCGAACATCGAGCGGGCTTGCAGGCGGCATGTGACCGAGGCTGACAGCGCGCGCTCGATGAATCGCTCGCCGTCGGTGGATTGGGTGCCGTGTGAGAGCTTGCGGTAGATGACCGGCCCGCGTAGCGCTCTCTCGGCTGCGTTGTTGGTGGGCTCGACCCCTTCGACGGTGACGAAAGTCCAGAGCGCCGGCCAGATCCTCAGCAGGTTCTTGGCGAAGCGGCGGTGAAAGCGCGTGTAGGTGCTCTTGCGTGCGGCGCGTTCCAGTAGCTCCCGGAGCTCGGCTTGGATCGGGGCTATCTCGCCCGCGAGGCGCCGGCGATCTTGGTGCTCGCCAAAGGCGTGCCAGGTCTCGAACAGCCTTTTGGTCAGTTCGCTGGCGGCTTCTCCGAACTGCTTCTGCTCGGCCAGGGCTCCTCCCGCGTGGAAGGCGAAGTCTCGCTTGAGATGCTCCCAGCAGGCCTGGCGCGAGGCGGGATCGACCAGCTCATATGCCCACCAGCGATCCGAGCCCACGATCCCTTTGAAGTCCGCGCCGAGCAGTTCCTTGAGGCGGTCGCGATGACGATCCTCTGCGATCCGGAAGATGGCTGCCTCGGGCGTGGTCGCGGCCCACATTGTGCGGCCCTCATGCGCGGTGAACCAGCCGGTCTCATCGACGTTGAGGACTGGTGATGCCAGCACGCTCTCGACCAGCAGCTCGTGTGGGGCCCGCAGCGCTTTCCCCGCGCGCTGGCAGATCGCATCGACCGCCCCGACGGATAACCGGAGTCCGAACAGGTCCCGCGCAAGCTCGGACATGTCGCGCCGCGAAACCCGGTTACGTGCGGTCATCGTCACGACCGCGGCCTGCAAGTCGGTGCCGAACGGCGAGTCGCCTACCCCGTCGGGCAGGCGCGCCACAGCCTTCTTGCCACACCCTGGGCAGCACAGATGGTGAGTGCGATGCTCGCAGAAGAGCACCACGATCGGCGGCAGCTCGGCTACCTGATGGCGCCCGAACCGCTTGCCAGGCTGCCGCTCCTGCTCGCTGAACACACGCCCGCATCCGCCGCACTCCTGCGGGTAGTGATCAACGATCTCATCCACCCGGTCCTCCGGTAGCAGCTTGCGACCGGAGCCCTCATGCCCGGACTGGGCGCCCGCCTTTCGCTTCTCGCCGTCGCGTTTGCTCCACAGCTTCGCCTTACGACGCGCCTCCGCGCGACGCTCCGCCCGTGTCTTGGGCGGATCCTGCGACGGAGGGCTCGACGAGTTACGCGAATCCCCTCGCGCCTGCTCCTCAAGCCGAGCGACCCGCTCCTCCAGACGCTCACAACGCGCCGCGAACTGCTCACGCTCGCCCGCCAGCTCAACGATCGCATCGACGCACCGCTCCCGCCCCGCACCAAAGATCGCCTCCGCCTCCGAGCGGTCCATACCCGCAAGATTCGCTGCACCGCCCGCCAATCCTCGCTACAGGAAGACCACGACTGAACGCTTACGAATTTCTGCACCGGTGGTCCCGTAGGCGCGGCAGCAGAGCAGGCCCAAATCGACCGCTACCGCACCGGCAAGGTCCGGGAGCGCGAACGGGCAAAGACGAGCGGTGCGCTTTCCAATCGCTCGATCAACGACAGCTCGGCCTGCTTGCGCAGGTGCTGGAGACGGCGGTGGAGTACGAACACATCCAGTTCAACCCCGCCCGTGGACGCCGGAGGCGGTTGAAGGTTGGGCAGCCCGCCCGGACGTAGCTGGAACCTGAGCAGATCAAGCCGTTGCTGGATGCGACCGTGCGCGGTCTGCGTGGCGGAAAGACGATGCCCGACCCCAGGATGCGGATGCTGTTCGCAACCGGAATCTGCACCGGCCTGCGCATCGGCGAGCTGCTCGCGCTGCGCTGGCGCGACGTCAACCTCTCGCAGGGACGCCTCATCGTGGTCGACTCGAAGACCGGGGCGGGGAAGGGCCGCGAGATCGACCTCTGGCCGGAGCTCCGCGAGGAACTGGCCGTGTACAAGGCCGAGGCCCGGCACGCCGAGCCCGCGGATCACGTGTTCGCAACCGCGACCGGCAATGCGGACACCCGCTGGAACATCGCCAAGCGCTTGAAACGCCGCGGAGCGCGCCAACGAGGCCCTCGCCGGCAGCGACACCCCGCCGATCTCGCCCGGGCTCTCTCGCACTCGCTGCGGCGCACGTTCGCCTCGCTGCTCTACCTGCGCGGCGAGAACCCCGTGTACGTGATGCACCAGATGGGCCACACCGATCCCAAGCTCGCGCTGCGCATCTACACGAAGGTCATGGGCGAGCAGCGCCGCCGCGGTCCAGGCGCCCGACTCGTTGGTGTGCTCGATGGGGCCACGTGGACGCAGGCCCTTCCTTGGACCGAGTTCAACGCGGATGTGCCTGTGAGCGTGGCGGTAAGATGAGGGCAATGGCCACCAAGCGACAGAACTCCTCACGGCGCGCAGCCCCCACGGCTGCGCAGAACGCCGCCAACAACGGCTGGCGCTCACGCGTGCACAAGCCCACCGAGACCGACCCAAAAAAGCGGGTGGAAGCGATCCACGAGGCAGCGTCGCTGATCAAAACCACCGCCCGGATAGACACGATCACCCTTGGCCGGGATTAGCTGAGGAATGACCCAGCGAGGTCGTCCGCCGCTTCCGCGCGGCGTGCTCGCCTTCGACGCGCCCGACTGGCAGCCACCGGACACGGTGATGCTGGACACGAACGTCGTCGCGGAGGTGCTGCTCCCCCGCGAGCCCGAGCACCCGGCGTGTCTCGCCGTCCTGGATCGGCTCGCCGCGGAGGGCACCACCGTGGTGTTCAGCGGCCTGCTCGAGATCGAGCTGTGGGAGGTGGCGTTCAACCTCGCCCTGCGGGAGCGCCATCCTCGCAAGAACCTCCGTCACGTCCGCTACGACAGTCGCGTCCGCCCGCGCGCCGCGCGCCTGCTCGGGCAGGCCCACCAAGCGTGGGAGAAGATGCTCAGCTCGCTCGTGTGGTCACGAGTCGAGATACACGAGGTCGCACCGGACGTGCCCAAGCTGATGCAGCAGTATGGCTTCCAGTCCTACGACGCCGTGCACGCAGCAACGCTCATAGCGCGGGACGTCACCGACTTCATCACGCGCGACGGCGGGTTCGCGGAGCTGCCGCCCGAGGTTGCCACCCTGCACACCACGCAGGCACGGCTCTTGAGCGCGACAACTCGCGACCCCAGGGTGGATTTAAAGCGACCACCTATCTCCCCCATAGCATTGGGCACAAGCCCGATCTTTGTGCCCAAACGCGCCGATATGGGCACAAATCGGCCGATATTCGCGCGTTCAAGCTCGGACGCCGACCCCGCTAAACACCTGTGCTGGAGCCAAAAACGCGCTTCGCCAGCTCCGCCACGGCGCACTTTACACCGAGGGGGTCGCCCGTTCAAGTCGGGCCGCGCCCACTGACAAGAGTCGATTTACGCGGCGGGCGGCTCGGCGCGCACCGCGGGGAAGATCGTGCCCAGCAGACCACGGGCGGTCGCGACCCAGAAGTTCATTTGATCGAAATAATCACGCCAGAGCACAATCTGGCCATCGCGGACGTCGAAGCGCCCGCACACCCAGAACTGGATGCGCAGCCGGCCGAACTTCATGACGTCGGTGCGCTCGGTGAGCACCGACGAGCCGTTCGCCGAGATCGTGTGCAGGTAGACCTCGAACCCAGCCCCGTCCAAACCGAGCGTGGCTCGCAGAAGCCGCCGCACGCGCTCACGCCCGTGCACGGTGGGCAGCCCGACATTCACATACTTCACGTCCACCGCCAACAGCTCTGCCGCTCCGTCGATGTCCTCGGCGCGGAGCCGATCCAAGAACCGCTCGACCAATTGTGTCGGCGCCAAGTGGCTCTCGTGCGGGCTGGACTGACCGCCCTCGGCCTCGCTGAGCACTTCCTCCGTCATACCGCAACTATACAACCGTCACTCGCTCCACCAAGCACCGCCGCTTTCAGCCGCCGCCCGCTCGATCTGCTCGAGGAAAAGGGATGCCACCTGCTGGCACTCATCGCTCTCTCACAGTAGCCCCCCGGTGCATGCCTAGCATAGGATCTCCTCCCCGTGAGCGACTCTCCCATACGCATCGCCGTGGTTGGCGCCGGCCCCGCCGGCTTCTATGCCGCCGGGCATCTGCTGAAGGACTCCGAGGGGCGGATCGAAGTGGACATGATCGAGCGGCTGCCCACGCCCTGGGGGCTGGTGCGCTCCGGCGTGGCGCCTGACCACCCGAAGATCAAGTCGGTTACGCGCGTCTATGAGAAGACCGCCGCCCACCCCCGCTTTCGCTACTTCGGCAACGTCGAGCTCGGTCGGCACGTGGCGCGCGAGGAGCTGCTGGCGCACTACCACGCGATCGTGTATGCGACGGGGTCGCCCGCCGACCGTCCTTTGGGGATTTCCGGCGAGGAGCTGCCGGGGAGCTGGGCGGCGACCGACTTCGTCGGCTGGTACAACGGCCACCCCGACCACCCCGACCTCGAGTTCGACCTTGCGAGCGAACGCGCCGTGGTGATCGGTAACGGCAACGTCGCGCTCGACGTCGCGCGGATGCTGGTGCTCTCCCACGAGGAGCTGTCGCTCACCGATGTCGCCGACCATGCGCTTCATGCGCTGGAGCGCAGCGGGGTCCGCGAGGTGGTCGTCGTTGGGCGGCGCGGGCCCGCGCAGGCGGCCTTTACCAACCCCGAGCTGCTCGAGCTGGGGGAGCTCGCCGGCGCCGATGTCGTGGTGGATCCCGCCGAGCTGGAGCGCGCGCTCGCGGTGCCCGACCCCGCGGTCGGCAAGATCTCGGAGGGCAACGTGCGGATCTTGCGCGAGTTCGCCGAACGCCCCCTGCGCAATGAGCCCCGCCGGGTGGTGTTGCGCTTCCTGCTTTCCCCCGTCGAGCTGCTCCCCGACGAGCGTGCCCGCGTGGGGGCCGTGCGGCTGGCACGCAACGAGCTGGTGGCTGGGCCCGACGGTCGGTTGCGCGCGCAGGCGACCGAGGAGTACGAGACGATCCCCGCCGCCCTTGTGTTCCGCGCGATCGGCTACCGCGGTGTCTCGCTGCCGGGGGTGCCGTTCGACGAGCGCTCCGGCGTGATCCACAACGAGCGCGGCCGCGTGCTCAGTGCCGAGGGGCCGTTACCGGGGGAGTACGCCGTCGGCTGGATCAAGCGCGGCCCCACCGGAGTGATCGGCACCAACAAGAAGGATGCGCAGGAGACCGTCGATGCGATCCTCGAAGACCTCGCCGCGGGGCTGCTGCCCTCTCCGTTGGCGCCCGATCGCGAGGAGCTGGGGGCGACGCTGCGCGCGCGCCAGCCCGAGCTGATCACCTACGCCGGCTGGTCTGAGATCGACCGCCACGAGCGCTCGTTGGGCGAGCCATCCGGGCGCCCGCGCGTGAAGCTCACCCGCATCGAGGAGATGCTGCAGGTGGCCGCCGCTCAACAACCTGAGGACTGAACGGGCCTTGCTGTCAGCCAGGAGCGGCGCTCCGGGCTTACAGAGACATCCAGAAAGCAGGCGCCGCCCCCTTATTCGAACTCCCCCTATAGGGACAGATTCGCAGAAGTCAAATAGACATCTGTTCGAATAAGTTGAGGAGAAGTGGAAAACGGGGGTATACAGAACGAAAATCCTGCTGCTGCTCGATATTGGACGGGCACCAGGAGATTCCGACAAGGGAGCGATCTGCATGTTTTCGAAACCCCCCAGGGAGTCTGACGGGCGCCTGTACGAAGCCCGCGGACCCTTCAGGATCCGCACCCGCCGTCGCGGCCTCGCGGCCGTGTCGGCGACGTTGATCGTGGCGCTCGCCGCGCTGCCCACGGCCTCCGCGCTCGCGAGCGCCGGCGCCTCGCCTCCCGGCGGCGCGGGCACAGCGAAGCGGCGTGCCCTGTCGGTGGGTCAACTGGTGGCACCCGGCCAACTGCTGAGCGCTGGGGAACTGCAGAGCCTGCTCTCCGCGCTGCCGCTCGACGACCTCTCCGCCGCGCAGCTGGCGCGGTACCTGGCGGCGCTTGAAGGCGTCAGCGTGCTCGCCGAACTCAAACTGGGGCTGCTCAGCCACGAAGAGCTCGGCGTGGCCGGCCTTGAAGAAAGCCTGCGCAAAGCGATCGAAAAGCTCGGCCCGAGCGCCAAGCTGGGTGACTCGCCGACGTCGAAGACTTCCTCCCCGCGCTCGAAACAGCGCTCGAAGGCAAGCTCGGCGGCCTGCTCGCGGTGCTGCTCGGTGCGCTAGGCGCCGAAACGGAGCTTCAGAGCGCGCTCGGCTCGCTCAGTCTCGAGCAGCTCGTCGGCTCGCTGCTTGCGTCCACCACGCCCCACGAACAGCTCGCCAGCGAACTCTCCGGCCTCGTCGGCGGCCTCTTCGGGAAGCTCGGCGCCGAACACAAGCTCGAAGGGCTGCTCGGCGGCTCTTCGTTCGCGGGCAGCTTCGCCCCGAAGAGCGTGGGTGAAGTCGCCGAAGAACTGAACACCACCCCAAAGGCCGTGAGCGAAGAACTCGGGCAAACCGCGGCGGAGCTGCCTGAAAGCGCCACGATGCTCACCGCCCCTCTGGCCGACGGCAAGCTCGCGGGTGTCGCTCCCGCGGTCAAAGGGCTCGTCACCGGCCTGTTAGGCGACTTTGGCGAAACCCCCGAAGGCGAAGAAGGGGGCGGCAACGAAGAAGGGGGCGGCAAAGGCGGCTCCGGCGAAGGCGCTGGCTCCGGCGAAGGCAACGGCTCGGGCGAAGGATCGGGCAGCGGCGAAGGCGGCAAAGGCAGCGGTTCCGGTTCGGGCGAAGGCAAAGGCGGCTCCGGCGGAGGTGGCCAGGGCGGCGCGGGCTCCGGCGGGTCCGGCGGTCCGACGACCGTCGTGCTCACCATGCCCGGCCCCACCTCCCCGCAAGGGGCCGCGGCCGCCAAGCGGAAGCCCGGCACGGTGTCCATCCTCAGTCACAGGGTGCGCGACCACGTCGCCACGATCGTGCTGCGCGTCCCGTCCGCCGGCACCGCCACGCTCTCTGGCAAGGGGGTGCGCGGCGCGACCCGGCAGGCAGCGCGAGCCGAGCACCTGACGCTGCGGGTCGGCCTCGCGACGGCCGCCACGGCGTCGCTGCGCCACCGCCGCCGGCTGGCGGTGAAGCTCCGTGCCTCCTTCCGCCCCACCAGCGGCTCGAGCTCCTCCGCGGCGGTGACCGTGGTCTTCGCATAGGCCGCCTCCAGGCAGGGCGCCGCACCCGGCCGGTTCCGCCCATCGCGGGACCGGCCGCCGCCGACAGCGGCGGCATCCATCCGCGCTGTGCCACAGCCGGCGGCAGGGCGAGAGCCCCTCGCCCGACAGGCGCTGGCCGCGCGCCCCGGCATCTGCCAGACTGTTGCGCTGCGCGCCGTTAGCTCATCGGGCAGAGCGCCGGACTTTTAATCCGGTGGGGCGGGTTCGAGTCCCGCACGGCGCACCATTTGTCCGACGTCGGAACCAAGGCCCCCTAAAAAACGGGGGTCTTGGCCGTTTTGGGGCCGGCTGGCGCCTGCGGCTGCGCTGGGGCAAGCGAGGCTGCGGATCTGCCCGTAGATGGGCGCCTGGTCGGTCTGGAGTTGGTCAGCGCTGACGATGATCCGCTCGAAGATGGCCTGATTCATTAGCCGGCGTAGCTCAGCGTCGGCGCCGCAGTAGACGCGGTGGGCGTCCTCGACGATCGCGAGGGCCTCGTCCAGCGCCTCTTTGGCCTCTGAGGCTTCGTGCGTGGCGGACTCGATCCATCGGCGGGCCTGGGTGCGCTCGGTCTTGATGCGCTTCTGCTCGGCCTTGAGCACGTCTTCATCGACGCCGTCTTTGTAGAAGAGCTGCACGAGCCGCGTTTGCTCGTTCTGGAGGTCTCGCAGGCGCCGGGTGTGCCGCTCGGATTGCTTTTGGGCGACCTCCAACCGAATCTCGACTTGCTGCATGAGTTCGCGGCGTATCTCCGCGCACTCGGCCGCGCTCAGCTCGACCGAGCGGTAGTGGTTCTCAACACCGCGTTCGACCTGCTCGACCAGCACGTATTTAGCGCCACAGCTCTTGCGCCCGCCCTGATGGCTGAGGCAACTGAAGTATTCGTAGACCCCGCCGTTGCCGCGGTGACGACCGTAGAGCATCCGCGTGCCGCAATGGCCGCATACGATCGTGCCCTTTAGGTAGTGGGAGTGCTTCTTGCTGCGATCGCCGGCGAGCCGGTGGGAGTCGAGCATTCGCTGCACCTCCTCGAAGATCGCCGCGTCGACGATCGGCTCGTGGCGACCCTGGCGCTTCACGCCCTTGAAGGTCACGGTGCCCGTGTAGTAGTCATCTCGCAGCATCCGATGGACGCCGTTGCGGCTGAGCGGTGTGCCGGGTCGTCGCGGCCCTGGTCGTGAGCGTAGGCCGACCTCCTCCAAGAAGTTGCGGAGCGTCGTGACGGAGTGCTCCCCGGTGGCGAACGCCTCGAAGGCAGTTCGCACGAGGTCGGCCCGCTTGGGATCGTGGGCGATCACGCGTACTTCCCTGCCGCCCACCATCTCTCGCACGTTCATGTAGCCGATAGGTGCGGGGCCGTTTGTTCCGCCATCGGCGAACTTGCGCTCCAGCCCCATCTTGACCTTCTTGCCGTCACGGCGTGAGCGGTGGGCGTTGACGCCGGCCATGACGGTGTAGAGCAGCATCCCCGTGTCGTCGTTCTCGATGCGCTCTAGGGTGGACTCCAGCTTGCTCCCGTTGGCTTCGATCTCCCTGAGCAGCCAGAAGGCGTCGAACTCGTCGCGCGCGACGCGCGAGAGGTCGTAGAAGATCACAAACGTTGGCCGCAGCTCGGCAAGCTCGGCGAGCATCTGCTGCAAAGCCGGGCGCCGCAGGTTCGTAGCAGTCCTGCCGGGCTCGACGTACTCACGAATGATCTGAGCACCAAGTCGCTCGGCGTGGCGTTCGCACGCCTCGCGCTGCCCCTCGATCGAGTAGCCCTCCTGGCTGTGACCGGTGAGCTGCCCAGTGCTTGATACCCGCAGGTAGATCACCGCCGTCTGATCGGCCTCCGGGGAAGTGGCACTATCGGCATCAATGATTGTGGTAGATCGTGACATATAGTTCCTCCTTTCTGCGAGTTACTTTCTGGCGACCTGTCGATGGAGACGTATGTAGGGCGAGGGTGGCTCCGCCTCTGTGGATACGCTCCCGTATACGCTGCTCTAGCTGCCAACTGCGGGCCAGCCTGGCCGGGTCTGCCACGATGACGCGGCGGATGCCGCCACGGGACAGATCGCGCAGCAGTTGTGACAGCGCCGGCCGCTCTTTGCGTAGGCCGGACACGCCCACATCGGCATAGGTGCGCGTGATGCTCACACCGAGACTACGGGCGCAGTCCTCACAGGCCCATAGCTGACGCTCAACACCGAGTCTGCTATCGACCTGGCTACCCGATGCCGTGCGCAGGTAGGCGACGGTAGTCTCAGATTCGGGTGTTATTGCTGATATATCATTCATGGTTTACCTCCTTTCTCGGATGATACCTACTGCGGTAGATATTGACAAGTATCCGATTTTATGTTAATTCGTGCCTTAACGATTTTCCCGTTAAGTCGTGACTTAAGCAAGCTGTCATTTGGTAGCTGCGGGCCGATCCGAACGAGTGTCCAGATCGGCCCGCGTTGTCTCACTTCAGCGCCTCCAGGCGCTCGGTGATGGCCTGCTTGCGTTCCCCGGCAGAGCCGCGGATCGACTCGTACTCGGCTGCTGCCTCCTGCGCACGTGCCTTGGCTGCCTCCGTCTCCCTATCAATGGAATCGATCGCCCTTTCGAGCGCTGCTCTTGCATCTGCCAGTGCGTCATCGGATGTCGTAACGCGACGGCGTGTCCGTGGTTTGCTCTCGCCACCCTCGATCCTTTTCTTGTGGGAGTAGTAACTCCCCCGAATCGAGTCATACGGGCGGCCCGCCTCCTCAGCGAGCTGTTTAAAGGCGTCGGCCTTCTCGATGCCCGAGGCAACCAGCTCGTTGACCCGGTCGTAGATTTCTTGGGCCTTTGTGACTTTCTGACCCTGGGCGCCGGTTGCTGGCTCCTCCTGAGCCTGGGTTGGCTCACCTTTGGCTTTCGTCGGCACTGCGAACCTCCTTGTGGTTGGATGGCCATGACGGCGAGCAGAAAGACCAGAGCCCTTCCACCCGCCGTGGGGCCATCCACGCCCGCCGGTGACGCCACGGCGAGGCTGTACTCACCGTGGCGCCCCCGGAGGTTTACTCTTGATCGGGCAGTGGTTTACCTGTCCACGGGAACTCGTCTTCCGCGTCGGCAGGGATCACGACCGTGCCTGCGAAGCCGAGACGCCACGCGATCTCGAAAGCTTCGTCACGATCGCCCGCCAGCCGATCCAACGAGGACACGATCAGGTAGTCCAGCCGAGGGTCCTGGCCAGCCAACTCCAGCACCTGGCGCAGCCCTGGTCGCGAGGAGACCAATTGCCAGTCAATGAACTCGCCGATGACCTCGGCGTGCAGCACTGTCGCCGCACAGCGACAGAGCACACGCTGTTGCTCAATCGACGGCACGTTGGCCAGCAGTCGCATCTCCTCGGTTCCGTCTGTGGACAGATACATAGCGGCTCGCCATATCCGCGGTAATGGCACCCAATCGCGCTCCTCCCGTTTTCGTCTTGTTAGCATTTTGTTCTCCTTCCTTCGGGCCTCCTTTCGTTGATGTTGCTTCCCCGAGGGGACTGCCTGGCCCTTCATGGCAGTACCTCCCCCTGTGCCGCACCAGCGGCCCAGCATGTGAGACGAGCGCAGGCGACAGGCGTACTTGCCCTCGCGCGCTCGATCCCCAAGAACATCCCCAGCACGGCCCCAATCTCGGTAAGGCGATGCGGGCAAAAAGGTTGAGTACGAAGCCACCCGCGCGGGGTGATGTGTTTTCCTGAGCCTCGGTCATCTTTTCCCTTCTTCGGGGTGCATAGCCTTGGCGACCAGCAGAAAGACGCACTGTCCTTCCGCCGGCCGTGGGGCCATCCACACCCGCCGGGTGGCGCCGACGGTAAGCAGAGAGCTTTTTGTCGCTCCCGCTCGCCGTGGCGCCCCCGGGCGGTTTCAGCTGGGCCTTGTCACATCTCGAACCACAGAGGGACACGGTACTCATCCGCAGCCAACACGGCCATACCGGAGTTGCCAAGACGCCAAGCGACGTCGCACATTTCGGTACAGTCGCGTGCCAGCCGATCTTTCGAGTACACGATGAGGTAGTCGAGGGACCTGTCCTTCGCAGCCAGCTCCAGCACGTCCCGGAACTTCGACAACGGCACGGTTATCGACTCGTCAACGAACTCGCCAACGACCTCGGCGCACATCATCGCCGCTAGACAACGGCAGTACATACGCTGTTGGATGATCGGCGGCACGTCGCGTATCTCATCCGCGTCGTCCGGCTCAGGTCCGCACAGGTAAATGGCAGCTCGGCAGGGCTCTGGCTCCCAATTGTGTTCCTCGGATGTTTCTGTTGGCATTGTTACTTTCTCCTTTCTTCGGACCTCCTTTCGTTGATGTTGTTTCCCCGAGGGGACTACCATTGGGTCCTTCATGGCAGTACCTCCTCCTGTGCCGCAACAGCGGCCCAGTGTGTGAGACGAGCGCAAGCGATGTCCACGTATCCGGGCTCGCGCTCAAGCCCCAAGAAAATCCGATCCTCCATGACGGCGGCAATCCCAGTGGAACCACTGCCGGTGAACGGGTCGAGCACCAATCCGCCCGGCGGGGTGACGAGCTTCACCAACCAGCGCATGAGTTCCACGGGTTTTACGGTAGGGTGGATGTTGCGCAACACGCGCGGTTTGCGGCTGCTCCCGGTATAGAGTTCGGCCAATCGTGCGGGTAGCTGCTCGCAGCCGGCTTCGCGTTCGCGCCGTGGGGCTTTGGCGCAGAAGAACAACCGGCTCGGTCCGGTCTTCGGACGCGCTTGGTCGATGAGCCGGGCCGGACAGCCGGTAGCGCACACATTCTCGGTGCAGCCGGAGGTGTGACAGAGCGCGAGGTGGGCGGGCCAGTACCGGGCGTCCGTGAGCCGTGTAGCGTCGATGTTCAGCGCGCCCGTACCCCATTTGGCAAGGTTCTGGATGGTGGTTCCCTCAAGCGGCGCGCGCGCCATGATGATCGGCTCGAAAGCGGGCTTTAGGCTGGTGCCGAGCCCGCCCGGCAGCTTGTTGGACTTCGGTAGTCCTTGGGCGAAGACCCACATCAGAGTGTCGCGGATCTCAAACCCGGCGTCCTCGATCCCACACGCCAAGCGGTGCGAGGTTCGGGGCGCACCGAAGGCGAGCAAGTGCCCGCCCGGTTTCAAGATTCGCCGGCACTCCGTGGCCCAGCTTGCCGTCCACCGCTCGAACGCCTCCTCGCCGCTGACGTGTGACTGGCCGGGAGCCGCGCGGTGGATGCCCGGGCGGTCCCAGGCTTCGCCGACAATCCCGAGCGCGTAAGGCGGGTCCGCCACGACCGCGTCGACGCAAGCGTCCGGGAGATTGGCAAGGGCCAGCAGCGAGTCGCTCTCGATCAGATGCCACGCCTGCGTGCCGTCCTCGTAGACTGTGACCTTGGAGGTGGTTTTCATATGCGCGCCTCCGCGGCCAGGAACCCCACGGCGTCATCAAAGAGACGGACCGTAAACAGCCGCCGCGCCTCAGCGGGCAGATACCCGAAGAGGTCTTCGAGTTGCTCGGCTCGCCGCCGGTCGGGGGCCGTCCACAGCACACGCGGGTGGACCCCACTGCTGGCGCGATAGTGGGCGTGGTAACGCTTGGCCTTGGCGATGAGGGTGCTGCGATGCTCGCTCGCCAGGTCCACCTCGATCATCCAGTGGTCTTCGTCGGCGCCAGCGCCGAGGCGAACGAAAAGATCGGGCTTCAAGGTGAGGCGGGTGCCCATCAAGCCGCCGCGGAAGGCTCGCCAGCAGGCGGGCTCGCTCCGGATCTCGAGAAGTTCAAGGTCTCTCGTGCGGTCGGCTTCGTGCAGGCGCACGACCAGCTCGCAGACGGCGAGGGTGTGGGCGATGTGGCGCTGGCCGGGAGCCCCCAGGCGTCGCGGCGTTTGGCCTCGCTGGGCGAGCAGCCTCGCACCGGAGCGGCCGACCGAGTAGATCAGGGTGTCCGAGCCCCCACGCATGCCGCCACGAGCGCGGCCGGGGAGCGGGTCGAGTACCCGCCAGTCGCTCAAGCGCTTGAGCGCGCGACGACCAGCGCGGGCACGGGCCTGGTCGCTACCCGTGCCGTCGATCCAAAAGCGCCTGACCAGTTGCTTGCCTGTGGCCAGCCGCACGGCCGCAAGGAAGCCAAGCACGTCGGTATCCAGCGGGGTGAGGTTTGCGGAGATGGCCTGGAGCTGGCGGGCGGAGATACGGGAGGAAGAAGGAAGAGGAGCGAGCAGGGTCTCTTCCCGTGTCGTTACGGGCGGGAAAGTGGCTTGTGAGCGGGGTTTGCTGGCTGCGGTTTCTCGCGCGATGGGTCGGGCCATAGGACGGCTCATGCGGCCCTCCCCGTGCGCCCGATCGGGGCCTGGTGAAGCTCTGACTCGGTGCCCGAAATACGGCGGCGCAACTCGGCCTCGACCTCGCTCGGGTCGCGGCCGTAGCGGGCGGCCGACGCCGCCCGGATCGCGCTCGCCTGTCCGGTGATTGGTGGTAGCGGCTCAGTGCGCCCAGTGATGACCGCACTGCCACTACCGGCCCCGGCGGTGGCGATGCGAGCGGCGCACTCATAGCGCCCCAGGCCCATGATGTCGCTGGCTTCCAGCCCCGGGAGCTCGCGGGCGACGCGCGCGGCTTCCTCGCTGCCGGCTTTGAAGGCGAGCACACTTCCGACGTTCGTTAGCAGCGATTGGCGAGCGCTCTCTGGAAGCCGGGCCAACCCTTGTGTAGCGACGACAACACCGCACCCCAAGCCACGGGTACGCTCGAAAAATACCTCCAGACCGACCGGCAAATGAACGAGCGACTGCAGCTCATCCATCAGCAGAAAGACCGGGCGGCGCGCGTGCGGCGGGACCGCCACGCGGGCCTCGACAGCGCTCCAGGTCAAGTAAGTCACGATCGCGCCCAACAGATGCGCGGCCGGCTCCCCCAACACGCCAGGAGCGAGGGAGACACACAGCAGCTTGCGCTCGTCGAGCAGCCGGGCGATGTTCAGACGCGGGGATGGCTGATTGAGAATTCCGCGCAATGCGGGCCTCGACAACAGGCCGGAGATGCGGGCGGCAGCAGGCGCGATGAACTGCGTCTGCTCGCCGGGGCTGAGTGCCTCCCAGCCCTCCCACTCCGCAATAGCGATGGGATCATCCAGCCGCGCGATAGCTTCGCGCCTCAGATCGCTGTCCGAATACAACCGCAACCAATCGGAAAGGCGAGGATTCGGCAGTACCGCGGCGGAGCGCAGACCGAGCGCGAGGAAGCGATCAATACGTGGGCCCCAGCTTTCCGAGATCCCCTTCAGCACCGAGAGAATCACGTCGCTGCGCAGGACGGGATCACCCCCGCCGAAGAGGTCAAGGCCGGGCAGCGGGCCATCGGTTGCGGGGTCGAGAACGACCACCCGATCGGCCTCCTCGCCAGCGGGCACACGCTCAAGCAGTTCGGCTATGAGGTCGGCCTTCGGGTCGATAAGGACGCCGCCGTACCCCTGCGCGACCAGTTGCAACGCAATCCGGCAAACGGCAGCGGACTTCCCGGAGCCGGTTCCGCCGAGCAAACAGAGGTGTGTTCTGGCGGCCTCGATCGAGACGGCGACGGGCCGCTCACCGCCAGAGTCCCGCCCGACGCACAGGCGCAGCCCCTCGCGCGGCACATGGCGCGGCGCCGGCAGCGCGCGAGTAGCGCCGACCTCCACGCCGGGGATCAGGTAATCGCCGAGCGGCAGCATAAGACAGGGGAGCAACTCGGCCGTGTTCAACCAGCCACTGCGCTGCGTCGTCTTCGGTAGCGATCCCATGTTGCGCGCACGACGCTCCACGCTCAAGCCCAGCACCCCGACCGAGCTTCTACGGCTGCGTATCAGGCTGGCGGCGTGTTCGGCCAGCCCGCGGGCACGCGGGCGCCCAGCCGCTCGTGCGAGCAGCAACCCCTCCACCCTAAATGTCGGATGCGCCGTCTTCTCCCGCCACGCACGCTCAGCGTCCTTGGCTACCCGGTCGCTACCCTTCGTCGGGCGCGGCGCGCGCGGAGTACCGGGCCGAACAGCCCACCGCAAGGTGACTTGCTCGTCGGCCCCGAGCGAGAGCGCGGCCAGTACCGGCAATGTCGCCCCGGGGTTCTCGCTGGAGAGCGAGCCCGGCCGCACCGCCACCCTCACCGCCACGGCCTCCTTCCCCTCGCGCTGAGCGACCTCAGAGAACCTCAGACCCGGTAGCGCGCCGACAAAGGCCGAAGTCACCGATTCACGCACGGCTGTCGGGACCAAGAGACAATGGCGGACACCGTCAGCGGTTAGCGTCACCTCGAACACACACTCGTTGCGGCTTGAGCCACCACTGATCGCGCCGAGTGCCGCACGGGCGCGGACGGGATCGGCGGCAAAGGGAAACCGCACAGCCAGACGAACAAAACTTTTGCGCATCGCCTCATCTTGGCGGCGCTCGTGAGCCCATATACTCGCCATGAGCGTCGCCCCGGCCCCGCCCGCGATAATAGCTGGTGTCAGCGGATCACCGTTCATGGCGGTCCTCCTGGCGTTTGGTGCGGCTTTCCCTTTTCTGCCGCTCGGTTTTTTTACTTGCGTCGCGCTCTCTGCGTTCCCGCGCGATTCTCTTCCCCTCTAAAAACAGAACATAACTGATAGTGTTGATATCCAGTTCCTGTCGCTTCACCCCCTTGATATGTATACGTCGAGCCATAGGCGGATTTAAAAACCTCCTTTCGCATTACTGTTTCTACATGATGTGTCTCCTGTTTCGTGGTTAGTTGGCAAATTAGCCTCAGCAGTATTCACTCAAAATCTAGGGTTTGTCAAGAACTTTCTTTCGCCACAATCTGTAAAAATCGCAAGCAACTCAGCGCGTATGCCACCACACATACCGCCCCACGACCGCGAAGACGAACACCACCGTAATCGCGGGCAGGATTTTGGGCAGCACCGCCGCCAGCATCGACACGGTGACGACCGCCACGACCCCGTAGACGACGATGCGCTCAATCACCCAGGGCCTACCTTGATCGACCAGGGCCGCTGGCTAGGCGCAGTTCGTCCATCGCTGCTCCCAAAAGGGTGTCGGCGGCGTCACGCTCAACCCGCAGGTTGGCGTTAGCCTCCCGCAGCTCAAGGCACTCTCGTTCCTTGCGGCACAGCCTTTCAAATGTGCGATTTAGCGCGCGACCCAGACAGCCCTTCTCCTCGCGGAGCCACCTGATCTGTTCGTGCTCGGTCATCGCCGCACCTCGATCGCGTGTCCCTCGATGACCTCGCCGCTCGCTCTGGCGGCGGCGTCGTACATCGCCCGCGCCGTCGCAAAGGTGATGTCGTCGATTTCCCGGCGGGCTCGGGCGTGGCGCAGCCGGTCGTGGGCTTCCAGAGCCCGTGCCTCCCGCCACGGTTCGATGCCCCAGCGCCACACGAGATACAGCACGAGTGCCGCGACCACGAAGTGCCAGAACTTCACGACCAGAGTCAGGACCATGAGGACGAACAGAAGAGCGATCACGAGCCCCTCCCCGCCTCGTGGACTGTGGCCGCGATTCCCCAAACACCGCCTACCACGACGGTGTGGACATAGCCGGCGGATTGGGGAACGTTTGTGACGAGCGCCCCCTCAAGCGCTCCGAGCTGGGCCGCGCGAAGCATTCCGTGTTCGGTGGTGCCAGCGACCCGGTCGATCTGAGCGCGATCCCGGTGGCTGGCGACGAGGGCGGCGGCGTCGATCTGCGCCAAGGCCCGAGAAACCTGCCGGTCGATCTTCGTCAGAGCGAGGCCGCTGGAGTATGGGACGGGGAAGCCGGCCATCAGGCATCGCCTCCCGCCGTCCGACTGGCGCGGGCGGCCATCTCGGCCACCCACTCGCTATCGACTCCGTATTGTGCGGCCACCGCGCTGATCGCGGCGGCTTCGTCAGCTCGGCACGAGCCGTATCTGCGGACCTTGCGGCGCAGGGCCTCTGCGATCTCGAGCTTTGTTAGTGGCGGTCCGTTCATTGTGCTGCCTCCTTTGGTTGGCGATCCTGGGCGTCTGGCGTTGGCGGCGCGCTGGATGTGGATTTGGTCGGCTCGCCTGGCGGCGATGGCTGGGCTTCCGTGCGATCGAGGCCCCATCGGAACCGGCGGCGCCTTTATGCGACAGTGCAGTCCGCCGGAGCATCCCCTAGCGTTGCGAGAGCTTCGAGCCTAAAAATTTCGCCAAAAATTGTTCGTTCCGACGATGACCAGCCAAGCACCAGATCGGCCCTCTTGGCCGAGTATCGCCGAGCATCTTGATCTGCTCGCGCGGGACCCGAACCAGCCCTTCACGGCCGCCGATGTCGAGCGTGCCTACGCGCTCTTGTTCCTGCCGTTCCTTGACTACGAGGCTCCTACGGTTCGTGCGCACCTCTTCCGCAAAGGGCTCGCCTTGGCTATTGACGGGCTATCCAATGCAGAGGAGCGGGTGCTGTCCAAACATATGCTGCTTCACGATGCACGCACATCGGCGGCAGCGCGCCGGCGGCTGGCTCTCACTGAGCTCTCCCGTCCGCCATTCAACCTTGGCGGCGTCATTGATGCCGCGGCATTAGGCCGCATCGAACCGCGAGCCTTCGAGAATCTCGCCCGCATCCTCATCTCGGAGGTGTTTGCAGACGCATTCCGTAGAGATTTTGTAGGCGAAGTGAATATCCATCCACCGTCACCGCCACCACGGCGGAGTATGACATGGCTGAGCTATGCGCTGATTGCCACTCTCAAAGACGAGCCCGATCCATTCCTTCGGAAGGTGACCGCGATCCGTGCGCGGTCGGATGTCGACGGGCTTCGCCTGGTAGCACTTCCCTTTCTCTGGATTCGACCAGAGCCGCCCGAGCCTCATCTGTTCCCAACGATCGATGTGCTCACGGAAACGCATAAACACTCCTTTGTCGGCTTCCGCCCCGACCCACGACCCAATAGCAAGGACTGGTTTGTGGCGATCTTCCACCTTGGAGCCAAACGTCCAGTCGGCAATGAATTCAAGCTGGTCTATCGTGAAACCTGGGCGAACTTTGCACCGAACGCCAAGGAAAACAACCTGGCATTCAGCGTCCACGGCCACGCGTTTAGGCATATTCATCTGTCGGCTCGACTGCCGGCAGAGCTCAAGCCCAGAAAGTTCCGTGGGCATCGATTTGACATTGTGTCGGCCCGCGAACCAGAGGATCTGCCCGTCCACGTGTATTCGTCGCGCGCCACCTTGCGAGTAACAGCGCCGTCGCCGCAGGGTCGTTATGCACTCGATTGGGTAGATGACATGGCCCGCCCGATGTTGGAGTGAGTTGACCCATCGGGCGTATCACGGTCATGCTTGCAAAACTGCCACTATTCAGGCATAAATGGCCACATGGGGTTTCTTGATATCCGCTTGAGTGCGGCAGTCAGCAATGAAGGAGGGTTGCCGTCTGCCGTGCTCAAGCCCGGCGCCGCCTGCAATCCGGCAGGTGGCCAGGTCAAGGAAGTGTGTCATGCCTCTTACAGCGACTCTCGCAGATATCGAGCTTGCGGGTATCAAACTTGAGCACCCGCTGATGAACGCCGCCGGTACCTGTCTTTACCCGAGCGGCGTCGCAAGGTTCGCGCAGTCCGCAGTATCAGCCATCACGCTAGGCTCGATCACGATGCGTCACCGCGAGCAGAACCCCGGACGAGGATACTGGAGTGACCCCCTATATTCGCTCAGCTCGCTCGGTCTTCCCAGCCGAGGCCACGAGTACTTCCGGGGGGTGCTGCCAGGGATGGCGCACGTCTCTCATGAGGCGGGAAAGCCTCTTCTTGTAAGCGTCGCGGGATTCGAGCCGGGGGAGTACGCACAGCTTGCATGTCTGGTCGAGGACACGGGAGCCGACGGAGTGGAGCTGAACCTCGGCTGCCCGGTCGCGCAGGACGCCGGTACGCCAGTGCAAATCGCTTCGTTTGATCCAGGGGCGATCACGACTATCGTCGAAGGCGCCAGAAGCGCTATCACGGCCGGCTATCCCCTCGGCGTCAAGCTGTCGCCCTACTCGGACCCGTGGCTGCTAGGCGAGGTTGCCAGAAGAATGTCCGAACTCCCCATCAACTACGTTGTCACATCCAACTCCTTCCCCAACGCCTTTTCGGCGAACATGGGGAAGCGGCAATGGGTCCATATCGGGCTCGCCGGCATGAGCGGCGCCGCATTGAAGCCCATCGGGCTCGGCCAAGTCCGGCAGCTTCGAGAAGCACTGCCAGATTCCGTCCAGATCGTCGGCGCTGGCGGGGTGAGCTCAGGTCGAGATGTGATCGACTACCTCCAAGCCGGAGCCTGCGCAGTCCAGGCCGCAACGATGTACTGGAACGCTGGACATAGTGTCAGTGTGTTCGAGGATGTACTCCGCGATACCCCCGATGACTACCCCGAGGCGATCGGTATAGGAGCGGAGGTGGACTGCTAAGAAGGCTCCAGCGGACGGCCCCCGAATTCGGTGAAACTGAGTGTCTATCTAGCCCAAATACTTGCCCCTGGTGCTCCACATGAGCACCGGGGGCGATCTCTTCTCTACGCCCTAATTCAACCTCGCCGACCCGATCACCCGGCCCGAGTCCAGCGGGTAGTTAATCACACCTTCGAGTACGCACTGGACGTTCGTGGTGCTGGTACCCTCTGGTACCTGCCACTGTGCGTCCCAAAGATGGGACTGCCCGTTACCGAAGGCGACATTAGCTCCCTGGGATTCCGGCGCGGTTTCGGAGCCTTCATCGTACCCATCATTGCCCTGATATGACCACCTGTGATCGTCCGGCCCGTGGCAAGCGATGGTGGGCTCCGGTACCACCCCCACTGTCCTTCCGGTGATCCCGCTCGTGATGGCGACCTGCACCATCAAGTAGGTATCTTGTGGTGGGACGGGGTCGCTGCCAGCAAACCCATTGGGATTCTCGGTGATACTGACGAGCTGGGCGGTGAACGGCCAGATCCCGGCCGGATGGGTGGTGGTGTTGGTGATCGTGAAATGCACGAGCGGGTAGGACGGAGCCCCGGACGGCGTGCTGCTGGTGGTCGTCGCTGGTGAGGTCGGGGCGCTGACGGTGGCCGCTTGAGTAGATGCCGGCACGGCGCTCGTAACCGTGACCGTGGCAGTCCGCGTGGAGCCGCAACCAGCGAGGAGCGACACGACGACCAACGCCGCCAGGGACAGGAACCACCTCACGGGAGCAGCCGGATCGTGCGACTGCCGCTTGCGCTCTCCCAGCCCTCATCGCCGACGAACTCCACCCCGATCGTCTGCTTGCGTCCGTGGCCGAGCCGGGTGCGCTGGGCGCAGTGGCCACTCGTCAAAGCAGTCAGGCGCCCCTTGATGAGACAACTGCCCTGGGGAGTCCCGGCCGGGGATTCTACGCTCGCCCGCACGGTGATGCTCGAACCGCGCCGCGCCAGCGTCGGCGCGGTTATCTGGAGGCTGGTGGCATGGGTGACGGTGGCGGTGAAGGAGTAGGGATCGGCATGAGGGGCGAGCACTTCCTCCATTCCGCACGGTCTGAGGAAAGGCTCCCCTCCCTCACAGATGTCGAGCGTGCCCTGTCCGGAGAACGGCGACTTCAGAGAAAACTCATTCTTGCCGGGTCGGGACGCAGCCTGGTCGGCGGCATTGGCATCCCGGATGGTGTAGTCGGTGACTGAAGGGGCATACAACACGAACCCCCATTCTCGGGGGCCGTATTCAGGGTTTTCGCCCAGGTCGGCGGTGAAGGTCACCTTGTCCCCGCTGGAGAGTTGCAGGCGCCAAAACTCCTGTTCCAAACCACCACCTGCGGTCACCTGCCCATAGGCCAGTGTGGGCGCATCAGCGATCGAGGTTCCGCCGCTAGCTTGAGTTGAAGCCGGGACAGTCGCCATGATCGCAAGCAGGGCACAGATGGCGATGGCGGAGCGCAGTCGACGGGCCGGCTTCGAGGTCATGTTCCCCTCCAGAGCGATGATCGGTGCTGATGAAGCGGGCGGGTTCCGCTCCGTCCAGGCTTACGGCTCGCGGAGGATAGTACGTCTTCCGTAAGCCGTCAAGGGGTACGCCTATGCCCGCTGAAGCTAGACCGACCATGACCAGCGCGCGAGGCCCCAGCCAGACCGAACGCGCCCACTCCCTCGGCGTCCGCCTACGCCAGCTCCGCCGCCAAGCCAAGCTGACTCAACGCGAGGTCGCCGAGCGTATCCCGATGTCTGCCGCCAACCTCTCGCGCGTCGAGAACGGCGATCAGGGGCCACCCTCAGACGAGACGATCGAGCGGCTGGCCCGCGCCCTGGATGCCGACGCCGACGAGCTCCTTGCGCTGGCCGGGCGTGCCACCGCTCCTGCCAGCCCCGACAGGCTGCTACGCGAGATCCGCGCTCTGCGCGCCGAGGTCAGGGACGGCCTCGCCCGCATGGAGGCTGCGATCAACCGCAGGCAGTAGCGTGCCAACCGGCTACTGCTCGGACTGCCCGCCCTCGATCACCCACAGACGGGGGAGCCGCAACGGTGGCTCCCCCACGCCACTGAGCGTCCGGCTGGCGACCTCAGCGACGCAGAACGCATCAGCCAGCATGGCGCGGGCGAACTCGCTGATCGCGTCATCGATGACCCGGCTCGCCCGTTCGTGTAGCCGGCCGAACAGTGCCAGCACGTCGGCGTCGCTCAGCTGCACCTCATAGCGCTGGCGGGAGCCCACCTTCTCCCACCCGATCTGGTCGAGCAGTTGCGTCGCCTGCTCGAAGTTGCGGCGCAGCCACTGGGCGCGTTTGATTTCACCGGCTGCCAGCACCAACGCCAGATCCCCGGCCTCGGCCAAGTCGCTGACCACGAACCCGTACACCGCGTCGCGCTGCGCCCGATCCAACACGATTGCCATACCAGAGCCTCCAATCCGAGGGAACAGAGCGGCCCAGGCCCTCCGGAGGGGCCGGGGCCTGGGCCGCCCCCAAAGCAAACCGGGTCAGGCCGTGATAGGGCAAGCTGTGGCGCCCGGCTACTCATCGTGACCCGTGTACTGACGAGCCGGCGGTGGTTGCACTGTCAAAATCTCTGGCTAACCGCTGTTACTCGGGTGGCTCGCTGTCGTTCACAATATCCGCGAGCCCGAGTTTACGCGCGTTGTGATGAGAGACAGCAAATCCGGGGGTGACAGGCCGGCCAATTTACCGAAAAATCCGGCAAAACCCAAGGGAATTATTGGCGTCCTGGCCGGGTGGTAGACCTTGCGGCGAAAAGGGTAAAAGTGACCCCGGCCGCTTGCGGCGACCGGGGCCGTACACAGGAGGAGTATCTCCCATGCCAGCCAATCATACGCTCACGAGCGACACATACTTCGAGCAGCGCATCATCGTCCACCAGCTACTCCGCGACGACGACCACACCGAGCGCTGGACACCCAAACAACTACACCGCGCCCTCTCAGACATCCCACCCGAGACGATCGACGAAGCCGTCGCCGAGCTGGAGGCCGCTGGCGTAGCCTGGCGTCTGGACGACTACGTCGGCGCCTCGCGCTGCGCTCGCCACCTGTTCTCACTCGACCTCATCACCATCTGAGGCCGCCATGCGTCTCTCAGAAATGGGCCTTGAGCCCGCCACGCTGGCCTGCCTGCACCGCGGCGGCATCAACACCACCTACTGGCTACTCGATCAAACCTACCGGGAGCTGATCTGGCACTCCGAGATCACCCCCGAGGCGCTCTACGACATCCTCTGTGCGCTCCGCCGGCACGGCATGAGGCTGAAACCGAACACCAAGGGGGGCGAGCGGGCGGTGAACGAGCGCAACCTCGAGGTCTTCCGGTTGCGGGTCGTCGAGGGCCGCAAGCTCAAGGCAACCGGCGAGCAGGTCGGTATCGGTGTTGAGCGCGTCCGGCAGATCCTCGCAACCTACTTCGGCCTTAGAGGATCGCCGCCGGCCGTCAAAGCCAGACCCCGCCGCATCGAGCACCAAGGCTCGCCCCCCGACTGCGAGCAGCTCGGACGTGCGATTGGGCGGTTGCGCTCCGCCAAGGACCTCACCGTGGGTGACCTCGCCACCGCGATCGACATCAGCGCCGAGCAGCTAGCCCGGATCGAAGATGGACTGCGCGATCCCACCTGGACCACGCTCTCCAGGCTCGCTGTCGCGCTCGACACCACGACGGCGTTGCTGGCCTACGCCATCGAAGTTGAGCAACCCACGGGTAGCATCTGATGGCTGGTCGCCAGCTGATCCTCGTCATTGAGGCCGACGACACCCTCAGCCGCCCGATCGTTGACCAGCTTGCCGCCGACGACCACCCGGCAAAGATCGCCCGCAGCGCGGGCCACGCCGCCGCCCTGGCCGTCATCGAGCCGCCGGTGCTGGTGGTGCTCGGCGCGCTCGACACACCCACCGACGCCCTCGCGCTGCTGCGCATGATCCGCAGCGACAACCCGGATGCACCTTGGCCACAGGACGTCCCCGTGATCCTGCTCAGCCCGCACACCCACGAGCCCGACCTGCTGCGAGCCTTCGAGGCCGGCACCGATGACTTCCTGGCCCACCCGCCAAGCTACCTTGAGCTACGCGCCCGCCTGCGAGCCCTCCTACGACGCACCACGCCGCGAAACCACCGAGTGCTCCAAGTCGGCCCGCTGAGGATCGACACCGCCGCCCACACCGCAACGCTCCACGACAGGCACCTCGACCTACGCACGATGGAGTACAACCTGCTCGTCCACCTCGCCAGCGAGCCCCAGCAGGTCTTCTGCAAGCAGGAGCTGTTGCGGGCCGTTTGGGGATACCCTGAGGTCTGCTCCACGCGAACGCTCGACAGCCACGCCAGCCGCCTGCGCCGCAAGCTCGTTGCCACAGGCGAACGGTGGGTCATCAACGTCCGCAGCGTCGGCTACCGGCTCCTGTGAGACGCCTATCGGCACTTGGGCGACCCGGACGTAGGCCGCACTGCCTGAGTTAACAATACGCGGACAGCCCACATCTCGGCGCAGACGTTTATAACAACCAATAGATAGGACAACCTGCTCCATGCGGCCTGATACTTGTGATATAGTAAACATGTTGCTCAACACTAACAGCCATACAGGGGCTCTATTTGGCAAGCTTTAACTATAAAATAGGTGGGATTAGCGCAAAGTTCTATGTCGGACTATTTGCCTTGATATTCGTGGTATATCTGATCTTACCCCTGCCTGCTAGTTATTACGTCGGGGACACATTCTATATCGTCGCATTTGCAATACTTGCAGTCGTCTCAGGAGCAGCAAGTCTCTTGATGCGTCTATGGCACGATTGGCGTAAGTAACTGCCAGATGTAACAGCTTAACGGTCGTCGTCGAGGGCAACGCCTATTCGAGAGCATTCACAACACCTTCAACGCAGGGCCTCAGCCCAAGGATGCCATCTAGATCGAGGGCGATCTCGCTGAGGTCAGTCCTAGAAACGGCTTTAGCAAGGTCAGGAAGTATCTCTACTACTTCGTACGCCGTTTTTATATTCTTCAATCTCTTGATTACCTGGCCACCCGTGCGGAAGCCGGGTAGTGCGTGCTTTCCAAATTTAGCCTTCCTGATACCGTTAATCAGTTTGGCAACTGGTCGAAGTCCCTTTTGTACCTTACTCAGATCGTAAAGTCCGTCGGCAGTCTTGACTGCAGCAAGGATTTTGAGTGGCCCGACGATTATTCTTGCGACGCCAAAGCCACACTCAAACTCTAGCTTAGTCTGTATCGCAGTACACTTCAGAGCCGCGAGTATCCGCTTACCGATATTTCCGCGCACAGGCGCGCAGGGATGATTAGCCACTGGTGGAGGAGCAAACGGTGAGTTGCCATTTCCCACTCTTGGGGGGCTGGGGTTCAGGTTTCCGCTCGTGACGTGTTCTTCCACCACTTCCTTCGCCACAACAGGTATCCGCATGAGGCCGGGTTCAAGACCGTCTTGCGTGAAGTAGATGGCGTCGTTGGTGGCCGTGATTCCCCCCGCGCTCCCGCCGCCGGAGATAGCGGTCTCGCTCAACGCCCCATCGGGTTCAAGACGGCCAATGCCACCAGTACCAGAGATCGGCCCGGTCGCCTCGGCGAACCAGATAGCCCCATCCGGCCCAGTCGTGAGCCACTCCGGTTTCCGTTCGCTAGGTAGTTCGTATTCGGTGACCTGGCCCGAAGATAAAATCGCCGCAATCCGTGAGGGTTCATCCTCAGTCACCCAAATCCTCCCGCCGGACGTTGTGATGCCAACCGGTAGTGGCATATTATAGCTTGCTAGTATCGCTCCGGTGGTCGCAGACACCTCTACGATCTGGTTGGCACCATAGACAGCGATCCAGATGTTGCCATCTGGCCCGATAGTGAGGTCGTAGCAGTCTCCACTGCCGACCGACGGATACTCCGTGAGTTCGCCCGCGGGCGAAAGACGGCCAAGTGTGCATCCGCCCCTTCGCTCGGTAAACCACATGTTCCCTTGTGCGTCTACAACGACATCATGTGGAGAGGAGTACATGGTTGGGAGCGTCTCGTTCACGACCTCCCTACTCGGTGTGATACGTGACACCTGATTTTCTTCCTCCCGTGCGAACCACTCTTCGCCCTTTGTACCGTGCGCAATACCCCAGACCATGCCATGCTCTGGGAAGGGAGGATTGATGTTGACTCGCGTAAGACCAGCCCATTCCGGGCTGTAGTGAGTCAGATAAGCGGTGTCGATACCTTCTATGTCTTCGATATCTGAGAACCAGACGCCGTCGGCTCCGTCAGAACCGATTCCCCTAAGTTCACCCGAGGGCGCCGAAGCAGCCATTTCAGGCGTGGGAATGGCAGGGCCTTCCGACGGTGCAACGGGGAGTGCCTCAGAGACCAGTCCGCGAATATCTATCGGCGATGCTGAGGCAGGCGATGCAGCGAGCCATAGCCCGACGATGCTGGCGATGCATGGCATTGTTATTGATCTTCGTGTCAGCAAAGTTTCCTCCGAAATGTCCCGATCTTCCCGTCACTAGATGTCGTTACAGAGCCAATCCGCAAGGCGGTGGACGAACCGCTCAGCGCGCGCTAGCTCCTCTTCCTCAATGAACTCATCAACCGTATGGGCCTGCGCAACATCTCCGGGTCCACACACGACAACGGGCACTCCCAGCCGTTGCTGGTACGTGCCGGCCTCGGTGCCAAAGTCCACGGCGAGGCCGTAATCGCTCTCGGCAAGTCCGGCGACAAGTGGCGCAACGTCTCCAGCGTCGTCCAGACCTGGATACCGCGCCCGAATCTCGACGGTCACCGCAGCCTCCGGTGCGCGCGCGCGCATACTTGCCTGGATGTGCTCAGATAGGTCAATCACCGGTTGGATGAGTGTCGTTAGATCCTGTCGAGGGAGCGCCCTGATCTCGACGTCGAGGACGCACTCGCCTGCCACGACGTTGACCCCGGTCCCACCATCGATACGTCCGACGTTGACAGTGGCATACGGCACGCGAAACCGTGGATCGCCGTCTCGCGCCGCCAGCAGCGCTTGGTACGCATACAACTCATTGATCATACTAGCTGCGAAAGCGATGGCGCTGACGCCGGTCGGGGCGACGCTTGAGTGCTCGGCGCGACCTCTTATTCGCACGTGGAGCGTGATCTTTCCCTTGTGAGCGACTGCGACTCTCATAGTCGTCGGCTCGCCCACAACGCAGAACGCGGGCTTGTGCGGGGCCTCGACTAGCAGGTTGAGCATGGGTCCTACGCCTTGGACCCCAAGCTCCTCATCTGCCGATAGGGCGATGGCGAGTGGACGCCGAAGATCGCGCCCTACCAGAGCCGGCACCGCCGCAAGGACCACAGCGATGAACCCCTTCATGTCTGTGGCTCCGCGTCCATACAGACGAGAGCCGCGCCGTACCAAGGAAAAGGGGTCCGACGTCCACTCCTCCGCATCCGCCGCCACCACATCCGTGTGAGCGGAAAGCAACACACCGGAGCCTCCCGATGGACCGATCTCTGCGTAAAGATTTGTGGTCCCCTCTCTTGTCCCTGGGATCAGCATGCTTTTGACACCAACACCTGCCAGGAACGTCTCGACGTCCTCGATCAGCTCGCGGTTCGACTGTCCCGCGACGGTGCGATGCGAGACGAGTCGGCTCAGCCAGCCAACGACGTCCAAGTGATGGAAGGGACTCACGTCGCTACGGGGGTCGCGACACCGTGCTGGGGAGGATACCGAACGACTACCGTACCGTAGGCCAAGTGGTCGTGACCTCGTTTGGCCAACTCCTCAGTGAGCGCCCGATAGTCGGCTCGGACGGCATCGCGCCTGGCGTCCTCTCGAACATAAAACCGGCAGTCTGCCTTGGTTTCTAGCCGTACGAGTGGCATTGGGTTTGCCTGCTCCTTCTTCCCGTTGACTCGCCATAGCTTCTCGTCCTTCCACAGCCACCATTCGGCACCAAAGCCATCGTCGCTATCCGAGGTGGCTGGCATTTTCTTGCCAAACAACTCGTAGGCACTCTCAGGAACCACCCAATTGTCCCCTTGCTTTGATCCCAAGCTGTACGCCAACACTACGCAGCGGAGCTCGGATCCCTCATCAAGGCTGCCAGCTAGAGTATCTACCGCATTGAGTAGATCCAGGGTCAGCTGGTAGCCATAGCGTCCACCATCAGTGCTTCGGGCGATCGTTCCCTGCTTGGGGACGAGAGCAAATGGCATATTCGCTACTACTAGTACGCGCTCCCCCGCGGACGCAGTGAATAGGGGTGGAATCCCGTTTCTGATGTCGCTGATGCCGACCACAGTTTGGTCGACGCCGTTAATGGCTGCATTGATCGCCGCGTACGCAACCGCCCGGGAACTGCGGTCGAAACCATAGCGGCGCACCTCATCACCCTGGTAGCGAAGAAGATTGTGCCCACACCCAACGGCCGGGTCCACGATGCAAGAAGCCCAATTCATCCATCCTTGCTCAACGCACGCCTTCATTACGAGATCACTCTCGTCCGCAAACGGGAACACTCGGATGCTTGAACTAACCCACAAACCATCGGTGACATAGACTTGTGAGTCGCGGGCGTTTAGCTTCACGCGCAGGATGTCCTTCTGGACAAGGCGCAGTCCCTCCAAGAGGCGTCGTTGGTCATCGTTAGCAAAGGCGAGCGAGCGATGCAGCCGAAACAGCTTGCCATCAAACTCGTGTTTGTTTTCCCAGGCAGCATAACTTTCATGTCGCGCCACCTCAAGCAGAATAGCTCGCAGTTCCTCTGCCCGCTCAGGATTCTCCTGTAGAAGGAGCAGAATCTGATTTAGATCATCAAGGGTAATCGTTGCGACCTCATCCGCCCACGCAACTAGGTCTTCCTCGCCTGCCTCGTCAATTGAGATCTCTTGTGTTGGGTCAAGTGTTTGGTTCGCGGTCCAAGTGACGCGGTGATCCAACGACATTTCCGTTGAGGACGGATAAGCACGAATCATATGCTCGGGGAATTGGCCGTCGAGCTTTTTTGCGAGCTTGTCGAACTTCACCTGGGACAGGCGAGCTTTTCCGCCCAAAAGCTCAGCGACCTCAGCAGTAGTGTGCCCTGGCGATGTCTCCCAGGGATGCCGAGTTGTCGGAGCTTCACCGGCCTCCAGCCATAGTACGGGGTAGGGAAAGCCGCGCAGAATACCCTTGAGGGGTTGCCAGCCCACGTGGTACACAGCGAGAGCTGACTGGTCCGGCAAAGCGGTCACGAACTGCGCAACATCAAAGGAGCAAACAACTCTCATCGGAGGTGCGAGCGCGGCTAACCTAAAGCCCAAGTCCATGTCCCGACCGACATAGTCGGCGACAGCGATAGAACCCGGCTCAAAGTCTCCCGTATCGGGGTCCTCGGGGCGATCGGTATCTTTTTTGATGATCTCGATGTCGCCCTTTTTGAGGATCTTGATATCGCCCTCAGCGATTCGCACCGGCTTATTGCGAAGTGGAAAGCCGGCAGTCCAAATGCATCCACGTACACCCATTCCTTTAGCCAGATATATCTCGTCGTACTTCTGCACGAGCTCAACAAATGCCCGCAACGACGTACCGAGGGCAGGGTTACGACGGCGCAGGTCCGGGTACACCAGCTCGGTGAATAAGAGCTCGTCGCCATTGATCTTCCAAAGCTGTGGCGGCGGCGCGATCCAGGCATCGTCGGACTCATCTTCGCGTTCCGATATGACGCTCTCCCGAAAAGCTCGCTCGAACTCGCGAAAGAACTGTTCATACACCGTTGGCCACGCCTGCGCATAGTTGATCCGCTCGACCGGGTATTGGTTCTTATACGCCGTGCCACCCGAAAGGTCGGCCGAAAAGAACAGCTGAAGCCGCTGGTGCCGGTCGGCGATCGGTACAGTCACCACCTCGTCAGTCATGTAGTCCTCCATCAGTCGGCCTGGTGTAAGGGGCAGAAATGATGATGCGGGATCGACGGGCGAGACCGTATCAGATTCGGGTGAGCAGGACGGATCACAGGAAGAGGGACGTATGCCGTCTACCTACCATCATGCCTTCGCAACGCACGGCTACTATCAAAAGGCTCATCGCGTCGCGCTCGGGAGTGGACAAGACGACGCCAGGCTAGTCCTCTCCACCTCCGAGCTCCGGGCCTGCACTGGCAGATCGAGACCCAGGGGCGGACAGATGACTGGCCGCCACGCGCTAGGAGCGAACGGGACCGAAAACTCCAGTCGGGCCGTTCAATAACGGTTGCGCGACATGCAGAGACTGCGAAGTCCAGGACACCCGCGCGACGGCTCATCCGGCGACGCTCCAGGGTACAGGCAGCCGCCGTTTACCCAACGGTGAGCGGAGTTGTTACCATCCGGTGATCGGGATTGCGCGATCCAAGGAAGAGCTATATAAGTCCGGTCGTCGGGATTGTACCGTAAAGAGGGTTCGGGTTGGGCCAGATTGGCGACTAGATGTGTCGAACCGGAGTACTAGCTCCCCGGCCTCGGACGACTAGGCAAAGCAAAGGAGCCCCAATGAGTTCTTCTAGCGAGCAACCAGACCCCGAGCGGCCAGTCGCGCGTGTTGAGGTTGCGGCGGCGGCGGCCCCGTCACGTCCAGCGGCCTCTGTGCCGCCCGTCGCAGCCAAGGCAGATCCGGTGAAGCCCGAACCGTCCTGGGGCGCGTGGGTCGTGATCGCGGGCCTCGTCGCGGTCGTGGCGATATTCGTGGTCGCGGTCCTTCACTACAAAACAGCAACTGAAGTCACGACTGCCGTCGGGGCGGTATCGGGCGTGATCGCAGCGCTGGTGGGAGCATACTTCGGCATTCGCGGAGCAACGCTCGCACAGACGAAGGTCGAATCGTCCAGCACTGCGAGGGAACTAAGATCTGGGCACTAAAGCGTCCTCTGGATTTCTTCCATCCATCGCCCAACTCAAATAATCTCGCGTCTAGACGCTGACGCCAATTGCCGATTATGCGACGTATGCGCAGACTTGGGCTAGCGCATCGAGCAATCGGCGATCCTGTACAAGCCTTCCGTGACTCGCTCGACCTCGTTGGACCTAGCCGCGACGGCCAGGTATCGGCTGACGGCCTGCTTCGACAGTGGTCGCCCCAGCAATCTTCCGGCCATGACTTCGATCTCCAGGGTGGTCAGGTTTCGGTCGCTCTCCTTGAGAGCCTGAATGATGGCTTCCTTCACAGTCGGCGTTCGTGGCGTGGAGATGCTTGATTGTTTCGCTGTGGTCTGATCTACTTTCTCAGTGAGAAGCAGGTTCAGGCATAGCTGCTCTACCGCGGCTATCCGCTTTTCCAAAGCGGCCGTCTGTTTTTCTAAGGCAGCAAGCTCTTCTGCGGTGCTCATTATTTAAATCCTATGCCGGTACCGTGACGTGCGTCAAGCCAAGCACTGTCAGCACCAAGCCGGCCAATGCCTGTTGTGCGACGGGGACAGGCAATCTCAGCAACGAGCCACACCTTGCCGATACCCGAGTTGGTCCTGTAGAATGGGGTCAGAAGGAACCCAAGCCATGAGCACGCTCAACCTACAATCCGTTGTCTACCACGAAGGCGAGCACTTTGTCGCCCAATGCCTCAACGTCGACGTGGCCAGCTTCGGCGATACCGAGGCCGAGGCTCTGGCCAACCTCCAAGAGGCTCTTGAACTCTACTTCGAGGATGCCCCTGCCAGCGACGCTGTGCCGGTCGAGGACGCTGAGGTCCGCACCCTGACGCTTCAGGGTGCCTAAGCTCTACTCCTCGCAGCAGATCGTGAAAACCCTCGAACGTGAGGGTTTCGCGTTCGTCTCCCAACGCGGCAGCCACGTCAAGTACCGCAAGACCGATAGCGATGTCATCTTCACCGTAATTATCCCCGCCGGCCGCAAGCAGGTTCCGCGCGGCACGTTCCGCTCGATCCTACGCCAGTCTGGTCTGGACGAGAGCGCCTTCGGACGCAGCTAGTCTCGTCCGTCAGTTCGCGCAAGGCCGCTTCTGCGACACTGGCCACCAACGAGCTACTTAACGGGCGACAGCTGCTCACGGTGGTAGTGGTTCCAAAACGTCTCACGAAGAAACTCATCGCTTGTCTGGAGACGAACAATGCTTTGCGTAAGGCGCTCTTTCAGTCGGAGATAGCCAGGCTTCGACTGCTCTATCTCGTACAGCATTTCATTGCGCAAGATCCGCGATAGAAGCTCAACGACCTCTCCTGGGCTACTTGCCACCATCCACCCGTTGGCGACGCCGGTTCGGAAGTCGATCAATCGAGCTAGAGGGTGTACATCCCGATAGAAGGCCTGTCGAGCTGTATCAGGGCAGTACAGGATCACCGGCTTGCCTTGGCTCAATGCCATTGCGGCCTCAGCGTCCTTACCAAAACTCTCCTTGGTGCCAGCGGAGTAAATGAGCACGCGCGCAGACTTTACCATAAGACACTCTATAAGTCCCTTGTCCTCGTGGCCTTCGGCGGCGCTCATAGTTGGATCAAAGTATCGGAGATTGAGATCTGCGAGCCTTGCATCGGTAAACACCGTGTCACAGAAATTTGCCATGTCACGAAAATCCTCACGAGTTCGCATGCTAGTAGCGACGTAGACATCGAGATCACCGACAGTCGACAAATACAACTTTGTGTTCTGGAGCGCTGCTCCGCGGGCAGAGTCGAATTTGCTTACAACCTGTGCGATCCTTGCCTCTAGCTCCGCAAGCGAGGTCAGCTCATCGGCGAGAAGGTCGTCGGCCGCGAAGGTCAGCTGTGTCTTCTCGGCATCTGGTACGCCTTCAAGCAACTGGCGAACCGACACGGAAGCAGTTTTCCCAGCTTCTACTCTGCGTTGATATGCGTTTTTGAGCACTTCGCCGAGCTGGCTCGGACCAGACGTAACGGCCAGCGACTTACAGGCCATCTCGGAGATCAGATAACGATCGTCGCGGACTATTTCTCGAAGAGGAAGTGCCGGACCACGGCTCGCGAGCGCGCCGGTATCTACACGATAGGGTGCAAAGAAGGCGGCGAGTTCGTCAACGGCCATCTCGCGAAGGAACCTGTACGCTGACCGTATGTTGCCAAAGTACAGCAGGGCATCAAGGTAAAATCTGGTCAGACCCCACCGTAGATGTTTTAAAGACACAATTGCCGTGGTTTGGCTATATCCGGCATCAAAGTCATCCAGCCTGGTAATGTCGTATGGATGCTCAGAGGTGTTTAGCCAGTAATACCGGAAAAAACCTCGAGACATTTCGGCCTCATGGGAGAGCACCAAGAGCTGATTGAGCTGCTCCCGACTGAGAGGGTCCGTACTGAGCCGGCCGAGACGCTCGACAACCGCCTGCGGCGTAGTACCACCTAGCCACGAGTCGATTCCGCCGCTTCCCGCAAATAACGGAGAGAACTGATCAAGCAGTGACAGTCGCTCCTCATCGGACGCGGGGTCAATTGCTGCGGGATCACCCGCTGGCGTGGGTTCTGTGGATGCGACGCTGCCCTTACCGACGCTAATATTTGTCATTTGGGTTGTCCTCTTCTCGGTATTCGTGTCGGCTTGCTAACCCGGTCGCACTAGCGACGAGTTGACTTGAGGCCGTAGATCCAGGGTTGTCCAAACCAACGAGGCCCGGTGGATCGATAAACATTCTAAACTGAAAATTCTGCTTTCCAAACTTGTTGCCCATACGATACCTCAGCTCGTCCATCGTCCTGCACGCACTTGCCATGCCGACGAGCATCCAAATATGCTCAACGAGACGCTTCAAACCATAATTGCTAGACAGCCATTGATGATAATTCTGGCCATGCCGTGGCGGTGGCGCGTTCGAGCGCAGCCACTCCGCTACGTCGGGGTCAAGCAGGCTATAAACCAGCTCGTTGACTAGCGTGCCCCAATACTTGGGACGTTGCTGCACTGATCCGTGCCACCCGGTAAGGCGTCCAAATTCAACCCACAGCTCATCCGGAAACGTCTTCTCCCAAGGACGCATCTCTTCCTCAAGGTATGCGCGGAGCTTGACGCGAAGGGCATCCTCCGCTCGCATATACTGGTAGCCCGTAGCCTCGTCTATCAACGCAATCAGACCGACGTTTGCGCACGCCGCCAAGAACGCTCCTGCATTGACGGCCATCTGTTGTTGGCGGGGTGTAAGCTTGCCTCCGTCGCGCGCTCGAACAAACGCTCGACAGATCTCAAGGAAGCACTCGGCTGTGATGCCAGCCACCTTCTTGTTGCTGACATTATCCAGCCGGAACTCGACAAGCTCTTCGTCGAGATCGACCCGCAGGTATGCGGCTGCCGGCTTGACGTATCGCTTGAGATCTCCCCCAAGCGTAAGATCGTCGGCCCGTGCGATAGCCGATAGCGCGCTTGTCCGACTGATGATGCGTCGGCCGTCGCTGAGAACGTAGCACGCGATCGATGGTGCATCCTCTTCGTCTCCGACGACCATGTCTGCACTCGCAATAGCGCTGGGAATGACTGGGCCTACGTCGCTCGCTGGAATGTTGATGAGGTCATCGGGACTGACCGGTAGCTCCCGCTCGCGAGCTGCGACAAGAATCTTGGCGTGCCATCGCTTTGGAATGTCGCCCGTCTGGCGCCAGTGGCTGATAGTGCTCTGACGGGTTCCCAGGGCGAGCGCAAGCTTCGTCTGGTTGCCGAACTTGTCGATGATCTGCTGTGCCGCGGTGGTAGCCATATATATGCAAGCGCTTCGTTGGTGCGCAGCACTCTAACGAAAAAGTCGGTAGCATTCAAGTACGGATTGCAACGCTTTCTTCTCGGGTGTTCCGTTCGGAGGTCGGGGGGGAACCAAGTCATGCGGCGTCGCGGCTCAAGCCGCATTGCGGATCGCATGCGCTGCCCGCCGCCTCGCCTCCGGCCCTACTGGATCCATCAGCGCCTCAAGCAGCCGGCCCGGGAGGGTCGTGGGGTTCGCAGGTCGTCCCGTCGCTCCCGTTGAATGCGATGCGAACTCTCGGACAGCGCGCTGTTGGGCCGGCTTCGGCAGCCAGCCAGCCCAGCCACGTCTCAGCGCCGAACAGCCATCAACGCCTCGATCAGATGCCGTACCCGCTCGGCCTGCCCTGGGAAGCCGAAGCCCCAGCCCCCTTACCGGGGACCCGGGCGTTTCGACCTTCATAAGTTTGGTGGATGCAGCGGGAATCGAATCGCAGGTCCAAGAACAGCCCCGTGGACAACGCAACCGAGGCAGCGTATAATCGCACAAGTTAAGTGAGGAAACCTGCCATGTGGAGCAAGGACGATGTTGCAGCCATGCTGATCAACCCCGTCTACGCCGTCTCGATCAACCCCGATCTGGCAGGCAGACACGAGCCGATTGTTCCCAAGGAGCGCTGGATCGAAGCCAACGAGCGACTCATCAGCGACATCGGCGCCGAAGAATGGCTCCGCCGCCTCTTGGCAGTCCTTGAAGGGGACTATCCGGCCAGCCCAGACGACCCAACGACTGCCTACTGAGCCGCCCGCGACGAGTAGCCTACGGGCGCAGGCCGCTTAGGGACGGCTGCTATGCCCGCCGCATCGCCCTGAGAGCCCGCCTCCGGGCTTGCCTCCCAACCGGCTCCATGAGATCATCCAGCAGCAGGTCAGGGTTCCGACGTTGTCCCCGACGCTGCACCATCTTGGTCTTATTGAAACCCCGGCCCGGGCATGGCGTCGGGGTTTCGTTCGTGTCCCGCCTCTTGCATCCCCTCAAGACCCTGCTGGATTTCGAGTGGGTAAGGGCGAGGCAACCGTCGCATAGCTCGCTGACGGGTCTGCCATCGACCGCGCCTCCCGCGCTCAGGTCGGTGATCCACGAAGCGGGGTGGCGCGTAGGAACTTAGCCGAACCCGACCCGCCCTACCCGGAGGACCACAAGCAAGGTCGATCCCCCACATACTGAGAGGTGAACGATGGGACTGGACAATCCCCTGCATATAGCTTTTCTGCTGTTGCTTCTGCTGCTCGTGTTCGGCGCCAAGCGCCTGCCCGAGATGGGCCGCTCCCTGGGGGAGGGGCTGCGAGGCTTCAGGAGCTCGCTGGGCGGCGAGCCGATCGCCCCTGCGATCGCCGCACAGGTGGCCACGCCAGCCGCACAGGTGGCCACGCCGGCCCCACCGCTGACGACGGCCGCCGCGCAGGACCCAACGCCGGCCGTGCGGGAGCAGAGCCCGCGATGAGCCGCGGGCTACCGGCCTATCTGCCTGCGGCGCGCCAATGAAGGTGCCGGGGCACAGGTCGTGGCGGCCCCTCGCTTCGGCGGGGAACTCCGCCGATCTGCACAAGCTCGCCGACGAGGAGCTGATGGCCCTCGTGCAGGCGGGCAATGCGGACGCGTTCGAGGTCGTCTACGACCGCCACTGCGACGCTGCCTTCTCGCTCGCCTATCGCACGTGCGGTAGGCGAGCCACCGCCGAGGATGTCCTGCAGGAGACCTTCCTCGCGCTGTGGCGCACAGGCGCGCGCTACAACCGTGCCCGGGGGAGCGTGCGCAATTGGATCCTGCGCATTGTGCACAACCGCGCGATTGACGCGCTGCGCCGCGGCGGGGTGCGCGAACGGCATCTCGTCCACGAAGAGGGAGCCGTCGAGCGGGTGGCGGGCTCCGAGGACACCGAGGAGCAGATCCTTGATCGGGAGCGAGCCCACGAGGTTCGGGGCGCTCTCGGCGATCTTCCCGAGGAGCAGAGTCGCGTGCTCGAGCTGGCGTACTTCGGCGGGTTCACCCACACGGAGATCGCGTCGATGCTGGAGACGCCCGTCGGCACGGTGAAGGGCCGGATGCGCCTGGGGCTCGCCAAGCTGCGCCTCACGCTGGCCGCCAAGGAGGGGATGCCCTGATGAGCGAAGCGCACGATCCCGACACGCGGGACTCGCCGGACCCGGCTGGGGGTGGCTGTGGCGATGCCGCCGTCTACCTGCTGGGACTGCTCGACGAGCAGCACAGCAGGGCGTTCCTCGATCACGCCCGGTCGTGCGCGGTGTGCAGCGACGATCTTGCCGCGTTGGCTCCAGCGGTTGATAGCCTTTCCGCGACGGTCGCGCAGGTGCCCGCGCCGACGAACGTCAAGCGGCAGGTGATGGCGGTTGTGCGCAGCGAGGCCACCCAGCAGGCGACGCGCTCCTCCTCGCGCTCCCGCGACACGGCCCGCGGGCGTTTCCCTGCCCTGCGCCCCGCGCTCGCGTTCGCCGGTACGGGCCTGCTGGTCGCGGGCGTCGCGATCGGCGCGCTGTCGACGCCCTTCGGTGGCGGATCTTCGCCGGTCGGTGGCGCCTCGGCGCGAGTGGTGAGCGCCGACGTCACACTCGCCGGCACCAGCGCGGCGCTGCACCAGAGCGGTGGGCACACCTGGCTCACCGTGGCGGACATGCCAGAGCCCTCCGCGGGGCACGTGTACGAGGTGTGGGTGAAGCGCCCCGGGCACACAGTGCCGCAGCCGACCAACAGCCTGTTCGCCCCCACCTCCTCCGGCACCGCGACGGTTGCCGTGCCCGACAGCGGTGGAGCGGACGAGGTGCTGGTCACGCAGGAGCCCTCGGGCGGCAGCCAGTCGCCGACTGACCCCCCGGTAATCGTCGCGCACCTGAGCTGATACGGCCTTACGCAAATGGCGATCGCGATCGGAAAAATCGGACACGAGCAGCAACTCAGTGTCGTCGACCACCTCGATGAGCTGCGCACGCGCCTGATCGTCTCGCTGGCGGTGCTCACTGTGGCTTTCGGCTTCTGCCTATGGCAGAACCACTCGCTGCTGCGGATCGTCAACCGGCCGCTCGAACACCAGACGCAGAAGCAGGTAAGGGCCGGGAACGGCCCGCTGGGCGCCACCTACACGGTGCAGCAGGGCGCCCGCTCAATCGGGGTGCAGCTGGAACGCGTGGTGGGAGCGCTCGAGCGGCCCGGCAGTGGAGCCAGCGCCGCGACTCGCACTACGCTGCAGGGCGTGAGACCACAGTTGCACAGGGCGATCTCGCGGCTCTCGGCCGCGCCGCAGGGCAACAAGCCGGTGACGCTCGGGGTCGGCGAGCCGTTCACGGCAACGCTCGGCATCGCGCTGCTGTTCGCGCTGATCCTCGCGCTCCCGATCATCCTCTACGAGCTCTACAGCTTCATGATCCCGGCGCTCACACCGGAGCACCAGCGCGTCGTCTCGCCGCTGATGCTGGCGATCCCCGTCCTCTTCGTGGTCGGCGTTCTGTTCGGCTACTTCGTGGTGCTGCCCGCCGCCCTGCGCTTCTTCGAGAGCTTCAACAACAGCCAATTCAACGTGCTGGTGCAGGCCAGCCAGTACTACCACTTCGCAGCGACCATCCTGCTCGCGATGGGGCTGGTGTTTCAGGTGCCCGTCGCGATCCTGGCGGCCACCCGTGCGGGCGTCGTCACGCCGCGCCAGCTGCGAGCAAACCGCCGTTACGCGATCCTGGCGTGCGGCGCGGTGGCGGCCCTCCTGCCCGGTGACGCGATCACCCTGCTGCTGGAGACGGTGCCGCTGTACCTCCTCTTCGAGGCCAGTGTGCTGCTCGCCTCGATCTTCGACCGGCGCGCTGCCACCCGGCGGCGGGCCACGACGCGCACGTAAGCGATCGCCGTACCGGCGTCCCGCCAGCCACCTCCCTGCCCGCGTGGGCGGCCTCCTGTGGACTGAAGCGCCAAGATGCGTCATGCTTGCGGGTGGGATGGGTGAGCTGCTGGCGCTGCAAGGGGTGAGCAAGAGCTACAGGCGAGGGGGGCGGCGCCTGCGGGTGCTGGTCGACGTATCGCTGGAGCTCGAGCTCGGCGAGGTCGGCGCGGTCGTCGGCGCGCGCGACGAGGGCAAGACCACACTGTTGAAGATCGCCGCCGGCATCGAGCCGCCGGACGCCGGCGAGGTGCGCCTGGGCACACGCGATCTGCCGCTGCTGAGGCGGGAGGAGCGCGCACGGCTGCTGGGAGGCGAGATCGCGTGGATCCACCGCGAGGGCCCCGGTGTGAGGCTGGAGGTGCTCGACTACCTCGGCCTACCGCTGGCGATGGGCCGTAGACGCGGGCGACGAGAGGCGCGGGAGCAGGTCCAACGCGCCCTGGAGCGCGTCGGCGCCGCGCGCTGCGCGCGACAGCGCTGGGAGGAGCTCTCGGACTGGGAGCGAGTCCTGGTAGGGCTCGCACGGGGAATCGTCTGCGGGCCGCGGCTGCTGGTGCTCGACAGCGTGACCGACGGCCTCGGCATGCGTCGCGTGCGCGAAGCCGGCGAGCTGTTGCTGGCGCTGGCGGGCGAGATGGGGTGCGGGGTGTTGATGAGCTGCACTGATCTGGAAGCCGCGCTGATCGCCGACCGCGTGTGGTCGCTGGAGCGCGGGCAGCTCAGCCTGCTGGCCGAGCATGAGGTGACCGAGGCCGAGATCATCGAGTTCCCAAGACCCGCCCGAGCCGATGGTTAGGGACAACATGACGAGAGCCCTTGGTAAGCGCCAGTTTGCCCAAAATGTCTCCAACTCCGGAATGCATACCCCGTATGCCCTATGTTCAGGCCATTTTCCCACGATGACGACATCTGTCTGTGGGAGTATGGTAGGTTGGAATGATTCAGGACGACCTCCTTCCGTTCGGATTTCGAATACGATCCGCAGCAATGGCTCCCCCACGTAAAGGCGATCTGACAGCCAGCATGGCGATCCTGGGCCTCGTGGTCCAGAAAACCGACACGGTCAACAGCCTGGGCGTACGGCTGGTCGAGCGCTTTCCACACGCGCAATGGTCGCGTTCGGTCGCCCACAACAGCCTGCCTAGCCTCGAAAAGCAGGGCCTGGTGCGCCTGGTCGAGCACGGCGCCGAGCGCGCGCTCGACCGCTACGAGGCGACCGACGCCGGGGTCGGGGAGTTCCGGGAGTGGCTGCGCGCATCCTCCGCGGCGCCGCTAGCTTTGCGCGACGCGGTGCACGCCAAACTCGAGCTCGCCGAGGAGGAGGACGTGCCCGATCTGATCGCCGCGATCCGCGAGGAGGAGGAGGCGTGCGCGCGGGAGTTCGCGGCGGCGAGCTCGCGCCTGAACGTCGAGTGGCAGCTCAAACGCCTCGGTCCCGCGTTCGGCGCCGGGCAGCAGCAGAGCGCCCCCGATCTGCGGGGCAGGGTACGACGCGCGCTGATGACCGACGAAGCGATGCTGTGGGGGATGCGCGCCCGGCGCCTGCGGCGCCTGCGCCGCGAGCTCGAAGACACGGTGGAGGACGACGAGGAGCTGGGCGGCAGCGATGGCTGAGCTGCTCGCGCTGCGGGGGGTGTGCAAGGGGTATGTGCGCGGCGAGCGCAGATCGCAGGTGCTCCTCGATGTCTCGCTCGAGGCCCGCGCCGGAGAGATCGCGGCGGTCGTCGGCGGGCGCAGGGAGGGCAAGACGACACTGCTGAAGGTCGCCGCCGGCATTGAGTCGGTGGACGCAGGGGAGGTGTGGTTGGGGGACGTGGAGCTCACCCGCGCCTCCGACCGGGAGCGGGCAAGGCTGCTAGGGGCGGAGATCGCCTGGACGCACCGCGAGGGCACGGGCGTGAAGTTCAGGGTGCTCGACTACGTCGGGCTGCCGCTGGCGATCGGCCGCGGCCGCGGGCAGCGTCAGGGGCGCGAGCTGGCGATGGAGGCGCTCGAGCGCGTCGGGGCCGTGGGTTGTGCGGGACAGCGCTGGGCGGAGCTCTCCAACTGGGAGCGGCTGCAGGTCGGACTCGCCCGGGCGATCGCGAGCTCGCCAAAGCTGCTGGTCGTGGACGATCTGATGGATGGCTTCGGGATCGGACGCACGCGCGAGGCCGGCGAACTGCTGGTCGCGTTGGTGAGAGAGCTGGGGTGCGGAGTGTTGATGAGCTGCAGCGATCTCGAGGCCGCGCTGATCGCCGATTGCGTGTGGTCGCTTGAACGCGGGCGGCTCACCCTGCTCGCCGAGCAGAGCGGCGAGCTGGCAGAGGTGATCGACTTCCCCGGCAGCGCACGCCAGAGCCAGGGCTCGCGCCGCCTCGGGGGCTAGTGTCCCGGCCGGTGCTCGAGCTTCGCGATCTCGTCAAGCACTATCGCGTCGGGGACGGCGAGCCGATCCGCGCCGTCGATGGCGTCTCGATGAGCGCCTCCGCGGGCGAGTTCGTGGCACTGTACGGACCCAGCGGCTCGGGCAAGACGACGCTGCTGGAACTGATCGCGGGCCTCTGCCCACCCGACCGCGGCAGCGTGCTGGTGGACGGCCGTGACGTGCTGACGATGTCACGCCGGGAGAGCGACGAGTACCGGCTGCGCCAGCTCGGGATCATCGGCCAGCCCCATAATTTGATCCCGGGGGCACGCGCGATCGAGAACGCCTCGCTGAAGCTGTGGCTGACGAACAAGCGCCATGCGCGTCGTACGATCGAACCCCTCCTCGACAGATTGGGGCTAGGCGAACGGATGCTGCACCGCACCGAGCAGCTCTCGATGGGCGAGCGCCAGCGCGTGCTAATCGCGATGGCGCTGGCGACCGATCCGAAGCTGGTGCTCGCCGATGAGCCCACCGGGACGCTGGACACGCAGCGCACTCGCGAGGTGCTGGGGCTGCTGCGCGAGCTATGCCAAGAGCGCGGCATGACGATCATCCTCGCCACGCACGACCCGCAGGGGGCCACCTTCGCCGACCAGGTGCACGAGTTGCGCGACGGGCGCCTTGGGGAGTATCGGCCCGACCATGTGCTGGTGCCGGCGTCCTCGCTGGCGGAGCTCGATTGAGATGGCGAGCATGAGCCTCGTGGACATCCTCTGGCTCTATCGCGCGCGACTGCGGGCGCGGGCGGTGCTCGTACAGGAGTGCTTCGCGATCATCGGCATCGCCGTCGGCGTAGCGCTCCTGTTCGCCTCGCAGGTGGCCAGCACAAGCCTCACGCGCTCTGTCTCGGAGCTCAACAGCCAGATCGTTGGAGACACCCAATTCCAGCTCGACGCCAGAGGTCCCGATGGCTTTAGCGAAGGGTTGCTGACGGCGGTGCGGCGGATGCCGGGAGTGCAGACCGCGCTGCCGGTGCTCGAGCAGCAAGCGAGCGTGATCGGACCCAAGGGTGTGCAGCGCTCGGTTGATTTGATCGGCACCGATCCGCGCTTCGCGCACTTCGCGGGAGCACTGCTACGGCGCTTCTCCGCCTCGCAGCTCGCCGCCCAGCGCGCGATTGCACTTCCGGCGCCGCTCGCTCAGCAGATCGGGGCAGGGGCCCTGGAAGCCATCCACCTGCAAATCGGCGCGAGCGTGGTTCCCACGCTGCTTGGCGCCACGCTGGGAGAAGCCGACGTCGGCGGGCTTGTGCACAGCCCGATCGCGCTGGCGCCGGTCGGCTACGCCCAAACGATCACCGGTATGAGGGGCCGAATCACGCGCATCTTTGTGCAGGCTCGCCCCGGCCGCGAACACGAGGTGCTGAGAGGTCTACGGCGGCTCGCCGCAACGCTGCCGGTGAATGTCGAGCCCAGCAGCTTCGACTCGCAACTGTTCGCCGTCGCCGTCTCACCGGAGAGCCAGAGCGAGGCGCTGTTCTCCACGATCAGCGCGCTCGTCGGCTTTATGTTCGCGCTCAACGCGATGCTCATCACGGTGCCCCTGCGGCGTAAGCTCGTCGAAGACGTTCGCCCCCAGGGCGCCACCCGCTGGATGACAGTCCAGATCCTGCTATTCGACGCGGCGGTGCTCGGCGTGCTCGCCTGTGTTCTCGGGCTCGTGCTCGGCGAGCTGCTCTCGATCGCCGTCTTTCACTCGACGCCGGGCTACCTCTCGTTCGCGTTCCCGGTTGGCAACTCACGGATCGTGACATGGCGGAGCTTCGCGCTTGCCATCGGCGCCGGGATGCTCGCCGCCGTGGTCGGCGTGTTGTGGCCGATGCGCGACTTCCTCGCCCAGTCACTGGTCGGGTCGGGTGCAGGCTCCACCCAGCGGGCGCGCTCTGGCTGGTCGACCACCCGGCTGATCGGCGGCCTCGTATGCCTCGGCGTGACCACGCCGATCCTGTTGCTCAGTCCACAGCAGGCGTTCATCGGCAGCGTCACGCTGATCGTCGCGCTCATCTGCCTGTTGCCGCTGCTCTTCGACCTGGCGGTGCTCGTCTTCGAGCGCTCGCAACGCCTGCTCAACGGCGCAGCGACGATTCTCGCCGTCACCGAGTTGCAGACCCCCCCGACGAGAGTGCGCTCGCTGGCGATCGCGACGACCAGCGCGATCGCCGTCTTTGGGATCGTTGCTATCCAAGGCGCCCAGGTGAACCTAGAACGGGGTCTCGACCGCTCGGCCCGTGGCATCGACTCAAGCTCCCAAGTGTGGGTGACACCAAAGGGTGAATCGAACGCGTTTGCGACCACACCATTCAAAGGCATCAATGCGAGCGCCCTTTCGCGCTTGCCCGGAGTCGCCACCGTAGGCCTCTACCGCGGGAGCTTCCTGAACTGGGGCAAGCGCCGTTTGTGGGTGCTTGCACAGCCAAGCACCACTGCACATCCCGTCCCACCGGGTCAGTTGGTCGCTGGCAGCCTCGCGCTCGCTGCCAGCCGGATTCGCCAGGGGGTGTGGGCGGTGCTCTCGCAGGCACTCGCCTCCGAACACGGCCTCCATGTCGGCCAGACGTTTACGCTGCCCTCACCCCGCCCGACCAAGCTGCGGGTGGCAGCGCTGAGCACAAACCTGGGATGGCCTCCGGGCGCGATCGTCATGAACTCCGGCGACTATGCCCACGCATGGGAGAGCGGGGATCCAAGCGCGTATGAGATCAAGACGCAGCCAGGAGCCTCGTCCGTCGCGGTGCGCCGCGCTCTCCAGCGCGCATTGGGGTCGGAGGCGGGGCTCGCGGTCGAAACCTCCACCGAACGCGAGCAGCGTCACTATGCGCTTGCGGCTCAGGGCCTTTCGCGACTGACACAGATCAGGCTGCTCGTACTGATCGCCGCGGTGCTTGCGGTTGCCGGCGCGTTGGGCGCGATGATCTGGCAGCGCCGCGATCTGGTCGCGTTCATCAAGTGTGAGGGTTACAGGAGAGGGGTGCTGTGGCGTTGGCTGTGCTGTGAGAGCGCGCTGATGCTCGGCACCGGCTGCCTGATTGGGGCCAGCTTCGGTCTCTATGGGCAGCTGATACTCAGTCACGCGCTTGCGGTTGCCACCGGTTTTCCGATCTCTCTCAACGTTGAAGCGCTCGTAGCGGTATCCAGCTCAGCGCTGGTCAGCGCAGTCACCGTCGCGGTCATTGCGCTCCCGGGCTATCTCGTGGTACGGGTACCTCCGAGCACAATAAGTCCAGCCTACTAGTGGGTAGTTCAGGATTGTTCAATCGAATCGGGGCTCAGCAACCCGAATTTCATGGCGAAGCAGTAGTGGGAACCCCAGGTTAGGGAGCAACACCAGAGCGCTCAGATCCGCCGCCAAGCCAACCGACGGATCATTGGCGGACCGCCGCCGCGGGGATGCGCCTGACCCGGCGCCGCTTTCCGCGCGGGCACTCCGAACGCTCTGCCGAGCCGTGATGCGGGAGCTCATGTGGGCCCTGCCAGCCGTCGCCAGCGAGGTCCGTGCATGGCGTGTCAGGGCAGGTGCGATCCCAGAGCCGGAGATCCGCGGCGACGCTCTGAGTGCCCTCGCCGACAAGCGTGGTCACACCGATGGCGCCGCGTTGTTCACAATCCTGCCTCGCGCTCGCGAGACGGATTTGCTTTGCCTGCTCGTGGCATATGAGATCGCGTGGGATTTCCTGGACACGGTCAATGAGAGTGGAGCCGACGCTGGACAGCTCAATGGTAAGCAGTTGCATCTGGCTCTGGTCGACGCGCTCGACCCAGACGCGCCAATTTCCGACTACTACTGCCATCATCATTGGCGCGACGACGGTGGTTACCTATGTGCGCTGGTGAATGCCTGTCGGCGACATTGCCGGCAGCTGCCCTCATATGATCGCGTCCGCGCGCCGATCCTTGTAGAGGCCCTCAGAGCGCAGGTACTCGGGATCAACCACGAGCTCGAACCCTCGCAGCGGGACGCGGATCTGCGCAGATGGGCCGCACTGGAGTTCCCTGACGAGCAGGAGAGCGCTTGGTATGAGCTGACCGGAGCGGCCAGCGCATCTCTCACGATTCACGCGCTTCTGGCTCTGGCGAGCGAGTCCATGGACTTCGACGCTCCCGTGGAGCGAGTCAGGGATGCCTACTTCCCCTGGATCTCGGCGGCGACCACGATGCTCGACAGCTACGTCGACCAGGTCGAAGACACGCTCAACGGCGATCACAGCTACGTCGCCCATTATCCCTCCTCCGCGTTCGCCGCACAGCGCATCGGCCAGCTCGTGGAGCGCTGCGTGCGCCAGGCGGGCGCCCTGCCGGACGGCGAGCGCCACACGCTGATCGCGGCTTGCATGGTCGCGATGTACCTCTCCAAGGACAGCACCCGGACGTCAGCGATGCGCGAGACGAGCGCAGGCCTTGCACGGGCCGGCGGCTCGCTCTGCCGCCTGCTTCACCCGGTCTTACGCCTCTGGCGGATCGCCTACTCACAACGCTCTGCATAGTCAATCAAGGAGAAACCATGACACCAACCCGCAGAACAACAAAAACCGCGCAGGGGGATTACTCGCAGCACGAGCTGCCACCTGCCGCACCGCTGCCTGGGCCACTCCAAACACTGGCGTGTTATCTGCGCCCGCTCACCTACCTCAATGACTGTCGCGCCCGTCTCGGCGACACCTTCTCGATCCACCCCGTCGATATGCCACCACTGGTGTTTCTCTGCGCTCAACAGGACATAAGGGCGATGATGGGCGCTTCGGAGACTGTATTGCATCCGGGCACGGGCGGATCGGCGATCGCCCCAATCGTCGGCGAGCGCTCCTTCATGCTCCGCGAGGAAGACGAGCATCTGCGGATCCGCCGGGCGATTCTTCCCGCGCTTCACAAGCAGATCGTCGAGGAACACGCGCTCACGATCGCGGATATCGTCGAGCGCGAGGTCGCGTCATGGCCACTTGACAGGCCCTTTGCGGTGCACCCATATCTGCGGTCGCTCACGCTGCGAGTTATCCTGACCACACTTTTCAGTGATGAGAGTCCAGCGTTGGACGCTCTGCACGAGAGGCTGACTAGCATGCTGTCGGCGACTGCAAGTCCCCTCTTTCAAGTGCCCGGCCTGCGAGCAGCGCCCCTGTGGCGGCAGACGTGGCGGCGCTTCGTGCGCTGCCGTGAGGAAGCCGACGAGCTCTTTCACGAGATCATCCGCCGTCGACGGATGATCCACATCGATCGCGAGGACATTCTCGGCCTGCTGCTTGCGTCCAAGGGGGCGGATGGCTGCGCAATGTCCACGCAGGAGATTCGCGACAATGTTATGTCGATGATCCTGGCGGGTCACGAGACGACAGCGTCGGAGCTGGCGTGGGCCTTTCAACTGATCGCCCATCATCCGGCTGTTCAGCAGCGACTGGTGACAGAGATCGACGACGAAGATGGCGAGGAATATCTGAGCGCGACGGTTCAGGAGGTGTTACGCCACCGGCCCGTATTCCTGTTCGCGATCCCCCGGGCGGTCGTTCGGCCCATTGAGATCGGCGCCTGGATTTACGAGCCGCCGACACAACTGCTGGGCTGCATCTACCTCCTGCACCACGATCCGGAGCTGTATCCCGATCCAGATGAGTTCCGCCCCGAGCGCTTCCTGGGCGCAACGCCGCAGCGGTCGATCTGGATGCCGTGGGGCGGAGGCCGCAAGCGCTGCCCCGGCCATCGCCTGGCGGTTCTCGAGATGGAGACCGTGCTTCGCACCGTGCTCGCCACCCGCACCATCATGCCGGCGAGCAGTCGGGTCGAGCGCGCGCGATGGCGCAGCGTGATCATCACGCCCCACGCAGGATCCCGCGTGCTCCTGCAGGGGCGCAGTCGGTCGAGCAGGCCAAGCAGACCACGACCGGCGAAGGCCGCCGCATAAGCTGAGATGATCCGCAGGGCTCACGTCCCAATGTGGCCGGCCAAGACGCGGTCATCCACTCCCCCCCCCCCCCCCCCCAGCCCCCTACATGCGCGAGGCGTTCCAATCGGAACAGATCCGTTCCAATTGGAACGGATTTCTAGCGATTCCACCAGGAAGAAGGCATGATCTAGAACGATGACTTATTGGAACATGAGAGCCTATTCCGACGGAGGGTAGATGCGTCCAAATGCAAACAGAGCAGACACTGGCACGCCCGCGCGAGCGCAGGGACGACGTGATGGATGCGCCAAGGTCGGCGATCTGGCCGCGATCGGCGCCTGCCTCTCCAGAACCCTGAGGGAGGGGTGCTGAGGATGCCCAGACTTGGAGCAAACCCACCAGTGGCCGCCGACGAGTGGGCGCCCGCGATCCCGACGCTGCAGGAGCCGCGTTTCTCGCAGTCGCTGGAGCGCGGGCTTGCGATCCTCGGCTGCTTCACGCCGGCGCGGCCGGTGCTCGGCATCGCCGATCTCGCCGATGAGCTGGGGATGAGCCGCTCGACGACCCACCGCTATGTGATCACGCTGACGCGGCTGGGCTATCTGGAGCAGGGAGTCAAACGCAAGTACCACCTGACCCTGCGCGTCACCGACCTCGGCATCTCGGCGATGAACGGCATGAGCCTCTACGAGCACGCCCACCCCTACCTGGAGGAGCTGCGCGCTCGGACCGGCTTCACCGTCTCCGTCGCGGTGGTGGACGGCCCGGAGCTGCTGCTTGTCGACTGGCTGCGCGGCGGGCGCCGCGGGCAGCGGTTGATCGACCTCGGCCTCGCGCCCGGCTCGCGTCTGGCGCTGTACGCGACGGCGGCGGGAAAGCAGTTGCTCGCCAACCTCCCCGACCAGGATCAGCGCGAGCGGATCGCCGAGTTGCAGCTGACCAAACACGCCGCCAACACGATCAAGAGCAAGACCGCGCTGCGCCAGGAACTCGGCCGCATCCGCGACGAGAGCCTCGCCGTCGCAGAGGAAGAGCTCGCGCCGGGGTTGTACGAAATCGCCGCTCCGGTGCGCTCCAGCGGGAGCGACGTGGTGGCGTCCGCCGCGATGACCGCGCACAGCTCGATGATCGCAATGGAGGAACTGGTGGATGCGCTGGGGCCGCACCTGATCTCCACCGCCGATCGCATCTCCGCGCGCCTGGGGTATCGCCGGGACGACGAGCGGGTGGGTGGCTGAACTGGTGGCACGGCCGGCCGCTGACGGCCGCCCGAATCGGGGGACTCTCCAGTAACGCCGCCCACCCGCTGCGCCCTCACTCAGGGCTTGCCACCACCCGCTGCGCCCTCACTGAGGGGGCTCAGAAGTCAGTTGTCGGAGTTGGTCTCAAGCAGCCCGCGGCCGATCGCGTAGCTGACCAGTTCGGCACGCGTGGAGAGGCCGAGCTTGCCGGTGATGTGCGCACGGTGGCTCTCGACGGTGCGCGGGGAGAGGTTGAGCTGGCGCGCGATTTCGACGCTTGTGAAGCCGAGCGCGATCAGTCGCAATACCTCGACCTCGCGCTGGCTGAGCCGGTCCTCGGACTGCGCCGAGCGCAGCACGTCCAAACGCGCCGCGATCGACGGGCTGACGTAGATCTTGCCGAGCGCGGCCGAGCGGATCGCCGGGGGAGCTCGCTGTCGGCGTGATGCTTGGCGACGAGCCCGCTCGCGCCGGCAGCCAGCGCCTGCGTGGCAAAGACCGGGCTGTCCTCCAGCGTGAGCAGCACGATCTGCGTCTCCGGCGCGTGCATGTGCAGGCGCCCGATCGTGTGAATGCTGGAGCCGCCGGGCAGGTCGAGGTCGAGCACCAGCACATGCGGCTGGACGCTGCGGGCCTGCTCGATGACCGTCGTGAGGTCGCTGACCTCGGCAACCACCTCGACGTCCTCCTCGCCTTCGAGCAGCAGTCGCAGCGCGTGGAGCACGGCGGCGTGATCGTCGGCAATCAGCACAGAGATCGGCGAGGAGCCCGTGCCGACCGGCTTGCTGGGAAGAGGGAGCGGGGCGATATTTGGGTAGGCAGCCACGTACTTAATCAAGTTACGCTCCGCCGGAAGCTCGAACCACCGTATAAAGACACCAGGCGATTGCGGGAAAGCACCGAGCCCAGGTGGGAGCACAGTCGGCGGAAGGTGTGAAACGCGTATGCAGACGGCGCACAGGAAGCGTCAGCCCACGGCGGCGGGCAGCTCGAACGACACCCCGGTGAGCTTTTCAGAGACCTCCCACAGCCGCGCGGCGACGGCCTCGTCGCGCGCGGCGCGATTGGGGGAGACGGGGTGGGGATGGCCGCGAAACTCGCCCAGCCCGTCGGGCCCGACGTAGAGCCCGCCCTCCAGGCCCGGCACGGTGGCGGCATACAGCGGGGGCAGGGCTCCCTGGTCGGCGCTCTGCGCAAGGAAGACGTTGGTCACCGCCATCACGAGACGGTCGGCGGTGGGCACCGCGGCCGACTGCAGGTTGGTCGCGGCATAGCCGGGGTGCGCCGCGAGGCTCTTGACGCCGGAGCTGGCCGCCCGCAGGCGCCGGTCGAGCTCCAGCGCGAACATCAGGTCGGCGAGCTTGGACTGCCCGTACGCGCGCCAGCGCGAGTAGCGGCGCTCGGATTGCAGGTCGTCGAAGTCGATGCGCCCCATCTTGTGGGCGTTGCTGCTGAGCGTCACGACGCGCGCATCGGGCCGCCCCTCCAGCGCGCCGAGCAGCCATCCGGTGAGCGCGAAGTGGCCGAGCAGGTTGGTGCCGAGTTGCAGCTCGAAGCCATCGGCGGTGGCCCGCCGCGGTGGGGCCATCACGCCCGCGTTGTTGAGCAGCAGCTCGAACCCGTCGTGGGTGGAGTGGAACGACTCCGCAAACGCCTCCACCGACGCAAGGCTCGAGAGGTCGAGCGAGGCTAGCTCGACCTGCGCATCGGGCGCCACCCGCCTGATCTCCGCCAGCGCGGCCGCGCCCTTCTCGGCGTTGCGGCAGGCCAGCACCACGCTCGCCCCATGACGCGCCAGCTCACGCGCGCATACCAGCCCCAAACCGCTGTTGGCCCCCGTGACGATCGCGGTGCGCCCGCTCTGGTCGGGGATCTGCTCGGTGGTCCACTTGGCGCTCATATACGGCTCCCTCCGGCGGCTGTCGATCCGGCTCGCTCGGATCGGTTGGCGTTTGGCATTGGCATGGCGACGATATCGAGTGGGCGCGCGACCCCCGATGAAGTTGTGAGTCAAATGTTCTGGCTGCTGCGCTGGGCGAGCAGGATCGCCGTGGCGAGCAGCATCGCGGCGGTGAAGCCGAGCAGAATGATCGCCGCGACGCCCTGGTCGAGCGAGAAGAAGCTTGTGCCAAAGCCGCTCAGCGCGGCGACTTGCGGAGCGTCCGCCAGACGTACGTTCATCTGGATCGCGTGACCGGCGCCGGCGAAGGCCCAGCGGCTGACCATCAGATCGGCGAGGCCCTTGATGGCGGCTCCCATGCGTGCGAATGCGACGAGCACGCCGCCGAACAGCAGTTGGGGGATCAGCAACAGCGGGATCAGGCTGGTCGCCTGGTCGACGCTGCGTGCGAGCGTCGACACGACCAGCCCGAGCGCCACCGTGGTCCAGCTTGTGAGGATCAGGAGTCCCGTCAGGCTGAGATACGCGCCGAGGTGGGCGTGCAGGGGCTGAATCGCGGTAGCCACGCCGACGAGGAGCATGCACTGGACGGCGGCGAGCAGGAACAGCAGGCTGGACTTTGCGATCAGGTACGCGTCGAGCCTGACGCCGGCGGCGAGCTCGCGCAGGATGATCGACCGTTCCTTGACGATCTCGCGGCAGGAGTCGATCAGGCCCAGCCAGAGGGCGGCGGTGACGAGCAGGAACACGAATTGGGCGCTGCGCGTCGGCTGGTGGTCGGGAAGCGCGAGCAGATGCGCGGGGTAGAGCACGCAGATCAGCAGCGCCATGATCGGCGCCTGGCCGAGCAGGGTGATGACCGTGCGCCGGTCTCGTCCGAAGGTGCGCGCATAGCGCGAGGTGAGCGCGAGCGTGTGCTTGAACAGCGATCGGCCCGAGAGCAGCCGCCCTCGGGAGCGGGGCCGCGGGGCAACCGGCACCTCGGCGGTCGCCGTGGGGGTTTCGCCGAGCTCGACCGCGTTGTAGATCTCGTCGTAGGCCGCCACTTCGAAGTGCTCGAGCCCCTCGCGGGGGGACCCGATGAACAGGAGATGACCCTGCGCGCCCATCACCGCGACCGTGTCGCAGAGGGCCAGGCTGCTGGTCGCGTGCGTGACGACGACGATCCCGCGACCGATCTCCGCGAGGTGACGGAACGTGAGCATCAGCCGGCGCTCCAGTGGAGGGTCGAGCCCGCTCGTCGGCTCGTCCAGAAGCAGCATCGTCGGCTTGCCGATCAGCTCGACGCCGCACGCCACGCGCTTTCGCTGCCCGCCCGACAGGCTGCCGATCGACGTCCGTTGGTGGTCGGTGAGGCGTAGCTCGGTGAGCACGTCTTCGACCGCCGCGACGTGCTCCTCTCGGCGCGTGTCGGAGGGCAGGCGCAGCCGGGCCGCATAGAGGAGGGCCTCGCGGACGGTCAGGCGGTCGTGGACGACGTCGCTCTGGGGCACATAGCCGACCTCGGTGCGCCGGAGATCGAGCGGATCGCTGCCGACCAGCACCTCCCCGGCCGTCGGCAGCGCAACGCCGGCAAGGCACTTCAACAGCGTCGTCTTGCCCGAGCCGCTGGGTCCGATCAGCGCCACGAACTCGCCCGGGGCCACACTCAGGCTCGTGGGGTGAAGGATCGTGCGCTCGCCCAGGTCGACGGAGACCCCGCGCGCGGTCAGGCTCAGACCGCCGCGCTCGTCGGCGACGATCAGCTCGCCGTTTTCGCAGCGCAGGCCGAACGGCCCGATCCCGGCGGCGACACCGGGATCGAGCGCTCCCGAGCCCTGGAGGAGCTGATTGCCGAGCCTCACGCCGTTGCGAGAGCCGAGATCCACGAGGGTCGGCGGCGCACCGGGTCGCACCTCCGCGTGGTGCCAGGAGACGTTCGGCTCGTCGAGCACGATGTCGTTGTCGGGAGCGCGCCCGATCCGCACGGGACGGCGGCGCGCCGACACCCGCCGGAAGCCTCCCCGCGCGCTGGAGGGCTCGGCGGCGATCTCCCGCAGCCTGGCGCGGGTGGCACCCAGTTGAATGATCGCCTCGCGCATGACCGCGACCGGCTCGCCGTCGATCCTCCGACCGTCCAGCAGTGTGCCGTTGCTCGATCCGAGGTCGGTGAGCAGCGGCGCCCCGTCGGCGATCTCGACCCGCAGATGCTGCCAGGAGACCCGTTCGTCGGCCAGCGGCAGATCACAGCCGGGATCCCTACCGAGCACGATTGCGCGGTCGGAGAGCTCGACACGCAGGCCGCCGATCTCGATCTCCCACTGCGGTTGCACGCCGGCGGGGCTCATGGCGGGCTCGGACAGGGGGCCGGGAGTGCACGGCGGATCGGCAGGTGCTGTCGCGCCCAGCTCGCGATCGCCGTGATCATGCTCACTCCTTCCGCAAACGCTCCTCCGCTCGGCAGCGCGATCATGCTGAGCACATAGCCGGTGTCGCCCGAGCCGACGATCGCTGTCTGCCTGACCAGGTAGCCGCCTTCAGGATCCGGCCCCCAGCCACCCTTGAAGCCCAGCGGCAATGCGCTCGGGTAGCCCGCTTCGCCCGCACCCCAGCGTTGCGCCGGGATCACGTCGCGCATCAATCCCAGCACGTATCCGGTGTCGTGGAGGTCCAGCAGGCACTGGCGCGCGAGAGCCCTGTAGAAGCGCACCTCGCCGGTCGGGGACCACAACGATTGCCCCCACGTCGTGAACCCTTCGTTGTTGGGAGCCGTGTTGATCCGCGTGCTCAGGTCGCCTGCATCGACGAGCGTCTGCTGCACGGCTTCGCTCGCGGGCACCAGGCCGCCGTGGAGCTGTTCGAGCTGGGAAAACAGTTCCTCGGCCGCGGCGTTGTCGGACTGCTCGAGCGCCAGCGTTGCGTCGGTCTGCTCCCGCGAGCTCAGGGTCTGTCCCGACTGCTCGTAGTCGCCGAGCAGCGTCGTGAGCACCGGCACCTTCATGGTGCTCCAGGCGTGGCCGTCCTGTAGCGCGCCGAGCGTCTGCACGGGGCCTTCGCCGAATGGAGCGACGGCCAGCCCGACCTCGCCCCCCAGCGTCGCGGCGAGCGCATCGAAGCTCGAGCGGGCGCTGGCGGGAACGACCGAGTCCCAGTGTGGCGCCTGCTGCGGCGGGTCGGTCAGCCCGTGGGGAGTGCCCGCGCTGGCCGCGGGGATGGAGGACGCTGCCGGCGCCTTCCGCGCCGCTCGCGCGGGGTGCTCCACCACCCTCCGGGCGGGCGTCGAGTGGTGCGTGAGGGCGATGACGAGGGCGCCGACACCGGCGCCAAGGACGAACACCGCCACGATCAGCGGAACCGTCCTGTGCAACGGTCCTTTGCGGGACGGCACCGCAAATGGGCTTTCTTGATCTATCTTGATAAGCCGCATTATGATAGACATAGCCGTCCGGGAGCTCAACGGATGCGCACGGACTCAGTGAAACCCCTTAGGACGACGCCCCACCGGCTGGGTGGCCGGCGGTGAGCGACCAGCTTCAAGGGGGCGAGCTGTTCGGCGACTACGAGATCGTCTCGATCGCCGGCATCGGCGGAATGGGAATCGTCTACAGGGCCACACAGCGCTCCCTCGGGCGCACCGTCGCGCTCAAGGTCATCCGAGACGAGATCGCCCGCACCCCGGAGTATCGCGATCGCTTCCTGCGGGAGGCCAGGCTCGCCGCCTCGGTCGACCATCCCCACGTCGTGCGGGTGTACAACGTCGGCGAGGAGGACGGTCGCCTGTTCCTGGCGATGCAGTGGGTGGATGGCGAAGATCTGAGGCAGCTGCTCGAGCGCTCCGGCCGGCTTGCACCCGAGCGCGCGGTGTCGATCGCCACGCAGCTGGCGGGCGCCCTGGACGCCGTGCACAGCGTGGCGGGTCTCGTGCATCGCGATGTGAAGCCCAGCAACGTGCTGCTCGGCAACGTGGCGGGCCAGGACCACGCATACCTGACAGACTTTGGGGTCGCCAAGCCCTCCGATGCCTCGGATCAGCTCACACGCACCGGGTGGGTGGTTGGAACCGTCGGCTATCTGGCGCCTGAGCAGATCCGGGGCGAGGAGCCGGGCCCGGCGAGCGATCTGTATGCGCTCGGCTGCCTGTTCTTCGAGGCGCTGACCGGCCAACCGCCGTTCGGCGCGGAGAATGAGATGGCGCTCCGCTGGGCGCACGCGAACAACCCGCGGCCGGAAGCATCGGCGACGCTGCCCGCCCTGGGACGCCGTTACAACGAGTTCCTCACAATCGCGCTCGCGATCGAGCCCAACCTACGGTTCGCCTCAGGCCGCCAGTTCGCCGACGCGCTGGCGGCCGCCCACGGCGGCCGCCACGAGACCGCGGCCACGGAGAATCTGATCGTCCCACACGCACAGACGGCGGTGGGCCCTCCCACGCCGATGCCGCCCGCGCCGCTGACGCCTCCGCCGCCGCCCATGTACCACGGCTATGGGTATGGCTACCCCCCGCCGCCACCCGTCCAGCAGCCGCCGCGCTCGGGTCGCCCCCTGACCCTGATCCTCCTCGCGCTGGTCGCCATCGCGGGTATCGGGGTGGGGGCGCTGGCGGCCACCGGCGCGCTTTCGCAAAGCTCTTCCCCGCACATCGCCACGCCGGCCGCTTCGACTCGTAGATCGCGGACTGCAACGCAACAGAAGCGTGCCCCGTCATCCGCAAGGACGAGCCCCTGCGGTGGCGACCTGTCGGTGGGCCCAGATACCTCGTGCCCATTCGCCCAGAACGTCGAGAAAGCGTACAACGAAAGCAGCGGAGGTGAAACCGACGTGAGTGCGTACAGTCCTTCAACCGGAGAGACCTACACAATGCACTGCACCTCCGAACTGCCGCATATCTGCACAGGCGGGAAGGGTGCCGCGGTTTATTTCACTTCCGGTCCCGCCTCCGCCACTCCCAGTCCGTCATCCACGACAACCCCATCCACTCAGGCCGAAGGTGGCAACCTTCCCCATGAATCGAGCGGGCAGATGCAGGAATCGATTCAGCACCTGCTCTACACGTGGCATGAGGATGTTGTGAACGGCGAATACAACGCGGCGTGGGGCCTGCTCAGCGAACGCAAGCGACAGCAGGACCTCGAAAAAGAAGGCTATGCCACCTGGGCGAAAAACCAGTCGACTCTCAAACCGTACCTGAATCCGTCAGGGATCAAAGTGTCGATCGTGAGCACCGAACCGAGCGGCGGTGAAGCGACCGTCGACGTGACAGGTATGACCTGGGACAAGCCGGGCGCCAACTGCTCGGAATGGTCGGGGATCACGTGGGTTCTATACGAAAATGGAAGCTGGGACTACGATCCCGGCTACTCCACTACGTCGCAGCGTGAAGCTGAATGGAAGAGCAGGTACTCTGAGCTGCTCGGCGGCTCGTGCTGAGGCCTGAACCTGGTCGATATCGTCGCTGTGAGGGGCTTACGGCTCCCCTCATTACAGCGCTCGTCACGGCTTCCCTCGGTCTGTTCTGCGGCTGTGGCATAACGGAATCCACGCCTCGCAAATCCTCACCGTCTGCTCAGGTGGGTCCGGGTCCAGTTGGCGGCAGCGATTCTTCGGCGGTCATCGCATCGTCGAAAGATCCGCGAAGGCACTCCGCCGCAGGTCATCAATCGACGGTTACAAAGGTGCCTCTCGCCAGCTTGCAGAGGGCTTTGAGAGGCGCGGTTGCCGCAGGCGACGCGTTTGGAGGGCACACCTCCATGGCACTATGGCTCAACGGTTGGAGCAGCCCAATCGTGGTTAGCGCCGGCACGCCGACCTACGGGAGAATGTGGAGCATGAGCAAGCCCGTTGCGGTGATTGCCACCTACAGGGCCGCACAGCGACAGGGCGAGAGCCTCGACACATCGCTGGTGACGGCGGCAACCGACGCGATCACGCGCTCCGATAACTGCGGCGAGCGGCGGATCATCTTGGGCCTCCAGCAGTTGACGGGGGGCCTCGCGCCCGCATTGTCGGCGTTCGACGAAGTGCTGGAACAGGCCGGCGATAGGGAAGACAGAACACCCGAGAGAGCCACTCTCGCCGAACCGACCTGCCTGGCCTACTTCAGGCTGCGAGCACCGACCGACATTCCCAACGCGGAAGCATGGGAGTTCGGGACTGACGAATGGACGGTGGGACAGGCGGCTGGATTCGCCCACGCGCTGGCGGACGGCGTGTACGGGTCGGCTGGAAGGTTTGCCCTCACGCTGATGGCGATGCCCAAGCAACCGCCGCTGACCAGCATCGAGGGGTCCTCTGGGGACCACATCGCGAACCTGCAGTGGGGTGCCGGCACGGCGTTTGCGCCCTGGCACCCCGCTTACAAGCCGGGATGGGGAGGATCACAGCAGGGCGACTTCCTCACCGGTCAGATCGTGGTGCTCAAGAGCGCAGATCCCCCAGTTGCCATTGCGGCGACGTTCTATCCGACCGAGGAGCCGCCGACCGACGACGTTGGAGCAACGGCTGGACCCGTGGCGCTGGAAGCAATGTTTGACCGAATCCGAGAAGCGCTGGTGCAGATGGGCGTGCTGAGAGAGACGAACGACTGATCATCGCCGCACGGTCGAGGTCCCCACGAGGCCTACCCCGCCCCGGCAAGCCGCTCGCGCACCCAGTCCTCCGGCGTGCGCGCGGCCACCGCGCGGCGCAGCGCGTTCGCCCGCCGACACCGCTCGCTCGCCGGCTCCGCGAGCGCCTGCTCGATCGCGTCGGCGGTCGCGAGCGTGTCGAACGGGTTCACCGACAGCACGTGGTCGGCGATGTGCGCATGCGCACCGGCGTTGCAGGAGAGGACGATCGAGGGCTCGCCTACGACCGCGGCCTCCAGCGGCACGATGTTCAGCCCGTCGTAGAGCGGGGTCGCCAGCACCACCTCCGCGATCGACAGCCCGGCCAGTGCACGGTGGTGATCGAAGGCATGGGGGTCGGGCGACAGGTGCAGTCGCACAGGCGCGCCATCTGGACCCAGATGGGCAAAGCGGGCGTTGATGCGGGCACCCTCCGCTTCGGCGAGCTCCCGGTAGCGGCGGTACGCCGGCGCCCACTCCCGCACCGGCGTGAGCACCCCGAGCAGGCAGGTGGTCTCCAGCAGGTCTGGACGGCGGTCGAGGAGCAGCTCGTAGGCCCGAAGCCCCCGGATCAGGTTCTTCGCCGGATCGAGACGCTCCACGCGGACGATCGCTCGCCGCCCCCGACAGGCCGCGCGCAGGCGCTCGCGCCACGCGACGCTCGGCGGCGCGGCGGCGCGTGCCCGGAGGCGCTTGGCGTCGGGCGCCGCGGGAGCGACGACCAGGCCGACGGAGCGGCCCCGCCATGACAGCCGACTTCGAGACTCGCGAGCGGCGCCGAGAAAGCGTTCGCAACAGGACGCGAACGCATCGGCCCAGCGAGCGGTGTGAAAGCCGACCGAGTCGAAGGCGAGCAGCCCGGCGAGGATCTCGGTGCGCATCGCATCGGGCAGGACCCCGAAGTACTCAGGCTCGCACCAGGGCATGTGATGGAAGTACACGAGCGGGATGTCGGGGCTGCCGGGCCGCCGCCGCGCGGCCGCGGCCGCGAGCATCAGATGCGCATCCTCGACGAGCACGCCGTCGCCACGGGCGTACTGGCGGATCGCCGCGCCGTAGACGCCGTTCAGCTGCCGGTAGCCCTCCCAGGCGCTGCGCATGCGCTGGTCGAACGCGGGCTCCTGCGACAGGGAGAGGAGGTAGTGAAAGAGCGGAACGAGCAGTTCCGTGTAGATCGTCCGGTAGGCCGCCCTGTGGGGTTGCGCGGGAATGTCCAGCGCGACGTACGAACACCCCGCCGTCCTCGAGCGCCATACCCTGTGCGGCGATCTCCCGCTCCTCGGTTGAGCCGGGCGCGAAGACCCAGGTGCCGCCCACGCGCTCGATCGCCGGTGCGACCACCGCGACGAGTCCTCCGGGGCCCGCGCTGGCAGCCTCCAGCCCACCGCGAACTCTCCTGAGTGCGACCGGGCCACGGTGCGAGCAGACGAGCAGACCGCCCACAGCTCAGCGCGGCGCTCCGCTCGGTTTCGCCGACTGCGTCGCCCCGACGACGATACGATCCATTCGTTAGGTATATTCTATTGCCCGGATGAGCGCAAAAGCGCTTGAGAGCATCAGCAAAGGATCGACTGGATCGGTGCGTCCCACTACGTCGGCGAATGGGCGGTTGTGGCAGCGCTATCGGGAGATGCGTGTCGACGTCCCGGAGGTCGGGCTGTCGCTCGATTGCAGTCGGGTCGGCTTCGACGAGGACTCGCTGCAGAGGATGGCGCCTGCCGCAGGACGGGCGATGGACGCGATGGCGGCGCTGGAGGGGGGCGCGATCGCGAATCAGGGGGAGCAGCGGATGGTGGGGCACTACTGGCTGAGGGAGCCGGAGCTCGCGCCGAGCGCCGCGATCTGTAAGGACCTGCACGCAGCATGTGACGCGGTCCGAGCCTTTGCGGCGCGAGTCCACGCCGGCGAGGTGCGCGGAGCGCACGGACCCTTCGAGCACCTCCTGCACGTTGGCATCGGCGGGTCGGCGACGGGGGCGCAGCTCATCTGCGAGGCGCTCGCGGGCAGCGGCGACCCGATCGCCGTTCACTTCCTCGACAACGCTGACCCCGACGGCATCGACCGGACTCTCGCGCGGCTGGACGGGGCGCTTGGGAGGACGCTGACGTCCGTGGTGTCGAAGTCCGGGTGGACTCCGACACCCCTGCACGGAATGCGCGAGCTCGAGTCGGCCTACCGGCGCGCCGGGCTCGACTTCGACCGGCACGCGATCGCGACGACCATGGCCGGCACGCAGCTCGACGCGCTCGCGCGCGAGCGCGGATGGCTGGAGCGCTTCCCGTTGTGGGAGTGGGTCGGCGGGCGCACGTCGGCGCTCGCGGCTGTCGGCCTCCTGCCAGCCGCGCTCCAGGGAGCGGACGTTGGCGAGCTGCTTGCCGGCGCTCGCGCGATGGATCGGGCAACGCGCGCGCGCGAGCCGCAGGAGAACCCGGCGCTGCTGCTCGCGCTGGCGTGGCATGTGCTAGGACGTGGACGGGGGGAGCGGAACATGGTCGTCGTTCCCTACAAGGACCGGCTCGCCGCACTCGTCCGCTACGTCCAGCAGCTCGCGATGGAGTCGCTCGGCAAGCGACTCGACCGCCACGGAGCGATCGCGCAGCAGGGCCTCACCGTGTACGGGGGCCGCGGCTCGTGCGATCAGCACACCTACTTCCAGCAGTTGCTCGAGGGCGCGCCGGACTTCTTCGTCACTTTTGTGCTGGTCGAGGAGGATCGTCGCGCGGGAGGGATCGAGGTGGAGCCGGGCCTGACGTTGGGCGACTTCCTGTTCGGCTACGCCGAGGGGACGCGCAATGCGCTCTACGCAGCCGGTCGGCAGTCGGTGACGATCGCGGTTCCCAGCGTCTCCGCGCGATCGCTCGGTGCGTTGATCGCCCTGTTCGAGCGGACCGTCGGGATCTACGCCGAGCTGATCGACGTGAACGCCTACAACCAGCCGAGCGTGGTGAAGGACGCCGCGCGGCCAGTCGTGGCGCTCCAGCGCGAGGTTGTCGCCTTCGTCGCGCAAATCGACGAGCCGCAGACGGCCGACGCGATCGCCGCGGGGATCGGCCGCTCAGAGGAGGCCGAGACCGTCTTCAAGCTGCTCAACCGGCTCGCGAGCGACCCCGACCGCGGCGTCGCCCTCACACCGAACGGCTCGCTCTTCGCGGCGCGCTTCGGACCCGCTCCGCCGCCGTTCGCCGGAGGCCGCGCATGAGCTCGGCCGCCGACACGCCGATCGTCATCTCCAGCAGCCTGCTCGACCGTTTGGTGGAGGTCATCAGGAGCCGCTTTCCCGAGAAGACCTTCGGCTACCTCGTGTCCGACGTCGACGAGCGCACCCCGACGAGCTTCGTCACGTTCGGCGAGAACGTCCGCAACACGCCGGACTGGAAGGGAGAGTTCCACGCCTATGGCCGGTACTTCGTCGACCACGACGATGCGGGGTTCGTCGCGGCGCCCGAGGAGGCGTGGCGGCGCCAGCAGGAGATCTGGGCGGCGGGCCTGTTCGAGGTCGGCGTCTTCCACAGCCACCAGCGCCATCCGGCGAACTTCTCCCAGATCGACTACGAGATGCACGTCAGCCGCTTCACCTCCCTGTGGCATCTGATCGTCTCGATGCGAAACCCCGAGCTGCCGCAACTGCGGGCGTTCGACGTCTCGGCGCACGGCACCCGCGAGCTGCGCCTCGACGTGATCGCGAGTCCGGCGACGTGAGCGCGGAGCCCGCTGCGCTGCTGCCGGCCGGCGCCGTCGACGCGGCGATCGACGATGCCAGGGAGGTGCTCGTGCTCGACCGGCGGGGACGACCGCTGTGCGAGGACGCTGAGCGGGTGGTGCGCGCAATCGAGCGCCTGCGCCAAACCGGGCACACGGAGGCGATCGATGAGCTGCTCACCGCCGGCTTCCTGTGCGGCAGCGAGGAGCGTTACGAGCAGTACGTGCGCCCGCTCATGCGTCATGTCCCCGGTGGCCGCTTCGAGATGGGCAGCGACGCGGGTAACCGGCGTCACTTCTGTGGAGAGGCGCCGCGGCACGCAGTCGAGGTGACTCCCTTCCTGATGTCCGACCAGGCGGTCGTGAACGCGCTGTTCGGGCTGCTCCGCGACGACGGCCCTGCCCGTCCCGCGGCGAGCGCACGGAAGCCAGTCGTCGACGTCTCCTGGTTCGACGCCACGCTTTTCGCGATGTGGGTGGGCTGCCGGTTGCCGACCGAGGCCGAGTGGGAGCTGGCCTGCGGAGCCAGGTCGGCAGGCGAGTGGTGCTGTGAGCACGAGGCGGATCTGCCAACGTGGGCCTGGTACAGCGAGAACGCTCAGTGTGATATCCACGAGGTCGCCACCCGGGCGCCGAACGCCTTCGGGCTCCTCGATATGCACGGGAACGTGTGGGAGTGGTGCCGCGACTGCTACAACCAGGACTACTACGCGAGCGCCCCCCTGAGGGACCCCGTCAACCTCACCGATCCGCCGTCGCGCCCGGCGGATCGGGTGACCCGCGGCGGCAGCGTGCATTCGCTGGCTGAGATGTGCCGGACGCGCTACCGCCAGCACGAGCCGCCCGCGTTCTGGGCCGCAGACCTCGGCTTCCGGCTCGCCGGAAACGCCGGCGAGGAGGGTGAGTGCGCATGAGACTCAAGCTCGCTACGCCGCTGCTGGCCCTGCTGGCGGACGTCGACCGAGACCGATGCGTGGAGCGCAACACCGTCGTGCTCGCCGCCCGCTCGTGGTCGAACGCGGTGGAGGAGGTGCGCGCTCGCTTCCCCCAACTCGCGGATCGCACACTTACAAGCGCCGGGACGGTGGCTCCCGGATTCATCCTCGTGGTCAACGGCGAAGTCCTCCTGCGAGGAACGACGCCCGCAGACCTCGGACCGGACGACGAGCTCGCGTTGATCCCCGGTCTCGCGGGCGGATCTCAAAAAATGCCGGAGTGAGATCGCCCGACTCGGGACACTACGTCCGCGCTTTCGATTCGAGATCCCCCCACCGGTCGCGCAGCGCGCGCGCCTGCACCTGCGAGCCCCACCGCCGAGCCACATCGGCGCGTGCGTTGCGCCGCTGATGAAGGCAGAACTGGCGACTGATCTCGCGGTGAGCCGATGGGCGATTGACGACCGGCTGGTAGGGACACAGACCGAACCCGCACATGTCGGCGCCTATACATCCTTCGAGCAGCTCCTTGCGGTCACGGCTCTGCTGCATGCAGTACGGCAACTCGTTGTTGCTCCCGAACTCTTCTCTCTCCTGCTCATCCCCCGTCTCGTTCATGTTGAGCAGCACGATGATGTCACCCACGAGCTGCGCGGCCTCCTTCACGAGACCATCGGGGGCGGCGGACACGACCTGGCCGTCGTCTCCCCAGACGTAGCGGTCCACTCTTTGTGGATTTTTCGTTCGAGCGACCTTTTCGAGAGCCTCATCGCAGAGCTCGGCGGCGGCCCGCAGAAACGGATGTCGCTTTTCAAGACGCGTCTCGGGACTCACTTCCCGAGGATCCCCATCCCCGGCGAGCAGGTCGCTGACCCTTTGCGCTCTCCGCGGCAGTCCGCTATAAGCAGCGCGCACGGTGATTGCGTGGAGAAGGTTGAGCTGCGAATACCAGAACTCAGCGCGGTTGAGCATCGCGAGCGCATCCTCATCGACACCCGCCTCGCGGTTATGCTGCGCGTCGGCCCTGAAGCCCTGGGCGAGTGAGGCCTCGAGCCCCTTCTGGCGTGTGACCTGCGCTGCCTCCAGCTCGATCAGCCTCCTCAGATGGCCGCTCACCAGCGTGTCGAGGTCGTGGTCTTTCAGCGCTCGCATCCGTGTTCTCAGCGTAGGCAGGATCCATGCCATGTGCTTGAGAGGCAGGATCTCCGGCGCCCAGTCGTCGCGTTGCCCTGGCAGCCGCTCGGCATCATCCAGGCTCTGCTCGATGCGCACGGCGAGCGCCCGGTAGGCGTGAGTGCCCGAAACGAACACCTCGGAGCCGAGGCCGACAGGTAACTGCTGCGCGCCGGAGCAGCGGTTCACCAGCTCTTCGGCCGCGGCCCAGCGCACACCGTAGTCGTCGTCGCCGGCGAATTCCCACAACGCCTCCACGGCGCGCCCGCCACTTAGCTTCGCGATCTGTTCGAGCGCAGAGCGGCGCACCAGCGGAGAGGCATAGCGGCGCGCCGCGGCGCAGGTGGCGGCGATGGTGTCGTCGAGATCGCGAAAGGCGCCGGCGCTTGCGACCTCGGCCGCGGCGCCGGCGCGCAGCAGCCGCTGCTCGTCGACCAGTTGCGTAGATGTGGCCAGGAGCGCCGTACACGTCTCCTCGCAGAAGTCGCGGTCGCGGGTTGCCGCGGCAGCGAACACGAGCGCGAGCTGAACGCGGGGAGCATCGGGGGCTTCTGCCAACGCAGCCGCCAACGGCCGCCGATCTCGGGTGAGCGCGCGCGAAGCGAAGTAGGCATGCATCGCGTCGTGCTTGAAGCTGTAGCGCCCTTCCTCGCCGACCTCGAGCAGGTCGAACTGCTCCGCGGCGTGGAGAGCCTGCAGCCATTGGCCCTCCGCGAGCGAGGGGTCGAGCGGTGGGCTTTCGGGAGGCAGTTGTGCGGCGGCGAAGTCGGCCACGATATCGAGCACCTGCTCGCGCCGGTCCCGCTCTTGCTGGGGAACGGTGGCTCCCCCCAACAGCGCGCTCCGCCATGCCTGCAGGAGCGCCACGCGCACGGCGTGCTCGTCGCCGCCGGCCGGCGGCCCTTTGAGTGAGTGCCACCGTAGGAGATCGGTCACGACACCGAGATAGAAAGGGTTCACGGCGAGCGCTCCCCGCTCGACGTTTTCGTGCACGACGTCGTGCTCATCGTGGGCACGTCCCACCCGCTTGAGCAACTCCTGGACCGCCTCGCCGGTGGTTACCTGCAGCGGGCCGAGGATCTCGCCCGCCACGCCGCGCGGCAGCCCCTCCGAGCGCGAGGTGACCACGAGGGGCAGCTCACGACGAGAGGCCGCTTCCAGCGCGACACGGGCGGCTGTCTTGTACGGGTCGTCGGCCAGTCCAGGCACCCTGGCGCGGTCCAGGTCGTCGGCGAGCACGACGATGTCGCGTCGCGAGCGCACCCACCACCACAGCTTCTCCGCGTCGGTGGCGGCCCGCACGTGCGAATCCACGTATTCTTTGAAGCGAGTCTCGGCCAGCTCGGCGAAGTCGAGCTTCTCGACATCGCGGAGCGACACCACGATCGGGAGGATGCCACGCTGCGCGAAGTGATCCGCGAGCGCCAGCAGCAGGCTCGTCTTGCCCGATCCGGTGTCGCCCACGATTAACTGTGGGCGAACTTGGGAGCTGCTTGTGGCCTTTCTCGCGATCTCTTCGACCAGCTCCCGCCGGCCGAAGACATGTTTGGCTCTGCCCACACGCGGCGGCACGGCAAACAGGCTCTCGGGACGCGCCGCGGCCTGACCGCGAAGACGACTCGTCGCGTGGTAGCTCGTCCAGAAGTAAAACCACAGGTACGCGAGCAGGGCCACCGCGAGCGTGGTCACCAGGTTCCGGCCGAGGTTGGTCAGATCATTGCCCGGCGTGGCCAGCGCGAGCCCGACGGCGAGGAGGAAGATGGCCGCCAACACGGCGGAGGCGACGAAGCGCACAGTCACCGGGCGCAATCCAAGCTTTGCCGGCGCCGGGGCGATCCGGCGCAGCCGTCCAGGTGGGCGCGCGCTCGGCTTTGGCGCCCCTCCACGGTCGATGCGCCGCCATAACCGCGGACCGCCTGAGCTCATGTCGGGATAATCGCCATAAGATGGGAATAAGTCAATGTTCAGGATGGACCGTCAGGGCAGGTCGTCATCGAATACTGCGAGTACCCTGGAGGCGGTGGACTGGTTCGCTGGCAAGACCGCTGTGGTCACAGGAGCCGCGCACGGTATCGGCCGCGGAGTCGCCGAGCAGCTGGCGAGCCTCGGGGCGAGGGTGGTGGCGGTGGATCGCGATCGGGCCGGCCTGGCGGATGCGTTTGGGGCAGGGCCAATCCTCTCGTGCGCCGGCGAGGTTGGGGTCGACCGGCCGGATGACCTGCTGCGATCGATCGGCGAGCTGGGTGGACCAACGGATCTGCTGGTCAACAACGTCGGGTTCGACACCCCCCACGGGTTCCTCGACCTCGAGGAGGACGATTTCGACCGGGTCATGGAGGCGAACCTGCGCGGCCCGTGGTTCCTCACCAGGGCAGTCGCGGCCGAGATGGCGCGCCGGCGAGCGGGAGGCGCGATCCTGTTCATCTCCTCGCTGCACGACCACATAGTGCGACGGCGACCACACTACAGCGCGAGCAAGGCAGCCGTGGCGATGCTGGTACGCGAGCTCGCATACGAGCTCGGCCCGCACGGCATCCGTGTGAACGCGATCTCGCCCGGGGCGATCGCCACCGCGTCGGCGCCCAAGCCGTCCTCCGAGGAGGCGGAGCGCCTGCGCACACTCGTGCGCCTCGGCGGACAGCAGGGCCAGCCCGAGCATGTGGCGCGTATGGCGGCGATCCTGCTCTGCGACCACTGGGCCGGATATGTCACCGGCGCGAACGTGCCCGTCGACGGGGGTCTCAGCCTGGTGACCTGGTCGCAGCCGTGAGAGCCCAACCCGAGCCTAGACCTGGATCGTGCCGATCCCGGGGGCACACCGGCGTCGCGACGCGGCCCTGAATCGCCAAGCGATCGAGGGCCTGCCTCGAGCGGCAAGAGGCAAATGGCGAGACCCAGACTCGAACTGGGGACACCACGATTTTCAGTGGTGCGGCAACCAGCCCTGACCCGCTCGGATGAGCGTAGCAAAAAGTGGCTGTTTGCTGGGTGTTTTGGGGCGCCGTCGGCAGTCGCAGCCGGCCGTGCGGTCCACCGAGATACCGGCGGATACGTGCGGATTCCGGTGGGTTTGTGCCGCGATGTGGGGGTCCGCGACACAAACCCCCGGTGTCGGTCGAGCGGGATGAACGGGCGATGCTCGCGCCTCACTCCCTGTTGGTGGCTCAAGCGCGAGTCGGACTCCCAAACAGGCAGAGCGGCATTTAGCAGCAGTCCTCGTCGCCGCAATCGCTGTGCGACTTCAAGCTGATCGGTGCGCAGTCGGCGCAGACCTTCCCGGCCCACGCCTCTCGTCCCTCGCGCACCGCAAGGCCGGCGATCCCAAGCCCGACGATCGGGTCAAACCACCACCAGCCGAGGGAGGCGTTGGCGAGGATGCTCACGAGTACCGCCGCGGCGCTGATCGCACACAGCCATGACTGCGCCGCGTCGCCCGCAGTCGCCGCGGAGCCAAGCTGCACGGCAACGTGCCCCTTCGCGCGGGCGAGCAACGGCATGACGAGAATCGCTCCGGCCGCGACCGCCACTCCCGGCCAGCTCGTCTCGGGATGCGATCCGCCCGCGAGGGTGTTAATCGCATCGACCGTCACGTACACCGCGAGGACGCCGAAGCAGATGGCGACGAGCTGCTGGGCGCGGCGCTCGGCCGCGTCCGAGCCGTTGCGGCTGCCGGTGTAGAGCCACAGGATCGTGCTCGCCGAGACGAGCTCAATCAGCGAGTCCAGGCCGAAGGCCAGCAGCGCGACCGACCCAGCAACCAAGGCCGAGACGATCGCAACGCCAGCCTCAACTGTCATCCACCCGATGCTCAACAGGGAGAGAGTCCTGGCGCGGTGGATCAGCCACGAGCGAGTCCTGCCGGCTGGTTGAAGAACGGGCAGCGTAGGGACGAGCGAGCTCATATCTACACGCTATCGACCGCCGCGCGCTGGACAAGCGATGCCACCACTCAGAGGGTGTCGAGAGGCACGCCGACGATCTCCAACCCGCGGGGCAGCCGTGCACAGTGCCGGTCTGCGCGTAGGTCATGGCGGCGGCCCGGTCCGCGCAGCCCTTCATCTCGGTCACCAGTCCGTCGCGCATCGTCACGACGACGTAGGCAATGCCATCATCTCCAAGCGAGCCGCCGATCAGCAACAGCGACGCGAGCGCCAGCAGGTACGCGTTCGTCACCCACTGCTGGCCCGCCAGACCACCGCCGAGGTCGCTTCGAATCGCGGGCAAAGCGACACTGGTTACCGTCGCGTCGAGAAAGACCACGCTCGTCCCGAGCACGGCGGCGAGCAGAGTTAGCTGCTTCTCACGAGGTGTGGCCACTGGCCGCAGTGTTTGGCTAGAGCAGTTCTTTGCCTGGCGTCGCTATGCGCCTGTGAACCGATACTCGGTCTGCCAGGCGTCCTTCGAGTCGGTGTGGGCGGTCCAGAAAAGCTCCGCGATGTGGTCCGGGTCGAAGTCCGTCCCCGGCTTGACGGCACCGGCGATCGTGACGGTCGCGGCGTGGATGCCGTCCTCTCGGACGCCGGCGGCGATCAGCGTCTGCGCCGAGCGCAGGGCGGCCTTCCCCATCGAGAGGCTCGCCAGTGCGGGCACTGGATTGTCGGCGAAGCCGCCGCTGGTGACCAGCAGGGTGCCGCCGCCAGCAGCCCGCAGGACAGGCGCGGCTACCTGTGCCGCGACAACGGCGCCGAGGACATCGACGTCATGTGCTGTTCGGAGCCGCTCGACGGTGATGTCGAGGATCTGGCCTGGGTCTGGCAGAGCAGCGTTGTACACGACGACACCAGGGGCCCCCGGCGCTCTGAAGATCCGTTCGAGCGTCTCGCGATAGCCGTCCAGATCCTCGATATCCGCGCCGATCGCCTCTATCTCAAGGCCGCCGCTGCGCAGTTCAGGGGCGAGCTGGTCGAGCGATGCGTTGCGGGAGATGAGTGTGCTGCGGAAGCCCTCGCGGCCGAAGCGCCGAACCACGCCGGCGCCGACTCCTGGTCCAGCCCCGATCAGCAGGAGATGATGGGGGTCAACAGGCTCGGGCGTATACCACCTCCGGGTTGAGCGTTCGCCCGGCTGTCAGCCTGGGCGACTGTGCTTGGGGTCGTGAAGGGCTTGCCGATGTAGATCCCGGCGTTGTTGATGAGGGTATCGATCCGGCCGAAGCGCTCGACCGTCTCCTCGACGACACGCTGCGCGGTGTCGGGGTCCGCGATGTCACCTCCGATGGTCACGATCGCTGGGTCCTCAGACGGCCCGATCGAGCGAGCCGTCCCGATCACGGCATACCCGCGCTCACGGTACGCCTTCACGAGACCTGCGCCGATGCCCTGCGAGGCGCCGGTGATGATTGCGACCCTCTGCTCGTCGTGCTCGGGCGGCGGGATCACTCGACGAGGTAGGTCTCGTAGATCACGCCCGTGGCCTGCCGCCCGCCGACGCTGATGAAGACGCCCTTGTTCAGCCAGTCGAGCTGAGGGGCCGCCGTCTCGATCTGGGTTGAGGTGCGGAAGGTGTACTCGCTGGCGTCAACCTGCTCGCCGCGCGCGAGGCGTGCGAGGACCTCGGCGCTGCCGTGGCGCACGCCTCGTGATTGGACGTAGAGCAGCTCGCCGGCGTCGGTCTGCAGCACGTAGCGGATGTCGCCGAGCGCGGTGCCGTCCGGTAGGACGATCTGCCAGTCGGCGCTGGCGCCCGGAAGCAGCTTGCCGTTGAGCTCAGGCCCGGTGAACGTCCCGCCGGTCTGAGGCACGATCCGCCGGTGACCCTGGGCAACGTCGCCGACGTCCAGCGGCTGACCGAGCGTGGCCTCCAGGCGGTAGACCCGGGTCAGGCGGGGCTCGGGAAGCTGGTCGTTGCTCATCGCTGGCTCCTAACGGGCTGCGGAGCCGGTCAGCGGTGGTGGCGGATCGTTGGGATGGGCCTGGAGCGGGGTGACGGTGATGTTCATCCAGTCGTAGAGTGGCAGAGCGCGGAGTAGGTCGGTGGGCTGCGCTTCACTGTCGGCGTGGTACAGGCCGAGGGCCTTGGTCTCGCCGGGTGCCGCCGGGGGCTTCCACAGCCGCAGGAGGTGCCCTTCGTCCACCAACCTGGCCGCTGCGGATGCCTCGGCCAGGTTGCGGGCCTCGATCTCGCTCGCCGGAGCCCCGTCCGGGACGTTGACCTCGAACTCAACCAGGAACTCCACGAGTTTTCCCTCCGTCAGGCGGCGGGTGTGCCCGCGAGGAAGCTGAGAAGCGCCTTGTTAACTACCTCGGGGTGCGTCCAGCCGATGTTGTGAGGGCCACCCTCGACCGGCACGACCGCGACGTCCGCGATGAGGTCGCCGAGCCGTGCGGCAGTGGCTGAGAACGGCAGGATGCGGTCCTCGGTGCCGTGTAGCACGAGCGTCGGGACGTTGATCTTCGGCAGGTCCGCACGGAAGTCGGTCAGCCACGTGTCCACGCAGGCGTAGGAGGCATGGGGTGATGAGCCCACCGCGACTATGAACATGGCTTGCCAAGCTTGGTCGCTGATGCGGTCGGGGGCGAGGACGTCGACGTTGTTGAAGTTGTCGAGGAAGCCCTTGAAGAAGGCATAGCGGTCATTGGCGATCGCCGCCTTGATGCCCTCGAACACTTCGCTGTCCACGCCCAGGGGGTTGTCCTCGGTCTTGCGCACGAACGGCGGGATCGTCCCGAGAAGGGCGGCCTTGCTGACCCTTGCGGAGCCGTAGGTGCCGAGATAGCGGGCGATCTCGCCGGTGCCCATCGAGAAGCCGCACAGCACGACGTCGCGCAGGTCGAGGTGCTCCAGCAGAGCGTTGAGGTCGGCCGCGAAGGTGTCGTAGTCGTAGCCCACGGTCGGCTGGCTCGAGCGGCCGAACCCGCGGCGGTCATAGCTGATGCAGCGGTAGCCGGCGGCGAGCAGCTCGCGCTCCTGGCGCTCCCACGAGTTGCCGTTGAGCGGGTAGCCGTGGATCAACACGACCGGCTGGCCGCTGCCGTGGTCCTCGTAGTGAATCTCGATCGAGGCGTCGTTCTCGGTTCCAACGGTGATGCGCGGCATGTCAGTCTCCTGGTCGTTGGGTGTGGCGATGGCGGTCGTTTCGAGCCCGTGCAGGGGCGCCGGGCCGGTGCCTTAGCTGAGTCTCGGCCCCGTCTCCCTGGCCGCGACTGTGCAGCGGCCAGGGCAGTTGGGGAATCCGTCAGGAAGGCAGGTCTGTCCCGGCCTGCTCGGCCACCATGTAAGAGGTGTACCAGGAGGCCCAGTCGTCGTCTTGGCCGTTGCGCTCGCGGTGGGCGGCCTCGGCGCGCTTGAGCGCGGCCTCCAGGTCCGTGTTGGATGCGTAGCCCGTCTCGCCGGCGTCGATTCGTCCGGGGCGCCGGGTCGTTACCTCCTGGGTTATGTATGTGTTGCCATCGGGATCGGTGAAGGAGAAGAACGATCCGTAGCTGGCGCGTTCGGGGTCCGTGCCCGGCTGGCGTGCCTCGATCGGGAACGGCGGGCCGTGCCAGATGTCGCTCACCTCGATACCACGGCTGACGAGCGCCTGCCGTGCAGCCTCGATGTCGGTGACGACCAGGGTAGCCTCGCCGGTGCCAGGGGGGGCTGTGGTGATTCCTTCGCCGAAGTCGACCGAGGTCCCTGAGCCCGGTGGTGTGAACTGAACGATGCGAAGTCCGGGCATCGGGGCTACGTCCTCGTCGAGCCTCCAACCCAGCCGTTCGTAGAACGCCTTGGATCGGTCGATGTCGGACACGGCGATGATCTGGACCTCGAGCTTCATGTCAGTGGCGCTCATATCTGTCTCCTGAGGGTGTTCAGGAAGACCAGGTCGGTCTTCGTGTTAGGGGGCGTGATGAAGCGTGCTCTCTGCGCGCGCCCGTCCGCGCCCGGTGGACACCCCGGTCATGCCCCGGGGGTGCCAGGTCACGGGGGTACCGACGCGCGCTTGTCCCCTACGCTGCGCAGATGGCAAATGACTGTTGTTTCGGCGAGGCGGCTGCTTGGCCGGCGTAGCGAGTGCGCTGTGTTGGATGAGCTGGTGGCGAGTGTGCGCACTGGTCCGAGCCGGGCGCTGGTGCTGCGCGGGGAGGCCGGCGTCGGCAAGAGCGCGTTGCTGGAGTATCTGGTGGCTCATGCCGCGGGGTGTGGTATTGCCCAGGCGACCGGGGTCGAGTCGGAGATGGAGCTCGCCTACGCGGGATTGCAGCAGCTATGTGCGCCGTGCCTGGATCGCCTGGAGCGCCTTCCCGGTCCGCAACGCGATGCGCTCGGCAGGGCGTTCGGTTTGCGCGACGGCGACGCGCCGGATCGCTTCGTGGTCGGTCTGGCGGTTTTGAGTCTGCTCTCAGACGTCGCGGAGGAGCGACCGCTGATCTGCATTGTGGACGACGCGCAGTGGCTCGACGCCGCCTCGGCGCAGGCGTTGGCGTTCGTCGCACGGCGCTTGGGAGGGGAGTCGGTCGGGCTCCTGTTCGCCGTGCGCGAGCCGAGCGGCGAGCAGCATTTCGAGGGGTTGGGAGAGCTCGCCGTCGGCGGGCTAGACGACCGCAATGCGCTCGAGCTACTCACGACGGTGGTGGCTGGCCCGCTCGATGAGCGGGTACGTGACCGGATCGTGGCCGAGACGCGCGGCAACCCGCTGGCGCTGCTCGAGCTGCCCCGAAAAGAACGAACCCTTGTGGAGCTCGCGGGCGGGTTCGGGCTGTCCGACGGCGTAGCGTTGTCGGGGCGGATCGAGCGGAGCTTCACAGAGCGGTTGGTGGCGCTGCCGTCGCCCACGCGACTGCTGCTTCTCGTCGCGGCGGCCGAGCCGGTGGGCGATCCGGTGCTCGTGTGGCGGGCGACCACGGCGCTCGGCATCGGGCCGGACGCCGCAGCGCCGGCGACCGACGCCGGTCTGATCGACTTCGGGGCGCAGGTCCGCTTCGGCCATCCACTCATCCGTTCGGCGGTCAAGGCTGCAGCAGCGCCGGACGAGCGCCAGCGCGTCCACCGCGCACTCGCTGACGCCACCGATGCCGACGTCGACCCGGATCGCCGCGCCTGGCACCTCGCGCACGCGACAGCCGGCCTAGACGAGGACGTCGCCGCCGAGCTGGAGCGCTCAGCGGGACGAGCACGGGCACGCGGCGGCCTGGCGGCGGAGGCGGCGTTTCACGAGCGCGCCGTCGAGCTCACGCCCGATCCAGAGCGCCGCGCGCAGCGTGCGCTGCTCGCCGCAAAAGGCAAGCACCAGGCCGGCGCGCCCGAGGCGGCACTGCGACTGCTCGCGCCCAGTTGTTGCACGCGCAAGTCACCTTCGCGATGACGCGGGGTCGCGATGCGCCACCGCTGCTGCTCGAAGCGGCCAGGCGGCTCGAGCCGCTGGACCCGACACTCGCGCGCGGGACCTATCTCGAAGCGTTCGCTGCGGCCCTTTCTGCGGACCGACTGGTGCGCGCAGGCGATGCGCGCGAGGTCGCTGCGGCCGTTCTGGCCGCAGACTGGGAGCCCTCTACCCGCGCCTGCGATCTGCTGCTCGACGGGCTCGCCCTCCTCACCCAAGAGGGCTATGTCGCGGCGGCGCCGGCGTTGAAGGACGCGCTGCAGGCATTCCGTGACGAGCCGCTGTCCGAGGAGGAGCAGCTGCGCTGGCTATGGCTGGCCGCCCGCATCGCCCGGGCGCTGGCCGACGATGAGGCATGGGACGAGCTGACCGCGCGGCATCTCGAGCTCGCGCGCCACACCGGCGCGTTCTCGCTCCTGCCCGTCGCGCTCACCGACCGCGTCGTCGTAGAGCTGATCTTCGGAAAGTACGGGGTAGCCACGACGCTGGCCGCCGAGGCGGACGCCGTCGTCGAGGCCACCGGCAGTCACCTCGCCCAGCGCACCTCGATCACGCTGGCCAACTGGCGCGGACGGGACGCCGAGGCGATGGCACTGATCGAGGCGCGACAGCAGGAAGTGCTGCGACGCGGCGAGGGGCTGTGGGTCGTTGCCAACGAGTGGGGCAGCGCTCAGCGCTACAACGGACTCGGCCGCTACAACGACGCCCTGGTCGCAGCTGAGCGGGCCGCCGAGGACCCGCACGGGCTGGGACCGTCGATCTGGGTGCTCGCGGAGCTGATCGAGGCTGCCGTGCGCAGCGACCACGCGGAGCGCGCGATCGGTCCGCTCTCCCAGCTCGCCGAGCTCGCCCATGCGGCCGACACCGACTGGGCGCTTGGGATTCACGCGCGCGCGGCGGCGATGCTTGCTGAGGGAGTCACGGCTGAGCGGCTTTACAGAGAAGCGATCCAGCGATTGTCTCGCGTCCACGCCGGCATATCGCAAACGCTGGCACGCGCGTACCTGCTCTATGGCGAGTGGCTGCGCCGCCAGCATCGCCGCGTCGACGCTCGCGAGCAGCTTCGGGACGCTCACGCGATGCTCGGGGATATGTGCGCCGAAGCGTTCGCCGAACGCGCCCGTCGCGAGCTGCAGGCCACCGGCGAGACGGTGCGCAAGCGCACCGCCCAGACACTCGACGAGCTGACCCCGCAGGAGGCGCAGGTGGCGCGCCTAGCCGCCGGCGGACAGACAAACCCCGAGATCGGCGCCCAGCTCTTTCTCAGCCCGCGCACAGTGGAGTGGCACCTGGGCAAGGTGTTCAGCAAGCTCGGGATCAGCTCCCGCAAGGAGCTCGCCTCGGCGCTGCCCGACATCGCAAACGGCGCATCCGCGTAGAAGCAAACGGCCGCGTCCGCGAGCGCGGCAACGGCGTGTGACCATCCTGGCGAACGGCGGGTCTCAGATCCCAGGTGGGGATGTAGCTGTCGCTCGACGCGCGTTGATCACTCTCCGGGGAGCAGCCTTCAAGAGTCCTTCAAGTTGAAGGCTTGATCTGGTTCACCCCGGCGAAGCCTCGGGCAGCCCGATCGCCTCCTCGGCGCGCGAGCGCGCGACGGCGACCGACAGCGCGCGCACGTATGCCCGCGCGGCGGCGTCGATGATGTCCGTGGACACGCCCTGCCCGGCCCCGGTGAACCCTTCGATCTCAAGCACGACAGAGACCTCGCCGAGCGCATCCTGACCCTCGGTCACGGCGCCGATCGTGAACTCGCTGAGCTTGGCGGCGACGCCCGTAGCGGAATTGATGGCCTGGAACACGGCGTCGATCGGCCCGTCCCCGATGAACGAGCCTGTGCCGGCGCCACCCTCGGGCAGCGTGACCGAAACCTTGGCGTGCGCTGGACGCAACGACGAAGCCTCGACCTCGAAGGAGTCCAGCGAGAAGCCGCCGATGTCCTCGCTGCGCAACTCATCGGTCACAAGCGCCTCCAAGTCCATCGCCGTCACCTGCTTCTTGCGGTCAGCGATCTCCTTGAAGCGCTTGAACGCCGTGTTCAGCGCCTGCCCGTCGATCTCAAGCCCATCTCCTTCAACGCCTCGCTCAGCGCATGTCGGCCGGAGTGCTTGCCGAGCACAATCGAGTTGCTCATCAGTCCGACGGTCCTCGCGTCCATGATCTCGTAGGTGGTCCGCTCCTTCAGAACGCCGTCCTGGTGAATCCCAGCCTCGTGCGCAAAGGCGTTGCGCCCGACAATCGCCTTGTTCGGCTGCACGGGGTAGCCGGTCAGCCGCGAGACGAGCCTGCTCGTGCGGGCGATCTCAGTCGTCTCGATACCCGTCCACAGGCCCAGGGTCGGCTCGCGCGTGTGCAACAACATCGCGATCTCCTCAAGCGACGCATTGCCGGCGCGCTCGCCGATCCCGTTGATCGCACACTCCACCTGTTGGCAGCCCGCTTCCACCCCGGCCAGGGAGTTAGCGACCGCCATACCCAGGTCATCATGGCAATGCACCGAGAGGACGACATCGCGCAGACCGGGAACCAGCCGGAACAGCTCCCCGAACATCGCGGCGAACTCGCGCGGCATCGTGTAGCCAACGGTGTCAGCCACGTTGATCGTGCTGGCGCCCTCATCGAGCGCGATCTGGATCAGCTCGGCCAGGAACTGCACGTCCGAGCGCGACCCGTCCTCGGTTGAGAACTCGACATCCTCGATATATTCGCGCGCCTGAGCGACAGCGGCACGCACCTGTCCCTTGACATCCTCGCGCGTCGTTTGCAGCTTGTGCTTGATGTGGACGTCACTCGTCGCGATAACCATGTGAATGCGCGGGCGCTGAGCGTCACGCACGGCGTTCCACACAGCCTCGATGTCCTGACTGACAGTGCGCGCCAGCCCGCAAATCACCGGCCCTTCGACCTCCCGCGCGATCGCCTGCACCGACTCGAAATCGCCAGGCGAAGTAATCGGAAAGCCAGCCTCGATCACATCGACGCCGAGACGCGCGAGCTGATGAGCGATCTCCAACTTCTCAGTCTTGTTCAGCGAGATCCCCGGCGACTGCTCGCCATCGCGCAGCGTCGTGTCAAAGATCAGTATGCGATCAGACTCGCTGCGCCCGCGTGAAATGCTGCCCGCCGAAGCGTCCATCATGTCGTGCTCCTTCTCTCGCTTTGCCGTTTCCTCTCTGCTGGGTATGCGGCTACGCGGCCGCCACGCGCTATTCCCCCCGAGGGGGGAGCAAGAGAAGCGAGAGAAGCGAGTTCTGCAACGACATCTGCGACGCAGGGTAGCACCGGCCGCAACGACCGACAACGGCTATGGGCCGAGGCCCAACGACGTGGTAGTTGGCGTGCGAACCCTTGCCGACGTAGGAGATCGGATGCGTGCCTTCCCGTCGCACGGGCTCGGCTGGCAGACGGGCGCCATAGCAATGCTCACTAAACGCCACCTCGACCAGTCCCACCGGGTGGATCGCCAGCCCCGTTGCCGCGCAACCCGCGTGCTCAGGCCCGGGTGCCGGCCACGACTAGGTACTCCTGCTCGAAGCGCGCCTGCTCGGGCGTGCCGCGGTTCCACTCGTCGCAGAAGGAGTTCAGCGCTTCGACGAACTCGGCCTCCTGGCCGTTCTTGCGTGCGTTCGCCTGGGCGGTGATCGTCGGGCCGTACTTTGCCTTGAAGTGCTCGCCGTAGTCATGCGGATGCTCGAAGGCCGTGATCGACAGGTCTTCGCGCCGCAGCGTGCCGAAGTCGACGCGTGAGCCGAACAGCTGCTTGACGTGGTCCTCGCCACCCCACAGGGGAGGAGATTGTGCCCCGGGCGGGGGCGGCGGGGCAAACGGTCCCATCGTGCGGAACAGCGCGCCGATCATGCCCTCGGGCGTCCAGTTCAGCATCCCGATCGTGCCGCCGGGCTTGCAGACGCGGACCAGCTCGTCGGCGACCTCTTGATGGTGGGGTGCGAACATCGCGCCGATCGAGGACATGACGACGTCGAACGAAGCATCCTCGAAGGGCAGGTGCTCGGCGTCAGCCTCAACCCACTCGAGAGTCAGCCCTTCGCTCTCGGCGCGTGCGCGGCCCGCGTCAAGCAGCTCAGGTGTCAGGTCGCTGGCGGTGACCTGAGCGCCGGCTTTAGCCGCGGGAATCGACGCGTTACCGGTACCGGCGGCCACATCCAGGACCACGTTGCCGGGGCCGATGCCGCACGCCTCAACGAGTGTCGGCCCTAGCGGCAGCAGGAACGTCTCGACCATATCCGGGTAATCACCCGATGCCCACATCGCGCGATGACGCGCCTTCAGCTCAGAATCCGACACGCTGGACGACAAAGCGACCTCCCTTTCGTTGACACGCCGATCGTGCTTCGCCTAGACACAAGCTACACCCCAAACGTCGCGGTCCCACCGGCGAGCGGGAGCGAGCATGAGTCATGGCTACGGCCTCTGTTTCCTTGCCGCTTTTGCGATCGCGCGGGCGTCGGGGCGCATGAGGCGCAACTGTCCGCTGAGGTCGGCCCGGTAGCCGTTGAAGAACAACCCCGGCGCCGAGGGGTGCTGCTTGCCGCCACTGACGAGCGGGATGCCGTTCTCGTCGAGGACGCCGAGGTGACCGACGAGGGGCTCCAGCCCTCTCCGGTAGCCGGTGGCCGCGATCACGGCGTCTGGCTGAATACGGGTGCGATCGGCGAGCAATACGTCCGAGCCGTCGAAGCCAGCAACCGCGGGAACGATCTTGATCTCGCCGGACTTCAGGAGGCGCACGAACCCATCGTCGTACACGGGCGTTTGTTGGCGCTTGAATGTCGTTGTGGCGATCCCATACGGTGAGCGGGGAATCCCGTAGGGCTCGAGATTGCCGAACAAGGTTCGCTGCAACCGCCATGTGATCTCATCCGCGACTGGAATCGGAACGTGATTGAGGACGATCCCAGAGACATTGACCGAGGTCCCGAGGACCTTGCGGGTTAGCATGTTTGGGGGAGTCCGGCAGGCGACGCGCACGCGTCCCGCGCCACCCCGTGAGAGCAACGTCGCGATCTCCGAGCCCGTTGTGCCCGGCCCGATGACGAGCACGTCGCGGCCGAGGTAGGGCTCGGGGTTGCGGTAGGCCGAGGAGTGGATCAGCTCGCCCGCGAAGCCATCACGCCCCGGCCAAGCGGGGAGGTTTGGCTCACTGTCATAGCCGGTGGCGATCACCACGACGCGCGCGTCGAGCTCGTCGCGATCGGTGCGAACACGCCAGCCTCCGTTCGTGGACGCCAGATGCTTGACCTCGATGCCGAAACGAACGTCGAGCTGGTGATGCTCGGCGTAGTCCTCGAGGTACTCGATCCACTTCTCCCGAGACGGGAACTCGCTGTAGCGCCTGCGCCGCGCGCGAAACCCAGGCTGTGTGCACATAAAGCCCGACGTGTTCAGGCGCAGCCCGTCATAGCGACTGCGCCAGCTCGCCGCGACCTGATCGCTGCGCTCCAGCACGGTCACGTCGATGCCAGCGCCGCGCAACGTCGCTGCCGCTGCGAGTCCGGCCGTGCCCGCACCACACACGATCGCCTCCGCCATTGGCTGGGCGCTCATGCCGGGCGTGTCCATAGAGCTCGGCGCCGCTCGTGTGCCGTCACGAGGATGCACTGGCCCCGGAGGTGATGTGCTCGATCACCGGACGGAACTTCTCTGTCGGTGAGAAGTCGACGTACTCAGAGTCCTCGAGAGCCTCCGGGGCGTGGCCGGGAGCCCAGTAGAACGCTTCGCCGGCGGCGAAGTCCTGCTGCCCGTTTTGTGTGTGCATGCGCACACGGCCCTTGATCATGTATCCCCAGTGCGGACATGGGCAGAGGTCGTCCTGTAGGCCCTTGGTGGCGGGGCGCAGGTCCGCACCGGCGGGTAGCCGCACGAACCCAACCGAGAGACCATCCTCATCGCGCAAGCGAACCTCGACGCCATTGTCGGCGATCACTACTGGGACGTCCTCACGTCGGATGGATCGCATGTTCTTCCTCCCGTTGCATTTGGATGTCGCGGCCGGCGAGGAGCTGGGCCTCGTTCAATGCGGTTCTCAAACCTGCGCCGGAGCGGCGGCGTCCGCCGTCGACGGGTCGATCATGGTGGAGACCTTGGATATGCGGTCCGCCGGGAAGCCGCCACGGCGGGCATGCTCGCGCAGGATGTCCTCGTCCGGGGCCACGTAGACGCAGTAGGCCTTGTCGTCTGTGACGTAGCTCGTGAGCCAACGGATCTCGGGGCCGAGCTCCCCGATCACCTGATTGGACTTCACCGCAATTCCCTGCAGCTCCTCCGCGCTGAGACTCCCGGCTCCGGGCATATCGCGCTCGATGACGTACTTGGGCATGTTTCTCCTATCGGGGTTGGGATGTTCCAGCCGTTCCTGCGCGCCGATCGTCGCGCTCACGGCCGGCACGGTCGAATCGGTATCGCCGATGGTGGCCGCAGGCCGTGTGCGCGGGCGTGTGAGACTAGGAAGCTCCGGCGAACAGCGGCGCCAGCGTGGGGTTGTCGATCGCGACGGCCAGCGTGCGCGCCGAGTCGAGCGCGCCGGCCTGCCCGATTCGTGCGGCATGAACGAGACCTCGCACCACGAGCTCACGCATCTCGGTCCGGGCCGCCAGCGCGCCGAGCGCGCGTATCAGCTTGTGGGTCTGCTCGCGCTCGGCCCCTTCGAGGTTGAACGTGATTGCCGTGTCGAGTATGTGGCCGTGCATCCAGACATAGCGGTCGGGGAGTCGTGTGCAGCGGGTGCGCGCCTGGTCGATCCACTCACGAGAGGAGCCCAGCTGACCGCGGGCGCGGTGCAGCAGCCCGAGGTTGCGAGCCGCGAGACCTTCCCAGCATGGATCTTGCAGCTCGCACGCCAACGCGAACGCACGCTCGAAGCGCTCAGGCGCACGCGCCATATCCCCGCGCTGAAGGTCAACCTCGCCACGCATCGTCTCGGGGAACGGACGAAACGACAGCCAGCGCTCGGCCTCGACATGCCCCAACGCACGGTCCAGAGCGCACATCGCCTCGCTCGTCTCGCCGCGCAGCAACTGCGCCCGCGCGATTAGGGTCAGCGAGACCGCGGTCTGGCGGCTATCGCCGCAGCGCTCGGCGCGCTCAAGAGCGCCGAGTAGGGACGTGAAGGCGCCCGCGTAATCGCCCATGTCTGAGCGGTTCATGCCCTGCACGGCAAGGATCGCCGCGTGCTCGGCGTCGCTGTCGGCAAGCTCCTCGGCGCGGGTCAGACGGTGCTCGACTGATGCTCGGCGACCCGCCTGGATGTCCGTGTAGGCCAACTCGCGCAGGGCGGCGAGGAGTGTCTCGCGGTGACCGGCCGCCTCGGCGACGGCGAGGGCCTCGTGCAGCACCGCGGCGCCCTCTTCGTCGCGGCCGCGCACCGCGTGCACAAGCGCGGTGCCGAGCGCGACTAGCGAGCGGGCGTGCAGCACCCGATCGCCGCACGCGGCAGCCTCGGCGCGGGCCAGACGTAGGCATCTCAGTCCGTGCTCCAGCGCTCCAGCCGCCACCGCCGCCTCGCCGGACTCGAGGTGACCTCGCGCTGCGACGCGATCGCCGACGACGGCCTCGCCGTCTCCGCCGGGCCCGGCCGCCTGCAGCACCGCCGGTGAGGGCTCACATCCGAGCTCTCCACGGAACAGGCGCCGGCATGCGGCGACCTGCGCCAGCGCGCCGGCACGGTCGCCGCTGCACGCCAGGCCGCGTACCAGCAACTCGTGGTGGCCCTCATCGAACGGGTCCAGTGCTACCAGGCGCGTCGCCAGCTCGACGGCCCGATCGGGGCGGCCGGCTGCGAGCTCGGCCAGCGCCGTGTCACGCAACACGGCCTCGGTCCGGCCGGCGTACCGTCGGCGTGTTACCAGCAGCCATGAATCGAAGGCCGGACTGGTCGCGAACTCCATACCCTCCAGCAACACCCCACCAACCGAGCCCGAGTCGCGGATGTCGATCACGACATCGACAGCCAACACCAGCTGCACAGGATCGCCGTGCAACACCGCAGCAGCCCCCAACGCCTGGCGCAACTGCGCGAGATTCCAACGCAGCGCGCCGCGTGGGTCTGCGGCATCGGCGAACAACAGCTCGCCGAGCTCGCTGCGGGTGACCGGACGCTCACACAGCAGCAGATACGCCAACACCGCCCAAGCCTTGCGACCCCGCGGCGGCGCCACCGCGACGTCATCGTGCAGAATCATCGGCGCGCCGAGCAGCTGGATAGTGCTCACCACGGTGCCACTTTGACATACTCAGCTCAACGCATCTGGGTATTCGCGCTCGCCCGCCACGAAAGGAACCGATGCCACGCTTCGTGATACGCCGTGTACTTCCTGACATGACTAACGACGAGATCGAGGCGGCCGCGGAGGCATCTAGCCGCGTGCGTGTCGAGCAGTTCCCGGAGCTCGAGTGGGAGCACTCGCATGTGGTGCGCACCGAAGACGGCCTCACCTCCTATTGCATCTACGCCGCCCCCAGCGCCCAACACCTCCGCGACCACGCCGCCGCGGCCGGGCTGCCCGCAGACGAGGTGCACGAGATCCAACTAGACCTCCTGCCCTAAACCTTGATCCACCGTTGTTTGGTGGGGTGTCGTCCCGGGGCCGGGATTTAAATGGCCTCTTGAGCAGGCAGAAAGCTGTCGTGTCGGGCGACGGCGGGCCTGCGCCAGGAGGTCACCCACATGGTGCTTGGTCTGCTGGACGTCTCGAGGGTCGTGTTCGACGACGAGCGGGCGGTCGCGAACGCCGGCGTGATCCTGCCGGCGCTGCTCGCGGCGCGGCTGGGGATCGAACAACTCGTTGATGATGCGGTTGATCTCGGTGATCGTGCCGGCGCGGCGAACCCGGGACGAAAGGTGATGAGCCTGGCGTCGGCGATGCTGCTCGGCGCGGACTGCATCGAGGACTGCGACGTGTTGCGCTCCGGGTAGACAGGCGCTGTGCTCGGACATGGCGTGGCGGCGCCGTCGACGCTGGGAACGTTCCTCAGAGCGTTCACGTTCGGGCATGTCCGCCAACTTGACCGTGTGCTCGACCAGACGATCACGCGCGCCTGGGCTGCGGGTGCCGGGCCCGGTGAAGGGCGCCTGGTGATCGATGCCGATAGCTTCGTCGGCGAGGTTTATGGCTATGCCAAGCAGGGCGTCGGTTTTGGCTACACCCACAAGCGTGGTTATCACCCGATCCTTGCGACGCGCGCCGATACCGGTGAGGTGTTGCACATCCGTTTGCGTCACGGCTCGGCGAACACCTCGCGCGGGATGCTGCGCTTCTGCGACGAGCTGATCGCGCGTGTCAACCGGGCCGGCGCCACGAGCGAGAAGCTGTTACGGGCCGACTCGGGGTTCTGGAACAAAAAGACCTTCACCAAGCTCGATCGGGCGGGTTGGAAGTTCTCGATCGGCGTGCGCATGCAACCCCACGTGCGCACGGTCGTCGAGGCGATCGATGAAGACGCGTGGGTCACCTTGGAGGACTACCCTGAAACGTCGATCGCGCAGATCGCCGAAACCACGTTCGGTGACTGGCAGCTGATCGTGCGCCGCGTCCGCCACTTGACCCAGCAGGGTGAGTTGCTGCCCGTCTGGGATCACTACCCGTTCGCGACGAACCGCACCGACGCGCTCGCCATCGTCGAGGCCGAGCATCGCCAGCACGCCGTCGTCGAGCTCGCGATCCGTGATCTCAAAGACCAGGCCCTGGCGCACTTTCCCTCCGGCCAGTTCAACGCCAACGCCGCCTGGACCGTGATCGCCGCACTCGCACACAACCTGCTGCGCTGGACACAAACGACCGGACTGCCCAACGCCACGACCCGGACCGCACGCACGCTACACCGCCGACTGCTCGCGCTCCCCGGACGACTCGCCCGCCACGGACGCCGCGCCCCACCACGAATGCCCGCCCGCTGGCCCTGGGCCAACGACTTCCTCGCCGCGCTCGCCCGACTACGCGCGCTACCACCACCCTAACCCCGCGCCGCACCCCCGCGAAAACCAACACGCCGGACACCCGGCGTTGGCCTGCCCGCGACGCCCACCCTCCATCCGATCACAACAAACCCGACCACCCCCAACCACCCGCCACCGCACCAGCCCGACCAACCCCACCACAACCCCGTCACGCACGAAACGCCCACCCCCAAAACCAAACGGTGGATCAAGGCTAAAGGGGGGCCATCCCGCACAGCCTACGCTTGAGGATCTGCGCCCGAAGAGATCAGCTAGGCGCGTCCGGCGGCCAAAAGGACCAGGTTCGAAAGTCTCACCGATCCGCTATCTCCGGCCGCCTCCCGGATCGCCTCGGTTATAGCGGTCCAGGTCTCGTCTTGCACCTCCTGCGGGTGCGGAGCGATCATCGCGGTGATCGGCGGGGCGATCTCCCTGATGAAAGTGGTGAACTCCTCGGGCGACTGCCACTCGAAAGTGACCTCGGCCTCCTCCACTTCCACATCGGAGAAGCCGGCCGCTTCCAGCAGGCCGCCCAGCGCCTGGGGCGTCGGACGCGAGAGGGGACCAGGTGCCCGGCTGCGGGGGCGGGACTCCAAGGCGCTGCATCGCGGTCCGCATGGGAATCGCGAGGAACGGGACGCGGTCCGGTGATCCCCACGAGCTGATCGCCATCCGCCCGCCGGGCTCCAGGAAGCTTCGGATACGCGCCGCAGCGGCCTCGGCATCGGGCTCGAAGATGATCCCCCAGCGTGAGAGCGCGGCGTCGAAGCTAGCTGCCGGGAAGTCCAGAGATGCTGCATCCGACTGGACGAACTTGATGTTTTCGAGGCCGGTCGCAGCGGCGCGCTCGCGGCCGAACGCAATCATCTCCGCAGAGATATCGGTAGCCAGCACGCTGCCCTCAGACCCGGCTCTCCTGGCTGCGGTCAGCGACGGCTCACCGTAGCCGGCGGCCACATCCAACACTCGGCTGCCAGGCTCGACGCCGGCCAGCTCGACCAGGCGCTCACTGATCCCACTCGCCGCCCCGTCGATCAGCTCCGACCATCTGCGCCAGCCAGTCGCAGCGCTATTCCACTGCTGGCGCTGTCCGTCTCGAAACTCGGCGGCATCAACTGTCTCAGACTCCATCATCATCTCCCAGTCGGGCACCACACCCTACACCCCGATTCGCCACGCTTGTTTTCGGGTAGGCTCCGGCTCGATGGTCACGGTCATCGACACTCCTCTGAGCGCGCCTTGCGGTGCTGTCGTCCCATGAGAGGAGGCGGCTGATGGCCTCGATGGACTGGGGTATTCAAATCGGGAGCGCACCGGCGATCTACCAGGAGTTTCTCGTGCCGGCGATGTTCGCGCCGTTCGCGAAGCGGCTCGTCGAGCATGGATGTGTGCGGCCGGGTTCGCGTGTGCTCGACGTCGCCTGCGGCACGGGCGTCGTCTCGCGCGCAGCCGCGATCCTTGCGGGTACGGGTGGATCGGTAGCGGGTGTGGACCTCGGAGAGCCGACGGTCGCGATCGCGCGCTCACATCCGGCCGAGGAGAACGCCGCGCCGATCGACTACGCCCAGGCGGACGCCGCGGCGCTGCCCTTCGACGCCGACGATTTCGACGTCGCTCTGTGTCAGCAGGGCTTGCAGTTCTTCCCTGAGCGCGCGGCCGCGCTCGCCGAGATGCGACGCGTGCTGAAGCCCGGCGGACGTGTCGCGGTTGCGACCTGGAAGGACATCGAGCCGCCGTTCAGCGTGATCGCCGACGCGCTCGGGCGGCACGTCAGTACCGAGGCTGCACAGATGATGCACTCACCGTTCACACTCGGCGACGGCGCCACCCTGGCCCAACTGATGTCCGACGCGGGCTTCCGCGAGGTCGCGGTCATCGACGAAACGATCGAGTGCACCTGGGCATCGCACCCTGAGTTCGCCCGCCGCTATATCGCCGCCAGCCCAATCGCGTCGGTGTTCGCCGCCGTGTCTGATCACTCCCAACAGGCCGTCTGTGACGAGGTCGCCGAGCGACTTGCGCCGCACGCTACCGCTGAGGGCTCGCTGCGGATGCCGATGAGCACAAACGTCGCCGTCGCCACAGCCTGACCAGGGGCACCCGAGCTCCTCACCGGCGCAGCAGCGTGAGAGAGTACGCTGAAGCGCTCAGGCTGCAGATGCATGAAGGACGGCATCGGTTCAGTCGGCGCGACCAGCGCCCGTTCGATGCGCTGCGTAAGCGCAGATCCGTGAGCTGCGTGAGGCTTCTCCCGTTCGTCGGTGCGGGGCTCGACCACCCTCACGCCGCGCACTCTCAGTTAGGCCAACCACCGAGCCTGAGACGCGGCGACGCGAGCGCTTCGCTTTGCCCTGGGCAAGCGGGTGCCCGCCGAACCTCGGTCGGCGTTATCGAGAGTCGTTCGCAGCGAGCGTGAGCGCGGACGTGATCCCGCGCCCGCTTTGTCGGCGGAAAGGAGGCCGCGGCCCTAGCCGGCAAGTTGCACGAGCGGCACGACAGTCGCGTCACTGCCTCGACGGCAAGCGCTAGAGTCGCGCTAGTGAACTTCCTCGCTGCGGCTGACGCGTACAACCGCTTCATGGGCCGCTACTCGGTGCTGCTGGCCCCACAGCTTGCTGATTTCGCGACGATCGCGGCTGGTCAGCGAGTGCTCGATGTCGGCTGTGGTCCAGGCGCTCTCACTACCGAGCTGGTAAGGCGGCTGCGAGCGGACTTCGTGTCGGCTGTCGATCCTTCCAAGACGTTCGTCTCGGCCGCCCGAGACCGTCACCCCGGCGTCGACGTGCGACTTGGGTCGGCGGAGCAGTTGCCTTTTGCGGACCAGACATTCGACGGAGCTCTCGCGCAACTCGTCGTTCACTTCATGAAAGATCCCACGGAGGGGCTCAGTGAAATGGTGCGCGTCATTCGCCCAGGCGGTGTCGTGGCGGCATGCGTGTGGGATCACGCTGGTGGTCAGGGCCCGCTCAGTCTGTTCTGGGATGCGGCGCGTGAACTCGACACCGAGGTCGAGGATGAGTCGCAGCTTGCCGGTGCCCGCGAGGGCGAGCTTCCGTGGCTGTTTGACGCCGCCGGGCTGCGCGAGATCGAGGAGACAGCCCTCACAGTCGGCGTCGAGCATCCGAGCTTTGACGAGTGGTGGGAGCCGTTCACCCTTGGCGTGGGCCCAGCCGGCAGCTATACGGCTGCTCTCGACGCGAGGCGACAAGCACAGCTCCGCGAACGGTGCCGCGAGGCGCTGCCAGCGGCGCCGTTTGTGCTCCGGGCCCAGGCTTGGGCAGCACGAGGCATCCTGTAGGCCCGCGGTAGCAAGGCATCGTCCAGGCTCGCGGTAGGCGGCGGGTAGGGCACCGCGCCTCCTCGCATCTGAAAGCGAGCGCATCAAGGCTATCCGCGCGGACGACCGGATCGGACGAGTCCCAGCACTGACGTGCATACCGGCACACATCTGTATTGCCCGCGCAAGCAGGCGTGTGGCTGTCATCGCACGACGCACTCCAGATTCGTCCGCTGCGCAGTCTCGGTCCTGATCGTCGACGCGCCTGCCGTGAACGCAAATGCAGAAGCGGGCCGCCTACCAACCCCGTCTACGCCGGGGAGGCCCCGCGGCTCGCAAGCTGCCCGGCGAGGCGCATCGCCCGCGGCATCCGGCGCGCGAGCGTGACGGCGATGCGATCTGAGCGACGCATGTACGCCGCCGCCCCATCTAGTTCGGCCAGTGGCGTGCGCTGCTTTCCAAGTGTGTAGAGGTGCCATGAACCGGGGACGCCTTTCAGCTCGTGCTCGCCGCGGTCGGTGAACTGCATGTCTGAGCCGATCACGAGCTCCTTGACGGTTGACGAGACGACGATTTCGCCCGGGCCCGCGAGCGCGCCGACGCGAGCGCCGATGTGGACGGCCAGGCCGCCGAGGTCCTCTCCGATTAGCTCGCACTCGCCGGTGTGGATACCGCTGCGCAGATGTATGCCGAGCTCTGCGATTCCCTCGTTCAGCGCCTCAGCGCATCGCATGGCCATCGCAGGTCCATCGAACGCTGACAGCGCCCCATCGCCGATGTGCTTGACTACCCGGCCGCCGTGTTCGGACACCGTGCGCTCGACCAGCTCGTCGTGACGCTCGAGCAACTCACGCCATGCACGGTCGCCCAGCTCTGCCGCACGTGTCGTCGACCCCACGATGTCTGTGAACAGGACGCTCGTCAACACCCGGTTCGGCTCGGTGCGACTTACTGCGCCGGTGACGAACCGCTCGATCTCGTCAATGAGCCCGTCGACCACCCAATAGGCATGGTCTATGCCTTGGAATGTGACCAAGCGCGCCTCGAGGATGCCGTCCGCGAGCCCTTGGCCACCCTCGTACGGAATCACGCGGTCGTCCTTCACATGGATCACTAGTGTCGGCACGCGCACCGACGGCAACACGTCGCGTATATCGATCTGCTCGACGACATCGACGAGCGCCCGGGCCATACGGGGACTTCCTGCGGACCGTGCGAATATCCCGAACGACCGCTTCTGCGAGTCACTCAAAGTCACACTTGGGGCGAAGAACTCCATCAGCCTGGCCCCATCGCCCCAATGCTCAAGTACCTCTTGCGCCTGACTGCGAATGCTGTTCACACGTTCAAGCTGCTCGGCCGAAAAATCTCCGGGCGCAGCCCAAGGGGTACACCCGAACGAGCCGTATAGGATCAACGAAGTGATGCGCTGCGGCCGCATCGCGGCCAGTAGGACCGATGTGGGCCCACCCTCTGAAATGCCGAGCAGCACGACATGCTCGGAGCCTGCTGCATCAAGGACCGCCTCTATGTCGGCGACGCGCTCCTCAAGAGTGGGGAGTTGCGGGATCGGGTCCGACAGGCCTGTGCCCGGCTTGTCGTAGATGATCAAACGCGCGAACGCGGCCAAGCGAGACAGAAAGCGCGAGATCCCCGGGTCGGCCCATTGGAGATCAAGGTGGGTAACGAAGCCGTGAGAGATGACCAAGTCGACCGGACCGTCGCCGACAACCTGGTATGCGATCGTGATCCCGTCTCGCTCGACGTACTGCGTTTGCGGCGGTTGCACCGAACTAGTCTACGGCCCGCGAGCACGTTGCGCGCGATCCTGGAGCCCTTCCGGGGGGCGCAGCACGAGCGGTGAGGCGAGCCGGTGATACGTCTGATCCAGCCAGGACCGCGAGGGTCGTCGCCTAGCCAAGCGGCGGGTCGCGGCGTTCGGGACCACGCGATGCGGTGCTTCGGCCCACCGGAGCCCGAATAGCTCGGTCAGTACCGTGCGGTCGGCCTGTAGGCAGCGCAGCTTGTAATCGGGGTGCGCGCGGCTCCCCCCGCTGAGCAGGAAGCGCGTGCCCATGACGGCGGCCACGGCTCCGGCATCGAGTGCTTGGCGCACGCCTTCCTGGTCGACGATCCCCCCGGCCGCGAGAACCGGAATCTTGACGGCCGCGCGAACGCGCTCGATCACTTCGAGCAGCGGCGGCGTGCCGCGGACATGCCCGCCGGCCTCGACTCCTTGGGCGATGACCGCGTCGGCTCCCGCCGCCTCTGCCGCTTGGGCCTCCTGAAGCGAGCCGCACTGGTGGACCCAGGTGCCGCCGCCGGCAAGCCGACGTGGCTCACCCCAAAAGGTCACGATCACGTCGGCGTCCGCCGCCGCCTCCACATCGCCCGGCCGAAGCAGCGGCAGCACGAGGTTGACCGCGATCGGTCGGCCGGTGAGCTTTCGTACGGCGGCCAGCTCGTCGGCGATCCGCCCGCGGGCGCCCCGGTTCAACGCTCCGGCTACTCGGCCTCGCGGGTCTCGCGGGCGGAATGCTACGCCCGCGAGAACACCGGCTCGGGCGCGAGCGCCAAATACTGAGCCTTAGGGTGGGCGGCCTCTGAGATGTGCCGACAGGTGCGGCTCATCTGGCCTCCATCTTTCGGGCACGGTAGTCGATGTCTGCGGGGATGCGTCCTTGGGTGAGGCGTCCGTGGTGAACACGGTCGTGGTTGTAGAACCGTAAGTAGGTGTCGAGCTCGCGCCGCAGGCCGCTGTAGCGGGGGTAGAGGTAGCGGGCGAACGCTGGGCGCCAGCACTCGTCGAGGATCGTCTTGTGCAGTGCCTCGACGTGCCCGTTGGTCTGAGGCCGCCCAGCGTGGATGCGGCTGTGACGAATGTTCAGGGCGCTGGTGGTCTTGTTGAAGTCTCCCTTGAATTCGTTGCCGTTGCCGGAGAGAACGCGCTCCAGTTGCCAGCCGGCGGCCTTCAACTCGCGGGCGACGCGTTGGCGAGCTTGCTGGTCTGTCGAGCGGTGGGGTTGCCTTGCTTGCAGATCATGAGCTAGGCCCAGGCATATGAGGAGGCGACGTCGATCGCGGTGAGCTGCCAGATCGCGCCCTCGGTGCCCCTCAGCCGTCCAACGTAGAAGCAGTCGATTCCGACCAGCTCACCCGGCCGTGAGACGTCGATGTGCTGTTCTGGAGCGGGATCTCTGGGTGGCTCATAGGGAGCTGCGTAGCCCGCGATCAGCCCGAGGCGCTTGGCGCGGGTGTTCAGCCCGTGGCGGCAGAGGACCTTCCACACACCGTTGGGTGAGACGATGATCCCGCCCCACTTCTCCCTGGCGAGCTCCGAGGCGACACGCCGTGGCCCGAGCCCTGGGTGGGCGATCGAGAAGGACACGATGCGCTCCTCGACCATCTTCGGCAGCTGGTTGGGCATCTGCGGCCGCCGGCGCTCGCGGAGTCTAAGCATCTCGAGGCCATGCCGGTCGACCTGGCGCTCCAGTGGTAGTACGTAGAGCGGTGCACCCCGAACGTCCGGCACGCCGCTGAGACGCTAGTCCTCGCCGCCTCCGCGAACAACTGTTGGCGGTAGCCGAACAGCACGTCATCCTTGGTCATCAGGCTCAACCTCGCTCTCTTCACTTGGCGGTGAAGGAGGCAGCCTGAGCCGACGCGCGGACGGGTTCCCCCGCCGGGGAACCCGTCCAACCCTCAAAGACCTATCGAACCCCCAACTGTCGGGAGCACCCGGAGACAGCCCACCCTAGTTCCTTATTGGCACGATGCTCAGGATTCCGCTATATTCTACGGATCGTGCCAACCTCCGTTGTGGACATAGATGACGTAGCGCGGGCCGTCGGAGCGCTGGCTACCGAGCACGGCGGTGCGGTGACTGTCGCGCAACTCCGCGACAAGCTCGGGCTCTCGAAACGCACCCTTCAACGAGCCCTCAGCCGCCTGGTAGCGAACGGCGAGATCTCTCGTCTGAGCCGCGACCGATACGCCGACCGAGCATGGGGCGCTTCGCCCATCAGCGCGCCAGCGAGAGAGATCGTGCGCGTGATCAAGCACCTGGAAGCCGACGCGCACCTCTCGGGCTACGACGTGCTCGCCGGCTTCACCCACCAGTTCGTCTTCGACTACCCGCACCTCGTCTGCTGCCACCCATCACACGCCGACGGTCTCGGCGCAGCGCTGGCGAAGAAGAAGTTCGTCGTGCTGCCCGCCGGGCCTGGCGCGGCGATCGACGCTGCCGTACAGAAGACGGTGCTGCTGCGCCGCCAGCCCGCGATCCACTCTCGTGCGCTGGTACTGGGCGCGATCGCGACACCCGAGAAGGCATGGGTTGACCTGCTGCGCGAGACACGCCGTAGCGCAGCGCCATTTGACTACGGCGAGCTCGGACGGCTGCTGCGTGCGATGAGTGAGCAGAGACTCAACCTCCGGGCGCTTCGCTCCTACGCTGCGAGGCTCGGCTACCAGGACTGGCTCGCCGCCACCATCGGCCAGCGCCCGCCCAATGGACCAGCGCAACGCCGCCTCGCAGCGGGCTACGCCGCGTGAGCATTCCCACAGCACATCTCTCGCTGTTCAAGGCCGACTGGATCGGCGACCCCGACCGGCTGAAGGCGCTCGCCCGCCGCCACAAGTACAACGACCTATTCACTGCCGAGCTGGCCGCATGGTGCGCAGAGGTGCACGAGCACCTCCACGACTTGGAGGACACCGTCGGCGTCGAACTCCTGCTCATGGGCGGCAATGCAGCGTCCCTGCGCTTCGACGCCATACAACGGCGCGGCTCTCGCGACAACGACTACCTCACGACCGCGAGCCACGCCGACATCGGACGGCTCATGGACGCCTTCGCCGAGCGCTTCAAGGCGCTTCATCCTCTGTTCAAGCCCGAGGTATATGAACCCCAAAATCCGACGAGCGAGCTGAACATGATCACCTACCTCGTCCCTGTCGCCCTGCTATTGGACCACGGCATGGCGACGAACAACACGGTCAAGGTCGAGTTTCACTTCGAGTCCGACCTGCCACCGGCCGAGACAGTCAGCGGGAACGTCGGCCCCACTCAACGCACGATCCGTGCTCGGATGCCCGAGCTGCCCTACCAATTCGTGCTGAAGCTGATGACCCTGGCGGCCTCTCCGGTCGGGATCGACGAAGAACGCCGCGGCGATGCAATACCCCGCCAGCTATACGACCTTGACATCCTGATCGCGAGCTTCACCAACTCCAGCCAGTGGGAGGCGATGGTCGCCTACTGCTCGGTGCGCTACGCGCGCGAATGCGAGACCTGGACGATCGACATCGCCGCGGGAGAGCCCTCCGTAGGGATTCGCGATCGTCTGCAGCACTGGGCCTCGTGCAGCGATAGCTCATCCGGACCCTGGAGGACGATCCGTGCGGTACAGCAGTCGCAACTGCGCCAGCAGGTTCACCGCGAGCCGTGGGGCTGGCGTGCCCGCTGCCTGCGGCTAGCGCTCGCCGCCGAGTGCATCAACGCCGACGATGGCTGGGCCATCTGGCAGCAGGCCCTCGCCACAGCGGCACTCGTACCGGTCAGCAAAGCCAAGCGGTTCAAGAACACTCTCGCGGAGCTGGCGAATGCGGACGCACGATCGCTGCCGCTCGAGCTGCACGACTTCGTGTGGGAGGTGCTCAGCAACGGGACGACGCCGCTTGCCGAGCGAGTCGCCAACGCATACACAACGCTCAGCTCCGCCTGATCCCGTATCGATCCCAGACGGGTTATAAGGGGTTTAGTGGGGTTTATCGAGATCGCGTAAACCCTGTAAAACTCGGTCAAACGCCCAGGAAATCGAACTGAGGACATCACGATTCGAACTGATGTTGTCTTTGATTCGAGGCTCGCCCCATGAAGTTTGGTTCTCCATGTTGATACGGCATAGATAAGCCATTTGCCGCCCGAGCATGCTCCTCGTAAGGCTTCTCGAGACGGCCGACTGGGCCCGGAACATGGCACTATTGTCAAGGGTTTGTGCCGACGTTTGTGCCGACGACGGCGCTCATCGACCTAACGGAGATGGCGCAGCTATCCCAAAACCTGTAAGCGTTCAGTCGTGGGTCCCGGTGGGGTGTGCTGGTGGGCAGGTGCGGGGGCTCAGGTCAGGGCTGGGAGTGGGTCGCCGCGGGCGTGGGCGGTGAGCAGTTCGCGCATGTACGCGAACATCGAGCGGGCTTGCAGGCGGCATGTGACCGAGGCTGACAGCGCGCGCTCGATGAATCGCTCGCCGTCGGTGGATTGGGTGCCGTGTGAGAGCTTGCGGTAGATGACCGGCCCGCGTAGCGCTCTCTCGGCTGCGTTGTTGGTGGGCTCGACCCCTTCGACGGTGACGAAAGTCCAGAGCGCCGGCCAGATCCTCAGCAGGTTCTTGGCGAAGCGGCGGTGAAAGCGCGTGTAGGTGCTCTTGCGTGCGGCGCGTTCCAGTAGCTCCCGGAGCTCGGCTTGGATCGGGGCTATCTCGCCCGCGAGGCGCCGGCGATCTTGGTGCTCGCCAAAGGCGTGCCAGGTCTCGAACAGCCTTTTGGTCAGTTCGCTGGCGGCTTCTCCGAACTGCTTCTGCTCGGCCAGGGCTCCTCCCGCGTGGAAGGCGAAGTCTCGCTTGAGATGCTCCCAGCAGGCCTGGCGCGAGGCGGGATCGACCAGCTCATATGCCCACCAGCGATCCGAGCCCACGATCCCTTTGAAGTCCGCGCCGAGCAGTTCCTTGAGGCGGTCGCGATGACGATCCTCTGCGATCCGGAAGATGGCTGCCTCGGGCGTGGTCGCGGCCCACATTGTGCGGCCCTCATGCGCGGTGAACCAGCCGGTCTCATCGACGTTGAGGACTGGTGATGCCAGCACGCTCTCGACCAGCAGCTCGTGTGGGGCCCGCAGCGCTTTCCCCGCGCGCTGGCAGATCGCATCGACCGCCCCGACGGATAACCGGAGTCCGAACAGGTCCCGCGCAAGCTCGGACATGTCGCGCCGCGAAACCCGGTTACGTGCGGTCATCGTCACGACCGCGGCCTGCAAGTCGGTGCCGAACGGCGAGTCGCCTACCCCGTCGGGCAGGCGCGCCACAGCCTTCTTGCCACACCCTGGGCAGCACAGATGGTGAGTGCGATGCTCGCAGAAGAGCACCACGATCGGCGGCAGCTCGGCTACCTGATGGCGCCCGAACCGCTTGCCAGGCTGCCGCTCCTGCTCGCTGAACACACGCCCGCATCCGCCGCACTCCTGCGGGTAGTGATCAACGATCTCATCCACCCGGTCCTCCGGTAGCAGCTTGCGACCGGAGCCCTCATGCCCGGACTGGGCGCCCGCCTTTCGCTGCTCGCCGTCGCGTTTGCTCCACAGCTTCGCCTTACGACGCGCCTCCGCGCGACGCTCCGCCCGTGTCTTGGGCGGATCCTGCGACGGAGGGCTCGACGAGTTACGCGAATCCCCTCGCGCCTGCTCCTCAAGCCGAGCGACCCGCTCCTCCAGACGCTCACAACGCGCCGCGAACTGCTCACGCTCGCCCGCCAGCTCAACGATCGCATCGACGCACCGCTCCCGCCCCGCACCAAAGATCGCCTCCGCCTCCGAGCGGTCCATACCCGCAAGATTCGCTGCACCGCCCGCCAATCCTCGCTACAGGAAGACCACGACTGAACGCTTACCAAAACCCGCTCATTTGCAGCGATTTTTCTGATGGCGAGACCCAGACTCGAACTGGGGACACCACGATTTTCAGTCGTGTGCTCTACCAACTGAGCTATCTCGCCGGGAGGTTGATGCTAGCTGACGCCGAACTCCGCTACCAGCGCGGCGTACGTCCGGTGCAGCCCCTCGGCGATCGGCACCTCGGCGCGCCAGCCGAGCTCTCGCTCCGCGCGGGAGACGTCGAGGCAGCTGTGCTGCAGCTCGCCCGGGCGCAGGTCGGCGAGCTCGGGCTGCAGCTCGCTCCCGGCCGCGGCGCAAAGCTCCTTCCAGACGGTCTCGACGTCGGTCTCCACGCCGGTGGCGACGTTGTACGTGCCGCGGCGACCGGAGGCGGCGAGCAGGGCGCGCACGACGTCCTCGACGTACACGTAGTCCCTGGTGGGGCGGCCGTGGCCGTACAGGGTCGGCGCACGGCCGACGTGCAGGCGGTGGCTGAAGATCGCGACCACACCGGCCTCGCCGTGGGGGGACTGGCGGGGACCGTAGACGTTGCCCAGGCGGCACACCGCGTGGGGAACCCCGGAGGAGAGCGACCACGTGTTGACGTACGCCTCTGCCGCCCACTTCGAGGCGCCGTAGGGGGAGAGCGGGGCGGGGATGCGCTCCTCGGGGGTCGGCATCGGCGCCTCGTCCCCATACAGCGCCCCACCGGTGGAGGTGAGCACGACCGGCACCCCCAGGCGCCCGGCGACGTCGACCACGTTCAGCGTGCCCTGCACGTTGACCTCGCAGTCGCGGCCCGGGTCGGCGACGGAGGCGACCACGGAGGCCTGCGCCGCGAGATGGAAGATCGCGCGCGGGGCTTCCCGCTCGACCGCGGCGTGCAGCGCCGCGCGGTCGGTGATGTCGAGCGTGTGCAGCTGCGCTCCCTCCGCCACGTTCTGCGCGCTCCCCGAGGAGAGGTCGTCGACCACGCTCACCTGATAGCCGTCGGCCAGCAGGGCGTCCACGAGGTGGGAGCCGATGAAGCCGGCTCCGCCGGTGACGAGCGCGCGATTTGACACGGGTGGAAATCTATTGCAAGAAGGGAGGTCCGGCTGGCCATCCTGACCGAAAGCAGAGGGGCCCGACTCGCCGTCCTCTAGCGAGCCGGTGCGGGCTGTGGTTCCGAGGCCGCGCGCGTCAGCATCCGCTCGACCACTTCGATCGCCTCGTCGATCCGTTCGAGCGCCTGCGGCTCCTCGTCCTGGCCCAGCATGTAGCGGCGCAGCGTGGCCAGCACCCGGCGGGCGATCACCAGCGCGCCGCGCTCGCGCTCGGCGTCGATCTCGCCCTGCTCGCGGAGCTTCGCCGTGCGCCGTAACGCGGGCAGGATCACCTCCTCCGGCAGCGCGGTCGCCGCCACGCCGTCCTCGATCGCCTGGGCGATCGCCCCCTCGGCAGTCTCCGCGTCGCCGCGCTCCAGGGCAGCGAAGTAGGTCTCCAGCACGACCTCCAGCAGCGCCTGCGGATCGGAGCGCAGCTGCTCGCGCGCGTCGGGGCCGGAGCTCGAGAGCACCTCCAGGAAGGTGTCGAGCAGCACCGGGTCGAAGTGGCGCCCGCGCTGCTCGCGCATCAGCTCGACCGCCTGCTCGAGCGTGTAGGCGGAGCGGTAGACGCGGTCGGAGGTGAGCGCGTCGAACACGTCCGCCACCGCCACGATCCGCCCCTCGATCGGGATCCCCTCGCCGGCGAGGCCGCGCGGGTAGCCGCTGCCGTCCCACTTCTCGTGGTGGCTGAGCGCGATCGTGGCGGCCATGTCGAGGATCGAGGAGGAGGAGCCGCGCAGCAGCCGGTGGCCCTCCTCCGCGTGGGTCTCTACGATCGCGCGCTCCTCGGCGGTGAGCGGGCCGGGCTTCAGCAGGATCGCGTCGGGGATCGCGACCTTGCCGACGTCGTGCAGCGGCGCCGCGTAGCCGAGCCGCTCGCAGAGCTCGCCGTCGAGCCCGGCCTGCTCGGCGAGCAGCGTCGAGAAGCGCCCGATCCGCTCGATGTGCGCGCCGGTGTCCTCGTCGCGGAACTCGACCGCCATCGACAGGCGCCGCACGGTCTCCGACTGCGCGATCTCGAGCTCGGTGAGCGCTCTCTGCAGCTCGCCGGAGCGGTCGTCGATCTCCCGTCTCAGCGCGGCGCGGCTGCTCGCCCCGGCGCGCCAGCCGAGCAGGCCGGCACTGGCGAGGGCCACCGCAAGATAGACGGCCGTGACGGCGGCTTCGTCGGCGAGGATCGCTCCAAGCGCGGCGAGCACCAGCAGCGCCGCGGGCGGCGCCCACAGCAGCAGCGCGCGGAGGCGCGCACGGGTCGAATGTTCGGCAACCGGTCGCTTCCCCACGCGTCCGAGGTTACTCCACGACGCGGGCGTTTCCATAGGTTTTGGCTCTCTCGCCCGCGATGATCGGCGCGCGGCGCGCATTCTGAAGCGCGGCGGGGGAAGGATCGACGAATTCTTGATTGCATGCGAGTAGGCGATACGAGTGGTGGGCGGGGCGCCCGGAGCACTACCCAGCGCTCGCTGGCTGCGGTCCACGCCCCGTCCGACATCGGGGCGGCTCGGCTAGAGTGGCGGCCGTGCGTCGCCGGCTCACCTCCGCGGCAGGTCTGTCGCTCGCGCTGGCCTTGCCTGCGCTCGCCGGCTGCGGTGGCTCCGCGGGCAACGGCGTGGCCTCCAAATCCCCGACCGAGATCCTCTCGGCGGCGAAAGCGGCGGCTGACGGCGCGAGCGCCGTGCACGTCTCGGGCTCGACGGTGACGGCCGGCACCCCGATCACGCTCGACCTCAGCCTCGTGGCGGATAAGGGCGGCAAGGGCCGGATCGCGGAGAACGGGCTGAGCTTCGAACTGATCGAGCTCGAAGGGACGATCTACATCAAAGGCAGCCAGGCCTTCTACAGGCACTTCGCGGGCGCGGCAGCAGCCCAACTGCTGCGGGGGAAGTGGCTGAAGGCGCCGACGACGAGCACGAGCTTTGCGGGGCTTTCCTCGCTGATCGAACTGCGCAAGCTGCTCGACGCGGCGCTGGCGAGCGGCGACAGGACATTGGCGTCAACCGGCACGAGCACCGTGAAAGGGCAGGCGGTGGTGGGTGTGAAGGACACCGCTCAGGGCGAAACCATCTACGTCGCCACGACCGGCAAGCCCTATCCGGTGGAGGCGACCAAGAGTGGCGCGGGGGGTGGCACGATCGCCTTCAGCGAATGGGACGAACCGGTGACGCTGACGGCGCCCGCGAACGCCGTCGACATCGAACAGCTGCAACACAGCCAGTGAGCCTGGCTAAAGCGCGATTGCAACGTACTTCGTCTCGAGGTACTCGTCGATCCCCTCGAAGCCGCCCTCGCGGCCGAAGCCCGACTGCTTGACGCCGCCGAAGGGGGCGGCGGGGTTGGAGACGATCCCCTGGTTGAGGCCGACCATGCCGCTCTCCAGACGCTCGGCGACGCGCAGCGCACGCGCGAGGTCGCGGGTGTAGAGGTAGGCGACGAGGCCGTAGGGGGTGCGGTTGGCGGCGCTCACCGCCTGATCCTCGGTGGAGAACGTGGCGACGGGCGCGACCGGGCCGAAGATCTCCTCGGCGAGCACGCGCGCGTCGGCGGGCACCCCCGCAAGCACGGTGGGGGCATAGAAGTAGCCAGGGCCGTCGAGTGCGCGCCCACCGGTGAGCACGCGGGCGCCGCGCTCGGCGGCGTCGCCGACGAGCTCGGTGACGATCGCGCGCTGGCGGTCGTCGATCAGCGGGCCGACGTCGGTGCCGGGGTCGGTGCCGCGGCCGACCTTTAGCGCGCTCACGCGCTCGGCCAGTCGCCGCGAGAACTCCTCGGCCAGCGATTCGTGCACATGGAAGCGGTTGGCCGCCGTGCAGGCCTCGCCGACGTTGCGCATCTTCGCGGTGAGGGCGCCCTCGACGGCGGCGTCGAGATCGGCGTCCGCGAAGACCAGGAAGGGAGCGTTGCCGCCGAGCTCCATCGAGACGCGCAGGATCTGCTCGGCGGACTGCTCGATCAGCGTGCGCCCGACCTCGGTGGAGCCGGTGAACGAGAGCTTGCGGGTGCGCGGGTCGCGCAACAGCGGCTCGATCACGGCGCCGGAGCGGTGGGCGGTGATCGTGTTGAGGACCCCCCCGGGCAGCCCGGCCTGCTCCAGGATCTGCGTCAGCGCGAGCATCGAGAGCGGGGTCTGCTGGGCGGGCTTGACGACGATCGTGCAGCCGGCGGCGATCGCGGGGGCGAGCTTGCGCGCGCCCATCGCCATCGGGAAGTTCCAGGGCGTGACGAACACGCAGGGGCCGACCGGCTGGCGCATCGTGAGGATCCGCCCGGAGCCCGTGGTGTTGACCATGTAGCGGCCGTGGATGCGGACGGCCTCCTCGGAGAACCAGCGCAGGAAGTCGGCGGCGTAGGCGATCTCCGCGCGGGATTCGGACAGCGCCTTGCCCATCTCGAGCGTCATCAGCAGCGCGAGCTCCTCGGCGCGCGCGGTGAGCGCCTCATACGCTCGACGCAGGATCTCGCCCCGCTCCCGCGGCGCCCAACCGGCCCACTCGGCCTGGTGCTCGGCGGCCGCGGCGAGCGCGGCGAGCGCGTCGGCGGGCTGCGCGTCGGCGACCTCGACCAGCGTCTCCCCAGTGGAGGGATCCTCGACGGGGAGCGTCCCCGCGCCGGCGGCGGGCCGCCAGCGCCCGTCGATGTACAGCTCGGTGGGAACCCCCTCGAGCACTGCTAGCTCGTTGTCGCGGTTGGTCATTGCTCGTTTCGTGCGCCGCTCATGGTCGGAGTGGTTGCGGTCGATTCAGGGTACATGCGATCCCTCGCGGCGACGCTGCTCGCGACCGCCCTCGTCGGCGTCAGCCCAACGGCAGAGGCGTCTCCGACGCTCGTGATCAGGGGCTCGGGCTACGGTCACGGCGTGGGGATGAGCCAGGAGGGAGCGCTGGGGTATGCGCAGCACGGATACAGCTACCAGGCGATCCTCGCGCACTACTACACCGGCACCGCGCTGGGCAGGGTGTCGGAGCAGACGAAGGTGACGGTGATGATCGGCGGCAAGGTGCGCGCGATCCCGCTGGAAACGTACGTGCGCGGCGTGGTGGGAGCGGAGATGCCTTCGAGCTGGCCGTTGGCGGCGCTCGAGGCGCAGGCGGTCGCAAGCCGCACATACGCGCTCACCGACCACGCGGGCGGATCGCGCTTCGACGTGTACGCCGACACGCGCTCGCAGGTGTACCTCGGGGCGAGAGCCCACACGGCACAGACGAACGCGGCGGTGACGGCCACCGCTGGCCAGGTGGTGACGTACGGCGGGCAACCGGCGATCACCTACTTCTTCGCCAGCTCGGGGGGGATGACCGAAAGCGTCCAGAACGCCTTCCCCGGCTCTACCCCGGAGCCGTGGCTGCGAGGCGTGCCGGACCCCTACGACCAGGGCCCGCGGCACAGCTGGGGGGTGAGCATGAGCTTCGCCACCGCGGCGGCGCGCCTGCGCGGCCTGGTGAAGGGCGCGTTCCGCGGCATCGAGGTGCTGCGCCGTGGATACTCCCCCCGGATCGTCTCGGCGTACGTGCTGGGCTCGGACGGCCACACGCCGGTGAGCGGCCCCGAACTCCAGGAACGCCTCGGGCTGTACGACAGCTGGGCGTACTTCAGCGTGCGCACCACGCACGGCACCCAACCCGAGCCCGACCTCAGCCACTACACCATTCCCGCGGGCGTGGCCCCAGAAGCCACCGCCCCGTCCGAAACGCCGCCAACCGAACCAACTTCGCCAGCCGATGGCGGCTCCCCGACCGGCGCCGCACCGGAAGCGGAGCCGGCGGGCCCCGAAGGCGGCACGACCGCTGGCAGCGCCCCGAGCGCGGGCGAAGGCGGCGGCACGACGCCTCCGTAGACGGGGTTGTACGCTCTGGGCGTGCCTGCCCCACTGCTGATCGCCGACGTGCCGTGGCTGCTGTACCGCGCGTTCTTCGCGCTGCCGAAAGCGATCGTGGACGGGGAGGGCAGGCCGGTGAACGCGCTGCTGGGGACGGTGAACACGCTGCTCTCGGCGATCGAGGCGCGCCCGCCGCGAGCGGTGGCGGCATGTCTCGGGGCCGAGCAGGCCGCCTACCGCGTGGAGCTGTACCCCCCCTACCACGCCCACCGCGACCCGATGCCGCCGGAGCTCGCGTGGCAGTGGGAGCTGGCCCCAAAGCTGCTGGCGAGCCTCGACTGGACGGTGAAGGACAGCGACGAGCTGGAGGCGGACGACGTGATGCTCTCCTTCGCGCGCACGGAGGCCGAGGCCGGAGGAAACGCGCTGCTGCTCACGGGCGACCGCGACCTCTTCCAGGCGGTGGACGAACACACGGCGATCCTGGAGCTGCGCAAGGATGGCAAGCCCCAGGAGATCGGGCCGCCGCAGGTGCGCGAGCGCTACGGCATCGACCCGGAGCAGGTGCCCGACTTCATCGCGCTGCGCGGCGACCCCTCCGATGGCCTGCCGGGCGCCCCGGGGATCGGCGCCAAGACGGCCGCCGAACTGCTGCGGCGCCACGGCTCGCTGGAGGGCGCCCTGCACGCCGTGCGAAGCTCCCCCACATCTGAGCGCCCACGGATCGTGACCGCGCTGAGCGACCACGCGGAGCAGCTGGAGGACTTCAAGCGGATCGCGACGCTCGTGCCGATCGACGTGCAACGCCCGCCGGACCGCCCCACGGACTTCGCCACGGGCGCGGCGATGGCGGGCGAGCTGGGAATGCAGCGCCTCGCCAGGCGATTGGCGGAGATGGTTGAGGCATGAATGTCAGGGCGTGAACTTGACCGTGATCACATCCCCGTCGCGCATCGGGTAATCGCGGCCCTCCAAGCGCAGCGTGCCGCGTTCGCGCGCGGCGGCGTAGCTGCCGGCGTCGATCAGCTCCCGGCAGCCGATCACTTCGGCGCGCACGAAGCCGCGCTGGATGTCGGAGTGAATCTCACCCGCGGCGTGCCAGGCGGTGAGGCCCTCGCGCAGGTGCCAGGACTGGGCAGGCTTGGCCTCGCCGGCGGTGAAGAAGGCGATTAGGTGGAGCAGCTCAAAGGCACCCCGGACGACCCGCGCGAGGCCGGACTCGCTGACGCCGAGCTCGGCGCGCATGAGGGCAGCGTCCTCATCGTCGAGCTCGGCGAGCTCGGACTCGATCCGCGCGGAGACCGCAACGGCGACCGCGCCCTGGGCGGCAGCGTGGGCAGCGATCTCGGGGGGGACCTCGTCGGAGCCCTCGTCGACGTTGGCGACGAACAGCACCGGCTTGGCGGTGAGCGAGCCGAGGTCGCGCGCGGCGCCCGGGGCTTCCTCGGGCAGCGGCACGGTGCGCACCGGGCGACCGGCCTGCAACGCGGCGATCGCCTCGCCCAGCCACGCCTCTTCGGCGACCGCGACGCGATCGCCGCCGCGGGCGTTTTTGGCGACGCGGTCGATGCGCCGCTCGGCCTGCTCGAGGTCGGCCAGCGCGAGCTCGGCCTCGATCGTCTCGATATCGCGCAGCGGGTGCACCTCGCCCTCGGGATGCACGACGCCCTCGTCGCGATGGGCGCGCACCACGTGCACGATCGCGTCGGTCTCGCGGATGTTGGCGAGGAAGCGGTTGCCGAGGCCCTCGCCCTGGTGGGCGCCGGCGACCAGCCCGGCGATGTCGTGGAAGTCGACCGTGTCGTAGACGATCTCCGAAGCGCCCACGAGGGCGGCCACTTCATCCAGCCGGCGATCGACGACCGGCACGACGGCGACGTTGGGCTCGATCGTGGTGAAGGGATAGTTGGCGGCCTCGACCCCGGCTTTGGTCAGCGCATTGAAGAGCGAGGACTTGCCCGCGTTGGGCAACCCGACGATGCCGATGCGTGTACTCATAGGGGATCGTCCACGCATGTGGTTGGTGCAACAGCCGCCCAGGCGCCGGGCCTCCTGCCCGGCGACGATCGTGGGAGCGTAAGAGCAAGCATGCTCACCCCACCGCTGCGGCCGTGGTCGTGCCGAGCAGGGCGCCGGCGAGGATGTCGGAGGGGTAGTGGACCCCCAGATACAGGCGCGACGCCGCAAGCAGAGTCGCCAGGGTATAGAGCGGCCGAGCTGGTAGCCCCAGGCGCGCATAGACACGCGCGCCGGCGAACGAGGTGGAGGAGTGGGCGCTGGGGAAGCTGAGCTGCGTGGGCGTGCTGGTCAACGCCGGGAGTCCTGGGAGCTGGGGACGGGGCCGGCGGACGATCAGCTTGACGGTCGTGTTCAGCGCAAAGGTCCCCGCCACCACGCCGGTTGCGCGCGCCCAGCGCGTCCGCCGAGGCCGGTCGAGCACCCAACCGCCAGCGCCGATAGCCAGCCACACCGCCCCGTGCTCGCCGAACCGCGAGAAGCGCGCCACCGCGCGATCGGCGCGAGGGCAGTGTCCACGGGAGCGCGCCCACCGCAGGATCCGCTCATCAGTGTTCATCGTTACCGATACCAGGCCCTAGGGAGGTCGATGAGCAAGCGAGCGACCGAGGACGCAGCATCGCGCAGCCGGCACCGATTGCGCAGCAATTGGTGGGCCTCCCTAGGCGCCGAAGCCGACGCGGGAGTCGTCTCCCTCGACCCGCACGTAAACCACCTGCGCAAGGTCGAGGCGCACGGGCCCGTCCTCGGTCTCCAGCTCGTGCCAGCCGCTCGAGCCGAGCGCCTTGTGCAGCGCCTTCAGTTGCTCGTCGCTGACGCGCAGCGCGAGCACCTGGCCGCCTTGGAAGCCGACGCTGACGCGACGCGGCGAGGCGGCCATCAGTGCGCCACCTCCTCGGCGGTGGAATCGACCGTGTGGGCCGCGCCGTGGTGGGCCGGCTCGACGATCTCGACGAGCACCCGCCCGGTTGACTTGGGCTCCAGGAAGGCGACGCGCGCGCCGCCGATCCCCACGCGGGGGGCCTTGTCGATCAGCTCGAAGCCCGCCCCCGCCAGCTCCTGCAGCGCGGCGTCGATGTCGGAGACCTGGTAGGCGACGTGGTGCAGGCCGGGGCCGCGCTTGGCGAGGAACTTGCCCACGGGGGTGTCGGGCGCGAGCGGGGCGAGCAGCTCGACGTGGTTCTCGCCGAGGTCGAGCAGCACCGCCTCGACGCCCTGCTCCGGCACGACCTCGCGGTGGGAGACCTCGAGCTGAAAGCCGCCGCCCCACAGCTCCAGCGCGGGCTCCAGCTCGGCGACGGCGATCCCGATGTGGTCGATGCGGTCAAGCACTCGGGGGAGTCTAACGGCGCCGCACGGCGAAGCAGGGCGAGGGTGGCACGATCTCGGCGTGCCAGGCCGCCGGGGATTACACCTGCGGCTGCCCGTCGCCCAGGGGTCCCTCCAGCGGGGTGGCGGCGACCACGCGCAGCCCGACGCCGGGGGCGCGCTCCAAACGGGGGGTGCCGGCCATCACGCGGTCGATCGCCTCGCGGTCGAGCACCTCGTGCTCGAGTAGCTCGCGCGCGAGTGCATCGAGCTGGCGGCGGTGGCTGAGGATCATCTTCAGCGCGGCGCGGCGGCCCTCCTCGATCAGGTCCTGGCGCTCCTCGTCGCGGATCCGCAGCGTCGTCTCGGAGAGGCGCACGTCCCCTTCGGGGGAACGACCGACGGGGGCGTTGCCCATCGCGTAGTCGTGCACCATCGAGTGGGCGATGTCGGCCACGCGTTTGAGGTCGTCGGAGGCGCCCGTGGTGACCTGGCCGAACACCACCTGCTCGGCGACGCGCCCGCCGAGCAGCACGGTCACATAGTCGAGCAGCTCCTCGCGGGTCTTTAGGTAGCGGTCCTCGGCGGGCAGGTTGAGCGTGTAGCCGAGCGCGCGCCCGCGCGGGACGATCGAGATGCGGTGCACGCGGTCGACCGAGGGCAGCAGCTCGCCGCACAGCGCGTGGCCGGCCTCGTGGTAGGCCACCACGCGCTTCTCGTGCGCGTTCAGCACGCGGTGGGACTGCACACCGGCGATCACTCGCTCCAGGGCGCCATCGAAGTCGGCGTCGGTGAGGCCCTTGGCGCCGCGGCGCGCGGCGAAGATCGCGGCCTCGTTGCAGATGTTGGCGAGATCGGCGCCCGTCAGGCCGCTGGTCTGCTGGGCGACCATCGCGAGGTCCACGTCCTGCAGCGGCTTGTTGCGGGTGTGCACCGCGAGGATCCCTTCGCGACCCTTGATGTCGGGGGAGCGACGAACACCTGCCGGTCGAAGCGCCCGGGGCGCAGCAGCGCCGGGTCGAGCTTCTCCAGCAGGTTGGACGCCGCGATCACGACCAGGCGACCGCTGGTCTCGAAGCCGTCCATCTCGACCAGCAGCTGATTGAGCGTCTGGTCCTTCTCGCCGGAGATGTCCATGCCGCGCCGTCCCCCACGGCGTCGAGCTCGTCGATGAAGATGATCGCGGGCTCGTGCTTGCGCGCGATCGCAAACAGCCTGCGGATGCGGGCCGCGCCAAGGCCGGCGAACATCTCCACAAAGGAGGCGGCGGACTGGGCGAAGAACTGCGCGCCGGACTCGTGCGCGACGGCCTTGGCGAGCAGCGTCTTGCCCGTCCCCGGCGGACCGTGCAACAGGATCCCCCTGGGGACCGTGGCGCCGAGCTTGCGGAACTGCTCGGGGTCGCGCAGGAACTCGACGATCTCCTGCAGCTCGGCCTTGGCCTCGGTGACGCCGGCGATGTCGTCCCACCCCACCGACTGTTCGGAGGAGGGCTTGATCTGCTGCGGCTTGACGCGCGGCATGACCTTCAGCATCCGCCACATCACGACGATGATCGCGACGAAGAACAGGATCGCCACGACGGGCTCCCAGCTGAGCGCCCAGCTCTGGATTTGCTGCGCGATCGAGGGGCCGGGCGCCGACGCCGAGGCCAGCGGGATCGCGTGGGGGATGAGGACGGTGTGGGCTGCTACCGCCGCCGCCGTCACGTCGCGCAGCTCATGGACCGACGTGGCCACCGCCTGCCAAGCCGCCGCCAGTTCCGCGTTTACTTCCATGCCGATCTCGTCACTCCAGTCACCATCCTTGGTTTCGACTGCCCGCACTATGGCCAAAGCGGCCTCGCAGGGCACCGGCAGGGAACGGCGATTGCCGTCAGCACCTAGCCTAGGACAGAACGCGCGAGGTCGGCGAAGAATTCCGCGGCGAACGCGACGTCGCGCACGTCGATCCGCTCGTCGGCGGCGTGGATCAGGGGCATGCTCTCCAGCAGCGACTGGTGGCGCTGGGGGAAGAAGCCGTACGCGACGCACTCCGGGAACGCGGTACGGAAGTGGCGGGAGTCGGTGAAGCCGGGGAGGATCAGCGGCACGACCTCGGCGCCCGGGTCGCGTTCGGCGACCCAACCGCGGATCTCGTCCATCAGCGGAGCGTCCATCGGGGAGCGGTTGCCGACGACACGCTCGGTGAACTCGATGCGGAAGTCCGGCGTGTGGGCGGAGTCCAAGACCTTGCCGCCCTCCGACCCACCCGCCCCCCTGAACCGACCCTCCTCTCGCGGCTCCCCCACGTCGCCCGGACCTCGACCTCCTATGAACCGACCCGCACCCGCCGGGTGGGTGGGGTCCGGGCGGACGGGTCCCAAGACTTCCGCGATCCCGCGCAGCACCTCTGCTTCGCCGAGGCCGGGGGGCACGCGGCAGTCCACTTTCACCTCGGCGCGGCTGGGGATCACGTTGATCTTCTCCGAGGCGCGGATGCGCGTTGGAGCGAAGGTCACCCCCAGCATCGGCTCGAACATGCTCGCCAGGCGGGGGTCGGCGGCGAGCAGGTTGGCGACCGCTCCCGCGGGATCCTCCGGGTCCTCGCCGATCCCGCGCAGGAACGCGGCCGGCTCGGCGGTGAGCGTGTAGGCCGGCTGGCGCGCGGCGAGGCGCTCCAGCACCGGGCCCATCTTCAGCAGGGCGTTGTCGGCGATCTTTGGCATCGACGCGTGGCCGGCGACCCCGTCGGTGGTGACGGTGAAGCGGAAGATCCCCTTCTCCGCGCAGCACACCCCGTAGCGGCGGCGGGCGGGCGGGCCTCCGTACTCGAACACGGCGCCGCCGCCCTCGTTGACGAGCATCTCGCAGCGCACCTTCTCGGGGTGGGTGCGCGTCAGCCATTCGGCACCCAGTGAACCGCCGGTCTCCTCGTCGACCACCGCCACGACCAGCAGGTCCCCGCGCGCCGGGCGCCAGCCCGCGCGCGCCAGCGAGACCGCGGCGGCGACCTCGGCGGCGACCTGGGACTTCATGTCGAGGGCCCCCCTGCCCCACACGCAGCCATCGACCAGCGCGCCCGACCAGGGGTCATGGCGCCACGCGGCGGCGTCGGCGAGCACCGTGTCGACGTGGCCGAGATAGCAGAGCGTGGGACCTTCGGTGGCGCCGCGCAGGCGCGCCACGAGGTTGGGGCGCTCCGGGACGGCGCCCAGCAGCTCGCATTCGAAGCCGGCGTCGGTGAGCAGCGCGTGCAGGTGCTGCTGCGCCGGCAGCTCGTTGCCGGGCGGATTGACGGTGTCGAACGCGATCAGCCTCCGCAGCAGCCCGACGGCGTCGGAGCCGAGCGCGGACAGCCCGGCGGCCTCGGGTGCGGACGGCTCAGCGACCTCGGGCGTATCAGGCTCCACGCTCACCCCCGGATCGTACGCCCCCGCGGCACGCAGCTCACCCCGATATCCGATCCCCCTCCCGGCGCGCGCCGGGCACGGACGCGAGCAGCTCGCGCGTATAGGGGTGCTCCGGCGAGCTGTAGAGCGTCTCGTTGGGCGCCAGCTCGACGATCCGTCCGGCACGCATCACCGCCACGCGGTCGGCCACCTGACGCACGACCGCGAGGTCGTGGGAGATCAACAGCAGCGTCAGTCCCAGCTCGCGCCGCAACTCGCGCAGCAGGTCGAGGATCTGGGCCTGGATCGTGACGTCGAGCGCCGACACCGGCTCGTCGGCGATCAGCAGCTTCGGGCGCAACGCGAGCGCTCGCGCGATGCCGATCCGCTGGCGCTGGCCGCCGGAGAATTCGTGGGGGTAGCGGTTGTGGTGCTCGGGTTGCAGGCCCACCCTGTCCAGCAGCTCGCCCACGGCGCGACGGCGCTCCGCCTTGTCAGCGTGCAACCCGTGGATCGCGAATGGCTCACCGACGATCGAGCCGGCCGTCCTGCGGGGGTTCAGCGAGGAGTAGGGGTCCTGGAAGACGATCTGCATCTCGCGGCGCGCGGCCTTCAGCGCGGGGCCCCGCAGATGCGCGATGTCGCGGCCATCGAAGCGAATCTCCCCGGCGGTCGGCTCGAGCAGGCGCATGATCAGGCGCGCGGTGGTGCTCTTGCCGCAGCCGGTCTCCCCCACCAGCCCGAGCGCCTCGCCGCGCCGCAGCTCGAAGCTGATCCCGGCGACCGCCTCGACGGCGCGACCTGGCGCTGAAACACCACCCCGCGGGTGATCGGGAAATGCTTGACGAGATCCCGCACTTGCAGCAGCGGCTGGGTCGCCACCACTGCCCCCTCCTCCTCCTCTTCCCCTTCCCCCCCTTTTCTTTCCCCCCCCCTTCGCTCGCGCGTGTCGTGGTTCTCGGCGTGCTGGCTATGGCCGTGGCGCTCGAGCGTCGGGGCCGCGCGCAGCAGCCCCTGCGTGTACGGGTGTTGTGGCGCAGCGAGCACCTGCTCGGCCATGCCCCGCTCGACAACCAGCCCAGCCCGCATCACCGCGATCTCGTCCGCCATCTCGGCGACCACCCCGAGGTCGTGCGTGACGAGCACGAGCGCCATCCCGAGCTCCTCGCGCAGACGCCGCAGCAGTGCGAGGATCTGCGCCTGCACGGTCACGTCGAGCGCGGTCGTGGGCTCGTCGGCGATCAGCAGCCGCGGCTCGTTGGCGAGCGCCATTGCGATCATCACGCGCTGGCGCATCCCCCCGGAGAGCTCGTGCGGGTAGGCATCCACGCGTCGCGACGGCTCGGGGATCCCAACCAGGTCCAGCAGCCCGATCGCCTGCTCCCGCGCGGCGCGGCGCGGGACCTCGCGGTGGGCGCGGATCCCCTCGACGATCTGCGCCCCCACGCGGTACAGCGGGTGCAGCGAGGAGAGCGGGTCCTGGAAGATCATCGCCAGCTCGTTGCCGCGCAGCGCGCGCATGCCCCGCTCGGGCAGCGTCAGCAGATCGACGCCCTCGAACAGGATCCGCCCGGAGATGCGCGCCCCCTGGGCACGGGTCAGCCCCATCGCGCTCAGCGCGCACACGCTCTTGCCCGAGCCCGACTCGCCCACGATCCCCAGCGTGCGCCCCTGGTCGAGCTCGAAAGAGACGCCGTTCACGGCGCGCACCGCCCCGCCTTCGGCGGGGAACTCCACGTGCAGATCCTCCACCTTCAGCAACGGCTCGCCAGGCGCATTCATGAGGCCGCCACCGCCTCCGCCGACCGCCGCTTCCTCCTCCTCCGCCGAATCACTTGAATCGCACTCGCGGGTCGAGATACGCGTAGGAGATGTCGACGAAGATGTTGGCCACGACGATGAACAGCGCCGCCAGCAGCACCGTGCCCTGGATGATCGGGAAGTCGGCGTGTGTGAGCGCGTCGTAGTTCAGCCGCCCCACGCCGGGGATGTCGAAGACGACTTCGATCAGCAGCGCGCCGCCGAGCAGCGTGCCGAGGTCGAGGCCGAGCACGGTGACGATCGGGGTGATCGCGGCGCGCACGCCGTGGCGCAGGATCACGCGGCGCTCGGAGAGGCCCTTGGCGCGCGCGGTGCGGATGTAGTCCTGGTCGAGCGCCTCCAGCAGGTTGGCTCGCAGCAGGCGCGCATACACCGCGGCGAAGGTGGCGGCGAGCACCAGCCAGGGGAGGACCAGCGAGGTGAGCCATTTCCCCGGGTCGCTGCTGAAGCCGACGTAGCTGCCGGCGCCGGGGAAGATCTTGATCTTGCCGATGTCGGCGCTGAACAGGAACAGCGCGATCAGCGCGAGCCAGTATTCCGGCGCGGAGATGAGCACGAGCGCGGTGCCCATCGCGGCGCGGTCGAGCCATGTGCGCCGGCGCACCGCGGAGACGATCCCCACCGCGATGCCGCTCACCAGCCAAATCACCACTGCACCCGCCGCGAGCGACACCGTGGCGGGCAGCCGTTCGGCGATCAGGCTCTTTACGGAGGCCTCGCTGTAGTAGCTGTAGCCGAGGTCGAGGTGCAGCAGCACCCCCTTCATGTAGTCGTAGAACTGGGTCGGGAGCGGCCTGTCCAATCCCAGGTCGCGAGTGATCTCGGCGATCACCTTCGGCGTCGGCGCGCGCCCGGCGCGCAGCGACGCCGGGTTGGCGGTGGGGAAGAGGTAGAAGAACAGGAACGTCAGCGCTGCCACGATGAACAGCAGCGCGACGCCCCATATGACACGACGGATGATGTACCGAGTCAACTCACTTCAGCGAGGTGAAGTCGTAGTCCCATGCGCCGGTGTCCCACAACTGGTTGACGCCGGCGACGCTTTTACCCTGGATCTGTGCCTGGATCGAGTAGATCTCGGGTGCCGCGGCCGCGTAGCGCACCAGCATTTCGTCGATCTTCGCCCACGCTTCGGCGCGCGCCGGTTCGCCGACCGTATACGTCGCCTTTTCCATCGCCGCGTTGATCTGCGGGTCGTTGACCTGGCTCCAGTTGGCGTTGCCGCTCGCCACGATCGCGGGGCCGTAGAACGGCACGTACAGCACCGTCTGGGGGTCGGCGAAGTCGCGTACCCAGCCGCCGTTGGGGCAGACGTCGATCTCCTGTGAGGGCACGGTGCAGTACTTGGAGTACATCGCCGACTGGTCCACCAGCGTGAGGTGGGTTTTGAAGCCGAGGTTCTGCAGCGCCTGGTTGGTGACCTGCGCCATCGCTTCCTGCGGTTCGCCGGTGGAGCCGACCACCTGCAGCGTCTTGCCCCCGGTGTACTTGCCGCTGGGGTAGCCGGCCAGCTTCATGTACTTCGCGGCGACCGCCATGTCGCCTTCGGGGTGTTCGTTGTAATCCACTTTCGGCCCCGCGTCGCCGCCGGCCTGTTCGTAGCCGTTCACACCCGGGTACAGGAAGTGCGTCATCGGCGTCGCCACCAGTGCGCCGCCGCGCGCCTTGACGAGCGCGTCGCGGTCGAGCCCCGCCCACACGGCCTTGCGCAGGTCGATGTTGGTGAACGGCCCGTGCGCGGTGTTCAATGAGGCGTAGTAGGTGCCAGAGCCGGGTGTGAATGTGATCTGCTGGGGATAGTGTTCGTAGGCTTCCTTGACGATCGACGGCGCGGGAATGTCGTTCTGCACGAGGTTTTCACCCTGCAGCACCTGCTTGCCGATCACCGTCGGTTCGCCACCGATGTTGATGTCGATCTGGTTGAGATAGGCGGGCCGGAAGTCAGTGTGGGGATTCCACCGGGGGTTGCGCACCAGCGTCGCCGACTTGCCCGGCTGGTAGCCGATGCCGAGGAACTTGCCCGTGCTGTCGGACTTCACCATGTAAGGGCCGCTCGCCACAAGGTATTCGCTGCCGTACGTCGTCGGTTTGTGAGCGTCGAGCGGCTTGGCGAATTCCGGGGGCACCGGCGCCGATAGTGGCAGGACGAGCGCACCGACCAGCAGCGAGGCGGTAGGTTTGGTCAGGCGAAAGACGATCGTGTACTTGCTCGGCGTTTCGATCCCGGGGATCGGCCCGCCGTCGGCCTTTTCCGCGCCCACGATGTCCCCGAAATAGGGTTGGAAATAGGCGTTGGCGACGTTCGGGTTGGCGCCGCGCTCGATCGCGTAGGCGATGTCGCCGGAGTTCACTTCGCGGTTGACCGGCGGGCTGAAGTAGATGTGCGGCTTGATCTGGATCGTCACGGTCTTGCCGCCGTCGGTGATCGCCGCCGGGCCCGCGGCGACGTCGGGGACGAGCTTGGAGGGGTTGTTGGGGAGGTAGGAGTAGAGCGAGCGCTGCGTGGCCGAGGTGATCGTGTAGTCCTCGACCGCGTACGCTTGGCCGGGATCGAAATGTTCGAAGTCCTCGTGGTCATACACGGTGAGCGTCCCACCCTGTTTCTTGCCATAGAGCTGCTGACCCATGGGCGACTCTCCCGCCTTCAACGGGATGCTGCTCGTGGCGGGCGAGTCCGTGTTGCTCGAACCACAGGCGGCGAGCGCAACCGCGAGCACGCCTGCGAGCAACGCCGACGCCAACGCCGTGACCTTTCTCCAGCTGTGACGGTTGTCCAACATGGCCCTTTGTCTCCTCCTCTGGTGATTACTCAATGGAACGGCCCATCCTCGGGTTGAAGGCGTCCTGCAGGCCGTCGCCGAGCAGGTTGAAGGCGAGCACGGTGAACAGCAGCGCAAGCCCGGGGAACAGCATGTACCACCATGCGGTGTTGAAGATTGGCGTCGCGTCGGCGAGCATCTGCCCCCAGCTCGCCGCGGGTGCGCGCACGCCGACGCCGAGGAACGAGAGCGCGGCCTCGAGCAGGATGTTGGCTGGGATCAGCAGGCTGGCGTAGACGATCAGCGGCGCGGTGAGGTTGGGGAGGATCTCGCGAAAGACGATGCGCGCGTCGGATGCCCCCAGCGAACGGGCGGCCTCGACGAACTCCCGCTCGCGCAGGGAGAGCACCTGGCCGCGCACGATCCGCATGATGTAGGTCCAGTTGAACAGCGCGACGATCGCGACGATCGTGGAGACGCCGGGTTGGATCGTGCCTTTGAAGCAGCCGCGCACGCTGCACGCGGCCCCCAGCCCGAGGCCCACGAGCAGCACCGGGAAGCACAGCACCACGTCAGTGAGGCGCGAGAGCAGTGTGTCGGTGAGCCCGCGGTAGAAGCCGGCGAGCAGGCCGATCACGGTGCCGATCACGGTCGCGATCCCGGTGCCGATCAGGCCCACCTCCAGCGACGTGCGCGCGCCGTAGACGACGCGCGCGAACACGTCGCGGCCCAGCTGGTCGACCCCAAACGGGTGGGCAGCGCTGGGGCCGGTGGGGCTGCCGAAGGCGTCGAGCGCGTTTGGGTTCTGCACGTACGGGCCGGGCACGCCGGCGAGCCGCACGACCAGCGGCGCGGCAAGCGCGACCACCACCAGCAGCACGATGAAGCCGAGCGAGACGAGCGCGACGCGGTCGCGGCGCAAACGCTGCCAGAACAGCCGCCACGGCGAACGCGCGAGCGCCCCGCCGGCGGGTGCCTGCCCGCCGGAGTCGAACCCGCCCGCGGAGCTCCAGCCGTAGCGTCCGCCCAGCGCGGGGTCGCTCACAAGGATGTCGGCAGCGCCCGTGGTCATACCACGACGAGCCAAACCGGGGAAAGTGTGTTTCTAATGTAGATCACCAGCCATAGGAGTTCGACACCATCCACCGGGCGACCTCCCGGGGAAGCTTCCAAATATGGACACCCTTTTCGAGCCACTGGAGCCAAGCGAGCCCCGGCGCACCCGCAATCGCCGTTCCGCGGCGGGCGACGGCCCTCGCGCGGGCGCGGATGCGGAGGACGGCCCGAACGGGCGCGGGGCGGGCGAGGTGCATACGCAAGAGGCCCGTCCGCTGGCGACGCGCATCCGTCCACTGCACCTTGAGGAGTTCGTCGGGCAGACGCATCTGCTGGGGGAGGGCTCGGGGCTGCGCACCGCAATCGAGCAGGGGCACCCCCACTCGATGGTGCTCTACGGCCCCCCGGGCTCGGGCAAGACGACGCTCGCGCGAATGGTCGCCGAGCGCTCGCGCGCGGTGTTCGAAGAGCTGAGCGCGGTGCAGGCGGGCCGCGCGGAGGTGCGCGCGGTGCTGGAGCGCGCCGCCCACCGCCGCGCCACCAGCGACACCGGCACGGTGTTCTTCCTCGATGAGATCCACCGCTTCAACAAGGCCCAGCAGGACACGCTGCTGCCGGCGGTGGAGGAGGGTGTGGTGACGCTGATCGGGGCGACGACCGAGAACCCCGCATTCGAGGTCAACGGCGCGCTGCTCTCGCGGATGCGGGTGTACGCGCTGCGGGCGCTCTCCGCCGAGGAGGTCGGTGCGGTGCTGCGCCGCGCGCTCGCCTCGGGGGAGCTGGAGACATCGATCGCGGTGGCGCCCGCGACGCTCGACTTCCTCGCCGCGCGCGCCGAAGGCGACGCGCGCACCGCGCTCAACGCGCTGGAGCTCGCGGTCACCACGGCCGCCGAGCTGGGCGAGACCTCCGTGGAGATCGCGCGTGCGGAGGACGCGCTGCAGCAGCGGGCGGTGCTGTACGACCGCAAGGGCGACCGCCACTACGACTACATCTCCGCCTGGATCAAGGCCACGCGCGGCTCGGACCCGGACGCCTCCCTGTACTACCTCGCGGTGATGCTGGAGGGCGGCGAGGACCCGCGCTTCATCGTGCGGCGCATGGTGATCTTCGCCTCCGAGGACATCGGCAACGCCGACCCGGCGGCGCTGGGCGTCGCGGTGGCGGCGGCGCAGGCGGTCGAGCACGTGGGGATGCCGGAGGCCAAATTCGCGCTCGCGCAAGCAGCCATCTACCTCTCTCTGGCTCCGAAGTCGAACATGGCCGGCCGCGCGCTGGGGGCAGCGCAGCGCCACGTGCGCGAGCAGGGCGCGGCGCCCGTGCCCGGATGGCTGCGCTCTGGGCCGAGGCCCGGGCAGGAGGTTGGCGGCTACGACTACCCGCACGATCACCCGGGCCACGTATCCCCGCAGGAGCTGCTCCCCGAGGAGGTGGCCGGCGCCCGCTTCTACGAGCCCGACGAGGCGGAGGCGGAGCTGGCGCGGCGGTTGGCTCAGGTGCGCCGGGCCAGAGGGCGATAATCAGGAGGTATGGCCACTGCCCCCTCGACCTCGGCTGCAACCACCCCACCGCACACGCTGCGCGCGCGTAACCCGGCGACCGGCGCGATCCTGGGCAGCGTGCTCGCCACCGCGCCAGAGAAGGTGGAGGGTGTGGTGGTGGCCGCGCGCAAGGTGCAGCCGCTGTGGGCGCTGCTGCGCGTGGAGGACCGGGCCCGCTACATGCGCCGCGTGGCGCAGGCGATCATCGACGAGTTCGACGAGCTGGCGCGGCTGGTCGCCCGCGAGCAGGGCCGCCCGCGAGCGGAGGTCGCGAGCACCGAGCTGCTGGCGGCGATCGACGCGCTGATCTGGATCGCGGAGGACGGCGCACGCGTGCTCGGCTCCCGGCGCGTGGGGATCCACCGCTCGATGGCGCTCTCGCAGCGCGCGCGGGTGGCGTACGAGCCATTCGGCGTGGTGGGGGTGATCGGAGCGGGCAGCGCGCCGTTTGCGCAGCCGCTCGCGCAGATCGCCGGCGCGCTGCTGGCGGGCAACGGCGTCGTGTTCAAGCCGGCGCGGCGCGCCTGCCTCACGGGCGAGCGGATCATGGGGGTGCTGGCGCGCGCCACGCTGCCCGAGGGTCTCGTGCGGCTGGTGCACGGCGGCACGCAGGTGGGGGTGGCGCTCGCTCGCGCGCCCGTCGACAAGGTGCTGTTCACCGGCTCCCCCGCGGTCGGGCGCGCCGTGGCGCGAGCGTGCGTCTCCCAGGAGAAGGAGGTGACGGTCGAGCTGGGCGGCAAGGACGCGATGGTGGTGCTCGCCGACGCGCACGTAGCGCGGGCCGCCAGCGGCGCGCTGTGGGCAGGCTGCGCCGGCGCGGGCCAGGCGCGCGGCGCGGTGGAGCGGGTGTACGTCGAGCGCGAGGTCTCCGAGCGGCTTCTCACGCACCTCGTCAACGGCGCGCGGGCAATGCGCGTCGGCGACCCGGAGCGCGCGGGCGTGCAGATGGGCCCGCTCGCCTCCACGCGGCGCCTCGAGCACGTACGCGAGCTGGTCGATGAGGCCGTCGCACAGGGCGCACGGCTGCACTGCGGCGGCCCCCTGCAGGCCCCTCCCGAAGGGTGCGCCGAGGGAGCCGCGTTCTACGCGCCGGCGGTGCTGAGCGGGGTGACGCACGCGATGCGCCTGATGCGCGAGCCGCTCGACGGGCCGGTGCTGGCGGTGATCGCCGTGGACTCGACCGACCGCGCGGTGGAGCTGGCCAACGACTGCGAGTACGCGCTGGGCGCCTCGATCTGGACGGCCGACCGCCCCCGGGGGCTGCGGATCGCGCGCGAGCTGCGCACGGGGATGGTGTGGCTCAACGACCACCTCCCCGCGCCGGCGATCGCGCGCGGGCCGTGGGGCGCGGCAGCCGGCGGCGGCCTCGGGCGCACGCTCGGCGAGACCGGCCTGCGCGGCTGCGCGCAGGAGAAGCTGATCGCGTGGAGCCCCTCGGGCGCGCGCGGGCTGTGGTGGCCGCCCCACGACGCGCTGCACGAACGCGCCGCCCGCGCGGTCGCGCAGCTGCGCTCGGCCCGCGACGCCGACCGCGAGCGCGCCTGGCGCCAGGGGCTGGGGCCGCTCGTGCGGGTGGGGATGCGATCCCTGCGGCGATAACCTCTTTGCATGCCCGCCCAGGCCTATGCAGGCAAGGAGTGCGTCTGCCAGCTGCGCAGGGGGATCTGCGACCAGTCGTGCGTGCAGGGGATGCTCGACACCCCCTTTTACATCGCCTGCCTGAAACTGAGCGGCCGCCGCTGCGTGGTCGTCGGCGGGGGTGAGGTCGGCTTGGAGAAGGTCGAGGGGCTGCTCGCGTGCGCGGGAGAGGTCACGGTGATCGCGCCGGACGCCCTGCCGGCGCTGCAGGAGTACGCACGCGAGGGCTCGATCCACTGGGAGCGGCGCGAGTATGCCGGCGCGCCGGATCTGGAGGGCGTGTTCATGGTGATCGCGGCGACCGACGACACGGACATCAACATCCGCGTGTGGGAGGACGCCGAGCGGCGCGCGATGCTCGTCAACGTCGTCGACGTGCCGCCGCTGTGCAACTTCATCCTGCCCGCGATCGTGCGCACCGGCCCGCTCGCGATCGCGATCTCCACCGCCGGCGCCTCGCCGGCGCTCGCCAAGCGCATGAAGCACGAGATCGCCACGCTGTTCGGCGAGGAGTACGCGCGCCTGGCGGTGCTGCTCAATGAGGTGCGCGGCTGGGCCAAGGACACGCTGCCCACCTACGCCGAGCGCCGCGACTTCTTCGAGGGGATCGTCGGCGGCGACCCCGACCCGGTCGCGCTGCTACGCGCGGGCGAGGAGTCGGCCGTGCGCGAGCTGATCGAGCGCGCGCAGCACGTGTGCACGCTCCAGGTTGCGGGCGCCTGAAGGCAGAGTGGCCGCGCTCGAACTGGAGGACCTGACGCGGCTCTACGGCGAACGTGAGGCGCTCGCCGGGGTCTCGCTGTCGCTGCAGGCCGGGCAGACGCTGGTGGTGCTCGGCCCCAACGGCGCCGGCAAGACCACGCTGCTGCGCGTGCTGGCGACGTTGCTGCGTCCCCACGCCGGGGAGGTGCGCGTGCTGGGGCACAAGCTGCCGGACGAAGCCTGGGCGTTGCGGGGTCGAGTCGGCCTGCTCGGCCACGAGCCGCTGCTCTACCGGGAGCTGACCGCGAGCGAGAACCTCCGTTTCCACGCCCGCCTGCACGGGGTTGGCATGGAGCGAGTGCATGAGCTGCTGGAGGCGGTGGGCATGGCCACTCGCGCCGAGGAGCCAGTGCGCACGCTCTCGCGGGGGATGGTGCAGCGGGTGGCGACCGCGCGCGCGCTGCTGCACGACCCCGAGCTGCTGCTGCTGGACGAGCCACGAGCCAATCTGGACCCTGCGGGGGCGGAACTGGTGGAGCCACTGATTGGGCCTACCTCGGGCCGCACTCGGGTGGTGTGCAGCCACAATCCGGAGGCCGACCTCGATGGAGCGGATCTCGTGCTGGGTCTGCGTGGTGGGCGCCCCGCGCTGCTCGCCGACCCTTCGACGGTGGACCCGCGGGCGATCAGGGAGCTGTACGGGTGAGCGCCGCCACCGACGACGCGCCGGTGCAGACGGATGCGTCCGGCGATCCCGCCTCGCGCTCGCAACGGCCGCCGCCGCCCGGTTTCGCGCGCACTGTGGCGGCGCTGCTGCGCAAGGAGCTGCTGGTCGAGCTGCGCACGCTGGAGTCCGTTCCAGGGATGTCGCTGTTCGCGGTGACCGTGTTCGTGATCTTCCACTTTGCGCTGAACAAGACCGGCGTCAACGGCGACGAGGCCTCGGGGATCCTGTGGGTGACGCTGCTGCTCGCGGCGATGCTGGGGATCAACCGGCTGTTCGTCGCCGACGCCGAGGAGGGCGGCTTCGACGGCTTCTTGCTGGCGCCGGTCGATCGCTCGGCGCTGCTGGCGGCGAAGGCGCTCGCGCTGCTCGCCTACCTGGTGGTGCTGGAGCTGGTGGCAGTGCCCGCATTTGCGCTGCTGCTGCTCGAACCCTCGCTCGGCCCGGCGCTGCCCGACCTGCCCGGGGTGCTGCTGTTGGGCGACGTGGGGATCGCGCTAATCGGCACCCTCGTCGCGGCGATCGCCGTGCGCACCCGCGCGCGCGACCTGCTCGGGCCACTGCTGGCGCTGCCACTTCTCGTGCCGGTCGTGATCGGCGGGGCGCGCGCCACCGCGCCGCTGCTGACGCTTGCCCATCAATCGGGGCCCCCAATCCGCTGGCCGCTGACGTTGGCGCTCTATGATCTGGTGTTCGGGCTGATCGCCTACGCCGTCTTCGACTTTCTTTTGGAGGACTAGCTCCATACCCACCCTCCACCGTCTTTTTTCTTCGACTCTCCTTTGAGGCCTAGACCCATCGCTACCGCCAGCCCCTCCATCGCCCGCGGTCGTGCCCGTCCCCCGCTCTACGGACGAGGCCTACGCACGCTCAGCATCGCCACCCTCGCCGCGATGGCGCTCGCGCTCGCGCTGGTCTTCTTCTACGCCCCCCTCGAAGCCGAACAGGGCTTCCTGCAGAAGATCTTCTACGTGCATGTCCCCCTCGCGATCGTCGCGCTGTGCGGTTTCGTGCTCGGCGGGCTGCTCGCGATCCAGCACCTGCGCACGCGCGACTCACGCTGGGACATGCGCTCCTATGTGGTGATCCACATGAGCCTGATCTTCGCCGTCGGCACGCTGATCACCGGCTCGATCTGGGCGAAGGGCTCGTGGGGGCACTGGTGGGTGTGGAGCGAGCCCACGCTGGTGTCGTTCCTGATCATCTTCCTGCTGTACGCGACCTACCAGCCGCTGCGCTTCGCGATCGAAGACCCCGAGCGCCAGGCGCGTTACGCCTCGGTGTTCGCGATCACCGCGGGGGCGTTCGTGCCGCTCAACTACATGGCGGTCAACCTCTCGACCGCCTACGTGCACCCGCGCGTTTTCGGCAGCACCTCCAACCTCCCCGGCTCGATGGCGCTCACGCTGCTGGTGTCGCTGGTGGCGATGGCGCTGCTGTTCGCCACGCTCTGCAAATACGAGCTCACCGCCAAGCACGCCCGCGGGCAGCTGCGCGCGCTGCGGCGTCGGCTGGAGGCCACCTGATGCCCGCGCTGCCGCTGCACACCGCCGGCAAGTACGTCGCCGCCGCCTACATCGTGCTGTTCGCACTCGTGCTGATCTACGTGGCGATCATGGCGATCCGTCTGAGCCGCATCGAGCGTGAGCTAGGGGAGCTGCTGGAGCTATCCGAGCAGAAGATCGAGGAGCCCGAGGCCGTCGAGCTGGAGTCCACGCCCGCATGAGCGAGCTACTCGCGCTCGGCATCTCGCACAAGACCGCGCCGGTCGCACTGCGCGAGCGCCTGGCGTTTACCGAGGCGGGAGCGGTGGGGCTCGCGCAGCGGCTGATCGCCACCGCGGAGGTGCGCGAGGCCGTGGTGCTCTGCACCTGCAACCGCACCGAGCTCTACCTCGTCGTCGGCGGGGCGGGCGGGGATCTAGTTCAGGCGCAGGAGGACGCGCTGGGGATGCTCGCCAGCCACGCCTCGATCGGCCCCGCGGAGCTGGCGCGGGAGATCTACACGCCGCGCAACTGCGATGCCGCCCGCCACCTCTACCGGGTGACCGCGGGCCTGGAATCGATGATCGTCGGCGAGGCCGAGATCCAGGGGCAGGTCAAGCGCGCCTTCGAGGCGGCGCTGCAGGCCGGCTGCACCGGGCCGCTCAGCAATCGCCTGTGGAGTGCCGCGCTGACCGCGGGCAAGCGGGTGCGCTCGGAGACCGGCATCGGCTCCAGCCACGTGAGCGTCCCGTCCGCGGCGGTCGGGCTCGCCGTCGAGCTGCTCGGCGATCTTCGTGAGCGCCACTTGGTGATCCTCGGCGCCGGCGAAACCAGCGAGCTGACCGCGCAGGCGCTCGCCGACAGGGGAGCCGGCACGATCTTCGTCGCCAACCGCCACGCCGACCGCGCGCGCAGCCTCGCGCAGCGCTTCGGCGGCTCGGTCGTCGGCCTCGACGGGCTGCCCGAGCAGCTGGCAGCGGCCGACATCGTCGTCTCCTCCACCTCCTCCCCGCACCCGATCGTCGGCCGCGACGAGCTCGCGCAGGTGCTCGACCAGCGCGCGGGGCGGCCGTTGCTGCTGATCGACATCGCCGTGCCGCGCGACATCGACCCGCGCTGCGGGGAGCTGGAGGGGGTGACGCTGTACGACATCGACGACCTCCAGCAGGTGGTCGCGCGCAACCTCGACACCCGCGCGGGTGAGGTTCCGCGGGCGGAGCAGATCCTCGAGGAGGAGATCCGCCGCTTCGCCGGCTGGCTCGGCCAGCTCGATGCGCTGCCGACCGTCAGCGCGCTGCGCGAGCACGGCGACGCGATCGTGGCGCAGGTGCTGGCGGAGAACGACGGCCGCTGGGAGTCCGCCTCCCCCCGCGACCTCGTGCGCGTCGAGGCGCTCGCCCGCTCGATCGCCAACCGCATCCTGCACGAGCCCACGATCCGCCTGCGCAGCCTCTCGGAGACGCGCTCCCATGCCTCGCTGCAGCTCGTGCGCGAGCTGTTCGCGCTGCAGGAGGACGGAGACGAGGAGGCGTCCGGGGAAGGTGCCTCCGCGCGCGCGCCTGGCGGCCAGGGCGCCGAGCTCGCCGAGGTGCACGACCTGCAGCGGCGCCGGCGCAAGGGCACGTAGGTAGAGGAGCTGGGAGGGAGCTCGTGCGGATCGGGACGCGTGGCAGCGCCCTCGCGCTCGCGCAGGCACGGCTGGTCGCCGACCGATTGGAAATCGGGCAGCCTGCAGCTCACCCGGTCGCATCACCCACGGGCTCGGCCACGTCGGTCGAGCTGGTCACGATCGCAACCGCAGGCGACGAAGGGTCCGCCGGCGGCGACAAGGCCCGCTGGGTGAACGCGTTGGAGCGCGCGCTGAGCGCCGGAGAGATCGACCTCGCGGTGCACTCCGCCAAGGACGTCCCCGGCGAGCTGGCGGATGGTCTGTCGCTGCTGGGAGCACCGCTGCGCGCAGCGCCGGAGGACGCACTCTGTGGCGCCTTTGACTTGGAGCAGCTACCCCCCGGCGCGCACGTGGGTACGAGCAGCGTGCGCCGCGCCGCGCAGCTGCTGGCGGCGCGCGAGGACCTGGAGGTGGTGGCGGTGCGCGGCAACGTCGACACACGCCTGCGCAAGCTCGGCGAGGGCGGCTTCGACGCGCTCGTGCTCGCCCGCGCCGGCTTGCAGCGTCTCGACCGCGAGGCCGAGGTCGCCGCGGTGCTCGACCCTGCGCGCTTCGTCCCCTCCCCCGGCCAGGGCGCGCTCGCGCTGGAGGGCCGCGCTGACGACGACGCCACGCGGGCGGCGGTGCAGGCGATCACCGACGCCAAGACGTTTGCCTGCCTGCAGGCCGAGCGCGCCGTCGCGCACGCGCTCGGGGCCAGCTGCAACACGCCACTCGGCGCGCACGCCATCGACTACGGCTGCGGCTGCCTGCACCTGCGCGCCTGGGTCGGCCTGCCCGACGGCTCCGCCTGGGTCAGCGACGAGCTGCTGGGGGGCTTCTACGACCCCGAGGCGCTCGGGCGCCGCGTCGCGGAGCGGCTCGTCAGCGCCGGCGCCGGGGATTTGTTGCGCCGGGCGGAGGAGCTCGCGGTTGAACACGCCTGAGCACGGTCGCGTCTTTCTGGTGGGTGCGGGCCCGGGCGACCCGGGATTGCTCACAGCGCGGGCCCTGGAGCTGATCGCCCAAGCCGACACGATCCTCTACGACCGCCTGATCCCCGCCGAGGCGCTTGAGGGCGCCCGCGCGGACGCCGAGTTGCTGTTCGTCGGCAAGCAGGGTGGGGGCGAGTCAGTACCGCAGGAGCAAACGGAGGCGCTGATGATCGAGCGCGCGCAGGCAGGCAAGGTCGTCGTGCGGCTGAAGGGCGGCGACCCGTTCGTGTTCGGCCGCGGCGGCGAGGAGGCGCTCACGCTGCGCGCGGCGGGCATCCCATTCGAGATCGTGCCCGGCATCACCGCGGGCGTGGCGGCCACCGCCTACGCGGGCATCCCCGTCACGCATCGGGGCCTCGCCACCGCCGTAGCGCTCATCACCGGGCACACACGGGTGGACAACCCAGGCATAGAAGCGGATGACACAGGCCGAGGGGCAGTGGATGCCGAGGGTCAACGGGAGGGACCAGGTGGCGCCGAGGAGGTGACAGCCCTGGACTGGCCCGCGCTCGCGGCCTTCCCGGGGACGCTCGTCTTCTACATGGGCGTGCGCCAGCTCCCCCACATCGCCGCCTCCCTGATCGCCGCCGGGCGCCCCACCACGGAGCCCGCGGCGATCGTCGAACGGGGCACGCTCCCCAGCCAGCGCACCGTCACCGGCACACTCGCCACGATCGCCGAGCGCGCGCAAGCGAAGGACGTCCGGGCCCCCTCGATCACCGTGGTCGGCGCCGTCGCCGGGCTCGCCACCCAGCTCGCCTGGCGCGCGCCGCTGCCGCTGAGCGGGCGCACGGTGGCGGTCACTCGCGCACGCACCCAAGCCAGCGGGCTCGCCCGGCGGTTGCGAGAACTGGGCGCCGAGGTGGTGCAGGCCTCGGTCATCCGCATCCAGCCGCTCGCGGATCGCGCCTCAACGCCGCTCGACCTCTCCCCCTACGACCTGATCTGCCTCACCAGCCCCAACGGCGTCGCCCTCCTGTTCGAGCGCCTCGCCCAATCCGCCCACCCACCCACCGACGCGCGCGCGTTGGCCGGTGCGCGGGTCGCGGCGATCGGCCCCGGCACCGCACAGGCGCTGGCCGAGCACGGCATCGCCGCGGACATCGTCCCCGAGCGCTACGTGGCCGAGTCGCTGGTGGAGGCGCTCGCCGAGCTGCCCGTCCGCCACGCGCTGGTCGCCCGCGCGCGCGAGGCCCGCGACGTGCTCCCCGACGCCCTGCGCGCCCGCGGCGCCGAGGTGGACGTGCTGGAGCTGTACGAAACCGTCGCCGAGCCGCTCGCTCCGCCAGCGCTCGCCGCAGCCCGAGCGGCCGACTACATCACCTTCACCTCATCCTCGACCGTGCGCTTCTTCCTGGAGGCAGCCGACGGCAGCGCGGATCTGCCACCCGGTACCCGCATCGTCTCGATCGGCCCCGTCACCAGCGCCACCCTGCGCGAGCACGGCCTTCCGCCCCATGTGGAGGCCGCGCGTCACGACATCGACGGCCTGGTGGCGGCGCTGCTCGCGGACGCCGCCTCAGCAAATGACTGAGAGCGCTCCGCTCGGCCATCCCCGCCTGCACCTGCGCCGCACCGATTCGACCAATGAGCGAGCCCGCGCGCTCGCACTGGCAGGCGCGCCGCACGGCACGCTCGTGACCGCCGCCGAGCAGACCGCGGGGCGCGGGCGCCAGGGCCGCCGCTGGAGCGCCCCGGCGGGCAGCGCGCTGTTGATGTCGCTGCTCTTGCGGGAGCCACCCACGCTGCTGCCACTGGTTGGGGCCGTCGCGGTATGCGATGTGGTCGGAGACGATGCCCGCATCAAGTGGCCCAATGACATCGTGGTGGCCCGTGGAGCGCGCCTCGCCAAGCTCGCGGGGATTCTGATCGAGGGCCGCCCGCAGGAGGGCTGGGCAGTGCTCGGCATCGGCGTCAATGTGGCGGTGCGGGTGGAGGAGTTGCCGGTCGAGCTGCGTGACACCGCCGCCAGCTTGGGGCTGCCGAGCGAGGAGCTCGAGCCGCTGTTGGCGCGGTTGCTCATGGCGCTCCAGCAACGCCTCGGCGAGCCGCCGGCCAAGGTCCTCGACGCGTGGCGCGCACGCGACGCGCTGCGCGGACGGGAGATCTCATGGGCCAAGGGCCACGGGCGCGCCGACGGAATCGACGGCAACGGGCGTCTGATCGTCGAGCTCTCCGGTGGCGGACACACGACGCTCGACGCTGGGGAGGTTCATCTCGGGCTGTGGGACTAGAGCTCGGGTACGCCATAAATATCCGGGCGGTTGCCGTAGCGTCATAGCGGTGCCGCGGCGACCAAATGACGCCTCCCGGCATTTGCCGGGCAGTAGATCGTTGCCCTAGACTGGATGCCCTTGGGGCCATAGCTCAGCTGGGAGAGCGCCTGCTTTGCAAGCAGGAGGTCACCGGTTCGATCCCGGTTGGCTCCACTGGAGGAAATGCCTGCAAACGGGCCACTTTCCGGTCTCTGTAAGTGGCACCCCCGCCGTAGCGGGGTCAAGCAGGGACCAAGCAGCGTAGATCCCGCGATCGTGCTGGCCCGCGACGCGCTGGCGTGCGTCGAGCGCCTCCGCAGCCAGCTCGCGGCCGTAGACACGCCGCGGGTTGACGATCCGTTCAGCGCCGCCCTCGCGCGCCTTCGCGCATCCACACCCGTGCGACGCGAGGCCGCGTGAGCGCCACCGCTCTCGACGAGACGCGCGAGCAGCTCGACCGCGAGATGCGCGACGTGCTGATCCGGTTGAGCCTCGTGTCGCAGATGCCCGCGCGGGTCTACGGCGCTGGTGGCGGAGGCCACCCGTCGAGCTGCGAACCCACCGGAAACTCGCGGCCGTCGTACGAGCGCCTGCGCAGCGACTACGAACACGCCACGACGAACGCCGAACGCCAGCGGGTGCTCGACCGGGCGAAGGCCGAACTCGCGCCCGGCAAGATCGCGTCGATCAAGGCGGACGTGGGCCTCGACGAGATCATCGTCGAAGACGGCGAGGGCTACGATGCGCAGATGGTCGCCGAGCGCTACGGCCTGAATCCCAACCACGTCCGTCGCATCCGCCAGCGCGCCGAACGGCGCGCGGACAATGGCGCGAAACTCGATGCTGAGCGGCTACCGACCGACCGGCGCCGCGCCGAGGCGCGCAGGATGCGCTCGAAGGGCATGAGCACTCGCCAGATCGCGGCCGTGCTCGGCGTGAAACAACCCACCATCGTCGAAGACCTCCGAGCAGCATGACAAGCAGAAGGCTAGTCCTCGCTGTCGCCATCTGCTGGGGCCTCCTGGGCGCCGCAGCGATCGCGGCCGTCACCTGGGGCGGCACCAGCCAGGTCGTCCGCACAGTCACGGCGGCGCACGCCCCCGTGCGGGCCATACACAAGCGTCGCCGTCGCGCCGTGACGACCGCACCGCCCGCGCCGGCCGAGACGCAGGCACCATCACCCACGACTACGCCAGCCGGCAGGTGTGGCCTCGGCCGCTGTCCTGAAACAGTCCCGAACCAGCCGGCGAACGCGACGCAAACGCCTTGCCGGGCGGGTTACGAATGGCGAGCCGAGACGAGAGAAGAAGAAGCGGCGGCCAGTGGATACTCCGCCACCAACCGGCAGACGGGAGCGAAGCCCGTGGAAGAGTGCTACCCCACGAAGGCGACCGAACGATACGAGCGCAGCGGGGCGGGCTGGCGGAGTCGTGGAGAAGAATGACCGACACGCCGGCCACGATCCACGCCTTCCACGGCGACACCAACGTGACGCAGGCCGTCGCCGACAGACTGCCGACCTCATCGCAGGACGTGGCTGTGCTCTGGTCACGCTCGGCAAAGCCGCTCCCGGCGATCGGCATGGTGGTCGAGTTGCCCGGTGCGCCACCGGACAACCTCGGGGTGCCGAGGATGCGCGTCACCGCGATCCAGCGAGATGTTGTGGTCCGTGGTGCTGGGCGCGTCGATGGCCCCAGCGCCCTTGTGAATCTGGTCGTGGGCAAGATGGTCCTGACGGTCTGGAAGTGCCCGCGGTGCGGACGGAGCGCCACCACGCGCTTCACCTGGGCGCACAAACCGCTTGGCAGCGGCATCCGAACCTGTGGCCGTGAGCCCGTGCCGGAGTATGTGTCGCCGTGAACGCGCCTGGCGCCCATGTGATCGGGACACCCGAGCAGGAGCAAGCGCTTCGAGAGTTGACGGCGCCCGCCGGGCGGCAACTGTGCCACCGTGGGCATGAAACCGGCGACATATCCGCCCGTGGCACCACGACCACGATCATCGCTTGGGTGAGCGATCAGGATGGCCGTGGAGCAGGCGAGTTCGGGATCGCCCCCGACGGCTCCGTTGAGGGCAGCTTCGAGGCGACATTCCCGCCGATATGGCGATGACCACCTACGTGCTGCTGAGCTTCGACGCTCGCGTGCGGTCGGTCGGGTTAGGTCGTCCTAGCCTGAATCCCGATGGCGACCTTCGTGCGCTGGTGAAGATAAACGAGGTGGAAGCCGAATCCGTAGCGCTCGACGGCGTAACGGTCTCTGCTGAGGCCATGTCGTTCAACGATCCGCGCTTCGCGGTCATGGCCGGGCAGACGATCATGTCCTACAACCGCGAGTTCGACCCGCCGCTCAACCTTGTGCTGGGCGAAGCCGTCGATGGGCAGCTCGCGGCGCTGCTGCTGCCACCCGAGCCCCAAAAAAGCGATCGTCTCGTGAGGACCGCGGCGCACCGCTACGGCATCCTCGTCAGACGGCTGCCAGCAAACGGCGCGGAGTTCCGTGGGGTGGCGCGCTAGACTGCCTATCGCTTCTCGGGGAGTCGTGCGCCTTTCGAGCGCTCCCCGTCATCTCTGCGTCGCGCACTCGGCCTCGGAATGGCCCACATAGAGCAGGAGGTCGCCGATGACCGACGAGCAGAAGCGGATCGACTCGGGCTGCAAGTGCAAACAGTGCTTCGGCCTCGCCGAGTACATGATCTTGTGGTCGGGCCACGACTTCGGCCTTGAGCGCGCGCCCGGCTGCCACCCTGGCCGCACCGTGAAGCTGCACGTCACGACCACGGGAACGCCGACGGTCGCGCCAGCGTGCAACGGGTTGATGACCTGCCCGTGCGAGCGGTGCGTCGGCGAGCGGTTCGAGGCCGTGAATCGCGGTGTCAGGCCCGAGACACAGCCCTGGATGCCGCGACCGTCCCGGCGTGCGCGAAGCCGCCTGCAGCCGGCGACCGCCTGACACCTTCTCCGAAGTGAGGCAACATGTCGCCGGCTCCTACGGTGTGTTCGACCCCGCATTGCTTCAACATCACACCGAAGGGCAAATGTGAGGACTGTGCAAAAGGTGATCGTAGGCGGCGGGAACGTCGCCGGCCCTCGGCAGGTGAACGAGGCTACGACGCAAAGTGGCGCCGCACACGGGCACGTTTCCTCGCCCTAAACCCGTGGTGCAGCGAACCGGGATGCTGTGAGCGCGCCACAGAGGTGCATCACGTTGACGGGCTCGGACCTAACAGCCCCAACGGACACAAGCACAAGTTTTTGCGCGGATTCTGCAAGAAACACCACGACAAGCACACCGCCAAGATGCAGCCTGGCGGCTGGAACGGCTAAGGAGTCGCATGGACACAAAGGCACAGTGGCCGAGCCTCCCGGAGATGGCGGCACGCGCGCCGCAGTCACCCAAGACCGACATGGACTTCGAGCTGGAGTTTTTCAGCCCCGAGGAGCTGCGCGCGCACCCGAAGTACCGCGAGCGCACCATGCACATGCTCGACGCGGCGAACACGACGACCTACGGCGTGGCGACCTGCGAGACACGCCGAGGCCCGTTCGTCGTGATTCTGCCGATCGACGGCAGGCGCGCACTCCAAACGTCGAACCTCACCAAAACGCTGATCGAAGAGGCACAACGCGAGCTGACGAGAGCGTGGGACGAACGAACAGGAGCGGACACACCATGAATCCCAAGACCACCTACCACCTGCGCACCTGGAAGAACGGCGAGGGCCAGATCACAAAGCTCGCAGTCGCCCGCAACGAACACGGCCTATGGACGACGATCCGCGAGGTCACACCGCCAGCCGGCAAACTACCCACGATCGAGGCCGCCACAGCGTTCGCCATCCAGGTCGCCGAAGAAGACAGGGTGAACCGCGGCGTGAAACCCGACAGCGTACGCCTGACGCTCGCCGACCGCGCCGGAGACCTACTGACCAGCCGCAGAGCGACCCCGAAGACCACCACGGCCGCCGTGAACCTCGACGGCAAGGAGGTCGCGCGCACGCCCGCCACCGTCACAGGCACAGAGAAGGACGACGACGGCGACGCGACTCCCAGCGCCATCGCCGCGACCGCCTGACTACAACCCGCTGCCACAGGCGCACACAGGCGCGCAGGCGGCTACCGGCAGGCGAAATCCACTAGCACCCACCCCACGGCAAGGACGGCAGGCACACGCCATGACAAGCACCCCAGGCCAGGCGAGGAAATATAGGGCTATGACCCCTATACGACATCTGCGTGACCGCGCTTGCCGGCTCAAAAAAACGGCTACGGGTCTGGGGCGGTCGCGCAGGGATGGTGCTTGATGGCTGGCAGGGGTCCTGCGCCGAAGCCGGCTGGTGCACGGCAGCGGTCCAACAAGAAGCCGTCCGCGGCTGTGCTCGTCGGCAATCCGAAAGCCAAGGTACCCGAGCTGCCGACGCTCCCGGAACCTGTTGACGAACCGGGCGCACCGCCGGTCTTGCGTGAGTGGCATCCGCAGACGAAGGTCGAGTGGCAGGCGATCCACCGATCGCCGATGGCGTCGCAGTTCATCGACACCGACGAGGCTGGCGTCGTGAAGCTGATCGTGCTGATCGATGACTTCTGGAAAGCGAGTTCGCCGACGGCGCGCAAGGAGCTGTCGGTCGAGATCCGGCTCCAGCGTCTCGAATTCGGGCTGACGCCGGTCGCCCGGTCGCGTATGCAGTGGGAGATCGGTCGCGGCGAGGAGGCCGAAGCGAAGAAAAAGCGTCGAGCATCTAGAAGCTCGAGGACTCGCGCCGACCCGCGCGATGCGCTTGGCCAGTCTCCCCCGCTGCTCCACGCGGTCGCTGACCCTGCCTGATGCCTCAGCTTTGCGTTCCTGCGCGCGACCCGCTCGCGCACTGGCCGACGCTCGGGCCGCAAATCTGCGATTGGATCGAGGCCAATCTCGTCTACGGCCCGGGCGACATCAACGGTCAGCCCGCAGTCGTCTCCGACGAGGTGCGCGGCCTGATCTACTCGATGTACGAGGTCCACCCGAAGGGCTCCCCGCGAGCCGGCCGGCGCAGGTTCCACCGGGCATCGGTGAGCCTACGGAAGGGTCTCGCCAAGACCGAGCTGGGAGCGTGGATCACCTGCGCCGAGCTGGCCGAGGACGCGCCAGTACGCTGCGATGGCTTCGATGCCGACGGCGAGCCGGTCGGGGTCAGCGTCGCCGAGCCCTTCATCCCGCTTCTCGCCGTCACGGAGGATCAGTCGGAAGGGCTCCTGTACGCCGCAGTCCGCGCGATCCTCCTCGAAGGCCCGCTCGCCGACGACTTCGAGACCGGCAAGCTGTTCGTCACCCGCAAGGACGGCCGCGGGCGCTGCGAAGCCGTCGCCGCGGCGCCGAGCACGGACGGCGGCAAGACGACGTTCGAGGTCTACGACGAAGAACAGCACCTCAAGCTTGAGCGCCACCGCAAAGCGCACCAGACGATGCAGCTCAACCTGACGAAGCTCTTCGCCGCCGACCCGTGGTCGCTTGGCCTCGGCACCGCGCCGGTGCCCGGCGAAGGCTCCGTCGCCGAGGGGACCTGGGAGTACGCAGAAGAGATCGCCGCCGGCAAGCGCAAGGACGCGACGATGTTCTTCTTCGGCCGCTGGGCGGGCGATGAGCATGATCTCTCCACGCGCGAGGATGTCGAAGCGGCGGTACTCGAAGCGACCGGCACCGGCGCCGCGGCCTGGTCGAACATCGACGCTCAGGTCGATGCGTATTATGACCCGCAGACCGACATCGCGATGTGGGAAGGCCGCATCCTCAACCGCAAGGTGCAGGCCACGCGGCAGGTGTTCAACCTCGCGCTGATCCGCGAACTCGTCGAACCGCTCCCCGGCCGCATACCGCCGAGGAAAACGCCGATCACGATCGGCTTCGATGGCTCCCGCACCGACGACGCCACGGGCCTCGTCGGCACCGTCATCGACACGGGCTACCAGTTCGAGATCGCGGTGTGGGAGCGGCCGGAGGGCGAGGAGGGCTGGGAAGTGCCCTACAAGGAGGTCGAGGAAGCGATCGAAGACGCGATGGACCGCTGGCGGGTGGTGCTGGGGTTCTTCGACCCGCCGTATTGGGAGGGGCTGGTGGACGCCTGTCACGGCAAATGGCCTGACAAGATCATCAAGTTTCACACTAACCAGCACAAGAAAATGGCCTATGTGCTGAAAGCCTATGTGGGGGCTATCAAGGCCAGGGAAGTGACGTTTGACGGCCACAAGGATTTGCTTCGCCACATGGGGAACGCCCGCAAGCGTGAGCTGAACATCTCAAGTGACGACGATGAGGGCGGCAAGCTTTACGTGATGGTGAAGGAGCGCAAAGGTAGTCCGCTGAAGATCGACCTGGCGATGGCCGCGACACTCTCATGGCAGGCACGGCTCTCGGCTATCGGCGGCGGCGCGCTGACGAAGTATGGGAGCAAACCAGGCAGGACAACGGTAAGCATCTAAAGGGTGGTGGAGCGATGGTGACAACAGAGGCCATAGCCCGCGACACCCTGGGCAAGATGGTGAAGCGCCTGGAACGTGACCAGGATGACATGCAGTGGTGCCAGAGCTACTATGACGGCGACCACAATCTGCGCTTCGCCACACGCAAGTACCGCGAGTCCTTCGGCGCACTCTTCAAAGAGTTCAGTGACAATTGGATGGCGGTCGTCGTGGATGCCGCCGTGGAGCGCATGAAAATCGAGGGCTTCCGATTCCCGGTAGGCGAAGCTGAAGCGACCGGCGTGGCTCAGCAGACGACGGGTGACAAAGTTGCCTGGGACATCTGGCAGCGCAACAACTTGGATCGTGCCTCCGAGCTGGCCCACGAGCAGATGTTTGTCTCTGGCCGCGTCTACCTTTCCGTCGGGCCGCAGGAAGACGGCACCTACAACAACCCGGTGATCGAAGTTGAGCACCCGAGCGAAGTGTATGTTCACCACCGTGGAAACTCGCTCTCCCCTCGGGTGGCGGCGATCAAGCGCTGGTATGACCACGATGAGAAAATGGTCTACGCCACGCTGTACCTGCCGGATTCGGTGTGGAAGTTCCAGAGCGCCAGTCAGACGGAGAAACCGGCGTCCGTCACAAATTGGGTGCCCCGCGACGTGCCGACGCCCGTGCTTGAGAACCCGGTCGGGGTCGTCCCTATCATCCCGGTCTACAACCGCCAGCAGTTGCTCGGACACGGCAAGAGTGAGATCATCGAAGTGATCCCGCTCCAGAACGCGCTCAACAAGTTCTGGAATGACATGCTGGTGTCGTCCGAGTTCAACTCTTTCCGGCAGCGCGTCTTTATCGGGATGCAGACCCCCGAGGATGAGAACGGCGAGCCGATCCCTGACTTCGACCTGAAGGCGGCCGTCAACCGCATCATGTCGATCAAGGACCCAAACGTGAAAGTGCAGGAGTTCCAGGTCACGGATATGTCGGGCATGATCGCCGCGATCGTCGCCTGCCGGGATCACATCGCCGCCCGCACACGCACACCGCCCCACTACCTCGTTGGCTCCGTGGTGAACGTGTCAGGCGATGCGCTGAAGGCATCCGAAGCGGGGCTCGTGATGAAGGTGAAACGCCGCTCGCGCTTCGCCGGGGAGGATTGGGAGGAGGCTGAGCGGCTGGCCTTCAAGTTCAAAGCGCTCACTGCGCCCGCCGACGAAAAGAAGGAACTCGAAGCGCGCGCCAACTTCTACGCCGCCGAGACGATATGGGCGAACCCCGAGATCCAGACTGAATCCCAGCTCGCCGACTCGCTCGGCAAGCTCGCGGTCCTCGGAGTGCCCCGCGTCCCGCTGTGGGAACGTCTCGGGGCCTCGCAGACCGAGATCGAGCGTTGGAAGGAGCTGCTGAAGGAAGAACCGAGCGAACTTCCCCCCCAAGCCCTCGCCGCACTCGTGCGGGCAGGCGCAACCGAGGGTCTGTAAATCGTGCGCAAATAGCTCACACCAAATGGGGTGTGGGCGACCGAACGAAAGGATCGTGACATGGGCCAGGAGTCCACCACGACCACACCCGAGGGCCGGGCGCCCTCGGAGGGCCAGGTGCCCGACGCAGGAACAGCAGGTGCAGGTGCAGGCACGACGGGCACAGGAACGCCGCCGGCAGGATCGGGCGGCGCGGAGACCTTCGACGCGGACTATGTGAGAGGCATCCGCGAAGAGGCTGCCAAGTACCGCACGGAGGCGAAAGCGGCGGCCGACAAGCTCAAGGAGCGCGAAGACGCCGAGCTGAGCGCGTCGGAGAAGGCCACGAAAGAGGCCAAAGAGTCACAGGAACGCGCCGACAAGGCGGAGCGCGAGCTGCTCCGCGTTCAGGTCGCAACGAAGAAGCAGTTGTCACCGAGTATGGCCGCGCGCCTGGTGGGTGACACGAAAGACGAGCTGGAAAAAGACGCCGACAAGCTGCTCAAGGATCTCGGTCCTGGGGCTGCTGGAGGTGGCGGCTTCGATCAGGGCGCAGGCCGCGGGGCCGCAGGGAAGGGTCAAGGTGGGTGGCTCAACAAGGCCATCGCCGGGGGCAACAGGTAGGACCGTGGATGTGGCCTCCCCGAAGTTGGGGCGGCGGGCTGACACGGGGAGTTGATTGAAGTGTCAGTCAATCGTAAACCCAAGGTGAAAGGAGGCCACCAAAGTGGCTACTTACAGCAACGTAATCGACCGCTCCGGCGCAGTCGCACTCATGCCGGAGGACGTGAGCATGAAGCTCCTCAAAGAAGTCACGGACGCATCGCTCGCGCTGACCGCGTTCGTGGACGTAAAGATGATCCGCGGGCAGACCCGCACGCCGGTCATCTCCGCGCTGCCGATCGCCTACTTCCCGGGGGGTGACACGGGGATCAGCGGGACGACACAGATGGACTGGAAGAACAAGTACATCAACGCCGAAACGCTGGAGTGCATCGTCCCGATCCCCGAGGCCGTCTCCGAAGACGTCGATGGTGACGTTTGGGAGCAGGTCGAACCGAAGGTGAAGAAGGCCATCGCCCGGACGTTCGACGCGGCCGTGATCTTCGGCACGGGAGCCCCGGAAACATGGGCGACGAGCATCGTCAGCTCAGCCAAATCCGCGGGCAACGAAGAGAAAATCGGCACGTCCAGCGCGGAAAAAGGCGGCCTGGCCGGCGATGTCGATGAATTGATCGCAAAGTTGGAGGAAGACGGCTTCGATCACGACTACGCCGCAGCGTACGTCGGGTTGAAGGGGAAGATCAGGCAGGCCCGCAACACGCTGGGCGACCAGCTCGCGGACTTCTCGGCCGACCGGGCCGGGGGCTTCTCGACCCTCTACAACCAGCCGCTCGTCTTCCCGGCGCGCGGCATGTGGCCGTCGGGTTCGGGGGAAGCAGCCGCGATCCTGTTCGAGCGTGAACAGTTCGCGGTCGGGCTTCGTACCGACTTCGACACGAAGATCCTTGATCAGGCGGTCATCTCGGACAACGAAGGCAAAATCATCTTCAACCTGGCGATGCAGGATATGTTGGCCCTGCGCATTCGCTTCCGTTGCGGATGGCAGGTAAGCAATCAGGTCACGTACGACAAGCCGACGGAAGCCGAACGCTACCCGGCAGCAGTGCTCACCCACACCTAAGAGCGAGCAGGCGGGGCGTCACATGGCGCCCCGCTTTCACTTTCAAACCGCGGGTGAGCCCGCAGAAGGGAGGTCAGCGATGACCGCCAAGAATGAAGAGAACATCCTCGAACTCGTCGCGGGTGAACTCCCGGCCGAAGATGAGGTTGCGCTGTCCACCACGATCCAGGTAGAGCTGGGCGTTGTGGCAGCAGCGAAAGCCAGCTACGAAGACATCGTGGCGGTGGTCCCGTTCGCCGGGGTGGTGACGGCTGTCACATACACGCCGGAGGTCGAAGAGGCCGAATCCGGTACGGAATACAGGGTCTTCAAGGTGGAAGACCTAACCACCTCCGAGGTGATCGCCGAATTCTCCACGAAAGCGGCGAAAATCAAAGCGGCCGAACAGAAGGCACTCACCCTCAACGCCACGGCCGCTGACCTTGTGGTCAAAGCCGGCGACATCCTGAAGTGGAAAGACACCTCCACGGAAGGCAAAGAATCGAAGGGTGGCGTGCTCAAGATCACAATTGCGCGCATCGTCCAGTCGGCCCCTGCCAACACGGGCGAGGGCCAGTCCGCCGGCTTCGCCGGCGCCGAATAGGCCAAACGACGAACGAACGGGATCGGCTTACGGCGCGACCTTGCGTTGTAAGCCGATCCACTTGAGAAGGAGGTGAGCCGCATGGAGGGCACAGCACCCGAGCCGGATGTCCAGACGCAGCCGGTAGTCCCGAGCGAGAGCGCGGGCACGCAGACAGCCGCAGGCGCTCCGTCCGAACAGGCCGGCGCTGGCGAGTCGATCTCGTCAGCGCTCGAGACCGGGGGCGTGGACCCTGCTGCAGCCGCCGCACCAGAGCCTTCGGCGCCCATCCAGGCGCAGGAGACGGCCCAGCTCGCCGCCGGTTCGGAGGGCCAGGTGCCCGACGAGCCATCGCCAGTGGCCGCCGAGGGGACGCCAGGTGCGTCCCTGGAGCAGCCGGCAGCGGCGGTGGAGGCCAGCGCGCCCGATCCGGGCTATCTCGGCCACGCGCCGGGCGATCCGGGGTTCGTGCCTGGCCCCGGTGATCCCACCGATCACTCCTCGGGAGTTCACCTGGACTCACTCGCCAAGGGGTTCCTCGGAGCGCGCGCATCCGATGGGGTCGATGTCGTCGTTGACGGCAGGCACGTCGTCCTGCCTGCCGCGACGGTTGCCATCGACTCCGCCACGGTCGAGGCGTAGTCACGAGCGGTTCCCCGGCCAGGGCGTCCGAGTAGGCGTCGCGCCGGGGGACCGCTCACATTTGGGAGGTGTGCGCTCGTGGCTGTGAAAACCGAAGAGGAACGGGCGCTTCTGTATCGCCGGCAGAATGAAAACAGGATCGCTTTCCGCCAGAACCAGATGGCACAGTTGCAGGGTAGCTATGAGGCGTTCGTTGAATTGTGGAAAAACTACCGGGTTATCTACGATCCGACCAATTACATTGAGGGTCAGCCCGACGAAGACTTCATGGCGATCGAGGACTACTACACGGACGACCAGAAAGACATCGACGGGAACGCTTCAGCGAGCGCCATCCGCTTGCGACACGCGCGGCGACCCAACCGATAGGAGGTGCAGTCGTGCCGTCAAGTGACTACCGGCCTTCGATAGCTGACATCGGCGCGCGCATGTACGCACGGACGCTCGACTCGAACGGCAACCGCCGCGGCGGCACCTTTACCGCCACGACGCTGCCGACCGCGACCGCCGTGGACACGCTGATTGACGACGCGCTCGCCACTGTCGAAGCGGCCGTCGGACAAGACCTCGACGGGAACTTCCTGATCTCGGCGAAGACGTGCGTGATTTACAACACGGCCATGCTTATCGAGCTGAGTTACTTCCCCGAGAGCACGGAGTCGGGTGACAGTGCGTACAAGGCGTATGAGCAAAGGTACGAAGACACGCTCAAGCATCTGAAGGAGGCGCTGACGATGGACCGGCCAGGTGACAAGCGCGTCGTCTCGCTGGAGATGCGCTCGGCGGTTCGTGGTCCTGGCAGTCGGCTTGATCCCTTCGCCAACTACCTCTTTCCGTAACGATGGCAGCGTCAACCGTCCCCCGCGTCAGGCTCTATATCGACAAAGGCGAGCTGGACGACACCACGCAGAAGTTCAGGGATATTGCGGAGCGTGCGAGTGACGCGAAGCCGGTCCTGCGTGCGATCCAAGCGTTGATGGTCGATGCCGGGATGGAGCAGTTTGAGTCGCAGGGTGCCAGCGCCGGCAAAGCGTGGCAGCCCGACACGAAGGAATGGTCTGAACGCAAGTCGAGTGAAGGGCTATCCGGCGAGACGCTGATCCGTCACAGCAAGTTGCGCGATGCGATGATGGCAAAGACTGGCGGCGGCTCCACAATCCGCCGGCTCAGCAAGCACTCAACGACCGTCGGTGTGCGGCTGTTCTATGCGCGGTTCGTCGGGCGTGTCCCGGCCGGGGTCGAGAAAAAGGACCGCATGTTGTTGACCATGACCCCGCCGATGAAGAACAAGTACGCCACCATGATGATCGACTACATCATTGACGGGAAGGTTGGGTGACGCAATGGCTGGCGATCCCGTCTATGGTGAAATCACACTCGTTCCCGAAATTGAGAAGGCCGTACTCGCCACCCTTCAGCTATATAGCCCCAGCTATCTTCGGGAGATGGAGCGTCGCGTGGGCCTCGACTTCGAGGCGCTGCCGGATGTGAAATCGTGGCGGGCGACGGACGATATCCTTGACCGCTTCCCCGAGCAGCAGATCCCCGCGGTGCAGCTCCAATGCACCACGGATATTGACCTTACGACGCGCGCGCAGGACATCGTGGCGGGCATCCGCGGCACGATCGATGTGATCGTGCAGTCCAACGAAGCTGAGCCTGCCAGGGAACTCGCCTCGATCTACGCCTACTCGCTTGGGCTCATCGTCGTGCAGAACTCGGCGCTGGACAAGTCGGTCAAGTGCATTGGGACCGCCTGGGAGAAGCTGAGCGTGCCGGAGGTTGGCAGGTTGAAATCGTCCTCCCGATGGCTAGCGTTCGGCTCGGCGACGATCGTCCTCGCCGTTGAAGGCTTCGCGTCACAGTTGATGGGGCCAGAAGAACCACAGGTCGGAGAAACGCCCCCGCCGATGTATCCCGAGGTGGAGTCGCATAGGCTCACGGTGGAGCTGGAGGGGGACGACTGATGTACGGAGCTACCTACTTCGGGGGGACACTGTTCGCGGATGAGGCGCCGCCCGTGAGCGGCGGGGCCGAAGGCGAGGTCATCTCTGTCCTAAAGGCGGATCAGCCGGCGAGCATCGACCTGGACCTGATCGTCGGTGACACCTTCAACCTGACATTCGTGATCTTCGATGACCCTCGCGTGAAGAAGTGGCGCGGAGAGTGGCACGAATACTTTGTGTATGAACCCGGGGAAGCCGTAGAGCTTGGGCCGGGCGAAATGTTCGTTGCGCTGCTGAAGGTGATGAACACAAAGCCCGGCGAACCAGGCTCGGAAGCCTTCTGGTCGGCGCTCACCCCGGTAGACCTGACAGACACTACGGTCGAGCTGGCGTGCGAAGAACTCATCACGCTTACCGAAGGTCACGGAATCACCGTCACACCAAAGCTCGGTCGGATCGCGGTCGAAGTGACGCCGGCCCAAACGGAGGTCAACACCACGTCGGGAAGCTACTACATGCGGCTTGCCGAAGGTGCTACGAGGTCAACTCTGATCCGGGGAACCATGCTTTTCCGCCAGCCCTAAAAGGGGGTAATCGTGAGTATCGACGCCCGCAGGAACTTCGCTCTCTCGTCGGTGGCAGTTGCACCGACGCCCGCCGGAAGTGGCCTCGCCCTTGACCTGGACATCGGCGGTGGCTCGCTCATGCCCACGCCGCCGTTCAACGCGGTGTGCTGGCCCGAGGGCGTGATGCCATCTGTCTCAAATGCGGAGATCGTGCGCGTGGAATCGATCACGGGGGACTCCGTACTCCTGTCCGAGCGCGCAGCCGAGGAACCACGGATCGCCCAGCAGATCGCGGCGGGCTGGCAGTTCGCCGACATGCTGACCGCGAAGACGATCGAAGACCTGAAGGCGATGATCGAAACGGAGACCACGCGGGCTGAGGCAGCCGAGGCGGCCCTATCGGCGAGCATCGTGGCCGAGGCCGCAACAAGAGCTGCTGCCGTGACCGCTGCGATTGGCACCGCCGAGAGCGTGGCCGAGGGAGTGGCCGCGACCACGGCCGCCGGCTACGTGGCCGTCGAGACGACTCGTGCCGAGGCAGCAGAGGCGGCCAACGCGACGGCGATCACAGCCGAGACCACGAGGGCCGAGGCTGCGGAGGTGCTGAAGGCGCCACTGGCGAATCCTGCGCTCACAGGCGTTCCGACCGCCCCGACGGCCGCCCCGAACACCAACACGACGCAGATTGCTACGACCGCCGCCGTTCATACCGCGAAGACCGAAGCCGAAGCCGCCGCCGAGGCGTCCGCGAAAGCCACCGCCGAAGGGCTCGCCACAGCCGCGAAGACAGCGGCAGAAGCGGCGTCGATCCCTGCGACGGCGAAGGGCGCGGCGAGCGGGGTAGCTGAACTCACCGCTGGGAAAAAGCTCCTCGAATCGGAGTTGCCGGAATCGGTGGTAAGCGACAGTCGTGGCTCAGCGGTTGGCGACCTTCTAGTCTTCGACGCCGAAAACAAGTTCGTAAGGCTTCCCCACGGGCAAACGGGCCAACAGATCATTGTCACGTCCACGGGCGAAATCCGGTACGAGGAAGCACCGAGTGTCAGTGTGGATGCGTGGGGAGCCAAAGGCGAAATTGGCCACGATGACCACGAAGCCTTTGCGAAAACGGCCGAAGCCCTGGAGGCCAAAGGCGGTGGAGTCGCGCAGCTCTCTGCCAAGAAATACGAAACGTCGAAATGGGCGTCGAGTGCTGCCGTCTCGTGGGTGGGCGCGGGCGTAGGAGCGACACAGGTACGAGGCACCGCAGCCTCAGCCAACCTGGGGCTTTTCGAAATCATCGGCACCAACGAAAACTACATCAAGATTTCGGGTATCCAGATGGCGCCGCAGACCGCCGGGCAGCACGTCATCTACGCGGCTCCCTCGGTCCAGCTGTCGGGGCTCACCTTTGAAAACTGCGAACTGGGAGCGGGGACATATATCGCGGACGGTGTGTGGCTACGAGCGGGCACGAAACCGGGCGGTGTCCCAATCCAGTTCGTCAAGTACATCAACACAACGACGCATGTGGAAGAATCCGAAACGGCTGTCGCCTTGAAGTGCACGGGCCAGGTGGAAAAGATCGAAACGGACCTGCTGAGCGTCTTTGACGGTAAGAAAAGCACGAGGAAAGGCCACAACATCGAGCTAGGCCGCGAGTTCCTGCTAGGAGAAACACTGAAAGCCGAAGCCAAAGCGGCCGCTACGACCATCGAACTCGAAACGATCCCGGCGGGCCTCAACGAAAAAGGCAAGGAACTGAGGATCGGGTGCGGCCGCAAAGCGGAGCTGGTGCAGGTCGAATCCGTCTCGGGGAAAGTCGTGACGCTCAAAGCCGGCCTCGAACAGACCCACGCGGCCGGCGCGGCCGTCTTCCTGCTCTCCGGCACGGTCGCTGAACCTGCGACGCTCGCACCGTCCGTCTTCTCATGGGGGGGTACCTTCCAGAACGCCGACCTCCACTTTCTTGTAGAAAAGTGCGACCGCTTCCATTTCGACGAGGCTGACTGCGAGAACCAGAACGCGATCGTGTACTTCTTAGGTACGGAATGCCAGGGGATCAGCGGCAACTTCCGGGTGGAGAACAACTCCGAAGGCAAAAGCAACGGGGAAGCTACCGCCACGGCGGGCTCGACCAAACTCACTGGCGCCACCTCGGAATGGAAAGTCGGCGAAAATATCGCCGGTCCCGGTGTGCCGCTCGGGGCGACCGTGACCGAAGTCGAAGGGTCCGTCATCACGATCTCCGGCGCAGTTGAAGGGAACGGCACCGAAGCCGCCCAGGCCATCCCGCTCACGAAGGGCGGCAAAGGCGAAGGCTACGTCATCCGCACGAGCAAGGGCACGGAGGGGGAGGTTTCGTGGGAGGAACAGGGGCCGCAGGACCGCGGGATGATCGGCAGCAAAGAAGCATCCCTGAGGGGATGGAGGGTGTCGCGCGGTACAGCGCTCGCGGTCTCACGCACCGTCAACAACTCGTGGGAAAAGGCGACCGCCGAAGCCCTCGCGGTCAGCCGCGCCGGCGAAGTACTGCTCACCGACACGGCGCACACGATCAAGACCTTTACGGCGCTCCACGCCCCGGGGGAGATGATCTCGTTCGTCTCCAAGCTGGGCGGCAACAAGTTCGAAACGGGGGGCAACCTCAGCCTCGCGGGGAAGACATCGCTGACCCTCGAAAAAGGCGATCGTGTCACGTTCGTCGCGACGGACCGTGCGATCCGCTTCGAAATCCACAGCGTCCACCGCGCCGCCGAAGAAGCCGAACCCACATGGACGACGGTCGAAGAAATCAACGCCAAGCTTGAAGCCGCCACCGGGTTCTCCGAACTGAAGTATCAGCTGGGCAAGTATGAAGTCAAGCTGACGGGCGCAATGACCGCAAAAGAAGCGATCCCCGCTGGCACCACGCTTTTCAAGCTGCCATCAAGTTGCCACCCTAAAACGAGACAGAACCTCACTTTGTCCGTCGAAGGCAAATACGCGGGCACCGTAGAAATCAACGGCGAAGTCAAGAACACAAGCGAAATTGCATCCGGTAAAAAAGTCTTCCTGTCGGGCGAGAATTACACGCTCCAGGTGTAGGACTACGTGAGCTACTCTCCTGTCGATCTGCCACCTGCACCTGAGAGCCGTGGACTGCCTCAAGTGGGTGGTCGGCTGATGAGGAACGTGTGTTCGTTTATAGGGTTGCCGCTATGCGTGATTTTCAGCTTTCGTAGCTACCGCCTGACCGACGCCGAAGGGACCGCCATCACGGGTGGCCGGCGGTGCCCGATCGGCTGGAGGATCTCCACCGGGGCCACGCCGCGCAGGTAGTTCGCGGTCACGTCGAGCCGGGCGTGCCCGAGCTGCTGCTGGATCGTGTACACGTCGATGTCCTCGCGCCACAGCTCCACGGCGTGCGCGTGGCGGAAACAGTGCGGGTTCGCCCTGCGCCTGAGCCCGGCGCGCTTCGCTGCCTCCCTGAGCTGCCTGCGGGCGTCCGTATCGCTCAACGACTGGCCAGCCGTGGGGCCGGAGAGGATGCAGAAGATGGCGCCGAACGGCAGCCCCTGGCGGGCGTTGAGCCATGTCTCGATCTCCTGCCACGCCCATTCGTCCATCGCGCTCAGACGGCGCTTGCCGCCCTTCCCTTTGCGGACAGTGACCGCGAGGTCGCCCCGGTTCAGATCCCGTTCCTCGAGCGCGAGGGCCTCGGAGATCCGCAGGCCGGTCCGCCAGAGCACGATGATGAGCGCTCGCAGGCGCAGCGCCGAGAGTTCGGCGTGCCTGCCGCCGCGGTGGGGCTTGCAGGCGTCCAGCAGCGCAACGATGTCCTCGACGCGGATCGGGTCGGGTGGGAAGGTGCGGCCCTTCGTGGCGGGTGTCTTGCCCTTGTGGTAGCCCGGTGTAGCGGCTGGGCTTCTGAGCCTGCCTCGGCGGTCAAGCGTCCGGGCGGCCGTGGGTGTAGCGTCCGTGCTGTTCAAGGGGAGTTCCTTTCCCGTTGGGCCATGCCCCCGGATGCTGATACATCGCGGGGGCACTTTGTGGCTATGTGACTCTCATCCTAGCGCGCACGGTGAGCGTCAATCCCCCCAACTTGCAGTAGATCAACGACCGTCCGGCCCAAGGGCCGGCGACATCCATAGGAGGCAGCTATGCCTAGTTACAAGGCTGGTGTCGCCGGGCCGATCCCGCTCGCGGACGGCCGCGTCGCCACAGCAGAGCAGGGGGAGTTCGAGATCGAGCCCTTGGAGGGGGAGTCCGAGCTGACACCCCACGACGCAGACCTCATTGAGCGCGGCGTGATCGTGCTCGCCGAGGGTGAGCCCCAGGCCCCCGAGCCTCCGGCCCCCGTCAAGTCAACTCCGCCGGCAGCTCCCGGCGTACCCGCCGATAGCGGCGAGAAAGCAGGTGAGTGACCATGCCCGGCGTCAAAGTGAAGATAGAGTCGGCCTCGACCGCGGCCTTCAACGCCGCGGCGACGGGGAAGTGGTTCTGTGCGCAGCTCCTCGAAAAGGGCTCGGTCACAAAGCCGATCCTGGCGACCTCGATGCAGGAGTTCAAGGAACTGTGCGGCGGGCGCGTGCCGTACAGCTCCATGTCCGACGCCGCTGAAACCTTCTTCGAAGAGGGCGGTTCGGAACTCTTCCTTGCCCGCGTGGTCGGGAAAACTCCGCTCGCCGCCTCGCACATCCTGAAAGACGCCGAAGCCGGCGAAGCCCTCAAAATCGCTGCCGCGAGTGTCGGCGAATGGGGCAACTCCCTGGAAGTCGAAGTCGTCAAAATCGGCGGCGGCGAAGAATACAAGATCGTCGTCTTCGAAACGGGCAACGCCACGGCGGTTCTCGAATCGCCGACGTTCAAAACGCAGGTGGCGGCCGTCACATGGGCAGAAGGCACGCCCCTTGTCACGGTGACGGTCGGCTCCGGCAAAAAGAACCCGACGACCCTGGCGAAGACGGCGCTGGCAGGCGGCACATACGACGCCGCCGAAGTCGAACCGGAAGAGTGGGAAGCTGCCCTGGGGCGGTTCGATGCGGAACTCGGGTGCGGCCAGGTGTCCGCGCCGGGGATCACCTCGGAAGCGGTCCTCAAGGCGGTGGAGGCCCACGCCGAAGCGAACAACCGGACGGCGTACATCGATCTGCCGGACTCGCCGGCCTCGGCGACGCTAATCTCCGAAGCCGCGCCGCTGCGCGCCGCCACGGGGGCGCGCCGGAGCGCCGCCTACGCCCCGTGGGCGTACATCCCTGGCCTCGCGGCAGGTGCGCCGCGGAAGGTTCCCTACAGCGCAGTGCAGGCGGGGATGACGGCTCGCAACGATGGGGGCTCGACGCCGCCGCCGTGCGGTGAAGCGGTCGCCGGCACGAACGGCCACCCGCGGTTTGCGACTGGCCTGAGCCAGTCGTGGACGGCGCAGCAGCGCGAAGAACTCAACACCGGGAGCGTCAACGTGGCGCGCGTCATGCCGAACGGGTCGATCGAGACCTACGGCAACCGGACGCTCGTCAAGCCCGAAGTGGAACCGGCCTGGGAGGAGGTGTCCTCGGCGCGGCTCTACATGCAGATCTGGTCCGCGGGTGAAGAACTGATGGCGTTCGCGGTGTTCAAGAACATCGACCCGAACAACATCCTGCTCAGCAAGATCGAAGGGGGGCTGTCGGGCTACCTGAAATCCCTCGGCGGGGTGCTCGAAACGTACTCGGTGAGCACCGGCCCGGCCGTCAATACCAAAGCGACGAAGGCGAGAAAAGAAGTGGTCGCCAACATCGAAGTCGAACCGTCGGCGATCGCCGAGACGGCCTCCCTCTCGATCTCCGTGGCTGCGTAAGGCGCACGGGCTAACAGAAAGGATGTGACGCCTTATGGCACTCAAGTCAGCATTTCGAGCAATACTCCAGGTGGCCGACAACACCGGCACTCTTCAGTATTGGCCCCCGGCGACGGGGGGCATGTGGGACGCCTACCAGGGCGGCAAGCTCACGATGAAAGAGACGAAGTACACACCTTGGGACGAGCAGCAGCGCGTCTACGCGGGGATCAAGGAAACGGAGAACTACACGCTCGACCAGGACTACATGATCGACCTGCACGGGCCGCTCGTGAAGGAATGGGAGGGCGGCAGCGGGGACTTCGCCGGTGGCGATCTCCGCGGCCGGCGCGCGATGGTCACGATCATCGAGCGCGACACCAACGGCAACTGGCAGTACAACCGGGCCGCGCAGGAAGGGCAGGTGTTGGAGATCACGCTCCCCGAGGGCGACTCCAACGACGCATCCGCCGTGGACAAGATCGGGCTCATTGTCTCCGTCGGCAAGCCGGCCGGGCAGGGCGAGTAAGCATAAATCACACCACAGCTCTCGAAAGGAGCGGGCACAATGGACGCATCAGGTACAGCAGTGGCAGACCCCGCGGCGCCGGTCTTGGGCGACGGCCACGAGGGGGCGCAGGCACAGCCGTCCCCGCAGGCATCCCACGTCGTCGAGGTCTCGCATGACACCACCTCCTCGGCGCTCGACGCTCTCCGGGGCGAATTCGCCGAGGGCGTCAAAGAGAAGCGCTTGTGGAAGCGTCTGCCAGCCCGCAACGAACGCCTGGTCGCCGAGTACCAGCCGCTTGCGCTAGATGACGCCAAGAAGGCCATCGAAAAAGAGTCCGACCCGCAGATGCTCGTGTCATCGCTGAAGGGCATCTGGATCAAGGACGAGGACAACCCGGAGGCCAACGAGCGCGGTCTGATGCCGCTGGGCGCACACGTCGGCACCCCGCTGCTCGATCCACTCGGCTTCGACAAACGCCTCACCGATCTGCTGGAGATTCCCTTCGGCAGCGCGGCGACGATCTGCCTGTCACTGTTCGAGGGCAACGATCTCGCGTTGGCGGCGCAGGCTGCCGAGCTGGGCGAATGGAGCGTGAAGACCAAACGCGAGGACTTGCAGGATTTCCCCAAGCGCTAGCGGAGAACGAGGCGGTTCAGTTCGCGGGGCTCGCGCTAGCGTGCGGGCTGAACCCTCTGCTGGTGCTGGACTGCCACGACCCCGTGGAAACCCTCGTGCTCGAACAGGCCGTGATGGAGGCCGCCAGGATTCACAAGCAGTGGCGGATCGAACTCGCCAATCGTCTAGGCGAGGTGATAGGGAAAATCTTCTCGTAGAAGGGTGGTGACGCGATGGCCGATAGGGGGATCACGCTCGTCGCCAAACTACTCGGCGGGAAACAGATCGCGGTTGAGGCCGAGGAGATCAACAAGTCCCTGGACAGTACAGGGGGCGCCGTCAAAGACGCTGATGAGGAGGCGGGCAAAGCCGGCGGCGGCTACGAACTCTTCGCCAGGAAGCAGGGCAAGGCGCTGAAAGACGCCGAGAAGCACCACACGAGCTTTCTGGAGAAAGCGGGTGGCAAGGCGTCCTCCGCGCTCTCCGGCATGACCGGCATGATCCTCGGCGGCGGCGCGGCCTACGGCCTGTACGACTCGCTGAAGGCCGGGGCTCAGATCAGCTCCATCGAAACGTCGCTGAAGACGGCGCTCAAAAACACCGGCCAGTTGCACGGCAACACCATGAAGCAGATCACGAGCGCCACGGCAGCCTCGGCGACCTCGGGTGGCTTCGCTCAGAATGAACAGCTTGAAGGTGTTACACGGCTGACGACGGAGACGGGCAACTCTACGCTGGCGATGAAGCTCAACTCGCAGGCTACGAACCTGGCACGCGGCGCACACCTTGAATACAGTGCCGCCCTGAAAATGGTACAGATGGGTGTGACCGGCTCGACCGGCCGGCTTCAGAAGTACCTCGGCGTGATCCAGCCGGTGAAGACTGCGATTAATAAGGTGAAGGAAGAAGAAGTCTTCATGTCGAAAGCGCAGCAGGCGGCGAACGCGCCCGCTCGAGAACGGGCCGAACTGTGGGATAAGCAGGCGACCGCGCGGAAGGTTGCGGGGATCGTTGAACAGAAGTACGGCGGGGCCACTGCTGCATATAACAAATCGGCGGCGGCAAGCCTCTCAAACTTCAAGGACCGGATCAAGCTACTGGCGGATAGCATTGGCAAGGGACTCCTGCCTGTTGGGGCCAAATTCCTCGGCTGGACGATGGGCGTCGTGACCTTCGTGAGTAAATCGAAAGTCGCACTCATCGCGCTGGGTATACCAATCGCGGCGCTGATTGGTTTGATCGTCGCGGCGAAGGTGGCGTCGATGGCGCAGAGCGTGGCATCCGGCGTGGCGGCGGTCAAACTCCTCCTCTTCGGTGCAGCGGCAACCACCACAACGCCTGCGACCGCTGGGCTTGCCGGCGCGGTCGGGGCACTGGACCTGTCGATGGGCCTCATGGTGATCGGCTTCGTCGCTGCGGGGGTCGCCATCTACGTGATCGTCACGCATTTCAAGTTCTTCGAAAAGGTGATCTCGGGTGTCTTCAACTGGATCAAGGATAACTGGAAGCTGCTGGCGCAGATCATCCTCACGCCGTTGCTCGGGCCGATCGTGCTCATCGCCTTCCACTGGAATGCCTTCGTCGGCTTCTTCAAACAGATCCCCGGCAAGCTCGCCGCGGCCGGCAAGGGCATGTGGAACTTCGTCAAGATGGAGTTCAAATCGGCGATCGACTGGATCATCGGCGGCTGGGACAAACTGCACTTCAGGATGCCCGGCGTCCACACGCCGTTCGGCACCATCGGCGGCTTCAACATCGGGCTGCCCCACATCCCGCTCCTCGCTCAGGGGGGTACCGTCTGGAAAGGCGGTGTCGGGATCGTCGGCGACCGCGGCCCCGAGCTGCTGAGCCTGCCCGCTGGTGCCCGCGTCGATCCGCTGACGCCCGGCAGCCGCCCGAGCGATCCTATGGGCACCTGGCGCCACGAGGGTGGAGACCTCATCGTGATCTGCCAGATCGACAAAAAAGAGGTCGCTCGCGCGGTCGTCAGTGAATTCGGCAGAGAAAATGCGCGAGGCAACCGATGAGCATTCTCGCGGAAATCACAGGCGGAACCGAAGCGCCACCGGAAGACGAAAACGCTGGTGGCACGCCCTACGACATCATCATCTCTTGCAAGGGCTGGGGTACGAAGGTTGGCGCCTACCGCACGGACGCGCCGATCGACCCGTCGCTGGGGTACGGCGGCCACCCGGTAGCTGTCCGCCCGAAGAAAAGCGCGCTGACGGTGTTCGAGGGACGCCAGCCTTTCCAGCTCGACGTGCCGCTGCTGCTCTCGGGCAACCATGTCCCGCGTCTCTGTGTGCTGCTGGATCAGATGGCGACCACGAAGCCGCCGACGGCGAACCTGGCGCTGCCCGTCGCACCCTATGCCGTCACGATCCGCAGCACGATCGGCACACTCCTACTCCCCGGCGGCATTCAGGATGGCGCTCACTGGTGGATCGAGGACTTGGCGTGGGGAGCAGAGAAACGCAACAGTGAAAACGAACTCTATTACAAGGAGGTCGTCGTCACGCTGCTGGAGACGATCGTGGATGAAACCCTTCGGAGCAAGGGCGCTCACCCGTATGCGATCAAAAAGGGTGACACCTGGCACAGCATCGCGGCCAGGGAGCTTGGAGACGCGGAACGCTGGGCCGAAGTGAAGGAAATGAACGGCAACAAGACCGACGCTCAGCTTGCCAGGATGGTTGGCAAGACCATCCGCATCCCTCAGTCGATATGAGCGAAGTCCGTGGCCTCGGCACTGACTTGACGCTGGAAGTCGGCGGCAAGAAGCTGGAAAGGGCGATCCTTCAAACCATCGTCGCCACTGGCCTGACCCTGACAACGCAGGGGTCATCGACCATCACGATGGCAACCAAGGACCCCGAGCACCTGCTTGTGCATTCGGGCTGGTTCAGCAGCAAGGCGGAGGCTTTCTTGGATGGGCTGTCATTCAAGGCGTGTGCCTTCAAGAAGAAGGTGGACGAATTCACACTTGAATTCGAAGACCGTGACTTTTGGTTGATGAAGGAGGGGCCTCGTGCGCGCGACCCCGTGAAGGTATTCCGCGGTCACAAAACTTTGCAGGAGTTCGTAAAGGAACAGATCGAAAAGTTCTGTCCCCATGCGAACTTGGTTTGCCCACAGCTCAAGGAAGATCAACCCCGCGAACCGGCGAACACCACAAGCACGACCGAAGGAGAAAAGGGAGCCCCCGTGCCAGGGCTCAAAGCGGGTGAGTTCAAGATCGAAAACGAGGTCGCGGACGCCGAACAGGCGAAGATGGCGACCATTCTCCTGAACGCCTGCATCGGCACACCGGCGGTCGTGGCCGTGGCGATCATCTGTGCGGCCATAGGCGAGTCCACCCTGCGCAACCTGACCACGCCCAACTCGGCCGGCTATTGGGGTGTCCTACAGGGCGGCTCCGGCGCATCGGGGTCGCAGCCGAACTTCCCTAAAACGCCGAGCGACCAGACGGCGAAGGAAATGGCCGAATGCTTTGTGAAGGGTGGCAAGGGGTTTGGCAACGGCCCCAAGGCGAACGGCAAGGGTGCAGCAGCGCTCGCCCGTGGGGGTATGACTGACCCCGGCGAAATCGCAACGGAAGTGGAGGACTCCGGGGAAGCGCCCAGCTACTACGGCAAACACAAGGCCGAAGCCGAAGAGATCATCAAGGCATACGGCGGTAGCCCCAGCTCCTTTACCTCGAAGACCACAACCACTGTCACGCCGGAATTCTTCGAACTGAACCAAAAGGTCAACACGAACGAAGAACCTGAAGAAGAAGATGAAAACGAAGAAAACGCATTGTCAGGTATTGAATCCCTCCTCAAACCCGGCAAATGGCTGTTGTGGAAATACGGCAATACGTTCTACCTCTACAGCGAGAAGTACCTCCAGAAGTGTAAAGCTGTCGCCAAGCTCTCTGAAAACTCTAAGGGCATCCTCGACATCGGGTACGAACTCGACCACAGCAAGAAAAAAGTCTCGAAGGTAATCATCGAATGCCGGGCGCTGCTGTGGGAGGTCCCACCTGGGCAGCTCGTCTCGTTCGACGACTCGGTTGGCGAAGCGATCAGCCGCGACGACGATGGCAAAGTCAGGAAGTGGATCGTCTACAACATCGAACGCAAGGACATCACCGACAACGCCACCACGATCGAACTGATACTGCCCACGCAGGCGAAGAAGGAAAAGGCTGAATCGAAGAAGGAACTGACAGTCATCGCCCACAACCCGGCGACCGGAAATCACGAATCACAGACCGACCCCACCGGCACTAAACTGAGACCCGACTCGCTCATCTGGCAGGTGTACGTGCAGGGGAAGTGGATCGACGAACAGCACTACATCTATTTCTACGGCGGGGGACACGCGACGTTCCACGCCACGCCAGTGCCGGGGTTGTTCAAGGGTGAATCGAGGCCCAAAAAATCAGAAGAGGAAGGGCTTGACTGCTCGGGCCTGCTGTCGTGGGATCTGCACTCCGCCGGGCTGTGGCCCACGTCGCCCGCCGGGAAGACAACGGGCCGCACGAACAAGGAAGAAATCAGCATGGAGGTGGCGCAGGGAACGGACTCCACGCCGTTCGATACTCACGAGTTCGAAGAAGTGTGGGGCGAACCTGGCGAAGGCAAGTACATCACGGTATGGGTGAAGAACTCCGGCGGGGTCGAACACTGCTTCATGTGGATTCAGATACCGGGCTCGATGCGCCCTGAAGGTGGCCCCGACATCGATGTGGCGCTCGAAGCGTCGCGTCCCGGGGGCTCGCCCGAAGTCGGCTTCCGCCCGCGGCTCGCCGCCTACCCCAACCCCGCCGCCGAAGGCTTCAAGGCCCGTCACTGGAAGGGCACCTGACATGGACGCCGCCTTCAGAGACCTGCACGACTCCCAGCAGCGCGCAGCCCGCCGCCGGCTCTCCCTCGTTGCGGCCGTCGTCCTCGAAGCGCCGGGGAGCACGGCAGACAAGGTGCGCGTGCAGCAGCTCGGCGACACGACCGGGTTCTACCTCGGCGAAGCGTCGTGGCCGAAACCCGCCGCACCGAAAGAATTGCCGGCCCGGGGCGACGAATGCCTGGTGGCGATCGACAACCGTGGGCGCCCCTACATCGTCGCCTGGGATACCCCGAACTGGTAGTAGGGAGGCAGAGGATGGCCGAACCGCTCGAAGTGCCCGTCATGGAGTGGCCGTTCCGCATGGGGGGCTACAACCAGTCGGAGATCGCGTTCGTCGAACAGGATTCGCCGGAGGAGGTCGCCGAGTGCGTGGCGATGGTCTTCAGCGTCGAACGCGGCGCCCTTGTCGATGAGCCCACGCTGGGGCTCATCGACCCGTCGTTCAGGGTGGGCGGCGTGAGCGAGGCCACGCTGCTCGCCGTAGCGCAGCGGTGGGAGCCACGGGCGACCCTGGCGTTCACCCTCGACCAGATCGTCCAGCTCGCCCAGGCCGTCGATATCGAGGTGTCCACATGACCGTCTTTCCCAACGCTCCGCTCATCCCCAACTCCGAAGCGATGGTGCAGCGCGTCATCGAACAGCTCCAGGCGCAGTACCCCAACATGGTGCCCAACGCTGCGAGCCCGCAGTACCGCTTGTTCAAGGCGTTCTGCGCCATCGGGTGCGAAGTCATCGTCTCCTGCTACGGCTCGCCGGAAGAACTCCTCAAGTGGATGGGAGAATTCTTCTATCAGTTGCCGCCCGAACCGGCCGCGGCGGCCAAAGCGACGGCCACCGTCGAAGCGGCCGACGAACTCGGGCACACGCTCGAAGCCGGCGCCGTCATCCTCATCACGCCCGAAGGCGGCACAGCGGTCGCGTTCGAAGTGGTCGATGAAGTCGTCATCCCCCCTGGCCCGGAAGTGAAAGGCGCCGTCAACCTCCAGGCGAAAGAACCTGGCAGCGAAGGCAACATCCCCGGCGCGGCGTCAGCGGAACCCAACGAACCACTCGCGTGGATCAAGCCGAAAGGGATCGTGCTCACCACGGCACCGGCCGGAGGCGAAGAAGAAGAAACGCTCGAAGCCTACCTACAGAAGATCCGGGAACTGGCGAAAATCATCAAGCCGCAGCCGATCCTCCCCGAAGACTGGGCGACCTATGTCAGGCTGCTCGTGCCGGGCATCGCGCGGTGCGTCGCGGTGGACATGCTGGAACTGAAGCACACTGTCCCGAGCGCGGAAGAAATCGCGAAAGAGGCCGGCAGCGAAGTCGAAGCAGAAGACATCGAACGGTGCGTCACCGTCATCCCGCTCACCAAGGAAGGGACGGTCCCGCCGAAAGCGACACTCGAACTCGCCTATGAAAAACTGAAAGCAGCGCGCGAGGAGACCTTCAAAAACTTCATCGGCCTGCCGACCCTGCACCCCATCACGATCAAACTCGCGGGCACGTTCCTCGCCGGCTACGAAAAAGCAGTAGTCGAGGCGAACCTGGAAGCCGCGCTGAAACAACTACTGAACCCCGCGACGCACGGCGTCCCGACACCAGGCGACTCGACGGGATGGGTCAACAAGAAAAACCTCTACTACCAGGACGTGGCGACAGCGATCGACAACGTACAGGGGTTCGGCCATTACACCGAACTGAAGGTCAACGGCGCCGAAGCTACCGTTGCCCTTTCCGGCATCGCGCCGCTGGTGACGACCGCGAGCCTGGTGGGCGTCTCGGCATACGCGGCCGGGACCGAATACGCGCAGAAAGCTCTCGTCTACGAATCAGGCGTCGTGTACGAATCGATCACCGAAGGCAAACAGAAAGGCCACACGCCTTCCACCGACGCGGGCGTGCATTGGAAGTCGCTCGGCGGCATCACGATCGCCCTCACCGAAAGCACCGAATGAGCGAACCAGAACCAGCTATCTCGGAAAGCGGAGAACGCCTCTATCAGCGCGTGCTCCCGATCATGGGCAGCGACGAAGAAAACGGCTGGTTCGGCCGGTATCTATGCGCCGCCTTGATGGATGGTTGCTTTCAGGGCTTCGACGACATCGTGCTCGGCAGCGAAATCGACGGTGTGCTGTACGGGCCGTGGTGCATCGTGGCCGTCCCCGCAGTCTGCCCCGATGCTTGGCTGCCGTGGGAGGCATCGATCTACGGTGTCGATCTCCCACCCGGTGCGAGCCCCGTAGTGCAGCGTGCGACGATCAAAGAACTCGGGCCACAGAAACGCGGCGGCATCGAGGCTATGGCTATCGCTGCTGCGCCCGCTTTGGTCGGTGACGGGACCACTGAAGCGCCCGAATTCAACCTCACCCTTGTGGAGCGTCCCGAAGGAAAAGCCTACCGAACCCTTGCGCTCGTCACCCCCGAACCGACGACAGAACAAAAGGAAGCAATCGAAGCGGCGCTCCTGACACAAAAGGCCGGAGGCATCAAGCTCATTATGTCATGGTCGGCACCCATGTGGGAAGACGCAACGCTCGAATGGGAAAAAGCTCCCGAAGTGTCTTGGGATGCGGTCACACTCGCCGACGTAATTTAGAAGGGAGCACCCGTCCATGTCTGACGCGACTACCACTAACCGAGGGTACCCCTACCCGAACGGCAAAGACTTCATCCCGAACGGCCCGGTCGAGATGGAAGCGATAGTGAACGCCCTGGACGAGGAAAACAGGGGGGAGATCGACCACCTCCAGGCCGGTGTGACGCTCTCCACCGACTGGGGCTTCACCGCCGCACTGGAATCGACCAGTGAATGTAAGCTGGAGTCAGCCGCCACGACCGGCGGCGTCTGCTGGCTGCCGCTCACCGCGATCGGCCTCGTGCGCTCCGTCACGACAGCGGCGAAAATCAAAGCGCTAAAACCGTCGTCGCTTCCCGCCGCCGGCAAATATATGACGGTCGGTTTCGAGCTTACGCCCTCCATCTCCGACGGTGCGGCCACGGTCAGCGTCGTGGCAGGTACCGAAGAGGCGACACAGAAATCCGCCGAAGAACACGTCCCAGCCACCACTGCCGGCAAGGTACGCATCCGCAATATCGTGATCCTGAACACGGCTGGCACGTACAGCATCGCCGCACAGACCGACGTGCGGCCGTGGTGTACCGGGGGCACCGTCGCGGAAACGAAGGAAGAAGGCAAGGTCGGCCCCGGCACGATCAACTCCTCCAAGGTCGCCGCCTCCCTGACGCTGACGGCAACGCAAAAGGCCGAAGCCGAAGCGGCGGTGTGGCAGTCCGGGGATCTCAAGCTCTCCGCCGCCGCGAGCCCTGCGTCGGGCTGGTTGAAGTGTGAAGGGCAGGAAGTGTCACGGAGCACCTACGCAGCCCTGTTCGCCGCGATTGGCACGACGTATGGGGAAGGCAACAAATCCACGACCTTCAACCTACCGAACTACGTGGAACGTGTCCCGATGGGACCGGGCTCCACAAACAAACTCGGGGCGAAACTCGGCGCGTCCACGGTGACGTTGACGGCCGCGCAGTCGGGCTTGCGTGAACACGGCCACGAAATGTTCTCCGAGGAAGCCGGCGGCGCGGCGCCCGAGGTTGAAGAAGGCAAGGTCGTAGGTGATACCTCGGGGGGCGGGTCGGACAAAGGTCTTGCCAACAACTACACAGGTGCCTTCAAATTCCGCATCGGCGTGAAAGCTGCGCCAGCCGAGAACGCGGCGGAATCTCACACCAACATCCAGCCGTCCACTGTCTGCAACGTGTGGATCAAGACCTGATGCCCGACGAGAGCCCGCAGCAGCGCGAAGCGAAGGCTGTGCAGCTAGCCGAAGCCCGCGGGCGCCGTCAGCAGGTCGTGGATGGCCGCCTGGACGATCACGACCGGCGGCTGGACGCAATCAACGGCTCGATCGAACGCTCCGCCCGGGCGCAGGAGCACCTCGGGGAGAAGGTCGCCGGGGTGGAGAACGGCCTCAAGGAGGTGCTGGCGAAGATGAAGACCGCGGAGGCGGTCTCCTCGGCTTTGGCGAAGTCGGCGCAGGACGCGGTGTCCAAGCAGCTCTCGCGCCGAGAGTTCTGGCTGGGGGTCGCGGCGATCACCGCCGCGCTTCTTGGCCCTCACCTGGGGAGCTTGTGATGACACGGAGCAACTTCTACGCGGCTGGCCTCGTGATCTTCCTGTTGGCGATCGGCGTCAGTACGTACTACACGATCGCCATCTTGCCGTCCGCCCCGGTGGTGTTCGTCGGGGGCCTCATCGTGTACTTCTGGCACAAGGGCGTCACCGACCGGCTGCACGCCCGGATCGATGAGCTTGCCGCCTCGCACGCCGAGCACGCGGAGCACATGAAGCGCGTGCTCGACATTCTCGACCCGGAGACCGACGGCGGGATCGCCGATGTTCACGCGGCGCTCGCGCTCATCAAGGACGACCTGAACCCCGAGACGCCTAGCGGGGTCGGCGTGCTCGACGAGAAGGTCAACCGGCTTCTACGTCACCTGAAGGTAGCCGCGCCGCCTGGGGAGCCTGGGCGGGCGGTCGAGTAGTTCCCAACAATCCCACAAGGAGAGACAACCCATGAGCATCGAGCGATTCGTCGCATTCTTCCTCGGCCCGATCATCGCCGCCGCGAGCGCTTGGCTTGCCGGCGCGGGCGCAAAGTACGGTCTACACCTGTCCGCAGGCGAAGTGACCGCAGTGGCGACCGCTGGTGCGGTCTCGGCCGGGACTGGCATCGTGACGTGGCTGAAAGGTCGCCAGAACCCCGAGCTGCTCAAGATCGAGGCGGACGCCAAGGCCGTTCTCGGGAAGCTCCCCGAGGGCCTGCGTGCCGAGCTGGAGGCATTTATCGAGGCCGAGGTCGCCAAGGGTCAGCGGGCGTTTGCGGGGCTCCTCCACGAACACAAAGTGACTGGCACCGGCCTGACGAAGCCGGTGGTAACGCTGGAAGGGAAACCTAATGTGTCCGTGTCCGACGCCGAAGAGATGGAGCACCAGCCGCACGCGGCGCCGGCAGACTCCACGCGACCGCAGAGCGCGATCGTGCCCGACGCGCTGACCCCAGCAGCGCCGACCCCGGCAGCCGCGCAGGCGGGGTTCACGAGCCAGGCGGCGGCGCAGGCGGCGGGGTTCGTGGGATGAAAATCTCCGAGAACGGCCTGCGGCTGATCGAGCGGTTCGAGGGGTTCTCCAGCCGACCGTACTTCGATCCGTTCGGGCGCGTCTACACCAGGGGCTACGGCGAAACCGAAGGCATCACCGCCAGCTCCCCACCGATCACGCAGTCGGAGGCGCAGGCGAACCTCCAACGGCTCATCGACGAGCGCTACGCGCCCGCCGTGCGAGCCCTCGGCGACCTGAACAGGAACGAGTTCGATGGGCTGTGCAGCTTCGTGTGGAACGTCGGCACGGGCGCGATCGGCGCGGACACCGACCTCGGCCGGCTGCTGCGCGAGCGGAAGTGGCAGGACGCGATGGGCGTCTTGCGCGAGTACGTGCGGGCGGCCGGCGTCGTGTTGCAGGGCCTCGTGACGCGCCGCGACGCCGAGGCCGCGCTGATCCTCACACCGGTCGCTAACCCGCTCGACGTGCTCGACTCGAAGGAACGCGCCGCCGTGGATGCCTACGACGCCGACGGGCGGCATCCGCGCCTACACGCTCACGCGCTCGCAAAGCTCCGCGCCGAGCTCGTCACGATGCGCAAGGTGATCTGGACGGCAGCCGAACGCGGGAAGCTGCCGGACGGCAAGCCGACGGAGAAGGGCTGGGAGATCGACAACCGCGCCCGCCGCTACAACATCCTGCTCGCGCGCACGCGCTGACCGCACCCGCCGGTACCCTGCACGGGAACCCAGCAGTCAGTCGTCAGCAGGGCGACCCTCAGAGCCCCTCGGCTTCGGCCGAGGGGCTCTTGTCGTTCAGAAGCGTCACTGTGACGTTTCCCCTGCAAATCGAGGGGTGTACGAACACTTGCACGCGCATGTTTTTCCCCGAGATACCGGGCCAGCGCGCACACGCAGGCCCCCGAGCGGCTAGAACTAATTCCGCAATGACCGAAGATTCCGGCCAGACGCGCGCCCTGCGCGCCTACGACGGGGAGCGAGCGGACGAGGCGATCCGGTGGGACGCCGCGGCAGAGGTCGCGGTCGGCGAGTTCATCCGCCAGTACCTTCGCGAGCATCGGGCGCCTCCGGGGTCTGCGACTGCTCACGATCTCCAGTGCTGGGCAGATGCTCTCGCGCGCGGCGGCCAAGCTCGCCGGGAGGCGGTGGGAGAGGCGCGTCGGCTGCGGAGCGTGGCGTGATGTCGGCTTCAGTGGGCTCGGGCTTCGCGGCCTGCTCGGTCAAGGGGGGCGTCTCGTCGGTCACCGCACCAATACGCCTGCTCACAAAGTCGGTCAGGATCGCTTGCACCCGGCGATGATCCCCCCCCGATAGGCGCTCGCCGCCCTTGATAACCCTGGCAACTAGCGTGGCGTCAGCCTCGGAGAGTTCTACCTTGGGGACCTCGCCGGGGTCCGGTCTTGGAGCTTTCGCTTTTGCGAGCGCCCTTCGAACTTCTTGTGGGTCTCTCCGGTCGAGCTCTTGCTGGATCGCATCTCCAAATTCCCTCAATTCGCGTTGGGCGTCTGGGTTCATCAGCCCTTCCACTAGCGCTTGCGTGCGAGGTGCTTGAACCACGCTCGGGACCCTTATCGTGCCCGGCTCCAAGCCGGCAGTAAGGGCAGGCGCCTTCTCGGCAAGCTCCTTCATTGTCTCGGGCGCAGCACCTAGAAGCTCCTTTCTTGCTTGCTCCGAAAATCCCTTGCGGATCAACCAACGCTCATAGCTTGCTTCTTGTTCCCGACCCGCATGAGCCTCGGCAAGCCGGGAGAGGGACTCCGACTTTTTATCGAGGCGTCCGATGACATCATCAAACGAGTCGTCGTCCGCGAATTGGATGCCGAACTTGGCAAGCCCTTCGGCGAGCTGGTCGGTGAGTTCGTCGGAATCGGGCGAATCTCGGAGGTCGCCGAGCTGAACGGCGAGCCACGACGCCTCGAAGGCGTTCCCCCCGTATTCCGGCCGAGGGCGTGTCCAACCGTGTTCGAGGAACCAGTCTGGTGCGCCCGTCATGTCGGCAATCCAGACGGTCCACTCCCGCTTGGAGCCTCGCACGGCCGCGTCGTTTGCCTCCAAGCGCTTGATCGTTGACGGGCTGACCGCTGCCTCCGGATAGCGCTGGCTGATCGCGTCCGCGAGCTGCGCCTGGCTGAGCCCCTTGTATGCGCGCGCTGCCCGCACGCGGTTCCCAAAGAGGTCGTCCCGATCCGAAGGCATCGGCAGAGAAGTAAACCGCATCTTGCACGGAAAGGCATCCAGCTCTGGACGAATGGGGCCATCGTCTGCTAGATTGGTGGATAGAGGCCAATGAGCACCACTGTGATCCAAAATCGTCTCACGAGGCCACTGAGCCGCGGACGGCCGATGCTCCTGCGCGAGAAGCGCCGAGACCTCGGGCTAAACCTGGAGCAAGCCGCCGCAGGGTGTGGGGTCGCCCGCGGAACGCTTCAGCGACTCGAGGCCGGCACCGGCTTCCCCCACCCTTCTACGGCCAGGAAAGTGGCGACCTTCTACGGGCTCGTCGCCAGCGATGTGTGGCCCCTCACACCGCGCGAGGAGGTCGCCTCGAATGCTTGACCTGCACCAGGGAGGTGCGGGATGCCCACACCGTCAGGGCGCATGGAGCGCCTGGGGCGCCAGCAGATGAGCTGGTCGGCGCCGCAAGAAAGCCCCCAGCTCGCCTTGCACGGATCGCTGGGGGCTTGACGAGCACGGAGGTCACACCGCCATGCCTGCCCCCGCAGTCTACAGCACCGCCAGATGCCCATGTAGCCAACGCTTCGCCGTGTGCGGGGGGGGGCAGTGATGCCCGTCCCTGCGTTGTTGCTTGAGAAGACTCCACTCGACACCGCGGCGCTTGGGCGAGTCGCGCGCGCGACATTGCCGGTTGCGCGCTCCCGCCAGGACGCCGAGGACTGCGCCCAGGAAGCACTGCTCGACATCCTCACCAAAGGGATGGTCCCCTCGGGGGCCACTCTTGGGCTGGCAATCGAGATCAGCCGCAGGGGGGCGATGAACGTCTATAGGAAGCGTCGCGATCATCCGCAAATCAGCGTGGATGCGGCTGGAGGGTTGTCGTCCACCGCGATAAAGCACGAGGACCCTCGGACGTTCTTTCTGTGGCCCGGCTCCGAAGCACACATCGATCTGCTGGCAGTCGCGGAAGACGACGGCGAGCGCCACCAGCTCGGGCTAGAAATCGCCGCGCTACAGGCCCGCGGCGAGACGGACTACATCGGCCTGCACCGCAGCTTCCGCGAATGGGACCGGGAGGCAATCATCGAGGCCCTGCGGGAGTTCGGGGAGCGCAAGGGTAGCGTCCCAATCGCACGAGACCTTGAGCAGCACGATTCGCTGCCGACAACCGCCATCATCTCCAAATACTTCCAGTCGTGGTCGGCCGCGCTCGAAGCTGCGGGCTTCAAACCCGAGAAACCCATCCGGCGTTGCTCACGGTGGGATCGGGAGACAGCACGCAAAGCGTTTTGTGAATGGGTGACACGCCATAAGCGCATACCCAGCAAGCAAGACCTCGCGCATGAAACAGCCACGATGCCGAGCCGCATTACGCTGGGGCGTCTTTTTGGAACCCAAGGCGCGATGCGTCTCAGCGTCGAGATCAACCGTTTGTGCCTCGACGCCGGGTGTCGGCACGGGTGGCAGCCGGGAAAGCCCGTCAAACAGTCGAGCTACTGCCTGTGATGGCTATTCGCGATCTGACGCCTGAGCCGGGGATGATCGAGAACCTTGTGCGCGCCATGATGTCCGTGCCTATTGGTGGCGAACGTCGCGATGGCCGAGACCGCCTTGACCGCTACATGGCCGAGGACGTGGTGCAGGACGCCTATCTAATCCTGCTGGAGAAGCAGAGCGTTTTCGCCGACGGTCCGATTGGTGGCTTGTGGAGGTCGATCGGCGAAAAAGAGGCCAAAGCGGCATTCCGTAGGGAGTGGTGCTCCGATCACTCACTTGAGCAGGTCGTTGAGGCGATGGGAACCACGGCCGCAAAATCCCACTACCTCGTCGATCCGCGTGGCGATATCGCGCTCGGAAGGCTCGAGGCGCACTGCCTTTTCGACGAGATACGAGTGCGTCTAGCCGTCGGGCGCACCGCCGATGAGATCATGGGCGAACTTCGTATCCCGCGGTCCACGCCAGTCGAACGTAAGCGTGCCCGCGACCGCGAACGGATGCGCCAGCATGGGATCGGGCGCCCCGGCAAACGTCGGCGCATGTGGACAGAGTCCACCGCGCGCGAGGCCGCCGAACAATGGGTCGCCCAACATGGGCGCGCTCCTCGCTGGAAGGATGCCCTCAAAGATCCCATCCTGCCGTCCAACGGGGTGGTGCGCCGCATGTTCGGCGACTGGCAAGGGCTCGCGGAGGCCCTCGTGAGGATGAGCAGGTGAGTCGTAATGAGGACTTCGCCAGCGGCACATGGTCAATGTCGGCCTTCGATGATCTATCGCCCGAGGCGGCGTGGTTGTGGATCTGGTCGTGGACGAATCCGCGGTGCGGCGTCGCGGGCCTGTACGACGTGGGGAAGCGCGCAATGGTCGAGAGCAAGGTTGACGCCACACAGCTCGACCATGCGCTCGCGGAGCTGGCTACGGCGCCGGAGCACTTTCGGGTGCTGTACGAGGGTGGCGTCATGTTCGTCTGGAGTCGGCTGGCGCGGTGGCGCTCGAAAACCGAGCCGTGCGTCAGGGCTGTCGTGAAAGAGCTTGAGGAGGTTGGTGTGTCCCACCCGCTTCGGGTGCGTTGGCTGGAGGTGTACGGCGAAGCCGCATGGCTCGTCAGGGGCCTGGAAAAGCTCAAATTGAGCATAGGGAGAGCATCCGGTGAGCCTCACGGATCACCCGATGAACAAACGGGATCGGTAAGCCTCACCGGAAGCTCGCCTGAGCTTCTTAGGAAGGGGAAGGGGAAGGGGACTACTACCACAGGCTTTCAAGGAGAAGGCGAGGTAGACGCGCGCGCACGCCCGGTCGAGCAGGCCGCCCTCCCGGCCGGACTTCCCACCGAGATGGAGCCCGTCGCGAAGAACGTGCTCGATGTGCTGACTCGCGCCCACGGTGAGCGCGGTGGCAACACACCGACGCTCCGCGGCGTCGGACTGGCGCTCGTAGCGATGCCCAACTGCGATCACCTATCGGTCGCGCAAGACCTTGAGCATTGGGCGCTCGCCGGCAACGGCCAGAAACGCGGGATCGTTGATTGGGTGGCGACGTATCGGAACTTCCTGAAACGCGCGCCAGCCGGCGCCCCCGTGCGCTCCCAGGCGGCACGGCCCAAACAGTCACTCAATCACCTACTGAGGAGAAGCTGATGCCCGCCACAGACTCGCCGCGCCACTCGGAGCCCAAACGACTCACTGCCGGGCCGCCGGAGCAGTTGACGACACCCTGCGGGAAGTGTGGAGCGCCCGTCACCCGCGGCGTTCATCCCGTCGGCACGACCTTCGGGGATATCCAGCGCGCAACGGCCGCCTACTGCGAATGCTGCACGGCGGAGCTGGACGCCCAGGAAGCCGCCGAGCGCGAGCGCGAGCACGAGCTGGAAGCGCAAGAGCGTCGTCGGCGGGTGTTCGAGGCCGCGAACATCCCAGCCGCCTTTCGTGCGGCTACATTCGAGGGCTGCCGTGATGACGGGATGCCGGAGCACGCGCTGCGCGCCGCTGAACGCTGGGGCGCCGGCCATCTCCACGGGCTCCTACTCACCGGCCCCGTGGGTGTTGGCAAGTCAACGCTCGCCGCGGCGGCAGTGAACGCGAGGATCGAGAGCACGGGCCGGGCGGCGTACTGGCTGACCGCACCGGAGATGTTCGCGGCGCTCGGCTCCGGCTTCGAGAGCCCGTCGCGCGATCGTGCTCTCACAACGCTTCAGTCGGGCCGGGCACTGATGCTCGACGACATCGACAAGGGCAGGCCAACCGCGTACGGCGCGGAGATGGTCTACTTGGCCGTCGATCAGCGAGTCGTCCGTCAAGCGCCGCTGCTAGTGACCACGAACCTCGACCTGGATGGGCTGCGAGACCGCTGGCCGGAGGAGTATGGGGAGGCGATCGTCTCGCGCCTCATCGGACACTGCAACCTCATCACCATCGATGGCAGCGACCGGCGCATCCCGACCGGAGGGAACGCATGACCAACCAACGAGAGAAGGAGAACGTCGTGACCGATGCACTGATCGCCTACCACGGCAAGCCCGAGTTGAAGGCCGAGGTGATGGCGAAAATCCAAGCCCACCGCCAGGCGGACGAGATCGCCAAGGGCGCCTACGTTCGCGCTGGCGTCAAACCGACCTACTGCGCGGTCGGCTGTGTGCTCGAAGACCCCGACGGTGGTCACATGCGCTACGAGGCCGAGTTCGGTATCCCGACGCAGCTCGCGTACCTGGAGGATGGCATCTTCGAGAGCTTGCCCGACGAGCTGGCGATCCCGTGGCCCGAGCGGTTCATGGGCGCGATCCCGGTCGGCGCCGATCTCTCGAAGGTGTGGCCGCAGTTCGCCGTGTGGCTGATGATCGACGAGCAGTGGGGGCTCGTGAACATCACGAAGGCCGAGGACGTGAAAGCGATCTGCTGGCGCGTCGCCGACGGCTACACCCGCGACCTCGACGGCAACCCGCTCAGCGACGAGGACGTGGAGGCGCTTAAACGGGCTGCGTGGGCTGCGCGGGATGCGCGGGATGCGCGGGATGCGTGGGATGCGCGGGATGCGTGGGATGCGTGGGCTGCGCGGGATGCGTGGGATGCGTGGGCTGCGTGGGATGCGTGGGCTGCGTGGGCTGCGTGGGCTGCGTGGGATGCGCGGGATGCGTGGGATGCGCGGGATGCGTGGGATGCGCGGGATGCGCGGGATGCGCGGGCTGCGTGGGCTGCGTGGGCTGCGTGGGCTGCGTGGGCTGCGTGGGCTGCGCGGGATGCGCGGGCTGCGCGGGATGCGCGGGATGCGCGGGATGCGCGGGATGCGCGGGATGCGCGGGATGCGCGGGATGCGCGGGATGCGCGGGATGCGCGGATGCGTTCGTCCTCGCAAGCTCGGACGAACTGCTCAAACTGCTTGAGGGAACGGCGGCAGCCGTCCCGTCAGAGGTCCAGGCGGCATAGCCCGTGTCGATCGAGGTTCCCGACGGATTCTTGGACGCGCTGGCGGACCAGCTCGCGCCCCGGCTTGCCGACCGGCTCGCAGACACCACGCCGGCATCCAGCTCGCCGTGGCTGACCGTCGAGGAGGCCGCCGAGTACACACGGATCGCGCTGGGTACCTTCCGCAAGCTGAGCGCCGACGGGACGTTCACGGCCCACGGCGGCAAGCGAAAGGTCTACCATCGCGACGAGCTGGACGAGGCCCTTGGCCGCCGCGCTTCACTGCCGGACACCGCGACACTGAGACGAGCAAGCTGATGCCACGCACCGAGAAGCGCAAACGGGTCGAGCGGGGTCTGTATATCGCCGGCCGCACATACCTCGCGTGCGCGACGCCTCAAGACGGGCGGAAAGCCCGCTGGAAGACGATCGGCGACGTCGGTCTCATGGAGGCCCGCCGTGAGCGCGACGCCTGGGCGGTCGAGGTTCGCTCCGGCGGCATTCCCCCGGCCGGAGCCGGCAGGGAGACCGTTAGGCAGGTCGCCGAGGCGTGGCTGATCCACGTCAAACGCCTGGTCGCGATCGAGGAGCTACGCCCGCGGACGCTTGAGTCGTACAAGACGGGCGTCAATCACCACCTACTCCCCGAACTCGGCGACCGCCGCATCCGATCCATCGGCACTGAGGATCTGGTCGAGTGGCATCGCCAGCAGCGCGCAAAGGGCGCCTCGGACTGGTCGATTCGCGCCCGCTGGATGGCTGTGCGCGGTGTGCTCGCTTACGCGGCCCGCTACAACTTCATCCCCGCCAACCCCGCTGACAAGCTGCTGCCGCGCGAGCGCCCGAGCGCTGGCGAACCGCGGCAGCGCTTCCTCTCCCGCGACGAGATGGACAAGCTGCTCGATCACGCGGGCGACGGGCACGCGATGATCGCCACGGGCCTGTTCACGGGTCTCCGGGTGATGGAAGTGCTCGGGCTGACTTGGGGTGACATCGACTTCGCCGGCAGCGAGATTCGCGCCCGCTACCAGCTCAGCCGCCAGGGCGAGCGCGTGAAGCTCAAGACGAAGGCAGCCCGGCGTGACATCGTGCTCATGGACGGCCTGGCGAAGCTGCTGCGGCGCCACCGACTCGCGGAGCGCTTCTCCGCTGACGATGACTTCGTATTCCAGTGCTCGACGCCACACCGGCCGATGACCTACAAGGGCGCCCTGAGCGCCTTCCGCGGCGCCTGCGACGACGCTGGGCTAGCGGACGTGACGCCCCACGCGCTGCGCCACACCTTCGCCTCCATCTTGATCGCGCAGGGCCGCGACGTGCAGTTCGTCTCCCGCCAGCTCGGGCACTCCAAGACCTCGACGACGTGGGACACCTACATTCACCTCTTCGAGGCGCGGCGCCACGCCGCCGAGGCCCGCGAAGCCCTCGATGCCGAGTATGGCGACATGCTCGCGGCTGGGGGTCAAGCAGGGACCAAGCAAACGCGGAAACCAACCACGAACAACGGCCGATGAGATGACCGCAAGCGACGCGAAAACGCCTATCGACGCACACCGGCCACTGACTACTATGAAGCTGCCCGAATTTGCAAGCAGGAGGTCGCCGGTTCGATCCCGGCTGGCTCCATTGGAGGAAGTGCCTGCAAATCGGCGGGCTTTGGAGGCGGGTGGTACCCGATTGGTACTCGCTTTTGGCGGAGAGTACCGCAGGTGAGTACCACATCGGGCCTTATTTTGTGGGGAATCGACGCGATGGCGGTTTGCAAGCAGGAGGTTGGAGTTCGAGCCCAGTTGGATGGAGCCAACCGAAGTCAATGCGAACCGCTTTGCGTCGCTCGCTGGCGGGCGCATGTCGCTTGACGAAGGACGTGCGCCTGCGCCCGTTCGGCTCCGGTGAGCGGAACCTAGAGATTCCCGACGGTGAGGTCGTCCTTGATCCAGGTGCGCACGACCTGTGCGACCGTCTCTTCAGCCGACAGGTCCACCGACTTATAGATCATCCCGACGAAGTCGGTGGGCAACTTCTCGATGGACCCGTCCTTCAGCAGCGCGCACCGGCGGCCGCCCATGATCATCGCGCCGACCTCGATTAGGAGGTTGTGGTTGAGCCCGCGGTCAGCCCGGTCCTCGAAGAAGGCGACGCCGTAGCGGCAGGCCCACATGTGCGCCGTGACGTTGTCCCACAGGTCGTCAACGATCGCCCGGTCGGAGGCCAGGTGGAACTCCAGCCCTGACTCGGCGCAGACCTCCCGGACGATGGCCAGGGCCCGCCCCACTGGGTCGGCCGTCCCAGCCTTCGCGTCGGGGAACCGGGTCATGCCGAATACGTTGGTGTCGAACGGGTGGTCCGCCAGGAACGATTGGAGGGGCCGGACCAGGGCGGGCGGGGCGAGGTGAACGGGCACCAGCGCATGCTCTGTCCGTCCGAACACGGGGGCGTTCTTGTGTGCCGACTCGGCCACGAGCGCGACGAGATCGAAGTCCGTCATCTGCTCACGGACCTTGGCTTGCCCAGAGGGCGTCACCTTGTAGGCCGCCCGCTGCGGCTGCTTGGTAAACCACTTCTTCTTCGTCAAGGCCGTGAAAACATTCCCGATCTTGGCCGGCGCGGGCAGCGCGAAGTCGTGGAACAACTGAAAAGCGGTACCCGGAGAGAATGAACCGTCGTCGGAGCGGCTGGCGGCTAGTTGGCCGAGGACGAGGGCTTGCAACTGCAGGTCAAGTCGCTGCAACCGCAGCGCTACCGGGTCGTGCGCGCCCCCGGTCACGACTCCGCCGTGCCGACCGACTTGAGGTAGATCTCCCCGTCCTCCGTGATGCGGAGGGTCTGGTCCACCGTCGAGCGGTTGAGGTACCCGGCGGACTTGGCGCTCCGCGCGGCCCCGGAGATGTGTCCGCTGGGCACGCCCGCGCCGAGGTGGTCGGTCAGCCATGCCAGGTCCTTGTTGACGAGCCCCTTGATGCCCTGGCCCTTCGCGAAGTGGAGGGCCCAGAGCAACCGGTCCTTGTCGGATTTCATCTTTGAGTAGCTGGCGAGCCCTTCCATGCGGGTTGGAAACTCGTCGATTCCCGCGAAGACGTCGGGCTTCGCCTTGCCTGCCTTCGTGGTGGCGCGGCTGCGGCCACTCCCGCTGGACGTCGACTTCGGGAACTTGAAGTCACCGTCAAAGATGCCCTTGATCTTGTTCGTGACGTAATAGTCGCCGCCGTCTCCCTCGGCGAGCCAGCCCTCCCGCAACGCGGTCCCGAAGTCCCGGCTGAAGTTGCCGGGCGCGGACTCTCGGGCGCGTCGAAACTGCGCCTTGACGTCCTCGACCTTGAAGGTGTCGCCGCCGTCCTGAAGAACGTATTGCCCAAGGGCGACGATCTTCTCAGGGTTCGTCTTCGCGCCTGAGAGGTCCAGCGCCTCCCGAGCGCTGGCGACGCCGTTCCCCGACTTCTTTGAATCTGGGGCTCCGGGTTCACCGAGACCCTGGCCGGGGTCCGGCCCCAGGGAGGCGTTGTCCTCTCCCTCGGCGTTGAGGAAGGTGATGATCCGGGCCGCCTGGGCGACCGTGATCTCGTCCTCGTAGCCCACCTTGCCTTTGATGCTGATGGTGGTGGTCTTCGCGCTCATACTGGTTAGTGTAGTACATCGCGACACCGATGTCGCGATGTCGGACTTTAAGACTATGCAATACCTGCTCGGGTTGCCGCCCACGTAGACGGGTTCTGACCCGCCGTTCCCCCTAGCGCCGCCCCGTCTGTCTGCGCCTTGACGGTGGTCCCGTTCGATGTTGGTGCAACCTCAGCCGTCTGCTGAGGGGAGGAGCACTGACTGTGGGTTCCTGATGACTTCGACGTTTGGCAATTGCGCAAGCACTGCGCCGATGAACGCCGTGTTGGAGTGCCCCAAGGTTGCCTTGTTGATGCGCAGCGAGCGGTTCTCGTAGAGCGCGTCGAGGGCTTGCTGAACGTGTGCGATGGGGACAGTTCCGCGCTGTTCCCGCATCACTTCAATCACAGAGCTACGAATCGCGAGCACACGGTTTGGCTTATTGCGCGTGATGGTTGGAATGTCGCGGTCCTTCAGCGTCTTGAGGTGCTCACGGCAGTCCACGTATCAATCCTAGTGCTGATCGGCTGGGCTGCGGTTGGCTTCAAGGCGGTCGAATGTCCCTTGACGAAGCGGAATAGAAGTCGCCAGCGAAGCACGCGCGGCAATCGAGTACAGCGCGGCACGCTGCGCAGCCTTCCCGGCCCCACTACAGGTTGCGCACCCAGCGTCCGATTTGGTGGTCTTGCGGGTAGCCCGCAGATTCCCAGAATGCCCGACGCGATCTCGAAGCGCTACGAAGCAGCGAGGACAGCGAACTCTTGGACCTCTTGGGCCAGGATCATCGCGCCGTCTATCTCGATCGTGATCTCTGTGGGGCCGAACAGGTCACGCTCAGTGGGGTCAAGTGGTGTGTTGAAGAAGGCGGGCGCGTTCGTTGCGTCTACGCTCACGCGCGTCGGGACGCCTTCCAGCACTTCGCCGCCCTTCATCGCGGAAGTCGGCCCAGCAGACAGTGGCTCAGCGTCCGCGCCCGGCACTACGGTCGGGCGTGTCGCGGTTGGGTATACGGGTCAGCCAGCGTGTCGGCGAGAGTGCGGAGCGAAGCCGTAGCGGGTTGTGGCTCGGTTCCCAGCCGGGGGCGAGGCGTTCCGGATACGCAAGCGACGGGGTGCGCACGCGGCTGTTGGTCATCTTCTGGGCCAGGCGCGTGATCCGCGGGGCGTCCTGTCCTTCCTCGCCGAGGTCGTCGCGCGCGATGAACCAGTCGGTGCCGTGGCGTGCCCTAGTGGCCTCGACGTAGGCGGTCTCCTTGCTGGTTTGCCAGCCGCCGGTGAGCACGACGGAGCGCTCGACGGTCGCGCCCTGCTGGCGGTAGACGTGCTGCGCGTAGGCCAACCTCAGCGAATCGAGGTGCTCGCTGGTGAGTTGGATTTTGCGCTGTGTCCCGTCGAGCGTGATGGTCACGCCTCGTTCGCCGATGGCGCTCACCTGCCCGCGGGTGCCGTTCTTGACCCGTGGCTGCCCCGGCGGGCGATGCTGCGTGATGAACGCGATGAGGTCGCCTTCGCGTAGCCCGTAGTGGACGCCGGGCAGCGGGATCTCGTGATGTCCGAGTTCTCCGCGCTCCGCGCGCAGGTGTTGTGCGCGTGCGTTGAGCCGGTCGATCTCCGTGTTCGCCGCGTCGGCGATCAACGCGACCTCGCGGATATCGCGGCCCTCTGTGAGTGTGGCCCATGTTTGTACGGCTTGCTCTGCTGCCTGGTCGCGAGTGTCGGAGAGGTGCAACTGGCCGCGGGAAGCGTAGTGCGCCATCGCGCGCTCTGGTTCTCCTGCGCGTAGTGCTTGCCAGGCGCGCTGGTCGGCCGGGTCCTTGGTGCGGTGGATGTCCGCGAGCTCAGCTGTGGGTGCGTGGTTGGTGAGCCGGTCGAACATGCCGCCGGGGCCGATCGAAGGGAGCTGCTTGCCGTCACCGGCGGCGATCAGCTTCGCCCCGGAGCGCTCCACGAGCCCGGTCAGGGCGTCGAGGCGCTTGTGGTCGACCATTCCGGCCTCGTCGAGGATGACCGTCGTGTGCTCGCCCACTTGGATAGTGCCAGTGTTCGCGCGGGCGACAAGCGCGTCCAGGGTGAGCGTCTGTGCGCCGAGCGCGGGACTGTCGGCGGCGAGCCGCTCGGCCATGGAGCCGGACACTGCGACCCCGAGCGTTTCGCGTCCGGCGTGGTGCTCTGCGCGGGCGGCGGCGTCGATCACCACTCCCTTGCCGGTCCCGGCGGGGCCGACGAGCACCGCGACGCGCTCGGGGCCTGTGAGGACTTCAAGCGCATGGTGCTGCTCGGGGCTGAGCGGATTGCCGATGCGCTCAGCTACCTCACGGGCCGAGTGTTCGCGTGCCGCGTCGCCGACGTCTCGGCCTGCGGGCTGGGCAAGCTGGGCGGCGCGGCGTTCGATCGCCTGCTCCTGGGCGCGCACCGCCAGGGTGGTCATCCGTCCGCCCTCCAAGGTCAGCACCCGCCGGTCACGGATCATCTCCCGGGCGACGCCAAGCGCCTCGTCTGGCGCCAGCTCGCCGGCGGCCCGCTCCAGCACGACAGCGCGCAAGTCGCCCGCCTGGAAGACGGCGTGTTGGTCTGTCAGCTTCGCTTCGACGCGATCCTCGATCGTGCGCTCGGCTGTCGGGCGCTCGGATGCGCCGATCAGCTGCACGGCCTCATCCGGTCCGAACCCGTGAGTGCGCCCGGTCTCCGCCCACACTCGTTGCAGGTCCGAGCGTGTGGTGAGCGTCTTGGCGCGGCGGTTCTCGAGCGCGAGGTTGCGCAGCTCGCCACGTTCGGGAGCGCGGCCGTAGCGGGTACGGAAGCGCTCTGCTGCTCGGGCGACCTCACGGGAGCGACCGGAGAATGCTTCTCGCAGTTCGCGGGGCACGCCCGCGATCTCGAAGTAACGGCCGTCCTTGCCGGTGCCCTGTTCGATCGCGTATCCCTCCCGCACAAGCTGGTCGGCGAGCGCGGCACGGTAGAACGCGCCCAGCTCCCGCGCTGAGCGAAAGATCGGCCGTGACGCGACGGCGACGATCCGGTCGTCCTCGCGCACCGCGCCGGTGATGACGACGTGGCTGTGCAACTGGGGGTCTGGCGCCTGCGCGCCCGAGACACCGCGGGCGGTCGTGTGCCGGTACTCGGTGGCGATCACGTCCTTGGCGTGCTCTTCGACAACCTGGCCGCTGTAGCGCCGCCGCACCACTGGCACCTGTTCGCGCAGGCGGCGGATCGCCTGTTCGACCGCGCGGCCGTGCGCCTGCTCGATCTGCTTGCGTTGCCACGGGTCGCCAAGCGCCCATACTGTCGAGACCGACTTCGGGGCGCTGAACGTCGCGTCGATCCCGCCGCCCCGTCCGCCGCCGGCGCCCTCGGGTCGCAGCCAACGGCCGGTCCCGGGATGCCGGCCCTCCATAAGCGCGACGAAGTCCGCCCCCTCGACCGGCTCGCCGGCGACGATGCCCAGCTGCTCCAGCGTGTCCGGATCGGCAAGCCACCGACCGGGAGCTTGCGCCATCTCGCCGTCGGGGGTCAGGTAGTAGTCCCCGCGCTCTGGCTCCACGGTCTTGCTCTCCAGGTAGCGCGCGTACCCGCCGCCACGAGTCGCACCTATGCTTGCCGCCGTCATCACATGAAGTGATGACCACGAGCGCGGTGAAGCGGCCAGCCAGTTGCACAGCGCTCGCACAGCGCTCGCACCCCCGTGCATATCGTCTGTCCTGGGAGGCGGAGCGATGCGACGCCGGGTGGCTCGGTTGGTCATGCATCGCGCGTTGGGGGTGTGATGTTCGCCTGCTGCCGAAGGGTCCGGTGCGATCGGCGACTTGGTTGGAGCCGACGGACGGTCGCGCACACGCTCGGTTGGGACCGCGAGTCGGTGAACTCGTTGGCCGTTCCGGGCGACTCCAGGTCATCTAACCCAGAGACCATTCCTCCGGCCAAGGTCCATGAGCACCGTCCCCACATCCATTCGCACCCATCCCCGGCTGACGCGCGAAGACGTCCTCGACGGCCGCGACGTCGCCGAGCTGCTGCACCTGCCGATCTCGACCGTGCTCGAATACGCCCGCCGCGGACTGCTTCCCGGCCACAAGCTCGGGCGGCGCTGGATCTTCCTGCGCGACGAGATCGAGTCGGCGGTGCGGGGCCGGCCGGGGGACAGGTCGGTGGCGTGAGCGGTACCGCCCAGTGCCGATCACCGCCTTACACCGCCACATACCGCCACTATCTACGTATGTTCGCCGTGGGGCGGTGGGCGCCTTCACCGCCGGCCGAGATCAGGAGGGCTGTGGCTTTGGTGGGGGAGCGCTCCACGGCTCATAGTCGAGGTCGCGAACCTGCGAGTCGGCATGTAGGCGATCGAAGAATACGGCCAGGACAACTCCTTCTCCGGTCGCCGATGGAGCGAGTATCCCCTCCAGTCCGAGGTGGTGGGCGGACTCTCCGATTTGCTGGCACTTGGCGGCATCGTTGGAGCGCAACTCGGGGTCGCTGAGCCGGAGGGCGGTCCGGGTGGCAGGGTCACGGAGATCGAGGAGAGCGGCGAGAGCGATTTCGTAGCGGTAAAGGCGCCGCGGCAGGAAGTCCTCCGGGTCGCGCCCCTGTCGTTCGGCGAGGCGGTGGAACTCGAGGACGGTCGTCTCGCGATCGAGCGCGAGATAGAGAGTGGAGAAGCTCTCCGGTGGATTCCATCGCCCGCCGTGTATTCGGGCACCCATGCCCGAGAGCGGATGGTGATCGTGAGCGAGGTGTCGATATACCTGCCCGGCGAAGGGGGTCGACTCGATCGCGTCGATTCGAGCGAGGAGTTGCTGGTCGATCACGCGCGGTTAGACGAAGACGCCCTCGGACATCGCGTCTATCGCCCCAAGCACGCGTCGGAACTCGCCCGTGCGGAGAAGATCGACCGGCTTGTGATGGTCGAGCGAGTCGTTGGGGCTGAACAACCAGTCGTGAGCCGGTTCGGGCCGTAGAACGCCGGAGAGCTTCTCAAGGACCACGATCAGCTCCAGCAGGCGCTCCCGAGCGTCGGGGCGGGGAGCGGTCTGCCGCGAGAGCCAGCGCGAGACGGTGCGTGGATTCGTCCCGAGCACGCGCGCAAGTTCCGCTTGGTCAAGCTCTATCTGCCCAGTCGCCCTACCGAGTCGCTCTGCTAGGTCCGCCAAAACGCGTCCTTTCTCTGTCATCGTGTCTGTCGTCTATTATGACAGCCCAATGGCAGAGACACTATCTCGGGCTTCGGATCCCTTCTCTCAACCAACCTACATGCCGAGGGTCACACGCCGCGATGGTCGTGCGATCGAGGAGGCTCTGGCTGGCCCCACACTCTTCGACTCCGGGGTCAAGCTGGATGCCGCCGTTGTGGAGGCAACCTATGCCGTCGAAGACTCACCGCTGCTCAAGAGGCTTCGCGAGAGCGGTGTGCCTCAACTCGTCGATCCCCAAACGTTGCGGTTCACGGGAGAGCGCTTCCTAGCCGTCGCGCAGTTCGAGCGCGTTCCCTACCGGCCTGCGACACGGATCACGGCCGGCTCGTTCACGCCATCGGATGCCGATGCGTTGGCGCGCAACGTGATGCTCTTCGAGCAAGAGGTAGGCGCGAGCTGGTACGTGACGGCGGCGCTGCCGTACTACAACCAGGATCTCCAGAGCTGGTTGCGGCACAACGATCGTCTGCTGGCCACTTCCTGCGCGGCCAACGGGGCAACGGACCTCGATCGCAGACCTCTGATTGCTCAGGTCGCACCCGGCCGGCGGCTACTTGCACAGCCGGAGCTTGTCGTCAACCGACTGCTGGACTATCCCGTCAGCGCCGTGTACGTCCAGCCCCTTGCGCTGAATCCGGTCAAGGACAGCGTTGAGAAGCTGGTCCAGTATGTGCACTTTCTCCGCGCGATAAGCAAGGCGGGGCTGCCTGTAATCGCGAGTCGGGTAGGCGCGTTTGGGCTCATTCTCAGTGCTCTCGGTGTCGCCGCGTTTGACTCGGGACTCGCCCAAGCGGAGGCATGTGATCTTGCCTCGCTCAACCGTGCGTTCAGCAAGCGCGAGTTGGAGGGGGACGGCAAAGGAGGTGGATCGAGCCGCCGCGTCTATCTCGAGCAACTCAAGACCACTCTCTCTGACCGCCACGCCGCAGCGATCCTCGAGGATCGTGCACTTCGCTCGCACGTAACCTGCACCCTCGGATGTTGCAGGCATCGGGGTTTCGAGAACCTCGCCGCGCGCAGCCGTCAGCACTACCTCTGGGTGCGAGACCATGAGGTCGATCTACTCCGCAAACGTCCGACTGAGAGCATGCGGGTGGACCTTGTGTACGAGCAGCTACGTAGCGCGCGTGAGATCGGTGGAGTGGTGAGTCGTGCGCTCAAGGCTCACGCCGTCGAGGCTCCCTCGTTTGAGCATATCGATCGATGGATCGCAGTCCTCGCCCGGGAGACAGCTCTGTCCGCGGCGGCCTGATCTGTTCAGCGGAACGCGCTCTAGCTCGACTACTGTGGATGTCCGTGAAGACGGTTAATCAGCGGATAGGGTCGGGGCGAACGCGAGGTTGACCCGCTCAAGATCCTCCGGCCGAGCCTTGGCATGCATGTAGCGCTCGGTGGTGGTGATCCGCGAGTGCCCGAGGAACTCCTGGACGAAGCGCGCGTCGGCGTGCCGAGCGATCAGGCTGCCGGCGGCGTGGCGCAAGGCATGGAACCGCAGAGGGCGCAGTCCGGCGGCGTCGCGCGCCGCCTTGAACCGACGGCGCACCGCTGAGGGATCGAGGCGCCGGCCGAGGCGCGAGCAGAACACGTAGTCCTCGCGCGAGGTGTAGTCGCCGCGCGCCTGCAGCCGCTCCAACGCTTCGGCAGCCGGATCGGCAAGCGGGAGGAAGCGCGCCTGCCAGCTCTTGGTCGGCCCCTCCACGCCAGCGGACACGGCGCGATGGACGACCATCCGGCGGGTGTCGAAGTCGACGTCCTCCCAGCGCAGCGCGATCAACTCGCCGAGGCGCAGGCCGGTGTAGGCGGCGAGACGGAAGAACTCGCCGTCCTGTGCGTCCTCGCGCGCGCGCCACTCGATCTCCTCGGCGCTCAGGTTGGCGGGCTGCGCTCCGCGGTGCGATCCCTCAGCAGCTGCGAAGGCGATCGTCTCCACCTCCTCCGGCTCGTAGAAGTCGAGCACGGCCGGCGGCGGTTCGCGACGCTTGGTCGTACCTGCCACTGGATTCGACGGCAGGCTGTGAGTGTCGGCGAGGCAGGCGTAGCCAAAGATCGCCGAGAGCACCTGCCGGTTCTTGTTGACCGAGCGGGTAGACACGCCCTCGGTGTCCAGCTTGCGCAGGAACGCCGACACCTCCCGTGTCGTGATCTTCGCAGCTGGCCGGTCGCCAAACGCGGCCATGATCGTGCCGGGGCTCTTGCCTTTTCCGCGCCGGTGCGGCGCTCCCGGCTCCGCGAGCATGTAGCGATAGTCGTTGAGCGTGGACGGCTTGGCGCCGCGCTCGTGCTGCAAGTGTTCGAGCCACTCCGCTGCCAGTTCGCGAAATGTCACACCGCGCTCGCGGCGTTCACGCTCACCCGCTTCGATCGCACGCTCCTCCTCATCGTGCTCGGCGATCAACTCAGCCATGCGCACCGTCGCGCGCTTCTCGTCGAAGTAGCCCTCCGGTACTCGCCCGCGCCGCATGACCCACCCCCTGTCGTCGGCCGCGCGCTCAAGCCACGCTGGGCCGATGCGGCGCTTCACCTGTCGCCCTGCGCGCCGCCACTTGGCCTCGTAGGCCGGCCTGTTCGCGCTGCCCGCAACTACGAGCGCGCCGGTTGGATCACTGCCACTTTGCTTACCATCAATCGTCACTTTAATACAGAGTACCACATGAGTACCACGTGACACTGAGTACCGCTTTGAGTACCGCACTGGTCAGTTTCGCTAGTATAACGCCATTTTGGCCGACCCAAACCCCCCGTGTTCAGAAGCTTCAGCAACATCGCCCCTGCTTTGCAAGCAGGAGGTCGCCGGTTCGATCCCGGCTGGCTCCATAAAGTGCCTGCAAATGGTGACTGTTCAGGTCGTGGGGCAGGGGGTGGTGGCTGGGCCGCGAACGTTGTTGTGTGTCCCAGGGGCGGCCGTCGTATGAGGATCTCGAGGTGCTCGTTGCTTCGCAGGCGGTGTTGATCGCGGAGTTGCGGGCGGAGGTCGCGGAGTTGAAGGCGCGTCTGGCGGCGAACTCGCGTAACTCGTCGCGGCCGCCTTCCTCGGATGGGCTTGCCAAGGCGCCTGCGCCGCGGAGTCTTCGTCGTCGTTCGGGCCGCAAACCGGGTGGCCAGCCCGGCCATGATGGCCATCATCTCGAGCGGGTCGAGCGACCCGATAAGGTCATCGTGCACGTGCCCGATCACTGCGGCGGCTGCGGGGGTGAGCTCTCGGACGGCGAGCCGGCCGGGGAGGAAGCACGCCAAGTGTTCGATCTGCCGCCTGTGCGACTGCTTGTCACCGAGCACCGCTGCCAGAGTCGGCGTTGGGGCTGCGGGCAGATTACGACCGCGGCATTCCCGGACGGTGTCGGTGCGCCGACGCAGTATGGGCCCAGGATGCGGGCGCTGGGGATCTATCTGATCGCCGTCCAGCATCTGCCCTACCAGCGCGCCGCGCAGTTGCTGGCCGATTGGCTGGGCGCGCCGATCTCGCCCGCGACGCTCCTGGCCTTCGTCAAGGGACGGCGCTGCGGACCTCGATGGGTTCCTCGAGGACGTGCACGAGCAGATCATCAACTCGCCGGTCGTGCACTTCGATGAGACCGGTGCGCGTGTCGGTGGCCGCGGACGCTGGCTGCACTGCGCGAGCACCGAGACGCTCACTTTCTATGCCCTGCACGACAGGCGCGGAACAGAGGGCATCGATCACACCGGCGTGATACGGCGATTCCACGGAATCGCCGTGCACGACGGCTGGCCGCAGTACCGCACCTATGAGCACGCCATCCATGCGCTGTGCAACGCCCACCACCTGCGCGAGCTGTTAGCGATCATCGAGCAGCACCCCGACGAGCAGTCCTGGGCAAGCCAGATCGACGCGCTCCTACGCGCTCTACACGAGGAAGTCAAGGCCGCCAAGGCCCGGGGTGAAGACTGGCTGGACCCATCGGTGCTGGCCGGCTACCGCGCCGCCTACGAGCAGATCATCGCGCTCGGCCACCACCAGAACCCGCCGCCGACTGTCCGCACCGGCAAGCGCGGCCCGATCGGCCGCAGCCCATCAGCCAACCTGCTGCGCCGCCTCGACGAGCAACGCGAACAAGTCCTGCGCTTCGCGCACGACTTCCGCGTCCCGTTCGACAACAACCTCGTCGAGCGCGACATCCGCATGATCAAGATCCAACAAAAGATCTCCGGCAGCTGGCGCACCACCGCCGGCGCCGACCACTTCATCGCCCTACGCGCCTACATCAGCACCACGCGCAAGCAAAGCCGCGACATCCTCGAAGCGCTCGCCAGCTTGGCGCGCCACACCCCCTGGCTGCCCGCCGCCGCCAGCCCCTAACCAACCCAAACAGCGACCTGAACAGTCACTGCAAATGGGGCCTTTTTGGCGTGACGCGCTGGAGCGTTGGATGTGTGCCTACGGTTCTGTCCATCTCCTGTCCATTCCGAGAAGCCCAGTAAATACGGGCCCCTTTCAACCGCGAGCCACGCTTCCTTCGGAACAGGCGCTCTCATAGGTGATATACGGGCGTTCCGCCGATGAAGTGCCTGCAATTCGGGGGATTCCTGGATTTCTGGGAGGAAGCGTTCTCGGTCGCGGCGTCGCCCTCATCTCGTGGAAAGCGCCTATTTGCAGGGGGAAGCGTTTCGGCACTCGTTTTGGCACTTTCCTCTTGCGCGTCAGGAACCGACTGGGCGGACAGCGGTCGACCCTGCCAACGGATGAAACCCTACGCATATAGGGCTACCATGTGTAGACTTTCATCCGATGAGATCGGACCGCATGCTCGAGATCGTAAGGCGCGCCGGTGGCACCGTCACCTCGGCTGAGCTGATTGCCGGCGGAGCACGGTGGGAGGATCTGTACCGGCTGCGTGACCTCGGAGTCCTAGTGGAGATCTCTCGCGGCGTGTATCGCATCGTTGATGCTCCGGCGACTGCGCACCTTGATCTCGTGGCGGTGTGCCGACGGGCTCCGGCCGCGATGGTCTGCTTGAACTCGGCCGCCAGCTTCTGGGATCTGACCGACGAGATGCCCGACGTCGTGCATCTCGCCGTGCCGCGCGGCGCACATCGCCCGCGCGTCACCTACCCGCCGACAAAGGTACACATCTTTGCGAGCGCTACCTTCTCGCTCGGCCGTGTAGAGCAGGAGGTGGGGTCGGGGGAGACCATCGCGATCAGCTCCCGCGAGCGGACGGTCGTCGACCTCATGAGGATGCGCTCACGTGTGGGGCGCGATCAAGCATTCGCTGCGCTACGGGCCTATCTGGACGGTCGCGACGCTCGGCCGGGCGAGCTCTTGGCGTTGGCTCGCGAGCTGCGCACAGGAAAGGCCATGGCGGACGTGCTGGAGACGATGCTGGCGTGAGCACGCGCAGCCCAGAGGAGGCCTACAGGGCTCTGCAGCGGCTCGCGCGTGCCGACGGACGCACCACCCAGCAGACGTTCGAGCTGTACGTGCACGAGCGCTTCCTCGCGCGCCTGGCAAACTCGCGCTTTGCGGAGCAGTTCGTGCTGAAGGGCGGCATGCTGCTGGCGGCGCTCGATGCACGGCGCACCACCCGCGACGCCGACATGCTCGCCCGGGGGATCGACAACGACATGGAGAACCTGCGCGATGTCGTCAGCGAGATCGCTGCGATCGAGCTCACCGACGGGGTCGTGTTCGACGTCGAACACATCTCGCTGGTCACAATCCGTGAGGACGCAAAATACGAGGGCATCCGAGTTGTCGTGCCCGCGAGTCTGGGTGGGTGCCGTCTTGAAGCTGCGACTCGATCTGTCATTCGGTGATCCAGTCGATCCTCAACGCATCGACTACCCAACACTCCTTGACGATGCGGTCATTTCGTTGCTTGGTTACCCCTTGGAGAACGTGATCGCAGAGAAGGCGGAGACGATGATGGCCCTCGGTGACGCAAACACGCGCGACCGCGACTATGGCGATGTCTACCTCCTTTCGGGTACCTACGCACTTGAGGGAGAGTCCCTATGGGACGCCCTGCAGGCGACCGCCAAGCATCGCGGCCGCGAGACCCGGCCGCTGGGACCGTTGCTTGTGACGCTACGGGAAAGCCGTCAGCGGCCATGGGAAGCGTTTCGCGCCCGTGCTGGCCTCCCTGTACTGCCCGAGCGCTACGCCGACGTCGTCGACTCGGTGGTGGACTTCCTCGACGGTCTCTACGCGAATCGCGGCGCTCACTGGGAGCCCACCAAACGGCGGTGGGAGTAGTAGTGGTAGGACCACAGCACCCGTCACAACCCATGAACATCCGACAGCAAGCGAGAACCCGGCCGACACCGGTTCCTGCCGCGCGTGCCTCCCGAGACCATAAACACGAGGTATTCCTACTAGCAAAAAGCGGGGATGAGCCGATCAAGTTAGGCTGCCATGTCGGTGACCGCTCACGATCCCCACGACTTCGCCAACGCGCTGAGCGCCAAGCTCGCGGCACGCTCCCGGCACGTGTGTGTCCTCCTCGGTGCCGGTGTCGGGAAGGCTTGCGGACTCCCCGATGTGGCATCCCTTCAGAACGATATCGTGAGGGACCTCTCGCCAGAGGAGAAGCCACTCCTTGAGGCGCAGCTTGCTTCCGGAAATATTGAGCAGGCACTCAGCCGGCTACGGCGAATCGCCGGTCTTCTCGGGGACGGCGAGACCATCGGCGGTCTCACAGCCCAGTCGGCTCGTGACCTAGATGCCGCAATCTGTGCGCAGGTCGTCTCCCGTCTCAACTCGAACAAGCGGATCTCGGGCCAGCTCTTCACTTCGCAAGCTGGGTGGGCCGAGCTGAGTATCACCTTCCGCTCGAGGTGTTCACAGTCAACTATGACCTCCTAATTGAGACAGTCCTGGAGAAGCTCGGCGTCGCATACTTCGACGGCTTTGTCGGCGCGCTGCATGCACGGTTTAGGACCGACCTGGTCGAGGCAACACCTGCGGATTCGGAGGCGTGGCTACCAAGTTTTCTGATGCGCCTTTGGAAGCTTCACGGCTCCGTCAACTGGGCGTGGGAGACTCCCGGACGGGCTGACGTCGTGAGGCTTGGATCCGCAGTTGTGACAGGTGAGGTCGCGGCCATCTATCCTTCGGATACCAAGTACGATGAGTCGCGCCGTGTTCCATTTGTTGTGCTCCAAGACCGCTTTTGTCGCGCCCTCTACACAGCCGAGAGCCTAGTACTCGTCACTGGCTATAGCTGGCGTGACGAACATCTAAACGAGCTACTAATCGAGGCTGCCCGGCGGCGCCCGCGTACGGAGATCGTCACGTTTACCCGATCGGCGATACCTGCAGCTGTCGCAGAAAATGCCACCGGCCTGCCGAACCTACAGGCGGTAACCGCGACGGAGGCCGTCCTCGGGGGTGTTCAAGGTGCGTGGGAGGCCCCTGCTAATCCTGTTCCTGAGATCTGGAGCGAGGACCAGTTCGCGCTCGCAGACTTCCGACACCTCGCTGCGTTTCTCGCTAGAAGCGCAGCCCCGCAGCCAGACCTCGACCGGAGGCTTAACGCACTTCTCGGGGCGCTTGACCCGGATGTCTGAGCGAGATCCGACATGTATCGGCCGAGTGCGACACGTACTCGGTGCGCAGGTCACGGTCGCGTTGGATCTCGATTTGGCTGGCGTTGCGCCGATTTTCAGTGGCCGGCTGCAACCGATCGGGCAGATCGGCTCGCTAGTCCGCATTCCGCAAGGCTTGGTGGACCTGATTGCGACGGTCAGTTTTGCTTGGAATCGCTGAGTTGGCTGGCGCCCAGACGCCAGCCGAGGTCGTCCAAACTGGCGAGCGCTGGCTACAGGTCCAGCTCTTGGGAGAGATAGACCGGGGGACTGGCAATTTCCAGCGAGGGGTGGGCTCCTATCCGGGTCTCGACGACCCCGTCCACTTCGCCACCTCTGAGGATCTCATAGCCGTCTTTCCCCAGCCGGACCAAGATCATCTGCGTCTCGGAAAGCTCGCTGCAGCTGAGGACGTGCCCGTCAGCCTAGACGCTGGGCGTCTCGTCCTGCGCCACACGGCTGTAACCGGCTCGACTGGCGCTGGCAAGACGAGCGCCGTGGCATCAATTCTGCAAGGGTTCGTAAAGGGCGGCTGGCGTAACGCGAATATCGTCGTAATTGATCCCCACGGCGAGTACACGCGAGCGCTCGGGCCAGACTCCTCAACGCGCTCCGTACTCGCCGAGGGGAATGAGCAGCTACGCGTACCGTTCTGGGCCTTGCCCTGCGAAGACATCCTACGGGTCTTCACCGGGGGAACAGGCGGCGCCACGACGGCCAAACGCTTCGCGGAGCTTACCCGTATACAGCGCCAGCGCTTTGTCGAGGAGGCGAGTTGGCTTCAACTCGACCCGGCGGCCGTGACCGCCGACACGCCGGTCCCGTTCGACATCAACATCGTCTGGCACACGCTCGACTACGAGAACAACGAGACGCGACACAAGAAGTCCGATCCCGCCACCGTCGCTGTCAGGGATGAAGGCGATGCCGCAGCATTGCGCTCCGCTCATTTCGAGCCCTACAACCCAGGGTCCACGACACCGGATAAGGCTCCAACATACGGAAACTACGGCAGCACTCCGCAGGTTCTCCGGCTTGGCCTGCTCGACAACAGGCTTCAGTTTTTTCTCCAGCTCGTCCCCGATCCGAGCGGGGATGTGGATCCGCTCGTCGCTGCGATGACGGATTGGCTCGGTGGCGAGAAGCCAATCTCCATCCTTGACTTCTCTGGTGTTCCCGATCAGGCAGCTGAGCTTGCTATCGGCGTGGTACTCAATCTCCTCTTCGAGGTGGCTGTTCGCAGTGAGCCTGACGGCCCCGGAATTGGTCGCCCAAACCCGGTCCTTGTCGTCCTCGAGGAGGCTCACCGGTACCTTGGCGATACGGCTGCTCCAATTGCCGGAGCCGCAGCGAACCGGATCGCACGCGAGGGTCGCAAGTATGGGGTCGGGTTGATGCTCGTCACTCAACGACCGTCAGAGCTCCCACCGCCGCGCCGGGGCCACCGCAAACCGCCGCGCCCAGGAGCGAGTCCGCTGGTGGCATGGGGCGATCTTCGCCCGTCATTTCCCCTACGACGGTGGGCGCTTCCGCCAAGAGCGCGCATACTTTGGGGTTGTGACCTCAGATGGTGGGATGCGCCAGATCGAGGGAAGCTCGCCCGGCACTCTGCGTCGAGACCTCGCGGAGGTCTGCGCTTCGTTCAACGGCGGCATTGAGCGACTCGGAAAGCAGAACGCCAGTGTGCTTGAGCAGACCCGCGTGGCAGGCGCTATGTATGCGGGCATCCTGCGCGTGCATCCCTTTGCCGACGGGAACCACCGCGCTGGCTTCGTCGCGCTCTCCTCCGCACTGTGGTCATTGGGACTACCCGCTGTCGAATTCGCGCGGGATGGCGACATGACCGACCACGACGATGCTGTAGCATCGGCGCTCTTCTCGCCCGACGGGGACATCGAGCCGTTCGCGCGGCTCCTCGCGGCGCGCATCGAATACGCGAGAAGCCGCGTGACATGAGATACCCTCAAGGCATGGAAAATGGCCTGCATCGATCGAATGGAGCGCGTGACGTGGCGCAAATCGCGCGCGGGGATCGACTCGTGGAGGCGACTCCCGAGGCCGTCCGCGAGCTGGCCGAAAGCGCGATGCTGCTCTCTCAGGGCGCTCGTCGCGCGATCGAGATGAAGCGCTCAGCCAACAACGGAAGCACGGACCCAGCGGTGCCCGCTATTCCAGCGGTGCCCGAAGCACGCCCCTCCTGAGCGCAAGCGCCGCCGCTTCAATCAATCCCGACCGCCGCCGCGGCCATCAGCGCATGGTTTGCGCGCCGAAAAGTTTCGCCCATGTAACCGACTCAATGCGAACCGCGACGGGAAGCCGGTTAAGAATTGGGCAGTGGATGGAGTTTGTCGGACTGTGCACGATACGTGCCTATTCGTGTAGTAATATTTAGGTCGTGGAGCGGTCCGCACATCGCCTGAACGTCACCCTTGACCAAGAGCACGCGGCCCGACTTGCCAGGCTGGCGGAGCGCACTCATGTGCAGGAGGGCACCCTTGCCCGCTCCCTGCTCTCGATGGCCATCGAGGACGCCGACCCAGACGCGCGCAGCCTCGTCGCCGTGCTCGACGGTATCCCTGGTGCTTACGAACGCGCTCAGCTTGGGCTCGATCGAGCACGATCCGGCGAGACGATCCCACTCGACGAGCTGTAGGCCGTTGGCCGAAGTCAGGCTGAGCGCAATCGCAGTGGAGGATCTCGGCCGCATGATCTTCACCCACAGCCTTCCATCCGATACCAAGGATCGCGTCAAGCACTCCCTGCGCGTCCTTGAACAGTTCCCCAACATCGGCCGGCAACTCGACGGACGCTGGCACCCATTGCGCTTCATCCTCGGACCCTGGAGGTGGATGCTGATCATCTACAGCTTCGAAGAGTCGAGCAACCTGGTCCTTGTTCTCACCATCCAAGACGCCCGATCCTCAGCAGCGGCCACGGCAGGCTGAACGGAGGCGGTGCCTTGCATCGTCCCTCCAAGGAACACCTCCGCGCACCACTAACCATCTTCGCAAAGCACCATTCGCCCACCGGATACAAGCGCAAAGCGGTTCGCATTGAGTCTGGTTGGTCCCACTGGCGAAATGCCTGGTAATCGGCATGTTTTTAAGGCTCGCGGGGCCGATGGGATACCAGCAGGGACGAAGCAGACAGCGGCGGGAGCGTGATCGCCTTGCAGTTTGGGCATCGCGCGGGCGATTCGTGACGGGCTGGGAGCGAGTTCGGCGGGTCGCGGGAGCGACGGGGGTCAAACCCTCGTCCGGCACCGCATCGAGATCCGGCGCCGGCAGCGATAGCACCGGGCCATCACAGAGCGGCCGCGGGCTTGTCGGTAGGCCTGATCCCTACCTTTTGGTAGTATTGCAGCCTACTCGTGCGCAACCCGTTCGCCCATCGCTTCCACGCCAACGCCTCCGAGCTGATCGACCGCGAAGAGGAGCTGTCGCTGCTTGCGCGCAGGATGGCCGAAGGCGGCCGCGTGCGCCTCGCCGCGCCGCGCGGCTACGGTAAGACCACGCTCGCAGAGGCCGCGCTCGCGCAGGCGCGCACGGAGGGGGCGCTGGCGGTGCGAGTCGACCTGTACGGGGTGACGAGCCGGATGACGTTGTGCAGCCGAATCGAGGAGGCGTTCGAGCGCGAGCTGAGCGGGGCGAGCGGCACATGGGCCAAGACGAGGGCCAAGCTCGCGCGCCGCGGCGGCGGGATGCGGCTCCCCGCCGGGCTGGGTGGCGCGCAACTCGGACCAGAGGACGCCGAGCGGCGCCTGCTCGACGCGCTCGACCTTCCCGGCCAGCTCGCCGCCACGGGGCCGGTGGCCGTCTGCTACGACGAGTTCCAGGAGGTGCTGCGCGCCGGCGGCGCCGAGCGCGACCGCCGTGGCCGACCCCGCCCCGGGGGCCTGGACGCAGTGATCCGCAGCGTCACCCAGCGCCACGGCAGCAGCGTCGGCTACCTGTTCTGCGGCTCGCTGCCTACCCTGCTCGGCGAGCTGTTCGAGCACCCCGACAGCCCCTTCTACCGCCAGGCCGACCCGATGACCCTCGCCCCCCTACCACGCGCGGCGCTCGGCAGCTACATCGAGACACGCTTCGCCGCGAGCGACCGGGATGTCGGGGAGGCGCTGGGGCCGCTGCTCGACCTCGCGCGCGGGCACCCCCGCGCCGCGATGATCCTCGCGCATGCCCTGTGGGAGGAGCTGTCAGGGCACCACACCGCTGACGCGGCCACCTGGGAGCGCGCGCTCGCGCGCCTGCCCCAATATGTGACCGAGGAGGAGATGCGCGCCCGCTGGGACGCCCTCACCCCGACCCAGCAGAAGGTCGCCGAGGTCGTGGCCCGCCGCGAGGGCTCGCCGTTCTCCGTCGCGGTCCTCGCCCGCTACGGCGAGACCAAGGACGCGGTGCAGGGAGCCGTCGAGGCGCTGGAGCGCCAAGCCGTGCTGTTACGCGAGCACGGCCGCCCGTTCCGCGGCGCGCTCACAGACCCCCTGTTCGAGCTCTGGATCGCCGCAGGACGACACTGGCCACACGAGTAGGACGAGAGGACGCGCCGCTACCGTTTGTCGGGTCGCACCAGCGGTCTCGCCGGCTTCCGTCGTCGCACTTGCTATGCAGTGCAATGCGGTAGCGACGGGTGGCGTGGTGATTGGAGTGGCACCCGTGCGCAGAGCGGTCAAGTCGCGGCGACCCTCGGTACGAACCGCTGAATCGCCTCGTATGCGTGGTCCTGGATCTCAGGGTCGCGGAAGTCGGGAAGGATCTCGGCCTGGTCGATGACCGGTCCGGTGATCGTCTTGGCGGCGCTTGCGTAGAAGACGCCGCTCTGCAGTGACGCGTCTGTGACGGCTTTGACGAATCGCTCGGCCCCAACGTCCAGCTTGTGCCCGATGCGAAGGGCAGGCGCGACGTATGGGAGCAGGATCCGGCTGGCGATGATCCGCACGGGCGCGGGCTGGTCGCGCAGCACGTCGGTTCCCGCGGTGTTTCCCGGCGACATCGTGATGAACCTGAGCTCGGGGTGCATGCGGGCCATCGCGCCCATCCACAGCGCGCCGAGGTACTTGATCTGGCTGTAGGAGAGCATCACGTCGAACTTGCCGCCTTGGAAGAACGAGCCGTCGATCACCGACGCGAACTCCTGTGAGCTTTGATCGGTGAACGTTGGTCGGGCGATCCGCAGCTTCGGGATTCCGCGCGCCCCCTCGCTGCCTGCGAGGACCGCGACATCGGTGAGCAGCCCGGCTGCCAGCAGATTCTCGAGCAGAACCACGTGACCGAGTAGGTTCTGGGCGAATAGCTCAGTCACCCCGTCTTGCGTCAGCGATGCGGGCGTGGGGCCGCCGATGCCGCCGGCGATCATTGCGAGCGCGTTCAACGGAGCGGTGATCGCGGCCACCGCAGCATATACCGACGCAAGGTCTTCCAGGTCGATGATCACTACCTCGAAGATCTTGTGCCCGGTGACCTTCTCCAGGTCCTGCTTTGCCCGCTCCGCCTTCTCCGGGTTGCGGCAGCCGAGATAGATCCGCTCGAAATCCTCGCGCAGCGCCAGCTGCCTCGCCATCTCCTTACCGAGGCCGGTATTGGCGCCAGTGATAAGGATTGTCTTTCCTGCGGTGGTTTGCATTTGAGTGCTTGGCTCCTTTGGTACATGCATGGTCATTGGTTATCCGGCGCATGGCTGTTCAGACTCTTGCGCCTCGTCGAGGTCGCGTCGTGGGTGTTTGGCGGACCCTCAGCGGTCCGTGGCCAGCCACCGGGGGCGGGCGGCCGGCCACGGTTCTCTCGCTTCGTGTCCGAACGTTGCCGGGAGTGGTGACCAGGATCATCTCCTCCCCTCTCAGATCGCGAGGCGGCCGCCGTCGACGGGGATGATCGCCCCGTTGATGTAGCCGGCAGCCGGGGTCGCGAGGAACGTGATGACGTCGGACAGCTCGTGCACTTCAGCGACGCGGCGGAGCGGAATCGTCTTGGCAAACTCCTTGGCCATCTCCAACCTCGGCTCCAATGCCGGGGTCAACGTCGGACCGGGAGCGACCGCGTTGACCCGGACGTTCTGCGGCCCGTATTCGGCGGCCCACGCCTTGGTGAGCAGCTCGATCGCGGCGCGCGAGGCGCCGTAGGCAGCCATGCCTGGCTGGCCGTAGCTCGCGACCATCGTTGAGACGTTGATGATCGATCCGCCGCCGCGGGCGGCGATCTTCGGGGCGAGCGCGGCGACGAGGAAGAACGGCGCCTTGACGTTGATCTGGAACAGCCCGTCGAACGCCGCCTCGTCAGTGTCAGCCGTCGGTGCGAGGGCGGCAAAGCCGGCGCAGTTGACCAGAACATCGATCTCGCCTGCCGCGTCGGCAACGCGCCCCACCTCGGACGTCTCCGAGAAGTCAGCGGCGATGAACTGCGCATCGTGCCCACCCGCCCGGATCTTCTCCACGGTGCTCGCGCCGCGGGTCTTATCGCGGCCGGTGATGATCACCGACGCGCCCTTCTCGGCCATCGCCAGTGCGGTGGCGGAACCCATCCCGGATGTGCCGCCGGTGACAAGGGCGGTCTTGCCTTGAAGTGCCATGTATCGCGTTCTCCCTTTGAGTGGTTGTCGCGACCCATAATGGATCGGGCGTTCCACTCTAACACAGAATGGATAGGGCAATCCATTCCGTTGGTAGAATCTGCGGCATGACCACGACTAGCCCCTCGCCTCGCCCGTTGACGCGCAAGGGCCAGGAGACCCGTCAGCGCATAGTCGACGCGGCTGCTGGCCTGATCTTCCGGCAGGGCGTCGCCCACACGACGATCGAGGACGTACGCGCGACGGCGGACGTCTCAAGCTCGCAGCTCTACCACTACTTCGACGACAAGCCGGCCCTGGTCCGGGCAGTCGTTGACCACCAGGCCGACACGATGATCGGCGGGCAGGAGACGTTCGATTTCAGCACGCTGGAGGGCCTGCGAGCCTGGCGCGACTTCCTGGTCGCGTCCCAGCGCGAGCACGACTGCAGCGGCGGCTGCCCAATCGGCTCTCTCGGAGGCCAGCTAGCCGAGACCGATCCCGAAGGGAGAGCCCACGTCGCCGAGGGCTTCAAACGCTGGGAAGCCGAGATCCAGAGCGGTCTACGAGAGATGCAAGCACGAGGCGAGCTCACGCCCGACACCGACCCCGACACCCTCGCCCTCGCGCTGCTAGCCGCCCTGCAGGGCGGCCTGCTCCTCACTCAGGTCAAACGCGACACCAAGCCGCTGGAGGCCGCGCTTGACGCAATGATCGAGCTGGTCGCCCGACTCAGCGGCGGCAGCTGGTAGCGGCCTCGCGCGACGCGCGTCCTCACCACCAGGTCGGAGGTCGTGGACTCATCGGGCATCCTGCATTTTCCCCGACCGCTGCTTTCGGCTCCCAGCTGGTCGCGGGTCATTGCGGGGTCAAACCCTTGTCCGGCACCGCATCGAGATACGGCGCCAGCAGCGATGATAACCGGGCATCAGCCACGTCCAGCACATGCAGGTTGCCGGAGACGACCGTATCGGCCTCATGCCTGCGCAAGCGCGATCAGGTAGTCGTCGTCAGAGATGGTTGAGGACGCGGCGCCCGGGCCTGCGCGGCGAACTTCTTGCGGTCAGCTCGGCAATCAGTGTGGGGATACGAGCACGGGAGGTTCCCGTCGAGAACGCGCTGCCCTCGGCGATCGCCGCGGAGGGGACCGCGGCGCCGTACATGCTTCACACACCTCGACAGGGGTCTACCGCGACGAAGTCTCGCTGGCACCGCGGGGCATCGGCCTGCGGGACTGGCAGCCGCCCTGATCGGGCTGCGCGGCAGCTACCGGTCTCCGTACAGAAGCATTTGCGAGATCGACGTGAACACGTACGCTCCTGGGCTGCCGGACAGCGCAAACGACCACACCAGATCGAAGCGGTCTTCGGGCCATTTGTCGGGGACTTCGTTCTTGAGCGGCTTTATGTTCTTGGCGATTTCGGGTATCAGGTGATGCTCCCACGCGATCAGCACCACTGCCGCTGCGGCGCTGCTCGACACGTATAGGCCCAGTTCTTTCTCTTGTCCCTCCTTGTATGGCTTTTCGATTTTGAGTTTGAGCAGTTCTGAGAGTGGCGCTATCGTCTCGTGGGTCCGGTGGTTGGCATTGCCTCCGGGATAAAGGGGTGCGATCAGCTGTCCCGGCTTGGCAAGCCCGCGGCGCGGCGGTGAGTCGAATGGGTCGAACAGGCGAGCGAGAGCGCCGGCGCGCTGCCAGCCGCGCGGAATCAGCGAGTCTTCGCTTCGCTGGCCGTTGATTTCCACGCCCTGAGCCTTGCCCACGGGCTTCTCGCCGTGGCGAATGATGAAGATCGACCGAGCCGGTGCACTCATGGGGCGAGCATACCGCCGTCCCCATCAACGCGGTGGGCGGTGTTTCTAACTCTCGTGGCACCGACCCACGGCCACCAGCGAACCCTCGTGCAAGAATAGCGCCGCTGCTGTTTGTCGTCCGTTCCGATCATCTGGAGCATCGGCGTCTGCGCTTTCGCTCGCGCCCGGCAAAGCAGGAGCCAGATTTGAGCGTGGCCAGGCGGTAGCTCGGAGTCGGGAAGCAGGAGCGCGCGGCGAGCGTCCACTGCCCGGTGCCGCGGCCGATCACGCCCGGGCGGGTTTGCGCAGGAATTCATCAGTTTGGTCCCCGAAAAGGGAGTAGGATCCGGATAGGGCCGTTATCGGCCGCGACTGTTCGGATATCTCGCGCAGGTCTTTGGGGGGCAAGGCCACCTGACCTCACGGGCCGTTTCGTTCGTGAGCGACAGAAACGCCGTCGAAGAAAGGACCTGTCCTGGCTCGGGGGTCCTGAAAGGGGTTAGAGGCTATCGCGCCTGGCTTTCCGTGCTCGGGCGCCGAGCGCGAATCGCCGTCGGAAATACCGCGCATGCTCACGAATAGGCGCGCGGTCTTCTCGCATGATGCAGGGTGCGGACAGCATAAAAGACAAGGAATCGCGGGCGAGAACCCATTGGTCGAATCGCACGTGACCTCAAGCAAGGAGAGCGACATGAGGATGGAGACAGCATCAAGATGCGGATGAGCAAGCCTCGTGGGAAGGAAACCGCCAGCGAGGCGTGGCCACCCCGCGCAGCGCTGCGTATCCTCGCCCTGTTCGCCCTTCTCCTCAGCCTCACCCTCGCTGCGGCGCCGAGCGCCGATGCCTCCGCCGCCGCGTTCATCAAGGCCTACGGCTGGGGCGTTGCCGACGGCGCCAGCCAGTTTGAGACCTGCACCAGCACCTGCACGCTCGGCAGCGCCGGGCAGCAGCTCGACTCTCCCATTGGCATCGCCACCGATCTCTCGGGAGACGTCTACGTCACGGATACGACCAAGAATCGGATCTACGAGTTCTCCGCCGCCGGCTCGTTCATCAAGGCCTACGGCTGGGGCGTAAGCGACGGCGCCAGCCAGTTTGAGACCTGCACCAGCACCTGCCAGGCCGGGATCGAAGGCGGCGGCGCCGGGCAGCTCGATTTCCCCTACGGCGTCGCCACCGATAGCTCGGGCGACGTCTACGTCGCCGACGCCGGCAACAAACGGATCGATGAGTTCTCCGGCGCCGGCGCGTTCATCAAGGCCTACGGCTGGGGCGTTGCCGACGGGATGGACCAGTTTGAGACCTGCACCAGCACCTGCCAGCCGGGGATCAGCGGCAGCGGCGCGGGACAGTTCGAGGACCCCGTAGGCGTCGCCGTCGATCCCTCGGGGGACGTTTACGTCGCCGACAGCTTCAACTACCGGATCGACGAGTTCTCCGCCGCCGGCGCGTTCATCAAGGCCTACGGCTGGGGCGTAAGCGACGGCGCCAGCCAGTTTGAGACCTGCACCAGCACCTGCCAGCAAGGGATCGGCGGCGGCGGTGCCGGGCAGCTCGACGGCCCCTCGAGCGTCGCCACCGATAGCTCGGGCGACGTCTACGTCGGCGACCAGTACAACAACCGGATCGACGAGTTCTCCGCCGCCGGCGCGTTCATCAAGGCCTACGGCTGGGGCGTAAGCGACGGCGCCAGCCAGTTTGAGACCTGCACCAGCACCTGCCAGCAAGGGATCGGCGGCGGCGGTGCCGGGCAGCTCAAGGGCTGCTGCGCGGCCGCCTCCACTGGCGTCGCCGTCGATCCCTCAGGCGACGTCTACGTCGCCGACACCAACAACGACCGGATCGACGAGTTTTCCGCCGCGGGCGCGTTCATCGAGGCCTACGGCTGGGGCGTTGCCGACGGCGCCAGCCAGTTTGAGACCTGCACCAGCACCTGCGAGACCGGGATCTACGGCAGCGGCGCCGGGCAGCTCGCCGACCCCGGCGGTGTCGCCACCGATTCCTCGGCCGACGTCTACGTCGCCGACAGCTTCAACTACCGGATCGATGAGTTCGGCGCCGTCGGAGCGGTTAGCCCAGTGAGCCCGGCGCCTCCGGTGAGCCCGGCGCCTCCGGTGAGCCCGGCGCCTCCGGTGAGCCCGGCGCTGCCCGAAGAAGTTCTCACCTCGCTCGGGGCCCCGCAGGCTCCCAGCGTGGATATCGCCAAAACCCCGCATGCGGTCGAAGAAGTGGTGCTCGTCTGCACTCGCCAGCCGCTCGTGCTAAGCGACGTGCTGGTCGACGGCTCGCGGGTGCTACTCGCGGGCAGCGCCGACCGCAGCCTCCACGGCAGGACGGTGAAGATCGTGTTCGCCGGCCACCACGTGGTTGCTACCGCACGGGTCGGTTCCAACGGCCTTTTCTCGACCACCGCCCCGTTGCCGCCCGCGGACATCCGTGAAACGAACGTGGCCCGCTATCAGGCGGTGTATGGTCGCATGCGGTCCCTGGACCTCAAGCTGACCAGGCGTCTTCAGCTTCAGCCGCCACGCGTCTTGGGGCGCACCGTCACCCTAGTCGGGGAAGTCGTCCCACCCCTGACCAGCCCGATCGCCACGATCACCGTGCAGCAGGAGCTCAAGTGCGGCCGCAACCGCGTCGTGGGCTACGCCAAGCCCGGGACGAGTGGGCGCTTCCGGATAACGCTGACAGTCCCGCGCAGCGCCCGCGCAGGGATCTACCGGCTCACGAGCACGGTCCTCGGCGCCGCCGGGTCCACGACCGGCTTCGCCACCTACAGCCTGCCGCTGCCCGCGGTCTTCTGATATGTCGGTGCGTCTGTCACATGAAGGAGCGAGCCGTGTCATTCGGCTTCAGGCTGGTCTGGTGCGTTTCGGTGTTCTGCTAGCGACGGTGGCCGTAGCGGCATGCTGCGTCGGCGTGTCCTCGGCGTCAGCGTCAGCGGTCATCCAAACAATCCCGGTCGGCAGCGCGCCCAGTGGGGTGTCGTCGGATGGGACCCATGTCTGGGTCACGAACAGCGACGAAGGTACGGTCAGTGAGATCGACGCATCGACCGGCACGGTCGTTAAAACGATCCCAGTCGGCGAGGAGCCCGTTGGGGTGTCGTCCGATGGCACCCACGTGTGGGTCGCGAACTACGATCAAGCGGTCAGCGGCTACGGTACGGTCAGCGAGATCGACGCGTCGACCGGCACCGTCGTCAACACAATCACGTTGCCGGCCTACGAACACCTCGTGCAAGTGCCCTACGCCGTGTCGTCGGACGGCACCCACGTCTGGACCGCGAACATCAGCGGCAATGCGGTCAGCGAGATCAGCGCGGCGAGCGGCGCCGTCGTCGACACGATCCGGGTCGGCAGCTACCCCGACAGCGTGTCTTCGGATGGCACCCACGTCTGGGTCGCGAATACGGACGGCGAAGATACCGTCAGCGAGATCGACGCGTCGACCGGCACGGTCGTCAAAACGATCCCGGTCGGCAGCAGCCCCGAGGGAGTGTCGTCGGATGGCACCCACGTCTGGGTCACTGGCTACAACCTTGAAGGCGAAGACGGTACGGTCAGTGAGATCGACGCGTCGACCGGCACCGTCGTCCGAACGATCTCGGTCGGCAGCTTCTCCCATGCGGTGTCGTCGGATGGCACCCACGTCTGGGTCACTGGCTACAACCTTGAAGGCGACGGTACGGTCAGTGAGATCGACGCGTCGACCGGCACGGTCGTCGAAACGATCCCGGTCGGCAGCGAGCCCTCGGCGGTGTCGTCGGACGGTACCCACGTCTGGGTCGCGAACAGCGGCGAAGGTACGGTCAGTGAGCTTTCGATCGGGGCCGTGCCGGACATCGTCGCGACGCCGGATGCTCGCACGCGGTCGACGTCGGCGACGTTCGAATTCGCCAGTGATACGGAAGGCGCGCAGTTTGAATGCTCGCTGGACGGCTCGGCGTTCTCTGCGTGCAGCTCGCCGCTGGCCTATTCGGGTCTTGGCGATGGCGAACACGCCTTCCAGGTGCGCGAGCACGACCCCGGCGAAGAACCAGGCGCGCCGAGCGGGTACCACTGGTCGATCGACACGCACCCGCCGACGGTCGTGATCGACTCGGCGCCGTCAGGAGGCGGGAACGAATCGACGGCGACGGTCGCCTTCCACGGGTCCGCGGAGGATGGCAACGACACGGCAATCGTTTTCAGGTGCAGCCTGGATGGTGCGGCGGCGGTGCCGTGCGCTTCACCGGACGTGTTGACCGGGCTGGCAGACGGTGTGCACACGATCTCTATCTCGGCCGTAGACGACGTCGGCAACACTTCGGTGACGCCCGCGACTGCGACGTGGACCGTAGGTGGATCTGGCTCGGGCGTGTCAAGTGTCCCACCGGAGAGCACCTGTGCGGGATCGGCGTTGGCGTCGGTCTCTAGCAGTCTGCTCGTGATGGACGCTCGCGATGGGGCGTGCATCACCTCGGCGACAGTCTCAGGCGTGGCGGTGTGGCAGGCGGGTGGGCCGGTGACGCTCGACGGGATCACCGTGACGCCCGATCCTGGGACGAAGCTGACCCTCACCAAGTCCGCACAGGGGGCGAAGTTCTCCTCCACCGGCGGCGTGACGTTCCAGCTGGGCGGACTCGAACCCGTCCACGACTCGGCACACATAACCTGGACACTGAGTGGGGGGCTTTTGAACACGGGCGCAAACGTTCCGTTTGTGAAGAGCATCGGTGGGCTTGCCGCGAATCTCGGTCTCTCCGAACTCGCGTTGAGCGCAGCCGAAGGTGGGTCGGTCAAGCTCACGTTCAGGCCTACGTTGCCGAAGGTCTTTAGTTCGCTTCCTGGGTCGCCGAACGCCGTTGCGGGCCAGTTCACGGTTACGGCGTCCAACGCCAACGGCCTGGACTTCTCGGGCCAGTTGAGTGTCGGGCAACTGTATCTGGGGGCGATCGAACTGCGAAAACTGCGGCTGGGGTTCGACGCTGCCACGCTGTCGTTCGACGGGTCCGTCACCGTTGCGCTGGTGGGGCAGGGTGGCCCGAGCATCGCGACGTCGCTCACGATCGGCCCTGAAAGCCCGGCATCGGTGTTCGGCTGTTGCGTGCGCCAGTTCGCGGTGACCGCACAGGACCTCAACGAGCCGATCCCGGCGACGCCGCTGTTTCTTCAGAGCATCGGCGGCTCGGCACAGTCGGGCAAAGAAGCCGACGGCAACTTCTTCCCGATCATCAGCGGCAACGCGGCAGTCTCGATCGGCCCCAAGTTCCGTAGCTCTCCAGCGGCCGTCCAGATCGCCGGATCGCTCACGCTGGAACTCTCGAAGCATTGGACGCTCGCCATCGCCGGCAACGGGACCGTCGAGTCGTTCCCTCTCGCCAGTGGCAAGGCGACGTACACCTCAGAACCCGCTGGAGTGCGACTCGAAGGAAAGGTTGAAGCGATGGTCGAAGGCTACGGCTTCGCGGCAGAAGTGACACCGAAAACATTCTTTCAAGGGACGCAAAGCTTCAACATCGACGCGATAGGTACCGTGAGCCTCGGCGCACTGGGCTCACTTCAGGGGGAGATCGTGTTCTCGACCAACGGCCTCGCGGCATGCGCGACAATCAGCCCTCCTTATCTCCCAAGCTACTCGATCGGTTGGGGCGAGCTCGCCAACGGCACAAAGGCGCCGCCCCTCGCCGGGACGTGTGACATGGGTCCGTACTCAGCAACCATGGCTAGCGTCCACGCGCGGGCGGCAGGCACGCCGCTCACGCTCGCGCTTGCCGCGCACAGCGGCCCGCGCCTGCTCGCCGTGCACGGCTCGGGCGCCGCGCCGCAGATCACGCTCACCGGCCCAGACGGCCTGTCGCTGGACGGTGCGAGCGGCGCGACCCAAACCCCGACCGGGCTCATCATCCCCGACCCGACCCGCGATACGACGTTCGTGGTGCTCAACCGCTCACCCGCGGGCACCTACACCCTCACCTCCGCGAACACAGGAATCGTGTCGGTCGCGACCGCGAACTCGCTCCCGCCCGTCTTCGTCACCGTCCACACACGCCCGCTACGCAACGGGCAGCGCCAGCTCACTTATTCCCAGCGCAGCACCCCAGGACAGAAGCTCGAGCTCTACGAGCAGAGCAGCAACGGCAGCGGCCGGCTGCTGGCTAGCACCTCGCGCGCCCACGGCCAGCTCACCTACACCCCAACCGTCGGCCTCGGCGCCACCCGAACGATCCTTGCGGTGACCATCGCAAACGGGCTCCCGCGCGCGAGCGAGACGCTCGCCCAATACCACGTCAACGACTCCCCGCCTGGACGCGTGCGCTCCCTCTCACGCCACGGCCGGCAGTTGAGCTGGAGCAAGACACCCCGGGCAGTGCGCTACATGCTCGCCTTCACGACCACTAACGGGGCAACGCCAACCATCACGACGCGCGCGCGAACGACACGCATCCCCGCTAGCGCAACGACCGCGACGATCGTCGCGATCGACGCGGCCAACCGACCAGGGCCAGCAGCGACAGTCAAACTGCCCAAGCTGCTTAGACACCCCAGCAGGCCCAAGCAGAAAGGCAAGACGTAGGACGGGTACCTGCCAAGCTCCGTTCAGAGCGCAAAGCGCGAGCCCCGACCCGCCCCTCCGGCGCGCGCGTGACTCGCTGGTCTTGACAATCGGCACCCCTCGTCTGGCGACGTCCGCACTGTCGCTGACGATTGCATTGCCACAGAAGCAGTCGCAATCCCGTCCGCAATGGAGGCTCTCGAATTGGACGGTGGGTGTCGCGCAAACCCCCGGTCTGTCCGAGCGGTTTTAGACCATTCTGGGTATGCCCCAGAACTTTCTTGAGTGTGATCGTGAGCAGGTGTTTTTGATGCCGCCGGACCCGCGGGATTGGCTACCGGAGGGTCATTTGGCGTGGTTCGTGTTGGCGTCGGTTGCTGAGATGGATCTCGCGGTGTTCTATGGCTCCTACCGCCAGGATGGGTGGGGCCGCGCGGCGTTCGAGCCTTCGATGATGGTGGCGCTGCTTTTGTATGCCTATGCGCGGGGTGAGCGATCCTCAAGGGGGATCGAGCGTCGCTGCGTGGAGGACGTCGCCTACCGGGTGATAGCTGCTCAGCAGACACCCGATCACGCGACGATCGCGCGGTTTCGCGTGCGCCACGAGGAAGCCTTGGCGGGCCTGTTCAGCGAGGTGCTGGGGCTCTGTCGGGAGTCGGGGCTCGTGAAGGTGGGGCTGATCGCGATCGACGGCACGAAGGTTCATGCAAACGCCTCGCATCACTCAAACCTCGACTACGAGCAGCTCGCCCGCGAGATCCTGAAGGAGGCGGGCGAGGTCGACGCTTGCGAGGATGAGCTCTATGGGCAGGAGCGCGGCGATGAGCTGCCTGAGCACCTGAGAACCCACGAGGGCCGACGCGCTGCGCTGCGCGAAGCCAAGGAGAAGCTCGCGCGGGAGCGTGCAGGCAGAGACAACACGAAGGTGAAGGTGCCTGACACGCAATCGCGGAGTGTGAAGCTCGTGCTTGATCCCGAGGTGATCGTCGCCCGGATGCACGGGCGTCAGGGGTGGGTGCGCGAGGCGCGCCACCAGCTGGATGAGCATCGCCGACTGGCGGCCGATCCGATCCCGCGCTCGCGCTCGGAGCGCCTGCTTGAGTGCGAGCGTCGCCTACAGGAGAACCTGCGCGTTGAGCGCGAGGCCAACGAGGCCTACGAGCATCACCGTGCGACTGCCGTGACCAAGGACGGCCGGCGGTTCGGAGCGCGCCCGAACCCCTACGTCGCGCCGGAGGTGCCACCGGGGAAGATCAACGTGACCGATCTCGATTCACGCAACGTCAAGACGCCGCGCAGCTACACCCAGGGTTACAACGTGCAGGCCGCCGTGAATGAGCATCAGATCGTCTTGGCGGCTGAGGTCACGCTCACCTCACCAGACTTCGGGCAGCTCGAGCCGATGGTCAAGGCCACCCGGCGCGAGCTAGTGCAGATCGGTGTGAGCGAGGCGCCTGGGGTCGCCCTCGCGGACAGCGGCTACTGGCATGAGCAGCAGATGGACCGCGTCGTGAACATGGGCACCCAGGTCTTGATCCCGCCCGATGCCGGCAAGCGCGACACACCGCGCCGCGGCTGGGATGGTGGCCGCTACGCCTTTATGCGCACTGTGCTCGCCGGTGACCACGGCGGCGGGCTTTACCGAAAACGCAAGGCGATGGTCGAGCCCGTTTTCGCTCAAACCAAGCACAACCGGCGCATCAACCAGTTCCAACGGCGAGGCAGATCCGCCGCACGCTCGGAATGGCGGCTAATCACCGCGACACACAACCTGCTCAAGCTCCACAAGCACCACCTAGCCGCCCAAGCCGCCTGAAACGCCACCCGGGCCGCACCGACGCCCGACCAGGTCCCCAGAACCCGACACCTACAGAGACCACAGTCATTGCCGCTGGCGCTCACCCATCCCCACGGCAACTTTACGCGACACCCACGACGATAAGCGGTTGCGCGGCGAGCCGGCTGCGCTCCCCCGGCTGGTCGCGGGTCACTGCGGGGTCGAACCCGCGATTGTTGCCCCACCGGCTGCCGGGTCGCCCCGCGGATCGAGATCCGCTTGTAGCCGTCAGGGTCGCGTACTCGCGGCGCCGCTGGTCAGCCGAGACGGCGGGCAGCCTGACGGCGGGCTTTCCAGGCGATCACGGCCAGGTTGCCGCAGAAGAGGAACACCGGAAGCCCGACGAGCTTGACCCACCCGCCGACGGCGACGCCGGCCACGATTGCCACGGCGGCGGCGATGCTCAGAAGCCGGACAGTCCAAGGAGTCGGCGGTCTGCGCGCCCATCGTTCAGCGGCCGTGGCCATGCTCTGAACGGTACCGGGCCGGGGGGCGCTCAGTGGCCGAGGCGCTGCGAGAACTGGCCAGGCGTCTCGATCGGTGGCTTGGTCCCGATCAGGTCGGTGAGGTCACGATCGCCGGACACGAGCACATCGACCTGTGCGGTGCGCGCGAGCGCGAGCAGGTAGTCGTCGTCGGGATCGCGTGTCACTGAGGCGGGCGCCTGGGGATCGTCCACCCACTCCACGACTGCGAGCAGCCCCGCGAGAAAGCGATCCGTCGCTTCTTGGCCGAGCACGTCGCGGAACGCGGGTCGCGCGAGCACGTCCTCGAGCTCTTCGAAGAGCATCATCGACACCACCGGCCGCCAGCGGCCTTCGATCGCTGAGTCGACCAGTCGCCCGCAGAGCCCGCTCGGCGTGCGGGCCGCCGAGACGAGGACGTTGACGTCGGCGACTGCCCGCGGCGGGCTGGTCTCAGCCGGCGGCACTGCCCCGTCGTCTCGCGGCGCGCGCGCGCCGCACCGCGCGTGTCTCCTCGACCGCTAGCGCCATCGACTGCTCGTCGTCTAGGTCGTCGAGCTCTGGGCGGGCGCGCAGATCCTCCAGGAGCTTGCGCAGATCCTCGCGTGCCGCCTCGCCTCGTCCTTCCTCGACCACGTAGGTGCGAAGCGCGTCCTCCACGAGCTGGCTCTCGCTGCGCTGCGTGGCCGCTGCCGTCATCTTCGTCGCGGTGAGGACGCCCTCATCGATGTAGTACGTGGTCTTGCGTCTGGCCATGCCGCCGACACTATCGCAGTGGCGTCAATCCGTCAAGACGGCAGCGCTAGGATTCAGCTCGGAGTGATGGCCCGCGTACTGTAGAACCGCGCCGGTTCGCTCCACGAACCGAGCGGCCTGATCGGCAGCTTGCGTTGGATGATCGGGTGGCGTACCGCCGCTGCGCGCGGCCGTAGAGTCCTCCTCATGGCTGCAGAGAGCTTGCGTCGGCGCCTGGCCGAGCTGTTGGGATTTGCGGTCCCGCCCGTGCCTGACTTGGTCGTCCGCGCCGAACGAGAGCGGGATGGGTACGTCGAGCAGGTGGTCAGCTACACCGGCGATGAGGGCGACGTGCCAGCGCTGCTGCTGGTTCCTGAACATCCCTGCGGCGCGGGCGTGGTGGTGCTCCACCAACACAACAGCCAGTGGCATCTGGGCAAGAGCGAGGTTGCCGGGTTGGCGGGTGAACCGCTGCAGGCGTTCGGGCCCGCGCTTGCGCGCGCCGGGATCGTGGTGCTCGCGCCAGATGCGGTCGGGTTCGAGGATCGTCGCCACACCGGCCCGGGTATCGACGAGCGCGAGGACGACCAGCTTCAGTACTTCAACGAGATGGCCTACCGACTGGTGTCCGGCCGCCTGCTGGTAACGGCCGTGCTCGGCGATGCCGCCTGTGGGCTGTCCGCGCTGATCACCGATGAGCGCGTCGACAGCTCAAGAGTCGGTGTTGTCGGGCACTCCTACGGTGGCAATGTGACCATCATGCTGGCCGCGTTGGACGAGCGCGTGAGGTTCGCGTGCGCCAGCGGCAGCGCCTGCAGCTACAGGCAGCGGATGCTCGACCGGACCGGGATCGAGTTCGCGCATGTGATCCCTGGGATTCTCGAGCTGACCGACATAGGGCAGCTGGTCGAGCTGATCGCGCCACGACCCTTGCTGTTGCTCTCAGCGACCGAGGACCGCTACTCGGCCGACACTCCGGAGATCGTGCAAGCGGCCGCACACGCCTACGGCGAGGCGGGAGCACCGCAAGCCCTCAAGCATTATCGCGCGCAAGGCGGGCACGCCCTCACCGAGGAGCGCTTCAACGCCATCATCGAATGGGTGACTTCATGAATCGTTATGACTTGGCGCTGAGCGTCTGCGGAACCTGACTTCGGTTGGCTCCATTGAGAACGTCGGTGCTCAGCTGGCCAGGTCGACGAGGCCCTTGATCGCGAGGTAGGCGCCGGCCGCGGCGGAGGCGATAATCGCGACCGTCCGCCCGTTGTGGGCGAACCATCTGTTGGTCTCGTCGAGCGCGCGCTCTGCGTGGCCCGGGATGATCAGCAGCAGCATCATCGGGACCTCGATCAGCCATAGCATCACTGCGACCGTTACGGCGAGGTCCAGCAGCTCGCTGGACGTGGAGAGCTTCGCGTCGGCGATCGCCTTGACGGCGCCGATGTAGATCGGCGACGGGATGATGTACAGGGTGACGCCCAGCACAAACGCCAGCCTGCGGCTCTCCAGGTAACGGTCGATCTTGGAGGGCCCGCTGGGCGCCTCCGGGTGGGCATCGGGGTCTGGTCGCTTCCTCTGCAGTCGGACGGCGAGCGCGATCAGCAGCACGCCCAGCACCAGCTCGATCGCTGTGCTCGCCGATCGGTTGGTGGTCGTGGTTGCGCCGAGTTCTTCGAGCAGGAACAGCATCACTGTGCCCATTGCGTACGTCGCGAGGAAGGCCGCGAGCACGAACGCGAAGACGCGCGAGCGCAGCTGCTGGCCGCGGCCGAGAGCGATCACGGCCGCCACGGCGGGCGGATAGATCGAAGCGGCAAACGCAAGTGCTAGGGCCTGGGACGGCAAGTCAGAGACGCCTGTTATCTCAGCTGGTTGACGCGATTGCGAGCCAGGCCGACACTCTTCTGATCATCGCTCCCCAGGCATTTGGAATGGACGTCCGGTCAGGTCTTGATTCTTCTGGCCAGCCCTGATGTGGCTGAGCGGCCACTGGTCGCACCCGATCGACCGGCCACTCACTCGATCGGCGATCATACGCCTGGCATCGTTTAAACGATGCCAGGGTCCCTATCGCGCGGATGCGAGCACGTCGGCAGACGCTCCTATGCGGAACGACGAGCGGAACGCAAACAGCGGAACCTTGTCACTGCATCGGCCTCTGCGCGTGCTCGGGCGGGGATGGGGGAGGCTCAGGCCCGGGTGAGGCAGACCGGGGGATCTGCGCCGTCTCGTCCAGTGTGGGGTCTGCCATCAGGCTTGCGCTCATCTTGATCGCGCTGACCGCGCCTGTGGCGCCAGCCTGCAGCGTGAAGCCGAACGCGAGCACAAATATCCCGGGGATCAGCAACACGTGCGAGCCGAGCATCAAGATTCCCAGCCGGCCGAGCAGGTAGGGAGGCGTGCAGACGGTTGTGCTGAGTGCCGTGCCGATCACAGAGGAAGCGAGCTTGTCGCGTTTGGATTGTTTGGGCTTTATCCCGAGGATTCGCGCGGGCACCGCGAGGTAGCTGATCATCATCACCGCGACCACGACCCCAAGGCAGAGAGCGAACCACGGTGAGCCCCAGCGCGGCACCACCGTTGTGGCGAAGCCCAGCAGCAGTCCCACGATCGCGCCCGCCGCGAGGATCGGCCGCAGGTGGCCCCGCGCCCGCGCGAACGCGCTCGCCACGGCCGGCGGACCGGGCCCCACGATTGCGAACGCGAAGACCCCATTCAGGAGATAGGCGCCCACGGTGAGCGCCACGATCCCGAGGTTGATCGGGATCAGCACCAGTCCGCGGACCGGGTTGAAGGACCTGCCGTGTAGCACGTGGACCTTCAGGTCGAACATCGCCAGCCAGATCAGCACCGCGGGGAGGACCTGGACCAGTGTCAGCCGCCAGTTCGAGAGCAGCACGCGCAGGCCCTTCAGCAGCATCGCAAAGGCGCCCACGGTGAAGGCCAGCGGAGCGAAGATCCGGCGCGAGCGGCTGAGGCGCAGGATCGCCTCGATCGCGACCTCGTCGTCTGCCCGGATCGCATTCACCAGACGGCCGACGTTCGACCACAATGGGAACCGTCGCGCGTCTTGGCCGTCGGACATCAAGCGAGCATCTCACAACCCGCGGGAGATGCCTCGCCTATGACCTCTAAGGTCTATGGTCCGAGCTGATTTCGATACCGCCTTGCTCCGCGATGGCGGCACGAGCAAGGGACTAGTCCATGTTGCGACCCCGCCGCCGAGCTTGAGCAGCAAGGTCATAACGCTCAGCCTTACCCCCACCCGACTTCAAGTTGACGATCAGCACCGCCGATCCAGCGGCACCCACCGACACGACCGCACCAGCCACGCCACCAACCGTCGGCTCCCCGGTCCGCCCCAACGCGTAGCGCGCGGCCAAACCAAACACGGCGAGAAGCAACAGCAACGCGACCAGCACCACCACCCTCGCCAGTTGACCACCAGCACCACTATCAGCCCGATCCCGCTGAGCACAGCGAGCACAGCCCCGACCGCTCGCCGCGGACCACGACGGGTCAACGCAAACCAGATCGCCGCGCTGCAGACCAGCACAAGCCCAACCACCAGCACCACGACAAACACATCACCCGCCAACGCGACCACAGCCACCACAACCATGACAACCGGCGCGACAAGCGCAACGACCGCAGCGACACGCGGCCACCACGGCGGCCGCGCCACCAAATCGCTCCCCGGAGTCGCGGGAGTCACATGCACAATAGGCCCCATCTTCGCAGGACCCACACAGGGCGTCATCTGGCGATCGGCGGCGGCGCCGTCGGCTAGCATCGTGTCGTGTCCTCCCCCTTTTCTGCCGTGAGCGTTGAGCGCCGCCCGCGGCGTGGCGTGCTGAGCGAGCTGGCGCTGCGCGTCTGCCGTGCATCGCTGGCGCTGGCGGCGCTCACGGCGATCGGCTACGACGCGGCGGCAGGGCCAGGAGTCAGCGACGCCGATTACTTCAGCTATTTCACCGTCCTGAGCAACCTGTTCGCGGCGGCGATGCTCCTGTACGGAGCGCTCCGCCCCACGCCCGAGCGCTCTCGCACGGTCGAGCTGCTCAGAGGCGCGGCGGTTGTCTACATCCTGACGACCGGGGTCGTGTACCTGTTGCTGCTCTCCGGGCACGCCCCGGCATACCCGTGGGTGAACGCGATCCTGCACTACCTGATGCCGGTGGCGGTGACGCTCGACTGGCTGCTCGACCCGCCGCGCGTGCGACTCGATCCCGCACGGACGGTCGTGCTGTGGATGGCCTTCCCACTGCTATATGTCATCTACACGCTGGCGCGCGGCGCGATCGTGGGCTGGTACCCGTACTTCTTCGTGAACCCACACCGCGGCGGCGGCTACCTGCTCGTGGCCGGCGACTGTCTAGCGGTCGGGATCGGCATCCTCGCGCTGATCGCCGCGACAACGTGGGCGGGCAACCGTCGCCGCAGCGCCCTCGCTTAGCACCAACCGCTCGCGTCCAAGTGGCAGCAGCTCGATCGAGGAGCGGGTCATGTCGGGCTCGGTGCGTCGCCAGGATCCACGGCGGGGGGCGCGAGACGCGACCCCGGCCTCGGGACTCAGGAGGCCTCCTGCAGTGTCTTCGTGACGCCCCGGCCCTTGGCGGTCAGGTGCCACGCGTTCGGCTCGCCTTTGGCGTGGTCGCCGCCCGTGTTCTCGATCAGCCCAAGCGCGTGCAGGCGCGCGAGCAGCTTTGAGATCTGGCCCTGGTCGGCGATGCCCGCAGCGGCCGCCACCTGGCGATTGCTGGGCGCCTGCCCGCCCTTGGATTGGGTGGGCGGGCGCTCGATGGATGGGCGCTCGAGCTCCCCGATCGCGATCAGCACGCGCACGGTGCGGTAGGTGAGGCGCATCTCCAGGTCGCGCAGGGCGTCCACGCGGGGGGGCGCGTTGCTGAGGGGCTTCTGCTTAGGTGCCCGCAGCTCGCGCTCGGCCGCGGCCGAGCCGAGGTAGGGCAGCACGATCATCGCCATCAGCGCGTTCAGCAGGCCCAGCAGCGGCTTGCGCTCCGGGGCGGCGATGCGGTTTGCGAGGATCGCGAGCACAGCCCCCACGACGCCCTCCGCGGTCAGCCGGTCCGGACGTCGCGCGCCGCGCGACTCGCGGGCGCCCTCGTGGACGGCCGCGATCAGCGTCTTTAAGGTGCCGGCACGGCGCTCCAGCGCGCGGGGGCCCGCGGCCTGCGAGCCAACGATGACGAGGTAGCCGAGGTCCGGCTCCGCGTCGAGGAAGACGAGCAGCGCCTGCAGGCCGGCCCGCGCCCGCTCGCACCAGCCCTCCTTCGACCGCCACGCGGGAATCACGCTCTCGCCGGCAAGCGCGAGCGCTCGGTCGAACGCGGCGATGAAGCAATCCTCGCGGTCCCCGAACAGTTCGTAGAAGGTGCGCCTCGAGACGCCCGAGCGGCCGACCACGTCAGCAACCGTCACCACCCCGGCCCCGCGCTCGACCACAACTTCGCTCATCGCGGTCAGGATCCGCGCGCGCTGGATCTCCCCCAGCCCCGAACGCCCCACCGCGCCGGGGGCGCTCGTGCGCTTGTACTCGCCCCCCGGGCCGGTTCCGTTGCGCGCCGCGCCTCCACCCGCGCGGCCGCCCGAAGACCGGGGGGCGTCGCGCGGGGAGGCACGTTCAATGGAAGCGGGCACGATCGCTATTACCCCTTGCGCGTCTTTTTGCCCTTCCCGCGCTTGGCCGCCTTATGCTTCTTACTGCGCTTGTGGGAGACCTTCTTCGACTTGGGGCAGCCGGCGACTGAGATCTTCGTTTCCTGGTTGATTTTCAGCCCGTTCTGACCGAGGAATTCGGTCGGCATGATCAGCGTCCCCTTGCAGAGGTTCCCGTTCGCCGTCAACGCCGGGTATTCCCTTTGCGGCAGCTCCAGTTCGAAGTTCGAGAACGGCACATCCGGCACCGTCCCAAACGTCGCCGTCGTGATCCCCGCTTTACTGATGAACGTTTCCCCATGCACCTGCACCGTCACCCCGTCCTCGCCGGTGAGGACGATGATCAGTTCCGGATACTTCGCGCCACCGTGGGAGACAAAATACGCTGGACCCGTCAACGGGCCTTCCAGCACCGGGGTCTCCACCTTCGCTTCCCCAACCCGCGAGGCCTTCGGGCAGCTGCTCGGGTTTTCCGCAAACACCTTTTCCGTGCACGCCCTCTGCAACGTTTTCAACGGCGACGGCAACTGTTTCGGCAGCGACACCCTGACCTTCGCGACGTTCGCCCCCGTACCCCGCGGCGTGTTCGGGAGCGTCAGGCTCACGTGCAGGCTCGCGCCTTCAGTCCGGGAGGTCTTCGCGCTCGTGGAGACCGCGAATTCCGGTTTGAAGGAGAGCGCCGCGCAGTTGGTCACCTGGAACGGGTTGGCGACGTTCGCGCTCGCGCCTTCGGAGCTGCCAAGCACCCCGGTGAGCTTCATCGGTTCGCAGCTGGTCGGGTTGAACACGAAATCAGGACGGTTGACCAGCACGTTGATGTGCTGCAACTGCAACGGGATCCCATCCAGCATCGTCGGGAACGCATCGCTCACGACCGTCAGATGCGCATCCGTCGGATCCACATCCACCTTCGAACGGACCACCTCCGTACCCAGGTTGAACGGGCCCGCGACCGCCGGGACCACGACGTCCACGCCGAACGGGTCTCCCTCGTACGGGCCGGTGATATACGCCTTGCCCGTTTCTACCGGGAAGGGGTCCCCGCCGAACCCGGTACTCACCGTCACCGTCCCGATCTGGCTTTCCGCCGGACACTGGCCCGTCGCCGCCTGCGGTTCCTCACACAACCTCACGCCCCGCAACCCCGCGGAGATCCCCGGCGGGAACACCACCGAGAGTTTCCCCAGCGCCTGGTCGGCATCCGGACGCGACAGTGTCATCGTCAGCGGGCTGTATCCGCCGGCCTGCACGCTCGTCGTGCCCGCGTTGAATCCGGGCTGGAACGGCCGCGGGCTCGCGCACGGCGCGCCGTTCGGCCCACTGGTGATTTCAAAAGTCGAGGTGGACTTCGACGGTTCGTTGCCCGACCACGGTGTGATCGACGCAGTGCTGGTGTAGGAGCCGCACAGCGGCGGGGTGCTCAAGGGGGCACGCTCACCCCCGAAGAAGTGCAGCTTCGCTTCTTCGAAGGGCACCTGCGGGCTGTTCGGGAAGACTGTCACGATCTGCCCCGTCGTTTCGTTGAGCTTCACTTCCCCCGCGAGCTTGACCCTGACGCCCGCCACGGGGTCTTCGGCGTAGAGGTACAGCGCGATCAGGCTTCCAAACGGGTTGGCGTTCTGCGCCGCGAGGTAAGCCGCGCCGACGAGCGGTTCGGGCAGCAGCGGCGTCTTGATTTCCGCGGTCGCGACCTTCGAGGCGTCCGGGCACCCCGCCGGGCCGGGCGTGTACAGGTTCGTCCCGCCCGGGTTCGTCCCGCCCGGTGCTTCCACGCCGGTGAACCCGACCTGTTCCTCCGAGCACGCCAGCAGCCCACCAGCACCCGCGGAGCTGATCTGTACCCCTTCCGGGAGCGCTACGGTCGCGTCCTTCACCGCGGCCTCCGAGAGCCCTTCGGCGTCCAGCGTCTCTTCCTGGGGAATATGAATCCCGACCGTCAACCCCGTCGGGGTGCTCGCCTGCTGCCCATCCGGCGCGACGGTGATCGACGAGCTGAACGGCAACCGGTTACAGCCATCCATCGCGGGCATCGGCTGCGTGCTCACCAACGGTTCGTTGAGATTCTGGGGTTCCGTCCAGGAATCGCTCTGCATCGTCGTACGCAACGGACCCGAACACGACGTCGGCAACCCCAGCAACGACGGAGGCCTGGGCTCTACGAACGGAGGACATTCACCAGGGTTATTGCCTTCGGCCTGAGCCGTCGCCACACCAAGGCATTCTTCTCCTCGCGAAATGTTGTGGCGGGGATCACCCGGGACGCCCCAAATGGTCAATTCGTCTCCCTGAAATTCGATCGCTTGCGTGACGTTCCTGACTGTCACCGTCACGCCGTAATCACCGCCGGTGCGTACCGACGTTGTCAGCAATACCGGTTCTCCTTCGATTATGAAACCGAAGCGCGCAGGTTCACCGATCGAGGGTTCGAGGTTATACACAGGAACTATAATCGTCGTCTCGCCGCGATAACCACTTCCGTTAAGCACTGCTAGGTTCAGCCTGATGGTCGATCGCGACACACCTATCACGGTGTTCAGCGGACATGCTTCTTTGAGGAAGCTCGCGAGCGTGCACTGCGCGAACGGATGGGGGTTGCCGATCAGTCCCGACGGCAGGTAGAAGTACAGGTCCTTCGTCAGCGCCGTCGGCTTGCCTTCCGCGTTTTCGGTGTTCACGCCGAGCGTCGTCGTCAACTGGAACGGGTGCGACCCAGCCTGCGTATCCACGCCGCCGCCCGCTTCTTCGGGTCTCAACTCATACGTGCTCGCCCCGAACGGGACCGGCGCATCACTCACCGTCAACGCCTGCCTCACACCAGCCGCAGGAGCACCACCGCCGATCACGCTCGCTTCATTCACAGCACCCGTCCGCGCACCAGTCGCCTTCACCAAGACCTTCACCCGAAGCTGTTCATAGGGCTCCACGAAAAACGCCGGAAAAGTGTTCCCGACTTTCTTCCCGGTGAACGTGCAACTCAATTCCTTCAAAGAGCATTCAAGCGGAGACGCCTCGCCCGCAGAGTGAAGAAAGTTTTCATCGGCGATCCCTTCGATCCCGACCGCTTCCAACCCCGCAGGAAGCCGATCGGTGACCGTCACCGGCTGCGTTTCGGGGTTCACGGCCGCGTCACCGAGATTCGTAGCCGTCACCACCACCACGCCATCAGGACGCCCCCTCGAGACTTCCTTCACCACCGCGGTCTCCAACCCTCCCGTCAAAGTTGTCTGGGACTGGATCGCGAGTATTCCAGTCGTGGAGAGTTCAAAATTGTGCGTATACGTCAGTTCCCCGAGCAGCTTGATTTCATACATTTCGTACTGGTTGTAAGGCCCGGACCGCGCCGTCACTTCCATGATCGGACCAGGAGGAAAATAAAAATGGATCCGAAGGGAACCTTCAAGCGTCGCCTGCACATTCGCGGGACTCTCGCCAGCTTCCAGTCCGACTATGCCATAGGGAGTCTCTTCCAGCTCATACGTGCCGCCGGTCGCGCTCACGGTCAACTGCCACACCTGCTGTTTGGCCGTCCCGGGCTGGATATACGACGGCTGCGACGTGGAGACCAGATGCCACCACGGCGATCCGGCTTCCGCGAAGGCAGACATGGCGAAAAACAGACATAGAGACGACACAACCGTCGCCGTGATCATCGATCGTCTCATCACTTGCCCCTCCGCTCGTTGCCCGCTCTCGCCCGCCTGGCCCTCTTCGACCTCACCCTCACGCACCTGCCGTTCCTCTTCACAAAACCCTTCCTGCACTTCGCGGCCCTCTTTGCGTGTATGTGCAGCGCGGCTGGCGACGGGGAGGCCTGTGCGAGGTTGCCCGTCCCGTTGAACGTCGCGCTCGACGGCACCCCATAGATCGACGGTTGCGGCGGCGGCGCCGCCCTGCACGAACCTTCGGTTTCACACGGTGGCGGCTGCTCCACCGGCGCGGGCGCGCACGGCACGACACTCGTGCATTCCTGAGCATCGTAAATGTCATACGCATGATCGAAATCTTGCGACGCGAGTTTCGACGTCGTCATGAAGAACACATCCCCACCCGTTTCACTCGCGTCGAGGAACGTCGACGCTTCAGGCGAAGCACCAGACGAGATCAACGCCACACAACCAGCCCCTTCTTCACCCCTCCGACTTTCTTCCACTTCAAACCCACGCACAGGCTTGAACACGACACTCCCGCCCCCAGACCCGACCCCGCAAGCATGTTCCCCCGCCGGCACCCCCTCCGGCTCATACTCATACACATCGACCGCGCCATTCACATCCAACGGCACCAACGCATCCTTACTATCAAAAAACAACCTGCCGCTATTCGACAGATAACGCGTCTGGTAAATGGGACCGTTGTTGAATGCGCCTCCCGTATACTTCACCCACCCCGGCACGGCCGACGCGACAGGCCCATTGATGCCGACCGGTCGCGCGCCCGTCGGATCACAAGAAGCACAAGCCAACGTATTCGAGCTCGCGTTGTAAAGATAGACCTCCTCGTCAGGAACCCCACTGACAGCATCCCGCGTGTCATAACCAGTCAGATCCCCATCCGACATGAAAGCCAACCAGCGACCATTGAGCGAAACCCGGGTACGCTGTTCTGAAAGTTCGATGCTATTGTTTCTGTAGTACTGACGGTCTTTACCGGTAAGCTCCGCGATGAAGCTCGTCACGCCGTTGTGACGCACGTACAAATTACACGGCCCGGGCGGTTCGAATTGGATCTCGCATTTTTCGGCGCTGGGCGCTCCTGGCGCGAGCCTGGCGCCCGCGACAAAATACACATAGGAGCCGTCTTCGCTCGCACCCAGCACTGCGCGCGCGGTCCCCGCTTCGCCACCTGTTTCAGGCGTCAAATCCGACAGGTTGCATCTATCCCTGCCCGCCACTTCCACGATTTCACATTCATACAGATTACTTCGTTTTAGGCCGTTGCCTTCTTCGTATGCCGCAGCGTTTCTCGTCAACTTATGCACATCGAGGAAGAAAACCCTTGAATCTTCACTGTTGGCCTTCACATATTCCGCCCCATCTGCTTCCGCCCCTTCCCCGCTGGCACAGGCGCCACACCCAGCTTCAACAGCATCCAACCTCACCGTTTCGCCCTTGGCGACATCGCGCAGATAAAGACCATCCGGACGTATTTCTTCGTTTGGCGGATAGTATCCTTCCAACAGGACCCGCCCACCATTATTCGAGACCACATGCTTCTCATCGCCAACGGCGACCCCGCTGCCGCCACCTTCTTCCTTCCCCGGCAGAATATTCAAAAGCTGCAATCGTCCAGCGTACCACTCGTAATCAGCAGGCCCGGTGATGGACTGTTCAAAATTTTTGACACGAACGGGTGTCGCGGTGAGACGCCTACGGGACGCCAGAATGACGTGGCTCAGATCCGGAGTCGCCGCGATCACCAGCGGACCACAGAAACCAAAATCACACCCACCGTCGATCGCATCCCCGAACACCGTGCCCGGCGCCGTATCCCCACGCGTCACCAACGGTTCAAAGCACGAACCCTGACCCAAAGACGAGCCACTACACAATTCATCGACGTTACCATTCAAATAATCGGTGTGCAAATACGGCGTCGATTCCACAGCTTCAGGAGAAAGCGGCGTGAAACTACCAAACTGCTGCACCACCCCGCGCGAAAGATCTTCCGAGAAAAACCGATATTCCCCCCCAGTACCGAGCTTGACACCAACCGCTTCGCCGCTATGAGGCGGCGCGATCACCCGCGGCGACCAACCACTCGAACCACGCGCCATGAACACCGACACCCCATTCGCGTCACCCTGCGACTCCGATTCCGTCGGCTGATCCGCTTCATCAACGATCGCATTACCACCAACAGACGCCTGAACAGTGATATGTTCCGTCAGATAATCCACTCCATTACTTTCTTCCCCAAAAAGACCCATCAGCAGCGAACCCTGCTTCTGCGGCGGCGACACCATCTCATACTCACGCCCATCAGGCAGCGTGAATTCACCACCGCCACGCTCGGTCACGAACGAGACCGATCCACCTGTCGCAGTGCCCGCCGAGTTGCTCGCGACGAGTCGAAACTCATAAGACGTGCTCGGCAGAAGCCCCTGCACATGCACGCTGAGTGCAACCCCCGCCGTACCTTCGGGCAAACTGCCGCTCCCCCCAGCTTCGGGCACCAGCTTGAAGCCCCCACCAGCCGCATATTCAAACGCATACGTCGTAGCCGTACCTCCCGGGCTGACCTGCGCGTGAAGCGTCGCGCTAGTCGACGCGACTCTCGTGACGAACGCTTCTTCAACCTTCGGAGCTTCAGCAGCAGAAGCAAGCGCCGGTGCGCCGGCGCACACCAGCACCCCAAGCGCCGTGGCAAAGCTTGACAGGACCAACCGGCGAGCGTTCATCGAACCATCCCCTCCAAGCCAGAGGGGACGACCCCTCGATTACAAGACGACGCGCCGAGGGGCGCGAGCAGCGAAAGCTTGGTCACACGCGCGCGGGTGATCCACCCCCACGCGGGGGCGAGGACAACGCGGCGCAAACGCGCCCGATGAGGAGCCTTGGGGCTTAGAGCCCTAGGCGAAGAGAGAGAGAGAGAGAGAGAGATGCGACAGCGCCATGCTGGCGCATCTAGCATCAGTCTCTACGCGGGGTGCAATGACCCCCGGCACGTTCATCCCTCTCAAAAGCACGCGAAAACCAACTCCCTCATCGGAATAGACCCGGTCCCTCTCCCAGAGAAACCCCTGCCAGTGTTGCGAGGCCGGCCACTGGAGGCCCGACCACAAACCAGACCAATATGTTCAAGACGGCTCGGCTACCGCTTCTGGTACCGAGATGAGACTATTATAAGCACGACGCGAGGTTCCTGTCAAGTCCAAAGGGCGCAAGCGTCGCGCGGGGCGCTCAGGGCTTGGCCGGCTGCCCGACCCTGGCGCGCGCCGCGCGCACCAGATCCCGCGCGCCGCGCAGCTCGCGCGCGGTGAAGAAGTGCGTCCCGATCAGCAGCGCGGGGGCGAGCATGAACCACAGGATCCGCAGCGCCAGGCCGCCCACGCCGCTGGTTGGGAGCAGCAGCTCGCCCGAGACCGCGACGGCCGCGAGGATCGCGACCAGCAGCGCCAGGCGGGGCCAGTCGAAGGCCACGTGGAAGAGCGAGCGCGTGAGGATGTAGAGCACCGTGAGCATCGCGATGTAGGCGCCGCAGAGGGCGAGGCCAGCTCCGGCTATGCCCAGGTTGGCGCCGCCCGTGGGCACGAGCCACAGCAGTAGCGCCACGTTGACCGCGAGGCCGGCCGCTGCCGCGGGGAAGTTGCGGGTTGTGTTCCCTGCGCGACCGGCCAGCACCATCAGCACCGGGTAGAGGCCGTACAGCGCCCAGCCGAGCGCGAGCCACGGCAGCGCTCTGTAGGCGCCGAAGTATTCCGGGGCCGCGAGCAGGCGCACGAGCCAGCGGCCGAGCAGCGCCACCCCGCAGACCATCGACCCCGTCGCCAGCACGTAGTAGGTGGTCACGAGCGAGTACAGCCGCGAGGCCTCCTGGTCGCTCTTGATCGAGTAGGCGAGCGGCGGCCACGCGTACTGGAAGCCGCGCACGAGCAGGAACACCACGGTGGCGAGCTGCAGCGCGATCGAGTAGAGGCCGGCCGCGCTCTGCGAGTAGACGCGGAAGAGGTAGAGGCGGTCTACAACCTGCAGCGCGTACACGCTGGCGTCGGCCGGCACCGTCGGCACACCGAAGCGCAGCATCGCGCGCAGGTCGTGGACACGGAAGCGCAGCGAGAATCGCCGTGCTCGCGCGAGCACCACCCACAAGCCCAGCACGACCACGGCGGAGGCGCCGAAGTTGCCGAGCAGCAGGCCCCGCGCCTGCTGGTTGGCGAACACGACCAGCAGTACGGTGAACGTCACGGTCATCGCCACGTTGGCCATCGAGGCGTACAGGTAGGCGCGCGCGCGTTCGTCCACGCGCAGCTGGGCGTAGGCCATTTCGAGGTTGGTGAAGGCCCACATGCCGAGGATCGCGCAGTCCATCAGGTCGGGATCGCTGGCGCCCAGGATCAGCTGCGAGAGCTCGGCCGAGAAGGCCAGCGCGACCAGCGCCGCCACCGTCGTCGTCCACGCGACCGTCGCCGTCACCGTGCGCGCGATCCGCGCGCGGCGCTGCTGGTCGTCGTCGGCGAAGTAGAAGCGCACGAACGCCTCCCCCAGCCCCACGCGCAGGAAGATGCTCGACAGGATCACCGCGGTCAGCAGCGACTGATAGGCGCCGTAGCCCTGGGTGGGCACGTGGCGCGTGTACAGCGGCAGCAGGATCACCGCCAGGCCCTTTGCGACGATGTCGGCCGCCTGGTAGGCCGCGCCGGTCGTGGCCAGGCGCTTCAGGTAGTCGCGCACACGTGGGAACCTACTAGCCCTTCCTGGGCAGTCGAGACCTGGGGAAATTCGGGAGGGGGCACAGGGGGAGGGCCTGCCCTCCCCCTGTTCAGACGCGCACGGCCTCAGCTTGTCAGTGCCGCCGGCTCGACGCTCGCAAGGCGGCGCTGTGCTCCGTCGCCGCCCGGGGAATAGGCAAGCGCCACCCCGATTCCCAGCAGCACCCACGTCTCCGGGTCCTCGAGGAAATCGGCGTAGGTGAAGGTGTGCAGCACCAGCGCCGCGAAGCACGCCGCCAGAGCGATCCTCGGCGGCGAGCGGCCGGCGCCGCGGAACAGCATCGCGAAGGCCGCCACCAGCAGCGCCACGTACAGCGCCAGGCCCACGATCCCCTGCTCGGCCGCGACCGTGATCGGGATCGTGTGCGAGGCGGAGGTCGCGCTGCTGCTGGTCACGTGTTCGTGGGAGCGGTACTCCTGCGCGAACGAGCTTGGCCCAAAGCCCTGCAACGGGCGGTCGGCGAACAGGCGCAGGCCGCCTTCGATCAGCTTGGTGCGCCCGCTCGTCGCGTTGCTCGCCGAGCCGCCTTTGCCCGTCAAGCCCAAGTGCAGGCTCGGCGGTGCGACAGCCACCACGACCAGCGCGATCGCTGCCAGCGCGACCGCCACGTAGATCGTGCCGCGCGCGTCCCAGCGGTAGGCGGCGAGCACCGCCAGGCCGAGCAGCAGCGCGGCGATGCTCGACTGCGAGAAGCTCGTCACGAGGCCCGCCAGCAGCCACAGCAGCACCGCGCCGCCGAGCAGCACCTCGCGGCGGCGCACGCTCCACAGCACCGCCGTCGTCACCCCGATCATAACCAGCGTGAGGAAGCGCCCGTAGATGTTGGGGTCGAAGAAGAGGGAGTTGACGCGGAAGTAGTTGCCGTACTGGTCGGCCGCGACCACCTTCGGGTTGAGGAACAGCTGCTTGCGGTCGTACTCGACGAAGCCGATTCCCGCGAACACGACCGCCAGCGCAACCGCGACCGCCAGGCACTGCAGCAGCAGCGCGCGCGTCCACTCCACCTCGCGCAGCAGCGCGAACAGCAGCGCGAACGGCACGTAGAAGAACACCATGTTCTCCAGCGCTTTGGAGAAATCGGCGGAGTACGCGGCCTGCAGCGCGTACAGCACTACCGCTGCGAGCAGCAGCCATTCGAGCACCACCGGCCCGCTCCGCTCGGTGTGCTCGGAGCGATCGCGCAGCCGCGGTATCAGATACGCAAGCGCGCCGGCACCCACCACCAGGTAGAGCGGGATCAGGAGATTCGAGGTACTGCCGCCGGTCGCGATCGGCAGGCGGAATGGCAGCGCGAAGATCGCCAGCAGTGGAAATGCCCGCGGCTCTTTGTGAATAAGCACAGCCAGCGCGAGTACCACAATCACGCCCGCCATCACCGCGGCGCCGGCCTCCGCCGGGTGGTGGCGCAGGTGTGTCAATTGCGAGGTGTGCCAGATATCGGCCAGCAGCAGTGCCGGGGTGAGCACCAGCACGGCGAGCATCGCGAGCGCCCGCCACCGTTCCGGTACCCGCGGTGGACGCCCGAGCACGATCACCGCGGCAAGCATCGCCACCGCGATCGCGCCTAGCTTTTCGACCGTCATGGGCGCCGCTCCAGCTTGAAGAAGACCGTGGACTTCACCGTGCGGTCCAGGCTCAGCAGTTTCACCTGAATGCGATATTCGCCGGGTGGCGCTAGACCCCCACTCTGCGTCGGGCCCAGCTGACCGTTCCAGCAGAGCGACAGCTGTTTGTACCGTTCCGCCGGTAACGCGCGCACGACCGTGGCCACCCTCTGTTCGGCCGAGTCGATGACTTCCACCGTCACCGCTTCGGCCTGCGCTGGCTTGAACGAGAGGTACTCGATCCGTTCACTCGCATTCACCTGACCCGCCGGCACCTTGCCGCGGCAGCTTGCCGCCGGCGTGCTCGTCGGATAGAAGGCCATGTCGGCCTCGAAGCTCTGCACCGGCGTGGGGGTGTGCTTGAGCCGCTGGGTCAACACGAACGCTGCGAAGCACGCCACCACCAACACGGCGAACACCACGCGCGCCAGCCGTTGAGCCTCCGCCGGCTCACCACGCGCACGCCGCCCCGCGGAGCCCCCTTGGGGGGCGGAGCCTATCCCACTCAATCCTTCCCATCCAGTGCGAAGCGCTCCACCGTGTCCGAGCGCAGCCCCAGCCGCAGCGTCTCCAGCGAGAGCACGTCGTTCGGGGCGATGTTGCCGAGGTTGCACTCGCTGCCGAAGAAGTCCAGCAGCCACACCTGCTGCTCCTTGCGGGGCGCCTCGAAGATCATCCGCTCGGGGTCCACCGCGTGGGCGATCTCGTCGATCAGGCCGCTGCGCACCTCGCCGTCGGCGCGGTAGATGCCGGCCGTGCCCGACTCGCGCGCCTCCGCGATCACCTTCCACGCGCCCGCCTGCAGGTCGCGTTCGATCTGCTCCACCCACACGTACGGGGCCATGATCTGCGCGGCGTCCTTGCTGCCGACCTCCGCGAGCACGGTGAAGCCGGCCGCGACGAGCGTACGGATCAGGTGCGTCTTCACCTCGGGCTCCAGCGCGATCGTGCCGTCCGACACCTCGACGTGGCGCAGCCCCAGCTCCTTCAGCCATGCGATCAGGCCCTCCACGCGACCCTGCTTGATCGCCAGCTCGGTGAGCGTGCCGCCGAGCACCACGGGGATGCCGTGCGCGGCGTAGCGCTCCAGCTTCGGCTTCAGGTTGGCGCTGACCAGCGCCGTGCCCCAGCCCAGCTTGACGATGTCCACGTAGGCGCCCGCGACCTCCAGCATCCCCTCCACCTCGGCGCCCGACAAGCCCCGGTCGAGCACGTGCGTGAGTCCCCGCTCACGCGGCTTGCGCGTGCGAGCGGGAAGCTCGAGGAAGCTCACCCTTCGCCGCCGCCGGCTTCCGCTTCGCCGGGAGCGGCTTCGGTCGCGGCGCCAACCAGCGAGGCCTTGTCGGCGCCCGCGATCACGACCACGCTCGCACCGCTCACCAGCTGCGCGATCGCGCCTTCCATCGGCGTCACTTCGCCGATGCCGAGCGTTGGCCGACGTGCCGCGCTTCGGTGCGATGACCGCTCGCGTACTGCACCACCGAGGTCGAAAGCGCGCTCGGGGGCGTTGCGCTCAGCGCTGCCGCCTGCGCGTAGCCGCCCTGGCGCAGGTTTCCCGCCAGCTTGTGCGCCAGTCCTTCCGCTTCGGTGGCGTTCAACACGACCACGTGCGTTTCCGCCGGGGTCGCCACCACCGCGACGTGGTGCCCACCGCGCGCGGTCGAGCGTGCCGCCGCGCCGGTGCTCGGGCTGTTCGACCCGCCTCCGCCGGAGAGCAGGATCGCGGCCAGCACCGCCACGCCCAGGACCACGCCGCCCGCGATCAGCGCCACCGTTTTGCGCGAGGAGGGCTCCTCTTCGACCAGGAACTTCGGGCTGTCCGGCAGGCTGGTCACTCTTGGAGCGACTGGCGCAGGCGGACGCGGCGGCAGGGATCTGGAGCGCCCCCCCCCGCCGTAGGACGTGGCGCAGACGCGACTCCTGCCGTGGCAGGGGTCGGAGGCGCCGGCGCACGGGGAGTGGCTGCGACGGCCCGCGTCGCCACCGCGGTGGACGCCGCGCGGCGGCTGCCCGTCGCCGGTGCGATCTCACTCGCGCCGCGTCCTCCGCGGCGACCGGCTCGGGCTCGGCCGGCTCGTCCTTTACCTCCTCCGCGGCTGCCGGCACCGGCTCGGGCGCGTCCTCCACCTCCACCTTCGCTGGGGTCGGTAGCGCCGGCTGAGCGTCCACTGGCTTCGGGCCCTCCACCGGCTTTGGCTCCTCGGCCCGTTTCGAATCCTCCTCCGGCTTCGCCCCCACCACCGGCGCGGGCTGCGCTCCTGCCTGCGCCGCCCCCGCCACGGTCTGCGCGGTGGGCACGAACGCCGGCTGGCCGGGGACCGGGGCTGGGAGAGGGGCGCCGCGCGCGGGCACCGGGCACAGCGGGGCGGCTGCGCCAGGGGCCATGGGGGCGGCCTGGTCCGGGGAGCGCCGCCGCGGGCTGGCCGGCGGCGGTCAGCGCCGTGGCGGGCGGCTGCCCGCCGACCTGCCGCGCGATCACCGGCGTGGTGCGAGGGACCACCTGCACGGGGCGCTGGGCGCGCATCGCGGCCTCGGCGGCCACGCGTTGCTCCAGCTCCGCCGCGCGCTCGGGGGCGCGGCCGGCCCACTCGCGCAGGCGCTTCAGCTCCCGCGCCTGCGAGAACACCAGCAGCGAGAGGATCGCGATCCCCACCAACGCGGCGAAGGCGGCAAGAGCCCCAACCTCGAGCAGTTTGTTGGAGAGCGACAGCGCCGGCAGCAGTGCAGTCATGCGTCGCCAGAGTGTATGAGGGGCACAGGCGCCGCGGATGCGGCTGCTGGCGTGGGCGCCGCCGGCGCGCCCACGGGCTCCCGCGCGCGCGAGGTCAGGTCGGCGACCTTCGCCGCCAGGCCGGCGGCGTCGCCTTCCAGCACGAGCAGGTTGATCTCTGCGAACACCTCCTCCACGACCTCCGGCGCGAGCGGCTCGCGCTCGGCGCGCACGATCTTCTCGGTGGCGGTCGGGCGCGGGCACTCGTACCCGTTGAACAGCTCCTCGTGCAGCTTCTCCCCGGGCCGGCGGCCGACCTCCTCGATCTCGATGTCGCGGTCGGGGTCGAGGCCCGAGAGCTCGATCATCGCCCGCGCCAGCTCGACGATCCGCACCGGCTCGCCCATGTCGAGCACCAGCACCTCCGCCGTGAACTGCCCCCCGGAGGCGCCGGCCATGCTCGGATCGTCCTCGGGCAGCCCACCCCCCACGAGGCCGTTGCGGGCGGCCGCGGGCGGCCGTGGCCCGAGCGAGCCCGCGCGGATGATCAGCTGCACCGCCTCGGGGATCGTCATGAAGTAGCGCGTCATGCGCCGGTCGGTGACCGTCACTGGCCCCCCGCGCGCGATCTGGCGGCGGAAGATCGGCACCACGCTGCCGGAGGAGCCGAGCACGTTGCCGAAGCGCACCGCCCTGTACACGGTGCCCCCCCAGCGCGCGGCCGCTCCGTCCAGCGCCAGCTCCGCCAGCGCCTTGGAGGCCCCCATCACGGTTGCCGGGGCGACCGCCTTGTCGGTCGATACGAGCACGAAGCGCTCCACCCCCAGCTCGCCGCAGACGTGCGCCATCACGCGCGTGGCGATCGCGTTGTTGCGCACCGCCTCGACCGGGTTGGCCTCCATCAGCCCCACATGCTTGTAGGCGGCGGCGTGGAACACGACCGTGGGTCGGTGCTCGGAGAGCACCTCGCGCATCCGCTCCTCCTCCTTGCAGTCCCCCAGCACCGCCGCCAGCGACCCGGGCGGCACGTGGCGCTCGTCGAGCAGTTCGCGGTGGATCGCGAACAGGTTGTCCTCGGCGTGGTCGAGCAGCACCAGGCGCCGCGGCCCCACGTGCGCGATCTGCCGGCACAGCTCCGCGCCGATCGAGCCGCCCGCGCCGCTCACCAGCACGACCGCCTCGCGCGCCAGGTAGGCGCCCACGCGGTCGAGCTCCATCACGACCGGCTCGCGTCCGAGCACGTCCTCGACGCGCACCTCGCGCACCTGACGCGCGATCGTGTTGAGCGCCGCCCCGCCGCGTGAGTGGTGGGCGGGGTTCCCATCCTTGAGCAGCTCGAACACCGTCGGCAGCGTGCGCACCGGGATCGCGCGGGCGCGGCACTCGCGCACCACCCGGGCACGCGTGGAGCCGGGCGCGGAGGGGATCGCGATGATCACTTCCTCGGGCTCCGCCTCCTCGAGGATGCGCGGCAGGTCGGTCTCTGTGTCGCCCCGCACCTTCACCCCGTCGATCCGCATACCGCGCTTGCGCGGGTCGTCGTCGAGGAAGCCCACGGGGGTCAGCCCCAGCTCGCGGTTGCGCGCGATCTCGCGCAGCACCAGCCGCCCACCTTCGCCGGCGCCGACGATCAGCACGCCGCGCTCGCCCTCGCGCACGCCGCGGAAGGCGCCCTGCAGGCGCCGTTCGTGCAGCGCGCGCGCCAGCACCCGCACGCCGACCAGCGCCATCAGCGCGAGCAGGAAGAAGAGCGCAACCACCCCAAGCGGCAGGTCCACCGTGCTGACGCCCGCCGGCCGCCCGCCGCGGTAGGGGCCGTAGGGGATCTGCACCGGACGCGCCACCGCCACGCCGACCACGGCGAGCAGCACGATCGCGACGACCCCCCGCAGGATCGCCTCGTAGTCGCGCTGGCCGGCGTAGCTCCAACTGCGCAGGTACACGCGCGCGAGCACCAACACCACCATCGCCATCAGCACCACCCACCAGATCGTCCGTTCCAGCAGCAGCGCGTAGCGGTGCGTGAGCCCCTCGTCGAAGCGCAGCTGGAAGGCGAGGTAGTACGCGAGCGCGACCAGCACCCCGTCCACGGCGATCTGGGGCAGCATGTGCCGATGGAAGGGAATGGGGGCCCACCCACCCACCGAGCGGAGACGTCGGCGCATTGCAGGGAATTGTAGGTGGGGAGGGGGGAGGGTGGGCAGTCTCCTATTTAAAGAGCGTCAGCCCCGAGATCGCCGCCGTTTCGCTGCCGGGCGGCAGATGGGTGATCCACAGCAGGTAGTAGCGGAACACGACCCCGTGGGTGTCCAGGCGGATCGTGCTCTGCGTGCCGACCGCACGCGGCGGCGCCAGTTCGCTCCAGCCGCGCTGGGCGAGGCTCTTGGGGTCTCCGTAGGGGAGGTTGGCGTCGAACGTCTTGGCGGCGTAGACGGCGGCGGTGAAGCCCGGCGTGGGGGTCTGCACCTCGATCGCGCGGGCGCGCAAACCGGGAGCCGCGTCGATGTAGATGCCTGTCCCCGGCTTGTGCCCGAACGTGTCTTCGCGGTAGTGCTCGGTGCTCCACACGGTTTCCGGGTCGCCGTCGACCACGTTGGCCACCTGGGTCGGGTGTTCGGGTTCGTCGCCGTAGGGGTTGTAGTCGTGCGCGGAGGTCTGTTCCAGGGCGACCGGCGTGAGGCCCGGTTGGGAGTCCACGTCGGGCGCGACGCCGCGGTGGGTGTTGCCGGCGATCAGCGCCAGCGTGAGCGCGACCAGACCGCCGAGCAGCGCCAGCGAGGCCAGCCAGCGCGCCGGATGGCGCATCCGCCACGGCAGCCGCCGGCGCGCCGGGGCGGGCAGCGTGCGCAGCACCGTGGTGACCTCCCCGGTGCTCTGCCCCGCGCGCGCGGCCTCGATCGCGAGCACCTCCTCCAGGTCGGCCAGCAGCGCGGGGATGTCGGGATAGCGGCGGGCTAGATCCTTTGCGGTGGAGCGTTCCACGACCGCGGCGGTCGCGGCCGACACCTCCGGGCGGCGGTACTGCACGTCGGGGATCTCCTCGCGCACGTGACGCATCGCCACGGCGACGGGGGTCGCGGCCGTGAAGGGGATCGCGCCGGTCAGCATCTCATACAGCACGACCCCCAGGGAGTAGATGTCCGACTGCCCCGTCACCTTGTGGCCGAGCGCCTGCTCGGGGGAGACGTAGTCGGTCGTGCCCAGCACCCGCCCGTCGAGCGTCAGCCCCTCCTCGGTGAGCGTGCGAGCGATCCCGAAGTCGGTGATCTTGGCAGTGCCCTCCTCGGTCAGCAGCACGTTCTGGGGCTTCACGTCGCGGTGCACGATCTGGTGCTCGTGCGCGGCCCCCAGCGCCCGCGCGATCTCGATCGCATACGCGATCGCCGCCGTGATCTCGAGCGGCCCGCGGCGACGGATCAGCGCCTTCAACGTCTCTCCGTCCACGTACTCGAAGACGATGTACGGGGACCCGCCCACCCTGGCGTCCCCGGTCGCCTCGGCCCCTGCCCAGCCCTCCTCGCCCGCGTCGATCACCGTGACGATGTGTGGATGGCTGAGCTGCGCCACCGCGCGCGCCTCGCGGCGAAAGCGCTCCAGCTGGTCGGAGTCCGAAGCGATCTCGCGGTGCATCAGCTTGATCGCCACCGGCCGTTCCAGCACCGTGTCGAAGGCGCGGTACACGGTCGACATCCCGCCCTTGCCGATCTCCTCGTCGAGGCGGTAGCGCCCACCGAGCGCGGTGCCGAGCATGGTTTGCGACATCGCTCTATTTTGCGCGCTCCGCAGGCGGGAGCGGGAACTACAACGCGATCAGCGCGATTCCCATCAGCGCCGCGGCGACCCCGACGGCCTGGAACCGCGACAGCCGCTCCCCTAGCAGACCGATGCCAAGGGCAACCGTGACGATCGGAAAGAGCGAGCCGAGCACCGACACCAGCGAGAGCTGGCCGTGGGCGGCGGCTGTCGTGTACATGATCGTGCCGAGCACCAGCAGCACGCCCGGGATCGCAAACAGCGCGCTCCCGCGGACGAATCTGATCGTGCGGAGCTCGCGCCCGGCCCACAGCGCAAGCAGCGCCACCAGCGCGAGGCGCGCATCGAGCAGCGCCCACGCGCGCCCATGCGCAGAGGCCTTCGGCAGCGCCGTCAGAAAGACGCCGAAGGCCACGGCCGAAGCGGCTGCCCACAGCACGGCCGCACGCGGGTCGGGATAGTGCGCGGCGGTGTGATGAGCGGAGCCGCGACGCGCGACGAGCACGGCGCCGCCCATCGCCAGCACCAGCCCCACCGCCTGCGCCAGCTTCAAAGAGTCGCCGCTGGCGAGTCCCCACGCGACGGGGATCACAACCCCCGAAGCCCCGATCGGCGCCACCACCGACAGCGGCCCCAGCTCCGCCGCCTTGTAGAAACCGATCAGCCCGCCTGCGTTGCCGGCGCCCGCCAGCAGCGCCAGCCCAACGTCGGATGAGGGCAGCGCCCGCCCGCCATCGAGCGCAACGTACAGCAGGCAGGCTCCGAGTGCCGCGATCTGCGAGAGCACCAGCACCGTCACAAGCTGGTGCCTGCGCGCCAGCTGCGGTCCGACGAAGTTTGAGACGCCGTAACACAGTGAGGCGCCGAGGGCCAGGGTGATCGCGAGCACGCCTTCAGGTTTCGACCGTGACCAGCGTGCCGATCGGCGTGTAGGGCCAGATCTCAGCGGAGGCCGCGAGCGGGAGCTCGACGCAGCCGAGGCTCTGCGGGGTCCCGAACGAGGCACGGTCGAAGTTGTGGAGCGCGTCGCCGCCGTTGAAGTAGCTGACCCATTTGATCCCGGGATCTTCGTAGTGCGAGCCGTCGGGGTTGGTGCCGCTCATCGTCGTTTCGGGGAGGTGCTCGAAAACCGGGAACGTCCCGAGTTCGGTTTCCGCCCCCGAGATGCCCGTGTTGGCGGGCGAAGTGATGACCGTCCGGCCGTTGTGCCACAGCGTCATCGTCTCCGGTGTTTCGCGGTGCACGTACACATAGCTGTAGCCGCTGCTCAAGCGCCTGCCGGCGATCGCGTCGGTCAGCAGCGCGTGCCATACGGTCGGTCCCGCGACGCCGTCGGCGGTGAGACCATTTTCGCTCTCGAACTTCATCACCGCGCCCTTGGTGATCACGCTCGCTTGGTCGGGGCTCCACATCGTCTGCAGCTGGTGTGGTGTATTCGGATAGCGCCAGGTGAAGCTACCACCCGGAGGTTCGACCGCCGCCCGCGCCTCAGCGCTCGGCGTGCGGGCCACGGCGGCGCCCGATGGCTGCCAGTCGACCGGCAGGTAGCCGTCTTGCGCGAGGAGCTGGTGCAGGCGCAGCGTCGAGCCGGGCGGCACGGTCCATTCGATCTGGTTGGTGGTGCGCAACCCGCTTCCGCCGGTCGTGACAGCAACCGCACGCGGGAGCTGGACCTGCAACTGGGAGGCGAGCGCGACTCCCAACCCCGACGGGGTGAACACGAGCGTGTGGCTGTTGGCTTCGCGCCAGCTCCCGGGCGTGCTCGGGGAGAGCCGCGGACGGGCCGAGCCCAACACTTCGCTCACCGGCTTGGAGAACGTCAGGTCGATCGGCGTGGCGGGAGAGATTCGCGCGCCGGCCGCGGGGAAGCTGACCATCACCGGAGCCTGGGAGGGCGGGAACCAGCTCACCTGCGTGGGGGCCCCGAGCCGCTCCCAGGGGCGCGGCGCGGCGGCGATCTCGATCGCCCCGGTCGACGCCTGCGGCCCGAGCGAGACCGAGCTCTGGGCGCTGCTCAGCGTGTGGTGGGTCGAGCCATCCGTGCTGCTCCCGTAGGACACCGCGCTCACAGGTTGATCGAAGCTCACGCGCACCTCCGAGCCCGAGGGCACAGTCATCCAGCGCTCGGTCACATGCGCGGCGGGCGCGCGCAGCGTCAGCTGCTCGTTGCGCTCGCTTCCCAACGCCCAGCTGAGCCATCCAGGCCGGCGAACCACCACGTCCACTGTCACCGGCTCGCCCGGGGTCAGCCGCTTCAGCGGAGTCAACCGCCCGTCGTCGATCGTCAGCGGCACCCTCTGACCGTTCGGCCCGTATGCCCGGACGCGCTCGATCGTCCCCCCCAGCGGCTGCACAGTCACGTGCGCGAGCGCCGTCGGATCGCTAGCCAGCGTCACGCCCGAGAAGGCCAGCACCGCCACGGCCAGCAGCGCAACGATCAGGACGAGCGTCATCCCCGCGCCGAGCAGGGCACGCGTCCGACGATGCTCAGGCGACACGGGGTCACGATGAGCCGAGGCCATCGCCATTCATGGATCGTAGGACGATTCGGTGGGATCGCCGTTTCGCCGTGCACGTGTCGGTGCCGATCGGCTTCACGGTTGCGCGCTACGCCGAGCCCGAAGACGCCACTGCGGCCAGCGCCAGCCCCGCGCGGTAGAGGGCAAACGGCCACAGCGCCCGCCCACGCCTGCCGGGCCGGATCAACGGCGCACAGACGAGCGTCGAGAGGAACGCCGCCCCCGCGCCCACGGCGAGCGCGGGAGCCGCGTCCGGCGGGATGCCGCGTTGCGCGAGGCGAGACGCCTTGAGCCCCGCGGCGCCCGCGATCACGGGGAGGCCGGCGCGCCACGAGAGGGCGTGGGCGTCCTCACGGGCGAAGCCGCGTGCCCGCGCAGCGGTGAGGGTGGCGCCGTTGCGCGAGACACCGGGGAGCAGCGCCAGCGCCTGCGCGAGGCCGAGCGCGAGGCCGTCGCGGGGTCTGAAGTCCGCGAGGCCGCGGGTCCCCGGGCGGGCGTCAGCCCACACCATCACGGCGCCGCCCAACGCGAGGCCCGTAGCGAGCGCGCGGGGAGCGCTCGGTCGACGCTCCAAACGTTGCTCCAGCAGGTACCCCGCGAGCGCCGGGGGGGCGAGCGCAAGCGCCGCCGACACCAGGGCTCTGCCGTCCAACTCAGCCAGGACCCGCCCTGGCTCCCCGCGCAGTGCGAGCGCCAGCGCGGCGGCGGTGCCGGCGTGCAGCGCGACCTCCAGCGAGTTGCGCAGCTCGGCATTCATCTGCGCGTGGGGCCAGCCCGCCAGGCGCGGGAGCAGCGCGATGTGCGCCGAGGAGGAGACGGGCAGCGCCTCGGTGGGGCCCTGCACGAGGCCCAGCAGTAGTGCGTGATGCAGCGGCAGCTTCGCTGCCTGTGTGGCTCGGGGAGATCCCTCAGCCAATGTCCACAGGCGCCGACTCCGGGGAGGCGCGATTGGGGTCCTCCGCCGCGACTTCGACAGCCACCGCCTGGCCCACGCGGCGGCGGCGGACGATCCAATAGCCGATGCCCACCACGATCAGCACGACGATCGCGTAGTCGACGTACTCGAAGCCCTTGCGCACGCTCGTCCAGTCGCCGCCGAGCGCATGGCCGGCGAGCGCGAGCGCGAGCACCCAGGGGATCGAGCCGATCACCGTGAGCACAGAGAAGCGCGGCAGCGGCATCTTGGCGACGCCCGCGGGCAGCGAGACGAAGGCGCGCACCAGGGGGATCATGCGGCCGAAGAGGACGGTCATTTCGCCGTAGCGCGCGAACCAGCGATCCGCGCGTTCGATCTGGGCGGGGTGGGCGGGACCCAAAAGTTTAACGAGGTGGCCGTGGCGTTCCATCAACTCCAGGCGACCGCCGCGGCCGATCGCGTAGGCGATCCACGAGCCGACGAGCGTGCCGAGCAGGCCGGCGAGCACGATGCCGGTCATCGTCAGGTGGTGGTGCGCGCCCGAGCCACCGGGGTCCGCTACCGCGAAGCCGGCGAACAGCATCACCACCTCGGAGGGGATCGGGATGCAGGCCGAGCCGATCGCCATCAGCGCGAACACGGCCGGCAGCCCCCCGTCGCGGACGAGGTGCCAGGTCGTGGTGACGACCGATTCGGTAACCGAGGCGAGGACGAGCACAGGCGCGTCAACGATACCCGGATGCGACGGTGCGATCGGCCGAGGCACTCCCAGGCACGATGAGGATCGTCTCATGGCATCGGGTGCGGTAGTCGGGCACCTGCCCGGTATCGCCCGGCGGTACGGTCTGCCGATGCGCGTCTGGATCGACCTCACCAACAGCCCCCACGTGCTGGTCATGCGACCGGTGATCGAGGCGCTGGAGCGCGATGGCCACGAGGTAAAGGTGACCGCGCGCGACTTCGCCCAGACGCTGGGGCTGCTGCGCCGCTTCGAGATCCCCCACACCGCGATCGGCCGCCACCGCGGGGAGCGGTTGGCCGCAAAGGCCGGGGGCCTCGCGCTGCGCTCGGGGGCGCTGCTGCGCTGGGCGCGCGCCGAGGCGCAGGGATCGAGAACACAACCCTCCTCCTCCTTATCCCCCTCCGGCCGCTTTTTTGACATCGCGCTCGGCCACGGCTCCAACGACGTGAGCGTCGCCGCTGCCCTGCTGCGGATTCCCAGCGCCACGATGTTCGACTACGAGTGGGCGACCGTGCAGCACCAGATCAACTGCCGCCTGGCGCGCGCGGTGGTTGTGCCCGAGGCGATCCCGCCCGAGCGCCTCGACCGCTACGGCGCGCGCGGAAAGGTGCGCGCCTATACGGGGCTGAAGGAGGAGTACTACCTCGCCGACTTCGAGCCCGACCCCGCGATCCTCCCCCAGCTGGGGCTCGACCCCGGGCGCCCGGTCGTCGTGGTGCGCACCCCCCCGGAGGTCTCTCTCTACCACCGCTTTGAGAACGACCTCTTCACGCGGGTGCTGGAGCGCCTGCGCGACGCGGCCGGTGGCGCGGAGGGGGTGCAGTCGGTGGTGCTGCCGCGCACCCCGGCCCAGCGCGAGGAGCTTGCCGGTGTGCCCGGCTTCGTCGTCCCCGAGCAGGCGATCGACGCGCAGTCGCTGATCGCCCGCTCCGACCTCGTGATCTCCGCCGGCGGCACGATGAACCGCGAGGCCGTCGCGCTCGGCGTCCCGGTGTACACCACCTTCGAGGGCCGCCTCGGGGCGGTCGACGAGCGGCTGATCGCCGAGGGTCGGCTGCGCAAACTGCGCGACCCCCTCCAAATAGATATAAAAAAAAGACCCCCCACCACTGCGCGCGCTCGTATCCGGCGCGACCCGCGCGCGCTCGTCGATCTGCTGCTCTCGCCGCTGCAGCCCACCTAATACTGGTACGCGCGCCTGGCCTCCCAGCGCTCGATCCCCAGCCGGCAGAGGCGGTCGACGAGCTCGGGGTAGGGAATCCCCGAGGCCTCGATCAGCTTCGCGTACACGCTCGTAGGGGTGAAGCCGGGCATCGTGTTGAGCTCGTTGACGAGCACGCGCTCGCCGTCCACAAAGAAGTCCACACGCGCAAGGCCCTCGCAGCCGGCGTACGTGAACACGTCAAGCGCCAGTTCCCGCACCCGTGCCTGCGCGGCGGCGGAGATGCGGGCGGGCACCAGCAGCTCCATCCCCCCGGCGTCGTACTTGGCGGCGTAGTCGTACCACTCACCCGCGAACGCGATCTCCCCAGGCTTGGATGCCAGCGCCGGCGGCCCGTCCTCGCTGTGACTCAACCCGAGCACGGCGCACTCGACCTCGACCCCGCTCGCCATCGCCTCGACGATCACCAGCGGCTCGTGCCCGAACGCCTGATCCAGCGCCTCGCCGAGCAGGTGGGCGTCGGAGACCTTGACGATCCCCACCGAGGAGCCCATGTGGGCGGGCTTGACGAACACCGGCAGCCCGAGAACGGCGAGCTCGGCGAGCACCTCCGCGGGCGCACGGCGCCAGCGCTCGGCGTTCACCCCGGCGTACTCCACCTGGGGAATGCCCGCCGCGGACATCAGCTCTTTGAAGAGCACCTTGTCCATGCAGATCGCCGACGCCGCAACGCCCGCGCCCACGTAGGCGATGTCGAGCGACTCCAGCACGCCCTGCACGGTGCCGTCCTCGCCGAAGGGCCCGTGCAGCGCCGGGAACACTACGTCCGCGTCGAGCAGCCCCTCGCCGGGACAGAGGCTGAGCCGCTCCTCGCCATGACGCCATGCACCGTCGCGCTCGATCTCCACCCAGCGGACCTCGTGCCCGGCGGCTTCGAGGCCTTCGCGCACGGCGCGGCCGGAGGCCAGCGAGATGTCGTGCTCGGAGGAGCGCCCGCCCGCGAGCAGTGCGACAGTGAGACTCATGGAGCGGCGGGAGCGGCGGCGGGCGGGGTTTGGGAGGTGGTGGTCGTGGTGCTCGGAGTCGTCGTGGTCGTGGTCGGCGTGGTCTGCGGCGCGAGTTCGCCCACGGTGAGCTTGATCGTGGCTCCCCGCTTGGCCTTGGTGCCGCCCGCGGGGTTCTGCTGGAGCACCAGCCCAACTTCGGCAACGCTCGAGACGGCGCGCGTGCTGGACTTCACCACGAAGCCCGCCCCGATCAGTTCGCCTTCGGCGCGTTCCTGCTTTTTGCCGACCACGCGCGGCACCGCGACTTCCTGCGAGGCCTTCGCCACCACGAGGCTCACCGCTTCGCCGCTGCGCACGGAGCCGCCCGCGGAGGGCGACTGCGAGAGCACGGTACCGGCCGCCTGGCCCGCTTCTTCGGTCTTGGTGACGGCACCGACGCGCAATCCCGCGGCACGCAGCGAGCCGCGCGCTTCGGCTTCGCTCTGACCAACCACTTCGGGGACTTCCACCTGCATCGGCCCGCTCGAGACGAGCACCGTCACCGGGCTGCCCATCAGCAGCGGCACGCCCTGCGCGGGTTCGGTGGCGATCACCTTACCGCTCGGCACCGTCGCGCTGGAGCGGCTCTGTACATTGGGATTGAAGTGCGCCTGCTTGAGCTTGTGCACGGCCTGCTCGCTGGTGCGTCCTCTCACGTCGGGCACTCCCGCACTGGCGGGACCGGTGGAGACGACGACGCTCACGTGCGTGCCCCGCTGCACCACGCTGCCCGCGGCGGGACTCACGGAGATCACGGCGCCCTCGGCGATAGTGAGGCTGGGCGCCTGCGAGGGGACCGGCACCAGATCGTCGGCTTTGAGCTCGGTGGCGGCAAGCGTCGCGGAGCGACCTACGACGTTCGGCACGGTCACCTGGCGTTTGGCGCCCGGCAGCAGCAGCGCGAGCGCGACTCCGGCGACGATGAGCGCGAGCAGCACGGCGCCCGCGATCCACCAGCGGCGACGCCTATGCCGCCGCGCGGCCTCCTCGGGGTCGTCCCGCGCGGTGGCCTCGGCGACGGGCGCCAGCAGCAGCGCGGTGGCTGCGGCGGGCGTCACCGGGCCGTTGCCGGCAGGCACGACGAGCGGGCGCTCGCCCGCGCCGGGCAGGCCGCTGCGCACATGCTGGAGCGCCGCGATGAACTCGTCGGCATCGGCGAAACGCTCCGCCGGATCCTTCGCGAGCGCGCGCAGCACCACCGCATCGAGCTCCGGTGGAATCGCCCCGCGCGGGGGGGCGCTCGCCCCGGTGGAAACGACACCAGGCGCGGCGCCGGGTGGATGGGTGGCGACGCTCGCGACCGCGCTGGGCGGCAGTGGCGCGGCGGAGACCTGCTTGAGCGCGATCGTCACCGCCGTCTCCCCATCGAAGGGCACGGTGCCGGTGAGCAGCTCGTAGAGGACGATCCCCACCGCGTAGATGTCGGAGGCGGCGCTCACGGCGTGGCCCTGCGCCTGCTCGGGGGAGAGGTATTGGGCGGTGCCCATGATCGAGCCGGTGAGCGTCATGTCGGAGGCCCCCGCCCGGGCGATCCCAAAGTCGGTGACCTTCGCGCGGCCCTCCTCGTCGAGGATCACGTTGTGGGGCTTCAGGTCGCGGTGGATCACCCCGCGGCGGTGAGCGAAGCGCGCCGCCTGCAGGATCTGGATGACGATGTCGATCGCGACGGCGGGGTCGAGCGGCCCCTGCTCACGCACCACGGCCTTCAGCGAGCGCCCGGGGAGGTACTCCATCGCGATGTAGTAGGTGCCGTCCCACTCCCCACGGTCGAAGATCGCCACCACATTTGGGTGCGAGAGGCCGGCGGCGCTAGAAGCCTCGCGGCGGAAGCGCTCCACGAACTCCTGGTCTTCGGCGAAGCGGTGGTGGAGCAACTTGACGGCCACCTGACGCCCCAGCAACTGGTCGCGCGCAAGGTACACATCGGCCATCCCCCCGGTGCCGATCCGCGAGAGCACCTCGTAGCGTCCGTCGATCACGGTGCCCTGCTCAATCATCGCGCGCCGCCTCCACGACGGTGCAGGTCGGCGGCCTCGCGCGCGCAGCGGCAACCGTCGGAGTGAGACGACGCTCAATCATGGAGCAGCACTTCCATCACGCGCCGCGCGATCGGCAGCGCGTAGGTGGCGCCGTACCCGGGGACGCCCTTCACTGTCACGGCGATCGCCACGGTGGGGTTGGCGGCGGGGGCAAAGGCAATGAACCACACGTTGTTGAGCGCGGTGCCGATCTCCGTTTCCGCGGTGCCGGTCTTGCCGGCGACCTGCACCCCGGGGATCCGCGCGTTTTCGCCGGTGCCTTCGTTGACGACGGCTTCCATCATCGAGGTGACCGCGGCGGCGGTGGAGGGTTTCATCACGACCGACTGCACGCGGGGGGAGATGCTCTGCACGACTCGCCCTTCGGGGTCCACGATCCGCGCTGTCAGGTGCGGCGCCATCAGCCTGCCGCGGTTGGCGACGGCGGCGGCGACCTCGGCCATCTGCAGCGCCGTCACCCGCAGTTTGTCCTGGCCGATGCCCATGCGCCCGACGTCGACCAGCGGGCTGATCGGCGAGAGCAGACGTTCGCCCTCGTACTCCCCGGAGGGGGACATTTCTTCGAAGGGATAGTCCAGCTGCGGCTTGGCGTCGAACCCGAAGCGGCGCATGTAGCGGGCGAGCGTCGGCTTGCCGACCTGTTCGGCAACCTGCGCCCACACCGTGTTGACCGATTTGGCGAGCGCCTGTGTGAGCGTGAGCGGGCCGAAGCTTTCGTTCTGGTCGTTGCTCAGCGGAACCCCCGACACCACGATGCCGTTGCGCCCGCTGAGCGTCGAGGAGGGCGTGAATTGGCCGCTGTCGATCGCCGCGGTGGCGGTGACCACCTTGAAGGTGGACCCCGGCGCATACCCGTACTGCACGGCGCGGTTGACCAGCGGAGCTTCGCTGTCGGCTTTGAGCCGTGCGGCGGAGGCGGATGAGCGCAACGCGCCCGGGTCGTAGCTGGGGGTGGAGGCCATCACCCGCACGGCGCCGGTCGCGGGGACGAGCGCGACCACGGCGCCCTGGTGAGCGCCGAGCGCGGTGAGCGCGGCCTGCTGAGCGGCGGGGTCGAGCGCGGTGATCACTTCGTCGCCCTTTTCGGGGCGACCCTGGAACTGGTCGAGAATCGACTGCAGGCCGCTCTGGCTCTGCCCGCTGAGGGGGGCGTTGCGGTAACGCTCGAGGCCTGTGCGATCGAGCGAGAGGGGGTAGGAGTAGCCGATCGCCTGGGCGAACTCTTCGCCGGTCGGATAGGTGCGTTCGTAGGTGCCTTCGCGCGTGCGCACGCTGCGCGCGAGCACGGTGCCGTCGGCGGCGAGGATCGCGCCGCGCCGGATGTGCAGCTGCTCCAGCAGCGAGCGTTGGTTGAGCGGGTTTTCGCGCAGCGAGGAGGCGTCGAAGATCGTCCAGCGCGAGGTGAAGGCGACGAGCAGCGCGAACAGCACCAGCACCAACATGTAGAGGCGCATGATCGGGCGGTTCATCCACTCAGCTCTTCCAGTTCGATGGAGTGCACGAGCGAGCCGGCTTCTTTTTCGGAGAGCCACTTGTGGTCGAGCAGCGTGCCGCGCCGCGTCCGGCTCAACGTGGAGGCGCCGACCCCGGAGACGTAGTAGCTGCTGTAGAGGTCGAGCCCGCCGGGGAGCCTGTAGGGCAGACCTCGGTACATCGTCACCAGGCCACGGGCGTTGGTGCCGATGAAGAACACCGACTGCGCCGCCACATACCCTCCGCCCGCGAGCAGCCCGAGCACCGCGAGCACGAGCAGCGCGGGCAGTACGCCACGCCGCCGGCGCCGGCGCTGAGGAGCGATCGGCACGGAATCGGGCGAGCGGGGGTGGCGACGGGCCACGGGCGTCGCCGGCAGCGCCGTGTGCGCGCGATGAGCGTCGCGGCGTGCTCGCGTCGACGATCGCCCCCGGGGGGCGGTCTCGGTGGGGGCAGCCGTCTCCGGGCCGTCGCCGCTGCGCGGCGCGGGCGCCAGCACCGAGGATGACGGGCGCGTCGCCCCCACAGCGGGCATGCTGACGATCGTGGCGTTCCGATCGAGCTCGGCGTCGTCGGGGGGCGGCGAGCTCGAGCCCACCTCCTCCAGACGCAGCAGGATGACGGTGATGTTGTCGCGCCCGCCGGCGCGGTTGGCTTCGGCGATCAGCGCCTCGCCGATGTCGCGCAGACGCGCTCCGGCATGCAGGCGCAGCACCTCGGCGAGCCGCGCCTCCGGGACCATCGAGGTGAGGCCGTCGCTGCACAGCAGGTAGACGTCCCCGGGGCGCGCGCGGAATGAGCGGGTGTCCACCTCGACGGTCTCCTCGGGCCCGAGCGCACGCGTGATGATCGAGCGCTGGGGATGATCCTCGGCTTCTTCGGGGGTGAGGCGCCCCTCGCGGATCAGCTCGTCCACCAGCGAGTGGTCGTCGGTGAGACGCAGCAGCTGGCCGTCGCGCAGGCAGTAGGCGCGACTGTCCCCGACGTGGGCGATCGCGACCTCCTGCTCGCCCACGTAGACGGCGGTGAGCGTCGTGCCCATGCCGGCCTGCTCGGCGTTTTCGCGGGAGAGGGCGTGAATGCGCGCGTTGGCGGCCAGCGCGTGTGCGGCGAGCCCCTCCTCCGGGAGAGAGCCGTCGGGTAGACCGCCGTGGAAGGACTCCACCGCGATCTTCGAGGCCACCTCCCCGGCCTGCGCGCCGCCCATGCCGTCGGCGACCACGAACAGCGGCGAGCGCGCCAACAGCGAGTCCTCGTTGGCGCGTCGCTGCAGGCCGGTGTCGGTGCCCGCGTACTGCTCGGCCACGCGCAGCATCACTCGATCCCCCTCATCATCAATCCACCTCGAATACGAATTCGCTCTCGCCGATCCGCAGATGATCGCCGGGATGCAGCGGGCGTGGGGTGTCCAGCAGCTCCTCGTTGAGGTAGGTGCCGTTGGTGGAGCGCAGATCCTCGAGCACGAGCGTGCCGGCCTGCTCGTAGATGCGCGCATGGCGGGAGGAGGCGAAGGGATCCTCCAGGCGTATCTCCGCGCGGTCGCCGCGACCGAGCACGAAGTCGCCGTCGAGGTCGTAGATCATCCCCGCATCGTGACCGCTGGCGCGGGCGACGACGAGACGGGGGGTGCGCCGGGCGATATCGGAGCGGCCGAGCGCCGAGGCAGCCTGCAGCCCGGTCGCATCCGGTGCGGGCGCATAGCCCGACCGTGGCCCGTCCACAACCCCAAAGCCGCCGGATGGGTGGACGCGATCCCGTCCCCGCAGATCGCGCAGGGCGCTGCGCGCAACCCACAGCAGGAAGAGGTAGAGCACAGCGAGAAAGCCAAACTTGAGCGCAACCGACACCGGCTGGAGCGTATTCATCGCTGCTCGAAGACGATCTCGGTGGAGCCGAGCTCGATGCGATCGCCCATCTGCAGCGGCTGAGAGCCACGCACCCGCTCGCCGTTGAGGAGCACGCCGTTGGTCGAGCCCAGATCCTCGATCGTCCAACCCTGCGCAGTTGGGCGAATGTGGGCATGACGGCGGGAGATCCCCGCATCGTCGAGCACAACGTCGCAGTCGCGACTGCGACCGATCACCGCTCCTTCCGAAGCGACCACCAGGCGCCGTCCGCCGGTCAGCAACAGAGCACGGGCGGGGCGGATGGCGCGAGCCTGTTCGAGCGGCTCGCGCAGGCGGGCCGAGGAGCTGTAGATCATCGTCTGCCCATGCTCGTCCTCGCGACGGACGGCGCCCGCGGGGGCGGGCGGGCGGGCATCCAATCCACCGCCAACGGGCTGCTCCCACACCACGCCGCGCTCGGCGTCCTCGGCGCGGTCGTCCAGCTCGCTCTCGCCCTTTGCGTCGCCGTGGCCGTCCGGGCGCACCAGCCGCGCCTGGATGCCGAACTCGCCCAGCGCGAGCTCGGGGTCGGTGTGGAAGGCGATCAGGGGGTGGGAGGCGAGCGTGAGATCCTCGCTGCGAGCGTGCTCGAGCAGATAGGCGCAGAGCTCGTCGATCAGCTCATCCTCGACGCCCTCGTAGCGGGCACGATCCTGGGGAGAGAGCCACACGGCGTACTCGTTGGGGGCGTACACCCGCGAGACGGAGGTGGTGCGATGCTCGTCCATCTCGCGGGCGAGCTTGCGGGCGAGTTCCATCGGGCGCACCTCGGAGCGGAAGAGGCGCCCAAAGGCGCCCTCCACCAGGGAGGCGAGCGTGGTCTCGAGGCTCTTGAGGGGGTTCATTGAATGCCTGATCACTGGGGCAGAGCCGACGGCGTCGAACCCGCCGTCTCGCCACTCCTCACTTTAAGGCTCCTCACGCAACAATCGTCCGCACCGGCCCGCGCAGCGCTCGTGCGGCGACCGCGAGCAGTGCGCCAAGCGCAGCACTGAGGATGACGTCATGGGGGGATGGAAGCGTTGCGTGAGTCAGAGGAAAGCCGCGGAATTGGATGCCCGCCCACCCGATGCCCGCCCACCCGGCCACGAGCGCCACCGCCCACAAGATCGCGGCGAGCGTGTCGAGTATCGCCGAGCGGCCGCGCACCATCCAGGGGAGAGCGACAGCGGCGAGCGCCCACAGGGCCGCACCGAGCAGCAGCGCGACGCTCAACAGGTGCGTGAGCGCGTGGGCAGTGCTCGCCACGGGCACGCCCAGCGGCAGCTCGGCGAGACGCAGCCACCAGTAGCCGAGCGCCCCCAGCAGGGCGCGGGAGCGCCACCGCGGGAGCTGGCCGGCGAGCGCGGGGAAGGCGCCCGCGAGGTCGATGAGGCCGAGCACGGGCGCAAGTATGGCGACGAGCCACTGGAGCCCGGGGCGACGCACCAGCAGCACCAGCGGCGCCACCGCGCAGAGCGCGATCAGCGCGAGGCCCGGGCGACCGTCAGCGAGCTGCCAGACGCATACCGCCAGCGTCGGCGCGATCCAGGCCAGCCGCGGGAGTGTGAGCCACCCCGCCTCCTCGGGCCGGCCCTCAATGGGTCGCTCGGGCGATCGCGGTGGACCCTGTTGCAGACCGCGCGCGAGCGCGTCACGCAGCTCGGGCAGCGTCCCACGCAGCTCGGGATCGGCCTCGAGCGCCTGATCGAGCGAGCGGGTGAGCTCGCGCGGTAGATCGCGGCGGTAGCGCTCCAGCTGCGGCAGCTGCTCGCCGATACGCCGCGCCGTGGCTGCCGGGGTGGGGCCGCGCACCGGGTTGACGCCGCTGAGCGCCTCATACAGCACGAGCGCAAGCGAGTAGAGGTCGGCGGTCGCGCTGACCTCGGCGCCGTCGATCTGCTCGGGGGCCATGTAGGCAAGCGTGCCGAGCACATCCCCGGTACGGGTTAGGGGCTCCTCGCCGGCGAGCAGGGCGCCACCGAAGTCGGTCAGCTTGGCGACCGGAGCGGCGCTCTGGACCGCCGGACGCTCCGGTGCCTGGTGGGGATTGGCCCGCGCGGGCACCAGCACGTTGTGGGGCTTGATGTCGCGGTGGATCACCCCGCGCCGGTGCGCGTGCACGAGCGCGTCGGCGAGCGCAATCCCGATTTCGAGGACCTCCTCGTCGCACAGTGCCTCAGCGGCGAGCAGCTGGGCAAGGGTGTCCCCGTGGACCAGCTCGGAGATCAGGTAGAAGGTGTCCTGCACAGCGCAGGCCTCGTACAGCGCGACGATCGCGGGGTGCGCGAGACGGGCGGTGGCGAGCGCCTCGCGCGTGGCGCGCTCGCGGTCCTCGCCGGCGGGGAGCGGGATCACCTTGACGGCCACCTCGCGGTCGAGCAGCTCGTCGTGGGCGCGCCACACCACCCCGAAGCCACCGGCGCCGAGGCGCTCCAGCAGCCGGTAGCGGCCGAGCACCGGAGCGTCCCGGCCGGCCAGTGGCCGCTCGCCGCGGGCGCGAGCCTCGATGAGCTCGACCGGCGCGCGGGCCGGCGCGATCAGTGTGTCGTGGGAGTCCACCGACTCCTGCGTTCGCCGGTGCGGGAGCGCTCCCTGCCATCAGGTGGCAGGAGAAGCGGGGGTGAGCGAGAAGTTGCAGATGGCACCAATCCGAAGATGAGCGGCCGAACGGGCGGTCATACTGGTGCCTTCCTCAATACGCAAGCACTAGGAGCGAGAACAGCTTGTCGTTCTTCGAAGATGACGAGGGAGGAGCCCCGCGGCCGGCCAGTGCGGGTACCAGCACGCGCACGCAGCCGCGGCCACGCCGGCCGCAGCGGGCGGGCGGGCACCCAATCCCGAGCGTGGACCGCCACACGATGATGGTGCGGCGGCGAATCGCCGCCGGGGTCGGGGTGGTGGCGCTGATCGTGATCGTGCTGCTGATCAACGGCTGCCTGAAGAGCGGCAAGGAAGAAGCGCTGAAGAAGTACAACCACGAAGCGGGGCAGCTGGTGGGCGAATCCGACCAGCAGGTGGCGAATCCGCTGTTCGCCGGGCTCGCCGGCGCCTCCAGCGAACCGCCGCTGAACGTGGAGCAGAAAGTCAACGAACTGCGGGAAGTGGCCCAGCGACAGGCCGAACAGGCCAAGCGGCTGAGCGTCCCGAGCGAAATGGATGCGGCGCAGCGTAACTTCACACTGGCGCTGAACCTGCGCGAGGAAGCGCTGGCGAAGATCGCGCCGCTCGTGCGCCAGGCGCTGGGGGGGCAGGGCAAGCAGGCGAGCACGCTGATCGCCGGGGCGATGGAGATGTTCCTGGCCTCCGACGTGATCTACTCCCAGCGGGTGGCGCCGCTGATCCAGCAGGAACTGGCGGCAGCCGGCATCCACGGGCTGAGCACCGCGAGCACTCAGTTCCTGGCGAATCTGGGGTGGCTGGAACCGAGCATCGTCGAAGAGCGCCTCACGGGCAAGTCCTCGACCGCGGCGCAGAGCGGCCAGATCGCCCCGGGCACGCACGGCTCCGCGCTGAAGGGGGTGAGCGTGGGCTCCACCAACCTCGAACCGGAATCGACGGGCACGGTCAACCACCTCAGCGGCGGATCCAATCCGACGTTCAAGGTGATGGTCGAAGACTCCGGGAGCAACTCGGAGACGGACGTGAAGGTCGAAGTCGACGGTCACCGCCGGGGGCAGGCAGTACAAAGACAGCCGCACGATCGCCAAAGCCGAACCGGGCGTGACCTCGACCGCGAGCGTCCCCGTGGAAGGTGTGCCGGTGGGCGCGGCCGCGCGCGTCGTGGTGTACGTCCAGCCCGTGCCGGGGGAGACCAATCTCGAAAACAACAAGGGCTCCTACCTGGCGGTGTTCAGCGGGTAGGCGCGCCCAGGGCTGGCCGCGGGTGTGCGAAGGGGCCCTGGTGAGTGGTCGCTCCTGCTCGCGCGATAGCTTGTCCGCATGACCGCCACCGACCTGACCGACACCCAGGGAATCATCGCCATCGCCGCCGCCGCGATCGCTGCGGTGGCGCTGCTGGGATGCGCGGCGCTGGCGCTCAGCCTGCGCCGGCTGCGCGCCGCGCAGAGGGTCGTGCTCGGGGCAGGGGAGCGCGACGTGGTGGCCCACGCGGCGGAGCTGCAGGGTGGCTTCGAGGATCTGCGGGAGTACGTGGGAGAGATGGCGGAACGCCTGGAGCAGCGACTGGGCGGCGTGGAGATGGGGCTGCGCGGCTCGATCTCGCATCGCGCGCTGGTGCGCTACGACGCATACAACGAGCTCTCCGGACGCCAGTCGGTATCGATCGCGCTGCTCGACGGCACGCGCTCGGGGGTGGTGCTCACCTGCATCCACCACCGCGACCAGGCGCGCGTCTACCTCAAGCAGATGCGCGAGGGCAACAGGCGAACTGGAGCTCTCCCCGGAGGAGGCGGAAGCGGTGCAGCAGGCGCTCTCCCCGGCGGGCGCCGTCGCGGCCTCCCGCGAGCCGGCCGGCTGAGCGATGCTCCCGCGCGTTGGCTTCCTGGGTCCGGCGGGGACCTTCAGCGAGGAGGCACTGCTCTCGAGCGCGGCGGCGGACGCCGTCGAGCCAGTGGCGTTTGCGACGATCTACGACACGGTGGTCGCGGTGCGCAGGCGGGAAGTGCAGTGGGCGGTGGCGCCGATCGAGAACTCACTCGATGGGTCGGTGACGGTGACGCTCGATCTACTCGCGGACGAGCACGGAGACCTGGAGGTCGTGGGGGAGGCGCTGCTGGCGGTGAAGCACTCGCTGATCGCCGCCAAGCAGGTGGCGCTGAGCGAGATCGACACGGTGATCTCCCATCCCCAGGTGCCGGGGCAGTGCACGCGTCTGCTGCGGGGGGAGCTCGCCCACGCGCGGGTGCTGCCAGCGAGTTCGACGGCGGAGGCGGTACGCGTGGTGGCGGCCGAGGGAGTGCGGGGACAGGCGGCGCTGGGAACGCGGTTGGCGGCGGACATCTACGGCGCCACAGTGGTGCGCGAGGGGGTGCAGGACCACAATGACAACGTCACGCGCTTCGTGTGGCTGGCGGGGGCGGATAAGACCGGCGATCCTCCCTTGAGGATGGGGATCGAGAGTCCACCGCCCGGGGGGTGGAAGACATCGGTGGTGTTCTGGGGCTCGGGCGCAGACAGCCCCGGCTGGCTGGTGCGCTGCCTGGATGTGTTTGCCCAGCGCGCGATCAACCTGACCAAGATCGAGTCGCGCCCGCAGCGGGCCCGCATGGGCCACTACATGTTTTTCGTCGATCTTCAGGGCAGCGCGCGGGAGCCCACGGTGGCAGAGGCGCTCGCGGGGCTGCGCGCGGTGTGCGAGCAGGTACGCGTGCTGGGCTCCTACCCGGCTGGCGCCGACCCGTCCGGATCGTAGGCAGTGGCGCAGCAAGCTGGCACAATCGACGACGTTCGTCGCTACACTGCGCGCACGGATGGATACCACCATTCCACCAGACCCAGTTCGGTCCGTGCCGCCACCCGAGCACCGGCGGCGCGGGCCTGAGAGTGGTCGGGTGCTCGTCCTGAACGCGACCTTCGAGCCGATCAACGTGTGCTCGGTGCGTCGCGCGGTGGTGTTGCTGCTGAAGGAGAAGGCCGAGTTGGTGGAGCGCGGGCGGTGGGAGCTGCACTCCGAGAAGACCACGCTCGCACGGCCAGCGGTGATTCGCCTGGTGACCTACGTGCGCGTGCCCCGCGACGCCCACCAGCGCAAGATCACGCGGCGCGCGGTGTTCGCGCGCGACGGGTGGACCTGCCAGTACTGCGGCTCGCGCGCGAACCTCACCGTGGACCACGTGATCCCCCGCTCCAAGGGGGGGCCGTCGAGCTGGGAGAACATCGTGGCGTCGTGCGCACCGTGCAACCGCCGCAAGGGCGACCGCCTGCCGCGGCAGGCGGGTATGCAGCCACGCCACGCGCCGAGGGTACCGCGCGCGGAGGTGTTCATCCACGTCGCCAGCCCGTCGATCCCGGCGGCGTGGCGCCAGTACCTGCCGCAGACGGCTCAGGCCGCCTGAGTGCCGCTCATCAGCTCCCCGCGGGCCTGTGCCCGGTAGGGCTGCGTCCGGGCGCCGGCTGGCTGCCGAGCACAATGCCCTGCACGAAAAAAGACGAGGGGCGCCGCGACCCCCGCGACGCCCCTCGCACTGACATGTGTGACTGGAAGACCGAGACTGCCTGCGCTGCCGGAGGGACCAGGGCCGGCGGCCGTCTCGGGGTGTCCCGGGTTGGATTCCGCTACGCGGTCCAGCCTGCCGACCTAGCGGCCGGTCACCTCCAGGGTCCCGCAAGAACTGTCACTCAACGTACGGACCACCTCCTTTCTCTGGTCTCGCCAGAGTAGCGGACGGAGGTGACGTCACGCAAGGGGGTTACTGCTAACCGGCCTCCCCCTCGCCATCCTCGCCGCCGTCGCCCGCGTACTCCTGCAAGTCAGCCTCGGAAAGCGGTGGGTTGGTCGCCCTGCCGTTGCCGTGAGGCTCGCCGGGAAGATCGCTCACGGCGGGGTCGAGCGGCTCTCCCTGCTCACCATCGCCCTCGTCATCCCCGCCATCGTCGATCACCAGCGCGACGGCGCTGACGACGTCGTCGTCCTTGAGGTTCATCAGGCGCACGCCTTGGGAGGCGCGGCCGTAGCGGCTGATGCCCTTCACCGAGGTCCGCTGCACCATGCCCCCGATCGAGATGAAGATCAGCTCCTCGTGCTCGCGCACGACCAGCGCCCCGGCGAGGGCGCCCTTGCGGTCGGTGAGCGCGATCGTCTTGACGCCCATCGCGCCGCGGCCCTTGCGGGGGTAGTCCGCGATCGGCGTGCGCTTGCCGTAGCCGTTCTCGGTGACCACGAGCAGCTCCTGGTCGTCGCGGGCGACATCCATCGCGAGCACGTAGTTGCCTTGCTTGGAAACGTTCATGCCGCGCACGCCCGAGGTGTCGCGGCCCATCGCGCGCACCTGAGACTCGTGGAAGCGAGCGGCCTGGCCGGAGCGGGAGACGATCAGGATGTCGTCATCGCCGGAGGTACGGCGCACCGCGACCAGCTCATCGTCGTCGCGGATCTTGATCGCGATGATCCCGTCGGCGTTGATCGGCGTGTTGTAGGCCTTGAACTCGGTCTTCTTGACGATCCCCTGGCGGGTGGCGAACACGAGGTAGGCGCCCTCGCTGTAGTCGCGGGTGGCGAGCACCGACTGCACCCGCTCGCCCTCGCGCAGGGGCAGCACGTTGACAAGCGCGCGGCCCTTCGCGGTGCGGGAGGCCTCGGGCAGTTCGTAGACCTTCGAGCGGTACACCTTGCCGCGGTTGGAGAAGAACAGCAGGTAGTCGTGCGAGGAGCAGACGAACAGGTGCTCGATGAAGTCGCCGTCCTTCATGTCCATCCCGGTGACGCCGCGGCCGCCGCGGTGCTGCTGGCGGTAGGTCGCCAGCGGCAGCGACTTGATGTAGCCGGTGCGGGTGATCGTGATCACCATCTGCTGGTCGGCGATCAGGTCCTCGATGTCGATCTCGTCCTCAGAGTGGGTGATCTCGCTGCGGCGCTCGTCGCCGAAGCGCTCGCGGATCTCGCCCAGCTCCTCCTTGATGACCGCCAGCACGCGGCCCTCGTCGCCGAGGATCGCGCGCAGCTCGGCGATGCGCTCGGTGACGTCGGCGTGCTCCTGTTTGATCGAGTCGGCCTCCAGCGCCGTGAGCTGCGAGAGACGCAGGTCGAGGATCGCGCTGGCCTGGATGTGGCTGAGCTCGAAGCGCTCGACCAACTGCTCGCGCGCGGCGTCGCGGTCACGCGAGGCGCGGATCATCTCGATGATCGCGTCGAGGTTGTCGAGCGCGATCAGCAGTCCGAGCAGGATGTGGGCGCGGGCCTCCTTCTCGGAGAGCTCGTGCTTGGTGCGGCGCACGATCACCTCGCGCTGGTGGGCGACGTAGTTGTGGATCACCGAGCGCAGGTTGAGCGTGCGGGGCACGTTGTCGACGAGCGCGACCATGTTCACCCCGAACGTGGACTGCATCGGCGTGTGCTTGTAGAGCTTGTTGAGCACCACCTTGGGGATCGCGTCGCGCTTGAGCTCGATCACGAGGCGCATCCCGCGCTTGTCGGACTCGTCGCGCAGATCGGAGATCTCGGGGATCCGTTTGTCGCGGACGAGGTCGGCGATCTTCTCGATCAGGTTGCCGGGGCCGCCCTTCTTGACCATGAACGGCAGCTCCGTGACGACGATCGCCTCCTTGCCGTGACTGAGCGGCTCGACGTGGGCGCGCGCCTGCACGCGCACCCTGCCGCGACCGGTCTCATACGCGTCTTTGATGCCGGCGCGGCCGAGGATGATCCCGCCGGTGGGGAAGTCGGGTCCCTTGATGTGGCGCATCAGGCCCTCGACCTCGATGTCGGGGTCATCGATGTAGGCGACCGTGGCGTCGATCACCTCACGCAGGTTGTGCGGCGGGATGTTCGTGGCCATGCCGACAGCGATGCCCGAGGAGCCGTTGACGAGCAGGTTGGGGAAGCGCGCGGGCAGCACCAGCGGTTCGCGCTTGGAGCCGTCGTAGTTGGGCACGAAGTCGACCGTGTCCATGTCGAGATCGCGCAGCATCTCGGTGGCGATGCGGGCGAGGCGAGCCTCGGTGTAGCGCATCGCGGCGGCGGGGTCGTCGTCGACGGAACCGAAGTTGCCTTGGCCGTCGACGAGCTCGTTGCGCATCGAGAACTCCTGCGCCATTCGCACAAGGGTGTCGTAGATGGCCGAGTCTCCGTGCGGGTGGTACTTGCCCATGACCTCGCCGACGATCAGCGCGCACTTCGAGTAGGAACGGGTGGGGCTGAGCCCAAGCTCGTTCATCGCGTAGAGCACGCGGCGATGCACGGGCTTCAGGCCGTCGCGCACGTCGGGCAGCGCGCGGCCGACGATCACCGACATCGCGTAGTCGAGGTAGGCGGTGCGCATCTCCTCCTCGAGCGCGCGCGGTTCGATGTTGCCGCCTCCGATCACGTCAGCGGACGCCATGCGCTGTCACCTCCTTTTAGACATCCAAGTTGACGACGGCGCGTGCGTTGTCCTCGATGAAGGCGCGCCGCGGCTCCACCTGGTCGCCCATCAGCATCGAGAAGATCCTGTCGGCGGCGGCGGCGTCCTCGAGCGTGACCTGCGCCAGCGTGCGCGTTTGGGGCGCCATCGTGGTTTCGCCGAGCTGCTCGGCGTTCATCTCACCAAGCCCCTTGAAGCGCTGCAGTTTGACCCCCTTCTGGGCGACGTTCAAAACGGCATGGCGCAACGCCTCGAACGATGGAGCGCCTTCGTGGGCGTCGCCGAGGCGCACCTCGAAGGCGGGCGTCCCGGCAAGCTCGATCAGCTGCTCGTGCACGGCGGCCAGCTGGCGGTACTCCTGGGAGTCGAACAGCGTCCGCTTGATGCGGTGGGTACGCGCGAAGCCGGTGCGGGTCTCCACGGCCTTGACCCGCAGCTCGAGCGGGTCAACCTCGATCAGCTCGGTCGCGTGCGTCTCACCTTCCAGGCCCTCGCGGGAGAGCAGCTCGATTGCCTGCTCGGCACTGGCGACGCGCTCGCTCAACAGCGTGGACTCCTCCAGGAACTGCACCATGTCGTGGCCGTGGGCGGCGCGCAACGAAGAGGCCCAGCCTTCGTACTGCTTGAGCAGGCGAGTGAAGCGCTGCCAGCGATTGTCGGTCAGCTTGAACTGAGCGCCATGGCGATCGGCGATCTGCAGCTTCTCCCACTTGTCGGTGAGCAGGATCTCCTCGAGCTCGGCCTCCTTCTCGATGTAGCGCTCGCGCGAGCCCTGCTTGAGCTTGTACAGCGGCGGCTTGGCGATGTAGACGTAGCCGGCCTTGATCAGCTCTTCCATCTCGCGGAACAGCAGCGTCAGCACGAGCGTGCGGATATGGGCGCCGTCGACGTCGGCGTCGGTCATCAGCACGACCTTGTGGTAGCGCGCGTTCTCGATGTTGAACTCGTCACGCACGCCGGTGCCGATCGCGGTGATCAGCGCCTGGATCTCGACGTTCTGCAGAACCTTGTCGATGCGGGACTTCTCGACGTTGAGGATCTTGCCCCGCAGCGGCAGCACCGCCTGCGTGTTGCGGTCGCGGCCCTGCTTGGCAGAGCCCCCGGCGGAGTCGCCCTCGACCACGAACAGCTCGGCCAGCGAGGGGTCCTTGACCGAGCAGTCGGCGAGCTTGCCGGGCAGCGTGGAGTTCTCCAGGGCCGACTTGCGCCGCGTCAGGTCGCGCGCCTTGCGGGCGGCCTCGCGGGCGCGCTGGGCCTGCACCGACTTCATGATCACCGCGCGCGCCTCGCTCGGGTTCTCCTCGAGAAACTCACCAAGGCCGCTATTGACGATCGACTCGACGAAGCCCGCGATGCCAGGGTTGCCGAGCTTGGTCTTGGTCTGCCCCTCGAACTGGGGGTCGCGGAGCTTGACGGAGATCACCGCCGTCAACCCCTCACGGACGTCCTCGCCCGAGAGGTTGTCCTCTTTCTCCTTGAGCAGCGCGTGGTCGCGGGCGTACTTGTTGAGCGTGCGCGTGAGCGCGGAGCGGAAGCCAGACATGTGGCTGCCGCCCTCGCTGGTGTTGATGTTGTTGGCGAACGAGTGGATCGACTCCTGATAGGAGGAGTTCCACTGCATCGCGACCTCGACCGCCCCCTCCTCGCTCTCGCCGGCGAAGAACACGACCTTGCGGTGGACGGTGTCCTTGTTCTCGTTGAGGTAGGCGACGAAATCCTCGATCCCTCCCTCATAACGAAACTCGGCGGAGTGGCCCTCGGCGCGCTCATCGACGATCGAGATGTGCAGGCCACGCGTCAGGAAGGCGGTCTCGCGCAGGCGCTCTTCGAGCGTGCGGAAGTCGAAGTCCAGGCTCTCGAAGATGTCGGCGTCGGGGAGGAAGGTGACGGTGGTGCCGGTGGCTGCGTCCGCCGCAAGCTTCTCGCCGCGCTGCAGCTCGCCCTGCGGCGCGCCACGCGAGTACTCCTGGCTCCACACGTATCCGTCGCGGCGGATCTCGACGGTGAGGCGTTCGGAGAGCGCGTTGACGACCGACACGCCGACGCCGTGCAGGCCGCCGGAGACCTTGTAGCCGCCTCCGTCCCCGAACTTTCCCCCGGAATGCAGCACGGTGAGCACCACCTCGACGGCGGGACGGCCCTCCTTCTCGTGCATCGCGACGGGAATCCCGCGGCCGTCGTCCACGACGGTGACGGAGTTGTCGGGGTGGATCGTGACGGAGACCTCGGTGCAGAAGCCCGCGAGCGCCTCGTCCACAGAGTTGTCCACAACCTCGTAGACGAGGTGGTGGAGACCCATGACGCCAGTGGAGCCGATGTACATGCCGGGGCGCTTGCGGACGGCCTCGAGGCCCTCCAGCACTGTGATGTCCTGCGCGTCGTAGCTGGCGTCGGCGCCCATCGCGGGGTCGTTGGTGGCGCCCAATCCAGCCCCTATGGGCGCATCATCTGTGTTCTCTACGGCCAATTGGCCTCCACTCCATGCAAGACGTGAGAAAGCCCCGGAATCCGAGCTCGACAGACCGCGGACCGGGGCCGTGCGTTGTCGATCGAACGATAGCACAATGGGTCCCTCCCCCAGTGCTGCCAACCCCCTCGAATGCCGGTCAATAGCAGGGAAAACGGGGCCTCGGCCCTCAGCCCACGCGGCAGCGCAGCTTGTGCAGGAGATCCTCACCAAGAGCGCCATTCAAACGCACGAGCAACTCACAGGACATCAGCTCGAGCTCCGCCGACCAGACGGCCGCCTCGCAGCGCACGGTCAGCACCCCACCGCGCTCGGCGACGGGGCTGGCGGCCGCAGCAACGGCGCCTCCCACGGCGCTCGTCCAGCACGCCTGCACACGGGCAAGCGTGCTCGCGGGGGCCACGGCGGCGGTGAAGCCCTCGAGCGCCAGCGAGAGTGGGCGCGGAGCCGGTCTGCCGAGGCTCACGCGGCGAGCGCCTCCTGAAGGATCGCTCCATGCGAGATACGCAGGCGGGTGATATTGGAACCGCTCGAGCACGTCCCCCCCACGCCGAGGAGCTCCACCCCTTCCCGGCCAGCGCTCGCACCGGGGACGTGGGCGAGGTCGGTGGTCGCGATCACACTCTGGCCGCCGCCGGCGAGCTCGTGCGCAAGCAACTCCCGTCGCTGCGCGTCGAGCTCGCTCATCACGTCATCGAGCAGCAGCAACGGAGTGCGCCCGCGGCGGTCCGCCAGCACGGTGCGCTCGGCCAGCAGCAGCGCCAGCAGAGCGAGGCGCAGCTCACCCTGCGAGCCATAGCTGCGCAGCTCGCGCCCGTCGCGCGTGAAGGCGAGCTCGTCGCGATGCGGCCCGTGGGCGCTGTAGCCGCACTCGATCTCACCGGGAAGGCGCTCGCGCAACTCGGCGACGAACTCCTCAATGTCGGTGGCACGAGAGCGCGGGCGGTAGCGCATGAGCGCCTCGCCACTCAACCCGAGCTGGGTCGCCCGCGTGGCGAACGGCTCGCGCAACAGCTCCACGACACGCTCCCGGTCTTCGCGCAGGGCAATCGCATGGCGAGCCAGCTCACGATCCCATGTGGGCAGAGTCGAGCGCGAGGCGCGTCCGGTGCGAATACCAGCCAGCAGCGCATTGCGCTGGGCGAGCGCGCGGGCATAAGCGCGCCGCGTATCCGTACGTGGCGGCCACAGAGCTGCAACCAGACGGTCGAGGTGGGCGCGGCGCGGCGCTGGAGGGCCCTTGAGCAACTCCAGGCGGTCGGGAGCGAAGACGCCGAGCAGCGGGCGTGTCTCCACGTCGAGCAGGCGCTCCACGGCGGCCCCGTCGCAGGACATGCGCTTGACCGAGCGCTCCTCGCCCTGACCGATGCCGTATCCGACCGTCAGCTCGTGGTGCTCAGAGCCGTCGTGAACGGTTACAGAGACACGCGCGGCGTGCTGCCCAAAGCGCACCAGCTCGCGCTCGTTGCGAGTGCGCAGAGCGTGTCCGGTGCAGCCGAAGTAGAGCGCTTCCAGGAGGTTGGACTTGCCGGCGCCGTTGGGCCCATGCAGGACGGTGAGACCCTCTCCCAGGTGCGCCTCGGCCCGGGCGTATGTGCGGAAATCCCGCAGTGAGACGCTTACGACGCGCACGACGGCGACATCATGTGTTCAGGCGGATCGGCATCACCAGGTAGACGAAGTCGCCGGCCTCCGGGGACTCGATCAATCCCGGCCGCAACGGGCTGATCAACTTCATCACCAGCTCCTCGGTGTCGATGCTCTCCACCCCGTCGCGCAGGAACTCCGGGTTGAAGCCGATCTCGAAGGGCTCCCCGTGAAAGGGAACGGGAATCGTCTCGCTTGCCTCGCCCACGTCCGGCGTCTGCGCCGACACCGTCAGCTCGCCCTCGCCGAAGGCCAGCCGCAGCGGAGCGTTCTTCTGAGCGAGGAGGCTGATGCGGCGCACGACGCCCGTGAGCTCGGGAGCGGAGAGCGTCAGCTCGTGATCGGCCGACTCGGGGATCAGCTGGCGGTAGTTGGGGAACTGGCCGTCGATCAGCCGCGAGGAGAGGATCGCTCCGCCCAGCTCGAAGATCACCTGGTTCTGCCCCAGGCCAAGGGTCAGCTCGGTGCATTGATACTGCTGGGCGACACGACTCAGCTCCTGCAACGCACGAGCCGGAACGTTCGCCTCGAGGCTTCCCTGCAGTGGAGACTCGAGGGTCGTGCGCTTGACGCTCAGGCGGTAGGAGTCGGTCGCCACCATACGCAACTCGCGGTCGGAGGCCGAGATCAGAATGCCGGTAAGGACCGGCCTAGTCTCGTCGTGGGACGCCGAACGAGCGACGCGCTCGATGGTCTGCACAAAGGCCTCCGCTGGGAGCGTCATCCGCGACTCCTCAGCGGCATTCGGCAGAGCTGGAAAGTCCTCGGCACGCAGCGTGCGCAGGTGGAACGTGGCTCCACCGCACAGCAGCTCGACATCCTGCTCGGCGGGCCGCAGCTCGAGGCTGAGCTGCTCGGCGGGAAGAGCGCGCACCACATCAAGCAGCAGGCGAGCTGGCAACAGAACCTGTCCAGGACGAGAAACCTCTGCCTGCAGTGGCACTCGTAGTCCAACCTCCATGTCGGTGGCGAGAAGCTCTGCGGCGGTATCGCCAGCCGAGATCATCACACCCGACAATGCCTGGACGGCACTGCGAGTGGAGGCTACTCGTGTGACGGTCTGCAGCTGCGTCAGGAGTTCGCTTGTGGGGAGAGTGAGCTTCATCTAGGCAATAGCTATAAGTAGAGGGGTAGTAGGGCCTGTGGAGATGTGGATTGTGAGGGTAGCCCTCGAGGAGATGCCGAAAGGGCTGGTTGCTGTGTGGGGAAGTGTCGCAAGTGCGCCGGTCAGGAGTCTTGAATCGAGAGTCTGCAGCGAAGATCATCCACAGCCCTCCTCGAAGTGGAGTCGGCGATGATCTTCTGCTCGGTTCGCCGCACGGCATGTATGACCGTTGTATGGTCGCGCCGTCCAAAGTGTCGTCCGATAGCGGGCAGAGACTCCTCTGTCAGCTCACGTGCGAGATACATCGCCACCTGACGGGGCCAGGCAACCCGCGCGGCGCGGGATGGAGACAGCAGCTCCTCGGGAGAGATGCCGAAGTGTTGGCAAGCCGCCGTTTGAATCTCGGCCAGAGTGCGGGTCTGTGGGCTGGCTCGGGGGTAAAGGCCGTCAAGCACCTCTGTGGCCAACTCCGCGGTGAGGGTTCGGCCGGTCAGCGAGCCAAAGGCGACCACGCGGATGAGAGCTCCCTCGAGCGCCCGCACGTCGAGGGCGATACGTCCGGCTATGACCTCGAGCGCTCCTGGCTGCAGGCCTTCGATTCCGTCCTGGTGGACGCGCTTGCGGAGGATCGCTAGGCGGGTGTTGATGTCGGGTGGGTGGATGTCGGCTACCAGACCGGCCTGGAAGCGCTCACGTAGGCGGTCTTCGAGGGCCTGTAGATCCCGTGGTGGCCGGTCTGAGGTGAGCACCAGCTGAGCGCCGGCTTCGTAGAGGGTGTCGAAGGTGTGGAAGAACTCCTCCTCGGTGCGAGCCTTGCGCTCGAGGAACTGGACGTCGTCGACCAGCAGGACGTCGATGTCCCGGAAGCGGTTCTTGAAGGCTTTCATGCCACCGTTGGCGAGAGCGAGCTGGAACTCGTTCGTAAAGGCCTCGCCCGTGCTCGCACGGACGCCGAGGCCGGGGTTGCAGCTCTGTATCAGGTTGGCGATCGCGCGCAGGAGGTGGGTCTTGCCGACTCCGGGCGAGCCGCAGATGAAGAGCGGATTGTATGCCTGGCTGGGCAGCTCGGCGACCGTCAGCGCAGCGGCGTGGGCAAGGCGATTGGAGTCGCCGATGACGAAGTGCTCGAAGCTGAACCGGGGGTTGCCGGCGATGTCGGGGGGATCGGGATGAGTGTGGCCTGTACGAGCCGTCTCAATCCCCGTCCCGATCGATCTCGTGCGTGGGGGGTTGGGCCCGCTCGTCTGTGTGCGAGCACGTCGAGTGGAGCTGGGGTCGGGCTGGCGGTTGGTCACCTCGACGGTGATCTCAGGCCCAAGGACGGCGGCGGCACAGGTCTGCAGGAGACGCCCGAAGCGCTCGCGAACCCAAGGGCACGAGCGTGCGGGGGCTTCGACTGTGAGCGTTCCGCGGGAGACCTCGCGCGGCCGCAGCGGTGCCAACCAGACGCGATAGGTGGAGTCGTCGACCGCAGCCTCGAGCCTGCTCTGCACCCGCGACCAGATCTGCTCCAATTCGGTGCTCACGGCAGCGTCGATCCGCTCCTTCGGGAGTGGGTTGGGGCCATCTCAACGGGGGGCCCGGGGGGACCCGGCCGGCCGAAATATACCCGAAGCCCGAGTGCGGCTGATGGAATCGCGTCGGTAACTACGCAAATGGCGAGAAAAATCGCGAAGTGGGGCGATCGAGGGGGTGGCTCCATCTACGATGGACTGGCCCTATACTGGCGAGCGGCGCAGCGTGCCCGACGGCCCGTTCGGCGGGTGTGCGACTGTGCAGCGAAGGCGACCGATGAAGCGCACCTACCAGCCCAAGAAGCGAAAGCGAGCTCGTGCCCACGGGTTTCGTGCGCGTATGCTCACCCGCGGCGGGCGGTTGATCCTCAAGCGCCGTCGGGACAAGGGCCGCAAGCGCCTGTCGGCGTGACGAGATGGCGCCGCGAGTGCCACGTCGCGCCGCTCCCCGGGGACGTCTCTCCCACAGCGCCGAGTTCGCGCGGGTGTATCGCCATGGGCGCTCCTCGGCCAATCGTCATTTGGTGCTCTACAGCTTTCCCAACTCGCTGGCGGAGCGCCCTCGGCTAGGGCTTTCGGTGTCGCGCAAGGTGGGCGGAGCCGTCGAGCGCAACCGCGTGAAGAGGTTGCTGCGCGAAGCCTTTCGCCGGGTGGAGGGTGAGCTCAGCCCCGGTCAGGACCTGGTTGTGGTGGCCCGACCCCCGGTCAGCGAGCTGGCCGAGCGCGAGGGCCTGGCGGGCGTGGATGCGTCGCTGGAGGAGTTGCTCACCCGCGCTGGCATGCGCACCGGCGGACAGAGGAGCCCAGGGAGGGGTGGTGATGGACGCTGAGCCCCGGCCCGCACGGCTGGTCAGCCGCGCATCGCGCATCGCGAGAGCCCTTCTCAGCGCTCCGATCGTGGGCTACCAGCGGGTGATCTCACCCGGGCTTCCGCGCCGCTGCAGGTACGAGCCGACGTGCTCGCGCTACGCGGTCCAGGCGCTCCGCGATTACGGCATACTGAGGGGCCTGGCGCTGGCCGTGTGGCGCCTGCTCAGGTGCAACCCGTGGAGTCGTGGCGGTTACGACCCGGTCGAGGCGCAGCGGCTTTTTGGGGTTGCGCCCGCGCCCCAGGTTCGCCGCTGACGCTGGGCGGCTAGGCAGGAGAGCCCACCGAAATGCAAATGCCGATTCTTGCGAACATCATCGAGGAAGCGTTCTCGCCGCTGATCAGCCTGTTCGAAGCGGTGCTCGTGTTCATCCATGACCACGCCGGCATCAGTTGGGGGCTCGCGATCGTGGGGCTGACCGTGCTCGTGCGCGCGGTGATGATGCCGGCGACGTTCAGCCAGCTGCGCTCGATGCGCAAGATGCAGCTGGTCGCCCCGGAGCTGAAGGCGCTGAAAGAGAAGTACAAGGACGACAAACAGCGCCAGCAGGAGGAGATGATGAAGCTCTACCGGGAGAAGGGGATCAACCCCTTTGCCTCCTGTCTGCCGCTGGTGCTGCAGCTGCCCGTCTTCATCTCGCTCTTCTACATGCTGCGCACAGACCTCAAGAAGCACATCTGCGGGCCAAGCCTCGTGTCCTCCTACAACGCGATGCACAACGCGGCGATCACGAGCGTCGCGCATCTACCCGCCAAATACATCGAAAAGACCAGTTGCCAAAGCGTGGACCCGGGCTCGGCAAAGTTCCTGTTCGTGCCAGACATCACGGCGAAGGCGACGGGCATCGTACTGATTACGCTGCTTGCGCTTTATCTGTCCTCGCAAGTGGTCTCGACGCTGCTGATGAGCGCCAGCGCCGAGCCGAGCCAGCGCTGGATGATGCTGGGACTCCCGCTGATCTTCGTGGTGTTCTTCATCAAATATCCGGCTGGGCTACTGATTTACTGGATCACCACGAACCTGTGGACGATCGCACAAGGCTTCATCGTTCGCCGGCATGTCGCTCCGCCACCGCCTCCTGTGGGCAAGGGGATTCCCCCACCCAGCAGCGATGGCTCTTCAAACGGGAGGGCCGGCGGCGATGGAGGGCCAAAGGGCAGATCGGGTGACCCGACAGGAGAGCCTGCGCTCGCGGGCGTGGGTCCGGGCGGCGCTCCTCCACCACCACCGCGTAAGAAGAAGAAACGTTCGGGGCGGCGGCGATGAGCGAGGAGCCCGGGCCCGAGGCTGATGGCCGTGAGGAATCGGCCGAGCTCCTAATCGAGTTGCTCGAGGAGGTGGCGGATGGCCTTGGCTTGGATTGCGGGGTGAGCGTGGAGCTGCTCGACGGCGAGTTGCGCGGTTGCATCGATGGCGAGGATGTCGGCCTCCTGATCGGCCGCCGCGGCCAGACGATCGACGCGGTGCAGCACCTGGCGCAGCGGATCCTCTTTCATGGTGGTGCGTCGAAGACAAGGGTGGTGATCGACGCCGATGGCTACCGCGAGCGCCGCGCGCATACGCTGCGTCAGGACGCCGACGACGCGGCCGAGGAGGTGCTGCGCTCGGGGGATCCGGTGGAGCTTTCCCCGATGCCGGCATCGGAGCGGCGGGTGGTGCACGAGCACCTGCGCGAGCGTGGGGACGTGCGCACCCACAGCGAGGGTGAGGAGCCCGAGCGGTATCTGGTGGTTTCACCCTTGGGGGAGTAGCGCCTGGGGCTGGGACCGTGCTTTGAAGATCCGCCCGCTCGCCTGTGACCCTTTGACACCTCGCTGTTTCACGTGAAAGCCGAGGGACTCCCCGCCTCCGCCGCCGCCAAACTCGACGGCCTCATCGAGCGTTACCGCTTGAGCGAGCACCAGCGGGTCCAACTGGAGGCGCTCCTGCTGGCGCTGGCGGCGGACAGGCGATCCCCCACGACGGTACGGGATCCGGTGCGGGCGGCAGACGTTCACCTCGCCGACTCGCTTGTCGCCCTGAGCGTGGAGGCGCTTGCGTCGGCGAAAAGGATCGCGGACATTGGCGCGGGCGCTGGCTTTCCGGGCGTGGTGTTGGCGGTTGCGCTCCCCGAGGCCGAGCTGTGGCTAGTCGAGTCCCAGGCGCGCAAGTGCATGTTCATGGAAGGGGTCCTTGCCCGGGCTGAGGTCGCCAACGCGCGCGTGGTTTGCGCCCGCGTCGAGGATTGGGACGAGGGGGGTGGGGCCAACGATGTGGTGCTCGCCCGGGCTCTGGCGGCGCCGGCGGTCGTGGTCGAGTACGCCGCCCCGCTCCTGCGATTCGGCGGGGCACTGGTCGAATGGCGCGGACGGCGGCAGCCCGAGGCCGAGCGCTCGGGTCTCGCCGCGGCTCGACAGCTGGGCCTGGAGCTCGCCGTGATCCGGCGTGTCGAGCCATACGAGGGAGCCCGCGACCATCATCTCCACATCTACCTAAAGAGCCGAGAGACGCCCAGCGGATTCCCGCGTCGGGCGGGAATGGCTCGCAAGCGACCATTGGTGGGCTGAGGGACCGGGCTGGAGCCTTGACCGGCACGCCGCGCCGACCGGGCGAGCGCCCGACCGCGATCGGCGCTAGCGTGCCGGTGACGATGGGAACGGTCTACGCGATCGCCAACCAGAAGGGCGGGGTGGGCAAGACGACTACGGCGGTGAACGTGGGAGCCTGCATCGCCGAGGCCGGCTACCGCACGCTGCTGGTGGACGTGGACCCGCAGGCGAACGCGACGGTGGGGCTGGGCTTTCCGCGAACGCAGGCGCCTGGGCTGTATGAGGTTCTGACGGGCTTCAGCGCGGCTGGGGAGGCTGTGGTGGAGACGACGATCGCTGGGTTGGCGTTGTTGCCGGCCGGCGCGGGCCTGGCCGGGGCCAATGTCGAGCTGCCGCGTCTGGAGGGGTTCGAGGGCCACCTTCGCGAGAGTCTCGAATCGATCAGGGCGGATTTCCAGTACATCCTGCTGGACTGCCCGCCCTCGCTTGGGCCGTTGACGGTGAGTGCCCTGGTTGCGGCGGACAGGGTGATCGTGCCGGTGCAGACGGAGTACTTCGCGCTGGAGGGCTTGGCGGGTCTGCTGGAGACGTTGGAGCTGGTGCGCCGCGAGCTCAACCCGGGGTTGACCGTGGCGGGGATGCTGTTGACGATGCACGACAGTCGCACTCGCCTGGGGCGCGACGTGGAGCGTGAGGTGCGCGAGCACTTCCGCGAGCTGGTGTTCCAGACGGTGATTCCGCGCAACGTCCGCGTCGGGGAGGCGCCGAGCTATGGCCTGCCCGTGACCCATCACGACCCGCACAGCACGGGAGCGGAGGCGTACTTCGAGTTGGCGAAGGAGGTGGCGGCCCGTGGCTAGGCCAAAGCCCGGGATGGGCAGAGGTCTGGAGGCGATCCTGTCGGTGTCATCGCCTGGCGCAGCGCAGGAGGAGCTGCGCGAGGTGCCGGTGGAGTCGATCTCGCCCAACCCCAACCAGCCACGCCGGCGCTTCGACGAGGAGGCGTTGAGCGCTTTGGCGGAGTCGCTGGGAGAGCGCGGGGTGCTGCAGCCGGTGCTTGTACGACCCAAGCCGGAGGGCACCTACGAGCTGATCGCTGGCGAGCGTCGCTGGAGGGCCTCCCGGATCGCCGGCCTGAAGACGATCCCAGCGCTCGTGCGCCCCCACGACGACGCGGCGTCGCTGGAGCTGGCGCTGATCGAGAACATGGCACGCGAAGACCTCAACCCGGTTGAGGAGGCGCGGGCCTGCGCCGCGCTGGTGGAGGAGCTCGGTCTCACGCGGGAGCAGGTGGGCCGCCGCGTGGGACGCGGTAGGGTCGCCGTGTCCAACCTGATGCGGCTGCTGGACCTGCCAGACGAGGCGCTCGAGCTGCTGGAGGGGGGCACGCTCAGCGAGGGTCACGGCCGCGCCCTGCTGTTGGCGAAGGACCACGCCGTCCGGCGTCAGTTGGCGCGCACCGCGTCCGAGGAGGGGTGGTCGGTGCGCACCGTGGAGGATCGCGCGCGGCGCAGCAATGGGGAGGCGCGAAGTGACTTGGGCGAGGGGCGGCGGGCTCGGGCGGCCCGCGGGGTCCACCCTGACCAGGCGGCCGCCGCCGCAGAGATCGAGGCAACCTGGGGTGAGGCGCTGGGGGCGGAGGTGAGAGCGCGCCCGCGAGCGGACGGGAGCTACAGAGTCGAGCTCTCGTTCGAGTCTTCGGAAGAGGCGCTGGCGTTGGCTGGTCGGCTTGGTGCCCGCGCGGAGTCCTGAAGGCGGCCGCTAGAATCCCTCGCTCGCGGGCGATTAGCTCAGTCGGTTAGAGCGCTTCTCTGATAAGGAAGAGGTCCCTGGTTCGAATCCAGGATCGCCCACTACTCGAATCCCCTGGCATGGAGCCAAATTTCAACTCTCCTCGCCGGGCACGCCAAGCCCGCGTTCTGGCTCAAATGACTCCATGGGCCCATTCATGGGCCTAAACTCTCCCTCGGAACCACGGGTGACCTGCCGCGTGAGCGGGCACTCGGCGGGCTCGTCGGCAAAGCGCATGAGCTCCCAGATGGCCTGACGCTCGCGATCGGTCAGGCGGCGGTTGCGGGTCTGCTGGTAGATCTGGAGCGTGAAGGCGGCGGAGGTGTGGCCGATCTGATCGGAGATCCAGTGCGGGTCGCGCCCGGCCTGCGCGGCGAACATCGCCCAGGTCCGCCGTAGGGAGTGCGGCGTGATCTTGGGGAGCGGTGGCAAGCCGTGATCCTCGCGCTTGGCGTTGGCGCGCTCGACCGTGCGGCCGAGGATGCGGTCACGGAAGCGGTCGGGGTCACGGGGCCCGCCGGTGCGTGTCCCGAAGAAGTGGTCCTCGGGCGCCATCGGGAAGCCGTCTCGGAGGCGCTGCTCGCGGTGGCTGACGAGTTCGTCGCGCTCCCACAGGGTCATCTCGACCTCGCGTATCCCCTTCTCCGTCTTGGCGTCCGCGAGCTTGAAGCGCGCCCTCGCCAGATCTACCTGCGCGCAGTGCAGTCCGCAGAACTCGGAAACCCTGAACCCGGCGAGGCCAAGCGTCGCCAGTGCCGCGCGGCGCCCAACGCGATGGTCGCGCCGCGCCTGGCGATCCAGCTCGCCGGCCGCGTCGAGCAGGGCGTGGAACTCGTCGACCTCGAGAAACGTCCTGCGCGGGCGGCTTGTCGGCAAGAACCGTTCTTTGCGCTCGCCGACCCGCATCGCGTTGCGCTCGATGTAGCCGTAGTCGACGGCGCGCTGTAGGACCTGGCTGAGCAACGCCAGAATTTCGTTGATCGAGCCGTTGGACAGCGCCCGCTTGCGCCGCTTGTAGCGCTTGCCGGCCTTCGGGGTGATCTGCTCCATGAGCGGCTTGCCCCGCGCGGTGGCCTCGCCGATGATCCGCGAGCGCTCGGCGAGCTGGTCGCGGAATCCATCCACGCGAGCGACGTCGATCTCCAACAGCTCAAGGTGCTTGAACTCGCCGAGGAGATAGCCCAGCCTCCACTCCAGGCCGGCGACGGTGTCGTCATCGAGGCCGTGGGCTCGCTTTGAGGCGACGACCTTCCGTGCGAAGGGTCCGAAGGGCTGATGCCCGTCTGGCTGGGCGCGCTGGGACTGCTTGACCGAGGTTCGCTGCTCGGGCGGCATCCAGGTCCTGCGCTCGACCTTCTGCAGGATGTCCTCCAGTTCGATGTCGGCGCGGGTGCGGTTCCAGCCCTGGCGGTTGGTGCCGAATGTCAGTCGATGGCGCTTGCCATACGCGTAGAGCCGAGCGCCGAAGGTGACGGTCTTGCCGTTGGCCCACAGTCGTTCTGTGACCTGTCCGGTGGTTGGCCTGGGCATCAGTGGCCCCGGTGGTGGTGGTGTGTACGGTTGGGGTGCATCGGGGGAACCTCCCGGTGTCGTGCCGGGGGCCGTGGCCGCGGTGCCCCGGCTTTTTCGCGGTGGTCCCATTTTACCGGCGCCTGGAGACGATTGTCGGAGGCTGCTTGCGGGCTTGCATCGCCTGGCGCGCGTTGTGGAGGTCGAAGCGCAGCCGGGCCTTGGGGCCGTCGCCGAGGTGCATCGCGCCGAGATCCATAGCGTGCGCGTAGACGTAGTCGAGGGAGACGTTGAGTGCGCGGGCGAGGTCTTTGGGGTCGAGCAGCTGGTAGGCCCCGGGGGTGGGGTGGTCGAGGAGCTGCACGACGCGCCGTGCCGCGTGCTCGGCGATTGCCTCGATGTCGTCGTGGTCGAGGGTCACGGTCGCTCGCTGTGTTGGCGAGGGATGGGCAAGTCGCGGTTCGGAGGAAAGACCATATAGCCCAAATTAGCAAAACAAACAATAGCAGGCAAAGGTCAAAGGGGTATTCGGGCCCGCCCTGCGAGCGATAACAACCTTGCTATCATCCCGGAAAATCGAAAGGGATGGCGTGGAGCTGCGCGACATGAAGACGAGCGAGCAGGTGCTGGCCGAGGAGCTGCGCGACCCGGACTTCCGACGCGAGTGGCACCGAACCACGGTCGCACGAGCTGTCGCGCTGAAGGTGCTCGCCTACCGCACCGAGCACAGCCTCTCCCAGCGAAGACTGGCGCAGAAGCTCGGCATGACCCAGCCGCAGCTCGCGCGCCTTGAGGCCGGCGAGCACAACCCCACCATCGATACCCTCGCGCGACTGGCGCAGACACTGGACATCGAGTTCGCGATCGACGTCCATCCGCGCCAACGGGAGCCCAAGCTGCTCAGCGGACGCGCCCAGGGCAAGAACGCCATCGCCTCCTACGAGACCGATACCGCAGCGATCCTGCTAGCCGCTGGCTGACTTCGATCCTGCGGCGTCGGGCGGTTCGACGGAACTGCAACGTTACGGTCGATCGTCCGCCGCTCCCCAACCAGGCTTCGCCTGGCCGGGGACCCCGACCGCGGCGGATCGCAGTCCCCCGGCCCCCGTCCGGGGGTAGCGTGGCACACCCTGTCACACCGCAAGGGGTGTGACAGGGTGTGCAGCGGGAGCCGGGCCGGGGGCCGGCCGACTGCTCGATCGACGGAGGGAGTCCCGCGGGTGTCCGCGCGCCTGCTCGGCAGTCACAGCCAGCTCATCCGATCGAACTCCCCGCCTCGTGATCCTCCCGCACCGGCGCCGTTGACCCGCCCCTCACCCGAGCGCTCGACCCCGTGTGCTCCGCGACAAGACGCTTACCGCCATTTCCGCCTGCCTTCCGTCCAGGCTCCGTCCTCGCTCTGCTCGGCTCTCGCCCATGCCTCCCACGATGCGCCCGGCCAGTGCCTCCGCATCTACTCCACCGCGCCTTCAGCGCCCCTCACGGCAAGGCAAGCCTGCCGCTCGGCTCCGCTGCGCTCCGCCTCACGGCACACAGTTGCACCTAAAGGTCCTTTCTTTTGCTATTTTGGTGTTAGATGCTCTCGATCGGCAAGATCGCGCTGGGTCAGCACCGCTACTACGAGCAGCAAGTCGCCCAGGGCCAGGACGACTACTACACCGGCCGCGGAGAGGCCCCCGGCGAATGGGCCGGAGCCGGCACGCAGGCCCTCGGCCTCACCGGCCGGGTAGGTGCCGGGCAGTTCGGCGCGCTGATCGCGGGCCACGACCCACGCGACCCCGCGGCACGACTGCGCTCCAGCGCGCATGACCCGAAGGTCGCGGCGTACGACCTCACATTCTCCGCGCCGAAGACGCTCAGCATCCTGTTCGCCATCGCACCGGAGCAGGTCTCGGGTGAGCTCGTCGGCTGCCACGAAGAGGCGGTCAGGGCAGCGCTCGGGTACCTGGAGGACACGGCGGTGATGGTCCGTCGCGGGCACGCCGGCGAGCACGTTCAGCGCGGGGACGGGTTGATCGCGGCGGCCTACCGGCACCGGATGAGCCGGGCGCTCGACCCGCAACTGCACACACACGTCGTCGCGGCGAACCTCGCGCGTGGCCCGGACGGCCGGTTCACCGCGCTGCACGGCGCGGAGCTCTACCGGGCGGCGAAGACAGCGGGGTATCTCTACCAGGCGCACCTCCGTGCGCTCGTCACGGAGCGTCTCGGCTTGGAGTGGGGGGAGGTGCGCAACGGTGCGGCGGAGCTCGCGGAGATCGAGCGGCCGGTCATCGAGCACTTCTCGCAGCGCCGCCACGAGATGCTGCGCGAGGCCGAGCAGGGCGGTATCGGCCTGGGGTCAAAGAGCGCGGCTGAGCACGCGGCGCTCGCGACCAGGGAGCGCAAGCAGTACGGCTTGGAGACGCACACGTGGCGGGAGGAGATCCGCGCCCGCGCGGGCGAGCAGGGCCTCGACACAGGCAGGGTCGCGGAGCTTCTGCGCGCGGGCCGAGAGCGGCTGCTGCGCGGCCTCGCCAGGCGCAGCGGCGTGGACGAGCGCGCGGTCGGCGACCGGCTGACGGGCGCGGATGGTTTGACGGAGCGCAGCAACACCTTCGACGGGCGCGCGGTGCTGCAGGAGTTCGCCGCCGCCGCCGGGGCGGGCGCGCTGGTCGGCGAGGTGCGCGGCCAGGCCGAGCGGTTCGCGGAGCGCCCAGACGTGATCGCGACCCGCGGCGGCGAGATGACGACCGCGGAACTCGTCGCGGTCGAGCGCAGGCTGATCGCGGCCGCGGTCGGCCGCGCCGGCGAGGGGACCGGCATCGTCGACCCGTCACTGGCGGAGCGCGCGATCACAGCGGCTGACCGTCCCCTCACCGCTGAGCAGACATCTGCGGTCCGCGCGGTGAGTGGTTCGGGGCACGGTGTGAGCGTGATCCAGGCGCTCGCGGGGACGGGGAAGACGTACACGGCCGGGGTGCTGCGCCAGGCGTACAAGAGCGCGGGCTACACGGTGCTCGGCGCAGCGCCGACCGGCCGCGCAGTGCGCGAGCTGACCGAGGAGGCCGGCATCCCGACGCGCACACTGGATCGGCTCCTGCTCGACCTCGAGCAGCTCGGCGACGAGCTACCTGAGCACGCCGTCCTGATCCTTGACGAGGCCGGCATGTCTGCGACCCGCCCCAGCGCACGGCTCCTGGAGGCCGCTGAGCGCGCCGGCGTGAAGGTGGTCGCGATCGGTGACCCAGGGCAGCTCGCCTCCGTGCAGGCCGGCGGGTGGCTCGGAGCAGTCGGCCGGGCGCTCGGCGCGCAGCGGCTGACTGAGGTGATGCGCCAGCGCGACCCCGCGGAGCGCCGGGCGCTCGGCGCGCTGCACGACGGCCAGCCACAGCGCTACCTCGACTGGGCCGAGCACAACAAGCGGATCGAGACGTTCAGCGACCCCGCAGGCGCGTGCGAGCAGGCCCTCACCGAGTGGTCGCGCGCGGCCGCAGCGGCGGGACCCGCGCAGACGGTGATGATCGCCAGGGACAACGAGACACGCGAACGGTTGAATCAGGGGGCGCGTGAGCTGCAGCGCCGGGACGGCGTGCTCGGCGAGGAGCGCTCCTACGGCAGCGTCGAGGTGGCGGTCGGGGACCGGGTGATCTGCCGCCGCAACGACGGGCAGCTCGATGTGGATAACGGGATGAGAGGCACCGTGCGCCACCTCGACCCCGACAAGGTCGTGATCGACACCGACAGCGGGCTCGTGCGCGAGCTGCCCGCCGCCTATGTGGCCGAGCACGTGGAGCACGCCTACTCGCTGACCGGCCACGGGATGCAGGGCGGCACCCTCCAGAGCGCGATCGTGGTCGCCTCACCCCGGGACCTCACTGCCGGCTGGTCCTACACCGCGCTCTCCCGCGCGAGGGAAACCACACGCCTGCTCGTCTACGACGACGATCTCGAGCGGGAGCGCAGCGAGTTCGCGCCCACAGACCAGACCCCAACCTCAACCCGCGGCGAGCTGCTTGAGCGGGTAGGCCGGCGGATGCTGGAGCGCGACGACGAAGACCTCGCAATCGAGCAGCTCCCCGGCGCGGGCCGCACAGACGACCCCGACCTCGCCGGCGCCCGGGCACACGCGACAGACCCACCACAGGAGCACGCCGCAGCCCGCGCTGAGACGAAGCCGCCGGCAACGGCGACCCCCCCACGGCTGCGGGAGCTGCGCGAGCGCGTCGAGCAGCTCCAGGCGCAGCTCGCGGCGCTACCGACACGCCAGCTGCAACGCATCGAGGACCTCGACGCGCGCGCCCTCACGCTCACCACCCAGCGCGAGCAGCTCACCGAGCGACGCGCCGGCCTGCCCGACCCGCAACGGCGCCTCGGACGCGAACATGACCCCCACGCCGTCGAGCGCGCCCACCTCGCCGGCGCTCTGCAAGCCAACGAGCGCGAGCTCGACGCAACCCTCACCCAGCGAAGCAGTCTGGAGCGCGAGCTCGGCGACCCCGCAGAGGCCCGCGCCGAACGCCAAGGCCTCGAACACGCAGTCACGCAGGCAACCCAGGAGCACACGGCGCTGCGTAACGAGCTCGCCGAGCGCGAACTGCGCACTCCCGCTGCGTGGGTGAAGGCGACCTTCGGCGAGCGACCCGATCGGCCCGCGCAGCGCGAGGCATGGGAGAACGGCGTGCGGCACGCCGCGCGCTACCGCGCGCAGTACAACATCACCGACCCAACCGACCCGCTCGGACCCCGGCCCGCGCAGCGCGGCGGCCAGCAGCGCGAGTGGGAACGAGCCCGCGAAGCGATCGACCGCACTGAGCACCGCCTCGGACGCGAGGTCACGTCCGATCGCGGTATCGACCTCGGGATCGGACTCTGATTCATCGTGAGCCGGGGGGCGGACAGCGGGACCGCACCGATCATGGGAGGAACCCGGATTAAGCGGGATCGAGCCGGCGCCCTGTATACGCTGAGGCCATTCCCGCAACGATGGCTGGCGTATTGAGCGATGACTGAGCAACAGATCCTGACCGTCCCCCAGGTCGCCGAGGAGCTCCAGGTGACCGCTCAGACGATCCGCAACTGGATCGACAGCGGCGCGCTGCCCGCCGCGAAGATCGGCCGGGCCTTCCGGATACGACGCGAGCACGTCGACACGCTGCTCGCTCGTGCGCAGGCCGACAGCAGCTCGCTGGCGACACGCCGCGATCTCTGGGCTCCGGAGACCCTTGGGTTGCCACACCGCCGCCGCGATGCCGAGCGTCCAGAGTCGGTGTGGGACAACACGGGCGTTGTGGCGTTGCCGCCCAAGCGCCCCTGAGCCACCTGGCCGCGCTGCGACCGAAGTTTTTCTCCCAGTCAGGCTGAGCGACGCGCTCGGGACCGTGGCCGCCGGCCGCTCACTCCGTCTTCGCGCTCGACCGCCTCCGCAAGCTCCCCGGCGGCAGCGGCGAGTTCATCGTAAGCGCGGGCGACATCGAGCATGTTCTGGCCAGTCGCGGCCGTGTTCAGTTGCCGGACCACTTCGTCGAAGCGCCGCCAAAGGCCCTCGGGTCCGCGGCGCCCGGTACCGGGCTGCAGCTCATATGGCGGCCGAGGGTCGGCGGCGCGATGGGGCGGCCAGTCAAAGCCCGCAGCGTCCGCGGCCCGACAGGCACGCGCCTCCTCACTCGCGGCCTGGGCAAGACCGGCCAGGCGTGCGCCGAAACCGTGGTCGGGGGGCGCCATGCGGTGCGCATCAAGCGCATTACGCCAGCCATCGAGCGCGTCCCTGAAGTCGCTGAGCACACGCTCCTCACCACTTGTCCTGTTTGTTGTGTTCATTTGGGCATCGTAACTGGTGCTCGGGATGACCACTTTGCGCACGTCATCAATTGGACAACGGCCTCACGCGTGCGGCTTGCCACCTGCAGCGTTCAGCTGGCCGGCCCGCTCTCACCCCACCGGACGGCCTCGTTGGCTGCTTCGACGAAGCGCGCATGGTCGTATCCGTATTTGATCCAGGTCCCATCCAATGCAGCCTGAATCTCTCGTGTGGTCCGCCCGCCCTCCGCTCGTTGCCTCGTCACGTGGACGAGTGCGTCGCCGTCGCTGGCCACTTCTTTGAGCTGCACCGCGACCGGCGCCGTCGGTCCAGCGAGGATTACGAGCGTCCTCGAATCGCGTCTCAGGCACTCACTCACGTCCGCAACCTCGGCCACCAGCGGCACGATGAAAGTGGTCCATGCCTCGTCGTCGATTGGCCGGGCGCTCTCTGCCTTGAGTCGCTGGTGGAGTGAGGTGAATGCGTCCCAGTCGAGCACCCGGGCGACGATGGGGGTGAGCGTCTGCCGCAGGTGCTGCAAGTCGCGCATATCCCGGTCCTGTGCGAGCTGCCGGTCTAGGCGCTCGGAAGCCTCCCGCAGCTCCTGCTCGCGCATCGTCCGGTCGTGAGCCAGTTGCTCCCGCAGCCGTTCGGCGTCCGCAGCCCGCTGTTTTCGGGCCACGATCAATGTGATCCACGAAACAATCAGGGCCGACCCGAGCCCTGCCGCGACAACGGGCCACGCTTCCGATGCTTCAATGACGACAGTGGTCAAGGACCGATCATGCCGCTGGGTGCGGATAGTACGCCGTCCTGTGCGACATACGTTCGTATGGGACGCAGCCGTGGAGGCCCGCCGCCGCCGAGCTTGAGGCCGCACTCGACCACGTTGACCTGCCGACCGAACTGATCGCCGCGCTCGACGCCTTGCGGTGGACCCGCGTTCTATGCTGGGAAGTGATGGCCGACGACTCGCCGCTCGGCCGGGTTCTGCAGCTAGGATGAAGGTTGTTATGACCGTGTGGCAGTTCTTCAAAACAAAACCGGCGCACGCCGGAAAATGCCGGTCGAGCCTCTCGAACTGGACAGGTTGATGCCGGACAGCGCACCGCTTGTGACCGACGCCAAGCACTGGGCTACGTACCCGGAACAACCGACGTCCGTGCAAACGTGAATGTGGGCGGCTGAGGACCAACGCCGCAAAGCGTCAGCTCTTAGCTCGTGCGTTGTCTCTCAGGCTACAGCTTCAACGGCGCCGCGCCGGGCGCCGCGCGGGTAGGCGCAGCAGACCTCGGGGCCGTGCCGTCTAGGCGCGTCCCACTCGGGGTTTCCCTCTCGCGCTCCGGGCAGGATGCGAGCGTTTCGGGATTCGACTAGCCCGCACCGGACGAGAACGATGGATAGGCACCGTCGGCCCGGACACGCTCGTTCCTACAGGCGCCTGCGGGCGCGCGACCCGCCGGATGTGGTGGGGGCGCAGAACCGCTCGATCCCGGCGAGGTCGAGGCCGAGAGCGTCGTCGCGGCGGCGGGAGCAGTCGCCTACCATGCGCACCAAGCTGCCGTAGTGCCCGACTTGCCGGGGGATGACCGGAATGCGCCCCTCCTAAAAGGCTGGGCGCTGCGGTATCCTCAGTGTCGAGATGGTTCTCGATACCGCCAAGATCAAGACGCAGACCGTCAGCCTGGGTGAGCCCGTGACCTTTCAGGGGCGCGAGGCCGAGGATTTCCTGCGTGAGCTGGAGCACGGCCCTTCCGCCGAGCGTCAGGCGCAGCTACGCACGGCGGTCAGAGAAGCAGCGGCGGTGGAGAGCAGCCGTAGCGCCGGCGAGCTTCTTCATTAAGGGGAGCCGGCTGGCGTGGCGTTGAGCGTGGCTCGGCTACGGCCGCCGATCGAGGACGAGCTGACACAGGCCTTTACGCGCTTTGACTGTGTGACACGGTACGTCGACGGTCAACCGGACCCCGGCGAGCTGATGGTCCGGGACTTCCTCGCCCAAGGCGCCGCACCAGGCGCAGATGCCGGTACGAGCACCACCTACCTCGCTCTCGATCCCGAGCTGGCGCCCGGGGTGATCCTCGCCTACATCACGCTCACCCTCAGCCACATCCGGCTGACTGCTGGTGAGAAGCGAGCCGGCGCGATGCAGCAGGCGTGGGGCGCTGACTTCGGGGCGCTGCGGATCGGGATGATCGGCACCGACCACCATTTCGCTGGGCGCGGCTTCGGCCATACCCTGCTGCAGACCGCGATCCGCAAGGCCGTCCTGATGAGCGAGCAGGTGACGGTGCGATTCATCATCGCCGACGCCGTCGACACGCAGCGCGTTTGGTACGAGCGCCAGGGATTCGTCGAGAACCGATCACGCGCCGAGTTGGAGCGCTTGGCCCGTGTCAAGGAGAACTCCGGTGTCGCGGCCAGGAGTATGCGCCTCGATCTCGGAGCCGACCCACGCATCCTGGGTATGTAGATCGGGCTAGGCGGCCCTTCCCGCCAGGGTCCTCTTATGTGGTGGGTGCGATGAGTCGTACGGCTACAGCTCGATGCTGTCGCCGTGGCGCAAGCGAAGATTCCCAGCATGGTTGCAGAGCACTGAGCCGTCCCTGATCAGGACGTCAAGCGCTCGTCCTGCCTCCGGCCCAACCTCCCCCTCGATTCGCGTCCACTCATCAAGGGTAGCCAGGCCGTAGTTGGCGCTCAGCGCGCTCTTGATGGCATCGCAGGCAGGCGTTAGGTCCTCTTTGTCCATGGTGCCCATTCTAGGGCCGCGCGTGGGCGCGATCTCTGACACCGAACGTTTGGGCCCATGGACCCCCCTCATGGGCCTAAACCCCTCCGAAACGGACCCAAATCAGCCAAATCGAGGTGGCGGGAGCAAGGCCGTTTGTGGCTTAGATACAGGGGAAACGCCCAAACACCCCAAACCTGCGGCACTCTCTGATAAGGAAGAGGTCCCTGGTTCGAATCCAGGATCGCCCATCACGGAATCCCTTGTAGTAGAGCGGGATTCGAGGTACGGTGCCGCGCGCTGCACGGCATCGGGCGGGTTTCAGTCTCTCGTCTGCCAATATCTGCCAATTGACGACTCCGCGACTCGCTGCACGTACTGTCGTGACGCTCGACCCAGATTTCGTCGGGGTGGCGGCCCTGCTAAAGAAAGATCTCGGTGTCGAGGTTGTGACGCCTGGCGAGGCAAGGGCATTGATCAAGGCTGCTGAGGCTTGAGGTTACGGCGACTCCAGGACACCGACCTCGGGTGATCTCAGGGACCGGGCCGAACGTAGACGTGCGCGCGCTAGGGTCCTTGCTTTGCCTTCCGTCTCGTTCTTCGTTCGGAGCAACTAGAAGAAGATTCGTTTGAATGAACCTGTTGGCTGTGCGGCGGCGAGATGTAGATGTCCGTTAGGCGTGCACCCTACGAGCTCAGTACTGTGATGTCGTCAACCGGTGGCGCATTGCGTAGGCGGCTGCCGAGTTCTCGCATCACGAGGTCGGCGGCGGTCTCGGGGTCATAGCCAGTGGGCGTGTTGGTCACGAGGGCGTCGAGGTCGCGAAGGAACCGCGTGCTGCCCACCTTGGCGGCGAGGTTGTCGCCGACGACCGCTCTCGGGCATCAGATGACGAGTTGCTTGCGGCTGCGATCTCATCGTCTGCTGGGAAAACAACTGGCCCGAGTGTCCGGTCGAGGTGCTTGAGCTTCGCTCAGAAGTCGGCAATCTCAGCGAGTGATTCCATGATGCGGCTCAGTGCTGGGGGCGTCGCTTGTAGCTCCATGACGGAGCGCCTTCGTATCGCTGGCGCGGCGTGGTGTCGGGGATGGCAAGGATCTACGCGGCTTGGCTCTCGCCCGGCCAGACCCCGGTGCGTACGCGCTCGTAAAGCGTGTCCGGTGCGAGGTCTGCGCCGCCCGGCCAGCACACTGTCCCCGTCTCGGGATCGACGCTGACCTCGGCAAAGCCGTCGGGAGTCCGGGCGCGCTCGAACACCGGGCCGCGCATGCGGTCCAGCACGTAGACCTCGCCGGTTGCGCCATCGGCGAAGGTGAGCCGCAAGGCACCATGCCGCGGAACCGTCGCGTGGGTTATATCTGGGGTAAGCCCGATCATCGCAGTGGCTCGATCTCGTTCAGTGTTGCACCTTCCCGCGCTCGACGCCAGTTCTCGTCGAGTTCCGCCGCGTGCATCTCGGCCCACGCGAGCACAAGCCGAAGCTCCCGACGCGGAAGGTCGCTCGCCAGCACCTCCAACGAGTCGATCTGGACCTTGGCGCTGCGCCCGGCAGCGCGCGCATGAAAGCGGATCTCACGTCGGCTCTCCTCCCGCCGCGCAGCGTGGGCCCTGGAAGCTTCATGGAAGCCTCAACCGCCCGGATCACGCCCGCAGCGGTCCGCGTCGGGGACGCAAAGCCCTACGGGTGCGGGCGAAACCCGGACACGATCCACGCAGACCCGGCCCCGCTCGCTCCTGATAAGGAAGAGGTCCCTGGTTCGAATCCAGGATCGCCCACTAGCGAGAAGTTCGCTGCTCGACGCGCCCGACAACCCTGAAGCGGACGAGCCTCATTCCTGCGGTGCAGATCACTCCGCCACCGCCAGCAGCTCCGCCAGACGTTCATGCGATTCGGTGAGTCCGCCCTCCATGCCGGAGGCGATCATGCCGTCGCGCTCCTCGGTGGTGTGGAACAGCGAGGTGGTCGTCACCTTCGTGCGGCCGTCGAGCTCCTCGAAGGTGGCGGTCTCGATGATCGCGTGACCGGGCATTCCCTCCCATTCGAAAGTCTGGACTATGCGCTCGGGCGGCATGACCTCTCGGTAGATGCCTTTGAAGCCGATCTCCTGGCCGTCCGGCTCGCGCATCACGAACCGCCAACTTCCGCCTGGTTCGACGTCCATCTCATCGACGGTCGTGGTCATGCGCCGCGGGCCCCACCACTGGGGAATCAGCTCGGGGTCGGTGTAGCTCGCGAACACGCGCTCGCGAGGGGCGTCGAATACTCGCTCGGTGACGATCTCGCGATCTGAGGGCGTCGTCAGTGTCGTGGCTCCAGCCATGGCTCCTCCTGCTTGTTGGTTGTAGTTCTCACTGTGACTCTGCTCGTCGGCGCGTGCCTCCCCGGCTGCCGCGGTCCCATCCGCGGTGCTCTTGAGCAGCTTAATCGGGTGGCCTTGGGTCCCTCCCAACCGCCGCGTGTCGCGCTGCGCTAGCGTGGGCGCCCGAGCGTTAGTCAGATGGCCGTGCGACTCACTTACACGAGCGGTGGCATCGACTCCGCGGCGCACGCGGAGTTCGAGCGGCGCCTGCGCGACGCGCGTGCCGCCGAGCCCGCGCCGTGGCCGCACGTGATCGGGGGACGGCTCTCCGCCAAAGGCCCCGTGTTCGAGCGGGTCGACCCCTCCCGCATCGACCGCATCGCCAGCCGCGCCCACGCCGCCGGCCCGCAGACCGTCGCGCAGGCGGTCGACGCTGCCCGTGAGGCTCGCGCACAGTGGCGACGCACCCCTTACCACGAGCGCCTGGAACACCTCGCCGCGATCGCGCGCGCGATCTCCGAGCGTCACCTCGAGCTCGCCGCCGTGATGAGCGCGGAGACCGGCAAGAACCGCACCGAGGCGATCGTCGAGGTGCAGGAGGCGATCGAGCTGATCGAGACCTACTCTGAGGAGCTGGAGCGTCACGACGGGTTCGTCGCGCCGCTGGCCAGCTTCACCCCTGCCGAGCGCGGCACCGAGATCCTTAGGCCCTACGGTGTCTTCGGGGTGATCGCGCCCTTCAACTTCCCGCTCGCACTAACCGTCGGGATGACGGCCGGCGCGCTGCTGGCCGGTAACACGGTCGTCGTCAAGCCGTCCGAGGATGCTCCGTGGACTGGCGCGCTGCTCGCCGAGGCGCTGCTCGCCGGCGAGTTGCCCCCCGGGGTCTTCAACCTCCTGCACGGAGGCCCCGACACCGGCCGCGCGCTGGTGGACGCGCCGGTGGACGGGATCGCCTTCACCGGCTCCGCCGAGGTCGGGCGGGAGATCGCGCGAAAGCTGGTGGACGGGCCCTACGTGCGCCCCGCCCTCGCCGAGATGGGCGGCAAGAACCCCACGATCGTCACCGACTGCGCCGACATCGAGCAGGCTGCCGAGGGTCTGGCCCGCGCCGCCTTTGGGCTCTCCGGGCAGAAGTGCAGCGCCTGCTCACGCGCGATCGTGCTCGACGGCGTCCACGACGAGCTGTTGGAGCGCCTCTGCGCGTTAACCGCCACGCTCTCCGTCGGCGACCCGTCCGAACGCGATGCGTTTCTCGGGCCCGTCGTCTCCGCGCGTGCTTTCGCGCGCTTCCAGGAGAGCGTCGACGCTGCCCGCCGCGATGGGCACGATAGTGATCGGTGGCGGCCTGCCGCGCCCGGAGGGCTGGTTCGTCGAGCCCACTGTCGTCGACGGCCTGCCGCGCGGGCACCCCCTCACGCGTGAGGAGCTCTTCCTACCTTTCCTGACTGTCACCCGGGTCGCCACCCTGGAGGAGGCGCTCGCCGAGGCCAACGCCACCGACTACGGTCTCACGGCTGGCATCTTCAGCTCCGATCAGGGTGAGGTGGAGCGATTCCTCGACGAGACGCAGGCCGGCGTGCTGTACGTCAACCGCCGCGCCGGCGCGACCACCGGCGCCTGGCCGCGGACTCAATCCTTCTGCGGCTGGAAGTCCAGCGGCATCACGGGCAAGGGCGGGCTCGGTCCCTACTACCTGCCCCAGTTCATGCGCGAGCAGAGCCGTACGGTGGTGAGCTGATGTCCCTCCCCGCCGACGCCCACCCCGCGCCACGCATGGCCGTCTCGCTGGAGGAGTACGGGCAGCGCCTGGCCAAGACCCGGCGTTGGATGCACGCCAACGACGTCGACCTGCTGATTCTCAACCAGCCCGAGCACTACAACTGGCTCTCCGGGTACGACCCGACCAGCGTCTTCTACCACCAGTCGCTGCTCGTCCCCGCCGCCGAGGAGCCGCTCACGCTGATCTGCAACAAGGCGGAGCTGGCGCTCTGCGAGGAGACCTGCTGGGTGGGCGACGTGCGCATGGTGTGGACGCATGAGGACCAGGTCGCGCGCACCATCGACGTGCTGCGCGAGCGGGGCCTGCTCGGCGCTCGCCGCGTGGGGCTGAACCTGATGAGCTACCACCTGCGTCCCCGTTTCGCCTTCGAGCTGCGCGAGGCGCTCGCGCCCAGCGAGATCCTCGATGTCACCGCCGCGCTCGATGACCTGCGCCTGGTCAAGAGCCCTGCTGAGATCGAGTATTTGCGCCGCGCCGCCCACGTCGCCGACCTCGGGGTGAGCGCGGGCATCGACGCGGTGCGCGCCGGCGCCAGCGACTGCGAGGTGATGGCCGCGATCCAGCACGCCGTCGCCCTGGCCGGGGGCGAGTTTCCCGCCTACCCGTTCCTCGTGGACTCGCGCGGGACCCTACACGGGACCCCAATCGGCAAGGTTCTCGCGCCCGGGGACACCGTCTACATGGAGGTCTCCGGCGTCGTGCGCCGTTATCACTGCAACATATCCCGCACTGTCGTCGTCGGCCAGCCCTCCGCGCGGTTGTGCGAGCTCTACGCGCTCGTCAAGGACGCGCTCGACCGCGCGACCGACGCGCTGCGCCCGGGCGTGTCGGTGCGCGAGATCGTCGAACTGGTCGCCTCGCTGCAGGGCGGCCATGAGCAGCACACGTGGGGGCGCTTCGGCTTCTCCATGGAGATCGCCTACCCCCCGATCTGGATCGGCGGCTTGAGCCTGATGCGCGGCGACGAGCACGTGCTGGAGCCCGGCATGGTGATCACGATGGAGCCCGGTCTCGGCTACGCCGACGGCGCCACGATGATGCTCGGCAACAACGTGCTCGTCACCGGGGGCGGACCCGAGGTCCTAAATGAGGTCACCACCGAGCTGCTCTGGAGGTAGGCGCTCGGCGCACCGCCACTATGCCGAGTTCGGCAGCATGGGAGCGTTCGACGTGTGTGGGGCGATTCCGCATACGATAAAGCTGACCACCGGAGGGAGAGGAAAGCGAATGCATCAGTTTGGCAGGGCCATGGGCGGGGATTCGACAGAAGGCAGCTCGCGGGATCGGGGTGCACGGCCCGGCTCCAGGCGCCGCCACCCACGGTATCGAGCTGTCCGACGCTCGGCCCGAGTACGCCGTCACCCACGACTGCTCCTCGGTGTATCCGGCGTGCTGGGCACACTCATACTTGCGCTCGGCGTGAGCGCGTGCGGGAGCAGCAGCCACTCGACCGCGCTTGTGATCGGCGGCTGGGGCGGGATCATCGACGAAGCGTCCCAGAAGTCCTACCTCAACGAATTCGACGCCGCCAACCACACCACCTCGCAGTTCGTCGATGCCCCCGGGGAGCAGCTCGCCCGCGTGGAAGCGCAGAACAGGGCCGGCAAGGTCGAATGGACCGATGTCGACTCGCTGGACGCCGGCTCGGCTTACACGCTGTACGCCAAACACGAACTGCTCACCCTCCCCACGGCGATGCAGGAAACCCTCAAACGGGAACTGGGCGCCACCAAGGTCACGCCGTTCGGGTTCTCGCACGGCAGCCTCGGCGACGTGATCGTCTGCAACATGGCGAAGATGACGAGTTGCCCGACCACGATGGCGCAGTTCTACAACACCACGCTGTACCCCCAGCCGCGCATGTTCGGGGGCATCGAGCCGATCGTGGCATCGACCACGGCCGAGGTGGCCGCCGGAATGCCGATCTCCCAGACCGCGACCACCCCGCTCAACGTGCCCGCCGTGATCAAGACGCTCGAAAAAGTCAGGTCCAAGATCAAGGTGTTCTGGCAGAACGGCGATCAGCAGCAGCAGATCATGCGCAGCGGCGAAGCCGACATGGGGATCATGTGGAGCGATCGCGCCTACCAGCTGATCGCCCAGGGCATGCACCTGAAGCTCAACTGGCTGGGCGGCGCCTACGAGCCGAGCTACTGGGCTGTGCTCAAGGGAGCCCCGCAGACCCAGGAGGGCCTCAAGCTGCTCTCGTGGATCGCCAGCCACCCCGCGGCGAGGCGAAGTGGGCGGAAGCGATTCACGACTCGGTCCCCAACCCGATCGCGCTCTCCTACCTGCCCAAATCGATCAACATGCAGTTGGCCGACAACCCGGTGAACCTCTCGCGGCTGGCGGTGCCCAACTTCAACTGGTACGCCCAGCACGGCACCGAACTGAACACTGCCTACGAGAACTTCCTGCGCGGATAGGAGCTCGGTGGCGGCAGCCGGCACCCGCGACGGCGCCGTGGGTCACACCGACCCACGGCCCGGGGGGACGGCCGACCACGGCGCGTGGGATCCGGTGCTCGCCAACCGCTGGGCGCTGGCGCTGCTCGCCCCGCTGCTGCTCGCCCTGCTCGGGTTCGTCGTCTACCCGCTCGTCAAGCTGACGATCGACTCGCTTGCCACCGGGGAAGGGGCCCACAACTACCTCGCGGTGATCGAAAGCTCTGCCGGCCGCCGGTCGCTGATCACCACGCTGCTGGCGGGCGCGGCGGTGAGCGTGGTGGCGGTGGCGATCGGCGGCCTGCTCGCGTGGTATATCCGCACGGCGCGGCGGGGGAGCGTGCGGGTTCTGCTGTGGCTGGCCGTGCTCGTGCCCTTCTGGATGGGCACGGTCGTGAAGAACTACTCGATCGTCATCCTGCTCTCCGGAGAAGGCCCGCTGAACAAGCTGCTCGGCCTGCTCGGCCTCGCCCCGCTGTCGCTGCTCTACACCTCCACCGCCGTAGGGATCGGGATGGTCTACACGATGATCCCTTACGCCGCCTTCTCTCTCTACGGAGTGTTCCGCACGATCGACGAGACCCTGCTGGACGCCGCTAGGAGCCTGGGGGCCTCCCGCCTGCGCGCTGCCAGCACCGTCGTGCTGCCGCTGGCGCTGCCCGGGATCGTGGCCAGCGCTGCGCTTGTGTTCGCGATTTCGCTGGGCTTCTACGTCAGCCCCGTGCTGCTCGGCGGCGCCCAGACGCCATTCATGGCCAGCTACATCCAGGACTACATTTTCACCTTCTTCGACTACCCGCTCGCCGCCGCAGCCTCGGTGATCCTGCTTGCGGTGGCGCTCGCCGCGCTAGCGCTAGCGCTGCGCCTGGTGGGGCGTGAGCGCCTGGCGAGGGCTGTGGCGTGAGGCTCGACCGGCTCACGGGAGCCCTCGGCGGGGTCGTGGTCGGCCTCGTGGCGCTGCTGATGCTCACGCCGGCGGTCCTGGTCGCGGTGCTGTCGTTCTCGGGCGACGCCTACTTCGACTTTCCCCCCCACTCGTGGGGCCTGCGCCAGTACCGAACCCTGCTCGAAGATCCCCAGTGGGGCTCGGCGCTGTGGCTGTCGGTGAAGATCGCCGTCCCGGTCGCCCTGCTCGCGGCGCTGGTGGTCGTGCCGACCCTGTTCGCCGTCCACCGCAGTCGCCTGCCGTGGCGGCACGTGTTGCAGTTCGGTGGCCTGACGGGGATCATCCTGCCGATCTCCGCTTACGCGGTGGCACTGTACGGGGTCTTCGCGCAGACGGGGCTGCTGGGCACCTATCTTGGTCTGGTGCTTGCCGACCTGATGCTGGCGATCCCCGTGATGCTGGTGGTGACCACGGCGGCCATGAGCCGCATTCCGGTGGAGCTGGAGCTCGCGGCGATGGTCGCGGGCGCGGGACGCGCGCGGGCGTGGCTGGGGATCACCATCCCGCTCCTGTACCCCGCGATCCTCGCCGGGATGGTGCTCGCGTTCGTCGCCAGCTTCGACGAGGCGGTGTTCGTCAACTTCCTCGGCGGCGCCGGGCTCGAAACGCTCCCCAAGGCGATCCTGGACTCGGTGCGCTTCGGGCTCGACCCGGTGATCACGGCGGTCGCCACGCTCCTGATGCTCGCCACCAGCGCCGTGATGCTGCTCGCGGTGCGGCTTGCGAGGCGGCGGTGAGCGACTGGGAGCCCGCGCTCGACGTCCGCGCGCTCAGCAAGAGGTTCGGCTCGACCACGGCTCTGGAGGGCCTCGACCTGCAGGTGCGTGCTGGCGAGCTGCTGACCCTGCTCGGCCCGAGCGGCTCCGGCAAGACGACGCTGCTGAAGATCGTCGCCGGCTTCGAGTCCCCCACCGGCGGGCGGGTGCTGCTGCGCGGGCGCGACATCTCGCGCCTCTCCCCCGCGCGGCGCGGGGTGGGGATGGTCTTCCAGCACTACGCCCTCTTCCCGCACATGACCGTCGCGCAGAACCTCGCCTACGGCCTGAAGGTCCGCCGCCGGCCGCGCCACGAGCGCGAGTGCCGCGTCGGGCAGCTGCTCGAGCTCCTGCATCTGGAGGGCCTCGCCGAGCGCTACCCGCGCCAGCTCTCGGGCGGGCAGCAGCAGCGCGTGGCGCTGGGGCGGGCGCTCGCGTACGACCCCGAGATCGTCCTGATGGACGAGCCCCTCGGGGCGCTCGACCGCACGCTGCGCATCGAGATGGAGCACGAGATCCGGCGCCTGCACCAGGAGCTGGGCGCGACGATCGTGTACGTCACCCACGACCAGCAGGAGGCGCTGGCACTCTCGGATCGAATCGCGATCCTGCGCGACGGTCGCCTGGTCGGACTGGGCACTCCCGAGCAGCTCTTCCAGCGGCCCACCAACAGCTTCGTGGCGGAGTTCTTCGCCAGCGCCAACCTGCTCGCCGTCGAAGAGCATGTGCTCGACTCCGACGGCAGTGCCCGCGTGCGCTGCGCCGGCGTGGAGATCCGCTGCCCCACGACCGCTCCCCCCGACGGGTCGTCGCTGCTCGCTGTCCGCCGCCGCAGCCTGCGCCGCCATCCCTCCGAGGGGGCACTGAGCCTACGGGGAGTCCTCACCGAGGCCCGGCTACTCGGCGACGCCCGGGAGGTGTCCCTGCAGATCCCTGGCCTCGGCAGCGTGGTGGCGGTAATGGACGCCGCCGAGTGCGAGGATCTGCGCGTGGGGGACCACACTGAGCTCTACGCGCCGGCCGGCGAGCCGGTGCTCGTGCCGGTGCTGAATGGCTGAGCCCGCGAGCACCGCCGCCGGCGAGGCGCTCTACGAGCGCGCTCTGCGACGGCTCCCCGGCGGTAGCACGAGGAGCACGCTGTTCGTGCCCCCGCACCCGCCCTACGCCGCCCGCGGGGAGGGGTGGCGGCTGCTCGACGTCGATGGGCACGAGCTGATCGATCTGCACGCCAACAACAGCTCGCTCGTCCACGGCCACGCATTTGCCCCCGTCGTGCGCGCCGCCTCCACCGCGCTTGCCGACGGCTCGGCCTTCGGGCTCCCCACCGCGGCCGAGGTGGAGCTGGCCGAGCGCCTGGCGGGGCGGCTCCCCTGGGCCGAGCGCTGGCGCTTCGCGTCGTGTCGGGAGCGAGGCGGTGATGATGGCCGTGCGCGTCGCCCGTGCCACCACCACCCGCGACGGGCTGCTGTGTTTTGCGGGCTGCTACCACGGCAGCTGGGACGCCGTCGTCCAGCAGGCTGCCCCCGGCGTGCCCGCCGCCGCCCAGCAGGACGTGCTGAGGCTGCCCTTCGGCGACGAGGGGGCGTTCCTGGCGGCACTCGAGCGGCACGGGGAGCGTCTGGCGTGTGTGCTGCTCGACCTGATGCCTCACCGGGTTGGCCTGCACCCTGCAGAGCCCGCGTTCGCGACGCTCGTGCGCGAGGAGACCGCCCGCCGCGGCATCGCGCTGATCCTCGACGAGGTCATCACGGTGCGGGCCGCCGTCGGGGGAATGCAGCAGACCTATGGGATCGAGGGCGATCTTGTCGTGCTCGGCAAGCTGATCGGCGGCGGCTTGCCGATCGGGGCGCTCGGGGGGCGCGCGGAGCTGATCGACGTGTTCGATCCCGCGCAGGCACGACGCCGTGGCGCAGAGCGGCACGTTCACCGCCAACCCCGTCTCGATGCGCGCCGGGGCGGCAGCGCTGGATGCCCTCGACGCCGCGGCGATCGCCCGGATCGACGCGCTCGGGGAGCAGCTGCGGACGGGGCTGATCGCGCTTGGATACACCGTGACCGGACAGGGCTCGCTGCTCAGGGTCCACGTCCCCGATCAGGTGGATCTGTGGTGGCGGCTGTACCGAGAGGGCGTTTTGATCGCCGCGAGCGGACTGGCGTGCGTCTCCACGCCGATGGATGAGGCCGTGATCGAGCGCGCCCTCGGCGCATTCGAGCGCGCGCTGTGAGACGCTTCGGTGTGCGTGGTCGGCGCCGGGGCGATCGGCCTGGCGAGCGCGCTCGCCCTCGCGCGCCGCGGCGCCACGGAGGTGACGGTGCTCGAGGCGCGGCACCCCGCGGCGGGCTCCTCGGGGCTGTCGGTGGGGATCGTCGAGACGCAGTACCCGCTGCCGCTGGACATCGAGCTGCGCGTGCGCTCGATGGAGCTCTTCGGCGAGCTCGAGCGCGAGCACGGGTTGCGGATCGTGCGCAACGGCTACCTGCGGCTCGCCCGCTCCCCCGCGGCACTGGCGATCTTCGCGGAGAGCGTGCGGGTGCAGCGCTCGCTGGGGGTGCGAGACGCGCGCGTCCTCGACCGCGAGGGGGTCGCCCGACTGGTCCCGGACATGGCCGTGGGGGATGTGGCCGGCGGGCTGTATGGCCCTAGCGACGGCTTCCTCGACGGCCATCTCTACTGCGGTCTGCTCGCGCAACTGGCGCAGGCCCAGGGTGTCCGGGTGCTGAGCGGCCACGAGCTGTTGAGTGCACGCCGGGTGGCGGGTGGCAGTGAGCCGCCGGGTGGCCGCGCCGGCCCGGGCGGCGGGTGGCGCCTGCGCACGGGCGCGGGAGAGCTCGCCTGCGACTACGTGGTCGATGCCGCCGGACCGTGGGCCGCGCGTGTGGCGGCGCTGCTCGGCCACGAGATGCCACTCTCCCCCCAACGCCACCAGGCCGTGGTGGTGCACCTCCCGCGCGAGCTTCCCTACGTGATGCCCTCCGTCACCGACTACACCCCCGGCTCGGGCGAGCGCGGCCTGTACTTCCGCCACGAGCGGGCGCGCACGCTGATCGCGGGACTGCACACCGAGGAGGCGCTCGAACCGGTGGCTGATCCCGACCACTACGCCCGGGGGGCCGACCCGGAGTTCGTGGAGGCGGTGGCCGAGCGTCTCGCCGCCCGCCTGCCGTCGCTTGCCGACGCGCGCCTCGCCCAGGGGTGGGCGGGCCTCTACCCGGTCAGCCCCGACGGACTGCCCCAGGTGGGGCCGCTCCCCGGTTGCCCTGGAGCGATCCTGGCCGGCGGGGCCGGCGGTGCGGGAATCCAGCTTTCCCCCGCGATCGGGGAGCTGGTCGCCGACTGGATCCTCGCTGGCGAGCCGCGCGCGGTGAGTGGCGCCGCCCGCCTGGCGCCGGATCGATATTCTGGCGCCCTCCGATCCGTGGAACCGACTTGATGTCCTCTCGTCAACCCCTACGAACCCGAGCCCTCCTAACCATGACACCACTCCCCGAACCAGTGATCATCGCCGCCGTGCGCACTCCCGTGGGCCGCTACGGCGGGGCGCTCGCGCAGGTGCGGCCCGACGACCTCGCGGCGATCGCCGTGCGCGCTGCGGTGGAGCGCGTGCCGAGCCTCGATCCGGGCGAGATCGAGGAGGTGTACCTCGGCTGCGCCAACCAGGCGGGCGAGGACAACCGCAACGTCGCGCGCATGGCGCTGCTGTTGGCGGGACTGCCGCAGGAGATCCCCGGCATCACCGTCAACCGGCTGTGCGCCTCCGGGCTCGCCGCCGTGGTGTGCGCCTGCCAGGCGATCCGCGCGGGCGAGATCGAGCTCGCGGTGGCGGGGGGCGTGGAATCGATGAGCCGCGCGCCGCTGGTGATGGGTAAGGACGAGAAGGCGTTCGCGCGCGGCGACCGCACGGTGTACGACACGACGATCGGGTGGCGCTTTCCCAACCCCGCGATGGCGGAGCTGTTCCCGCTGGAGAGCATGGGCGAGACGGGCGAGAACGTCGCCGAGCGCTGGGGCGTGAGCCGCACCGACCAGGACGCCTTCGCGCTGGAGAGCCAGAGCCGCTGGGCGGCCGCCGACGCCGCGGGGCGCTTCGATGAGGAGCTCGTGCCGGTGGGCGAGTGCGTGCGCGACGAGCACCCCCGCCCGAGCTCGACCGCGGAGGCGCTGGCCAAGCTGCGCACCGTGTTCCGCGACGGTGGAACGGTCACCGCGGGCAACTCCAGCGGTGTCAACGACGGTGCGGCCGCCCTCGTGGTCGGCGAGCGCCGCGATGGCGGAGCGCCTCGGCGCTGAGGCGCTCGTACGCTTCGCCGGCTCGGCCGCCGCGGGCGTCGATCCGCGGGTGATGGGCATCGGCCCGGTCCCGGCGGTGCGCAAGCTGCTGGCGCGCACCGGCACCGCCGTGGAGCAGATCGACCTCATCGAGCTCAACGAGGCGTTTGCCTCGCAGAGCCTTGCGGTGATCCGTGAGTTGGGGCTGGACCCCGCGCGCGTCAACGTCAACGGCGGCGCGATCGCGATCGGGCATCCGCTCGGCATGAGCGGCGCGCGCCTGGTGGTGAGCCTCGCCCATGAGCTGCGCCGCCGCGACGCCCACCTCGGCCTCGCCACGCTGTGCGTGGGCGTGGGGCAGGGGCAGGCGGCGCTGTTCTCGCGCTGAGCGGTGCAGACGACCGAATAGGGTGACACTCGCTGCGCTCGCATCCCCGATTCGACCGAAGCCGGTAGACACTCGCCTCCGACCGAAGCGGGGAGACACTCGCCTCCGGCGAGCATCCCCCGTTCGACCAGCATCCCCGTTTCGGCCAGCAACGCTAATGCGAGCCGGAGGCGCTGCCGATGTAGGTCGGGTGACGCTTCGTCTTCGCTTTCGCCCGATGCCCGTCCTCGCGCGCAGGCTGGCGCTCGCCGCCGCCGCCCTGGGGGCGCTGGCGCTCTCCCCGGCGGTCGCTCCCGCGGGCGCTCTGGTGACGGAAGTCGGTGGGCCCAAGGTGGGGCTGCAACCGCGCACCACGCTGCTGTTCCCGGGGGAGACCGCGAAAGCCGGCGTACCCCTGTACCCGAAAGACCCGGCGTACCCCGAAAGGTTCGCCAATCCCAGTGGCGCCCCAGTGCTCGCCTCCAGCCGGGTGTACGCGATCTACTGGGATCCGACCGACAGCTACCACGGCGACTGGCAGAACTCGATCGACACCTTCATGCAGGCGATGGGCTCCGGCAGCGGCTCGCTCGGGAGCGTGTTCGCGGTCGACTCGCAGTACACCGATGCCGCCAACCAGCACGCCTCCTACCGCTCCACGTTCATGGGGGCGGTGACCGACACCGAAAAATATCCGGTCGCCACCTGCACGGATCCATACCCGCTGGAAGGCACGAGCTTCCCGGGTCATGAACCCAATCAGATCGCCTGTCTCACCGACAAGCAGATCCGCGCCCAGCTCGAAACGTTCGTGGGTCAACACTCCCTGCTGAAGGGGATGGGCACGATCTTCTACGTGCTGACCCCCCCCGGAGTGACGGTGTGCCTCAACGAAGCGGGCGGTCCCACCGGGCACTGCTCGGACTACGCGGAAACCGAAGAAAGCTATGAACACAGCTTCTGCAGCTACCACTCCGACATCAACCTGGACGAAGCGCCGAGCGGCGACGCGAGCACGATCCTCTATGGGGTGATTCCGTGGACGGCCGGCGGTATCGGCGACGGCGGTCTGGGCTTTCTGGGCGAAGCATCGATGGCGCCCGGCTATCCGTGCCAGGACGGCGGGATCGATCCGATCAGCAAACCGCAGATCGAGCAGCCGGAGAAACCAAAGACGCTGACCGAAAAGGAACAGGAAGAATTCAACAACGCGAAACCTGAAGAAAAAGCGCAGAAAGAAAAGGAACGGGAGCTCGAAGGACCCCACGTCGAGGAGCCCAACCAGCTGCTCAACGAAGTCGGCCCGGATGGCGCCCACGACCACGGTCTGTCGGATGTGATCATCAACCAGATCGCGGTCGAGCAGGAGAACACGGTCACCGATCCGCTGCTCGACGGGTGGCAGGACTCGGTCGGCAACGAGGCCACCGACGAGTGCCGCAACTTCTTCGCCAGCGGGGGTGTGGGCGGCAGCGCCTCGGCGAACGAATTCACCGACGCCGGGACGCTGTTCAACCAGAAGGTGGGGACCAAGACCTACTACCTCAACAACGCCTTCAGCCTGGCCGCGCTGAAGCTGTCCTATCCCGGTGTTCCTTGCCTTGGGGGGGTCAATCTGGTACCCCAGTTCACGGTGCCCAACCCCGTCAACTCCGAAGAAATCGTCGGCTTCGACGGGATGGAGTCCGACATCGCGCTCGACGCGGGCACGGCGTACAACGCCAAAGGCGAAGCCCAGCCCACCTACGCCACGTACAGCTGGAACTTCGGCGACGGCACGTCCGCGGTCTCCGGGTATGCGCCGGGCCAGGCCCCGGGGAACCCGCCGGCGACGCTGTGCGAAGCGCCCTGGCTGCCGCCGTGCGCAGGCAGCACGTTCCACTCCTACAAGTACGGGGGCGTCTATGAAGTGACGCTGACCGTCACGGACGTGGGCGGCAACACGGCCAGCACCACCCAGAAGATCACCGTGGTGGGCCCGCCGGCGCCGGGGACACCGGGCTCGGGCGGCTCCGGCACGGGCCTCCTCCCCGGCATCATCACGCCACCCGGCGGCCCGGGCGGCTCCTCCTCGCTCCCCCGCCCGGTCGCCACGGCGGCCGCGACGTCGAGCTCGCTCAAGCAGGTGGCTCGCAACGGCTTGGTGGTTCATTACACCGTCAACGAGCAGGTGGCGGGCCGCTTCGAAGTGCTGCTGGAAGCCGCCACCGCGCACCACCTGGGGATCGCGGGGCCGGTCGCGACCAACCTGCCGGCCGGTTCGCCGAAGTCGCTGGTGATCGGGCATGCGCTGCTGGTCACCACCAAGGGCGGCAAGAGCTCGGTGAGGATCAAGTTCTCAAAGAGTGTCGCCAAGCACCTGCGGCGCGCCAAGCAGGTGAAGCTGACGCTGCGCCTCACGGCTCGCAACGCCTCCGCGCAGAACCCACTGTTCACCACGGTGATGAGCACCGTGGTGCTGCACGGCTGAGGCGGGCTCCCCGCGCGAGCCTCCGCACGCGGTGGGGGCCACGCCGTTTGACGCTGGTTGGCCCCAGCCACGGTGACGGGAGGGGGATAGCGCGGGGCCTACAGCCCCGTCGGGTGGCGCGCGACGAAGCCGGCGTTGGAGCGAATTTCCGGCTGCCAGCGCGAGGCGTAGGGACCGGAGCGCCCGACCGTGTCGAAGCGCATCCAGCGCCCGCCGACGTTCACGTACATGTAGACGTGCCCGGCGTTGGCGTAGATCGTGATCCACTTCCCCGGCCCCGGTTCGCCCCAGCTCTCGAGCGTGCCCGAGGTCTCCGGCGCGCTCAGCAGGCCGCCCGCGGCGAGCGCGTAGGAGACCGAGCCCGAGCAGTCGTAGGAGTCGCTGACGAACGAGGCGTGCCCGCCGCCGTACACGTAGGGGAAGTCGGCGATCGCGTTGGCGCCGGCGATCACCCGCTGCACGACTTCGGGGATGCCGGCGGGGATCGGGATCGTGCCGTTGCCGCCGACGGAGTCGCCACCGGGCACGGTTGCGACGGTGGCGTGGGCCTGCGCGCGCGCGGCGCTTTCGATCGCGTGCATGTGGGCGAGCTCGGCGCGCACTTCGGCGTTGGACTGCGCGCCGGGGGCGACGAATTCTTCAGCCACTTTGGTGGGGGTCGCGGCGGAGGAGTGGTGCACCGACCCCGACACGGGAAAGCTCTGTGCTTCTTCGGGGTCGCGCACCTCGGCGACCGGCTTGGTTGAAGCGAGCTCGACCTTGTGGGGCGTCTTGGCGGTGCTCGTGACCTTCACCGCCGCCGTGTGGGAATGCGCGGCGGCGTGGTGGGGGGAGGAGGGGACGACGAGCGCGACCACTGCGCCCGCCACCGCGGCCACTCCCATCGCGCCCGCCACCCGACGGCGCGAGAAGCCCAGCCGTGCGGCCCCGCGGGGGACCTCGTCTGCCCCTTGATGGACACTCACCACCGCAAGGCTATCGTGCCCTTCGCGGACCAGTGTCGCTACCCTGGGCGGATGCAAGACGAGGCCACGGCCGTCGAGCTGCCGCGTGCGGGCATCCCCGGAGGCCCCGACCGAAGCCGGGAGACACTCGCCTCCGGCGTCCAACGGCCGCACGCGCGCCTGCTGCACGGGATGCGCAAGCCCGCCAACTGGCTGCAGCTGGTGCGCTTCGGCATCGTCGGAGGCAGCGGGTTCGTCGTCAACATCGCCGTGTACGCGCTGTGCGTGCATGCGCTGGGGATCGACTACCAGGTGTCCAGCGTGCTCGCATGGCTGGTGGCGGTGCTGAACAACTTCGTGCTCAACCGCCACTGGACCTTTGACGCGACCGCGGGCAGCGCGCGCCTGCAGGCGATGCGCTTCTTCCTCGTCAGCCTCGTGGCCGAGGGCTTCAGCCTGGGCCTGTTGACGCTCTTCGTGGAGAGCGCGGGGATCGAGAAGGTGGCGGCGCAGGCGCTGGCGGTCGCGGCGGTGATGCCGCTGAACTTCCTCGGCAACAAGCTCTGGAGCTTCCGCGCGCGGGCCTGAGCAGCCACCGATCGGCCGCCGGCGGGACGGGCAGGCTCAGCTCGATCCGCCCGCAAAGCGCCGTTCGCAGCCCCAGCGGGTACCTATACTCTGGATTCCCCCCACCGCGGAGGAAACGGTCCGTGCAGGAGATGGTCATCTACGGCGTCAGCTTCGACATGGTCGGCAAGCAGCCGATCGTGCTGTTGAAGACGGTCGAGGGCAACAGATTCCTCCCGATCTGGATCGGCCACCCCGAGGCGGCGTCGATCCTGATGAAGCTGCAGGGCGCCAGCACGCCGCGGCCGATGACGCACGACCTGCTGTGCGACGTGCTCGGCGAGCTGGAGGTGCGCTGCACGCAGGTCGCCGTGACGGAGCTGCGCGAGAACACCTTCTTCGCCTCGATCACGCTCTCGGTCAACGGCCGCGAGCTCGAGATCGACTCCCGCCCCAGCGACGCGATCGCCCTCGCGGTGCGCAGCGGCGCGCCGATCTTCGCGGCGGAGGAGGTGATCGCGGAGTCGGCGATCGAATTCGAGCAGAACGAGGAGGAGTCGGAGGACGTGGTGGAGCAGTTCAAGGAGTTCCTGGACCAGGTGAGCCCCGAGGACTTCGCCGCGGGCGACTCTTGATCTGGGAGGGGGTCTTGGGGGAGGGCCTGCCCTCCCCCAACTGAGTCGTGGAGGAGTCGGAGGACGTGGTGGAGCAGTTCAAGGAGTTCCTGGACCAGGTGAGCCCCGAGGACTTCGCCGCGGGCGACTCTTGATCTGGGAGGGGGTCTTGGGGGAGGGCCTGCCCTCCCCCAACTGAGTCGTGGAGGAGTCGGAGGACGTGGTGGAGCAGTTCAAGGAGTTCCTCGACCAGGTCTCGCCGGAGGACTTCGCGGCGGGGGATTCGTAGTTGGTAGGGGGGGATCGTCCGCGCGCGTATGTGCGCGGACGGACGTCGTAGGCGCCGGGCCTCCGTGCCCGGCGACCGACGTCGTCGGCTCAACGGGTGAAGGCGCTCTGGAGGATCCGGCCGACGAGCGCGTACAGATCGATCCCCGCGGCGTCCGACGCGATCGGCAGCAGGCTCGTTTCCGTGAGGCCGGGCACGACGTTCGCCTCCAACACCGCCAGCTCGCCGGTCTCCTCCCGCAGCATCAGATCGACCCGCGCGACCCCGTGGCACCCGAGCAGTCGGTACACCTCGACGGCGAGCTCCCGCGCGCGCGCCGTGGTCTCGGCGGGCAACTCGGCGGGGCACACGTAGGTGGTCATCCCGATCTCGTAGCGCGACTCGTAGTCGTAAAACTCCCGCTCGCGGGGGATCGCCTCGACCACGGGCAGCGCGATCGGCTCGTGGGCGGGCGGACTCCCATCGATCGCGTCGAGCACCGACACCGCGAGGTCGCGCCCCTTGACGTAGCGCTCCAGGAGGACCTTGCGATCGTAGGAGAGCGCCCCCACGATCGCCGCCGGCAACTCGTCGCTGCAATGCGCGAACTTCACGCCGAACGCGGAGCCCTGGGAGGCGGGCTTGACGACCATTGGAAAGCCGAGTTCGCGCCCGATGGACGGAAGTGCAGCCGCGACGCCGAGCTCCTTGACCGCGCTCTCCTTGAAGGCGTGGAAGTCCGGTGTGGGGATGCCCGCCTCGCGCATCAGGTGCTTGGCGAGCGCCTTGTCAGTGCAGAGCATGCAGGCTGCCGGCCCCGAGCCCGTGTAGGGGACGCCGATCGCCTCCAACAGCCCCTGAACCGTCCCGTCCTCGCCGTCGCGGCCGTGCAGCGCGAGAAATGCCGCACGGGGCTGGCACTCGAGCAGTTCGGCCACGAGCTCCGAGCCGACATCGATCCCAACCACCTCGTGCCCCAGGCGCTTCAGCGCGCTCTCCGCGCGCGCGCCGGAACGCAGCGAGACGGTGCGCTCCAGCGAGCGCCCGCCCTTCAGCACCGCGACCCTCATCGTCCCTTCGCCCGCCGCCGCCGCGGAAGCTCGACCACGTCGGCCAGCCCGGGGGGAGCCGGCGCCTGCTTCCTGGCCGACGGCGGAGAGCCCGTCAACGCACTGAGCAGGCCGGTCTCTCCCCCCATGTGCTCGCCGATCCGCCGGACCCCCTCGCGGATCTCCTCCTCGGGGAGGCCCGCGAAGTTCAGTCGCATCGAGGATGCCCCGCGGCGCCCATCCATGTACGCGGAGCGGCCCGGGACGAACGCGACGTCCTCGCACTGCGCGAGCAGGCCGGTGGTGTCGACGTGCTCTGCCAGCGTCACCCAGATGAACAGGCCGCCCTGCGGCCTGGTCCAGGTGGCCCTCCCGCCGAAGTGCTCTTCCAGCGCCTGGAGCATCACGTCGCGCCGTCGCCGGTAGAGGCCCTTCAGCTCCTCCAGGTACCCCCGCCAATCGTGCTCGCGGAAGTACGTCGCGACGAACAGCTGCGTGACCGGCGAGGAGCAGAGGTCGGTTCCCTGTTTGCCCAGGTTGAGCTTCTCCAGCACCGGTCGCGGCGCGACCGCCCAGCCGAGCCGCAAGCCGGGGGCGAGGATCTTCGAGAACGTCCCCAGGTAGATGACGAGGTCCGATGCACCGCCCTGGCTGGCGGCGGCGTCCAGCGAGTACAGCGTCGGCAGCGGCTCTCCCTCGTAGCGCAGCAGGCCGTAGGGGTTGTCCTCCAGCACCAGCAGCTCCCGTTCGCGCGCGAGCACCACGAGCCGCCGCCGGCGCTCCAGCGACATCGTCACGCCGCCGGGGTTCTGGAAGTTGGGGATCGTGTAGATGAACTTCGGCCGTCGGTTCTCGGCCTGCAGGCGGTCGAGCGTCGCCTCCAGTTCGTCGATCGGCATCCCTTCTGCGTCCATCTCGATCTGCACCACGTCCGCCTGGTAGGCCCCGAACGTGGGCACCGCGCCAGGGTAGGTGGGGGCCTCGGCGACGATCACATCGCCAGGGTCGATCAGCGTCTTGCAGACGAGGTCGATCACCTGCTGGCCGCCGGTGGTGACGATCATTTCCTCGGTCGTCACGGCGGTTCCCTCCTCGGCCATCACCTGCACGATGCACTCCATCGCCGCCGCCATCCCCTCCGTCGGGCCGTACTGCAGCGCGCGCGCGGTGGAGTCGGCGGCGACGTGCGCCATCAACTTCGCGTACAGCTCCGGCGGGAACGTCGAGGTGTCGGGCAGCCCCCCCGCCAGCGAGATCACGTCGGGCCGTTCGGTGAGCGCCATCATCTCGCGCATCGCCGAGGAGCGCATCCCGCGCGTGCGCGCGGCGAACAGCCGCTCGTAGCGTGCCAGCTCGTGTGCGGTGGGGCGAGCCCCGCGGGCGGGTGGGCTCTCATCCTCTATCGTCATGGCGCCTCAGACCGTAGCGCACGCGCACGGGCGTGTTGCAAGCGCGGTAACGATCGAGCACCAGCCCTCGTAACGGACACCCACTGCCCATCCTGCTCGCAGCCGCTCCGCGGCGGAGAGCTCTCCCACCAACACCACCCATCCGACCATGAACGGCCTCGTGTTTTACATCGGACTCGGACTCGGACTTGCGCTAGCCGCCGGGCTGCGGCCGTTCCTGCCGGCACTGCTCGCCGGGGCGCTCGCCTCCGCCGATGCGCTCGGGGTCGGCTTCGCGCACGGTGCCTTTCACTTTCTCGAAGACGATTGGTGGCTGCTCGCGGTGTGCGTCGGGCTGGTGCTCGCCTACGCCCTGCAGCTGCTGCTGGGGCTGGCGCCGATCCTCGACCCGAGCGACCGCTCACAGCGCCCCGACCCGCTCGCCGCCGCGCTTGCCGGCGTGGGGATCGGCACGGGGATGCTGCTGTTCGCGGGGACGCTCGCGGCGCACGGCGACGCCGCCTGGCCGGGGCTGGTGGGCGGCTTCTTCGCGGTCGGCCTCTCCCAGCGCGCCTGCTGGCCGGTGGTCGTCCGCGCGCGGACGCGCCTCCCTGACCGCGCGGCGCGCGAGGCGCTGACGATCTACCTCGATGCGGCCTCGCTGCTGGTTGCTGCGCTGGTCGCGCTGCTGCATCCGCTCGGCTACGTCGCGCTCGCGCTGTGCGGATGGCTGTTGCTCGCCGACCGGCGGCGCGCCGGGCGCAAGTACGCCGGCCTGCGCATCCTCGGACGGTGAGCTCGCCGCAGAAGAAGCTGGTCCTCTGCGTGATCGACGCGATGGCGCCCGAGATGCTCGAGCGGGCGGTCGCCGAGGGCGTCGCGCCGGTGCTCGGCGAGCTGATGCGCCGCGGGCTCTACGTTCCCGACTGCGCCGCTGCCTTCCCCTCGGTGACGCCGGTGTGCGCCGCCTCGATCGCCACCGGCGCCGGGCAGGAGCGCCACCTGATCCCGGCGATGAACTGGTACATGCGCGAGGAGGCCCGCTATGTGGAGTACGGCTCCTCCTTCCGCGCCTCGCAGCGCTTCGGGATCGCCCGTCAGCTGACCGACACCGTCTACAACATGAACCGCGCCCACCTCGCGCCCGAGCCGCTGACGGTGTTCGAGGCGCTCGACGACGCCGGCGTGCGCACCGCCGGCACGACCTACTTGATCTACCGCGGCCGCCACCGCCACGAGCCCCAGCGCGACTCGGCGCTCACGCGCATCGCCTCCGCCACGCTGCTGCGCCATGCGGTAATGGGGCCGCGCGAGCTGTTCTACGCCGACATCTTCGCCTCGCGCCGCACCGGCTGCCGCTCGGGCCTGGGGATGCCCGGCGTGCGCGACCAGCACTCCGGCTGCGTCGCCGCCCACCTGGTCGAGCACGACCTGTTCGACTTCCTGTTGCTCTCGCTGCCCGACAACGACTGGTACTCCCACAAGCATGGCCCCGAGGGGCAGCTGCGCTCGCTGGGACTCGCCGACCAGCAGCTCGCACGCATGATGGCGCCCGCGGGCGGGGTCGAGCGCTTCTTGGAGACGCACGCGATGGTGGTGATGGCCGACCACTCGCAGGCACCGGTGCGCGCCACGGTGGCGCTGCAGGACGCGCTCTCCGAGTTCGACGTGCTGGAGCCCGGCCGCAGCGGGCGAGGCGCTGACCGCGCCCAGGCCGCAAAGGCACTGAAGGCGAGCGAGGCGTCGACCTCCCGTGCGAGTGGAGCAAGCGGGGCGGGCGCGGCTCAAATTGCCGTCTGCCCGACCCAGCGCGCGGCGATGGTGTACGTGCTCACCGAGCACCACCCCGAAGCGCTGCGCTCCGACGTGGTGCGCCGCGCGCTGGCGCTCGACGGTGTGGAGCTCGTGCTGTGGCTGGAGCGCGACGCCCACGGCGCGCCCGCCGAGGGCGTGATCGCGCGGCCCTCGATCGGCGAGCTGCGCTTCCGGCCCGGCGGGGACGTGCGTGACCCGCGCGGCGGACGATGGAGCGTGGAGGGCGAGCTGACGGTGCTCGGTGCGGCCGTGCGCGACGGCGTGTTGAGCACGCCCGACCATCCCGATGCACTCGCTCGCGCGTGGTCGGCGTTGAGCTGCCCCACCGCGGGGGATGTGCTCCTCTCCGCAGAGCCCTTTCACGAGTTCCTCGACTGGGGCCGTCAGGGACACGTGGGCGGCGGCAGCCACGGCTCGCTGCGCAGCGAAGACTCGCTCGGCGCGCTGATCCTCTGTGGCCTCGACTCGGATGCCGGCGTTGGGGGTCGGCCACCTGTTGCAGCGCCCGGGCACGCCGCCGGCAGCACCGCACAGTGGTCGATCCGCGATGTTGCCCCGCTGGTGCTCGGGCACTTCGGTCTTGCCCCGACCTCCACTCGATGACTCGGCGTCACGCCTCACGCTTCGGCGTCACACCCCAAGCGGTGGTGGCCGGCGCCCACCCCTCCTACCAGGCGATAGACGTCGAGAGCGCTATTGCTGAAGACAAGGCGACTCACGCTGGGTGGCTCGGGTGCGCCGCTGCCATGAGCCCTGTCGACCAGGACATAGCTCACACCTTCCCGCGCGAGCTCTTTCAGCGCGATGGGATTTCCGCGTATGACGGCGCTGTCGTTGAGTGCCAGTCGCTTCGGGAACGGCTGCCTGCCAAGCACGCCGCTTGGGGTATAGATCCAGTTTTCCATGAAGACCCGCCGTTCGGCGAACGCCGAGTAATACACGTATGGGGAGGGAGGGCCGAGCCGCGTGCCGGTGTGATTATTGACCGCAAGTACGTCGCACACGCGGGTGTGCGTACGCACCCATATCAGGCCTCGATATAGCGCCGCGGTCATCCCATAGGCGCTTGGGGAGTCTCTTGGGGCGGTCATCTCGTGCAGAATCGTGGCCTTCACCTTGACTGCGGTGTACGCCGCCGGCCTCAGGAGACCCAGGACGCCGACCATGGGGATGCAACATGCGAGAACCCTGCCTCCACGCGACGAGATCACCGAAGTGTAGTGTCCGCTCAGTCTCATCGCGAGGAGTATCACCACGACCCCAACGAGTCCATACATAGCCAGGTACCATGGATGTTCCGTCCGCTGCGTCAGGGCGATCAACCGCGAGCCCCCGGCTATGACCATCCCAAGGAGCAGCACACCACCGCAGGCGCTGGCCATCGTTCGCCGCGCATCTTTCGGCGTATTGCTCCAGAGCTCCGCCCAGCCTCCCGCGGCAACCGGTACTATCGCGAAGTAGCCGATGTAGCGGAAGTAAAATTCCGCCGCGACGGAGTCTCCCCCGGTGCTGACGGGGCCTCCAATCGCCGCATAACCAGCGAGTCCAGCCAGGAACACGGCCAGGCAAAAGATCTCGAAGGATGAAAGGGCGCTACGCTGCAACAGCAGCCAGGCGAGACCAAGCACCGGAGCCGACAAAAGGATAATCAAAATGCTCGCCACGCCCACCAAAAACAAAACCCACAATATTGAGTGTCCGACGAGTGACTGCGCCTGCTCTCTGATATGCACGAGCAGGCTTTCTCGGCTCAGGAAATTAAACAGGTGGATGACCTGTGTATCGGCGTCGCCGCCCGCCAACATGACGAAATAAACGACACCGAAACAGACAATCGATACGACGAGTGAGTACAACAGCAATCGAGAGGCTCTCCCCGTGGCGAGGCTCCACAGCCAATAGAGTCCGAGACCGCCGATGAAGTCGGCTGCGGCAAACGTCTTTGACGCCCCACAGGCCAGCACCAACATGCCTGTTACAACCAAAATCCCCGAGCTGCCTCGTGGCAGGGGCCCCGCTCGGCGCCGATTGGAGTGAGGAGCCTCCGGCCGGCCGGCCCCCAGCCAGTGCTGCACAAGTGAAAGGAGAGCAAGAAGGAACACGACACCGAACCCGAACGTAGGAACCTCCGATATCCACCTCAAAGAGTCACCTTCAAATGGCCAGGATCGCGTGGGGTTCAAGGTCGCCGCTTCCATCACGAAGAAGATGACGACGGCGAACACGCCTGCCGATCGCGGACGTCCCATCGAGCGGCCAAGGGAGCAGAGTTGCAGAGCGACCAGCAGCGTTATGGCGCTGGGAAGCAGCCTGAAGTACACGGTCGCCAGAGCCACACCGGTCACCTGGTTGATCGCAGCTCCGTGGATGAAGACAGCGGTGTAGTAGCGCAGCGGCAGCCCGGCGATCCACGGTGATGTTATCGGCCAGTGATTCCTCGCCTCGGCCGCCAGCGATATGTCGAACACGCTATCTGGAAAATAGGACACACTGCGAATGTAATCAGGCAGCGGAAAAAGGATGAACAACGTAAACGCGAGCAGGACAAACGCCACACCAATGACAGCCGCGACGAGCACCGATTCGATTTGCGTGGGAGACAGTCGCTGCGCGCTACCGCGGTGCCCGGGTTTCATGCGGATCGCATGCAGGTACTCCCGGCCCCTTGTGCGCGTGAGAAGCCACGCGATCAGCGCCACACTGACGAGTGGCAGAAAGGTGAAGGCATCGCGCATGTGCAGTGCGGCGGTCAGCGCAAACGCCCCCACCTCGATCGCGTAGCCCAACGGCCAGCCGATCGCGAAAATGCGCAGTCGTCCCCCGGGATTGGGGATCAGGGTCAGATAGAGCAGACACCCCGGGAGGACGACATATAGCGCTTCGAACACCACGAACCGCGCTGCTTCGTCGATGGCTACACCCGAGAGCAGCCAGGTGGCAGCGATCGGCCCAACGACAAGCGCGATCGCAAGCGCGATCGCGAGGCGCTGAGGATGTCGGAACGTCATTACAACCGCGTGGGTCGGCAACTGCAGAGGAGATAGTCGTGCAGCACGTGGAAGCACTCGACACTGTCGATGTCGAAGTGTCTGTGTAGCGCCAATAGCAGCGTGTCTGCCGATCGGGGATACGATCCCCGGTCATATCGCCAAAGCAGTTTCGCGACGCCCCGCCTGGATGTCCATAGCGGGTCGAGGAAAACGAGTCGGTGCCGGGTTACGCGGGCCAGCTCCGCAAACAGCCGCGGCAGCTCATCGTGGTCCAGGTGATGTGCGACGGCGATGCACACCGTCCAGTCGGCGGCCCCTTCGGGCAGATCGATATCGAGAGCGGAGCCCTCGAAGCAGTGTGAGCCGGGAACCTTGGCCGACAGCCGCTGCAGCTTCGCGGGGTCGTTGTCGAGCGCCCAGTAGACCGCGCCAGGTGGCAGCAGGCGCGCGAGGCTGCCGGTGCCTGCGCCAACGTCGAGTACCGTCTGGTCACCGGCCGCGGCGACGGCGCTGCGCACGCGCCGATGCAAGAGGTGTCGTCCCGCCAACACCTGAATTGCGTCATAGGCACGTGGGCTATCGAGGAGGCTCATGCTCATCGCAAAACCGTGCACGGAGGCGTGTCCATGGAAGAAGCGAATCGCCGGTTGCAGCGTCTGACAAGGCGAGAAGCCGGATCAAACCGTCACCACATATAACGGTGGGGATTCCATCAGAGATCGAAAAGACCTTCCCCGGATGGCGGAGTTCAAATACATACTCGGCACGCTCGATTTCTGCCCGAAGAATGCGAACCTTTCGCCGGGCGATGTATGAACACGCACCATTGTATGGCGGCCCAACCGCGTCAATGAACCTTGCCACGTATGCGGCATGCCGGCTCCAGTCGATGAGGTAGTCCTCCTCGTCCCGCCAGATCGAGTAGGTCGCTCTGCTCTCGTCTTGCTCGGAACCGCTTACGTGGTCGCCGGCGAGTAGCCGTCTGGTGACCGCGACGGCGAGCCGTCGATAGAGTGGTATTACTGCCTCGATCGCTTCCTGAATCGCGAGCGGATAGGTCACAGGAACGGCCAGCTGTTCGATGATTGGACCGCTATCATATTGCTCGCTCGCCCATAGAGCGGTGACACCAATGTCTGGCTCACCGTTGATCAGCGCGCTCACAAGCGGAGCGAATCCTCGATATTGCGGCAAAAGAGAATCGTGCAAAACTACCAATCGTGGCTCATTGTGGATCATGAACCGCCATCCGGCTGCGACAGAGAAGGAGTGAGGCGGTAGTGGCTCGCTCCGCCTGAGGATTCGAATGCCCACCGAGTCAGCTGTGCTGACGATCTCGCACCCGAAGTCGCGCTTGACACCGGGGTCTTCTTGGGTGACCACTGCGGCTATCGCATCGGCTCCGATAGTGTCGATAAGCGCACGCAATACCGTGAGTCCCCTCTCGCTCATGGCAAACAGAATGAGTGTCCCAGTTGAATCGGTCACGTCAGAGCTCGACACCCGCAGCACCCTGTGGGTCATCGGCGAGATCGTCGTCGCGGTTCGCCATGCCGCCAGACTGGCAACCCAGTATGTGATGAGCAGAGCTGACCACGAAGTATGGCCTCGCCTTGGCCTCGCTGTAGATGCGTCCAACATACTCCCCGATCATCGCCACCAGCAGCAGCAGCACCGCGAGGAGCCCGAATATAAGAGCGAATGCCGAGACGGTTCCTGACACGCCTGCACCAAGTGAGAAGCGATACACGATAAAAATAAAAGTTGCGCCGAAGCCGCCCGCTGAAGCGACAATGCCTGCGACAGTAAGGAGACGCAATGGAAAAACCGAGTAACCGGTGATGAGGTCGAGCACCATTGCGATCAGCGTTGAGAGGCGGTAGCGAGTTCCGTGTTCGCCCCTTGGCTGGTGAGCTACTGGGATCTCCTTGATCGGTACACCGAGCCACGCTACGATCGCGGGCACGTACCGATGTCGCTCAGTAAAACTGAGCATCAGGTCCACGGTTGGGCGATCGTAGGCTCTGAACATCGACCCAAAGTCACGCAACTGCGTCTGGGTCTGGGTGTTCAGCCACCGTGTGAGAGCCCGCGTGATCAGGCGTCTCATCAATGGATCGCGTCGGGCGGCGCGGTAGCCGGAAACAACCGGGGTGTCCGGTCCGAGCTCGCGAAGGAGCTTGGGTATCTCCTCGGGGGGATACTGCAGGTCGCTGTCAAGCGTGACCACTCGCCTGCCGGAGGCATGAGTCAATCCTGCAAATATCGCGGGGTGCTGACCAAAGTTCCGCGTGAGTCGGACGACGGTCGTCGGATGGGCGAAGTGCCGAGCGAGTCCGAGCGCGACTGGTGTGGTGCGGTCACGACTACCATCATCGACGAGGACGAGCTCGCCGCCATCGGGCTGTTCGTCGAGAACCGGCTCGCACCGCCGGAAGATCTGAGCGAGCGCATCTTCGTCGCGGTATAGCGGAACAATGATGCTCAGTCCCAAAGCATCAGGGTTCTTACCGTGATCCGGTGCCCGCGGGGACATTGTTATTACCGCACTCATCGGCGCGTCGCGACACTCGTGTCTTCCGCGTCGCGGGTCGTGGCGGCCTCGTGACCAGTCGGCTGCATCCCACGACGATACGACCGGCTCGACCCTGTGCATAGTTGCCACATCTCTACGACCACACCGCGTGGCGTCTGGCCTAGAGAATCCGCATGGTTGAGCGGAATGATATACGGCCTGGTCGGGAACAGCCTCGCTTTGGCTGTTCAAGTTTGTTTCCGACTCGTGCGTCGTCGCTCAACGACCGAGGATGGGCTTATGGACTGTGCGGGCGAGGTGGTATCGGGTGTGAGGGAACGCCAAAGGATCGTGTTGATGGGTGCGTTTCAGCTAACAGCAAATGGAACTACCTGGCAAATGCTAACGTCGTGGAAATGGTGCCCAGGATCCCATTCAATCGGCCGTACACGACTGGCGACGAGTTCGACTACATCCAGGAGGCGATCGACAACCTGCACCTCTCCGGCAACGGTCCCTTCACCGAGCGCTGCTCTCGATGGATGGAGGAGCGACTCGGATGCGAGCGTGCGCTGCTGACGTTCTCCTGTACCTCGGCGTTGGAGATGGCGATGCTGGTAGCCGGTATCGGGCCAGGCGACGAGGTGATAATGCCGTCGTTTACGTTTCCGACTACCGCCAGCTCGGTGGCTCTCAGGGGGGCGGTGCCGGTCTTTGTCGATATTCGCGAGGACACGCTCAACCTCGACGAGCGACTCGTCGAGGCGGAGGTCACGTCGCGCACGCGCGGGATCGTGCCGGTGCACTATGCAGGGGTCGCGTGCGACCTCGACGAGTTCTCGGAGATAGCCGCACGGCACGACCTGGTCATGATCGAGGACGCTGCACAGGGCTTCTCGGCCGCATATCGCGATCTGCCGCTTGGCACCGTCGGAGACCTCGGGTGTCTGAGCTTTCATGAGACCAAGAACTTGACGTGTGGCGAGGGCGGCGCGCTCCTGGTCAACCGCGCTGAGTGGATCGAGCGTGCCGAGATCCTTCAGGAGAAGGGCACGAATCGCAGTCAGTTCCTGCGCGGCCAGGTCGACAAGTACACCTGGATCGATCTGGGCTCGTCGTTTCTGACCAGCGAGATCAACGCCGCGTTCCTGTGGGCGCAGATCCAGCACGTCGAGGAGATTCTCGCGCGTCGCACGGCGATCTGGTCGGCCTATCACGAGCGTCTGGCCCCATTCGAAGAGGATGCCCGGCTGCGACGTCCGAGGATTCCGCACGAGTGCCTCCACAACGCCCACATGTACTACGTGCTCGTGGAGGACATGGACCGCCGCGACCGCCTCATCGAAGCACTCGCCAGGCGCAACATCCAGGCTCTGTTCCACTATGTGCCGCTGCACTCCTCGGTGGCGGGCGAACGATTCGGCCGAGTGGCGGGAGAGCTTCCGGTGACCGACCGTGCAAGCGAGACCCTCGTGCGTCTGCCCCTCTGGGTGGAGATGGGTGAGGCGGACGTGGATCGTGTGTGCCACGCGGTCGAAGGCGCACTGCGTCCCGCTCGTATGAGGGTGAGGCGCTCCGGGCGAGGAGCCGTGAGGTACGCCGGGCGGCCGCACGTGTTAGCCGCGGCGGGTTGACGTGCGCTCGCGCAAGCGCGAGTAACCTCGCTGCATCATGCCGCTGCGCCCATTCCTGCTCACGCTGCTCGTGTGCTCGGCGTGCCCGGCCCTTGCCCCGGAGTCCGCAACGGCGAACGGGCACACCGTCGCGACGCGACAGCTGACCGCGGGGCTGCACACTGGCGACACCACCACTGCGACGAGCGCCACCACAACTACGAGCGCCACCAACGCGGAAGCGCCGGTGCCGGTCGCGCCCTCGATCGTGCCCCCCGCGGGCCGGCGGCTCTCGCCCGACGACGTCCTTGAAATCGCCGGGCGGCTGCCGAGGATGCGCCGTCTGCGGGCCGGCCACCCCGGCTCCTACGATGGCGCCTACCTGAAAGGCCCGGGGCGCTGGCAGGTCAGCTACTTCTCCCGCAAGGGCAAAGAAATCGGGCAGGTGATCATCTCCGACGCGAGCGGGCGGGTGCTCGAACAGTGGATCGGCTTCCAGGTGGCGTGGACGATGGCACGGGGCTACCCCGGCGCGTTCGGGCGACACGTCAACGCGCTCTACGTGTGGCTGCCGCTGTGCGCGCTGTTCCTGCTGCCGTTCATCGAATGGCGCCGCCCGTTCGCGCTGCGCCACCTCGACCTGCTGATGCTGCTCTCCTTCTCGGTGTCGTTGGCGTACTTCAACCACGGCGAGATCTACAAATCCGTTCCCCTCACCTACCCGCCGCTCCTCTACCTGCTGGTGCGGATGCTGCTGTTGCTGCGGTCCGGCGCCGGGTGGGCGGGGGCGGGTGGGCGGGAATCTCATCATCTGAAGCTGCTGATCCCCGCGCCCTGGCTGGCGGTCGGGGTCGTGTTCCTGCTGGGCTTTCGCATCGGGTTGAACGTCACCGACGGGAACGTGATCGACGTCGGCTACGCGGGGGTGATCGGTGCGCAGCGGATCGTCGACGGCAAACCGCTGTACGGGCACTATCCCTCCGACAACGAACACGGCGACACCTACGGGCCGGTCAACTACGAGGCGTACGTGCCCTTTGAGCAGATCTTCGGGTGGAGCGGCCTGTGGGACGACCTCCCCGCCGCGCACGCCGCCGCGATCGCCTTCGACCTGCTCGCGGTCGGGCTGATCTTCCTGCTCGGCCTGCGCATCCGCGGCCCCACGCTGGGGGTCGCGCTCGCCTACGCGTGGGTCTCCTACCCCTTCACATTGTTTGCGCTGGAGAGCAACTCCAACGACACCCTCGTGGCGGTGCTGCTGCTGGCGGCGCTGCTCGTCGCATCCTCGCCGCCGGCGCGGGGGATGTTTGCCGCGTTGGCGGGCCTCACCAAGCTCGCCCCCCTGGCGCTCGCGCCGCTGCTCGCCACGCACGGGCTGCGCGAGCTGCCGGCCGAAGCCTGGCGACACTCGTCTACGACCGAAGTCGAGGGACACTTGCCTTCGACCGACGCCGGGGGACACGCGCCTGCGGCGCTGGCCGAAACGGGGATGCTCGCCAAAGGCGAACGTCCCCCGGCTTCGGCAGAGCGAGTGTCTCCCCAATCGGTCCCCGTTGCGACCAGCCGGCGCGGGCGGGCGCTCGCGCTGTTCGTGCTCGCCTTCGCGCTCACCGTGGCGGTCGTCGCGATTCCGGCGCTCACGCACGACTCGCTGCACGAGCTCTACGAGCGCACGATCGTCTACCAGTCCAACCGCGGCGCGCCCTTCTCGGTGTGGGGGCTGTATGGCGGCATGAAGAGCTGGCAGATCCTGGCGCAGGCCGCCGCCGTCGCGCTGGCGTTGGGCCTCGCGGTGATCCCCCGCCCGCGCGGCATCGCCGCGCTCGCCGCCGCCTGCGCCGCCGTCCTGATCGCGCTGCAGTTGGGGCTCGAATACTGGTTCTACCTCTACATCGTGTGGTTCTTCCCATTGGTGATGATCGCGCTGCTGGCGGCTCCCGCGCGCCCGACTCCCCCCGACCCTGCTTCGCTGCTCGCTGCCGACCGACCCGACCGATCGATCATCGGCCAGCAGTCGTCAACCGCTACGGCGACGCCGGCGCCGCAGGGCGTGGCATCAGAACCTGCTCGATCGAGTTCGCTCGCAACGGCTCCGAGCAGCGGATCACCACGCCGTTCAGCCATGGGTCCTCCTCGGAGGTCTGAAAGCGCACCGGCATCTGCGTGATCATCGCCTCCAGCGCCAGCTCGCGCTTGACCCCGATCACGCCCCCGCGCGGGCCGGTCATGCCGACGTCGGTGATGTACGCGGTGCCACCCGGCAGCACGCGGGCGTCGGCGGTGGGGATGTGCGTGTGGGTGCCGACCACTGCGCTCACGCGGCCGTCGAGATGCCAGCCGAGCGCGATCTTCTCGCTGGTTGCCTCCGCGTGCATGTCCACCAGGATGTGCTCCACCTCGCCCAGCTCCCGCAGCGCCCCGTCGATCTCGACGAACGCCGAGCGCCCCGGGCGCAGGTACAGGCTGCCGCTGAGGTTGATCACGCCGAGGCGCATCCCCGCGGCGCTCTGCACCACACACACACCGCGCCCCGGCTGGCCGCGCAGGTAGTTGGCGGGGCGCACGATCCGCGGCTCGGTGTCGAGATACGGGTAGATCTCGCGGTGATGGTAGGCGTGGTTGCCGAGCGTGATCGCATCGACGCCCGCCGCCAGCAACTGCTTGGCGGCCTTCGGGGTGATGCCCAGGCCGCCGGCCACGTTCTCGCCGTTGACAACCACGAACGTCGGCTCGTAGCGCTCGCGCAGCAGCGGCAGGCACTCCAGCAGCGTGCGCCTGCCGAGGCTGCCGACGAGGTCGCCGACGAACAGGATCGTCGCCGCGCCATCGCCCGTGGCCGGAGAGCGCTCGGTGACTGGCACGCCCGACTCTCCGCTCGTGCTCGGCGGGCGCGCCTCTGGCTCAGCCATACTTGCCCCATGACGGGAGGCTTGGGACCCACGCCACAAGATCTGACGGGTTGGACGCACCCGCTCCGCGGCGGTCTGCACCACCCGCGGTGCTCGGCGTGCCACCAGCACGCCTGCGCTCGCGTGCGGCGCATCCCATCCACGGATCGGGCACGCCAAAACCGCCATCTCTTGTGGCGAGGGTCCTTGTGAGCGTCGAGGAGCAGGCCACCGAAGCAGCCCCGCCGCAAGCACAAGAGCGTGAGCTGGTGGACGAGGGCTCGCCCAGCCAGGCAGCCTCGGCGCTGCCCGCACCGCCGCGTGTGGTGGTTCCCCGCTGGGTGCAGCTGGTGGTGCTGCCGCTGGCGCTGCTCGCGCTGTGGGCGCTGGCACGCGCCGCGGGGAAAGTGTTTGTGATCTTCGTCGTGGCGGCCCTCATCGCGCTGATCCTCAACCCGGCTGTCGCCTTCCTCCAGCGCTCGCGCCTCCCCCGCGGCCTGGCGGTGCTCGCCGTGTACGTTGCATTCTTCCTGACATTGGCCGGCATCGGCTTTCTGCTGGCCAACCCGATCTTCCACCAGGTGCAGTCGTTCATCCACAACCTGCCCAAGTTGGTCGACGAAGCGAACGAAACCCTGGCCAGCATCCAGAGTTGGCTGAACCGGCACGGCATCCACGTTAAATTCAAAAAGCAGGGCAAAACGGCGCTGCAGACGATCCAGCAGAAACTCGCCAAGAGCGCCGGCTCGATCGCCTCCTTTGGCGGGGGGCTGATAACCGAAGTGGCCAGCGCGATCTTCGACTTGGTGCTGATCTTCGTGCTCTCCGTCTACATGCTGATCTACGGCGAACGCATCGGGCGCCTGGTGCGCCGGGCGATGCCCGACGGCGACGGCACGCCCGCCGACGACTACCCCACGCTGGCTCAGCACGCCGTCTCGCGCTACGTGGGCGGGCAGCTGCTGTTCAGCTTCGTGATGGGCGCCTCGACCGGCCTTGCGCTGTACATCTTCGGCGTGCTCGGGATCTTCCCCGCCGGGCAGAAGTACGCGGTCGCGTTCGCGATGTTCTACGGCGTGATGGAGCTGATCCCCTACATCGGACCGATCCTCGGGGCAGTGCCACCGGTGTTGGTGGCACTGCTCACCGATCCGATCTCCGCGCTGTGGGTGGGGCTACTGTTCGTCGGCCTGCAGCAGCTCGAGGGTCACGTGGTTGCGCCGCAGATCTTCGGGCATACGCTGCGGATCAACCCGCTGTTGGTGATCTTCGCGCTGCTGCTCGGCCTGCAGCTCTACGGCGTGGTCGGCGCGCTGGTCGCGCTGCCGATCCTCGCGGTATTGCGCGAGACCTTCGTCTACCTCAGCCGCCACCTGACATTCGAGCCCTGGGAGCGCTCCCCGGGCAGGATTTTGTGAGGCCGAGCCTTGCGCCGGACCGCCCACTGATGCGTCGTGCTGCACAGAACCTGGGCGGTCCGGCGTGATCCCGTCCCCCTTGATCGAGGTTCGCGGGGTCACCAAGCGCTACGGCGATCGCGAGGCGCTGCGCGATGTCAGCTTCGATGCGGGTGCCGGAGAGATGGTTGCGGTGATCGGTCCCAACGGCGCGGGCAAGACCACGCTGCTGTCGATCCTCGCCGGTGTCCAGCCACCGACCACGGGCGGCGTCAGTCTGCCGCCTGGCGAGGTCGGTTGGGTGCCGCAGCAACCCGCGCTCTACTCGCGCCTCTCGGTAGCAGAGAACCTCGAGCTGTTCGCGCGCTTGGAGCGCAACCCAGACCCGCGGGCGGCAGTTGCGGCAATGCTCGAGCAGACCGGCCTGCGGGAGCGCGCATCCGAGCGCGTGGAGCGCCTCTCCGGCGGCAACCGCCAGCGCGTCAACATCGCGATCGGGCTGCTCTCAGAGCCGACCGTGCTGGTGCTCGACGAGCCCTCATCCTCGCTGGATCCCCGCCAGCGCGAGCGCCTGTGGCGCTTCATCTGCGCGCTCTCGCAGCGGGGCAGGTGCGTGGTCTTCTCCACCCACAACGTCGCCGAGGCCGAGCGCTACGCCCAGCGGGTGGTGGTGCTGGCCGACGGCGAGCTGCTGTTCAACGGTTCCCCGGACGAATTCGCGCGGGAGGCGGTCAAGGAATCGAGTCCCACCCACCCGGGCTTCGAAGGGGCGTTCGTCGAGTTCCTGCGCGAGCGGGGGCACTGATGCGGTGGATGCTCAAGAAGGACCTGCTGATCCTCGCCCGCTCGCGGGTGCTGGTGGGCGTGCTGGTGCTCTACCCGGTCGCGGTGGCGCTCCTGATCGGGCTGGCGATCTCGCGCGCGCCCTCCAAGCCGAAGGTGGCGATCGTCAACCTCTCCCCGGCGTCCGCCACCGTCGAACTGGGCGGCACGCGCTTGAACGTGGCGCATTACTACAGCGAACTCTTCAATCAGGTGCAGCCGGTGCCGGTCGCAACTCGCGCGCAGGCCGTGCGGGCGGTCCGCTCGGGGAAGGTGCTGGCGGCGATCGTGATCCCAGCGAACATCGCTTCGCGGCTCTCCTCGGTCACAAGTCAGGCACACGTGGAGGTGATCTACAACGGCGACGCCCTCGAGCAGAGCTTCGTGCACTCCACGATCGAAGCGGCGCTCGCGCAGGCCAATCTCGAACTCTCCAACCAGATCAGGCGTGTGGCGGCCCAGGTGATCGGGGCGCTCGTGCGGGGCGGCAACCTCGGCGTGCCGGGCGCACCGCAGGACCTGCCGGGATTGGGCGAAATCCCCCACATCCTGCGGGGCATCATCGCCCGCCACCCCCACGACGCGGATCGCGCCCAGTTGGAACGGCTGGCCGAGTTCTCGGAATTCGCCGCCCAGAACCTGGGGGTCAGCCGCGATGTGTTGAGCACCGTCAGCCAGCCGATCCAGATCAACACCACCAACCTGCAGGGCGGTCGCACCCCGCTCGATGCGTACGCGGTGGTCGTGGCGGTCAGCATCTCGCTGATGTTCGTCTGCGTGCTGCTCGCCGCCGGTGGGATCGCGTTGGAGCGCGAAGAGCACACGCTCGCGCGGCTGGTGAGAAACTCCCCCAACCCCTCTTCCTCCACCACCGCCACAGCCGCACCTCGCCCGCGCGGGGGCGCGCTGATCACGCGCGAGTCGCTGATCGCACAGAAGTTGCTGCTCGCGGCGGGCTGCGCGCTGGTGGTGGCGTTCGCGATGCTCGCCGGGATCGGGGCGTTCGTGGGTCTGGAATGGAGTCGCGTGGGCCAATGGCTGGCGGCGCTGGCGCTTGGCGGGCTCGCATTCGCGGCCTTGGGGGTTGCGATCGGCGCGCTGGCCCGTGAGGTGCGCGCGGCCTCGCTGCTCTCCTTCCTGTTGTCGCTGCCGCTTGCCTTCCTCGCGCTCGTGCCGGCGGGCGCGGTGGCGAGCGGGCTGTACGACGTGATCCGCGCGATCTCCTTCGTGTTCCCCTACAAGGCCGCCCTGGAGGCGCTCGACGCGGCCGTCAACCGCTCCTCGCCGGGCCTGGCGATCTCGCTCGCGCACCTCCTGGGGTTGACCGCGCTGTTCGCGGTTCTGGCGCGCCTCGGGCTGCGACGGCTGGATTGAGTCAGTAGCACTGATCCCGGTCCCACCGATCCCTGTCCCACCGATCCCCCGTCCCACCCTCTCCGGTCCCACCCTCTCGGGTCCCACCGGCGCCGGATGCTCACCCTTCATCGGTGGGATGCAGGCTGAGCACGAGTATCCTCGACGAGTGATGGCTTTCCCTCAGACGCGCATGCGCCGGTTGCGAGCCTCATCGGCGCTGCGCGGCCTGGTGCGCGAGACCGATCTGCGGGCGGGACAACTGGTGCTGCCGCTGTTCGTGGAGGAGCGACCCGCCGGCGCCGGTGGCGACCCGCCGGCTGCGCTGCCGCAGCTCGCGCGGCTGTCGATCTCGGCCGCGGTCGAGCAGGCGCGCGCGGCGGCGCAGCTCGGAATCGGGGCGGTGCTGCTGTTCGGGATCCCTGCCGAGAAGGACGCGCAGGGCTCCTCGGCGTGGGATCAGGAGGGCGTGGTGCAGCTGTGCGTGCGAGCGCTCAAGCAGGAGCTGCCCGAGTTGCCGGTGATCACCGACGTATGCCTCTGCGAGTACACCGACCACGGCCACTGCGGCGTGCTGGACGAGAGCTCGCGCGTGGACAACGACGCCTCGGTGGAGCTGCTGGCGCACACCGCCGTCAGCCACGCGCGCGCCGGCGCTGACATCGTGGCGCCGTCGGACATGATGGATGGTCGCGTTGGGGCGATCCGAGCGGAGCTGGACAACGAGGGCTTTGCCGACACCCCGATCCTCGCCTACGCGGCGAAGTTCGCCTCTGCCTTCTACGGACCCTTCCGCGACGCCGCCGGCTCGACGCCGGCGTTTGGCGACCGCCGCGGCTACCAGCTCGACCCCGCCAACGGCCGCGAGGCGCTGCGCGAGACTCTGCTGGACGTGCAGGAGGGGGCGGACATGGTGATGGTCAAGCCCGCGCTCGCCTACGGCGACCTGATTGCCGCGGTGCGACGCGAGACGCGTCTGCCGGTGGTCGCCTACAACGTGAGCGGGGAGTACGCGATGGTCAAGGCCGCCGCCGCGGCGGGGCACATCGACGAGCGCGCCACGGTGCTCGAGATACTCACCTCGTTGCGCCGCGCGGGCGCGGACGTCATCATCACCTACCACGCGAAGGACGCGGCGCGATGGTTGAACCAGTAGAGACCCCAGTGGAGCATCCGACAGCCTCTCCGGCGGCCAGTTTCTCGCGGCCGCCCTCCGCCGGATCCACCGGGGTCGATCGTGCGAGCGCCGCGATCCCAAAGACACGCAGCCGCACCGAGGGTGCCCGCGGTGGCGCTCGATGAGCTCGACCGCAGGCTGCTCAACCTGATGCAGGGCAGCTTTCCGCTGGAGCCCCGGCCGTACGCGGCGGTGGCGCGGGCGGCGGAGATACCCGAAGAGCAGGCGCTGGAGCGAGTGGGCGAGCTGGTGGAGCAGCGGATCATCCGCCAGGTCACCCCGATCTACGACACGCGCGCGCTCGGCTACTCCTCGATGCTGGTGGCGGCCAAGGTCGATCCCGAGCACCCGTGGCGAGCGGCGAAGATCGTCAACTCTCACCCCGGGGTCTCGCACAACTATCTGCGCAATCACGACTTCAACATGTGGTTCACGCTCGCGACCGAGCCCGATTCACCGCTCGGCCTGGAGGGCACGCTGGAGGTGCTGCAGCGGCTCACCGGCGCGGAGTCGATTCGTCAGCTGCCCACGCTGAAGCTGTTCAAGATCAGGATGGACCTGGAGATGGAGGGCGACACCAGGGCGCTCGCCAGCGAGGGGACACCGCAGCAGGAGGTGGTGCTGGAGTCGGTCGCCTACGACGAGCGCGACATCGCCGTGATCCGCGCCACCCAGGGCGATATGCCGGTGGTGAGCGAGCCCTACGCGCCCGCTGCGCGGCGCCTGGGGATGGACGTCGAGGCGCTGCTGGAGCACATGGCGGCGATGCGCGAGCGCGGCCTGCTGCGTCGCGTGGCGGCGATCCTCTTCCACCGCCGCGCCGGCTTCTCGGCGAACGGGATGGGCGTGTGGCAGGTCCCGCCGGAGCGGATCATGGAGCTCGGCCCGCGGATGGCGTCATACCGTGGGATCTCCCACTGCTACCAGCGACCGACCTACGAGGATTGGCCCTATTCGGTCTTCACGATGGCCCACGGCCGCTCCAAGGAGGAGTGCGACGCGATCCTCACCGCAATCGCCGAGCAGACCGGGATCGAAGAGCGCGCCACGCTGTACTCCTCGACGGAGTTCAAGAAGATCCGCCTGCTCTACTTCACCGACGACTACAAGCGGTGGGAAGCACAAAACGCCTGAAAATGTGGGCCCACCCACCCCTGTGACGCTGTCGCTCACCGACACTCGCTCCGCCCAGCTCTACCGCCGCGCGCTGCGGGTGCTCCCCGGCGGCGTCAACTCGCCGGTGCGCGCGATGCGGGCGATCGACCGCGACCCGCTGTTCATCGCCCGCGGGTCGGGCGCCGAGCTCGTGGACGTGGACGGCAACCGCTACGTCGACTACGTCTGCTCGTGGGGACCGTTGATTCACGGTCACGCCCACCCCCTGATCCTCGAGGCGGTGTGTGCCGCGGCTGAGCGGGGCACGAGCTTCGGGGCGCCGAGCCCCGGGGAGGTGGAGCTGGCGGAGGAGGTCGCGCGGCGGATGCCGGGCGTGGACATGCTGCGCATGACCTCCTCGGGCACCGAGGCGACGATGACGGCGCTGCGACTCGCGCGTGCCGCGACCGGCCGCGAGCGGATCGTCAAGTTCGCGGGCGCCTACCACGGGCACGTGGATGGGCTGCTCGCGCAGGCCGGCTCGGGTCTGGCCACGCAGGCGATCCCCGCGAGCCCGGGGGTGCCCGCGGGCGCAGCGGCCGCCACGGTGATCGTGCCGTGGAACGACCCCGAGGCGCTGGTGGAGGCGGTGCGCCGGCACGAGCCGGCGGCGATTGTGGCGGAGCCGATCCCCGCCAACATGGGCCTCGTGCCGTCGCGCCCAGGCTTCCTTGAGCTGCTGCGCGAGCAGGCCGACGCGAGCGGGGCGCTGCTGGTGCTCGACGAGGTGATCAGCGGCTTCCGCGTGGCGCGCGGCGGTGCGCGGGAGCTCACCGGGGTGCACGGCGACCTGACGATCATGGGCAAGGTGCTCGGCGGCGGCCTGCCCGCGGCGGCGCTGGGGGGCCGCGCGGAGTTGATGGAGCTGCTGGCGCCGGCCGGCGAGGTCTACCAGGCCGGCACGCTGTCGGGCAACCCGCTGGCGGTGGCGGCCGGCATCGCCACGCTCCAGCTGCTCGACGAGTCGGCGTACGCGCGCCTGGCGGCGGTTACCGCCCAGCTCGCCGCGGGCCTGCGCGAGGCGACAAGCGCGCGCGGGGCGGATCGGCATCCCATCCAAATCGCGAGCCTCCCCGGCCTGCTAACCGTGTTCTTCAGCGAGCATCCCGTGCACGACCTGGAGGGAGCGCAGGCGTGCGATCTGCAGGCGCACGCTGCCTGGTGCCGGGGGCTGCTGGCGCGCGGGGTCTACCCCCCGCCCTCGCAGTTCGAGGCGTGGTTTCCCTCGCTGGCCCACACCACCGAGCACATCGAGCGCACCGTGGCCGCCGCCGCCGCCGCGTTCGGGGAGCTTCCTTGAAGGCCGTGCCGGTACTCACGCGCCTGGAGGCGCTGCTGCGCGAGCAGGGAGGCCTGATGGCGGGCCTGCTCGACGGCGATCCCACCGGCACAAGCACTGCCGGCGAGAGTCCCACCCAGCCCAACTCCCAACCTCTCGGCCTCGGGCCCGTCTCTAACGGCACGGGCCCCGCGCAGATCGCGGCGGCTGGGCCGCGCGCACGGGAGCAGGCGGAGGAGTATGAGCTGCTGGTGGAGGCGATCTACGAGGGCTACCTGCTGCACTACGGCACACCCCGCGTCGTGCGCCCGCCGGAGGCCGACCTCGGCCTGCTGGCCGGCGATCAGCTCTACGCGCTGGGCCTCGCGCGCCTGGTGGGGCTCGGCGACCTGGCGGCTGTGGCGGAGCTCGCGGACGTGATCACGCTCACCGCGCTCGCCCAGGGCGAGGGCCGTGAGGATCTCGCGCTGGCGGTGTGGGCCGCGGGCGCGCGCGCGGTCGGCTGGGGTTCGAGCGACTCCCACCGCCGAGCCAAGGCGCTCGTGCACGCGCGGGACCCCGAGGCGCTGGAGGCGATGCGCGCGGCGGCCGAGCATCGAGAGCCGTCGGCGAGCTGACGGGCCCGCGCGCGAGGGCCACGCCCGAGAGCGCCTCGGCCGCGAATCCCGCAGTATTTGTAACGATAAGCACCATCACTGCGCGACCAGCGCCAGCCCGCAGGCGGTATTCTTAGGTGCCCTTGGCCAGCAAGCACGACAAGCACGCCTCCAAGTACACCGTGGACCGCCACATACCGGGCGCGTTCGAGGGCGAGACGGTCACACGGCGGCGCTTCATGACCGGCTCCGCCAACGCCGCCGGGGCGATCGCGGCGATGTCCTTCACGCTGCCGGCACTGGGCTTTGCGATCGGCCCGATCTTCAAGAGCAAGCCCCACACCTGGGAAACGGTGGGGCCGACGGAGATGTTCCCCGACAACAACTACATCCCCACCGTGATCACGCTCACCCCCGGGATCGGCGAGGCCGGCAAGGGGTTGGTTTACGTGCGCCAGCGAAACCCGGCGATCGACACCGACCCCTACGACAAGCACATCCCCTACATCGCACTCACATCCCGCTGCGCGCACCTCGGCTGCCCGGTGCGCTGGGTGCCGGCCGCGGAGCGCTTCATCTGCCCCTGTCACGGCGGCGTGTACGACCTGCTCGGCCGCCGCGTTGCCGGGCCGCCGCCGCGGCCACTCGACCGCTTCTACACGCGCGTCGTCGACGGCATGGTGCAGATCGGCTCGCGCTTCAGCGTCAACAGCGAGCTGCGGCGCTTCTCCCCCCGCGACCCCGGCGAGCCGATCGACGGCCTCGGCCAGTACGCCTACCCATCGCGTCCCTCGATCCGCCGCTAGACCGTGCCCAAACTCCCCGCTCCCCCGATCCCCGCTCCGCTGAAGGCGCCGCCGCCGCGCCCGCAGGAGAGCAACGGCGCCGTCCGTCCGGTCGATCATGCCGCCAACGCGGGCACCGCGGTCGTCGACTGGGTCGACGAACGCACCTCGCTGAGCGGGGCCGCCCGCTGGCTGATGTTCCGCAAGGTGCCCAAGGGCACCAATTGGTTCTACACACTCGGCTCGGCGACGATGTTCGCCTTCCTCAACCAGGCGGTCACCGGGGTGTTCCTGGCGATGTACTACCGCCCCGACGCCTCGGGCGGGGCGTACGAATCGATCCGCTACGTGACCAACGAGGTGTTCCTCGGGCAGTTCGTGCGCGGCATGCACAAGTGGGGCTCGACCGTGATGGTGGTGCTGGTGTTCCTGCACATGGGCCGCACCTTCTTCTTCGGCGCCTACAAGTACCCGCGCGAGCTCAACTGGGTGATCGGCGTGGTGCTGCTGATCCTAACGATGGTGATGTCGTTCACCGGCTATCTGCTGCCCTTCGACCAGCGTGCCTTCTGGGCGACGCAGGTGGGCGTCAACATCAACGGCACCGGTCCCCTGATCGGCCCCTATCTGAGCGACTTCCTGCGCGGTGGCTCGGAAATCGGGGCGACCACGCTGTCGCGCTTCTACGCGATTCACATGCTGCTCGTGCCAGGGTTGATCGCTGCGCTGCTCGGCGCGCATCTCTACCTGGTGGCCAAGCTCGGCACGACCGCGCCCCCGTGGTCGAAAGCCGAGAAAGACCCCGAGCTGCGCGAGTCTGAGGCATGAACCAGCGCGAGAAGGAGGAGTACCTCCGCGAGTACGCGCTGCTGAAGTCCAAAGGCAAACCGTTCTTCCCCTATGCGGTCGCCAAGGACTCGATCATGGCGTGCGTGGTGATGGCGTGCATCATCACGATGTCGCTGGTGCTCGGCGCCGAGCTCGGTTCGAAGGTCAATCCCACCACCAGCACCTACGTGCCGCGCCCGGAGTGGTACTTCTTCTTCCTGTTCGAGGTGCTGCGCGTGATCAAGCCGCCGAGCCTTGTGGGCCTGGCGACGATCGGGGTCCCCACGCTGGCGATGATCCTGCTGTTCCTGCTGCCCTTCTACGATCGCGGCCCCGAGCGCCGGCCGGAGCGCCGGCCGATCGCCACGATCACGGCCCTGTTCGTGATCGGGGCGATGTTCTACCTCACCTGGGAGGGCGCCAGCACGGGCTCCCCGTTCTCGGTGGAAATCGCCACGCCGGCGGCGGTGCACCAAGCCGGCGGCCAGGAGCTCGCGCAGTTCGAAGACGGCAGGAACGTGGTCGCCTCCAGCGGCTGCCTGGCATGCCACAAGCTCGGCGACAACGGCAACAATGGGCCGGGCCCCGAACTGACGCACGTCGGCTCGCGGATCCCGCGCCAGGGGATCGCGCGCACGCTGGTCAACCCGACGCAGCCGATGCCTTCGTTCAAGCACCTGCCGCCGAAGCAGTTCGAAGCGGCCGTCGAGTTCCTCTCGCAGTTGAAGTAGCGTTGAGACATGGCTCAGGGCTCTGAGGCGCAGGCTCGGCAGGGCGCTGGCGCCGACCGAAGCCGGGAGACCCTCGCCTCCGGCGAAGATCCCCGTTTCGGCCAGCTGGAGGCCGAGCAGGTGCGGTCGATGTTCGACCGCATCGCCTGGGTGTACAACGCGCTCAACGGTGTGATGACCGCCGGCCTGCATCACCGCTGGCGCGAGCGCGCGGTGGATCTTGCGCGCGTCGGCCCGGGCAGTTGCGTGCTGGACCTCGCCACCGGCACCGGCGACCTCGCGCTCGAGCTTGCGCGGCGCGTGGCGCCGGGCGGTGAGGTGGTGGGCAGCGATTTCTCCGAGGTGATGCTGGCCCGCGCGCGCGCCAAGTGGGAGCGCAATCGGCACTCCTCCCCGGGCTCGTCCGCGGCATCGGTGCGCTTTGAGTGGGGCGATGCGCTGCGGCTGCCTTACGCAAACGACTCCTTCGACGCCGTCACGGTGGGCTTCGGCGCGCGCAACTTCTCCGATCTGGCTCGCGGCCTGCGGGAAATGGCGCGCGTGGCGCGGCCGGGAGGGAGGGTCGTGGTGCTGGAGATGACCACTCCGACGCGCCGGCCGCTGTCGAGCTTCTTCGCGCTCTGGTTCGACCGCGTCGTACCGCTGCTGGGGCGGCTGGCGGGGGACTCCGACGCCTACTCCTACCTCCCCAACTCGGTCAAGCGCTTTCCGGCGCCCGCGATACTCGCCGCCGAGATGGAGCGGGCTGGGATCGGCGAGATCGGCTATCTGCTGACCGCCGGGGGCATAATCGCCATCCACGCCGGCACCGTGCCGCCGGATGGCTCATGATGAGTACAGTGAGCAGCACCACTGCACAGGCGCAGGCGGCAGAGGACGAAGAGGCCGTAGCGGAGATCATGCGCCGCGGCGGAGCGGTGCTGCGCGAGCAGATGGTGCGCACCGAGGAGCACCTCGAGCGGGTCGCCGCCGAGGCTGGCGCGCCGCTGGCCGCGCACGCCACCGCCACGGTGCTCGCCGGCGGCAAGCGTTTGCGCCCATTGCTGGTGGTGTTGTCTGCGATTGCGGCGGAAGAGTCGCGTGGATCGGACCAGGCAGAAGAGTCGCGTGGATCGGACCAGCATCCCCGTTTCGGCCAGCACCTCGTGCGGGCAGCGGTGGCGGTCGAGCTGGTGCACTCGGCCACGCTGGTCCACGACGATGTGATCGACGGCGCGCAGCTGCGACGCGGGCATCCCTCGGTGGTTGCACGGGCGGGCCGCCGCACGGCGATCGCAACCGGCGATCTGCTTTTTTCGCGGGCGTTCGCGGAGTTGGCGCGCAACGGTGAGATCGCACAGCTGCGTGCGCTCTCGGACGCCAGCTCGGCGCTGGCCGAGGGGGAGCTGCTGCAGCGCGAGGATGCTTACGCGCCACGGGTAGCGGTGGAGCGCTACCTGCGCCGTTGCGAGTTGAAGACCGCCGCGCTGTTTGAGGCGGCGTGTCGCCTGGGGGCGCTCGTGGCCGGCGGTGGCGGAGATCGGAGCCCGCCCGCCCCGGCCGGTGTGCTGGCGGATGCACTGGGCGCGTTCGCGCGACGCATCGGTCTGGCCTTTCAGCTGCTCGACGACGTGCTGGATGTCTGTGGCCCGGTCGAGCGCACCGGCAAGCCGCGCGGGACCGATCTGCTCGACGGCACCGTCACGCTGCCGCTGATCCTTGCGCGCGAGCACGACGAGCGTTTGGCGACGGTCGACCTGGCCTCGCTGGGCGGCCCCGAGCAGGCGGGCGAGCTGTGCGACCGGATCGCGGCGACCGGCGCGCTGCAGGAGGCCCGCGAGCGGGCGCTGGCACTGGTCGCCGAGGCGAAGGCGATGCTACCGGCGATCCTCCCCAACGGCCGCGCGGGGTTGCTGGACCTGGTGGCAGACGCGGTGGTCGAGCGCTACCGCTGACTGCCCCGCTTTCTGCCTCGACGGAAAGCCTAGCTACTTCCTGCGGAAAAAGTAGCGTGTTGAGGGTGGCTTTCCGTCCGGTCTGATCGCCAGAATGTGCCGCAAATGAGCGGGTTTCTGTAAGCGTTCAGTCGTGGTCTTCCTGTAGCGAGGATTGGCGGGCGGTGCAGCGAATCTTGCGGGTATGGACCGCTCGGAGGCGGAGGCGATCTTTGGTGCGGGGCGGGAGCGGTGCGTCGATGCGATCGTTGAGCTGGCGGGCGAGCGTGAGCAGTTCGCGGCGCGTTGTGAGCGTCTGGAGGAGCGGGTCGCTCGGCTTGAGGAGCAGGCGCGAGGGGATTCGCGTAACTCGTCGAGCCCTCCGTCGCAGGATCCGCCCAAGACACGGGCGGAGCGTCGCGCGGAGGCGCGTCGTAAGGCGAAGCTGTGGAGCAAACGCGACGGCGAGAAGCGAAAGGCGGGCGCCCAGTCCGGGCATGAGGGCTCCGGTCGCAAGCTGCTACCGGAGGACCGGGTGGATGAGATCGTTGATCACTACCCGCAGGAGTGCGGCGGATGCGGGCGTGTGTTCAGCGAGCAGGAGCGGCAGCCTGGCAAGCGGTTCGGGCGCCATCAGGTAGCCGAGCTGCCGCCGATCGTGGTGCTCTTCTGCGAGCATCGCACTCACCATCTGTGCTGCCCAGGGTGTGGCAAGAAGGCTGTGGCGCGCCTGCCCGACGGGGTAGGCGACTCGCCGTTCGGCACCGACTTGCAGGCCGCGGTCGTGACGATGACCGCACGTAACCGGGTTTCGCGGCGCGACATGTCCGAGCTTGCGCGGGACCTGTTCGGACTCCGGTTATCCGTCGGGGCGGTCGATGCGATCTGCCAGCGCGCGGGGAAAGCGCTGCGGGCCCCACACGAGCTGCTGGTCGAGAGCGTGCTGGCATCACCAGTCCTCAACGTCGATGAGACCGGCTGGTTCACCGCGCATGAGGGCCGCACAATGTGGGCCGCGACCACGCCCGAGGCAGCCATCTTCCGGATCGCAGAGGATCGTCATCGCGACCGCCTCAAGGAACTGCTCGGCGCGGACTTCAAAGGGATCGTGGGCTCGGATCGCTGGTGGGCATATGAGCTGGTCGATCCCGCCTCGCGCCAGGCCTGCTGGGAGCATCTCAAGCGAGACTTCGCCTTCCACGCGGGAGGAGCCCTGGCCGAGCAGAAGCAGTTCGGAGAAGCCGCCAGCGAACTGACCAAAAGGCTGTTCGAGACCTGGCACGCCTTTGGCGAGCACCAAGATCGCCGGCGCCTCGCGGGCGAGATAGCCCCGATCCAAGCCGAGCTCCGGGAGCTACTGGAACGCGCCGCACGCAAGAGCACCTACACGCGCTTTCACCGCCGCTTCGCCAAGAACCTGCTGAGGATCTGGCCGGCGCTCTGGACTTTCGTCACCGTCGAAGGGGTCGAGCCCACCAACAACGCAGCCGAGAGAGCGCTACGCGGGCCGGTCATCTACCGCAAGCTCTCACACGGCACCCAATCCACCGACGGCGAGCGATTCATCGAGCGCGCGCTGTCAGCCTCGGTCACATGCCGCCTGCAAGCCCGCTCGATGTTCGCGTACATGCGCGAACTGCTCACCGCCCACGCCCGCGGCGACCCACTCCCAGCCCTGACCTGAGCCCCCGCACCTGCCCACCAGCACACCCCACCGGGACCCACGACTGAACGCTTACGGGTTTCTGGTCGAAAGGGGTCGGTATGTTGACGTTGTCGGCGGGGCAGGCGGAGTGCTTGTGGGACGAGGCGTTGCCGGTCGAGGTCAAGGAGTTGCCGCAGGATCTGGCGGCGCTGGATTTGCTGCTCTCGGACCCGGGGTTGCTTGGGCCGGTCGTGGAGCGCTTTCGCCAGGAGGTGGTCGAGCAGAAGCGGGCGGTGTTGACGGATGGCCGTCCGACGATCGCGATGGAGACGTTCATTCGCTTGATGGTGCTCAAGACGCGCTATCGGTGGGGGTATCGGACGCTGGTGGCGGAGGTCTCGGACTCGATTCACTTGCGGCGGTTCTGCCGGATCTCGCTGAGCGAGCGGGTGCCGGACGAGTCGACGGTCCGCAAGCTTGCCCGCAGGATCGGCCCCGAGACGGTGTCGGAGCTGACGCGCGCGCTGATCGCCAGGGCGACGCGCGAGAAGCGCTTTCGTCCTCGTGCGGTGCGGATCGACTCGACTGTCGTCGAGGCGGATGTGAAGTATCCGACCGATGCGGGGTTGGCCTCGCATGGGGTGCGTGCGCTCGCGCGGGAGGCTCGCAAGCTGGCGCAGCGGGTCGGCGAGAGCGAGCGGCGGGTGCGGGATCGCTCGCGGGCGATGGGTCGCCGGTTGCGGGGAATCACGCGCACGATCCGGGCTCGCTCAGGGGAAGCGAAGGCGCAGGTGCTCAAGCTCACGGCGCAGACCGGCGAGCTGTTGGAGCGCTCGGTGAGCGAGGCCAGGCAGCTGGTGAAACTCGCGCGGTCCAAGGCGCGAGGCCGCGGCGCAAAGGCGAAGCTGAAGGCGGCGACCAAGCTCGAGCAGCTCGTGGATCGCTGCGAGAAGGTCGCCTCCCAGATCAAGCAGCGCGTGGCGGGAGAGCCGATCTCAAACCGGATCGTGTCGCTGGCCGACCCGGACGCCAGGCCGATCCGCAAGGGCAAGCTGGGCAAGCCCAACGAGTTCGGGTATGTGACCCAGCTCGCGGAGGTGACCGAGAACACCAAGCGCGGCGCACGAGGGTTGATCCTGCCGGCGGCGACCGCGCCGGGCAACCCGACCGAGAACACACTGCTCCCCGACACCGTCGCGGAACTCAAACGGCTCGGGATCTCCCCGCGCGAGCTGGCGCTCGACGGCGGGTTCATGCCCGGCCCGACGAACGAGGCACTCAAAGATCTCGCACCAGAGCGAGTGTTCATCTCCGGCCGCCAGGAACCAGGCTCCAGACACACCAACAAGCGGTTGCAACGCTACCGAACAGGCGAGGAGGGCCGAATCAGCCACCTCAAGCGCCGCTACGGGATGGGCCGCAGCCGCCTGAAGGGCACCGAAGGCCAGAAGATCTGGACCGAGTGGGGAATCCTCGCCTATAACGCCGACACGCTCGCCATCCGAGCCGCCTGAAACACTCCAGTCGCTCGACAAGAGCAACCCACTCATTCAGAAACGGCCGCGCCCTCGACCAGCGCGGCCGTTTCTATGCTCCAGAGTTTTTCCGCAGGAAGTAAGCTAGACGGCCCGTCAGGCTCTCTACCTATCTCTCTTCTCCCCCTACGGGGATCCCGTACGGCCTCCTTCTCCCCCTACGGGGATCCCGGACGGCCCATCGGTGGCCGGACGGAAGGGGCGCCGAGGGTCAGAAGTCGCAGGGCTGAATCAAATCGGCGTCGAGCGCGCGGATGAACAGGTCGATCTCCTCGGCCATGTTCGCGTGCGTGACGCGTTGCAGGTCGCTCAGCAGCGATCCGGAGGCGCGGTCGAGCTCGTCGTCGAGCGCTTCCACGACCGCCTGCTCGAAGACGCCCTCGCGCGTGGCCTCGCACTCCGGGCAGCGCAGCAGAATGCGCCATTGCCGCGCGCCGGCTTCGGCCCAGTCCACCGGATGGACGAGCTCACCGCCGCAGTAGAAGCAGACGTGGAGCGGCTCCGCCGTCGGGTCGGCCTGCCGCTGGCCGGCTCCCAGCGAAGGCGGCACAGGGTTGTCCAGGTAGACGACCTCGATCTGCTTGCCGCTTGGCAACTGCACGTGATGGCGGGTTTGGTGGTGGCTGTTGTCGGAGGGCATTTCGTTTTGCCTCTAGCAGAGGGTCCTGCTTGCCGGCCTTTAATGCGAGTCATCGACTGTGCCCCCCGGGGTCTTTAGCGTGTGCGCACGAAAACCGAGGTTTGCCCACCTCCAAACACGGACAACCCGCTCGACGGCCGCGGTCGATATATGTTGAGAGACAGATATGGCCACCGCGATCCGCACGATCGGCCACGAAGACCGCCTCAGCCTCGTCGAGCACCTCGACGAGTTGCGCACGCGCCTGATCGTCAGCGGCGTGGTGCTGGCGGTCGTGTTCGGCGTCTGCTTGTGGCAGAACCACGCCCTGCTGCACCTGATCAACCGCCCGTACGAACGCGAGAAGCAGGGCCAGGTCGCAAAGGGCGAGGGTCCCACCGGCCAGGCGGTGCTGGCACAGCAGGCGGTGCTCAAAGTGTCCGGGGAGGTGCAGAGCATCGTGCGGGTCCTCGCCGCGCCCGACAGCCGCCTGCCAGCGGCCGTTCGTGCGCAGTTGACGGCCGAGCTCGCCGGCCTGCGCGCCGCCACGGCGAAGATCCCGCCCGTACCCCCGGCGGAAAAGCTGACGACACTGGGGGTCGGCGAGCCGTTCACGACGACGCTCACGGTCGTCTTCTTCTTCGCGCTGATCATCTCGCTGCCGGTGATCCTGTTCGAGTTGTACGGCTTCGTGCTGCCCGCCCTGCAGCCGAGTGAGAGACGCGCCGTGAGGCCGCTCCTCGCCGCGGTCCCGTTCCTGTTCGCGGCGGGCGTGGCGTTCGGCTACTTCGTCGTGCTGCCGGCTGCGCTGCGCTTCCTCGTGAACTTCAACAGCAGCGAGTTCAACATCATCGTGCAGGCCAACCCCTACTACCAGTTCGCCGCAACAGTGCTGCTGGCGATGGGGTTGGTCTTCCAGGTTCCGGTCGTGATCCTGGGAGCCACGCGGGCGGGAATCGTGACTCCCGCTCAGCTGCGCAAGGGGCGCCGTTACGCGATCGTGGCGTGCGCGGCGGTCGCGGCCTTCCTGCCGGGAGACGCGATCACACTGATCCTCGAGACCGTCCCCCTCTACATCCTCTATGAGGCGAGTATCCTGATGGCATCGTTCGTTGTGCGACGCGACGCGAAGCGGAGTGCGGCGCAGGCGGCGGCTGGGAGCCCGCGGCAGGATCCACCATCCTCGCCGGGGGGCGACGCCAGGGAGGGCGGGCCAGTCGCTCCCGGAGGGGGTGGGTCACCAGGCCCCGGTCCACCGACGACGAGCGCGAGAACCGAGGACAACGACACCGACCCAGCCGTGAACGCCATAATCGACCACATGGATAGGAAGCTCACCGACTGATGCTGTTCGACCTGCGAGCCCGCGGCCGGCGCAAAACCGTGCAGATCGTCTATCTGGGTCTTGCCGTGCTGTTCCTGCTGGGCTTCGTCGGCTTCGGCGTCGGCGTTGGCGGCGGGGGCGGCGGGATCTTCAACGCCCTCACCGAAAACGGCGGTTCGAGCAGCGCCAACTTCGCCGCCAAGGTTGCCGCCGCGCAGAAGCAGACCCAGCAGCATCCGAGCGATCCGGCCGCGTGGAAGGCGCTCGTCGAAGCGCAGTTCCATCAGGCAAGCGAACCCGGAAACATCGCCACGGTTGGGGAAACCGAAAAATACACCGCGCAGGGCAAGGTGCTGCTCGCGAAGCTGGCCAGGTCGTGGAACACCTACCTGAAGCTCGAAACCAGTCATCCGGACACGGGACTGGCCGCGCGGATCTCCGGCATCTTCGGCGAACAGGGACTCAACCAGCCGGCGTCCGAAATGCAGGCACTGCAGGTTGCGATCAAGGGCAACCCCACCGTGCGCCTGTATTCGGCGCTCGCCGTGTCCGCGTACAAAGCCGGCAACCTCAAGGTGGGCGACGCTGCGGCCCGCAAGACCGTCAGCCTAGCGCCCGCCGCCGAACGCGCGAAAGTAAAGAAGTACCTGGCCGAACTCAGGAAGAACCCGCTCAGCCACACGCCCGCCACGATCACCAAGGGCGCAAACGGGACCTTGGTCGCGACACAGGGCGGCAAGACCTACACCGTCAAGTCGAACGGCAAAGGCGGCTACGTCGGCGTGGCCCCAACGACCGGAGCGGCGGGCAGCACAGCCGCGAAGACCGGGGCGACCTCGACGGCCGGACACACCTCCAGCACCTCCGCCACTTCGAGCACCGGGAAGAAATAGGCCCGCCCGGGAGCGTGGCGGGCGCCGACCCCAACCCCGAGATGGCCGCGCGGCCGGAGGAGACACTGCCTGCCCCGCCGGAGGACTCGCCCCGCTACGCCGCGCGCCTGCTGGTCGCCTGCCCCGATCGACCGGGCATCGTGGCGGCAGTCTCCGGCTTCCTGTTCGAACTGGGCGCGAACATCGTCTCCTCCCACCAGTACTCGACCGACCCCACCGGGGGCCGATTCTTCCTGCGCACCGAGTTCTTCCTCGAGGATCTGCTCGACTCCCCGCAGGCACGTGAGCGCCTGCGAGAGCGCTTCGGCGCCGAGGTGGCGGCGCGCTTTCAGATGGAGTGGGAGCTGCGCTTCTGGGGCCAGCGCCGGCGCATGGCGATCCTCGTCTCCCGCCGCGACCACTGCCTGGTGGACCTGCTGTGGCGCTGGCGCCGCGGCGAGCTCGACGCGGAGGTGGTGGCCGTGATCTCCAACCACCCCGACCTCGAGCCCGAGGCACGTGTGGCGGGGGTGCCCTTCCACTACGTGCCCGTCGAGCGCGACGGCAAGGCGCGCGCGGAGGAGCGGCTGCTGGAGCTCCTGGCGGGCAACGTCGACGTCGTGGTGCTGGCCCGCTACATGCAGATCCTCAGCGGCGGCTTCCTGCAACGCCTCGACGCACCGGTGATCAACATCCACCACTCCTTCCTGCCCGCCTTCCCCGGCGCGGACCCCTATCGCCGCGCGCGCGAGCACGGGGTCAAGCTGATCGGCGCCACCGCCCACTATGTAGTCGAGGAGCTCGACGCCGGGCCGATCATCGAACAGGGCGTCGAGCGCGTCGATCACCGCCAGAGCATCGCCGACCTCGAACGCGTCGGGCGCGACATCGAGCGTGTCGTCCTCGCCCGCGCCGTGGCGCTGCACCTCGACGACCGCGTGATCGCCGATCGCGGGCGTACAGTGGTGTTCTGAGCGTCGCGCCTGGCCTGGAACGCGGCCGGCGGATGACCTGGGCTAAAATGCCACCTCCTCAAGGGATGCCCTACCCACTGGCATCCTCGCGGGCCGTTAGCTCAACCGGCAGAGCAGGGGCCTCTTAAGCCCAAGGTTGCAGGTTCGATTCCTGCACGGCCCACCAAAACGTCGCTAATCGAACCAACGTCAAAAGGTTCCCGGTCCCGCCAGGGGTCGGGAACCTTGGCGTTTTGGGGGAGCGTGCTGGCGAGGGCGGTGGCTGGCGTGGGGTTCGGGGTGGCGCTGATGATGCCTCGGAGGTTGCGGTGAAAGGTGCGTAGCTCAGCGAACGGCCCGGCGAGGTCGGCCTTGGTGATCGTTTCGTCGCAGACGTAGAGGGCTTTGAAGATGGCCTGGTTGATGAGCCGTCGGATGCCGTCTTCGGGCTCGTAGGTAGACCTCTTGGAGGTCTTCGCCGAGGATCTCCAGGGCGACGTCGAGGGTTTCGCGAGCTGATCTGGCACTCCCAGATCACCCCCAAAGCGCTCTACGACATCCTCCGTGCGCTGCGCCAGCACGGCATGACCCTGAAACCGCACCCCAAGGGGACCGAGCAGTCGGTGAGCGATCGCAACCTCGAGATATTCCGACTGCGCGTCGTCGAGGGCCGTTCGCTCAAGGCAACCGGCGAGCAGGTCGGCATCGGCGTCGAGCGCGTCCGCCAAATCCTCGCCACCCGCTTCGGCCTACGAGGCGCACCACCGGCCGTCAAAGCCCACCGCCACCAACGCCAAAGCAGGGGGGCCAAGTGAGCCACGAGGACGACGACGTCATCAAAGCACCGAAGACGGCAGAACATGTCATCCAGGAGAACATACTCACGAAACTGCTGACACCGACAGTACGACCGTGGACAGTCGAGGCTCTGATCCGGGATATCGGCGACTGGACTATGACAACTGAGGCCCTGACGACTCTCCGTCGGGCTGGGCTGGTCTGCCGCAGGGGATTCTTCGTCTTCCCGACGCGGGCAGCCATCCACTTCCATCGGATTTGGGTGTAGCACATGCCTCAGCGGCCGTCAACTTTCGGTGAGCGTCGCAGGCTGTACTTGCTCGCTCGCGTGATGGTTCAGCGTTACTACCGCCGCCAACTGACTGTGGAGAGCGTTGCCAAAGCCCTCGCAATTTCCCCTCGCCAGCTACAGCGCATCTACGCGCAGTTCAGCGACACCACCTTCCACGACGACCTCGTTGGTAGGCGCCTGGAAGCCGCTGCCCGGCTTCTGACCACGCCCTCTATCACGGTGCGTGATGTGGCACAGCGAGTCGGCTTTCACCAGTCGCCTCACTTTGCTCGCGCGTTCCGGCACCGCTACGGGGTTTCACCCTCGACCTATCGCGCCAAGCTGAACCGGGCAACGTCGCTATGAGGCACCAGCCGCCATCGCCCATGAACCAACCACACGTCGCCATCAATCAGGCCAGACCGAAGCCAAGGCCAAACGGCGAGCGAAAACAGATCCTCGTCATCGAGGCCGACCACGACCTCGGCCACGCAATCGTTGACCAGCTGGCAGCCGATGACCACCCGGCAAAGATCGCGCGCAGCGCAAACCACGCCACCGCCCTGGCCGTCATCGAACCGCCGGCACTCGTGGTGCTCGGCGCGCTCGACACACCCACCAGCGCGCTCGCGCTGCTGCACACGATCCGCAGTAGCGGCCCGGCCGCTCCCTGGCGACAGGACGTGCCCGCGATCCTGCTCAGCCCCCGCGCGGAGGAGTCCGACCTACTGCGCGCCTTCGACGCCGGCGCCGACGACGTCATGGCCCACCCGCCGAGCTACCTGGAGCTTCGCGCCCGCCTGCGAGCCCTCCTGCGGCGCACCGGGCGCCCCCGAGAGAACCCGGTGCTCCAGATCGGCCCGCTGAGGATCGACATCGCTGCCACACCGCGACGCTCCACGACCCGGCTCCTCGACCTGCGCGCCATGGAGTACAACCTGCTCGTCCACCTCGCCAACGAGCCCCGGCGGGTCTTCGGCAAGCAGGAGTTGTTGCGGGTCGTCTGGGGCTACCCCGTGATCTGCGCCACACGAACGCTCGACAGTCACGCCAGCCGCCTGCGCCGCAAGCTCCGCACGGAGAGCGATGAGCAGTGGGTGGTCAACGTGCGCGGCGTGGGGTACCGGCTGATATAGGGGCTATTGCGTTTGGTGCGAGCCGCATCGTTGGGGCCCATCGGGTTCTCGCGCTCGCCAGCTCCCTGGCAGCGTAGGGTCTGCTCACGGGACTACTCTTCAGCCTGGCGGGTTCAGAGCAGCCCTGGCTGGCTGGCATCAGGAAGCCTCCTACCCCTCCTGGTGTCGGCCATCATCCTTTGTTGCAAAGCGCCGGGACCAGGGCGCTGCGCGGATACTGAGGGTTCGGACGGTTGGCCGGGGTCGCACGACATGATGTCCGCGCCATCTGATAGAACGCCCGCCACTCATCCGTGCAGGACGAACAAGAGGGGTTCCGTGGACACCATGCGGTTAGGCAAGATGCGCTCGACAAGTGGGGGCCGGGGTCATCGGAGGGCGTCAGCATGGAGGGTCGTCGGCGTCGTCGTGGTGGCGTCGCTCGTGGCGTTGGCGGCGAGCTTGTCGTTGCTGGCGCTGCCAACGTCGGCCTTTGCCCGTACTCTTTCCGCTGAACCCGCTGGGGGTGGCTTCGTGGAAAACTCCGACCATACTTGGACGCTCTACGCCTATGGCCATGTGATCAAGGTGTACTCGGCCGCTGAAAAAGGAAACCATCGACCGGGTCTGGCACGCCGAGGAATATGATCTCACTGGCAACGCTTTGGGGTCGGAGGTGACTGGTATCTCGCACGCTGAAACTGAAGCGGCGGAAGGTCTCGTTAAGCGTCTGCGCACGGGTAAGCTTACGCGAGCAAGGGTGAAAGGGAAGTTGGTGAAGGGTTGATGCGGACCGCTGAAGAAAAGGGGATTATCGGCAAATCAGCGGAAACTTTGTTCCGTGGCATCAACGAAAAGACAATAGTTGCGGTTAGCCCTTATGTGGTTGCGATCAAGGTCCTTAACGGCTTTGAACGGGAGTTCACGCTGCCGGCATGGACTGTGGGACTTCTGGCGGGGGAAAAGGAATACGGCGAAATAAATGAACACCCGGTCAAACATTATTGGCTATGGGAAGAATCCTTCTTTACGTATGGCGGACTCATGCCTTGCTCGTCTATCGTGTGGGCAACGGGCCTTAGCGCGAGCGAAACATGCGTCTATGCCGGCCAGCCTGTTCACTTGATCGAAGAAGCGTGGGACCGGAAAACGAAAAAATATGAACGCACTGAAACCCTCGATAACGGTGGTAACCGGTCGGGTTTTGGTCCGGCACCGTTTGACTGTCCCGCGGATAGGCCCTACCCGTCGTGCGAAGAAATCAAAACCGAAACTGGAGTGAACATCGGCGAGTGGGTCAACGTGACAGCACTCGAAGGTTCGGTCGGCGAAACCGGCTTCCCCGCTGCTGGTCTTGGTGGCTATGTCCCCAAAGGCTATAAAGCTTTGAGCGGCGAAAATACCTTCCTGCCAGGGTATGAATACAGCGCGCACGCCGAAGCTACGCCGCTATCAAATCCTCACGTCGCGCCGCTCGCGGATGAGCTAGAGATCGCCTACGCGTTGCAGTCCTCGCTTCTTCCTGGCCTGGAAGGAGAGGTCGCTCCGAGCCCGGGTGTGCCCGGAGAAGTGCCGGTCGAAGCGGGGCAGACACGCTGCGGCACCGCCGACCCGGTTGCCTGCGCGACCGGTAACTACAGCGAGTCGCAGACCGATATGCAGATCGGTGGGCGTGGCGTTGGCCTTGATCTCACTCGCTACTACAGTGCTCAGGCTGCGGCAGCGGGCGTCAAAGGCATCTTCGGCTATGGCTGGTCGAGCTCCTTCAGCGACCATCTCATCCTTGAACCGGCTGTCCATCTCGTGTTGCTCGTGACGGCCGAAGGGACGACTGTCCCGTTCACAGAAAGCGAAGGGTCCTTCAAAGCCCCGGCCGCAAGCCAGTATAAGCTCTCGGGCTCCACCGAAGCCGGCTACACGCTCACGCTGCCTGACCAGACCCTATACAAGTTTCAGGGGTCGAGCGGTCGCCTGGAAAGCGTCACCGACCGGGACGGCAACGAAACGAAGCTTGCCTACAGCACGTCGAGCGGTCTACTTGAAACGGTCACCGACCCGGCGGGCCGCACGCTTACGTTCAAAGAGAACGCTGAAGGCTTCGTGGAATCGGTGAAGGACCCGACGGGCCACGAAGTCAAGTACACCTACGAAAACGAAACGCTCGCCAGTGTCACGCTGGCTGGGGAATCCTCGCCCCGGTGGAGCTTCAAGACGGAAAGCTCGCACGAGATCACGGAAATGACCGACGGCCGCGGCGGCAAGACGATTAACAAGTACAACGCCAACCATCAGGTCGAAGAACAGACCGACCCGATGAAACACACGATCGCGTTCTCCTACGAACCGTTGCAGACGACGATCACGAACAAAGCGACCGAAGCTGTGACCCTGGAGCAGTTCACGCCCAACGGCGAGCCGTCCTCCGTCACCCACGGCTACGGCACCTCGCTCGCCACTACCGAATCATGGGAATACACCGAAGCTGGCTACGTCAAGAAGAAGACCGACGGCAACAAACACTCCATCGAATACGGCTACAACGAAGCTGGCGAGAAGACGAGCGAGAAGAACGCCGACGGCAACGAAACCAAATGGGAATACAACAAAACCCACGACGTGATCTCGGAAACGACGCCCAAGGGCGAGACGACGACCATCAAACGCGAAACCCACGGCAACCCAGAAGTCATCGAACGCCCCGCCCCCGGCAGCAAAACACAAACCACGAAATACAAATACACCACGCACGGCGAACTCGAAAGCGTCACGAACCCGCTCGAACACACCTGGAAATACGAATACGACAGCAAGGGTGATCGCACCGCCGAAATAGACCCCGAAGGCAACAAGCGGACCTGGGAATACAACGAAGACTCACAAGAGATCGCCACGGTCAGCCCGCGTGGCAACGTAACCGGCGGCAAACCCGCGGAATTCACGACCAAAATCGAACGAGATACCCAGGGCCGCCCCCTCACGATCACCGACCCCCTCAAACTCACCACCAAATACAAATACGACGAAGATGGCAACGTCGAAACAGTTACCGACGGAAACGGCCACACCACGACCTACACATACAACGCCGATAACCAGCCGACCAAGGTCGAATATCCCAACAAAACTGTTACGGAAACAGAATACGATGGCGCCGGACAGGTCACGGCACAGATCGACGGTAACAAACACAAGACCAAATACAAGCGTAACATTCTCGAGGAGGTCACCGAAGTCACCGACCCCCTCGGGCACGTGACCACCGAGGAATACGACAGTGCGGGAAACCTCACCAAACGCACCGACCCTGCGAAACGCACGACCACCTACACCTACGACCCAGCCAACCGTCTGACCGAAATCAGCTACTCCAGCGGCAAACCATCCACAGTCAAATACGAATACGACAAAGACGGCGACCGCACAAAGATGACCGATGGGACGGGAACGACGACCTACACTTATGACCAGCTGGACCGGCTAACCGAAAGCGAAAACGGTCACAAAGAAGTCATCAAATACGAATACAACCTCGGCAACGAGCAGACCAAGATCACTTACCCCAACGGCAAAGCGGTAGAACGCGCCTACGACAAAGACGGCCGGCTTGAAAAGGTCACGGACTGGAATAAAAAGGAAACCAAATTCACCTACGACCAGGACTCCGACCTAAAACTGATCGCGTTCCCGAGCGAAACCAAAGACGAAGACACCTACGTGTACAACGACGCGGATCAGATGACCGAAGTCAAAATGAAGAAAAGCTCGGAAACGCTCGGGTCGCTCGTCTATACCCGCGACAACGACGGCCAGGTCAAAAAGACCACCGCCAAAGGGCTCCCCGGCACCGAAGTCACTGAAGCAACCTACGACGAAAACAACCGCCTGAGCAAATATGGCAGCACAGAATACAAATACAACTCCGCCAACAACCCCACCAAAGAGGGCTCCAGCGAAAACACCTACAACGAAGGCAACGAGCTCGAAAAAGGCACCGGTGTCACGTATTCTTACGACGAACTCGGCGAGCGCACCAAAACAAAACCATCCACCGGTCCTGCCACCACCTACGGATACGACCAAGCAGGCGACCTGACGTCAGTCGAACGCCCCAAAGAAGGCGAAAAAACCGAAATCAAAGACAGCTACGAATACAACGGCGAAGGACTACGCACCAGCCAAACACTCAACAGCACCACCAGCTACCTCGCGTGGGACATGACCGAAGAACTCCCATTGATCCTCAGCGATGGCACCAACAGCTATATCAATGGCCCCGGTGGTTTGCCTGTCGAGCAAATCAACACCTCAACCGGCGCCGTCACATACCTCCACCACGACCAAGCCGGCTCGACACGCCTCCTCACAGGCTCGACCGGGACCGTCACCGGCAAATGCACCTACGGCGCGTATGGTGCCCCCACCTGCGAAGGTGCCTCCACGACGCCGCTTGGGTTCGATGGGCAGTACACCAGCTCGGACACTGGGCTCGTCTACCTCCACAGCCGCGTCTACAACCCTGTGACGGCGCAGTTCCTGACGGCGGACCCAGTAGAGGCGATCTCGGGCGCGCCCTACGCCTACACCGGCGATAACCCAGTGAACCGCGAGGACGCGGTCGGGCTGCTGTGGACGCCGGTGGCCGGCGGCGTGGGCGGCGCCGACGCCGTGTGCGGCGCCACAGTAGAGATTCCCGGCGTTGACATCGGTACGTGCGGAACGGCAGGGATCGCGACGGGCGCCGCAATAGTCGGCGCAGCGATAGGGGTCGTTACAGCAGTCGCAGGCAACGAAGGCGGCGACGAAGGCGAAGCCGAGCTGAGGGAACACGAACAAGAGAGCATTGACTGCACAGCGAATCAGATCGCTAATGGGCACGCGTTTGAGAAGCACGCGAGCGAATTTGGCGCAGATACGCCCGAGGAGTTTGAACAGGCAATCAAGGATGCGCTCGAAAGCGCAACAAAATCGAGAGAGCTGTCGAATGGCCGAACCGCGTACTACAACGAGGAGACCGATACGGTGGTGATCGTAGATCCATCGTCACCAGATGGCGGAACGATATTCAAACCTAGCGGTGGTGAGGAATATTTCAATGGACTACAGTAGGAGAACAAGATGGAGCAAGTAGCAGCAGATGCAGAGGGAGTAACAATTCGTTTGAACAGGTCCGAGCTTGGCGTAGTAAATAATGCGCTGAACGAGGTCGCTAACGGGGTGGATATCTCCGAGTCGGAGTTCAAGACGCGGTTGGGTAAGTCGCGGTCGGATGTGCGGCAACTTCTGACGGAGATCGGAGCCGTGTACCGGGCACTCGATAGCTAGATGTCCTCGCGTTGCCCGCGTAGCTCAAGTTGACTCCTCCCGCACCTGTTCGACGATGAGCGCTGCGGCCACCGGCCAGCAGATAAGCGAACTGGGGGAGTTGGTTGCCCCGGGCTCTTGGGCGGAGCATCCTCATCGAAGCAGTCGCCAACCTGAACCCGGCCTCGATGTCGTAGCCGTCGAGGAGTTGCGCCAAGCATAGGCTTGTGCGACATTGACATCATCAATGGTGCCGTGCATAGTGAATGTATGGCGAAGCGCCAAGCTGACACGCGGCGACCTGACGGATCAGCGAGCGAGGCAGGCTACGCCAATGTGTATCGCCCCCGGGCGATCCGCACGAACCGACGCGACGATCCCGAGACGTTGGAGGCCAGGGCCGTCCTGATCGATGACCATTTGACCGGCTCGCCCACCAGCGCCTCGACGGCTGCATGGATGTCCGTGGCTCGCATTGGTTCGCCTCGGTCGGACAGCACTTGGACGACCGCCTTCAAGACCCAGCCGGGTCGGCGGGGTCGCTGCCGACGGCTCTCAGGCTGCCGTCGAGGCCCACCAGCGGCCCGCACAGCGGCCAGTTTCCCGGCCAACCGGGCCAACGACCCCTGTAGTTCGTGGTTCGATAGAACTCCGGTTAGGCCCATCGTCCTTGATTTCCAGCGGACTTGCGTACAGGTCCGTGACGGTGGTCGAACCGTCGGGGTCTGACGCTGCGCCTCCTCTTGGACTTTGCTGTTGGCCGTGATCCCCATCGGCAACTCGCGTGGCTCTAGCCGCAAGGCGAGGACTCCTCCTCCTCCGGCTGCCCACCAACATGCTTGGCGAGGTCCGGCCTCCAACCCCTGAGTGGCTTGCGCCACCAAGTGTACGATCCCCAAATCGGATCCTCGATTTTGGTATCCGATTCCAATGCTCGATGCCGCTATACTTCTACCATGAGCATATGGGACCCGTCGGGCGATCCTTTCGTCTGGACCCTGAGACCTGGCGACGAAGTTGAGCGCAAGGAGTTGCAGCAGCGCTATGGGGGCCGAACGCAGGGCGGAATTGGGCCGTCCAAGAGCTCGCCAAATGTCCTCCTCTTTTCCGATCCAATCGCCGGCGAGCCCCATGGATACTTTGACGGCTGGCGAGCTGATGGGTACTTCCACTACACGGGCGAAGGACAACGCGGCGACCAGCAAATGAAGTCCGGCAACGCCGCGATTCTCAATCACGCGAGCGAGAGGCGCACTCTCAGGCTGTTCCTAGGCGCGCGAGGGCGGGTAGCTTATGAGGGAGAATTCGGGCTTGCCCAAGAGCAGCCGTTCTATACGACTGATGCACCGGAGACAAACGACGGACCCGTGCGGAGCGTCATTGTCTTCCGACTTCAGCCTGTCGACGCTCAGCCTAAGCCCAGTGCATCGAAGCTTGATCGCGTCGGCTTGAGCGGTGTCGAAGACGTAGCTGTCGAAGAGCAATGGACTGAGAAGGCGTTTGTGGCTCCAAGTCATGTGCCATATGAGGCCGATCGACGGGAGCAGGCGCTTGTGCTTGCGTTTCGTGACTACCTGCTGCAGCAGCGCCATGAAGTCGCACGCCTCAAGATCGTTCCGGCGGGTGAGGCTAAGCCTCTGTTCTCCGATCTAATCGACAGGACCACGAACACGCTCTACGAGGCGAAGGGTTCAATAGAGCGTGGAGCGATCCGAATGGCGATCGGGCAGCTAATGGACTACGGGCGTTTCGTTCAGCCATCGCCGCGACTAGCGGTGTTGCTGCCGTCTAGGCCACGTGATGATCTCCGGGATTTGTTGACGAGCGTCGGCGTCGGCCTCGTATGGCGTGACGGCGACGGCTTTACCGAAATGCAGGAAGAGGACTGATGACAGCTCCCCCACGGGGCATGGCGAGCCAGCGACCGCTTCATCGTGCCCCCTGACTGGCTGCAAAACGCTCGCTTGGCGAGCGACGAGGAGCTACGGAGGCTGCAGCTTCGCTGGGCACGTGACGATCTCTGGATGCGGCGCATTTCGTTTGCGATGTCTGCGATAGTGCTAGTGGCCAGCCTGGCTCTATTCGTGCTCCAGCCAGTCAGAGGCGCCACCCCGATTGCCGCAGGGGTTGCCACTGCTTCCACAGCCTGGTCGGTCGGGGTCTTCCTCAGCCGACAGAGAGGCCGCTAATCAAGAACGTATCGCGTAAGCGACTGCAGGCATCGAGTGACACGAGCCCGCCGGTAGCCGCGCCGAGCGGTTCGACTTGAGATCGGTTGGCAGACATGGCGCTGCGTAGCTGCTCCGATAGGTCGGGCAGCCGCTCCAAGGCGTCCGCTAGGAGCGTGGGTCGCTAACGCGCCGGGGTGGGGTTTTGCGCGCAGAGCGGGGTAGTCGCGGTGATGTTTGGTGCTCTGAGCACGGGCCTGGGCGGGCGCAGGCTGGGTGGCAGCGGATCGGCGGTGCTGGTCGACCCACGGGTCGGATCATCCGGTTGCAGCCAGGGCCAGGCCGCCGTTGCGGTGGAGCTTGAGGAGGTTGTGGATGGCGCACTGGAAGCGCCATTGGGCCCGCGCGGCCGGCTTGCCGCGCAGCAATAGTTGGCGGGCATCCTGGACGGTTTGCATCTGCCCGAAGACCGGCTCGACGATCGCCTTGCGCCGGGCGTAGACGGCGCGGCCTTCCTTGGTTTTCAGCTTGCGCGCCATGCGCTGCTTGGCTGTCGCGTTCTTCGGGACGGGCCCTCTGGGGCGGGCGGCGGTGGCTCTGAATGCTTGAAACGGCCGGTCGCGATGTGAGGGTCCAGGCCGTGCGCGGCGGTCCTCTTGACGTTCTCCTGGGAGAAGTAGCCAGCGTCCGCGGTCAACGCGGCGCCCTCGGGCAGCTCCGCGCCGGTCGCGTCGAGGTTCTCATCGAGCTGATCGAGCGCTGGCTCCAACTGTTCGGCATCGGGTGCTTGGTCGGAGAGCTCCGCCGCCACGATCACCTGCGCCTGGGAGTCGACAATCGCCTGGCCATTGAAGCACTGGTGAAACGCGCCGTCGGCGCTCTTCATGATCCTCGAGTCAGGGTCAGTGAAATTGCGCTGTGCTTTGGGCTTCGGCTTGAACGGATCGCGCCCGTTCGGTGGCCGGCGCGGCTTCTTGCCCTGCTCCTGCATCTCGGCGCGCCGCGCCCTCTCGCGCTCGGCCGCCTCGGCCTCCAATGCTGTCTTGGCGTCCCGAATCCGGGCCAGGCGCTGCTCACGACGCTGAAGCTCAGACGGCAGCTCATCGCCGTGACGATCCGGCCCAAAGCGCTCGTCCTCCTGCGCATCGACGCGCTCAGCATCAGCGAGCAGCGCCTGCGCGTTCGCGCGGATCGCGGCGATCTCGGCCTCCAGCTCCTTCTCCTTCTTGACCATCCGCTCGTAGCTCATCGCCTTGTGACGCGACGCGTTCGCGCGCAACTTGGTGCCGTCCAACGCGAGCGTCCCCAGCCCAACCAGCCCCGCCCGCTGGCATAGCCGCAGCGCCTGCACGAACAGCTCCGCCAGCGCGTCCAGATGACGCTTGCGGAAACGCGCGATCGGCCGGTAGTCAGGGTGCTGGTCAGCGCACAAAAACCGCACCGCCACATCAGAGAAGGTGCGCTCCTCCAGCTCGCGCGAGGACGGCGTCCCCGTCGCATAGCCGTAAATCAGGAGCTTGACCATCAGCCGCGGGTCATACGGCGGAAAACCACGCCCATCCTCATAGCTGGCGTAGATCGCCGACAGGTCCAGAGCCTCATCGACGAGATCCGAGACGAACCGCGCGAGGTGCCCATCCGGAACCCAATCCTGCAGGCAAGGCGCCATCAACAACACCTGGTCAGGGTCATACGCCCGGAACGTCTTCTCCTCCGCCACCGGCGCCCGCTGCGCAACCAGCGCCTCCACCAACTCCACCTCAACCAGCCGATCCTGCCGCCCAGCCACCATAGTGATCCTCCACCGTCGTGGACGACTACATCGTCTTAAACCCGCCGGACAACACCACCCCGGTTAGCGACCCACGCTCCTAGTTCATACCTAAGATGAAGAGCATAGGAGTCAGGGAGTTCCGTGGCCATGCCACGACCTATCTGTCGGGGCCTGATCCTGTCGCGGTTAGCAAGCACGGGCACGTGATCGGCTTCTATATCCCGCTTGAGCGCGATGAGGGTGAGGTTCGACGTGCGGTCGTCAGACTCGGAGAGGCGGTCGAGCAGGTGCTCCAGGAGGCCGGCATGAGCGAGGAGGAGTTGGCCGGGCTGTTTGACTTGCGGCGAGTGCTTCCCGAGTGATCGTCGTCGCGGACGCCAGCGTTCTCGTTGGCGAGTTGTTGCGCAAGCGGGGCCGGGAGCTTGTCCTGCACCCTGATCTCCACATTGTTGTGGCCGAGCGCCACACTCCCGCGCTCACGCATCCAGCATGTGTTCGACGGCGGCGATGTACTCCGCGGCTCCGGCGACGAACCCCTCCGCGTCGGCGCGGCTGGGTGTGATGGCTTCGTAGTCGCCGCCCTCACGGGCGCGCTGGGCGCGGTGAGCCATCGCGTGAAGGTCCTGGTCGAAGGCGCCGGTGGTCACGTAGCGCTCGTGGAAGAGGTGCCACGTGCCCCCGTGCGTGCGTGCGTACTCGTCGCGCTCGGAGAGCGCCGCGCGGGCGGCGTAGAGCATCGCGTAGTAGGCGGCGCTGACGGCGCCCTCGAGGTGCCCGGAGGCGAGCAGCGTTTGCGCGATCTCGGCGCGGTCGCGCGCCTGGTCCATGAACTCCTCCGAGCGCGGGCTCACTCCAGGCCGCTCCCGTAGAGCACGATCTTGTCGCGGTCGACCTCGGCGATGAAGAACGAGCGGATCTCCCGCCGCCCCCGCAGCCATTCGGGAGTTTCGACAAAGATCGAGAACCACGCGGGGCTGACTCCCTCGGCGGGGGCAATCTCCATGGCCAGCTTGGTCGCCTTCATCCCGTTTTGCAGGGGACTCCCGTCGGCGAGCACCATCAGGTCGATGTCGGACTCGGGGTGCGGCTTCTCTCCGCGCGCCCGCGAGCCGTAGAGCCAGATCGCGTGCAGGTCGGAGCCGAGCTCGTCGCCCAGACGCTCGACGAGTCGCTCCACGACGCGCCGCTCGGCGTCCGTGAGCGACGCGGGAGCCAGAGCATCGGAGAGCTGCGTCACCATTGCTTCAGAGGATAGGCGGCTCGCCGGAGCCTCTGAGCCCTACGGCGTGACGATCGCAAACGAGGGGTCGGGCTCGTCCAGGAGGCCGAGCAGCTCACCGAGCTTGGCGGCGTCGCCCTCCACGCGCAGGCGTCCCGCGCCGAGCAGTGCCGCCACCGGGGTGATGCCGGCGAACAGCTCGTCGAGCGCCGCCCGCTCGACAACCACGGTGGCATCGGCCTGCGGATCCTGCCGGTTGGCCGAGTGGATCAGAACGCCGTTGCTGAGCATCAGCACGTGGCGCTCGTCGGTGTCGGTGAACACCCAGTTGAAGCTCAGCCGCAGCTCCCCCGCTCGGGGACCGTCGATCCGGATCGCCAGCACGTCGAACAGCTGCTCGGTCGAGAGCAGGGCGACCATCTCCCTGGAGGGCGTGTTACCCCCCTCGAGGATGCCCTCGCGAAGCTCGCGGGCGCCCATCAGGAAGAGGTTGCGCCACGGCGCGCTCTCGGCGCCGTAGGCGAGCTGCTCGAGCGCCCGGGCCTCCAGCTCGCGCGCCTGGAGGTTGGTGGGGTCGGCGAACACAGCGTGGGACATCAGCTCCGCCACCCAGCGGTAGTCGCCCTCGGCGAATGCGCGACGGCCCTCCTCCAGCACCGCCTCCGCGCCGCCCATCGCGCGCATGTAGCGGGTGGCGGCCTGCTCGGGGGGGTGCGGCCAGAGGTGGGCGGGGTTGCCGTCGAACCAGCCCATGTAGCGCTGGTAGATTCCCTTCACGTTGTGACTGATCGTTCCGTAGTACTCGCGGCAGTGCCACTCTCGCGCGAGGCCCGGCGGCAGCGTCAGCAGCTCGGCGATCTCGCTGCCGACGTACCCTTTGTTGAGCAGGCGCAGCGTTTGGTCGTGCAGGTAGCCGTACAGATCGCGCTGGTTGGCGAGGAACTCGACGATCCGCTCCCGCCCCCACCGCGGCCACTGGTGCCCGGCGAATAGCGCATCGGTGTGCTCGCCGAAGAGCCCGATCGCCTCCTCCAGGTAGCGCGACCAGATGCGCGCGTCGCGCACCAGCGCGCCGCGCGGTGTGATGACGTTGTGGAGATTGTGGGTGGCGTTCTCGGCGATGCACAGCGCACGGTGGTGAGGGAACAGGAAGTTCATCTCCGCCGGCGCCTCGCTGCCGGGTGTCATCTGGAAGATCATCGCGATTCCGTCGACCGTCTCCTCGTGGCCGGTGTGCGCGATCTCGTGCGTGGGGGGCACGATCCCGATCGAGCCGGTGGAGACGGTCATGCCCAGTCCGGTGCCCACGTGCCCGTGTGGCCCGCGCTGCAGCGCCGTGCCGAACATGTACGCCGCGCGGCGCGCCATCGCGGTGCCCGCGTACACGTTCTCGCTGATCGCGTGCTCCAGGAAGCCCTCCGGCGCCAGCACTGGAATCCGCCCCGCGGCCACATCGCTGGTATCGACCACGCCCAGCGCCCCGCCGAAGTGGTCGACGTGGCTGTGGGTGTACAGCAGGCCTGTCACCGGTCGCTCGCCGCGGTGGTCGCGGTACAGCCGCAGTGCCGCGGCCGCGGTCTCGGCGCAGATCAGCGGGTCGATCACCAGCACGCCCTCACGGCCCTCCACGATCGTCATGTTCGAGAGGTCGAGGCCGCGCACCTGGTAGATCCCGGGGACGACCTCGAACAGGCCGTGGATCGCGTTCAGCTGCGACTGGCGCCAGAGGCTCGGGTTGACGCTGTCGGGGCATTCGCTGTCAAGGAATGCGTAGGACTCCATGTCCCACACCACGCGCCCAGCCGTGCCGCTGACGAGCGCGGGTGAGAGCGCCGCGACGAAACCCCGGCGCGCGTCTTCGAAGTCCTCCCGGTCCTCGATCGCGAGTCCCAATCGAACGGCATGGTTGGCCTCGATGATGCGCTCGGTGGCGCTCGTTTGACCGATCGCGGCGCTGTCGCTCATCTGCCTGCCTCTCCTCACTTTCGCGAAGCAACCCTGCCTCGGGTAAGGCTACGGTGTCGAACTTATGCTGGTCAAGGCTTTGCGCGCAATGTTTCCAATCGGCGGCGTGGCGAGCCCCGGGGGCTGTGCGCTTTCGGAGCAGCGGTGAGATCAGGGCCCACGTCTGAACCCGGAGCGCTCAGCGCTGCGAGATCGCCTCGGCTGCGGCCTCGCGGCCGATGAACGGGGCGAGCGCGATGTAGCTGACGTGGTCGGCGAGCTCCGGCAGTTTGCGGGTGTGGCCCCTCAGGATGTAGTCGTGGAGCAGCTCGAACACTCCCCCGACGATCGCCTCGCCGACGATCGGGGTGGATGACTGCGAAGGGGCGCCCTCGCCGAGGTCCATGTCGAGCAGCTCGGCGTAGGCCGCATTCGCCTCCGCCACCCGGCCGGCGACGTGGGGGTAGGCGATCAGGATGTCCACACACGACAGGTGCGCCAGCGCCGGCTCCGAAGCCAGGAACTCCAGCAGCGCAAGCGCTCCCGCGCGCACCCCCCCGATCCAGTCGGTTTGGTGGGCAAGCGCTCGATTGACCGCGGCTTTCGCTCGCGTGTGCCCGACCTCGAAGGTGGCGAGGAACGCTTCCTCCTTGTTCTCGAAATGGCTGTAGAAGGTCTGCAGCGACACCGCGGCTGCCGCCGCGATGTCCTCCAGGCTCAGCGCCTGGTAGCCATCTCTCGCGGTGAGCCTGGCGATCGCGTCGAAGATCCGCTCACGTTGGTTGAACTCGACGAAGCCGCGTGGCAGGTTGTGCTCCCCGCGCGGCAATCCTCGCACCCCCCACGGCGCCGGCGGCGAGAGCGTGCCGGGCGCACGGCCCCCCTCGCGCCAGCGCGGCTTGTGCGCGCGGGGCCGGCGGGGGACTGTGGCGGGAGTGGGGTAGTAGCAGCCGATCCACTCCATCAGCTCCGGGACGATGCGCGCGAGCTCGGCCTTCAGTGACTTGTTGGAGCGCTCTTCGCGCACGCGCGTGTAGATGATCTTGCGCAGCGCCCCCACGACCGCGCGGGCCACCGGATCGGGGACCGTCCCCGTCCCCGGCGCGTGCTCGAATCCCGTGCTGATAAAGCGTTCGAAGCGGGTTGCCCCGTCCGCCCAGCGCTGCACCCCGCTCGCGCCGGAGGCGCCCATCTCCACGCAGATCAGGCGGGCCGCGTCCGGGCGTTCGGCGATCGCGTCGAACAGCGCGCGGATGATCCCCTCCAGCTGTAGCAGCCACTCGACATCTGAGCCGGCGAGTCCGAGCAGCCGCTGGACTTCGGTCTCGACGACCGTGTCGTAGGTCGCCAGCAGGCAGTCCTCCTTGTTGTCGAAGTGTTCGTAGAAGGTCCGCCTCGAGATGCCGGCGCGGGCGACGAGGTCGGAGATCGTGGTGGCGACCACACCGCGCTCGCTGACGGCCTGCACCATCGCTTCGACCAGCCGCTCGCGCTGGTGTGCGGCCACACGCTCCCGCGGGAGCGCCTGGGGACCGCGCGGCAGGCCCTTCTGTGCGGCAGTGCTCCTGCGTGGGCGCCCTTCACGGGCGCTCTCCGCGCTCCCGCGACTGTTCGCGCCCCTGCGGTCGTTCGGGCCCTTCGATCGAGACCCATTCGCCCCTCCGCGGCCGTCGGCCCCCCCCATTTGGGCACCATCCGTCCTCCGGCCCCCGCCCCCGCTCTGCCTCGGTCCCTCAGCCACATGCTCCACCTTAGTGGACGGCGGCACGCGTGCCAATGGGCTTGATCTGTGGGCAGACATCGCGCTCTCCGCTCGTCAGACATTGACAGGATGAGTAAAACATGATTTATATGTGTTTGGGGAGAAGAGTTCAAGGGCAATTCCTGTAGTGATGTTCGAGGATCGGCCGAGGGGGCGAAGTGCAAGCAAAACGAGGGAATTCAAGGGGTATCTCCGTGGCGAGCAAGGGTCGCGGATCATGCAGTGGGACTCTGGCGCGGGCTGCTCTTAGCGTGCCTAGTCGCCCGTCTTTCTGTAGGCGACGTACTATTAGCTGGTACGTTTTGGACCAAGTTGGAGACCCGGTTCGGCCGCGTAGGCCAATTGCGAGGGGTGGGGAGGTTGGATCGTCATGAAAGTGTTCGTATGTGAGGAGCGGCGGATGCTGCGGGCGCTGCACGCCCGGTGGCCCTACCGGCGCTCGCACTGCCGCCACGATCTGCATTGGCTGGTGAGCGTGCATCCGCGGGCAGGTTGGTGCGCTCACGGTCGGGCGCACTCGATCGCGGCGCTGCCGCCGAGGCGCAGGCGCCCCCGCGATCGCTGACCAGCTTGCGCGGCGACTGGGCTGACGGCCCGTGTGACGCTGGGCTGTCGCCTCGCGCGGACGCTTGTAGCAGTCAGCCCGCTCGGCGTCTTGAGCCACGGCGTCCGCGCGGCGGCTGAGCCGACAACGCGAGCGCCCGCTAGGATCGGGCGCAATGGCGGTGAGGCATTCACCTGTGGGCTCGCGGGCAAGTGGCTCGGGGATGGACGGCCACGGGGAGCCCGAGCTGCAGCGCCTCGCGATCGACACGATCCGCGGCTTGTCGATGGACGCGGTGCAGCAGGCGGGCGCCGGGCACCCGGGCACGGCGATGGCGCTGGCGCCGCTTGGGTATGTGATGTTCAAGCGCGTGCTGCGCGTCAACCCCCGCAACCCGCAGTGGCGGGACCGCGACCGCTTCGTGCTGAGCGCCGGGCATGCGTGCGTGCTGCTGTACTCGCTTCTGCACCTCAGCGGGTATGAGCTTTCGCTGGAGGACCTGAAGCAGTTCCGCCAGTGGGGCTCGCGCACCCCGGGGCACCCCGAGCGCGGGCACACGCCGGGGGTGGAGGTCACCACAGGGCCGCTCGGGCAGGGCTTCGCCAACGCGGTGGGGATGGCGATGTCAGAGCGCTTCCTGGCCGAGCGCTACAACCGTCCCGGCGAAGAGGTGGTGGACCACCATACCTACGCGATCTGCTCCGATGGGGACATGATGGAGGGCATCAGCCAGGAGGCCGCCTCGATCGCCGGGCACTTCGGGCTGGGTCGGCTGACGGTGTGCTACGACGACAACCGCATCACGATCGACGGGAGCACCTCGATCTCCTTCGACGGCGAGAACCACATCGCACGGCTGGCGGCGGACGGATGGCATGTCCAGCGGGTGGGGGACTCCGAGGACCTCGACGCGCTCACCGCGGCGCTCGCGGCCGCGCGCGTGGAGACCGAGCGCCCGTCGTTTATCGCCGTGCGCTCGCACATCGCCTACCCCGCTCCCCACGCGGTGGACACCGCCGCCGCGCACGGCGCGCCGCTGGGCGAGGAGGAGGTGCGCGCGGCGAAGCTGGCGATGGGCTTCGACCCGGAGCGCCACTTCTGGGTGGACGAGCGGGTGTACGGGCACATGAGCCTTGCCGACGCTGGCGCGGAGGCCGAGCACGAGTGGCAGGCGCGAGCGGACTCTTGGCGCGAGCGGCACCCCGCGCTGGCGGAGGACTGGGAGCGCGCTTGGGCGGGCCGTCTGGCGGACGGCTGGCGCGAGGCGCTGCCGAGCTTTGCGGCGGGCGAGAAGCTGGCCACGCGCGCGGCTGGCCAGAAGACGATGGCGGCCTTCTCCGCATACGCCCCGACGATGCTCGGAGGAGCGGCCGACCTGGTCGAGTCGACCAAGACGGTGTTCCCCGGCGCCGGTCAGTTCTCCAGGGTGCACACCGGCCGCAACGTGCCGTTCGGGATCCGCGAGCACGCGATGGGGGCGATCGTCAACGGCGCGGCGGCGCACGGCGGGGTGGTCAAGCCGTACGGCTCGACGTTCCTGATCTTCTCCGACTACATGCGAGCGTCGGTGCGCCTCTCCGCGCTGATGGGGCTAGGAGTGGTGTGGGTATGGACGCACGATTCGGTGGGCCTTGGCGAGGACGGCCCCACCCACCAGCCCGTCGAGCACTACGCGGCCCTGCGCGCGATCCCGCATTTGTGGGTGATCCGCCCGGCCGACGCCAATGAGACGGTGCGGGCGTGGCGGGTGGCGCTGGAGCGCGAGGACGGCCCGGTGGCGCTGCTGCTCTCCCGCCAGGGGATCCCGGTGCTGGACCGCGAGGACGGGAAGCTCGCGCCGGCGAGCGAGTTGGAGCGCGGAGGGTATGTGCTGTGGGACTCCTCGCCCAGCCCGGAGGCGATCCTCATCTCCACCGGCGCCGAGGTCCCGCTCTCGCTGGAGGCCGCACGGGCGCTGGCGCACGGGGGCACGGCGGTGCGAGTCGTGTCGATGCCCTGTATGGAGCTGTTCGAAGCCCAGTCGCAGGAGTACCGCGACACGGTGCTCCCGCCCGCTGTCACCGCCCGTCTGGCGGTCGAGCCGGGGGCGAGCATGAGCTGGTGGAAGTGGGTCGGCAACGGGGGAGACGTGCTCGGCATCGATCGCTTCGGAGCCTCCGCGCCCGGTGCTCGCGTGCTGGAGGAGCTGGGCTTTTCGGTCGAGAACATTGCCGCACGAGCGCGCGCACTTCTTTAGTTTTCCGGGTCGCATCCGAGGGGTAGGCTGTAGTTCAAGCCTGTAGGTTGCGACCCAAGGAGATGCAGATGCCCTCCCAGACCCTCTCACCGCTGAATCGCCTCTCCGCGCTCGGGCAGAGCGTGTGGGTGGATTTCCTCTCGCGCGAGTCGATCCGCGGCGGCCACCTGCAGGAACTGCTCGACGCGGACGCTGTGGTGGGGGCGACCTCCAACCCGACGATCTTCCAGAAGGCGATGAGCGCGGGGGACGCCTACGACGAGCAGCTGCGCGAGCTGGCCGACGAGGGCCTTGACGCGCGCGCGAGCTTCTGGCGGCTGGCGGAGCGCGACATCAAGGACGCGTGCGACCTCTTCCGCCCGATCTGGGATGGGGGGTCGGGGCGCGACGGGTATGTCTCGCTGGAGGTGGCGCCCGATCTCGCCTACAACACGCTGGCGACGTTCAACGAGGCGATCAGCCTGCATGAGACGGTGGACCGCCCGAACCTGATGGTGAAGATCCCCGCGACCAAGCCCGGGTTGGCGGCGATCGAGGACGTGATTGCGCAGGGCCATTCGATCAACGTGACGCTGATCTTCTCGCTGCGCCGCTACGCGGAGGTGGCGGAGTCCTACATACGCGGCCTGGAGCGCCTGATCGCGGCGGGCGGCGATCCGCGCAAGGTCGCGTCGGTGGCGAGCTTCTTCGTCTCGCGAATCGACACCGAGGCCGACAGGCGCTTGGGGGAGCTGCAGTCAGCGGGGAAGGACGGAGTCCTCGACCAGCTCAAGGGCCGCCTCGCAGTGGCCAACGCCAAGCTGGCCTACCAGCACTACCGCTCCGTCTTCCGCGGGCCCCGCTGGGAGTTCCTCGCGGGCAAGGGCGCCACCCCGCAGCGCGTGCTGTGGGCCTCGACCTCGACGAAGAACCCCGACTACCTCGACACGCTCTACGTGGAGGAGCTGATCGGCCCCGACACGGTCAACACGATGCCGGAGGAGACGATCCGCGCCTACCAGGACCACGGCCGTCCGCAGGCGCGCCTGCTGGCGGATGTGGGGGAGGCGCGCAAGCTGCTCGACGAGCTCGCGCGCGCGGGCGTCGACTACGACGATCTCACCGACACGCTGGAGCACGAGGGGGTGCAGAAGTTCACGGACTCCTTCGAGGAGCTGATCGCGGCGCTGGCGGAGAAGCAGACGGCGTTGGCCGTCGCATAGCCTTGCTGGCATAGCCCGGAGTGGTCGCCAGGTTTTTATTTGGATGAGGACCCTCCGGGTCCCGGCTGGGTTGCGCAGCTCGGGTCGGGGCGGGCGGTCGAGCTCCGGCGCGGGGTCGTTCAGCTCGGGTTCCCGGCGAGCAGGCGAGCCCCGCGCGAGGGGCGCACCTCGCGCGCCTGCGCGGGTGGGGAGGAGCCGGGTGGGAAGAGCCCCAGCACGTGCCCGCCAAAACCGCCGCCGACCATGCGGGCACCGAGCGCCCCGGCCTCCCTCAGCTCGCGCGCCGCCGCCTCGACAGCTGGGGTGGAGCACGCGTAGAGGTCGCGCAGGCTCGCGTGAGAGGCATCGAGCTGGGCGCCCACCTCATCGAGCGCTCCGCTTTGCAGGGCCGCGACGGTAGCGAGCACGCGAGCGTTTTCGCCGAGCACGTGCCTCACACGGCTGGCAAGCACGGGTGGCAGCCGATCGAGGCTGCGCTCCTGTGCATCCCGCAGCGATTGGACCCCGAGCAGCTCACACGCCCGCGCGCACTCCGCGCGGCGCTCGTTGTAGCCGGACGCCGCCAGCGTATGGGAGTCGCCGGAGTCGAGCGTCACCAACCGCCAGCCGTCCGCAAGCACGAGCGGCACCGGCTGGATGTCGAGATCGGAGAAGTCGATGCGCAGCGCGGTGTCGGCCTCGCCATAGAGCGAGGCGAGCTGATCGAGCAGGCCGGTGTGCGCGCCCAGCCACTCGCTCTCCACCCGGGAGCACAGCCGCGCCAGCTCGCGGCGGTCGTTGACTGCTCGGGAGGCGTGCTTGCCGACGGGATACTCGGCGCCGGTGAGGCCAAGCAGAGCCAGGCACAGTCCCACCTCCAGTGCCGCTGAAGACGAAAGTCCCGCGCCGCGCGGCAGATTGCCTGCAATCTCGAGTTCCGCTCCTGAGATCGGTGCCCCCGCGTGTCCCAGCTCGGCGGCCACCCCGCGCACGAATGCGCGCCAGCTCTCACCGCGCGCGGGGTTGGGAAGCGTGAACTCGTCGTGCTCGCCCAGGTCGAGCGCCCGGGCCACGATGCGCTGCCCGGGGAGTGCGTGCGCTCGCACCGTGACGCCCTCGGCGATCGCGAACGGCAGGGCGAGACCGCGGTTGTAGTCGGTGTGCTCCCCGATCAGGTTGACCCGGCCGGGTGCGAACGCGCGCACCTCAGAGGGCGGCACGGCCGACCGCCTCGCGCAGGGCCGCGGCGGACTCCTCGGGGAGCGTGTCGGCGATGACCACCCCAGCGCCCTGCTCGGAGCCCGCCAGGTACTTCAGCTTGTGCGCTGTGCGCAGCGGGGGGTAGAACTCGACATGTAGGTGTCCCTCACGCTCCGATCCGGTGTCCGTGGGCGCCTGATGGACGGCCATGATGTAGGGGAACGGCCGCTCGAACAGCGCGTCGTAGCCACGCGTGAGCGCCTGCAGCGCGTCGGCGAGCGCGTCGAGCTCCGCGGGAGTGCAGTGCAGCAGCGTGGGGCGGTGCGTGCGCAGCACCACGTGCGCTTCGTAGGACCAGCGCGCGGCGTGGGGGACGTAGATGAGCACGTGCTCGTTCTCGTGCACGATTCGGAGCCCATCGCGGAGCTCTCGCTGCAGCAGCGCGCACGGCGCGCAGCCCCCCATACGCGCGTCGGCGGCGCGCTCGGCGGCGGGTACGGGGGGCATGAAGGGATAGGCATAGATCTGCCCGTGGGGGTGATGCAGCGTCACCCCCACCTCCACGCCGCGGTTCTCGAAGATCAGCACGTACTCCACGTCCCCCCGTGCGCCCAGCTCCTCATAGCGTGCGCGCCACACCCACATCAGCGCCCGAGCGCGCTGCGGGGGGAGCGTAGCGAAGGAATCATGGTGGCGGTCGGTGTAGACGACGACCTCCGCGGCCCCCCGGGGAGACTCGAACGCGGGGAAGCGGTTCTCGAAGACGGCGATCTCGAACGCGGGGAAGGGAATCTCCGTCGGCTCCCCTCCCGGGCGTGTGGGGCACAGCGGGCAGTGCTCCTCGCTGGGCAGAAACGTGCGCTCCTGGCGGTGGATCGCGTAGTCCACCCACTCCCCGCGCAGCTCCTCGAAGCGCAGCTCACCCATCCGCGCCGACCCACCGGTAGAGAATCAGCAACCGCCCATCCGCTTTGCGGTGGCGCTCGAGTGCCAGTGGACCGCTGGGCTCCGCCGCGGACCGCGAAGCTGGGGTTGACTCTTCGGGAGGCTCAGAAGGGTCGCTTGACGACTTCCGATCGGTCTCCTCGGGCATCGTATCCAGGGTAGGCCCTTGAAGGGCCTACCTCGGTAGGCCCGCACACTGGGATGCGGCCGATTGCCTTCGTGAGACTTGTCCTCGGGCTCGACGTGGGCCCACCACGCCTTCGTCCTTGCGTCCTCGCCTCACTCGACACTCGACCACCCCAGAAGCATGCCCCTACCGAGATAGGCCCTACGCGCGCTTAAGGTGGCGCCGATACCGTCAGGGTGGTGCACGACGAGGTCTCCACACCCACGCCGCCCTCCGAACGTAGGGCGTGGCTGGTCGCACTGGCTCTGTGCCTGCTTGGCGTCGGTGTGCTGGCGGCGGTCCTCGGCGGCGTGGTCGGCGCCTCTCCGAGGGCGCCTGCGAACGCTCCGCCGACGCTGCTCGTGGGCGCTGTCACCCCGACCGCGGCGAGCGCCTCTGAGGCGGCGCTGCGCTCGGGGCGGGGTACGGCGGCGGGGCCGTATGCGGACGCCCGTCATGGGTCTGCCGGGAGCTCATCGCCTGCGGTGGCATCGGCTGGAGCCGTCGTAGCGCACGCTCCCGGCGGGCGGGAGGACGTGGCGGCGAGCTCACCGGGACCCGAAGCGCACATCTCGGCGGCGTGGGAGGCGGGCTTTTACCAGGTTTACGCAGAGGCACAGAGGGTGTTCGGCGTCAACTGGCTGCTGCTCGCCTCGATCCACATGCAGGAGACCGCCTTCTCCACTGCGCCCTCCACCTACCACGGCCTGAACTTCGCCGGCTGCTGTGGGGGGCCGATGCAGTTCAACGTCACCAACGGGACGGTGAGCACGTGGGATCTGGTGAAGAACGCCTACCGCTTCGGTGTGCGCCCCGCGGCATACAACCACCGCACCGACCACCACCCGTCGATCTACGACGACTACGACTCGATCATGGCGGCGGCGTGGCTGCTGTACTCCGACGGCGCCGGCAGCGCGCTGGAAGACTCGGCGTGGTGGGCGGCGTACAACTACTACGGCCACGACGCCTACGGCGTCGAATACGCCGACGAGGTGCTCGCCCGCGCGATCGGCTGGTCGCAGCACGGCTTCTGCATCAACTGCGGCGTGCAGCCGGCGCTGGTGCAGGCCGTCTACAACGCGTACGGCGCGCCCGTGATGGCGACGTACACCACCGCCACCGTGGCCAGCAAGGGCCATGCTCGGCACGCACGGCATGGACGATAGCCGCCGCCCTCGCGCGAAGATCTCCACGCCGCACCAAGCACATGCCCCGCTTCGCCCATCGCGCCCATCGCTCAGGGCCCCTCAGCTCGGCAGGTCCACCCCGCGATCCGGAGTGTCGCTGGTGGGCGGCGGGGCAGCGGCTCCGGGCAGAAGCTCGGCGCACTGAGACTCCCACAGGTTGACAGTGTCATGCAGTCCCCGTACATCGGCCCTGTCGAGGACCCGGACGCCGCTCCGCTGGACCGTGCCCAGCTGAATCTGACCGCCGATGCCCTCAACGGTGGTGTCGATCGCATCGCGAAGCACCTTCAGCACCACGATCTTGGCCTGCTCCAGGGTGAGCGTTGTCGGGTCGATGTAGCGCAGCGCGCCGCTGGCAAAGGTGGCACTCTCGATGCCGAGCTCCATGCCGCCAAAGGCCCACGTCACCACCCACTCGCCCGCTCCACCGCTGAAAAGGTGGAGCGCGACGTGTTTGCCTTCCGATCGCGACCACCATGCGATCAGCAGTTCGACGTGGTCGCTCCGCGCCTCGATGCTGGAGTCCTCGCGAAGCTCGGCGAGGATCGCGTGAAGGCGGGCTTTGATCTCCAAACGGTCGGTGCTGGGCGAGAGGCGCTTGGCACGCGCGAGGCGCAGGGTGAAGCCCTGGGCGACATCTTGAGGGCCGGCCCAGGCGAGCAGGAAGCCGGGGCGCGGCTCGTAGACCTTTTGAGTGGAGCGAGCAAGGCGGTGGCCTCTGGCGCCGCGTGTCTCCTGACTGTCAGAGCCGAGGATCAGACCATCGCTGCACCGCAGGGCGGCGATGAGCGTCATCTCAAGACCTTTTCTGCCTGGGCCGGTGGGGGTACCTCATGAACGACGCATCATCCCGGTTTGGCCCGCGGTCGGACTCCTGGGCGATCTCGATCAGGCGGACTTGCGGAAAACCGAGTTGACCGCGAACTCTGGGTGTTCGGTGTAGACACGGTCGAGCAGTTCTTTGAAGCCGACGCTCGCAACATCCTGCTTGATCTGGAACAGCTCGCGCGCGGCATCGAGCAGCTTTTCGTCTTCGGCCTGTTTGATGATCCGCTTCCCTTCGCGAAACGTCACCCGGCTGGGCCTGTATCGCGACCAATGCTTGCCGGGCACGGCAACGCGTTCGACCAGCCCCTCGTCCACCAGGCGGTCGAGGTCATGGTAGATCCCCCTGCTCATCGGGCCGTACACGTATGGCTCGAACTTGTACTTGGATCGCTCAGGCACATGCGCGCGCTGGGCGAACAGGAACAGGCCCTTTTGGAAGCGAATCGGATCGAGCCCATCGGGGGCGCCCTTGTAGGCGGCGAACAGCAGCAGCCAGTCGCGTCGCTTCATCGCTCGACCGCCGATGCCGACGCGTCGGCACAGACCCCGGATCGCGGCTGCCCAAGCATCAGCCGAGCTTGGCCTTTGAGTCGGACGGAAGCTCACCCTCATACAACCACATGGTCGCACCCACCCCGGTCGCCAATGTCGCCCATTGTCTACAGTCCAAAATACTTAGCGCTGGCCGAGGCACGCCTCGACCGTACCGCAGTCGCGCTCACGACGACGCGAGCCGTTACCCGAATGTGCGCAGGCAGCCTCGGCTGCTCTCACCCCTGCGCGATCAGCTCACCCGCCACCCGATCGGTGGCGAGGGCGGTGCCGCCCAGCAGCCGCCGTGAGAGCTGGGCGCGGCGGAAGTACAGCGGGGCATCGTGCTCCCAGGTGGCGCCGATGCCGCCGTGCACCGAGATCATCGTGCGGGCCGCGTGATCGAGCGCACGGCCCGCCACCGAGCGCGCGGCGTTCGCCGCCAACGCGAACTCCCCCGGCGCTCCGTGGCGCGACCAGCCGGCGTAGTAGAGCAGCGAGCGGCCGTTCTCCAGCTGGCGCAGCACCTCGGTGAGCGAGTGCTTGACCGCCTGGTAGGAGCCGATCGCGCGGCCGAAGGTGAAGCGCTCCTTGGCGTACGCCACCGAAACGTCGAGCGCGCTCTCCACCGCGCCGAGCGACTCGGCGGCGATCAGCGCCTGCGCGAGGTGCCACGCCTCGGCGAGCGCGTCCTCGGGGGCGTCGAGGATCGTGGCGGGCGCATCCTGCAGCGTCACGTGCCCAAGCGTGCGGGTGGCGTCGTAGCGACGCACCCCCTCGACGGAGACGCCGGCCGCGGAGGACTCCACGGCGAAGCCGACCGCGCGACCGTCGAACAGCGCGACACCCACCAGCACGTCCGCGCCGGGGGCGTCGGGAGCGAACGCGATCCGCCCGCTCACCTTTGCCTCGCCCTCCCCGCTCCGGACGGCGCTCGGGAGCGCGGCGCGCTCCATCCCGCTCGCGGGGTCGACGCTCCACCGCTCGGAGATGTCATCCGGCGGGCGTGCTGCCAGGTAGGCCGCTCGCCGCTCGCCGCTCGCCAGCTCGCCCAGTAGCGGCGCCCCGGCGGGGGAGTCGTTCAGGATCGCGGTGGCGGGCAGATGGCCGAGCAGCGGAACCGCCGCGAGCGCGCGCCCGCACTCGCCGAGCACGAGCATCGCGTCGAACACATCCAGCCCGGCGCCGCCGTGGGACTCGTCGATCAGCAGGCCCGGCCAGCCAGCCTCCGTTGCGGTGGGCCATAGATCGCCGGTCGAGCCGCCGCTGTCGAGCGCCTCACGCGCTTCCTCGAGCGTCTTGAAACGCGACAGCGCGCCGCGGGCCGCCTCGCGCAGCAGCACCTGCTCGTCTGAGAGTGCGAGGTTCATTGCGCTGCCTTCCTTTGGGGGGAGGTCGGGAGGGGGGCCTGCCCCCTTCCCGCGCCAGATGCGAGGTTCATTGCGCTGCCTTCCTTTGGGGGGAGGTCGGGAGGGGGGCCGGGTGGGCGGGTTCCAATCCCGCCATAGATGCGAGGCTCATGCCTTTGCCGTCTCCTTCGAACGCAGCTCCGAGAATGGGATGCCCTTGTCCAGGCGCGGCTCGGTGGGCAGGCCGAGTACGCGCTCGCCGATCGTGTTGCGCAGGATCTCTTCGGTGCCGCCCGCCGACTTGAGGCCGGGAAGGAACGAGATCATGTAGGCCCACTCGCTGTCCTGCGCGAGCGTGTCGGGGCCGAGCACGTCGGCGATCAGGTCACCGGACTTGATCGCGCCGTTGACGATCGTCACCTTCGCGAGGCCTGCCTCGGGGCCGGGGATCTGCCCGCGCTGCAGCGCGGTGAGGGTGCGGTAGCCCGTGAAGCGCACCGCCATCAGTTCGGAGGCGATCTCACCGAGCTGGCGGCGCACCTCGGGGTCGCGGCGGGCGTGCTCGTCGGAGGCGATCGCGCGGGCGAAGCGCGCTGAGTTGTAGCCGAGCCCCTCCCCGCCGAGACCGATCGTGACGCGCTCGAACATCAGCGTGGTGAGCGCCGTGCCCCAGCCGTTGCCCACGCCCCCCACGACCGCGTCGGCGTCGAGCGCGAGGTCGTCGAAGAAGACCTCGTTGAACTCGGCCTCCCCGGAGATCTGCCGCAGGCCGCGCACCGTGACCCCCTCGGCGTCGATCGGCACGATGAACATCGTCAGTCCCTTGTGCTTGGGGACGTCGGCGTCGGTGCGCGCGAGCAGCAGGCCGTAGGAGGCGAACTGAGCATTGGTGGTCCACACCTTCTGGCCGGACAGGCGCCAGCTGCCATCCTCCTGCTGGCGCGCGCGGGTCTGCACCGCCGCGAGGTCCGAGCCGGCGGCGGGCTCGGAGAAGAGCTGGCACCACACCTCGTCGCCGTGCAGCATCGGGCCGAGGTAGCGGCTCTTCTGCTCCTCCGCGCCGTGCGCGATGATCGTCGGTCCGAGCATCCCCACGCCGATCGCGTCGAGGATCCCGGGGACGCCCGCGCGAGCGACCTCCTGGCCGCAGATCAGCTGCTCGATCGGCCCGAGGCCCTGGCCGCCGTACTCCTTCGGCCACGTCACTCCCGCCAGGCCGCCCTCGGCGAGCTTGCCCTGCCAGGCGCGCCGCGCGGCGACAATCGCATCCTCGTCCTTCAGCGCGCCCGGGTGGGCGGGGTCCCCAATAATGGGCGCTTCGGGCTTGTGCTGCTCCAGCCACGCGCGCACCTGTGCGCGGTAGGCGGCCTGCTCGGGTGTGTCGTCGAGATCCACTGCGCCTCCTTGGTTGACTGACCAGTCAATCGCCTCTTACACGGTACTACCTTCGGCCGTGTGCGTGTCGAGGTGCTCGGCCGCGCGCGTGTCGAAGTGGCGGTGGCGGGTGGCGGAGGGAGTTGCTCAACGGCGGCGCCGGTCGAGCAGGGCGCCGAAGATCCCGACGCCCATCAGCACGACCACGCACACGGACACCGCGGTGCCCAGCGAGATGCCTTTCTGTTCCACGATCGTGTGGAGCGTGAGGTAGGCGAGGCCGACGACGAACAGCGCCGCCACGAGCAGGATCAGCACGCGGGTCACGGCCGGGAGCGGGTGTCTGGAGCGGGAGGGATCGGAGGAGACTATCCGCGGGCGGTTCCCGCCAACCCCGGCTCTGCGGCCGCCAGCGGGCCGGCGCCCGGGCGGGGTGGGGTTCCCGTCCGCGCCACGTGCTGGTCGGCGTGGTAGGAGGAGCGCACGAGCGGGCCGGCGGCGACGTGCTCGAAGCCGAGCTCGTACGCGGCGCGCTCCAGCGCGGCGAACTCGTCGGGGTGCCAGTAGCGTACGACTGGGAGGTGCCGGGCGGAGGGGCGCAGGTACTGCCCGACGGTGAGCACCTGCACGCCGCGACGGCGCAGCGCCGCGAAGGCGTCGACGAGCTCGTCGTGGGTCTCGCCGAGACCGACCATCAGCCCCGACTTGGTCGTGACCGCCGCGCCTCCCAGCTGCTTGGCAAGCTCGAGCACGCGGCAGGAGCGCGCGAAGGAGGAGCCGCGCCGCGCGAGCGGGTAGAGGCGGGGGACGACCTCGACGTTGTGGTTGAACACGTCGGGCCGCTCCGCGATCACCTTGGCGAGCGGCATCTCCTGGCCCTGGAAGTCGGGAGTGAGCACCTCGATCAGGCACCCGGGCGCCTGGCGGCGCACCTGGCGGATGACCCCGACGAACGCGGAGGCGCCCTTGTCGGGCAGGTCGTCGCGGTCCACCGAGGTGACGACGGCGTGGCGCAGCCCCATGCGCGCGATCGAGCGCGCCACGCGCGCGGGCTCCAGCGGATCGTTCCAGGTGGGGCGGCCGGTCTTCACGTTGCAGAACCCACACCGCCGCGTGCAGGTGTCGCCGAGGATCATGAACGTGGCGGTGCCCCGCTCCCAGCACTCCCCGACGTTGGGGCAGGCAGCCTCCTGGCAGACGGTGTGCAGGCCTTCGTCGCGGATCAGCGCGGTGAGCGCGCGGTAGCGCTCTCCGCCGGGCGCCGTCACCTTCAGCCATGCGGGCTTGCGCTCGCGCAGCGGGCGTACCTCGAGCCCGAGAACCTCGAGCACATCCATCCCACCCGGGTTGGCGCGCGAGCGAGTGGCGCTCATGCCGCTGCGAGCTCCGTGGCGTGTGTGGCATCGATCCCGAGCTCCTGGGCCGTGACCAGCCGCCGGGGGCGGTCGTGCACCTGACAAAAGCTCGTCGCTATGCGTGTGCGAAAGCGCTCGATCGAGGCCCGACCATCCAGCTCGGCGGCGATCGAGGTCATCTCGACGTCGGGCAACCCGCACGCCACCACCCAGCCGAAGGGCTGCAGATCGTTGTCCACATTGACCGCAAACCCATGTGTGGCGACCCCGCGCGAGACGTGTACGCCGAGCGAGGCGATCTTGCGATCCCCGACCCACACGCCGGTGTAGTCGGGGCCGTCCTGTGGGCGAGAGCGGGCGGCGATGCTCTCCGCGGCGAGTGCGGCGACGATCGCGTCCTCGATCGTGCGCAGATGCGCGACAACGTCCGTGACGCCCATGATCGGGTAGCCCACGAGCTGCCCGGGGCCGTGGTAGGTGACGCGCCCGCCGCGGTCGGTGGGCACGATCTCGATGCCGCGCGCGCGGTAGAAGTCCTCGCCGAGGGTCAGCTCGTCCGGTCGGGAGCGACGCCCACGGGTGTAGACGGGAGGGTGCTCCAGCAGTAGCAGCGTGTCGGGCAGCCCCCCGGTCTGGCGGCGCGCGGCGATGTCCATCTGCATCGCGAGTGCCTCGCGGTAGGGGAGGGTGCCGAGGTGGCAAACCCAGATGTCGTTGGAAGATCGGCGGCCTTGATTCATTGATTTACCGCCTCTGGTGGTAGCATATTCCGCACGCCAAGATGAGCCCCACAGGGTTGCCCCACAAGGTTGCTCATCCCACAAGGTTGCTCATCCTTCGGGGTCCGGTTCACCGGACCCCGTTTTCACAGGGTGAGCGCGGCCGGCTCCTCCAGTAGCTCTCTGACGCGGGCGAGGAAGCGGGCGGCGTCGGCGCCGTAGAGGATGCGGTGGTCGCAGACCAGCGTGATGGCCATCGTGTGGCGGGCGACGATCTCGCCACCGCCGTCTGCGCCGCCGGCCAGCACCACGGCGCGCGGGGCCAGCGAGCCGACGGAGAGGATCGCGGCCTGCGGAGGGTTGACGATCGCGGTGAAGCTGCGCACCCCATACATCCCGAGGTTGGAGACCGTGAACGTGCCCCCTCCGAGCTCCGGCGGGGTGATCGTGCCGGCGCGCACGCGCTCGGCCAGGACGCGGGTCTCGCGGGCGATCTCGCCGAGCGACTTGAGAGCGGCGTCGAAGACGGTGGGGACGACCAGCGCGCCCGCCATGCCCGCCGTCCCCCTCGCCTCCCCGCCGCCGTCTGCGTCCACCGCCACCGCCACCGCGACCCCGACGTTGACGCGTGAGTGCAGCTGCAGTTTGCCGTCGCGGTAGCTGCCGTTGGCGCGAGGGTGCTCATGCAGAGCCAGTGCGCACGCCTTGACGACCATGTCGTTATACGTGGGCGCCTCCTCGGGGGAGAGGCGCTTGAGCTCCGAGCGCAGCGCGACACACTTCTCCATGTCGATCTCTGCCCGCAGCGCGAAGTCGGGGATCGTCGCCTTCGACTCGGCCATCCGCCGCGCGATCGTCTGTTGGGTGCGGGTGAGCTCCACAACGGTCGTCTCCCCCTTGGCGGTTGCCACGCGCTGGGCGATGTCGGAGGTGACTGGAGCAGGCGTGCCCGATGCGGTGACGCCCGCAGCCTCGACGTCGGCCTTCACGATCCGTCCGCCGGGACCGGTGCCGGCAATCGTGCGCAGGTCTACGCCGCTCTCGTTGGCGATCCGCTTGGCGAGCGGGGATGCCTTCACACGGCCCGCATTTTGATGTACAGGAGTGTCTGCCAGGGGGTCCTCGGTGTCTTCATCCTCATGCACAGCAGTGTTTGTGGGGGTACCTACTTGTTGCGGGGCCACGTCGGCCAGCGCGGGAGCCTTGGTGCTTGGCGCCTCGACGGCCTCCGCCGCCTCCCCGACGTGCGCGATCGTTGCGCCGACGGCGAGCGTGTCGCCCTCCTGGGCGACGATCCGCAGAGCGCCCTCCTGGTCGGACTCATACACCATTGCCGCCTTGTCGGTCTCGATCTCGACGAGCTCCTCGCCACGGCGCACGTGCTCGCCGTCGCGCTTGCACCAGCGCAGCACGGTGCCCTCCTCCATCGTGTCCGACAGCCGGGGCATCATGATCTCGCTCATCGGCGCGTCACCTCGCGCCCCTTGTGAGGCCGTCCCGCGACGGCGCCTGCCCGAGCGCCTCCAGCGCAGCGTGCACGACCTGGGGCTCGTGCGGGTAGGCGATGTCCTCGAGCGGCTTGGAGTAGGGCATCGGCACATCCGCGCCGGTGACGCGCCGCACGGGAGCGTCGAGGTCGTCGAATGCCTGCTCGGCGATCAGCGCCGCGAGGTTGGCGCCGACTCCGCCGTGGGGCCAGCCCTCCTCGACGACCACGCAGCGGTTGGTCTTGGCGACGGAGTGCAGCACGGTGTCGAGGTCGAGCGGGCGCAGGGTACGGGGGTCGATCACCTCGGCCTGCACGCCGTGCTCCTGCGCGAGCGTCGCGGCCGCCCGCTCCGCAGTGAGCGCCATCCGGGAGATGCCGATGATCGTCACGTCGGCGCCCTCGCGGCGCACGGCCGCCTGCCCGAAGGCCTGCACGTGCTCCTCCCCATCGGGCACCTCCCCGCGCTGGCCGTAGAGCGACTCGTGCTCGATGAAGATCACGGGGTTCTCGTCGCGGATCGCCGCCTTCAGCAGGCCCTTGGCGTCGGCGGGGGTGGAGGGGGTGGCGACGAGCAGCCCGGGGACGTGCATGAAGATCGCCTCTAGGCAGTGGGAGTGCGTGGGACCCAACTGGTGGCCCGCGCCCTGGGGCATGCGCACCACGAGCGGCACGCGGACCTGCCCGCCGAACATGTAGTGGATGTGAGCGGCGTGGTTGACGATCTGGTCGAAGGCGAGCAGCGCGAAGTTGATCGTCATCAGCTCGACCACCGGGCGCAGCCCGACCATCGCGGCGCCCACGCCCATGCCGACGATCGTGTTCTCGGAGATCGGCGTGTCGCGAACGCGCCGCTCGCCGAACTCCTCCAGCAGGCCGGCGGTGACCTTGAAGGCGCCGCCGAACACGCCGATGTCCTCGCCCATCAGGATCACGCGCTCGTCGCGGGCGAGCTCCTCGCGCAGGGCAGCGCCCAGGGCCTCGCGGTAACGCAGCTCGGCCATCAGAGGGCGTCTTCGCCCGCCTGCAGGGCGCTCGTGATCTGCTGTGGGATCTCCCCCACGCTGGCCTGTTCGGCTGCCTGCGGCGTGCCGTGGCCGTCCTGCAGTTGAGAGGTCCGCACCGAGTACCAGCCGTGCACCTGGTCGCCGAGCACGTACACGTCGTCGTACAGCGACTCCGGGGCCGGGAAGGGCGACGCTTCGGCGAACGCGACGGCCTCGTCCACCTGTGCGAGCGCCTGCTCGTCGAGCCGGCCGCGCTCGGCCGCGTCGATCAGGCCCTCGCGCTCCAAGCGATCGCCGAAGACGGGGATCGGGTCGCGTTCGCGCCACAGGGCCACCTCCTCCTTGGAGCGATAGGACTCGGGGTCGGCCATCGAGTGGCCGCGGAAGCGGTAGGTGATCGCCTCCACCAGCAGCGGGCAGCGCTCCTCCCGTACCCGCCGCACGGCCTCTGAGATCGTCGCGTGGGTGTCGAGCACGTCCATCCCGTCGCAGCGCATCCCCGGCACACCGAGACTCTCGCCCTTGCGCCGCAGGTCGGTGACGGCTGAGTGACGCCCCAGGGCCGTGCCCATCCCGAACTGGTTGTTGGTGACCATGAACACCACCGGCAGGCGCCACAGCGCGGCGAGGTTGAGCGTCTCGCCGAAGGTGCCCTGGTTGGAGGCGCCGTCGCCGAACGTGCACAGCGTGACGTCCTCCTCGCCGCGGTAGTCGCTCGCCAGCGCGATGCCCGCCGCGATCGGCAGATTGCCGCCGACGATCCCGTAGCCGCCCATGAAGCGACGCCCGAGATCGAACATGTGCATCGAGCCCCCTCGCCCGCCGGAGCAGCCGTCGACGCGCCCGAACAGCTCCGCCATCACGTTGCCAGGCGGCGTTCCGCGCACGAGCGCATGACCGTGCGAGCGGTAGGTCGAGATCAGGTAGTCGCCCGTGCGCAGCGCCCGCGCGGCGCCGACGATCGTGGCCTCCTCGCCGATCGAGAGGTGCAGGAAGCCGCCGACTTTCGCGCGCGCATACATCTCGCCGGCGCGCTCCTCGAAGCGGCGGATCAGCGTCATCGTCGCCAGCCACTCGCGTGCCGTGTGGGGATCGGGCAGGGCGGTGCTCATCTGCTCATCAGTGCTCCACGGTAGCCCAGCGGGCGATGAACTCCTCATCCCGGAGCTGTGCCAGGTCGGCGCGCAGCGCCCGCGCGCGGCGCGCGGCCTGCTGCGGGGGGCAGTCCCAGAACAGCACCACCTCGCCGCTGTCGATCTCCACGACCTCGATGTGGTCGATTCGCGCGGGATCGGCCAGCAGCGCGGGTACCCACCCACCGCGTCTGACGATCAGCCGGTAGGCGCGGTTGGCTCTCATCGCGCGGCGGTACTCGCCAGCAGCTCTCCCGCCTCCTCGAGCGCGCGCTCGCCGACGAGCACGCGACGCCCTGCCGATCGAAGATCGGCAACCACTGCGGGAACATCGCCGACACCAGCCAGCGCCGCCTCTGCGGTGGCGGATGCGAGCTGCTCGCGCACCGAGCGCAGCTCGGCGCCGCGCAGAACGGCGTGGGGGTGCATCTCGCAGGCGGCGGCGGCGATCAGGACGGTGTCGGGGTCTGCGAGGGAGCGCCCGGCGGCAAACGCCTGGCGGAAGGCGGCCTGCGCGAAGGGCACGACCCGGCCGATCGACTTTGCGTAGGTGGCGACACGCATCGCGAGCGCGCTGTCGAACGGAAACGGCTCGGGCCAGCGCAGCGGCTGCAGGCGCAGCTCCTCGGCACGACGCTGCACGTCTGCGCGAAACACCTGCGCCTCGGTCTCACACCGGAAGGACTCGAAGGTCTCCGCGCCGGGCAGCTCGCGCGCCAGCACCGGCCGCCACTCCAGCGGTCCGGGGATCGCCTGCAGGACGCGCTCGGCCGCGAGGTAGGCGAGCGGACTGGATAGATCGAAGTAGAAAGCCGAGTCGATGCGCAGAGCGTAGCCACGCTCCGATCCACGGTGCGCTCAGCCGTGGATCAGCCAGCCGTCGGTGGCGCGCCCGGCCTCCATCACGGCCTCCGAGAGGGTGGGGTGGCCGTGGATGATGTGGGCGACCTCGGGGAAGCCGCCCTCCAGCGCGCGCACGTTGACGAGCTCCTGGATCAGCTCGGTGGCGCGGCTGCCGACGATGTGCCCGCCGAGCAGCTCCCCGTACCTGGCGTCGCCCACCAGCTTGACGAGGCCGGTGCGGTCGCCGTAGACGATGCCGCCCCCCACGGCGCCGTAGGGCACCTTGCCGACCACCACGTCGTGGCCCTGCTCGCGCGCCTGCTCCTCGGTCAGCCCGAACGAGCCGACGTTGGGCGTGCAGAAGGTGGCGCGGGGGATGTCGATGTAGGCGAGCGGGTGGGTGGCGAGACCGGCGGAGTCCTCCGCCGCGATGATGCCCTCGTCGGAGGCCTTGTGCGCGAGCGCGGGACCGGGCACGAGATCGCCGATCGCGTAGATGCCGGGCGCGGTGGTGCGCAGCGCGCCGTCCACCTTCACGAGCCCGCGCTCGTCGAGCTCGACGCCGGCGGCGGCGAGGCCGAGCGCGTCCACGTCGGCCCCACGCCCGGCGGCGATCACCAGGTGGTCCACCTCGGCGGACTCGCCCGCGCCCAGGTCGCCGCCGCCGGAGCCCTCAGGGGCACCGCTCCCGGCGGACTCGCCCGCGCCCAGGTCGCCGCCGCCAGAGCCCTCAGGGGCACCGCTCCCGGCGGACCCGCTCGCGTAGGTGAAGCTCACACCCGTCTCGCCGGCGCGCACCCCCTCGATCGGCGTGGCTGTGAGAACCTGGATGCCCTGGCGCTTGAGCCCGCGCTCCACCAGACGAGAGATGTCGGAGTCCTCGGTGGGGAGCACGCGGTCGAGCATCTCGAACAGCAGCACCTCGCTGCCCAGCCGCGCGAAGCCGGAGGCGATCTCCGCCCCCGACGCGCCGGCGCCCACGACGGCCAGGCGCCGGGGCAGCTCTGGCAGTGCCCACGCCTGCTCGGTGCCGATCACACGCCCGCCCAGCTGCACCCCGGGGATCGAGCGGCCGACGGAGCCGGTGGCGAGGATCACGCTCGCGGCCTCGAGCTCCTCCTCCCCGACGCGCACCTTGACGGCGGAGTGCTCGCCGTTGGCACTACCCTGCCCTGCGGCGGTGGGCGCGAGCGTGGCCTCGCCCGCGATCACCTCGATCCCGTTTTTCTTGAACAGCCCGCCCACTCCGCCGGTGAGCGTCCCGACCACTTTCTCTCGCCGTGCCTGCACCGCGGGGTAGTCGACCTCGACGCCTGCCACTCGCAGCCCGAAATCGCCGGCCTCGCGAATCTCGCTGAGCAGGTCGGCCGAGCGCAGCACTGCCTTGGCGGGGATACAGGCATAGTTGAGGCAGCGCCCCCCAACCTTGTCCTTCTCGATCACCACCGTCTTTTTCCCGAGCTGCGCGGCGCGGATCGCGGCGACATACCCGCCCGGTCCGGAGCCGATCACGATGCAGTCGTAGGAGGAGCTGGCCACTGTGCGCGAGCCTATCGCAGCCCGTCGGCATGTCGTTCGCCGGCCTGCATGCGACCCATCACGCGCACCAGCTTCCAGAACAGCCAGCCGCTCAGGCCGATGCTGAGCAGGCAGGCGGCGGCCGCGGGGATCGTGGTGGCGATCACGAGCGCCAGCGAGGCCACGAGGATCTGGAAGGCCAGCAGCGCCTCGAAGCCGAGCACCGCCCAGTAGCGCCGCCTGTACATCCCCGCCGCGATCGCGGCGAGCACGATCGCGAGGAAGATGCCGCCTGGGAGCGAGCCGCCGTGGCGGCGCAGGTCGTGGATGCTGAGCGCGCCCGCCGCGACGCCGATCGCGAGCAGGGCGGCGACCGCCACCGCGACCAGCAGCGCTGTAGGTCGCTCGCCCGCGGCGAGGGGCTGAAGTGTGGCGCGGGCGAGCTCGTCCCTCAGCTCCGTGCGCGAGCGCGTATCGGAGCTGAGCGCCTCGCGCAGCGTGCGCGCAGCCACTTCGGGGTCTGCCGCGTTGGCTATCGCCCGTACCACGGCCACACGCCGGGCGCCGGCCTCGATCGCGGCCTCGATGTTGTCCCCGTCGATACCACCGATGGCAAAGAACGGCATTTGCGAGTGCTCGGCGGCATAGCGGACGAGCTCCAGGCCGACCGCGGGGCGACCAGGCTTGGTCGGCGTCGCGTAGACGGGACCCACGCCGATGTAGTCCACGTTCGCCACGTCCTTGCGGTCGGCCCCCGTGGCCGCATCGAACCGCGCCGTCGCCGGGTTGCCCTCTGCCGCAGCCGCGTCGATCTCCGCCGGGGCGTGCGTCGAGAGGCCGATCAGCAAGTCCGGGCCAACCAGCTCCCGCACCTGCGCGACCGGCATGTCGCCCTGGCCGACGTGCACCCCGTCGGCGCCTGCCTCCAGCGCCACCGCGGGACGGTCGTTGACGATCAGCAACGCCCCCAGCTGCTCACAGATTGTGTGAGCAGTGCTCACAACTTCTGTGAGCTCGCCGTCGGAGAGGTGCTTGTCGCGCAGCTGCACGATGTCCACGCCACCGGCGATCGCCGCGCGCAGGACATCGGGCAACTCGCGGCCGCTGGGTTTGGAATCGCACACCAGGTACAGCCGCGCCGCCGCCAGGCGCGCGCGCCGCTCATGGCCTAGGTCGTGGGTGGGCATCGGCCCAAGTCTCGCACGGCCGCTGGGACTAGCATCAACCCATGCCCAACCATGTTCAAGCGGTGGATGTGGCCGTCGTCGGCGGCGGCATCATCGGCCTCGCGGTGGCCTGGCGCGCACGGCAGCGCGGACTGTCTGTGACCGTGCTCGAGCGCGACGCGGTTGGTGCGCAGTGCGCTACGGGCGTCGCCGCCGGGATGCTCGCCCCGGTCTCCGAGGTCGAGTTCGGGGAGGCCGGGCGGCGCGTGCTCGATCTCGGTCTGCGCTCGGCGCAGATGTGGCCCGACTTCGCGGACGAGTTGGCGCAGGAGGCCGGCGTCGCGGTCGGGTTGCGGCGGAGCGGCACGTTGGTGCTCGCGCGCGACGAGGACGAGGCCCGCGAGCTCGAGCGCCAACTCGCGCTGCGCGAATCCCTCGGCCTGCGCGCCACGCGGCTGCGGGCCAGCGCCGCGCGCGCGCTCGAGCCGGCGCTTGCGCCGACCGTGCGCCTGGCGCTCCATGCGCCCGACGACCACAGCGTCGACCCCCGGCTCGTGCTCGTCGCGTTGCGGCGCGCGTGCGAGCGCAGCGGGGTGCTGGTGCGCGAGCATGCACCAGTGGCTGGCGTCGAGCTGGACGGGTCCATCACCGGTGTGGCGCTCGCCGACGGGGAGCGCGTGAGCGCCGGGCAGGTGGTGCTCGCCGCCGGCGCGTGGACCGGCGAGATCGCCGGGCTGCCGGCGCGGGCCCGCGTGCCGGTGCGTCCGGTCAAGGGACAGATCCTGCGGCTGTGCGATCCCGTCGGCCCGGGGCTGCTGGAGCGTGTCTTGCGCTTCGAGGGCGGCTACCTCGTGCCCCGCGGCGACGGGCGCTACGTGCTCGGCGCCACCGTCGAGGAGCGCGGCTTCGATGAGCGCCCGACGGCAGGCGGCGTCTACGAGCTGCTGCGCGACGCCCGCGAGCTGGTGCCCGGGGTGCTGGAGCTGCAGATCGAGGAGCTCTCCGTCGGGTTCCGGCCCTCCACTCCAGACAACGCCCCGGTGATCGGCCCGGGTGCGGTGGAGGGGCTGGTGTGGGCCACCGGGCACCACCGCAACGGCATTCTGCTCGCGCCGCTCACCGCTGAGCTTGTGAGCGAGGCACTGGTGGGGGTGCTCGCGTGATTTGCCTGAATGGGCAGAACTCCGACCTGCCGGCCGGCGAGACCGTCGGCGGCGCGCTCGCTCGGCTCGGGCTGTCGGTCGACGCGCGCGGCGTGGCGGTGGCCGTCGATGGCGAGGTCGTTCCTCGCGCCGCCTGGGAGACCTTTGCGCTCTCCGCGGATGCCCGCGTGGAGGTGCTCACCGCGATGCAGGGAGGATGATGGTGGGCGATGAGCACAACCCGCTCGACATCTCCCGGCCGGCCCGCTCCTCACCCCGGCCATCCGGCGGACACTCCGGTGGCCGATACCGCCGACGGTGTCCTCGCCGCCGACGTTTCGTCCGCGGGCTCCGTCCACGGCGAGGCCCCGACGGACGCTCCTCTGACGATCGCCGGGCGCACCCTGCGCTCCCGCCTGTTGCTGGGCACCGGAGGGTTCTCCTCGCTGGAGCTGATGGCGGAGGCGATCCGGGCGAGCGGTAGCGAGCTGGTGACGGTCGCCTTGCGAAGAATCGATCCGCGGGCGCGCGGCTCGCTGATCGACGTGCTCGCCGATGTCGGCGTGGGGCTGCTGCCCAACACCGCTGGCTGTCACACCGCGCGCGACGCGGTGCTCACCGCGAAGCTCGCGCGCGAGGCGTTCGCCACCGAGTGGGTCAAGCTCGAGGTGATCGGCGACGAGGACACACTCCTTCCCGACGCCCCCGAGCTGCTGCGCGCCGCCGAGGAGCTGGTCGACGAGGGCTTCACGGTGCTTCCCTACACGACCGACGATCCCGTCCTCGCCCGGCGCCTGCAGGACGTCGGCTGTGCCGCGGTGATGCCGCTGGGGGCGCCGATCGGCAGCGGCATGGGCATCCGCAACCCCTACAACCTGGCTCTCCTGCGTCGAGCGGTGCGCGTGCCGGTGGTGCTGGACGCCGGCATCGGCACGGCCTCCGACGCCGCCCTGGCGATGGAGCTCGGCTGTGACGCCGTGATGGCGGCGTCGGCGATCTCCCGCGCCGAGGACCCCGTGCGCATGGCCCGCGCGATGCGCCACGCCGTGGAGGCTGGACGCCTTGCCGGCACCGCCGGGCGTATCCCGCGGCGCCTCTACGCCACCGCCTCGACGCCCGATGAGGGTCTGGCCCAGTTTCGGTAGGACGTGCGCGTACGCTCGCTACCCGACCACTTCGATGGTGCCATTCATCGTCGTCGGGTAGTAGGTGCACTCGTAGTGGATCAACCCCGGCTTGTCGAGCTTCAGTTCGAAGCTACCACCCTCGCCGAAGTCCTTGGAGGCGAACGTGTATGGCCCGCCCTTACTCGTGACGTTGCACTTTTCGGGGTCTTCGTTGGTCCACTTGATCGTGCTGCCCACCTTCGCCCGCACCGTATCGGGGTCGATCGCGATGTTGCGGTAGGCGATTTGCACCACCCCGCTTTTCACCGGTTCGGAGGAGGAGGGAATGGCGTACTTCGGGGTGGTGACCGCCTTCGGCCCGTCGCCAGCGGCGGTTTTGGACGTCGCGGTGGCGGGGCCGTGTGTCGTGTTCGGAGTCGTCGATCCGCTCGAACCGCTCGATCCGCAGCCTGCGGCGAGCGCGAGCACTGCGCACCCTGCCGAGAGGGACAGCGCCTCTCTCATCTTTTTTTGTTTGCCACCCCTCCTCCCCTGCATCGGCCCAGCCTAGCCTAGACTGGCGCTCCCATGGCATCGCGCGAATCCCCACCGAGCGGCGCGGCCGCGCTCCAGAGCGCGGGGACGCGGGAGCCCGAACAGCCAGTGGCCCCGCGCCACTTTCTCACCGGAGCGGAGCTGAGCGCCACCGAGCTCGACCGGCTGCTGGCGCGCGCGGCCGAGCTGAAGGCCGCGCCGCTCTCATCTCCCGCGCTCGCCGGACGCAGCGTGGCGTTGATCTTCCAGAAGCCCTCCACGCGCACCCGCGTGTCGTTCGAGGTGGGCATCCACGAGCTGGGTGGCCACGCGGTGGTGCTGCGCAGCGATGAACTGCAGCTATCGCGCGGCGAGGCGCCGCGCGACACGGCGCTGGTGCTCTCCAGGCACGTCGCGGCGGTGGGGCTGCGCACCGGAGCGGACGATCTGCTGGAGGAGCTCGCCGCCTACAGCACGGTGCCGATCGTAAACATGCTGAGCGCCCGCCACCATCCCTGCCAGGCGCTCGCCGACCTGCTCACGCTGCGCGAGGCGTACGGCGCGCTCGAGGGGCTGCGGCTGGCGTATGTGGGCGACGGCAACAACGTCGCCCGCTCGCTCGCCGTGCTGGGCACGCTCGCCGGGATGCACGTCGCCGTGGCCTCACCCGCCGGCTACGCGCTGGAGCCCGATCTTGCGCTGCCCGCTGGCGCCGGCGGGAAGCTGACGGTGCACTCAGACCCCTACGAGGCGGTGGAGGGAGCGTGCGCGGTGTACGCCGACGTGTGGGTGAGCATGGGCGACGAGGCCACCGCGCGCGAGCGGCGCGAGGCGCTGGCGGACTACCGCGTCGATGACGCGCTGCTGGACGCGGCGGCGCCGGGCGCGTTTGCGATGCACGACCTGCCCGCCCACCCCGGCGAGGAGATCACGCCCGAGGTGATGTACGGCCCACGCCAGCGCATTTGGGAGCAGGCCGAGAACCGCCGCCATGCGCAAAAGGCGCTGCTGGAGCTGTTGGTGGCGGGCGCTGAGCATGATTGAGCGGCCGGAGCGCGGCCAGGAGCTGGAGCTGACGGTTGACTCGCTCGCCTACGGAGGCGAGGGCGTGGCGCGCCTGGGCGAGCACGGCTACGTCGTGTTCGTGGCCGGCGCCGTCCCCGGCGACCGCGTGCGCGCCGTGGTGTACAAGCGCAAGCGCAACTACGCCCACGCCCGCACGCTCGAGATCCTGCAGGCCGGCCCCGAGCGGATTGCCCCACGCGCCGAGCACCCCGGCGTGCCGTGGCAGGTGCTCCCCTACGAGCGCCAGCTGGAGATCAAGCAAACCCAGGCCCAGGACGCGCTGCGCCGGCTGGGCGGCTTCGCGGGCTTCACGGTCGAGCCGATCGTGCCGGCGCTCGAACAGTGGCGCTACCGCAACAAGCTCGAGTACTCCTTCGGCCACGACCTGGACACGGATGGGCTGGTGTGTGGCTTTCACGCCCCCGCGGGCTGGAACATGGTGCTGGCGATCGATGATTGCCTGCTGGCCTCCGAGGAGGGCAACCTCGCGCGCCGCGTGGCGATCGGCTGGTGCCGCGAGCAGGGGCTGCGCGCGTGGAGCCGCGGCGGGGAGGAGGGCGGCGGCCTCGGTGATCGTCCCGGTGACGCGGCTGGGGCTCGCAACGGTGGGAACAGCGCCTTCCCGGATGGCGAGCTCGTGCGCAAAACCGCACCCCACCGCGGCGATGCCGCGTCGGCGCAGGAGCGCACCGGCCCCGGACCCGACGGCCGCGCGCTGCTGCGCAACCTCGTGGTGCGCGAGGGCCGGCGCACGGGCCGGCTGCAGGTGCGCATCGTGACCACTGAGGGCGAGCTCGACGCGCCCGCGCTGGCTGCGGCGCTCGCCGCCGAGCTGGGCGAGCGGCTCTCGGGCGTGCTGTGGACGCGCTCACGCCAGCTCGCCGAGACGACTGCCGGCGGAGAGACCGAGCTGGTGTGGGGCGATGCGGAGCTCCCGGAGCGTGTCGGCGAGCTCGATTTGCGCATCTCCCCCGCGGCGTTCTTTCAAACCAACACCGAGATGGCGGAGGTGCTGTACGGGATCGCCGCCGAGTACGCCGCCCTGGAGGGATGGGAGCGGGTGTACAACCTCTACTGCGGCACCGGCACGATCGCGCTATCGCTCGCGCCCCGCGCCGGCGAGGTGTGGGGGATCGAGCTGGTCGAGCAGGCGGTCGCCGACGCGATCGCCGCCGCGCGGCGCAACGAGATCGCAAACACGCACTTCTTCGCAGGCGACGCGCGCCTCGCGCTGCCCGAGCTGCTCGCTCGCGCCGGGCGCCCGGACGTGCTCGTCGTCGACCCTCCCCGCGCCGGGCTCTCACAGAAAGTGGTGCGCCGAATCATCGAAGCGGGACCAAGGCGGATCGTGTACATCTCCTGCAACCCCACCACGCTCGCCCCCAACGCCGCGCAGCTGGTGGAGGCCGGGTGGAAGCTGCGCAAGGTGCGCCCTGTGGACATGTTCCCGCAGACGCACCACGTGGAGTGCGTTGCTCTGCTGGAGCGCGAAGGCACTGGCGGCGCCGGCGCCGGCTTTGCGCCGCATGCAGAGGCAGCCTCCGAGCTGGACACCGGGGCGCAGCCGGGCGAGGAGGGGGAGCCCGCCACGGGCGGGTAGGCTTCCCACCGATGCGCGCCGCCACCATCCGTGATAAGGAGATCGTCGTCGAGGAGCACCCCGACCCGGTGCCGGGAACGGGTGAGGTGCTGGTGCGCGTGCGCGCGGCGGGGCTCAACGGCGCCGACATGATGCAGCGCCGCGGGCTCTACCCGGCACCCCCCGGCTCGCCGCAGGACATCCCGGGGATGGAGCTGGCGGGAGAGGTCGCCGCGCTTGGCCAGGGGGCGGAGCGCTTCGCGCCCGGCGAGCGCGTGATGGCGATCGTCGGCGGTGGCGCGCAGGCCGAGCTGTGCGTCGTGCACGAGCGTCAGCTGATGCCGGTGCCCGACGTCCTCGACTGGCCTGCGGCCGGCGGACTGCCAGAGGTCTTCACGACTGCCCACGACGCGCTCTTCACGCAGGCCGATCTGCGTCCTGGCGAGCGCCTGCTCGTGCACGGTGGCGCGGGCGGGGTCGGCACGGCGGCGATCCAGCTCGCCCGTGCGAGCGGCGCGCGCGTGACGGCGACCGTGCGCCGCGAGGAGTCCCGCCCCGAGGTCGCGGCGCTCGGGGCGAGGGCGATCGCGCCCGAGGGCTTCGCCGAGCAGGGGCCGTTCGATGTGATCCTCGAGCTGGTCGGCGCCCCCAACATGGCGGACAACCTGAACGCGCTCGCCACGGGCGGGCGAATCGTCGTGATCGGTGTGAGCGCTGGCGCCAAGTGCGAGCTCAACCTGCTCGCGCTGATGGGCAAGCGCGCGCGCATCCACGGCTCCACGCTGCGGGCGCGGCCGCTGGAGGAGAAAGCGCTCGTGGCCCGCCGCCTGGAGCGCGAGGTGCTGCCGCTGCTCGCCTCGGGCGCCGTCACCGTCCCGATCGCCGCGACCTTCCCGCTCGACGATGCCGCCGCGGCCTACGACCGCTTCGCAGCCGGCGGCAAGCTCGGCAAGATCATCCTCGATATCTCATAGACCAGGCCGCATGCGGCCTGGTCCGGGGCAGCGCATGCGCTGCCCCGCCCACCGGCGCATGCGCCGGTGGGAACAGCTCAATAGGGAGGCTGCGCCGCCCACCACTCGCCGAGTGCCCGGAACGCCTCCCAGAAGGCGCGCTTGGCCTCCTGCCCGTCGAGCGACTCGTCGATGTTGGGCACGTACAGCGCGTCGATCGAGGGAGTCAGCTGCTGGATCTCGCCCAACCGGGGGGCGAGCGGACGGGCGAGCGGGACTTCGAGGTCGCCCAGCGCCGCCAGCGCCTCCGCGCCCATCGCCACGACGATCTTCGGCTGCACGATCGCGATCTCCTCGACCACGCGTCCCACGCACTCCGGCTCGGCCAGCGAGGAGTCGCCCAAAGGGCACTTCACGCACAGCGTGCCATACACCGCCAGCGGGTCGATCGAGAGGCGCTTGAGCGACTTCATCAGCGCGCTCCCCGCGCGGCCGTAGAAGGCGACGCCCTCCTCGACCTCCGAGGGCATCGGGGCGTGCTTGAGCAGCATCACGTCCGCCTGCGGGTGCCCCGAGCCGAGCACCGGCATCAGGTTGCCGCGGGGGCAGTGCGGGCACGTCTGCAGGTCGCGCGTGAGCGTGTTGAGCTCGCGGATCGCTCGCTCCAGATACTTCTCGCGGATCTCATCATCGGTTGCTGGCATCGACGCCGTTGGTTTTGACGGCGCTGCCCCTTGTCCTTGGCGCTGCATCTTGCGTTGCGGGTCCGGTGGCCTGTTCCGGGCTGCCTCCTCGGCGGTCATGGCCGGGGGTTGTTGCCCGTGGCGCGCCGCACTCGCCGCGCCCTTCTTGCCCGCCGGGCCGAGGCCGGCGTGGCACGGGTCTCCAGGAACTTCAGCGCCTGCACGTACAGCAGGCTGGTCGGGCGCGTCACGATCTCGGCGTCGCGCAGCGACTGCAGGAACTCCTGCGGGCCCTCGAAGTCGAGCATCCTCACCCGCACCGAGCCGAGGCCCTGGGCGACGTGCGAGTCCGAGCCGGCGCCCGCCGGGATCCGGTACTTGGCAGCGAAGCGCGCCGCCTCCTCGTTGAACGCGCCGATCGCCACACGCGGATTGAACACCTCGATCGCATCGACCTCGTCGAGCACTCCCAGCAGGTGCTCGTAATCGGGCACCGCGTGCATGCGGTCGAACGGGTGCGGCACGTACACGACCCCGCCCTGACGCTTGATCTCCGCGACCGTCTCCGCCAGCGTCAGGTCGCGCGGGATGCGCTCCTCGATGAACAGTCCGATCACCTCGCCTTCGCCGGCGGTCTTCACCTCCTCTCCCACGATCACCTTGACGGGTGGGTGGGGACCGGATCTGTCCGCCTGCGCACGGGCCTCGAGCGCGCCCGACACCTCGTTGTGGTCGGTCACCGCGATTGCCCCCAACCCCTGCTCGCGCGCGGTCGCCAGCAGCACCTCCACCGGCGTGGCGCAGTCGTGGGAGTGGTCGGTGTGCATGTGCAGGTCCACATCGATCAGCGGCCTCCCCGCCAGGCGCCGGCGCAGCGCGGGGTCGCCCCGCGGGTCGCGCCGCCGCGCGGCCAGCTCCCGGTAGATCGCCTCCACCTCATCCGTCACGCTGTTCCAGCTGCGCCCCGCGGACGACCCCTCCGGGGCCACCAGCCGATAGTCGGCCGGGAAGTGGTGCTCCATCAGCCGCGCCGTCTCCGGGACGCTCGCCGTGCGCGCGTCCAGCCGGCCGAAGAAGGTGGTCACGAAGCGGCGCCCCAGCAGCGTGGAGAGCAGCCGCTCCGTCGGCGCGTGGAAGGAGCCGACGTTCAGCGCCCGCGAGTGGCGCAGCGCCGCGTTTGCGGTGCTCGGCGCGAACGGCTCGTGCACGTGCACGAAGTCCAGCTCCACCGCGCCCAGCAGCTCCTCGATCGTGCGCGCCACGTCGATCGGCAGTGCCCGCGCCGGCCTGCTCGAACCGGTGGGCACATCGAGCACCTCTCCCACCGCGATCACCCGCGGCTCGCCCTCGTCGGCTCCCTCCAGCAGGCTCTGTGGCTGCTCGCGTACCGCCCTCAGCGCCCGCCGCGACGCGCGCACCCGCTCCTGCGAGCGCGACGGGGCGAGGATCAGCACACGGTGCCCGCGCCGCGAGAGCTCGCTCGCGACGCCCCGCACGTACGCGTTGACCTCGTTCTCCTGCGCCTCCCACGGGTACGGGGTGACGTGGGCGACTGCGAACCTCGGGGCCATCGGCTCCAGGTTAGTTGAGCTGCCCGCGACCGCCGCCCGTGGGCGGGCCAATCGGCTACTCGCGGGGCGGTCTTCGCGGCTTCGAAGCAGCTACTTCGCGGCGCGGGCGGCCTTCGCGGGGCGTGTCGCTTTGCGCCCCTGCGCCGGGATGCCTGGTCTGCCGGCGTACTTGGCGATGAACTTCTCGGTGTCGGCGCGTGCCTGATCGTCGGGGCGCTGGGTGTGGGGCGACTTCATCAGATAGGACGACGGCCCGTCCAGTTGTCCGGCGACGCCGTGGTTGAGCGCCAGCTTGCAGCAGCGCACCGCGTCGATCACGATGCCGGCGGAGTTGGGGGAGTCCCACACCTCGAGCTTCAGCTCGGCGTTCAGCGGCACGTCGCCGAACGCCTGGCCCTCCAGGCGGATGTGCGCCCACTTGCGGTCGGTCAACCACGGCACGTAGTCCGACGGCCCTACGTGCACGTCGTTGGCGGGCAGCTCGTCCTCCATGATCGAGGTGACGGCGTTGGTCTTGGAGATCTTCTTGGACTCCAACCGCTCGCGCTCGAGCATGTTGTAGAAGTCCATGTTCCCGCCCACGTTCAGCTGCGAGGTGTGCACGATCCGCACGCCGCGATCGCCGAACAGGCGCGCCAGCGCGCGGTGCACGATCGTGGCGCCCACCTGCGACTTGATGTCGTCGCCGACGATCGGCAGCCCCGCCCGCTTGAAGCGCCGGTCCCAGTAGTCCTCGCGGGCGATGAACACGGGGATGCAGTTGACGAACGCGCAGCCCGCCTCCAGCACCTGCTCGACATACCACTTCGTGGCCTGCTCGGAGCCCACCGGGAGGTAGGAGACCACCACATCGGTGTGGGTCTCCTTGAGGATCTTGACGATGTCCGCGGTCTCGCCCGGCGCCTTCACGATCTTCTCTTTGAGGTACTTGCCGAGGCCGTCGTGGGTCATCCCGCGGTGCACCGGCACCCCGAGCTTCCTGGGGACCGCATGGGCCCCTGTGGCGAACTTGATCGTGTTGTTCTGCCCCGCCCAAATCGCCGCTCCGAGATCCTTGCCGACCTTCGCGCGGTCGATGTCGAAGGCGGCGGTGAACTCGATGTCGCGCACGTGGTAGCCGCCGAGATCGACGTGCATCAGCCCGGGCACGCGCTGCGAGGAGTCGGCGTCCGCGTAGTGGTGCACGCCCTGCACGAACGAGCAGGCGCAGTTGCCCACGCCGATGATCGCCACCCGCACCTTGCCGGTCTGGTAGCGCGCGGCGCCGTTGGTCGCGGCGCCGTTGTCGGTAGTTGAGGTCATCCCCGGAGACTACCCGGACAGCTCGCGGCGCACGTGCCAGATGCGCTGGAGCACAGTCACCACGCTGAGCGCCGCCAGCACATACACCGCGGGCTGCAGCAGCTCGAAGTTGCCGAGCGACGCACCCTTCGCGAAGATCAGCCCGATCGAGAGGATGACCACTCGCACGGGGCGCGTGGCGATGCCGACCTTGCACTCCACGCCGAGCGCCTCGGCTCGGGCGCGGGTGTAGGACACCATCAGCGAGGCGAGCACCGCCACCACCACCGCGGCGGCGGCCACGCGGTTGCCCTGCAGCGCGAAATAGCCGGCTACGGCGGTCAGCACGATCCCCTCCTCGATGCGGTCGAGCGTGGAGTCCAGGAACGCTCCGAAGGGCGTGCCCTTGCCGGACATGCGCGAGTAGCGGCCGTCGAGCGTGTCCATCACCGAGCCGACCACGAACGCGACCCCGCCGAGGAAGAACAGGTTTTCCCACACGAGCACGGCGGCCACCACGTTCAGCGCGAGGCCCGTCAGCGAGATCGTGTTGGGGGTCAGCCGCGACTCGATCAGGCGGTTGCGCACCAGCTCGCGGCGCTGCCCGCTGGCGCGAAAGCCGCGCCCGGAGCGGGCGGGTCGGTCCCTGCGGCGGCCCCGCCGTCCCGCGCCGATCGGAGATCGGCTGGAGCTGCGCCGCCCGCCCGGTCTCGTTGGGGGGGCGTGTCGGGGAGGCATATTCCTAGGTGCTCGCCCCCTCCAGCCGCGCTGGGGAGAAGCGCCACGCGGCGGGACGCGCGCGCGCCAGCCACAGCGCGCCGTAGGCGGAGACGGCGGCGGTCAGAGCGCCGAGCAGGGCATCGAGGATGAAGTGGTTGGCGGTGGCGATGATCACGAAGGCCATCAGCAGCGGGTACAGCAGCCATAGGATACGCAGCGCCCGCCAGCGCACCAGGCGCGCCAGCGGCCAGCCGATCAGCAGCGCGAACGCGACGTGCATCGAGGGCACCGCGGCGTAGAGGTTGGTGAGCGCGGTGGTGGTGCCACCACCGCCGTGCGCCGTCTCGATGCGCACCCCGGTGAAGTCCGCCACCGGGTCGAAGAAGCCCCACTCCGGCATGAACCGCGGAGGCGCCGTCGGGAACACCGCGTAGGCGGCGAGCGCGATCGCCATCGAGATCATCAGCATGTTGCGCACGAAGTAGAACGAGCGGTTGTGGCGCAGATAGAGATAGATCAGCGCACCGACCGTCACGCTGGTCTGGGCGTTGACGTACAGCCAGCTCGAAACGTCCATCAGCAGGTGGCTGCTCGCCGCCCACGCCTGGATCGAGGGCTCGACGAAGACGTGCATCGTTTCCTCGATATGGATCAGCTCGCGCGCGTGCTGAAAGGCGGCGGTGGCTCTTCCCTCGACCATCCCCCTCACCACGCGGTAGGCCAGATAGGCCGCTCCGAAAAGCGTCAGCTGGCGAAGCAGGTCGAGCCAGCCGTTGGGCGGAACGCGTGCCTGCATGACGCGGAGCCGAGCGACCATCGAGGTAGCCTAATCGATGCTCAGGCGCACCGTGGCCCTGACCGGAGATCCTGGGAGAGCCGGTCGATGCCACCGGCATGAGTCGCGGCTCATGTGCAGCGTGGACCGTGGTCGAGGATACGCGCCAACGAGAAATCGATGCCCACGCGGATCGTGCCCGCCGTGTGCGCCTGCACCGCGGTCCAGCCGCCCGGGGCGCTGCGCACGCACCCGTGCCCCTGCCGGAGCGCCCAGTAGGGGGTGTAGCGCACGCGCACCTCGTAGCTGCCCGGATGGGGGGCGGCGAGCGTGAAGGAGTCAGCTCCCACGGCGGTGAGCTGCGCTGGCGCCGTCGCCAACGCCGATGGCCCCACGACCGCGAACAGGCGCCAGTGCGGCGAGCGCCACACTTCGCGCAGGTAGGGCAGCCCGCGTGCGACCAAACGGCCCTCCGCGACGCCCGAGAAGTCCAGGCGCACGTCGGGGAGCGCCACGTAGGAGATCGCGTTTTCGTACAGCCACGCGCGGTAGGCCGCGGGCGTGAGCGTGGGCGCGTAGAAGAGCGTGGCGTAGCGGGTGTCGAGCTGGCGCTCCCACCCCCGCGCCAGCAGGATCGAGCCGTGCTCGGGCAGGTACACCGACTCCCAATGAGCGCCCGTCTGCGGCACCTCCACCCGCAGCGGCGCCCCGTGCGCGCGGCGCTGCAGCTCGCCCACCAGCGGGGCGTAGTAGGAGGCGTTCACCGAGGGATCGCCAACGAGTTCGGACACGTCGTTGATGGGGGTCTCCAGCTGCCAGTAGAGGAGCGGTGGTGCAAGTATCAGCAGTGCCAGGCGGTGGCGCTCCCACAGCGCGCCCGCCACCAACGGCGCCGCGAACAGCTCGCCGAGTCGCGCCGCGTTGCTGCCCACGGGGGTGTGGAGCGCAAAGGAGCCGATCAGCGCGAGCGCATACAGCCACGCCCCCCAGGTGAGCACGCGCGCGGCGCGCGGCCGCACGTCGCCCAGGCGGGGAAGCAACAGCGCGATCAGCGCCACGCCGGCCACGCCCGGCCAGAACACCGACGGCGCAAACGGCTCATATCCGCCTTCGGGGAAGACGAGCGCAAACAGCACGATCGGAGCCAGCGCCGCCGCGGCGATCGAGAGCCCCCGCCGCGTATTGCCCGCCAGGGCGTAGGCAAGCCCGGCGAGTGCGAGGAATGAGCCGGCGACCGGGCTTGCGAGACTCGTGAGCACAGCGAGCACCGCCGCCGCCGACGACCATCTGCGCTGGAGTGCCACAACCGCGAGCAGTCCCACGGCGAGCCCGAGGCTGAAGGCCACGCGCCCGGAGAGCATCGTCACCGAGGCGCCGAGCGCGAACGACACGGCCGCGACACGTGCCCCCGCCGTGCCGAAGACGCGCTGCACAATTACGCCGAACAGCCCAGCCGCGGCGATCGTGCAGAGCCCCAGCAGCAGTCGCTCGCCCATGAGTGCACCCAGTGCGGGGGCAAACACCGAGTAGCCCGGGAGGTAGTGGCCGCCATACCAGCCGTTGTCCCACAGGGTCAGCCCGGCATGCGCGAAGACTTCGCCGCGGTACGTCGCCGCCGCCAGGTCGCCGCTGGGCGGTTGCACGATCAGGTAAGCGATCGTCAGCGGGATCGCAGTCGCCAGCGCGAGCGCCCACGGCCTCGTCAGTTGCGCCTTCACGATGCGGTCAAGAAGCCGACCACCCGCTCGATCGCGTCGGGCCGGTCCAGCCACCACCAATGGCCGGCGTCGGGCAGCTCGAGCAGCTCCGCGGAGGGCAGCACGCGCGCGTACTCGGCAGCGAAGCGGGTGGGAATGTAGGGATCTTGCAGGCCCCACACCACCAGCGCGGGCATCGTCAAGTCGTGAAGCTCGGCGCCCGCCTGGGCGAGCACCTCGGGCGGGGAGCTGCGATACAGCCGCAGGATCGCGCGCTGGGTGCCGTGGTCGAAGTGGTCGAGCACCGAGTCCAGCCAAACATCCGGCAGCGGACCCGGGGTGGCGTTGGCATCGAGGGTGGAGCGGCGCAGCACGCGGCGCGTGGTGGCGCCCATCGCGATCTCGCCCAGCAGCGGCGTGCGCCACAGGCGCGCGGTGCGGTGCCAGCGGTAGCCGGGGAGAAGGGGGATGGCGTTCATCACGACCAGCCGCTCGATCCGCTCGGGGTGGCGCTGCGCAAAGGCCAGTCCCACCACGCCCCAATCGTGCACGACCAGTCGCACGCGCTCGACCTCGATCAGGTCGATGAAGTGCTCGATGAAGCGCGCATACCCGTCGATCGTGTAGTCGAAGTGCCCGGGCTTGCCGGAGCGCCCGAAGCCGGGAAGGTCGGGCGCCAATCCCCCACTGCGCTTCAGGAACTCGATCCAGTCGTCCGAGTTGGTGGGCACGCCGTGCAGATACAGCGCCGGGGCCCCCTCGCCGGGGGAGGGCGCGCTGCGCCAGAAGATCGGCAGCTCGCCGAGCTGGGCGGTGTGCTCGCTGAGCGCTGGCACCGAGCCGAGCATATACCGGCCCCGGCGCACGCGGGCCGCATGTCCTACCGTTGCGCGGTGCCCAGTGCCACCTGGACCCCACCCACCCGTCGCCGCGTACGCGCGGTGCGCGACCGCCTGCGTCTGGTGTACGGGATCCCGCGCATGGCCCCGCACGGCGACGCGCTGGCGGAGCTGGTGCTCACGGTGCTCTCGCAGAGCACCAACGACCGCAACCGCGACGTGGCCTATCTGCGCCTGCGCGCGCGGCTGGCGACATGGGAGGCGGTGCGCGACGCGCCGCTGGAGGAGGTCGAGGAGGCGATTCGCCCGGGCGGCATCTCGAAGGTGAAGTCGAGGCGCATCCAAGCCATCCTGCGCGCAATCTCCGAGGCTCGAATGGACGGTTTGAGCGGGACTCCAGCCAGGGTGGTCGATCGCTCGGACGAGCTCTCGCTGGAGTGGCTGGCGCATGTTCCGCTGGCGCGGGCGCGCGACTATCTGACCAGCCTGCCGGGTGTGGGCCGCAAGACCGCGGCGTGCGTGCTGCTGTTCGCATACGGCCTGCGCGACGTGCCCGTGGACACGCACGTCTCGCGCGTGGGGACGCGCCTGGAGCTGCTGCGGGCCGGCGCCCCGTTCGAGGAGCTACACGACCGGATGCTCGCGCTCACGCCCCCGGGGGAGGAGCTGGAGCTGCACGTCAACCTCCTGCGCCACGGCCGTCGCACCTGTCATGCGCGCAATCCCGCCTGCGGCCAATGCGAGCTGGCTCGGATGTGTCCGAGCCGGTCTGCCTTCTCCGGGGGCTGACGTACAGAACGGCGCTCAAAAGACCGACGGCCCGCCCGGATGTGGGCCAGGCGCGGCGCGGGATTCAGAGCCGGCGTCTGGGCCAGCGGGGCCGTCGCAGGCGTGCGAACTCCTGCGTGTGCGAGGACTCGTGCGCTCTCGAGCAGGCCTGTGTATGCGAGCCGTTCGAGGCTGTGGGTCCAATCGTCGGCGCCGGTGCCGTCCACGGCGGGATCGCCGCCGGCCCGGGTATGTCGCGGGGGTTGCTGGGATGCGCAGAACGGGGCGTCAGCGTCGAGATCGCCTGCGATCCGGGCGAATACCACACCAGCGTCCGCAGGAAGCCCGTGCTTATGATTGAGAACATCCGAACTTCGAAGTATGATCGTTGTTCAGACATGCTTGGCCCCAGCAGGGGGTCCAGATTACCCGGGACTAAGGACAGGGGTCCACCGTACAAATGCCAAGAACAAGCTCACATACTGACAGACTCAACGCCGACGGGGAATGGGTGCCCGCAATCCCCAGCCTGCGCGAACCGCGTTACTCGCAGTCGCTGGAGCGCGGGCTTGCGATTCTGGGCTGCTTCACGCCCGAGCGGCCGGTGCTCGGCATCGCCGACATCGCCGACGAATTGGGCATGAGCCGCAGCACCACCCACCGCTACGTGATCACGCTGGTCGCGCTCGGCTACCTCGAGCAGGGAGCCTCGCGCAAGTACCGGTTGGGGCTGCGCGTCACCGACCTGGGGATGTCCGCGCTCAACTCCACCGGGCTGCGCGAGCATTCGCGTCCGTACCTGGAGGAACTGCGCCAGCGCACCTCCTACACCGTCAACCTGGCCGTGCTCGACGGCCCGGAGATCCTCTACGTCGATCGTGCCCGCAGCTTCCGCCGTGGGCAGAGCAAGATCGATCTCGGGCTCTCGCTGGGCTCGCGGCTGCCCGCCTACTGCACCTCGATGGGCAAGCTGCTGCTGGCCTACCTCCCCGAGCACGAGCAGCGCGGGCTGCTCGGCGAGATGAAGCTCGCCAAGCGCGGCCCCAACACGATCACGAGCAAGAAGGGCCTGCGCTCGGAGCTCGAGCACGTGCGCGAGGAGAGCTTCGCGGTCAACGACGAGGAGCTGGTGCCTGGCCTGCACTCGATCTCCGCGCCGGTGCGCTCGGAGTCGCGCGAGGTCATCGCCGCGGTCAACATGGCGGCGCACAGCTCGATGATCTCGCTGGAGGAGCTGGTCGAGCACCTTGGGCCACACCTCGTCTCAACGGCCGACCGCATCTCGGCGCGCCTGGGCTACCGGCGCGACGACGAGAAGGATTGATCTGGGCGGCCGCGCGGCTAGCTCAGCGCGCGGCCGTTATCGCGTTACGCCGGCTCGCGCGGCCAGGTAGCCCGCCAGGCCCTCGCGCCAGTCCGGCATCGGCAGCACGTCCTCGCGCTCGCTCGCCAGCACCGACCACCCCGGACGCGGCGCCGGACGCGCCATCTGCTCGCTGCTGATTGCCTCCACCCGGCAGGGGCACGCGGCTTGGCGGAAGATCTCCTGCGCGAACCCATTCCATGAGATCGCGCCGGCGCCGGTGTGGTGCACCAACCCGCTCACCCCACGCTCCAGCAGCCCGAGCACCGCAGGTGCCAGGTGCCCCGACCAGGTGGGGGAGCCGACCTGGTCGTCCACCACCTGCACCGCATCGCGCTCTCCCGCCAAGCGCAGCATCGTGTCGACGAAGTTGCGCCCGTGCACGCCGTACAGCCACGCCGTGCGCACCACGGCGTGACGGGGGGAGGCGGCGAGCACCTGCTGCTCACCGGCCAGCTTGCTCTGGCCGTACACCGAGCGTGGGCCGGTGGGGTCCGACTCCACGTAGGCGCGCTTGCGGCCCTCGCCGTCCAGGGGCGCCCGTCCGTCGAAGACGTAGTCGGTCGAGATGTGCAGCAGCGGGATCGCGGCCGCGGCCGCGGCCCGCGCGAGGTTGCCGGCTCCCTCGGCGTTGACGGCGTAGGCCTGCTCGCGATGGGTCTCGGCCCCGTCGACGTCGGTCCACGCCGCACAGTTCAGCACCGCCTCGGGTTGATGCTCCCGCAGGAACGCCAGCACCGCGGTCGCGTCGATGATGTCGAGCTCGGGCAGGTCCACCGGCACCAGCTCGTGTCCCGCGCGCTCGCCGGCGCTTTGCACATCGCGCCCCAACATCCCGGCGGCGCCTGTGACGAGCAGCCTCACAGGATCGAGATGTCGCAGTTGTCCCCCACCATGAAGCGGTAGGCCCGTGGCTGGCGGTCGCCGCGGCGCACCGTCACGTTGCGGCCCAGCAACGATGACTCCATGCGCCCGTCGAGGTCGCACACCGAGGAGCCCGCCAGCAGGATCGAGTGCTCGACCTCCGCGCCGACGATCACGCAGCCCTCGCCGATCGCGGTGTAGGGGCCGATGTAGCAGTCGCGCAACCGCGCCCCCGCGCCGATCACGGCGGGGCCGCGCACCCGCGTGCGCTCCAAGCGCGCGCCGCGCTCGACCACGACGCGTCCCTCGACCTGCGAGTCGATCAGCTCCCCCTCGATCTCGCGCACGACGTTGTCGAGGATCAGGCGGTTGGCCTCCAGCATGTCCTCCAGGCGGCCGGTGTCCTTCCACCAGCCGCGCACGATGTGGGGCTCCACGCGCAGTCCGGCGTCCACCAGATGCTGGATCGCGTCGGTGATCTCGAGCTCGCCCCGCGCCGACGGTTGGATCGCCCGCGCGGCCTCGTGGATTTGGGCGGTGAACATGTACACCCCGACCAGTGCCAGGTCGGTCGCCGGCTGCGCCGGCTTCTCCACCAACCGCACCACCCTGCCGGTCCCCCCGTGGGTTGGGTGGGCACGATCATTTGCTGGCGCCAGCTCCGCGACCCCGTAGTTCTCGGGATCCGCTACCGGCGTCAGCAGGATCAGGGCGTCGGGTCCGTGCTCCCGGAAGGCCGCCACGAGATCGGAGATGCCTCCCTGCAGCAGGTTGTCCCCGAGGTACATCACGAATGGGCTGCCCGCCAGGAACTCCTCCGCGGTCAGCACCGCGTGCGCCAGGCCCGCGGGCTTGTCCTGCACCACATAGGTGATCCGCACCCCGAAGCGCGAGCCGTCGCCCGCGGCCGCTTCGATCTCGGGGCCGGTCTCGGGGGCGATGATGATGCCAACCTCCTCGATCCCCGCCTGCGCCATCGCCTCGATCCCGTAGAACAGCACCGGCTTGTTCGCCACCGGCACCAGCTGCTTGGCGCTGGTGTGTGTGATCGGCTGCAGGCGCGTGCCCTTGCCTCCGGAGAGTATGAGTCCCTTCAGTGGTTGCATCATCTGCGGAGGTTAGTTCGCCCCGATCCGAATCGAGGGGGAGGGGAGATCGGCGCCCGCCCTCCCGGGCCTGCCCTCCCCCCGCTCAGTTATGAGTCCCTTCAGCGGCTGCATTTCGGTCTCACTCAACTCAATAGACCCCGCCGAGCTTGCGGTGATCCCACGTTGCCCGGTCGAGCTCGATGAACTGCAGCGCCACCCGTTTGGCGGCCTGCTGGTCTACCACTTGGCCCACCTCCTCCGGCAGCTCTGTCAGAGGAGTCTCCCCTCGCGGGGTCGCATAGCGGGTGAAGATCTCGTGCCCCAGCGCTTTGACGATCTCGATGTCGCGGTGGATCGCCACCTCGCATTCGAGCATCACCCCGCGCAGCTCCTGGTAGAGCTCGCCCGCCTCCACCTGCAGCGTCGCGCGCGGGTCGCGCTCCAGATTGCGCACCTTCTGCGAGGCGGCGTACGTCCACGACCACAGCTGCGGCCCCAGCCGTCCGCCGGTACGCTCGCGCAGCACGTACCACAGCGGCATCAGGTGCGGCCACCCTCCTGGCCCGAGAGTCGCGCACACCACGGTGCGCTCCTGCTCCAGAAACGCCGCGACCTCATCCGCGTCCATCCTAATCTGCTCCCGCCGGCTCATCCTCAGTGGTGCAGGCTATCGGGTGCTGCCTTCTATACGATCGCCGCGTGGAACGAACCCCGATAGCCGATCTTCAAGCGAGGGTGGGCGAGACAGTGCGCCTGCGCGGGTGGGTCAACGCGGTGCGCGACCAGAAGCGCATGCAGTTCTTGATTCTGCGCGACGAAACCGGGCTCGCGCAGGTCGTGCTCGAGAAGCCCGACCCGCCGAGCGAGCTCAACCAGCGCGTCTCCGAGCTGATCGACGAGTCCGCGGTGACGCTCACCGGCGAGGTCGTGGCCGACGAGCGTGTGCGCCTCGGCGGTGTCGAGATCCGCCTGCAGAGCCTCGAGGTCGAGTCTGCCGCCGAGCCCGAACTGCCGATCACGCCGGAGTCGGCGCTCGACAAGCGGATCGACTGGCGCTACCTCGACCTGCGCCGGCCCGACCGGCGGCTGATCTTCGAGGTGCAGAGCACCGTCGAGCACGCGATGCGCGAGCACTGGCGGGCAGAGGGCTTCTTCGAGCTGCACACGCCGAAGTTCATGGGCTCCGCGAGCGAGTCCGGCGCGGAGCTCTTCAAGGTCGAGTACTTCGAGCGCACCGCCTACCTCGCGCAGTCGCCGCAGTTCTACAAGCAGATGGCGATGGCGGCGGGCTTCGGCAAGGTCTTCGAGATCGGCCCGGTGTTCCGCGCCAACCCGTCGTTCACCTCGCGCCACGACACGGAGTTCACGAGCGTCGACGTCGAGATCTCCTGGATCGACTCGCACGAGGATGTGATGGCCTTCGAGGAGGCGTGGCTCGCGCACGTCTTTGCAGTGGTCGCGGCTGAGCACGGCGACGCGATCCGCGAGGCGTTCGGCGTCGAGGTCAACGTGCCGAGCCTGCCGTTTCCGCGGGTGAGCATCGAGGAGGCCAAGGCGCTGCTGCGCGAGCATGGACACGAGCACGTGCCAGGTCCCGACGACGACCTCGATCCGCCGAGCGAGCGTGCGCTGTGCGCGATCGTCGCCGAGCAGCGCGGCCACGAGTTCGTGTTCGTCACCGACTACCCGACGGCGGTGCGGCCCTTCTACCACATGCGCTACCCCGACCGACCGGGATTGACGAAGAGCTTCGACCTGCTCTGGCGCGGGATCGAGATCACGACCGGCGCCCAGCGCGAGCACCGCCTCCCCGTGCTGCTGGAGCAGGCCCGCGACAAGCGCGTGGAGACCGAGCCGATCCAGTACTACCTGGACTTCTTCCGCTACGGCGCCCCGCCCCACGGCGGCTTCGGCTTCGGCCTCACGCGCCTGCTGATGCAGATGCTGGGGCAGGACAACGTGCGCGAGGTCACCTTCCTCTACCGGGGCCCCAACCGGCTGGAGCCGTAGTGCGATCATTGAGTGCAATGGGGTTGGGTCGATGAAGCGTTCAAGCTCGCTCACTGCCGCGCTGCTGCTCGCGCTCGGCCTCGCGGCCTGTGGAGGCACTGTGAGCACGAGTAGCTTCAAGGGCGAAGCTCACGCGGTGGCGCAGCGCATCGCCGACCTGCAGTCGGACGTCTCCGCTTTGAGCGAGCAGAAGATTTGCGAACAGGACTTCTCGCGCGCCGCCCGCGCGCGATTGAGCACCGGGGGTAACACATGCAAGCAGGCGCTCAAACGCCAGCTCAGTGTGATCGACGCCTACGAACTGACCGTCGAAAAGATCGCCGTGAGCGGCGCCACCGCCGCAGCGCGCGTGCGCAGCACCTGGTCGGGCAAGCTCAGCTCCAACACCTTGAAGCTCGTCAAGGAAGGCGGCAGCTGGCGGGTTGAAGGAGTCGGGTAACGGCTGGTACCGTTGCCGCATGGGCCGCGGTCGCTTGGTGTGCCGGGAAGCGCGACCGCGGCCCGTGAACCCTCCTCAGGCTGCGATCAGTTCCCCCTGCAGCCCCACTGTGAGCTGCTCCTGCATCCCGGCGAGCTGCGCCTGTCCCCCGAGGCACAGGGCGCAGGTCCGCACGTCCTGCAGCTCCACCTCCACCGGCGCATGGTTGGAGGGGCGGAAGCCCCTGCGGTAGGTGTGGTTGACCTCGCAGTCGCCGACGTATGGAGCGAGCCCCTCACTGGCGAGGATCAGGTCGATGCGCAGTCCGTAGTCGCGCCCGTAGTGGCCCTCGCGCTGCTCCCAGCAGGTGTAGCCGTGCTCGTCGGGGTGCAGCGTGCGGTAGACGTCCACGAGTTCCCCCTCATCGAGGATCGCGCGCAGGTCGGCGCGCTCGGCTTCGCCGGTCTGGTAGGAGTCGGCGAACCACGCCGGCTCGTATACGTCCTCGTCGGTGGGCGCGACGTTGAAGTCGCCCGCGATCAGCAGCGGCCGGGAGTGCTCGTCGCAGGCGTGGCGGGCGACCGCCTCCAGGAAGGCGAGCTTGCCCGCATCGCTCTGCTCGCCGACCCCGGCGCCCGCTGGCACGTACACCGAGACGACCGTGATCCCCTCGGTCGTGAGCTCGATCCAGTGGCCCTCGGCGATGTCGCGCTGGTGATCGAGCTCCACGCTGCGGTCGGTGATCGAATGATCCTCGCGCACCAGGATCGCCACGCCGCCGCCCTGCTGGGAGCCGGGGCTGTGGCGTGACTGGTAGCCCATCTCGCGCAGCCGTTCGCTCGGGAAGTGCCACTCCGAGCAGCGCGTCTCCTGCAGGCACACCACGTCGGGCCGCTCGCACGTAAGCAACTCCGTCAGGCGCGGCCACCGTGCACGGATCCCGTTCACGTTCCAACTGACCATCCGCATGTCCCCCGTCGCTGTCATCGTCATCTCCGTTCCTCCCGGCGCTACGAATAAACGCTGACTTACAAAACTCTGCCTTACATAACAAGGTAGGAGAGATGCCTGTAAACGTCTAGGTACCGGGAGGCCGAACTCGCACGGTCCGGTTAGACGTTTCGGCACATGCACATACCGCACTCATCAATGGCGCCAGGGAACGTGGCTGAGTGGGGCGCTGCAAGGATCGTGTCGATCATGTCGAGTCGCGTCCACGCGGGTCATGTCGGGTCGCGCCCAAGCACCGCGCTGCCGTACCGTCCGCAGCGGTGACTACCTTCAACTCCATGCTGATCAACGAGCTGACAGACGGCATGGAGATCGACCAGGTGCTGCTGGTGCGCCAGCTGGAGCGCCGCCCGCGCCGCGACGGCGGGGACTACCTGCGCCTGCTGCTGGGCGACCGCACCGGAGCCGTGCCGACGATGGTGTGGGACGGCCTCGAGCAGACCGAGGCAGTGGCCCGTGCCGGCGAGCCGGTGCACGTGCGCGGGCGCTACTCGGTGCACCCCCGCTTCGGGCCACAGATCAACCTGCGCGGGCTCGACGCCCCCGTCCCCGGAAGCTTCGCGCCGGGCGACCTGCTCGCCGGGCCGCTGCGCGAGGCGGGACAGATGGAACGCGACCTGCGCGAGCTGATCCTCACGATCCAGGATCCGTGCCTGCGCCGCCTGCTGGAGCGGGTGCTTGGCGAGGGCTCACAGATGTGGCCCGGCTATCGGATGGCGCCCGCGGCGAAGTACTACCACCAGGCCTACCCCCACGGGCTCTTGGAGCATTGCCTCGGGGTGGCCCAGGCGGTGAGCGCGACCTCCGCGACCTTCCCCGGCATCGACCGCGACGTGGCGGTCACCGGGGCGCTGCTGCACGACATCGGCAAGCTCGAGGCTTACACGGAGGACACTCGCAGCATCGATCTCACCGACCTCGGTCGCCTGCACGGGGAGATCGCGCTCGGGTACTACCGCATCCGCCGCGAGATCGAGGAGATCGAGGGCTTCCCCGAGCAGCTCGCGTGGGCGGTGCTGCACATCATCCTCTCCCACCACGGCTCGCTCGAGCACGGCAGCCCGGTGGTGCCGTGCACGCGGGAGGCGACGTTGGTGCACATGATCGACAACCTCGGCGGGCGGCTGGGCAGCTTCGATCGCCTGGAGAAGGAGCTGGCTCCCGGCCGCCACTGGTCGGAGCTCGACCGCGCGCTCGGCGCCGCTGCCTACTTCCCTCAGCGCCGGGAGCTCGAATCGGAAGCGCGCGAAGCCGCGTAGGGCTCCCGGAGCGTGAGCCCTTGGCGGCGCTCCACCCAAGGCCACCGGCTGCCAGAGAATAGATGGATGATCGGGGCCCATCCATCCGGTCGAGTGCACCCCCCCAAGCGGCCCTAAAGTCCCGCAAATAGCGCCCGGCCCACCGAGGCCGCGAGCACAGTCTCCCCATCGGGTTCTATCTTTGGGCGAGGATGGCGAAGGACACCGAGAAGCTGATCCGCCAGCTCTCGCTGATCTCTTACCTGATGGCCGAGCGCCGGCCGGTCACGGCTCTGGAGATCCGGCGCGATGTGGAGGGGTACAGCGCAATGAACGAGGACGCGTTTGCGCGGCGCTTCTACGCGGACCGCGCGGAGCTCGAATCGCTGGGGATCCAGCTCACCGTGGATCGCCCCGCGGATGCGGCGGCCGAGCAGGAGAGCTACTCGCTGCGCTCGGAGAGCTTCCACCTGCCCGCGATCGAGTTCACCGATGAGGAGCTGGCGGCGCTGCAGACCGCCCTGCACCTGCTGGACGGGGAGTTCGCCTACGCCGAGCCCTTGCGTCTGGCGCTGCAGCAGATCACCTGGGGGCGGCCCAGCCCGCTGCGGGCGCCCGAGCAGCAGCGTTCGGTGGCGCTTGGCATCACCGCCTCCGCCGGCGGTCACGAGCTCTCGGCGCGCCTGGCGAAGGTCGAGACGGCGATCTTCCGCCAGAAGACGATCACCTTCGACTACTACTCGATGGAGCGCGACGAGCTCGGTGGCAGGCGCGTGGACCCCTTCCACCTGCTGTTCCAGGGAGGGGAGTTCTACCTGCTGGGCCATGCCCACGAGCGCAAGGCGATCCGCGTCTTCCGCCTCTCGCGCATCCGCGGCAAAGTGGCATACGCGACCAAGGCCGAGCACGACTTCAGGCGCCCCACCGACTTCGATCCGCGCGCCCACGCCAACCGCGCGGAGTGGCAGCTGGGCGAGCAGCGTGGCGTCGCGGAGATCGCTGTGTCCGAGCGGATCGCGTGGCAGATCGAACGCCACTTCGGTCGCTACGGGGAGATCCGCGCGGTGGACGACGAAGGATCGGGGGATCGGATCTTCCTCACCTCCTACGCCGCGCCGCGGATGCTCGTCTCGTGGGTGCTGGGTTTGGGGGAGCACGCCCGCCTGGTGGGTCCACCGGAGTTGGTGCAGGAGCTGGCTACGCGCCTGGAGCTGCTGGAGCGCCGCCACGCGGAGAGCCCGCTGAGCGATGTCGACGGCGAGGCAGACTCGCTCGGTCCGCTACGCGGCGGCGCACAGGCGCGTCCCCCGAAAAGCCGCCGCCGGCGCGCCGGATCGCCCACCGACGCGGATGGATCCTCCGAGGAGCCGCGGCGTGCGGAGGCGGCGATCCGGCCGGAGCGCTTCGCGCGGCTGGTGACGCTCGCCGGCATCCTGATCCATGCGGGACGCGAGGGACGGCGCGAGTCGCTCGCCGAGCTGCAGGAGCGCCTGCAGTTGAGCGAGGAGGAGCTGCGCGAGGACATCGACGTGCTGAACGTGGTCAACTTCGGTGGGGGCTCGTACGTGCTGTACGCGGAAATCCTCGATACGGACGAGGGCGAGATCATAGAGGTGGACCCCGAGCCCTACAGCGACAACTTCGACCGCCCGGCGCGGCTGCTGCCGGTGGAGGCGAAGGCGCTGATCGCCGCAATCGACCTGCTCGGCGAGCACATCCCCGAGGGCTCGCTGAGCTCAGCGCGCGAGAAGATCGTGCTCGCGCTCGGCGTGGACCCGATGGAGCAGGGCCTGCAGGTGGCCCACGGTCGCAGCGACGACTCCGATGTGTCCAGGCGGATATCGCGCGGGATCACCGAGCACCGGCTGGTGGAGCTCGACTACTACAAGGAGAACGAGGACGAGTTCTCGCAGCGGCGAGTCGAGCCCTACGCGCTGGTCAACGGGCGCGAGGGCTGGTATGTGGCCTCGTTCGACCCCGCGCGCGAGGACGTGCGCCACTTCCGCCTGGATCGGATCAGGCGCGCGGAGGTCACCGAGGAGCACTTCGAGCCCCGCGCGGAGGTCGATCCGGCGGCCGAAGTGGAGGGCTGGATGCGCACCGGCGAGGTGCAGGCCTCGCGCAACGCACGCCTGTGGATCTCCCCCGAGCGGGCACGCTGGGCGCGCGAGAGTCGCCGCGTGGTCGAGGAGCGCACCGACGGCTCGGTGGTGGTGGAGATCAGCTTCGCCGGCGTGCGCTGGCTGGTGCGCGAGGTGCTCAGAGAAGCCGGCGACGCCGCGGTGCTGGAGCCCGAGGACGCGCGCGAGGCGGTGCTCGCCGCCCTCGCGCGCCTGCGCGCGGTGCCCGCCGGGGTCGCGTGAGGCTCAGCTCGCCGGCGCCGGCCACGGCGCGTCGCTCACCAGCGAGGTGTGACCCGCCAGCGACCACAGCTCCTCGGCGATGTGCGGGGTGAGCGGGGAGAGCAGCTGCGCCAGCAGCAGCAGCGCCGCGACGATCGCCTCGCGGTCGGCCGGTTCGAGCTCGCCGCCGCGCCGCTCGAGCGCCCGCTGCTCGAAGTCCTGGATGCGGGTGAAGAGCAGCATCGCGTTGTGGGCCGCACGCTGCATCTCCAGGTGCTCGAGGTTCACGGTGACCTTCTCGCACGCCACGCGGCACCAGGTGGCGAGGCGGCGGCGCAGCTTGTCGGAGGCGTCGTCGATGCGCGCTCCGGGCGGGTCGAGGGCTGGGTCGGGCGCGTCGATGCGCACTCCGGGGGGGTCGAGGGCTGGGACGGACGCGTCGCTGCGCGCTTCGGGGGGCGGGATTCGGATGAGGGGCTCCACTCCCGCAGCTGCTGCGCGGCGTAGCCGTACAGCGATTTGAGGAAGTTGTTGCAGTGGCGCAGCGGCTGGTCGTTCCAGGCGAACGCCGTTCCCGGGGAGGCGGCGTGCAGCAGCGCCAGGCGCAGGGTGTCGGCGCCGACCGTGGCGAGCAGCGCGTCCGGCTTCGACACATCGCCGAATCGCGTGCTCGGCGCGCGGTCGTCCAGGCGGACCGCACCATGCGTCAGCGCGCCCGCGAACGGCTCGCGGCCAGGCAGCTCCGGGAGCTGGCCGGCATCGTGCAGCGCCTTGGCGATCACCCGCTGGTGGAGCGTCTCCTCGCCGACGTCTGCGCAGCGCACGATCAGCTCTGCCGGCAGCCAGCGCGCGTATTCGGGGTGCCCCGGCAGCTCCTCGTCCCGCTCCCCGGGTGGGACGCAGAGCGCCAGCCACGACCACACCTCGCTCTGCTTGGAGATCGTCACATCGCGCACCCGCCAGCGCGCCGCGGGTCGCGGCGTGGCGCTTGTCCGCGACGCCCTCCAGGTGGTTCCCGCCGGCTCGGGCAGCCGCTTCGCGAGAGCTGCGTCGGCGGGATCCTTCGCGGGAATGCCCAGCACCGCGGTCGTCCCGAAGCGGTCGCCCACCTCCTCGCAGACCACGATCGGCAGCACGCCCGCCACGCCGGGCACGGTGGCGAACGCGCCCGCACGCCAGCGCTCGGCGTCCGGATGGTCGCTCGCCACCGCCACGAATGCCGCCTGTGCGATCGCGTCGGGGTGGGGAGTGAAGATGGTGAGCAGGGTGCCGTCGAATGTGCTGGCGTCAAGCTCGACTCCGTCCACCCGTCCCAACACCGCGCGCTGGCCGCCGATCGCGGCCTCGTCCCATCCGGGGAGCGCCTCGAGATCGCGTTCGCTATCGCGCACGTAGGCGGTGATCCGCAGGCGCCAACCGCCGTCCGGCCCCTCGCGGCGGTAGATCAGCCCGTGCTCCACCAGCGCCAGGAACAGCCGGTGTGTCCAGCGGTGCTGCTCGGGCTCTGAGGAGAGGAAGCTGCGCCCCCAGTCGATGGAGCAGCCCAGCGCCTGCAGCTGGTCGCGCAGCCGTGTGCAGCGCGGCGCAACCCACTCGCCCGGGGGGATTCCCCGCTGCCGCGCCCGATTCTCAATTGCCGGCCCGCATGCGTCGAAGCCCAGCGAGAACAACACCGCCCGACCGCGCGCGCGCAGGAAGCGGGCGTAGGTGTCGGCGATCGTGTAGCCGCGAATGTGTCCGATTTGGAGGTCCTCAGCCGGGGAGAGGCTGCCCGCGAACACGTACGCGGGCTCACGCTCGTCCGACAGCGGCGGTGTCGTGAACGCCTCCGCCTGCGCCCACCTGGCTTGCCAGCGTGCCTCGATCGGCGCGGGGACGTAATCGACGTTCGCCGCCGGAGTCGATCGCGTGGTGCCGGCTGGGGCGTTCACGACTCGACGCTACAGAGGCCGGCTGGGGAAGTCCAGAAGGCGAGTGCGTCGTGCTCAGGTACTCTGCTCGGGCGCGAGTGCGAGCTGATCGCCAGCGAACGTCACCCCGATGGGCTCGAGGATCACCTGCCGCGGCCCCTCCTCGACGGCGCCAGCGAGCAGCGCGACGAGCCCGAGCTCCGCTGCGGCCGCCACGACGCGCGCGCCGCCGCCGGGGCGGCAGTACACGGCGAAGCCGGTGCCCATGTTGAGCGTGCTGTGCGCGGCGGCGCCGTCCAGCTCGGCCTGCGCGGCGAGGAACGCGAGCACGGGCGGCACCGGAGGCAGCGCACGGATGCGGTAGGTGAGCTCGCGCTGCGGGCGCATCAGCTTCAGCAGGCCGTGGCCGGTGATGTGGGAGAGGTAGGTGAGCTGCAGCTGGGCATCGCCGAGCAGCTGCCGGACGAGCTCAACGTAGAGGACGCTGGGGGCGAGCAGCGCCTCGCCGAAGCTCACGCCCCCTGGCAGCTCGGTGAGCAACCCCCGCGGCAGCCGCGCGGCGATCCGCCGCGCGAGCGAGGCGCCGTTGGCGTGCAGGCCGCTGGAGGCGAGCAGCACGATCTCATCGCCCGGCGCGAGCGCCTCGCCGAGCAGCGGCTCGCCCGGCGGCGGCACGAAGCCGAGCGCGCTACCGGCGAGCTCGATCTCCTCCCGGGCGAGCAGATCGACGAGCGAGGGCGACTCGCCCCCGCCCCATGCGCACTGCGCGTCGTCGCAGGCGCGGCGCCACCCCGCGAGCAGTGCGTCGGCGCGCTCGGCGCGCTCATACCAGGCGCTGGAGCCGGTGGCGAAGTAAGCGTTCACGACGAGCGGCAGCGCGCCCACGCAGATCAGGTCGTTGAGGACCGCGGCGACGGTGTCGTAGGCGACGTGGTCGAAGTGGTTGGCGCCGGCGAGCTCGTGGTATTCGCGGGCGATGATCGACTTGGTGCCGAGCGTCTCGAGTACGAACGCGAGCGTGCTGCCGGCGAAGCGCAGCACGAACGCGGGCTCGCCGCGGGACCCGTCCACAGGGCGGGCGCCGGCGGCGGCGAGCCAGTGGGAGGTGGCGAGCGCCTCGGTGAGCGCGCTGCGCTTGCCGGCGTCGAGCACGGCATAGTCAACGCCGGCCTGGCGGTAGGCGCTGTGGACGTCGGAGTCGGGGTCGGCCACTGCGCGCAGCCTACCCCTTCGTGTGTGGTACGAACCGCTCTGACGTCGCACGGTGGGCGCCCGCGTGCTGGTGGCACGTGGGCGACCGCCGGGTGGGTGACTGGAAAAGAGGGCTCGGCTCGGCGGCCTTCGGCCGCCTGCGCCACCCTCTCAGACCCGGCTGCGCACCAGGCAGGTCGTCGCCAGCCAGCTGCCGGGCTCGCCGGCGGGGGTCAGCGGGAAGGCGAGATCCTCATGCAGCGCCCACATTTGGGTATGTCTGTCGGTGTCAACCCAGGTGGGCGCCCAGCGCGTGATGTCGGCCTCCTCGAAGGTGTGTTGCAGCGCCTCCCCGACCGCGTCGATTCCGGGCGCGCGGATTCCGCCACGTTTGCGAAAACGCAGCACGCAGTGCGCGGAGGCGATCACCACGGAGACCTCCGGATGGTCGGGTCGTGCGACGCGGATACGCATATGTACACGGTATTACCCCGGCGCGCGGAAGCGGTAAGGTGCCGGGCGTGGCGGACCATCGGATCGCGATCGTGGGCGCTGGCTTCGGGGGCTTGGGCATGGCGATCCGCCTCAAGCAGGCGGGCGTGGATGACTTCGTCGTGCTGGAGCGCGACGCGGACCTCGGCGGGACCTGGTGGGCCAACACCTACCCGGGCTGCCAGTGCGACATCCCCTCGCACCTGTACTCGTTCTCGTTTGCGCCCAACCCGAATTGGACACGCACGTATCCCGAGCAGCCGGAGCTGCGCGCCTACCTGAACGACTGCGTGGAGCGCTATGGAGTGCGCGAGCACATCCGCTGCAACTGCAAGGTGCTGCAGGCGACATGGGAGGAGCAGGACACGCACTGGCGCCTGCTGACGACGCAGGGAGAGCTCACCGCGGCGATCGTGATCGGCGCGATGGGCGGCTTGAGCGAGCCGGCTGTCCCGGAGATCCCGGGTTTGGCGGAGTTTCCAGGTGTGGCCTTTCATACGGCGCGCTGGAATCACGCGCACGACCTGCGCGGGCGCAGCGTGGCAATCGTCGGCACCGGCGCTTCGGGCATCCAGGTGGCGCCGCTGATCCAACCGCAGGTGCGGCGGCTGACGATCTTCCAGCGCACGCCTCCGTGGGTCACGCCCCATCGCGATCGGCCGATCTCCGCGCGCGAGCGGCGGATGTACAGGCGCTTCCCCATCACGCAGCGTCTCCCGCGCGCCAGCGCCTACTGGCTGCGCGAGCTGCTCGTGCCGGGACTGGTGCGCCGCCCGGAGCTGCTGCGGGGGATCGATCGCGCCGCGCGCGCCCACCTCGCCCACCAGGTGAGCGATCCCGCCCTACGCGCGAAGCTGACCCCGAGCTACACGATCGGCTGCAAGCGCATCCTGCTCTCCAACCGCTGGTATCCGACGCTCACCCAGCCCAACGTAGAGATGGTGACCTCCGGCGTGCGTGAGGTCCGTCCCGACGGGGTGCTGGCCGAAGACGGCTCGTTCCACGAGATCGACACGATCGTGCTGGCGACAGGCTTCCACGTGACCGGCGGCCCGGTGCGCCTGCACGTTCATGGGGTGGGAGGAAGGACGCTCGCCGACACCTGGGGAGGCAGCCCGCAGGCCTACCTCGGCAGCGCCGTGGCGGGCTTCCCCAACCTCTTCTTCCTCGCCGGAGCGAACACCGGGTTGGGCAACAACTCGGCGTTGTTCATGATCGAGGCCAACATCCACTATGTGATGGCGGCGCTGCGCGCGATGCGCGAGCGGGGGGCGGCGCGCGTGGAGGTCAGGCACGAGGTGCAGGAGACGTACAACGCCGAGCTCCAGCGCCGCCTCGCTCGCAGCGTGTGGAACACGGGCGGCTGCTCCAGCTGGTACATCGACGCCAACGGCCGCAACTCGACGGCGTGGCCGGACTTCACCTGGCGCTTCTGGCTGCGCACACGCCGCTTCAAGCCGAGCGACTACCACCTGCGCTCAGCGACCGTCTCCGCCCCCACGCCCGAGCCGGTGCCCCCCAGCTCCCGCGTAGGGGACACCTGCCGCTACTCGGCGCGGCTGAACTCCCAGATCGCGACGAACAGCATGATCAGCCCGAGCACGGCGATCACGCCGGCCTCGACGATCGAGGGAACGTGCCAGCCGAACCAGGTGACGCCCGGGGCGAGCGCGTGGCGGGCTTCTTCGCTGATGTCGATGTGGGCGAAGATCGCGCGGCGCATCGGATCGACGGCGTAGGTGAGCGGGTCGATGCGGTTGAGGACGGCCAGCCACTGCGGCAGCTGAGCCACGGAGAACATCGCGCCGGAGATGAAGAACATCGGCATGATCGCCATCTGCATGAGGGCCATGAAGGACTGCATCTGGGTGATGCGCGCGGCGGCCATCATGCCGAAGGCGGTGATCGCGAACGCGAGCAGCATCGCAAGCGCGAACAGCTCGAGGATCAGGCCGAGCGAGTAGGGGACTTCGACGAGGCCGGCGATCGCGATCACGATCACGCCCTGAAAGCCGGCGACGGTCGCGCCGCCGAAGCACTTGCCGAGCACGATCGAGGTGCGCCGCACCGGGGCGACCATCATCTCGCGCAGGAAGCCGAACTCGCGGTCCCATACGATCGAAGCGGCGGAGAACATCGCGGTGAACATCACCGCCATGCAGAGCACGCCGGGGTAGATGAAGGTTTTGAAGTTGACGCCGTGCGTGCTGGCGGAGACCAGCGAGGAGAGCCCGGTGCCGAGCACGAACAGGAACAGGAAGGGCTGGATCAGCGCGGTGACGATGCGCAGGCGGTCGCGGGAGAAGCGGATCAGCTCGCGCTGCCACACGACCTTGATCGCGCGCAGCTCGCCGCGCAGGCTGCGCGTGGGCACGCGCACACCGGCGACCTGGTGGGCGGGCGCCGCGGTGGGGGTGGGGGCGGTCTCGGTGGCGGCCATTATCATCCTCCTCGCGGGGTTGGGCCTACGGTCAGCGTGGGTGGGACGCTCCCAGCGGCGGTCAATGTGGGTGTGGCGGTGCAGGCGGCCATCAGCGGGCCATCATCCGCGCGACGTTGCGCATGTTGTCGGTGGAGGTTGCCTCGGCGTCGCGGATCGTGGTGCCGGTGTAGGACATGAACACGTCGTCGAGCGAGGGGCGGGAGACGGAGACCGAGCGGATCGGCTGGTCGAGCTCGGCGAACAGCCGCGGCACGAACTGCTCCCCGTCGGGGACGCCGAAGGTGACGGCGCCCTCGGCGATCGTGGCGTCGATCTCGAAGCGCTCGTGCAGCGCGGCGATCGCCGCGTCGTCGTCGGGCGTCGGGATCTGCACGCGGTCCTTGCCGACGCTCGCCTTCAGCGCCTCGGGGGTGTCGAGGACGATGATGCGTCCCTGGTCCATGATCGCGATGCGGTCGCAGTACTCGGCCTCGTCCATGTAGTGGGTGGTGAGGAAGATCGTGATGTCCTCGCGCTGCTTGAGCTCGTCGATGTAGCTCCAGATCGAGCTGCGCGTCTGCGGGTCGAGGCCGACGGTCGGCTCGTCGAGGAACAGCACGCGCGGCGAGTGCAGCAGGCCGCGCGCGATCTCCAGGCGCCGCTTCATGCCGCCGGAGAACGTGCCGACGAGGCTCTTGCGCCGCTCCCACAGCCCGACCATCTCCATCACCTGCTGCATCCGCGGCGCGACGGTCTCGCGGGGGACGCCGTAGAGCTCGGCGTGCAGGCGCAGGTTCTGCTCGGCGGTGAGGTAGCCGTCGAGCGTCGTGTCCTGGAAGACCAGGCCGATGTTGCGGCGCACGGCGTCGCGTTCGCGGACGACGTCGTGGCCGGCGACCAGCGCCGCGCCGCCGGTCGGTTTGACGAGCGTGCAGAGCATGTTGATCGTCGTCGACTTGCCGGCGCCGTTGGGCCCGAGGAAGCCGAAGACCTCCGAGCGGGCGACCTCGAAGTCGATCCCGCGCACGGCCTCGATCTCGCCGTAGCGCTTGGCGAGGCCTCTGCACGGAGATCGGCGGGCGCCGTGTCCGAGCTCACGGCGCCGCACGCTAGCGGAGTCCTAACTGCTCTCGGGCTCGGCTCCGTCGGCGAGGATCCGGTAGAGCTCGCGCGCGCGGTCGACGAGCACCTTGCGTGCCTGCTCCTGCTGCTCTTCGTTGCCGGTCGCGCATCGACCTGCATGAACGCGAAGGCGACCTCGCGCATGATCTTGCCGAGCTCGTGCGCCTTCGAGCGCATGCTCGCCGCTCATCTGCTCCCACGGCGCGGGCTGCTCGGGATCGCGCTCTTTGACTCTGCGCGCGACCGTCGTCGGTGAGCCGGAAGAGCTTGCGCCCGTCGATCTCCTCGGAGCGGATCAGGCCCTCGTCCTCGAGCTGTGCGAGCGCGGGGTAGACCGAGCCGGGGCTGGGGCGCCAGGCGCCTTCGCTGCGCTCCTGGACCTCCTGCATGATCTGGTAGCCGTTGCGCGGCTCCTCGGCGAGCAGCAGCAGCGCGGCGGTGCGGATGTCTCCGCGGCGGGCCTTGCGCCCCGCCGCGCCACGGTCCACCGCCGCCCGGTCCGCCGAATCCACCGAACGGGAATCCGCCAAAGCCGCCGCGGGGCCCGCCTTCGCCGCGATGGCGGCAGTGTCCTTCTCGTGTTGCGTACTGATGAATGCTCTGTGCATACCTACTCCTATCGTTGAACATCACGATAGTAGCACGATATATCGCGAACATGTCAATGCCGGAAGTGGCGCACGCCGGTCGCGACCATCGCGGCCCCCGCTGCGTCCACCGCCGCGACGACCTCCTCGTCGCGCACCGAGCCGCCCGGCTGGATGATCGCGCTGACGCCCGCGTCGAGCGCCAGCTGCGGGCCGTCGGCGAACGGGAAGAAGGCGTCGGAGGCGAGCGCCGCGCCCGCCAGCTGCTCGGGCTGGAACGCCTGCGCCTTCTCGACCGCGATCCGCACGGCGTCCACGCGGCTCATCTGCCCGGCGCCGATCCCGATCGTGGCGCCGCCCGAGGCGATCACGATCGCGTTGGAGCGCACGTGCCGGCAGACGCGCCACGCGAACAGCATGTCCTGCCACTCGTGCTCGCTCGGCCGCCGCGCGCTGATCGCGTGCATCTGCTCGCGCGTCTCTGTGACGACGTCGTGCGTCTGCACCAGCTGGCCGCCGATCACGGGCTTGGCTTCGACCTCGCGCAGCGGCGCCGGCCAGTCGCCGAGCTCCAGCAGGCGCACGTTCTTCTTGACCTGCAGCACCTCCAGCGCGTCGGGCGTCGTAGCCGGGCGCGAGCAGCACCTCGATGAACTGCTTGCCCGAGCGCTTGCGCGAACGCAAGGTCGACGGGGCGGTTGAGGGCGATCACGCCGCCGTAGGCGCTCTGCGGGTCGCACGCGAAGGCGCGTTCGTAGGCCTCGCGGACGCTGTCGCCGACGGCGCAGCCGCAGGGGTTGTTGTGCTTGACGATCGCGCACGCGGGCTCGGCGAACTCCTCGACGAGCTCGCGCGCCGAGCTGAGGTCGAGCAGGTTGTTGAACGACAGCTCCTTGCCGTGCAGCTGCTCGACGCCCTCCAGCAGGTGCGTGGGGGCGCCCCGCGCGCGTAGAAGGCGGCCTGCTGGTGGGGGTTCTCGCCGTAGCGCAGGTCGCTGACCTTCTCGTAGGCGTCGCGCCAGCTTGCGGGAAAGCCCTCGCCCTCGCGCGAGGCAAACCACGTGGAGATCGCCGCGTCGTAGCGCGCGGTGCACGCGAACGCCTTGCCCGCGAGCGCCTTGCGCGTGGGCAGCGACAGCCTGCCGTCGGACTCGCGCAGCTCGGCGAGCACGCGCTCGTAGTCGCCCGGGTCGACGACCACCGCCGCGAACGCGCTGTTCTTGGCCGCCGCCCGGATCATCGTCGGGCCGCCGATGTCGATGTTCTCGATCGACCTCCTCCTCGGAGGCGTCGCCGCGCGCGACGGTCTGCTCGAACGGGTACAGGTTCACGCACACCAGGTCGACCTGCTCGATCTCGCTGCTCGGCGGCCGCGCGCAGGTGGTCGTCCTCGTCGCGCCGCGCCAGCAGGCCCGCGTAGAGCCGCGGGTGCAGCGTCTTCACGCGCCCGTCCATCATCTCGGGGAAGCCGGTGAAGTCCTCGATCGCGCGCACCGCGATCCCGGCGCCGGCGAGCTCGCGCGCGGTGCCGCCGGTGGAGACGAGCTCCACGCCGAGCTCGGCGCAGGCCGCGCGCGAAATCGACGATCCCGGCCTTGTCGGAGACCGACAGCAGCGCCCGGCGCACCCGCACCTCGCCGGGGCGGCGCGCTCGATCCTGCGTCTGCGACGTCGAGTCGCCGCCGTGCAGCGCTCAGAGCCTCATCCAGCCGCGCGACGAGAACGCGCCGCGGGTTCTCGGGTCGCGCCCGCAGCGCGCCGCGCGCGAACAGCCGCACGGCCTCGGGCAGCAGCGCGTGCTCGAGCGGGCGCAGCGCCGCGTGCACCTCGTCGGGATCGCGCGCCTCGGGCAGCTCGACCGCTCCTGCAGGATCACCGGGCCGGTGTCGACGCCGGCGTCGACGAAGTGGACGGTCACGCCGAAGACCTTGACCCCGTAGGCCAGCGCCTGCTCGATCGCCCGCAGCCCGGGAAAGGCCGGCAGCAGCGAGGGATGGACGTTGATCACGGCGTCCGGGAAGCGCTCCAGGAAAGCGCTCGCCGAGCAGCTCCATGTAGCCCGCCAGCACGACCAGGCGCGCGCCGCGCTCGGACAGCCAGTCGGCCAGCGCGTCGTCGCGCGCGCGGCGATCGGCATAACGCCGCGCGCGGGAAACACGCCCGGGCACTCCGTGCGCGCGCCGGATCGCGCGCCAGCGCGGCAGCGCCCGCAACGTTGGACGGCGACGGCCACGACGCTCCGCCTCGCGGCCGTGCACGGTGTCGAGCAGCGCCTGCAGGTTCGGTGCCGGCTGCCCGGAGACGAGACCGCAATCGGAAGGGCGTGTGGAGAAGTGCTTGCGTTGATCAGCTCGGCACTCGGAGTCGCAAAACGCTAGAGCATCGATCTGGCGCGCCGGCCGGTGAGCGAACCGGCGCCGCATCGAGCTGATCGCTACACCACAACGAAGTCCGCGCACGTTCGCGGCGCTCCGCTACGGCGCGCGACGAGCGGTAGCGTTGACCCGGCCGGCTCCTCGAGCGCGTACTTGCCGTTCGCCTCGCCGGTGCCGTCGAGCGGGTACTCGCCGGTGAAGCAGGCGTCGCAGTGAGTCGCGCGCGTGCGCGCCGACGCGCCTCGTAGACGCCGCTCGAGCGAGAGGTAGTGCAGCGAGTCGCAGCCGAGCTCGGCGGCGACCTCCGCGGTGGTGCGGCCGTGCGCGATCATCTCCTCGCGCGTGGACATGTCGATGCCGTAGTGGCAGGGGTGCTTGATCGGCGGCGCGGAGATGCGCATGTGGATCTCGCGCGGCGCCGGCGTCGCGCAGCATCGGCCACGATCTGGCGGGTCGTGTTGCCGCGCACGATCGAGTCGTCGACGACGATCAGCCGCTTGCCCGCGATCACCTCGGGGAGCGGGTTGAACTTCAGGCGCAGCCCGTGCTTGCGCAGCTCCTGCCCGGGCTGGATGAAGGTGCGCGCGACGTAGCGGTTCTTGACGAAGCCGTCGTCCTGGGGCAGCCCGCTGGCGCGCGCGAGCCCGCGCGCGGCGGGGTTGCCGGAGTCGGGGACGGCGATCACGAGGTCGGCCTCGACGGGCGCCTCGCGCCACAGGATCTCGCCCATGCGCCCGCGCGCGACCTGCAGCACCTGGTCGTTCATGCGCGAGTCGGGCCGCGCGAAGTAGATGTACTCGAACACGCAGAACGCCTGCCGCTGCGCCGTCCACCACCTGGCGGCTGTGCACGCCGTCCTCGCCGATGCGTCACGAGCTCGCCGGGCTCGACGTCGCGCAGGTGCCGCGCGCCGATGATGTCGAACGCGCACGACTCGCTCGCCACGCAGTACGCACCCGCGGCTCATCCGTCCCCGTCGTGGCGTCGGGTCCTGCGCCCCGGGCTGCCCCTGTGAGTCGGGGGCGCCGAGCGCGCCGAGCGCGAGCGGGCGCAGGCCGTGGGGGTCGCGGAAGGCGAGCACGCGGTCCTTGGTCATCGCGACGATCGAGAAGGCGCCGCGCAGGCGCGGGAGCACGTCGGCGATCGCGTCCTCGATCCGCTCGGCGGGGTGGGTGGCGATCAGCGCGGCGATGATCTCCGAGTCGGAGGTCGAGCTGAACGTGACCCCGCGCGCCGAGCAGCTCGCTGTGCAGCTCGACCGCGTTGATCAGGTTGCCGTTGTGCGCCAGCGCGAGCTCGCGGTGGGAGCCGTGGGTGCCCTCCGAGCGCTGCACCGGCTGGGAGTTCTCCCAGGCGTTGGAGCCGGTCGTCGAGTAGCGCACGTGCCCGATCGCGAGCTCGCCGGCGAGCGTGCGCAGGTCGTTCTCGCTGAAGACCTGGCTGACGAGGCCGAGCTCGCGGCGCGTGATGATGTGCCCGCCGCGGTCGGCGGCGGCGATGCCCGCCGACTCCTGGCCGCGGTGCTGGAGCGCGTACAGCGCGAAGTAGGACAGCCGCGAGACCTCGTGCCCGGGCGCGTATATCCCGAACACGCCGCACTCGTCGCGCGGTCCATCGCGGTCCTCGACGCGGCCAGGCGTGGGCCTCACACTCACAAGCTAGCAGTCCCCGTCGTGGGATCGGCGCTCCCCGGCGGGAGACGGGGTCCACCAACCGGCGGCCGTCGGCGCGTGGAGAGCGCGGGCGCGACGGGGACTGGCAGAAGAGCGGCCCGGCTCGGCGGCCTTTGGCCGCCTGCGCCACCCTCTCACGGGAACAGCTCCGCCAGCGCCCCGTGCGCCTCGGCCAGCTCGGCGAGGGTTGCGCTCAGCGTCCCTGCGTCTGTCGCGATCGTCAACCCGTCGCCCCCGACCGTGCCCAGCATCCGGAGCGGCGCCTGCGCGGCCAAGCCCTGCGAGCGCTTCCCGGGGCCGGAGACGACGAAGCCGCCGGGCCCCTCGCCGAAGAGCCGTGCCGTCGTGTCGGAGGGCGGGCTCGGCGGCGCTCTGCGGGACGCCAATCGCGACATTGCGCCCAGCGCGCCCGCGAGGCAGCACTCGGCCAGCGCGACCGCGAGGCCGCCCTCGGCGATGTCGTGGGCGCTGCTCAGCGCCCCGGCCCGCACCGCCTCGCGGACGGCGGCCTGCGCCGCGAGCACCGCCTCGAGGTCGATCTCCGGCAGCCCGTCGGGCAGCGGCTCGCCGCGCAGCTTCGCCAGCTCGCTCGCGGCCAGCGAGGGGGCTGAACGGTCCCACCAGCGCGATCGCGTCGCCCTGCGCGCGCGAACCCGAGCCGCCCCGCGCGCGCGGCGTCGGGCAGGCGACCGACCATCCCCACGACGGGCGTCGGGTAGATCGGGCCGGCGTGCGCCCTCGTTGTAGAGCGAGACGTTGCCGCCCACGATCGGCGCCTCCAGGGCCCGGCAGGCGTCGCCGAGGCCGCGCACCGATTCGGTCAGCTGCCAGGCGATGTGCGGCTTCTCGGGGTTGCCGAAGTTGAGGTTGTTGGTCGTGCCCAGCGGCTGCGGCGCCGACGCAGGCGAGGTTGGCGGCGCACTCGAGCACCGCCTCGATCGTGCCGCGGTAGGGGTCGGCGGCCACGCGGCGGCCGTTGCAGTCGATGCTCACCGCGAGCGCCGGTGTCCGCTGCGCGACCCATCCGGCGCAGCTAGAGGGGAGCATCCCTACCTCTCCTCCCTCCGCCGCGGCACGGTGGGTGGGCGGGTGGGAAACAAAGCATCAGCACGGCCGCGTCGGCCTGCTCGGGGCGGCGCACCGTGCGCGACTGCACGATCGCGTCGTACTGCTCGAACAGGGGCCGGCGCGAGGCGATGTTCGGGCTTGCCAGCAGCGCCAGCAGCGTCTCGCGCGGCGGCGCTTCGCGCGCGAGCGTGGCCGCGGGCGGGGCGTAGATCGGCGCGGTGGGCCGTGCCGGCTGCAGGTCGTACAGCGGGCAGTCATCGACGAGCGCCCGCACGGGCATGTCGCCGACGAGCTGCTCGCCGTCGAAGATGCGCATGCTGGCGCGTGTCGGTGACAGTGCCGATCGCCGCGCCGCCGACCTCCCACTTCTCGCACAGCGCCAGCACCGCCGCGCACGTCGGCGGGCGCGACCACGCACAGCATCCGCTCCTGGGACTCGGAGACCATGATCTCGAACGGCTCCATCCCGGGCTCGCGCAGCGGCACCCGCGCGACGTCGATGTCGATGCCGACCTCGCCCTTGGACGCCATCTCGGACGCCGACGAGGTCAGGCCGGCGGCGCCGAGGTCCTGCAGCGCGACCAGCAGGCCCCGCTCCAGCAGCTCCAGCGAGCACTCCAGCAGCTTCTTCTCCTCGAAGGGGTCGCCGACCTGCACCGTGGGGCGCTTGTCCTCGTCGCCCTCGCCGAGCTCCGCGGAGGCGAGCACGGAGGCGCCGCCGATCCCGTCGCGCCCGGTCGAGGCGCCGAACAGCACGAGCACGTTGCCCGGCGCCCGCGGCCGCGCTGCGCACGAGCCGCTCGCGCTCGCACAGCCCCAGCGCCATCGCGTTGACGAGGCAGTTCTGCTCGTAGGGCCCCTCGAAGTAGACCTCGCCGCCGACGGTGGGCACGCCGATCGAGTTGCCGTAGTGGCCGATCCCGGCGACGGCGCCGTCGAGCAGGTAGCGCGCGCGCGCGGACGCCGTGAGGGGGATGGGGATGGGCTCCCCTCGAAAGGCTGCCCGTGGCTCGACGGCTCGCCGAAGCGCAGCGAGTCGAGCACCGCGATCGGGCGCGCCCCGATCGCGAAGATGTCGCGCAGGATGCCCCCGACGCCGGTCGCCGCGCCCTGGAAGGGCTCGACGGCGCTCGGGTGGTTGTGCGACTCGACCTTGAACGCGCACACCAGGCCGCCGCCGACATCGACGGCGCCGGCGTTCTCGCCGGGGCCCATGACGACGTGCGGTCCCTCCGTCGGCAGCGTGCGCAGCAGCTTCTTGGAGTGCTTGTAGGCGCAGTGCTCGCTCCACAGCAGCGAGTACATCGCCAGCTCGACCTGGTTCGGCGGCCCGCTCCTGCTTGTGCGCAGATCAGCTCGTACTCCGCGCGCGTGAGGCCGAGCGCGAGCGCGTCATCGACCGTGGGGAACACTGCGTTCTCAGACACGGGTCAACGCCTTGCGGCGCCGAGCTCCCGGACCTGCCCCGAGGCGGCAGCATGCGGCTCTCAGACACGGGCGCCCTCCGCCGTCAGCCGCATCGACTCGAAGATGCACAGGCCGTCGGTCGAGCCGGTCAGCTCGTCGACCGCGTGCTCGGGGTGGGGCATCAGCCCGAAGACGTTGCCCGCCGCATTCTGCACCCCGGCGATGTCACGCAGCGAGCCGTTGAAGTTGTGGCCGGGCGCATAGCGCAGCACGACCTGGCCGTTCCGCTCCAGCTCGTCGAGCGTCGGCTCGTCGGCGTAATAGCGCCCCCAGGAGTGCTTCGCCGGGATGCTGAGGGTGGCCAGGCTCGATGTCCGTCCACCTCTACCGCCATCTCCATCTCCACCGACCCGCAGGCGCGGGTGAACGCGCTGTCGGGATTGACAACCTCCAGCTCGACCTGGCGAAAGGTGAAGCGCAGGTTGGCGTTCGGCAGCAGCGCGCCCGGCAGCAGCCGTGCCTCGCACAGCACCTGGAAGCCGTTGCAGATCCCCAGCACCAACCCGCCGTCGTGAGCGAATGCGATCACCGACTCCATCACCGGCGAGAAGCGCGCGATCGCCCCCGCCCGCAGGTAGTCGCCATAGGAGAAGCCGCCGGGCACAACGATCGCGTCTGCCCCCCTCAGGTCACGCTCGCCGTGCCACAGCAGCTCCGCGTCGCCGACGCGACGGGCGGCCTGCAGCGCATCGACCTCGTCGCAGGAGCCGGGGAACTGGAGGACGCCGAACTTCACCGCAGCCTCGCGACTGCCTTGGCGTCCGCTGGGTCGATGCGTTCGAGCCCGGGGATATCGTCGAAGTCCCGATCGGGGCTGAGGATGGCATCGATGTCGCGATTCAGCGCCTGTGCCACGAAGATCGCGTCGCGCATGTCGAGCCGCTCGTAATCGGACCACAGGTCGAGAGCGCGCTCGATGTCGCTCGGCTCGACCACGTGCAACCGGCACATGTCGGCGATGTCACGTGCCGACTCGGCGGCGTCGCGACGAGCCACCATCTTTCTGCCCCGCACGTACGTGAACTCGTGGATCAACTCGACACTGGCCTCCCCGGCAAGCTGCCCGCCCCTCATATCGCGCAGAATGGCTCGACACGGCTCGCGGTAGTGGTGCTCGCCGCCGAGCGCATAGACGAACACGCCCGTGTCGAAGAGGAAGCGACGCACTCGTGGTCAGTCGTAAGTGTCGAGGATGCGCGTGACGCTCGCGTACCTGTCTTCGAGCATCTGCTTCTTCATCGCCGGCCAGTCATCGACCGGCATCGGCGGTGCCGCAAGCAGTTTATCGATCGCCTTGGCGCGCGCATCCTGAACGCGTGCGAGCTTTTCGTCGATCGCCTCGCGGATCAGAGCCCCCATCGAGATGCCCCGCTGCGCCGCCGTTTCGCGCAGATGCCGGTGCAGATCGTCGTCAAGCAGAAGCTGGGTGCGGCGTGTGAGCTGCGGCATATTGGACACCTTAGCATGCACATGAGCAGACACACATGCACATATGACCTTTCCCCTCGCTCCAACGCGAGTCAGCCGCCGCCGTCGAGCAGCTGCACCTCGTACTCCTCCACCAGCGGGTTGGCGAGCAGCTTCTCGCACATCGGCTGCAACTGCGCCTCGTCCTCCACGTCCAACTCGACCAGGCGGCCGACGTGGACGTTGGCCACGCCGGCGAAGCCCAGCGCCGGCAGTGCGCGCTGCACGGCGATTCCCTGCGGGTCGAGGATGCCCGCCTTCGGGCGGATCAGCACGCGGGCGCGCATCAAGCGTCGGGGGCGGTTCGGTCGAGCCACGCCTGGAAGGGCTCGCCCGCGATCTGTTCGTATGCCTCGACGTAGCGCGCGCGGGTGCCCTCGACCACGTCCTCGGGGATCGCCGGCGCCGGTGGGCGCTTGTCCCAGCCGCTGCCCGCGGCCCAGTCGCGCACGTACTGCTTGTCGAAGCTCGGCTGTCCCCTGCCCGGCTCGTAGCCGTCGGCGGGCCAGTAGCGCGAGGAGTCAGGCGTCAGCACCTCGTCGCCCACCACCAGCTCGCCGTCCTCGTCGAGCCCGAACTCGAACTTCGTGTCCGCGAGGATCACCCCCCGCTCGCGCGCGTGCTCGGCCGCGAACGTGTACAGCTCGATCGACACGTCGCGCACCCGCTCCATCAGCGCGCGATCGCCGACCAGCTCGGCGGCGCCCGCGAAGTCGATCGCCTCGTCGTGGCCGACCTCGGCCTTGGTGCTCGGCGTGAAGATCGGCTCGGGCAGCTGCTCGGACTCGCGCAGGCCGCTCGGCAGCTCGATCCCCGAGACGGCGCCGGTCGCCTGGTAGTCCTTCCAGCCCGAGCCGGTGATGTAGCCGCGCACCACGCACTCGACCGGCAGCATCCGCAGCTTGCGCACGACCAGCGCGCGGCCGCGGGCCTCCTCGGGCATGCCCTCGGTAGCCGAGATCAGATGGTTGGGGACGATCTGCTCGGTCTTCTGGAACCAGAACACCGACAAGCCGGTGAGCACCTTCCCCTTGTCGGGGATCGGCGTCGGATGCACCGCGTCGTAGGTGGAGATGCGGTCGCTGGCGACCATCAGCAGCCGGTCGGGGTGGGCGGGACTCAATCATACAGCTCGCGCACCTTGCCGCTGGCGAGAAGGGGCAGGTCGGCGAGCGCCGTCATGGCCTCGACTCTACCGAGGGGGGCGGCGCGAGGCCCTCACGCGATCTCATCCAACCGCGCGACGATCTCCTGCGCGTAGCGGACGTAGTGGCCGTAGTCGAAGATCGCGTCGAGGTCGAGCGCCGCGGGGATGAGACCCGCCCGCCCGTCGGCGGCGAGCAGCTGGCGCAGGGGAGTGCGCGTGTCCCATGCCTGCTGGGCGGTGCGCTGGACCTGGTAGTAGGCGTCGTCGCGGCTCATGCCGCTCTCGACCAGCGCCAGCAGCAGCCGCTGGGAGAAGATCGCGCCGTAGGTGAGCTCGAGGTTCTCGCGCATGCGCTCGGCGTCCACCGTCATGCCCTCCACCAGCGCCGTTGCGCGGTGCTGGAGGTAGTCGATCAGGGTCGTGGAGCCCGACAGCACGATCCGCTCTACCGAGGAGTGGGAGATGTCGCGCTCGTGCCACAGCGCCACGTTCTCCAGGCCCGCCTGCGCGTTGCCGCGCAGCACTCGCGCGAGCCCTGATATCTGCTCGGCCTTGATCGGGTTGCGCTTGTGGGGCATCGCGCTCGAGCCCTTCTGGCCGGCGCGGAACGGCTCCTGCACCTCGCGCACCTCCGTGCGCTGCAGGTGGCGCACCTCGGTCGCCAGGCGCTCCATGCCGGCGCCCGCGAGCGCGATCGCGCCGAGCAGCTCCGCGTGGCGGTCGCGCGCCACCACTTGTGTGGAGACAGACTCGCGCTCCAGGCCGAGGCGCTCGAGCACGCGTGCCTCGAACTCCGGGCTGGTGGCCGCGTACGTGCCCACCGCGCCCGAGATCCCTCCCACCGACACCTGCGCGAAGGCGCGCTCCAGGCGCCCCACGTTGCGGTGCGCCTCGAACGCCAGGCCCGCCAGCTTCACGCCGAAGGTCGTCGGCTCGGCGTGCACCCCGTGCGTGCGTCCCACGCACAGCGTCTGCACCTGCTCGCGCGCGCGCTTCGCCAGGGCGTCTAGGAGCGCCTGGGCGCCGGGGACGATCGCTTCGCCCGCGGCCTTCAGCTGCAGCGCGAGCGCCGTGTCGAGCACGTCCGAGGAGGTCAAGCCGAAGTGGATCCAGCGGCCCGCCTCGCCGGCGGCGGCGGCGAGCACGTCGACGAACGCCGCCATGTCGTGCTCGGTCGTGCGCTCGCGCTCGTTCACGGCCTCGACGGTGAACGTCGCCCGGCGGATCGCCTCCAGCTCGGCCTCGGTGGGGCCATTGCCGGTGCCGAGCAGGCCCGGCAGCTCCTCGCACGCCGCCACCTCCACCTCGCGCCACGCCTCCATGCGCGCCTCGTCGGTCCAGATCGCGCCCAGCTCGGGGCGGGTGTAGCGCTCGATCACTCCCGGATTATCCTCGCCCTCAAAGTGCGACGCGCTCACCTTGCGCTCGCAATGGCGCTCCCCGCTGCCGTCGCTCCGGTCATGCCGTCAGGATCTGCGCCGCGAGGATCGCCGCGTTGCGGGCGTTGTCGAGGCCCACGCACGCGACCGGCACGCCCGGCGGCATCTGCACGATCGAGAGGATCGCGTCGAGGCCGCCCGCCGCGCTGAGGCGGCCCGAGAGCGGGACGCCGATCACGGGCAGGTCGGTGTGGGCGGCCACGGCGCCCGGCAGCGCCGCGGAGATGCCGGCGCCCGCGATGATCACGCGCAGGCCGCGCATCTGGGCGTTCTTGGCGTATTCGGCCACCACGTCCGGTTCGCGGTGGGCCGACATCACCCGCAGCTCGTGCAGGATGTTGCGCGCCTGCAGCTCCTCCGCGGCCTTCTCCATCTTCTCCATGTCGCTCGCCGAGCCCATCACGATCCCCACGCGCGGGGCGTCCACGTCGAGCTCCTCCAGCTGCGCGCGCACCTCGGTCTCGCTCATCGCGGTCGCGATCGGGGTCACATCACCCATGCTCGATCTCCGCGCCGAGGGCCTCCTCGGGCTCGTCCTCATACCACGACCGCAGCCACTCGCCGATATCCCGCAGGCCGGGGTCGGGCGCCACGGCCGCGGCGATGTCGCTGCGCATCTGCATGCCGTCGAAGGAGATCATCCGCGCCGCAGCATACGCCGCTTCGCGGGCCTCGTCGGGGTCGTCGCCGAGCGCGGTCACGTTCAGCACCCGCCCGCCCGCGGTCACGAGCTCGTGGTTTGCGAGCGCCGTCCCCGCGTGGGTCACCTCCACGCCCGCGGGCACGCGATCCAATCCCGCGATCGGATCGCCGTTGGAGGCGGACTCCGGGTAGCCGCCGCTCGCCAGCGTCACCGTCACCGCCGACTGGGGCGACCACCTGAAGAGCAACGCATCTTCGCTTTCCTCCTCCGTCTGGCCGAGGCCCCCGGCGCGCGCGGCGCGGAACAGCAGCCTCAGCAGGTCCGACTCCAGGCGCGGCAGCAGCGCCTGCGCCTCGGGGTCGCCGAAGCGCACGTTGTACTCGAGCACGCGCAGTCCCTTCGCCGTCAGGATCGCGCCGGCGTACAGCACGCCGTGGAAGGGGATCCCGCGTGCGCTCATCAGCTTGACGATCGGGTCGTGGATGATCGGCGCGAGGTGCCACTCCGCTTCGCCCGGCAGCTCCGCCAGCGGCGAGTAGGCGCCCATCCCGCCGGTGTTCGGGCCCCGGTCGCCGTCGAAGATGCGCTTGTAGTCGCGCGCCGGCGTCAGCGGGTACGCGCGCTTGCCGTCGCACAGCGCCAGCAGCGATATCTCCTTGCCGATCAGGCGCTCTTCGACGACTGCGCTCGCGCCCGTGCCAGCGGAGCCGGGGGCGTGTGAAGCGGCCCTCGACGAAGATCTCTCGCAGCGCCTCCCGCGCTCGCTCGCGCGAGTCCGCCACCGTCACGCCCTTGCCGGCCGCCAGGCCGTCGGCCTTCACCACCACCCCCGGGTCGGCCAGCTCCTCCACCGCCGCGATGCCCTCCTCGATCGTGCGCGCGTGGCGCCAGCATGCGGTCGGCACGCCCGCCTCCTCCATCAGCTGCTTGGCGAATGCCTTGGAGCTCTCGACGCGCGCCGCGGCTGCGCTGGGGCCGAACGCCAGGTGGCCGCGGCTGTCGAGCGCGTCCACGAGGCCAGCCACCAGCGGCGCCTCCGGACCCACCACGGTGAAGTGGATGCCCTCGCGCTCCACCGCCGCGACGATCCCCGCGACGTCGTCGGCCGCCACGTCGATCAGGCGCGCGTCGCGCGCGATGCCGGCGTTCCCGGGCGCGCACAGTAGTTCCGGTTCTTCATCGGAGCGCGCCAGCGCACGCACCAGCGCGTGCTCGCGCCCGCCCGAGCCGACGACCAGAACCCTCATGTCAGAGGGACGCTATGAAGTCGTCCACGGGAATCGCCGTGAGCGTCTCGTAGCGCACGGTGCCGCGCGAGCCCAGCTCCAGCGAGACGCGCGCCATCGTCTGCTCGTCCGGCGCCTCGAGGATGTTGACGAAGTCGAAGCGCCCCAGTGTCGCCCACTGCGCCTTCACCTTCGCTCCCAGCTGCTCCACCTCGCGGTTGACCTCGTGGATCCGCTGCGGGTTGTTCTTGACCGTCTGCACGCCCTCCGGCGTGAGGTTCGCGAGCATGATGTACGTCGGCATGGGTGGCCTCCTCCTGGGGGGTCTTTACGGGGCGCCTATGGGGGCGCCCTCAGATTAGACCTCAATTCGGAATTGCGGCGGCTGCCGGGACGGGCTCGAACGTGAGCCTTCCATCAGCGGCGTCCACGCGGATCGCATCGCCCGGCCGCAGGCTGCCCTCCAGCAGCGACAGCGCCAGGCGATCGGTCAACTGCTTCTGGATCACCCGGCGCAGCGGGCGCGCGCCGTACGTGGGGTCGTAGCCCATGTCGCCCAGCAGCTCCCGCGCTGCCTCGGTGAGCGTCACCTCCACGCCGCGCTCGCGCACGCGCGCGATCACGTGCTCCACCTGCAGCTCCACGATCTCCCCGAGCTGCTCGCGCGTCAACGGCGTGAAGCGCACGATGTCGTCGAGGCGGTTGACGAACTCCGGTTTGAAGTGAGCCAGCAGCGCCTCGCGCAGGGCTGATGTCCGAAATTGCATCCTCGTCGCTCACCGGAATGTTCGAGGTCATGATCAGCACCGTGTTCTTGAAGTCCACGGTCCGGCCCTGCCCGTCGGTCAGGCGGCCGTCGTCCATCACCTGCAGCAGCGTGTTGAACACGTCGGGGTGCGCCTTCTCGATCTCGTCCAACAGCACGACCGAGTAGGGGCGCCGGCGCACCGCCTCGGTCAGCTGGCCGCCCTCTTCGTAGCCCACATAGCCGGGCGGGGCGCCGACCAGGCGCGAGACCGTGTGCTTCTCCATGTACTCCGACATGTCGATCCGGATCATCGCGTCCTCGGAGTCGAACATGAACTCGGCGAGCGCCCGCGCCAGCTCGGTCTTGCCGACGCCCGTCGGGCCGAGGAACAGGAACGTGCCGATCGGGCGGTTGGGGTCCTGCAGCCCCGCGCGGGAGCGGCGCAGGGCGCTGGCGACCGCCTCGACCGCCTCGTCCTGGCCGACCACGCGTTCGTGCAGGCGCTCCTCCATGTGGATCAGCTTCTCGCACCTCGCCCTCCAGCAGGCGGCTCACCGGGATCCCCGTCCAGCGGGCGACCACCTCGGCGACGTCGTCGGCCTCGACCTCCTCTTTGAGGAAGACCGGTTTGGATGGACTGTCGCCCGCGCCGTCCGGTCGCGCGCCGTCGGGCTCGCCGTCTGCCGTGTCCGTCTCAGGGGCGCCGCCCGTCGACACCTCGGAGCCGCCTTCCAAAGCGGCCAAGCTCTTTTCCAGGTCGGGGATCTCGCCGTAGCGCAGTTCGGCGGCGCGCTGCAGATCGGCGGCTCGCTCGGCCCGCTCGGCCTCCTGGCGGGCCTCCTCCAGGCGCGCCTTGAGGTCGCTGGCGCCCTGGATCGCCTGCTTCTCGCTTTCCCACTGCGCCTTCATCGCGGCCGATCGCTCTTTCAGCTCGGCCAGCTCGCGCTCGATCGCCTCGCGGCGCTCGGCGGAGGCCTCGTCGGTCTCCTTCTGCAGCGAGGTCAGCTCGATCTCGAGCTGCATCACGCGGCGGTCGACCTCGTCGATCTCGGTCGGCAGCGAGTCGATCTCGATGCGCAGGCTCGACGCTGCCTCGTCGATCAGGTCGATCGCCTTGTCCGGCAGGAAGCGGTCGGCGATGTAGCGGTCCGAGAGCGTCGCCGCGGCGATCAGCGCGCTGTCCTGGATGCGCACGCCGTGGTGCACCTCGTAGCGCTCCTTCAGGCCGCGCAGGATCGCGATCGTGTCCTGCACGCTCGGCTCGCCCACCATCACCGGCTGGAAGCGCCGCTCCAGCGCCGCGTCCTTCTCGATGTGCTTGCGGTACTCGTCGAGCGTCGTCGCGCCCACGCAGCGCAGCTCGCCGCGGGCGAGCATCGGCTTCAGCAGGTTGGCGGCGTCGACGGCGCCTTCGGCGGCGCCCGCGCCGACGATCGTGTGCAGCTCGTCGAGGAACAGGATCACGGTGCCGCGGGCCTCGGAGACCTCCTTCAGCACCGCCTTCAGGCGGTCCTCGAACTCGCCCCGGTACTTGGCGCCCGCGATCAGCGAGCCGATGTCGAGCGCGATCACGCGCCGTTCGCGCAGCGACTCGGGAACGTCGCCGGAGACGATCCGCTGCGCGAGGCCCTCGACGATCGCGGTCTTGCCCACGCCCGGCTCGCCGATCAGCACCGGGTTGTTCTTGGTGCGGCGGGAGAGCACCTGGATCACGCGCCGGATCTCCTCGTCGCGGCCGATCACCGGGTCGAGCGTGCCCTTCCTCGGCGAGCTTCGTGAAGTCGCGCCCGAAGCGCTCGAGCGCCTGGTACTTCTCCTCCGGACTCTGGTCGGTCACGCGGTGCGGGCCCCGCACCTCGGCGAGCGCCTGCAGCAGACGATCCCTGCTGGCGCCCACGGCGCGCAGCGCCTGGCCGGCGCGGCTCTTGTCCTCGGCGAGCGCCAGCAGCAGGTGCTCGGTGGAGATGTACTCGTCGGAGAGGTCCTTCGCGTGCTTCTCTGCCTCGCGCAGCACCGCCAGCAGTTCGGCGGAGGGCTGGCCGCCTTCGGTCGAGGAGCCCTCGCCGAGGCGGGGCAGGTCCTCCAGGGCGCGGCTCGACTCCGCGCGCAGCGCCGGGAGCGCGATCCCCAGCTTCCTGAGTACGGGGACGACCATGCCGCCGGCCTCGTCGCCCTGGGCCCGCCACCGGAGGCGGTGTCAGCACCGCCAGCAGGTGGACGGGTGTCACCTGCGGGTTGCGACGCTCCTGGGCGAGGCGCGCCGCCGCGGCGAGCGCCTCCTGGGACTTGATTGTGAGTCTATCCGGCTGCATTGGGCAAATCTAAGTCCCAGCCTAGCAGATTTTATGCTGGGCTATTGCGTGCGTCGAGTGTCGGCGACCCAGCGGCCGCACGTCGGCCGCGCGCACGATCTCCCGGCTGGGTGGGCGCGAGTTCGGGAACGGCACGAGCTCGGCGCGGAAGGAGCGGCGGACCTCCTCCAGGCGCTCGGCGAGCTCGACCTGGGCGTGCAGCGCCTGCACCTCGAGCTCCTCGATGCGGGCGTGCATCTGCTCGATCTCGCGCTCGAGGTCGAGCACGCGCTCCACGCCGGCGAGGTTGAGGCCCAGCTCGGCCGTCATCTCCTGGATGCGGCGCAGCCGCTCGACGTCCTCGCGCGAGTACAGGCGCGTGCCCTTCGGCGAGCGCTTGGGGTCGATCAGGCCGCGCGCCTCGTAGGTGCGCAGCGTCTGCGGGTGCATCTGCGCGAGCTGCGCCGCCACCGAGATCATGAACACGCCGCGGTCGGGCGCCACCTCGATCTGCGCGGCTGGCCGACGGGGCGTTCGCCGAGGCGATGTCCCGCTCGGTGGTGGGTCGGCGCTCGCTCAGCGTGCGTCGTCGCGCATGCCTGCTCGAACAGGCGCGCGCGGGGGTCGTTGCCGTTGGACGCGTCCGCGAGCGCCTGCACCGCCGCGCTCTGCTCGTCGGTGAGCTCGTCGGGGACGTCGATCACGAAGCGGTAGTGGATGTCGCCTTGCTGAGTCCCATCCAGCCCTCCGCCGCCGCCGAGCTTCGGCGGGCCCTCGCCGCGCAGGCGCTGGACCGTGCCGTGGGTCGTGCCCGGGCCGCACGCGCAGCGTCTTCGTGCCGTTCAGCGTCGGCACCTTCACCTCTGCGCCGCGCAGCGCCTCCGGGATCGTGAGCGGCACCTCGACCTCGACGTTGTCGCCGCGCCGTTTGAAGACCGGCGAGGGCGCCACGTGCGTGATCACGTACAGGTCGCCCGGCGGACCGCCGCGCGGGCCGGCCTCGCCCTTGCCGGGCAGGCGGATGCGCGAGCCCTCCTTCACGCCCGCGGGGATGTTCACGCGGTATTTCTTCACCGTGCGCACCGCGCCCGAGCCGTGGCAGGTCGGGCAGGGATCCTCGATCACCGTGCCCGAGCCGCCGCAGCGCGAGCACGGCTGCGAGATCGAGAACATCCCCTGGCCCTGCGTCTCGATCCCGCGCCCCTCGCACTTCGGGCACACCTTCGGCGTCGTGCCCGGCTTGGCGCCCGTGCCGTGGCAGGTCGCGCAGTCGTCTGGGTGGCGACCGAGAGCGGAACCTGCGCGCCCGACACCGCCTGCTCGAAGGAGATCGACACCTGCGTCTCCAGGTCGCGCCCGCGCTCCGGGCGGGGCTGCGTGCGCGTGCGCCTGCCGCTCGCCGACCCCCCAAAGAGGTTGGAGAGGATGTCGCCCATCGAGGAGGCGTCGAAGTCGAAGTTGCCGAAGCCCCCGAACCCGCCGCCCCCGGCGTTCGCGTAACGGCCCGGTGCCGCTGTCGTACTGCTTGCGCTTCTCGGGATCCGACAGCACGTCGTAGGCGTGCGAGATCTCCTTGAAGCGCGCCTCCGCCTGCTTGTCGTCGGGGTTGCGGTCGGGGTGGTACTGGCGCGCGAGCTTGCGGTAGGCCTTCTTCATCTCCTCGGGAGTCGCCTTCTTCTCGACGCCCAGCGTCGCGTACAGGTCCTGTTTGCGCCGCCATCTCGCGCCTCCTATGCCGCCACCACGACGCGCGCGGGGCGGATCACGGTGCCGTTCAGCCGGTACCCGGGCTGATAGACCTCGGCCACGGTGCCGCTGGCGGCGCCCTCGACCGGCTGCTGGGCCATCGCCTCGTGGTGGACGGGGTCGAACTGCTCGCCCGTCGGGGTCGAACGACTCGACGCCCACGCGCGCGAGCGCGGCGCTCAGCTCCGCGCGCACCAGTCGCACGCCCTCCAGCAGCGGGTCCTCCTCGGCTGCGGCCTCCAGTGCCCGGTCGAGGTTGTCGAGCGCGGGCAGCAGCTCCTTGGCGAGCTTCGCCACGCCGCGCTCGGCGCGCCGCGGCCGACTCGCGCGCGACGCGCTTGCGGTAGTTCTCGAAGTCGGCCTGCGTGCGCTGCGCGAGCGCGAGGTACTCGTCGCGCTGCGCGGCGATCTCCACCAGCTCGTCGAGGTCGCCCTCGAGCTCGCTGACCTCGTCGTCCTCTTCGGGTGCCGATCCGCTCGGGCCGTCGGGCGTCGCGCTCTCCTCGGCGAGACGTTGCGCCTGCGTGCCGGCGCTCTCACCCCCCGGCGCCCCGGCGGCGCCGGGGTCGTGCGGGTGGCTCGGCTGATCCTCCTCGATCGCCTGCTCGGTGATATCGCTCATCGCGTCTACGCCTTCGTCTCGTCGACGACCTCGGCGTCGACCACGTCCTCATCGCCCGCGGACGCGCCGTTGCCGTCTGGCGAAGCGCCGCCGTCGCCGGAGGCAGGTCGCCGCCTGCTCCTGGGCGCGCTGGTACATCGCCTCCGAGACGGCGTGGAAGGCGCTCTGCAGCACGTCGGTCTTGGCGTTGATCGCGGCGGGGTCCTCGGACTCCAGCGAGTCGCGGACCTCCTTGATCGCCTCCTCGATGCGGCTCCTTGGAGTCGGCGTCGACCTGGTCGCCGAGGTCGGCGAGCTGGCGCTCGGCCTGGTAGGCGGCGTTCTCGCCGTTGTTGCGCGCCTCCGCGAGCTCGCGCGCCTGGCGGTCCTCCTCGGCGTGGGACTCCGCGTCGGAGACCATGTTCTTGATCTCCTCCTCGGAGAGCCCCGAGCCGGCCTTGATCTCGATCTTCTGCTCCTTGCCGGTGCCGAGATCCTTGGCGGAGACGTTGAGGATGCCGTTGGCGTCGATGTCGAACGCGACCTCGATCTGCGGGATGCCGCGCGGCGCCGGCGGGATGCCGGTGAGCTGGAACTTGCCCAGCGACTTGTTGTACGTCGCCATCTCGCGCTCGCCCTGCAGCACGTGGATCTCGACCGAGGGCTGGTTGTCCTCGGCGGTCGAGAACACCTCGCTCTTGCGCGTCGGGATCGTCGTGTTGCGCTCGATCAGCTTCGTCATCACGCCGCCCTTGGTCTCGATCCCGAGCGTCAGCGGGGTCACGTCGAGCAGCAGCACGTCCTTGACGTCGCCCGCGAGCACGCCCGCCTGGATCGCGGCGCCGACGGCCACCACCTCGTCGGGGTTGACCCCGCGGTGGGGCTCCTTGCCGGTGAGCTCTTTGACCTTCTCCTGCACCGCCGGCATGCGCGTCATGCCGCCGACCATCACGACGTGGTCGACCTCCTTGACGCCCTTGTCTTTGGCGTCGTCGAGCGCCTGGCGCACAGGCGCCACCACGCGATCGAGCAGCGCGCAGGTCAGCTCGGAGAGCTTCGCGCGCGTCAGACGCGTGTCGAGGTGCTTGGGTCCAGCGGAGTCGGCGGTGATGAACGGCAGGTTGATCTGCGTCTCCTGCGTCGTGGAGAGCTCGATCTTCGCCTTCTCCGCGGCCTCGTACAGCCGCTGCAGCGCCATCGGGTCGGCCGAGAGGTCGATGCCCTGGTCGCGCTTGAAGTCCGCCACCAGCCAGTCGACGATCGCCTTGTCGAAGTTGTCGCCGCCGAGATGGTTGTCGCCGGCGGTGCGACTTGACCTCGAACACGCCGTCGCCGATCTCCAGCACCGACACGTCGAACGTGCCGCCGCCAAGGTCGAACACGAGGATCGTCTGGTCGCTCTCCTTGTCGAGCCCGTAAGCCAGCGAAGCGGCGGTCGGCTCGTTGATGATCCGCTTGACGTCCAGCCCGGCGATCTTGCCGGCGTCCTTGGTCGCCTGGCGCTGGTCGTCGTTGAAGTAGGCGGGAACGGTGATCACCGCGGAATCGACGCTTTCGCCCAGGTACGCTTCCGCGTCGGTCTTCAGCTTCTGCAGGATCATCGCGGAGATCTCAGGCGGCGAGTGCTGCTCACCGCCGGCTTCCACGCGCGCGTCGCCATTGGGCCCGGCGACGACCTTGTAGGGGACGATCGACTCCTCCTCGCGCACCTCGGCCTCCTTGCGGCCCATGAAGCGCTTGATCGAGAAGATAGTGTTCTGCGGGTTGGTCACCGCCTGGCGCTTGGCGACGGTGCCGACGAGCCGCTCGCCGGAGGCGGCGAAGGCGACGACGGAAGGCGTGGTGCGGCCGCCCTCGGCGTTCTCGATGACCGTGGGCTCGCCGCCCTCGAGGACGGCCATGCAGGAGTTGGTCGTGCCTAGGTCTATGCCTATGGTCTTTGCCATTTGCTGGGTGCTCCTTGGTCTGGGTATGGGGGTGGTTTGGGTTGCGGCGGGCGGTCGCTGCGCTTGGGTTTGCCCCGGGCTTTGTTGGCCGCGAGCCGCGCTTAGCGTGGTCCGCTGCTGAAATCTCAGTCAGAGGCTAGCAGGTTTTCGGTCTGCGCAAGAGGGTGGTGGTGTCCGGGGAGTGGCGGTACATGGGGTCGTTGCGGCCGGGGGCTTGCCGAGACAGCCGTGCTGCGGTGTCTCCGATTGTTCGCGCGGTCGGCTGCTGGCGGAAAAGTGGGCAGACGCTGAAGATTCTCGGTGGCGACCGCCCGGTCTCGTCCTTGCAAGAGACACGAACTCTTCGGAACACTTGACGTCGGCGCCCATGTTGTGCATCCTGGGGACGATCGCTCGAGACGAGGGCCCGGAATCCTCGTGGGACTTCGTCTCGGGTCTGCTTGCTAAAAAGAACGAGAGGAGCTAAATAACCGATGTCCAGAATCAAGTTGGTGCTGCTAAGCATGGTGGCCATGTTCGGGGTGAGCGCCGTTGGCGCAGCCTCAGCCTCGGCCCACTTCTTCGCGGCATGCGAAACAAGAGGAGTCAACGAAGGTCAATGGAGCGATAGCGAATGCTCGAAAGCGGGTGGGTCGGCCAACCACACCACGAAAGAACTGGCCAGTGAATTCATCGAAGGGGAATCGAGCGAAACTGCCGAAATCGGCTGGACGATCGCCAGTACCAGGGTCACGATCGGCTGTGGCAAAACAAGGGTCAGCGAAGAAGAAGGATCCGTAGAAAAAGGAGGAAAATCTAAAGCCACTATTCTATATTCAAAATGCGCCCTTTACGAAACATCGACTGGTAAAGAGAACACAAAATGCGAAGTTCCGAATATAACGGTAAAAGTAAAAGGGGAACTGGAAGGGTCTCCGTTGACAATCAAATTTGGTCCAGAAACCGGCAGCGTCCTTACTGAACTCACTATCAAAGGCGCCATCTGCGTCGAGAAAATCGCAAACGCCCCGATGGAAGGCAGCATGAAATGCGAATTGCCAAAAGCTGGGGCTTTTACATCCCTACACTCGATAATTTGTACCGCCGTAGGTAGCAACTTGACGATCGACCACGGCAAGGCTTCCCTAAAGTGGTCATTGAGCTCTAAATTACGAAGTGCAAAAGGTTGGGCCGCCATGTAGATACGCGACCTGTAGCGTCTGTAGGTGTGGCCACGCCGCAATGCGGCGTGGCCACACCCCGTTCATACGGCCCCAACCCCAGGGCTTCCCTCTCCGGACTCGAGCGGGGCCGGCCGCAGGGGCGCAGTTGGACACCATCACAAAGCGACGAGCCCCCGGGGTTGCCCATATGCCGGCGATTTGTTTCTAACCCCAGTTTCGGGCTGCTGTCTCCGACCCCAGCCCTTGGCCGACATCCTCGGAAACGGCACAGATATTGAGGATTCTCGGCCTCGACGACCCGCACGAGCTCGGGCTAGACGGCGGGAAACTACTGATCCGTGGCGGTTCGCTTGACGGCGAGTCCGAAATGGTGCATGGTGGAACCAGCCTCGAACGGTGCCCAGGTTTCACGGTAGGGATCCGTAGAGAGGCATATAAGAGAGGACCGACGTGCTGCCCGCTTCGGCGGGCAGCACGCACGGACCAACCCATAACTGCCCCAGACAGTTGCTAGGGGCAGAGAGGAGATTATCAATTAATGTCCAGAATCAAGTTGGTGCTACTTAGTGTGGTGGCTGTGTTCGTGGTGGGCGCTATAGGCGCAACCTCGGCATCGGCACATTTCTTTGCGGCATGCGAAGAAACAACTGCAGGAGCAGGTCATTGGAGCAACAGCGTATGTTCGTCAAGAGGTGGGTCAGAAAATTTCACAACCAAAGAACTAGCTAGCGAAGAACTCGAAGGTGAATCAAGCGAAACAGCTGAACTCACCGGAACAATTGCCAACACAAAAGTCACGATAGGCTGTGCAAAAACAGCACTAGAAGCCAAAACCAGTATTCTCGAAACAGGAGGAAAAAGTAAAGCAACCATACTGTACACCAAATGCGCTCTGTATGAAACATCGACCGGCAAACAAAATACCAAATGTGAAGTATCCCCTATAACGGCGAAAGTCAACGGGGCCCTGGAAGGGTCCCCCGTGGAAATCAAATTCGAACCGCCGGTCGTCACTGAACCTTTTACTACTATAACGATCAAAGGCACTTCCTGCCTGCAGAAAATTACAAACGCCCCCGTCGAAGGTTCCCAAAAATGTGAACTACCGGAAGCGTGGGTCTTTCTCAGATTACACATAATCCATTGTGTGGCAGCAGGTAGCCATTTGACGTTCGATCACGCCCCAGCAACCTACAGAGGATTAATCAGTATTAAAATTATAAGGGCAATAGTCTTTGGCGCGTTATAGAGAGGTAGTGTGACTTGAAATCAGTCAGCTCGGTCGCGCCGTGTGCGGTGCGACCGAGCTGCTTTCGACAGCGAGCATAAGTGCCCGCTGTCACGCGCCCCGGCGTTGTGACCCTTGTCTTAAGCGGCACGGCGATGGCTGACCACAACTCCTTGTGTACACTTCGATAGATCGGCCGAGTCAGAAACACGGCTAGCATGGATCACCGATTAGTGCTACAAATTACTCGGAGGCTGAGTAACCTGTCTAGGAGAGGGGAGAAGTACCAATGATGCCGAGGGTCGGTTGGTTCCGGTTGGCAAGTGCCATGCTCATTCTGATGGGCATCTCTGGGTGCATGAGGGTTGCTACTGCTAAGGCCGATGAATGCTCCAATGAGCAAGTTCGTCGAGCAGAGGTCTACGCCTTGGCACTTCCCGATTGTCGTGCATATGAGCAGGTGTCGCCGGTCGAGAAGAACCTTACCGATGCGCAGGGCTTTGGTGGTCAGGTGTGGAGTGCGCCGTCAGGCGAAGGGGTGACGTTCTTTACGAGTCTGGCGCTGCCGATTGGATCTGGGTCCGGGGAATTCCCGACTTACGTCGCCGGTCGCGATCAGGTGAGGGAAGAATGGAAGTACGAAGGGTTGCTGCCGTCGACCAATCCCGAACCCTTCCCAGGAGCAGGTGGGTTTGTCATCACGGAAAACCTCGAGACCTCGATTGTGAGCGTTGGTCCCCAGGGACCACTACTCGCGGCCGGAGCACAGCCGGATGAGGAGGATTGGTATATCCACGCCAACGGGACCGAATCCTATCGATTCGTGGCGTCAGGCGAACACTTCAGCTTTGCTGACGCGACGCCCGATGGGTCACACATAATCTTTGAAGACCGGCAAAAGCTCACGGAAAACGCACAGGAATTCGAAGGGAACCCCGAAGCGACAAATTTGTACGAATGGGCGGGTGGCAGGTTGAGCCTGGTGGGTGTGCTCCCGCACGGCGAAGTCCCCGCTACGGGCGGCTCGGTTGCAGGACCTGGTGGCCCCGCAATTGAAGAAAAAGAAGGCGGGGTGACTGAGCGGGAATTGCCCGGGGGAGCAGCAAAAGAATTCTATACCCACGACACTATCTCGGATAATGGCTCGCGTATTTTCTTTACTGACGTCGAAACGGGGCAGATCTTTCTGCGCAAGCCTGAAGTCGAAGAAACAATCCCAGTCTCGTCGGGCAGTGCGTATTGGCGGGCAGCGACACCCGATGGTGCATACGCATTCTACACTGAAGGCAAAGGACAAGAACGCAATCTCTACAGGTTCAACGTCAACACTCAGAAATCGGAAGCGCTCACCAGTGGAACGGCCCACGTCCTCGGGACGCTAGGTATTTCAAACGACGGCTCCTACGTCTACTTTGCTGCTGAGGAAAAGCTGGCTAGCGGCGCCCAAATGGGTCGAGCCAACCTATACGAGCTGCATGTCGGCGAGCCGCCAGTATTTATCGCTGATCTAAGTGCAAGCGTAGAGGACAGCTCCGACTGGACTGATTTTCCAAACGGTAGCGGACCGGCTCAGGAAAGGACGAGTTCCCGCGTAGCTCCCGAAGGGAAGTCAGTTCTCTTTACATCACACGAACAGCTAACGCTATACGACAATCATAAAGAAGGAGAGATATACCTATACAGCGTGCTAGATGACGGGCTCACCTGCGTGTCGTGTAACCCTAGTGGCGTTTTGGCGACCAGCGAAGCTCAGCTCACAGATCATTTTGTTCAGGGACCGCTGAATGCTAACGCGTTCTTGACACGCAATCTTTCGAGCGAAGGGAATCGCGCCTTTTTCCAGACTAGGGAAGCGCTGTTGCCGCAGGACACAAATGATCAGATGGATGTTTATGAGTGGGAGCAGGAAGGGATGGGGTCGTGTGATCGAGCTAGCGCTAGCTTTAGCAAACAGGATGAAGGCTGTCTATATCTGATATCGACGGCCCAGAGCGCGAGCGAATCGTATTTCGGTGACGCCAGCGAAAACGGCAGCAATGTCTTCTTCTTTACGCGCCAGCCGTTGGTAGCCCAGGATCAGGATCAGAGCTCCGATCTCTACGACGCTCGCGAAGGCGGTGGCTTCGCCGGTCAGAATCGGGAATCGGCGGTGTCGTGCACGGGCGAAGAAGGGTGTCGCGGTCCATCTGCCTCCGCGCCGATATTCAGCGTGCCATCCAGTGTGACGCTCTCGGGAGCCGGGAACGCCGCGCAGCCTGCTGAAGAGTCCAACCCGATCAAACGGACGGTGAAGCCGGTCACACGCGCCCAGAAGCTCACGGCGGCGCTGAAGGGGTGTGGGAGGAAGCCGAGGGGCAAGCGAGCGAGATGCAGGGCGAGGGCGCAAAAGAAGTACGGCACCAACGCAAAGAAGAGCAACAGGGGGAGCAAGTGATGTCGGGGATATTCATGAGGAGGACCCTCTTGGCGTGTGTGACGATCGCCGTGTTGATTGGGCTCGTGTCAGCCGGCTCGGCTTGGGCGGACGAAGGGTTTGGGATCGAAAGGTTTGAAAACACGATCGTCGCCAGCGAAAAAGGGGAACCGGCCACCGGAGCCGGGTCTCATCCGTATTCGATGACCACGACTCTCGTCTTTGCCAATCACGAAACGGAAGGACTGGTAGTACCCGACGGAAGTCCGAAGACGGTGGAAGTTAACCTGCCGGCGGGAGTGGTCGTTAACCCGCTAGCGACGGCGGTGCGGTGCACAGAGGCGGAATTCGATCGATCAGGAGCCCAAGGTAGCTGTCCAGCTGGGTCGATGGTGGGGTTTGTGACACTTGATACAGGTGCTTTTGGGGTCTCGGTCGCCACTGTGTATAACATGGTTCCCTCGGCGGCCAAGCCACTCGTGCTTGAGTTCAATGCACTGGAACTGGACCTGTTTGTGCACATCGTGGGCAAGCTGCGCACGGGTGGCGACTACGGGGGGACGGGCGAAGTGCCCGACATCTTCCAGAGGGCCGCCACGTACGGCGCCACGCTCACGCTGTTCGGAGATCCGCCAGGCGCCACCAAGCCGTTCTTGACGATGCCGACAGCGTGCACGGGCGAGGCGCTGACTACGACTATGACGGCTGACTCTTGGCAGGAACCAAAAAACTTCCTCGTAGGACCACTGGCGGAATCCCCGGCCGTGACCGAATGCGACAGACTCCACTTCAACCCCAAACTGACGGTCAAACCGGAACCCGAAGCCACGGCCACAGAATCCCCCAGCGGCCTGAACGTGGACCTGAAGATCCCCCAGGAAGAAAGCCTTGAGGGACTAGCGGAGGCCGACTTGAAGGAAGCGGTCGTGAAGCTCCCAGCAGGAATGACGGTCTCGCCCTCCGGAGCCAACGACCTCGGCGTATGCACAGACACACCCGAACCCGGGAAACCGGGAGAACCAGAACGACCCGGTGGTGAGATCGAACTCCTCTCGGCCAAGCCGGTGAAGTGCCCGAGCTCCTCGAAGCTCGGCACGGTCGAAGTGGTCACCCCGCTGCTGGAACACCCTCTCGAAGGCTCGGTATACCTGGCCGAACAGAGCGCCAATCCCTTCGGCTCGCTGTTCGCGCTCTACCTGGTGGCCGAAGGCAGCGGGGTGGTGATCAAGCTCCCAGGCGAAATCAAACTCGACCAGTCGACCGGGCAGCTCACGGCCGACTTCGGCAGAGACCCGGCGACGAGCGCGAAGACGGGGAAGCCGCAGTTCCTCCCACAGCAGCCCTTCAGCGAACTGAAGATGCACTTCTTTGGCGGCCCGCGGGCGCCGCTCGTCACGCCGCAGAGCTGCGGCGCCTACACCACGACCTCCATCCTGACGCCGTACGGCAGCGAAACCGCAGCCGAACCGGCGAGCCCGCCGGCCGAACCAAATGACAGCTTTACGGTCGGCTCCGGCTGCGGCGCCCGCGGCTTCTCCCCGACGCTCACCGCTGGCACCACGAACACACAGGCGGGCGGCTTCAGCGAAGAGACCGTCACGATCGCCCGCAACGACGGGGAACAGGATCTCAAGGGGGTGACGTTGACGACGCCCCCCGGCCTGCTGGGGATGCTCTCGAAGGTGCCGCTGTGCCAGGAACCCCAGGCGAGCCAGGGCACCTGCGGCGAAGCGAGCAGTATCGGCGAAACGACGGAGCTCGTCGGCCCGGGGTCGGACCCGTATACGGTCAAAGGTGGGCACGTCTACCTGACCGGCTCCTACGGCAACGAGCCGTTCGGCCTCTCGATCGTGGTGCCGACGACAGCGGGCCCATTCACGCTCACCGGGCTGCACGGCGGATTCGGCAAGGAAGTAGTCCGCGCCTCGATCGCCGTCAACCCGAAGACCGACGCACTGACAATCGCAAGCGGGCCGCTCCCAAGCATGCTCGAAGGCGTCCCGCTGGACATACGGACGATCAACGTGGACATCAACCGCAGCGGATTCACGTTCAACCCAACCAACTGCGAAGAACTCCACGTGACCTCCTCGATCACAAGCACCGAAGGAGCCACGGCAACCCCCTCAAGCCGCTTCCAGGCGGCGAACTGCGCGGCGCTACCGTTCAGGCCCGCCCTCTCAGCAACGACCCAAGGCAACGGCAGCGACCGCGTCAACGGGGCCTCGCTGAACGTCAAAGTGACCCAGCAGACCGGCGAAGCGGCGATCCGCTCGGTCCACCTGGAACTCCCGGCGAAGCTCCCGGCACGCCTGAGCACTCTGCAGAAAGCGTGCCCGGAAGCGACGTTCGACGCGAACCCGGCGAACTGCCCCCCGTCGTCCGACGTGGGAACTGGGGTTGCGCACACGTCCGTGCTGCCGGTGCCGCTGGAAGGCCCGGCGTACTTCGTCTCCCACGGCGGAGCGGAATACCCAGAACTGGTGTTCGTCCTGCAGGGCGATGGCGTGACGATCGACCTGGCGGGCGAAACGCACATCAACACGAAAACCAACATCACCTCGAGCACGTTCGGGACGGTGCCGGATGCGCCGATATCGAGCTTCGAAGCGAACCTGCCGGAGGAGCCCAACTCCGCCCTCGCGACGCTCACACCGAAAGGTTTGTGCGGTGGATCCAGCAGCCTCTCGATGCCGACCACGATCGTCGGGCAGAACGGGGCGGAGGTCAAAGACACGACGAAGGTCGCGATCACCGGCTGCCCACCGAAAACAAAGCTTGTGCCCACAAAGAAACACAGCCGCAAGCGGCACAAGAAGCACAAGAAGGCCCCGATGGCGAAGGGCAAGAGGGCGAGCCGCCGCCGCTGATGCGGCCCGGCTCTCCGGCAAAGGAAGGCTTTGGGCTCCCACCGCGCGGCCTGCCCCCCTCTCCCGGCGGGCCGCGCCTTGGCTCAGGGTCGCGGTGGGGCGGCATGGAGGCCGCCCCGACGCGGCGGCGAGAGGCCACCGACGGCACACGCGCCCGAAGAGCCCCCGCGAGCCCGCGGGCTTGTCATCAGCAGCCAGAATGCTCCGTAATGTCGGAAACACCCGTTGCGGGCGGCCCGTCGCCCCGGTAGGTTCGGGAAGGCAATTGCCCTTGGACCCGAAAGGAAGGTAGCAACGTATGACCAGGAATGGCATTGGGCGCTTCGCGGGTGTCCGCAAGCGCGTTTTGATCGCGGGGGTCGCTGTGCTGGCCCCGCTGGCGATGGCCTCGCCGGCCATGGCCGAACACCACCCGAAAGGGAACTTCGCCCCGTTCAAGTACTGCCCACTGAGCAACAAAGCGACTGAGCTCTGCACGGTGGCGAACACGAACGCCGGTGAATTCACAGTGGGCACGAAGACGGTGCCGATCACCAATACGATCACGCTGCAGGGCGGCCTGCACGAAAACGAAGCGACGGGCGAACTCGAATTCATCGCGGCCGAAGGCGCCCAGACGCTGTCGAAGACCGAAGAGACCGTCCCCGGTGGCCTGCTCGGGATCAAAGCTCCCACGTGGTGGCCTCTGATCCTGCAGGAACTCTTCAACGAATACGTCATCAACAAAGGGTTCACGGGTGTCACCGAGATCACCGAACTGGCGAAGCCGGCGAGCGCGATCAAGCTGAACACCACGAACCTGATCTTCGAAGAAGGTGTGGCGCTGCAGCTGCCGGTCAAGGTCAAGCTCAACAACGTGTTCCTTGGCGGGGAATGCTACGTCGGCTCCTCCTCGAAACCGATCATCCTGAACCTGACGACTGGGACGACGAGCCCGCCGTCGCCGAACAAACCGATCAAAGGCAGCGCGGGCAGCCTGGAAATCCTCGAAGAAGGCAACCTCGTCCGTCTCACCGGAGGCGCGCTCGTGGACAACTCCTTCGCGGATGAAGAAGGAGCCAACGGTTGCGGTGGCTTCCTCTTCTCGTGGGCCGTCGATCCGCTGGTCAACGAAATCCTCGGCACGCCGTCCAAAGCGGGCCACAACACCGCGATCCTCAAGGGCAACCTTGAAGAGGCAGTGGCGGAAGCCGTCAAAGCCAGCGAATAGAGCAGTCGATAGCAGCCTCACTGAAGTAGGTCGCAACGGGGGCCCGCCGCGTAACGCGGCGGGCCCCCGCGGCCGTTCGGCGACGAGGCTCCACCGTGACGGGCCCTCGCCGTGCGCGCGAGGCTTGGCAGCAGCAGCCAGGACGCTCCGTAATGTCGGAAACATTCCTTGCAAGCCAACTCCGGGTCGGATAGGTTCGAGAAGCAGCATGCCCTTGGACCTCAATGGACCATGCAAGGAAGGTAGATGTATATGACCAGGCATCACATTGGGCGCTTCGCGGGTCTCCGCAAGCGCATGTTGATTGCGGGGATCGCTGTGGCAGCCCCGCTGGCAATGGCCTCACCGGCCATGGCCGAACACCATCCGACGGGGAACTTCGCCCCGTTCAAGTACTGCCCGCTGAGCAACAAAGCGACCGAGCTCTGCACGGTGGCCAACACGACCAGCGGCGAATTCGACGTCGGCAAAAGGTCTGTGCCGATCAACAAAACGATCACCCTGCAGGGTGGTCTGCACGAAAACGAATCGACGGGCGAACTCGAATTCATCGCGGCCGAAGGCGCCGAAACGCTGTCGAAAACCGCGCTGTTCGTACCCGGCGGTCTGTTCAATATCGTCGCACCTGAATTCCTCAACAAAGAACAAAAAGAAAAGTTCGAAAAAGTCATCAACGAAGGCATCACCGGCGTGACCGCCACGACCGAACTCGCGGCGCCGGCGAGCGCGATCAAGCTGAACACGACCAACCTGATCTTCGAAGAAGGCACTGCGCTGCAGCTGCCGATCAAGGTCAAGCTGGGCAACGTGTTCCTGGGCAACGAATGCTATGTCGGCTCGGATGCGAGCCCGATCGTCCTGAACCTCACGACCGGAACGACGGCCCCGAAAGCACCGAACAAACCGATCAAAGGCAGCGCAGGCAGCCTGGAAATCCTCGAAGAAGGCAATCTAGTGCGCCTCTCGGGAGGTTCGCTCGTGGACAACACGTGGGCGGCGCCCGGAGCACACGGCTGCGGTGGCAAACTGTTCGAAGGCATCGTTGACGAAGCGGTCAACAAAGAGCTCGGCCTGCCGGCAGCAGCCGGGAACAACACCGCGATCCTCAACGGCAACCTCGAAGAGGCGGTGGCAGAAGCCGTCAAAGCGAGCGAATAGCAGCCGAGCGGTTCTGTAGCAGGCAGTTGCAGTAGGAGACTTGGGGCCCGTCGCACCATGCGGCGGGCCTCAAGTAGCTGCCGTGGGATGCGCCGCGAGGCGCGAACCAGCTCAGCGGCTGAAGCGGATCTCGCCCAGCTGGGCTCAGCCCTACTCTCGCGGACGGGTCCCTACCCCCGCGCCCGCAGCGTGGGGAACGGCACGACCTCGCGCACCGACTCGACGCCGGTCAGCACCATCAGCAGCCGATCGACGCCGAGCCCCCCGCCCGCGGTCGGTGCCATCCCGTATTCCAGCGCCCGCACGTACTCCTCGTCGTTGGGCTGCGGCTGGTCCCCGTCGTCGCCCCCGCCGGAGGCCTGCTGGCGCTGGATCACGAAGCGGTTGAGCTGGTCCACCGGATCGTTGAGCTCGGTGTCGCCACTGAGGATCTCCATCCCGCGGATCACCGAGTCGAAATGCTCCGACAGCCGCGGGTCCTCGGCGTGGCGCTTGCAGATCGGGAACAGGTCGACGGGGAAGTCGAAGACGTGCGTGGGCTGGTGCAGCGTCGGTTCGACGTGCCTGACGTAGATCGCGTCCACCAGCTTCGCCCACGTGACATCGGGATCGCCGCCCTCGCTCTCACCCGCCGCCGCATCGCCGGCCGCCTCGATCAGCTGCTCGCGCGAGGCCTCCAGGAAGTCGATCCCGATGGCGTCCGCGATCGCCTCGCGCAGCGTGATCCGCCGCCACGGGGTGGCGAGGTCGACCACGCGCCCGTCGTACTGCTCGACCTTGGTCGTCCCCAGCGTGCGCAGCGCGACGCTCTCGGCCATGTCTTCGGTGAACTTCGCGACGTCCCAGTAGTCGGCGTAGCTCATCATCCACTCGAGGATCGTGAACTCGGGGCTGTGACGGTGGGAGATCCCCTCGTTGCGAAAGGCGCGGCCGAGGTCGTAGATGTTCTCCAGCCCCCCCACGATGCAGCGGTTCAGGTAGAGCTCCACCGAGATGCGCAGGTAGACGTCGACATCCAGCGCGTTGTGGTGGGTCACGAACGGCCTCGAGGCGGCGCCGCCAGCGAGCGTCTGCAGCATCGGCGTCTCGACCTGCGTGAAGCCGTGCTCGCGCAGGAAGTCGTGGATCGCCTCGATCATCTTCGTGCGCCTGAAGAACATCGTGCGCGTCTGCTCGTTGGCGAGCAGGTCCAGTTCGCGGTAGCGGTAGCGCGCACCCTGATCCTCCATCCCGTGGTAGCGGTCGGGGGGCGGGCGCAGCGCCTTGGCGAGCAGCGTGCAACCGCTCACGGCTAGCGCGAGTTGTCCCCGCTGGGTGATGTAGACGGCGCCCTCGACGCTCACGATGTCGCCGATGTCGAGTCCCACCATGCGCTCGTAAGCCTCCTCGCCCATCTCCTCGCGGCGGGCAACCACCTGCATCGAGCCGGACTGGTCGCGCAGGTCGAAGAACGTGTATTTGGCGTGTCCGCGGCGCGCGATCAGACGTCCCGCGACACGGTAGGCGAGGCCGTCGTGCACCCCGGTCGCGAGCGTGGCGGGGTCGTGGGCCGTCTGGATGTCGGCCACCCAGGTGCGGGGCACGCGGGTGGAGATGTGCGGGTAGGGCTCGACGCCCTCGCCGCGCAGGCGCTCCATCTTTGCGCGGCGCTCGTCGGTGCCGGCAAGCTCGCCGACACCGTTTCCCGTCGGCTCGCCGCCACTGCTTGCCGCTGGCTGGCCCAACGGCTCGGACGCATCGGCGTCGATGCCCGCTCCGGTCTTCTCGGCCGGCTCCTCGAGCTCCTCCGGCGTGTTCATGCCGCCGGCACCAGGTGGTGGGTGGGGTCGCGCACGTCGAGCACCGGCAGGCCGGGGATCGCCTCCTCCAGCAGGGCGCGCAGGCGTGGTGAGTCGAAGCGGTGCGACTGCGGCGCGACCGGGTTGACGGTGAGCGCGCGTAGATCGATCGAGGCGAGCACCGCGATCGAGATGCTCTGGCGGCGGTACCACTCGACGCCGTGATCGGTGAGGAACACCTTGGTCGGGTCGGCGACAACCAGCTCGAGCTTGCGTCCCGCGGCCGCGCTCAGCAGCTCCGCGAGAAATGGCTCGCACAGCGCCCCGCGCACCACCAGGTGGCTGGCGGTGGGGCGTGCGCGCAGCAGCTGGCCGATGTCCGCGGCGGTGCTGGTGAGCACGAAGCGGGGGTGCAGCGTGAGCGGCTCCTCTCCCGGCTCGCCGACGAGCATGCTGGCGGCGTTGGAGGTGGCGATCTCGCGCACATGTGGCTTGTCGAGCTCAGGCAGGCGCACGAGCTCGACAGCGTCGCGCGTGCGCGCCACGACCTGCTCGATCTCCTCGTGCAGCGCCGCGCCGGTGGACATCACGAGGCCGTCGGACACCGCCGGGGAGGAGGCGGCGCGGCGGTCGATGGCGCCGTCGATCAGCACCTGCTCGGCGCCGTGGGCGAGCATCGTGTCGCACACCTCGCGCACGTCGGCGGCGGCGCTGGGTCCCGCCACCTCGATCGTGCCGCGCGTGAGCAGGCGCGCGATCAGCACGCGCCCAAGCGGGGTGCGCACCCCGGTCTCGCTGACGATCTCGTGGGGGATCGCCCCGGCCCGCAGCAGCGCGTCGGTGGTGGCGACGAGGCTGCCGGCGCACAGCTCCACGCGGGGCTTCTCGATGCGGATGTCGATCACATCCCGCTCCTCGCCGTCGCGCCCGACGGAGGTGACGCCGACGCGACGGCCGCGCGCCTGCAGCTCGCGCAGCAGCGCGGCGAGCGTTTCCGTCTTGCCGGTATTCTTCGCCAGGCCGACGAGGGCGAGGCGGCGCGCGGACGCGGTGAGCTCAGCGAGTTGCTCCATCGGCTCTCAGCCTAGCCTGCCAGTTCCCTCGCGGGATGTGTGGTCCGCGAAGGCCGCGCGTCCGGCGGGTGGCATGACGCGCGCGTCCTCCTCGGGTTCGCCCTGCCCGAGGCGCGCGGCCAGCTCGCGCACGAGGAAGGTGGCGAGGTGGTGGGGGTAGGTGCCTTTCGAGAAGCCGGCGTCGTAGCCGAGCTCCTTGGCGAGCTCGTTCGAGACACGGGGTCCCCCGCAGGCGAGGATCGTCTCGCGGCGGCGGCCCTCGGCCTCGACGATCTCGACGAGCTCGGTCAGGTTGTGGACGTGCAGGTTCTGCTGGGTGACGGTTTGCGAGACGAGGATCGCGTCGGCTTCGAGCTCGATCGCCTTGGCGACCAGCGCCCCGTTGGGCACCTGGCTGCCGAGGTTGTGAGCTTCGAAGGCGCGGTAGCCCTCGAGGCCCTTGTGGCCGTGGAAGCCCTTGAGGTTGAGCATCGCGTCGATCCCGACGCTGTGGGTGTCGGTGCCGGTCGAGGCGCCGACGACGACGATCGGCCGGCGAACGTGCTCCTGGGCGTAGGCCTCCACCTCCTCCTCCGTCATGTACTGGACGATGTCGATCCCCTCTTCGGTGAGGGTCGCGTAGTCGACGGAGTGCACCGTGTGCCCGTACATCACGAAGTAGGTGTGGCCGTCGGTGAGGCGCTGGTGGTGGACGACCTCGGGGTGCTGGAAGCCCATCTTGCCGGCCAGCTCCATCGCGGCCTTGCGCGCCGCCACACCGTCGGGCACGGGCAGCGTGAAGCTGAGCTGCACGATCCCATCGCCGTGGTGGTCGGCGTAGGGCTTGACGTGCTCCAGGTCGGCCTGGTCAGGCAACGCTGAGCGCTCCCCGCATCAGTTCGGTGACGGGGTTGAAGTAGCCCTCCTCGGTCGCGACGATGCCCTCCATCCCCCGGCCCTCCTCGACGTGGCGGCTGACGTCGCCGAAGACGCCCCCTTCGATCGCCTTGAACAGCCCGATCTCGGCGATCCGCTCGAGCATCAGGTGCGCGTCGCGCAGCACCTGCTGCGCGCGCGTCTGGACGATGCCGCCGCGCTTGAACTCGATCTCCTCGCCGAGGTCGCGGGCCGCGTTGAAGACGTAGTTGACGTTCTGCAGCCCCAGCACACGGTCGTGGATGTGGGGCGTGAAGATCCCCTCGGTGGGCACCCCGATCGTCTGCACCCCCTGTCCGGTGGCGACGGTCACCAGGTTGAAGAGGGTGTCGCAGGCGTGCGTGCGGAAGAGGTTGCCGTCCATGTGCCTCGTCGGGGGCATGTACTTGACGGGGCAGTCGGGGAACAGCTCGCGGGTGAGCTGCGCCTGCGCCCACTCGTACAACAGCCCGTTGGTGACGGGTGTGTCGATCTCGAAGGCGTCACCGAGCGCGATCTGCTCGTCGGGCACCCCCGAGGCGCGGGCGAGCTGGTGGTTGATGAACTGCGAGGCGGTCACTGAGGGCGCGGCCTCCAGCGCATCGGCGGTGCGCAGGTAGTTGTCCTCGCCGGTGTTGATGACCACCCCGAAGTAGCCGTTGACGGTGCGCGAGACGCGCTGGTCGAGCAGTCCCCGGATCGGGTTGATGTCGCGGTAGAGGATCCCGTAGAGGGCGTCGTTGACCATGTTGTCGAGCCCCTCGATCGCCCCCATCGCGGCGATCTCGGGCATACACAGACCCGAGCAGAAGCTGGAGAGGCGCACGTAGCGGCCGTGCTGCTCGGACCACTCGTCCAGCGCGGCGCGCATGATCGCGAAGTTGGCCTGCGTGGCGAAGGTGCCGCCGTAGCCCTCGGTGGTGGGGCCGTAGGGGACGTAGTCGAGCAGGCTCTGCGCGGTGGAGCGGATCACGGCGACGATGTCCCCCCCGGCCTCGGCGACGGCGAGACTGTGGACGACGTCCTCGTAGACGTTGCCGGTGGCGGTCAGCACGTAGCGCAGCGGCGGTGGGCTCTCGCCGAGGCGCTCACGCAGCGAGCGGCGCTCCTCCATGCGCGCGCCGATCTCCGCAAGGCCCCGCGCGAGCTCGGCGCGCGCGCGCTCGCGGATCGCCCCCTCGGGCGCGAGCGGCAGCGCGCAGAGGTCGAGGCCGTCTCCCTCGACGGCCTCGGCGATTGCTTGGGCCCCCGCCGGCCCGTCCTCCCGGGCGGGCCGGTCTCCGATTCCCTCGGAGTGGAGCATCGCGTTGGCGATCCAGTGCGCGACGCCCTTGCCGAGCCCGCCGCGGGCGCGCACGTGGTCGACCAGCACGTTCGGCAGCGGTGCGCCGAGGTCGTTGGCGCCATCGACGCCGAACAGGCGCGCGACGGTGCGCTCTACCGAGAGCGTGGTCATGCCCGCGATCTGCTCGGCGACGTCGGCGGCGATCCGCGCGGCGGCCTGGCGGCAGGACTCGACAAGCCCCTGATCGAGGTCGAGCTTGGAGGTGGCCATGATTCGAGGTTACTGGAAAAACCCCACGATTCGGGCTCCAGGAGGGTGGCGCAGCCGGCTGCAAGCTTGCGAGCCAGGCCCTTTCGGTCAGTCGATGGGATACGCACGCGGAGCGGTGGGGTGTGCGGCGCGGTGAGCTAGCCTCGCGGGGTAGGTGTCTCTCTCCGCCCTCCCTCCCTCCGCCCTTCCCTTCACCCCCCGGGTGCGCGAGTGGTTCGAAGCTGCCTTTGCGCAAGCAACCCCGGCGCAGGCGCAGGCGTGGCCGGCGATCGCGAGCGGGGAGCACGTGCTGGTGTCGGCGCCGACGGGCTCGGGCAAGACGCTGGCGGCTTTTCTGTGGGGCCTCGACCGGCTGGCGTCAGAGCCCTCCTCAGAGCGCCATATCCGCCTGGTGTACGTGTCCCCGTTGAAGGCGCTCTCGTACGACATCGAGCGCAACCTGCGGGCGCCATTGAAAGGGATCGGTGCGGATGTGAAGGTGGCGATCCGCACTGGCGACACGCCCCAGCGCGAGCGCCAGCGGATGCTCAAAGAGCCACCCGATATTCTGATCACGACCCCGGAGTCGCTGTACCTGATGCTGACTTCGCGCGCGCGCGAGTTGCTGAGAGGCGCCGAGTGGGTGATCGTGGACGAGATCCACGCGGTGGCCGCAACCAAGCGAGGCGCGCACCTGGCGTTGACGCTGGAGCGCCTCGATGCGCTTGCGCGGGAGGCCGGACGCCGCCAGCCGCAGCGGATCGGGCTGTCGGCGACGCAGACCCCGCTGGAGGAGGTCGCGCGCTTCCTGGTGGGGCCGAAGCGGACATGCAGGATTGTGGACGCGAGCGCGCCCAAGCCGCTGGACGTGAAGGTGCACGTACCGGTGGAGTCGATGACCGACCTGAGTGGGGAGGCTGCGGCGATCGATGCTGACGTCGACCAGCAGGCCACGCAGACGCCACAATTGCACGGCTCGATCTGGCCGGCGATCTATCCGGAGCTGCTGCGCCTGGTCCGCGAGCACAACTCGACGATCGTGTTCGTCAACAACCGTCGCTCCGCCGAGCGACTGGCACTGCGGTTGAACGAGCTTGCGGCCGCGGAGGACGCGGACGGCGGGCGGGAGCCGGCACCGCGCGAGATCGCCCGCGCCCACCACGGCTCGCTCGCCAGGGAGGAGCGGCTGGTCGTGGAGGAGCTCCTGAAGGCGGGGGAGATCCCCTGCATCGTGGCGACATCGAGCCTCGAGCTGGGGATCGACATGGGCGCCGTCGACCTCGTGCTGCAGGTCGAGTCGCCGAAGTCGGTGGCGGCCGGCCTGCAGCGGATCGGGCGGGCGGGGCACGGCGTGGGCGAGGTCTCGCGGGGACGGATCTTCCCGAAGTTCCGCGCCGACCTGTTGGAGTGCGCGGTGCTGGTGAGGCGGATGCGCGAAGGGGCGATCGAGCCGACGGTGGTGCCGCGCAACCCGCTGGACGTGCTGGCGCAGCAGATCGTCGCGATGGCGGCCTGCGAGGAGGAGCTCGCGGTGGAGGAGCTGTACGAGCGCGTGCGACGCACCTACTCCTACGCGGAGCTGCCGCGCCGGCAGCTGGAGGGCGTGCTGGACATGCTCGACGGGCGCTATCCCTCCTCCGAGTTCGGGGAGCTGCGCCCGCGGATCGTGTGGGACCGCCTCGCGGGCACGATCCGCCCGCGCAAGGGCGCGCGCGCGCTGGCGGTGGCCAACGCCGGCACGATCCCCGATCGGGGGCTGTACCTGGTGACGCTGCCCGACGGGCGGCGGGTCGGGGAGCTCGACGAGGAGATGGTGTACGAGGCGCGGCCGGGGCAGGTCTTCCTGCTCGGGGCCTCCACGTGGCGGATCGAGGAGATCGGCCGCGACCGCGTGATCGTCACGCCCGCGCCGGGCGCGCCGGGAGCGGTGCCGTTTTGGAAGGGCGAGGGCGTGGGCCGCCCCAAAGAGCTGGGGGAGGCGATCGGGGCGTTCGCGCGCTGGGCGGTGGGGCAGCGCCCGGAGGTGCTCGAGCGCGAGTACGACCTCGACGCCCGCGCGGCGCGCAACCTGGTCGAGTACCTGCGCGAGCAGCAGGACGCGACGCGCGTGGTGCCCAGCGACCGCACGATCGTGGTCGAGCGCTTCCGCGACGAGATCGGCGATTGGCGGCTGTGCGTGCTCTCCCCCTACGGCGGGCGCATCCACGCGGCGTGGAGCCTGGCGCTCTCGGCGCGGATCCGCGAGCGCCTGGGCCTCGAGGCGGACGCGATCTACTCCGACGACGGAATCGTGGTGCACCTGCCCGAGAGCGATGAGATGAGCGGGGCGCAGGCGGTCGAGCTGGCGCTGATCGAGCCGGATGAGGTCGAGGACCTGATCGTGGGGGAGCTCGGCGGCTCGGCGCTGTTCGGCGCCCGCTTCCGCGAGGCGGCCGGCAGGGCGCTGCTGATCCCGCGAGCCTACCCTGGCAGGCGCACGCCGCTGTGGCAGCAGCGGCTGAAGGCGCAGACGCTGCTGGAGGTAGCGCGCCGCTACGAGGACTTCCCGATCGTGCTGGAGGCCTACCGGGAGTGCCTGCGCGACGTGCTCGACCTGCCGGGCCTCACGGAGCTGCTGGGCAGGCTGCATCGCCGCGAGTTGAGCGTGGTGGAGGTGGAGACAGCCACGGCCTCCCCGTTTGCCTCCTCGCTGCTGTTCGACTACGTGGCGACGTATATGTACGAGGGTGACGCCCCCAACGCGGAGCGCCGCGCGGCGGCGCTGTCGCTGGACAGGGACCTGCTGCGCGAGCTGCTGGGGCAGGAGGAGTTGCGCGAGCTGCTCGACCGCGGGGCGCTCGAACAGCTGGAAGCACAGCTGCAGCGCCGCTGCGAGCGGCAGCGGGCCGCCAACCGCGACGAGTTGCACGACACGCTGCGTCTGCTTGGCGACCTCACCGTCGCGGCGGCGGCCGAGCGCGTGCTGGAGGGCATCGACGCGCGCGCGCTGCTGGCGGCGCTCGAGCGCGAGCGCCGGGCGGTGCGGGTGCGGATCGGCGGCGAGGAGCGCTATATCGACGCGGCCGACGCTGGCCTCTACCGCGATGCGTTGGGCGCGGTCCCGCCGGGTGGCCTGCCCGAGGCCTTCCTGGCGGACGTGCCGGACGCGCTGGGGCGGCTGCTGCGTCGCTACGCGGCGGCGCGTGGGCCGTTCACGAGCGAGCAGCCGCGGGCGCGTTACGGCCTCGGCGCCGCGGTGGTGGAGTCGGAGTTGCGCGAGCTGGAGCAATCCGGCGTGCTCGTGCGTGGCGAACTGCACCCCGATCCGGCCTCACTGCGTCAGGTCGCGTCTTTGGCTGCGGCCGGCGGCCCGCTCTCCTCCCCCGCAGCGCCCGGCGGCGCGGCTATGCCCGACGGCTCGATCTTCTCCCCGGCATCCTCGTCGCGTGACGATTGGCGGGAGTGGTGTGACGTCGAGGTGTTGCGGCGCCTGCGGCGGGCCTCCCTGGCGGCGCTGCGCCGCGAGATCGAGCCGGCCGAACGCTGCGCGTTTGCGGCGTTCCTGCCGGCGTGGCAGGGGATCGACCGCCACGCGACGGCGGGCGCGGGCATCGAGCGCCTGCGCGAGGTGCTCGTGCCGCTGCAGGGTCTCGCGCTGACGCCCCGCACATGGGAGCAGGAGGTGCTGCCGCGTCGGGTGGGGGCTTACTCGACAACGTGGATGGACGAGTTGTGCGCCAGCGGTGAGCTGGTGTGGGTGGGCGCCGGTGCGCTCGGACGCTCGGACGGCCGCGTGGCGCTGTACTTCCGCGAGGACGTGGGCCTGCTCGGCCCGCCGCCGCGCCGGGGTGGATCGCCACCGCAGAGTACCGATACCGACGCGCACGCGCGCGTGCGCGCGCGTCTAAGTAAAGGGCCGTGTTTCTTCACGGATCTTTTGGCCGATCTGGAGCTGGCCGCCGCGGAGTTGGGGGAGGTGCTGTGGGACCTGGTGTGGGCGGGTGAGGTGACCAACGACGCGTTCGCCCCGTTGCGCGCGCCCCACCCGACGCCGAAGACCGCCGTCGCCGCGCCGACCCGCCTGATCCCGCTGCCGGGTGGCGGCAAGCGGACCTCGGGGTGGACGGGCGCCCCATCCGCGATGCCCCGTCGCCGAGGTCGCTTCGCGGGGCGCACGACCGCTGCTCGCGGCGCGCGGGTCGGCCATCCGCCGGGGCGCTGGTCGCTGACAGCGCCGCTGTTCGGTGCGGGGGACTCGAATCACCGCCTACGCGCACTGGCGGAATTGCTGCTGGAGCGCTACGGGATCCTCACACGCGAGCTGGTGCGCGCCGAGGGAGTGGCGGGAGGCTTTGCGGCGCTCTACCCCGAGCTGTGCCGCTTGGAGACCTTGGGGATCGCGCGCCGCGGCTACTTCGTGGAGGGCTTGGGTGGTGCCCAGTTCGCGCTCGCGGGCGCCGTCGAGCGCCTGCGCGCGCAGCGGGAGGATGAGGAGCCGCTGGTGCTCGCGGCGACCGATCCCGCGCAGCCGTACGGGGCTGCTTTGCCGTGGCCGGCCCAGAGTCGCGCCGCCACCGGTCAGAGACAAACGCGGGAAGCGCCCCGGCCCTCCCCCGCGCGGGCGCCCGGAGCGAGCGTGGTGATGGTGGATGCAGAGCCGGCGCTCTACCTGGAGCGCGGGGGTAGAGCGCTGAGGGTGCTCGCCGAGCCACGTCCCGGTGACCCGATCGCCGCGAGCGCGGATCCGCGCGCCCGATCGGAGATCGGCTCGCACGACACGCGCGTCGAGCGGGCGCTGGGGGCGCTCGCCGAGCACGCGCGAGCAGGTCGGCTGCCGGTCCGGATAGCGCTCGAGCGAGTGGACGGGGAGCCGGTGCTCGGCTCGCGCTGGGAGGCGGCGCTCGAACGGGCCGGCTTCCGGGTCGGGCCGCGCCGCATCGAACTTGGCGCTCGCTGAGAGCCCTCCGGCCGTGCGTGCCCAACGCGAGGTGGGAGTCCGCGCCAAGTCGCCGCAGATCCTCGCGCATCGACGCCAAACCGGGGATGGCGTGGGGACCGGTTGGTGGAGCGCTGCCAACTGCTCGGAATATCCGGGCCAGTCGGGCAACGCCCACCGGTGCATCGCGTAGCCCATCGCGCTATAAACTGGCGAGCATCTATTCGGACAGATTGGCAATCTGGCCAATCAGCAGCTTTCCCGGATCGATGAGAAAACGTCGAATGGGTCCCGCAATTTTTAACTTGCAATCTTTGGGCAATCCTGTATGGTCGGAAGCGTGGGGATGAGTGGAACCGAGCGGGAGCTGAGCGCGATGTATCGGCGGTTGCCTCATGGGCCGCACGGAATGGGGCGCGACGCAGTTGCCCGCCATCAGCGGGCACGCCTCTTCGGGGCGATGATCGAGGCGGTTCACCGCCAGGGCTACAGGGCCACGACGGTGGCGCACGTGATCGCGCTGGCGGGCGTCTCGAGGCGAGCCTTCTACGAGCAGTTCGCCAACAAGGAGGACTGCTTCCTGGGCACCTACGACATCGCGGTGGCGCGCGCCAAGCGCCGGATGATGGACGGGTGGATGATGGAGCGCGGCTGGGCCAACCGCGTGCACAGAGCTTGCCAGGCGTTCGTCGAAGATGCGTGCAGGAACGTCAAGTCCTCGCGCCTGGTACTGATCGAGGGACTTGGCCTCGGGGTGAAGAGCCGCGAACGAATGATGCGCTCGGCGGTCGCCTTCGAGCGGGTGCTGGCGGATGGGTTCAGAGCGGCACCGGACGGAGTGCAGCTCCCGCCGCTGGGGCCGAAGGCAATCGTCGGGGGCGGGCGCTACATGATGTTCGACCGTCTGCGCACCGACCGTGCGGCGGAACTGCCGATGCTGACCGACGAACTGCTCGACTGGATCAGCGCCTACCGCTCCCCGGCGGCGCGGATCGGGGTGTCGCGCACGCCACCGCCGCACCGCCCGGCCGAGCCGGCGCGCTTCCTGGAAAGCGAGGAGAAACGCGCTCGCGTGCTCGGCGCGGTGGTGCACCTCACGCTCGACGAGGGCTACCACGAGCTGACCGATCCGCAGATCGCGCAGTTCGCGGGGATGTCGACGGAATCGTTCCACAAATACTTCCCCAGCAAGCGGGAGTGTTTCCTGGCGGCGCTGGAGGAGTTCGTGGACGAAACGATCGAAGTGGTCACCGCGGCGGCGGCTCGCGCGAGCAACTGGCCGGAGGCCGCTTACCTCGGCGTGAAAGCCGGCATCGAGCACTTCGTCGTGCACCCTGGGCTCACGCGCATGGCGTTCGAGGACATCTTCGAGGTGGGCCCCGCGGTGACCGACAGCATCGGCTCTTCGCTGGGCAAGCTCGCCCGTATGCTGCAGGAGAGCTCGCCCGAGCCGCGCCGTGCGCCGCTGATCGCCCACGAGGCTGTGGCTGGCGCGATGTGGGCGATCATCGGCAACTACGCAGTGCGCAAGCGCGTGCGCTACCTGCCCTCGCTGACCGACCATCTCGCGTTCCTGGTGCTCGCGCCCTACGTTGGGCCGAAGGCAGCGGGTCAGACGATCGACGCGACCCGCAGAAGCCTTGCCCGCGACGAGCGCGGCTGACCGCCCGCGATTCCACACCTCCGCGGCCGACCGTCCTCGATCCAACAGCTCCGCGGCTGACTTCCTACGATCCCAGAGCTCTGCGGCCGACCGCCTTCGTCGAGCCCACAACCCCTATCCTGGGGCCGTGATGGGCGTCCCCGGCTCGACCACAGCACCGCGCAGAGTCGGGCACAAGGGCGCCGCCCACCTGGCGCCGGGCAACACGTTCGCGAGCTTCGAGGCGGCGGTGCGCGCCGGAGTGGACATGATCGAGTTCGACGTCCTCAGCGAGCGCCCGGACGGCAGCGGACGGCTGCTGCTGGCCCATGACTACGAGGCGCTCCGCGGCCCGCCGCCGCCGCTCACGCTGCGCGAGGGTCTCGAGCACCTCGCCAGCGACGTGTACGCGGGCATCGAGCTCGACGTGGACGTGAAGCTGCCCGGCTATGGGGAGCGCGTGGTGCGGGAGCTGCGCGAGACCGGCCTGACCGAGCGCTCGCTGGTGAGCAGCACCTACCCGGAGGAGCTCGACGCGATGCGCGCGATCGAGCCCTCGCTGCGGGTGGGGTGGTCGGTGCCGCGCGCGCGCCGCGACTACACGGAGGACAGGTTGATGGCGATCCCCGCGCTGGCGATGCTTGCCGGCTATCGGGCCTGGCTGCCGGGGCGTGCCCGGGCAGCGCTGCGGGCGGGCCGCTTCGACGCGATCATGGCGCACTGGCGGGTGGTGACCTCGGCGCTGGTGAGCGCGGTGGCGGGGGCGGGCGGGGAGCTGTATGTGTGGACGGTGGACGACGCCGCGCAGGTGGATCGCCTGACGGGGATGGGCGTCGACGGGATCATCACCAACGACCCGCGCCTGTTCTCGAGCTGAGCCGAGGACTCAGGGCAGCACGCACGTCGCTGCGCTGCCCCCCACGGTGGGCAGGGGGAGGGCAGGCCCGGGTGGGCGGGCCTTCAAACCCCCCCAACGGACTACCTGAGCGTGCACGTAGCCGCGCTGAACCCCTTCGGTTCGGCGCCGGCCAGACTTGTGTGCCGGGCGGTGGTGGGGAGGCTTACGAGGTGCACGACATGGCCGCTCCGGCGCCACTGGAATTCCACCTGGCCGCGCAGCGTGTAGGCGCTGGGGGTGGGCTTCAGTTCGAAGGTGCGCCCCGCCTGGCGGGTGGAGGCGGCCGTGCCGATCGGCACGAAACCGGAGTCGGCGCTCTTGCCGAGGTCGGCCCACTGCTTGGTGGTGGCGTCGAGCGACTGCACCAGGAAGCGCATGTACATCGCGTCGTGGGGGTGTCCGTCGCTTGGCATCGAGCCGCGGATGCCGATCGTGTCGGGATGGTGGGGTGCGTTGCAGATGTCCACAGTCGCCCACAGTTCGGGAGATTTCGCCAGCGGCGTGAAGGAGGATCGGGCGAGCGCGCCCGCCACTGCCAGCAGTGCCCCTGCGGCGACCAGCGCCAGCGCAATCCTCCGCAAGGAGACCATCTTGTGAAGATAGCGCCGCAGGGAACGGTGGAACGCCGATCGCGAGAGGTGTGCTATCCACTTTGGCGATGCGGGCGCCAAGCTCAGCGGAGGTCGTGGAGCTGCTCGGCCGCGTGCCGGTGTTCTCGACGCTGGAGGAGGCGGACCTCCAGCGCATCGCCCAGCTGGCGGTGCCCCGGAGCTTCGAGGCCGGCCAGGTGGTGTTCCGCGAGGGCGATCGGAGCGACACCTGCTACGTCGTGCACGTCGGCCGCGCCCGCGCGGTGCACGATCATGGCGACGGGCGCACGATCACTCTGGCGACGTTCGGCCCGGGCGACATCTTCGGGGAGCTGGCGCTGTTCGAGGACGAGCGTCGCTCGGCCACGGTGGAGGCGCTGGAGCCGACAAGCGTGTTGGCCGTGCTGGGTCCGGACATGCGCCGCCTGATGGCTGAGCACCCCCAGATCGCGATGCGCCTGCTGATCGCGCTCGCCCGGCGCCTGCGGGAGAGCAACGAGCGCCTCGCGCGCCGCTCCTTCCAGACGGTTCAGAGTCGCGTGGCTTCGGCGCTGAGCGAGCTGGTGGCACAGGCGCAGCCCCACCTCGTCGCTTCGGGAGAGCCCACCGGGCGAGCCCGGCCACGATGTCCGAGTCCTTGCCACCCAGGCCGATCTGGCGAAGCTGGCGGGCAGTTCGCGGGAGTCGGCGAGCCGCTTCCTGGCGGTGCTGGAGCGGGCGGGGGTCATCTCCCAGGGCAGGGGCAAGCTGGTCGTGCACGACCCCGAGGCGCTGCGCTCGTATGTCTTCTGAGCGACATCCGGCGAGGCCGCAGGAGCGCTCGGCGGGTGGGGCGGTGGTGCACGACGGGCAGCTGCTGGTGATCGTGCCGTGCCGCCGCGCCGCCGACGGCGCGCGCGTGCTGGGGTTGCCGAAGGGCCACATCGACCCCGGCGAGACACCATTGCAGGCGGCGGTACGCGAGGTGCGCGAGGAGACGGGCGTATGACGCAGAGCTGGTCGAGGAGCTCGGCGAGGTGCGCTACTGGTACAGGCGCGACGGCCGCGCCATCCCGAAGTCGGTCGTCTTCTACCTGCTGCGCTACCTCGCCGGAGATACGGCGGACCACGACGACGAGGTCGAGGAGGTGCGCTGGATTCCGCTGGCGCAGGCGTGCACCGAGCTCACCTACCCGGGCGAACGCGAAATCGCCGTGCGCGCGCGGGCGGCGCTGGATCCCTAGAGGGTGGCGCAGCCGGCCATGGCTGGCGAGCCGGGCCCCTCTTCATTTGGACAGGGCGGCGAGCCGGCCTCCCTCTTCATCAGATAGCCTGGTCTCTGTCGTGCAGGTGCTCAACTTCTATTCCACGATCTTCGCCGACGAGCTCAAGCGGGGCCGCAAGACGGCCACGATCCGCCTGGGGAACAAGTCCGGCAAGTACCGCAAGAACCAGTTGGTGCTGGTGACGATCGGCTACCAGTACTCCCCCCGCGAGCGGATCTTCGAGGCGGTCATCGACCAGGTCGAGGTGATGAAGCTCGCGGAGCTCTCCCCGCGCGACATCAAGCACGACAACCCCGAGTTCCGCCGCCACGAGGAGCTGATCAACTTCCTCGAGCAGATCTACGGCCGTCCCGTCTCGCCGGAGGACACCGTCACAGTGGTGCGCTTCTCGCAGATCCTCGAGAACCCCAGCGGTATGACCGAGGCGATGAAGGGCTTCGGCGGCGCCCAGAACTGACCCGTTGGCAGTCCGTCTGGCACTCTGAGCAAGAAAGTGCCAGCGGGCGCTTGAATTGCCGCTGCGGTCGGGTATAGTGGCTGGCAGTTGGCACTCAACCAAGGTGAGTGCCAAAACCAGGGGCCGAACCGCCAGTTCGGGGGCCCCGCGATCGAACTCTCTCTAGATAGTGGAGGTCTCACCAAGATGAAACTCAAGCCCCTGGGCGATCGCCTGATCGTGCGGGCGATCGAGGAGGAGGAGAAGACCGCCAGCGGTCTCGTGCTCCCCGATACAGCCAAGGAGAAGCCGCAGAAGGGTAAGGTCCTCGCCGTCGGCGACGGCCGGCTCGACGACGACGGCAAGCGCATCCCGCTCGATGTCAAGAAGGACGACGAAGTCCTCTACAGCAAGTACGGCGGGACCGAGATCAAGATCGATGGGGAGGATCTGCTCGTGCTGCGCGAGTCCGACGTCCTCGCCAAGGTCGCGTAAAAGCGCGCAAGGCGCAATAAGGAGAATTGAAAGACATGGCACACAAGGAGATCAAGTACGACGCCGAAGCGCGCAAGTCGCTGGAGGCGGGCGTGGACGCCGTGGCCAACGCGGTCAAGGTCACGCTGGGCCCGAAGGGCCGCTACGTAGTGCTGGACAAGAAGTTCGGCGCCCCCACGATCACCAACGACGGCGTGACGATCGCCCGCGAGATCGAGGTCGAGGACGTCTTCGAGAACCAGGGCGCCCAGCTGGTGCGCGAGGTGGCCACCGCCACCAACGACGTGGCTGGCGACGGCACCACGACCGCCACCGTGCTGGCCCAGGCGATCGTTCGCCAGGGCCTGAAGAACGTCGCCGCGGGCGCCAACCCGCTGGCGCTCAAGCGCGGCATCGAGCAGCGCGGTGGACCAGGTGGTGGCGAGCATCAAATCGCAGGCCAAGGAGGTCTCCGGCAAGGAGCAGATCGCCCGTGTGGCGACGATCTCGGCCGGCGACGAGGAGATCGGCGACGTGATCGCCGATGCGATCGAGAAGGTCGGCAAGGACGGCGTGGTCAACGTCGAGGAGGGCCAGACGTTCGGCATGGACCTCGAGTTCACCGAGGGGATGCAGTTCGACAAGGGCTACATCTCCCCCTACATGGTCACCGACCAGGACCGCATGGAGGCGACGCTGGAGGACCCCTACATCCTGATCGCCAACCAGAAGATCGGCTCGGTCAGGGACGTGCTGCCGGTGCTCGAGGCCGTGATCCAGAGCGGCAAGCCGCTGCTGATCATCGCCGAGGACGTCGAGGGCGAGTCGCTGGCGACGCTGGTCGTCAACAAGCTGCGCGGGACGTTCACCGGCGTGGCCGTGAAGGCGCCGGGCTTCGGCGATCGCCGCAAGCGGATGCTGGAGGACATCGCGATCCTCACGAACGCCGAGGTGATCACCGAGGAGATGGGCCTGAAGCTCGAGAACACGCAGGTCTCGCAGCTCGGGCGCGCTCGTCGCGTGGTCGTCGCCAAGGACAACACCACGATCGTCGACGGCGCCGGTGACGCGGCGGCGATCAAGGGGCGCATCAACCAGATCAAAAACGAGATCGAGAACACCGACTCGGACTTCGATCGGGAGAAGCTCCAGGAACGCCTGGCGAAGCTCTCCGGCGGCGTGGCGGTCGTCAAGGTGGGCGCGGCCACGGAGACGGAGATGAAGGAGAAGAAGCACCGCGTCGAGGACGCCCTGCAGGCCACGCGGGCGGCGCTGGAGGAGGGCATCGTGCCCGGCGGCGGCGTCGCGCTGCTGCAGGCCTCAGCCTCGATCAGCTCCAACGGCGGTGGTGCCGAGGACGATGACGAAAAAACCGGCGGGCGCATCGTGTTGCGCGCGCTGGAGGAGCCGCTGCGTCAGCTCGCCGAGAACGCGGGACTGGAGGGCTCGGTGGTCGTCAACGACGTGCGCAAGGCCAAGAAAGGCCACGGCCTCAACGCGGCCACCAACGAGATCGTCGATCTCGTGGCCGCGGGCGTGATCGATCCGGCGATGGTCACCCGCTCGGCGCTGCAGAACGCGGCGTCGATCGCCAAGAACATCCTCACCACGGAGGCGATCGTGGCGGAGGTGCCGGAGAAGGAAGGCGGCGGCGGCGGTGGCGGCGGCATGCCGGACATGAGCGGGATGATGTAGGCAGCAGGCAAAGCAGGGCTGCGAGGGGGCGCTTCGGGCGCCCTCCTCGCATGTGTTAAGAGACAAGGGCCCGGCGTCATGCCGGGCCCTTGTCGCGGTCTAGCCCTGGGGGGGCGGGTCCGCCGTCCTCGGGAGATGAATCAAGGGCCCCCACCCGCCGGGGGAGCTTCCTGACCATCGCCTCGAGGAGGCGCCGGGACGGCGCCTTGCGATGCAGATCCTGACAGAGTCGTCAATGCCGTTGGGGCACTGTTTCTGACTCACGGAAGAGCGGTGAAAGTCACTCGGCAAACGGCTAGTCGACCGCTCCGACCGATCGCGAGGGCTCGCCCACGTACTTCGCGGTGGGCCTGATCAGCTTGCCTTCGCGCTTCTGCTCGAGGATGTGCGCCGACCACCCCGCCACCCGCGCGCAGGTGAACATCGGGGTGAACAGTTCGGCCGGCACTTCCGCGAGGTCGAGCACGACAGCCGACCAGAACTCGACGTTGGTCGCGAGCACGCGGTCGGGCTTGCGCGCGTGCAGCTCCGCCAGGGCGGCCTGCTCGAGCGCCTCGGCGACCTCGAAGCGCGGGGAGCGCAGTTCGCCGGCAGGTGCGGCGCAGGACCCGCGCGCGCGGGTCTTCGGCGCGGTAGATGCGGTGGCCGAAGCCCATCAGCCGATCGCCGCGGTCGAGCGCCTCCTTCACCCAGCGCTCGGCGTCCCCGGTGCGTTCGACCTCCTCCAGCATCTTGAGCACGCGCGAAGGCGCCCCACCGTGCAGCGGGCCGGAGAGCGCTCCCACCGCGGCCGACAGCGCGGCCCCCACATCGGCGCCGGTGGAGGCGGTGATGCGGGCGACGAAGGTGGAGGCGTTGACCCCGTGCTCGGCGGCGGAGACCCAGTAGGCGTCGATCGCCTTCACGTGGTCGGGGTTGGCCTCGCCGCGCCAGCGGATCAGGAAGCGCTCGGGGATCGAGCCGGCGCGGTCGATCTCCTCCTGGGGAACCGGCGGCTGCCCAACACCGCGCGCGGACTGGGCGACGAACGAGAGCGCCATCACCGATGCTCGCGCGAGGTTCTCGCGGGCCTGCTCGTCGGAGATGTCGATCAGCTGGTTGAAGCCCCACTCCGGGGCGAGCATCGCCAGCCCCGCCTGCACGTCCACGCGCGGGTCGCTCGAGCGCACCGTCAGCGGATGCGGTTCGGCGGGGGGCAGCCCCGGTTTGAAGTGGCCGTCGACCAGTAGGCCCCACACCTGCTCGTAGGGAACAGTCCCCACCAGGTCCTCGATGTCCACCCCGCGGTAGCGCAGCGCGCCTCCTGCTTTGTCGGGCTCGGCGATCTCGGTCGCGAAGGCGACCACGCCTTCCAGGCCCGCTTGGACCTCCGGTGCTGTCTGAACCGCGCTCATGGCACTCGCTTTCTGGGCTCGTTACGTGACGGATGGGCCGGCTGCCGCGAGTTGCGCCGCGCCGGCCGGGTTGCCTTCTGGGCAGCGCATATCGTCGCAGGAATCGATGCCGTTGCCGGCGCTCCTCGAATGACGTTAGGCTCTGCTGCGACGGGCGCCCGTCCGTCCCACGTGCACAGAAGGAGGAGCAGGTGCCCGACAGTGATCTGATGTTCCGCTCCGCGCGCGAGCTCGCGGACATGGTGCGCGCCGGGGAGCTCTCCGCGCGCGAGCTCGTGCAGACCTCGCTCGATCGTATCGAGGAGCTCAACCCCACGATCAACGCGTTCGTGCAGATCGACGCCGAGCGCGCGCTGGCGGCGGCCGATGAGGTGAAGCCCGGTGACAGACGCCCCTTCGCGGGGGTGCCGATCGCGATCAAGAACCTCCGCGCGGTCGCCGGTCTGCGTTTCACCTATGGGTGCTCGCTGATGAGCGACTTCGTCGCCAGCTACGACCACAACGTGACGCGGCGGCTGAAGAACGCCGGCTTCATCGTGGTGGGCACCACCACGCTGCCCGAGTACGGGATCCTCCCGACCAGCGAGGCGCGCCTGTTCGGAGCGACCCGCAACCCCTGGGACCTGGAGCGCACTCCCGGCGGCTCCTCCGGCGGCTCGGCCGCGGCGGTCGCGGCGGGCATGGTGCCGGTCGCGCACGGCAGCGACGGCGGCGGCTCGATCCGCATTCCCGCGGCGTGCTGCGGCCTGGTCGGGCTCAAGGCCCAGCGCGGACGGATCTCCTCGGCCCCCGAGCTGGGCGATTCGCTGCTCGGGATCGACGGGATGCTGACGCGCACCGTCGCCGACACCGCGGCGACGCTCGACGTGCTCGCCGGCTATGAGGTGGGCGACGCCACCTGGGCGCCTCCGCCGCCCGAGCCGTTTGCGCACGCGGCTGCGCGTGAGCCCGCCGCGCTGCGGATCGCCGCCACCACCCTGCCACCGGTGCCCGACGCGGTGGTGGACCCGCTGGCGGCGCAGGCGGTCGAGGATGCCGCCGAGCTGCTGCGCGAGCTCGGCCACGAGGTCGAGGAGGTCGATCCTCCGTGGCAGATGGAGGGCCTGCGGGAGCTGTTCGGCGCGGTGTTCTGCACCCACGTCAGCCTCGCGATCGCGTTCTCGGGGACGGTCGCCGGCCGCGAGCCGACCGTCGAGGACATGGAGCCGATGAGTTGGGCGATCTACTCGATGGTGCAGAAGATGAACGCGGTGCAGGGCCTCGGTGCGACCGTGAGGCTGCAGGGGTTCACGCGCCAACTGGTCGAGTTCCTTGCACCCTACGACGCGCTGCTCACCCCGGCGCTCGCGGAGCGCCCGCTCGAGCTCGGCACGCTCGACCCCGCGGCGCCCAATCCGATGGCGACGTTCACCCGCTCGGGCCTGTTCACGCCGTTCACCCCGGTGTTCAACGCCAGCGGCCAGCCGGGCATCTCGCTGCCGCTGTTCCACGGCGAGGACGGGCTGCCGCTGGCGGTGCAGCTGGTGGGCCGCCCCGCGCAGGAGGGCACGCTGCTGGCACTGGCCGCGCAACTGGAAGCCGCGCGCCCGTGGGCCGGGCGCCGGCCGGAGCTGGCGGCCGTATAAGTACTTTGATCACACCTACCAGCTACTGGACCTCTCACAGCTGCAATCTGGCCGCTGCCCACAGGTCCAGTCGGTGGTATACCGCCAAAATGAAGACACTACCCCGCCCCCCATCCACTTCACAAAATGAAGGGTTGGGGCCCAAAAATCAAGCACACAACCCCGCCGCCAGCTTCATCGACTCGTAGGCGGGCCCAATACTGCGGCCATCGGCTGCGGTTTGACGCCGAAGCGCTCGGCGTCGACGGTGCCCCGCGTGGAGACCATCGACACCTCCATCAGCTCCGCCTCGTCCCAGGTGGCGATCGCATGCGTGCCCGCGGCGGCCTCCAAGAGGCGCAAGCCGCGGGCGACCACCGGAATGGGCACGTGCACGAGCGGCCGGTTGCGGCGCAGCGCGTGCAATACCTCCCTCACGATCTCGGCGTGGCTGAGGATTTGCGGCCCCGCCAGCTCGAACGATCCGGCGGTGTCTGGCGCGCGCAGCGCACCCATCACGCAGTCGGCGGCGTCCTCGGCCCACAGTGGCTGGTAGAGCGCGCGCCCACCGCCCGACAGGGGCATCGCGGGCAGCAGCGCGAGCCGCTCCAGCAGCGTCAGCCAGCGATCCCCCGGGGCGTAGACGATCGAGGGGGAGAAGACGACCGAGCGCATCCCCGCCTCGCGCACTGCCTGCTCGGCAAGCGCCTTGGCGCGTAGGAAGCGCGCGCGGCTGTGGGTGGAGGCGCCGAGCGCCGAGAAGAACAGGAAGCGCTCGACGCCCGCGCGCTCGGCGGCCTGCACCATGCGCCACGTGGCGATCCCGCCGAGCTCCTCGATCGAGCCCCGGGGTTGGTCGCGGATCGCGGCGGCGAGATGCACCACCGTATTCACCCCCCGCATCGCGTTGCGGAACGACGGCGGATCGGCGAGGTCGCCGAGCGCGATCTGCACCCGCACCCGCCGCGTGCCCAGCCGGCGGGGGTCGCGCACCAGGCAGCGCACGGATGTGCCCTCGGCGAGCAGGCGGCCTAGGAGCGCGGAGCCCACCTGGCCGGTGGCACCGGTCAACAGCAGCATTCGCGTCCCAACCTAGCGGACTGAGTGCCCTCGGGACGCGGGCGGGTGGTGGCCTCGAACCCAATGAGGAGCCGCGACCGGGGGCGATGCGGGCGGCGTTCCACGTCAGAAACAAAGAGGCCGAAATTGTTGCAACAACCAACATCGCGGACTAACTTGGGTCGATGGCGAGCGAACTCACCGCCTCCCGGCTCCGTGCGCGCGCCTCACCGCTCGCGCGCCTCACCGAGCTCGGCTGGCCGGGACCCGCGTGGGGCGCGATCGGGGTCACGACGCTGTTCATCGCTATCACCTGCTGGTGGCTGACCCAGGATCGCAGCATCCCGATCTTCGACGCCGGGCTGCACCTCAATCTCGCGCTCAACGTCCACAAGGAACTCGCCGCCGGAAACCTCGGCAACGCACTCACGCTGACCGTCCCCTACCCGCCGTTCGCCTACCTCATCGGCTCGCTGGGATTCGCGATCGGCGGGATCGGGGTCGCGCCGCCGATCCTCGCCGAGAACCTCGTGTTCGTGACCCTGCTGGCGCTCGGCTGCTACAAGGTGGGACGGCTGGCGTTCAGCCCGCTCGCCGGCCTGCTGGCGGTTGTGTTCGCGCTCGGCTCGCCGCTGGTAGCCGCTCAGTTCCACGTGTTCATGACCGATGCTCCCGAGACCGCGATGGTGGCGGTGTCGGTGTGGCTGATCATCGCCAGCGAGGGCTTCACGAAGCTGCGCATCTGCGCCGTGGCCGGCGTTGCGGTTGGGTTGGGCATGTTGACCAAGGAGCCGTTCCCGATCTTCGTGCTCGGCGTGGGCGCGGTGACGCTGGGACGAGGCGGCCGGCGGGCATGGCCGGGAGTCGCGGTGCTCGCCGCAATCGCGCTGGCGATTGCCCTCCCTTGGTATGTCCACGAGCACGCATTGATCCAGGGAATCGGCAACCAGGCGACGGCTTCCTCCAGCGCCTACCCGAACTCGGAAGGCCCCGCCCCCAAAGACATCGCCCCCCCGCGTCTTTCGAGCGCGAATCTGGAGTGGTACCTGTGGAACCTCGACAACGTCGAGCTCGGGCTGCCGCTGCTGCTGCTCGCCGCGGCCGGCTTCGTGTGGGCGGTCGCCGGCTTCGTGCCCCGGCAGGCGCGATCGGGGGTGGCAGGGCCGTCGGGGCCACAGAGCTCGAGCGAGGGAGGTGGGCAGGGGCGCAGCAGGCAGGGTGGACAGACGAAGGCCAAGCGCCCACCCGCCCGTTCGCGCGCTTCGAAGCCTCGCGCAGGCAGCCGCGCCGCCTCCGCACGGGTCGATCGCGAGCGAGCGCCGGTGAGCCCGTTGGCGCTCGAGCTGACGGTGGGCGCGTTCGCGTCGTGGCTGATCCTCACCGAGACTTACTTCCACGACACCCGCTACAGCATGCCGCTGCTGCTCTACCCCGCGGTGTTCGCCGGGGGCTGGATCGCGCACTTCACGGGCCGCGCGCGGGCAGTGGCGGTGGGGGCGCTCGTGGCGGTGGTGGTGGTGAACATGATGGGGAGCACCTTCGGCGTCGGGTCGCAGTACCGGATCACGCTGCCGGGAGCCTCTCCGACCGCGCTCCAGCAGCCGGGCTACCTCACGCTGTACCCGGGTGGGTTCCTCGTGTCGGGGCCGCACCGGGACGGCGACCTGCTGGCAACGCTGCAGGCGCTGCGGCGAGACGGCGTGCGCTACCTGTCCTGGAACCAGCGACAGGGCACACTCGATCCAAACTTCTCCAACGGCGGTGTGGCGGTGCTCGCGCAGATCGCGCAGCTGCAGTCGCCGGCGCCCGGCACTCGTGTGGGCTCCCTCGGTGGGCGCATCGCGGTGATGGCCCACGGGACCGTGTCGCCCGGCGAAGTGGCCCCCTGCGTCAGGCTCGACGACGGCACCGGCGTGTGGATCCGGATCGGCAACCCGGCGGCGACGGGCGCTCAGGACTACTGCCCGCTGCCCCGACCCCACTACTACGGCCCCAAGTAGCCCTGACATCCGGCCGGCGGAGCGGAGCTCCGGGACCCACCCGGGGAGGCGATGGCACGCCGCTAGTATTCGCTGCTCCCCAGCAAGCAGACCAACATCGACTCGAGAAGGAAGCGAATGGCCTACGTGATCGCAGAGCCGTGCATCGGCACCAAGGACAACTCCTGCGTGGAGGTGTGCCCGGTGGACTGCATCCACCCGACACCCGACGAGCCCGGGTATGACGCCGCTGAGATGCTCTACATCGACCCCGACGAGTGCATCGACTGCGACGCGTGCGTGGAGGCCTGTCCCGTGGACGCCTGCTTCGCCGAGGACCAGCTGCCTGAGGAGTGGCAGAAGTACACGCAGATCAACTCCGAGTACTTCGCCAACAGCAGGTAGCGCTTGGCGTTCGCGCGGGTGGGGGGGAGATCGTCCGCGCGCGTTTGCGAGGGCACCGATGTGGTGGGCGTGGGGCCTCCCTGCCCCACGACGGGCGTTTGAGCGGCTCCCCGATCAGGCCATCGGCAGCGACATGCCGACCGGCTGGGCGCTCGGCGGCGGGGGGCTCGCGGCCGACTCGCCGCCGTTGGCCGCGGCGCCGTCGCTCAGCACCGGCAGTTCCAGCGGGGCCATCGCGATCAGGCCCCGCGCGGCCTGGCGGATCGCCTGGGCGGCCGGGTCGTCCGGATCCTCCAGCACCAGCGGCAGCCCGGAGTCGGCGTGCTCGCGCAGCGGCATCGTCAGCGGGATCTTGCCCAGCAGCGGCACCTCCAGCTCGTCCGCCAGCTCCTGGCCGCCGCCCTCGCCGAAGATCTGGTAGCGCTCGCCCGTCGGGGTGGTGAAGCCGGACATGTTCTCGATCACGCCCGCGATCTCGAGCGAGACCTTGTGCGCCATCTCCGCCGCGCGGCGCGCCACCCGCTGCGCAGCCGGCTGGGGGGTCGTGACGATCACGAAGCGCGCCTGCGGCAGCAGCTGGGCGAGCGTCATCGAGACGTCGCCGGTGCCCGGCGGCAGGTCGATCAGCAGGTGGTCGAGCTCCCCCCATTCGACGTCCTGCAGGAACTGCGAGAGCGCCTTGTGCAGCATCGGCCCGCGCCACACCACGGCGGCGTCCTCCTCGACGAAGAAGCCGATCGACATCACCTCGCACCCCGTGCGCCTCCAGCGGGATGATCTTGCGCTGCGCGGACACCGGCGGGCGGGTGGCGCCGAGCCCGAACATGCGCGGGATCGAGTACCCCCAAACGTCCGCGTCGAGCACCCCCGCGGGGCGGCCCTCCGCGCTCAGCGCCGCCGCGAGGTTGGCGGTCAGCGTCGACTTGCCCACGCCGCCCTTGCCCGAGCCGACGCACACGACGTTGCGCACCTGCGCCAGCGCCCCCTCGGGCAGGCTGGAGCGCCCCAGCCGCTCGCGCAGCGCGGCTTTCTCGGCGTCGGAGAGCACGTCGAAGAAGACGTTCACGTGAGCTACCCCCTCCAGCCCCCCGACCGCCTGCGCGACCGAGGTCTGGAAGTGGCCGCGGATCGGGCAGCCGGCCGTCGTCAGCGACACGGTCACGTCGACCACGCCGTTGGCGCCGATCTCCACCGAGCGCACCATCTGGAGCTCCACGATCGAGCGGCGCAGCTCGGGGTCGATCACGACCTCCAGAGCCTTCATAACTTGCTCGCGCGTGGGCACGAGCCCATCTTCGCAGAACTCGCCTGCCTCCCCGATCGCTGGGCGCGACGACTTGTCACCCGCGCGGCGGACGTTGCGGTAGTTGGCCTACCTCTCCGCCGCGGGGCACACGATGCGGTAGTCGCAGTGCGCGCACGCCGTGGGCGAGGGGGTGGGCTCGAAGTTCTGCGCGAGGATCCCCGCCCCGGCCTCCAGCACCGCCTGCCTCACCCACGCCCCGCTGCCCGCGTCCGCGGGAACCGGCACCTTGCGGTCGTCGAGGACGTAGTAGTAGGCCTGGCGCGTGTCCTCCAGGCCCCACGCCTCCCGCGCCGCGATTGCGTAGAGCGAGAGCTGGATATCGTCGCTCAGCTCCTCCGCGGTTTTGGCGTAGCCGGTCTTGTAGTCGATCAGTTCCCACCCGCCCCCGGGGAGGCGGTCCACGCGATCGACCCGCCCACGCACGTGGTGGGGCCCCAGGTCGAAGGCGAATTGGCGCTCGAACCACTGCGGCTGCGCCGGCTCCTCCCGCAGGCGCTCGTGGTAGCGCGAGAGCGCCGCGCGCGCCTTGCCAAGCAGCTCGCGCTCCCGCGCGCTCTCTGCGCCCATGCCCGCCCGGCGCCATGCGGTGTCGAGCAGCTCCATTAGCTCGGCGAGCGTCCCCTGCGCTCCATCCCCCTCGCCATCGCCGGCGGCAGCATGAAAGCGTTCCAGAACCTGGTGCACGACGATCCCGAAGCGCTGGTGGAGCGTCTGCTCGGTGGGGATTTTCAGGACCCGCGCGAACTTGTAGCGCAGGGGACAGCCGCGATAGGTCTCGACATCCGAGGCCGACAGCACCAGGCCCTCCCCCTTGCGCGGCAGGAACGCCTCGAGGGTCGGCTCATCGCGCGCCGCGACGGCCAGCGCACGCGCGCGCTGGCTGCGTAGCTCGCCCTGCGCGTCGAGCGGATCGGCCCCCGCGTGGTCGGCGCGCAGCAGCTCGTCGAGCGGCGAGCTCTCGTAGATCTCCCGCTGCAGTGGCGTCATCGCCACGCGCAGCCGCGCATTCACGTCCTGCAGCGCGGCATCCGCCGCCTCCCCCGCGGGGCGCTCGACCAGCGCCGCCAGCTTGAGCAGCTCCAGGTATCTCACCACTCCGTGGGAGACGTCGAGCTCGGTGTCCAGCCGCAGCTCGCCGAGGCGCCCGGCGATCCGCGCGACATCCCCGAGCACCTCCTCGCGCATCATCCGCAGCGTGCTCTGCAGCGTCTCCTCGGGGGCCTCTTCGGGTGCCGCGCGCAGCTCGTCGTGGGGTCGCTCCTCCGAGGCCGCGGTCAGGTGGATCGCCAGTGCCCGCGCCGTCGGCCGGGGCGAGGAGCCCACGAACTCCTCCGCCAGCTCGCACAGCCCGGCCAGACCCGCGAGCCGCTGCGCGTCCTCGCCATCGGCCGCGAGCAGCTGCCGGCGGCGCAGGCCGAGGCGCTCGATCAGGCGACCCACGAACAGGTCGGCCCTCACCGTGTCGAGCCCCCCGGACGCCCAGCGGTGCAGTTCCAGGAAGCGCCCAATCCGCTCCCGCGCCTCCGGCGGCAGCTGCGAGGACTCCATCGCGCCGGCGAGCGCCGCCACCACATCGAGGCGCTGCCTGCGCACCATCTGGATCACGCGCGCGAGATCGACTTGGCGCAGCTCGATCGGGGGGCGCGCCAGCGCGCGCACCGCCGCCGCCGCGTCGCGCGGGTCGACGAGCAGGCGCATCCACGCCAGCACATCGCGCACCTCCGCTCGCTGCAGCAGCTCCCCCTGCTGTGCCGTGCGCCGATCGCCTGTGGTTCGCGTGTCGTCGAGCGAGGAGGGCACGATCAAGAGGATATGGGTATGGGCTCTACCCTCCAAGTGTGGACGCGATCGACTGGAGCACCGCGCAGCGCGTGGGTGAGCTGATCGCCGGGTCGCCCAGGACTGAGAGCGCGCTCGCCCAGGCGCTCGGCGAGACGGTGCAGCCGCTGGCGCTGCGGTTTGCCGGCCGGGTGAGCGAGTACTCCGGCCTCGAGCTCCCCGAGCAGCTGCCCCCCCTCGAAGCGGTCGATCGCTCCCGCTGGATCGCCGCCAACCTGCAGACGATGCGCCCGATTCTCGAGTCGCTGGCCGCGGAGGGGCTCGGACCAGGCAGCTCCACCCGCCGTATGCGCTTCAGCTGGAGACACCCCGGACAGGATCTTGGGCCGGTGTATGACGCCCTCGCCGCTGCCGCCGGGCTGCTGCTGGGGGCGCAGGTGGGGGCGATGGCGGGGATGCTCTCTCAGCGGGTGCTCGGCCAGTACGACCTCGCCCTGCTCGATCCCACCGTCCCTCCGCGCCTGCTGCTGGTCGCTCCCAATCTCGCCCAGGCCGCCCGCACGATGCACATCGACAGCGAGCAGCTGCTGGTGTGGGTGACGATCCATGAGATCACCCACGCCGTCCAGTTCTCGGGCGCGCCGTGGCTGCGCGAGCACCTGGCGGGGATCCTGCGGGAGTTGATCGAGGGCCTGCAGGTGACGGTGTCGCTCGGCGCGCTGACGCGGCTTCCCAGCGCGAGCGACGCCCGCGCGTTCGCCGAGCGCCTGCGCCACGGGGAATTGGTGCGGCTGACGCTCGGCGAGCGGCGCTGGCAGCTGGTCGAGCGGCTGCAGGCGACGATGTCGCTCGTCGAGGGCCACGCCGAGCACGTGATGGACGCCGTCGGCGCCGAGGTGCTGCCCTCGCTGCCCCGTCTGCGAGCGGCGATGACCCGCCGCCGGGAGCACCGCGGCCTGCCCTGGCGGGTGCTCGAGCGGCTGCTGGGGCTGGAGCTGAAGATGCGTCAGTACGAGGAGGGCCGTCGCTTCTGCGACGCCGTCGTCCTCGCCGGTGGGCCTGCCGCGCTCGCGCGTGCCTGGCGCTCGGTGGAGGATCTCCCTACCGCCGCCGAGCTGCAGGCTCCCGAGCTGTGGCTGGCGCGAGTAGCTTGAGAGGGCGAACGCATGTTCCGTGTGTTACAAGCTCGGGTGACGCAAAGCTAGTTTTCACGCTGACTTCAGATCGTGCTAAGCTCCCCGTGTAACGATCTGGGAGGAGCAGGGTACAAACATATGTTCGTTACTGGCCCACGCGCCGTAACGCACAGAACGGACGTACCCATAAGATTCCTCCCTGAGGGGAACACAACCAACAGGAGACCCCTCCACATGCCCGACACGCCCACACCCGCTTCACCCAAAGCCCCAAGTTCAGCCAAAGCCGCCTCCCCGCGCGCCTCCAAAGCCGGCGCGACCAAAGCCCGTGCCGCCCGCACGACCGCGGCCCGCTCACGCGGCGCCTCGCGGGGCAGGCCCGCCGGCGCCCGCGGCTCGGCCGCTCGCACCAACTCCACCCGCAGCACCACCGACCTCGTCGGCGACTACGCCGAACGGGCCGTCCTGATTCCCGTCGGAGCCGCCCTGCTCGCCCGCGAGCGGGTCGTGTCGAGCGTGACCGACGCGATCTCCAGCTACTCGACTCCCTCGAAGGCGCAGAGCCAGTTGCGCAAATTCGAGCATCGCGGCAGCGCCGCCCGCACGCGCATGGAGCGCGAGGTGCGCAAAACCCGCACCCGGCTGGAGCGCGAACTGCGCGAGCGCCGGCGCGAGCTCGATCAGCGGCGCGAGCGGCTCACCAAAGAAGTGACCTCCAGGGTCGAGCAGACCCAGTCGCAGATCGAGAAGACCCAGGTGCAGATCGAAGATGCGCTGCGCACGCGCCTGGAGGAGGGCGCCGACCTCGCCAGCCGCGTGCAGGAGCGCGTGCTCAGCCTGGTCTGAGCGAAGAAACTTCCCCGCCTCGGGTCGAGGAGACCGCGAGCGCGGGAGAGTCTGCCGGCCTCATACTCGCCGGCAGGAGTAGGACCCTCTCCTCCCTCAGTCGGCGGGGCGGCCCACCAGCCGCCCCGCCGACATATTTCTAAGGGCAGTCTCGGGAGCGCCTGGCATCGCGCGCGCGACCGCCTATTGCGGCGGCTTCTGGTCGCCCTGCTGGCGCAGGAAGCGCTGGAACTCGCTCGCCAGCCGCTCTCCCGACGGCAGGTCCTCGGGCGAGAGCGGCCCCCACTCGGCTCCCCACCGCCCGCCCTCCTCGTCGTCGTCCTCCTCCCCATCGCTTTCGGCGTCCTGCTCGAGCCGTTCCACGAACGCCTGCACCTCCGGGTTGCTCGACACCGCCAATCCCACTTGGCGCTCGTAGTTGGCGGCCGCATCCTCCAGCTCGCTCAGGTCCACGGACACCTCCACAAGCTCCTCCAGGCGCTGCACCAGCGCAAGCGCCGCCTTCGGGCAGGGCGCGGCGGCGACGTAGTGGGGGACGCTCGCCCACAGGCTCATCGAAGGCAGGCCCGCCTCGCCGGCGGCGCTGTGCAGGACCCCCACGATTCCCGTGGGCCCCTCATACCGGCTGGCGGAGCGGCTGGTGGTGCCGAGGCGCTCCATCAACGTGGGATCGGACGCGAAGCCGGTCATCGCCACTGGCAGCGTGTGGGGCACGTCCGCCAACAGCGCCCCCACGGTGATCACCATGCCCACGCCCAGCGCCTCCGCGAGCTCCACGATCAGGGCGCTGAACGTGCGCCAACGCAGCGAGGGCTCGACTCCCCGCACCAGCACCAGATCCCGCGGGGCGCCGGGGACGCTCGCCTCGTAGATGTCCACCGACGGCCACTCGATCTCGCGGCGGCTCTCCCCATCCGTGGAGAGGCGGATGCGGGGGCGGTTGGTCTGGAAGTCGTAGAACTCCTCCGTGTCCACGTGCGCGAAGCGCTCGGCCTCCAGCGCCTGGCTGAGAAACGCGATCGCCGAGGAGGCGGCGTCCCCCGCGTCGTTCCACCCTTCGAACGCGCACACCATCGCCGGAGCCCGCAGGCCCGTCGGGCGGCGATCCCAGATCAGCGGCTGCATCCGCTTCACCGTACATCATGAGGTGATGGTTTCCCCCCAGGAGGAGCCCCTGACGGTCGCCACCCTGCGCGAGGGCCAGGAGGTGGCGGGCGTGTTCGCGTGCTCGCGCAAGGAGCGCCAGCTCTCGCGCGCCGGCACTCCCTACCTGACCGTCGAGCTGCGCGACCGCACCGGCTCGATCCTCGCGCGCGCCTTTCGCGACGCCGATCTGCTCGCCGGGCGCTTCGAGCGAGGAGACCTCGTGCACGTCGAGGGCCGCGTCGAGCGCTTCCGCGACCAGTTGCAGATCGGCCTGCGCACGATCGCCCGCGCCGAAGGGGCCGAGTCCGATCCGGCCGGCTTCCTGCCCGCCTCCCACCGCGACCTCGACGAGCTCGAGGGCTTCTTCGAGCATCTCTCGCGAGAGCTCTACGAACCGGGGCTGCGGGCTCTGCTGGAGCGCGTGCTCGGCGACTCTGAGCTGCGCCGCGAGCTGCGCCGGGCGCCCTGCTCGCCGCCCTCGCCCACACGCCCAGGCGGCTCCGGGCGGGCTGGGGCGGGCAGCCACCACTCCTACCTCGGTGGCCTACTGGAGCACACCGTCGCGGTCGCCACGCTGGCGCTCGAGCTGTGCGCGATGCACCCCCGCCTCGATCGCGACCTGCTGCTGGCGGCCGCGCTGCTGCATGACATCGGCAAGACCCGCGAGTTCACCTACGGCGCCGAGATTGCCCGCGGCGAGGAGGGGCGGCTGCTGGGACACGTCGAGCTCGGCCTGCGCCTGCTCGCGCCGCGCTACCCCTCCTCGCTCCCGGCGTCGCGTCGTCTGGCGCTCGAGCACTGCATCCTCGCCCACCACGGCCCCGAGGCGCTCCCCGGGCAGCGCTTCGCCTCCGCCGAGGCGATCGCTCTCTACCGCTGCAACGCACTCGACGCCCACTTGAAGAGCGCGTTCGAGCACGGACCCTAGAGGTCGCGAGCCGGTCCCCCCTCTTCTTTCATGCAGGGGTCGCCACCGAGCAGGATTCGGCCTGGCGCCCTCGGGCTGAGGGCCGGAGCACGGTCAAGCGGCGTCGCTCTGCTGCCGATTAGGTAACGATGAGTTGGTTTCGACGCCGACGCGGGGCGCCGGACGCCGAGACACCGAGTCCCACGCCGCAGCCCCCCGTTCCCTCTCCTGCCGCCCCGGCCCCCGTGGCGGCTGAGCTCTCCGTGCTCGAGCCCACGGTCTCCGCTCCTGTGGCGTCCCCCTCACCCGCTGTCGCGCCCGCCCCCGCTCCGGTCGCTGCCACGGCGGTTCTCGAGCGTCCCACCGCGAGCGCCACCGTGCTCATAGAGCCGCCTGCGGCGAGCGCCACCGCGGTCTTGGAGCCGCCTGCAGTTAGCGAGGCCACGGTCATCGAGCCGCTCGCGGCAAGTGCCGTCGTGGTCCTCGATCCTCCCGGCCCCGCCACCTCCCTGCCCGAGCGGCCGCCCGCCAACGGGCTCGGCGTCACCGCAAGGGAGCTCGCCGCACCCGTACCTGGGGATGCTCCCGCGAATGGTGGGGACGCTCCCGCGAACGGGCTCAGCTCGCCGTTGCGCCCGGGACGGTCGGTGCGGCGGATCGGCGAGGTGGTCGTCGATCTCGGCTTCGCCGACCGCGCAGCCGTCGAGCTGGCTGTAGCGGCGGCCCGCTCGCAGCGCAAGCCCACCGGGCAGGTGCTGGTGGAGCAGGGCGTTCTGCGCCAGGACCAGCTCGCCCGCGTGGTGGCCGAACGCTTTGGTCTCGACTACATCGACCTGTCGGTGTACGAGCCCGACATGGGCGCCGTCAACCTGCTGAGCTCCGAGGCGATCAAGCGCTACCAGGCCGTGCCGGTGCGCTTCATGGAGGACGGGGCGCTGCTGCTGGCGATGGCCGACCCCACCAACATCCTCAGCATCGACGACATCGCGATGATCACCAGCCGCCGCGTCAGGGTGGCGGCGACCTCCGCGGAGGACGTCAAGCTGCTCGCCTCGCGCCTCGGGCGGCTGGAGGGCGCGATCGAGGAGATCGGCGAGGGCGTGGAGGGGGAGGAGGGGCAGGACGCGCTCTCCACGTCGCTCTCCGAGGAGGCCGACCAGGACGCCCCGGTGATCAAGCTAGTGCACTCGATCATCGCCCAGGCCGTGCAGCAGGGCGCCTCCGACATCCACATCAACCCCGAAGAGACCGACACGCGCGTGCTGCTGCGCGTCGATGGGATGCTTTACCCGGCCGCGACCGTGCGCCGCCGGATGGCCACCGGGATGGTGTCGCGCATCAAGATCATGGCCGACCTCGACATCTCCGAGCGGCGCGCCCCGCAGGACGGCCGCCTCGCGCTGAACGTGGAGGGCCGGCGCGTGGACATCCGCGTCGTGACACTCCCACTGGTCTACGGCGAGGGGGCGGTGATGCGCATCCTCGACAAAGGCGCGGTCGTCAGCGATCTCGAGTCGCTGGGGATGCAGCCGGACGAGCACGAGCGCTTCGCGCACGCGATTCGCCGGCCTCACGGGGCGGTGCTCGTCACCGGGCCCACGGGGTCGGGGAAGTCCACCACGCTGTACGCCGCGCTTGGCGCGCTCAACGACGGCGCCCGCTCGATCATCACGATCGAGGACCCGGTCGAGTCGCGGATCGCCGGGATCAAGCAGATGCAGGTCGCCCCCAAGGCGGGCGTCACCTTCGACACCGGCCTGCGCTCGATGCTGCGCGCCGATCCGGACGTGATCATGGTCGGTGAGATCCGCGATCGCCAGACCGCCCACATCGCGGTCGAGGCCGCGCTCACCGGCCACATGGTGCTCTCCACCCTGCACACCCGCGACGCTCCCAGCGCGCTCGGGCGGCTGATCGACATGGGCATCGAGCCCTTCCTGATCTCCTCCGCGGTCGACTGCGTGGTGGCGCAGCGGCTGGTGCGCAAGCTCTGCCCGCACTGCAAGCGTCTGGCGACGCTGCCCGAGTCGGTGCTCGAGGAATACGGACTCGATGAGCAGCCCTACGCTCCGGCCGGCTGCTCGCGCTGCTCGGGCTCCGGCTACCGTGGCCGCATCGGGCTCTACGAGGTGATGACCGTCAGCGAGGCGATCCGCACGATGGTTCTGCAGCACGCCTCGGTCGACGAGATCGCCGCCACCGCCACTCGCGAAGGGATGCGCCGCCTGCGCGACGACGGCGTCGAGAAAGTCCGCGCCGGTCTCACCTCGATGGAGGAAGTCGAGCGCATGACGACCAGCTTGGTGTAGGGCTCAGCCTTCCGCGAACAGCAGCGAGATGCGCAGCGGGCCGGAGGGGAAGGCTTCGGCCATGAACGAGTACGCCTGGTAGGGCACGCCGCGATACACCACCCGGCCATGGCTCGGAATCGTGGCGGGGCCGGGGCTCAGCGAGCCCATCACCTGGCGCATCCCCTCGCGCATCGTCACCTGCGCGCCCGTGAAGGCGTGCGCGAGGATCTGAAAGCCGAGGTCGTCCTGGATCGCCAGCAGGAAGTGGGCTGCCACCCGGCCGCGGGCGTTGCGGATCACGCCGGGGATCGGGGCCAGCACGTGCGGCCCGCCGACGTCCAGCAGCAGCTTGCCCGCGCGGATCACCCGCACGCGCACGATGTGCAGGTGGCTGCGGAAGAAGCCGATGATCGCCGCGCGGGTCGCCTTCGCGTTGCCCGCCAGCACCGCTTCGCGGAATGGCCGCGAGCGCTCGGCGTAGCGCAGCAGCAGTTCGGCTTTGCTGCCTTCGTGCTCGGCGTAGTACACCCGTTCGGCGACCAGCCCGTAGGTGTCCGCCTGCGCCTGCGCCGGGGTGGCGCCCCGTTTGGCGCACACCGCCGCGATCGAGGCGCCGGGCGCCAGCAGCGCAATGCTCGCCGGCCGGTCGGGGAATGCGCTCGCGGCGAAGGCGTCCACGCGGTAGCTCTCTCCGCGGTAGCTAAGCGCGCGCACCCTCGGTCCCAGCCTGGGCGCCGGATGCAGCGTCGTGGTCAGCTGCCGCCCGCCGCTGCGCACCACCACCTGCGCGTGCAGCAGGCCGCTGACGGTCTGCGCGTAGCCGTTGGCTCCCTGCACCGACACCGTGACTTCGCCGACCGTCTGTCCCAGGGCGTTGACGAGCGGCTCGCTGCGCGGCGCGATCCCCGCCGCCCGTTCGATCTTGGCCAGCGTGCGCCCGTCGTGCGTCACGCGCACGCTGACGATCTGGTTGAGCAGCAGGCTCGCCAGAGCTCGGTGCGCCGCCGCTCGATCGTCGCCTTCGACGGCCTGCGCCAGGGCGCTCGAGCTCTTCAGGCGCGCCAGCGCCTCGGCGACGATCCGCCCGCTCGCCGACTCCTGGTAGACGCGTCGCGCAACCGCTTCGACCGCTTCCAACGCGGCCGCTGGACAGCTTCTGGCGAGCGACGACACCGCCGCCGTGTCGGTGATTGTGGTGGGCCCCACCTTCGACTGCGAGAATCCACCTGATCCGCAGCCTCCGAGCAGCACCGCGAGCGCGAGGACGCACGTCGTCACTGCTCGCTTTCGCCTCCCCCGACGGCTTGACGCGATCTGCATGGACCGCGAAGCGTAGTCCCTGGAGTCGTTGGGGGAGTCAGCTTGAAAATGGGCACCCCCAGGGCGGCGAGAGAACAGGAGGCGAGCGTGCCGCCCTGCAACAGCGCTGGGTGCCGTTGCAGGGCGGCGCTCTTTCGCTACTTCTTGGCCGCTCCCTTTTTGCCCTTGCCTTTGGTGGCGCCGGTCTTCGTGCCGGAGCCCTTGCCTTTCTTGCCCTTGCCCTTCTTGCTCTTGTTCGGTTCCGAGCCCTGGAAGGCTGTCAGTCGTGTCTTGCCTGACGTCCCCGTCGCCGGGCAGCCCACCGGGCGGCCGAGGTCGAACGGTCCCGCGATCGCCTGCGTGATCACGCCCTTTTCCAGGTATGCGTAGGTGACCGTCAGCAGCGCGTCCACCCGCGGTTCGGTGCACAGCTTCCAGCTGATTTCGAACTGGCCGGTGATCCGCTCGTACGCTTCTTTGGTGGTGGCGCCCACGCAGTTCACCGCATAGCCCGGGAACGCGCCGCTGCACGAGAACGCTTCCGACAGCGGTGCTTCGAGGTAGTTCGTGATCTGGGGCTGGCCTTCGATGCCGGTGATCGGCACCTGCGTTTGCACCTGGTAGCCGGTGATCTGGCCGTCGCATTTGAATTTGTACTGCACCGGCGTTCCTTCGGCGCCTTCGCCTTCGGCTTTGCCCGCCGCGAGCTGTCCGGCGCATTCGTAGTCGTTCGGGTTCGACGCCGCCTGTGGAGCCGAGGTCACCGGGGCCGGTTCGGCCGCGGCGCTCAGGGTTGGGGCCGCGAGCGACAGCGCGATCGCCCCCATCAGCGCGGTCAGCCACCAGGTGCTGCGGCGGTTGGATTTCAGGGCGCTTCGATAAATCGACTTCAGTGAGTGCATACAGCCTCCGTTCGATGACGATGGATTGACTTGGGGGGGTGGTGGTAAGTCGTTGGGGAGCCGAGACTCAGCTCGGAGCTTTGGCCCGGAAGAGCGCTTCCAGGCTTTCGTGGGGGGCGAGCGGGTTGAAGGCGCTCGCGCTCCGCGTGCCCGCGTGGCTGAGGAAGGGCGAGAGCAGCAAGGCCCCCGCGGGCGTGCCCGCCGCGGTGAGCGTGCTCGTGATCGAGCCCGCCGGGTAGGTGACTTCCGTGCCCGTCCCTTCGCTCGGGCCAGTCGTGGTGCTGGGCGACGTTCCCTGCTGGCCGAACTGGGGATGCTCGCCGGAGGCGAGTGTCTCCCCGCTTCGGCCCGCCGCCCCGAACGTGATCACGATCAGGCCGTGTTCCCTGTAGGCGGCGCTCCCCTCGATCTTCGGCACCACTTCCTGCAGGAACGCGTCCGCCGCCTGCACACCGGCCGGTTCTCCTGACGGACACACTGGGGCAGGCTGGCTGGTGCTCGACGCGGGCGTGCCCGTCGCTGAGCTGGATGTCGTTCCCGACGTGGTGCCCGCCGCGGCGCTCGTGCCGCATGGGGGCGGGGCGATCGTGTTGAGACTCGCGCCCACCTGGCCCGAGAGCAGCGTCGCGGCTCCGGCGAGCTGTGCCGCCGCCAGCGAGGAGTAGCTGCTCAGCACCGTGCCCTCGCCCTTCAGCTGCCCGTCCAGATAGGGCGCCGCCGTACTCTGCTTCAGCGCATTTTCGATGCTCGTGCCGTAGGGAAGTTGGATGACCCACGCGTCGGCGATCGGGGGGAGCGGCTTCGTCTTGGGCGTCTTTTCGCTTTCTTCTCCACCTCCCGCGGTCGGCGTGGTGGAGGGGGTGGGAGACACCTTGCTGGATGAGGGAGAGGTCGAGGGGGTCGAGGAGTGGGACGGGGTGGAGGGGGCGCTTGCTGCCCCACCGCTCGCTTCGCCGCTTCCCGAGGTGGCATCGCTCGTCGTCGGTGGTGTCGGCTGGGCGGTGCTCGCGGGCGGATTGGCCGCCCCGGAGGAGAGCGCGAGATTGCCGCCCGTCCGCGAGCCCAGCGCCAGCAGCGCCAGCACGCGTCCCAGCGTCGCCGCGCGCGCGCTGCTGGCCAGCGAGTCCGCCGGCCCGGGGCCGATCAGCGCCCCCAGCGCGATCCCCACGGCGAGCATCGCGGTTGCGAGGATCGCGCCAACCCTGCGGGAGGGCAGCTTGGGGGCTTGGGGGGAAAGGGGGGTGGTCATCGTGGGCTGCGGAGATGGGTGGCTGGTGGAGGGGAGCGGTGGATCGCTGGTGGTGGAGGAAAGAGGGGGTGGTTGAGCGGCTGGGATGTGGGGGGAAGGAAGCTCGTGGTCAGGGCAACTCGAGCGGTCGGGACGGGTTGTGGCCGGGGACGGCAATCATGACCTTCTCGATCTTATCGACAAAATAGCTAATGTTGATCTTGTTTATGAAGAATATGGTAGGCTGATCGCCGCCAAGTTGTCAACAAGGGTTCGTCGGACCCTGCTCGACGGACCCAGAAATCCAAAACGGAGGCCCACACCATGAATCGAATCCGCCGTATCGCCGCCTCGTTCGCGGCTGTGACCCTGATTGGGAGCGCGGTGCCCGCGATCGCCTCGGCTACGAGCGTGATCACGATCAGCGGAGCCACCGCCTCCTTCCCGCTAGTCCAGCTACTGGCTCACAAGTACTCCAAGCTCGAGCACAACAAGGTCTCGTTCAGGATCTCCCAGGGCGGCACCACGATCGGCATCAACGATGTCGAGGCAGGTCGCGTCACGATCGCCGACGTCTCCCGAGACCCACTGCCCACCGACCCTGCCGGGCTCGACTTCTACCCGATTGCCGAATATGGCATCTGCGTCGTCACCAACAAGTCCAACCCTGTCTCCAGCCTCAACGAAGCCCAGGTTCAGGCGATCTTCGAGGGCAAGGACAAGGAATGGAACTCGTCTCTAGGCGCCTCCGTATCCGGGCCGATCGACCTGATCAGTCGCACCTCTACCGCTGGTGTGCTCACCAACTTCAAGACGCTGTTCCTCGCCAACAAGAGCGTCGCCAGCACCGCCGCCGAAGAGTCCTCCGAGGGGGCGCTCGAGCAGCAGGTTGCCAACGACCCGCGCGGGATCGGCTTCCTCTCCAACTACCGCGCCGACCAGGGCACCGTCAATCCCGTCGCGTACAACGGTGTGGCCTGCACGCGCGCCAACGTCGCCTCCGGGCAGTACACCGCCACCGCGCGTTTCTATGAGGTGACCAAGGGCGAAGCCACCGGCGCAGCCGGCAAGTTCGTCTCCTGGGTCCGTACCAGCAAGGCCGCACGCAAGATCATCTCGACTCAGTGGGTTCCGATCAAACCAGCGTCCTAGAGGGGAGTCTGCCGCAGGCCGATCGGAGATCCCGTCGATCTCCGATCGGTCGCAGAGGTGGCGCAGCCGGCCCCCTTCTGTCGGCTGGAGTCCCTCTTCTTCAATCAACATCATGCTCAGCCGTCTACGCAACCCCTGGCCAGACCACCGCGCCGAGCGAACGCTCGGCGCGGTGGCGCTTTTCGCATGCCTCTGCGTGCTCGCGATGATCGCGCTCGTCGCCCAGCGCGCCTGGCCGATCTTTGCTCACAACGGCCTCAGCTGGCTCGGTCCCGGGGGCAGCCTCAAGGCGCAGATCGAAACGATGGTTGCCACCTCCGCCAACCCGCCGGCCTCGGCCTTCCATTTCCGCGCCTGGCCGATCATCTACGGCACGCTGCTGATCACCGCGCTCGCCGTGCTGCTCGCACTTCCGCTCTCGGTGCTCTCCGCGGTCTTCATCGTCGAGCTCGCCCCCCTCCCGATGCGTCGTGTGACGGTCCGCGTCGTGCGCCTGCTCGCCTCCGTTCCCTCGGTCGTGTGGGGCCTGATCGGGATCCTCGTGCTGGTGCCCTTCTTCGACAATCACGTCATCAGCCCCTCCGAGCGCACCTCGGTGGAGGGGACGGTCCAGCTCACCGGTGCCGGGCTCGCTCCCACGGTGCTCGTGCTCGCCCTGATGATCACCCCGATCATGGTCGCGCTCACGTGTGACGCGCTCGTCGCCGTGCCCGCCGCCTGGCGCGAGGGTGCCGCGGCGCTCGGCGTCAACCGCCTGCGCGCGATCCGCGCCGTCACCCTGCGCGCCGTGCGTCCCGCGATCGTCGCCGCGGCCGTGCTCGCCACGGCTCGCGCGCTGGGTGAGGCGATCGTCGTCTCGCTGGTCTCCGGCTCCAACTTCTTCACGCCCCGGCCGAGCGACGGGTTGACGTTCCTGTTCGAGCCGCTGCGCTCGCTCGCCTCCACGATCGTCGACTACCGCGATGGCACCAGCGCGCCCGCGCTGAGCGCCGCCCTCTACGCCTGCGCGTTGCTGCTGCTGTTCTCTGCCTTCGCCCTCTCCGTCGGGGGGTATCTCATCAAGCTGCCGTTGCGCAAGTACCAGACACGCGGATGAGCACGTTCGTCTCTCACCCCCGTTCAGCCACCGGCCAGCCGGCGACAGGCCCGCGCCGCGGGCGGGGCTCCTCGATGCGCACCTGGCGCTGGAGCGATCGCCTGCTGTTGCTCGCCGCCTGGGGCGCCGGCCTCACGCTGTGCGCGATCGCCGCCGCGATCGTCCTCTACATGGGCTATCGCGGCATCCAGTACCTGCGTCCGGGGCTGCTCTTCAGCCGCCCCCAGGCGAGCTTGAGCCAGGCCGGCTCGGGCGGCTTCCTCGATCCGCTGTTCGGCACCATGCTGCTGACGCTCATCGGCATCGCGATCGCCGCCCCGCTGGCGATCTGCTCGGCGCTGTGGATCGTCGAGTACGGGCGTCCGAGCTGGCTGGCGCGGGTCGTGGAAACCGGCATCGAGATTGTCGCTGGCACCCCCGACATCGTGATCGCCTTCTTCGGCCTGGCGATCTTCCAGCTGCACCTCCTCTCCTTCGTCTCCGAAACCGGCGAAGGCGGTGGCGTCACCGGCCGCTCGTTCCTCGCGGCCGGCGCGATGATGTCGCTGATCGCGCTGCCCCCGCTGTTCGTCACCGTCCGCGACGGCCTGCAGGGCGTGCCCGCGCACATGCGCGAGGCCGCCTTCGCGCTTGGCAAGACCCGCATTGCCACGATCCGCCGGGTGCTGCTGCCGGGGGTGCGCTCCAACATCGCGACCGGCGTCACGCTCGGTGTCAGCCGCATCATCGCCGACACCGCGATCGTGATTGTGCTGCTCGGCGGCACGCTGCGCATCTCACCCCAGCCGGGAGGCGCTCCGGTGCTGGGCGTGTTGAAAGGCCTCGGCTCGACGCTCACCAGCTACGTGTACGAAAACTCCCCCGCTGGCGAAGGCGGCGCCCCGCAGAAGGCCTACGCCGCCGCTTTTGTGCTGATGCTGTTCGTGCTGGCGCTCAATCTGCTCGTCGAACGGATCAGCCGCGCGCACGCCCGCTCCAGCGGCTTCGTCGCCGCCGTCGAGGGAATCGTCTAAATGCCCCCGCAACACCATTTCAGTCTTTATAGTGTGGAAGGTGAGGAACCGATGAGTCCTACGATGACTGAGTTCGAGCAGGCATTCGACCCGCCGAGTCGCGAGCAGGTGCCGCCCGTGCGCACGATCGTGCTCGACCGGCCCCCCGAGCCCGTGCGCCCGCCCGAGCAGCGCGAGGCGCTGCGCCCGGCTGCGAGCGTCGCCGGCCCCGAGCGGCTGCGATTGGAGGACGTCAGCGTCACCTATGGCGGCGCCAGCACCCTGGGCCGGCGTGGCGCCAACGCCGTGCGCTCGGTCTCGCTCTCGATCCACGAGGGCGAGGTGCTGGCCCTGATCGGGCCCTCCGGTTGCGGCAAGACGACCCTGCTGCGCACCCTGAACCGGCTCACCGAGCTGACCCCTGGCGCCCGTCGCGGCGGGCAAATCCTGCTCGACGGCGAGGACATCCACGACCTCGAAGACACCGCGCTGCGCGCCCGTGTGGCGATGGTCTTCCAGCAGCCCAACCCCTTCCCGATGTCGATCTTCGACAACGTCGCCTTCGCGCTGCGCGAGCAGTCCCGCCGCCGCCCCCGCCGGCCCGAGCTCGAGCCGCTGGTGATCGACGCGCTGCGGCGCGCCGGACTCTACGACGAGGTCGCCGACGATCTCCACCGCCCCGCGCTGCGTCTCTCCGGCGGCCAGCAGCAGCGGTTGTGCATCGCCCGCGCGATCGCGCCGCGGCCCGAGGTGCTGCTGATGGACGAGCCCTGCTCGGCGCTCGACCCGATCTCCACGGGCGTGATCGAGGAGCTGATCCACGAGCTGCGCCGCGATCTCGCGGTCGTGATCGTCACCCACAACCTCGCCCAGGCCCGCCGCGTCGCCGACAAGGTCGCCTTCATGTACCTCGGCGACCTCGTCGAGTACGGCACCGCCGATCAGGTCTTCGAGGAGCCCCGCGCCCCCCGCACCCGCGACTACGTCCGCGGGGCGTTCGGATGAGGCTCGAGGTCTCACGCGAGTCGGTGGTGGCGGGCTTGGCCGCATTGGGTGAGGGCGTCAGGTTTTTGCCTGCGCGATCGTTGGTGACGGAGATCCCATGGATGTGATCCCTCGAGGGCGGGCGGGGCCAAATCCCACTGACGGCACCCCCACCGTGCCCGCCGCCGCCTGCGCCGGGTGCGGCGCCCCGCTCGCGCCCGACCAGCGCTACTGCCTCGCCTGCGGGCGTCCCGCCTCGCCCGTGCGCCTCGCCTTCCTGGATGTGCTGCAGGCCGACCGAAGCCGGGAGACACTCGCCTTCGGCGAGCATCCCCGTTTCGGCCAGCAGACCGCCGCGACGGCGATCCTCGGCGCACCCTCCGCCGCCGGCTATCAGCCGCCCCTCGATCCTCCGGGCACGCTCGGCTCGCTGCGTCGCTACTCCGGCCTGTTCGGCCTGCTCGGGGTGCTGCTCGCATCGCTGCTGATCGGGCTGCTCGTCGGGCATTGGCTCACCGGGAGTCCCAGCACCGGTAAGCAGGTCGTCGAAGTGAAGGGCTTGGGCGTCCCGCTCGCCGCTGCCGCTGGCGCTGGCGCGAGCTCCTCCGGTGGCGCGGGTACGTCCGCCGGCTCCGGCGCCGGCTCCAGCTCCTCCTCCAGCCACCACTCCTCCAGCGGCTCCTCGCAGTCGCACAGCGCCGCCAAGAGCGAAGGCGGCGTGTCGGAAACCAGCGGCGAAGAAGCGCAGGCGGCCAAGGAAGTCGCGACCACCAAGGCGCTGCCCAAGGCCCACAAAACCTCTTCCTCCACCCTGCAGAAACTCGAACACACGACCGGCAAGCAGCACGCTAAAGAAGTCAAAGCGGCGCTCGGCAACGGGCCGATCGAAACCCACTGAGCCCGCATGGCGATCGCCGGCTCCAACGGACAGCCTCACCCCGGCGGCGGCGGCCCGCCCCGGGAGGAGCGCGTCACACCCGCCCCCGCGGGGCCTGTGGAGGCGCCGACCCCTGCGGTCGGGGGCGGCTCCTCCGCCGAGCTGCGCCGCGAGCGCGTGCGGCTGGCCGAGCGCGTCGCCGCGCTCACCTGGGACCTCGGCGGGCTCGCTTACGAGATGGCGATTCGCGACCACTACCGCCTCGACGTGCTCGCCCGCCGCGCCGCCGAGCTCCAGCAGGCCGACGCCCAGCTCGGCGAGGTCGAGCGTCTGCTGTCCGCCGCGGAGGATGGCGTCGGCGGCACCTGCCGCTCCTGCGGAGCCGTGCACAGCCGCGGCGCCGCCTACTGCTGGCGCTGCGGCTCCCCGCTGCTGCTCGAGGGGCGCCCCTCGGTGCTGGGCGAGCCTATGCGCGAGGGCTGACGGCCCTCGGACACGGGGCGCTCGCGCTGCCGGCTACCGGCCGAAGGTGCTTTCGTCCACCGGCTCGGCTGGGGCAGGGGCTGCGACGGGCGGCGGGGTCGCGGCCGGCTGCGCCACCGGTGGCTGCGGCTGCTGGACCGGTGGCTGTTGAACAGTTGCGCTCAGCGTCGGTTTGGAGTCCCCGCTGATCGAGTCCTTGAACTCGCGCATACCGCTGCCCAGCGAGCGGCCGATTTCCGGGAGCCGCCTGGCGCCGAACACCAGCAGCAGGATCACCACCAGGAACGCGATGTGGATTGGGTTGTCGAGTCCCATGTGCTCAGTCTAGACAGCTTTGGGCTCCCCCAAGCTCAAGTCGCCGTGCCGGCGCCGTCTGTGCCGACATCCCCCGCCTCGGCCTCCCCGTCCTCGCGCCCCACGTTCCGGCGCACCAGCTGCGCCGCCACGAACAGCATGAACAGCGCGAAGCCGACCTGCAGCACCTTCCCCGAGAGTGCGTTCGCCAGTGCCACCCCGCCCGCGGCGCCCGCCACTGAGAGCACTCCCACCAGCAGCGCGTCGCCGCGGCGCACGTTGCCGTAGCGGTCCTGCACGATTGCGCCCACGAGCGCGACGGGGACGATCGCCAGCAGCGAGGTCGCCTCCGCCTGGTGTTGGGTGAGGCCGATGAAGATCACGAGACCCGGCACGAACAGCACGCCGCCGCCCACGCCCAGCAGCCCCGCGACCACCCCGGCCGCCAGCCCGATCGCGATCACCCCGATCATTGGATCAGCAGCTCCACCGCGCTCGCGACCAGCACGGCCGCGAACAGCAGCGCGATCGTGCGGCTGCGCAGCCGCTGCTGCAGCCACGTCCCAAGCAGCACCCCGCCGACCGCGGGGATCCCGACCAGCAGGCCGTCCACCACCCGCACGTTGCCATACCCCGCCTGCACCGCCGCCGCGAAGCCGGCGATGAAGATGATCGCCGCCAGCGAGGTGCCGGTCGCCTCGCGCTCGCCGTACCCCAGCCACAGCACCAGCAGGGGCACGATCACCGTGCCGCCCCCCACCCCGAAGATCCCGCTGAACAGGCCCGCCGCGGTGCCGATCGCCACCAGCTTCAGGACGTCGCCGGGGGATCTACGCGCCGCCATGCCGGGCATACTAAGGCTGTGTCCCCCGTCGCCCCTCGCTTGGTGGAGGCACTGGAGCCGCTGCGCTCCGATCCCTCCAGCTCCGCCGTGCTGCTCGACATCGACGGCACGCTTGCGCCGATCGTGCGCCACGCCGCCGACGCCCACGTCCCCGAGGCGACTCGCGCGCTGCTGATCGAGATCGCCAAGCGCTACCGCCTGGTTGGCTGTGTCAGTGGCCGCCGCGCCGCCACCGCCCGCCAGATCGTCGCGATCGGGACGATCGCCTACGTCGGCAACCACGGCGGCGAGCTGCTGCGCCCCGGCGCGACCCGCCCCGAGCTCGACCCCGAGCTGGCCGCCTGGAGCGGGCGCGTGCGCGACTTCGCCGCCCGTGTCCTTACGGCAGAGCACCAGCGCCTGCGCGTGCGCGCCGAGGACAAGGAGGCGATCGCGGCCTTCCACTGGCGTGGGGCTCCCGACGAGGACGCAGCCGAGGTCGCCGTGCGGGGGATCGCCGCGCGCGCCGAGGCGGAGGGCCTTGCCGTGCACTGGGGCCGCAAGGTGCTCGAGGTGCGCCCCCCCGTCGCGTTCGACAAGGGGCTCGGTGTCACGGCGCTGCTCGACGGCCGCGCGCCCGACGCTCCGGGCCCGCGGGTCCTCGCCGCCACACGCCCGGGGTCCGCTGGGGAGCGGGGTAAGGCGGGCGGGGTCGATCGGGTGGGTGGGGCCGTGAGCGCCGCGCTGTACGTGGGCGATGACACGACCGACCTCGACGCCTTCCGTGGGCTGCGCTCGCTGGTGCAGTCCGGGAAGCTGACCTGCGCGGTGTGCGTTGCGGTCCGCTCCGAGGAGTCGCCGCCGGAGCTGGTGGAGGAGGCGGACCTCGCGATCGACGGCCCCGACGGTGTGCGTCGCCTGCTCGAGGCCTTGCTGTAGTGGTGCCCACCCGGTAGCCGACCCCGTGCGCTTCGCCGACTTCCTCAAGAACACCGTCCTGCTCAGTGCCGGCGTCGCCACCGTGCTCGCGCTGATCACGGTGCTCTCGATCCTCACCCGCTCGGGTTCGCTGGCGGCGCTGCTGTCGGTCGCGTGGTGGGCGATCGCGGCGCTGATCGGGCTCGTGCTCGGCAGGCGCGCCGACGCCAGCCCGCCGATCGCGCGGCTGCTCGCCGGTGCGCGATCGACCAACATGCTGCCCGAGCACCGCCCCGCCGCGATCCTGCTCAACCGATTGTGGCCGCTGCTGGCGATCACCGTGCTGGCCGGCGGCCTCGCCTTCCTCGCCCCCCAGATCCCCGGGATCGGCGCCGGCTTCGCGATCATCTGGGCACTCGCCTGGCGCCACCAGCACGCGGCGGTGACCGCGATCGAGGAGCGCGACGGGGTGCGCTTCTATGTGCTGCACACCTCCCCGATCCAGCCGATCGCCCTGCAGCGCACGCCCGGCTTCAAGGCGCTGCGGCCCGAGAACCTCTTTTGAGCCTGGGATTGGTGGGGGTCGGCGACACGGTCGATGTACTGCTGGTGCAGCTCGGCTCGACCGAGGGGTTGCGGGTCGCCGACGAAGAGTTGGTCGGCTCGCTGCGACGGGCCGGCGCGCACGTGGTCGTTGCGGGCGCCGCGGCTCCGGGCGAGGTTCGCACGCTGATGCTCACCGACCTGCGCTGGGCGCGCGCGGCGCGGCGCGCCGCTGTGGACGCGCTCGCGCGGCTGCGGGGCGGCCGACCCCGGTCGGTGATCTACTCCACCACGACCGCCTCGCTGCTGTGGCCGCTGCCGGGGGCGATCCGCTTCGACTCGCCCGCCGCCAACAACCGCCCCGGCCGCCATGGGCTGTGGCAGCGCCCGCTGGAGCGCCGCCGGCTGCGCCAGGCGCCGCTGCTGCTGCCCTCCAGTGCGGGCGCGCTCGCGGAGGCCGCCGCCGCGGTGGGTGGGATCCTGGGCACCGAGCGCGCTCTCGTGGTGCCCTCGCCGATCGCCGCGTGCCCGCCGCCGCGTGGGGGTGGGTCCTTCTCGCCCGTCGTCGCCCCGCCGCGGGGGAGCAAGGCTCCCTCGGAGTCAGCCCCGCCCTCAGAGTCCGCCCCGCCTCTGGAGTCAGCCCCCCACGCGGTGGCCGCCGGCCGAGCGCGCGATCCCGCGCAGCGCGACATCGCGGCCATCACCTACGCGGCGAATCCCCGCAAGAAGGGGCTCGACCGCGTGCTCGCCGCCTGGCGGAGCGTGCGCCGGCCCGGCGAGCGGCTGGCGATCGCGGGCATCGATCGGCAGGGGCTGCGCGCGAACGGGATCGATGTGCCCGACCAGGACATCGAAGTCGTTGGAACGCTCGCTCAGCCCGACTACCGCGGGTTGCTGCGCCGCTCGCGCGTGTTCGTGTGTGCTCCCCGCCGCGAGGAGTACGGGCTGGCCCAGTTGGAGGCGCTCGCCGAGGGATGCCGCCTGGTCACGGCCCCCGCCCCCGGCGGCTATGTGGCGTTGCCGATCGCCCGCGAGCTCGACGCGCGCCTCGTCGGCGAGGACCTTGGCGCCGCGCTGCGCTGTGCGCTCGACGCGCCAGGCGGCGATGGCTACGCGGCCCGTGCCGCCAAGCTGGTGGCGCCCTTCGCCGTCGCCGCCGTCGATCGGATCGTCGCCGAGGAGCTGCTGCCCCGTCTCCTGGGGAGGTAGAAGACTTGGGGTAGGCGTGGAGGATGCGGTGTGGAGGTGTATGCACTTTTCGAGGAATGTATAACTATCGCTATACACCCTGCGAAACCTATATATAACCTCAGCTCCCCCCTCGAACCCGTTTACGCAACCCCGCAAGCTCCGACCACGGCCGCGTGTTGACCACATCCCCCTTCGTGAGCCACCCGCGCCGCGCGGTGAGGATTCCCCAGCGCATGTTCTGAAGGGTCGCCGGGCGGTGGGCGTCGGAGTCGATCACGATGCGCACCCCCGCACGGACCGCGGCGCGCGCGTGCGTCTCATTCAAATCGCGGCGGTCGGGGTTGGCGTTGATCTCGAGCATCGTGCCCGTTCGTGCCGCGGCGGCGAAGATCGCCTCCAGGTCGAGCGCATAGGGTTCGCGGCGCTCGATCAGGCGGCCGGTGGGGTGGCCGATCGCGTCCACCAGCGGGTGCTCGATCGCGGCAATCACCCGCTCGGTCAGCGCCTGTTCGCTCATCCCGAAGGCGGTGTGCACACTCGCGACCACCCAATCCAGCCGCGCCAGCAGCTCGTCCTCGTAGTCGAGCGTGCCGTCGGGCAGAATGTTGACCTCGCTGCCCGCCAGCAGCGTGAGCGAGTCGAGACCCCGGGCGATCTCCCCGACCCGCTCGATCTGTTCGCACAGCTGCGCGGGGGAGACGTCGTTGCCGAAGCCGTGCGAGGCGGAGTGGTCGGTGATCGCCAGGTACTCATACCCGAGCGCCTGCGCCGCCTGCGCCATCTCCTCGATCGTCGCCTTCCCATCCGAGGCGACCGTGTGGCAGTGCAGGTCGCCGCGAATGTCGCCCAGCTCGATCAGGTTTGGCAGCCCGCGCGCGGTTCCCGCCTCTCCCGCCGTCATCGCACTGCGTGACCCATCCGGCCCGCCGGCTCTGCCGGGGCGGGCCCATCCGTCATTGTCCTCCCCGAGCGCCTCCTCAAGCTCGCCGCGGTTCTCGCGCAGCTCCGGCGGGATGCAGGGGAAGCCGAGCAGCTCGTACACCTCTGCCTCGGTGGCGCAAGCCCGCGTGGTGCCGGTGGCGTCGTCCAGCACGCCGTACTCGGAGACGTGCAGCCCTTTGCGCACCGCGAGCTCGCGCAGCGCGGCGTTGTGCGCGGCGGAGCCGGTGAAGTGCTGCAGCAGGTTGCCGAACTGCGCGGGGGTGGCGATCCGCAGGTCGACGCTCAGGCCGGAGTGCGTGCGCCCGCGGGCACCGGCCGAGCTGGTGGAGCCGACGCGCTCGATTTGCTCCAGCGAGGCGAGCGCCGCAGCCAGCCGCTCCGGCTCGGCGGTCACCGCGACGAGGTCGATGTCCTTCACGCTGTCCGCGCCTCGCCGCGCCGAGCCGGCGAGCTGCACCTGCGCGTCGGGCGGGCCGTGCTCGCGCAGCCCCGCGGCGAGCGCCTCGCCCAGCTCGATCGCCGCCGGCAAAAGCGCCCGCCGCGGTCGTGGCGGCATCCCGTCGATCGGTGTCCCCTCCGCGGCCAGCTGCTCCAGCGAGGCGAGCACTTTCTCCTCGAACTTCGCCCCCAGCCCTTTCACCCCGCGCAGCCGCTGCGCCAGCGCCGCCTCGCGCAGCGCCTGCGGCGAGTCGATGCCGAGCTGCTCGTGCAGCAGCCGTGCGCGCTTGGGCCCGAGACCGGGGATCCGCGTGATCGCGATCAGCCCCGGCGGGAACTTCGCCCGCAGCCGCTCCGCGGCGGGGATCGCGCCAGTGTCGAGCAGCGCCACGATCTTCTCCTGCAGCGTCTCCCCGACCCCGGGCAGCTCGGTGGCGCGCCCCGCCCGCGCGAGCGCCGCCACCGACGTGGACGCCTCGCGCACCGTTGCGGCGGCGCGGCGGTAGGCGAGCACGCGGTGGACGATCGCCCCGTCGAGCTCGTACAGGTCGCCCAGCTCCTCGAGGGCGTCGGCGATCTCGGTGTTGGGGAGGTCGGGCATGTGCGTGCATTAGGGTACGTGCCCTCAGTGGACGGCACCGCCTGGCTCATACTGCCCACCTACAACGAGGCCGAGAACATCGAGGCGATCGTGGCCGCCGCTGGCGAGGCGCTCGCGCGTGCGCCCTGTGCGGAGCACCGCGTGCTGGTCGTCGACGATAGCTCGCCCGACGGCACAGGCGAGATAGCCGACCGGCTGGCGGCGGAGCACGCGTGGGTGAAGGCGCTGCACCGCACGACCAAGGAAGGGATCGGCCCCGCCTACCTCGCCGGCTTTGCGCACGCGCTGGAGCACGGGGCGGCGTACGTGCTGGAGATGGACAGCGACTTCTCCCACGACCCCGCCGACCTGCCTCGCCTGCTGCAGGCGATCGCCGACGGCGCCGACCTCGCGCTCGGCTCGCGCTACGTCCCCGGCGGGGGGGTGCGGGATTGGGGCCTCTTGCGGCGCGTGATCAGCGAGGGCGGCTCCACGTACGCGCGGTGGGTGCTCGGCCTGCGCGTGCGCGACCTGACGGGCGGCTTCAAGTGCTTCCGCCGCGAGGTGCTCGAAGCGATCCACTTCGACAGCGTGCGCTCGCAGGGGTATGCCTTCCAGGTGGAGCTCACCTACCGCGCGGTGCGCGCCGGCTTCCACGTCGTGGAGGTGCCGATCGTCTTCCGCGACCGCCAGCGCGGCACGAGCAAGATGTCGTGGCAGATCGCCGCCGAGGCGATGTGGCTGGTGCCGCGGCTGCGCTACGGCCGCCAGCCGCCCACCGGGTACGCGCCCACCGCCGACCGGGGCGCGCACGCGCTCAGGTAGGCCACTACACTTTGTATAGTATTAGGAGCACACCGAGCAGAAACGCAAAGGAGGCCCCCATGGCGGGCAGTTTGAGCGAAGTCACCGACAACAACTTCCAGGCCGAGGTCATCGAATCGCAGACCCCCGTGCTGGTCGACTTTTGGGCGCCATGGTGCGGGCCCTGCCGCGTGGTCGGCCCCGTGCTCGAGGAGATCGCCTCCGAGCGCCCCGACCTGCGCATCGTAAAGCTGAACGTCGACGAGAACCAGCAGACGGCGGCGACCTTCCAGGTGCTGTCGATCCCGACGATGATCCTCTTCAAGGCCGGCCAGCCCGTCAAGACGGTGGTGGGCGCCTACCCGAAGAAGAAGATAGAGGCGGAGCTGGAGCCGGCGCTGGCGGCGTAGTCATTTGGATGGGCTCCGCCCCCCAAGGGGGCTGCGCCGGATGGGCTCGTAGCTCGTTATCCGGCGCGGTGGCTCAGCCGAGTCGCTCAGACCCGGCGCAGTGCGATCTGCAGCCCCAGGCCGTCGATCTCGGTCTGCTCGGAGTAATCCATCTCAGCCGGCGGCGGCCCGCCGCCGAGATGGAGCGCTACCGCGAGCGTCTCGCCCACTAGGTAGTCGCGGTGGGTGGTCGCGGCGTCGAGCAGCGCGGGGTCGCCGGCTAGGGCAAGCTCGATCCGGTCCTCGACCGCGAGGCCGGCGCTCTTGCGCGCGGACTGCACGGCGTGCACGATCTCCCGCGAGCGGCCCTCGCGACGCAGGTCGTCGTCGATCGCCAGCTCCAGCGCGACCGCGTGGGCGCCCTCGCGCTCGACGCTGTAGCCCTCGGGGGCCTGCATCGTGAGGATCACGTCCTCGGCGACGAGCGTGTGCTCGCGACCGCCGACCGAGATGCCGAGGCCCGTCTCGCCGTTGGCGCCGCTGTCCCTCACGGCCGCCGCGACCCGCGCGGGGTCGAGCGCCGCGATCGCCTCGGCGACGAGCGGCATCTCCCTGCCGAACAGCGGGCCGAGGCGGCGGTAGTTGGCCTTCACCTCGTAGCGCCCCAGCTCCTCGGCGCCGGCGACGAAGCGCACGCGGCGCACGTTGAGCTCCTCGCGCACGACGTCTGAGAGCCGCTCGATCGCGGCGCGCTCGCGACCGGCGGCGACCACCACGGCCTCGGCGAGCGGCTGGCGCACCTTGATCTTCGCCTGCCCGCGCGCGCCGAGGCCGAGGCGCACGGTCTCGCGCGCGATCGCCATCGCCTCCTCCAGCTCGCGGTCGCGGGCGGGCAGCGCCTCGCCGGCGGGGAAGTCGCACAGGTGCACGCTCGCCAGCGTGCCGTCGAGGTTGTCGTAGATCTCGTCGGCGACGAACGGGCAGAAGGGCGCCAACAGCTTGGCGATCGTGAGCAGGCAGCCGCGCAGCGTGGCGAATGCGGCCGGGTCGCCGTCCCAGAAGCGCCTCCGTGAGCGGCGCACATACCAGTTGGAGAGCTCGTCCACCAGCTCGGCGATCGCCCGCCCCGCGGCGGTCGCGTCGTAGGCGTCGAGGCGCTCGGCCACGCGTTCGGCTGTCCCGGCGACGCGCGAGAGCGCCCAGCGGTCGAGGTCGCTGCTCGGTGGATCCTCAGCCGTGGCTTGGGTGAGCGTCCCCTCGTTGGCGTGCGCGTAGAGGGCATAGAAGAAGTAGGTGCTCCACAGCTGCTTGAGGAACAGGCGCACGCCCTCGCCGATCGCCTCTTCGGAGAAGCGGTAGCCGTCCCACGGCTGCTTGGCCGTGAAGAAGTACCAGCGGAAGGCGTCGGCGCCGTACTTGTCGATCACCTGTCCGGGCTCGACGGTGTTGCCGCGTGACTTCGACATCTTCTGGCCCTCGCCGTCGAGGATCAGGCCGAGGCACACCACGTTGCGGTAGGGGGAGGTGTCGAACAGCAGCGTCGATACCGCGAGCAGCGAGTAGAACCAGCCGCGCGTCTGGTCGAGCGCCTCGCAGATGAAGTCCGCGGGGAAGCGGGCCGGGTCGGCCGTGAAGCGGTCCGCTCCCTCGCCCGAGAATGGGATGTGGTGCTGGGCGAACGGCATCGCACCGGAGTCGAACCACACGTCGATCACCTCGGGCACGCGACGCATCGGCTGCTCGCAGCCGGCCTCGGTGCATGCGAACTCGATCTCGTCCACGTACGGGCGGTGATGGTCGGAGAGTGGAGTACCCGAGCGCTCCTCCAGCTCCGCGAACGAGCCGATCACATGGAGGTGCCCCGCGCCGCAGCGCCACACCGGCAGCGGCGTGCCCCAGTAGCGCTCGCGCGAGAGCGCCCAGTCGACGTTGTTGGAGAGCCAGTCGCCGAAGCGGCCGTGCTTGATGTGTGGCGGGTGCCACGCGACGGTCTCGTTGGCCGCGAGCATTCTCTCTCGCACCTTTGAAGTCGCGATGTACCACGACGGTTTGGCGTAGTACAGCAGCGGCGTGCCGCAGCGCCAGCAGTGCGGATAGGAGTGCTCATACTCCTCCACCCACAGCAGCCGGCCGCGCTCGCCCAGGTCCGCGATCAGCTCCCGCGTCAGCGTCGGGTCCTTGACGAAGCGGCCTCCGTATCCAGTAACGCGCTGCTCATAGGTTCCGTCGGGCTTGACCGGATTGAGAAGACCGCGGGGGTCGGTTGGGTCGAAGATTCCATACGCGGCGGCGACCCGATAGTCATCTTCACCGAAGGCCGGCGCGAGATGGACGATCCCGGTGCCGTCCTCTGTTGTCACAAACGCGTCCGCCAGGATCGGAAAGTCGCCCGGCTCGCCCGGCTGGATCGGAAAGATCGGTCCCTGGTAGGACCGATATCTATGCGCTAGCTCCTCGCCTGTGAACCGGTCCACCACCTCGATGTCATCGCCGAGCACCGCCTGCACGCGCGCATCCGCGAGCACGAACATCTCATCCTCGACACGCACCTTTGCGTAGGTGGCCGTGGGTGAGACCGCCACCGCCACGTTTCCCGGCAGGGTCCACGGCGTGGTCGTCCACACGAGCAGCTTCTCCTCGCCATCAAGAACGGGGAGCTTGAGGAAGACGCTCGGGTCGACCACGTCGCGGTAGCCGAGCGCGACCTCGTGCGAGGACAGCGTCGTCTCGCAGCGGGGGCAGTACGGCACGACCTTGTGCCCCTCGTACAGCAGCCCCCGCCGGTGGATCTCCGCGAGTGCCCACCACACCGACTCGATGTATGACTCGTCGAGCGTGCGGTAGGCGTCGTCGAGGTCGATCCAGAAACCGATTCGCTCGGTGAGGCGGTTCCACTCCTCCAGGAATGTGAACACCGACTCGCGGCACTTGGCGTTGAACTCGGCGATCCCGTACTCCTCGATCTCCGCCTTGTGATGGATGTCCAGCTCCTGTTCGACGGCGATCTCCACCGGCAGGCCGTGGCAGTCCCAGCCGCCCTTGCGCTCCACCCGGTGGCCGCGCATCGTCTTGTAGCGCGGGTAGATGTCCTTGAACGCACGCGCGAGCACGTGGTGGGCGCCCGGCCGGCCGTTGGCGGTGGGGGGCCCCTCGTAGAAGACCCACGGCTCCGCGCCCTCGCGCATTTGCAGCGACTGCGCGAACACCTCGCGCTCGCGCCAGCGCGCCAGCACCTCGAGCTCCATCGCCGCCAGCGCCTGGTGCGGGTCCACCCTGCGGGGTGGCAGGAGTGGGTGTCGGGGAGCAGTCGTCACGGGCGGCCCATTGTATGGCCGCGCACGAGCCCCCACCGTCGGCGAGACGGCCCGCCGCACGCCGGCGATGCCCGCCTGCGGCGCTACGGCTTCCAGGCGTGGGTCACGAGACGACTCTGTGTGAGGACGCTTTTGGCGAGATCCCTCGCCATCCGTATACGCGAGCCGCGCGGAGGCGCGACCGTCCATTTCGCGCCGGTCCGTGCGCGCTGCGGGATGCCCGCGAGCCGCGCCTTGGCGAAGCGCTTTTCGGGATACGAGGCGATCCGCTCGTAGCCGACGCTGCGCAGCATCCCCACCACCGCGGCGCGGTTGGGTCCCCACCAATTCGACTCCTCCCCGCATAGCGCCCACGGGTAGAACGCCGCCGCCGGAGTCCGCATGAACGTCAGGTCCACCAGCGTCTCCAGCACGAGCAGTTGCTTCGTGACGCTGGTGACTCGTTCCAGCGCCAGCAGCGGGTGGCGCATGTGGTAGAGGATGCCGAGGAAGAGCACCACGTCGAACTCGCCCACGACCTCGGGCGAGAGATCGAGCACCTCGACATCGATGTCCTCGACGCTCGAGCCCAGTGCTTTACGCGCGTACTCGAAGCCATCTTTGCCGTGCGGAGGACACCATGCCCAGGCGGAGGAGTCCGCCGCCAGCACACGCGACGCTCCCAGCCGCTCCGCGGCAAACGAGAAGTATCCGTTGTTGGCTCCCACGTCCAGCACGGTCTTGCCCGTCAGGTCGGGCAGATGCAGCCCGGCCAGCTTTGCGGCCGAGCGATCCGGGCCCGGCGTGACATAGCCGCCGGGCAGCTCGATTTGGTGCCACCATTCGATGTCGGCGGGTGCGAGCAGGAGGGTGTCGGAGCTGCTGGCCATGCTTTCCATCGTAAGCAGCTCGGATCGATAATGTCAAGTAGTCGGAAACAAATCAGTAAATGACGGTTCGCGATCCGGAGCCTCTGGCGGCGCCGGGACCGGGGGTTGTGGCAAGGGAAGGCGCTTCTCGCCGGCTGAGCGCTCCAACGACTGGGATAGACTGCCCCCCGCCTTCGAGCACGATCGGATTCGGGCCGAGGGTCGATGCTCATGCGCGTTCTCGTCAGCGGCCACCACGGTTACATCGGGTCCATCCTGGTCCCGCTGTTCCTCACGGCCGGACACGAGGTGGTTGGGCTCGACACCTACATGTACGAGGGCTGCGACTTCGGCGAGGAGCGCGCCCCGGCGGTGCCGGCGATCCGCGGGGACGTCCGCGACGTGGGACCCGCCGACCTCGACGGCTTCGACGCCGTGGTCCACCTCGCCGCCCTCTCCAACGACCCGGTGGGCGATCTCAACCCCGACTGCACATTCGCGATCAACCACCGCGCCTCGGTGTCGCTGGCGCGGGCCGCCAAGCGGGCGGGGGTGGAGCGCTTTCTGTTCGCCTCCTCGTGCAGCCTCTACGGGGCCGCCGGCCAGGACTGGATCGACGAGACCGCCGAGTTGCACCCGGTCACCCCCTACGGCGAGTCGAAGGTGCTCGCCGAGCGCGACATCGGGGCGCTCGCCGACGACTCGTTCAGCCCGACCTTCCTGCGCAACGCGACCGCCCACGGCCTCTCCACGCGCCACCGGGGCGATCTCGTCGTCAACAACCTCGCCGCCTTCGCCTTCGCCACCGGCGAGGTGCTGATGCAGAGCGACGGCACGCCGTGGCGTCCGCTGGTGCACATCGAGGACATCTCGCGCGCCTTTCTCGGGCTGATGCAGGCGCCGCGGGGGCAGGTGCACGGCGAGGCGTTCAACGTGGGCGCCGACGAGGAGAACTACCGGATCCGCGACATCGCCCGGATCGTCGAGCAGGCCGTCCCCGGCTCGCGGATCGCCTTCGCCGAGGGCGCCGGCCCGGACAAGCGCAGCTACCGCGTCAGCTTCGCCAAGCTGCAGCGGGCCTTCCCCGAGCTGCACCCCCGCTGGACCGCGCCTGCGAGCGTCGAGCAGATGCTCACGGCCTACCGCGACAACGGCCTGGACATCGCCGACTTCAAGGGTTCGCGGTTCATGCGGATCGCGCGCCTCAAGGAGCTGATGGCTGAGGGCCGCCTGGACGAGGCGCTGCGCTGGAAGGACCGCGACGCGGTCGCCGTGGCCTGATCGCCCGCAACTCCGCGCGCCTATCCCCCGGTCGCGCGCGCGCAGCGCCGCCGCTCGGCCTCAGTCGGCCGCGCGCGCGAGCGCCGGTATCCGCGGCAGCTCCTGCTCATACCACCTGTACGTCGCCTCCAGGCCCCGCGCGAGATCCCACGCCGGCGTCCACCCGAGCTGCGCGGCGATCGCGCTCGAATCGAGCCACTGCCGAGTGAGCTCGCCGTGCGGGGTGCCCTCCCCGCGAACGTCGGGCTCGACGCCCGCGCCGGCGATCTCGGCGAGCAGCCTGACCACATCGAGCACGGTCACCGGAGATCCGATGCTCGCGTTCCAGGCACGGCCGCGCAGCTCGGGGCGATCGAGCGAGTCGGCCACCGCCAGATAGGCGCCGGCCGCGTCCTCGGCGTATAGGAAGTCGCGCTCCATCAGCCCGCCTGAGCGAATCACGGGCCGCTCGCCCGCCAGCAGCGCCCTGACCGTCCCCGGGATCAGTCGCGAGAAGTTGAAGTCGCCGCCGCCGAACACGTTGCCGAAGCGGGTGACCGCCACCGGCAGGCCAAACGTGTGGGCGTATGAGCGCGCGAGGAGGTCGGCGCACGCCTTCGAGACGTCGTAGGGGTAGCGCGGTTGCAGCGCGTGATCCTCGCGGTAGGGAAGCAGCTCGTGTGTCCCGTAGGCCTTGTCGGTGGAGGCGACGACCACCCGCCGCGGCGGCGCGTCGGCGACGCGACAGGCCTCGAGCAGGTTCCAGGTGCCGCGGATGTTGACCTCGTAGGTGCTGAGGGGCGATTTCGTCGCCGACCCCACGATCGCCGTCGCCGCGAGGTGGAACACCGCCTCGACGCCGTGCGCGTCGAGCGCGCGCCGCAGCGACGCCGGGTCCAGGAGATCGGCCGCCACGGGCGTGCAGCGCTCGTGCAGCCCGCGCAGGCGAAAGCGCGAGAGCTCCGCCGGCGGTCGGTCGAGGACGAACAGCTCGGCCTCCTCGTCGAGCAGTCGCTCGGCGACCCACGAGCCGATGAAGCCCTGCGCGCCCGTGAAAAGCACGCGCGTCCCCGCCCATGTGCTCGCCATCAGAAACACGATACAGGCACTGCGCGCGACGGGCAGGGCACCTGCCGGCGGGCGCTCGACCGCTCGAAAACGTCCTGTTAGCTTGACCGCCATGTCAGCAGTCGAGCTTCCCGGGGCACTCGCGCGGGCCCCCGATCCCCTCGTATGAAGGCGGTGATTCTGGCCGGCGGCTTCGGCTCGCGGCTCAGCGAGGAGACGGCGGTGCGACCCAAGCCGATGGTGGAGATCGGCGGCAAGCCGATGCTCTGGCACATCATGAAGATCTACGCGGCCCACGGCGTCGATGAGTTCGTGATCTGCCTCGGCTACAAGGGCTACGTCATCAAGGAGTACTTCGCCAACTATCACCTGCATACGAGCGAAGACCTCTCCTTCGACCTGGGGTGCGGCGACGTCGAGGTGCACCGCTCCAGCACCGAGCCGTGGAGGGTGACGCTCCTGGACACCGGCGAAGGGACGATGACCGGCGGGCGTCTGAAGCGGGCGCTCGCGTACGTGGGCGACGATGACTTCTGCTTCACCTACGGCGACGGTCTGGCCGACATCGACATCACCGCGCTGATCGCCTACCACCGCGAGCAGGGCGCGCTCGCCACGATCACCGCCGTGCAACCCCCCGGCCGCTTCGGCGCCGTCGAGATCAACGGCACGCACGTGCGCAGCTTTCAGGAGAAGCCGCGCGGGGACGGGGCATGGCTGAACGGCGGCTTCTTCGTGCTCTCCCCCGAGGTGGGGCGCTATCTCGACGGCGACCGTGAGGTGTGGGAGCAGGAGCCGCTGCGTCGCCTCACGAGCGAGGGCCAGCTCGCCTCCTTCCGTCACGTGGGGTTCTGGCAGGCGATGGACACCCTGCGCGACCGCCACCAGCTCGAGGCGCTGTGGGACTCCGGCGAGGCCCCCTGGCGGGTGTGGCGATGAGTACCGCTGCGCTGGACGTGGGGGGAGCGGTTGCCCGCGCCGGGGCGGTCCCCGCGCCGTGCAGGCTGTGCGGCGCCCCGCTGCGGGATGTGTTCGCCGACCTCGGCTCCTCGCCGCTGGCCAACTCCTATCTCTCGCCCGAGCTGCTCGGCACGATGGAGCCCTTCTACCCGCTGCGCGCGCTGGTGTGCGGGCGCTGCTTCCTGGTGCAGCTGGAGGAGTTCGAGACACCCGCGCGGATCTTCTCCGAGTACGCCTACTTCTCCTCGTACTCGACCAGCTGGCTCGAGCACTGCCGTGGCTACAGCGAGCAGATGATCGAGCTGCTCGGCCTGGGCGAGCACAGCCAGGTGGTGGAGATCGCCTCCAACGACGGCTACCTGCTGCAGTACTTCCACGAGCGCCGCGTGCCCGTGCTCGGCGTCGAGCCCGCCGCCAACGTGGCGCGGGTGGCGCTCGAGCGGGGCATCCCAACGGTGGTGGAGTTCTTCGGTCGCGAGACCGCCCGTGCGCTGGCGATGCGCGCCCGCGCCGATCTGCTGGTGGGCAACAACGTCCTCGCGCACGTCCCCGACCTGGACGACTTCGTCGGCGGCATGAAGATCCTGCTGGCGCCTGGCGGGACGATCACGATGGAGTTCCCCCACCTGCTGCGCCTGATCGAAGACGACCAGTGGGACACGATCTACCACGAGCACTTCTCCTACTTCTCCTTCCTCACCGCCAGCCGCGTGTTCGCCGCGCAGGGGCTGCGTCTGTTCGACGTCGAGGAGCTGCCCACGCATGGGGGCTCGCTGCGCGTCTACGGCGCGCACGAGGACGACGCCACCAAGCCCGACACCGCGCGCGCTCGGGAGCTGCGCGAGCGCGAGCGCGAGGCGGGGTATGAGCGCCTCGCGACCTACACCGAGTATGGCGCCCGCGTCGAGGCCGATAAGCGCCGGATCCTCGAGTTCCTGATCGGCCTCAAGGACGAGGGCCGGCGGGTGGTCGGCTACGGCGCGCCGGCGAAGGGCAACACGCTGCTCAACTACTGCGGCGTGCGTCGCGACTTCCTCGACTACACGGTGGACCTCAACCCGCACAAGCAGGGTCGCTTCCTGCCCGGCAGCCACATCCCGATTCGTGCGCCCGCTGCGATCCGCGAGGATCGCCCCGACGTGGTGGTGATCCTGCCGTGGAACCTCAAGGACGAGATCGCGGCGCAGCTCGGCTTCGTCGGCGAGTGGGGAGGGCGCCTGGCGGCGCGCACGCCGGAGTTGGCGCTGCTCTGATGAGCGCAACTCCGGCTGGGATGACTCGCCCTGGAGCTGGAGCGCGGATGAGCGCAACCATCGGCTTGGATGCCTCGCCCTTGGAATTGGAGCGCGGATGAGCGCAACCGCCGGCTTGGATGCCTCGCCCTTGGAATTGGAGCGCGGATGAGCGCAACCGCCGGCTTGGATGCCTCGCCCTTGGAATTGGAGTGCGGATGAGCCCAACCGCCGGTTGAGATGCGTCTCCCCTGGGATTGGAGCCGCAGGCCACTGGCGCTGCCCGCGGCCTCGTGTGAGCGGGCCGGCAGCCCGCCCTGTGTGATCCACCTCGTGCGTGCGGCCAACGGCATCGGCTCGCTGCGCGAGTTTGCCGCGGCGATGCGCGCTCACCCGCCCGGCGTCGAGCACGAGTTGGTGCTCGCGATGAAGGGGTTCGGATCGATGGCGGAGGCCGCTCCCTATATCGCGGAGGTCGCGGACCTCGATCCCAGGATCGAGTTCTTCCCCGACGTGGGGCTCGACCTCGGCCTGCTGTTCGCAGCCGTCGCGCGGTTGCGCCGCGGGCGCTACTGCTTCGTCAACTCTCACACCCGCCCGGCGGTCGCGGGGTGGCTGGGCAAGCTCGACGCCGCGCTCGCGCTGCCCGGCGTGGGCATGGCCGGCGCCACCGGCTCCTGGTTGAGCTCGCACTCGTGGCTGACCTACTCGATGGGTCTGCCGAGCTTCTACCGCGGTGTGCTGCCGCCGATCGGGGAGACGCGCAGGCTGCTGCTGGAGATCGACCTCGAACAGCTGCGCATCGAGCGGCGCTCGAAGCTCGACGCGCTGCGGACGCGCCTGCAGCTGCTCTCGCAGCTGCCCGAGGAACTGCTTGCCTTCGCGCCGTTCCCGACGCCGCATCTGCGCAACACCATGCTGATGGTCGGCCATGAGACGCTCAGGTCACTGCGGCTGTTCGCCGTGCGCAGCAAGTTCGACACCTATGTGCTGGAGAGCGGGTCGCTGAACATGGTTGGCCAGTTGGCGCGGATGGGGCGGCACGCGCTCGTGGTGGACAGCGCCGGCGCCGTTTACGAACCGAGTGAGTGGTATCGCAGTGGCACCTACTGGCAGGGCGGGCAGGAGCGGCTGCTGGCGATCGACAACCGCACGCTCTCCTACGAGCGAGGCGACGCCGCACGGCGGCGTGTGCTCTCGGCTCTGGCCTGGGGTCTGCACGCCGATCCCGCCCCTTAAGCAGGACATCCAGAACCGGTGGAGCCTGGGGTCTGCACGCCGATCCTGCCCCTTAAGCAGGACATCCAGAACCGGTGGATCTCGCCGCAACGGGCTACTGGAGCCCGCTCTGGGGAGCTCTCGGATCGTGCTTTGCGATCGATCACGCGGCGCGTCGCGCATACACCCCGCGCCGCAGGGCGAGCGAGTCGCGAAAACCGATCTGCCGGTCGATCGCCGTCGCCGGCGGGCGGGGATGGTGGGGGCGGTGTTGGCCGGCGCTCCAGCCGCGCATACGCCCCTGCAGGGCGGCGAGGTCGTGGGAGATGGCCAGATCGCCGAGCACGACCACCGCCTCGGTGGCGAGGGCACGGACGGTGGCCGCGCCGCGCGGAAGCCCATAGCGCCGCAGCAGGTACCCGCGTCCAAAGCCCCCGTTGCGCCGCTGCCACGCCGAGCGATGCCCGTGCGTGGCCGAGCCCAGATGCACCCCCACCGCGTCGGGGGCGGCGGCCGACTCCCACGCGGCGCTGCACAGGCGCAGCGCCAGGTCGAAGTCCTCCATGTAGGTGAAGATCGTCTCGTCGAGTCCGCCGACCTGCTCCCACGCGGAGCGCCGGTAGGCCGCGGCGGTACCCGCCGGGCCGGTCAGCACCGGACGGGAATCGCCCGCGCGCGCCGCCGGCAGCCCGTGCAGGCGGGGGAAGCCGGCGAGCGTGACGTCGGCGGTCAGCCCCACGCTGTCGATCTGCTCCTCGCCCGGTTGGAGCATCAGCGAGGCGACCGACCCCACCGCGCCGTCGCGCAACGGCGCCGCCAGCCGCTCGAGGAAGTCGGCACGGCACTCCACGTCGTTGTTGAGCAGCACCACCACCTCGCCCTCGCCCACCGCCACGCCGCGGTTGGAGCCGACCGCGAAGCCGCGGTTGCGATCGAGGGACTCCAGCTGCACATCGGGCCAATCGGCGCGCAGGCGCTCGGGGGTGCCGTCGATCGAGCCGTTGTCCACCACGATCGTGTGGTGGGCGATCGTCTGCGCCCGCAGGTGGCGCAGGCAGCTTTCGGTCAGCTCATACCGGTTGTGGGTGACGATCACGACATCGACTGAGCTGGACATGCGAGCACCGTAAGCGCGAGCTCGCTCGATCGGGCGCTGCGATTCTCCTCGCCGCTCTATCACTGGAGAAACGGGCGCTCAGCTGAGTGTGAGTGTCTCCGATATCGACGGTCGATTTGTGATCGTGACCGGTGATCGGGGGGTGAACAGAAACATGTGGCGGGCTGTGGGCGCGATGGATAGGCACGTCGGCCCGCAGGCGCTCGATTAGCGAGCAGAGCCCTGTTAGCTTCGCCGGTCTGATGTCAGTCAGAAGGATTTGGAGAGGGCTCTCGGTCGCTCTCTGTTGCACGCGATGACCGCTGCGTTGTCGACCGGCGGCCCACGCTCGTGACGGAGGCGACGCTCAACGAGCCGGATGCGCTCTCCGCCCCCACGGCCGGTGCGGCGGTGGTGCGCGGCACGACCCTGCGGATCGGGTCGTTCGTCGGCGGCTCGCTGTTCAGCGTGGGCGCCGCGGCGCTGCTGTTCCGGCATCTCGGCGTCAATGCGACGGGCCGGTACACGACGGCGACGTCGTTGAGCGCTTTGGTCTCGGGCCTGACGGATCTTGGCCTGACGGGGATCTGTGTGCGCGAACTCTCGGTGCTGCGCGGAGAGCAGCGGATCGGCTTCACACGCAACCTGCTGGGCCTGCGGCTGGTGCTGGCGAGCGCCGGGGTCGTGCTGATCACGACATTTGCGTTTGCGGCCTACGGCCCCCTGCTGGGGCTCGGCGTGCTGATCTCTGGATGCGGGATGTTCCTCCAGAACACCCAGGTGCTGTTGACGGTGTCGCTGTCGGTGCGTCTGCGCCTCGGTACGCTCTCGGCGCTCGAGTTCGCCCGCCAGCTCGTGATCGCGGCGATGATCGTGGGGCTCGTGCTCGCCGGCGCCCAGCTGCTCGCATTCCTCGCGGTCGCGGCGCTCGCGGCGCTCGTCATGCTGGCGCCCACGGTCGCGCTCGTGCGCGGCGACATTCCCCTGATGCCGTCGTTCGACACGCGCCGCTGGCGTGCGCTGGTCGGGCCGATGCTCACCTATTCGGCGGCGGTGCTCACCGCCACCGTGTACCTGCGCATCGCGGTGGTGCTCGTCTCCCTGCTGTGCTCCACACATCAGTTGGGCTATCTAAGCGTCTCCTACCGCGTGGTCGAGAACCTGTTCATCCTGCCCGGGCTGCTGGTTGGCTCTGCCTTCCCGATCTTTGCGCACGCCGCGCATATGGATACGGCCCGCTTCGCATCTGTGATCTCACGTATGTTCGACGCCTCGCTGATCGTGGGTGTGTGGGTGTCGCTTTCGCTGGCTGTGGGCGCGCCTCTGGCGATTGCCGTGATCGGCGGTGGGAGCTTCCTGCCGGCCGTCCCCGTCCTCGCGGTTCAGGGGATCTCAGTCGCGGCCGTGTTCGTCGGCAACGTGTGGGTGACTGCTCTGCTGAGTCTGCACCTGCATCGTGTCATCCTGATTCTCAACCTCACACTGCTAGCGCTGGTCGCGGCGGCGGTGGCGATCCTCGCCCCGCGGTACGGGGCGCAGGGCGCGGCGGTTGCGACCGCCACGGTGGAGGTCGGGGCGGCGATCGCCGGCGGCGTGGTGCTGGTGCGCGGGCGCCCTCATCTGAAACCGAGCCTCAGGCTGCTCCCGCGGGTCGCCGCGGCCGCGGTGCTCGGTGCGACGCCGATGCTGCTCACGAGCGTCCCCGTGATCGGCCGGTTGGCGCTGTCGAGTGCTATCTACGCGCTCGTCCTGCTGGCGCTTCGCGCGTTCCCGGCCGACCTGCCGGGCCTGCTGCTTCCCGCCCGGGGGAGCGGTTGAGATGCGCTGGCCGTGGACGCGGGGGCGCACTCCGCTCGAGTTGCCGAGACCCCTTCCGCCGCGATGAGGTTCGGGGAGACACCGCTGCCCGGAGTGTGGACGATCGAGATCGACCCCCTCGGCGACGAGCGCGGCTGGTTTGCCCGCACGTTCGACGCAGAGGCATTCGCGGCTCGGGGTCTCGGCCCAGATGTCGTGCAGTGCAACGCTTCGTTCAACGCTCGTCGCGGCACGATCAGGGGCATGCACTATCAGGCCGAGCCGCACGCGGAGCCGAAGCTCGTGCGCTGTGTGCGCGGGGTTAGCTTCGACGTGGCCGTCGATCTGCGCGCGTACTCTCCCACCTACTGCGCCTGGCACGGCGTCGAGTTGAGCGCCGAGAATCACCGCGCCCTGTATCTGCCGCCGGGAGTCGCCCACGGCTATCAAACGCTTTCCGACCGGTGCGAGGTCTTCTACCAAATGGGCCATCGCCACGTCCCGGAGGCGACCCGCGGCGTGCGCTGGGACGACCCGGCGTTTGCGATCGAATGGCCCGCGGTCATCGGCGAGCTCACGATCTCCGAGCGCGATCGCACCTACCCCGACTTCCGGAGGGAGAGCTAGTGCCGCCCCTCTGGGCATCGCGGCGTACGCCGTTGCTGCTGCCCGAGGCGTCCCGCGGCGCCGGCTGCGCAGATCCTCCATGCCTCGTTCATCTGGTGCGCGAGGTGAACGGTATGGATGCTTTGCGAGGGTTCGCCGAAGCGTTGCGCGCCCACCCTCCGGGCATCGCCTGTGAGCTCGTGCTCGCGATGAAGGGCTTTGCATCGCTCGCGCAGGCCAAGCCGTATCTCGACGAGCTCGCGGATCTCGCGCCCAAGCCGCTGTTCTTCGCCGATCGCGGGTTCGACCTGGGGGTGTACTTCGCCGCCGCCGCACGGCTGCGCCGGGATCGCTACTGCTTTGTGAACTCCTTCAGCCGCCCGCTCGTGGATGGCTGGTTGGCGAAGCTCGACGCCGCGCTTGGCCGGCCGGGCGCGGGGCAGGTCGGCGCCACCGGCGCGTGGGCGAGCGGCTACTCGTGGGCGACCTACTCGATGGGGCTGCCCAGCGCATACCGCGGCCTGATGCCGCCCGCGCCGGTGGCGCGGGCGCTGTCCAGAGGCCCGGAGCTGAAGCACAAGGGCAGGCGGCGCCGGTCGCTGGGGGAAACCGTGCGCGCGCGGCTGGCGACACTGCGTCAGCTCCCGGAGATGCTCCTCCACTACGAGCCCTTCCCCGCCCCCAAGCTGCGTACGAACGCCTTTGCGATTCACCACGAAACGCTCAGGGAGCTGCCGCTGTTCGCGGTGCGCAGCAAGCAGGACGCCTACTGGTTGGAGGGCAGCCGGGAGAGCCTCACGAGAAGCCTCGAGCATCTCGGTATGACCTCGCTCGTGGTGGACAGCGCCGGCGCCGTGTATGGCCCCGAGCGGTGGGATCGCAGCCGCACGCTGTGGCAGGGCGACCAGGAGGGGCTGCTGGTCGCCGACAACCAGACGCTCCACTACACGCACGGCGACTTCGAGTTGCGCCACCTGCTCTCGACGCTCGCCTGGGGAGTCTGCGCCGATCCCGATCCTCCCCACGACGCGCCGAGCGCTCGATGAGCGGCGTGCTCGTCACCGGCGCCAGCGGCTTCATCGGCCTGCCGGTGGTCGCCGCGCTCGCCCGCCGCGGCGAGGACGTCCATGCGCTCTGCACGCGCTCCCCGCCGCCCAAGGTGCCCGGCGTGCAGTGGCATCGGCTCGACCTCCCGGCGGCAGGGGCCGAGCTCGACGAGCTGCTGCGCGAGCTCAGCCCCGCCAGGCTGGTGCACCTGGCGTGGTATGCGGAGCACGAGCTGCTGTGGAGCGCGCCGGAGAACGTCGTGTGGGTGGAGTGCAGCCTGCGCTTGATGCGCGCCTTCATCCGCCACGGCGGGCAGCGCCTGCTGATGATCGGGACGTGCGCCGAGTACGACTGGTCGGCCGCCGCCGGGCCGCTCGGCGAGTATCGCTCCCAGCTGGCGCCCGCCACGCTGTACGGCGCCGCCAAGGATGCGCTCCGCCGGGTGGCGTCTGCCTACGCGCGGGCGGAGGGGGTCGAGCTTGCCTGGGGGCGGCCGTTCTTCCTCTACGGCCCGCGTGAGAGCACTGGGCGTCTGGTGCCGTCGGTAGTGCGCTCGCTGCTGGAGGGAAGATCCGTGGCGACGAGCAGCGGCGATCAGCTGCGCGACTTCATGCACGTGCAGGATGTGGCCGGCGCGCTGGTGGCGCTGCTCGACAGCTCGGTGGTGGGCGATGTCAACATCGGCTCGGGCGTCGGTGTGACGGTGGGCGAGGTGGTGGACCGGATCGTGCAGCTGATCGGGCGCCCCGCGTTGGTTCGCCGCGGGGCGCTGCCGATGCGCCCCGGCGAGCCTCGCGAGCTGGTGGCCGATATCGCTCGACTGCGCGACGAGGTGGGCTATCGCCCGCGCATCGCGCTCGCCGACGGTCTCGCGGCGACCGTCAAGTGGTGGGAAGACCTGGGCGGATGATGGGTGCTTGCGCGACCCGGGCCGAGCATGGGAAGGCCAAGGCGGTGATGGGTGCCCGCGCGATCCGGGCTGGTTAGGGAAGGCCGGGGCGGGGATGGGTGCCTGCGCGACCCGGGTCGATCATGGGAAGACCCGTGCAAGGATCCAACCGCCCAGCCGCGAGCCCCGCTCGGCTCCCCAGCGGGTGGGGTCATCGGCGCCCTGGGTCCGCTCCACCACTTCGCTGATATCGCGATAGCGACCGGGGTCTGGTACGGACTGCCACCAGGGCACCTGCCGTTCGAGCAGGGTGACGACGCGGGGCACCTGCGCGCTCACCGGCTCCGGCAGCGCTCGTGAGGCGCCTGAGAGCAGCGCGAAGAGCAGGCCGTAGCGAAGGCGCTCCGACCGGGTCATGTCACGCTTGAGCTCGTCCAACTGATCCGCACTGACGGCGCCGCGCAGGTGGTGGCCCTCGTAGACGTTGAGGATCTGCAGCATACGGTAGCGCCGGTAGTTGGGCTTGAGATCCGCGGGGAAGCCGAGCTGCCGGTACAGCTCCTCGAATGTGCGCAGCGATCCGCTGTGTATGTTCCTGCCCGGGAGGAGGGGCGACTGACCCGGCTGATCCACTGCGCTCCCGGCGCCTTCCAGGAACGCCTTGCCCTCGGTTTCGCGGTTGTTGGCGCAATAGAACCCGTGGGATTGCGTGGATATACCGATCACCACCAGTGGATGCGGCTCGGCCACGATTGAACGGGCACGCGCAAACAGGTGGTTCATCGCGTAGTAGTCGGGGAACGGCGGGTGAAAGAACTCCCCATCGCCGGCCAACTCATCGACGATGCCACGACTGATGGTGGCAAACTGCATGTTCAGGCCATAGCTGAAACGGAAGTTGGCCGCACGGTGGGCGAGCCGGCGAGCCTGGTCGCCGGGCAGGCGAAAGGGGCGCTCGGCCCCGCGTAGAAAACGCGCATACCCATAGGCTCGCAGGATGCCCTCGGGCATTTCCGGTATCACCCCTGGATAGGCGTACAGCAGGGCGCTGTGGTAAATCACCTGCGGGCGATCGAAAGCGGCGATCAGTCGCCGCGTCCGTGTGAAGTACCCACTCATGAGCGCGTCGTCGTCGCCGAGCATGATCACGTAATCGCCGGTGCTGTGACGAAGTGCGTTGTTCCAATTCTCGGTCACCGACAGCAGCTCTGGAGTGCGCACATAGCGGATGCGCGTATCGGCCAGCGAGGCCACGTAGCCCTCGACGTCCCCGCTGGAGCGGTTGTCGGAGATCACGACCTCGCAGTCGGGATCATCCAGGCGCGTGACGCTCGCCACGGCGTGGCGCAGCAGCTCCAGCCGGTCGCGGGTGGGCAGCAGAATGGAGATCTTCATGGCCCTCACACCGTAGTCACCGAATGGCGTCATCCAAGCCCCGGATTGGCAGCGTGGCTCCGATGCGAGCAAACGGCCGCTCAGATGCGCGCGGATGTTTCCAGCAAACGCATACCCCATACACGTACGATCAAGCCGGCATGTCACTCCAGGCAGACCCCGTTGCACACAGTGCCACTTACCTGAGCGTCGCGGCCGAGCTCGCGCGCGCGATCGACCCGGCGCAGCTGGACGCCATGGCTGCTGGGCTGGCGGAGGTGCGGGAGCGCGGTGGGCGGCTGTTCATCCTCGGTGTTGGCGGTGGCGCGGGCCATGCCTCGCACGCCGTCAACGACTTTCGCAAGCTCTGCCTGATCGAGAGCTATGCCCCCACCGACAACGTGTCCGAGCTCACCGCGCGCACCAACGACGATGGCTGGGAGACCGCGTTCAGCGCATGGCTCGAGGTTTCCCACCTCGCCACGCGAGACGCTCTGCTTGTCTTCTCGGTCGGTGGGGGCTCGCGCGAGCAGGGGGTGTCGGTCAACCTCGTCAGCGCGATGGAGCTCGCCCACCGAACCGGCGCCTCGCTCTACGGAGTGGCGGGCGCCCCGGGCGGGACGCTCGCGCGACTCGCCGACGTGGCGATCCTGCTGGCGCCCCCACTGGCACTGCGCACGCCACTGGTGGAGTCACTGCAGGCCGTCGTGTGGCACGGGCTGGTGTCCCACCCCGGCCTGGCCCGCAGACAGGGCCACTGGGAGTCGCTCGCCGCCGGCGCCAATGCATGAGCGGTCCCACAGCCAGGAGCGGCCCGCGGCCATGGATGGCCGCGCGGCTGTGTTCCTGGATCGAGACGGCGTGCTCAACGAGCTGGCACTCGATGCTGCCTCCGGGAAGCCAGAGTCCCCGCTGCGCGTGGAGGACGTGCATCTGCATCCCGGGGCCGCTGCGGCCGCCGCCCGGCTGGCGCGAGCGGGCTTCGCGCTAGCGTGCGTCTCCAACCAGCCCGCCGCAGCGAAGGGCCTCGTGTCGGTTGAGGACCTGCTGGCGATTCACCAGCGGGTGATCGAGCTGCTGGCCAGAGAGGGGGTGGAGCTTGCGGCCATGCGCCTGTGCCTGCACCACCCGCAGGGCGTCGTGCCCGGGCTCGCCAGGTCGTGCTCCTGTCGCAAGCCGGCTCCCGGAATGCTGCTGGACGTGGCCGGCGTGCTCGGCGTGGATCTGCGGGCGTCGTGGATGGTGGGAGACACCGACGCCGATGTCCTCGCGGGGCGGGCCGCCGGCTGTCGGACGGTGCTGATCGAGCACACGGGCAGCAAACACAAGCGCCTCAGCGGCATCCAGCCGGATTTCCGGACCGCCGATCTTGCCCGCGGGGTGGACCTCATTTTCCACATGTAGTTGGAAACGATTTCGCAGATGTGAGTCTCGTATGGTGATTCGCAGGTGATTCACCAATGGTCGACCGTATCTCCACCCGCATCTTCGCCGACGGCGCTGACCTCGAGGGCATTCTTGCGCTCGCTGAGGATCCGCGCATCAAGGGGTTCACCACCAACCCCACGCTGATGCGCAAGGCGGGTCTGACGCGCTACGCCGAGTTCGCTCACCGTCTGCTCGAGCGGGTCACCGAGCATCCCATCTCGTTCGAGGTCTTCGCCGACGAGCCGCGGGAGATCCTCCGCCAGGCGCGCCTGATCGCCGCGTGGGGCGAGAACGTGTATGTCAAGGTCCCGGTCACCACCACCCGCGGCGAGCCGCTCGCCGCGCTCGTGCGCGAGCTCTCCGAGGAGGGGATCAAGGTCAACGTGACCGCTCTATTCACGACCGCTCAGGTGGAGCTGATCACGGCGGCCGTGGAGCATGGGGCGCCGTCGTACATCTCGGTCTTCGCGGGACGGATCGCCGATGCCGGCGTGGATCCGGTGCCGATCATGGCCCGTTCGGTGGAGATCATGGAGCGGGCGGCGCGCTCGGAGTTGATCTGGGCCTCGCCGCGCGAGATCCTCAACGTGGTGCAGGCCGACCAAGTGGGGTGTCACATCATCACCGTCACTCACGACCTGCTGGCGAAGCTCGACTGTCTGGGCAAGAGCCTCGAGCAGTACTCCCTGGAGACCGTTCGCATGTTCCACGGCGATGCGCTCGCGGCGGGATTCACGCTGTAGCGATGAGGCGGGTCTGCGTTACCGGTGGCGCCGGCTTCATCGGCAGCAACCTCGTCGAGCGGTTGAGCGCCGGTGGCATCGAGGTTGCGATCCTTGACAACTTTCGCACGGGGCGGCGGGAGTTCGTGGCCGACGCGGTGGCGCGCAGGGCGGTGAGGCTCGTGGAGGGCGATGCGCTCGACGTGGCCGCGCTGGAACGGGCCATCGAGGGCTGCGAGTGGGTCTTTCACATGCAGGCCAACGCCGACGTGCGGAGGGGTCCCGAGCATCCACAACGCGATCTCGAGCAGAACGCGATCGCGACCGCCAACGTCCTGGAGGCGATGCGCTCGTGTGGTGTGAGACGGATTGCGTTCACCTCGACCGGCGCGGTTTACGGGGAGCCCGAGGTGTTCCCCACGCCCGAGGACGCACACTTCCCGATTCAAACCTCGCTCTACGGCGCCTCCAAGCTGGCCGCCGAGGCGTTGATCGAGGCGTATGCCTCCAGCTACGGCTTCACCGGCGTGATCTGCCGGCTGGTGTCGATTCTCGGCGAGCGCTATACCCATGGGCACCTCCTGGACTTCTACCGCGCGCTGAAGCGCGATCCGGCGCGCCTGCGGGTGCTGGGAGACGGTCGCCAGGAGAAGTCCTACCTGTATGTGCAGGATTGCCTCGATGCAATCCTGCTTGCCACCGATTGTCATCACGACGATTCCGGCGTTCATATCTACAACGTCGGCACTGAGGAAACCCTGTGCGTGGAGGATTCGGCCCGTATCGTCGCCGACCATCTGTCGCTTGCGCCGCGAGTCGAGTATGCCGGAGGGCGCCGCGGATGGATTGGTGACAGCCCGCTGATCCGCCTCGACACAGCGCGCATCCGAGCGCTCGGGTGGCACCCGCGGCTGACGATCGAGCAGGCCGCGGTGCGCACCCTTGAATGGTTTGACGCCAACGGGCACCTCTGGGAGCGCTCCGGAGGCCGGGAGCGAGTCGCATGAGCATGATCTTCAGTCGCGCCCCACTGCGGATCCCACTCGGGGGTGGCGGTACCGACCTGCCCTCCTACTACCGCGAGCACGGCGGCTTCCTCGTCTCGGGGGCGATCGACAAGTACGTCTACATGCTCACCCACACCGTCTTCCAGCGCCGTTACCGGATGAAGTACTCCGCGCTCGAGGAGGTCGACGAGATCTGCCAGATCCGCCACCCGATCCTGCGCGAGACCCTGCAACGTCACTGGTGCGGCGAGCCGGTCGAGATTGCCTCGGTGGCCGACGTGCCGGCGGGGACCGGGATGGGCTCCTCGGGCGCCTACACCGTGTGCCTGCTCAAGGGACTCGTGCGCGCGCGGCACAGCTCGATCAGCCCCGCGGATCTGGCGGAGGCGGCGTGCGAGATCGAGATGGACGTGCTCGGCGAGCCGGTTGGCAAGCAGGATCCTTACGTGGCCGCCCACGGGGGAATGTGCGCCTACACCTTCCACCCCGATGGGCGGGTGGAGATCGAGCCGCTCGAGCTCGAGCTCCCCGTGCTCAGGCAGCTGCGCGACCAGCTGCTGCTCTTTTACACCGGCGAAGCGCGCTCGGCCTCGCGGATGCTGGCCGACCAGGACGCGCGCACCAGGAGCGGGGATCCCGCGATGATCGAGAACCTGCACCGCACCAAGGAGCTGGGGCACCGCATCCGCCGGCTGCTCGAAGAGGGAGAGCTCGAGGGCTACGCCGAGCTCATGCACGAGCACTGGATGCGCAAGCGACTGCGCTCGCCGGGGATGGCCAACGAGCACATCGACAACCTCTATGCGCTCGCGCGGCGCAGCGGCGCGATCGGCGGCAAGCTGGTGGGCGCCGGCGGGGGTGGCTTCCTGCTCATGTACACCCTCAGGCCCGAAGACACCCGGCAGGCGATGGCAGCCGCGCATGCGCCTGAGCTGGCCTTCGAATTCGAGTTTGGCGGGGCCCACGCAAGCGAGTACACGTGAACGCGCCCCTGTCAGTCTCACCCACACGTCTCGGGATGAACGGGTGCACATGAGCTCGCTGCGCGTTGCCATCGTCGGCTGTGGCGTGATCGGCGCCAAGCGGGCGGCTGCGCTCACGGCAGCAGGCGATGAGCTCATCGCCTGCCACGATGTCGAGCGGCACGCGACGCGCGGGTTGGCCGAGCGGTACCGCTGCCGAGCGTGCACAACACTCGTGCAACTGCTGGAGTACGAGCCACAGGTTGTCGTCGTGGCCACTGTCCACGACCGGCTGGCGGAGGTTGCCGAGCGGGCGCTGGTGGCTGGAGCGCACGTACTGGTGGAGAAGCCGGCCGGGATTTCCACCGTTCAGATCGATCGTCTGATCGAGTGCGGGCGCGTCAGCGGGCGCCTGGTCAAGGTGGGGTTCAACCACCGCTTCCACGAGGGGATCGCCCGCGCCGCCGACGAGGTGCACTCAGGTCGCCACGGAGAGCTCATGCACCTGCGTGCCCGCTACGGGCACGGCGGACGCCGGGGCTACGACCGCGAGTGGCGTGCCGACCCGGCACGCTCAGGCGGCGGCGAGCTGGTCGACCAGGGGATGCACCTGCTCGACCTGAGCCATTGGCTGGCCGGCCCGCTGCCGCTGCACTCGGCCCTGCTGCGCACCCAGTTCTGGGACATCTCAGTCGAGGACAACGCGGCGCTGATCCTCGGCGATGCGCACTCTCGCACCACGCCGTGGGCGGTGCTGCACGTGAGCTGGACCGAGTGGAAGAACCTGTTTTCACTGGAGATCTTCTGCCGTGGTGCGAAGATCCAGGTGGACGGGTTGGCTCGCTCCTACGGGTCCCAGCGGCTGCGGATCTACCGCATGGGACCGGAGCTCGGGCCCCCGGAGGAAGAGGAGATCGCCTATCCGCGGGAGGACCTCTCGTGGCTGCGCGAGTGGGAGCATTTCGCCGGGGCGGTGATGGCCGACGACGACCGCTCGCTGTTGGGTGACCTGCAGGACGCGCGCTATGCGTGGCGGCAGATCGAGGCCGCATATGCCGTCGGCCCTTATGACACCATGAGCAACGCGGTGGCCCGGTAGTGAGATCGCCGGATAGGAGGATGCTGCCAATGCCACCCGTTCGAGCAGATCGCCGCGGGCCGATCGGCGTACTCGGTCTCTGGCACCTGGGGAGCGTGACCGCCGCCTGCCTGGCAGAGGCTGGGAACAAGGTCATAGCTGTCGACCCCGACCCGACAATGGTCGCGGGACTCGCTCGGGGTCGCCCGCCGGTGTTCGAGCCCGGACTCCCCGAGCTGATAGCCCGCAATACCGAGCGCCTGCGCTTCACCACCGAGCCGCTGGAGCTCGCCGAGGCAAGCCATGTGTGGGTGACCTTCGACACGCCGGTCGATGACGAGGACGGTGCCGAGGTCGACTGGGTCCTGCGCCGTACGCAGGAGCTGCTCATGCCGCTTGCGGATGACACGCTCGTGATCGTCTCCTCTCAGCTGCCCGTCGGCAGCGTCGCCCGGTTGCAGGGGTTGTGCACAGCTCAGCGCGGCGAGAGCAGTCTGCGCTTCGCCTGCGTTCCGGAGAACCTGCGCCTGGGCCGTGCCCTGGAGTCCTTCCGGGCCCCTGACCGGATCGTGGCCGGGGTGCGCAGCGAGGAGGACTGTCACGAGCTGGCCGAGCTGCTGGCGCCCTTCAGCACCGACGTCCAATGGATGGGAGTGGAGTCGGCCGAGATGACCAAGCACGCGCTCAACTGCTTCCTCGCCGCCTCGGTGGCCTTCATGAACGAGGTTGCCGCCATTTGCGAGTCGGTGGGCGCCGACGCCGCCGAGGTCTCGCGTGGCCTCAAGAGCGAGCGGCGCATCGGGCGGCGCGCATATCTGGACCCGGGCGATGCCTTCGCCGGCGGAACCCTGGCTCGCGACGTCGGCTTCTTGCGTAGGCTGGGTGAGCGCCACGGACTGCCCACCCATGTGCTCACGGGAGTGGCCGATGGCAATGCCGCCCACAAGCACTGGACGCGGCGCAGGCTGCTGGAGCTGCTGGGGGGCGGAGCGTCTGAGGATCGTCCCCTCGCGGGCCGAACCGTGGCGGTGTGGGGCCTGACCTACAAGCCCGGCACGGACACGCTGCGGCGTTCGAGCGCTGTCGAGCTGTGTCGCTGGCTGGCCGGCGCGGGGGCGGCGGTGCGAGCTCACGACCCCGTGGTGAATACCCTCCCCAGGGATCTCGCTGGCGTGCTCGAGCTGTGTTCGAGTGCCCTGGAGGCGGTTTCTGAGGCTGACGCCTTGGTGGTCTGCACAGCGTGGCCGTACTACCTGGAGGTGCCCCTGGATGAAGTCCTGCAGGCCCTCGCACAGGCAGTGATCGTCGACCCCTCCGGCTGCCTGCGAGACTCCCTGGCCTCCGATTCTGGTGTGCGCTACGCACGCGTCGGCGCGCCCTTCCACCATGCGGGCGCAGGCCCGCCCCACCCAACGCCCGCCGGGCTTCCTTCATGAGCGACGCGGCGGCCAGTTCGAACGCAGGCGACTCCCTGGCCTCCCGGAACGCGCTGATCACGGGAGCCAGCCAGGGGCTGGGGCTCCAGATCGCTCAGGCTTACCTGAGCGCCGGGGCGGCGGGAGTCTGCATCTGCGGGCGCGATGCCGCCACCTTGCAGAGCGCCGCCGCAGAGCTGAACGGGATGACCGGACCTGGCCAGCAGGTGCTGGCCGAAGTCGCCGATGTATCGGTGCCAGAGGATGTGGAGCGGTTGGTGCAGAACACCACGGCTCGCCTCGGCGAGCTTACGATCCTGATCTCCAACGCTGGTGTCTACGGTCCCAAGGGAGCGGTCGACCGGACGGACTGGTCAGAGTGGGTGCGGACCGTAGAGATCAACCTGTTTGGGTCGGTGCTGCCTGTCCGCGCCGTGGCGTCTCACTTCATGCGGCGTGGTTACGGCAAGATCATTCAGCTCTCGGGGGGTGGGGCCACCGGGCCGCTGCCCGGATTCAGTGCCTATGCGGCCTCCAAGACGGCTGTGGTGCGCTTCGCTGAGACGCTGGCGGGGGAACTGCGTGAGCACCACATCGACGTCAACGCGATCGCGCCTGGGGCGCTCAACACGCGCATGCTCGAGGAGGTGCTCGCCGCCGGGCCCGAGCGGGTGGGGAAGGCATTCTACGAGCGGGCACTCGAGCAGCAGCGCTCGGGAGGAGTGCCGCTGCGACGCGGCGCCGAGCTGGCGGTCTTCCTTGGATCGGCCGCCAGCGACGGCATCACCGGCAAGCTATTGAGCGCGGTGTGGGATCCGTGGTCGGAGCTTCCCCGGCGCCGAGCCGATCTCGACTCCGATGTGTACACATTGCGGCGCATAGTGCCCGGCGACCGCGGCCTGGACTGGGGAGGTGTCTGATGCCAAAGCCGCCAAGCGCCTCCGACCGAGCGTCGCTGCGGCAGGAGCGCCACTTCCCCGAGGGTCGGTGGCTGGCCGAGCCGGCCGATGCGCCACGCGCGAGCGCTCAGCAGAGCCGGCCCGACCTGAGCGTCGTGATCCCGGTGTTCAACGAGGAGGGCAACGTCGAGCGGGTCTACGCTCGTCTGCGGGAGGTGCTCGGCAAGCTGGGCCTGGATTGGGAGCTCGTGTTCAGCGTCGATCCCAGCACCGACCGCACCGAGGAGCTGATCCTGGCTCTGGGTGCACGCGACCGGCGGGTGAAGATGCTGCGCTTCTCGCGTCGCTTCGGCCAGCCGATGGCGACGCTCGCGGGTATGGATGCGGCGCGTGGCGATGCGGTGGTCGTCATCGACTGCGATCTTCAGGATCCCCCCGAGTTGATCGCCGATCTCGTCGCCCGCTGGCGCGAGGGCTACAACGTCGTGTATGCCCAGCGTCGCACCCGGGCAGGCGAGACACTGTCCAAGCGGATCATCTCGGCTCTGGGTTATCGCCTGATTGCGCGCATCGCCGAGGTGGAGATCCCGCCCAACACGGGCGACTTTCGCCTGATGAGCCGCCGGGTCGTCGACAATGTGGTGTCTCTGCGGGAGACCCATGGCTTCCTGCGCGGCCTGGTGAGCCTTGTCGGATTTCGTCAGACCAGTGTCCTCTACGATCGCGACCCGAGGACGGTGGGCTCGAGCAAATACAACCCATTCCTCGGATCGCTGGTGATCGGCTTGAACGGGGTGATCGGGTTCTCTCGTTATCCGCTGCAGCTGATCTCCGTGTCCGGCGTCGCGCTGTCCGGCGTCGCCTTTCTGCTGGCTGTCGCGTACCTGACTCTGAAGCTGGTCGGTGTGCCATTCCCCGTCGGCAACCCCACCATCGTGATCGTGGTGGCCTTCTTCAGCGGCGTCCAGCTGCTTTCGCTCGGGGTGATCGGCGAGTATGTCGGGCGGATCTACGACGAGTCCAAGCAGCGGCCCAAGTACATTCTCGAGTCCCGCTACGGGTGGGACGACGAGGCTGGCGCTATCAGCTCGCGCGGACCGGAGCGCGCGCAGCAGGATGGTCGCCCGCCCACCCACAGGAGGGTCAGCGCCCATGCGCCTGTGGAGCAACCGACTCACATGGACGCCCCCCCATGACCGCGCTCTCACCCGTCTGCTCCCCCGCGCGTGGGCTGTCGACTCACATGGACGCTCCCCAATGACCACGCTCCCGCCCGTCTGCATCCTCGCGGGCGGGCTGGGCACGCGCCTGGGCGAGCGGGTCCGTGACACTCCCAAGCCGTTGATCGAGGTGGCCGGCGAGCCGTTCCTATGGCACCAGTTGAGGCTGCTGGCCGCCCACGGCGCCAGCGAGATCGTGCTGTGTGTGGGCTACTTGGGGGAGCTGATCGAGCGGCGCGTGGGGGCGCGGAGGTTTGGGCTGCGGATCTCCTGCAGCTTCGACGGTCCCGAGCTGAATGGCACCCTGGGGGCCATCCGGCGTGCCCGGGGGCTGCTCGGCGAGCGATTCCTCGTGCTCTACGGAGACACCTATCTGCGCCTCGACTACGCACAGACCGTGGCCGCCTGGCGGGCCAGCGGGCTGCCGGCGATGATGAGCGTGTTCCGCAACGAAGGGCGCTGGGACGCCTCCAATGCTGTCTACGCCGGCGGACGCGTGTTTGCCTATGACAAGCGATCCCCGCGACCGGAGATGAGGTGGATCGACTACGGCCTGACCGGGCTCGAGCAGCCCGTGCTCGACCTCCTTCCCGCGGAGACGCGCGAGCTGCCCGACCTCTTCCACCGGCTGGCGAGTGACGGCCTGCTCTATGGTCATGAGGCGACCGAGCGCTTCTTCGAGATCGGAACGCCGGCGGCGCTGGCGGAGACCGATGCGTTCCTGCGTGCCGAGGGTGGGAAACAGCGCGAGCGCGTCGGCGGCACAGCCTATGGCCAGTAGGACTTGCTGTCCAAAAGGCGATGGGCCTCTCATGTACCTTCACTGGCCAATCTATGAGTGTGCTCGACGATCCCCGGCTCTACAACGCGGTTCAGATTATCGGCGGTTGGAAGTTCGTGACCGCGCGCCGTCTGCGCAGCGTGCTGGCTGGGGCATCGGGGCAGGTGCTGGATGTCGGTGCCGGCACCGGGAACGTCGCCGCGCTACTGCCACCCGATACAACCTACGTCGCCGTCGACAATGACCCCGTAAGGGTGCGGCCCGTCATCGATGACATTTTGTGGCGGGTCGATCGAGGCTGTCACCCGCGTCCGGAAACGACGTTGCTCGCCGCTCTGCGCACGCACTTCATCGTGGACCGGGTCGAGCGTCTGCGACCGCTCCACGAATCGCTCCTCTGCCTCGCACGACCTGCCCCCGGCTGACGAGCTGCGGCTCATGCGCCCGATGGTTCGCGCCCAGGCGCTGCTCACCCCCGACTCGGGTCTGCTTGGAGAGGGAGTGCGCTTCGCCCTGGCCGGCGGCGTGGTGGGGCTCGTGTACCTGCTCACGACCACCCTGCTGGCCTACGTGGTGGGCGTGCCCTTCCAAGTCGCGCTCGCAATCGGGTTCTGCCTGGCGACGACGATCCATTTCACGCTGCAGCGCATGTTCGTGTGGGTCCACCATGAGGAGTTCGCTCTTCCCATGCGCCGCCAGGCCCCCCTCTACCTGTCGGTCGCCGGGGCGCAGTATGCGGTGACCGCCGCCAGCACTGCGCTGTTGCCCCGCGCGCTGGGGCTCCCCACGGAGCTCGTCTACCTCGCCACCGCCATGCTGGTGCCCGCCGTCAACTTTGTGGTTCTCCGCCACGCCATCTTCCACGCCAAGGTCTAGTGTCCTTGGAGGGTGCGGTGTGGGCGGCCCGGGGCCGGGTCTACGAGGCCGTGGTGAGCTCCCCGATGGAGGGAGAACTCGCCCGCCGCCGCTGGCTCGCCCGTTCGAGAAGCAGATCGGCTCCCAGGCCGATCCAGATGAGGTAGGTGAACGCGGCGGGCAGTATGTACCTGAATTCCATGAGGGCCAGTATGTATGGGACGACGACGACCAGGATGGTTGTAATCAGAATGATATGCTCCTGGCGCCAGCGACGCCAGGTGAATCCGAGACATAGCATCGCCAGAATAAAAGTGATAGGCGAAAGCAGCATCTGCAGTAGATCGAATGGGCGGTCCACGATATATGACAGGATGCCGTGCTCGTAGGTGAACGGCGATACGGTTCCACGGTGCATCCATTGAATACCGCGGGCCCATACGGTTGCCAGCGCCGTGCGACGTGCGAGAAGTTTGAGATAGAACAATGGGTGGTGCTCGATCGCTCTGACTGCCGAGTGCATGAGCAGCGAGAAAAATGCCGGCGAATCGGCACGAATGTCGGGGTTGGTGCGGTGAAACTGTTCATACGTCTTTTCATCATTCAATACAGCGCCAAAGTTATTGGGTACTTCACCCAGCCCCTCCCACAGGACCTGTCCGAAGCCTTCCCGCGTGGGAATAAACTTGTGGAAGTCATCGTAGTTGCGAATGATCCATGGAGTCAACAGCACCACGGCGATCGCTGTGATGGAGAGGCCCCGGCGAAGAGCCTCGCGCCAACCGGTCATCGCAACCGTGGCGAGGGCCAAGGCCGCGGGTAGGATAAGGACCGCTGGGCGAAAGTAGCTGCCGATACTGGCGAGGACGCCACATAGGATCAGCCACCGCCAACGATGGCTTGAATGGATGGCCTCGAGATAGATGGCCACGATCGCAATCGTGAAATCCACGCCCCAGCCATCGGGGGCCGGGTTGGTCATCTGCCAGGCGACCGGAGGATAGATCGCGTAAAGGGCGGCTGCGAGCAGAGCCGCGCGACGACGTTTGAACAACCGCATGGCGATTCGGTACACGAGTAGCGCGGTGAGTGCGTCGAGCAGTGCTTTGAGGACCTGATCGGGTGGGAAGCGTTCGCTGCCCGTGAGCTCCCACAGGCCCGCGAGCACGACCGGTTCGCCTACGGGCTCTCCGATCTCAGGTTCCCACCGCGGGTGGGCGTCGGCGTACTTCAACTGGGGTTCGCCCGGCGGTTCGATCATCGGGCCGGTACTGGGCGTGGTGAAGCCAAAGTTCACCGCGCTGCGGTTGATCTGGAACCAGTGCCCGTCGTCGACGATGTCATGTGCCATACCGCCATACAGCCACGGCCGGTAGTTTGGATGTAGGTCTGACGCTACATACGCGGCGCGAACTCCCAATGCGATCACGAAGATGGCAAGCAGTGCGAAACGGGTACGCGACATCCGAGCGAGGACCTACCGCGCTCGCACTGCTGTGCACACTGTGCATGGCCCGGGCAAAGTGCGCCCAGGGTACAGATTGTCCTGAGATGCCCGATCTGATTTGGTGGGTCAGCCCCAGCCCGCCTGTAAATCGACGCATCGTGCCGGGAGAATTGTTTCTCTCTGAGCAGTGCGCGGCCGCGATGAAGCTCCTACGATGCAGTGGTGCTCCGCCCCCGCGACCGCGCACGCGAGTGAGACTGCGCCTCTACCACCATCCGGACGGCGCGCGGGTGGCCTACCGCGAGCTCGGGACCGGCCCCGCCCTGGCGCTGCTGCACTCCGCGATGCTCTCGCATATGGAGTGGGAGCCGGTGGCGCGGCGGCTGTCCGAGCGCTTCCGCGTGGTGCTACCCGACCTGCCGCTGCACGGCGACTCCGAGGACCGGCCGCGCCACCCCTACACGATCGACTGGTTTGCCGAGGTGCTGAGCGGCTTCGCCGCCGACGTGCTCGGCCCGCGGCCGCTGATCGCCGGACACGACATCGGCGCCGAGATCCTGCTGCGGGCCGTCGAAAGCGGGGGGCTGAGCCCTGCGCGCATCGTGTTGATGCCGAATCGCCTGCACCGCGCCGAAGAGCACGCCCGCCTGCGCGCCGCCTGGCGGGTCGCCGCTCGCGCCGGCTCGCTGCCCGGCGCCGACCGTGTGCTCGCCCACGCCGCGCCGGTCGTCTTTGCCCCCTCGCTGGGGCTGCGGCTCTCCGCGCGCGGAGAGCCGGCCGCGCGCGACCTCGTGCGTCACGCGTTCGCCGACGTCCCCGGCAACCCCAGCCTCGCGCGCTCGTGGGCGAAGTTCGCGCGCCGCTGGCCGCGCGGGCCGCAGACGCAGCTGCTCGAGCTCTACCCCCGCCTGCCGATGCCGGTGCTGCTGTTGTGGGCCGATAGCGACCGCCTGCACCCGCTCGCCGGGGCCGAAGAGACGCTGAGGCTGCTCCCCGACGCGCAGCTGCGCGTGCTGCCCGGCACCGGGTTCCTGATCGCCTACGACGACCCCGTCGGCCTCGCGCGGGAGCTGGTGGCGTTCTGCGGATAGGGTTCGTCGCCGAGCGTCGATCGAGGAGGACCAATGGCAGACAAGCAGTTGTGGGGCGGGGAGACCGCCAAGGCCGTCGAGAACTTCCCGATCTCGGGGGAGACCGTGCCGGTTGCGGTCGTGCACTGGCTGGCGCGCATCAAGGGCGCCGCCGCCGCCGTCAACGGCGAGCTGGGGCTGCTCGACAAACGGCGCGCCGGGCAGATCGAGAAAGCGGCTGGCGAGATCGCCGCCGGCAAGCACGACGCGCAGTTTCCGATCGACGTCTTCCAGACCGGCTCGGGGACCTCCACGAACACGAACGCCAACGAGGTGATCGCGGGCCTGGCAACAGATCAGAGTCCCGCCCGCCCCGTGCACCCCAATGACCACGTCAACATGGGCCAGTCCTCCAACGACGTGTTCCCCTCCGCCGTGCACCTTGCCGCGCTGGATGTGGCCCACAACGAGCTGCTGCCGGCGCTCAAGCAGCTCGAGCGCTCGTTTGCGCGGAAGGCCAAGAGCTTCCAGAACGTCGTCAAGGCCGGGCGCACCCATCTGATGGACGCCGTGCCCGTGACCCTCGGCCAGGAGTTCGGCGGCTACGCCGCGCAGATCGCCCTCGCACAGGAGCGCGTCCAGGCAGCCCTCGTGCACGTCGGGCAGATCCCGCTCGGGGGCACCGCCACCGGCACTGGCCTCAACACCCACCCGCGTTTTGCCGAGAAGGTCCGCGTGCGCCTGAAGAAGGCGTCGGGGCTGAAGCAAATCGCCGCGCCGCTGGACTCGTTCGAGGCGCAGGCCAACCGCGACGCGCTGGTCGAGCTCTCCGGAGCGCTGAAGGTGCTCGCCGTGTCGCTTACCAAGATCGCCGGCGACCTCGCGCTGATGGGCTCGGGCCCCCGCGCGGGCATCGGCGAGATCTTCCTGCCGGAGCTGCAGAAGGGCTCCTCGATCATGCCCGGCAAGGTCAACCCGGTGATCCCCGAGGTCGTCCTGCAGGTGAGCGCCCAGGTGATCGGCAACGACACCGCGATCACGGTCGGCGGCATGCAGGGACAGTTCGAGCTCAACGTCCGCATCCCGCTGATCGCGCGCAACCTACTGCAGTCGTTGCGCCTACTCTCCTCCACGACGCGCGTGTTCGCCGAGAAGTGTGTCGACGGCATCCAGGCCAACAGGGCGGGTACGGACGCTTCGGCCGGCGGTACGCTCGCCGTTGCAACCGCGCTCAACGGCGCGATCGGCTACAACAAGGGGACCGCCATAGTCAATAAGGCCACCGCCTCTGGACGACCCCTACGCGAGATCGCCCTCGAGGAGGGCGTCGACGCCAAGCTGTACGACGCCACGATCGACCTGCGCAAGATCGCGCGGGGGAATCGTTAGGGCACCCGTCGCGCGGTTGGTGGAACCCGTCGCGCGTGAAGCTAATGTGGGGACCCCACCACCCCCTGCCAAAGGAGACCGCATGTCCCGCTTCGCCACCGTGAACCTGTTGGACCTCGAGGATTCCGTGGGCGATCGGGCCCCGGGGATCGAGGGCCGCTTTGCTCGCAAACATCTGGACTCGCGTGACCTCGGGGTCAGCCTCTTCCGTTATGCGGCGAACATGCGCAGCCCGATAGCTCACAGTCACCGTGAGCAGGAGGAGGCATACATCGTCGTCGCCGGGTCCGGGCGGGTGCTGCTCGACGACGATACCCAGGAGCTGCGCCAGTGGGATGTCGTGCGCGTGGCGCCCGACGTGGTGCGTGCCTTCGAGGCGGGCGCCGAGGGGCTCGACATCCTTGCCGTCGGTGGCCCGCGGCCCGAGGACGGCGACGGTGTCATGGGCGCGGCCAATTGGCCTGACGCTCAGTAGGCCGGCAGCGCTTTGAACAGCCGCGCCACCGCGTGCTCGGCCGGCTTGGGGCGGCCGGCGTAGTCGAACAGGCCCTTACCGAGGATCCCTTCGATCAGCTTGATGTGGCGGTCCTCGGCGAGCACTGAGCCGCCGTAGTAGCGGGGGGTGAGCGCGAAGTCGCGCAGCACCCACACGAGCATCCCGCTGAGCGCGGGGTCGGCCTCGTAGAGACGGATGTGCTGGGTGAGCAGGCGCGTTTGGAAGGAGTAGCTGCCGGGGCGCCCGGGGCGGTTGAGCGCGTTGCCTTCGGCGCCGAACTCGCTGATCAGCTGGACTTTGCCGGCGAACGTGGCGTGCATCGCGGCGAGGCGGCTGTCGATCAGCCTGCGCAGCTTCGCGGGCTTGTCGCGCAGGCCCTCATACCAGCCGGAGTAGTCGGTCTCGGAGACCGCGTCCACGTCGCCGTACAGCGGGCCGGCGCCATGGCGCGGGGGGTGCTCGCCCCACACGTCCACCGCCACCATCCGGCCGGGGTCGTAGGCGTGCAGCCACCCGGCCATCGCTTCGACGTACTGCGCCTGCCCGCCGGGGTGGCCGTTGCCGGCCAGCTCGTTGGTGAGGTTCCAGGCGATGATCGAGGGGTGCAGCTGGTCGGCCTGCACCGTGGTGCGCACGTCTTCGCGCGCCCGTTCGGCGAGCAGCGGCGTGATGCCGGTCCAGTCGCCGGAGGGGTCGACGGGGCCGACGCCCTGCCACACGAGGATCCCGGCGGCGTCGAGGCGTTCCAGCATGGTGGCGGGCAGCGGGTGCTGGGTGCGGGCGGCGTTGGCGCCGATCGCCTGCAGCTCCTGGATGAGCGCGTCCTCTTCGGCGGGGCCGAGCGCGTCGCCGTGGCCGGGCGCTTCGAACTGGATCGAGGCGCCGTGCAGCTCCAGGGGCTGCCCATTGAGGTACATCTTTCCCCCGCCCCACGTGAGCTGGCGCAGGCCGACGTGCGCGGCGTAGCTGCTCTCGCCGGGGATGTCGAGCGTCAGTTCGTAGAGGTTGGGGCTCCCCGGCGCCCACAGCGCCGGGGCGGGGACCGTCACGGTGGCGGTCATCGTCACCGTCTCCTCAGCGCTGACGGGCTGCGGGGCGAAGGTCACGGGGATCGTCTGCCCGGGGCGGGAAAGCGTGCCTTCGGGCGCGAGCGTGCGCGCCGGCCCGTCGTTGTGCACGGCGACGCCCAGCTGCACGGTCGCCTGTGTCGCCGTCGGCGCGTCGGGGGAGAGCGTCGTTTGGATCGTGGGGTCGGAGAGTTCGCTGGCGGCGATCTCGCGCATGCTCACCGCGCCGTCGAGGCCGCCGAAGTTGAACCACGCGCGGTTGAAGCCTTCGTGGGTCTGCAGCAGCGGGTCGCGCCAGTCCACGCGCACGACCAGCGTGTGCGGGCCCGCCGCCAGCGCGTCGCGAAATTCGAAGGGCAGGTAGAAGCCCACGTGTGAGCCCAGCGGGTGCCCATCCACCCACGCTTCGACGAGGTAGTTGGCGGACGCGAATTCCAGCGCGTAGGTGCCCGCGGTGGGCGCGGTGATCGTTGTGCGGTACCACGCCACCGAGCCTTCGAAGTCGGAGACCGCCCGCTTGCCTTTGATCGGCGCGGGGTTGACCACGTCGGGGACGCTCACCTGCGTGCCGCCGAAGTCCCCCGTGGACCAGCCGCGCAGCTGCCCGACGTCTTCCGGGTCAGGGCTCAGCGTCCAATCGGTGAGCGCCACGCGCCCGCCGGGCCCCTCGCCGAGTTCGACCTGGCTGGCGCGGCCCTGCGGATCGTCGAGGCTGGAGCGGCCCTGCGGACCGGCGAGGCCGCCCCGGCCGTCGAGGCCGGCGCTGCTGGTGGGGGCGGCGATCGCCAGCGCCAGCAGCGCTGCGAGGCCAACGATCGCTCTCTTGCCTGGGACGCCCTGGGTCACGCGCCGTCCATTGTGACGTGCGCCGCATGTGCGATTCGCAGGTTACGTTGCGAGCGGGACCGCCAGCATCCCCTCCAGCAGGAGCCGCGCTCCGCCCTTCGCGAGCGGTTCGTTGAGGTTGCCGCACTTGGGCGACTGCACGCACGAGGGGCAGCCCGCGCGGCAGGGGCACTCTGCGATCAGGCGGTGGGCGTCGCGGCAGAGCTCCTCGAAGCGCAGGAAGGCGGCACGGGTGAGCCCGACGCCGCCGGGGTGGCCGTCGTAGATGAAGATCGTCGGCAGACCGGTCTGGGGGTGGAGGTTGGTAGAGAGCCCGCCGATGTCCCAGCGGTCGCACATCGCGATCAGCGGCAGCACCGCGATCTGGGCGTGCTCGGCGGCGTGCAGGGCGCCGAGCACCGTCTCCTGCGCCGCCTCGTCGTCGACGACACCGGCCGCCGCGCCCGCGGGGGGAGAAGCGTCAGGATGCGCCGCTGCCGCCGCTGCCCCGGCATGCGCCCGGCGCTCGGGCACACAGGCGGCGAGCGCGGCGGGGTCGAGCTCGAACCAGAGCGCCTGCGTGGAGAAGGAGGTTTCGGGCAGGTCGAGCGGGACGAGGTCGATCTGAGCGTGGTCGAGGAGGCGGCGGCGCTGATAGGCGAGCACGGTGTCGGTGACCGAGACCTCGCCGAAGTAGAGCGAGACCCCGAGCACGTCACGGCGGTCGAGCACGCTCTCGATCGTCGTGGTGGTGTCGCGCTTGGGCTGCGTGTACCAGCCCCCGTCGAACGGCGCCACCAGCGCCCGGCGGCGCTCCAGGTCGAGCTCCTGCACTTCGTAGGAGCGCCCCAGGTGCAGGTAGATCGCTCCCTGGTGGACGGTCGAGAACGCGCGCGCGGCCTCGGTCGTACCGAGCAGCTCCCCGGAGGCGGTGTCGACGATCGCGAAGCTGTCGAGCGAGGCGGAGCGCAGCGAGACCGCCGCGGCGGGGTAGTCGGCGGGGTTGCGGGGGACGTAGGCGGCGGTCGGGTCGGCTGCCGATCTTCGTCGCAGCTGCCCGCGACCGAGCAGCATCTCCGCGTAGGCCTCCCAGCGGGGCCCGAGGATCTCGGCGTCGGCACTCGAGAGCGGGCCCTCGAAGGCGGCGCAGAGCAGGTGGGCGAGGTGGATCTGTGGGTTCTCGTGGTCGAGGATCGCCGACTCGACGGGCCGCTCCAGGAACTCGTCGGGGTGGCGGCAGAAGAACTGGTCCAGAGCATCGTCGCCGGCGATGTAAACCGCCAGGCCCCGCCCGCGGCGCCCGGCGCGCCCCCACATCTGGCGCAGCGAGGCGACGGTGCCGGGGAAGGTGACGACGACGGCGGCGTCGAGCTCGCCGATGTCGATCCCCAGCTCCAGCGCGTCGGTCGTGATCACCGCGCGCAGCTCGCCTCGCATCAGGCGGCCCTCCAGATCGCGCCGCTGTTGGGGGGTGTAGCCGGCGCGGTAGGGGACCACGAGGTCGGCCAGGTTCGCGGGGTGGGCGCCCGATGCCCCGCGCTCCCCTGGTAGGTCGGCGTCGCGCTCGAGCTCCTCCCGCACCAGCCGCGCAAGCAGCTCGACGCCCTTGCGCGACTTCATGAAGCAGATCACGCGCGCGCCGTCGCGCACGAGCCGTGCGAGCAGCTCGGCGGCCTCGCCGAGCGAGGAGCGGCGCGCTCCGAGCGCGGCGTCGGTGAGCGGGGGGTTCCAGATCGCGATCTGCCGCCGCGGCGCGGGGGCGCCGTCCTCGTCGATCAGCCCGATCCCCTCCAGGCCGGTGAGCCGCTCGGCCAGCTCGAGCGGGTTGGCGATCGTGGCGGAGGCGAGCAGGAAGCGCGGGGAGGTGCCGTAGGCGGCGGCGACGCGGCGCAGGCGGCGCATCACGTTGGCGACGTGGGAGCCGAACACGCCACGGTAGACGTGGGCCTCGTCGATCACGACGACGGCGAGGTTGGCGAAGAAGTTGCCCCATGATTCGTGGTGGGGGAGGATCCCGAGGTGGAGCATGTCGGGATTGGTGAGCACGATGCCCGCGCGGCGGCGGATTTGAGTGCGCGCCTCGCGGGGGGTGTCGCCGTCGTAGATCGCGGGCCGCAGGCGATCGCCGAGGCCGAAGCGGGCGAGCGCGCGCGCCTGGTCCTGCGCCAGCGCCTTGGTCGGGTAGAGGTAGAGCGCGCGCGCGTGGACATCGCGGCAGAGGACCTCCAGCGTGGGGAGGTTGAAGCACAGCGACTTGCCGGAGGCGGTGCCCGTGGTAACGATCAAGGGCCCCTCCCAGGCGGCCTCGAGCGCCCGCGCCTGGTGGGAGTAGAGCCGCTCGATCCCCGCACGTTCGAGTGCCGCGAGCACGTCGGGGTGCAGGTCGGCGGGTGGATCCACCAGCGTGGCGGCGGTGGGCCCTTCCGAGGCTCCGCGGACGAGCCGGCCGTCGGCGCGTCCGTCGTCGAGCAGGGCGCTCCAAGGCTCGATCGTGCGCTCTATCGCCACCGGTTGCGATAGTAGAGCCGATGAGTGACTCGCGGCGAGGTGGGGCGACGCACCTACCACCACTCGCGCTATACGGCGGAGCGGATCGCGCGCGAGCGCACCGAGAGCGTGTCGGTGTGCGTGCCGGCGAAGGAGTGCGCGGAGACGGTGGGGAGAGTGGTGGGGGAGCTGATGAAGCTGCGAGACGCGGGGGCGATCGACGAGGTGATGGTGGTGGACGCCGCCTCGGCGGATGGCACCGCGGCGGTGGCGGAGCAGGCGGGAGCGACCGTGCGCCAGGAGGCGGAGCTGATGCCGCACCTCGGGCAGGTGCTGGGCAAGGGCGACGCGATGTGGAGGGCGTTGGGGGAGACGGAGGGGGAGGTGGTGTGCTATCTGGACGGGGACAGCGAGGAGTTCTCGGCGCACTTCGCGACCGGACTTCTCGGCTCGCTGGTGTGCGAGCGGGGTGTCGAGCTCGTGAAGGCCTTCTACCGGCGCCCGTTCGAGCAGGGGGGGGTTGCGCTGCCCGAGGGCGGGGGGCGAGTCAACCACCTGATGGCGCGCCCGGCGCTGGCGCTGTTCTACCCGCAGCTGGCGGCCGTGCGCCAACCGCTCGCGGGTGAGGTGGCGGCGCGCAGGGGCCTGTTGGAGCGACTGCCGTTCGCGACCGGGTATGGGGTGGAGATCGGGATGCTGATCGACGCGTGGAACACGGTCGGCCTGGAGGGACTCGCACAGGTGGATCTGGACGTGCATCGCAACCGCCACCAGCCCCTCCAAGACCTGACGCCGATGGCGACGACGGTGCTGGCGACGATCGCACGGCGGCTGCAGCGCGAAGGGCGCCTGGTGGAGTTGGAGGGCGAGCCGGAGCTGGAGCGCCCGCCGCTGGCGAGCGTGGGAGTTGCCTGAGTCGTGAGCGGGCGGCGGGGCAGATTCAGCGGCATGGCAGGAGGCGGGCGGGGATGAGCGCGCGCTGCCTGTACCTCGACCTCGACGGCACGCTGCTGGGGAAAGGCGCGTCGCTGCTGCACGACGGTGAGGGGGCGGTGGCGCTCGACGGCGTGCGGGCGGTGCAGGCGTGCCTGCGCGCGGGCGTGGAGGTAGTGTTGGTCTCGGGCCGGCGCAAGGTGACGCTGGCGGAGGACGCACGGCTCTTGGGGCAGAGCTCCTACATCTACGAGGCAGGGGCGTGCGTGGTGGTGGACGGGGAGGAGCACTGGCTCACCGGCAACATGCAGCCCGGCGAACTGACGATCGCCCAGCAGATCGAGCGCTCGGGAGCGCCTGCCCTGCTGCTGGAGCACTACGCCGGGCGCCTGGAGCACCATGACCCGTGGCATGTCGAACGCGAAGTGTCACACCTGTTCCGCGGCCTCGTCGACGCAAATGAGGCCGACAGGGTGCTGGCGGAGCACGGGTATGAGGGGCTGCGGCTGGTGGACAACGGCGCGGTGAGCACGCGCTCGGTGGAGCTGGCGGAGCTGGAGCAGGTGCGCGGCTACCATCTCGTGCCAGCGGGCGCCTCGAAGGCTGGGGCGGTGGCGTTCCACCAGCGCGCGCGCGGGTACGCGCGCGAGGAGACCTTCGCGGTCGGGGACTCGCGCGAGGACATGGCGTGCGCGCCGCACGTGCAGACCTTCTGGCTGGTGGCGAACGCCCACCTGCGCGACCCAACGATCGCGGAGACGATCGCGCAGTACGCAAACGTGCGCGTGTGCGAGGCGGCGAACGGAGCGGGCGTGTATGAAGCGGTCGTGAGCACGCTGATGGAGGGAGTAGGGGGATGGGAGCGTCCGCGCGAGTGATGTTGGCCCCATCCGCTGGGGGGCGGGGCTTCCGTGCCCCGCCACGAACGATCGCCTACTGCCCCCGCAAGGAGCCCTACGAGTCGATGATCCCCGCGCGCTTCTCCTCCTCGTAGAGGCGTTCGAGGATGAACGCCTTCAGCAGCGTCTGGTAGCCAGTGTTGTGGAGCGTGGCGAGCGTCTTCAGCCGCCGGAGCGTGAATTTGTCGAAGCGGATTGCGACGGGGACGGTCCGGCCGGGACGGATTGCGTCCTGCATTTTGATGATCTTTTCGCGGCGGAGCTCCTGCTCGTGGAACTCGTCCGGATCGAATCTCAGGCCAAAGGGGGGCTCTCCCGCGCTCTTCTCCGTCGCCCTCAATTTGTCTGCTGCTGGCATGAGCGGTGTGCCTCCTTCGTGAAGTCGGGGTTCATGTATTGATGATGGTATATGCGACGGACCTCGGTAAAGAGTGTTCTCTTTTAAAGGGTGTGCGCTATGGTCTACCCTAATACTATAGCACACACCTTTAAAAAGAGAGGTAAACCCCCAGCTCCTTGACCGTCTTCTCGCCCACCGCGGCGGCCAGATGGGTATCAGGTCCCCGGCATTCGCCGCCACAGCCGCCGCCAGAAGCCCGGCTGTGGCCGCCGGCGCCAGAGGGCAGGCGGCGGCACAGTGGCGCGCACGAGCGCGACCCACTCAGGCAGCGGCAGCTCACCGGAGATCAGGCGGCCGAGGGCGCTGGTTATCGGTGCCCGCTCACCCGGCGCCTGCTCGCCCCGTGCCCGTTCGCCCCGTGCCCGTTCACCCAGCGCCTGCTCGCCCCGTGCCCGTTCGCCCCGTGCCCGTTCACCCAGCGCCTGCTCGCCCCGTGCCAGTTCGCTACGCCCACCCGATGTCTGCCCGCCCGCGCGTTCCAGCGCCCGCGCCAGCAGCGGCACCGACTCGAGCGCCTCTACCGCCTGCCCGATGCGGGCTGGGATCTCCGCGGCCGGCACGCCCGCCGCGAGCAGCTCGCCCGCGCGGCGGTTGCGGCTCTCCGGGGCGAGCGCGGTCGCCACGAGATCGCCGGTGCCCGCCAGGCCGATCATCGACTCCGGCCGCGCCCCGAGGGTCTCCGCGTAGCGCCACACCTCGGCGAAGATGTGCCCTGCCGCGGCGCCCGCGGCGTTGAGGCCCTGCGCTTCGGTGGCCCCCGCGGCGAGCGCCGCGGCGTTCTTGGCGGCGCCCGCCAGCTCCACCCCGAGCGGGTCGTTGGAGCGCTCGCACACCACCCCCGCGCGCGTGAAGACCTGCGCCAGCTGCCGGGCGAGCTCCTCGTCGTGCGCGGCCGCCACCAGCCCCGCGCCGGCGTGCACCATCTCCTGCGCGTGCGCCGGGCCGCCCAAGCAGGCAACGCGTTTGGCGCCAAACGCCGCCTCGAGAACGCTGGTCGGCGGCGCGCCGTCCGGCGGGACGAGGCCCTTGGCCACCGACACCACCGCCGTGCGCCGCCCCAGGCCGGCCCCGCTGAGCCCCGCCACGACCGGCCCGAGCTCCTGCGAGGGCACCGCCAGGAACACGTAGTCGGCGCGTGCGAGGCCCGCCGCGGAGGGCTCGATGCGCAGCTGTGCGGGCAGCTCCACGCCCGGCAGGTAGGTGCGGTTCTCGCGCTGCTCCTCCAGCGTCCGCGCCTGCTCGGCGGTGCGGGTCTGCAGCGTCGTGCGCAGGCCGCCCCGCGCCAGCAGCACCGCGAGCGCGGTGCCGAACGAGCCGGCGCCGATCACCGTCGCCCGCTTGGCCCCCGGCGTCGGCAGCGAGCGCGCGCGGTGGCCGTGCGGCGGAGTCGCGCCGCATCGGAGGCCGCGACGGCACGGCCGGTGGGGATCGATTCGTGTCATCGCCTCGGCCCCGGTCAGCTGGCGCCGCCCCGGCGTGGGGGTAGGCTCATTCATCAGTGAGCGAGCCTACTAGTGCAAGCGCTGACGATTGGAGTCGAGCATGACGGCGACGGCCGCCGACGTCCCCGAATGGCGCAACTGGGCCGGCGACGAGCGTTGCGCCCCCGCGGCGATCGAGCGGCCCTCCTCGATCGCCGAGATCGCCGCCGCGCTGGAGCGGGCCGCGGCGCATGGCCAGCGCGTGCGGGTCGCCGGCGCGGGGCACTCCTTCAGCGACATCGCGCTGACCGATGGGCGCCTGCTGAAGCTCGACCGCATGAACCGGCTGCTCGACGTCGATCGCTCCAGCGGCCTGGTGCGCGTGCAGGGGGGCATCACGATCCACGCGCTCAACGCTCGCCTCGCCGCGCTCGGCCTGGCGCTCGAGAACCTCGGCGACATCGACGTGCAGAGCATCGCCGGCGCGATCTCGACCGCCACGCACGGCACCGGCGCGCGCCTGCGCAACATCTCCTCGCAGGTCGCGGCACTCACGCTCGTGCTCGCCGACGGCTCCACGCTGGACTGCTCCGAGCAGGACGATCCCGAGCTGCTGCGCGCCGCGCGCGTGGGGCTCGGCGCGCTCGGCGTGGTCGCCGAGGTGACGCTGCGCTGCGTGCCCGCCTTCCGCCTGCGCGGCCTCGATGCGCCCGCGCCGCTGGAGGAGACGCTCGAGCGCTTCGAGGAGCTCTCGCTCGCCAACGACCACTTCGAGTTCTACGTCTTCCCCCACGCCCGCACCGCGCTGACGCGCACCAACAACCGCACCGAGGAGCCGGCCCGCCCGCGCGGCCGGGCGAGCGCCTACGCCAACGACGTGCTGCTCACCAACCACGCCTTCGGTCTCTTCTGCCGCCTCGGCCGGCGGCTGCCCGCACAGATCCCTCGCATCAACCGGCTCGTCACGCGCCTCGCGGGCGCCAGCCGCCGCGTGGACCGCTCCGACCGGATCTTCGCCAGCCCCCGGCTGGTGCGCTTCACCGAGATGGAGTACGCGCTCCCGCGCGAGCGCACCGTCGAGGCCGTGCGCCGCGTGCTCGAGCTGGTGGAGGGCGGGTCGCCGGACGGCGGGTCGAGAGGCCGCGGATCGCGGAAGAGCGGGTCACGGTCGGCCGGCGCACGTCGGAGGGGTGGGTCGCTGGGCCCCATTCGCCGTGCCCTTCCCGATCGAGGTGCGCACGGTCGCCGCCGACGACGCGCTGATCAGCACCGCCGCCGGCCGCGACAGCGGGTTCGTCGCGGTGCACATGTTCGAGGGGATGGCTTGGGAGCCCTACTTCCGCGCCGTCGAGGCGATCATGGACGAGCTCGGCGGCCGGCCGCACTGGGGCAAGCGCCACTTCCAAACCGCCGCCACGCTGCGCGAGCGCTACCCCGAGTGGGAGCGCTTCCAGGCGGTGCGCCGGCGACTCGATCCCGAGGGGCGCTTCGCCAACGACTACATCGACCGCGTGCTCGGCGCCATTTCACAGCCCGCAACGGCGGCGGCGGGGTAGGACGCCCGCCGCCATGCGCCTGTTTGCGAACCGATCGCGATCGATGGGCTCGCCGATCGGCCAGCGCGGATGCGCCCCAGATGAGCCCGTCTCGGATGCCGCCGCGCTCGATCGCCTCGAACGGGCGACCGCCGTGCTCGATCCGCCGTTCGCGGTCCTCGACCTCGACGCCTTCTGGGCCAACGCCGCCGACATGGAACGCCGCGCCGCGCCCAAGCCGATCCGCCTCGCGAGCAAGTCGGTGCGCTGCCGCGCGCTGCAGGAGCGCGTGCTCGCGCGGCCCGGCTTTCGAGGGCACGCTCGCCTACACCCTGCCGGAGGCGCTGTGGCTCGCCGAGCACGGGTTCGAGGACATCCTCGTCGCCTACCCCACCGCCGATCGCCATGCGTTGCGCGAGCTCGCCGGCTCACCGCCGAGCGGCCCGAGGCGCGCATCCCGATCATGGTCGACTGCCTCGCCCAGCTCGACCTGCTCGATGCCGCCATCGCACCGCGCCGGCTCGGCGGCCGACGCCGCTCCCGTGCGCGTCTGCCTGGAGCTCGACGCGGGGCTGTGGCTGCTCGGCGGGCGCGTGCGCATCGGCGCCAAACGCTCGCCGGTACACACCGCCGCGCAGGCCGCCGCGCTCGCCCGCGAGATCCTCGCCCGCGCGGGTGTCGAGCTCGTCGGGATGATGGCCTACGAGGCACAGATTGCCGGGCTCGGCGACGCGCCGGCAGGCGCGGGAATCGTGGGCGGGGGGCCTCCGATCTGCGGGCGGCGTGGTGCGTCGGCTGCAGGCCATCTCCGCCCGCGAGCTCGCCGCGCGCCGCGCCGCCGCGGTCGCGGCCGTGCGCGCCGTCGCCCCGCTGGAGTTCGTCAACGGCGGCGGCACCGGCAGCCTCAGCGCACCGCGCGCGAGGCCGCCGTCACCGAGCTCGCCGCCGGCTCGGGGCTGTACGGGCCGGCGCTGTTCGACGCCTACCGCGCCTTCACGCCCCGTCCCGCCGCGCTGTTCGCGCTGCCCGTCGTGCGCCGCCCGGGCCCCGGCGTCGCGACCGCGCTCGGTGGCGGCTATCTCGCCTCCGGCCCCGCCGACCGCGCGCGCCTGCCCCGACCCTACCTGCCCGCCGGCCTGCGCCTCGATCGCCAGGAGGGGGCCGGGGAGGTGCAGACCCCGCTGCTCGGCGCCCCGGCCGACGCGCTCGCGGTCGGCGACCGCGTCTGGATGCGCCACGCCAAGGCCGGCGAGCTGTGCGAGCGCTTCTCGTCGCCTGCACCTGATCGAGGGCGATCGCATCGTCGAGGAGGTCCCCACCTACGGGGGGAGGGGCAGTGCTTTCTTTGAACGCCTCGAGCCAACTGCCTGTGGGCTGGTGTTGTGTTGTTCTTTAAGGCCTAGAACCACTCGTCTGGTTCGAGGGTTTGACATCTACACCACCTCAGCCAGCTCTTCGCCCGCTCTCCGAAGCGCCCGCGTGTCGCGTGCCTGCGAGGATAACCTGCAGATCGAGGATCCGCGCGTCGAAGAGGCTCAGCGCGTTCTCGGCGGTCACCGCATAGGCCGGCACTCCCGCCTGACGGGCGCGCGTGGCGATCTCGAACATCGCGCTGCCCAGCAGCGTACGCTCGTCCAGGCGCTCTGCGCCCACCACCACCGCCCGCGCGGCGCGCATCCGCCCGTCGAAGTCAGCGGTCCAGGCGCCCGGCTCGCCGGGGCCGTCGGACTCGTCGGCAGCAGATCGACCCCCAGCGACGGGTCTCCCGCCTGCAGCCCCCGCCCGATCGCCGCCCCCGCGCGCTCGGCGCTCAAGCCCCTCGCCGAAGGGCTCCACTGCGATGAGCACTGTGCGCGGGATCACGGTCCGGCATCCTTACAGGCATGGCTGAGGAGAAGGAGTACGTCACAATCGAGGCCGCCGGCCTGCGAGCTGCGGGTCTCCAGCCCCTCCAAGCTCTACTTCCCCGAGCCCGGCTTCACCAAGCTCGACCTGGTCAACTACTACGTCGAGTGCCACGAGGCCGTGCTCGTCACCTGCGCGAGCGCCCCACCGTGATGAAGCGCTGGGTCGACGGCGTCGCAGGGCAAGCCGTTCTTCCAGAAGCGCGTTCCCGGCAATGCCCCCGAGTGGCTGCAGACCACGATCGTCGACGTTCCCCAGCGGGCGCACGCGCCCGCGAGCTCGTCGTCAACGACGCCGCCCACCTCGTCTGGGGCGCGAACCTCGGCGTGATCGACTGGAACCCCTGGCCGGTGCGCCGCGCCGACCTCGACCACCCCGACGAGCTGCGCGTCGACCTCGACCCGCAGCCCGACGTTCCCTTCGCGGAGGTGCGCCAGGTGGCGCTCGGCGTGCGCGAGGTGCTCGAGGAGCACGGCCTGCGCGGCTTCCCCAAGACCTCCGGCTCGCGCGGGATCCACATCTTCGTGCGCATCCGCCCGAGCGCGACTTCCACGAGGTGCGCCGCGCCGCGCTCGCGCTCGCGCGCGAGGTCGAGCGGCGCATGCCCGGCCGCGCCACCACCCGCTGGTGGAAGGAGCAGCGCGAGGGCGTCTTCATCGACTACAACCAGAACGCCCGCGACCGCACCGTCGCCTCGGCCTACTCGGTGCGCGCCGTCGCCCGACGCGCGCGTCTCCTGTCCGCTGGAGTGGGAGGAGGTCGCCGACGTCGAGCCCGCCGAGCTGCGCCTCGACACCGTTCCCGCGCGCCTGCGCGAGCGCGGCGACCCCGCCGCCGAGATCGATCGTCATGCCGGCTCGCTGGACGCGCTGCTGGAGCTCGCCGACGCGCGACGAGCGCGAGGGCCTCGGCGACGCGCCCTGGCCGCCGCACTTCCGCAAGCAGCGCGGCGAGCCGCGGCGGGTGCAGCCGAGCCGCGCGAAGCCGCGACGGGAGGAGGTGCCCGACGCGAGCGGAGCCGAGCCGCGGCGAGCGGAGCGGAGTGAGCGACGTGACGCTGCCGCTCACCCCGCCGCTCAAGCCGCAGCTCGCGCTCTCCCGCAAGGAGCTGCCCGAGGGCGAGGAGTACGTCTACGAGATCAAGCTCGACGGCTTCCGCTGCCTCGCGTTCGTCGACGGCGAGGAGGTCTTCCTGCAGTCGCGCAACGGCCGCCCGCTCGGGCGCTACTTCCCCGAGCTGCGCTTCCCCGCCGGGCGCTACGTGCTCGACGGGGAGATCGTCGTGCGCGGGGCCGACGGGCGCGAGGACTTCGACGCGCTCGGCCAGCGCATCCACCCCGCCGACTCGCGCATCGAGCGCTCTCGCGGCGAGACCCCCGCGGTGTACGTCGCCTTCGACCTGCTCGCCCGCGAGACGACCCTGCTGGAGCGGCCGCTCGCCGAGCGCCGCCGGCGCTCGAAGCGCTGCTCGCGAGACCTCGGTTCGCGGGCGCTCCGATCGAGCTGATGCCCACCGTCGACACCGCCGACGAGGCCGAGCGCTGGCTGCGCGAGCGCCGAGGGCGCGATGGCCAAGGAGCGCTCCGCCCCCTACCTGCCCGGGGGAGCGCCGGGGGATGTTCAAGGTCAAGCGCACCCGCACGATCGACGCCGTCGTGGTGGGGTGGCGCCCGGGCAAGGAGCCCGACACCGTCGGCGCGCTGATCCTCGGCGCTCTACGACGGCGAGCAGCTGCGCGTCGTCGGGCACTGCTCCGGCCTCACCGCCGCCGAGAAGCGCCGCCTCGTCGGCTTCCTCGCCCCATACGAGACGGGCGAGCGCGGCTCCGCCGACCCCAGCCGCTGGAGCGCGGGGCGCGACCTCGAGTGGGTCGCGCTGCGTCCCGAGCTGGTCGTCGAGATCGACTTCGACCACGTCTCCGCCGGGCGCATCCGCCACGGCGCCAAGCTGCGGCGCTGGCGCGAGGACAAGGACCCGCGGCAGTGCACCTTCGATCAGCTCCACTAGCATCGTCACTGGGATGAGCGGCGACAGCGCAACCGTTGGGGAGGAGGAGTACCTGCAGATCCTCTTCTGGCTGCAGGAGGCCGGGCTGCCGATGACCGGCGCCAACGTCGCCCGCGCGATGCAGCTCTCCGCGCCGACCGTCCACGAGATGGTGGGGCGCCTGGAACGCGACGGCTACATCACCCGCGGGCAGAGCCGCACGATCGCCTTCACCGACGACGGCGCCGTTCAGGCCGAGAGCATCGTGCGTCGCCACCGCCTGATCGAGCGCTTCCTCACCGACGTCCTCGGCGTCCCCTGGGATGAGGTGCACGAGGAGGCCGAGCGCCTGGAGCACGCGATGTCCCCGGTGCTCGAACAGCGGATGCTCGCCGCGATCGGCGACGCCAAGACCTGCCCCCACGGCCACCCGATCGTCGCCGGCGCTCGCGAAGCCGGCGTGCCGCTCGCCGACGTGCAGATCGGCGCCGCGGTGCGCGTGCTGCGTTTCGAGAACGAGGCCGAGGACCTGCTGCGCTACCTCAAGGACTCGGGCCTGGAGCCCGGCCTGCGGGGCACGCTCGCCGCCCACGACCGCCGCGAGGTAGTCGTCGAGACGGCGGACGGCCGCCGCTGCGCCCTCACCCCCTCGGTCGCCGAGACCGTCTCAGTCGTCGCCGACCCCTCGCCGCCGCCGCGCACCGCTTTGCCCGAGCAGCTGGTGCTCGGCCAGCAGCGTTATGGCAGGTGAGGGCTACACCGCCGCCGGCTGCAGCGAGCGGTAGGCCGCCGCCAGGCGTGCGACGCCCTCTTCGATCTGCTCCGGCGTGACGCCCGAGTAGGCGAGGCGCAGCGTGTTCTCGCCGCCCTCCATCAGGAAGTCGGTGCCCTTCACGAACACCACCCCCAGCTCCGTGGCGGCCTTGTGCAGGGCCGCCACGTCGGTGCCCTCGGGCAGCGTCACCCACATGAAGTAGCCGCCCTCCGGCGTGACGAACTCGGCCTCCGGCAGCTCGCGGCGCAGCGCCACCTCCAGCGTGCGCACGCGCTTGGCCAGCGCCGTCCTGACGGTCTCGATCGAGCGCTCCAGCGCGCCCGAGGCGCAGAACTCGTACACGATCGACTGCGCCACCATGTTGGGCGAGATGTAGGTGTTGGTCGCCAGCCGCGCGATCGCCGCGATCAGGTCGGGCGGCCCCACCAGGTAGCCGACGCGGATGCCGGGGCACACGGTCTTCGAGAACGACGAGGCGTACACCACGCGCTCGGGGTCGAGCGAGAGCATCGTCGGGCGCCCCTCGCCGCTGAAGCGCAGATCGACGTAGGGGTCGTCCTCGAACACGGTGAACTCGTGCTCCGCCGCCAGCTCCAGCAGCGCGCGGCGCTTGGCCACGGAGAGCGTGTAGCCGGCGGGGTTCTGGAAGTTGGGGATGATGTGCGCGAGCTTCGGGCGCACCGCCGGCTCCGAGGATCCGCCGAGCAGCGCGGCGAGCGCGTCGATGTCGATGCCGTCCGGCAGCAGCTCCACCTGGTGCACGCGCGCGCCGCGCTCGCGCAGCGAGAGCAGCGTGCGGTCGTAGGTGGGGCGCTCGACGACCACGTCGTCGCCGCTTCCACCAGGTGGTCGAACAGGAACGCGTCCGCCTGCATCGAGCCGTTGGTGACCAGCACGCGCTCCGGCGCCACCCCGTGGCGCTCGGCGATCCACGCCCGCAGCCGCGGATAGCCGATCGAGGTTCCGTACGCGGTGCTCCCCGCCGGGTCGTTCGCGAACGCGCGCGTCGCCGCCTCGCGCAGGCCCTCGACGTCGACGATGTCGAGCGAGGGGGCGCCGCGGGCGAAGGAGATCGTGGCGTCGGCCATGACGGCGAAGCTTACGCGAACCCGGGGTGCTCCGGTTGGGTGCGGTCAGGCTTCGTCGAACGTCAGCAGGACGCGACCGTCCGCGACCTCGCGGACGCTGAAGCC